>CAWHLH010000012.1:0-709889 GCA_963830105.1 uncultured Gammaproteobacteria bacterium | reverse complement strand
TTGGCGTAGGGGACACCGCACGAGCGAAACCCGACCACGGACGCGGAGCGTATGCGATACACATTGATTGAGCAACGAGAAGCCGGCCATGAGCATACAGAGCGGCCCCATGCCTGATTCGACTGGTACAAAGTATGTGGTACTTACCACCCAGCGAACTGGCTCTTCGTGGCTAATGGACCTGCTTAATCAGCAGCACGAGAGCGAGGCGTTCGGCGAACTCTTTTTGCCCGAACCGCGGACACGGCCGGAGACGGTATCCAATTGCTATCCGCGATTCATTGAATGGCCGTCCCGCGCGGTAGTGCCGCGACGTTTCAGAACATTTACATACTGCAATGGCCTCTACGCCCGGCCGGGAGCAGTCGGTTTCAAATTGATGTATTCACAACTAAAGAGATATCCTGAACTGATTCTGTATTTCAAGCGAAGAGCGATTAGCGTAGTGCATCTCATACGCAGAAATGATCTTGATGTCGTTCTATCGAACGCCTTGGCCCAGAAAACGGGCGTCTTCCATAATCGCCTCACAGAAACTTCCGGCGACGGCGTGCAGATTGAACTCGACCCCGCCGAGACTTTGTCTCGGATTTCGCATTTCGCAACGCAAGCGGACTGCGATCACCCGACTGCTGCAACGACCTGGATTTCGCCACCACGAGATCGCATATGAAGACTTGATTGCCCAGCCGGACAAGTTCGATGAGGTTTTATCGTTTTTGTCGATTCAGAAGCTCGCCGACACATCCGCGAGTCAACTCAAGAGAAGGCCAAAACGGGCGCTTTCAGAGGTCGTTGCAAATTTCGCCGATATCGAAAGAACACTGAAGGCTGCGAGCTTGGAACACCTTTTGGGAACGCATAATTGATTCATCCGATACAGACAGGCGTTTGCGGGAGTCAGGGCAGTCGCCTTGAGAAATGTCTCTAGCGGCCGCCAGCGGTCTGCTGCCAAAAACCAAGACCATTCGCCTTATTGGACCAACCCTTCCCAAACGCAGCGGCTGGAGCTGTTGAGACCGGTCGTAAACTGAACGGCGCGTAAGCATGTATGGCGCGAAAATCATAAATTATCCGTCGAGGGCCAAGTCGTGACATTCAACGAGTTCAGATGTCTTGTGGCTTCTGATTCATATCGTCATGTAGGACGAAAAGGCGCGGGCTCTTTGATTACTGCCTCCTTACTAAACCGGGCTTCAAGTATTCTTTCTTTATGCGGTTATGCGCCTACTTGCGATCAAACGCTATTTTCAGATACGGCGCTTATCATTGTACCAGGTTCGTATTAAGGCACTATATGTATAAATTTGGCATAGTAATCCCGCCCAAGACAAAAATAGCGAGCGGGTTTTATATCTGTCATTTTTCGGGAATTTTCATCAATGGCGATACCGTAATCGGAAGAAACTGCAATGTCTCACAAGGCGTGACGATCGGGCAGGCAAATAGAGGGAAGCGAATCGGAACACCTATTATTGGAGACAATGTATACATAGGACCGGGCGCTAAGATTTTTGGCAACGTAAAAATAGGTGATAATGTTGCGGTCGGAGCGAACTGCGTCGTGACCAAAGATGTGCCGGACAACGCGGTTGTGGTAGGAGTGCCCGCGCAAGTTGTTTCCTACCACGGATCGTCCGGATACATCGAGCACATAGGTTACGATTGGTGACAATTCTCAATCTGCTAGGTCCCTCCACCACATGGCGACGTCGCCCCAGCGATCAATTCCGGACGGGTACGTACGAACGGAAGCAAAACAAATCACGTTGGACGAAATAACATGACCCGGCGTTAACTAGCCGCAGCGCAATGGAATGCAGGCCCTGGCTAGTGCACGCATTATTTTCGGCGCCGGTTGTGCGTGGGCAAATGTCAGGGACCGCAGGAACATGCGTAGCGGTGTAAGGCCCGGTTGCGCAGTCAAGCAGAGGTGGGTGAACCAAAAGTATGAAGTTGCAAGGCGGAAGGCATGTTCTGGGTAGAGTTTCGTGTCGGAATTGGCCTGAATGAGTTTCGAATACCAGTTATACGTTTCGACAAGTCGATCCGCCGTAACAGGCGCGCCAGGATGGACTCTTGTGAACTGGTGAAGGTCCTTTTCAGCCGGCGAGGGCGTCAAATGCAATAGCCGGAAGAGATTGCGTTGACTGCGCCAGAGATCGTCGCATTTCTTTTTTGAATCGGCAGTATGCATAGCGCTGCCTGGTCGTCGCCTGTAATACGTATAGCAGTCGCGTGACAAGGAGACGCGATGGGTCATGGACAGCCTGATGAGCAAATCGTAGTCTTCAGCGAATTGCTGCTGGAAACCGCCCGCGGGCAACGCGTCCCGCCGCATCATCCAGGCGGATGTAGCGAATAGATTTCCGAACACTAAAGACGGCGCAGCGGCGCTGGTATCGAGAATTACGGTATGACCCGCGCGCGCAATGGGCTTTCCGTCGGGACCAACGATTTTGGTCCCTCCCGCTGACAGCGCGATGCTCGGATCGCGATTCATAAATGCCAATTGGTTTTCCAGACGGGATGGCACCATTAAGTCGTCTGCATCAAGGAACGCCAAGAACTCACCTTCTGCGGCGCTGATGCCGGTATTTCGCGCAGCGGCGACGCCCCGGTTATGCTCGTGCCTGATTATCCTTATCCGCCCATCGGAAAATGACTCGAGAATTTCAACGCTCTGGTCGGACGAACCGTCATCCACTGCGATGAGCTCAAAATCAGTGTAAGTCTGGTCGAGTACACTCTGAACCGCATCTTTGACGTATGGCGCGACGTTAAAAACGGGCATCACAACGCTGATCATTGGCGACGCCATCGGTTAGTCTCTACGGCTCGGGAATTGGCCAACTTGAGGGGTAGGCTCGGTGCACCCGGCAGGGAAGATCGACGGACGTTTCGCGCATACGCAATATCTACGGCAGGGGCGTCGGAATTGTATCCTGCTGTGGATATGGTCTTCGAAAATTTGGCTTTGCCAATAAATCAGCATGGGCCTGGACGCACAATTCGATGATTGAGGCGAGTGGTCTGCTGTCGTCCGGACGGCGGCAGCTTTAATTCCGTGGTGGCAGGGGGATCTGTGGATGCGCATGGAATGTAGATGGCAGGATTTAACAGTGTGTCGCGCCCATCGGGTCAACAATATCCGCACGGGCATGGCATCCATGCGAGATCGCATTATCCCACGCTCTTCACCAACTCGACGAGCCCCTGCTCGAGCCCCACGCTCGCGGACCATCCCAATACGTGCGCTGCGCGCGCCACGTGCGCCCAGGAGTCGCGTATATCTCCTGCTCGCGATTGCGTGTAGCGTGCCGCCAGCGATTTGCCACTGACCTTTGTAATTCCGTTAAGTAGCTGGTTTAGAGTCGTTTGGGCGCCAGTTCCGATGTTCGCGGTCAAGTGGCCGAGTGCGGGAACCGCGCAGCCCAATATTCGCCTCCACCACATCCCCCACATACACGAAATCCCGCGTCTGCTCGCCATCCCCATAGATGGTCGGCTGGCGACCCTGCTTCGCGCAATCCACAAAAATCGAAATCACGCCCGAGTAGGGAGACGAAGGATCCTGCCGAGGCCCGAACACGTTGAAGTAACGCAGGCAGACAGTCTCCAGTCCGTACAGTCGGTGATAGACACGACAAATATGTTCGGACGCCAC
Source organism: uncultured Gammaproteobacteria bacterium (assembly GCA_963830105.1). GTDB lineage: Bacteria > Pseudomonadota > Gammaproteobacteria > DATFLG01 > DATFLG01 > DATFML01. The sequence continues at coordinate 706,222 of CAWHLH010000012.1, read as the reverse complement.
CTTGTCCACCGCATAGGGGGACAGGGGATTGACCGGCATGTCCTCCCGGTGGGGCGGCTGGGCCTCGTCCCCGTAGGCCGCCGCCGAAGCGGCGAACATCACCCGCTTCACGCCAGCCCGGCGGGCCGCTTCCAGTACGTTCAGGGTGCCCACGTAGTTCGCCCGGTGACTGCCCAACGGATCGTCCAGGGTCTTGGGCACGGAGGCCACCGCCGCTTCGTGAAATACCCAGTCGACGCCGTCCATCACCGAAACACGGTCTGGAAATCGCCCACGTCACCGCGTATGACGTCCAGCCGTGAGTCGACGGGCAGGTTCGATTCCTTGCCGGTGGAAAAATCGTCCAGCACACGCACCTCATGGCCGTCCGCGAGCAGGCGGTCCACCAGATGGGAGCCGATAAAGCCTGCCCCGCCTGTCACCAGCGCGCGCATGGGTATCTCTTGTCCTGTTTGAATTCAGTCATCCCGAAAATCACTCCTGGCGACGCCGGCATCCCCGCCCTCAGCCGGCCGACACCCCGTCGGAAGTATCCAGATAGCTCTCGCGCAGCAGGTAAAGAAAAATATCCTGGGCCGCTTCCATGGGGCTCATTTCGCGAGGTATCGATGCGCAGCTCCGGGCGCCCGGGCGCTTCGTAGGGATCGCTGATGCCGGTGAACTCCGGGATCAGCCCCTGGCGCGCCTTGGCGTACAGCCCCTTGCGGTCGCGGGACTCGCAGACCTCCAGAGGCGTGGCCACGTGGATCTCGATGAACGCACCGTGCTGCTCGATCATGTCCCGCACCGCTTCGCGGGTGGCGGCATAGGGCGCGATGGGCGCGCAGATGGCCACGCCCCCGTTCTTGGTGATCTCGCTGGCCACGAAGCCGATGCGCCGCACGTTGAGATCCCGGTGCTCCTTGGAGAAGCCGAGCTCGCTGGACAGGTTGAGGCGCACGATATCCCCGTCCAACAGGGTCACCGGGCGCCCGCCCGCTTCGATGAGCTTGGCGTAGATGATCTTGGCCAGGGTGGACTTGCCGGCGCCGGACAGGCCGGTGAAGAACAGCGTGAAGCCCTGCCGGGTGCGCGGCGGGCAGACCTTGCGCAGCTCCGCGATGACCTCCGGATAGCTGAACCACTCCGGCACGGTCTCGCCCTGGGCGAGCAGCCGGCGCAGCTCCGCATCGGTGATCTCCAGCGCCTCCGCCTCTGCTGCGCTCGATGGCCGGCACCGGCAGAAAACGGGCCTGGGCCGGCACGTACCGCATCTCCTCCACCGGCACCATGCGCACCGCCAGCTCCGCGCTGTGGCGTTCCACCAGCTCCTGGGCCGCGTAGGGCGCATAGAAAGGTGTGGCATCCGCGCCCGCCATTGGGCGGCGAGCCGTGCTCGGGGCCGACGATGAAATGGGAGCAGCCGAAGTTCTGGTGGATGATGGTGTGCCACAGCGCTTCGCGGGGACCGGCCATGCGCATGGCCAGGGGCAGCAGCGACAGCATGGCGAGGTTGTGGGGGAAGTGCCGGCGGATGGCCTGGTAGCAGTGCACCCGCGCGTAATACTGCAGATCGCCCGGCTTGGTCATGCCGACCGCGGGATGCAGCAGCAGATGGGCCTGGATTTCCTTGGCCGCCTGCAGGGTCACCTCACGCTGCATGCGGTGCATGGGTTTGCTGGTCTGAAAGGCCACCACCTTGCGCCAGCCCATCTTGTGGAACAGGGCCCGCAGCTCTTCCGGGCTGTCCCAGAAGCTGCCGAAGTCGTAGTGCACGGGGCTCTGAATGCCAATGACGGCGCCGCCCACGTAGGTGTCGTGAACCTGTTCGTACAGGTATCGCACACCGGGGTGGGCGCGGGATTGGGTCCCGTAGACGCTTTCGGCTTCCCGGTCCTTGTCGGGCTGCCAGATTTCGTCGATGCGCATGACCGCGGGCATGAAACCCTCGCCGTCGCGCAGGGCCAGATACTGGCCGGTCTGGAGCTTGTCGGCCGTGCGCGTCGGCAGGTCCAGGACAACGGGAATGGGCCAGGGCAGCCCGTCGGGCAACCGCATGCGCTCCACGACCGAATCGTAGATCTCCCGCGTCATGAACCCATCGAGGGGCGAGAACCCGCCGTTCATGAGCAATTCGAGATCGCAGACCTGACGCTGGGACAGCGTCACGGATTGGTAGTCCTTGGACTCGACCTTGAGCTGCTCGGCGCGCTCGGGCGGGACCAGCAGATCCCGCAGCTGCCCCCCCAGGGGCGCCACCGAAAACTCCACCGCCATCATCCTTATTCTAATCTATTGATTAGATTATAGTTAATTGCAATCCATCCGCTCACATATTAGGCGCATTGGCGGACGGAAGTAAAGCGGGGCACCCGGCCCTCTGTCACCTTGGCGGCCGAAAGCGCTGAGACTGCAGCAGCACCCACCCCGTGGCTGCGCCCCTCGCATCGAACCCTCGCCCGCCCAAGCCGTGCCTGCCCGGGCAGCTTCAGCTTCTGTCCGGCAACGTCACGTTCAGCTCCAGCACCTCGCAGTCGCCGTCTTGATCCAGCTGGATCTGGATCTGGTCCTCGTCGATGGCGATGTACTTGCGGATGACATCCAGCAGCTCGCGCTGCATGTCCGGCAGGAAATCGTGGCGGCTGCGGGCGGTGCGCTGGTGGGCGATGACCACCTGCAGGCGTTCCTTGGCGAGCTGGGCGGAGTTCCTCTTCGAGGAGGAGCGGAAATAATCGAGAAAGCTCATCTGGGCGACGCTCCTAGCCGAACAGCCGTTTGAACAGCCCCTTCTTCTCGGGCATCAGGAAACGGTGCGGGCGATCCTCGCCCAGGAAGCGGGCGACCAGGTCGTCATAGGCCTGTCCGGCCGGCTCCTTGTCACTGAGGATCACCGGCTCGCCGGAATTGGAGGCCTGCAGCACCCCCGGGGATTCAGGCACCACCCCCAACAGGCTGATGCCCAGCAGTTCGGCGATGTCTTCGACGCTGAGCATGTCACCGCCCTGGACCCGCTCCGGCGCATAACGCGTGATCAGCAGGTGTTCCTTGACGGGCTCCTCGTTCTCGATGGCGCGCCGGGATTTGCTGGCCAGGATGCCCAGCATGCGGTCCGAATCGCGCACCGAGGAGACCTCGGGGTTGGTGACCACCAGGGCCTCATCGGCGTAGTACATGGCGGTCTGCGCGCCGGTTTCGATGCCCGCCGGCGAGTCGCAGACGATGTACTCGAAGCCGGCCTGACGCAGTTCGTCCAGCACCCGACCGACGCCCTCCAGGGTGAGGGCCTCCTTGTCGCGGGTCTGGGATGCCGGCAGCACGTACAGGTCCTTGACCCGCTTGTCGCGGATCAAGGTCTGGTTGAGATTGGAATCGCCCTGGATCAGATTCACGAAGTCGTAGACCACGCGGCGTTCGCAACCCATGATCAGATCCAGATTGCGCAGGCCGACATCGAAGTCGATGACCGCAGTCTTGTGGCCCCGCATCGCCAAGCCGGTGGCGAATGCGGCGCTGGTGGTCGTCTTGCCGACCCCGCCTTTTCCGGAAGTGACAACGATTGTTCTGCTCAAAATAACGTTCTCCGCGGGTGGTGGGACTGTGGTCGCAACAGACCAAGCAGACCCTGATCAACTATTTGAAACAGCGCAGGCGTTGCGCCGAACGCACACGATATGCCCGCTGCGGGGCGCGCCTGCGGGCGCCGACGCCTTGGTTCCCGATACACGGCAGTCCAATGGCGGTAAACCGTTCAAAGCGCTGCGATGACCAGCTGCTCGCCGTCGAGATAGACCTGTGCAGGCCGACCGGCAAGGTCGCCATCGAGGTCATCCAACGTCCGATAGTGCCCCGCCACCGACACCAGTTCCGCGTCCATGGACTGACAGAAGATGCGCGCACGGGTGTCCCCATTCACACCGGCCAGGGCCCGGCCGCGCAGGGGCGCGTAGATGTGGATGCAGCCGGCGGCCAGCACCTCGGCGCCGGGGCTCACCTGCTGCAGCAGAGTCAGGTCCCCCGGCGCGTAGATCTGCTGGCCGGAGCGCACCGGGTGGTCGATCACCCGCGCGGGGGGCGGACCCTTGGGGGCCGATTCCGCTTTGGGCTCGGGCGGGGCCGGCGCCTCGCGGGCATCGGGCAGCACGCTCCAGCCGGCGGCGCGGGCCGCTTCCTTGTGGGCGGCACTGGCGTTTCGCACGGCCACCGGGACCACCGATCGGTCGCGCAGCATGCGGGCGAGGGCGCCAAAATCGGGAACGCTTTCGCCGTCGCGCAGGGCCTGCAGATCGAGCACCATCGGCGCGCCCTGAAACATGCCCGGCGCCTGGGTGACAAGCCGCGCCAGCTCGCCCTCGACGGCGTCCGTGTCGGTCGCGTACAACAACAGGCTGGTCATGAGCTGCATGCCGGCCCGCAATTCAAAAGGCTTTCGTTGGGAATCCACAGACATCACTGGCCGACGATATGAGGGGACGGGGTCCCTGCGGCGCAGTATAACCGACCGCGCCGGGCCCCGGATACACAATCGCGGCAGGGATACCATCCATCGAAAACGTCGGACGGCGCCAATGCTGAGAATCGAACCGGGCGGCGACCGAGGCGCCATGAAATGGCCCGCCATGGCAGGGTCGAGCGGTCCGCGCATGACGGGTGCTTCGGGCTACAATGGAACGAATGTCAGCGACATACCCTCCAACAGCACATCGGCCGGAGGGTGTGGCACATTCCCCGTCGTGCCGATGATGCAGAATTCCAATCATACTCGGCCGACCTGACCGCAAGGATCACAATGGCTACGCTGTCCGCCTCCTTCTCCTGGCTCGGGCGCCTGTTGCACTGGGTGCGCCGGGCGCTGCTCAACCTGCTGACCCTCGGCCTGCTGGTGGCGATCGGGTTCGGCGTGTTCCAGGCCCTGCACCGCCCGGGCGTGCCGGACAATGCGGTACTGGTGGTCGCCCCGCGCGGGCACCTGGTCTACAGCCTCAGCGAACCCCCCTGGCAGCGCTCGGCGGACGAGCTGTTCGGCCATCCCAACCGGGAAGTGCTGATCCGCCACCTCACCACCGCCATCGACCGGGCCGCCGACGATCCGCGCATCAAGGTCATGGCCCTGGACCTGCAGGACTTCCAGGGCGGCAGCATCACCCAGCTCCGGACCGTCGCCCGGGCCCTCGGGCGCTTTCGCAAGGCGGGCAAGTCCATCTACGCCTATGCCTCCAACTACTCCCAGGGCGATTATCTGCTGGCCGCCCGCGCCGATCATATCTACCTCAGCCCCCTGGGCGCGGTGCTGATCACCGGCTACGCCAACTACCAACCCTATTTCAAGGATCTGCTCCACCGTCTCGGCGTGAAGGTGTACGTGTTCCGAAAGGGCAAATACAAGTCCGCGGTCGAACCCTTCATCCGCACCGACATGTCCCCGGCCGCCAAGGAGGAAGCCCAGGGCTGGCTGAAGACCTGGTGGTCGAACTACAAGGAAAGCGTCGCCACCGCCCGGGGTCTGAAGGCCGCGCAGGTCCAGACCTATGCCGAGAACCTGCCCCAGCTGGTCACCGCCGCCAAGGGCGATACCGCCCGCCTCGCCCTGCACCGGGGGCTGGTGTCGGAGCTGGGTGACCCGCATGCCTTCACCATGGCCATCGCCAAAGCGCTGGGACACACCAATGGCGCGGTGCCGCAGATCGGCTACCGCCAGTACCTGGCCGCCACCGGCAGTGACCATCGGGGCGGTCCTGCCGTCGCGGTGGTGCCCATCGACGGCATGCTGGTCTCCGGCAAGGGCTCGGTGCCCGGCGTGGTGGCCGCCCGGCCCACCGTGGACCAGCTCGACCGGCTGGTGCATGACAAGTCGGTGCGCGCGGTGGTGCTGCAGGTCAACAGCCCGGGCGGCAGCGTCGATGCGGCCGAGGACATCCGCCAGGCCGTGCTGCGCCTGCGCAAGGCGGGCAAGTCGGTGGTGGTGTCCATGGGCACCTTGGGCGCGTCGGGGGCGTACTGGCTGTCCACCGCCGCCCAGGCGATCTATGCGCAGCCCACCACCATCACCGCCGACATCGGTGTCTTCGCCCTGTTCCCGAACTTCACCGACACCCTGGGCAAGGTCGGCATTGATGTTTCAGGCGTCGCCAACACGCCCACGGCCGGCGCCCTGTCGCCCCTGCTGCCCCTCAAGCCCGACATTGCCAAGACCATGCAGGCGTCGGTCGACCATTTGTATACACGCTTCGTGGATCTGGTGGCGAAATCCCGCGGGTTGACGCCGGACCAGGTCGATCAGGTCGCCCAGGGCCGGGCCTGGAGCGGGGAAGACGCGCTGCGGCTGAAGCTGGTGAACAAGCTGGGCGGCATCCACGAGGCCATCGACGCGGCGGCGCAGCTCGCCAAGCTGCAGGCCGACCAGTACCACGTCCGCTACCTGCCCCGGGCCGGACAGCCGGGGCTGTGGGGTGCCCTCGAACCCGATGTGAGCCTCCGCCTGCTGGGCGCGGACAGCGGCCCGCTCGCCACGGTGCGCGCTGCCGCCCAGGTGCTGGGCGTGCACGACCGCGAGGTACGCAATCTGGCCCTGCTGCTGCGCCGCGCCCATCCCTACGGGGTGTTCGCCTACAGCGCGATCGTGCCGCCTCAGTGAGTGAGGTCGGCGACGGGCCGGAGGGAACGCGCTGAGGAGGGGCGATTCAGGATGCGAACAAACTGCCGAACGTATGTATGACGGTGGCACATCGGGCCGCATATCGCAGGGCATGGGTAACGCATTTCACAGTGTTCGGAACCGGGGGCGGACGCACGTCCGACTCGTTCTGCTGTGGCTGATGGTGGGCATCGGCGCGGCGCTCAGCGGCTGCGCCAGCGCCCCTCACGCCCATGGCCGCGGCAGCTACTGCGTGTCCGGCCACGGCTGCTATCAGGTGCTGCCCACCGCCCACGGCTATGACCGGGAGGGCGTGGCCTCCTGGTACGGCAGGCATGCCGCCGGCAAGCCGACCGCCAGCGGCGAGCCCTACGATCCCCGCCGCATGACGGCCGCCAGCAAGGTGCTGCCCTTCGGCACGTGGGTGCGGATCACCAACCTGGACAACGGCCACCAGGCCGTGGCAATGGTCAACGACCGCGGCCCGTTCTACGGCGGCCGCATCCTGGATGTGTCGGTGGCCGTGGCCCATCGTCTCGCCATGATGGGCCCGGGCACCGCCCATGTACGGGTCACCGCCATCCCCGAGTCACGGCTCACCTACGCCCAGCGCGAGGCCGCCCGCCACAACGCCTCTCTCGCGGTGCGCTACTCCTCGAGCCACCCCGTCATCCACGCCCTGGCCGGCGGCGCGGGGCTGGTGCTGCGGGGCAGCTTCGACGTGGTCCGCGGTAGTGTGGATCTCGGCATGGACGTAGCCGGCGGCGTGCTGCATTTGTTGCTGCCTTGAGCGCAGCGGCAACGGACAATCCTCGCAAGTTGGGCTGAGCAACGCGAAGCCCAACAACTCCGCGGCGAAACCCGACGCCGGCTCATCCCGATCTACCAACCCCTCGCCCCTTCTCAACCGATGCAAGGCGCAATATCCGAAAGCGCTTAGGGCACGTTTCTGCTCTCTCTGAGGTCCGGTGCAATACGCTTCGCTATTGCACCCTACATTGACTGCAAACCGTCGAAGCCGAGCCCCAGCGAGCCATCGCACATGCTACCCCGCCCAACCCAGTGTCGACGTTCGAAGTCGCAGTCTGAAGCTCGGTGTCGTGGGTATGTCAGTGTGGTCGGCTGACCGACGCTGTTCAGCACGGTCAGTCCCGAATCGCGGGTGCCGAAGGATCACCCCTTGCGTCGGGAAAGCTTTCGCCGTCACACAAGCGGCGCCTGACGCAGTCGCGGCTTAGCCCATGCTGCTGGACGAGGGCTCCACCACCCGGCCACGCGGCCTTGCTCACCACCGCCAGGGCGCCCCTGCCGTCCCGGATGGCAATCCCGCCTCAATGCGGCCTTCGCCGCCCTTGGTCAAATTCTCCCGGCCAGTCACCAAGCGGCCGGCAGGGGCGGGTGACCCCACCGCCTGCCGGGGCACCCCTCAGGCCGCGTCCTGGTGGCGGGCGTTGATCCAGACCTCCAGGGCCTCGGAGTCGCCCACGTGCTCCCCGTTGACGAACACCTGGGGCACGGTGTCCCGGCCGGTCACCGCCCGCACCGAGCGCGTGGTCACCTCGCGGCTGAGCTGGATCTCCTCGAAGGCATAGCCGTAGTCGGCCAGCAGACCCTTGGCGCGAGCGCAGAACGGGCAGCCCGCCTTGGTGAACACCGCGACGTCGGCCGGCTTGTCGGCGTGCGGATTGATGTAGGCCAGCATGGTGTCGGCGTCGGACACCTCGTAGGGGTCGCCCGGCACGTCCGGCTCGATGAACATCTTTTCGATCACGCCGTCGCGGACCAGCATGGAGTAGCGCCAGGAACGCTTGCCGAAGCCGAGCTCGCGCTTGTCCACCAGCATGCCCATGGCCTCGGTGAACTCGCCGTTGCCGTCGGGCAGGAAGGTGACGTTGTCGGCGCCCTGGTCCTTCTGCCATTCGTTCATCACGAAGGCGTCGTTGACGGACACGCACAGGATCTCGTCGATGCCGTTGGCGCGGAACGTCTCGGCCAGTTCGTTGAAGCGCGGCACGTGGGACGACGAACAGGTCGGGCGTGAAGGCGCCGGGCAGGGAGAACACCACCACGTTGCGGCCCGCGAAGATTTCCTCGCTGGTCTTGTCCACCCACTGGCCGTTCTGGCGGGTCTTGAAAATCACATTGGGGATGCGCTGTCCTTCGCGATTGTCGAACATGTTTGTCTCTCCTGTATCCGGTTGCGGAATCTGCGGCCGCGGCGCCTTGCCGCGACCCTGTACCCAGGTTAGGAGACTGCTGGTCTACTGTGAAATTGATTATTCCTGGATTATTGATAGGCGATTTCTATCGTGTTGCGGGAGGCGCTCGGCACGGAAGCCCAGGCACGTTCGACAGCTGACGAAACAGATGGGACGCGGGGGATGTCTGCGGCCAGCAAGGCGCCGCCGCACGTTGGGCTGAGACCGTAGGTTGGGCTGAGCAACGCGAAGCCCGACAGGACAGCACTTCATACACATACGACCCAGGCAAGATGCCGGGCCCGTACCAACAGGCTACTGAAGGCGGCGGGCGATCAAATGGTGATGGGTTTGGCGTGCAGTGGGATGGAACACGGGCCTGGGGGCCAGGGACGTTGGGCTTCGCGTTGCTCAGCCCAACCTACACCGAAGCCCAACCGACGCCGAAGCCCAACCAAACGTCGTGCGGCGAGTTCCACCGATGACCGGAACACGAAGACCGCGTCACCGGGTGAAGCTGTCATTCACATCAAGGCGGCAATCGGGAAAACGAAGATGGTCAGACGCTATATATACGCTCTGGGCTCCGACCATCTCGCGGCCTACGCCGCCAGGATCGCCCAGGGGCACAATTCTGACACAGGCAGTGCGCAGGGACTGGCGCAAAAGAAGGCTAACCGGCTGTAGAAGTGGTGGCCAGGGACAGAATCGAACTGCCGACACGGGGATTTTCAGTCCCCTGCTCTACCAACTGAGCTACCTGGCCGTTTGTTTGGCGTGTTGTTGTCGCCGGCGGGAAGGCGGCTTGCGCGTTTTCCCTTGCGGCCGGCTCGCCTGGAGATGGGCGTGGCCGGTGCGGCGGAAGCCCCGTATTAGAAACGGGAGGGACCCTTGGAGTCAAGTCCGCCCGGTCCGCCACCGCGACAGCCAGTTCACCGGTTCGTCCGCGCGGCGTCCGGGCGCGCAAGCCCGAGTTGAATCCCCTGCTCAGAAACTCTGTAGTTGCTGCTCGGTAGGTTCTGCGCAGCAGTACCAGGGCTCGGACATGGAGGGAATGGGCTCGCCGATGCTGTCCGGCAGCGGGCGCGGTTCCCGCCCGGCGACCTCGTGGGCCATGTGCCAGATCCGCTCGAAGATCTCCCGGCGGCTGCGGCCTTCGCCTTCGGCCTGGCCGACCCAGGCCTGCACGGCGCGCTGCAGATCGTCCACCCGCGGGTCCGGATTGGCCCACGGGTAGCCCAGCAGTTTGGGGTCGAACTCGCCCACCAGGGCGCGGAACCCCTCCAGCTTCAGCAGATAGGAGCCCTCAGGGACCAGCAGGCGGATGCTGAGCTGCACCGGCGGGACGGCCTCCACCAGTTCCAGCTCCGACCAGATGATTCCAGCAGATCCAGATAGCCGTCCAGGGTGGTCCAGGGCGTGAAGGCGACGAAAGTGGGCGCCAGGGCGATACCTGCCTCCCGCACCCGCTGCACCGCCAGCGGGAAGTCGGCGCGGGTATGGCCCTTTGGCGAGATACTCCAGAATGCGGTCATCCACCGACTCCACCGCCGAAGTGATGAACAGACAGCCCGTGTCCGCTCAGCTCCGCCAGCAACTCGGCATGACGCAGCAGATGCTCGACCTTGATGGTGGCGTCGTAGGTGACCGGCCGGATAGGCCTCGTGCAGTTGGCCCACCAGCCGCATGGCATGGGTGGGGCCGTTGAGAAAGTCCGGATCTCCGAAGGAGATATGGCGCGCGCCGGCTGCCACCTGCTGGTCGATGTCCGCCATCACCACGTCGACGGGTACGGCCCGGAACCGGCCCTGATAGACCGGCACCACCGGACAGTGGCGACACAGGTGCTTGCAGCCGCGGGTACCCTCCGCAAAGCCCACCACGCGGGTGTCGCCGTCGGGCAGGCGCAGATGCGCATAGCTGGACAGAGGCGGCAGGTCGCTGCGATCGGGGGTCACGAAGTCCACTTTCGCCAGGCCGGTGTCGGCCTGGGGCTCTCCCGGCCGGCATGCGCCCGTCCGCCAGCTCGCACGCCAGCCGCAGCAGACTGGGCTCCGGCTCGGCGCCGAGGATGCGGCCGACACCCAGGCTCGGCCATCAAAGCGTCGTTCATGGGCGCATACAGGCCGTAGGCACACAAATAGGCATCCGGCGCCATCTCCCGAATCCGAGGCAGCGCCTCGGCGGCAATGCGGGTGGCGGTATGCATGCCCAGGTGGATGGCCACCAGCCCGGCGCCCGCCAGCCGCTCGGTGGCGAGGCGCTGCTGGGACAGGTCCACACAGACCACCTCGAAACCCTCCGCCCGCAGCCAGGCCGCCGGCTCGGCCAGCGCGAACGGCTGCCGGCCCAGCTCGTAGGGGCTGATCAGTACGACCTTGAAAGGGCGATCCAGGACTGGTTCGGGATGCGGCATGGGATTCTCTGCGAAGGAAATTGACGTATTGTCGCCCACGGCGCGCGCCGGAAAAACCATAAAAGCCGTGGGAGCGCGGGTATTTCCGGATGTAAAGACCAAAAAATACGCCACGGAAGACACGGAAAGCACGGAAAAGGGCGTTCGTGAATGTGATGCGGGCCTAACGACAGCGGCGGGTCGGCACGCGGCAGTGTTACCGGTGAATATTTGCGTCCGTGGGTTCGGGCCGTGGCTCTTGTCGTTGGCGTCTTGTCCGGCGCAATGCCCTTCGGTTATTGCGCCCACATCCCTGAAAAACAGAATGCGCCACGGAAGACACGGAAAGCACGGACAAGGGCGTTCGTGAACGTGATGCGGGCCTAACGACAGCGGCGGGTCGGCACGCCGCAGGGTTGCCGGTGAATATTTGCGTCTGTGGGTTCGGTGGGTTCCGTGGCTCTTTATGCTTTGCTGGTTGTCCGGCGCAATGCCCTTCGGTTATTGCGCCCACATCCCTGAAAAACAGAATGCGCCACGGAAGACACGGAAAGCACGGACAAGGGCGTTCGTGAAAGCGAGGCGGACCGAAGGGCAGCAGCGGCTCGGCACGCCGCAGCTTTGAGCCTGAATGCTTGTTTCCGTGGGTTCGGTGGGTTCCGTGGCTCTTGTCGTTGGCGTCTTGTCCGGCGCAATGCCCTTCGGTTATTGCACCCACATCCCTGAAAAACAGAATGCGCCACGGAAGACACGGAAAGCACCGAAATGGAATGTTCGTGAAAGTGACGCGGACTGAAGGGCAGCAGCGGGTCGGCACACCGCCGGTATCACCGCTGAATAGCTGCGTCCGTGCTTTCCGTGGCGCCTTTGCCTCTTCTCTTCCGTGGATTCTGTGGGTTCCGTGGCTCTTACGGTTTTGGGTCGTGGTCAGCGTTGGACCAGTGGGGAAGTCACTTGCTGGCGGGCGGCACGAAGCCTTCGGGCATCTGGGAGCCTTCGCCGAAGAAGAAGTTCTCCATTTCCTTTTCCAGGAACTGGCGGGCCTTGGGGTCGATGGGGCTGAGGCGGTATTCGTTGAGCAGCATGGTCTGGTGGCGCAGCCACAGCTGCCACGCTTCCTTGGAGACATTCTCGAAGACGCGCTTGCCCAGCTCGCCGGGATAGGTGGGACGGTCCAGGCCCTCGGCTTCTTTTCCCAACTTCACACACTGCACCATGCGGGCCATGCCTGTCTCCTCGATCAGCGCTTGTTATTCAGGGTTTCCAGCAGACGCTGCACGGGCGCCGCGAGACCGCGGGCGTCCGGCATGCGCGTGTTATACCAGACTCCCTCTGTGGCCTCCAACACGCAAAGCGCGGGGTTTTGGACACGCACGAGCACCGGCGTGATGTCCAGATGGAAGTGACTGAAGGTGTGGCGCAGCACCGGCCAGGCATCAGGCACATCCGTTTCCAGGCCCAGCCGGCGGCGGCACCAGTCCGCGATGTCGGCGTCGGGCTCCGGCTCGGGAAAGCTCCACAGCCCGCCCCAGATGCCGGTGGGCGGACGGCGCTGCAGCAGCACCTCGCCGTCGGCGTTGCGCAGCAGCAGCATGCGGGTGGCGCGCACCGGCAGCTCCCGGCGCGGACGGGGCGCGGGGAACTCGGCCACCCGGCCCTGGCGCCTGGCCTCGCAGCGGAGACTGAGCGGACAGCGCTCGCACGCCGGGCGCCCGCGGGTGCACACCGTCGCACCCAGATCCATCATGGCCTGGGTGTACTCGGCCACCCTCGCATCGGGCGTGTAGCGCTCGGCCAGCTCCCAAAGGCGGGCCAGCACCGCGCTGCGCCCGGACCAGCCTTCCACGGCGTGGAAGCGGGCCAGCACCCGTTTGACGTTGCCGTCCAGGATGGGATGGCGCTGACCGCGGGACAGGGCCAGCACGGCGCCGGCGGTGGAACGCCCCACGCCGGGCAGCGCGCACAGCGCATCCAACGTGTCCGGGAAACGCCCGCCATGGGTATCGCGGATCGCCCGGGCCGCCGCGTGCAGATTGCGCGCCCGGGCGTAGTAGCCCAGACCCGACCACAGGTGCAGCACTTCGTCCGGTTCCGCGTCGGCGAGGGCCTGCACATCGGGGAAACGACCCACGAAACGCTCGAAGTAGCCGATCACCGTGGCCACCTGGGTCTGCTGGAGCATGATCTCCGAGACCCAGACGCGGTACGGCGTGGGGTTCTGTTGCCAGGGCAGGTCCTTGCGGCCGTGCCGATCGAACCACTGCAGCACGCCGGCGGAGAAGGCCTCGGGGCTCACGGGGAAACGGGCTTCGGTCTGCCGGCCCCATCGACACCGTGGCCGGCGAGCTGCTCGATGCGCTGGGCGGTCTGCGCCATTTCGTCACTCAGCTTGTGGCGGATCAGCCAGGGACCGATGACCGGCGGCACCCAGAACGCCGGCACGAAACGTGCCGAAAAATCCATCACAGTGGCATCATCCTGCCGCGACAGACGCCAGCGGGCCACCGCCGATTTGAAATCGCTCAGCGCCGGCACGGTGGTCGCCACCACCTCGCCGTCGGGCATCACTTTGACATCCTGCACCTGGACGATGTCCTTGCAGAAGAACAGCACACAGGCGTGGGTCACCGTGCGCACCCGGCTGCTGCCCGGCCCATACGCCGCCAGCACCTTGCTGGATCGGATGGCCGGATTCAGGCGGCTGAGATTCGGATAATCGGTGACGATGCGCCGTACTGCCGCTTGCGGCGCATCGATGCGGGCGCGGATATCCACCCTGTAGGTATCCCCCTGGCGGTCCGCCGTCGCGTCCAGCACCTGTGCACCATGGGCAGCACCCACAAAGCCGAGGAGCAGACAGAACGAAATGGCATGTCGCGCGTCAACCGACATAGGGCACCAGGGCAGCCGACAGCTCGGCGGCAAGGACGGATGACAGCGCGCGAAGACGACCGGACTGCGGGGCCGGTACCCTTGGCAACCCTGCCGCCGCTCAGAACCGGCCATGGCGCAACACGCAGACTAATGGAACAGACCCTTGAGCTTGTCCTGAAGATTGTCCTGCAGCTTCTTTTCCAGCTCCTGGCGCTTTTCCTTGACCTTCTCCTCGACCTTGCCCTTCGCCGCTTCCCTGAGCGCCAGTTCCAGATCGGGACGGAATTTGGGCTGCTGGAACGTGCCGGTGATGCGGATCGGAATGGCGATGCCCTTGAGCTGTTCGAGCTCCTTGCCGCCCTGGCCGGTCAGCGAACCCACGATCTTGGTGGTCAGCAGGTAATCGATGGTCTGCCCGGGCAGATCCGCCGTGCCCTTGCCCGCCACCCGCAGCAGGGGCGACTGCATGCTCAGATCGTCATTGCGCACCAGCCCGTTGGTCACCGTGGCGGTGCCGCGCAGTTCGGTGAAGTCGGTCTGCTCGGGACCGGTGGCCGGCACCGGCTCGCCCTTCAGACGCGCCCTCGCCTGGCGGATCAATCCGGCGATGTCGACCCCCTTGAGCGCCCCGTCGGTGAACGCGAAGCCGGCCGTGCCGTTGAGGGTCTTCTGGATGGCCTTGGGATCCTGGCCGGTGCCGGTGATCTTGGCGTGGGCATTGGCGGTGCCGGTAATCAGCTCCTTGCCCGTCATGTCCTTGAGCAGGGGACCGGCCTGCACGCCGGCCAGGTGCTCGTCCAGGGCGATGCGCGGCTGGGCGCCGCGCACATCCACGCTCACATCGCCGTTGTAGGTCCCGTTGTAGAGCTTGGCCTTCGCCGGGCTGAGCCGCACCAGCCCGTCGCTGGCCTTCACCTGCAATTCGATGTCGGAGCTGTGCAGCTTGTAGGCGGTGAGCTGGCCGATCTTCAGGGTGCCTTCCAGATTGAGCTTGCGCAGCGACTGGACCGGCAGCGCCGCAGCGCCGGCCGCCGCACCGGTCGCGGGGGTGGCCACCGGCGCCGCGCCCTTGGCCGCTTCGCCCTTGGCGCCCTTTGGCGCCGGGGGGAGATAGCGGTCCAGATCGATCTTGTCCAGGTTGAGCGCGAAGCTGATGGCGGGGGCCTTGAAGTTGCGCACGCCGACCGCGCCGGTGACCGTGCTGTCGTCCAGCCGCAGCTTGAGATCGCTGACCCGGGCGTCGGTGTCGGACGCCTGCAGCTTGGCACTGGCCTGGGCTTTGGCCAGAACGCTGGGATCGGCCGTCTTGGGCACGCTCTGGCCGAGATTGGCCATCACCTCACGGGGCACGAATTCGTCGGTCTTGAAGGTACCGCTGAAGCTCGCCTTGGGGCCGCCGATGCCGGTGCCGTTGAGATCGCCGTGCACGGTCAAGCCCGCCGCCTGCAGGGTCAGGGCCGACACCTGCAAAGTCTGTTTGGCCAGATCGATGGCCGCCTGGGTCTTGAGGTCCGCTTTCAGTCCGGCGGCGGGCAGGTTCGCGCCCTTGGCCTGCAGAACCACATGCAGGCCCTCCAGCTTCGCCTGCTGCAGGGACTGGGAAGTCCACACCTTGCCGTCCAGGCTGATGTCGCCGCTCACCTGGGGCTTGCCCCCTTCGAAACGGGCCTTGAAAGCGAGATCGAAGGGCTTGCCCGGCTCGATGGCGCCGGTGGTCAGGCTCAGGTCCTGCACCGCGTAACGGGTGCCGGCCTGGGCGTCATCCCAGACCAGTCTGGCGTCGCGCACTTTCACCCCTCCGATGGCCAATCCGGCGATGGGCGGACCACCGGGCGCCGGCGCAGTCTTTTGGGGGGTGGCCGGGGTCTTGGCGGCAGGCGCCGGCTTGATCAGGTCCTGCCAGTTGGTCCGGCCCTGGCGGTTGCGGGCCAGATCCAGTTGCAGCCCGTCGAGGGTGACGGTGCTCATTTCGACCTTGCGGTGCAGCACCAGGGGCAGCAGCTTGACCCGGATATCGACCTCCCCGACGCGGGCGAAAGGCTGGTCCCCGAAGCCGGGGGCATTGCTGAGTTGAACCTTGTTCACCTCCAACCCCAGCCAGGGAAACACCGACAGGCCGATATTGCCTGCTATGGTCAGGGTCCGGCCGGTCTGTTCCTTGACCAGGCTGGTGATCTTGTCTTTGTAATCGTTGGGGTTGATGAACAGTGGCAGCGCCAGGGACAGCGTGATGATCAGCGCGATCAGCAGCCCGACGACGATCCCCGCGATCCGTAATACTCTACCCATTGTGATCTATCCTTAAGAAGTTGCAGCCGGCTGCCGGTAGTCCGGTACAGTATAGAGGCTGGCGCCCCCGTTTCCCACGCGGAAAAACGTCGTATGGATAGGCACCTACCTGCGCTTTCTGCCAGCCGCGGAGCTAAGGCGGCGATCCCTGATACCACCCCTTTTCAAGAGCCCCGGCCGGCACGGGACAGGCACGGGAAAGGATTCGCTCTTGAAATAAAACCATGATGACCATATGGAGTTAACATGGAAGTTGACGAGCCACGCCGAGCCCCCGAAATGGCGCCGGGCCGGCTGCAAGTCAGAGCGCGACAGACGCTCGGCTCCCGCGCAGACAGGGACGCGCACCATTCTTTTGTAATCAAATCAGCCGATGAGGAGTACAGGCCTATGAACCAAAGCTGCGTCGTGGTTGCAGGTGGCTCCCGCGCCCGCTTCTTCTCGCTTCAGGACCCGCAGGTGCCCGAAATGGAGTCGGGGCCCAATCTGGTGGAACTGAGCGATCTGGTCAATCCCGAACACGACGTTCATCAACGTGACCTGTGGAGCGAGGCCAAATCGGGACGCAACCGGTCCCCCGCGGCGGGCGGCGCCCACGGCTACGACGATCACAGGGAACAGCACGAGGACGAGTTCGAACGGCGCTTCGCCCGCAGCGTCGCGGAGGAATGCCTGCGCCTGGCCCAGAACCACGGCGCAAAGAACGTAGTACTGGTGGCCCAGAAGCGCATGCTGGGATTCCTGCGCACCACCCTGGACCCGATCTTCAAGGCGGGCGTGGAAGTCCAGGAACTGGCGAAGGATCTCAGCAAGCTGCCGCCCCTGGAGCTCCATGAGCACCTGGCCCGGGAAGGGCTCCTGCCGAAACGCAAGTTGCCGACCGCATGAACGGGCGGGCCCCCTCCCGGGAGGGGGCCCGCCTCGTACCACACCCGCACACCGCCCCGATCCGGACGACCCCGCCCGTTCGCCCACAGGAGGCGGGCGTGCCTGGGTCGAGGCGCACGTCGAAGTCGCTGGATCGCAGCGGCAGGACAAGGGAGTGATCAGGAAATGGAGCGGGTGATGGGAATCGAACCCACGTTAGCAGCTTGGGAAGCTGCAGTTCTACCATTGAACTACACCCGCGTGGGGACACTATTCTTATTGAGTCGGGGACAGGCTGTCAAAGGCTATCGGCCGGCCGGCCGCGCCGCCCGCAGAGCAGTGTCCTCGTAAAGCGCGCGAATCTGCTGCTCGAAGGCCTGCGCCACCGCCGCACGCCTGGGTTTGAGTGTCGGGGTCAGCAGCCCATTGTCCACCGTCCACGGCTCCAGACACAGGGCGACACGCCGGACCTTGGCATAGCCCGGAAAATCATGCAGGGCGGCGCGCACCCGCTGCAGGACCCGATGGCGCATCCGCTCGTCCTGCAGGCTGGCGGGATCGTAGGGATCGGCACCCAGCTCCCGGGCGAACCCGTACCAGCGCTCGGGATTGAGCACCAGCAGCGCGGCCAGATAGGGCCTGCCTTCCCCCACCACCAGCGCCTGATCGAACAGCGGGTCCAGGCCGATGGCCTGCTCCATGTCGCCGGGCGGTATGTTCTCTCCGTTGGACAGCACCAGGATGTCCTTGATGCGGCCCGTGATGTACACGTGACGGCCGTCGATGCGGGCGCAGTCGCCGGTGTGCAGCCAGCCGTCGGCGTCGATCACCTGGGCGGTGGCTGCGTGGTTGTTCCAATATCCCAGCATCACGCCGGGCCCTTTCACCAGCAGCTCATCCCCTGCACCGATCTTGACGTCGATGCCCCGCAGGGGCACGCCGATGCTGGCCGGATCGTTGTCGTCCACCGGATTGGCGGTAACCACGGGGCTGGTCTCCGTGAGGCCGTAGCCCTGGATCACCGTCAGCCCCAGGCCGACAAACACCCGGCCCACGGCGGGCTGCAGGGCGGCGCCGCCGCACACCGCAATGCGCAGCCGCCCGCCCAGCGCCGCCAGGACGGGATCGGCCACCGTACGCCTGAGGGCCGGCCACAGCGTCAGCGCCGGATGCCAGGCGCGCCGCCCCTGCTCGACCTGGAAGCGGCGCCAGCCGACCCGGGTGGCAAGGCGAAACAGCATACGGGCCGGCAACGCCCGTCGGGCGAGCTGGTCGTGCAGCCGTGCGTACACCCGCTCGAAGATGCGCGGCACCGCGATCATCACCGTCGGGCGTACCGTGCGCAGGTCCTCGGCAAGCTGGCCCACCGAACGCGCGAAGGCCGTGCTCGCTCCCGCCATCATGGCGACGTAGTAACCGCAGGTGCGCTCCAGGGTGTGGGACAGGGGAAGAAAGGACAGGAACAGGTCCTGCTGGTAGCAGTCCAGCACGGTCAACGAGCCATGCGCCACGAACAGCATGTTGCGGTGGCTGAGCATCACCCCCTTGGCCCGGCCGGTGGTCCCGGAGGTATAGACGATGGAGGCGAGCCCGTCGGGGTCGTTGGCGCGCACCGGCTGCGGGCCGGCCGTCCCGGGCAGCCAGTCATCGGCGGCCCGGATACGGGGATCGACGGCGGCCGCCTCGCGCACCGGGGCGGATGCGCCCAGCACCACGATACGTTTCAGGTCGGGCAGCTCGGCAAGGGCCGACCCGAGGCGGCGCCAATGGCCGATGTCCTGCAACAGCACCAGGCTGGTGGCCGAGTCCTGCAGCACATAGCTCAGGTTGTCGGGGCGGTCGTCGGTATACAGCGGCACCACCACCAGGCCGGCAGCCAGTGCCGCCTGATCGAAAACGACCCATTCCAGGCTGTTGCGCAGCAACACCGCCACCCGGGCGCCCGCAGGGAGCCCTTCGGCGCGCAGCGCCTGCTGCCAGCGGGCCACCTGGGCCGCCACTTCCCGCCAGCTGGCGTCACGCCAAACGGCGGAGGCGCGATCGTAACTACGGTAGGCCGGCGCGTCGGGCGTGCGCCGCACGCGCTCGCGGAACAGGCCGTCGAGGCTACCCGCGCACTCGACGGTGATGATGTCTTCGCTCCACTCCCCCATGGCCCGCAATTGTTGGCAGACCTTCGGCGCCGGCGCAAGCTTTGCTATAGTAGTTGCTTCCCATCGCACCGCCGTCCCGGTACCTGAAAAGGCCAGCAATGGAAATCATCGTCAACGGGGAAACACGCGAAGTCAGCGAGCAGCTGACTGCGGCCGAGCTGGTCGACCAGCTGGGCCTCGGCGGCCGGCGCCTCGCTATGGAAATCAACCGCGAGATCGTGCCCCGCAGCCAGTATGCCAGCCACCGCCTGCGCGCGGGCGACCGCGTAGAGGTCGTGCACGCCATCGGCGGCGGTTGACCCCGCCACAACAGCGCCCGCCGACCAACCCCGGCGCGGCGCCTTGAAGAGCAGTGAGGCCATCATGTCCACAGTGATCCAGCCCGAAGCACCCAGCCACCACGACCCCCTGCTGGTCGCCGGTGTCGAGTATCGCTCGCGTCTGCTGGTAGGCACCGGCAAATACAAGGATCTGGAACAGACCCGGCAGGCAGTGGAAGTCAGCGGCGCGGAGATCATCACGGTCGCCATCCGCCGCACCAACATCGGCCAGAACCCGGGCGAGCCCAACCTGCTGGACGTGCTGCCCCTGGACCGCTACACCCTGCTGCCCAACACGGCCGGCTGCTACAGCGCCGAGGATGCGGTGCGCACCTGCCGGCTGGCCCGCGAGCTGCTGGACGGCCACGATCTGGTGAAGCTGGAGGTGCTGGGGGACGAGAAGACCCTGTTCCCGGACATCATCCAGACCCTGGAGGCCGCAGAAACCCTGGTCAAGGACGGCTTCAAGGTCATGGTCTACACCAACGACGACCCCATCGTCGCCAAGCGCCTGGAAGACATGGGCTGCGTGGCGGTCATGCCGCTGGCCGCGCCCATCGGCTCGGGCCTGGGCATCCGCAACCCCTACAACATCCGCACTATCGTGGAGAACGCCAAGGTGCCCATCCTGGTGGACGCCGGCGTGGGCACCGCCTCGGATGCGGCGGTGGCCATGGAGCTGGGCTGCGACGGCGTACTGATGAACACCGCCATCGCAGGCGCCCGGGACCCGGTGCTCATGGCTTCGGCCATGAAGAAGGCCATCGAAGCCGGCCGCGAGGCCTACCTGGCCGGACGCATTCCCCGCAAGCGCTTCGCCAGCGCGTCCTCGCCCGTGGAGGGCACGTTCTTCTGAACGGCCAGATGCGCAAGAGCCACGGAACCCACGGACGGGAAGAGGCAAAAGCGCCACGGAGGACACGGAAAGCACGGAAACTGAATGTTCATAGGCCGCAGCGGGCACAACGCAGGGCGCAATATCCGAAGAGCATTGCGCGGATCACGAGCCCAATGCATAAAAGCCACGGAACCCGCGGAATCCACGGACGGATGAAGTGCGGTAACAGCGGTGCGAATGTTTTGCACATTGCCGCCTGCAAACACCCTCGCACTCAACAACCGACTATTTCTGTTCCGTGGGTTCCGTGGATTCAGTGGCTCCATCCTCCGGATCCTTTGGTCTCTTCGAAAAAAACCGATAGAGTGCTATCGAACTCACGAATCCGGTGGACGCGACAGATCGAGCGACGGTGACACGGCGTTGTCGAGAGAGGCTCGAGACACTTCCCGGGGCCTTTCGCAGCAACATTTCTTTTCCGTGCTTTCCGTGTATTCCGTGGCGCTGTTATCTTTAACAAAAAGAGCGATGCGCCATGAATATCTTCAAGATCACAAAAGACAAGCCACCGCACCGGATCGAACCGTCCGAAACGCTGCCGGAGACGGGGTTTCTGTGGCTGGACTTCATCCGCGACGAGGAACCCGACTGGCACGAGACTGTCGCGGCGCTCAGCGGCGTGCGCTTCCATGAACGCCATATTCAGGACAGCCTCAACGCCACCCACCCGTCCTTCTACGACGGCACCGCCGATTACGACGAGCTGATCTTCCGCAGCCTGGCTCCGGAAACCGACGAGGGGCAGTTCGCCACCCGGCCGACCGCGTTCTTTCTGCTCGAGCGCGTGCTGGTCACGGTGCGGGCACCCGGCAGTCGCTCCATCGCCAGCGTGCAACAGCGGCTGCTGGACAATACCGCCCGCGTCCCCCAGCGCCCCGCCGATCTGATGCAGGTGATCCTCAACGCCATGGTGGACCGCTTCCTTGCCATGCGCGAGCCGCTGACCGATGAGATGGAGGCATGGAGCGCGGCCCTGCTGGATCCCCGCAACCCCTTCGACGACTGGCTCGCCCTGCTGGGCCACCGCCGCCAGCTGCGCACACTGGAACTGCTCTCCGAAGGCCAGGAGGACGCGGTGCTGGCGTGGCGCGACAGCACGCGTCTGGATATCGATGAAGCGCTGATGGTGCGCTACAACGACCTGCTCGAACATATCCGCCGGGTCACCCGTTTCGCCCGCACCCAACAGAGCGAAGCCGAGGCGCTGGTGCAGCTGCACTTCTCCGCGGTATCCCACCGCACCAACGAAATCGTGCGGGTACTGACCGTGCTGTCGGCCATCTTCCTGCCGTTGTCCTTCGTCACCGGCATCTTCGGCATGAACTTCGAGTACATGCCCCAGTTGCACTCCCACTGGGGCTACTACCTCACGCTTTTCGGCATGGGCTGCGGTGCCGTGGGGCTGCTGGTGCTGTTTCGGTTCAAGAAGTGGATCTGAAGGCGATGATGAACTGTCAATGGCGCTGTCAGTCACCGTCGGGCGCAATAACCGAAGGACATCGCGCCGCTGCAGCGCAGCCCGAAAGAAAGAAATGCGCCACGGAAAGCACGGAAAGAAACATGCGTCTGCATATGCGGCGGCACCGGGCACCAGCAGCGCAGGCTGGGGTGAGCGACGCAAACTCCAACAGATCACGTAGGGCGCAATAAGCAAAGCGCATTGCGCAGCAATCGGGGTTGGTACCCTACCAGCAGCCAACGGAGCGGCGTGCCGGGTAACGATCGACTCTCTGAGCGTCGAGAACTTCCCAGCCCGCAGCATGTTCGGCGCAATGCCCTTCGGTTATTGCGCCCTACATTGACTGCGTTCTGGGTTCCGCCTTGCCCTCATCGTTCCAGCGTATACAGCAAATCCGCCCCCGTCTGCAGACCGGTCTCCGTTTGCAGTGCCCAGTGCCGGGCAAGCTGATAGCGGATGCGCAGTTGGTTCACCGCCTCGGCGAAGCCTACGCTGTAACTCACGTACAGGTCGGGCGACAGGTACTTGCCGAGCACCAGCGAGCTTTGTTGGAGGGTGCTGCCGGACTCGATACGGGCCTCCTGGAGACCGAACAGCTGACCGATGGAGTCGGCCAGAAAGTTGCCGCCCTTGATCCCCAGCGTGGACGCAGCCGCCATCAGCAGCTGGCCCTCGGAGGCCGATGCGCTGTTCAGACCATGGCCGGTGAGCAGGTAGGAGAGCGTTTCCGACTGGGACATGGACGGCGAGGAGAACAGGGTGAGCTGCGGGTTCTTGGCTGTGCCGGACACTTGCACGCCGGCGGTGACGGCGCCGCTGGCGGCAGTGGCGGATCCGATCTGGCGTACCGCCCGCACGTCGATGCCCGGGTCGTCGATCGGACCGCCCGCGAACAGGAACTGGCCCCGTTGGATCGACAGATCCTGACCATAGGCCCGGTAGGTACCGTTGTTGATCGCCAGCTGACCCCGCCCGATGGTCACCGCGCCCGGCTGGTCGATCACCTGCAGATCGCCGGTGAGTTGGCCGGTCAGACCGAAGCCCTGGAAGTTGACCTTGTCGCCAAGGATCAGTCGCACCCGGGTCGCCACCTCCCAGCCGGGAGCGGCTGTTACCGGTTTGCCCTCGCTCACTATCACCACATCCGGCGACACGCCCACGGTGCCGGAGGCGATCTGGGTGGGATGGATCTTCGCTTCAGGCACCGTCACCTGACCCTGCACATCGATATGTCCGGGGCGCATGCGCAAGGTGAGATCGGGCGACACCCATACCCGGGCGTCACTGGTGTTGGCCGCCTCGAAATCCTGGCCGACCAGATGCAGCTCGGTCTGCCAGTGCTCGGCGCTGGCGATATCGCCGCTGCCATCAATCTTCACCATACCCTTGCCGGATTGCGCCTGACCGCGAAATTGCAGCCGGCCATCGGGATCGGCGCGGGCGGTCAGCGAAACCTGCCGGACTTTGACGCCCAACGGCAGGACGTCGAAGGCGCCGTTGTTGAGATCGGCGGTCCCCCGCAGCTGCGGCCTGGCCAGCGTGCCTGACAGCTTCAGGTTCACATCGATGCTGCCGGCCGGCTCGCCGATCCCGGCAGCCAGGGCGGCCAGCAGACCGAGCTTGTCGATGCGGGCATGAACGCTGCCCCGAATGGGCTGCTGGCGAAGAGCCGGCTCGGCGCTGCCGAAACCGGGCGCGTGCATGTCAACGTCGATCCGGTCGGCGCCCTGCAGCTGCACAGCGCCGGTGACATCCAGCCCCTTTCCGTCGAGCTGGGCCTGCAGCTTGCCGCCGCCGTAGTCCACCGGGATCTCCTTGCCGTCCGTCGCCCGGTAGTGGACGGTGCCGGGCGACAGCGACAGCGTCATGCCAGCCTGCAGAGATTTGCCCTCCTCCCGCGTCGCCTGCAAGCGGGCGCTGGCGGTCCCGTTGACCTGCACCGCCGAGGGCAGGTTGCTGGCCAGCTCCGCCAAAGACAGCTTGTCAGCCACCACCTTGGCGGTCCACTGCCGCCCCACGCGCTGATCGGCATCGACGCACAACCGCGCCTGGCCGTTTTGCCAGCAGGCGTCGCTCACCCGGCGCTGGCGGGCGTCGGCATGGAGAACCACCGGCCGCACCAGCGTCCAGTCACCGACCCCCGCCAGGCGCACCTGCGCCTGGCTCAAGCGGCCCGTCCAGACCGCGTTCGACAGCCCGCCGTCGAGACGGATATCCAGCAGGCTGTCGGGGCCCTGGGCAGTCAGAGCCAGCTGCTGGCTGCCCTCGTTGCCGTGCGCCTTCAGCTCAACCGTGGTGAACTGCAGGCCGGCGGCCTTCAGCCCCTCCGCCCGCACGGACACGGCGCTGCGCTGGGCGGGATCGAGGCTGGCGTCGAGATCCACGGTGAACCCGGCCAGCTCGAGGGACGCACCGGAGATATGCTCGCCGCTGACCTTGGCCGCAACCCGCGGCGCGCTGCGCGGCCCGCTCACCGTTCCGCTGCCGGACAGGCGCCCCTGCCAGTCGGGCACCAGCATGTTCAGTTGGGGCGCGTCCAGATTCCAGTTCAGCGCCACCTGCTGGGCGACCTTCCCCTGGGCACTGAAGCGTGCCTGACCCGATTGCAGCTGCAGCTGGCGCACGTCCAGCGCCTTGCCGGCCAGCTGGACGTCTGCCCCGCCGCGCAACGGATACCCCCTCAGCGTACCGCTCAGGCCGGAAAGCACCGCATCGCCATGGGGACCGTCCGGCTCGATGCGCCCGCGGGTCTGCAGATGCGCCGCCACCCGCCCCGGCCAGGCCGGCCATTGACCGGCCGGATCGATATCCTTGGCGGTGAGGACCAGATTCCAGCTGAGCGACGGCTTCCAGGCCAGCACGCCCGAGCCGTCGAGGCTGCCTTTGAGCAGATCCCCGTGCAGGCTCTCGACCGTGAAGTGCTGCGCATCGCCCCGCCCTTGGGCCTGCCACTGACCGGCCGGTATGTCCTTGCCGCCCAGGCGTGCGCCGACGCCCAGCCGGTAGTCGGCCAGGGTGCCTGTCAGGTCGGCGTGGCCGGCGGCGCTGGCGAAGGTCGGCGTGCCCTGCAGCGGCCAGGCCAGCTGCTGCCAACGGGCGTGCAGATCGAAGCCGCGGGTGGCCTCCGTCAGCCGGCCGGTCACGTCCAGCGCCGCGCCCTGCTGAGGCAGCTTCACGGCCAGCCGGGCGATGTTGATGATTCCTGCGGGCTGGCGGGACAGCTGCACGGACAGGGTCACCGGATAGGGCTTCTGCGCGTCGGCGTCGGTATACACCGTGCCATCGAGGGCGAGGTCGGTGAGCGTGCCGTGGGCGTGCAGCTGGGCAGCCAGCGTACCGGCTCCCCAAGCAGGGTCGAGTTGTTGGAGCCGCAACGGTGGAATAGTCAGCGAAAGCTGCCAGCGGGGTGCCTTCAGGAGCTGTTCGATGCTTGCCTTGATGTGAACCGGAGTGGGCTGGGTCACGTCCTGCTCGACATTGAGCGCACTCCAATCGCCCCACACAGTGCCCTTGCCCGCCGCCGGCGGCCGGTCGGCCAGCTCGACGCGCCAGCCGAAATCCAGGGCGGTCTGCACCTTGGGCGCCAGGCCCAGGGTGCCGCCCAGGTGGGCCGAGGCCTCGGGCAGGGTGACCGCCAGGGTGCCGATATTGAGGTGGTCTTTGCGCAATATACCCTTCAAGGTCAGCTGCCGGATGTCCACCGGCTTGGCACCGGCGCGCACGACGGTAATGTCGCGCAAGCGCCCGTCCACCACCCGCACGGCGAGCGGCAGACCCGCGGGAAGCGCCGGGGCGGACGCCGGCGAAGACGAAGACTTCGCGGCCGCTGGGAGGGTGAGCCGGCCGCCATCCAGATGCAGCACATCGATGCGCAGGGTACCGGCCAGCAGGGCCCGGGGGGACCAGTCGAAACGCACCCGGTCCAGGGTTATCACCGTGCCGTGGTGTCGGTAGTCCACCCCGCCGAGGGCCAAAGGCCCTGCCAGGCGGCCTTGCGCGCTGGCGATGTGCAGCGTCCCGGGCATGACATCCTCCGCCAGGGCCAGCGCCCAGCGCAGGCCGGCCTGGGTGCCGAGCAGCACCCAGCCGCCTGCCACCAAGACCATCAGCAGCGCAACGGGAACCCCGAGCAACCAGCGGGTACGCCTCTTCACAGGTCCGGACCGATGCTGATGTGAAGCCGCAGCGGGTGCCCTTCCTTGCTCAATGCCGCGGCCAGGTCCACCCGCACCATGCCGACCGGCGAGCGCCAGCGCACGCCGACCCCGGCGCCGCGGTGCAAATGGGTGGGGAAAATATCGAAAGCGTTGCCGGCGTCATAGAAGACGGCCGCGCCCCACTTGCCGACGATGTGGCGATCGTATTCGACGCTGCCCACCATCAGGTACTGGCCGCCCACCACCGTGCCGGAGGCGTCGACGGGGCCCAGGCTGTTGTAGGCATAGCCGCGCACGCTGTGGTCGCCACCTGCAAAGAAGCGCAGGGAAACCGGCAGCACCGAAAAGTCGGGCACATGGATCGCCCCGACCTCGGCCCTGGCGATGATCCGGTTGTCGCTCCCGAACGAGCGGATGATCTTGGCGCCGAGATCGGCGCGCACGAAGCTGGTGTCCGAGGCCACGCCCTGCAGGGCGCCGCGCAGATCCAGGGAGAGCCGGCTGCCGCGACGGGTATAGATGCGGTCGTCCGCGCTGATGCGGGTCCAGTTGAAACCGGGGATGAGCAGCCTGCTCACCCCCGAGGTGTCGCCCACGCTGAAGGTCTCGTGCTGGTAGTTCAGCGACAGGGTCTGCTGGACGGTCCCGTGGGTCACCAGCCGGCTCACGCCGATCAGCCGGGTCTTGCTCACCTGGTCGTTGACGGTCTCGTTGCGCGTGGCGGCGGTAATCGCCAGCTGGTCGGTGGCCGGATGGGCCAGCGGAATGATGTAGCGCAGGCTCAATTCCTGGTAGATGCGCGATATGCGGTACTGGGCCTGCATCTTGTGCCCCAAGCTGTTGATGCGCCGGTGTTCCCACCCGACGCTGGCGCGCGGTCCGGTGTCCGTGCCGTAGCCGAGACCGAAGGTGTACTTGTGGCGCTTGCGGGGC
This sequence comes from uncultured Gammaproteobacteria bacterium, assembly GCA_963830105.1. Classification (GTDB taxonomy): domain Bacteria; phylum Pseudomonadota; class Gammaproteobacteria; order DATFLG01; family DATFLG01; genus DATFML01. The sequence goes on along the minus strand of CAWHLH010000012.1, from coordinate 679,069 downwards.
TCCAGCTTGACCTCAATGGGCACCTCCTGGTCCTTCGCCCTGTCGCGCTGGGGCTGGATGTCCACCCGCTTGAAGTAATCGCTGTTCTGCAGCGCCTGCTGCAGCGCCAGCAAGCGGGCGCTGGAATAGGGGTCGCCGGGGGAAAACGGCAGGTATTCGTGCAGGAACTTGGGGCTCAGCGCCGAACCGGAAAAGGTCACCGGGCCGAACCGATAGCGCGGACCGGTGGCCAGCGTCAACACCACCCTGGCCTCATAGGCCCGAAGATCCAGGCGTAACTGGTGCTCGGTGTAGCGGGCATCCAGATAGCCCAGGGCCAGCGCCCGCTGCTGGAGGCCGCCTTTGGCCTGCTCGTATCGGGGCTGATCCAGGGGATCGCCTTTGCGAATCGGAAAACTCTTGACCGCCTTTTCGAGGGCGGGATCGGTACGCCCGGGGCCACTGAGCTGCAGGTTCACCGCAATGACGGGTATGGGCGGACCGGGCTCGATACGGTAGGTGGCCGTCCACTCCTGGGGGCCGGGCTTGAGATCGGTCTTCACCTGGGCCCGGTAATAGCCGAACGGCTCCAGAGCGCGGCGAATCTGCGCCGGCGCCTGGGCATTGAGATAGCGGATGCGACCCGCGGTCAGATCGCTCTGTCCCTGGACCTGGGCGATGGCGAGCATGGCCAGCACATTGGCCTTGGGTTTGTCCGACACGCCTTCCACCTGGACCTTCACCGATGCGCCGTGGGCCAGCGGCGCGACCAGCAGCATCACCAGGTACATCCATCGGCACAGCCTGCGCATCAGGCCTCCAGTTCGCTTCCTTCAGGCCACCGGCGGTGGATGGCCGCTCCGGTCGGGCGCGGACACTCAATTGCACCGTGGGACATAAATCGCCGGACGGCGCCGCGGGGATTGCCTAGTACACTACAATGGCCGCGGCGGGGCCTGCCATTGTAGCGCCGGCGCCCGCCATCACCACCCGTGCAGATTATCGAGGTATGGCGTGACGGAACAGACGGACAAACCCCGGCGGGTGCGATCGTTCGTGCGCCGCGAAGGCCGCATGACCCCGGCGCAGCGCGACGCGCTGGCGCGCTTGTGGCCCCGCTACGGCGTCGAACCGGCGGGACTGCTGGATATGGACGCGATGTTTGGACGCCGGGTTCCGCGCACCCTGGAAATCGGCTTCGGCAACGGCGCATCCCTGCTGGCCATGGCCCAGGCCGAACCGGAGCATGATTTTCTGGGCATCGAGGTGCACCGGCCCGGGGTCGGGCGGCTGCTGCACGAGCTCGACGCCCGCGGCCTGACCAATGTGCGGGTGATCGCCCAGGATGCCGCTGAGGTGCTCGAACAGCATCTGCCGGACGGCTCTCTGGACCGGGTGCTGCTGTTCTTCCCCGACCCCTGGCCCAAGAAGCGCCACCACAAGCGGCGCATCGTGCAAGCGGCCTTCGCGGCCCTGGTTGCGCGCAAGCTGGGGATCGGCGGACGCTTTCACATGGCCACCGACTGGGAAGACTACGCCGGACATATGCTGGAAGTCATGGAACAGGCCCCGGGGCTGCGCAATGTCGCCGGCGCAGGGGCCTTCGCGGCCCGCCCGGAGTATCGGATTGTCACCCACTTCGAGGCCCGCGGCACCCGCCTGGGCCACGGGGTGCGGGATCTGATCTACGCGCGGGTGGAGACTGCGGACAACGACTGACCCAGCTGCCCGGCCCATGGCCCACGTAGGTTGGGCTGAGCGCTGCGAAGCCCAACCTACAAGTCCCAGCCAACCTAAAAGTGCAGCCCCACCCGCAGCATTGCCCGATCTGCCGCCCGTGCAGGGTGCCTGGCGGAAGGGCACTGGGACCGCCACTGCTTCTTTACACAAAACTGATATTCGAGTGCAATGAAACAGTCAGCCCGGCGCCGAGCCCTGCCCCGTTCATCCGAGAGGAAGTGAGCTTCATGATCGAGGTGACTACCCTGTCCACCGAAATCGCGGTGGTGCTGGCGGTGCTGGCCTTCACCGTGTATCTGTTCGTCTCCGAAGTGGTGCGGGTCGACCTCGCGGCGCTGCTGATCATGGTGCTGCTGGGACTGCTGACCCTGGTGCCGGGCCTGCAGCCCATCGTCAACGTCCATGAGCTGTTCAGCGGCTTCGCCAGCAATGCGGTGATCTCCATCATCGCGGTCATGATCATCGGCGCGGGGCTCGACCGTACCGGCATCATGGGTCGGCTGGCAGGCCTCATTCTGCGGGTGGGTGGCACCACCGAACGACGCATGGTGCCGCTGATCTCCGCCACGGTGGGGTTCATCTCCAGCTTCATGCAGAACGTGGGCGCGGCAGCGCTGTTTCTGCCGGTGGTCAGCCGCATCTCGGCCCGCACCGGCATGCCCATGTCCCGACTCCTGATGCCCATGGGCTTCTGCGCCATCCTCGGGGGTACCCTGACCATGGTGGGCTCCAGCCCGGTCATCCTGTTGAACGACCTGATCCTGACCGCCAACGAGGGCCTGCACCCCGACCACCGCATGGAGACCTTCGGCCTGTTCGCCGTCACCCCGGTGGGCCTGGCCCTGATCGCCACCGGCATTCTGTATTTCATGGTGCTGGGCCGTTTCGTGCTGCCCTCGCACCGCACCGAAGGCACCACGGCCACCAGCGTGATGGCCTACTTCCGGGAGCTGTACGGGCTGGACTACGGGCTCAACGAGGGGGTGGTGCCGGCCGAAAGCCCGCTGGTCGGCCAGGCCATCGGCGACGTGGAGCGCAACCACAAAGTGCGCATCGTGGGGGTGGCCGCCGGCGGAGACCTGCTGCTGGCCCCGTCCCGGGACACCGTTCTGCAGGCGGGGCACATCGTTGCGGTGCTGGCCGATCCGCAGGCGTTCGGAGGCTTCTGCGCCGCCGCGGCCGTGCGCGCCCGCGCGGACCTGGAAACCTTCGCCGATGCGCTGGCCTCCACCAAGGCCGGCATCTCGGAGGTGGTGATACCGCCGCGCTCGCGACTGATCGGCAGCACGGTGCGCGATGTGTGGATGCGCAAAACCTACGGCCTGTCGGTGCTCGCCGTGCACCGCAGTGGCCGGACTCTGCGCGAAGGGGTGCGCGACCTGCCCCTGCAGGCCGGCGACACCCTGATCTGCCACAGTGCGTGGGACCGCCTGGCGCACCTGCAGCGCGACCGGAACTTCGTGGTGGTCACCACCGAATATCCCCACGAGGAACTGCGCCCCCACAAGGTGGGCTTTGCGCTGTTTTTCTTCGCGTTGGCGGTGACCCTGGTGCTGTTCACCGACCTGCGCCTGTCGGTGGCGCTGCTGGTGGGCGCGGTGGGCATGATCGCCTCCGGCGTGCTCAATATGGACGAGGCCTATCAGGCGGTGAGCTGGAAGACCGTCTTTCTGCTCGCGGGGCTCATTCCCCTGGGACTGGCCATGGAAACCTCGGGTACCGCCGCCTGGATGGCGCACCACACCCTGCGCCTGCTGGACGGGGTGCCGATCTGGGTCCTGCAGGCCGCCATCGCGGTGCTCGCCACCTTTTTCACCCTGGTCATGTCCAACGTGGGCGCCACCGTGCTGCTGGTGCCCTTGGCGGTGGACATCGCCGTGGGAGCCGGCGGCGATCCGGCCCTGTTCGCCCTCACGGTGGCGCTGGCGACGTCCAACTCGTTCCTGATCCCCACCCATCAGGTCAACGCACTCATCATGGGGCCGGCAGGCTATGGGGTGGGGGATTTCGTACGCGCCGGCGGGATCATGACGGTGCTGTTCCTGGTCGTGATGCTGACCATGCTCAATATCGCCTTCTGAACTCCAACCGGTTGTTTCCACGCAAACTGTTCCGGTGCTCCCGGCGTGATTACGGCGGCGACGCTTGTCCGGCGGGGGGCAATAATGGTTCAATTGCCGGTTCCGGCAACCCGGCCGGGGCGGACGGCGGCCCCCCGGGTGTTGCGCTGCCGCACCCGGGGATTCACAATCCGGGCGCGCAGAACAAGACGTCATGAACATATACCCGGCGGCGGGATGACAGGAGACCGAGTCGACCGGCCTCGGCGAACTCGGGCCGCACACGCTGACCAACGCTACTTTGAGACCGCGTCCAGGGGTAACCGGGTCCACGCACCCCCGTGCCAGGCGCCCGGGATCGGGGCTGGGCTTCCAAGGATTTTCTGCGCCGCCGGATGACAAACCCGGCTGGCTGCACCGAGTTTCCGGTTTTGCTCATTGGGTTGAAATTGAGGAGATCACCATGTCTAAAAAACATCCGGTCATTGCGGTCACCGGTTCCTCCGGCGCCGGCACAACGACGGTCAAGGTGGCGTTCGAGCATATCTTCCGGCGCGAAGGCACCAACCCGGTGGTGATCGAGGGCGACAGCTTCCACCGCTACAACCGCACGGAAATGAAGGATGCCATCGCCAAGGCCCACGAGGAGCATCGCGATCTGAGCCACTTCGGCCCGGAGGCGAATCTGTTCGAAGAAATCGAAGCCACGTTCAAGCAGTACGGGGAGACCGGCACCTGCCGCCGTCGCTACTACCTGCACAGCGACGAGGAAGCCGCGCCCTTCGGCCAGAAGCCCGGCGAGTTCACGCCCTGGGAGGAAATCTCACCCGGCACCGACCTGCTGTTCTACGAAGGCCTGCACGGTGGCGTGGTCACCGAAAAAGCCAATGTCGCCCAGTACGTGGACCTGCTCATCGGCGTGGTGCCGATCGTGAACCTGGAGTGGATCCAGAAGATCTTCCGGGACAATGCCCAGCGCGGCTACAGCGCCGAAGCGATCGTGGATACCATCCTGCGGCGCATGCCCGACTACGTGCACTACATCACCCCCCAGTTCTCGCGCACGGACATCAACTTCCAGCGCGTGCCCACGGTGGACACCTCCAACCCGTTCATCGCCCGGGACATTCCGACCCCGGATGAGAGCTTCGTGGTGATCCGCTTCCGCGACCCGGTCAAGATGGGCGTCGACTTCCCCTACCTGCTGAACATGCTCGAAGGCTCGTTCATGTCGCGGCGCAACTCCATCGTGGTGCCCGGCGGCAAGATGGGCTTCGCCATGGAAATCGTCCTGGCCCCCATCATCGAGCAGATGCTGGACGCCAAGAAGACTGCCTAGCCAAGGCAAACAAAAGCGCCACGGAAGACACGGAAAGCACGGAAGAGGCAATTTGTGGGTTAGGGAACCGCAAAGGCGAGCGCCATCGTCCTGAAGCACCGTATCCCCACACCCACCTACCAATTGTCTTGTCCGTGTTTTCCGCAGCTCTTGGGCTTCGGACTTGCCGCTTGGTCAGAAGGCCTACAACGAAACGCGCAGTCGCAAGCGCAAATGATGAAGCGGGGACAATCCCGCCCCCTTCAATTCATCAATGATCGCCAGGCATCAAGTTCGTCAGGTCAATTCCAGAACTCTTCCATAGGCGCGACGTAGGGCGCAGAACCGAAGATCATTGCGCAGAACCGCTTACGCTTCGCTTCCCGTGGCGCCATTAACACAAGCACCTGTCCGTGCTTTCCGTGTCTTCCGTGGCGCCTTTTCAGTCGTCGGCACGAGACACCCCACGGGTTCCCCCAGATTCCGTCCCGTAGAATGCGGATGGCGACGGCGGTATGGTAACTGGATGGAGAACAGCAACCTGTAGCTGCCGCTCATGAAGTTACTGCGCCGGGCAGCCGGCTCGTGGAAAACCAGGCGACAAGATCCGCACACCTTGCTGGTGCGGTTCCTGGAACGCTACATGAACCGCACCCTCATCGTGCATGAAGGGCTCGATCTGCGCTGGATCGAAGAATTGTTGGAGCAGGCGGGCGGTGGCGGACACTTCCGCATCGACGCCCGCCAGGCGCCTGATGACGAACCGACACCCGTAGAGTGGCTGGTCCATGGCCATGTGCTGGCGCTGCAGCTGCCTTTGCCGCTGTTCATGCAGGTGCGGGAGGACGGCATTCGGATCCGACACCTGCGCCAGGGCCAGCGCATTGTGCACCCCAGCGAACTGCTCTGGCTGAGCGACGAACTCGGCGCCCGCTACCATGCGCTGCTGCGCGCCGCGCCGCACGGACTGCGGGTCGAGCGCGGGATCGCCGTCGAAGACAACCGCATCGAAGGCCCCTACGGCATTTAGGCCGTCGGGGTCCGGCGGCTATACTGCTACCAACACGGATATTTCGAGTACCGACGCCGCGTATGAAACACACCCTGCACCGCCAAGCGCAAACCGAGACCTTTCTTCTCGGGCAGGCGCAAGCCCCCCAATGGGATAAGGCGGCCGAGCAATGCCTGCAGCAGATCGGCTATGTCCCGGCGGAAGCCTCCCTCGGCTTCCTGTATGTGACGGATGTCTTTGCCGACCTGCTCGACGAAATCGTGGATCATTTCCGGGAGGAAACCGGAATCCGTCACTGGGTCGGCACGGTGGGAATGGGCATCTGCGGCACCGGCAAGGAGTATTATCAGTCGGGCGCGATCACGGCGCTGATCGCCAGCGTACCGGAAGACCACTTCCGTATCCTGCCCTCCCTGCGGGACGGGCTTGCGCCGCTGGCGGAGCTCGCACCCTGGGCGGCTCACGCCGTGCCGCGCCTTGGAGTGATTCACGGCGATCCCAGCAATAGCGCCACCCCACAGCTCATCGAGGCGCTGACCCGACATTGGCCGGACATCTATCTGGTGGGCGGCTTGAGCTCGTCGGAGGGACGGTTTCCCCAGATCGCCGACCGGATCCTTGAGGGTGGCATCTCCGGCGTGCTGTTCTCCGAGCAGGTACCGATCGTGACCGGTCTCAGCCAGGGCTGTACGCCCATTGCCGACAAGCACACCATCACCCGCTGCGAGCGCAATGTGCTGGTGACGCTGGATGACCGACCGGCCCTGGATGTGTTCTACGAAGACATCGGCGAAATACTGGCCCGCGACCTGAATCGCGTCGCCGGCTATATCTTCGCGGGCCTGCCCATTTCCAACTCCGACACCGGCGATTACCTGGTGCGCAATCTGGTGGGCGTGGATACCAACAACAAGCTGCTGGCCATCGGCGACACGGTAACCGAAGGTCAGACGCTGCAGTTCTGCCGGCGAGACGGCGCAACCGCCTGGGAGGATCTGGACCGCATGCTGGCCGATCTGCGCACGCGTGTGGGCACGCGCCCGATTCGGGGCGGCCTGTACTATTCCTGCCTGGGCCGCGGACAAAACCTGTTCGGCCCCGATTCCGACGAGCTGCGCGCCATCCGCAAGGAACTGGGCGACTTCCCCCTGGTCGGATTCTTCGCCAACGGCGAAATCTTCAACGGCCGGCTTTATGGCTACACGGGCGTGTTGACACTTTTCCTGTAGACCCGAAACCGAGAAGAGCCACGGAATCCACGGAACCCACGGAACCCACGGAAGAGGAAATTGCGGGATCAGCGCCACCTGAAACGGACGTCATGGCTCGCGACGTGTAGCAGGAAGACTGCTCGCCTGGACCCGAGGATTCGCAGATCATCGGTCTTTCGAAGGCGTAACGCCCCTGGGCATCGACAATGCGCATGGAACGGTCAGAGAACGGATTATTCGTTTCGGCGTCGTACGTAGCGGCACAACAAATGTCCAGCACCGCGCCGTTCGGTGATTGCGCCATTCTCAATTTCTCTTATTTGCGTCCGTGGGTTCCGTGGATTCCGTGGCTCTTCGTTTTTTGAGTCAGCGATCGACCGGCAAGCGACTAACAACAGCGAAAGGTTCATAGCATGCAATTTCGTTCCCTTGGAAATACCGATCTCAAAGTCAGCCTGCTGTGCCTGGGCACCATGACCTTCGGCGAGCAGAACACCGAAGCCGATGCCCACCAGCAGCTGGACCTGGCTATGGAGGCAGGCATCAATTTCATCGACACCGCGGAGATGTATCCGGTCCCACCCCGGGCCGAGACCCAGGGTCGCACCGAAAGCTACGTGGGCAGCTGGCTGAACAAGCATGGCGGTCGGGACAAACTGGTCCTGGCCAGCAAAGTGACCGGACCGGGGGACGATTTCCACTATCTGCGCGACGGCAATGTGCATCTGGACCGCCGCAACATCGAACAGGCCATCGATGCCAGCCTGAAGCGCCTGCAGACCGATTACCTGGATCTGTACCAGCTGCACTGGCCCGATCGGCCGACCAACTTTTTCGGGCGCCTGGGCTACCAGCATGTGGAACGCGAGTCGGTGCCCATCGAAGAGACTCTGGAGGTGCTGGGCGAACTGGTCACAGCCGGCAAGGTGCGCCACGTGGGCCTGTCCAACGAGACGCCCTGGGGCGTGATGAGCTACCTGCGGGCCGCCGAACAGCTCGACCTGCCCCGCGTGGTGAGCATCCAGAACCCCTACAACCTGCTCAACCGTACCTTCGAAGTGGGCCTGGCGGAGATCGCCCACCGCGAACAGGTGGGCCTGCTGGCCTATTCACCGCTGGCGTTCGGTGTGCTGTCCGGCAAGTACGTCGGCGGCCGGAAACCGGCCGGCGCCCGCCTGACCCTGTTCGAGCGCTTCAGCCGCTACACCAATCCCGAAGGCGAAGCCGCGGCCCAGGCCTATGTGGACCTGGCCCGCCAGCACGGCCTGGACCCGGCGCAAATGGCCCTTGCCTATGTCAGCAGCCGCCCGTTCCTGACCGCCAACATCATTGGCGCGACGACCCTGGAACAACTCGCGAGCAACCTGGGCAGTGCGGACCTGACCCTCAGCCAGGAGGTGGTGGACGGCATCGAGGCCATCCATGGCCGCCAACCGAATCCGTGCCCGTAGTTCGCGGCGTATGTAGCTCTTGGCAGCGACTGTAGGTTGGGCTGAGCCCCGCGAAGCCCAACACGGCCATCTTGATGCTCCACCTGTCGGGTAGGTGAAGACCTCCCGGTTTTCTTGTATTTGAAAGCGGGCTCTCGCGCCCGCGCGGCGAGGAGAAAAGTGGGGTCAGAGTAGCAACTCTGACCCCACTTTTCTCCCCAAAGAGAAGGCCGCCCGGGTGCTGCGCCCCTGTCGGGGTACCCTGCGCTTCTCGCCGCCTGGGGCGCGCGCGTAACTCGCCGGTTTTCGCGGCGCGCCGCAGGCGCTTGCGAAAGCCCGGCTCAGACAGGACGCGCGCTTTGATCCCCGCTCGGCTGCGATGCTCGGCGCCGCACACGGGAGTCGAGAACACCCCCCACACCGCCAACCTGACAAGCCGTCGGTTGGGCTAACGAACGCGAAGCCCAACACCAGGTTTATTGGTGCAATGCCCTTCGGTTATTGCACCCTACATACACCTTCGTAGGTTGGGCTGAGCGAAGCAAAGCCCAACACCCTCCGATCGTCGGTACCCGGTCTTGTACGGTGGGTTTGGCATCCCGTGTGGCGCACCGAGCATCGCAGCCCGAAGCGGGAACAAGCGCCCCCCTGTTCGAGACCGAGATGACCCAAGCCCGCAGGGCGCCGGGGCAGCCGGCGAGTTGGGGCGCGCCCCGCTTCGGGCGAGAAGCGCAGGGAACCCCGCAGGGGGGCGACACCCGGGCGGCCTTTCTTTTTGGGTTCTTTATTCTTCCTGATTACCCATGAGGCTCAGCTAGTGAGCCAGTGGGGGTAGTAAAGTGGCATCGCATTATTTTCCAAGGAGATAAGCGATGGCCAAGAACGGGGTGCAATTTCAGCGGGGCATGAGTTTGAGAGACTTTCTGGCGCGCTACGGAACCGAGGCGCAGTGTGAACAGGCGCTGTTCGCGTGGCGCTGGCCCGAAGGCTTTGTGTGTCCCGAATGCGGCTACGCCGGCCACTGTCTGCTGGGGCGCGGGCTGTACCAGTGCCACCGCTGCCATCACCAGACCTCGCTTACCGCCGGGACCCTGTTCGCCGGAACCAAGTTGGCGCTGACCCAGTGGCTGCTGGCGATCTATCTTCTGACCCAGTCGAAGAACGGCATTTCGGCGATGGACCTCGCTCGGCAGGTGGGTGTCTGCTACAACAGTGCCTGGCTCATGAAGCACAAGCTCATGCAGGCGATGCTCGAACGCGAGCAGGGTCGGCGACTCCAAGGGGTGATCCAGATGGATGACGCCTACTGGGGCGGGCGGCGCCGCGGCTACAAGCGCGGTCGCGGCACGCGCGGCAAGACGCCGTTCGTGGCGGCGGTGGCGACCGATCCGGGGAGCGGCAAGCCGCTGACGATGCGCATGGATCGGGTGAGAGGCTTTCGCAGCCGCGAGATCAACCGATGGAGCCGCAAGCACCTGGCGGCCGGTGCCCATGTGCGTTCCGATGGCCTGGCGTGCTTTGCCGCCGTCGGCCAGGCCGGCTGCACCCATGAGCCACTCGTGACCAGTGGCCCGAAGGGTCGCCAACGGCGCCGAGCGTTCGTGTGGGTCGACACGATGTTGGGCAACGTCAAGAATGCCCTCCAGGGGACCTACCACGCGATCCGTCCCAAGCATCTGCCTCGCTACCTCGCCGAATTCACCTTGAACCGCCCCGGGAATTGCGGAGGCTGTTTGGTTTAAGTCAGGCCGCCATCGGGGCCTGACTGGTGAGTTGCCGATAGTAGTCTGCCTCAGCTTCCGCCGGAGGAATATAACCCAAGGGCCCCATCAGCCGCTGATGATTGAACCAGGACACCCATTCCAGCGTGGCCAGCTCCACCGCCTCCCGCGATTTCCAGGGGCCGCGGCGGTGGATCAACTCGGCTTTGTACAGGCCGTTGATGGTCTCGGCCAGGGCGTTGTCATAGCTGTCGCCACGACTGCCAACCGACGGCTCGATGCCGGCTTCGGCCAGCCGCTCGCTGTAGCGAATACTGACGTATTGCGACCCCCTATCGCTGTGATGAATCAAGGCGTCGGAGTCGGCAGGCTGACGGGCGTAGAGCGCCTGCTCCAGGGCGTCGAGCACGAAGTCCGTCGTCATGCTCCGGCTGACGCGCCAGCCCACAATGCGTCGGGCGAAGACGTCCACGACGAAGGCTACGTACAGCCACCCCTGCCAGGTCGAGATGTAGGTGAAGTCCGATACCCACAGCTGGTTGGGACGCTCGGCCGTGAACTGCCGATTGACCCGATCCAGCGGGCACGGCGCCGATCGGTCGGACACCGTGGTGCGAACCGCCTTGCCACGGCGCGCGCCCTGCAAACCCAACCGGCGCATGAGCCGCTCGACGGTGCAGCGCGCCACGGGAACGCCTTCGCGGTTCATCTGCCTCCAGACCTTGTCGGCGCCATAGACCTCCAGGTTGGCCTGCCAGACCCGCTCAATGTGCGGAATCAACCTCTCATCGCGCTGGGCGCGGGCGCTGCGCAGATCCGGATTGCGCTGGCGGGCCGCATGGCGCCGGTAGGCCGATGGGGCAACCTGCAACACCTTGCAGATCGGCTCGACCCCATAGGCATCCCGGTGCCGGTCGATGTAGGCATTTACGACTTCAGTTTGCGGTCGAGCTCCGCTTGGGCGAAAAAAGCGCTGGCGGTGCGCAGTATCTCATTGGCACGGCGCAATTCTTTGTTCTCTCGCTCCAGCGCCTTGAGGCGTTCACGCTCGGCCGTGCTCAGACCCTCGCGCTGGCCGCCGTCGATCTCGACCCGCTTGACCCATTCCAGCAGCGTCTGTGGCACGCAGCCGATCTTCGGGGCCATCGACTCCACCGCCGCCCACAGCGAGGGGTACTCCTCACGATGCTCCTGGACCATGCGCACCGCACGCTCGCGGACCTCTGGGGAAAACTTATTGGACTTGTTCATGGCTCCATTCTCTCAAGAGTTGGAGCCTCCGCCAAACCCGGGGCGGTTCACCTACCGCTTCAATCGTCGCTTCGACCTGGCCGGCATGGTTTCTCGCTTGGGCGCCGCCGCTACGCTTACGCCACCGATGCCGTATCGCTTCGTAAAACTGGCTGAGACTCATTGGTAATCAGGTTATTCTTTGGCCGTGCAAAGAAAAAGAACCTCGCCGCGCGGGCGCGATAGCCCGCTTTTAATACATCAAGACCGGAAGGTCTTCACCAACCGTCCGCCGGATCGGAAAGATGGGCGTGTTGGGCTTCGCGGCGCTCAGCCCAACCTACCCGGAGTTGGCACAACCCACTGATTACGCAAGATCGAGAGCCCGGTTGAGCTCATCGCGCACGGCCTCGCTCGCGCCGGGCCCGAATTGTGTGCGCCCTTCTTCGAACACATCGGTGAAGGCGTATTCGTATTTCACGTCCTGCAGACCGAGGGTGCCGAACACGCGGTTCTCGTAGGAGTAGTCGTCGTCGTTGGGTATCAGGGTGGGCCAGCCGCTGTCGCTGGCGGCGCTGAGTATGGGGCCAAAGAAGATGGCGGCCGGCTTGTTGCGCAGACGCAAGGCGCAGGCGCCTTCGGTGCGCCCGGACATGGGCAGGAAGTCGATGGTACGGGTCAGTTTGGACTGCTTTTCAAGCTCGATGTCCACGGTGCCGGCGATGTGGGCCACCTCCGCGCCGTAGGCCATCACCTCGGCGCCGGTGGCGGCGCGCCAGCGGTCGGTGTCCTGCGCCCCCAGACGGCTGGGGAGGAAAATGAATTTCAGCGGCGCGGCGGCTTGCAGCGACGCCATCAACGCTTCACTGAACGGCGGCGCGTTGACCAGTATGCCCTGTACTTCCTCGTCCACCAGGTAGTACACGGCCGGGCCGCCTGCGCACCCGGCGACGAGGTAGACGGTTCGTCCGGGAAGTTCCAGCAGTCGCTTCAGCATGGTCTCTCCAGCAGCGCCCGACGGGCGCAGGCAAGGTCTATACTCTTCTGCAATCAGGCCGGGCCTGATCCCATGACCCGACCCCAGAGGGAGGGACAGCGATGATCATCAGTACCACCGACCCCATCACCGGCGCCGACGTCCACGACCCGGAGAGGCATCCGTTCCTGGTGGAAGGCGCGGGCGAGTCCGCGGTGAAGATCTACTTCGAATCCGACGCGACCAGGCAGGCTTACCTGGACATCGAAGTGGAGCACCCCGGCAAGGACTTCACCCACAACCTGGACAACCCGGCCGCCATGGGACCGGGGGACAACGTACGGTCCTGACCGGAGCGTACGCGGTGCGGTGATCCAGCGCCGACTCCCAGGCAGGATGGGACCGGGGCCGCGCCGAAGTCATCATAAACAACGACTGCCGGGGGATGCACCCCCCGGCAGGGGGTGGCGTCGGGCCTTTCCGCGGCGGCCCGCAGCCCCAGCTTCGAGAGCCCCGCTCATCCCGGGCGGCCGTCGACCCGCGGACGCACCAGCATGCGGCCGTAGTGGATGGCCCAGGGGGTGAGAAACAGCAGCCACGCAGCGGCAGCGACAAGATTGAGAGGCACGCCGAAGGGCGCGTAGATCACCGGCGCATCGCCCGCCACCCGCAAGGCAGCCGCCAGGCTGACACCCCAGAAGCACACCCAGGTCAAGGCACCTGCTGCCAGCGGCCGGCCGGAATGGCCCAGGGTCACCCGGGACACCATGGCCACCGACATGCCGGCAACAAAACCGATGCCCAGCGCATGCAGCGGTGCCAGCCCCAACACGAAGCGGTCGCCGGTCGCCAACAGCACCAGGCTCTGGATCGAATACAGGATCATGGCCACTGTCAGCCAGGAGAACCCTACATGCAGCATGGCGAGCAGACGCACTTGGAAACTGCGCCGCCACTGCCAGCGCACCGTGTGGTACAGCGCAATGGCAGCCAGCGGCAGATCGAAGAGAAACAGCCATTGGTAACGGCCGACCAGTTGCAGGGCAAGATGACCGGTGGTGCAGACCAGCACCGCAGGGACTGTCCAGCGGGGCTGGACCACCCGATAGTCGCGCAGCACGCTGTTGCTGAAAAACGGGATCATGCGGTGGGCCACCGTCACCAGCACAGGCACCAGGAACCACCACAGGCCCACTTCGATGGCGGCGCGCACCAGAACGACATCGCCGGTCAGCAGCCACAGCAGGTACAGCGACATACCGACACCGCCCATGGCCAGAGCGACATTCAGGACACGTTCGGTGGACTTGTCCCGGGCGGGCGCCGTGCGGAAGACCCGATAGAGGGCACTTAAAGCCGACAGCCAGCCGACCAGGAGGATAATCACACCCAGCGCCATCCACTGGCGACCCAGAAACACCCCCGCGTAGTAGATGGCCATGGCCGCCGCCATGGTCAGGAACGGTGTCACATAATGGGGCCGGGCGATGGACTCGCCGTTCATCCAGCGCGGGTAGGTGGTCATCAGAAAGCCGAGAATGAAGAACGGGAACAGGCCATAGATCATCAGAAAAGCGTGCACCCACACAGCCGGTTCGACGGTCGGCAACGGCGCCCACAGGCCTGTGTACCGGCCGGCGAGTTCCGCGCCCCAGAACAGCAGCGTAAGCACCAGCTGGAGCGCCCCGGCGAACATCATCACTCGGTGGGGAGCTGCCGTGAAAACCGACCAGTGCTCGCGCAGTGTCACCCTTCGATACCCGTTTTAGGGCCTGTTAACACGATATGTGTCAACAGGCCCTAGTTACGCCAATGGCTCGGCGGCCCTTCTCATTCGGGCCGCTGCAACCGCCCGCACATTTGATTCATATCGGATACCTCTTATACCAGACAGGGTGCCGCCGAATCCAGGACGGCAGTCGGGCACCGCACAATTTCGGGTACAATGACCCGACGAGGGGAACAATTCCAGCCGGCTCAACCGGCGACTGCAACCACCGAAATCAATACGCCATGACCGATACCGCCCGCTCACAGCGCCCTGTTGCGTTCTGGCTCCTGATCTGCTGCGCCATGATCTTCGGCATGGTGGTACTCGGGGGCGTCACACGACTGACCGGCTCAGGCCTGTCAATGGTCAAGTGGAACCCCATTTTCGGGGTCGTGCCCCCCTTGACCCACAGCCGCTGGGAGAAAGTCTTCCATCAGTATCAGCAGTCGCCGGAGTACAAGGACATCAATGTGGGCATGGACCTGGCCGGCTTCAAAAAGATCTACTGGTTCGAGTACACCCACCGCCTGCTGGGGCGCACCATCGGACTGGTCTTCCTGCTGCCGTTCCTGTATTTCCTCGCCCGGCGGCGCCTCGACAGGCCGCTCGTTCCCAAGCTGGTGGTCATGTTCGTTCTCGGGGGCCTGCAGGGGCTGCTGGGGTGGTACATGGTCAAGAGCGGTCTGGTGAGCCGGCCCCATGTGAGCCAATACCGGCTGACGGCCCACCTGGGCACCGCTGTGGTGATCTACAGCTTCATTCTGTGGGTGGCCCTGGACCTGCTGTTTCCGCACCGCCAGCGCGAGTACGCACCGCCTGCGGCGCTGCGCCGCCTGTCCCTGGCCGTACTGGGTCTGCTGGCGGTCACCATCATGGCCGGCGGCTTCGTGGCCGGACTGAAGGCCGGCTACGCCTACAACACCTTCCCGCTCATGGACGGCCATCTGGTGCCCCAGGCGATCTTCTACCAGCATCCCCTGTGGCGGAACTTCTTCGAGAACATCGCCACCGTGCAGTTCGATCACCGCCTGCTGGCGACCCTGACCGTCTGCGCGGTGCTCACGCTGTGGGTCGTCGCTCGCCGCTGCGAGCTTCCGCCGCGCCTGCGGCTGGGCTACCACCTGCTGCTCGCCATGGTGGGACTGCAAGCCAGCCTGGGGATCTCAACTCTGCTGCTGCACGTCCCGATTCCCCTGGCCTCGGCCCATCAGGCCGGCGCCGTGGTGCTGCTGACCCTGCTGGTCTATGTGAACCATGGACTGTGGGAACGCCGCGCAGCGCCCCGCGCGATGGCGAGCGCCGTGCTGCGCAACAGCTGAGCACCGTGCCCGCCCCGGCCGCCGGGCAGCCGGGGACGGCGTCGGTTGACCTACTTGCCGGGACAGGGACTCAGACTGCTCCAGTAGGCGGCCAGGTTTTCCATATCCGCGTCGCTGAGGGGCTTGGCCATCGGGGTCATCAGCGGATCGGTCCGCACGCCGTCGCGGAAAGCCTTCAGCTGCTTGATGATATAGGCCTCCTTCTGGCCGGCCAGATTGGGCCACAAGGGGTTGACGCTGATGCCGTCGGCACCGTGACAGCCGGCGCAGGTCCCGGCTTTGGCCTGGCCCGCGGCCACATCCCCTGCCGCCAGGGCCAGGGAGCTCATCCCCGCCAGGGCGCCCGCAACAACCACTGACATCAATCGCTTCATCCGTCCATTCTCCGTTTGTAGAGTCAACAGGGCTCACCCTCCGGGTCCAGTTGGCCGCCGGGCGGGCGCCTGCCGGAGTCATCTTGGCGCTACGGGGGACGCGCCCGGACAAGCTCCCGGCGCGGGCTATTCTGGCAAACCGTGAAGACTGTGTAAATTCAGCCGCCAGCTCAACGCGGCTTGAGGTAACGGGCGTCGTCGAAGGTCCAGATCCAGCCGGGGAAAAAGCCCACCAGAATGGTGACCAGCATGCCGTTCATGAACGCTTCGGGGAACATCATCAGAGGAAAGTAGGGCAGGTATTCGTAGACGATATGCTGGTAGGTGTAGGCCCCGCTGGCCGCCAGCACCAGCGCCGAGACCAGGGCGCTGGTCACGGCGGCGAAGCCGGCGCCGAAATAGGCGCAGGCGAAGATGTAGACGAAGATGTTGCGGGGCATCCAGCGGTCCACGGCACGGTAGATGCCATAGCTCAACAGCACCGGAACCACGCCGGTCAGCAAGGCGTTCATGGAAAAGGCATGCCATCCGCCCATGCCGTAGGCGGTCACTCCCAGCAGCACGATCCCGAGGGCGATGACCGCCAGTTCCCACCCGAACATGAGCGTCAGCATGGTGGCGCCCAGCAGGTGGAAGCCCATGCCAGGGCTGACCCCGGCCTGCAGGCTCCACAGCACCATCAGGAATGTACAGGCACCCAGGAACACATGGGACATGCCGGGCTTGGTCAGGGCGCGCCACGGCGCCCGCCAGATGGCCAGGGCCAGTATCAAGCCATACAGCACATGTGCCGACCATATCCATGGGGCGGGGAGCATGCCGTCAACGATATTCACGGTATGCGGAACCCCCTGACCGGCCGCAAGAAAAGTTGCGAACCCACAAAGCTTGTGTAGAATCAAGCAGTAATAAGGATAGTCGAATCCGGGGCGGCATGAAACCGGACATTGCAGCGGGCCCGAGGCGGGCCCCGCAACCAGTGAGGGAAACATGGCCCAGTTGAGCCTCGAAGCCGTCTGCACCGGAATGGTGCTGGATGCCGATGTCACCAACAGCGGCGGCCACACGCTGCTGAAGGCCGGCACCGAGTTGTCTGCCCGCCACCTGAACCTGTTGCACGCCCATGGCATCGCTGCGGTGTATGTGGGAACGCTGGCTGGGACGGACACCCTGGCAAAGCCGCCGGATCCGGAGCAGGACGACTGTTCCCTGGAGGAGCGCTTCCGGCACAACGATCCGCGCCACCCGCTGATCCGCGAACTGATGAGACTCCATGAAAAGCGTCGGATGGCGGCGCCCCGTGCGGCCGACAGCCCATGAATGCGGCCGTGCAAGAGCTGATCGCGGACAGTCCCGAGCTTGCCTCATTGCCCGAGGTGGTCATGCGGGCGGTGGACATGATCAACGACCCGCGCACCTCCGCCTCCGACATCGGCCTTGTGATCAGCGAGGATCCGGCGCTCGGTATGCGCCTGCTGAGGCTCGTGAACAGCCCGTTCTACGGCTTTCCTTCGCGCATCGAAACCATCTCCCGGGCGGTCACCGTCATCGGCACCCTGGAACTGCTGGACCTGATCCTCGGCGCCAGCGTGGTAAAAGCGTTCGCCGGCCTGCCCAGCACACTGGTGAACATGCATAAATTCTGGTCCCACAGTCTGTACACAGGGCTGGTGACCCGCGCCCTGGCGGTCCGCCACCGCGCGCCCAACCCGGAACGCTATTTCGTGGCCGGACTGTTGCACGACATCGGGGCCCTGGTGCTGTATATGCGACATCCGGAGCAGGCCCGGCAGGCACTGGTGCAGGCGCGGGATGAGGGCGTGGTGCTGAGCGACGCGGAACGGGCCCTGTTCGGTTTCAGTCATGCGGAACTGGGCGCCGAACTCATGCAGACCTGGAAGCTGCCGCCGGCTTTGATCGAACCGGTGCGTTTTCACCACCAGCCCAGCGCGGCGGACCAGTTCCGGCTGGAGGCGGCGTTGGTGCATCTGGCGGATGTGATCGCCAGTACGGCCAGTAGCTGCGCCACCGAGAGCGGCCATATACCTCCGCTCGACAACCAGGCGTGGACCTTGACCGGCCTGTCAGTGGATATCATCGAGCCTGTGCTGGCCGATGTCGACAGCGAGTTCATGGAAGTGCGCAGCGCGTTGCTGCCCGAAGCGAGCGCAGCCTAGTGGCTGCGCCGCAGAAGACATCGCGACTGCAGAAATGGCTGGCCGGCCCGGCCAGCCCACCCATCGACGTCGAACGACGCGCCCCGCGCCCCAGGGGACACAGGCCGACAATCAAGCGTCCTGCGCACGCGCAGCGCCCCCACCCGGCGGCCAGAGCACCGGCCAGATCCTCAGCGCAAATACCAGCAGGGCTGCCCAGGCGGCAGCGCCGCCGGTGATCTGCAGGGCATGCACACCGAAATACAAACCGCTCACCAGTCCCCACACACCGAGATGGGCGAGACCGAACTGTACCCAGGGCCAGGCGCCCATCCGGATAGGGTTGCCGGTGAAGCGGGGCAGCATGTGGTCACCCAGCCCATAGATCATGAACACGATGAACCCGAGGGTGAACACGTGCAGGGGCGCCACCCGCTGCGGACCGTCGACGAAAAACCCATCATAGATCGGCAGGGAGGCGCCGGCGATGAACAGATAGCCGACCGACGACAGCACGGCAAGGCGGCTCGGCAGTGCCAGCCCAAGTCCCACCTGATGGGCGACAGAGGGTGCCCTGGCCGGCGCACCCGCCACCATCTCCAGCGCCTCGCCCTTGCTCTGCACGCCGATGGCCTTGAGCTCACCGTCGATCACCAGCGACGGAATGGTCTTCAGCCGCAAGCGGCTGACCAGCTCGCGGCCTTCCGGCTGGCCCATGTCCACGACCTGGAAGTCGAAGTCGTGCTCTTGGGCCACCTCGCGCCAGATGCGCTCCGCCTGGTGGCAGGAAGCGCACCACTCGGACACCAGCAGTTGGACGTTCATGACCCGCCGGGCTCCGGTAGCGTCGACAACTGGTAGGCTTCGTGGCAGGCCACGCATTTGGCCAGAATGGCGCCCAGCTGCGCCTGGGCATGACGGGGGTCGTTCATCTGGCGGGCATCCAGGGCCAGCTGGTCGAAATCCCCGTGGACGCTGCGACCCAACACCTTGAAACCCAGCGGCAACTTGCCCATGAGCGCTGGCGGCACGCCCGCAACGGCGGCGCCGCCGAGCCCATGGGCGGCCCGGGCCACGGCGTTCATGTCGTCCTTGTTAAGCGCCACGGTGATGAGCTGGACGCCCTGCAGGAACTGGCGCATCTCCCGCAGAACGATAGCCCGCTCGGCGGGCGGCAGACGAATGGCAATGCGCCCGTCAGCCGCCGGCGCCGTACTGCCGCGGACCACGAACTGGTACACGCCGAGACCGATCACAGCCAGCGCGAGGATAAGCAGGCTCCAACACAGATTACAGCGCTTCACGGCAGCCGTCCTTCGGGTTCCGGTCACTCGGCGCAGCGCATGCACTGGACGTCATAGCGTTCGATCCAGGCATGCAGGGCATCGATGGCCTGGTCGCCACGGGTCAGACGCTCGAGGGCGGCGGCGGGATCGTCCGGGCGCATGACCACCAGCCAGGCATTGGTATAGGGCTCCACGTTCACGAACCCGGGATTGTCCTCCACCCGGGGGTTGATCTTCTCCACCGTGCCGTCGAAAGGCGTGGGCACACCGCCTGCCCACTTGCCCGACTCGAGCCTGACCACGGATTTGCCGGCCTGGCGATGGGTACCGATCTTCTTGAAGAACACGTATTGCACCCGACCCGCCATGGTCTGGGCGGGGTCGGTAATGCCGAGGGTGAACGTGCCGTCGTCATTGGGCCGCACCCACACGTAGTCCAGATCGTAGTACAGATCTTCCGGCAGCTCGCAGCCCCGATATTCGGTCATGATGCTAACCCGCACATTGCATCAGCATCCGGGATGCTGGCGCAGGACAGGTGCGGCTGGGCGCAGCGCTGGAACGAAAGTCATAGCCGTTGCTATGACTTGAATGAAGAGCAAGCACAGGCGTGCCTGGACAAGCCAGGGCCCGGATAGGGCGCTGGCCCGATACAAACTGCGTAGTCGACGTCCCAGCATTCATTGGGAGGATCCTCCACCTCATCAGTCACTTCCACTCAGGCCGGCGACCGGCTGGTGCAATGTGCGGGTTAACCCTTCGGTCCGTAGTGGCGCACGGTCATCATGATGTTCACGCTGAACAGCGCCATGGCGAGCCAGGACAGCATCCCGCCGGTGGCGATGACCGCGTTGTGCAGACTCAGCCAGCCGGCGACCATGATCAGCAGGCCGGCGTTGGCCACGTACAGCTGCCAGTTCGCCAGCCGTTCGGAAAACAGCGGACGTCCCGAGAACCGGGGCAGCACATGCAGCCCGACGCCGTAGATGGTCATGGCCACGAAGCCGAGCAGCATGAGGTGGCCGTGCAGACGGGCGACGTTGCCCGGCACAGCCGCCGGATCGATCAGCCAGGTCAGCGCAACCAGACCGCCGCCCAGACCGTAGACCAGTGCCAGAGTCACGAAAAGTCGATTGCGCCAGTGCATGGACAAACCCTAGCCCGCCTGTCGCGGACACTCATTGATATAAATCAATATTGGAAATACATCATATTATCGGCAGCGCTTGCAGACCAGCCCCTCCGCCGCGGGTCACCGCGGAGCGAATTCCCCGGACCGAGGGCTCAGAACGGCAGCGGCTGCCGGGTGAGTGCCACGGCCACGATATAGAAAAACACCGCCTGGGCACCGATCCAGAAGGTGGTTCGCACCCAACGCCGGCGCGCGAACCGGAATGCCGCCATGCCCATGAGGATATAGACAACCAGACCGATCAGCTTGGCGGTCAACCAGGGACTGACCCCGGGGTACTGACGAATGATCACGGCCAGGGTGATGCCGCTTGCCAGCAGCACCGTGTCATTGACGTGGGGGACCACCCGTACCCAACGCCGGCGCAACAGGGGCGACCCCCTCAACATCCACACCCCGCGAGTGGCGAACAAGCTGTAGCTGAGCGCGACTGTGGTCACGTGCAAGGCCTTAATCCAGGGGTACCACCGTACCAACGTCACTCGCTCATCCTCCGACGGCCTGTAGGAATCTCCCGGCGACTGCTGTGCACAGGGACGGGCGCGGTCTGACCCCGTAGGGCGTCAACGGCGTTCATTGCAGTACACCGCAGCGGCCGGGGGCGTTGATCCTGGTCAAGGACACCGCGCCCCCGGCGTGTTGAGCTACCCATGGACGGACGTCGTCGTCAGCCCGAAAGTCCAGAAGCGCCACGGAAAGCACGGAAAAGTCGTTGCTTGCAAACCGGCAATCGCCGCGGGCAGTACAACTGCTGAGGCATTGCGTCCCCGCCACTGCAATTGCATTTTCCGTGGATTCTGTGGGTTCCGTGGCTCCTGGAACCGGTATTTCCAGCTCGGCACGCCTTCGGTGCCGCTGATTATCAACCTTTCCTACCAGCAGGTGCGAAATGCATTCGGCAAACCACCACCGTCACGGATCATCGCAGGGCGCCGCGAATGTGAAACAAGCCACCCCGGACAGGACCGTGGACCTGCGCCAGCGCGGCGACCTGGCCGCGCACAGCTATGCCTACTACATGCTGCGCACGCTGGAGCCCGGACAGCTGTGCGAACTGATCGCCGCAGAGGATCCGCGCCTGATCATGGACAGCGTCAGCCTGCAGTTGCGCGGGCGTATCCACTGGGAGATGGTGGAAGAAGGCCCGCCCCTGTGGAAGGTGCGCGCGCATCCCCGCGACGATGCGCCGGCCGCCTCGCTCATGGAACTGCTGACCCGCGACCACGAACGTCTGGACCGCTTGTTCGCCCATGCACTGGACTGCGTGAATCGGAGCGACATAGCCGCCGCCCGGCCCTATATCCGCGACTTCGGTGCCGGCATCCGCCGTCATCTGCAGGTGGAAAACGAGCTGCTGGCCCCCGCCTTCGTGGCACCTCGGGATCCGCTGGGCGGCGACCCGACCTCGACCATGCTGCGCGAGCACGACCAGATACTGGAACAGGTGACGATCATCGAAGCGTGCTTCGAAGACGCGGGGGAGGCGGGCAGCGGGGGCCGGCTCAGCGAGGCGGTGACCTTCATGGCGCTGCTGTCCGGCACCCTGGCCAAACACGAACACCGCGAGGAACAGAACCTGTTTCCCCACTGGAACCGGGCGCTCGCACAGACTCCGGACCGCAAGGCCGCCGCCGAGCTGTTTCGGCGGGTTATGGACCTGCTGGGCACCGCGAGACGGGCGCGGCGAGTGAGCCATGCCGCGCCCGCGCTCTCAGGCGGCGAGCGCGGCCTTCACCCGTTCCAGGCGGCCGCGCACTTCCCCGGCCAGCACCTCCACGCCGGGCTTGTTCACCAGTTTGAGCACCGCCTCCGGGTCCATGAACCCGACGGTCACCGTGCCGTCCTCTTCCTGGCGGACAATGACATTGCACGGCAGCAACATGCCGATGTCCGGATCGGCCTCCAGCGCCTGGTGGGCAAGAGTCGGGTTGCAGGCACCCAGAATCCGGTAGGGCCGTTTGTCCACACCCAACTTGGCCTTCAGCGTGGCCGCGACGTCGATCTCGGTCAGCACACCGAAACCTTCCTTCTTGAGCTCTTCGGTCACACGCGCCACCGCATTGTCAAAACTGTCAGACACCGTCACCGTAAAACCGTACATAACCTGTCTCCTTGCCGTTGATGCCGAAAACCACGATCCCGTGCGGCCATTCTGCAAGGCCGCGGGCGGTGGATGACGCCTGTATGGCCGCGCCAGCCCGCACTGGGCGTACGTGAAGACTCCCCAATGGTAGATGACTGCGCCGCGCCGGACATGTTCGGCGTCCGATGCCGGCGCGGCAACCGCCGAGCGCGATTCAGGAAGTGGCCATCAGACGCCGCTGGGCCTCGCGGTACTTCTCGGCGGTGAGGGCGATGACCTCGGCGGGCAGATGGGGACCCGGCGGCGTCTTGTCCCAGTCCAGGGTTTCCAGATAGTCGCGCACATACTGCTTGTCGAAACTGGGCGGGCTGCTTCCCGGGCTGTACTGGTCCGCCGGCCAGAAGCGCGAGGAGTCGGGCGTTAGGATTTCATCGATCAGGGTCAGCCGCCCCTCACCGTCCACGCCGAACTCGAACTTGGTGTCGGCGATCAGGATGCCATGCTCGGCCGCATAGCCCACCGCCGCACGGTAGATGCGCAGGCTGACGTCGCGCACCTGCTCGGCAAGCTCGCTCCCCAGCAGCTCGACGGTGCGCTCGAAGTCGATATTCTCGTCATGGCCGCCCACCGCCGCCTTGGTGGAGGGGGTGAAGATCGGATCGGGGAGCCGGTCGGCCAGATCGAGCCCCGGCGGCAGCGCAATACCGCACACCGCCCCGCCCGCCTGATAGTCCTTCCAGCCCGAGCCGATCAGATAGCCGCGGGCGATGGCCTCCACAGGCAGCGCCTGCAGGCGCCGCACCACAACCGCCCGCCCCTGCACCTGGGCGCGCTCGGCGGGATCGGGCAGCACCTCGGCAAGGCTCAGATCGGAAAGGTGGTTGGGGACGATATCCGCCATGCGGCGGAACCAGAAATTGGAGACGGCGGTAAGCACTGCGCCTTTGCCCGGTATGGCATCTGGCAACACCACATCGAACGCGGACAGACGATCGGTGGTGACGATCAGCAGATGCTCGTCGCCCACATCGTAGATGTCCCGCACCTTGCCCCGGTGCCGCAAGGGCAGGCTCTGGAGGGTGGATTCGAACAATACGTCTCGCATGGTCCTGATTGTCGTCGATAACAGCCGAAGGCCGCATTGTACCTCAGCCGCGTTCACCGCAAACGGGTTGCAGGCCTGTTGGTCCCGGAACCCGCCGGACCGGGGTCAATCGCGCCCCTACAGCGGTTATCGGTACGCTGTCGGTCCCGCGGGGCCGACCCACCTGCTCGCCGAACTACTGCCAGACCGCCCATGGTGGTAAAATGCGCGTTTTTCCAGCGCCTTGGTAAAGACTATGGATTCACCCCGGGTAGGCTTGGTGATGGGCAGCAGCAGCGACTGGTCGGTCATGGAGGCCGCCGCCCGCATGCTGGACAAGCTGGGTATCCCCCATGAAGCCAAAGTGGTGTCCGCCCACCGTACGCCCGACCGGCTGTTCGAATACGCGGAAACCGCCCGCCAACGGGGGCTCGCCTGCATCATCGCCGGCGCGGGCGGCGCCGCCCATCTGCCCGGCATGCTGGCCGCCAAGACCACCCTGCCGGTGCTGGGGGTACCCGTGCCGTCGCGCCATCTGCAGGGCATGGACTCGCTGCTTTCCATCGTCCAGATGCCGAAAGGCATTCCGGTGGCCACCTTCGCCATCGGCGAGGCGGGGGCCGCCAATGCCGCGCTGTTCGCGGCGGCGCTGCTGGCCGGGGAAGACGCCCAGCTGGCGGCCAGGCTGGAGGCGTTCCGGGCCGAGCAGCACCAGGCCGTGCTGGACATGACCCTGCCGCCCGCCCCGTGATCCTGCCCGACGCCACCCTCGGAGTGCTGGGCGGCGGCCAGCTTGGCCGCATGTTCACCATCGCGGCCCGCACCATGGGCTACCGGGTGATCGCCCTTGATCCCGATCCTCTGAGCCCGGCGGGCGGGGTCGCCAACGAACACCTGCAGCGCGATTACCGCGATCCGGATGCGCTCGATTACCTGGGGCGCACCTGCGCGGCGGTCACCACCGAGTTCGAGAATGTGCCCGCCGATGCGTTGCGTGCCCTGGAGCAGCACTGTCCGGTGCGCCCTTCGGCAACCGCGGTGGAGCTGGTGCAGGACCGAATCCGGGAGAAGACCTTCATCCGCGACTGCGGCCTGGCCACCGCCCGGTTTCGTGCCGTGCGGGACACCGCGGAGCTGGATGCGGCAGTGGCCTCGGTACGTCTGCCCGCCATCCTGAAGACCGCCGCCCTCGGCTATGACGGCAAGGGCCAGCGCCCGGTGGCGGACCTGGAGCAGGCGCGGTCGGCATTCGCCGAGCTGGGCACCGCACCCTGCGTACTGGAGGAGCGGGTGGATCTGGCATTGGAGCTGTCGGTGGTGCTGGTGCGCAGCGTC
Organism: uncultured Gammaproteobacteria bacterium; assembly: GCA_963830105.1. Classification (GTDB taxonomy): domain Bacteria; phylum Pseudomonadota; class Gammaproteobacteria; order DATFLG01; family DATFLG01; genus DATFML01. The sequence goes on along the minus strand of CAWHLH010000012.1, from coordinate 653,792 downwards.
GAGGGCGCACTCGCCTGCTACCCGCCCGCCGAGAACCGCCACGTGAACGGCATTCTGGACACTTCCATCGTGCCGGCCCGGGTGCCCCAGGCAGTGACGGAGCAGGCCGTATCCATGGCCCGCACCCTGGCCGAACAACTGGACTACTGCGGCGTGCTGGCCGTGGAATTTTTCCTGTCCAGGAGCGGCGAGCTGCTGGTGAACGAGCTCGCGCCGAGACCCCACAACAGCGGCCACTACACCCTGGACGCCTGCCTGACCACCCAGTTCGAGCAGCAGGTACGCATGATGTGCGGCCTGCCTCCGGGGGAGACACGGCTGCTGTCACCGGTCGTCATGGTCAACCTGCTGGGCGATCTGTGGGGCGGGCAGGCGCCGGCGTGGGGCGAGCTGTTCCGTCATCCCAACGCCAAGCTGCACCTGTACGGCAAGCACCATGCCCGCCCCGGACGCAAGATGGGCCACTACAATGTGGTCGCCGCAGACTGCGAACAGGCTTTGGAGCTGGCCGAGCGCATCCGTTCGGCACTTGGCGGCCGGCGCCCCTGAACCCGCCCGCCCCTCGCGGCGGGCCCGCTCCCACCGCCGAGTTCCCCTCCGGGCGCCGGAAAATGCACCGCAGGTTCTACGGTTGCGTACCGCCCGCCATCGCCTAGCCTTAGGGCGACAGCGGTTCCCCACGGCGCCCATCCCATGGCGCCGCCAGGGACCCGGTCCAATGCCCGGCATCCCTATCCGTCGGCGCACACAAGCAAAAGAAACTGCCCATGACCGCACCGACCAGACCACCGTCCCCAGGCACGCCCTATCCCCCCATGTCCCGCTATGCCTTGATTGGCGACTGCCATACGGCGGCGTTGGTATCCGAGGACGGGGCCGTGGACTGGTGCTGCCTGCCCCGATTCGACTCGGGCAGTTGCTGCGGGCGGCTGCTGGACTGGGAGGAAGGCGGCTATATCGCCATCACCCCGACGGCGCCGGACTACCAGGTGGAACGCCGCTATCTGGAAGAAACCCTGGTACTGGTGACCACTTTCCGGGACGCCGGCGGCGAGGTCCGTGTGTACGATTTGTTCAGCATGCACGAAGGCGGTCGCGAAAATCCCCATCGCCAGCTCATCCGCATCGTGGAAGGGGTAAGCGGCACCATGGAACTGGCGGTGCATGTGGAGCCGCGCTTCGACATGGGCGAGATCAAACCCTGGATACGCCGTCATTCAACGCCCTCGGGGCCGCTTTTCACGGCAGTGGGTGGCGACACCGGACTGGTCATCGCCGGCGATCCGGAACTGGCCATCGGCGAGAATTATCGGCTCGACTGTAAACTGCAAGCAAGCGCCGGCGAGCGCAGCCGGCTGTACGTACAGTTCATCCATCCTGAAGAGCTCGACGACGGTCAGCCGTCGGTCACGGACGCCCAGGCGCTGGATCGGCGACTGGATGAAACCATCGCGTGGTGGCGCCGTTGGGCCTCGAAGGTGCGCGCACCCGACGCCCTGAGGGAAACGGTATTGCAGTCGGCCGTCATTCTGAAAGCCCTGGACTACGCGCCCACCGGAGCGGTGATCGCCGCGCCCACCACCTCCTTGCCCGCCGACCTGCATGCAGCCCGCAACTGGGACTATCGCTACGCCTGGATACGGGATGCCATCTTTACCGTCGACTCGCTGGTGGCACTGGGCTGCCAGTCCGAAGCGGACGGCCTGCGCCGATTCATAGAACGCAGTGCGGCGGGCAGCGCCCAGCAACTGCAGGTGCTGTACGGCGTGGATGGACGCCGCCGCCATAACGAGTTCGAGCTGCCCCACCTGGAAGGGTACCGGGGCGTGGGGCCGGTGCGGGTCGGCAATCAGGCCGCCGAGCAGCTGCAGCTGGACATCTTCGGCGAGGTGATGGAGCTGACCTGGCGCTGGCACGTGCACGGTCATTCCCCGGAGCCCGGCTACTGGGCTTTCCTGACGGATATCGTCGAGCAAGCGGCGTGTCGCTGGGAGGACCCGGACCAGGGGATCTGGGAAATGCGCGGCGAGCCCCGCCACTTCGTGCACTCCAAGGTGATGTGCTGGGCCGCCCTGGACCGGGGCATCCGCATCGCCGAGGACGGGGGTCTGCGCGCACCCCTGCAGCGCTGGCAGGAAACCCGCCAGGCCATCCGGGACAGCGTGGAGAGCAAGGGCTACGACCCGGAACGTGGCACCTTCGTGCAGGCATTCGGCAGCCGCGAAGTGGATGCGGCGCTGTTGCTGCTACCGAACGTCGGTTTCGTGGACTACAACGACCCGCGCATGGTCGGTACGGTGGCCGCCATACGCAAGGACCTGCACCACCACGGTCTGCTGCGCCGCTACCGGGCATCGGACAGTCTGGAGGGTCGTGACAATCCGTTTCTGGCCTGCAGTTTCTGGCTGGCCGAATGCCTGGCCCGCCAACAGCGGGCCGCGGAGGCACGGGAAGTATTCGCCGCCGCCTGCCGCACCGCGAGTCCCCTGGGGCTGCTGGCCGAACAGTACGATCCGCAGGCCGGGGAGATGCGCGGCAACTATCCCCAGGGCCTCACCCACCTGTCCCATGTGTCGGCGGCCCTGGCACTGGCCCTGGCTGAGCAGAACGGTTGAAGTGTGCCTCAGCCTCGCGGGGCGGACGCGGCGGGCGCAGCCACCTGCGGAAGGTCGGCAAGCAGGTCGCGGGCCTCTTCCAGCACGAACTTCCGAAACGCCTCTGCCACCGCCGGCAGCCGTTTTCCCTCGCGGTGAACGATGTACCAGTGGCGCAGAATGGGAAAATGCTCCACATCCAGCACCACGACCCGGTCGAGAGCCAGCTCCAGCTCCAGGGTATGGATGGACAGCAGCCCCAACCCCAGGCCCGCCTGCACACCCTGCTTGATCGCCTCGTTGCTGCTCAGCTCCATGGGCGTTGACAGCGTCACACCGTACTTGGCGAAAAAGCGCTCCATGGCCGAACGGGTACCCGATCCCTGCTCGCGAATCAGGAAGGTCTCCCCCTGCAGACGGGTGAGCGGGATGTGGCGGGTCGCGGCCAGCGGGTGGCCCGGCGGGGCGATCACCACCAGCGGATTCTGCAGGAAAGCCTCTGCCACCACGTCTATTTCGGACGGCGGCTGGCCCATCACCACCAGGTCGGTCTGATTGTCCATCAGGTGCTGCAGCAGGCGCTTGCGGTTGGTGACGTCGATGCTGACCGTCACACCCTGGTGGCGCTGGCAGAAGGTGGCCAGCAGCCGGGGCACGAAATAGTTGGCTGTGCTGGCCACGGAAATGGCCAGCCGCCCCCGCTGCAGGCCGCGCATCTCCTCGAACACCTGGTCGAGCTCGGCAAGTTCATCGGTAATGGAGCGGCTGTAGCGGTACAGCTCCTGACCGGCCTCGGTCAGATAGATGCGCTTGCCCAGCTGCTCGAACAGGGGCAGCCCCACCGATTGTTCCAACTGTTTGATCTGCATGGACACTGCCGGCTGTGTCAGATGCAGTTCCTCCGAAGCGCGGGTGAAGCTCTGCAGGCGGGCAACCGCTTCGAAGATACTCAGTTGGCGGAAAGTGACGTTCATAGGCCCGACCTCAGGCTCTTGCTAACCCCACGGACGGCATGCGTCCTGCCGGCCGCCGTGCGTTCAGCGCTGGGCGGACGACGCCGACGGCGGCCGCTCCTCCGCATCAGAGGTGCCCGATTCGATCTCCCGTCCGTCGTAGGGAAAGCGCACATGGCCGTAGCGCACCACCAGCACGGCCAGTGCCAGCAACAGCACGCTGGCCGATACCGCCAGCATGCGCCACTCGTTCATGCCCTTCATGTCCAGGATCAGGTAGCGGGCCAGGGCCACCATGCCGATGTACAGGGGCAGACGCACCGGCAGCTGTCCGGATTCCAGGTAGAGGCCCACCATGGCCACCACCTCGAGATAGATGAACAGCAGCAGCAGATCCCCCAGGCGCACCCGGCCGGCCTGCATCATCAAGCCCACCTCCTGGGCGCCGGCGATCACCGTGGCGATGGCGATCACGAACAGGCCCAGGATCTCCACCCAGGAGACGGCTTTGCGTCCGTAACGCTGGATCTGATTCGCAGGCTCCACGAGTCCCCTCGCTCCGGCACCGGATCGGCGCTATTTGGTGAGTCCCAGGAAAACCGCCGGCAGCTTCTCCGGCAGCCGGTTCACGTGATCGACCACGGTATAGCCGCGCGGCCCGAAGATGCGCGAGACGTACTCGTCGGCGTGGCTGTCCAGGGTCAGACAGTAGGTGAAAATACCCCCGCTGGCCAGTTCTTCCACCGCCTTCTTGGTGTCCTGGCGCAGGTACTGGGGATCGCGCACGTCGATGTCGGACGGCTCGCCATCGCTGACCAGCAGCAGCAGTTTCTTCTGCTCGGGGCGCCGCGACAGGTAGCTCGCGGCGTGGCGCAGTGCGCCTCCCATGCGGGTGGACAGACCACCGCGCATGCCGGCAAGCCGCCGTTTGGCCTTGTCGTCGTAGGGCTGATCGAAGTCCTTGAACCGGTAGTACTGCACGTCGTGGCGCCCGTCCGAGGCGAAGCCGTGCACGGCGAAGGGATCGCCGATGCCGTCGATGGCCCAGGACAGCAGCGCGGCCGCCTCCCGGGTGAGCTGCAGCACGGACCGGTCGCTGCCGGGCAGCACTTCGTTGGTGGACTCGGACAGGTCAAGCAGCACCAGCACCGCCAGGTCGCGGGTCTTGCGGATGTAGCGCAGGTTGATGCGGGTATCCGGCGTGTGGCCCATGCGCAGGTCGATCATGGCGCGGATGGCAGCATCCAGATCGATGTCGTCGCCGCTCTCCTGGCGCCGCAGCCGCACCACGCCTTCCGGCTGCAGGCTGTCGATCACCAGCTTGATGCGGTTGGCCAACGGCTTGTACTCGTCCAGTACCCCGTCGATGTCGGCCGGGTCGCCCTTGGCCTGGCTCTTTTCCAGTACGGTGACCCAGTCCGGTCGGTGCAGCTGGATCTGGTAGTCCCACTCCTGGTAGTGGTAGGGCTGGCTGACCGCCTCGGTGCCTTCCAGCTCGTTGATGGTGCAGCCTTCCTGGTCCAGATAGAAAGGCGTCTCCAGACGCCAGATCTCCTGGGCATCGTCACCGGCCAGCTCGCAGTCCAGTTCGTTGGCCATCTCGATCAGGGACACCGTGCGCCGCACCTGGCGCTGGCTGGCGGGCAGGTACTCCGTCTCGGCCTCCCAGACGTTGTCGGCGAACTGCCAGATCATGCGGTTGTCGTCGCGGTATGGGATGCCGATCTGTTCCAGCACACGTGCCGACGGCAGCGAAAGACGATCGTGCAGGCGGTTGTAGAAGCCCACGCCCAGGTCCCAGCTGAGCTGATTGTCCTCGGGACGGCGTTCGAACTCCCCGCGGAAGGCCTGCGCAAGCTCCATGACCGCGGGGTCATCGTCCCGGTGGTCCTCATCGAGCATCGCGCGTGCGGCCCGCTCCATCAGGGCGACAGCCGGGTGCGCCGGCTCATGTACCTCATCCATGGCCCGGTGGAACTGACCCCAGAGGGCCTTGAGACCCGGGAACTCCCGGATGGCGAGCTGCTCCACGCGGGCATCCTCCACCAGACCGATGAAAGCCATCTGTGCCGGCGTCAGCGCCTCGGCCGAGATGGGCCCGGTGGTGTAGACCAGGTGCGCGGCCGCATGGGCGCAGCTGGCGCGATACAGCTCGGCACCGGCGATGCCGCCGTAGTCGTCGTAGGCGTCGGGAAGGTGGATGACGGCCCGCTCGATGTAGGGCTTGTAGCCTTCGCGGGTCTCGTAGTCGCCCGAGGTCGGGCGGATGAAGAAATCCCGCCCCCACAGCGCCCGCAGATAGAAATTCAGACGCCGGTGCAGATCCACGAACAACACGCCGCGACGCTCGTTCTGGAGCACCGCCTGGCTGTCGTTGGACTCCAGTGCGAAATACCTGGCCTGGGCGGCGAAATCGCGCCCGTGGGCCTGGGCGCCCCAGTTCGCCCAGCGGCGCAGCCCGCCCAGGGTCAGCTTGCCGAGCAACTGGTCCAGGTGCTGCAGCATGGGGCGCAGGCCGCGGGGGACTTTGGCGGACAGCTGATGGATGAGCGCCAGGTAGGTGCGCATCAGTTCCGCATCGCCGAAACGGCGCGCGGCCACCGGCATGGACCAGAACATCTCCGCGATGACGGCGCCGCTGACCATGGAGGCCAGTTTCAGGGCCGAAGTGACACTCTCGGCAATGAGCTCGTCGCCCACTTCCTTGGCGACCGCCGGCATGGCCTCCAGATACGACACCACCAGATCGGTGCCCCGGCCCAGCTCGCACAGAGCCTTGGCGCCCTCCAGATAATTCTTCAGGCCGCCCGGCGACATGACGTGGGCCGCCTCAGCGAAGCTGGCCTCAAACGTGTCGCGCACTTCCGGCGCGGCCTTTTCCAGATACGGTCGGTATTCTTCGATATCGAGGGTCATAGCGTGCTACCAGATCGCTGGAACGGACCGCTGATCACGCGCCGCCGGCCAGGGCCGGGACGGCAAACCGTGTTGCCGGGTGCATAACCGGTTGAACAGGGCGCGCTGTCATGACTGGCGCGCCGCTTCCCCGAGTGGATCTGTGGCTATGCGGGCTCCCTGACAGCCAGGGCAACCGTATAGGCCTTGCCTTGCTTGAGCTTGTCATAGTTTCCGAACACCTCGTTGAAGGCGCGCTCGATGAAACGGCGCAGCCCGGTAATGGTGACCACGTACAAACGCCCGCCCAGCTGGAGATGGGCCAGCGCGTCATACAGGTACAGGTAGAGCATCTCCTTGCCCACCTTGGCCGGGATGTTGGAGGCCACCGCATTGAAGCGCCGCTCGCCCACATGACTGAACCCGTTGCTGAGAAACGCCTCGCAGTTGCCGATAGCGTTGACGCGGGCGTTCTTCGCGGCGTACTCGACCGCGACGAAGTCCTTGTCCACCATGGCCGTGCGGCCCTTGGGCGCCAGACGGGCCATGGTCAGACCGATCGGGCCATAGCCGCAGCCCATATCCAGACAGTCGTCGCCCGGATCGAGCTCCAGTCGGTCGATCAGCAGCCGCGAGCCTTCGTCCACGCCGCGCGGCGAGAACAAGCCCCAGGTCGAATGGAACGTGAAGGGCTGCCCCCGCAGGGTATCGGTGAAGACGATATCCTCGCGCAGGCTCGCCAGATACGAGTCCCTGTCCATGGCCACTGACCGGCTACCGATGGCTAAAAATAGGTGGCAACGGCCGCGTCCAGGGTATCGCGCATGTCGGGATCGTCCGTGATGGGGCGCACCAATGTCATCCGGCAGGCCGACGTCGGATCGATACCCTTCGCGATCAGGCTCCCTGCGTAGGCCAGAAGACGGGTGGAAATGCCCTCGTCCAGGCCGTGACCCTTGAGGTTGCGGGCACGCTTGGCAATCGACACCAGTTTCTCGGCGACATCCGCCTCCACACCGGTCTCATGCATCACGATCTCGGCTTCCGTTTCCGCATCCGGGTAGTCGAAATCCAGAGCAGCGAAGCGCTGCTTGGTGGACTGTTTCAGATCCTTCATCAGGCTCTGATAGCCTGGGTTGTAGGAAATCACCAGCTGGAAATCGGGGTGGGCAGCCACCAACTCGCCTTTCTTCTCCAAGGGCAGGTTACGCCGGTGATCCGTGAGCGGATGGATGATCACGGTGGTGTCCTGACGGGCTTCCACCACCTCGTCCAGATAGCAGATGGCACCGATGCGCGCCGCTATGGTGAGCGGCCCATCGTGCCAGTGGGTGCCGTCGGCCTCCAGCAGGTAGCGGCCGACAAGGTCCGAAGCCGTCATGTCCTCGTTGCACGCCACCGTAATCAGGGGGCGCTTGAGCTTCCAGGCCATGTACTCCACGAACCGGGACTTGCCGCATCCGGTAGGGCCTTTGAGCATCACCGGCATACGGGCGCTGTAGGCGGCGTCGTAGAGTTCCACCTCGTCGGAAACAGGCCGGTAATAGGGCTGCTCCTGGATCAGGTACTGCTCGACATTGGTTTCGCTCATTGTGCAGTCACTCAACGAGTTGGTACTGGCGGTCGGGCGCAGATCGTGGCCCGCGCCGCCTGGGATCAAAAAAAAAGCCCCCGCTCGGCGAGCCGGGCAGGGGCCGTTAGGCAAACCCGGAACCGGTCGATCTAGACCTTGATGGGGCCCCGGTAGATCACCATCGACGTACCCTGGGACTGGGCGTAGTTGTCATAGCCCACGAGGCGCACGTGATGGTTCGGGTGGGCCTTGTGGCAGGCGTCAGCCTCGGCCAGGATGCGGTCCACGTCGGTCTCGCCGAACATGGGCAGCTTCCACATGTACCAGTAGTGGTCGAAGGCGTTTTCCGGCTCGGTGTGCTCGACAGCCGGGTTCCAGCCCTTGCTCACGATGTACTCCACCTGCTTGTGGATTTGCTCCTTGCTCAGCTCAGGCAGGTAGGAGAAGGTCTCGAACTTGCGGCTGCTCGGATCCGACAGACTGGATTCGTAGTCTTGCATTTCGCTCATTGTTCAATCTCCAAAATTCATGTTCGCGTACAACGATTGCGCATCGTCGGGACGCTTTGGAATCGAGTCGCGAGGTTCAAGTTCCGCGTAGCGAGGGAGCTGCCCTCGCTACGCGTCCCTCGTAACCCGGTCCCGTTACTTGTGCGACACGTCCAGCTTGTCCACGGTGTCGAACTCGAACTTGATCTCCTTCCACGTCTCCATGGCGGCCTTCAGTTCGGGGCTGCTCTTGGCGGCGGCGGTGAGGATTTCCTTGCCTTCCTTCTCGAGCTCGCGACCTTCGTTGCGGGCCTCGACGCAGGCTTCCAGGGCGACGCGGTTGGCCGCGGCGCCGGCTGCGTTGCCCCAGGGGTGACCCAGGGTGCCGCCGCCGAACTGCAGCACGGAGTCGTCGCCGAAGATGGCGGTCAGCGCCGGCATGTGCCAGACATGGATACCACCGGAGGCGACCGGGAACACGCCGGGCATGGAGCCCCAGTCCTGATCGAAGAAGATGCCGCGCGAACGGTCTTCCTTGATGAAGGAATCGCGCATGATGTCGATCCAGCCCAGGGTGGCCTCGCGGTCGCCCTCGAGCTTGCCCACCACGGTGCCGGAGTGCAGGTGGTCACCGCCGGACAGGCGCAGGATCTTGGCCAGCACGCGGAAGTGGATGCCGTGCTTGGGATGGCGGTCGAGCACGGCGTGCATGGCGCGGTGGATGTGCAGCAGCAGACCGTTGTCGCGGCACCAGTTGGCCAGACCCGTGTTGGCGCAGAAACCGCCGGTGATGTAGTCGTGCATGATGATCGGTGCGCCCAGCTCCTTGGCGTGCTCGGCGCGCTTGTACATCTCTTCCGGGGTCGGGGCGGTGACGTTCAGGTAGTGACCCTTGCGCTCGCCGGTCTCGGCCTCAGCCTTGTGGATGGCTTCCATGACGAAGTCGAAGCGCTGACGCCAGCGCATGAACGGCTGGGAGTTGACGTTCTCGTCGTCCTTGGTGAAGTCCAGACCGCCGCGCAGGCACTCGTACACGGCGCGGCCGTAGTTCTTGGCCGACAGGCCCAGCTTGGGCTTGATGGTGCAGCCCAGCAGCGGACGACCGTACTTGTTCATGATGTCGCGCTCGACCTGGATGCCCATGGGCGGGCCGCCGCAGGTCTTCACGTAGGCGATCGGGAAGCGCACGTCCTCCAGGCGCAGGTGACGCAGGGCCTTGAAACCGAACACGTTACCCACCAGGGAGGTGAACACGTTGACCACCGAACCCTCTTCGAACAAGTCAATGGGGTAGGCGATGAAGGCATAGAAGGACTCGTCGTCGCCGGGCACGTCCTCGATGGCGTAGGCGCGGCCCTTGTAGTAGTCCAGATCGGTCAGCAGGTCGGTCCACACCGTGGTCCAGGTGCCGGTGGACGACTCGGCGGCCACGGCGGCGGCGGCCTCTTCGCGGGGCACGCCGGCCTGCGGGGTGATCTTGAAGCAGGCCAGAAGGTCGGTGTCCGCCGGAGTGTATTCCGGCATCCAGTAAGTCTCGCGGTACTCTTTGACGCCCGCCTGGTAACTCTTAACAGCCATGGCAGTTTCCTCTCGCTTTAGTCAACCTGAATCCTGTAGAGCATAGCCGGACTCCGTACTGCCGAACGGTTGCGGGAAGACCTGCGAAGACCGTCAGGAGCGACTGAAGCACCAGCCCGTGGGTGCGAAGAATCCTAGCAGAGAACTACATAAATACAATTAAATAATAATGATAATTTCCATCATTATTTCTTATCGATCACGCTCTCCCGGAAAAACGCAGGAACGGCAGGCAGCGGGAGCACCAGGCGCAGGAGTCGTGGAATATGCGGCCATTGCCGAGCGTCGTTAAGAAAGGCGGCAGGTCGGCCGAAAGGAATAACGATAAGAGAACGTAAAGGCGAATTGGGGAGAACACGCCGGGTGGGGTACGACCGAGAGTCGGAACCAACCTTTCGATAAAGGGCCGGAGGGCCCGCTAACACACTGGAGGGGGGCACGGATAATGTTCCGTATCAGCTACAGCGGCCTGGTGGCTGCAGTGTTTCTGTTTGCCGCGGCCATCAGCCCGGCACAAGGCGCCGACAGCAAGCCGCTGCCGGACATCGCATCGAAGACCACCCTCAAGTGGGTGGGATGCGGGATCAGCAAGAAATCATACATGAACGCGCTGGCCGCCCTCTACGAGAAGAAGACAGGGGTACACATACAAGTCTCCGGCGGTGGCGCCACCAAGGGGATCCGTGAGGCGGCCGCAGGGACAGCGGACATTGGCGGCTCCTGCCGTTTCAAGCTGCCCAACGATCCCAGGGAGAAGGATGCGGTCCTGGTACCGGTCGCCTGGGACGCGCTGGTGGTGATTGCCCATCCCGACAATCCGGTCGACAACATCACCGTGGACCAGGTCCGCAAGGTGTACCGGGGGGAAATCGACAACTGGAAGCAGTTGGGCGGGCGGGACGCTCCGATTCACCTGTTCGTGCGCAAAGGCAAGATATCGGGGGTGGGACGGACCATCCGCCAACTGGTGTTCGCCAACTACGAACAGGACTTCAGCCCCAAGGCCCGCCAGTTCCGGTCCTCCGGGCCGCTGGAAAAGGGAATCGAGAAGGACCCCGATGCGATCGCCATCACCGGCGTCAGCAGTGCCCGCAAGCGCCACGTGGAAATCCTCAAGCTCAACGGCAAGGACCCCAGCTACGACAATATCCGGGCAGGCAAATACCTGCTGTACCGCCCGCTGTATCTGGCTTACAACCCCAATTCTCCGCACCTGAAGGAAATCCAGGCCTTCATCCGGTTCGCGGATACGCCGGCGGGCCAGAAGTGCATGCGCGATAACGGCACGGTGCCCTATCTGTCGGCCATCGGCCTGGTCACCAAGAAACTGCAGCAGGCGATCGACGCAAACAAACGGGGGCTCTGAACGGTCGGCATGAACCCCCAGGCCCGGCTCGCCGGGGCCTGGGGATCTTCAGCCGCGCGGCGCGCCGGCGGCGCAGCCTGCCGCAAGGGAATCCGGCACCGCCCGCCTCCGCTTAGTCCTCGACCCCGGCCTCATCCCTCGGGTCGTTGGCCTTGTGACGTGCGACTTCCTCGCGACGCTTCTGCTCCATATGCTCGCGGCGCCTGGCCAGGCGCTGGTCGCGGGCACCCTCTTTGAGCGGTATGGTCAGCTCGCCAAACAGCACCTGCTTGAGAAAGCGCATGGCGAACCCGAGCAGCGCCTCGTCGTCGGCGGCCAACTGGGCCATGGTGTCGGCGTCCACGTCGAAGACTTCCTGAAAACTGTCCGTCGCCATGAAGTCGCGGAAGCTGTCCATGTCGTAGCTGCACATGTCGAACAGCTGCATGCTGCGCTCGGAGGGCTTGCCGACGGTTGGCCCGCTGGAGCGCTTCTTGATGATGACGTCGCGCCAGGCGCGATTCATCTCGTCGTACTGATCGACGCCTTGGTCGTGGCGGTACTCGCGGACGGTCTGGGTCTTGGGTTCGTTGTGGCCCAGGCAGTGGTCTTCTTTGACCACGAAGAAGATGTCCTCGACCTCGGCGCTGTCCTTCTTGCGTACCCCCATGCTGCCCAGGGCATAGTAGCGGCACGCGGCGGGGCGGTCCTCGTAGACGCTGCAACCTTCCTCGGTGAGAAAGACACATTCGCCGCTGCCCGGCTTGGTGCGCAATTTCAGCCCCGGCAGGCCGTGGTGGTCCATTTCGAAGGGCAGGGTGTACTTGGCCACCAGCTCGCCGGAGGTCATGTCCAGGCGCTGCTTCAGACGCACCAGATCGTAGGGCGTCAGGGTGATGTCGATGCTGCGGCAGCACTCGTTGAAGCAGGCAATGCCTTTGTGGCAGTGGAAGGTGAAGCTGTCGTCCAGGGTGAGCTGGTGGGGCTGCACCGGACTCTTGTGGGGCACCTCGAAGCCGCCTTCGAACAGCTTACCGGGATCGCCCATCATCTCGTCAGTCAGGTCGTTAGTCATTGCGTCACCCCGCTTGGGGAAATTCGGTCTGGAACAGACCACCAAGAATACCACGGGAACGCCCGCTTAAGGCTCGCGAGCGCTGTGGTAAAGGAAGGAATCCTACAGAAAGAAAAGGCCGGGCACCCGCGAGGGTGCCCGGCCCCTGGTCAGGTCATTGAGACCGGATCAGATCTTCGCGCCGGTGTGGGAAATACCCTTCGGCTCGCCTTCGCCGGGCTTGATCAGCTGGGCATAGGCAACCTTCTTGAGGCTCCACTTGCCCGTCTCCCGGTCATAGTTGGAGTTCACGAAGCACTTCCAGTTGTCGTCATCCATGGCCAGGAAGTCCGCCCGGTAGTAGTAGCCCGGATAGCGGGTTTCCTCGCGGAACTGGATGTGCTTCATGTGCGCGTAGGCTGCCAGGATGCGGTGGTAGTTCTCCCAGGCCCGCAGCAGCTCGTGCAGGTCCTTGGCGCGCATCTTCAGGGAGTCTTCGCGCAGCATTTCCAGCTTGCGCTCGGCCACGCCCAGCATGGCGGCGTTGGTCTGGTACATGGTGGACACGCCGGCCACGTACTCGTCCATGATCTTCTGCAGGCGGAACTGGAACATCTTCGGCGTGATGTAGTGCGGATTCACGTCGATGGCGGTGCTGTAGTCCTTGTGCTCCAGGAAAGTGCGCACCGGACGGTAGATCTCTTCCACCAGCTCGTCCACGCTGCGGGCCAGCTCAGGCTTGAAGTCCTTGTTGTCCATCACGAACTTGACCATCGCCTTGGCCGCGATGCGACCTTCGGCGTGGGAGCCGGAGGAGAACTTGTGGCCGGAAGCGCCCACGCCGTCACCGGCGGTGAACAGGCCCTTGACCGTGGTCATGCGGTTGTAGCCCCAGTGGTAGTGGTCCGGGGTACCGGGCAGGTCGTCGGGGCCGGAGACCCAGATACCGGCGCAGCCCGCATGGGAACCCAGCAGGTAGGGCTCGGTGGGCATCAGCTCGGACATCTCCTTGTCGGGCTCGATGTTCTCACCCGCCCAGACGCCGCACTGACCGATGGTCATGTCCAGGAAGTCTTCCCAGGCCTCGGCCTCCAGATGCTTGATCTCCTTGGGCGTCATGGTCTCGGCCAGCTTGGCCAGCGCCGTCGGGGTGTCCATGAAGATCGGGCCGCGGCCTTCCTTCATTTCCTTCATCATCAGATGGTTGCGCAGGCAGGTACCCATCTTGTGGCCTTCGGCGTACTTGTCGTAGCCAGCCTCGGCCAGCAGGTGCGCATTCTTCTCCTGATAGTCCTCGCCGGCGGCGTTGAAGGCCTTGGCCTTGAACAGCAGGAACCAGGCGCCGACCGGACCGTAACCGTCCTTGAAGCGGGCGGGCACGAAGCGGTTTTCCATCAGGGTCAGCTCGGCGCCGGTCTCGGCGGCCATGGCGTAGGTGGAGCCGGCGTTCCACACCGGGTACCAGGCACGGCCCGTGCCTTCACCCACGGAGCGGGGACGGAACACGTTCACGGCGCCGCCGCAGACCAGCAGGCACGCCTTGAACTTGTAGACGTAGATCTTGTCCTCGCGAACGCTGAAGCCGGCAGCGCCGGCGACGCGGCTGGGGTCGTTCTTGTCGTTGACCAGACGGACGATGAACACGCGCTCCTGGATGTTTTCGATGCCCAGGGCCTTCTTGGCCGCCTCGGCAACGATCCACTTGTAGGATTCGCCGTTGATCATGATCTGCCACTTGCCGGAGCGCACCGGCTTGCCGCCCTCGGGCAGGGTCTTGCCCTCGTCGCCGGGCTGCTTCCACACCGGCAGGCCCCACTCCTCGAAGTGGTGCACGGAGTCGTCCACGTGACGGCCCACGTCGTAGACCAGATCTTCACGGGTGATGCCCATCAGGTCGCCACGCACATAACGCACGTAGTCGGCCGGGTCATTCTCGCCCATGTAGGTGTTGATCGCGGACAGACCCTGGGCAACGGCGCCGGAGCGGTCCAGAGCGGCCTTGTCGACCAGCTTGACCTTGATGTCCTGACCGCCCTGCTTAGCGACGTCGAGCCAGCGCATGATTTCGAAGGCGGCCCCGCAGGCAGCCATACCGCCGCCGATGAGGAGGATGTCGACCTCTTCTTCGACGACCTGAGGATTTCCAAAACCGTAGTCAGCCATTCCTAGATACCTCGGATGATTCGATTTAGCTCACTTCCCCGCTGCCGGCCGGGGACGGCCAGCGCGCAGGAAGCCTATTCTTGTTGCTGCGAACGACCGGTCGCTCAGCTGGCGAACTGGCTGGTGTCGCAGGAGTGGGTGCCCTTGGTGAACAGGCTGGCGTGATCGGTGATCTCGCCGGCCGCCGCATCGGGCTTGCCCTGGTAGGGCTGGATGGAACCTTCCGGCGTGGTGCGGATCGGGAACTTGAACCGCTTCATGTTGCCGTTGCGGAACTTGATGGTCCACATGATGGAGTCCGAACCACGCAGGGGCTGAACGGATGCGCCCAGCGGCACGATGTCGGCATAGTGACGGCACTCAATGGCCTGCTGCGGGCAGATCTTCACGCAGGAGTAGCACTCCCAGCACTGCTCGGGCTCCTGGTTCCAGGCCTTCATGGCATGGCCGGTCTCGGAACCGTCCTTGTCGAGCTTCATCAGGTCGTGGGGGCAGATGTACATGCAGGCCGTCTTGTCCTGACCCTTGCAGCCATCGCACTTATCGGTACGCACAAACGTTGGCATGATCCTCTCTCCGTCTATCGTTACTCACTGCAGTGTGTAAATCCGGCGCCGCGCCGCCATGCGCGGGCGCCGGACTCTCGAGCCGTTATCGGGCCGAATGGCCGCTCAGCTTGACTTCGACCTTCTCGTCATCCTTCAGGCTGCCGTAGTACTTGCGCAGAATCTCCAGCACTTCCGGGCGGCTGAAATGATCCGGAACGTCGGATCCCTCAGATAACGCCTTGCGCAATTTGGTGCCGGACAGCAGCAGCCGATCCTCGGCGCTGTGCGGGCAGGTCTTCATGGATGCCATGCCCTCGCACTTGTTGCACCAGAAGGTCCAGTCGATCTTCAGGGGCTTGGTCTCCAGCGCGTCGGCCGGAATCTCGTCGAAGATGTGATGGGCGTCGAACGGGCCGTAATAATCGCCAACGCCGGCATGGTCGCGGCCGACGATCAGGTGGGAGCAGCCATAGTTCTGACGGAACAGCGCGTGCAGCAGCGCCTCCCGGGGGCCGGCATAGCGCATGTCCAGGGGGTAACCCGCCTGCACCACGGTGTCCTTGACGAAGTAGTTCTCGATCAGGGTTCCGATGGCGTTGGCGCGCACGTCGGCCGGGATATCTCCGGGCTTGAGCTTGCCGAGCAGGGAATGGATCAGTACGCCGTCGCAGATCTCGATGGCGATCTTGGCCAGGTACTCATGGGAGCGGTGCATCGGATTGCGGGTCTGGAAGGCCGCGACCGTGGCCCAACCCTTCGATTCGAAGAAAGCGCGCGTCTGCGCCGGGGTCATGAACTGGTCGCCGTACTGCTGCGGGAATTCGCCCTGGCTGAGCACCTTCACCGGCCCGGCCAGATTCACCTCGCCCTGGGCCATGACCATCTTGACCCCGGGATGCTCTTCCTCGGCGGTCTTGTACACCATCATGCACTCGTGGGCCTTGTCGATGGCGTACTTCTCGGTCACCTTCATGGTGGCCAGAATCTCGTCGCGCTCGGGGTCGAACAGGGCGATGTCGCTGCCCTCTTTGAGCCCGTCGGCGGTGGCCTTGTCCGTGGACAGCGTGATGGGAATCGGCCAGAACAGGCCGTTGGCCATCTTCATGCCGTCGCAGACACCCTCCCAGTCGGCATGGGTCATGAAGCCATCCAGTGGCGTGAAGCCACCGATGCCCAGCATAATGAGGTCGCCCGCTTCACGGGAGGATACATTCACTTTCGGTAGGCTGGCGGCGCGGGCCTGCTCTTTGGCCAATGCCTCGCCGTCCAGCAGCAACGGCTTGAGTTCACCCCCACCATGAGGTCTGACTAGCCTGGACATGGCACTCCTTTACTTTAATCCGATGTAAAACGGGCTCAGGCAGGCTTGGACGCTCGTGACGCCACGGGGGAAAGGGGGTCCTCGGATGCGAGCGTACCCCTTGCCCAGCCGCCGACTGGGCTGTCTACCATATAGATTCGAATTTCAAAGTCCAAACAGTTTTATCTTTACCCGCTATAAAAACGCCTTATTATTTTTGTGGCCGTGCCGCCCATACGTAAGGAATTGATCAAAAACAAAGGAATCAAGAGCATCTCTATTAGAATATTATAATACCTTATACAGTTTTCAGTATTCCTAATTGGGCAAGAGACCCCGAATCAACTACATTCTGACGGTCCTTTTACCCAGCTGCCCGATCGAGACCCTATGCGCGCGCCGAAACCCCTGTATGACCCGTTGTCGAAGGCGGTCGACCAGAACAGCCGAATCGAGACCAAGAACACCACCTGTTATATGTGCGCGTGCCGATGCGGCATCCGCGTCACCCTGCGGGACGGCGAAGTTCGTTATATCCAGGGCAACCCCGACCACCCCCTCAACAAGGGGGTGATCTGCGCCAAGGGCGCCTCCGGCATCATGAAGCAATACTCGCCGGCACGGCTGACCAAACCCCTGCTACGCAAGCCGGGTGCCGAGCGCGGCGCCAACGAGTTCCAGGAAATCAGCTGGGACGAGGCCTTCAACCTGCTCGAAGAGCGCCTGGCCAACATCCGCTCCAGCGACCCCAAGCGCTTCGCCCTGTTCACCGGCCGCGACCAGATGCAGGCCCTTACCGGCCTGTTCGCCAGGCAGTTCGGCACCCCCAACTATGCCGCCCACGGCGGCTTCTGCTCGGTGAACATGGCCGCCGGCATGATCTACACCATCGGCGGATCGTTCTGGGAGTTCGGCGGCCCCGACCTGGAGCGGGCCAAGCTGTTCGTGATGATCGGCACTGCGGAAGATCACCACTCCAATCCCATGAAGATGGCGCTCTCCCAGTTCAAGCGCCAGGGCGGCAAGTTCATTTCCATCAACCCGGTGCGCACCGGCTATTCCGCGGTCGCCGACGAGTGGGTGCCCATCAAACCGGGCACCGACGGCGCCCTGTTCCTGGCCCTGATCCACGAGATCATCCATCAGGGGCTCTATGACCGGGACTTTCTGGTCCAGTACACCAACGCCGCCCAGTTGGTGAACGTGGACGAGAGCCGGGACGATTTCGGCCTGCTGGCGCGCACCGAGGACCCGGGCGAAGAAGGCTGCTTCGATCCCCAGAACCAGCTGTGGTGGGACCGGGTCAGCGACCGGCCGGTGCAGACCCACGCCGAAGGCACCGATCCGTATCTGCTCGGCGAGTTCAACCTGACCGACGGCACCGTGGTCAAACCGGCGTTCCAGCTGCTGGTGGATCGGGTCAAGGACTACACCCCGGAGTGGGCCGCCCGCATCACCGGCGTACCGGTGGACACGGTCCGCCGGCTGGCCTATGAGATGGGCGTCACCGCCCGCGACCAGAAGATCGAGCTGCCGATCCCCTGGACCGACACCTGGGGCCGCGAACACGAGTCGGTCACCGGCAATCCGGTGGCGTTTCACGCCATGCGCGGGCTGGCCGCCCACTCCAACGGTTTCCAGACCATCCGCGCCCTGTCCATTCTGATGACCGTACTGGGCACCATCGACCGCCCCGGCGGTTTTCGGCACAAGGCGCCCTTCCCGCGCCCCATACCGCCCTGCGCCAAGACGCCCAAGGGCCCCGAGGGGGTCAAGCCGAACACGCCGCTGGGCGGCATGCCCCTGGGCTGGCCCGCCGATCCCGACGACCTGTTCGTGGACGACAAGGGCGAACCGGTGCGCATCGACAAGGCGTTCTCCTGGGAGTATCCCCTGTCCGTGCACGGCCTGATGCACAACGTCATCACCAACGCCTGGCGCGGCGACCCCTACCGGATCGACACCTTGCTGCTGTTCATGGCCAACATGGCCTGGAACTCGTCCATGAACACGGCCGAGATCCGCGAGATGCTCAACGACAAGGACGAGAACGGCGAGTACAAGATCCCATTCCTGGCGGTGTGCGATGCCTTCCAGTCCGAGATGGTCGCCTACGCCGACCTGGTGCTGCCCGATACCACCTACCTCGAGCGCCACGACGTGATGTCCATGCTGGACCGCCCCATTTCCGAATTCGACGGCCCGGTGGATTCGGTGCGCATTCCGGTAGTGCCCCCCAAGGGCGAATGCAAGCCCTTCCAGGAAGTGTTGATCGAACTCGGCTCGCGCCTGAAGCTGCCCGCTTTCGTCACCGACAACGGCACCCGCAAGTTCCGGGACTACCCGGACTTCATCACCAGCTACGAGACCGAACCCGGTTCGGGCATCGGCTTTCTGGCCGGCTGGCGGGGCAAGGGCGGCGAGAAGTTCATGAAGGGCGAGCCCAATCCCAAGCAGTGGGAGATGTACGAGAAGAACAACTGCGTATTCCACTACGAGCTGCCGCGCTCCTACCAGTACATGCGCAACTGGAATGCCGGTTATCTGGAGTGGGCCCAGCGCCACCGTCTGACCCGCTACGCCGAGCCCATCAACATCCATATCTATTCGGAGGTGCTGCAGAAGTTCCGGCTGGCCGCCCAGGGCAAGCGCCCCGGCAAGCAGCCGCCCCAACGTCTGCGCGGGCGCGTCGAGACCTATTTCGATCCGCTGCCCTTCTACCACGAGCCCCTGGAGACCCAGGCGACGGATCTGGTCAAGTACCCGCTGAACGCGGTCACCCAGCGGCCCATGGCCATGTACCACTCCTGGGACTCGCAGAACGCCTGGCTGCGGCAGATCCACACCTACAACTATCTGTACGTCAATCCGCAGCTGGGGCGCACCCAGGGGTTCGACGACGGGGACTGGGTGTGGGTCGAGTCCCAGTGGGGCAAGGTGCGCTGCATGTGCCGCTTCTCCGAAGCGGTGGAGCCAGGCACCGTGTGGACCTGGAACGCCATCGGCAAGGCCTCCGGGGCCTGGAATCTGGACGAGTGCGCCAATGAATCGCGCAAGGGGTTCCTGCTCAATCACGTGATCAGCGAGGAGCTGCCGGCCACCGCCGAGGGCGAGCACCTGTCCAACTCCGACCCGGTTACCGGCCAGGCCGGCTGGTACGACGTACGGGTACGGGTGTACCCCGCCGCGGCGGACGAGGAAAAGGTCACCTGGCCCAGCTTCGGCACCGTGAAGCCGGCTCCCGGCGAGGGCACAAGGCCATCCTGGCTGCATTATTTCGCGGGCGGCAAGAAGCGCTGACCCATGGCAGAGACAGGAGCCGGACCAGGCGCCGCCCCCATCCTGCCGGACGGGGCGCCTGACATCCGGCCCCTGGCAGGACTGCATCAACAGCACCTACAGACACCAAGCCGGATGAACACATGACTCAACTTGCTCTCGTCATCGATCTCAACGTATGCGTGGGATGCCACGCCTGCGTCACCAGCTGCAAGGAGTGGAACACCTCCGGCACGGCAGGCTATCTCACCGACCAACGCCCCTACGGGGAGGATCCCACCGGGACCTTCTTCAACCGGGTGCAGACCTTCGAGGTGGGCGAGTTCCCGCACACCGAGACGGTTCACTTCCCCAAGAGCTGCCTGCACTGCGAAGATCCGCCCTGCGTGCCCGTATGTCCCACCGGCGCCAGCTACAAGCGCTACCAGGACGGCATCGTGCTGGTGGACTACGACAAGTGCATCGGCTGCAAGTACTGCTCCTGGGCCTGCCCGTACGGCATGCGGGAAGTGGACGAACACCAGAAGGTGATGAAGAAGTGCACCCTGTGCGTGGACCGCATCTATGACGACAACCTGCCGGCGGCCGAACGCAAGCCGGCCTGCGTCATGGCCTGCCCGACCAATGCCAGGCTGTTCGGCGATGTGCACGATCCCGACTCGGAAGTGTCGGTCGCCATCCGCGAGCAGGGCGGCTATCCCCTGATGCCGGAGTGGGGCACCAAGCCGGCCAACCACTATCTGCCGCGGCGCAAGACACGGGTCACCATCCATGAAGACGAACTGATCCGCGCCGACAACCCGCTCAAGAAGGAGCGCCGTCAGCCCAAGCCGGATATCAGCGAACCGTCCCTAGACGACGTCACCAGCTGGTAGCGAAGAAATCGAAACGGGCAGCCGCAGCAGAGCGCTTTTCCGGCTGCCCGCCAACAACAGATCCGAATGGAGTTAGGCAATGAATCCTGCGTTTTCGGTAATCTTTCTCACCACCCTCACGGGTGTGGGGCAAGGATTGTTCCTGTCACTGTTCACCGGCCAACTGTATTCGACCGTGAACGTGCTGCCGTCCCAGCACCCGATGCATTTCTATGCGCTGGGCAGCCTGCTGGCGCTGCTGTTCCTGGGCGCCGCACTGTTCGCTTCGTTCTTTCACCTGGGCCGACCCGAGCGGGGCTGGCGAGCGGCGGCCCGCTGGCGTACGTCGTGGCTGTCGCGGGAGGTGATCGTGCTGCCCGCTTTCATGGGGGCGGTGTTCGTATACGGCGCTCTGTACTACCTCGGGTGGAACATACCGCTGGTGACCGTGGGCAACGGCGTGGTCATCAGCCTGACGCTGGTGGTGGGCACCGTCACCGCCGCGCTCTGTTTTGCGCTGTTCATCTGCACCGGAATGATCTACGCGTGCATCAAGTTCTTTCAGGAGTGGGCGACACCGCTGACCGTGGTCAACTACTTTCTGCTCGGTACCGCCTCCGGCTTCACCCTGGCCACAGCCTTTTCGGCCTACAATGCGCCGGCTCTGGTCGAGTTCTTCGGCGCCTGGGCCATCATCCTCACCGTCGCCGCACTGATCACCCGCACCGCCTCGCTGGTGCGCAATGCGCGCATCGAGTACAAATCCTCCGTACAGACCGCCATTGGCGTGCGCCACAGCAAAGTCGTACAAAAGAGCCAGGGCTTCATGGGTGGTTCGTTCAACACCCGTGAGTTCTTCCACCACAAATCCGACAGCTTCCTGTCCCTGGTCAAGTGGACCTTCATGGTACTGGTGTTCCCGGTCCCGGTGCTGTTCCTGGCCGCGGGCCTGTCCACCGGGCACGAGCCACTGCTGGCCGCCGCCTTCGTAATCCAGTATCTGGGCCTGATCGCCGAGCGCTGGTTCTTCTTCGCCCAGGCCAACCATCCGCAGAACCTGTACTACCAGACGGTCTGAACCGGCGGCGGAAAGGGCCTGAAAAGCGCCACGGAAGACACGGAAAGCACGAAAAAAGCGATTTGTTGGCGAGTGCGGCGGTATGGGCTGCCGGTGTCGCCCGACAGACTCGCCGGGCGCAGAGTCGGGGTTAGGCGGCTCTCGCGGGCGTGCCGGCCGCGGCGAGTCGCGCTTCCTGTCACATGCGCCCGGCCGCCGCAAGCTAGACTTCATGCACAGGTGCCGCCCAATACAGGCACGAAAGAGTGATGATGGATTGAGGACGCAAGCGATGCCCGGTTGCCCGGCTCACATTCACAAATTCACTTTTCCATATATGTTTTCCGTGGATTCCGTGGCGCTTTTCTTCTTGCATTTCCCGCTACCAACGGCGGTAATGTAGCCATGACCACGGGACTGATCGATCGGTTCGGACGCAGCATCGAGTACGTGCGGCTGTCGGTGACGGACCGCTGCGATCTGCGCTGCTTCTACTGCATGCCGAAGGGATTTCGCGACTTCCAGGAACCCGATCACTGGCTGACCTTCGAGGAAATCGAACGGGTCATCGGCGCCTTCTCGCGGCTGGGCGTGCGCCGGGTACGGCTGACGGGCGGCGAACCCCTGGTGCGCAGGAATCTGCCCGAGTTGGCCCGGCGCCTCGCGGCACTGCCGGCCATCGAAGACCTCTCCATCAGCAGCAATTGCACGCGCATGGCCCGCCACGCCGGAGCGCTGCGCGCCGCCGGCATCGCCCGCCTCAACGCCAGCCTGGATTCGCTGCGCCCCGAACGATTCAAGCAGATCACCGGCGGCCCGCTGGACAAGGTGCTGGCCGGCCTGGCCGCGGCCCGCGCCGCCGGCTTCGGCCCCATCAAGATCAACATGGTGGTAATGAAGGGCATCAACGACGACGAAGTCGAGGACATGGTGCAGTTCTGCATCGAACAGGGCTTCACCCTGCGCTTTATAGAAACCATGCCGGTCGGCGACACCGGACGGGAAGCCAGCGACCGGTACGTCGACCTGCACGCCGTGCGCGAGCGCCTCGCACGGCGCTTCGAACTGGTACCGGGCGTGATGCCCGGCGGCGGGCCGGCGCGCTACGTGCAGGTCGTCGGCACCGATCTGCGCATCGGCTTCATCACGCCCATTTCCCAGCACTTCTGCGAAACCTGCAACCGGGTGCGACTGGCAGTGGATGGCACTCTGTACATGTGCCTGGGCCAGGAACACAAAGTGGCCCTGCGCCCGCTGCTGCGCGCCGGCATCTGCGACGAAGAACTGGAACGGACACTGCGCACGGCGATCGACATCAAGCCCGAGCGCCACGAATTTAACGAAAAGCCCGGCCAGGTGGTGCGCTTCATGTCCATGACCGGCGGCTGAGCGCGTCGGGCGCAATGCCCGAATGGCGGGGCTCGAGCAAAGCCAAAGTCGCCACGGAACACACGGAAAGCACGGAATAAGTAAATGGGGCTAGGACCGGACAACTCCCGGTCCGTTGTCCCCACTGCGGTCAGGCTGCGCGGCTTGACCGCTGCAATTCCCTTCGGTCATTGCACCCGACGTGATGGACGGCGGCGCAAGCGCCTTTCCCGTTATTTCGCAGCCCTGAATTCGCTATTGATCGTTGTCTCCTTTCCGTGCTTTCCGTGTCTTCCGTAGCGTATTTGCTTTCGACTTTCTCCGACCGAGCGGATGTTGCACCTCCCTGGTCTGCGCGGCCCGTCCGGGGGGGGGGCGCCGCTTTCAAGCGAGGAACATGCGAAGCCCCAGTACCAGCAGAAAGGCGGCGAACAGGCGCTTGAGCAGCAGCGGGGGGATGCGGTGGGCCAGAGCGGCGCCGGCGGGCGCGAACAGAGTGCTGGCCACCACAATACCGATGAAGGCGGGCACGTTGAGGTAGCCGACACTCCAGGGCGGCAGGTGGGGGCTGCGCCAGCCGCTTACCATGTAGCTGCACGCGCCGGTCACCGCGATGGGCAGGCCGATGGCGGCGGAGGTGGCCACCGCGTTGCGCACGGAGACGTTGCACCAGGTGAGGAACGGCACCGACATGGAGCCGCCGCCCACGCCCATCAGCGTGGAAACCGTACCGATGAGGCCGCCGGCGAACAGCATGCCGGGGGTGCCCGGCAACGTGCGGTGGGCCGGAGCCGCCGTACCCAGGGCCATCTGGGCCGCCACCAGCAGCATGAAAACGGCGAATATCAGCCGCAGGGTGTCGCCGCCCAACTGCTTGGCGATAACCGCTCCGACCATACCGCCGACGATGATCCCCGGAGTGATGACGCGGAACACCCTCCAGTCGATGCCGCCGCGGCGCTGGTGAGCGTGTATGGACGACAGAGAGGTGATCACGATGGTGCCCAGGGACGTGCCGATGGCCACGTGCATGATGACGTCGGTGTTCACACCCTGATGGCTGAATACCAGCGCCAGCACCGGGACGATGATGACGCCGCCGCCGATGCCCAGCAGCCCGGCCAGCATGCCGGCCAGTCCGCCCATGGAAAGGAGAATCACAATATCCAAAGCAAGGTCCCTTGCGGCGTTCGCGACAGGCGGGGGGAATGGCTCACCGGAGGCTCAAACGGCATCGACAGCGGTGCGCGCCTCTTCGATGCGTCGGTGCAGGCGCGCCAGTGATCTGGCCATCACGATCTCGCCAGCGCCCACGAAGCGCTCGTGGTTCGCCTCCACTTCTTCAGGCAGATACAGGTAGTTGACCATGACGCCGAAGGAACCTGCCATACCGTGCCCGGACAGGTCGGCGAAGGGATTGATGCGCTCCAGACGTGCACCGTTGGAAAGATGAAACGCGGCCACCGGATCGAGCAGCGCGCCGTTGGAGCGGCGGCGGGTCAGGTAGGCCAGCGCAAGCCGACTCAACGGCTCGCCAAGCACGTCGGCATGTTCGACCGGACGGTTCTCGAGCAACAGCGCCAGCGCCTGCAAAGGTCGTTCGGCGCCGGCCCGTGCGCAGAGCGCCTCGCCATGTTCCTCCAGCAGAGCTTCCAGCAGCGCTGGGCTCAAGCCCTCGTCGCTACCGGCAAGCGCCGCCGAAAGCGTCGCAGCAAAACGGGGCAATGGAGAGAGTGTGGCGAAATGGCGAATCCCGGGCAGTGCGGCGCGCAGCTCGGTGAGCACCTGCTTGATCAGAAAGTTGCCGAAAGAGATACCGCGCAGGCCCATCTGCGTGTTGTTGATGGAGTAGAACATGGCGGTGTCGGCCTTGTCCGGATCCAGCAGCGGCGCCTCGGGTTCGAGCAGCGGCTGCACTCGGTCGGACATCCCCTTCACCAGGGCCACTTCCACGAAGATCAACGGCTCGTCGGGCATGGCTGGATGGAAGAAGGCGAAACACCGCCGGTCCGCCATCATGCGCCGGCGCAGATCGTCCCAGCCCTGGATTTCGTGCACCGATTCGTAGCTGAACAGCTTCTCCAGGACCTCCGCCGGGCTGCCCCAGTCGATCACCCGCAATTGCAGAAAGCCCCGGTTGAACCAGGATGACAGCAGGTGCTTGAGATCGGCATCGACGGCACGCATCTCCGGACGCTTGCGCTGCAGCGCAAGCAGGTCGGCCCGCATGGCCACCAGGCTGGCAGTGCCGCTGGGTGCCATGTTGAGGCGCCGGAACAACTCCTGGCGAGGCGGCTCCACCAAGGCTGAAAGGCGCAGAAAGTCGTCCACCCCCCGGGTGCGGGCGAATTTTTCCACTGCCGTCTGAATGCGCTCCACGTCCGGACCGAAGTCGTTCAGGAGCATCTCAAAGAAGGCCTCGCGCTGCTCGGCGTCGAAGTCCTTGTACAGCAGCAGGATCTCGCGGGCCAGGGCGAGTGCCGAGGCCTCCCCATGGCCATCCAGCAGCTGGCGGCACAAACCGGCGGGGTCCTGCGCGGCACGGGAACCGGATTCCAGCTTCAACAACTCGCGTCCACGGTCGGCGACCACGTCCAGCATCCGCTCCAGCCAGCGCTGCTTCATTGCACCGCCCCCATGAGATGGTTGGGGAGCCAGGTGGCGATATCAGGGAAAACGGTGAGCAGCACGATGGCCAGCACCATGCACAGCATGAACGGCAACGCCCCCCAGAGAATGGTGGGCAGCTTCACTTCCGGGGCGATGCCGTTGATGACATACAGATTGAGTCCCACCGGCGGAGTGATGAGCCCGATCTCCATGTTGATGGTCAGCACCACCCCGAACCACACCGGGTCATAGCCGTGCTGGGTGACCAGCGGCACGAGAATGGGCGCCGCCATGAGGATCACGGCCACCGGAGGCAGAAACAGTCCGGCAACCAACAGGAAAAGGTTGACAAAGACGAGCAGGACCCATGGGCTGACGTCCAGGCTGCCGATCCACTGGGCCAGGGACTGGGTGATATAGAGCGAGGACATCATGTAGCTGAACAGGGCCGCCGTACCGATGATCATCATGATCATCACCGACTCGCGGGTGGCGGTGCGCAACACTTCCCAAAGCTCGCGCGGACGCCACATGCGGTAGATCACCACCACCAGCAGAATGCAGAAGAAGGCGCCGACGCCGGCCGCTTCCGAAGGGGTGGCGACCCCGCCGTACAGCGTCCAGAGCACGGCCACGATAATGGCGAGAAACGGCAGGATGCGTGGCAGGATGGTGAACTTCTCCCGCCAGGTATAGCCGCGATCGCCGAGCCTGAACCGAAATCCCTTGCGGCCGGCGTAGTACAGCGACCAGGCCATGAACATGGCAGTGAGCATCAACCCGGGAAGGATGCCCGCGATGAACAGCCGGCCGATGGATGTACCGGTGGAGATACCGTACACGATCATCGTGATGCTGGGAGGGATGAGAATGCCGAGCGTGCCGCCGGCAGCAATGGCGCCGGTGGCCAGCCCATCCGGGTAGCCGCGCTTTCTCATTTCCGGAATGCCCATCTTGCCGATTGCGGCGCAGGTGGCAGGCGATGAACCGCTCAAGGCGGCAAAAATGGAGCAGGCCCCCAGATTGGAGATCAGCAGGCCGCCGGGGACCCGGTACAGCCAGCGCTCCAGGGCCTCGTACAGGTCGGGACCCGCCCGAGAGGAGGCCACGGCGGCGCCCATCAGAATGAACATGGGAATGGACAGCAGCGCGAAATCGTTGAGACCGCCAAACAGGGTGTCGGCCAGCACGGACAGACTGCTCACGCCGTCGAACGCAACCAGGAAAACAACGGCCACGGATCCCAGCGCGAAAGCCACCGGCGCACCGGTCAACAACAGCGCCACCAGGGCCGCGGCCACCAGCAACCCGATCGCCAGAGTACCCATGTCAGCTCTCCCGTATACCGTGCTGGGGATTGATGCCGAACGGCATGTCGCGGCCGGTCACCAGACTGAGAATATCCGCCACGTATTGCATCGACAACACGGCGAATCCGATGGGCATGCTTGAATACGGAATCCACATACGCACACCCCACATGGTGTCCGACAACCAGGCCTTCTGCCAGGCTTCGAGCCACAACGTATAGCCGTACCAGGTGATGACCAGGCAGAACGCCAGGGAGACGGTGGATGCCACCAGCGCCAGCACAATGCGCCAGCGGTGGCTCACGTACAGGGGCAACAGATCCACGTTCACATGACCGCGGGTCAGCAGCACGTAGGGGCTGCCGACAAAGGTCGCGGCAATCAGAATGTAGGTGACGAATTCGGTCTGCCAGTTGGTGGCCGCGCGCAGGGCGTAGCGCATGAAGACCATGTCACAGACCACCAGCACCGAAGCCAGCACCATGAGCGCCGCAGCGATCCCGCACAGCCGCGAGAGCGCGGCGACCAGACGAATGAACATGTTCATAGCGGACCAACACGGGCCCTGCGCCGGGGGTCGGTTCCCGGCGCAGGGCCGCACCGTTGCTTACTTGACGGAAAGGGCCATATCCAAAAGCGCGCGGCCCCCCTTCACCTTGTTGGCGAAGTTCTTGTAGGAGGTCTGGTCGGCGATCTTCTTCCATTCATCGAACTGCTTGTCATCCATGTAGACCACCTTCACGCCGTGCTTCTTGTACGTGTCCACGAGGATCTTGTCGGCTTCCTTACCCTTCTCGTAGGCGTACTTTTCCGCATGCTTGCCGGCGGCGATGATAGCTTCCTGCTGCTTCTTGTTGAGCCTGTCGAAGCTCTTCTTGGACATCAGGATGGGCTCGTACATGAACCACAGCGCATTCTTGCCCGGCGCCGTCAGGCACTTGACCTGCTCGTAGATGCGATAGGAAACCAGGCTGGCGGAACTGGTGTTGGCACCGTCCAGCACATTGGTCTGCAGCGCGGTGTAGATCGCGGAGCTGGGCATGCTGGTGATGGAAGCCCCGGCCCCAGCCAGCATCTCGTTGAAGGCGCGGCCGGCGGCGCGGAAACGCATGCCCTTCACGTCCTTCGGATCCAGCACGCACTGTCCCTTGGAGACGAAGCCACCGGCCAGCCAGGTATCGGACAGCACCATGACCCCCGAGTCGTTGATGATCTTCTTGATGCGCTTCATGAACGCAGAATGGTCCAGCCGCTGGGCGTGATCGTGGTTGCGCACCAGACCGGGCATCAGGGTCAGGTTGAACTCCGGGTGGCGGCCGCCGGCGTAGTCCAGGGGGAACGCGGTGATGTCCAGCTGCCCCTTGACGATGGCGTTCCATTGCTCCTTGGGCTTGTACAGAGACTTGCCGGGATAGACCTGGATCTTCAGGCCCACGTTGGCTTTCTCCACGTCCTTGGCGATGATGCGCACCATCTCGTCACGCATGTCGCCCTTGGGCCACTGATGGGAGGCCCGCAGCACAATGTCCCCAGCGACCGCACTGGCGCTGGACAAGCCCATTACCGTGACACAGGCCGCGCCTGCAAGTATTTTGGTTATATTCATCGGTTTTTCCTCCCTAGCGTAGGTCGATCACGTTGCCCGGTGACCCGCGGATGCGGTCCCAGGCGGTTGCTCTTGCATCTGCTCAAGCACCCGCAACTGCACATTGAGGTGCTGTTTCATGCACTGCTCGACGGCGTCCGGATCCCGGCGCCGGAACGCTTCCATGATACGCCGGTGCTCCTCCAGCGAACCCTGCAGCCGCCCTTCGACAGTCAACTGGGTGTGGCGCGCCAGGCGCAGGATCTTGCGCAGGTCCGCCGCCACGCGCTGCAGCCAGCGATTGCCGGACAGCTCCTGCAGGGCCTGATGGAAGCGGAAGTTATCCTCATAATAGCCATCGATATCGCCGGCCGCTGCATTCTCCTCCAGGCGCGCGTGCAGCGCTTCCAGGCGCTGCAGATCCACCTCATCGCTGTGCTGCACCGCCTCGCGCGCGCATAAACCTTCCAACGCCGCCATCACCACGAACAGCTCACGCAACTCGTCGAAATCCACGTGTTTGACGAAGCAGCCGCGACTGGGTACCAGTTCCACCAGCCCCTCGCTGTGCAGCACCTTGAGCGCCTCACGCAGGGGCGTACGGCTGATGCCGAACGAGGCGCATAGCGCCTTTTCGTCGATGGGCTCACCGGGATCCAACCCGCCGTCGTAGATGCGCTTGCGCAACCGATCGGCCACCTGCTGGTACAGTGCGCGACGCTTGATGGGCTCGGTGGCCACGGAGCTGATCTGACTCCTCGTTTCAAAGAGGCGGTTGTAATTAATAATTCATAATTATAAATTCTGGCAGTGTAATGATGCCCGCTTTTAGGTGTCAAGCAACGGTTGCGAGGGGCCCACCGTGGACAACCAAAGTATCTATCGCCTGTTCGAAAGCCGCTTTCCCGCTGCACGCAGCCGGCCGTTCATCGAAACGGGACAGGGAGTGGTGTACACCTACGCGGACCTGGAAACGGCCAGCGGGCGCTATGCCCGAACTCTTGCGGACCTGGGGGTGAACAAAGGCGATCGGGTCGCCGTGCAGGTGGAAAAATCCCCCCAAGCGCTGTTTCTGTATCTCGCGTGCCTGCGCGCCGGTTTCATCTACCTGCCCCTGAACACCGCCTACCTGGAAGACGAACTGGATTATTTCCTGGGGGACGCCGCACCGGCGGCCGTGGTATGCGCACCCGCCAAACGGCCCATGATGGAAAAGCTGGCGAACAGGCACGCGGTCGCCCACGTGCTGACCCTGGACGGCAACGGCGGGGGCAGCCTGAACGAGCGCGCCCCGGACAAAGGGGGATCCTTCGGGATCGTACCCTGCAGCGCCGACGATAACGCGGTCATCCTCTACACCTCCGGCACCACCGGCCGGCCCAAGGGCGCCATGATCAGCCACGGCAATCTGGCCGCCAACGGCCTTGCCCTGCATCAGGCCTGGGGGTGGGAGCCGGACGACGTGCTGCTGCACGCACTACCGATCTTTCATATCCACGGACTGTTCGTGGCCTGCCACTGCGTGCTGCTGAACGGCACCGGCATGCTGTTTCTGCCCAAGTTCGACGCGACCGCGGTGCGCCGGCTGCTGCCCCGGGCGACAGTGATGATGGGCGTGCCCACTTTCTACACCCGACTGCTGTCCGAGCCGGACTTCGGTCGCGAAGACTGTCGCAACATGCGCCTGTTCACGTCCGGTTCGGCCCCGCTGCTGGAACAGACCTTCGAGGAGTTCAAGCAGCGCACCGGCCACACCATCCTGGAACGCTACGGGATGACCGAGACCGGCATGAACACCTCCAATCCCCTGCAGGGCGAACGACTCGCCGGTACTGTCGGCCTGCCGCTGCCGGGCGTCTCGGTACGGGTCACGGATGACGACGATCAGCCGGTGGCGGACGGCACGGTCGGGCAGCTGCAGGTCAAGGGCGACAACGTGTTCAAGGGCTACTGGCGGCTGCCGGACAAGACCGCCGAGGAGTTCACGGCGGACGGCTGGTTCCGCACCGGCGATCAGGCGCGCCGGGACACCAACGGCTACCTGTCCATCGTCGGGCGCAGCAAGGACATGGTCATCACCGGCGGCTACAACGTCTACCCCAAAGAGGTGGAAAGCGTCATCGACGCGCTGGACGGCGTGGTGGAATCGGCCGTTATCGGCCTGCCCCACGCCGATTTCGGCGAAATGGTGGCCGCCGTGGTGGTGCGGGACGCCGGCGGAGCGAGCCTGGACGAGGCCCGGATCATCAGCACCCTCAAGACCCGGCTGGCCGGCTACAAGGTGCCCAAACGGATATTCTTTGCAGACTCCCTGCCCCGCAATACCATGGGCAAGGTCCAGAAGAACCTGCTGCGCCGGCAGTACGCCGATCAACCCTGACGCCGGCGCGCGCGGGCGGCAGACGCCCGGACAGCCCCCCCTAACGGATCCAGATGGTCTTGGCGTTGACGAACTCCCTGATCCCCAGGCTTGAGAGCTCGCGCCCGTACCCCGAATGTTTCACCCCGCCGAACGGCAGCCGGGGATCGCTCTTGACCAACCCGTTCACGAACGCCGCGCCGCAGGCCAATTGACGGGCCAGCGCCTCACCACGCGCCGCATCCTGAGTCCAGACGCTGCCGCCCAACCCGAAGTCGCTGTCGTTGGCGATGCGCACGGCATGGGCTTCGTCCCGGGCCCGGATGACGATAGCCACCGGTCCGAACAGCTCTTCGTGATAGGCGCGCATCCCCGGGGCCACCTGATCGAGGATGGAGGCCTGGTAGAAGGCGCCCGGCCCGCTGCCGGGGGCACAGCCGGTCACCGCCACCGCGCCGTGGGCGATGCTGTCCACCACCTGCCGGTGCAGGTCGTCGCGCAGGTCATGGCGCGCCAACGGCGCCAGGGTGGTGGCCTCGTCCATCGGATCGCCGGCCTGCAGCGCCTCCACGCCGGCCTTGAACCGCTCCAGGAAAGTCTCGGCGACGGCATCCACGACAATGAAGCGCTTGGCGGCGATGCAGCTCTGGCCGCCGTTGAGGAATCGCGAGGCAACCGCGTTCCGGACGGCAAGCGCCAGATCCGCGTCCTCCAGCACCACGAAGGCATCGGACCCGCCCAGCTCCAGCACCGACTTCTTGATCTGGGCGGCCGCGGTGGCGGCCACCTGCCGGCCGGCAGGTTCGCTGCCGGTAAGGGTCACCGCCTGCACCCGGGCGTCCTCGATCACGGCGGCCACCCGTGACGCAGGGATCATCAGGGTGCGAAACACGCCGGCCGGAAAACCGGCCTCGACAAACAGCTCCTCGATGCTCATGGCCACCTGGGGCACGTTGGAGGCGTGCTTGAGCAGACCGGCGTTGCCGGCCACCAGCGCCGGCGCCGCGAACCGGAATACCTGCCAGTAGGGAAAATTCCAGGGCATCACCGCCAACACGGTGCCCAGGGGCTGCCAGGCCACCAGACTGCGCGACGCGTCGGTTTCGATGAGCTCATCGGCGAGAAAATCCGGGCCGTTGTCGGCGTAGTACTCGCACACCCAGGCGCATTTATCGATCTCGCCGCGCGCTTCCTTGGTAAGCTTGCCCATTTCCAGGGTCATCAGCCGCGCCAACTCGTCGCGCCGAGTGCGCAGCACGCCGGCCACCCGGCGCATGAGGTCGCAGCGCTCCTGCAGGGGCCGCGCCGCCCACCGGGGTGCCGCTTCAGCGCTCTCCTGCAGGGCCGCCTCGAGCTGGCGCTCGGTCCACGGCTCCACTACCTTGAGGGTGGTGCCGTCAAGCGGGTTGATCGACTTGAAGGTCATGGGCGTCCTCTTTATCGTGGCCACGGTTGGTCATTAACTATAGCGAATTATGCGCTTGCTCCCGTACGGCGTGTTTCTGGCTGTGGCGCTGGTCGCCGCAAACACGCCAGCGGCCGACAGCACTCTTGCCCGGCAACGCCAGGGCTTCCTGGACGCCCGCAGTGCCCTGCAGGCCGACCAACTGACGCGCTTCCGGCGCCTGGAGCGCCCGCTGCGGCACTACCCCCTGTACCCCTACCTGCGCTATGACGCGCTGACCAGAGACCTTCGACACGCGCGCCCTGCCGAGGTCGACCGGTTTCTCCACCGCTACGGCCACACGCCCCTCGCCCACAGGCTTCGCCAGAGGTGGCTGTACGAGCTCGCCCGACGCGGGGACTGGCGAGAGTTCGCCAGGTTCTACCACCCCGACCAGCCGGTCAGGCTGCGCTGCCTGGAGCTGCAGGCGCGCACGCACACCGGCCAGACCAAGGGCCTGATGGAAGCCGCCCTCAAACTGTGGCTGGTGGGACACTCCCAACCCCGGGAATGCGATCCGGTGTTCAAGGACCTGTACGCCAGCCCGTACATCAACAGCAGAACGCTCTGGAAACGGATTCGCCTGGCCATCGGGGAGGGCAACCTCACGCTGGCCGGGATTCTGGGCCGGCGGCTGGGACCCCAGGACCGCCACTGGGTGGAGCTGTGGCTGAAGACGTACCGGCGGCCGGCACGCATGATCCATTCGGGCGCCCTGCGCGAGGATCTTCCCATCACCCGGGAAATCGTCCTGTACGGCATCGGGCGCCTGGCGCGGGCGGACGCCGGCGGGGCCCGGCAGGTATGGAACCAAGTACGCGGACGACACCGGTTCACCAGCCATCAGGTCGCCCATGTCGAACGCATGCTGGCGTTGCACGCGGCCTCCCAGGACCAGCCCCAGGCACGGGCCTGGCTGGATGCGGTGCCTGACTCGGCTGTGGACGCCAAGGTACGCGAGTGGCGGGTGCGGACCGCACTGGCGGCCCAGGACTGGAAGGCCGTCGTGCGCTGGATCGATGCACTCCCCCCGGCGGAACGCGGCGACGACACCTGGCGCTACTGGCACGCCCGGGCGCTGGCCAAGATCGGCCGCGGCAGCGAAGCGCAGCGGGAACTGGCCGATCTGGCCACCGAGCGCAGCTACCACGGATTTCTGGCCGCCGACCGGCTGGACTGGCACTACGCCATGAACGACAACCCCATCCGCTACACCGGCGCCGACCTGAACGACTTGATGAAAGGCCACCCGGCGCTGGTGCGGGCCCGCGAGCTTTACTATCTCGATATGGACCGGGACGCGCGCCGGGAGTGGTACTACGGAACCCGGGACCTGGGCGCCCGCGATCTGGCGCTCGCCGCGGTGCTGGCCGACCGGTGGGGGTGGCACGACCGGGCCATCCTGACGGCGGCCCAGTCGGGACAGACGGACGATCTGGCGCTGCGTTTCCCGCTGCCCTATCGCAAACAGATCGTGGCCATGGGCCGCCACTACGGGCTGGACCCATCGTGGGTGTTCGGCGTGGTGCGCCAGGAAAGCGCTTTTCGGGAGGACGCGCGCTCGCCGGCCGGCGCCCTCGGGCTGATGCAGCTCATGCCGTCCACGGGCCGGCACACCGCACGGCTGCTCAATCGGCCACGGCCGGACCGGCTGGCGCTGCTGCAGGCCGAAGAGAACATACGCCTGGGCACCGGCTACCTGCAGCGCATGCTGAGCCGGTTCAACAACATGGTGCTGGCCACCGCCGCCTACAACGCCGGCCCCCAGCGGGTGCAGACCTGGCTGCCCGCCAAGGGCCCGATGCCGGCGGACCTGTGGGTGGACCTGATCCCGTTCCGGGAAACCCGCGGTTACGTGCGCGGGGTATTGGCGTTCACGGCGGTGTTCGACTGGCGCCTGCACGGGGCCGCCACACGCCTCAGTCAGCACATGCCGCCGGTAACCGGACCCTGAACCGGACAGGACAGGACACCGAGGCGGCGGACGACGCGGCTGCCGATGCAGAGCGGCGAAGAAATCCGGCACGTCCGGTCGGCTGCGGGGCGGGCAGCGCCTTTACGCGCTGTCGGACCCCGCAACCCCCGGCTCGCCATCGGCGGGCCAAGGCGTCGGCCTTGACGCTGGGGCGACGGCCCGCCACCATGCCACAACCGTCGCGACAACCCTCGCAGGGAGTGCCGAAACACAATGAAAAGCCAGATTATTTGCGTGCTCGGCGGAACCGGCTTCGTGGGCCGGCACTTGGTCAATGGCCTCACCGAAGCAGGCTACCGGGTGCGGATTCCCACCCGCCGGCGAGCCCGTCATCGCGACCTGCTCGTCAATCCCAGGGTGAACCTGGTGGAGGCGGATGTGCACGACCCCGCCGCGCTGGCCGAACAGCTGGCGGGCTGCCGGGCGGCCATCAACCTGATCGGGATCCTGAACGAGACCGGCCATGACGGCAGCGGCTTTCGCCGTGCGCACGTAGCATTGGCCGAAAAGCTGGTGAGGGCAGCCCGCGACCAGGGCGTGGCGCGGCTGCTGCACATGAGCGCCCTGAATGCCGATGCGGACATCGAGCATGGCTACTACCTGAAGACCAAAGGCGAAGCGGAAGACCTGGTGCATGGCGCCGCCCGCGACGGACTGCAGGTCACCAGCTTTCGCCCGTCGGTCATCTTCGGCCCCGGCGACAGCTTCTTCACCCGCTTCGCGACCCTGCTGCGCTGGACGCCATGGCTGCTGCCCCTGGCATGCGCCGAGGCCCGTTTCGCGCCGGTGTACGTGGGCGACGTGGCCGCCGCATTCCGGCACGCCCTCGGCGACAAGAGCACCGTGGGGGGGCGCTACGAGCTGTGCGGGCCGCACACCTATACGCTGGGACAACTGGTCGAATACACCGCCCGCACCGCCGGGCTGAAGCGGCGGGTCATGGCGCTCGGCGACGGGCTGTCCCACCTGCAGGCGCGGGTGCTCGAGTACGCGCCGGGCAAGCCCTTCTCCCTGGACAACTACTACTCCCTGCAGAAGGACAGCGTGTGCACCGGTGCGGATCTGCAGGGTCTCGGCATCACGCCCACCGCCCTGGAAGCGGTGGTACCGCTCTACCTGGGCGCGCAAAGCTCACGAGCACGCTATTCGCTGGCCCGTCGGCTGGCGGGACGGGAGGAAGGCGGCTCCTGACTGGCGCCGCCGGCGAGCGCGGCCAGGCGCCGCTGGCGTTGGCCGGCGGGCAGCTTGCCGAGCTCGGCAACCGCCTTGTAGAAGGCCGCCAGATCGCCATGCTCGCGGACCAGCAGGGCGCGAAAGGCGGGCACATCATCCTCGTAGGTGACCACCGATCCGATCTGGGCGTTGTTCAGCGGACCGTCAAACCAGCGGTCGTACCCGCTGTAGCCGCCCCAACGCGTCTTCAGCGCCTGGTACTGGCGACGCAGGTCGGCAACGATGCGGCGCCTGCCGGCCGTCATCCGGGCGGGCGGCACGGCGCTGGCGTACAGCTGCCGCAGACGTGCCTGGGTGGCCAATACCAGCGCCAGGAACTGACGCCGGTGGCTGCGAAAGGCGTCGTAAGCCGCCCGCTCTGCCGGCGCACCGTAAGTCTTCAGCCAGCGCTCCACGCCAACGCGCTGGACCGTCACGGCGAACGACTCGTTGAACGTGGTCGCCCCCGGCACGTATACCCGCTGGTGGGCAAGCTCATGGAAGATCAGCCCGGCCAGCTCGAAATCGGGCCAACCGACCACCGTGCTCAGCAGGGGATCGGAGAACCAGCCCAGGGTGGAGTAGGCCGGGATGCCCGCCAGGTAGACATCCAGTCCCTGTTTGCGCAGCCGGGCCGCTTCGGCCAGAGCCGCGTCACGGTGAAAATAGCCGCGATAGCCGACGCAGCCGGCCACCGGAAAGCACCAGGTTTTCAATACCAGTGAGGATCGGGGGGCGGCGAAGACATTCCATACAACATAGGGCCGGCCGATGTCGGCATAGGTGGTATAGCTGCCGTTGTCCGGCAGACGCAGCTGCTGAACCGCGAAGGCGCGCATCCGCTCGGCCTCCCGCAACCGCGCCCGCAGCGCGGGCGGGGTCTGCGGGTCGGCCACCAACCCACGGATGGGCCGGCGTGCGGACAGCACCCGCAGCTCGCCACTGATGGACTGACCGTAGTAGGCGAGCTGCGCACAGCCAGTCACCGTCATGGCCCCCAGCGTGAGCAGCGCGAAGGCGAATAGTCGTCTGATGCCTGTCATGCCGGATGCCGGTCCGGGGCTCCGTCGGATGAAGGCCGTGCCTGCTGTAGCGGTCGGACAGAGCCTCGACTTTCGACGCTTGCCGGGTGCGCAGCCCAGCCGTCGGCCTCGAAATCTCTCATATTTGTTGTCGCGCTCCCGCCTTGCTCACTGCGGACATCCGATCCCACAGACGCCTAGGAAGCCCCGCCGGGGGCCCGTTATACTGCCGATACCAAATCAGAGGCTGACCTGCCCCGCGGCCATGGGAGGACCGGGCAGGTCCGCAACCCCAACGACTCAGACATCATCATGCCCGATTCGATGCAAATCTACCTGGTGGGCGGCGCCGTGCGCGACCGCCTGCTGGGCCTGCCCGTCAAGGAACGGGATTGGGTGGTGGTGGGGGCCACGACAGAGGATATGAAGACCCGGGGCTATCGCCCGGTGGGCAAGGACTTTCCGGTATTCCTGCACCCGGACACCCACGAGGAATATGCCCTGGCGCGCACCGAGCGCAAGACCGGGCCGGGCTACAAGGGCTTCACTGTGCATGCCAGCCCGGAAGTCACCCTGGAGGAGGACCTGCAGCGCCGCGACCTGACCGTCAATGCCAT
Organism: uncultured Gammaproteobacteria bacterium; assembly: GCA_963830105.1. Classification (GTDB taxonomy): domain Bacteria; phylum Pseudomonadota; class Gammaproteobacteria; order DATFLG01; family DATFLG01; genus DATFML01. Next base: position 616,609 of record CAWHLH010000012.1, on the reverse strand, counting down.
GGCCGAGGATGACCACGGGCGACTGGTGGACCCCTTCGGCGGGCGCAGCGACCTGGACCGGCGCCTGCTGCGCCATGTGTCGCCGGCGTTCGTGGAAGACCCGGTGCGCATCCTGCGGGTGGCACGCTTCGCCGCCCGCTATGCCGAACTGGGGTTCCGGGTCGCCGAGGAAACCAACGCCCTGATGGAGCGCATGGTCACCGACGGCGAAGTGGACCATCTGGTCCCCGAGCGGGTCTGGCAGGAGACGGTCAAAGCCCTGGGGGAAAGCCAGCCGGCCCGCTACTTCGAGGTGTTGCGCGACTGCGGCGCGCTGGCACGCGTGTTCCCCGAGATCGAGCGCCTGTTCGGCGTGCCCCAGCCGCCCGTGCACCACCCGGAGGTGGATACCGGCGTGCACACCCTGATGGTGGTCACCCAGGCGGCGCGGCTGACAGACGATGTGCGGGTGCGGTTCGCCGCCCTGGTCCATGATCTGGGCAAGGGCACCACGCCGGCGGACATTCTGCCCCGCCACATCGGCCATGAAGAGCGCAGCGTCGAGCTGGTGCAGGCCCTGTGCCGGCGCCTGCGGGTCCCCAACGACTTCCGCGACCTGGCTCTGGCGGTGGCCCGCTACCACGGGCGCTGCCATCGGATCGCCGAGCTGCGGGCCGCCACGGTACTGGAGACCCTGGAGCGCCTGGACGCCTTTCGCCGCCCGGAACGTTTCGAGCAATTCCTGGTGGCCTGCGAGGCGGACGCCCGCGGACGGGCCGGCCTGGAAGATCGCCCCTACCCCCAGGCGCAGCGTTTCAGAGCGGCGCTGGCGGCCGCCGCCGCCGTGAATCCCTCGGATTTGATGAACGATGGCTTGAAGGGTGCGGAAATTGGGCAGGCCCTTCACCAGCGCCGCTTGGCGGCGGTCGGCGAGGTACAGGCGAGCTGGATGGATCAGCCGCCCGGCTGAGCCCGCTCAGCCCCACGCAACCCAGACACAATCGGCACGCTGGCGATGCGCAGGGCGCGCCGGTGCCGGCACACGCAGTACTGCCACTCCCAAATGCTCACCTCGCTCGGGACACCCACCGCCCCGAGTGGTTGGCCAGCACGGTGACGCTGTTCCTTCATCGACCGCATCCGCTCCGGAGACCACGCGGCAAAGGGTCTTGGGGCGTGCAGACCGCCCGGCACCGGGCAATCGATAGCCGCAACGAAAAACGGCCGCCCAAAGGTGGCCGCAAAATCAATCCATCTGGTGGGCCCTTACATTGCCTTGCGACGCGCAACCCCCACCAAGCCGATCAGTCCGGAGCCGAACAGCCACACGGCAGCCGGGACGGGCACGGATGAAACATATATGCATTTATTATCAATAAGTTATTATTACTGAACTCAGCGTGATGCCATTGGGAAACTCTGTTAACCCCGTCGTCAGTAAAGGAATTGTCAAGGTTGTGATCGCGTGTCTGCTCGAAGCCAATCGCCGGGTAACCCGTAAAACAACCCTCGTAATTGGCACCGGCACGAACCGACTTTGAGGCAAGGAACTACGGCTGTGGATGTCACTCCTTCAGACAAACAGACTCACCAGTACCCCTCCAAGCACCAGCCGGTAGACCACGAACGGCAGCATGCCCATCCGCTCCAGCAGTTTCAGGAAGTAGTGGATGCACAGATACGCGCTCAAAGCGGAGACGGCATAGCCCAGCCCCATGGCCTGCCAGTCCACCGGCGCCCCCTGCAGGTCCAGGTCGATCGCCTCCAGGGCGCCGGCCAGCACGATCACCGGAATGGACAGCAGGAAAGAGAAGCGGGCGGCGCCGGCCCGGGTCAGTCCCATGAGCAGGCCGGCGGTCATGGTGGCCCCGGAACGGGAGGTGCCGGGAATCAGCGCCAGGGCCTGGAACAGACCCACCACCAGCACGTCCTTCCAGGTGAGGGTGTGCTCATCCCGCACCCGGCGGCCGTAGACATCGGCCCACCACAGCAGCAGGCCGAAGCCGACGGTGGCGGCGGCGATCACCAGGGGAGCCCGCAGGCTGGTCTCCACGGCGTGCTTGAAGGCCAGCCCCGCCAGACCCACCGGGATGGTACCCAGCAGCACCGCCCAGGCCAGGCGGCTGTCCGGGGTCTGGCCCCGGCCGGCAACGGAGCCGACCCAGTCCCGGATCATGGCCCGCAGTTCGTGACGGAAATAGACCACCACGGCGGTGAGGGTGCCCACGTGCACGGCAATGTCGAAACCCAGCCCCTGGTCCGGCCAAGCCACCAGCCGCGGCAGCAGTATCAGGTGGGCGGAGCTGGAGATGGGCAGGAATTCGGTCAACCCCTGCAGCAGGGCCAGGGCCAGGATATGGGTGATTGCCATAATGGTTGTTTGTCCTTCGTACGGCGCTTCCCGGTGCCGCGCCCCTGCAGGCCGGCTTTGGGCCGTGCAAATCGGCCGTTGTACCGATTTGTCCGAGTGTTTTTTGGGCTTCGCGGTCCTCAGCCCAACCTACGTTCGCGCAAGACCGATCCTGGTAGGTTGGGCTGAGCATCGCGAAGCCCAACACACAGCCGGCACCCTGCGGCGATTACGCGATGTCGCCAGCGCCCGTACCCGGACAGGCGCCTGGCGTACTGTTGCACCCTTGGAGGCACATTGCGCGCGTTGCTGGCCGGCCAGCTGCATGGGGCACTCCCGCAGCAATGGCAGGGGCCTTTCACAGAGAAAGCAACAGTACGACTAGAGCCGGTTACGCAAATCCTGCAGCCGGAAACCCACCGGCACCTCGTCGATGCCGCGTCCCAGGGCGATGGCTTTGAAGCGTTCCCCCATCTCGCCCGGCAGCATCAGGGTTTTGGCCTGGCGGGCCAGATCCAGATAGGCCGCACCATCCTCGGGGCTGGCTTCACCGAGCAGCCGGTCGATGCCGGCATCCATCAGGTAGTGGGCCTGGGTGACAAACCCCAACACATCCAGATCCGCCGCCACCGCCGCCTCGGCCACCGCGGTGAAATCCACATGGGCGGTGATGTCCTGCAGCCCCGGCAATATGAGCGGATCGGCATGGGCGCGCTGGCGATAGTGGCACATCAGGGTGCCCTGGGCACGTTCGGGATGATAGTACTCGCGCCGCGGGTAGCCGTAGTCGATCAGCAGAATCAGGCCCTGCGCCAGCCTGTGGGCCAGACTCCCCAGCCAGCCACCGAGCTGCGGGTTGATCTCGGACACATAGCCCTCGTCGAGCCCCGTCTCGGCAGTCAGGGCGGCAACGGCGACCGCCAGCTCCCGCCCCGGCTCGCGGAACTGCCAGGCGAAGCCGCCGTGCGCCCAGCCCACCGCCAGCTCTTGGGCGCCCGCCGCACGCCATCGGAAACGGTCCACCGGCAGGGCATCCAGCACTTCATTGCCCAGCATGACGCCGCGAAAGCCCGCCGCCGGCAGCGTGTCCAGCCACTCGACCCGATGCACCAGACCGGGGACCCTGCGAACCAGGGTGTCATGCTGGCGCTCGCGCAGGTCGGCACTGCGCTCAAGAATCCAGTAGCGCCCGGGAAGCGCCTGCAGCGCCTCCAGCTCCGCCAACAGGCCGGCCGCCATGACCCCGCTGCCCGCGCCCAGCTCCAGCAGGTCGCCGCCCCCCGCGGCGGCCAGCACCGGCGCGCAGGTGCGCGCCAGGCAACGCGCGAACAGGGGCGAGAGCTCCGGCGCGGTGACAAAGTCGCCGGCCGCCCCGAACTTGCGCAGACCGGCGCTGTAATAGCCCAGGCCGGGCGCATACAACGCCAGTTCCATGAAGCGCCCAAAACCGATGGCGCCGCCGGCGCCTTCCATTTCCGCCCGCAGCAATGCCGCCAGCCGTTCGCTGAGCGCGACGGCCTGCGGCGGGGGCGCCGGCCAGTCGGCGGGCAACTGCCACGGATCCCGCCCCGACCCTGGGGCCTGCGATGCCACCTCCGCTCGGCTCAGGCGCCAGGCCGCGAGCCGCGTTCGATCACCAGCCCCACCGCCTCCGATTTGCACCGGTTGGGCTTGCTCACCGACAGGCGCACCCAGGGGATGCCGAACTCGACCAGCAGCAATTGCGCGGTATGCTCGGCCAGGGTCTCCAGCAACCCGAAGCCGCTGTCACCGGCGAATTCGGCCACCCGGCGCGAGACCGCCTGGTAGTCCAGGGTATCGGCAATAGCGTCGGTGGCGGCGGCACGGGCGATGTCGGCGCCCAGCTCCAGATCGAAAACCAGGGTCTGGCGCACCCGACGCTCCCAGGCGTGGATGCCGATCAGCGCCGGGACGCGCAGACCGCGCACAAATACAGTGTCCATGACAGGCTCCAGGGTTCGCAGCGGACAACCGCCCCTCGGCGGGCGGCTGCCTGAGGGTCCGGACTATAGTGCCTGCGGGCAGCCCTTGCCAGCCGTCGACCCTTGACCTTGTGCAGGCAAGCAAGTCCAATAGCGCGCCATGCTAGCGTATGCCGCACTCGTGCTGATGGGTTATCTGGTCGGATCGCTGTCCGCGGCCGTGATCGTGGGCCGGCTGATGGGCGTGGCCGATCCCCGCACCCAGGGCTCCGGCAACCCGGGCGCCACCAACATGCTGCGCCTGGGCGGCAAGAAGGCCGGCGTTATCACCCTGCTCGGGGACATGATCAAGGGACTGGCGCCGGTGCTGGTGGCCCAAGCCCTGGGGGCGCCCCCTCCGGTGCTGGCCGCGGTCGGTCTGGCGGCCTTCCTCGGCCACCTTTATCCGGTGTTTTTCGGTTTCCGCGGCGGCAAAGGGGTGGCCACCTACCTGGGGGTCCTGTTTGGACTGTACTGGGCGGTGGGTCTGGCGACCATCGCCACCTGGCTGGTGATGGCCGTGCTGTTTCGGATCTCGTCCCTGGCAGCCCTGGCGGCCGCGCTGCTGACACCGGCCTATTTCTGGTGGCTGCGTCCGGATCCGGCATTCGTGGCAGCGGCGTCGGTGATGACCGCGCTGCTGTACTGGCGTCACCGCAGCAATATCCGCCGGCTGCTGGACGGCACCGAAGGGCGCATCAAGCTGGGTTGAGCCCGGCCGGTGCAGCGCCGCCGGGCACGCTCAGGCTGTCCAGGGACCAGCGCGCCGTGGCACTGATGGCCAGCGTTTCCGCGGCGCCGGCCTGCAGGCGCTGGCAACCGGCGTAGGCGATCATGGCGCCGTTGTCGGTGCAGAACTCGGTGCGGGGATAATGCATCCGGCCGCCCGCGTCCGCGGCCAGCCGAGTCAGACGGGCCCGCAACGCCTGATTGGCGCCCACGCCGCCGGCCACCACCAGCGTGTTGATGCCGGTGGCCTTGAGCGCCCGCCGACATTTGATGGCCAGGGTGTCGACCACCGCATCCTCAAAGGCGCGGGCGATGTCGGCCCGCGTAGCCTGGTCATCGCCCGCTTCGCGCAGAGTGTTGACAGCGAACGTCTTCAGGCCGCTGAAGCTGAAGTCCAGACCGGGCCGGTCGGTCATGGGACGGGGAAAGCGAAAGCGGTCCGGGTTACCGCGCCGGGCCAGCGCCGCCAGCTCGGGGCCTCCCGGGTAGGGCAGACCCAGCAGCTTGGCGGTCTTGTCGAACGCTTCGCCGGCGGCATCGTCCACCGACTCGCCGAGCACATGGTAGACGCCGATGCCCTCCACCCGCACCAGCAGGGTATGCCCCCCCGATACCAGCAGCGCCACGAACGGGAACGCCGGGGGGTCGACCTCCAGCATGGGGGCCAGCAGATGGCCTTCCATATGATGGACGGCCACCGCCGGCACGCCCCACGACCAGGCCAGACTGCGCCCGATGGAAGCGCCCACCAGCAGCGCGCCGATCAGGCCCGGACCGGCCGTATAGGCCACGCCGTCAACGGCATCGGACCCCACACCGGCCTGCTCCAGCACCGATCGCACCAGCGGCAGGGTACGTCGCACATGGTCCCGGGAGGCCAGCTCCGGCACCACCCCGCCGTACGGCGCATGCATGGCCACCTGGCTGTGCAGGGCATGGGCCAGCAAGCCCCGTTCGGAGTCGAACAGGGCGACGCCGGTCTCGTCGCAGGAGGTCTCTATGCCCAGGACACGCATGCGGCCATTGTCCCTTCGGCGCCGTCCCGTCACAAGCATTTTGCCTTTTATCGAGGACACGAGTAGAATTTTTCGTCCTTTGCCGGGACCGGCCTGCCGGTTGCCGGCCGTTCAACTTTGGTGTCGAGCAGTAATTCAGGAGGCGAGAGAGTACATGCCGAGCGTACGCGTGAAGGAAAACGAGCCCTTCGAGGTGGCACTGCGCCGCTTCAAGCGCGCCTGCGAGAAGGCGGGCATTCTGTCCGAGGTCCGTCGGCGGGAGTTCTACGAAAAGCCCACCCAGGAGCGCAAGCGCAAGCGGGCAGCGGCGGTCAAGCGCCACGCCAAGAAGCTCGCCCGCGAGCAGGCTCGGCGCGAACGCCACTACTGACGCCCCTCCAGCCCGCCGGTGCTGCCGTGTCCCTGAAAGAACGCCTGCAGGACGACATGAAGGCCGCCATGCGAGCGGGCGAGAAGCCCCGCCTGGCGGTCATCCGGCTGATCAACGCCGCCATCAAGCAGCGCGAAGTGGACGAACGCATCAGCCTGGACGATGCGCAGGTCACAGCGGTGCTGGACAAGATGGTCAAACAGCGCCGCGAATCCCTGTCCCACTACGAGCAGGCCGGCCGCGACGATCTGGCGAATCAGGAAACGTTCGAAATCGAGGTCATCCAGCAGTATCTGCCCGAGCCCCTTGGGGACGCGGAGCTGGATGCCCTGATCAATGACGCCCTGACCCAGACGGGTGCCAGCAGCATCAAGGACATGGGCAAGGTCATGGGCATCCTCAAGCCCCAGGTGCAGGGCCGCGCCGACATGGCCGCCGTCAGTGCCCGCATCAAGGCACGGCTGGGCTGACACGGCCCGCCGGCGCGCAGCCGCCACGGGTTTCGGCAGCCCTGTCCTTTTTCCGACGCAGCTCTTAATCTTGGCCCATGGCCGGCCGTATCCCCCAGCAGTTCATCGACGAGCTCGTGGCGCGCGTGGACATCGTGGAGCTGATCGATGGCCGCGTGCCGCTCAAGAAGGCCGGCCGCGAGTACACCGCCTGCTGTCCTTTCCATAACGAAAAGACGCCGTCCTTCACGGTCAGCCCCACCAAGCAGTTCTACCACTGCTTCGGCTGCGGCGCCCACGGCACCGCCCTGGGCTTCCTGATGGACTACGAGCACATGGACTTCGTGGAGGCCGTGGAGGAACTGGCCCGGCAGGTGGGGATGACCGTGCCCCGTACTGGGGGCGAGCAGCCGGCACCGGACCGGCGCGCCCCCGACCTGTACGCCGTGCTGGAGCGGGCCGCCGCGTTCTATCGCCAGCAGCTGCGCGAGCCCAAGGTGGGCGAACCGGCCATCAGCTACCTCAAAGGGCGGGGGCTGACCGGTCAGGTGGCCGTCGATTTCGGTATCGGTTATGCGCCCGCCGGCTGGGACAATCTGATCCGGCACCTGGGCAGCGACCCACAGAGCCTCCAACTGCTCATCCAGGCGGGGCTGGTGGTGGCCAAGGACGGGGGCGGCGGTTATGACCGCTTCCGCGAACGCGTCATGTTCCCCATCCATGACCGGCGCGGGCGGGTCATTGCGTTCGGCGGGCGGGTGCTCGGCGATGACACGCCCAAGTACCTGAACTCGCCCGAGACGCCGGTTTTCCACAAGGGCCGGGAACTCTACGGGCTGTACGAGGCCCGCAAGACCAATCGCGACCTCGCCCGCCTGCTGGTGGTCGAGGGCTACATGGACGTGGTGGCACTCGCCCAGCACGGCATCCGCTATGCGGTGGCCACCTTGGGCACGGCGACCACCACAGAACATCTGGAGCAGCTGTTTCGGGTCACCCCGGAAGTGGTGTTCTGCTTCGACGGCGACCGGGCCGGACGGGCGGCGGCCTGGCGCGCCATGGAAAACGTGCTGCCGCTGCTGTCCGAGGGACGGCAGGCCCGCTTCCTGTTCCTGCCGGAAGGCGAAGATCCGGACACTCTGGTACGCAAGGAAGGCCAGGCGGCCTTCGAGGCGCGTCTGGCAAACGCCCTGCCGCTGTCCGACTTTTTCTTTGAAGCTTTGAACAAACAGGCCGATACACGAAGCATGGACGGACATGAGCGGCTTGTCGCTCTGGCGCGTCCGCTGCTGAGGCAGCTACCCTTCGGGGTGCTGTACCAGAAGATGATCGAACGCCTCGGCGAGAGGATCGGTATCGCCCCACAACAGGTGGACGGGCTCATCCGGGAACGGAACGCGCCCGCCCGGCGGGAACCGGCAAGGCGTCAGCACCAGTCGCAAATGCTGCTGACGCCCGTGCGGCTGGCGATCGGCCTGCTGCTGCATCATCCGGAGCTGGCGTCGCGAGTCGAGCGGCCGCGGGAACTGGAGGATATCGACGCGCCAGGCGTCACTTTATTGGTGGAACTGCTTGAATTTCTGGCCGCAAACCCCCATCTGAACAGTGCGGCAGTGCTGGAGCACTGGCGCGACAGCGAGGATGGCCGGCATTTGGCCAAATTGCTGCAATGGACCCCATCGGTACCCGAGGAGGGTATGGCGGCGGAATTCCTGGGCGCGCTGGAACGTCTCAAACAGCAACGGCTGGAAAGACGCACCGATCAGCTCCTGGAAAGAGCCCGCCGCGAAGGGCTCACACCGGCAGAAAAGCGGGAACTGCAGCAGTTGCTGGGCTCCCGCCACGGGGCAGGATACCCCGGCGCCGCCGGCGATGGGTCCGCCGATGGAAAGTGAGCACGGAATGCGCTAGACTGAGCGTTTGATTTTGGCCCCTTGTCTGGGCAACAGCGGTACGTTACGGGTCCTTCACTATTATGAACCAAGACCAGCAGTCACAGTTGAAGCAACTGATCGCCAAGGGCAAGGAGCAGGGTTTCCTTACCTATGCCGAGGTCAATGATCACCTTCCCGATGAGATCGTCGATCCCGAACAGATCGAAGATATCATCAATATGATCAACGACATGGGCATCACGGTGCACGAGATTGCGCCGGATTCCGATACCCTGCTGCTCAGTGGCACATCGGTCACCACCGACGAGGACGCCGCCGAAGAGGCAGCGGCCGCGCTGGCCAGCGTAGACAGCGAATTCGGGCGTACCACCGACCCCGTGCGCATGTACATGCGCGAGATGGGCACTGTGGAGCTGCTGACCCGCGAAGGCGAGATCGAGATCGCCAAGCGCATCGAAGACGGTCTGCGCCAGGTACTGTCGGCGCTGGCCAGCTACCCCGAGTCCATCGCGTTGCTGCTTAAGGAATACGCGCGCGTCGACGCCGGCGAAACCCGCCTCTCGGACGTCATTACCGGCTTCGTGGATCCGGACGGCGTCGGCAACGAGGTGGCCGGCCCCGCCGAGCCCGAAGTGCGCCCGGAAACATCCGCTTCGAACGACAGCAATGATGAGGACGACGACGAGGACAAGGACGACGGCGACACCAGCGTCCTCGACACCGGCCCCGATCCCGAGGAAGCGCGCGCCCGCTTCGCCCAGCTCGAGTCCCTGTACGGCAAGGCCATGGCGGCCTTCGCCAAGCACGGCAAGAGCCACAAGACGACCGCGAAGGCGCGCGAGCAGCTCGCGGACTGCTTCATGGAATTCAAGCTCGTGCCCCGCCTGGTGGACGAGCTGACCGTCAACCTGCGCGTCATGGTGGAACGCATCCGTGCCCACGAGCGGGTGATCATGAACATCTGCGTCAGCAAGGCGCATATGCCCCGCAAGGACTTCATCACCACCTTCCCGGACAACGAGACCAATCTCAAGTGGCTGGACCAGCAGATCAAAGCCGGCCGCAAGTACTCTCCGGTCCTGGAAGAGTTCAAGGACGACATCCTGCGCGCCCAGAACCGTCTGGTGGGCCTGCAGGACGAGACCGGTCTCGGCATCAGCGAGATCAAGGACATCAACCGCCGCATGTCCATCGGCGAAGCCAAGGCGCGGCGGGCCAAGAAGGAAATGGTGGAGGCCAACCTGCGGCTGGTGATCTCCATCGCCAAGAAATACACCAACCGCGGGCTGCAGTTCCTGGACCTGATCCAGGAAGGCAACATCGGCCTGATGAAAGCGGTGGACAAGTTCGAATACCGCCGCGGCTACAAGTTCTCGACCTACGCCACCTGGTGGATCCGCCAGGCCATCACCCGCTCCATCGCGGACCAGGCGCGCACCATCCGCATCCCGGTGCACATGATCGAGACCATCAACAAGCTCAACCGCATCTCCCGCCAGATGCTGCAGGAGATGGGTCGCGAGCCGACCCCGGAAGAGCTGGCCGAGCGCATGGAGATGCCCGAGGACAAGGTGCGCAAGGTGCTGAAGATCGCCAAGGAGCCGATCTCCATGGAAACGCCCATCGGCGACGACGAGGATTCGCACCTGGGCGACTTCATCGAGGACATCAGCATTCTCTCGCCGGTGGACTCGGCGGCCACCGAGGGCCTGCGCGAAGCGACCCGAGGCGTGCTGTCGGGCTTGACGCCCCGGGAAGCGAAAGTGCTGCGCATGCGTTTCGGCATCGACATGAACACCGACCACACCCTGGAAGAGGTCGGCAAGCAGTTCGACGTCACCCGCGAACGCATCCGGCAGATCGAGGCCAAGGCGCTGCGCAAGCTGCGCCACCCGACCCGCTCGGAACAGCTGCGCAGCTTCCTGGAGATCGAATAGCGACAGAGTTCCGCGCACGCAGGAAAGGAACCGCAGGGGCCACGCGCAAGCGTGGCCCCTTTCGTTTGCCCACCGATTGCCGGGCAGCCACTGCACTGAACCGCTCTGAAAGATACCGACCGGAACCACTGAAAGAAAACACGGTCGGCACCTGTATACAGCGGCCAGCAGACGGTGCGTGGGCAGGAGGGCGGTTTCTTGACCTGCATCAGCAAACGAGCGTAAAGCGAACGTTACGCTGGCCGTTACAATGAACAGGCCGGCATTTTCAACCGGCACCGAAAGCACATAACCGGAAACAGGCGCACGCTCGAATGACGGAACCCGACAGCCGGTTCCCGACGCCCCAACCCACTGGCGCGGCGCCATTGCGGCGCCAGCCGAGACAAGCACGCGCCAACGACGGCGCACCCGTTGATTTCCAGCCGACCGTGTCGCGGGCGCATGCCTGCACATGGCCTCGTGGTTTTGTTTCCAAGAAAAACAGAGGTACACGCATGACCGACAAGATTGCCCTTGGCGCCGTCCTGATGACCACCCTGGCAGGCGCCTGCAGCACGGGCGTCGCAACCGCCGCACAACCGGACACCGGCACCACCGCCGTCGCACAGACCGCCCTGCGGTCGCCGTCCGACCAGCCCGGGACAACCGATGAGCGCCCCCTGAATGAACCCACGCCCATGACGCCGACCCGCCCGCAGGCCGAAACCGCCGGCTTGGCGCTGGGCAGCTTCCGCTTCTCCCCCGGGCTTTCCGTCTCAACCCTGTACGACGACAACATCTTCGCCAGCCGCAACGACCCCCAGCACGGGGTGACGCCGCAGAGCGACCTGGTCACCGTCGTCTCGCCCACCGCGGTGCTCAAGTCCAACTGGGCGCGGCACCAGCTCAACATCGACGCCGGCGCCGACATCGGCCGCTACGCCACCCACACCCGGGAGAACTACCAGGACGCGTGGCTGGGTGCGCGGGGCCATTACGATCTGACCGACCGCTCCAACCTTTTTGCGGGCGCGCGGTTCAGCCGCAACCATGAAGAGCGCGGCACGCCGGACGCCGTCAACGGCACCGAACCCACCGTGTACACCGAGCTGCAGTCGCACCTCGGATTCGCCCGACGGTTCGACCGGACCGCCGTGCGCCTGGGCGGCACCTTCGAGAGGCTGAAATTCGACAACGTGCCGAGCGCCTCCGGCGGCACCATCAACAACAACGACCGCGACCGAAAGCTCTACACCCTGGGCACGCGCGTCAGCTACCGGCTCACACCCCGGTTCTCGCCCTTCGTGCAGGCAGCCCTGGACAGACGGCGCTACGACACCACGCCCGACGACTACGGGTTCAACAGGAACTCCAACGGCAACCGGCTGGACCTGGGGGTACTGGTGCGGCTGGCCAACGGCGTGCACGGCGAAGCCTACGTGGGCCATCTTACCCAGAACTACGACGACGCCCGGCTGCCTGACGTGAGCAAAGCGGATTTCGGCGCGCGCCTGCGCTGGCAGGCACCGGCGCACACCAAGGTGACCGCGTACCTGGACCGGTCCCTGGACGAGACTGTCCTGCCGTACGCGTCCGGGTACCTGAACACCCGCGTAGGGACGAAGGTGGAGCACCAGCTGCGCCCACGGCTGAAGTTCAATGTGCGCGCCTCCTACGGGCGCAGCGAGTACCAGGGCATCGATCGCAACGAGAACCTGGTGGTCGCCGGGGCGGGCATGAAATACGACCTGACCCGCTACCTGTATCTGGGTGCCGACTACCGCTTCCTGCGCCGCGACTCCAATCTGCCCAGCAACGTGTTCGGCACCGCCTACGACCGCAACCAAGTGATGCTGACCCTCGGCAGCCAGCTGCTGGCGGCCCGCCCGCCCGCGAGCTGGCCGGGCCAGACCGCGGCCGCCGCGGCTCACCCCACAGCGACACCGGGTGGTTTCTACCTGGGCGGCCAGGTCGGTTACGGCGCCTTGAACGCAGCGACCAGTGGCGGGCGAGGCACCGGCGGCGGCACCGACGTCGGCGACATGGGCAGCCACGGCCCGGACGCCGGGCTGTTCGCCGGCTACGGCAGGCTGTTCAAGCGCTGGTATCTGGGCCTGGAGGTGGAAGGGGACCGCAGCCGGGCCGACTTCTACCACATCAACGACAAGGCCGACAGCCGCACCTTCTCCCTGGAGCGCAACAACAGCTACGGCCTGTCCGCAAGGCTCGGCTACGCCCTGGCCAACGGCGCTTTGCTGTATGGGCGGCTGGGCGCCGCGCGCACCCAATTCCGCACGCCGTACCTGGAAAACAATCTGCCCGCCGATGCCTCGGACCAGACCGATACCGAGCGCGGCATCCGCTACGGCGTCGGCATGGACATCCCGACGGACAGCCCGCTGTTCGTGCGCCTGGACTATGCCTACACCCGGTACAACAGCTACCCGGTCTACTACGGCGGCGCTGAACCGGAGGTCTTCACACCCAGTGAAGGCCAGTTCCGGTTGGGTGCCGGCTGGCGCTTCGGCGCCCAACCGACGCCGGCAGTCACCATCCCCGCCGCCAAGGTCTCCGGCCTGTATGTGGGCGCCGCCGTGGGCCAGGGGTCCGTGGCCACCACGGCCACCGGCCTGCTGCGCACCCAGGGCACGGGGCCGAACAACTTCAATGTCGATTTCGGCAACGACGGGGTGAGCTCCACGGCGTTCGTGGGCTACGGCCTTACCTTCCACCGGGTGTATGCCGGACTGGAGCTGGCCGGCGAAGGCAGCCGGACCACCTGGACGCATATCCGGGACACCTCCGGCAGCGGCGGACGCACGTTCTCGGTGGAAAAGCAGGGTGGCTACGGAGCCGCCCTGCGCCTGGGATACCTGCTCCACAACGGCACCCTGCTGTACGGGCGCATCGGGCGCATCCACACGAAATTCAGCACCCGCTACGACAAGGGCGCCAACGCCAATGCCTATATCTACCAGGACGACCACGAGACCGGCACCCGGCTGGGCGTCGGCGCCGACGTGCCCGTGGGCCAACGCCTGTTCGTACGGGCCGATTACAGCTACACGCGCTACCCCTCCTATGGCTTTGTGACCACCCAGGGCGGCGGCACCAACGCCGACCAGCTCAGCTACAAGAACGCGGAGAGCCTATTCCGGGTCGGACTCGGCCTGCGTTTCTAGGGCGCGACAACCCCACCGGCGGCCCCTCTGCGGGGCCGCCCCCCAACCCGCCACCGTAGGCCAATCTGTTTTTCTCAATCGCTGCAGGCGCAGCGAACGTCAAAAACTATCACAAAACCCGTGTTCCCATGACCCGCGTCAATGTTTTGTGAAACGGCCTGGCGCACCATGAAAACCGTGAAAAGGAAACGATCCAAAGAAGTCCAAATTTGGACGCCCAGCTCACAAGGAACAATGAAGCGGGGGCAACAAGCCACTCCTACTCGTTGATCGGAAGGACGACACGCAGTTGCTATAAGGAGATGGCACCATGAAAACGAAACGACTCAACACCAAGGCCCGTGTGCTGGTATCGGGCATCGCGCTCGCGCTGCTCGGCGCCCCGCTGGCCATACAGCAGATGAGCAGCGTCAGTTTCATCGCGCCGGCCTACGCCGCGGAAAGCCATGGAGGCGGTCAAGGCGGCGCTGGCGGCCACTATGGTAGCGGCGGCTCCGCTCAGGACAGCGCCGGTCACGGCAGCAGCAAGACTCTCGAGGAGAACGTGCTGCGCGGCGAAGAGGAAGAAGGCGAAGGCGGCTCCGGCTCCGGCTACCAAGAGGGCTCACGCCATGACCACGGCAACTTTGACAGCAACAAGATGCAGGGCGGTGGTTCCGGCGCGCCCGGTGAAGACAGCGACGCCAAGGGCCCGCGCTTCTCCGGCGGACAGGGCGACGCCGAACATGGAGGCAAGCCGGGCTGGGCCCAGGAAGGCGTGCCTTCGGACGTGGAGCTTGGACGCCTGAACGTAGCCCGCTCACCGTCGAAGGTACTGGATCGGTCGTTGGCCGAAGCTCTGGCAACGCTGTCGACCAGTCCTAACCTGTATCAACTCGCAAGCCTGGACGAGGTCATCGCCGCCATCAAGTCGGGGACCCTGCCCGACGGCACGGCCATCGTGCGCATCGACTCGCCGCTGGAGAACCTGGCCCTGTACAAGGACCTGCTGCAGGACGGCAAGATCGTGCTGCCTGACGGCACCGTCTTCACCAGCACGCTGAGCAGCACGGATCTGGCTGCGATCTTCCTGGGCGGCGCCTCCGACAAGACCGTCGAAGTCACCGACAAGACGGTCGAGGCGGTGGATACCATCCTCGATGTGAGCGTGGAAGACCCGGCGGCGCTGGCAACCAGCGCTGATGCAGTCCGCGAGGCGGTGTACGACGCCCACGAGGGCGTGGAGTGATCACGGAACGATCGGCGAGGAAAGCCTGAGCGACAGCAAGTCGGCACCGCTCAGGCAGGATGACCGGTAGGGAGACCGGTTCCCGGGCCCGGCGGCGGTAGTGACGCCGCCGGGCCCGGGCATTATACTGCCCCGCACGGAAAACCAGCCGTGCGGGCCTGTAGCTCAGTTGGTTAGAGCAGGGGACTCATAATCCCTTGGTCCCAGGTTCGAGTCCTGGCGGGCCCACCAACTGCTTTACGACACCCCCGGGGCCTTGTTGCGCTACTCCTGGAGCGGATCCGCTTCGGGCGCGGGTGTCCTGCGCTTCACTTCCACCACCATCAGCCACCAGAACGCCATCAGGCTGGTGGCCGCCAGCGCTACCGACGACCAATCCCAGAACACCGGCTTCCAAAGCAGATCATGCATTTCGCTCACCTCAGGATCGCTACGCACGCTGATTTCGCGCCGCCCAGCACCGCCGGGCTGTAATGTGACGACAGCCTACGTCGGCAGCACCGTTGTCGGCCATGATGCAGATCAACGGCGGCGCCTGTCGCCGGCCGGCGAACCGGTCTTTGGCGAGCTCCGCGAGGAACCCGCAAGACGGTCGGTTCATCGCCAGATGATGGACGAAATATCCGCCCTGGCGCAGCGTCTTACGATTAAACGAGTATGTTAGCATTGGGCTTCTGACAACCGAGATGGCGGGGCACGGATGGAGATAGCGCGGGTTCCGGCCGGCCGAGGAGTCGACTGGCTCAGGCAGGGTTGGGAGCTGTTCCGGGCCAGCCCGGGCCTGTGGGCTGCCATGGCGGCCGTGTACATCATCCTGTATCTGGTCCTGAGCGCCATTCCGGGTATCGGCGACCTGGCCCTGAGTCTCATTGCACCCGCCCTTGGCGGCGGCATGATTTTCGGCGCCGCCGAGCTGCGCCACGGCCGCCCCCTGGACGTATCCCAGCTGTTCCAGGCCTTCCTGGACCGTTCCCGCACGGGCCCGATGCTGCTGCTGGGGGTGTTCAACCTGGCGGTCGTGGCGGCCATGACGGCGATCGGTGCGGCGACGGCGCTGGGGGTCATGCATGGCGGTCTCGCGCCCGGCGCCGCACCACAGATGCCGACCCTGGCTCCCGGCATGATCATCGGCATCCTGCTGATGTTGACACTGGCCGTGCTGGTGGCGATGGCGCTGTGGTTCGCCGTGCCGCTGGTCATGCTGGGCTACGCCACGCCCAAAGAGGCCATCCGGCTTAGCTTCGCCGCCTCTTCGCACAACATCTGGCCACTGACCGTCTACGGACTGTGCCTGGCCGTACTGGGGCTGATTGCGCTGATTCCCCTGGGCCTGGGCCTGCTGGTGTTCATCCCTCTGGGCGCCACCTCCGTGTACGCCAGCGTCGAAGAGATCTTTGCCCGGGAACGACCGACTTCCGGCAACCATGAGCCTGCTTAAGCTAAGCGTCCCGGAACGCACTGCCACGCCTGTCGGCAACGGGCTCGGCGCCCGTGCCGTCGAGGCCTGGCTGGCGGAACTGCCGCTGGGCGATCCCCTGGGGGCGGCCCGCGCGCTTGCCCGGAGCCTTGCCGAACACAACCGTACCGGCTGGCCCCCCGCGGTCCGGCTGGCTGCCACCGAACAGATCCGGTCGGTGTGCGAGGAGACCGGCGCCGCCCTGCGCACCCGGCTGCGCAATACCACCGTGCCGCTGTCGGCGCGGGCCCGGCAGTTCGCAGAGCTCGCCCAAGACCTGCTTAGGGAGCTGACCGACAGCTACAAGATCGCTCTGCTCGACATGGCCGAGGCGAAGGGAGCCGCCTCGGCCGACACCTCGCTGCGCCTGCTCGCCCTGTACCGCAGCGTCGTGCTGCTGGGCCGGCAGGTGGTGGATACCTACCTCATCTACGGCCCCGAGCCCCACCTTGCCTGGGGCGAGCTGCATCGGCTGTACCGCTATGCCGAGCTGGTCGGCGTTCAGCGCCAGCCACTGACCGAATCGGGCAACGCATCGGTGGAGCACGCCTACAAGCGCATCGTGCTGCTGGCACTGGTGGATCCCTATCAGTTGATGCAGCAGGACGCCAACACGGTCTACCAGTGGCTCGATCAGTGGGCCGACCGCTGCCCCATGGAGCCGGCCGACGCCCTCAGCGCAGTGGCTGGACGGTTCTACGTCGACCTCGACAGCGACCTGCCACCCCGCTACGCACCCCGCGACCTGGACCGGCGTCCGACCAACCCCCGCATCCTGGAGTGCGGTGCCCTGGTGGAAGCGGCCCAGGCACGACTGACGGCGATCGCCAAGGAAGTGGCGGACGAGGAGGGCGGCAAAAAGCCCCTGCCCCTGGCCCGACGCATGGAACGGAATCTGCTGCAGCGGCTGAGAGACGGATGGGGCGGGTCGCGGGATCGCGCCAGCGCACGGCACAGCGCCCATGCCGACGTGGAAATCGCCGCCGGCCTGAGCGCCTGTCACCACTTCCTCAGCGCCGAGGCGCCGTTCACACCGGAAAAGGACGAGATCGCCGTACACCGCGCCGCATTCGGTGCGCCGGGCAAAGCGAAACAGCCGTCCAGCGCGCTCTCACTGGTGCCCGCCGAGCTGGAGCCCTGGAAGGTCGACGAGGATGCCTCGCGCCTGGAGCAGGCGATCAGCATGCCGCGCCATTCGGTGTTCGACACCGACAGCGACGACCTGGACATGTGGCAGAAGATCTACTCCACCCGCAACCGGGATGAGGACGGCCTTGCCGGGTCGGGGTATCACGCGACGCCCTGGCAGCAGAAGAACAGCAGCGCCCAGGGGCTGTGTCTGTACTGCCGCAGCGACTGCCCGGTGCAACTGCGGGTCGGCGAGCTGGTCGTGTTCCAGATTTCCGGCGAGCCGGGCGAATGGCGGCTGGGAACGGTGCGTTGGCTGTGCGCCGCACCGGGCGCGCAGCTGGAGATGGGCATCGAGGTGCTCGCCGACAGCGCCACGCCGTTGGCGATACGCGGCGTGCAGGGCGCCGGGAAGGACAGCGAGTACTTCCGCGCCCTGCGCCTGCCGGCCGGAGACCTGCACAGTCCAAACGGTATCCTGGTGGTGCCGGCCGCCATCTACGACAGCGGCACGGTGACCGCACTCAATCTGGGCCAGGAGCTGGTGTATGGGCGGCTCACCATCCTGGTGGAGACCACGCGGTGCTATTCGAGCTTCCAATACGAACTGGTGAGCCCGCCGGACAGCGAACAACGGAAAATCGAATCCCTGAAGCGGCTGCTTTGATCCGGCGGAGTCCGTGCCCCCGGCTGTTGGCCGGAAGGATTGCTGCACGGGACCTTGATCGCCGATACTTTTTCCCAATCGCACCGGGCTTTGGCCCGCGCCATAATCGTGAAGGCAGTCGGCAAACAGGAGTCTGCAGATGACGGAATCCCACAAGCCGGTCATGAAGGCCGATCCGATGTATCAGCTGCTGCGCGACGGCAAGATCAAGGAGTTCAATGCGCTGCGGGCACAGGGCGAGGCCTGTGATCTGCAGGGCTCGGACCTGCGCGGCCTGGACCTGCGCGGCCTGGATGCCCAGCACCTGGACCTGAGCAACGCCTACCTGCGCCAGGCCGACCTGCGGGGCGTCGACCTCAGCACCGCCAACCTCGAGGGGGCGAGCGTCAACGGCGCCAAGATCTCGGGCGCCTACTTTCCTGCCGAGCTGTGCGCCGAGGAAATCACGCTCTCCCTGCTGCACGGCACGCGCATGCGCTATCAGTGCACGCCCGGGCCGCTGGGGGCCAGCAGCGACGCGTAGCTCGCGTACCAGAACGGATCCGCCGCGACCACCGGCGCGGCCTGGGCGAGAGCCCGCCGGGCGCGCGCTTTCAGCGCCGGCCGATCCATCGCGCCGGCGATCTGCATCGATACCCCGATCAGCACCGCCGGCGCTGCCGGCAGGCCTCCGGTGGCAAGCGCCGGCTGTGGCCGACTGCCCGCCACCAGGGTGTCTTCGCTGCGCCGCCAGCCCGAGGGGCCGTGGAAACGGTGCCACGCCTGCTGCACCAGCGCCAGAGCGACATGCCGGTCGGTGTCGCTCCCGGCCGCCTGCGCCCAATCCCACAGTCCCCGGGCGACATAGGCATAATCCTGCAGAGACGCCTGGCCGAACGGGCCGTGGGGCCCCGCAATCCGGTACAATCGGTGGCCGTTCCACAGGTCGTTCACCAGCACATCGCGCAGCCGTCGGGCGGCATCCCGATAACGCCGCCCGGGGTCGTTTTGCCGGGCCGCCATGACCAGCGCCGACAGCGCCAGGCCGTTCCAGCCCGCAATCACTTTCGAATCGATCGGCAAGGTGCGCTGGCGGCGCGCGGCCAGCAGTTTGCGCCGCGCACCGGCCACCCGGGCGCGCCCCGCCGCATCGGTGATGCCCAGGTCCCGTGCAATCTGGGCAAGCGGGTCGCCGCGTTCCGGCAGATAGCCGTCATCGAACGGAGGCGGACCGGAGAGTTTCCAGTAGCGGCGGACCACCCGCAGCTCGGGTTTGGACAGCAGGCGGTTGAGCTGGGCGCCGGTCCACAGGTAGTAGCCCCCGTCCACGCCCTTGGCGTCCACCGCCGACAGGCTGCTGACGAAGCCGCCGCCCGGCGCCTGCAGCCGCCGCAGCATGAAATCGACCGTATCGCGCCCGACGTCCTCAAGTGCCGGATCGCCGAGTACGGTGGCGGCCCGCAGATACACCATGGCGAGCTGGGCGTTGTCGTACAGCATCTTCTCGAAGTGCGGTACCTGCCAGTTGGGGTCGACGGTGTAGCGGAAGAAGCCGCCCCCCAGCTGGTCGCGCAGACCCTGTTCGGCCATGCGGTCGAGGGTCAGACGCAGGAAGCGGTCCAGCTCGGCCGAGGGCCGGCGCGCCTGGGCGGTGAGCAGTCCCTGCAGCTGGGGCGCCAGGGGAAACTTGCTCTGCTGACCGAAGCCGCCGGCCATCTCGTCGGCGCGCTGCAGGGCGGCGCGCGCCAGCGCCCGCAGGGGGTCGGCGGCGGCCGCAGCGGTGGGCGCCGGCCGCTCACGGGCGGCACGCCGCGCCAGCGCGGCCATGCCGGCGGCATCCTTGCTCCAGCGGCGCTGGAGCTTGGTGACGAACGCCAGAAACTCCCCCGGCGGCAGGTAAGTGGTTCCCACCAGGGGATGCCCCCCGGGCGTGAGGAACACATTCAGAGGCCAGCCGCCCTGGCCGCGGGTGCGCTGGACGAACGCCAGCAGGCGGGCATCGACCGCGGGCAGCAGCTCGCGGTCGACGGCGACGGGGATGAAGTTCCGGTTGAGGACCCGGGCGATGGCAGGATCCCGGAAGCTTTCCCGGTCCATGACATGACACCAGCGGCATGCATAGTAACCGCTGGTCACGAAGATCAGCTTGTGCTCGGCGCGGGCGCGGGCCAATACCGCCCGACTCCAGCGCTGCCAGTGCACCGGGTCACCGGCATGCATTGCCAGGTAGGGCGGGGAAGCGCCCTGGAGCTGGTTGCGCAGCGGCACTGCCGCCGCTGCGCAGGCGACGCTCCAGAGCGCAAACGCGAACAGCCAGCGTGCCATGGCGACGGTTTCCCGGTCATAGCGAGCAATGCCGGCGCCCGATCCGCTGCCTGCGGGACATGGGCACCGGGACGATCAGCGATCGGACGGGCGGTGATCCGGGTCGCTGTCCTGGTCCTTGTCCGAATCGGCGTCGGAATCGGAATCCGGGCCGGCGCCGTTGGCATCCGGCTCCTCATCCGCCCGGTCCAGCTCGGCGTCCATCTCCGCCTCGCTCATGGGGCGGTACCCTTCGTCCTGTCCGCCTTGCGCTTCGTCTTCCGCAGCGGGGTCGGCCGCGGCTTCCGCCGCTTCCTCTTCGCGCGGACGCACGTAATGGCGCGAGAAGAACACGCCGGTCTCGAACAGCAGCCACATGGGAATGGCCAGCATGGTCTGGGAGAACATGTCGGGCGGCGTGAGAAACATGCCGAGCACGAAGCAGGCGACAATCACGTAAGGCCGCTTCTCGACCAGCTGCTGCGGGGTGACCACACGCGCCCACACCAGCACCACCGTGATCACCGGCACCTGGAAAGCCGCGCCGAAGGCCAGGAACATGGTCAACACGAAACTCAGGTACTTGCTGATGTCGGTCATCATGGTGACCCCATGGGGGGTCGTGCGGGCCATGAAGCCGAACACGATGGGGAACACCACGAAGTAGGCGAACAGGGCGCCCAGATAGAACAGCCCCGTGCTGGACACCAGCAGCGGGAAGATCATCCTGCGTTCGTGGCGATACAGGCCTGGGGCGACGAAGGCCCACATCTGATACATCAGGTACGGCATGGCCACGAAGATGGCCAGCACGAGGGTCAGCTTGATGGGAACGAAGAACGGCGCCACCACCTCGATGGAGATCAGCGAGCTGCCGGGCGGCAGGTCGCGGCTGAGCGGACCGGCGAGCCAGGTGAACAGGTGATTGGAAAACGGCGCCAGCACCAGGAACACCACCAGCACCGCCAGTACACCGCGCAGCAGTCGGTTGCGCAGTTCCAGCAGGTGGGAGATGAACGGCTGTTCCTCGAATTCCTCCCCGTCGGGGCTGGCGTCGGTGTGCTTACCGGATTCGCTCATTCACGGATTCGTCAGGGCTCTGTGGGTCGGTGCCGGACGACGGGGCAGCCGGTTCTTCCGAATGGGCCTCGGCTTCGCCGGCGTCGGCAGGGACCTTCTCCCCGGGCGGCTCGGATTCGGCCACCGGCTGCTCGGCCGGAGTCTGTTCCGGCTCGGGCTCCACGGCCTTTACCAGATAGTCGTGTTCCTTATCGAGGGTGGCCTTCGCTTTGCGACCGACGCCATCGGCTTCATCGAGGATTTGCCGCACCTCGGCCAGGTCCTTGCTCTCGCGCAGCTGCCGCTTCAGGTCTTCGGCGGCCAGTTCCTGGTCGATATCGTCCTTCACCGTCTGGACGAACGAGCGCATCTTGCCCAACCACAAGCCCGCCGCGCGGGCGACCCGCGGCAGACGCTCCGGTCCGATGACCAGGAGCGCGACAATGAACACCAAGACTAATTCGGAAAAGCCGACGTCGAACATGGCGAGGGGAGGCTAAGGGTGTCGGGTGGAGAAGACGGCGACGAGCGCGGCGGCGCCCGCTTCCGCATTCAGGACTTGTGCTTTTCTTTGGCTGTCACTTCTCCATCGATCACACGACCTTCCTCTTTCTCTTCCAGGTGGCCGGCCGTGTAGGTGTCCTCGCCCTTCTCACCCTTCTCACCCTCGTGCATGGCTTCGCGGAAACCCTTGATCGCGCCGCCGAGGTCCGACCCCAGGTGGCGCAGTCGCTTGGCGCCGAAAATCACCAGGACGATCGCCAGAATAATCAACAGTTGCGTGATACTTGGACCCATGTTTGCTACTCCTGCCCGCTTCCCGCGCCAACCAATGGGAGCGACTGCGGGCGACTGTCTCAGCGTTTGCCGCGAGCGGCTTTCTCATCCAGGCCGGAGAGCCCGAAGCGGCGGCCCAGCTCGCGCAGCACGTCATCGGGGCCCAGGCCCCGAGCTGCCAACATTACCATTGTATGAAACCACAGATCGGCGGTTTCATAAACCAAATGTTCGTCCGAATCCCCCTTGGCGGCGAGAATCGTCTCCGTGGCTTCCTCCCCGACCTTCTTCAGGATGGCGTCCAGCCCCTTGCCGTACAGGCTCGCCACGTAGGACGACTCGGGGTCGGCCTCCTTGCGCGCCTCCAGAACGCGGGCCAGTTGGGCCAAGATCTCATCGCTCGCCATGGCTGGATACCCTGCTGATCCGGTGGAAACCGCTACCCGTAAATCTCATCGGGATTCTTCAATACCGGCTCGACGGATGCCCAGCGGTCCGCTTCCAGGCGCTGGAAAAAGCAGCTGCGCCGCCCGGTATGACAGGCGATGCCGCCGCGCTGCTCGACCTTGAGCAGCACCACGTCGTTGTCGCAGTCGGTACGGATTTCCTTGACGACCTGGACATGCCCGGACTCCTCGCCCTTGCGCCACAGCTTGCGGCGCGAACGCGACCAGTACACCGCACGCCCTTCTTGGGCGGTCAGGGCGAGCGATTCGCGGTTCATCCAGGCGAACATCAGCACCTGGCCATCCGCGGCGTCCTGGGCGATAACGGGCACCAGCCCGTCGTCAGTCCATTTGATCTCGTCAAGCCATGATTGGTTCACTGTCGAGCTCATCAATTCTTCACCCTGGAAAGCGGCCGGGGGCGGTCACAACCGCACCTCGATGCCGGCGGCGGCCATATGACGCTTGGCCTGCTCGATGGTGTATTCGCCGAAGTGGAAAATGCTGGCCGCCAGCACCGCATCGGCCTTGCCCTCCAGCACCCCCGCCACCAGGTGGTCGAGGTTGCCCACGCCGCCGGAGGCGATCACCGGCACATCCACCGCCTCACTGACCGTGCGGGTCAGCCCCAGGTCGAAACCATCGCGGGTGCCGTCCCGGTCCATGCTGGTCAGCAGAATCTCGCCGGCGCCATAGCCGGTCATGCGCACCGTCCACTCGATGGCGTCGATGCCCGTCGGCTTGCGCCCGCCGTGGGTGAATATCTCCCAGCGCGCCGCCTCGCCCTCGGCACTGACCCGTTTGGCGTCCACGGACACCACGATGCACTGGGAACCGAAACGCTCGGCGGCTTCGCGCACGAACTCGGGCCGGGCCACAGCGGCGGTGTTGATGGCCACCTTGTCGGCGCCCGCCGACAGCATACGCCGTATGTCGGACAACTGGCGGATACCGCCGCCCACGGTCAGGGGGATGAACACTTCGCCCGCCACCTGCTCGACCACATGGACCATGGTCTCGCGCTCGTCCGAGCTGGCGGTGATGTCCAGGAAGGTGATCTCATCGGCACCCTCCTGATCGTAGCGCCGTGCAATCTCCACCGGGTCGCCGGCGTCGCGTATGTCCACGAACTGCACGCCCTTGACCACCCGTCCCGCGTCCACATCAAGACAGGGAATGATTCGCTTGGCAAGCCCCATAACTATCTGCGCTCCGCCGCTGCGGTGCCGCTGTGCGCGCCATCCCGCCTCGGTTGATCCTGTGTTTACCGGGGGTCGAGCTCGTCGGCCAGCTTCTGGGCCTCGGCGAGGTCGATCCCGCCCTCGTACAGCGCCCGTCCGATGATGGCGCCGGCGATCCCTTCGTGAGCCACCCCGCAAAGGGCGCGGATGTCGTCCAGGTTGGTGACGCCCCCGGAAGCGATGATAGGCACGCTGACCGCCTGGGCCAGGGCGACCGTTGAATCCAGGCTCACTCCGCTCATCATGCCGTCGCGCCCGATATCCGTATAGACGATGGCCGATACCCCGTCACGCTCGAAGCGCAGCGCCATGTCCACCACGTCGTGATTGGACAGCTTGGACCACCCGTCGATGGCAACCTTGCCGTTCCTGGCATCGAGCCCGACGATGATGTGGCCGGGAAACTCCAGGCACAGGTCGTTGACGAAGTGCGGCGCGCTGACCGCCTTGGTGCCGATGATCACGTAGCTGACCCCCGCATCCAGGTACGCCTGCACGGTGTCCTCGTCCCGGATCCCGCCGCCCACCTGGATCGGCAGATCGGGAAAGGCTTCGGCGATGGCGTGAATGGGTCCGGCGTTGACCGGCTGGCCGGCGAACGCACCATTGAGGTCAACGATATGCAGGCGGCGGGCGCCGGCGCGCACCCACCGCTCGGCGACCTCCAGCGGATCGTCGGAGAACACCGTCTCGTCCTCCATTCGGCCCTGCCGCAAACGTACGCACTTGCCGTCTTTCAGGTCGATGGCGGGTATCAACAGCATGCCCTGCTCCTCATTGCCAAAAGCACCATTAACGGCCCGTGGAATGGTCTTTTCCACAACCGCGGACCGCCCCCAAGGGCCAGAAGCGTCACTCCTGCCCGTCCCAGCGCACGAAATTGGCCAACAGCGTCAGACCGGCGTGTTGGCTCTTCTCCGGATGAAACTGGGCGGCAAACACGTTCCTGCGCGCCAGCACCGAAGCGAACCGGACACCATAATCCGTGGTGCCCACCGCCAGCGCGGGTTCCGCCGGATCGGTATAGTAGCTGTGCACGAAATAGAATCGACTGTCGTCGGGAATGTTCTTCCACAGCGGATGGCGCCGCACTTGGCGCACCTCATTCCAGCCCATGTGGGGCACTTTCAGCCGTTCGCCGGTCTGCGGATCGCTCAACCGGTCGGCAAACCGCCGCACCTCGCCCGGCAGCACATCCAGGCAGTCGGTCCCGTCGTTTTCCTCGCTGTGCGAGAGCAGCGCCTGCATGCCCAGGCACACCCCCAGCAGGGGCTTGTCGCGGGCCACCTCCCGCACCACCGCATCCAGTTCCAGGCGCTGCAGCTCGGACATGCAGTCGCGGATGGCGCCCACGCCGGGAAACACGACCCGGCCGGCCCGCAGTATGGCGTCGGGATCGGAGCTGATGAACACCAGGGAGTCCCCGGCGACATGCTCGAGCGCCTTGGCGATGGAATGGAGATTCCCCATTCCATAGTCGATGATCGCAATGGAGGCCATAGCGGTTTGCTTCCGGAGTTGGTTGGTTTCAGCTCAGTCCGAACGGTTACGGGAATGAGGTGCGGAGTTCAAAGACTCCCCTTGGTTGAAGGCACCACACCGCCCATGCGGGCGTCCGGCTCGATGGCCGCGCGCACGGCACGCCCGAACGCCTTGAACACGGTTTCCGCCACGTGATGGGCATTGACGCCCCGCAGGTTGTCGATGTGAACGGTGGCGGGCGCGTGATTCGCAAAGCCCTGGAAGAACTCATGGATCAGGTCCACGTCGAATTCGCCGATGCGGGCACGCTGAAATTGCACGTGGTATTCCAGGCCGGGACGCCCGGAGAAATCGATGACCACCCGGGACAGCGCCTCGTCGAGCGGGACGTAGGCATGGCCATAGCGCCGAATCCCCGCCTTGTCCCCCAGCGCGCGCGCGAATGCCTGACCCAGGGTGATGCCGATGTCTTCGACCGTGTGGTGGGCATCGATATGCAGATCGCCATCGGCGTGCAACTGCAGATCCAGCAGCCCGTGCCGGGCGATCTGGTCGAGCATATGCTCCAGGAACGGAATCCCGGTCTGCAGGGTGCAGTCGCCGCTCCCGTCGAGGTTCAAATCCACCCGAATCCGGGTTTCCAGGGTCTCCCGGGTTACGTTAACCTGTCGTTGCGCCATTGGCATCTCGCTTTCGGGCCGGCCTTTTCTTATGATTGAGGTCCGACACCCCACCGGCGTCGCCGGCGGTGAACGTATAAAGGCTAAATCCTAGCGGAAAACTCCCGCCCAGAGAACCGCTTCCTGTGATTGCGCCCACGGTCGCACCGGCTGGCGGCCCCGGGCAGGGCGATCACCACCGGAGCCCCTTGGTTCATGTCAATGAATTTGCTCAAATGTCTCTCGGGCACGACTCAGCGCGGAGCAGGACCGGTCCATGAGTAAAGACCCGACCAATATCATCAGCCTCCCCGGCCTCAAGGCCGCTTGCCGCAACTGCTCCCTGTACCATCTGTGCCTGCCCCTGGGCATCGACAACGAGGACATGGACGAGCTCGACCGCATCATCCGGCGCAAGCGGCCGCTGCGCCGCGGCGAGTACCTGTTTCAGGCGGGCGACGCCTTTCGCGCCATCTATGCCATCCGCTCGGGTTCGGTAAAGACCTTTGCCGCCACCGAAGAGGGCCATGAACAGGTGACCGGCTTCCATTTGCCCGGCGAGCTGGTGGGACTGGACGCGATCATCCGCGAACGCCACCCCTGCACGTCCCGCGCCCTGGAGACCACCAGCGTCTGCGAGATCCCGTTCGATCGCCTGGAGGAGCTGGGCGGCAAGATTCCCGGGTTGCAGCGCCAACTGCTGCGCCTGATGAGCAAGGAGCTGCTGGAGGACGAGCAGCTCATGATGCTGCTGGGCAAGAAGTCCGCCGAGAGCCGCCTGGCGGCCCTGCTGGTCAGCATCTCGGAGCGCTTCAAGCAGCGCGGCTTCTCCGCGCGGGAATTCAACCTGAGCATGTCCCGCAACGATATCGCCAACTACCTGGGCCTCGCCGTGGAAACGGTCAGCCGCCTGTTCACCCGTTTCCAGGCCGAAGGCATTCTCACTGCAGACCGCAAGCACCTGATTCTCAAAGACATCGATCGTCTGAACTGCCTAGCCCGCCCCAGCGGAGAAAGCCGCGACCGCGAACTGCGCAAGTAGACCGGCCGCCCTCCCGGGCGGCCGGTCGGACGGCATACCCTTCCCCTGAGCATCCCCTCCTGCAGGCTGTGCGCCTCCGGCGACATCACATTTTCCTCACGATCGCCTAACATTCAATTGACGTGGATCATTGTTTGATTGACGCGTCCTTTGCAAATTAGGTCGCGTACTTTCGGGCCGTGCTGACGCTGGGCACCGCACGCCAAAGAATGCCTTACCGCTCACGCAACGAGAGAAGCCAAGCCATGGATACGCAGACCACCTACAACTACAAGGTCGTGCGCCAGTTCACCATCATGACCGTCGTATGGGGCATCGTCGGCATGCTGGTCGGCGTGTACATCGCCGCGGAACTGGTGTGGCCCCAACTGAACATGAACATCCCCTACATCACTTTCAGCCGGCTACGGCCGCTGCACACCAATGCGGTGATTTTCGCCTTCGGCGGCTCGGCGCTGTTTGCGACGTCCTACTACGTCGTGCAGCGCACCTGCCAGACGAGACTGGTGAGCGACGGGCTGGCGGCGTTCACGTTCTGGGGCTGGCAGGCCATCATCGTGCTGGCGGCCATCACCCTGCCCATGGGCATGACCACCGGCAAGGAATACGCCGAGCTGGAATGGCCCATCGACATTCTGATCACGGTGGTGTGGGTGGCCTACGCGGTGGTGTTCTTCGGCACCATCATGAAGCGCCGCACAAAGCACATCTACGTGGCCAACTGGTTCTACGGCGCCTTCATCCTGACCATTGCCGTGCTGCACGTGGTGAACAGCGCCGAACTGCCGCTGACCTTCTGGCCGATGAAATCCTACTCCGTGTACCCGGGCGCCATCGATGCCATGGTGCAGTGGTGGTACGGCCACAACGCGGTGGGCTTCTTCCTGACCGCCGGCTTCCTCGGAATGATGTACTACTTCATCCCCAAGCAGGCCAACCGGCCGGTGTACTCCTACCGGCTGTCGGTGGTGCACTTCTGGGCGCTGATTTCCACCTACATGTGGGCCGGCCCGCACCACCTGCACTACACCGCGCTGCCGGACTGGGCCCAGTCCCTGGGCATGGTGTTCTCGCTGATCCTGCTGGCGCCGTCCTGGGGCGGCATGATCAACGGCATCATGACGCTCTCGGGGGCCTGGCACAAACTGCGGACCGATCCCATACTCAAGTTCCTCATCGTGTCGGTGTCGTTCTACGGCATGTCCACGTTCGAGGGACCGATGATGTCCATCAAGACAGTCAACTCCCTGTCCCATTACACCGACTGGACCATCGGCCACGTGCACTCCGGCGCCATGGGCTGGGTGGCGATGGTGACCATCGGCTCGGTCTACTTCCTCATCCCGAAGCTGTTCGGTCGCGAAAAGATGTACAGCATGAAGCTGGCCGAAGCGCACTTCTGGATCGCCACCGTCGGTGTGGTGCTGTACATCGCCTCCATGTGGATGGCCGGCGTGATGCAGGGGCTCATGTGGCGGGCGGTCAATGACGACGGAACGCTGACCTACAGCTTCGTGGAATCGCTCGAGCGCATGTATCCGTTCTACTTCGTGCGCTTCCTCGGCGGCGTGGTTTTCCTCAGCGGCATGCTGCTGATGGCCTACAACGTTGCAAAGACCATTTCGGGCCGGCGGGCGGTGGACGCGCCGATTCCGCAGACCGCCTGAAGGGGGGGGGAATCACCATGAGCCACGAAGTCGTCGAGAAGAATGTCGGGGTGCTGGTGCTGTTCGTCCTGCTGGTGATCAGCGTGGGCGGACTGGTGGAGATCGTGCCCCTGTTCTTTCTGAAAAGCACCACCGAACCGGTGGCCAACATGCGGCCCTACACCGCCCTGCAACTGGAAGGGCGGGACGTGTACATCCGCGAAGGCTGCTACCTGTGCCATTCCCAGATGATCCGTCCGTTCCGCGCGGAGACCGAGCGCTACGGCCACTACTCGGTGGCCGGGGAGTTCGTCTACGACCATCCGTTCCAGTGGGGCTCCAAGCGCACCGGCCCGGACCTGGCCCGCGTCGGGGGACGCTACAGCGATGACTGGCATCGCATCCACCTGATGAATCCGCGGGACGTGGTGCCCGAATCGAACATGCCGGGCTTCCCCTGGCTGGCCAAGAACGTCGTCGACGACAAGGAGACGCCCAAGAAGATGGAGCTGATGCGCGAGCTGGGCGTGCCTTACACCGATGCGGATATCGCCGGAGCGAGTGCGGCAGTGAAGGGCAAAACGGAACTCGATGCCCTGATCACCTATCTGCAGCACCTTGGCACCGACATCCAGACCCGGAGATAAGGCCATGGACATGACTGCAGTGCGTTCGCTTTTCACGGTGCTGCTGTTTGCCGTGTTCCTGGCGATCTGGATCTGGGCGTGGAGCGCCAAGCGCAAGCCGGACTTCGATGAAGCCGCCCAGCTGCCGTTCGCCGACGATGATCTGGCGGAGTCCGTGGAGGAGTCGAGCCATGAGTGAATTTGCCTTCAAGAGCGATTTCTGGAGCTGGTGGGTCATCCTCCTCACCATCGGCAACATTCTTGCCTGCTGGTGGTTGATCATGTGGGCCAGCAAGCGTCGGTCCGGCGAAAGCGCCAGCGGCGAGGTCACCGGCCACACCTGGGACGAGGACCTGCAGGAGTACAACAACCCGCTGCCGCGCTGGTGGCTGTGGCTGTTCTACATCACCCTGGTGTTCGCCCTGGTGTACCTGGCCCTGTATCCGGGGCTGGGCAAGTACCGGGGCTTGCTGGGCTGGACCGAGGTGTCCCAGTACCAGAAGGAGATGAAGCAGGCCCAGGAGAAATACGGCCCCATATTCGCCCAGTACGCCAAGACGCCCATGACGGCACTGATCGACGATCCCAAGGCCATGCAGGCCGGCCAGCGGCTGTTCGTGACCTACTGCGCCAGCTGCCACGGGTCCGACGCCCGCGGCGCGCCGGGCTTTCCCAACCTGACCGACAACGACTGGCTGCACGGCGGCAGCCCGGAAGCCATCCAGAAAACCATCCTGGACGGCCGACAGGGCGTCATGCCGGCGTGGAAGGCGGTGCTGGGCGAGCAGGGCGTGGACCAGGTCGCCGCCTATGTGATGAGCCTGAGCGGCAGGCCCGTGGACGCGGAGCTGGCGGAGGCGGGCAAAGCCAAGTTCCAGACGTACTGCGTGGCCTGCCACGGCGCGGACGGCAAGGGCAACCAGCAGATCGGCGCCCCCAATCTGACCGACAACATCTGGCTGTACGGCGGCTCGCCGGGAACCATCAAACAGACCATCGCCGACGGCCGCAATGGACGCATGCCTGCGCACCGCAACTTCCTCGGCCAGGACAAGGTGCACCTGCTGGCGGCTTATGTGTACAGCCTCTCGGCGGGGACCAAGCCCGCGGGACAGTAGGGCGTTGAGCGGCGGCGGGGCCGGGCCCGCCGCCGCATCAAGGCGCCGCCGACCCCTTCAGAACGCTGCTGCACGCCCGCGGGCGGCGGCAGCGGATGGTGAGCATGAGCACCCAACCCAACGACGCAAAACCCCTGGAGACCCCGGCCGATGAGGTCGAGGAAGAGCTTTACGCCAAACGCCAGAAGATCTATCCGCGCGAGGTACACGGCGTATTTGCCAGCCTGCGGGTACTCGGCATGGCGACCCTGCTGGGCATCTACTACGGCGTGCCGTGGCTGACCTGGGGCGGTCGCCAGGCGGTGCTGTTCGATCTGCCGGCCCGCAAGTTCCACATTCTCGGCCTGACCTTCTGGCCCCAGGACTTCTTCTTTCTCGCTGTGCTGCTGATCGTGGCAGCCCTGTCGCTGTTCTTCTTCACCGCCCTGGCCGGCCGCCTGTGGTGCGGGTACGCATGCCCGCAGACTGTCTGGACGGAGATATTTCTGTGGATGGAGCACAGGATAGAGGGCGACCGCGGCCGCCAGATGAAGCTGGACCGCGCACCGTGGTCGCTACACAAGCTCGCGGTCAAGAGCGCCAAACACGGCGCCTGGGTGGCGTTCTCCCTGTACACCGGCTTCACCTTCGTGGGCTACTTCACGCCCATCCACACCCTCTGGCATGAGCTTCTCACCCTGTCCATGGGGCCGTGGGAAACCTTTTGGGTGCTGTTCTACGGCCTTGCCACCTATGGCAACGCGGGCTGGATGCGCGAGCAGGTGTGCATTTACATGTGTCCGTACGCGCGCTTCCAGAGCGCCATGTTCGACCGCAACACCCTGATCATCTCCTACGACACGGGGCGCGGCGAACCGCGCGGCTCGCGCAAGCGCAATATCGATCACCGGACGGCTGGGCTGGGCGATTGCGTCGACTGCACATTGTGCGTACAGGTCTGCCCGACGGGCATCGACATCCGCAACGGGCTCCAGTACCAGTGCATCGGCTGTGCCGCATGCGTGGACGTCTGCGACCAGGTCATGGACAAGATGGGCTATCCCAAGGGCCTGGTCCGCTACACCACCGAAAACGCCCTGGAAGGCGGCAAGTCCCATATCCTGCGCCCGCGCATCGTGGCATATGCGCTGCTGTTGATAGCACTCATGTCGGGTCTCGGTTATGCCATCAGCCAGCGCATCCCCCTGGAGCTGGACATCATTCGCGATCGCAACATGCTGTACCGGGAAACCGGCATGGGACTGGTGGAGAACGTCTATACCCTGAAGGTCATCAACATGGATGAGCGCCCCCACACCTACCGTCTCAGCGTGAGCGGGATTCCCGGACTCGCCCTGGTAACCGAGCGTCCGACGATTGCCGTCCCTGCCGGGGAAGTGCTGGACCTGCCAGTCGCCCTGAGAGTGGATCCGATCAACCTCAAGCACCCCAGCAGCGACGTGTATTTCACGCTTCAGGCGCTGGACACGCCTGACTTGAAGGTGACTCAGACCGGCCGCTTCCTCGGCCCCGCATTGGGAGCACACTGATGTCCGAATCCGCCCCTGTTGTTCAGCCCTGGTATCGCCAGTTCTGGCCCTGGTTCATCATGGCGCTTCCTGCCAGTGCGGTCATTGCCGGCATCGCGACCCTGGTAATCGCCATCGAAAACCCGGACGGCCTGGTGGTGGACGACTATTACAAACAGGGACTGGCCATCAACCGCGTGCTGGCGAGAGACCGGGCCGCCGAACAGCTCGGCGTCGCCGCAGCGGTGGGCTACGATCCGGTTCGCCAACGCATACAACTCGCGCTGACGGCGGCATTGCCGGTCGGCCGCCCGGACCTGGTGTTGCGGTTGACCCACCCGACCCGTGCCCACCTGGACCGGGTGTTGCTGCTGGAACCCGAGGGCCAGGGCCACTACAGCGCCGTGCTGCGCGACGTCCCGCAGGGGCGTTGGCATGTAAGCGTGGAGCCGCGCGACGGCAACTGGCGACTGACCGGACGCCTGCAGCTTCCGCAGCGCAGCCACACAGAGCTGGTTGCCGGCGCCGATTGGTGAGCACGGGGAAGGCCGGCTACGCGGCAAACCACAACAAGGAGACGCCCATGGAAAACACCGCCGGGAACGACCTGCCTGTCGTGCAACGCATCGTCGCGGTCCTGTGGCCGTCCTTCATCATGTCCGGGTTGGCCACCATTCTTTTCTTCACTGCGTTCGACCCGCAGGAACTGCTGGCCAATACACGCTACGCGGCACTCAGTCGGTTGGGCGCCTACACCATCGGCTTCTTCCTGTTCTGGGCGCTGACCACCCTGAGCAGCGCCTTGACCTGCTACTTCCGCCGGCCCTGCGACCAGCACAACCGGCGCATGTCCTGACCGTTGGGCATGGGTTGCCGGCCTGTCAGGGACCGCGCCGGCGCTCAACCCGACTTCGGGGGTTCCACCTCCAGCCAGAACGTCACCGGCCCATCGTTGACCAGATGGACCTGCATGTCGGCGCCGAAGCGACCGCCCGAGACATGGGGATGGCGTTGACGGGCGCTGTCCAGCAGGTACCTGAACAGACGTTCGCCCTGGTCGGGTGAGGCCGCCGGCGTAAAGCTCGGGCGCATGCCTTTGTGTGTGTCGGCAGCCAAGGTGAACTGAGGCACCAGCAGCAGCGCCCCATCGGTGTCGGCAAGGCTGAGGTTCATGCGTCCCTGGCGGTCGGGAAACACGCGGTAACCGAGCAACCGCTCGAGCAGCCGGTCGGCCTGGGCCTCGCTGTCCCCGCGCTGCACGCCCACCAGCACCAGCAGGCCGGCGCCGATCGCGCCCACGGTCTCGCCGGCGATCCGGACGCTGGCCTCGCGCACCCGCTGCAGCAGGCCGATCATCCCAGTAGATCGGCAAACCGTTGGGTAGCGGCCACCAGCTCCGCGGCAATACCCGGCTCGGCGACCGAATGACCGGCAGCCGGCACGATCCGCAGCTGCGCCTGGGGCCAGGCCGTATGCAGCGCCCAGGCCTGCTCCACGGGGCACACCGTGTCATAGCGGCCGTGGATGATCACCCCGGGAACGGCGGACAGGCGCTGGGCCTGGCGCAGGATCTGGTCGGGCTGCAGAAAACAGTCGTGCATGAAGTAATGGCATTCGATGCGCGCCAGACTGAGGGCGGCATAGGGCGCGCCGAACTGCTCGGCGAGCTCCTCCCGCGCACGCAATGTGGACGCGCGCGCTTCCCATACCGACCAGGCCTTGGCGGCCGCCATGCGTCCCACCTCGTCGTCGCCGGTCAGGCGGGCGTAGTAGGCCGGCACCAGGTCGTGGCGTTCGGCCTCCGGAATCGGCTCGAGAAAATCCTGCCAGTAGTCGGGATACAGGCGGCTGGCCCCATCCTGATAGAACCAGTGCACATCACGGGGGCGGCACAGGAAAATGCCGCGCAGGACCAGCCCAAGCACGCGGTCGGGGTGGGCCTGGGCATACACCAGTCCCAGCGTGGAGCCCCACGAACCGCCGAACACCAGCCAGCGCTCGATGCCGAGCCGGGTGCGGATGCTCTCCATATCGCTCACCAGCGCCTGGGTGGTGTTGCCTTCCAGGCTGGCATGGGGCGTGGAACGCCCGCAGCCGCGCTGGTCGAACAGCACGATGCGGTAGCGCTGGGGGTCGAAGAAGCGCCGGTGCAGCGGCTGGGTGCCGGCGCCCGGTCCGCCATGCACGAACACCACCGGGATGCCGTCCGCGTTTCCCGACTCTTCCACGTACAACCGGTGGGGTTCGTCGACTTCGAAGGTGTGGCGGACGTACGGTTGGATGTCCGGGAACAGATCGGCCATGGAGCCCTCTGGGTTGCCTGGGGTCTATTAACGCTGTTCGGATGACGACGGCTGGCGGGGCGCCTTTTTTCGTTCCCCAAGGCGCAGCGGGCGAGCTGTAACCCGGCCACATGAGCGAACGCCTGCGCAGCGGAG
Organism: uncultured Gammaproteobacteria bacterium; assembly: GCA_963830105.1. Taxonomy (GTDB): domain Bacteria; phylum Pseudomonadota; class Gammaproteobacteria; order DATFLG01; family DATFLG01; genus DATFML01. Next base: position 581,934 of record CAWHLH010000012.1, on the reverse strand, counting down.
CGGCAAACGGGACCCGGCCCTTCGGGTTGGGTCTGGAAACCCGCCCCGCGGCGTTGCTCTTCGGTCATTTGGAATAACCAAACTCGCTCCTCGCGCCTTGATCGACGGCTTCTCAGCTGCAACAGCGGGCAGCCCAACAGCGTTGACTGGTCCTAATTGTCCCTGGTCAGCTCGCCGCGGAATCCGAATGCCGCAATCACGCCCGCCAGCAGCAGGCCGGCCAGGATCATTACCGGTCCGATGCCGGTGCCAAGCACTGCCCCGGCCCAGGCCACTCCAAATGTGCTCAGGTACAGCATACCGGAGTGCAGCAGGGCACCGCCGATGAACAGCCAACTCACCACCTGCTTGAGCAGCGGCGCGGCCGCCAGAAAACCCAGCACCAGGCCCACCGTGATGTTGAGCAGCGACTCCAGGTTGCCGTGAGTATGGGGCCCGCCCTTGATGGCATCGATGGTCGCCTGGGCGTTGAGCTGCTTGTTGAGCGCCAGCAAGGCCATCGTATTGACCTTGGCGATCTGCTCGCCGGTCATGGGCGCCAGAGTCTGGTCGTTCTGATAGCCGCTGCTGGCCATCAGCTGCAGTTCGCCCATCACTTTCTGTTTCTGGGCCCGGGCCTCCTCCACCGGCCCAAGATGCAGAACCATGTAGGGGCCGAGCGCGGCCGTCAACACCAGATAAAGGAAACCGAACACGACATTCTTCTTGCCGATCATGTCACCCCCCGCACATGTTTCAGTCACAACGCCGGCCGTGCGCCCAGGTAAGCCTGATCCTACAAGAATTCCCGGCGATTGCCGACTGCCCCGCAAAAACGTGCTATGCCATTATGGATAGCACTTCGAGGCAGGTCATGCCGGGAAGTTGGGGATAACAAAAGCTGGGGGAAGTGCCAATCCCGTTACGGCAGGAAGCCGGGGTGCTGCTCCGAGCGGATTCCACGGATGGAACATACCGCACTATTGCCAGTAGGCTCATCACACCCCCGGTCGCAAGACCGGGGTTTTTCCTTTGTGCCTCTGCGACGAACCCCGTTGCGACAGCCGACCAAACATGAGAAAGGGCGCCCTGGGGCGCCCTTTCCACATTCCGCCCGACCGTACCGACTGTGGCGCCGGCAGGACGTGGCCTGTGCTCAGATGAACAGGCAGACGTCGGAGTCCTTGGCCACCGGCAGGAAATAGGTGGCACCGACGAAGTCGGTCACTTCGGGAATGAACTCGTCCTTGTTGAAGCCGAACACATCCACGGTCATCTGGCAGGCGACCATCTTGACGTCCGCCTCCAGGCACAGCTCGCGCAGCTCTTCGACCGTCGCGACGCCCTTGTTCTTGAAGGTCTTCTTCATCAGCGAGGTGGCCAGCTTCTCGAAGCCGGGCACGTTGCCCATCAGCAGATTGGGCATCGGCCAGTTGATGCCCTGGAACCACTTCGGGCCGAAGGGCATCTTCATGGGCATGGACGGGTTGCCCAGCGGGCTGACCTGGGAGCCGAGCTCCTTCTTCAGCAGCAGCAGGCCGTAGAAGGTAAAGAAGATGGTGGCGTCCCAACCCAGCGCGGCGGCGGTGGAGGCCAGGATGAAGGGGGGGTATGCCCAGTCCAGGGTGCCCTTGGTGGCAATGATCGCCATGGACGGGGTCCTGCTTTGCTCGATCTCCTTGAGCTTGGTGGGCAGCAGCTCATCGAGCTTCTGGCTCAGCCACTGGTCCATCTGGCCATTGCCCTGCATCTCTTCGCCTGACGTCGACATTGGTTGTTCCTCCTCCGACCGCGTTATTTAACTTAGTCACAATAGCTCTTCCGCACCCGTGCGGAGAGCATCACCAAGACCCCAAAACGTCGTTTTGGTGGCCGCCTACCCGGGCCTATACTGCGCCTCTCTCCGGCGGCCTTGCCACCGAGGTATCACTATAATGATTATGTATAGCGATATAAACCCAAAATTCATTATATTCACGGATACTAAAATCGTCAACGCGCCGCGCCGGCCGCATCCTCAAGGCGCGCCGCTGGAAGCCTCCGTGGGTTCGGCACGCCCGCCCCCCATGATCTGGTTCATCAGACGCAGGCCGGCGAAGGCGTCCTTGGCGTAATGCACCTTTTCCGGAGCGGTGTACGCCCGGCGGCAGTCCTCCTCCACGTAGCGCCGGGTCAAGGCGGCCCCCCCGAGGAGCACTTCCATCGCCACACCCTCCTTGCGCATCTCCTCGAGATTCTCGCGCATGATGACCGTCGACTTCACCAACAGCCCCGACATGCCGATGGCGTCGGCACGGTGCTCCCGGGCCGCCTCCACGATGTTGTTCAGGGGCTGCTTGATGCCGAGGTTGACCACCTTGTAGCCGTTGTTGGTGAGAATGATGTCCACCAGGTTCTTGCCGATGTCGTGCACGTCGCCCTTCACCGTCGCCAGCACGATGGTGCCCTTTTCCTGGCCCTCGATCTTCTCCATGAACGGCTCCAGATAGGCAACCGCGGCCTTCATGGTCTCGGCCGACTGGAGGACGAACGGCAGCTGCATTTCACCCGCGCCGAACAGCTCCCCCACCACCTTCATGCCGTTGAGGAGGAACGTGTTGATGATTTCCAGTGGCGGATACGTCTCCAGGGCACGCTCCAGATCCGCTTCCAGCCCCTGGCGCTCGCCGTCGATGATGCGCCGCTCGAGGGCTTCCTCCACCGTGGTCGGCGCCTGCCTTTCTTCCTGCGCCGCCTGCACGTCCTTGAACAGATCCACGAACCACAGCAGCGGATCACGGCCATCACGCCGGTTGTTGAAGATCAGGTCCTCGGCGGCCTGGCGGTGGGCCTCGTCGATCTTGTGCAGCGGCACGATCTTGGAGACGTGAATGATGGCCGCCGTCATGCCGCGCTGCTGCGCGTGATGAAGGAACACGGAGTTCAGCACATGCCGCGCGGCCGCCTTCAGCCCGAAAGAGATGTTGGACAGCCCCAACAGGATCTGGCATTCGGGGAATTCCTTGCTGAAGCGCTCGATGGCATCAAGGGTGTTTCTGCCGTGGTTACGATCGGCCTCCACGCCGGTGCAGATCGTGAAGGTCAGCGGATCGAACATCAGGTCGTGGGGCGCCAGACCGTGCTGGTTGACCGCGAAGTCGTACAACCGGTGGGCGATGCGCAGCTTGTCGTCCACTTCCTTGGCCATCCCCTCCTCGTCGATGGTCAGGGCGATGACCCCGGTGCCGAACTTCTTGGCAAGTTCGAGGACCCTGCGGGGCTTTTCCTCGCCGTCCTCGAAATTGATGGAGTTGATGATGCTCTTGCCGCCCAACAGCCGAACGGCGGTCTCGAGCACGGGGAATTCCGTCGAATCGATGACCAGCGGCACGGTGACCTGGCCGCGGTAGCGGCTGAGCACCTCGGTCATGTCACTGGGTTCGGGGCGTCCCACATAGGCCACGCACACGTCGAGGGCGTGGGAGCCTTCCTTGACCTGCTCGCGGCCGATCGAGGTCAACGCATCCCAATTTTCCTCGGCCAGCAGATCCCGGAACTTCTTGGAACCATTGGCGTTGGAACGCTCGCCGATGGCGAAGACGGCGTTCTCCTGGCGCAGGGGTACCGAGCTGTACAGCGAGCTCACCGCGGGAATCAGCGTCACATCGCGGCGCTTGGGCGCGGGATCCGTACGGGCATCGAGCATCCGGCGCAGCTGCGCAATGTGCTCCGGAGTGGTCCCGCAGCAACCGCCGATCAGGTTGATGCCGTCCTCCTCCACGAAGCGTTCCTGCCACTGGGCCAGCTCTTCGGGCAGCAGGGGATACTCGGTCTGGCCGTCCACCAGCATGGGCAGACCGGCGTTGGGCATGACCGAGATCAGTCCGGGCCAGTTCTCGCCCAGGTACTGGACATGTTCGGCCATCTCCGCCGGGCCGGTGGCACAGTTCAGACCGATGGCATCGACGTCCATGGCGGCCAGGCTGGTCACCGCACAGGCGATGTCCGAACCCACCAGCATGGTGCCGGTGGTCTCGATGGTGACCTGAGCGAGGATGGGCAGATCGTCCCGGTCCTTCTCGCGGCGGGCGATCCGGCAGCCGTTGATGGCCGCCTTCATGGTCAGCAGATCCTGGTTGGTCTCCAGCAGCAGCGCATCGACGCCGCCGTCGATCAGTCCCCGGGCCTGTTCGGCGTAGGAGTCCTCCAGGGTGTCGTAGTCGATGTGACCCAGGCTAGGCAGTTTGGTGCCGGGCCCCATGGAGCCGAGCACGAAGCGCGGCCAGTCGGGCGTGGAGAAGTCGTCGGCGGCCTGGCGGGCAAGCTCTGCCGCGCGTCGACTGAGAGCATAGGTCTTCTCCACCAGTCCGAACTCGGCAAACACCACTTTGTTGGACCCGAAGCTGTTGGTCTCGACGCAGTCGGCGCCAACCTCCAGGTAAGCCTTGTGCATGCCCAGCACGAAATCGGGACGCGTCTCGCACAGAATTTCCGAGCAGTTCTCCAAACCCAGAAAGTCCGCATCCACGTCCCACTCTTCGGCCTGGATAAGGGTGCCGGTGCCGCCGTCGCAAAGCAGCACGCGCTCGCGCAATCGCTCAATGAACGTCATAACTGTGCTCAACCAATCGTGGGAATAAGGCCGGAACGAGTGGCAGACGATACCCGATTAACCCACCCCAGATCAAAGCGGCCGCCCGTATCAGACAGGCCCGACACCGGCCACAGCCCTACCAGCAGCAGGGGCTTTGAGCCCGACGACCACCGCAGACACGCGCCGGACCCATGGCTGGGAAGCCCTGCTGCGCCAGCCTTGCGGTCGCGGGTGGACGGTGCACAAAGGCCGCAGGCTGCGCGGCGGCCCGACCGGCATGATCGAACCCAAGCGCGTGCCGTCAGCACTGCTCCCAGGGCAGACCGCGGAATCGCCAGCCGCCGACAGTGCTGCGATGATGGTCCCCATCCAGCTCTCCCTCGAACCCCTCCAGCACGTTGTAGACCTCGCTCAACCCTTCGCGCGTGAGAAGCTTGCCGGCTTCCAGCGAGCGCTTGCCGCTGCGGCAGATCAGGATCGCCGGTGCGCACTCGCCCTCGGCGGCGCAGCTCACGCCGCCGAGCAGCACCATACGCACCTGTGCGACGAAATGGGGATTCACCTTCCAGTCCGGCTCGTCGATCCAGGGCACATGAACGGCGCCCTTGGGATGACCGACGAACAGGTACTCCATGTTGGAGCGTACGTCGATGAGCACGGCCCGTGGATTGGACTCCACAAGCTCCCAGGCCTGCTGGGGCGTCAGACTGCGAACTTGCTCCGGCTGTACCGACATGTCCGGTCTCCTCGTTACCGACGTCCAGGGTGCGGACCCCGCTGGCACGCTCCGCCCAAGTTTCGCCAAGTATAGCGCCGAGGCGCACACAGCTTGCCAGCCGGAGGGGGCGCCGGTAACGTTGACGGGATGACCAGCTCACCTCCCAAGGCACTGCTTCGTCCGACGGGCCGCGCGATCGCCGACTACGAGATGATCCGCGCGGGCGACCGGGTCTTGCTCGGTCTGTCCGGCGGCAAGGACTCGCTCAGCCTGCTGCACGTGCTGGCCCACCTGCAGCGCCGTGCGCCGGTGCCCTTTGAAGTGGGCGCCGTCACGGTGGACCCGATGGTCGAAGGTTTCGACCCTTCGCCGTTGAAAGCCTACCTGGCAAGCTGCTCGATACCTTATTTCTTTGAACGACAGCCCATCATGGCCCAGGCGCAGGAGCACATGGGCAACGACTCCTACTGCAGCTGGTGCGCACGGATGAAACGAGGCGTCATGTACAACACCGCACGTCGCGAGGGCTACAACGTGCTCGCTCTCGCGCAGCACCTGGACGACCTGGCGGAGAGCTTTCTGATGTCCGCATTCCACGGAGGCAGGCTGCAGACCATGAAGGCCCACTACACCATCGCAGCCGGCGACCTGCGGGTGATCCGACCGCTGGTCTACGTCCGCGAGCGGCAGACCGCCGATTTTGCGCAGGCAGCCGGACTGCCGGTGATCGGTGACAATTGCCCCGCATGCTTCCGCATGCCCACCCAGCGCGCCCATATGAAACACCTATTGATGGATGAAGAACACCAAAACAAGCAGCTTTTCCCAAGTATTTTGTCCGCAATTCGCCCACTGATGGGAAAGGACAAGGCCTGATTGGCCCTGTAGCCCCATTGCCTGACGTATAGCAGCCCATCTATCGGCATTGCCTTAATGTTTTCCATTAGTGGAGTCATAAGAACAAGAATCGCACTATGAACAAAACAAGTGGGGGTAGAATACAAATCGATACCACATCTGCGGAATATTGTGGGCAAAAATGCCACGGAAGCCAGGGCAGGCGGTATCGGAGCGCCCGCAAGTGAAGCCCAGCCACCAGCGCCGGGCCGCCGCCGTCCGCCGGCTGCTGCGCCTGTTGGCGCTGCTGCCGTTGCCCCTGGCACAGGCGGTCGGCGCCGGCCTGGGTGCGCTGGCGGCGCTGCTGCCCACCGGCCTGCGGCGCATCACCGAAGCCAACCTGGCGCGGTGCCTGCAGGACGTTCCAGCCCGGGAACGGCGCCGCCTCGCCCGCCGCAGCCTGATGGAAACAGGCAAGACCGCCGCCGAGAGCGGCGCCGTGTGGCTGTGGCCCCCGCAACGGGTCATGCCCCTGGTGCGCGAAATCGTCGGGGAAGCGGTGATGGAACAGGCGGTGGCACAGGGCAAGGGGGTGATCCTCGCCACCCCGCACCTGGGGTCATGGGAAATGTCAGGACTGTATGCAGCCGTACGGTTCGGCATCACCAGCCTGTACCGCCCGCCGCGCATGGCCGAGTTGGACAGCCTGATCCGCGGCGCGCGCGAACGCACCGGCGCACACCTGGTGCCCACCGATGCCGGCGGCATTCGCGCCCTGTATCAGGCCCTGGGACGGGGCGAGGTGATCGGCATTCTTCCCGACCAGGAGCCGGCACCGGGGGCGGGCCTGTTCGCGCCCTGGTTCGGCGTACCAGCCTACACCATGCTGCTGCTGGCACGGCTGGCGCGCAAAAGCGGAGCCCCGGTGGTCTTCATCTATGCGGAACGCCTGCCCCTGGGCCGGGGCTTTCGCCTGCACTACCGACCCGCGGAAGACGGCATTGCGGACCGCGATCCGCAGACCGCGGCGAGCGCCCTCAACCGTACCGTCGAGGCCTGTGTGCGGGCTCTCCCCGAACAATACCAGTGGAGCTATCGCCGCTTCCGTCACCGCCCTGAGGGCGAGCCGTCGATCTACCGTTGAGACGCAGCAAGGAAGGGCCGGCGCCCTTACTCTGAGTATCCCGCCTTCTGCAGGCGCCGGAGGAACACCCGCATTTCCTTGGCCGCCTGAATGTCGCCCTTGGCCTCGGCAGTGGCGATGCCGCTCCGGTAGGCCTGTATGGCCTGGTCAGGACGGTCCGCCTCTGCAAGTGCCTTGCCGTAGGCTTTCCAGGCCGCCGAATAGCGGGGCTCCTGGCGCACCGCTTCGGCCAGGTGCTCGACGGCGCGCCCGCTGTCGCCGGCCTTGAGATAGGCATTGCCGAGGCTGTAGCGCAGCAGGGCGTTGTCCTGCCCGGACGCCAGCATGGCTTCGAAATTGTCAATCATTCCCATGACTGCAGAGTGTCGCCACTGCCGAGCCCCCTTGCAAGGGCCATGGGGGCTGCCGGGGCACCCGTGTCCGGGGCTGTTGCGGTCCGGCGCTATGGACGTCGCTGCGCGACCAGCATGGCCTCGTTGCGCAGACCCCGGGCCGGATCGCCCAGGCATCCCTCCTCGCGATAGACCACCAAGCGCAGATCCCCGAAGGCCTGCAGCAGCTCGTTGTCGGCAAGACGGAACGCGGGATTCGACGGGCCTCCCCCATCCACCCGCTCCCGGGTGAAGGTTTGATAGAACAGCAGCCCGCCGGGGCGCAGGGTCGCGGCCAGAGACTGAAACAACGCGCGCTCCAGAAAACGGCTCACCACCACCACGTCGAAGCGCTCGGGTTCCGGCGCCAGCGCCACCACATCGCGAACCTCGGCAGTCAGCGCGAACCCCTGCTCATCCGCCGATTTGCGCACCGCTTCGATGGCGGCGGCCGACCAGTCCCAGGCCCAGGTCTGCAGACCGCTGGCGGCCAGCAGCATGGCGTTGCCGCCTAGCCCGCAGGCCAGATCCAGCGCACGACCCCGGGCCGGCAGTAGATGGCGATTTTCGACCAGTACCGCCGCGGCCTCGGCACCCGGCCCGCCGCCGTCCCGAAAGCGCGTCTCCCAGCGCTCGCGGCGTGCACCCGGGGCGGCGTCATTCATCGCAGGCGCCCGCTTCGCGGCGGCGGTCAAAAGAACGTAACCCCGACCTGGAACAGCCGTTCGACTTCGGCGATGCGACGCTTGTCCACCAGGAAGAGAATGACATGGTCCTCGGCCTCGATGACGGTATCGTGGTGGGCCATCAGCACTTCCTCCCCCCTGACGATGGCCCCGATTGTGGTACCCACCGGCAGCCTGATCTCCTCGATGGTGCGGCCCACCACCTTGGAGGTCTTGCGGTCACCGTGGGCTACCGCTTCGATGGCCTCGGCTGCACCGCGGCGCAGGGAGTGCACGGCCACCACATCGCCGCGGCGCACATGGGTGAGCAGGCTGCCGATGGTGGCCTGCTGGGGCGAGATGGCGATGTCGATGGCTTCGCTCTGCATGAGGTCCACGTAGGCGGCCCGGTTGATCAGCGACATCACCTTGCGGGCACCCATACGCTTGGCCAGCATGGCCGACAGGATGTTCGCTTCCTCGTCGTTGGTCAGAGCGCAGAACACATCCGTGTTCTCGATATTCTCCTCGCGCAGCAGTTCCTCGTCGGCCGCGTCGCCGAGCAGCACGATGGATTTGTCGAGGCGCTCCGACAGTTCCCGCGCGCGCTGCGACTCATGCTCGATGATCTTTACCTGGTACTTGCTTTCCAGCGCCCTGGCAAGGCGCATGCCGATGTTGCCGCCGCCGGCGAGCATCACCCGCTTGACCGGCTTGTCCAGTGTGCGCAGCTCTGCCATCACTGCGCGAATATTCTTTCTCGCGGCGACGAAGAAGACCTCGTCATCGGCCTCTATCACCGTGTCGCCTTCCGGGATGATGGGCTTGCCGCGGCGGAAGATGGCCGCCACCCGGGCCTGGACACCCGGCATGTGGTCGCGCAGCCGGCGCAACTCGTGGCCCACCAGCGGCCCGCCGTAGTAGGCATGAACCGCCACCAGCTGGACCTTGCCGGCGGCGAAGTCCAGTACCTGCAGGGCGCCTGGGTGCTCGATCAGGCGCTGGATGTAGTCGGTGACCACCTGTTCCGGGCTGATCAGCACGTCGACGGGCAGCGCATCAGGGGCGAACAGCCGGGAGTGCTTGAGGTATTCGCCCGAACGAACGCGGGCGATCTTGGTCGGTGTGCGAAACAGGGTATAGGCGACCTGGCAGGCCACCATGTTGGTCTCATCGCTGTTGGTCACGGCGATGATCATATCGGCGTCAACGGCACCGGCGTGGTCCAGCACGTCGGGATGGGCGCCATGGCCGGCAACGGTGCGGATATCCAACCTGTCCTGCAGATCCTGCAGAATCTGGACGTTTTCATCCACAACCGTGATGTCGTTGGCCTCGCTCGCCAGATTGCCGGCAACGGAGGCCCCCACCTGGCCGGCGCCAAGAATGATTATCTTCATGGGACGCTCATCCCGGGCCCGGGACACACCCGGGGCGCCGCTGCGCAGCGTCCCAACGTTCCGGACCGTTTTCCATGCAACCCATCGCGCAGCCAAAGGCCATGCGGAAAGGGTCCGTCACCATGGACCACTAGTCACCACCTTTCTTGAACTCGATGCCGAGCGCACGCAGCTTGCGGTACAGGTGGGTGCGCTCCATGCCCACCAGCTTGGCGAGCTTTCCGACACTGCCGCCGGACTCCTGCAGCTGATGCTCGAGGTAGAGCTTCTCAAACTGCTCGCGGGCATCGCGCAGGGGCATATCGAAGGACAGCGGCACGCCGCGCTCGGCACCGGCCCGGATCGGCTGCACGCTGAGCGCTGCCTCCACTTCCGCCATTTCGATGGTCTCGCCACTGCCCAGTATCAACAGCCTCTGGACAAGATTCTTCAGCTCCCGGACATTGCCGGGCCACGGATAGTTGCGCAGCCGGTTCTGGGCGGCCAGCGCAAAGCGCCGGTACGGCAGGTTCTCACGATCGGCAAAGTAGTCGGCATAGTAGTTCAGCAGATCCGGCACGTCTTCCAGGTGCTCGCGCAGCGCAGGCACCTTGAGGGGCACCACGTTGAGGTGGTAATACAGATCTTCACGGAAGCGCCCGGCACTGACTTCCTCCTCCAGGTCGCGGTGGGTCGCGGCGACGATCCGCAGATCCACCTGCACCGGTTCGCCGCCACCGACGCGCAGGAAGGAATGGCCCTGCAGCACACCCAACAGGCGCGCCTGGGTCTGCGGATCCATATCGGCAATGTCGTCCAGGTAAAGTATGCCGCCGTTCGCCTGTTCGAGGCGCCCGTAGCGCACCTGATCGCCCTCCTCACTGCCGAACAGCTCGACGGCGGAGTTTTCCCGCGAAATGGAGCCGACGCCGACCTCCACGAACGGCCCGTCCCGCCGGGAGCTGTTGAGGTGCAGGTAATGGGCAAACGTCTTCTTGCCGCTGCCGGGCTCGCCCCGCATCAGAACCCAGGTGTCGTGCTGTGCCAGACGCTTGACCTGTTCGCGCAGTTGCTGCAGCACGGCGCTGCGCCCCACCGGCTCCAGCACCGGCTCGGCCTGCCGACGCAGCCCGACATTTTCCTTTTGCAGCTTGTCGGTCTCCAGCGCCCGGTCGACGGTCAGCAGCAGCTTGGCCAGCGAGATCGGCTTTTCGATGAAATCGTAGGCACCCAGGCGCGTGGCCTCCACGGCGGTTTCCACGGTACCGTGGCCGGACATCACAATCACCGGACACGGCAGACCGCCGCTCTCGGACCATTCGCGCAGCAGGGTGATGCCGTCCACGTCCTGCATCCAGATATCCAACAGAATGAGATCGGGTCGCCGGGCGCGCCGCGCCTGGCGAGCCGCCTCGCCGCTGTCGGCGACACCCACTTCGTAGCCCTCGTCCTCGAGAATCTCCCGTACGAGATTGCGGATATCGGGTTCGTCGTCGACCACCAGAATGTGGGCAGCGCTCATGGTGCACACCCTTGCTACGAGAAATGGCCCGGTCGTCGGGGCACACAATGCGCTTCATCGTAACCCAATTGGACGCTCATCCCTAGGCCGGCTCATCGCGAAGAACGGGCCGGGTCCGGCGGGCGGGCCGCGTCTGCACGAGTGGCGAGCACACGCAGGCGGATCAACACCCGGGCGCCGGTCGGCTTGAGATTCTGGGCCTCTATGACGCCGCCGTGCTCTTCTACGATCTTCTTGACGATCGCCAATCCCAGGCCGGTGCCCTTGGGCTTGGTGGTGACATAGGGTTCGAACAGCTGCTCGAAGACCTGTTGCGGGAAACCCGGTCCGTTGTCGTCCACCCAAAGCTCCACGTAGTGGCTGTCGAGCTCGTTCATGCACAGCGTACCAACCACGACCCGGGCGTCCGGAAGGTTGTTGGTGGCTTCCTGGGCATTCTTGATGAGATTGTGCAGCAGCTGACGGAGCCGGCCGGCGTCAGCCTCCACGCACGGACTGCAGGGGTCCAGCCGGCTCTCCAGCCGCAGTCCTGCCGCATGGCCCCGGTACAGATCCAGCACCTCAAGAATGAGCGGATTGAGGTCCACCGGCTCGCGATGCATCTGCGGCGCACGGGCATACTCCGTGAAGGCGTTGACCATCTCCTTCATGGCCTCCACCTGCTGCACGATGGTGTGGGTGGCCCGCTCCAGCACCTCGCCGTCCTCGGGTGTCAGGGCCTTCAGATACTTGTGGCGCAGCCGTTCGGCCGACAGCTGGATGGGGGTCAGCGGGTTCTTGATCTCATGGGCCAGGCGCCGGGCCACCTCGCCCCATGCCGCGTCACGCTGGGCCTGGATGAGTGCGGTGACGTCATCGAACACGACCACCATGCCGCCGCCGCGCACGTCGTCACCCGGCAGGGCGGCGCCCCTGCACATGAGCACCTGCCGGCCGCGCGCCCCGAACAGAATGATTTCCTCGCGCCAGCCCGGATCCTCGGCGCGGACATGCCTGGCCATCGAGTCGAAGAACGGGGCAATGGATACGTGGCGCTCCCTGATCTGGGTCAGAGGACCGCCAAGGCTGGCCCGCAGATCGATTCCCAGAATATGGCTGGCGGCATCGTTGACGGTGCGCAGCTTCTGGTCCCGCGAAATACTCATGACACCCGACGACAGGCTGCCCAGTACCGCCTCCAGGTAGGCGCGCTGGCCTTCCACCTGCTGCTGGGAGCGCCGCGCCTGGTCCCGCGCCCGCCCGATACGCCGCGTCATGTCATTGAACGAGCGCACCAGAAAGCCCAGCTCGTCCTCGTTAGGCACCGGCAGCTGCTTGTCATAGTCGCCATCGGCCACCGCGCGCGTCCCTTCGGCCAGATCGCGAATGGGCGCGACCAGGCGGCGCGCCGAGAAGAACGCCGCCCAGACCGCCGACAGCAGACTGAGCAGCAGCACCAGAGAAAGCGTCAGCGTGTAGCTGTATTTGAGCGGTTTGCGCAGGTACGCCAGTTCCTTGTAGCGACCAAAGGCGGACTGCACGCTCTGGGCGAGGCTGTTGAGTCGCTCGGGCACGCGGTAAAGAGCCTGCAGAATCCTCGTTTCCCCGGCCGGGCCAGCTGCCGACACCGACACCACGGCGCGCACGTACAAACCGTTTTCGCCGATCGGATCCAGACCCACATAGGACTGTCCGCGACGCACCTGCTGGAGAATTTCCGCGGCGGGCCGGTTGGGAACGATATCGGTGGGATCGTTGCTGCTGGATGCGATGATGCGCCCATTGGACCCGAACAGCGTCAGCTCGGACGCACCGCTGCGCACCCGCAGGTCGTAGAGATTCAAGGGCGCTACCGCCGGCGAGGTGTCCCCGATCTCCTTGGCCAGGTGGTCGGTGACGCGCAGCAGTTCGCGCAGCCGCACGTCGAACGCCGCCCGACTCAACTCCAGAGAGTCGCCCAGCGCGCGCTCGATGCGCACATCGAACCAGCTGTCTATTCCGCGATGCAGGAACTGAAGCGAGAAGTAGTAGACCACCGAAACGGGCAGCACCGCGAGCACCACGAACGTGACCACCAGGCGGCCCGTCAGACGCGCGCCGGCGGCGCGCGCCCGATACTGGCGTACCAGCCAGTACAGGTTGCCACCGATGAGCGCCGCCAGCACCACCAGCCCGAGGGCGTTGACCAACAGCAGCCACGAATACAATCGGCCGAAGCGCTCGGAATTGTGGGTGGCGTCGCTCATGAAGGACAGCGACACCAGCAGCAGAATAAACAGCACCAGCATGGCCCACAGGCCCCAGCTGGCGCGTTTTACTTGTGCAGTGGCCATGTGTACCAGTCAGTGCTCAGGTGCCACTGGGAGGACACGTATGCCCACACGCGCATGGGCGTGGGCAGTGCTTCGATGTCGAGCGACGCCTGCAGTGCTCCCTGGTAACGCCCGCCCGGTTGGAGGAGGCGCTCGTCGAGCATCGGAAAACCGTGAATAATGCCCACCTCGTCCAGAGCATCTTCCAGACTATGGTGGCTGTCCACCAGCCCGGTATTGAGGTTTTTGACCAGGTAACGGTCGCTGAGGGCGTGGTACTGGATCTGATAATACTGGTGCAGATCGGCCACCACACGGTTCCACAGCCAGCCGCGCAGCTCGATCGCCTGCATGTGAATATCGATGGTCAGCGGGACGCCGCTGCGGAGCGCATCCAGGGCCGCCGTACTCAAATGAAAGTCGATGCGCGCATCGAGACGATAGACTTCCCGGGACAGAACCGTGTGGGCCGATCGCACCCAGAATGAACCGGCTTCTTCGGCCGCCGCGGCGGTGCGCATCGCCCCGATACAGCCGAGCGCCAGGATGAACGCAGCGGCAACCAGGCGCGGCACGGACCACCGGCGTGCTTCGGTCCGCACAGTCATCCAGCCGTCGTCCTGTTCATTGCTTGACCAAACGGGCGTAGTAGAAGCCGTCCATCCCGTCCTGTCCGGGAAGGATTTGGCGTCCGCATTGACAGGCGCGCCCCCAAGGCGCGTCGATCGGCCACTCTCGAGCGTCTGAATGAGTGGCGAGGAATCGTTCCACCTGCTCAGCATTTTCGTCGGCGACCACCGAGCAGGTTGCGTACAACAGCATACCCCCAGGCGCCAACAAGGACCATAACGCCTCCAGCAGACGCCGCTGCTGCACAACCAGCTGGGGGATGTCGTCGCTGCGCCGTAGCACTTTAATATCCGGGTGGCGGCGTATCACGCCGGTGGCCGAGCACGGAGCGTCCAGGAGGATGCGCTGGTAAGGGCGACCGTCCCACCAGCCGTCGGGCGACGAGGCGTCACCCGCCACCAGGTGCGCCTCCAGTCCCAGCCTGTGAAGATTTTCGCGCACGCGCTGCAAACGTCCTTGGTCGATATCGATGGCGGTCAATCCGGCAAGACCCGGTTCGCATTCCAGAATATGCGCGCTTTTGCCGCCCGGCGCCGCACAGGCATCGAGCACGCGCATATCGGGCTTCAGGTCCAGCAGCTCTGCCGCCTGCTGGGCGGCTCCGTCCTGGACCGAAAACCACCCCTGCGCGTAACCCGGCAGACGCTCCACGGCCATCGCCTGCACCAGTTGCACACCCTGCCTGGCGTGTGCGAGGGGTACGGCGTCGACGCCCGCCTGGGCCAATGCGGCGAGATAGTCCGACCGGTCGATGCGCCGCGCGTTCACCCGCAGGGCCAACGGCGGGCGGGCGTTGTTTGCATCGGCGACCGCCTGCCAGTCTGCTGGCCAGTCCCGCTGCAGCCGCTCCAGCAGCCAGCGCGGATGGGCATAGCGGCTGACGGCGTCTGCATCGAGCGCGGCCATGAGTTGGGGCGCACGGCGCTGAAAAGTGCGCAGCACGCCATTGACCAGTTTGGCGGCCCAGGGCTTGCCGAGTGCGCGGGCCACTTCCACGGTTTCATGCACCGCCGCATGCGCGGGCACCGCCAGATACGCGAGCTGATACAGACCCACCACCAGCACGGCCTGGATGTCCTGATCGCGAGTCTTCAGCGGACGCTGCACAAGCCGCCCGGCGAGGGCGGTCAGGCGCGGATACCAGCGCAGCGTACCGTAGGCAAGCTCCTGGGCCAGGGCCCGTTCCCGGACATCCGCCACCCGCTCCAGCAGCGGCGGCAGTGCCGCTGCCAGCGACTGTCCCTCGGCGACCACGCCGAGCAGCGCCCGCACCGCCACCTGCCGTGCCCGCAAAACCTCCATGGTATTCCTCAGCTCAACCCCCGTCCCCGAAACAAACGCCCGTCAGGGGACGGGCGTTCGCCAGGTCGGCTGCCAGTGTCGGACGCCGGCCCGGCAGCTGTGCTTCGAGTACTCTTAGCACACCCGCACCGCAGGCGACGTCGATTCCGTCACGCCCTGCGGCCAGCACCGTGCCGGGCGGCGCCTCGGACGTGAACTCCAGCGGACAGCTGCGCCAGATCCGCAGCGACTCAAGACCATAGCGGGTCTGCGCCACCGGCCACGGGTTGAACGCTCGCACCTGCCGGTCCAGTTCAATGGCGGAGCGGTGCCAGTCCAGCTCGGCCTCGGCCTTCTCGATCTTGGCGGCATAGCAGACTTGACTGTCGTCCTGCGGCTGCGCCCGCAGTTCTCCGCCCAAAATGGGGTCCAGGCACCCGGCCAGCAGTTCAGCGCCCAGCGTCGCCAGTCGATCGTGCAAACTGGCCGCCGTGTCCTCGGGACCGATCGGGCAGCGCGCCCGAGCGAGCATCGGACCGGTGTCCAGTCCCCGCTCCATTTGCATCAGCGTCACCCCGGTTTCCGGGTCGCCGGCCAGGATGGCGCGTTGGATGGGCGCGGCGCCGCGCCAGCGCGGCAGCAGCGAGGCATGCACATTCACGCACCCATGCACCGGCATCTCCAGCACGGCCACCGGCAACAGCAGGCCGTAGGCGACCACCACCATCAGGTCAGGCGCGCAGGCCGCCAGCTCCCGCACAGCCGGGTCGCTCTTGAGGGTGGGGGGCTGACGGACCTCAACCCCGGCCCGCTGGGCTGCCTGCTTGACGGGGCTGGCGCGCAGACTGCGCCCCCGGCCGGCAGGCCGGTCCGGCTGGGTGTAGACAGCCACCACGTCGTGGTCGCCCGCCAACAGCGCCTCAAGGGCAGGTACGGCGAACTCCGGCGTACCTGCAAATACGATTTTCATTGCCGTCCTCGTGGGGCGAACCAGGCCGCGAGCATACCCGTTCGCCGCGCCGGTCGCACCGGGCACAGCCAGATACGGCCACGACTACCGGTATATGCAAAGGAGCCTGTCCGATCGTTTCTTTGCCGCCCGGCACGCCCGGACGGGACTGGCATCAGGCGCGCGCGTGACGGCGGGCTGCCTTGCTCGGGGCCATTGACCGGCACTGACCGCGAATATGTCCATGGGGCAGAACACTGGAGCCGGCGGGCGGAATCACGGTTGGGCCGCGCCCCCCCACACCCCCCACATCACACGGGGGGTCAGATAACCGGCTGGGCCTGCTTCTCCCGGGGGCTGTCCAGTTCGCCCTGACGGCGCTGCTTGTCGAGCTTCTTGCGGATACGCTGGCGCTTAAGGCTGGAAAGGTAGTCCACGAACAGCTTGCCGTCCAAGTGGTCGATCTCGTGCTGGACGCATACCGCCAGCAGCCCATCGGCCTGCTGTTCGAAGCTCTCGCCGTTGCGATCCAGAGCGCGAAAGCGGATGCGTTCGGCGCGCACCACCCGGTCGTAGACGCCGGGCACGGACAAGCACCCCTCTTCCATCTCTTCCTCGCCGCTGCGCTCCAGGATTTCCGGATTGATCAGACATAGCGGCTGATCACGCTCCTCGGAGACGTCGATGACGAGAATGCGCTGGTGAACATTGACCTGGGTGGCAGCCAAGCCGATGCCCGGGGCTTGGTACATGGTCTCGAACATGTCCGCCACGAGCTGGCGGACCGCGTCGTCCACCCGCTCTACGGGCTGGGCCCGGGTACGCAGCCGAGGGTCGGGGAAATGAAGAATATCGAGAAGCGCCATGTGAAGCCCGTCACCGATTCGTTTAAAGCAATTCACTAGAGTGCCGAATTAATGGAATGATAAGGGATTTTGGAGTTTTGTTTCCACATTTTGTGCACTGGGGTTTTTCCGCTAAACTGCCGTGAGACTGGGATTTTTCCGGGAACAGAGCGTGGTGGGCGCCACTGGCCCGAATCGCAGCGAGAGAATAAGGATGATCATGAAAACGACCAAATTGCTCGGTGTGGTGTTCGCGGTCCTGTTGGCCGGCGTTGCGCTTGCAGACACGATCGCGCTCAAGCCCAACCACCCCGACCGCCACGTCGTGGTCAAGGGTGACACCCTGTGGGGCATTGCCGGACGTTTCCTTCGCGATCCATGGCTGTGGCCGGAAGTCTGGTACGTGAATCCCCAGATCAAGAATCCACACCTTATCTACCCGGGTGACGTGATCACACTGTCCTACGTCAACGGCAAGCCGCAACTGAGCGTCCAGCGGGGGCGGCCGACGGTGGTGCTCAAACCCCATGCCCGGCCGGAGCCCTTGGCCAACGCCATCCCCACCATACCCCTGGACGCCATCCAGCAGTTCCTGACCGAGCCGCTGGTCACCGACAAGAACGAGCTCAAGCACGCCCCGTACATCGTGGAAATGGCGGACGAGCATATCATCGGCGGCCCCGGCGATAGTATCTACGTGCGCGGCATCAAGGGCACCCAGCACAAGCGCTTCAGCGTGTACCGGCCGAGCAAGCCGCTGATCGACCCGCAAACCCATGAGATCTTGGGTTACCAGGCGATATACGTAGGCGACGCCACGGCGGTCAGCTTCGGCGATCCCAGCACCTTGAAGCTGACCCACACCTCCCGGGAGGCCGCCGTCGGTGACCGGCTGCGCGCCGTGTCCGAAAGCCAGATCAATGCCAACTTCGTGCCCCATCCGCCCAAGAAGACCATCGACGGACGGATCATATCGGTGCTGGACGGTGTTACCCAGGTCGGCCAGTATCAGGTCGTGGTGCTGAACCGCGGCACCCGCGATGGCCTCAACCCGGGTACGGTGCTCGCCATCTATCAGGCCGGCCGGGCGATCAAGGACACCGTCGACGGCAAGGACGACACCGTCAAACTGCCGGACGAACGCGCCGGCGTCCTGATGGTGTTCCGGAGTTTCGACCGCGTGAGCTACGGGCTGGTCATGAGCGCCACCCGCGCGCTGCATGTTGAAGACAGCGTCCGCAACCCGTAGTCTGTGACCGAAACGGGGCCGCCGGGCAGCCGTCCGGCGGCCCCGTTCATCGTTTGGCGACACGGAAAGGATTCCAGGTGACCCAACAACCCCCGCGCGATGTGGGCGAGGATGAACTGCGCGACTGGCTGGCGCTTCTGCACGTGCCGGGCCTCGGTCCCGCCGGCTTCGGCGAGCTGCTGGAGCGCTTCGCATCGCCGCGAGCGGTACTGGAGGACGCCGGCAGCGGGCTGTCCGGGGAACTCGCCCGCCACCTGCGCAACCCGGCCTGGGAGGCGGTGGACGCCGATCTGGCCTGGGTCGACGCACCCGACAAGCACATTGTCACCCTTCATGACCCCCGCTATCCGGCATTGCTGCGCCAGATCGCCGATCCGCCGCCGGTGCTGTTTGTCCATGGCGAACCTGCAACTCTTTGCGATCATCTGCTGGCGGTGGTGGGCAGCCGCAATCCCAGCGCCGGCGGCAGCCGCACAGCCTTCGAGTTCGCCCGCCACCTCGCCGGCGCCGGTCTGGTGATCACCAGCGGCCTGGCCCTGGGCGTGGATGGGGCAGCACACCGCGGCGCGCTGGCGGCGGGAGCCTCCACTGTGGCGGTGCTGGGCACCGGCCCCGACCGGGTCTACCCGGCGAGCCATCGTGAGCTGGCCCACGAGGTGGCCTCACACGGCGCACTGGTGTCCGAGTTTTGTCCCGGGACCCCGCCCCGACCGGACCATTTCCCCCGCCGCAACCGCCTGATCAGCGGCCTCAGCCTCGGGACGCTGGTGGTGGAGGCGGCCCTGCGCTCGGGGTCGCTGACCACCGCCCGCCATGCGCTCGAGCAGGGCCGCGAGGTGTTCGCCATCCCCGGCTCCATCCACAACCCGCTGGCACGGGGGTGCCATGCGCTGATCCGCCAGGGTGCCAAGCTGGTGGAGACCGCCGCCGACGTCCTCGAAGAGCTCGGCAGTCTGGCCGCCGTCGAGGGCACACCGGGTGCGGCACCGGTGCCGCCGGAAACCGGGAGCCTGACGGAAGATTATACGCAACTACTTGATCTTATGGGCTATGATCCGATCTCCGTGGATCATCTGGTGGAATGCAGCGGATTGACGGCAGAGGCCATTTCCTCCATGCTCCTGATCCTGGAGCTGCGCGGTTATGTGACCTGCGGCCCGGGAGGGCGGTACGCCCGAGCCGAATACGAGGCCCTGAAATGAAAGAAAACATGCTCGATGTGCTGATGTATCTCTTCGAGAACTATTATATGGACGACGAGAACGATGTCGGTCCCGATCGGGAGTCATTGCATGTCGAACTGCTGGAAGCGGGTTTTCCGCCCAGCGAGATCAACCAGGCCTTCGACTGGCTGGAAGACCTCGCCGCCCAGCGCAACGAACCGCTTCCGACCACCCAGACCGGCCATTCCATTCGATTGTTCACAGACGCCGAAAACACCCGTCTGGACGTGGAATCACGCGGCTTTTTGATGTTTCTTGAACAGGTAGGCATCCTGACACCCACCAGCCGCGAACTGGTGATCGACCGCATCATGGCGCTGGGCACCAGCGAGGATATCGATATCGATCACCTCAAGTGGGTCATCCTCATGGTGCTGTTCAACCAGCCCGGCGAGGAAGCCGCCTACGCATGGATGGAGGATCTGGTGTTCGAAAACCTGGGGGCCAATCTGCACTGAGCGCTCCGTTGCGCCGCTTGATCGGCGGGCACCGCGCAGGTCAGACCCTGCCTCGGCCACCGACCGGACAGCGGCGGACCCGATCCGCCCGCCACCACGCGCGCCGGCGCAGCCGCATCGAAGCACACCCGTCCTGAACGCGCTTGCAAACCGCAAGCCGTACCCGGTAAGTTCACCACCCATGAGCAAGAATCTGTTGATCGTCGAGTCGCCGGCGAAGGCGCGCACCATTAAGAAGTACCTGGGCAAGGACTTCGAGGTGCTGGCTTCCTATGGCCATGTCCGTGACCTGGTGCCCAAAGAGGGGGCTGTCGACCCGGGCCACGACTTCGCCATGAAGTACCAGGTCATCGACAAGAACGCCAAACATTTGGACGCCATCGTCAAGGCGCTGAAGAAGGCCGACGCCCTATACCTCGCCACTGACCCTGACCGCGAGGGCGAAGCCATCTCGTGGCACCTGTACGAGCTGCTGAAACAACGCGGCACGCTGAAGGACAAGCCGGCGCACCGCGTGGTGTTCCACGAGATCACCCAGCGCGCCATCCTGGAAGCCATGGACCACGCACGGGACCTGTCCATGGACCTGGTCAACGCCCAGCAGGCGCGTCGCGCGCTGGATTATCTGGTGGGCTTCAACCTCTCGCCGCTGCTGTGGAAGAAGGTGCGGCGTGGCCTGTCCGCCGGGCGCGTGCAGAGTCCGGCTCTGCGCATGATCGTCGAACGTGAGGAGGAGATCGAAAAATTCGAGCCTCGCGAGTACTGGACGGTGGAGGCGGACCTGGAGAAGGACGCCCAGCGGTTCACTGCCAGGCTCACGCACCTGCACGGCGACAAATTGAGCCAGTTCAGCATTACGGCGAGCGACGAGGCCCATGCCGCGGAGCACGAACTGACCGCAGCCGCCGGCGGCAAGCTGGTGGTCAGCGACGTCGAAAAGAAGCAGCGCAAGCGCAACCCGGCGGCACCATTCACCACCTCCACCCTGCAGCAGGAAGCGTCCCGCAAACTCGGCTTCTCGGCCAGCCGCACCATGCGCGTCGCCCAGCAGCTGTATGAAGGCATCGACATCGGCGGCGGCGCCGTGGGTCTTATCAGCTACATGCGTACCGACTCGGTGAACCTCGCCCAGGAGGCGCTCGACGAGTTGCGCACCCTCATCGGCAAACGCTACGGCGCCGACAAGGTGCCGGCCAAGCCACGCACTTACAAGACCCGCGCCAAGAACGCCCAGGAGGCCCATGAGGCCATCCGCCCCACCTCGGCGGAACACACGCCCGACTCCCTCAAGGAGCACCTGAGCGCCGAACAGTTCAAACTGTACGACTTGATCTGGAAACGTACGGTCTCCTGCCAGATGACCCACGCCACCATCGACACCGTCAGCGTGGACTTCGCCTGTGGCGACGGCAATACGCTGCGCAGCACGGGCTCGACAGTGGTCGACCCCGGTTTCATGGCGGTCTATCAGGAGAGCGTGGACGATGCCAAGAGCGATGGCGATCAGGCCATACTGCCGCCGCTCGCCAAGGGCGACACTGCGGTGCTGCATGCCATCCGCCCCGAACAGCACTTCACCGAGCCGCCGCCGCGCTACAGCGAAGCCAGTCTGGTGCGCGCACTGGAAGAGCATGGTATCGGCCGACCCTCGACCTATGCCGCGATCATCTCCACCCTGCTGCAGCGCGAGTATGTGACGCTGGACAAGAAGCGCTTTCGGCCCACCGATGTGGGGCGGGTGGTGGGCAAATTCCTGGCCAACCACTTCGCCCAGTACGTGGACTACGATTTCACCGCCAAGCTGGAGGACGAGCTGGACGCGGTATCGCGTGGCGAGGAGGAGTGGATACCGCTGCTCAAACGCTTCTGGGGACCGTTCAAGGAGCGGGTGGACGACAAGGAACAGAGTGTCAGCCGCAGCGAAGTGACCAGCGAAACCCTCGACGAAACCTGTCCGAAATGCGACAAGCCCCTGACCCTGCGGCTGGGCCGGCGGGGGCGCTTCATCGGCTGCAGCGGCTACCCGGAGTGCGACTACACGCGCAACGTGGACGAGGAGGGCGGCGCGGCCGAACCCGAGGTAGTGGAGGGACGCACCTGTCCGAAATGCGACAAGCCGCTGATCATACGCAGCGGCCGCTATGGCAAGTTCATCGGCTGCAGCGGCTACCCGGAATGCCGCTACATCGAGCCGCTGGAAAAACCCGAAGACACCGGCGTGAGCTGTCCCAAGTGCAACGAGGGCACGCTCCTCAAGCGCAAATCGCGGCGCGGAAAGATCTTCTACTCCTGCTCGACGTATCCGAAATGCGACTATGCGGTCTGGAACGAACCGATCAGCGAGCCCTGCCCCAAGTGCGGTTGGCCGGTCCTGACAATAAAAACCACCAAACGGCGTGGTACGGAAAAAGTGTGCCCGCAGAAGGACTGCGATTTCGCCGAACCGACCGAGGAAACCGAAGAGGCCTATGATACCGAGGCCTCATCGCGCTCGGTCTGACCGGAGGAGCAAACGATGGACACTGTCGTCATCCACGGCAAGCCCGTGGAGCTGCGCATCAGTGCGGCCGCCCGCAACCGGCTCGCCGACCGCCAGAGACCCCTGTTGGCCGAGATGGAACTGTATTTCAGCTGTCTGGTCCGCAAACGGGTACGCTTCCGGGACCTGCAGGACCCGGAGGACACGGTAAGTGCGCTGCAGGGGCTGAGCGTGTGCTTTCGTCCGGTCACCACCGCCGAATGTCGCATGGTCGACGCCGGCGAGGACGTGCCCACCACTGCCATGCCGGTGGTCAACCCGGCCGCTTTCGTTCCCCACTGGCTGACCATCGATTACCGCCGCGGCGGCTGGGTGGGCGAATTTGGCTACCAGCGCGCCGACTGACCGGCACCCGGCCTGGCCCAGCGGCTGGCAGTTGCGCACCGCGGTGCGTTGCCTGCGCGCCGGCGGGGTGGTCGGCTATCCCACCGAAGCGGTGTACGGCCTGGGATGCGATCCATTCGACCACGCGGCCGTGGCTCGCCTACTGGACATCAAGTCCCGGCCGGTGAGCATGGGCCTGATTCTCATCGCCGCCACCTTCGAGCACCTCGCCCCATTGCTGGAGAAGCTGCCGACCAGGATGCAGCAGCGCGCACTCGCCAGCTGGCCGGGGCCGGTGACCTGGGTATGGCCGGCCCGCTCCTGGGTGCCCCGCTGGCTGCGCGGCGATCATGCCGGCCTGGCAGTACGGGTCACCGACCACCCCGTCGCCGCCGCGTTGTGTTCGGCCTGGGGCGGCCCGCTGGTGTCGACCAGCGCCAACCGCAGCGGCCACCCGCCGACCCGCAGCCCCCTGGCGGTCCAGCAGCGACTCGGGGCCGACATCGATTACCTGCTGCACGGGCCCGTGGGCGCGCGCCGTGAGCCTACCGAGATTCGCGACGCCGCAAGCGGCCGCGTGCTGCGCCCCGGCTGAACGGTAGCGTGTGGTGTATCATCCGCGACACCGCCTGCAATCCCGGAAGGTCGACCGCGAACCATGACCCAACCCGACATCAACGCAGTCCGTCACTACCTGCTCGAACTGCAGGACGCCATCTCCGGCGCCCTTGAAGCCAGCGACGGCGCAGAACGTTTTCGGGAAGACCTCTGGCAGCGGACCGAGGGCGGTGGAGGGCGCTCGCGGGTGCTGGAAGGCGGGGCCGTGTTCGAAAAGGCCGGCATCAACTTCTCACATGTGCGCGGCGCCGGACTGCCGCCGTCGGCCACCGCCCACCGACCCGAGCTGGCGGGCCGCCATTTTCAGGCCCTGGGTGTCTCCCTGGTGGTGCACCCGCGCAATCCATATGTGCCCACGTCCCATGCCAACGTGCGTTTCTTCGTGGCGGAACGGGACGGTGCCGAACCGGTGTGGTGGTTCGGCGGCGGCTTCGATCTGACTCCCTACTATGGCTTCCGCGAAGACGCGGTGCACTGGCACCGCGCCGCCCGCGAAGCCTGCGAGCCGTTCGGGCCCGATGTGTATGGCGACTTCAAGCGTTGGTGCGATGACTATTTCTTCTTGAAACACCGCAATGAGCCCCGCGGCATCGGCGGGTTGTTCTTCGACGACTTGAACGAATGGGGTTTCGAACGCTGTTTCCAGTTCATGAAGAGCGTGGGCGACCACTACCTGCCGGCCTACCAACCCCTGGTGGAGCGACGCAAGCATGCCGAATACGGCGAACGGGAACGGCAGTTCCAGCTCTATCGCCGCGGCCGCTATGTGGAATTCAATCTGGTCTACGACCGGGGCACATTGTTCGGGCTGCAGTCGGGCGGCCGCACCGAATCCATTCTGATGTCGTTGCCCCCCTTGGTGCAGTGGCGCTACGACTGGCATCCGACGCCCGGCAGCCCGGAGGCGGAGCTTCACGAGCTGTTCCTGCAGCCGCGCGACTGGCTGAACGACGCCGACTGACACCGGCCCCGCCCGGCGCGGACCGGGCCGCACGAGCTCTGCTACCATCAGGCCATGACTCTCACTGAATTTCGTTACGTCGTGGCCGTTGCCCGCGAGCACCATTTCGGGCGCGCGGCGGAGAGCTGTTTCGTCAGTCAACCGACCCTCAGCGTCGCGGTGAAGAAGCTCGAGGACGAATTGGGTGTGGTGCTGTTCGAACGGGGGGGCGGCGAGGTCACCCCAACACCGGTGGGCGCGCGCATCGTCGAACAGGCCATGCGTGTACTCGAGCAGGCGGATGAGATCTCGCGCATTGCTGCGCGCGGCAAGGACCCGCTGGCCGGACCGTTGCGCGTGGGCGCCATATTTACCATCGCACCCTACCTGCTGCCGCGCGTCATTCCGGTGCTGCGCCGAAAAGCACCGGCCATGCCGCTGGTCATCGAAGAAGACTACACCGCCAACCTGGCTGCACGCCTGAAGAACGGCGACCTCGATGTCATCGTGATATCCCTGCCGTTCCAGGAACCCGGACTGGCTGTGCAGGCCGTGTACGAGGAACCGTTCGTGGTGGCATTGCCGTCGGAGCATCGCTGGCGCGACCGCAAAGGCATCGATGCCCAGGAACTGTCCCGGGAAAACCTGCTGTTGCTGGGCGCGGGCCACTGCTTCCGGGATCAGGTGCTGCAGGCCTGTCCCGATTGTCAGCGCTCCAGCGCCAGCGGCAGCCTGCAACGCACCCTGGAAGGCGGCTCCTTGGAAACCATCCGACAGATGGTCGCAACCGGCGCCGGCATTACGGTACTGCCCTGTACCTCGGTGGGAACCAGCCCGACCAGCGACCGGCTGACGACCATCCGTTCATTCCGAAAGCCCGTGCCGGTACGACAGGTGGCGCTGGCGTGGCGACGCAGCTTTCCACGCCGCGAAGCGGTGGAGACATTCCGCCAGGCGATGCTGCACAGTCGCCTGCCGTGCGTCACGTTCAGACCGCAAGCGACGGCAGAAGAATACTGATGTGCTGTTGCACGCCGGGGTTCCGGGACCGGAGTGAGGTGTACCAGTGAATCCAATCGTTATCGTCGGCACGGGGCTGGCCGGCTACACCGTGGCCCGCGAACTGCGCAAGCTCGACCAGAGCGCACCCGTCACGATGATCACCGCCGACGACGGCCGCTTCTATGCCAAGCCTAATCTGTCCAATGGCTATGGGCTGGGCAAGCAGGCCCATGAGCTGGCAATGAACGACGCCCAGACCATGGCACACCAGCTCAACGCCACCGTTTACACCGGCGCGCGGGTCGAGGCGATCGAACCGCAACAGCACTGTCTGGTGCTCGCCGAGCGCACCCAGCCCTACGACCGGCTGGTCCTGGCGCTGGGTGCGGACCCCATCCGCCTTGCTCTGGAGGGCACCGGTACGGACGCCATTCTGTCGGTCAACGACCTGCAGGACTACGCGCGCTTTCGCGCCGCCATGGCGGACAAACGCCGGTTGGTCATCCTCGGCGCCGGTCTGATCGGCTGCGAGTTCGCCAATGACCTGCAGGCCGCCGGCGTTACGGTGTCCGTGATCGATCCGGCCGACGAACCGCTCGCCCGACTCGCGCCGCCGCCGGTGGGCCGGGCCCTGCGGGAAGGATTGGCCGCCATCGGCGTGGACTGGCACATGGGCACCGTCGCCCGGCATGTCGACCGCCACGACACGGGGGTACGGGTCAGCTTGGCGGACGGCACGGAACTGGAAGCCGACGTTGTGCTGTCGGCGGTCGGCCTGCGTCCGCGGGTGGCCCTGGCCCAGGCCGCGGGGCTGGTGACCGAGCGGGGCATCGTGGTGGACCGTCTGCTGCGCACCAGCGCCGCGGACGTTTACGGGCTGGGCGACTGCGCGGAAGTGGCCGGCCTGGTTCTGCCGTTCGTGATGCCCATCATGCATGCCGCCCGGGCACTGGCCAAGAGCCTCGCAGGCACGGCCACCGAGGTACGCTACCCGGCGATGCCGGTGGTGGTGAAAACGCCGTCCCTGCCGGTGGTGGTGGCACCGCCTGGCGCCGCCGCGACGGGCCGCTGGCAGGTGGAAACGACCGTTGGCGGGGTACGAGCCCGCTTTCTGGCACAGGACGATGGCGGTTTGCTGGGCTTTGCGCTGGCAGGCACGGCAGTGGCCGAAAAGCAGGCGCTCACCAAGGCGCTGCCGCCCACCCTCAGCTAGTGGTCCATGCGGACAAAAAAAACCCTGCCTTTCGGCAGGGTGAAGTCGCTTTTCAGCGTCGGAGGAGTCGCTAATCCGGTACCGCAGCTGGGCGGCGTGTCTGTGACATGGACCCGTATGTCCGTCCGAACCAGTTCATCAAGTCTTCAAGGTCCTGTGGCGCTTCAGGAGTTCCGCTCGGGGCGGATCTGCACAACGGCACCAGCTAGGTCCTACTGGTCGAGACATCGGTTTGGGTTCAGGGGCTTCCAGGCCCATGTCACAAACCCCGCCATCAGCCTTCGAAGAGGTTGGCGGCGATCCCTCCGCAAACTTGAGGGCTTGTGCTCAGTTCGCCGCCAGCTGCCTTCACCCACTACCAAGCAAGCGCGATGCCAATTCCGGGCAATCAGATAAACTGCTGCAATACCAATAGCTTGAGAAGAACAAGCCGAACGGCGTGGAACCCGACTGCGGTGGCGAGCGTCAATTTGTGACGCTTTCCGGCGCCCGGGCGTCAAGCCGGTGACGGCCCGCGTCACTCCCGCCGGGGGCACTTGACCCGGGCCGGGGCGATCGCCCGCCGGCAGGCGCCGATCAGGAGGCGCTGCCCTGTCGATTGCGGGTTGCCAGCTGCTGGATCAGGCGGTCGAGACCGCCGGCCTGTACCTGACCAGCGAAACTGGCCCGATAGTTGGCCACCAGGCTCATGCCGTCGATGGTCACGTCGTAGGCCTTCCACTGACCCTGCGCCAGATGCATACGGTAGGCGACCGGCACCGACGGCCCGTTCGCCGGCAGGATTTGCGTTCGGACTGTCACGTCGGTGGCCCCCGGTTTCACTGCAACCGGAAGGCAGCGGATCTTCTGGTCGTGATACTGCTCCAGGGCAGTGACATAGGTCCGCACCAGCAGGGTGCGGAACTCGGCGACGAAGTGTTTGCGCTGGTCCGGGCTGGCCCGACGCCAGTAGACCCCCAGAACCCAGCGCGACATGCGTCGGAAGTCCATGTTGGGAAGAATGATGCGGTCCACTGCCTGATAGAGCTGGCCGCGATCCGCGGCACCCTGCTGCTGCAGCACCACCAGCAGGCGCTCGGATGTGGCGCGCACCACAGCCCGGGGACCGGTGGGCGCGGCACACGCGGGCACGCTGACGAAGGCACTCATGAGCAGGGCGATAACGGACAACCAGCCGCGCAAGCTGGCGGGAACGGCGGTCAACGGGTAGCACCGGGACATGGCGGCAGGCTCCTGTCGGTGTTGGTGTGGAGATTCCATGGCGGCCATATCTCGGCACCGGATAGGGCGAGGGCCTCTGGGACGGTTAACGGAATGCGAGCACGATCCTTGAGCGGTTCAGCCGGCAGTGTCATCGCCGTCGGCGGCTGAGGATGCGTACGAAGTCCGCTCGCCCTGCAGGCGGCGGATCACCCCCGCTTCGGCGAGCAGCGCATCGAGCCCCTGAGGTGACGCATGCCCGCGCGACGCGACGGGCAGATAGCCCAGCAGCTCATGGCGACGCAGCACTTGAAAGTACTCGCGGGCCGCCAGCTGATGAACGGCACGCGCAAAGCCGTCATTGAGATGGGTCATCGCCGCGGCCCGTTTACGGCTCATGAGCAGCTGACCGTAAACCAGGTCGGTCAACGCCAGGTCCCGTTCGCCGGGCGCCGTCGCCATCAGCGTGCGGTAGTCGCCCTCCACATCCCATCCCAGCCAGTAGCGTGCGATCAACTCCTGGAGGCGACAGGCGAAGCATGGCCGTCCCTGAGCGTAGGACTGTTGGAGACGCTCCAGGGCCTCTTGCAGCAGGTCGGCGGCAGCGGCCCTGCCCATGGGCTCGGCATACCACGCGGCAACGGGCAACGGGCCCTCGATGAGGGCGGCATGACGAACATCGGGCCTGACACGGGAAGCGGTCATAGACACCTCGCACGAAACGGACCGTGCCCGCACGCCCACACCACCCATGGATACGCAGACGGGCCGCCAGACACATGCTAACCGGACCGGGACAGGCAGCCAAGGCGGGGCGGGGACTGACCGCGCCTGGGCAAGCGCGGTACACTGGCGGTCCGAGTTTCAAGCAGCTGGAGACCCCCCTTCCCATGGGCGATTTCGACACCGACACAGGCGCCTTTCCGCGGGTGCGGATGCGGCGCATGCGGCGGGATGAATTTTCCCGCCGGTTGATGCGCGAGCACCATTTAACCGCCGACGATCTGATCTACCCCGTATTCGTACTGGAAGGTGACGAACAACGCCAGCCGGTGTCCTCCATGCCGGGAATAGAGCGCCACAGCATCGACCACCTGCTGCGCGAAGCGGAGCAACTGCTGGAGTTGGGCATTCCTGCAATGGCGCTGTTTCCGGTCACCCCGCCAGAGCGTAAGAGTGAGGATGCCCGCGAGGCCTACAATCCGGACGGGCTGGCACAGCGCACGGTGCGCGCCTTGAAGGAGCGCTTCCCGGAGCTGGGTGTGATCACCGACGTGGCGCTGGACCCGTTCACCGTCCACGGCCAGGACGGGCTGATCGACGAGCACGGTTACGTGATGAACGATGAGACCGTCGACGTGCTGGTGCGCCAGGCCCTGTCCCACGCCGAAGCCGGCGCGGACGTGGTGGCTCCCTCCGACATGATGGACGGGCGCATCCGAGCGGTGCGCGACGCCCTGGAAGCCCAGGGCTATCGCAACACCCGCATCCTCGCTTATGCGGCCAAGTATGCCTCCGGCTTCTACGGCCCGTTCCGGGACGCGGTAGGCTCTGCGGCCAACCTGGCCGGGGGCAACAAATACAGCTACCAGATGGATCCGGCGAATACGGACGAAGCCCTCTGGGAGGTCGCGCTCGACCTGGCGGAAGGCGCCGATATGGTAATGATCAAGCCGGGCATGCCCTATCTGGACATCGTAAGGCGGGTGAAGGAGCGCTTCGGGGCACCGACGTTCGTCTACCAGGTCAGCGGCGAGTACGCCATGCTCATGGCCGCCGCCGGCAACGGCTGGCTGGACGAGCGCACGGTGGCTCTGGAGTCGCTGCTGGCCATGAAGCGCGCCGGCGCCGACGGCATCCTGACCTACTTCGCCAAGCGCGCCGCCGGCTGGCTGAAGGCGGGCGCCTGAGCGGCGCCGGGAACCGTACCGTGCCCGATCGCTACGCCGTCGTCGGCCATCCTGTCGCCCACAGCAAGTCCCCGCGAATTCACGCCCTGTTTGCCCGCCAGACCGGCCAGGACCTGGTCTACGACGCGATGGACGTGGAACCGGGGCGCTTCGCGGCGGAAGTCGGCGCCTTTCGTGCCGACGGCGGACGGGGATTGAATGTGACCGTGCCCTTCAAGCAGGAAGCCTGGGCCCTGGCCGAACGGCGCAGCACCCGAGCCGAGCGGGCGGGCGCGGTCAACACCCTCGCTTTCGACGGCGACCGGCCGGTGTTCGGCGACAACACCGACGGGCTGGGCCTGGTACGGGACCTGACGGTCAACCAGGGGGTGCCGCTGGCCGGTCGTCGCGTGCTGCTGGTGGGCGCCGGCGGCGCCGCACGGGGCGTGATGGAGCCGCTGCTGGAGCAACGGCCCGCCCTGCTGGTGGTCGCCAACCGCACACCCGAGAAAGCGGTGGACCTGGCACGGCTGTTCTGCGACCTGGGACATGTGGAGGGGTGCGGCTTTCCCGACCTGCAGGGACGGCGCTTCGAACTGGTAATCAACGCGACCGCCGCCGGACTGCGCGACGAGGTGCCGCCCTTGCCGACGGATGTGGTCGGCGATGACGGCTGGTGCTACGACATGATGTACGGCGCCGGGCCCACCGCCTTTGTGCGCTGGGCCCGCCTCCAGGGCGTCAGCCACGCAGTGGACGGCCTGGGCATGCTGGTGGAACAGGCCGCCGAATCGTTCCGCATCTGGCGGGGCGTACGCCCGCGCAGTGCGCCGGTGATCGCAGCGCTGCGCGAAGAATTGACGGCTGGCTAGTGGCCCATGGGCACCGCACTGTGCAGCCATACTGAACCGCTCCAGCCGCAGGTTGGGGAATATGAAGGCCGGCTCAGGAGGCGGCGTGCTGGTGGCCGTGTTGCGGATGCCGTACCCGCTTCCCGGGCGAATGCGCGCGCCAGTCGGGTAGTCGGGTAGTCGGGTAGTCTGGGTAGTCGGGTAGTCGGGAGATGATGACTCGGTCAGTGCGCCCGGACCGGCTATCGGGCGAAAAGCCTCGGGACTGCTCAGTGGAAGCTGCGCCGCTCGCCCTGGCGCCGCTCCGGGCCCGTCCAGGGGCGGGCCCGCCAATCGATGGCACGTCGTTCGTTGGCGCTGGCGTGACGGTCCACGAACGGACGCACCCGCAACGAGCCACCCTCCAGGCGCGCCAGCCGCAACCGATCCATCACGCGCCGGGCCGCGGTATCGGACTCCACCTGCAGCAGACCGTAGCGCAGCATATGGCCATCGGAGCCGGGCTTCTTGAATATTCGCACCCGTCCGGCACCATCCGCCACTCGACCCAGCTGCCACAGGTCCTGCTCGGTTGCCCCTTTGGGCAGATCACCCACGAAGATCAGCATGCTGCGCCCCTCGAATAGGCCTACCCGGAAAAGTATAGTCGGTCGGGCGTAGCCGGGCTTTCCGGTCGGTTGAACCTGGAGATTGGAACCCTAGGGAAAAACCGTGCAAACACTGCCGTGGGCGGGGGACCGAAGGATTCCATTGCCTCTGCGATCAGAACGCCGGCAACCAGAGCCACCCGCTTCGGGCGCGCATTGATGTCCGGGCGCTGCACTTGTGCATCTGCTTTGTGCGTGGATTCCGTGGCTCTTCCCGCTGTTGTCCGGCAGCGATGGAGATAGCCATGCACGACCGGATTACTGAAGGTGGCGCTCCTTGAGGCGTACGTAGTGCTCGGCGGAGTAGGCCAGATACGCCTTTTCGTCGTCGCGCAGGGGCCGCACCCGGCGGGCCGGGCTGCCGAGCCACAGGTAGCCACCCTCCAGCTCCATGCCGGGCGTGACCAGGCTGGCCGCACCCAGCAGCACCCCGGCGCGTATCACGGCTCCGTCCATCACCACCGCGCCCATGCCTATCAGGCAGCGGTCCTCGATGGTGCAGCCATGGAGCATCACTCGATGCCCCACCGTCACCTCGTTGCCCACCGACAGCGGGTAACCGGCTGGATTGAACTCGCTGGCGTGGGTGACATGCAGGACGCTGCCGTCCTGGATGTTGGTGCGGGCGCCGATTTCGATGCGGTGAATATCGCCCCTGACAACGGTCAGCGGCCACAGGGAAGCGTCTTCGCCGACCGTCACGTCGCCGATGACGACGGCGGTCTCGTCCACGAAGACACCGGGAGCAATGCGCGGCGTCCGGTCCCCGAACGAACGGATGGCCATGGACCACTAGCGCATGGTCACCAGCTCTTCGGCGCTGGTGGGATGGATGGCCACAGTGTCGTCCAGATCTCGCTTGGTGGCGCCCATGCGAAGGGCCACCGCAAACCCCTGCAGCATTTCATCGGCGCCGTGGCCGATGATGTGGCAGCCCACAACCTTCTCGTGGGCGCCGACCGTGACCAGCTTCATGGAGGTCTGCGTCTTGCGCTCGGTGAGCGCGTGGTACATGGGGGTGAAGCGCGTCTGGTAGGTCTTGACGGCGTCGCCATGGGTGGCCCGCGCCTCCTCTTCGGTCAGCCCCACGGTGCCGATGGGTGGATGGCTGAACACCACGGTGGGGATGTGCTCGTAGGACAGGTGACGGTCGACCATGCCGCCGAACAACCGGTCCGCAAGCCGTCGCCCGGCGGCGATGGCCACCGGCGTCAGCGCCGCCCTTCCGGTCACGTCGCCCACGGCATAGACGCCGGCAACATTGGTGTTCTGGAAGGCATCGGTCGGTATGAACCCTTCGTCGTCCATCGCGATACCGGCGGCGGCGGCGTTGAGTTCCGCCGTGGCCGGACTGCGCCCTACGGCCCAGATCAGCTGATCGAAACCTTCCAGCAGCATACCGTCGCCGCAATCCACGCACAGGGTGCCGTCGTCCCGGCGTGTGATGGCGCTGACCCGGGTGCTGGAGAGGATGTTGATGCCGTCGTTGAGCATCTCTTCCATCAGCCCCTCGCGCAGCATGGCGTCGAAGGGGCGCAGCAGGTGCTCACGACGCAGCAGCATGGTGACCTCGGCGCCCAGGGCATTGAGCATGCCGGCAAGCTCCACGGCGATGTAGCCCGAACCCACCACCGCGACCCGGCGCGGCAGCTCGGCGAGGTCGAAAAAGCCGTCCGAGGTAATGCCCAGATCCGCACCGGGCAGCTCGGGCACGGTGGGATAGCCGCCGACGCCGATGACGATATGGTCGGCGCTGTAACGCTCGCCGGCCACCTCCAGGGTGTGTGCGTCCACGAAGCGGGCGGTGCCCTGGATTTCGTCTATGTCCGAATCGGCCAGATAGGTGTGGTACCAGTCGTTGATGCCTTGCACATAGGCGTCGCGCCCACCCTTGAGGGCGGCCCAGTCGAACCCGTCGACCTTCACGGCAAAGCCGTAGCCCGCCGCCTCTTCCAGCGTGT
The DNA here is from genome assembly GCA_963830105.1 of uncultured Gammaproteobacteria bacterium. Taxonomy (GTDB): domain Bacteria; phylum Pseudomonadota; class Gammaproteobacteria; order DATFLG01; family DATFLG01; genus DATFML01. Next base: position 548,636 of record CAWHLH010000012.1, on the reverse strand, counting down.
GGGCGATGGACGCGCCGAACCACATCACCTTCTTGGGCACGCAGCCCACGTTCACGCAGGTACCGCCCAGCCGGCCGGATTCCACCACCGCGCAGCGCGCACCGTAGCGCGCCGCCCGTTCGGCCACCGACAGGCCGCCGCTGCCCCCGCCGATGGCGATCAGATCGTAATGTTTCATAGCGACAGCTGCCTCGCCCATGTGCCCAAAGGCGGTCATTCTAGCAACATCGCGCCCGCCACCCCCAATCCCGGTGTGCACCGGCGGTTTCTTGGGAGCACGGGTTGCGCATGCTAAAGTACCGGTCCGCCCGGCTCCTGCACGCAATCCATCTTCCAGAGGTTCGCGAACGTCATGGACAACCCGCTGCTCGCCCTGCAAGGACTGCCCCCCTTCTCCCGGATCCTCCCGGAACACGTGGAACCGGCCATCGACCAACTGCTGGACGAAAATCGCCGACGCGTCCGCCGGCTGCTGGAAGCCAACGACCGTTACACCTGGGAAAACCTGGTAGAGCCGCTGGAAGACCTGGAGGACCGGCTGAACCGGGCCTGGTCCCCGGTCAGCCACATGAACTCGGTGGTCAATTCCGAGGACCTGCGGGGCGCCTACAACGCCTGCCTGCCGAAACTGAGCGATTACGCCACCGAGATGGGCCAGAACGAGGGGCTGTATCGGGCATTCAGGCAGCTTGCGGACGGCGAGGAGTATCACCGCCTGGGCACCGCCCAGCGCAAGATCGTCGACAACGCCCTGCGGGATTTCCGGCTGTCGGGCATCGAGCTCGACAGCGAACAACGCGCCCGCTACAAGGCCATCATGCAGGAGCTGTCCGCGCTGACCTCCAAGTTCGAGGAAAACCTGCTGGACGCCACCAACGCCTGGAGCCGGCAGGTCACCGACGAGGGGCTGCTGGCCGGGATGCCCGAGAGCGCCCGCGGCCTCGCCCGCCAGACCGCCGAGCAGCGCGGCCTCGACGGCTGGCTGATCACCCTGGAATTCCCGTCCTACTTTCCGGTACTCACCTATGCCGACAACCGGGAACTGCGTGCCCAGGTGTACGAGGCCTATGTGACCCGTGCTTCCGACGAGGGCCCCAATGCCGGGCAGTGGGACAACACCTCGGTCATGGAGCGCATTCTGGCCCTGCGCCATGAGGCGGCCCGACTGCTCGGCTACGCGAACTATGCCGAGCGTTCCCTGGCCACCAAGATGGCCGGCTCGACCGAGCAGGTGCTGGGCTTTCTCAACGATCTGGCGGCGCGGGCGCTGCCCATGGCGCGCCAGGACCTGGAGGCGGTGCGCTCCTTCGCCCAGGAGGTCCATGGCGTCACGGAGCTGGAGGCCTGGGACACCGCCTATTACTCGGAAAAACTGCGCCAGCACAAATACGCCATCTCCCAGGAGGAGCTCAAGCCGTACTTTCCGGAGCACCGGGTACTGGAAGGGATGTTCGCCGTGGTGGAACGGCTCTACGGCCTGAGCATCAGCCGCGAGGAAGGGGTGGATGTCTGGCACCCGGATGTGCGCTTCTACACCATCCGCGACGGCGAGGGCGCGGTGCGCGGGCAGTTCTACCTGGATCTGTACGCCCGCCGGAAAAAACGGGGCGGTGCCTGGATGGACGAATGCATCAGCCGCAAGCGGCGCGGCGACAAGCTGCAGGTGCCGGTCGCCTATCTGACCTGCAATTTCGCGCCGCCCATCGGCAGCGATCCGGCGCTGTTCACCCATGACGAAGTACTGACCCTGTTCCACGAATTCGGCCACGGTCTGCACCATATGCTCACCCAGGTCGATTACCCCAGCGTTGCGGGCATCGGCGGCGTGGCCTGGGACGCGGTGGAACTGCCCAGCCAGTTCATGGAGAACTGGTGCTGGCAACGGGAGGCCCTGGACCTGATCGCAGGCCACTACCGCACAGGGGAGCGCCTGCCCGAAGCGCTGTACCACCGCATGCTGGCAGCCAGGAACTTCCAGTCGGCCATGCAGATGGTGCGCCAGCTGGAATTTTCCATCTTCGATTTCCGGCTGCACCTGGAGTACGACGCTGCCAAGGGAGCGCATATCTACCAGCTGCTGGACGAGGTGCGCGAGCAGGTGGCTGTGATCCGACCGCCGTCCTTCAACCGCTTCCCGCACAGCTTTTCGCACATCTTCGCCGGCGGCTATGCGGCGGGCTACTACAGCTACAAGTGGGCGGAAGTGCTGTCCGCGGACGCCTTCTCCGCCTTCGAGGAAGCGGGCATCTTCGACCGCGATACCGGCGAGCGCTTCCTGGCCAGCATCCTCGAACAGGGCGGCTCGCGCGATCCCATGGAGCTGTTCGTGGAGTTCCGCGGCCGCGAGCCCACCATCGACGCCTTGCTGCGCCACTCGGGGCTGGCGGCTTGAACATTTAGATGAAGATCGCGACCTGGAACGTCAATTCCCTGCGGGTACGCCTGCCCCAGGTGTTGCAGTGGCTGCAGACCGAACAGCCGGATCTGCTGGCCCTGCAGGAAACGAAACTCACCGACGATCAGTTCCCGCTCACCGACATCGAGGCGGCCGGTTACCGGGCCCGGTACAGCGGCCAGAAGACCTACAACGGTGTCGCCATACTGAGCAAGGCCGAAGGCAGTGATGTGGTCACCGACATACCGGGCCTGGACGATCCCCAGCGCCGGGTGCTGGCCGCGACCTACGGCGACGTGCGCTTGCTCAACCTGTACGTCCCCAACGGCGAAGCCGTGGATTCGCCCAAGTACGGCTACAAGCTGGACTGGCTGGAAAAGCTCCGTGCCTTCGTGAAAGAACAGCTGGCACGGCATTCGAAGCTGGTGGTGGTGGGCGACTTCAACATCGCACCGCAGGAACGGGACGTGTACGACCCCCTGGTGTGGGAGGGCCGGGTGCTGTTCAGCGAACCCGAGCGCACGGCGCTGGACAGCCTGATTCAGCTGGGCCTGTGCGACACTTTCCGTTTGTTCGATCAACCGGAGGCGAGCTTCAGCTGGTGGGACTACCGCATGCGCGGCTTTGCCCGCAACCTGGGCGTGCGCATCGATCATGTCCTGGCCAGTGAGCCGCTGTGCGAAGCCTGCACGTCATGCCGCATCGACAAGGAGCCGCGCGGCTGGGAACGGCCATCCGACCACGCGCCGGTGGTGGCCGAGTTCAGGACCTGAGCAGACCTCAGGGGCGGCTCTGCGGCGAACGCCGCCGATGGCACAAGAATCCGGGCGCCGATACCGCCTGCTGGCGCAGCCAATCGGCCCGAGGGGGCGCGCTCTGGTATGCTTGGCGGCCTGCGCCACACTAATGACACCTCCATGAAATATCGCGATCTGCGTGACTTCATCGATCAACTCGAGCAGCAGGGCGAGCTCAAGCGCATCGGCGTGGAGGTGGACCCGCGCCTGGAGATGACCGAGATCTGCGACCGCACCCTGCGCGGCGGCGGTCCCGCGCTGCTGTTCGAAAACCCGAAGGACCACAGCATCCCGGTACTGGGCAACCTGTTCGGCACTCCCCGGCGGGTCGCCATGGGGATGGGCGAGGAGTCAGTGGAGGCGCTGCGGGAGGTGGGCAAGCTGCTTGCGTTCCTCAAGGAGCCGGACCCGCCGCGGGGCATGAAGGACGCCTGGCGCAGCCTGCCGATCTTCAGAAAGGTGCTGGACATGGCGCCCAAGGTGGTGCGCAGCGCGCCGTGCCAGCAGCGGGTGATCGAGGCGGGCGATGTGGATCTCGGCCAGCTGCCCGTACAGACATGCTGGCCGGAGGACGCGGGCCCGCTCATCACCTGGGCGCTGGTGGTGACCCGCGGCCCCCACAAGGAACGCCAGAACCTGGGCATCTACCGTCAGCAGGTGATCGGGCGCAACAAGCTCATCATGCGCTGGCTGGCCCACCGGGGCGGAGCGCTGGATTTCCGCGACTGGCAGCGAACGCATCCCGGCGAGCCGTTTCCCGTGGCGGTGGCCCTGGGTGCCGATCCGGCCACCATCCTGGGGGCGGTCACGCCGGTACCGGACACCCTGTCCGAGTACGCCTTTGCAGGGCTGCTGCGGGGCGCCAAGACCGAGCTGGTCAAGTGCCAGCTCAGCGACCTGCAGGTGCCGGCCAGCGCGGAGATCGTGCTGGAAGGTTTCATCCATCCCGGCGAAACCGCCCCGGAGGGTCCGTTCGGCGACCACACCGGCTACTACAACGAGGTGGAGACGTTCCCGGTGTTCACCGTCGAGCGCATCACCCACCGGGACCGGCCCATCTACCACAGCACGTACACCGGCCGACCGCCCGACGAACCCGCCATTCTGGGGCTGGCGCTGAACGAGGTGTTCGTTCCCATCCTGCAGAAGCAGTTCCCGGAAATCACCGACTTCTACCTGCCCCCGGAGGGCTGCTCCTACCGCATGGCCTGCGTGAGCATCAACAAGCAGTACGCCGGGCATGCCAAGCGGGTGATGTTCGGCGTGTGGTCGTTCCTGCGCCAGTTCATGTACACCAAGTTCGTGATCGTCACCGACGACGACATCGATGTGCGCGACTGGAAGGACGTGATCTGGGCCGTGACCACCCGCATGGACCCGGCCCGCGACACGGTGATCGTCGAGAACACGCCCATCGACTATCTGGATTTCGCTTCGCCCGTGTCGGGCCTGGGCGGCAAGATCGGCTTCGACGCCACCCACAAGTGGCCGGGAGAAACCCAACGGGAATGGGGACGCGCCATCGCCATGAGCGCCGAGGTCAAGGCGCGTGTCGATGGTCTGTGGGAACAGCTGGGGATCTTCGACAGGCCGACGGACTAGACAAGAAAAAGCCCGCACAAGGCGGGCTCCGAATCGTCTTCCCTGTTTTTCTTGTTGTTCCTTGCCGCGATTCACACCTTTGTTGGTATGACGGCTAATGCTTTCGGGTGGTCTTCTATGTGGCCACCTTTGTCACGCTCCGATGCTGGCAGTCATAAAGCACGACTTGTGCCAAACGTACAAGTACTTGTTTTTAAGGTATTGCGAGACGATCACAATTTTCGACTGTAAAATAATACGACGTTTCCGGCGATCGAATTCATGTAACGGCAGCACAATCGCACCTGTCCCGACCTGGCGGATAAGATATAACGATATGAAATATATTTAAATATAGCACTCGACTAAAGAAGGCTGCCGAAATTGCGCAAGGCTGTCGCATTCTTTACGCCTCCCGTGCCGGCAGCATCAATATACATGGGAAGTCATAATTTTATTTCATAAAAACAACATGATAAACGAGTTCACAGATGCCGGAATTGCTTACACTCATGCAGGCGGGATGCATCCGGGGTTACGCAAATGCTCTGTGCTAGAGTAGCGTGGTCCGCATAAACGCCAGCAAAACAAAGGACATGCCCATGCGCAAGATCCTGGTCCTCAACGCCAAGGGCGGCTCCGGCAAGAGCACGGTCGCGACCAACCTGGCGGCCCACTATGCCCAGCGCGGCGGCCATGTGGTACTGGCGGACTTCGATCCCCAGCGCTCCAGTCTGGATTGGCTGGCGGCACGGCCGGCACACGTTCCCACCGTCCACGGGCTCGCAGCGGCTGACGACGACATGCGGCGCGCCGTGCCCGGAGCCGACTATCTGGTCATGGATGCCCCCGCCGCCGTGCGCGGCAAGCAACTGAAGGCGCTGGTGCGGCGAGCGGAGACCGTGATCATCCCGGTGCTGCCGTCGCCCATGGACACCCGCGCCGCCGCTCATTTCATCGCCGAGCTGCTCACCGTCGGCAGGGTGTCGCGAGACAAGACCCGCCTGGCGGTGGTGGCGAATCGGGTACGGGAACACACCCTCGCCTACCAGGCGCTGGAACGGTTCCTGAAAAGCCTCGGCATCCCCTTTGTGGCAACCCTGCGCGACACGCAGAACTACGTCCGAGCCGCCGAACGGGGCCTGGGAATCTTCGAGCTGGCGCCGTCGACAGTCACCCATGACCTGGAGCAATGGCAGCCGCTGCTCAAGTGGCTGCGCAGCAAACGCAGCCTGCCCAAGGAATAGGGGACGGCATCCAGGCGACGGGCAGGCCGGCCGGGGAACGCGCCCGGCCGCGGAAGTCCCTGAGGACGGCACGCTCCCCTCCCGCAGGCGGGAGGGGGACGGCGAGTTCGGTAACGGCGCTCTGCGATTCCACGTGCCGTCGGCTTTGTTGGGCTGCGGGCTTTGTCGGGCTTGGCTTGGCTCGGCTGGGCTTCGCGCCGCTCACCCCAACCTACGATGGACCTATGGGATGCAGGTCGACAGGCCCGCGTCCAGCTCCGGATAGCGCAGCGTGACGCCCAATTCCTCCCGCATGCGCCGGTTGTCCAGCCGACGCGAGTCCTGCAGAAACGACAGCATACCCGGCGACAGCACCCGGCGCGCCTCGGCCATGTCCACCGTCGGCGGCCGCGGCAACGCCAGCAGGTCCGCGATGCGGTTGAAATAGTCGGTCATGGTACTGGGGTGACCGTCGCTCACGTTGTATGCCGCGCCGGGCCGGCCGCGTTCCGCCGCGGCGGCGCAGACCGCGGCCAGGTCGTCAGCGTGGATGCGGTTGGTATAGGGGCTGTCCTCGGGCCGCAGCACCGGCAGCCCCTCCCGCAGGCGCCGCTCCGGCAGCCGACCGGGACCATAGATACCCGGTACCCGCAGAATCACCGCCGGCACGCCGGTGGTTCGCTGCCAGTCCAGCAGGGCGCGTTCGGCCGCCAGCCGCCGGCGACCGCGATCGGTGGTCGGTGCCGGCGTACGCTCCTCGCTGACCCATTGCCCGCCGCAGTCGCCGTACACGGCGCTGGTGCTGATGTACACGACGCGGGCGGGCGGCCGCGCCCTGGCGGGCCCGTCCAGGAAGGCGTTGATGCGCGGATCGGCGACCCCCGGGGACGGCGGCGGCGCCAGGTAGAACACCAGGGCGCCACCGGTGGGGAGTTCGGCCAGCGTGGCCGGGTCATCCAGGTCCGCAACCAGGGACGCAATGCCCTCGGCGGCCAGGTCCGCGGCCGCCGCCGGGCGCCTGACCACGGCGACGACCGCGTCGCCGCCCGCCCCGTACAAACGGGCCACCCGCCGCCCGATATCACCACAGCCCACGATTAGCACAGCCGCCACCGGTTTATCTCCCAAGTGAAATCAGCGACAATTCATCAATTTTCGCATCCACGGCGGCGGCATTTCCATGAGTCATACGGTCACCATACAGCCCAGCGAGCACCAATTCCCGGTGGAACCCGGGGAAAGCGTTCTGGACGCGGCACTGCGCCAGGGCTTCGCCTTCCCCTACGGATGCCGCAACGGCGCCTGCGGATCCTGCCTGGGCACCCTGGTCGCCGGCGAAGTCCGATACCCGGACGAGCAGCGCCCGCCAGCGCTCAAGGAGTCCGACATGGCCGCCGGCAAGGCGCTGTTCTGCCAGGCAAGACCTGCGTCGGACCTGGTGATCGAGGTACGCGAGATCGGCGCCGCCAAGGACATCGTGATCAAGACCCTGCCCTGCCGGGTGGCGAAAAAGGAACTCCTGGCCCACGACGTAATGCGCCTGAAACTCAAGCTGCCGGTCACCGAACGGCTGCAGTTCCTGGCCGGCCAGTATATCGACATCCTGCTCAAGGACGGCCGGCGGCGAGGTTTTTCCCTGGCCAACGCGCCCCACGACGATGAATTCCTGGAACTGCATGTGCGACGCGTTGAAGGCGGCTTCTTCACCGGTCATGTCTTCGACGACATGAAGGAAAAGGCGCTGCTTCGCCTCGAAGGCCCCCTGGGCAGCTTCTTCCTGCGGGAGGATTCCGAACGCCCCGTCATCCTGATGGGCGGGGGGACCGGCTTCGCTCCGTTGAAAGGGATTCTCGAGCATGCCTTCCATCAAGGCATCGAGCGCCCCATGCATCTGTTCTGGGGCGTGCGCAGCCGTCGCGACCTGTACCTGGGCGAGCTCCCGGAACGGTGGGCACAGGCACACCCTGACTTTCGCTACACGCCGGTGTTGTCCGAACCCATAGCGGAAGATCAATGGCAGGGCGAGACCGGACTGGTGCCCGAGGCAGTGGTGCGGGAGCACCCGGACCTCAGCGGCTTCGACCTGTACATGAGCGGCCCGCCGGCGATGATCGCAGCGGCCCGGACGCTGTTCGAGGCCCACGGCCTGCCCGCGGACCGGCTCTACTACGACTCGTTCGAATTCGCCGACGACGTGCGCGCGGCCTCCGGGGCCTGAGCGCCGGCGACCCGCCGCCGCTATGGGTTGTCGGAGGCGGCCGGCGCCAACGCCGTCAGGGCATCCGCGTCGTCGCCCGCAGCCCAGCTGGAGTCCAGCATAGGCGCCGGCAGGGCGCGGGGTTCGGCGGCCCGCGACATGCCCTTGCGATAGCACTCCATGGCCGCCCCGGGCTCGTTCATCTGCTCCAATATGCTGCCGAGCAGCTGGTAGCCCTCCACGGTCGGCTTCAGGCCGATACTTGCCTCCAGATAGCTGCGCGCCTTGCCCCACAGCTGATTGCGCTTGGCCAGCCGCCCCAGGGCGAGCAGCAGCACCGGATCCTTCTGGTGCTCCTTCAGCCAGCCCTCGGCAGCCTGGAACTGCGCCGCGGCATCGGCCTCGATCTGCCCATAGAGATACACCAGGCGTTCGCTCCAGTGGCGTTTGAGAACGCCTTCCACCAACGCGGCCGCCTCCGGCGCGGCTCCCAGGCTGCCCAGATAACCGGCGCAGGTCAGCACCAGCGGCTCTTCCCGGCTCAGTCGCCGCGGTATGCTCTCCCACACTTCCCGCACGCCGGCCAGGTCGCTCTTGCGGCCGGCGTCGCCGAGCAAGGCGCCGTACACCTGCAGCTCCAGCTGCTGGGCCTGGTCGTCGCTGATCACCTGCCGGCGACGCAACTCCGGCAGCAGGTCCCGCAGGTGACTCCAGTCCCGCAGGCGCAGGTACAGCTTCATCAGCATGCGCAGCACATAGGCATGGCGCGGGGCGATGGTACGCAGGTGGGTGAGGGTGGCCAGCGCCTGCTCCATCTGGCGATGGGCGATCTGCAGCTCGGCCTGGGTGAGACCCACCGCCACATCCGCCGCCGGCATGCTGCGGTGCGCCATACGCAGGTAGTGGTCGCGGCGCTGGTCGGCACCCTGACGCTGAGCGGCACGCGCCGCGGCCAGGTAGTTGAGCAGTTGGTTCTCGCTGTCGGGGGCATGCTTGATCAGGCGTCGCTCGGCCGCCACCCACTGGCCTTCGGACAACTCGATCAGACCACGGCTCAGGGCATTGCGCGCCTTCAACGTCCGGCGCCGGCGCTCCCAACCGCGCACCTGTTGGGGCATGCGATGCAGGCCGACCAGGAAGCGGATCAGCAGGTACAGGGCCGCAAACGCCACCACCAGTGCCACCACGAACAACGACAGGCTGGTCTGGATGGTCCAGGACCCGTAGCCGATCAACAGGTAGCCCGGCTCCCGGAGCACACCCAACGCGACCGCCACCGCCGCCACCAGCACGACCAGCGAAAAGAACAGGGTCTTCATTGCGCACCCGTTGCCGGCGGCTGATTCCCTCCGCCACCGTTGTTGTCACCGGCACCGGTGGCAGGCGGCTGGGACGGTGCAGCGCCGCCGCCCGCCGCCGGCGGGGGTGTCATTGGCTTTGCCGGCTGCCCGTCGGTGCCGGAAGCCGCCGGCGGGCCGGCCTGGCCCTCCCGGCCCTCCCGTTCCAGGGAGGCCCTCAACTCACGCAGTTTGCGCAGTGAGCCCGACAGATCCGGCAGTTGGGGGCGCACGTCGACGGACTGCAACTGTTGGAGCTGCTGCACCATACTCTGGGTCAGGGCATTGTCGGCGGCAAAGTACTGGTCCAGCCACTGCAAGGCGGTACGCAGGCTGGTCCGGTAGCTCTGGGACTGTTGGCGCAGGGCGGCCAGTTGTGCAGCTTCCAGCTGCAGCTTCATATTCTGGTACAGAAAATATTCGTCCTTGGGGGCCAGCAGCGGACCCACCGGCTTTTCGTGATGCCGAACCTGCACGAGCTGACGCAGCGCTCGCCAGATCTCGCCGGGCAACTCGCGCCAGCGGGTACCCGCGGCGGCCGTGGCGGACCCCGGGCTACCGCCGGATGCGGGCGGAGCCACCACCGCGGTGCCCTGCAGGGCGAGCTGCGGGACCTGATGGATGAGGCTGTCCAGGGTCACGGTGATGCCGGCAATGTCGGGCACCGGAACCGCAGCGAGGGCGGTGATCTCGCCGGCGATTTCCTTGCGTACCGGCAGATAGCCTGGATCGCCCAGCGCTTCGAGACGCTGATCCGCGTCCTTCAGCGCCGCCTGGGCAGTGCCCACATCGCGCTGCAGTTGGAGACTTTCGTTGGCCACCTGCAACAGGTACTGGACGTTGGCCAGCACCCAACCTTCCGAGGTGCGGCTCACCTGGGCCCGCAACCCGGCCACGCCGGCCTCCATACTGTCCTCACGGGCGCGCAGGGCGTCCAATTGCTGTCGTTGGTGCCGCTGCTCATCCGCCACCGCGCTGCGCATACCGTCCACGGCGCTCTGCAGGCGAGTCACACCGGCCTGTTGAGCCCGGTCCAGACGGGTCACTTCATGCCAGATGAAGTAGCCGGCGACCGCGGTGCCGATACCGACGAGCAAGGCTAGCACTGCCACAGACAGCCCCGCCCGCCCCGCCGCCGGGGACCGGGACACCGCGGGTTTCGGCTCCTGTGCACCATCTCCCGGAGGCGCCGGCTTGGTGGGCGCATCGCGCTCCCTGCCCGTTGCGGGCGGCGACCGCAGCTGGCCGCTGCTTTGCTTGCCCTTGGAACCGGACCCCCCGCGACCGCTGCCCGAGGCCTTCCCCTCTGCCGGGGGCTGCTCGGGTTTGGGCGGTTTGTGTTCGCTCATCGAGTCATCCTCTGCTGCTCGCCGGCCGCCCCGGGGGGCCGTGACCGGTCATCCGGAGTGGGGGGCAGGCGGTCTCGACCGTACCCAGGTCCGCAGTGCCGCAAACATGGCCTCGTCGGTGGCATTGTCGGCAATCACCGCAGGCTCCCGGAAACCGAGCTCGCGGGCCAGCGCCGCCCCCCGCTCGCCGGGCACCACCAGGGGCGTCTTGCGCAGCCACTGCTGACCGAGCTTGCCCACCATGTCGAACAGGTTGCGCAGCCCTTCGTTGCTGCTCACGGTGATTACCTGCACTTCCCCGCGGGCCCAGTAGCGCATCAATCTTCCGGTATCGCCCTTGGGCCGACCGCGCCGGTACGCTTCAGCATACTCCACCTCGGCGCCGCGGGCGGCCAGGGTGTCACCCAGGTACTCGCGGCCCCCGTCGCCCCGAAAGATCACCACCTTGCTGCCGGACACATCCTGCAGCGCGTCCATGGCCAGCAGCGCCTCGCTGTCGAACTTGCGCTGCGGGTACAGGTCCGCCGGATGGCCGAAACCCTCCAGCTCCCTGGCCGAGCGCTTGCCGATGGCGGCGATGCGCAGCGAGGCCGGCCAGGGACGGCGCGCCAGGACCAGGTTCATGGCCTTGTTGACCGCATTGGCGCTGATGAAGATGGCCAGGTCGAAGGTCTCCAGCCGGTCGATCAGCGCCAGCAGCGCGGTATTGTCCACCGGGTCCAGGATCTCCAGCACCGGAAAGCGCAACGCCCGGCCGCCCGCCTGCTCGACCAGGGCGCACAGCTGCTCCGCCTGCTGCGCGGGGCGCGTCACCAATACCCCGACGCCGGCCAGATCCCCGCGGTCGCCGTGCTGTTGCGAAGACGTCATGGGCGCAACGCAACAGGGCCCGCAAACGCGACGCCCGACCCCGGTGCAGGGGTAACGATAGTCAATTTGGCGGTTTTCGTGGGACGCAATTCAGTGCTCGGCGTACAGCTGTGCCAGGATGCGGTCGGCACCCCGCGACAACAGGTCGTCGGCCAGGACCGTGCCCAGCTCTTCGGCGTCCTCCGGTCGACCGCTGATCACACCGGTAACCACCTCGCTGCCATCCGGCCGCCCCACCAGGCCGCGCAACACGATAACACCATGGGCGAGCTCCGCGTAGCCGGCGATGGGCACCTGACAGCCCCCTTCCAGGCGGCGGTTCATGGCCCGCTCCGCGCGCACGCGGGTATGGCTGGCGCCGTGTTCCAGCGCCGCAACGAACTCCTGCACGCGGGCATCGGCGCTGCGACATTCGATGCCCAGCGCACCCTGGCCCACGGCGGGCAGCATGACTTCCGGGGCCAGTTCGGCGGTGATGCGCTCGCCTTGGCCGAGCCGCTTGAGGCCGGAGCTGGCCAGCACGATGGCGTCGAATTCGCCGCCGTCGAGCTTGCCCAGGCGGGTTCCCACATTACCCCTGAGGTTCAGGATCCGCAGGTCCGGACGCCGGGCACTGAGCTGGCACTGGCGCCTCAGGCTGCAGGTGCCGACCCTCGCGCCCTGTGGCAGCGCGTCGATTGTGTCATACTGATTGGAGACGAAGGCATCGCGGGGGTCTTCCCGATCCAGCACCACGGCCAGCTGGAGCCCGTCCGGCAGCTCCATGGGTACGTCCTTCATGGAATGTACTGCCAGGTCCGCGCGTCCATCCAGTAGCGCCTCTTCGAGTTCCTTGACGAACAACGCCTTGCCGCCGATCTTGGCCAGCGGCGTATCGAGGATCTTGTCGCCGCGGGTGGACATGGTAAGCAACTCCACCTGCAGGCCGGGGTGGGCGGCCATCAGGCTGTCGCGGACGAATTCCGCCTGCCAGAGCGCCAGGGCACTCTTGCGGGTGGCGATGCGCAGGACTTCTTCTGCCATGGCAGGGACCGTTTAAGGCTGGGACGCACCATAGGTGCGCAGAGTCGACGTCGACCGGTCAGCGGTCGATTACCCACATCGGGCGCACCCAGGGCGCCACTACCCGGGATTCAATGAAAGATACCGGGCATGGGAGGATAGCGAGTCGTGAAGTACCGTTGCAAGTTCAATCCGTGGTGGGCCATGGTCGCAATACTGGTGGCGGCCAGCGCGTGGGGGGCCGGCCCGGCCGTGCCGGTGACGACGGACCTGCAGGCCGACGGCGCGAGTTCCAACCAGCGCGGCGTCCCCATCATGCTGGTGTTCAGCGCACCCGGCTGCCACTACTGCGAACTGCTCGACCGGGACTTCCTCAAACCCATGCTCATCAGTGGCGACTACACCAACAAGGTTTTGATTCGCAAGGTAATGATTGGGGACGATGCCAAACTGGTGGATTTCGCGGGCAAACAGGTGCCGGCCGATCAGCTGGCCAGCCGCTATCACATCAGCGTCACCCCGACGGTACTGTTCCTGGACGCCAAGGGCCGCCAACTGGCCCCGGCCATGGTGGGTGTCAGCTCTCCCGACTACTACGGCAGCTACCTGGACCAGTCCATTGCCCAGGCGCTCAAGCACCTGCATGCCGAGCGGCGCTCAGGCACCGCCCGTCACGCCGCCAGCGACACCAACGCATCCAGCTGATGCGCGGTCAGTCAGCCGGCCTTGAGCAGTCCGCGAACCGCGGCCAGGTGCCGGCGGCTCACCTCGGGCCGATCCTGGATGCCGGACAGACGAACCCGGCATTTGCCGGTCGCATCCTTTTCCAGCCCCTCCAGAAAATCCACCGCGACCAGCGTACGGCGGTGGATACGCACGAAGCGCGGCGCAAATTCCCGCTCCAGGGTGCGCAGTGAATCCTCGATGAGCACCGCGCCGTCCCCATGGCGGACGGTGACGTACTTCTGGTCGGCCTCGAAGTAGCGCACGGTTTCCAGCGGAACCAGTTCCAGGTTGCCGCGCACGCGGGCGCAGATATGGGTGCGAGCCCGGTTGGCGGCGACCGGCTCGGCGTGGCTCAACGCCTGGGCCTGGGCCCGGGTCAGCCGGCGGGCCTTGTGCAGGGCTTCATTGAGGCGCGCGGCGCGGATCGGCTTGAGCAGATAGTCCACAGCATGAGCCTCGAACGCCTCCAGGGCATGTTCTCCGTAGGCGGTACTGAAGATGACCGCCGGCGGCTGGTCGAGGTCGGACAGATGTCGGGCCGCTTCCAGGCCGTCCATGCCGGGCATGCGGATATCGAGCAGCACCACATCCGGTTCCGTGCGCGCCGCCGCCTGCAGAGCGTCGCGGCCATTGGCCGCCTCGGCACAGACGCGGCATTCCGGCACCTCCCCCAGCAGCCGGCGCAAGCGCTCCCGTGCCGGGGACTCGTCGTCGACGATCAGTACTTTCATGCCTGCGCTCCTAGCGGAATCCGCAATTGCACACAGTGCTGGTCCCGGGTTTCCTCGACGGTCAATCGGGCGCCGTCGCCGTAGGCCAGCTGCAGGCGCTGGCCGATGTTGGCAAGCGCCATACCGTTGCCGGGACGCCGGCACTGCGCGGCGCTCGGGGGGCGGGAGTTGCACACATCCAGATACAGCCAGCGGCTCTCCCGGCGTCCAACGACGCGCACGATGCCACCCTGGGGGCATGGCTCCACGCCGTGGTAGATGGCGTTCTCGAGCAGCGGCTGGAGCACCAGCGATGGAACCGGCGTGTCCAGCAGATCGTCCGCCACCTCCCACTGCAGTTGCAGCCGCTCGCCCAGACGCAGCGACTCCATGTGTCCATATCGGCGGCACACCTCCAACTCCTGAGCCAGCGGCACCTCCACCTGAACATCAGCCAGAGTGGCGCGAAACAGGTCCGCCAGGTCCTCCACCGCCTCCTCGGCCTGCTCCGGTCGCGAGCGGGTCAGCGCAGCAATCGTGTTGAGGCTGTTGAACAGGAAATGGGGCCGGATCCTGGCCTGCAGCGCCGCAATGCGCGCCAGGCTTTCGGCCTGCACCTGCCGGCGCCACTGGTGGCGTACGAAGAAATAACGCAATGCCAGTGCACTGATCACCGCGCTGATGCCCACATTGCGCAGCAAAAAACCGTCGTGAGTGCCCGGGTCCCCCAAGGTCCAGGCCGGTGCAGTCGCGATGACCCGCCAGGCCACTTCGCTGATCGCCGCAGCCACCACCAACAACAGCAGGTAACTGATCAGGGCGGCGGCCGCGTTGCTCAGGCGCCGCAGCCCCGGTCTCGCGGTACACAGGACCGCCGCACTGGTCAGGGCGATCCACTGCACGAACAGCGACACGACGCCCAGTCGCGCCCAGCGCCCCGGACCGCTCTGCGCCGAAGCCAGCACCACCACGAAAGCGAACAGCTCGGCAAGCACCACCACGGCAAAAACCATGCGCATGTCGCAGAAGCTGGGCAGGAACAAAGGATCCCGCTCAGCGCTCGCAGCCGTGTCTGCACTCGGTAGCATTTTCATCGGCGTTCAGTGTCGGTTTTCGGTTGATTGCCTGCAAGCGGCGGGCGCGCACGCCCGATTCGCTTTCGCTATACTGCGCAAACCTCATACACCCAGTGACTCGCGGACCATGGCCACCGACAAGCCCACCAACCAAGCCTGGGGCGGGCGTTTTTCCGAATCAACCGATGCCTTCGTGGAGGCATTCACCGCCTCGGTCGGATTCGATCGCCGCCTGTACGCCTACGACATCGAGGGCTCCGTCGCCCACGCCCGCATGCTCGCGCGGGTCGGCGTGCTGAGCGGCGCGGAGTGCCAGGCGATCATCGGCGGTCTGGAGACCGTCCGGGCCGAAATCGAGCGCGACGACTTCCATTGGTCGGTCGCCCGCGAGGACGTGCACATGAACATCGAGGCACGTCTCACGGAGCTTATCGGCGAAGCCGGCAAGAAACTGCACACCGGCCGCTCGCGCAACGATCAGGTAGCGACCGATCTGCGCCTGTACCTGCGCGACCAGATCGACAATGCGGCGACCGAGCTGCGGCGCCTGCAGGGAGGCCTGGTCGACCTGGCCGAGCGCGAGGTCGACACCGTCATGCCAGGGTTCACCCACCTGCAGGTGGCCATGCCGATCACCTTCGGCCACCACATGATGGCGTGGTTCGAGATGCTGGACCGTGACGCGGGCCGCCTTTGCGACTGTCGGCGGCGGGCCAATGTGATGCCTTTGGGCGCCGCCGCGCTGGCCGGGACCGGCTACCCCATCGACCGGGCGTACAGCGCCGAGCTGTTGGGCTTCGACCGGCCCGCGGAAAATTCCCTGGATGCCGTCAGCGACCGGGATTTCGCCATCGAGTTCTGCGCCGGTGCCGCCCTGGTGATGACCCATCTGTCGCGCTTTGCCGAGGAGCTGATCCTGTGGTCGTCGGCCCAGTTCGCCTTCATCGAACTGCCGGACCGGTTCTGCACCGGCTCCAGCATCATGCCCCAGAAGAAGAATCCCGACGTACCGGAGCTGGTACGGGGCAAGACCGGGCGGGTCACAGGCCATCTGATGGCCCTGCTCATGCTCATGAAGGGCCAGCCCCTGGCGTACAACAAGGACAACCAGGAGGACAAGGAACCACTGTTCGACACGGTGGACACCCTGCTGGGCTCGCTGCGCGCCTTCGCCGACATGATGCCGGCCCTGGAAGTGAACCGCGAACGCATGCGGGAAGCCGCCCGCTCGGGGTTCTCGACCGCAACGGACCTGGCGGACTACCTGGTGCGCAAGGGGATGGCGTTCCGGGATGCCCACGAGGTCGTGGGCCAGGCCGTGCGCCATGGCCTGCAGAGCGGGCGCGATCTGAGCGAGATGAACCTCAGCGAATTAAAGGCGTTTTCCGGGACGATCGAGGAAGATGTCTACAATGTGCTGAGCCTTGAAGGCTCCGTCGCGTCCCGGAGCCACGTCGGCGGCACCGCCCCCGAGCAGGTACGGGCGGCGATACAGCGGGCCCGCGAGCGCCTGGCCGCCGCCCACGGGGCGCGCTGAGCCGGCTGCCGGGCGCCCATCACCATGGTAGGCTGGGTGCATGGCTCCGCACGATAGCGACAGCGCCTGCCCACGGGCCGGCGTCCACGACAGCCTGGAAGGGCTGCGCCGCCGGCTGGCGGCGTTCGCCGACGCCCGCGACTGGGACCAGTTCCATTCGCCCAAGAACCTCGCCATGGCGCTGATTGCCGAAGCGGCCGAACTGGTCGAGCATTTCCAGTGGATGACCCAGGCCCAGAGTCAGGCGCTGGAGCCCGGTCGGCGCGAGCAGGTCCGCCTGGAGCTGGCGGACATCCTGATCTACCTGGTGAGAATCGCGGATAAGCTGGACATGGATCTGGTGCAGGCGGCCGGCGACAAGATCGCCATCAACGAAAGCCGGTTCCCGGTGGAGCGGGTGCGGGGCATCGCCGGCCGCGGCGAAGACTTCGAGGGCTGAGCACCGAGCGCGGCGGCGGCTTCAGGGATTGTCGGGGTCCGCGGAGCCCTCGCGTACCCAGGCGCCGTTCTCGCAGTGCAGCAGCTCCGTGCCGCTGCGCACGAAAGACCCGTTTTCATAGGCCATCCCATTGAAATAGCAGACGGGTTCCTCGGACACCTCCTGGGCCAGCACTTCGAATTCTTCGTCCGTCTCCTCCATGATGGGGGAGTTCTTGAGCTCCGGGTCCGGCGCTCCCAGATCCAGCACGTGTTGACGGTCCACCATGGCATGCCTCTCCTGCGTTGGCTCAATTCCACGGCAGGCCACACGGCCTGCCCTTAACCGCCGTCCGCTCCTGCAGCTACGCAGCGCCGGCCTAAAGCTTTGGCCAAAGCGTCCGTTACAGGAACAGTATGCAGGCACCCATAACAGGTGTCGAGCCGCCGGTGGGCGGCCAACCGCTGCTTTGAAGTGAGGGATACGTCATGCTGGATGGGCTCACGGTGGGCGAAATCCGCCAACTCCTCGATCACGCGAACCTGGGAATTTTGCTGTTTGACGCCGAGGGCCGCGCCTGCGACTGCAACCCGGCACTTTCCCAATGGTTGGGCGGAATCGCCGTGGAAATGGTCGGTCAGCGGCGGGAAACCCTGGCCGGGGGGCCGCTGGCCCCATTGCTGGAAGCCGATGGACCCGTACAGGTCAGCGGCCCCGACGAGACGCCCCGTTTTCTGGAGGTACGGTCCATTACCCTGGACAACGGACAAGACGGTCGCCGCGTTGAGGCGCTGTTGTACCGCGACGTCACCGCGGAGACCCAGCTGCGAACCCGGGTCGAACGACTCACCGAAGCCCTGCAAGCCGAAGCCACCTCGGATCCGGACACCGGGCTGCTGAACCGCCGCGGGCTGCTGCTGGCCCTGGAACCCCAGGTCGCCCGCAGCCGCCGCTACGAGCGGCCCCTGTCGGTGATCGTGGTCGAAGTGGGCGGCGAAAGCGGACCCGGGCCTTGGCTCGGCGACGCCAGCCGCCTGCTCAAGGACCAGCTGCGCTGGGCGGACCTGGTGGGACACGCCGAGGACGGCCAGTTCGTCGTTGCGTTGCCGGAAACCGACAGCGAGCACGCCCAGGTGCTCGCCGTGAAGTTGCGCAGCCTGCTGGGCGATCTGGTTGGGCAGGACGGCGCCGCGCCCCAGGTTCGTATCGGGGTCAGCAGTTGGCGCCGCAGCGACAACGCCACGGCGCTGCTGCGCCGGGCGGCCGAGCAGCTGTCCGGCGACCGCGCCCAGACCTGCGCCGTCGCCTCCTGACCCGCTTTATCCATCGCCGCCGCGGCGCACCCGCACCGCTGGGGCCGCAGCGCCGCCGGCCGGCGGGGACAGCGCCCGACTCCGCATTCGATTAGTGTGGTGACATGACCGCGCAATCGCTCAAGCACACCGGCGCCCTGGAAGGGCTGGACATCAACGCCATCAAGCGCCGCTTCCTGGCGTTGAACCGGGAGCGCCTGCGGCGCGTCTATGTGTCTCTCGGAACCCGCCAGCAGACCTTCATGGACCTGCTGCCGCTGCTCTTCCACATCAATCACCCGATGTTGCCGGGCTATCTGTCGAGCAAGGCGCCGGCCGGCATTTCGGACTATTCGCCCACCAACCGCACCATCGACGCAGCCAAGCGGCTGGCCAGGAGCTTCACCTACCGGCGGCGCGCCCTGCACAGCCTGGACATCCAGGCACTGTACCTGATGGGCAGCAGCGGCTCGATCGCCTACTCCAAAAACAGCGACTTCGACATCTGGGTGTGCCACCGCACGGACCTGCCCGACGCGCAGCGGGACATGCTGGCGCGCAAAGCCGAGGCGATCGAAAGCTGGGCCGCCTCATTGGGACTGGAGGTGCACTTCTTCGTACTCGACGACGTCGGCTTCCGGCGCGGCGCCCATCAGCACATCTCCAAGGAGAGCAGCGGCAGCGCCCAGCACCGCCTGCTGCTGGAGGAGTTCTACCGCACCGGGCTGCTGGCGGCCGGGCGCTATCCGGTATGGTGGCTGGTACCCCCCGACCGGGAGCAGGACTACGACCAGTACGTGCACGATCTCAAGCACAAGCGCTTCATCAAGCCCAATGAGAGCCTCGACTTCGGCGGTGTCGGCATCCTGCCCGCGGAGGAATTCTTCGGGGCGGCCCTGTGGCAGCTGTACAAGGCGGTGGACTCGCCCTACAAGTCGGTCCTGAAGATCATGCTGATGGAGTGCTACGCCAGCGAATACCCTCGCCCCGAAGTGCTCAGCCTGCGCTTCAAGCGTGCCGTCTATCGCGGCGAAACCAATCTTGACCGTCTCGATCCGTACGTATCCCTGACCGACAAGGTCGAGGAATACCTGACCGATCGTGGCGACGATACCCGCCTGGAGCTGGCCCGGCGCTGCCTGTACTTCAAGGTCAACGAACCGATGAGCCGGCCCGACACGCGCCGCAACGCCACCTGGCGCCGCGAAGCCATGCGCGATCTGGTCAACCAGTGGGGCTGGGATCAGGCCAGCCTGCTGATGCTGGACACGCGACAGACCTGGAAGATGCACAGGGTCATGGAAGAACGCCGGACCCTGGTCGATGCCCTGACCACGAGCTACCGGACGCTGTCCCAGTTCGCCCGCGAGAATGCCGATACCCTGGCCATCGACCCGGAAGAGCTCAACCTGCTGGGCCGGCGGCTGTATGCGGCGTTTGAACGCAAGGCCGGCAAGATCGACATCATCAACCCGGGCATCTCCACGGACCTCACCGAAGAGCGTCTGTCGCTGCAGCGGGTCACCGGCCAGACCCAGGACGGCTGGCTGATGTACCGCGGCGACCTGCGCGAGAACGAGGCGAGCGGGCAGGCAGCGCTGAAACGCGCCCACAGCCTGCTGGAGATGGTGGCCTGGTGCCACTTCAACGGCCTGCTCCACCCGGTGACCACCGTGATCAACCTGCTGCCGCGCGACAACGGGGTCAGCCCTTGGGAGCTGCGCGCGGTGCTCGACAGCCTGCAGCAACTGTTCCCGGCCGCTGAACACGAACCCGCCGAAATGGACGACCTGGCGAACCCCGCGCGCATACGGCGCGGCGGGCTGTTCATCAACCTGGGCATTGACCCCATGTCCAAGCTGACCCGCCAGGGCATGCAGCTGACCAGCAACCGTACCGATGCGCTGAGCTTCGGCGGACTGTGGGAAAACCTGGCGCTGACCTTCGACCAGATCGTGGCCACCAGCTGGCAGGAGATCCTCACCTTCCACTACACGGGGGACGATGCCCTCGCCGACTGTCTGTGCGACTACCTGGCGTGGTCCCCGATAGCGGGAGGCAACGTCCCGGAACCGCCGGCCTGCTACAGCTTTTCCTCGACCCGCGGCGCGGCCATAGCGCGGCGCATCGAGGAGCTGTTTCACGACGCGATCGAATGCTTCTATCGCAGTCGCTGGCGCGACACGGCGCGCTACGTACTGCGCGTCGCCCACACCTATTATGTCCTCCAGGTCGAAAACGGCGTACCGCGCTACCAGCGACTGGAGTCGATGGATGCGCTGCTTAATATCCTTGCCGCACCCCAGGGACGGTTCAGCCCGGTGGTGCTCGACCGACACACCCTGAGCGAATCGCCATTGCCGACCATCCTGCGGGCCAACCGTCCGGGGGTGGTGCAGTTGTTCTATCAGGTTACCGGGGACAAGGCAGGAGTGTATGTGCTCGACGAACGGGGCTCGCTTTTCCACCAGAAGGCTCCGTTCCACGACAGCCTGACCCTGCTCTCCCAGTACCAGACCTTTCTCGAGGCCGTTCAGCAGCGACGCGGCTGTCTGGGGCAGGGAGCCGACCCGAGCGCGCAGACCGAGGAACTGGAGTTCTATCAGATCCTGCGCGATGCGGCGGGCAAGAACCGGCTCGACAAGCAGAACATCAATCCGTTTCGACGCTCCAACAACTATCTGGGAATCCAGGTCATCGGCGATCTGGCCGAATCGAACCGGGCGGTGTTCACCATGTACTGCAACAGCCGGGAATTTTCCAGCGTGGAGTTCGGCGACGGACTGTTCGAAGAGGTGTCCCGCTACGTACTGGCCGAGCGGGCTAGCGGCGAAGCCTATCCGATCTACATCACCGACATTGATCTGTCCCGTGCCCTGTTGGGAACGGAGCACGGCGAAACCGTGCAGACCGTGCACTTTCTGAACTACAAACGCCGTATCGAGGATCGTCTCAACCGCGCCCTGCGGGGCGACTGAGCCGCACGCTCCAGCGGTCACGGCGCGCCATCGTTCGGCGCGTTCATGGCCGGCACCCGCAAGACCTGCGGGTAAACTAGTTGGCCTTGCGCACCTCGTCCAGTATCGCCTGCAGGTCGCGCGCCCAGGCAGCAAACACCGGGCGCAGTGCCGAATGCGGGAAGAAGCGGTCGTAGTCCCGAGGATTGGCAGCCACCAGCACCGTCTCCGTGCCCTCGGCAAAAATCGCGATCTTCAGCGGCAGGTAGGGGATGAGCTCCGGGTGGTTCCTTACCAGCCCCCGAACCTGATCCGGCTTGCCGAAAAACACCACCCGATACTTGTCGGTCTTGAACCCGGAGCGGGTCAGCCCCACATCCACGCGCTGCACACGGGACACCACGTAGCCGTGATGGGTGATGGCGTCCTGCAGGGACAGCATGGCCTCCGGAAACGGTTGACGGGAACGGGCCATGAGCAGGTCCTCCGCGTTCGCCACCTGGGCGATGGCCAACGCGGCGAGAGCCAGCAGCCCCAGTACCATGTTGCGCGAGCGCTTCATAGGGTGGCCTCCTCCATGATGTCCTTGTACAGGTGGTACATGCGGTCGCAGTCCCTGTCGAGCTCGGCGTTGTTATACAGGTGGCTGAGCCGCTTGGGGTTGATGGCCATGACTTTCACTTTCCCGTCGCGCCCCTGCACGACGGTAACGCGGCAGGGCAGGAACAGGCCGACCCGCGGGTCTACGGCCAGGGCCTTGTAGAGGAAGTCGAAATCGCAGAAGTACACAATCACCTGATGGGGATTTTCCTTTTCCGGGGGCACGAAGCCATAGTCCAGGTGCTGGGTGCGGATCAGGCGGAAGTTGCGGCCAACCGCCGCATGCTGGATGTTCTGCACGGTCTGCTCGAGACTGTAGGGGGACTGGTAGACGAGCACGGCCGGCTCGTTGGCCACCGACGCCGCGGAAGCGGTGGACGGCGCCTTCTGGAACGACCGGATATAGCTGACCACATCGCTTACGTCCGCCAGAGCCAGGCCCATCTGCTGGTAGGACACCATCGGCGTGCCCTTGCGACCGTGCATCAGCGTGCGCTTGATCATGTCGTCGCTGGCGGCGGCCAGAAAGCCGGGGTTGTTCAACCCCGGCGCGATGATGGGCAGATCCCGCGGCCGCGAGAAGGTCACGCCCGTGCCGCGCCCGCCGCGGCCGTCGGCGCCGTGGCAGGCGGCGCAGTGCTGGGCGAACACCTTGCGGCCGTGCACCGGATCGCCGCGCACCGGCTGGTCCGAGAAGCTGGGCTCGGGGCCGGGCGCCCAGCTGCGGATGTAGTGCACGATGGCCTGGATCTGCGCCTCGTCCAGGGAGCGAAATGAAGGCATCACCCGACCGGGACGCCCCAGGCGGATAGTGGTGGCCAGATACTTATTGCTGACGCTGGACAGAAAGGACGGCAGCGCCAGCGGCACGCCCACGCCGCCGTGGCCGTGATCGCCGTGACAGACCGCGCAGCGCTGCTCGAAGAGCGCCTTTCCGTCGGGCACCGCAGCCAGTACGCCGCTGGCGGACAATATGGCCACCAGCGCCAGTGCGGCAGCAATGGGTTTCGGGAACATAGGCGGTCCTCCCGCACCATTCAGATTGGTTTCAGTTAGCGGCCCTAGTATTTGTGAGCGACATGGCAAATACGTTGATACAGATCAAGGGGCTGCAGGAACGATGCCGGGCAGCGGATGCCGGATACAGCGAGTTCTGTTAAGTTTCAGTCATCAGCGACAATAGCATCGATCGGCGCATCGGAGGGGCTGTCATGAAACAGTTAATGATTGCAGTGAGTGTGGCCGCCACACTGGCGTTGGGTGGCTGCGCCACTCAACAGGAATCGGGAACGGCGATCGGCGGCGTGCTCGGCGGCGTGCTCGGCAGCCAGGTCGGCGGCGGCTCGGGCAGGACTGCCGCCATCATTGCAGGCACCATCGCAGGCGCCGTCATAGGCGGCCGGATCGGCCAGAGCATGGACGATACCGACCGGCTCAAGGCCCAGCATGCCCTGGAGACCAACCCCACCGGGCAACCGTCCACCTGGCAAAATCCCGACTCGGGCAATACCTACACGGTGACGCCTGTCAAAACCTACCAGAACCCCGAGGGCCGCTACTGCCGCGAATACACCACCAAGGTGAACATCGGCGGCAAAAAGGAAGACGCCTACGGTACCGCCTGTCGTCAACCGGACGGCACCTGGCAGATGGTGAACGACAATCAGTAGCGGATCAGCCCAGCCTGCGCGCCAACCAGGCGCGCAGGTCGACGATCTCGTCCGGACACAGCGCATGCCCCATGGAGTAGGCATGCCAGTCCACCGCGTAACCCTGCGCCTCGAGTATCTGGCGCGCCAACTGCGCCGCCAGGAGCGGCACCACGTCGTCATGCAACCCATGCGCCATCAGGATCGGCACCCGCCGGTTGGCCGCGGAAGCCTCGGCAGCCAGGGCGGCGGGCAGCGGCAGGTAGGTTGACAGGGCCAGGACGCCGGCCAGCGCTGACCCATAGCGCAGACCGGTGTGCAGGGCTACGGCACCGCCCTGGGAAAAGCCCGCCAGAATGACCCGCTGGGACGGCACGCCACGCTCGGCCTCACGGGCAATGAGCGCCTCCACGATCGCGCCCGAAGCCCGGATACCGGCTTCATCCTCCTGCTGACGCAGATCCAGCGTGCGGATGTCGTACCAGGCCCGCATGATCTGCCCGCCGTTCAGCGTCACCGGTCGATAGGGCGCATGGGGCAGTACGAAGCGGACCTTGGCACGATCGATCAGCCCCAATTCCGGCACCAGCGTTTCGAAGTCGTAGCCGTCCGCTCCCAGGCCGTGCAGCCAGATCACGCTGGCGCGGGCATCGCCGGCGGGACCGACCTCCAGGGTTTGCAGCTCGGTTTCTGGCATGCGGGACAATCCTCGCGCGCACGACATGCATTGGGTTCGAAGGTCGCGCCCCGTATACTGGACGCTTGTTCACGGGAGATCCAGGCGCGGAGCGTTCTCCATGATTCACAGGTCCATCAGGCTGGCTGGCTGGCCGGCGGTGGCGGTTGCGACCGCCTCCCTGATGCTCGCCGGTTGCGGGCAGAAGGGGCCGCTGTATCTGCCGCCCCAGCCGCAGGCGGCCCAGCCGGCCCACAATCCCGACCAGAACAACAAGGACCTCCAGAAGGATAATCGCTAGTCCCATGGATCACTTCGAGTACCGCAACGGCAGCCTGTGTGGCGAGCAGGTATCGTTGGCCTCCATCGCCGAACGCTACGGCACACCCTGTTACGTCTACTCCCGCGCCACCCTGGAGCGGCACTGGCACGCCTTCGACAGCGCGCTGCACGGACGCGAGCACCTGATCTGCTATGCCGTCAAGGCGAACTCGAACCTGGCGTTGCTCAACCTGCTGGCTCGGCTGGGATCGGGCTTCGACATCGTCTCCGTGGGAGAGCTGGAGCGGGTACTGCAGGCCGGCGGCGATCCCGCACGGGTTGTGTTCTCCGGGGTGGGCAAACGGGCTGATGAAATGCACCGCGCGCTGGAAGCGGGTATCCGCTGCTTCAACGTGGAGTCGGTTCCCGAGCTGGAACGCCTGAGCCGGGTCGCCGAGCAAGCGAACCGCCGGGCGCCGGTCTCCCTGCGCGTCAATCCGGACGTGGACGCCCGCACCCATCCCTATATCTCCACCGGGCTGAAGGAAAACAAGTTCGGCGTGGACATCGCGGAGGCGCACGCAGTGTACCGACGCGCAGCCGCCCTGCCGGGCCTGGACGTGGTGGGCGTGGACTGTCACATCGGCTCCCAACTCACCGAAACGGCCCCCTTCGTGGACGCCCTCGACCGGGTGCTGGCGCTGATCGACGCCCTCGCCGCGGACGGCATCCCCATTCGCCATCTGGACCTCGGCGGCGGGCTGGGCATCCGCTACCGGGACGAGCGGCCGCCCTCCCCGCAGGACTATGTGGCGCCGCTGCTGGCCCGCCTGGGTAGCCGGCAGTGCGAGATTCTGCTGGAGCCGGGACGGGCCATCGTCGGCAACGCCGGCGTGCTGCTCACCCGCATCGAATACCTCAAGTGCACGGCCCATCGCAACTTCGCGGTGGTGGACGGCGCCATGAACGATCTGCTGCGGCCCGCGCTGTATGACGCCTGGCAGGCCATCGTTCCGGTCACGCCCCACACGGACGCCCCGGAACGGATCTATGACGTGGTCGGGCCGGTGTGCGAAACGGGGGACTTCCTGGGCAAGGACCGGGCCCTGGCGGTGGCGGCCGGCGACCTGCTGGCGGTGCGATCCGCAGGCGCCTATGGCTTTTCCATGAGCTCGAACTACAACTCCCGCCCCCGCGCCGCCGAGGTGCTGGTGGATGGCGACCGCACTCACCTCATCCGCGAGCGGGAAGCCCTGTCGCAGCTGTGGGCCGGCGAACACCTGCTGGCCGAATGACACGCGGCCCTGTGCCGGGAGGCGAGCATGGAACGGGTACCGGAACCGGAGCTCATGAACGACCCCGCGCAGGCGCTGGCCTACGCTCGGGCCGATTTCGAAGAACCCCACGCCCGCTTCGTGGCCCTGTACCGGGAACACTTCGCCGACCAACCGGCTGACGGCTGGGTGCTGGATCTCGGCTGCGGACCGGCGGACATCACCCGGCGCTTCGCGCTCGCCTATCCGCGCTGCCGCCTGCACGGGCTGGATGGCGCACCCGAAATGCTGCAGCTGGGTCGCCAGGACCTGGCCCAGGCCGGCCTGCACGGACGGGTGGAACTGCTGCATGGTTACCTGCCCGATGCCCGGCTTCCGCGCCCGCGCTACCAGGCAGTGATCTCCAACAGCCTGCTCCACCACCTGGCGGCGCCCATGGACCTTTGGAGAACCATCCGGCAGGTTGCCGCACCGGGCGCGCCGGTCTTCGTCATGGACCTCATGCGACCCGATTCCCGCCCCCAGGCGGAGGAAATGGTGGAGACCTATGCGGCGGGCGAGCCGAATATTCTGCGACACGACTTCTTCCATTCCCTGCTGGCCGCCTACACCCTCGCGGAGGTGCAGGCCCAGTTGCGTGGCGCTGCGCTGGAGGGCTTCACGGCGGAGGCGGTGAGCGACCGCCACCTGGTCGTCCACGGCCGCATCGAGTAAGCGCGTGCGGACGGCTGGCGCGGCGCCAGCCGGGAGGCGTTCCAGCCATGCCCGATGAGTCTGCCGGGGGTCGGGTTTCGCAAGCGCACGCCGCACGGGACGGCGCGTTCCGCAGGCCGCTTTGCAACGGGGCGGCCAGCCGGTAACCTTCCCTCATGGAACTCGCCTTCACCAAGATGCACGGCCTGGGCAACGACTTTGTCGTCATCGACGCCATCCGCCAGGCGGTGGACCTGAAAGCCGCCCAGGTCCGCTTTCTCGCCGACCGCCGCCGGGGGGTGGGCTGCGACCAGGTGCTGCTGGTGGAACGCCCCGGCCGTCCGGACGCGCAGTTCCGCTACCGCATCTTCAACGCCGACGGCGGCGAGGTCGAACAATGCGGCAACGGCGCACGCTGCTTCGCGCGCTTCGTGCGCGACAAGGGGCTGACCGCCAGCGACCGGATTCCCGTGCAAACCCGCGCCGGGCTGATCGAATTGCAGCTGGAACCGGACGGGCAGGTGACCGTGAACATGGGTGCGCCGCGACTGGAGCCGGTCGACATCCCGTTTCACGCGCCGGCCCGTGCGGTCACCTACCCCCTGGAGG
This sequence comes from uncultured Gammaproteobacteria bacterium, assembly GCA_963830105.1. Lineage (GTDB taxonomy): Bacteria > Pseudomonadota > Gammaproteobacteria > DATFLG01 > DATFLG01 > DATFML01. The sequence goes on along the minus strand of CAWHLH010000012.1, from coordinate 521,404 downwards.
TGGACGGACATACTGTGCAGATCGGCGCCGTGTCCATGGGCAACCCTCACGCGGTACTGCGGGTCGATGCGGTGGACCGCGCACCGGTCAGCGAGCTGGGCCCGAAGATCGAGCACCAGCCTCGCTTCCCCGAGCGCGTCAACGTGGGCTTCATGGAGGTGGTCGATGCCGGCCATATCCGGCTGCGGGTCTTCGAGCGCAGCGCCGGAGAGACGCAGGCGTGCGGGACGGGCGCCTGCGCCGCCGTGGTGGCGGGACGCCTGCAGGGACTGCTGGATGCCAAGGTGGCGGTATCCCTGCCCGGAGGCGATCTTATGGTAAGCTGGCACTCTGAAGGAACCCCGGTCCTGATGACCGGGCCGGCCACCTGCGTATTCGAAGGTCGCATTCAGCTATGAGCACACAGCGCAAACCGGGACCGCAAGAAGACGGCCAGCCCCCGAGCGACGAAATGGTGGAGAAGTATCTGCGCGACCACCCGGATTTCTTTGCCAGCCACACCAGCTTGCTTACCATCCTTCGCATACCCCATCCGGTAACCGGCGCAGTGTCGCTGGTGGAACGGCAGGTCGGGCTGCTGCGCGATCAGAATCGCCAGTTCAAGCGCAAATTGATGGAGCTGGTGCAGGCCGGCCGCGACAATGATCGTGTCAGCCGCCAACTGCATCGCCTGACGCTCGCCCTCATCGATGCACGGGGCGTCGGCCAGCTGGTGGACAATCTGTTCGATCACCTGTACCGGGATTTCAAGGCCGAGGCGGTGGCGCTGCGCTTGTATGACCTGCCGGCTGGCGAAGCAGAAGCGGCCAACGCGCTGGCTCTGGACCGGGAAGACCCGGCGTTGGCGTCCTTCGCCGCCTTTTTCCGCGCCGGGCGCCCCCTGTGCGGCCGTCTCAAGGGCGAACAGATCGAGTACCTGTTCGGCGAGCAGGCCGAGCTGGTCGGCTCCGCCGCCCTGATCCCGGTGGGCGAGCACGGCAGCCGCGGCATCCTGGCCATCGCCAGCGCGGATTCGGCGCGTTTCCACCGCACCATGGAGACCCTGTTCCTGGAGCATTTGGGGGAACTGCTGGACCGGGCGCTGGCCTGCTATCTGCCAGGCCCCCCGACGCCCCGCCAGGGCTGAAGGACAGGACCCGGCCGCGGCCACCGCCATGGACGCCTCCCAGGACCGCCTCGTCGGGCAGTTCCTGAAACACCTGCACAGCGAGCGGCGACTGTCGCACCACACGGTCGAGGCCTATCGCCGCGACCTGGCGGCGGCGGCCCGCTACTGCACCGCCGCGGGACTGGGGGGCTGGGCGCACATGGACACCGGGCATGTGCGTGGCTTTGCCGCCCAAAGCCATCGTCGCGGCCTGTCCGGGCGCAGCATTCAGCGCCGGCTGTCCGCCCTGCGCACGTTCTTCGACTACCTGCTGCGCGAAGCGGCCGTGAAGACCAATCCGGCAGTCGACGTACGCGCCCCCAAGTCCGAGCGGCACCTGCCGGCGGTCTTGGACGCCGACCGGGTGGGCCAGCTGCTGGCCGGCGGATCGGATGACCCGCTGGTATGCCGGGACCGGGCCATCTTCGAGCTGATCTACTCCTCAGGCTTGCGGCTGGCCGAAGCCGTCGCCCTGAATCTGACCGATCTCGATGCGGGCGCCGCCCTGGTCACCGTCACCGGCAAGGGCGCCAAGACCCGTGTGCTGCCGGTCGGCCGCTATGCGCTGGCCGCGTTGGGCGCCTGGCTGAAGGCGCGCGGCGCTCTGGCACGGGCGGACGAGCAGGCGGTGTTCGTGGCCCGCACCGGCGGGCGCCTGTCGGCGCGCTCCGTGCAGGCCCGGCTCGCCGGCTGGGCCGCCGAGCGCGGCATCGCCGGCGTGCACCCCCACGTACTGCGCCATTCCTTCGCCAGCCATCTGCTGGAGTCCAGCGGCGACCTGCGCGCAGTGCAGGAGCTGTTGGGCCATGCCGACATCAGCACCACCCAGATCTACACCCATGTGGATTTCCAGCATCTCGCCCAGGTCTACGACCAGGCCCACCCTCGGGCCAAGAAACGCCGCTGAAGGGAATTCCCTTTGCTTTCAGCCTGCTTTGGGCATGGCGGTTGGTGTAGAATGGGGCGCTGCGACGTGCAAGGAGCTATAGAGTTGGACCAGTTTCGCGGTACTACAATCCTGTCGGTACGCCGCCACGGCAAGGTGGTGATCGGCGGCGACGGCCAGGTAACCCTGGGCAACACGGTCATGAAGGGCAACGCCCGCAAAGTGCGGCGCCTGTATCGCGATCAGGTGCTGGCCGGCTTCGCCGGCGGTACGGCCGATGCCTTCACCCTGTTCGAGCGCTTCGAAGCCAAACTCGAACTGCACCACGGCAACCTGACCCGGGCCGCCGTGGAGCTGGCCAAGGACTGGCGCACCGACCGCATGCTGCGCCGGCTGGAAGCGCTGCTGACGGTCGCCGACAAGAGCGCGTCGCTGATCATCACCGGCAACGGGGACGTGATCGAACCCGAGAACAGCCTGATGGCCGTCGGCTCCGGCGGGCCTTTTGCCCAGGCCGCCGCCCGCGCTCTGCTGGAAAACACCGAGCTGGACGCGCGCGCCATCGTGGAGAGGAGTCTGGGTATCGCCGCGGACATCTGCATCTACACCAACCGAAACCTGACCGTGGAAGAGCTGGCCACCGACAGCGCCGGTTGAACGGTCAGCATCCCCGCTGCACAGGTAGTTACACACCATGTCCGAAATGACCCCCAGAGAGATTGTCCAGGAGCTGGACAAACACATTATCGGCCAGCAGGCGGCCAAGCGCGCCGTGGCCATCGCGCTTCGCAACCGCTGGCGACGCATGGAAGTCGCCGAAGAGCTGCGCGCCGAAATCACCCCCAAGAACATCCTCATGATCGGCCCCACCGGCGTGGGCAAGACCGAGATCGCGCGCCGGCTGGCCAAACTCGCCAGGGCGCCGTTCATCAAGGTGGAAGCCACCAAATTCACCGAAGTCGGCTACGTGGGTCGGGATGTGGAATCCATCATCCGCGACCTGGTGGATGCGGCCATCAAGATGACCCGCGAGGAGGCGATGGAAAAGGTGCGCCGTCCGGCCGAAGACGCCGCCGAGGAGCGCATCCTGGACGCCCTGCTGCCGCGCCCGCGCAGCATCGGCTTCGCCGGCGAGGACACGGGCACCCCGGAGGACACCGAAACGCGCCAGAAGCTGCGCAAGCGTCTGCGCGAGGGCGGCCTGGACGACCGTGAAATCGAGGTCGAGGTGTCCGCCACGCCGGTGGGCGTGGAAATCATGGCGCCGCCCGGCATGGAGGAAATGACCAGCCAGTTGCAGAGCATGTTCCAGAATCTGGGCGGCGGGCGGACCCGCAACCGCAAGGTGAAGGTCAAGGACGCATTTAAGATCCTGCGGGACGAGGAAGCCGCAAAGATCATCAATGAGGAAGACATCAAGCTGCGCGCTGTCGGCACGGTCGAACAGAACGGCATCGTGTTCCTGGATGAGATCGACAAGGTCGCCCAGCGCTCGGAGACGGGTGGTCCGGACGTGTCCCGCGAAGGCGTGCAGCGCGACCTGCTGCCGCTGGTGGAAGGCAGCACCGTGTCCACCAAGCACGGCATGGTCAAGACCGACCACATCCTGTTCATCGCCTCGGGCGCGTTTCATCTTTCCAAGCCCTCGGACCTGATTCCGGAACTGCAGGGCCGGCTGCCGATCCGGGTGGAGCTGGATGCGCTCAGCGTCGAGGACTTCGTACGCATCCTCACCGAGCCGGACGCCTCGCTGACCGAACAGTACGCCGCCCTGCTGGCCACCGAAGGCGTCCAGCTGGCGTTCACCGAAGACGGTCTGGCGCGCATCGCCGAGGTCGCCTGGGAGGTCAACGAGCGCACCGAGAACATCGGCGCGCGGCGCCTGCACACGGTCATGGAACGGCTGCTGGAGGCGATTTCGTTCGAAGCGGCGGACCGCAGCGGCCAGACCCTGACGGTGGATGCCGCCTACGTGGACGAACAGCTCTCGGAGCTGGCTCGGGACGAGGACTTGAGCCGGTATATACTCTAGGGCCTGCCAGCCCGACAAAAGGGATGCCGGCAGCGGCGATCCCGACAGCATCGACAGGCCCTAACCTCAGGAGTCAACAATGAGCACACCACGCCCCACCGACATCCAGCTGCACCAGAAGTCCCGGGTGCTGGAAATGACGTTCGATGACGGCTCCCATTTTGAGCTGCCCTGCGAGTACCTGCGCGTGTACTCCCCGTCCGCCGAGGTGCGCGGGCATGGTCCGGGGCAGGAAGTGCTGCAACTGGGCAAGGAAGACGTCAACATCGTCAACATCAAGCCCGTGGGCAACTACGCGGTGCAGTTCGAGTTCGACGACAAGCACGACACCGGCATCTACTCCTGGCAACTGCTGTACGACCTGGGCGTGAACAAGCAGAAGTATTGGCAGGAGTACGTGGACCGCCTGCAGGCGGCCGGTTACCAGCGCAGAGAGATCGAGCAGCTGTGAAGGACCAACCGCCGCGCGCCAACGGCGAATCGGGCCCGCAGGCCGAACCGGGCACCACCCACTTCGGCTATCAACAGGTACCCTGGGACGAAAAGGCCAAGCGGGTCGCGGGCGTCTTCGACTCGGTCGCCGACCGCTACGATGTCATGAACGACGTCATGTCGTTGGGCATCCATCGCCTTTGGAAGCGCTTCACCATCGAGATGAGCGGCGTGCGTCGCGCACAGCGGGTGCTGGACCTGGCGGGCGGGACCGGCGACCTGGCAGCCCGTTTCTCGCGCATGGTGGGTCCGGAAGGCGAGGTGGTCCTGGGGGACATCAACGCCTCCATGCTCCAGCGCGGCCGCGCGCGCCTGACCGACAGGGGCGTCGGCGGCAATCTGCGCTATGTCCAGGTCAACGCCGAAGCGCTGCCGTTCCCGGACAACCATTTCGACTGCATCACCATTGCCTTCGGTCTGCGCAATGTCACCGACAAGGGCAAGGCACTGGCGTCCATGCATCGGGTGCTGCGCCCGGGCGGGCGGCTGCTGGTGCTGGAGTTCTCCCACCCGACCGCGCCGGGCCTGAAGCCGCTGTATGACCTGTATTCCTTCAGGATGCTGCCGCTCATGGGTCGGCTGATCGCCCGCGACGAGGCCAGCTACCGCTACCTGGCCGAATCGATCCGCATGCATCCGGATCAGAACACGCTCAAGGGGATGATGGAACAGGCGGGCTTCGCGCGCTGCGAGTACTTCAATCTCACCGGCGGCATCGTGGCGCTGCACCGCGGGTACAAGCTGTGAAACCGCACGGAGCCAGCGCCTGCGCCCGCTTTCGAGGCGGCACCGCACACCCGCTCCCGGCCGCAAAAGGCGCATCGCCCGATCGCTCGGCGCAGCCTGGTCGAAAGAGCGGGACATGACTGCACCGCCCTGGCTCAGCGCCGCTGTCGAGAGCGCGTTCAACGGCTATCTTGGACTCGATCCCGAAGCGCTGACTGCGCTGGCCGCTCTCGAGGGCAGGGTCATCGCCCTGGACGTGAAGGGCCTGGACCTGGAACTGTACTTTCTGCCCGGTGCCGACGGCATCCAGGTGCTCGGGCACTATGAAGGCGAACCGGACACGCGACTGCGCGGCACGCCGCTGGCACTGGCACGCCTGGGAATCAGTCGCGAGGTCGACGCCGGGGCGTTCGCCAGCGACATCGAGATCAGCGGCGACACCGAAACCGGCCAGCGCTTCAAGGAAGCCCTGGATGCGGTCGAGCTGGACTGGGAGGAGTGGCTTTCCCGTGCCACCGGAGACGCTCTCGCGCACCGGCTCGGGAGCGCCGTGCGCCGCTTTTCCGATTACCTGGATCGTGCTGCCGGCACGTTGGTCAAAGACGCCGATGAGTACCTGCACGAAGAGGCGCGGCTGGTCCCGGCGAAGATCGAAATCGAAAACTTCATGGACGACGTGGACCTGCTGCGAATGGGCGTGGACCGCCTGGAGGCGCGGGTTCGGCGCCTGCAGAGCACGCTCGACCCGAAACCGGAGCGCGCCGCATGACGTCCACCGGCACGGCCCATGAGGCGGAGCGAGCCCGTTGATCAGTCCCGGTCAAATCTGGCGCGCGCTGTACATCAACCTGGTGCTCATGCGCCACGGTCTGGACGAGGTGATCCTCGCCACCCACCTGTTCCGACCGTTTCGGTTTCTGCTGTATCTGGCACCCTGGAACTGGGTCCGCCGCAGGCAGGGGCCGCGGGGCATTCGCATCCGCCGCGCACTGGAGGATCTCGGCCCGATCTTCGTCAAGTTCGGCCAGATCCTGTCCACCCGCCGCGACCTCATGCCCGACGACATTGCCGAGGAGTTGGCGCGGCTGCAGGATCGGGTACCCCCGTTTCCCGGCGAACGCGCCCGGGCGCTGATCGAAAAGGCCTATGGCCGCCCGCTGAGCGAAGTCTTTCTGGAGTTCGACGAGACGCCCCTCGCCTCGGCATCCATCGCCCAGGTGCACGCCGCCCGCCTGCACGACGGGCGGGACATCGTGGTCAAGGTGCTGCGTCCCGACATTGAAAAGGTGATCCGACGGGATGTGAGCCTGATGCGCTACGTGGCGGGGCTGGCAGAGGACTACTGGCGCGAGGGCCGGCGGCTGCGGCCGCGGGAAGTGGTTGCTGAATTCGAGAAGACCCTCTACGACGAACTCGACCTGCTGCGCGAAGCGGCCAATGCCTCCCAGCTGCGGCGCAACTTCATGGGTTCCGCGCTGCTGTACGTGCCGGAAGTGCACTGGCCCGATTGCCGGCGCAACGTGATGGTGCTGGAACGCATTTCCGGCACGCCCATCGGCGACATCGCCAGCCTGCGCGCGCAGGGCATCGACTTCAAGGGACTGGCCGAGCGGGGCGTGGAAATCTTCTTCACCCAGGTGTTCCGGGACAATTTTTTCCATGCCGACATGCATCCCGGCAACATCTTCGTCAGTCCGGAGGGGCGCTACGTGGCCGTGGACTTCGGCATCATGGGCACCCTGAACCCGACCGACCAACGCTATCTGGCCGAGAACTTCGTCGCGTTCTTTCGCCGCGATTATCGGCGCGTCGCCGAACTGCACGTGGAGTCTGAATGGGTGCCGGCCAGCACCCGGGTGGATGAATTCGAATCGGCCATTCGCACCGTCTGCGAACCGATTTTCGAACGACCGCTGAAGGACATCTCCTTCGGCCAGCTGCTGCTACGCCTGTTCCAGACCGCACGGCGCTTCAACATGCAGGTGCAGCCGCAGCTGGTGCTGCTGCAGAAAACCCTGCTGAACATCGAAGGACTGGGCCGGCAGCTGTATCCCGACCTGGACCTGTGGCAGACGGCCAAGCCATTCCTGGAACGTTGGATGAGCGAACAGGTGGGCGCGCGTGCCTTCGTGCGCAATCTGCGCACCAACATCCCCACCTGGACCGAAAGCCTTCCGGAGTTGCCCCTGCTGGTGCATCGCACCCTCGAACAGGCGTCGGAGGGCAAACTGCGTGTGGAGTGGACATCGGCGGAGCTGCGCGGCCTGCGCCGCGAGCTGCGCCGGCACAACCGCCGCACCCTGGCGGCAATGGTCGGCAGCGCCTCGATCATCAGCGCGGCACTGCTGCTGGGCCTGAGCGGCTACGAGACCGCTGCACTGGCTGGCGCGCCGCTGCTCAGTTGGGTGCTGGGCGGCCTCGGCGTGGTGCTGATCGGGGTCGCCTGGTCACGTTGATCCCCAGGGCCTGCCGAGGCCATGGCTGGCATGGCCCTGATCAACCGCGCAGGGTGTGGCGCAGATAGATGGCCGTCACCAGCAACACCAGCAGGATCACCCATACCAGGATGTAAGTGACCATCGATTGGCGTGCCTTGCGCTTTTCCAACCAGGTGCGGGGTTTTACCCCGCGCAGCAGAAACACCACTTTGGCGGCCAGATTCACGCACACCACGTTGACCGCCAGCAGCAGGCCCGCGCCCAGAGCGTGGGTGAGCTGACCGGCGCCCAGCATCAGCCCGGCAGCCGCGGCCGGCGGCAGCAGGGCCACGGCGACCATGACCCCTACCAGCGCCGTGGGGATGCCGGTGGTCAGGGACAGCACCGCCGCCGCACCGGAGGCCAATGCCAGGGCGATGCTGTCCAGCCCCACATCGGTACGCGCCATCAGTTCGGCGCTGTGCAGATCGAGCGGCCAGAACAGACCGATCAGCCAGGCCAGGGCGAGCGCCAGGGCAAGGCCAGCGAGATTGGTGCGCAACGCCTCCCACAGCAGATCGCGGTCGCCCAGGGAGGTGGCAAAGGCCAGCGCGATATTGGGTCCGAGCAGCGGCGCGATGACCATGGCGCCCACCACCACGGCGACATTGTTTTCGATCATCCCGATGGCGGCCACGATGGTCGACAACAGCACCATCAGCAGGAAGGTGCCGTCCAGCCGGGTGCCTCGTTCGATCTGGTGATAGAGCTCTTCGCGGGTCGTGCTCAGCCGGTGCGCTTCGGCGTCGGCATCTTCCGGGGGTCGGGGCAGGGCGGCTTCCACCGGCAGCAGCAGGATACGGGCGTTTTCGCTGCCCGCCAGCAGGCTCTGCAATGCGTCCAACACAGCCTGGCTCTGCTCGCCGGAAACCAGCATGCGGACGGCGCGGCGCCCGTCCTCGCCAGGTCCGCCGCACCAATGGTCGATCACCTGGTGTTGTTCGGCGATGCTGTTGAGGGTATCCAGATGACCCGCCTCGGCGACCACTTCGATCACGCGCATCGCTGCGATCCGGCGTAGGTGGGTGACGAGGCAGAGACGGCGCTGGCGAGCTGCGCCCGACCGGAACGAACGGATGGCAGGGCCCGTCCGGGGCGGCGCGGTCGCACTGGCCGGCGCTCGGCGCGCCCCGGACCGGGCCCTAGTGCTGCGCGACCGATGCCTGCCATGTGCGTCGCCCGGCCTGCTGCAGCGCTATCAGGCGCCTGACCGGCACCAGGCGCACGCCGTACAGCTGCAGTTGGGGCAGCTCCCGCTGCAGCACGGCCATAGTATGGGGATAGGGATGGCCGATGGCCACCGCACTGCCGTCGCGCCGGGCCAGTACCAACAGACGGAAGAACTGCGCCCGGATGGCATCGGGGTCGCGGCTGTCATCGAGAAACACGTTGCGCCGGGTGGTGGGCAGCCCGGTCTCCAGCGCCACCTGTTCGGCGACGGTGCGCCGGGTGGTGCGACTGTCCACGAAAAACAGGCCCCGCCGGGCCAGAGCACGCATCAGCCAGGCCATATCGCCGGGATGCTGGGTGAGCAGACTGCCCATGTGGTTGTTCACGCCCGAGACATACGGCACGTCCGCCAGGTCCTGGGCCAGGGTATGCAGAAACTCCCGGCGGGTCATGTGCAGAGTCAGGCCGCCGGGATCGAGACGCCCGTAGTCCTCCGACTGCATGGGCAGATGCAGGATCACCTCTTTGCCGTGCTGGTGGGCGAGCCGCGCCAGCACCCCGGCATGGGGGCTGCGTGGCAGGATCGCGCAGGCCACCGGGCCCGGCAGGCGGGTGGCCTGCTCGCCGGTGTCGAGGCGATAGCCGAGATCGTCGATGATGATGCTGATGACCGGCGTCCGCTGCTGCTGGACCGGCCGTTTCGAAGGCTCAGGCGGCGCAGTGGCGGCAGCGATGCTGCCGGCTGCCATCGCCGCCAGAAGCAGGACGGTCCGCTGCCAGAACCGGGGTCGGCAGCGGACCGCCGCACTCATTTCAGAACATCCCGCTGGATGTGCAGCCCTCTCAGCATGTTCAGGGCTTCATAGAGCTCGAAGTCGTTGGCGGCCAGCGTCTTCTCCTTGGTCGCATCGGCGGCACTGGTCGCTTCGCGGGAGGCGTCCTTGCTGGCGTTGCCGTTGATGAGGTGACCGGTCAGGTCCGCTTCCTTGATGGTCTCGCCGCCGGCCGCGCTCGCCACCTTGGCGGGCTCCAGGCGCACGTCAGGGGTGATGCCCTCGGCCTGAATGGACCGCCCGGAGGGGGTGTAGTAACGGGCCGTGGTCAGCTTGATCGCGGTGCCGTTGCCGAGCGGCACGATGGTCTGTACCGACCCCTTGCCGAAGGTCTGCTGGCCCATGATGATGGCACGGTGGTGGTCCTGCAGGGCCCCGGATACGATTTCCGAGGCCGATGCCGATCCCCGGTTGACCAGCACCACCATGGGGGCGCCGTTCAGCAGGTCGTCCGGCGTGGCGCTGAAGCGCAGCCGGGAGTCCGGCACCCGACCTTTGGTGTAGACGATCAGGCCCTTCTTGATGAAGGCGTCCGACACCGCGACCGCGGCGTTGAGCACACCGCCGGGGTTGTTGCGCAGGTCCAGCACCAGGCCCTTGAGCGAACCGCCCGCTTCCTTCTTGAGCTTGTCCACCGCTTCCACCACCCCGTCGCCGGTCTTGGCCTGGAACTGGGAGATGCGCACGTAGCCATAGCCCGGCTCCAGCATGCGGCTCTTGACGCTCTTGACCCGGATGATCGCGCGGGTGAGGGTGAATTTGAGGGGCTTCTGCTCGCCTTCGCGCACCACGGTCAGGACGATCTTGGTGCCCGGCTTGCCGCGCATGCGGTTGACCGCGTCGTTGAGGGTCATGCCTTTCACCGGCGTATCGTCCAGCCGGATGATGAGATCGCCGGACTTGATGCCGGCCCGTTGCGCCGGCGTATCGTCTATGGGGGCGACGACCTTGATGAAGCCGTCCTCCATGCCCACTTCGATGCCCAGTCCGCCGAACTGACCGGTCGTGCCGACCTGCAATTCCTTGAACTGCTGCTTGTCCAGATAGGCCGAATGGGGGTCCAGACCGGCCATCATGCCGCGGATCGCGTCCTGGATGAGCGTCTTGTCCGGAACCGGCTCGACATAGTCCTTCTTGATGCGCGCATACACGTCGGTGAATTCGCGCAGTTCCTGCAGGGGCAGGGTGGCCTGGACAGGGGCGTCCTCGCGCTGGGCGAACACGGCGTGAGTGAGGCTCAGCGACACACCCAATATCGCGCCCGAGACGACCAGCAGCAGACCTTGCTTAGTGACTTTCATCGAAGTTTTCCATTGGCGGGGGCAGGCCCGCTCTTCAGATCAATGGGGGTCATGATACCGCAGTTGCGGGGCACCCGCCCAACGCAGGCAACGAGCGGGGCGGGGCGCCGCAAAGTGTCCGAAGATAGCATAGGGTCTGCACGGGCGAAATCCACGACAGGCCCGGGCTAGCGAGCGGCCGCGGCGCGCGAAGGGCGCCCGCGACACCAGCGCATCGGATCGATGGTGTGGCCGTGGGCGCGCAACTCGAAATAGACGCCGCTGTGGGTCGCGCCCCCCGAGTCGCCGGTCAAGGCAATCGTTTCCCCGGGCTCCACCCAGTCGCCAACCTGCTTGAGCAGCACCTGGTTGTGGCCGTACAGGCTCATATAACCGTTGCCGTGATCGATGATCAGCAACAGTCCGAAACCGCGCAGCCAATCGGCGAACGCCACCCGTCCGCGCGCCACCGCATGCACCTTGTCGCCTGAAGGCGCGCCGATCAAGACGCCCCGCCAGCGCAGGTTGCTCCCCTCGCGCGGCGCCCCATAGCGGGCCAGCAGGCTGCCTGCAGCCGGCCAGGGCAGCCTGCCTTTGAGGTCCCGGAAGGGGCGCTGCTCGCCGGCCTCGGGAGGAATATCGGCCAGCGCCTGCTGGAGCTTCTGCACCAGTTGCTGCAGGCGCTGTTCGTTGCGGGTCATCTGCTCCAGGCGCTGGGACTTGCTTTCGATGCGCGCCTGCAGCCGGGCCAGTACCGCAGCGCGGTCCGCCCGTTCCTTGGTCAGGCGATCGCGCTCGTCGCTGCGCTGGTCGCGCAGACCGGTGAGCTGCGCCGTCTCCTTGTCGATGGACTGCCGCACTGTGGCCAGGCGCTGCAGGTGCTCGTTCACCTGGCCGATACGTTTCGCCCGCGCCTGCGCAATATAGCGGTAGTACACCAGCATGCGGCTGACCGTGGCCGGGTCACGCTGATTGAGCAGCAGCTTGAGCTGCTCCTGGCGCCCCATGGCATAGGCCGCCCGCGCCTGACGGGCGAGCCCGGCGCGAAGGCGGTCAAGAGCGGCCTGCTCGTCTGCCTGACGGCCGCGCAGCTGCTCGAGACGCCTGCGGTGATCGGCCAATGCATCACCAAGGTCGTGCAGGCGTTCGGTGAGCTTGGCGATGCGCACTTCGGTAGCCTGGAGCTGCTGACTGAGCACGCCCTGTTTGGCCCGGTCCTTGTCCAGGCTGTGGCGCAACGCCTTGATGCCGGAACGCAGCTTCTGCAGCTGCTCGGCGCTGGCACCTGCAGTGGGGCCGGCCAGCGCCGGTGCAGGCGCCAGGCAGCAGGCCAGTACGAGGGCTGCAAACCAGCGCACGGCGCCGACCCGGAATTCCCGGTGCCGCGGGTGGCGGGCTGGCTTGGCGGTAGGAAACACGATTGTGCGGTAGACAGCGTCGGCCCGTTCAGCGGGCGGCCCGAGCACGGCACCGGGCCTCCGTGATGACTGAAAACCTGTTCGGGGCATGGTAACGCAGGCGTTCCACTGGATGCACAAGTACGGCAGCGGCAAACCGACCCATCTGTCCTATCTCCACTGGCGCTTGTCGGGCTTCGCGGTGCTCAGCCCAACCTACGACGGCTCTGCCCGGGGAGGCCGTCAGGAGACGTCGGGGGTCTCCAATTCACGTTCGCCGGCGGCCGCTTGGTCGGCCACCGGACCGAGCAGGGACGTGCCGCTCATCTCGTGGGGTCGGGGCAGTCCCATCAGATCGAGCATGGTCGGGGCGATGTCGCACAGGGAGCCGCCGGCCGCGAGACTGGCGGGGCGGCCCACATAAATCAGCGGCACCGGGTTGGTGGTGTGGGCCGTGTGCGCCTGGCCGGTGTCCTCTCCGCGCATCTGCTCGGCATTGCCGTGATCGGCGGTGATCAGCATCTCCCCTCCGGACTGGGACAGTGCGGTCTCCACACGCCCCAGACAGCGGTCGATGGTCTCGATGGCAGCCACCGCCGCCTCGAAGTTGCCGGTATGTCCCACCATGTCCGGGTTGGCGAAGTTGCAGACGATCACGTCGTACTTGCCGCTCTCGATGGCTTCGACCAGACGGTCGGTGACCTCCGGGGCGCTCATCTGTGGCTTCAGGTCGTAGGTGGCCACCAGCGGCGAGGGCACCAGGATGCGTTCTTCGCCTTCGAACGGCTCTTCCCGGCCGCCGTTGAAGAAGAACGTCACATGGGCGTATTTCTCGGTTTCCGCCAGACGCAGCTGGTGCAACCCGAGGCTTGCCACATACTGGCCGAACACGTTGCGCAGACGCTCCGGCGGAAACGCCACTGGAATGTCGAATGCGGAATTGTACTCGGTGAGGCTCACGAAACGGCCCAGCCGCGGCGCAGCGGTGCGCTGAAAGCCGTCGAAATCCGGCTCGATGAATGCACGGGTGATCTGGCGGGCCCGGTCGGAGCGATAATTCATGAACAGCACGACGTCGCCGTCCTCGATGGTCACCGGCGCCGTCCCGTGGGGAACGATCCGGGTGGCCTGGACGAATTCGTCGCCCTCGCCCCGTTCGTAGGCCATACGCAGGCCGGTAGCGGCATCGGGCGCCTGGAAATCCGCCTTTCCCTGGGTGATCAGATCATAGGCCGCCTGGATGCGGGGCCAGCGGTGGTCCCTGTCCATGGCGTAATAGCGCCCGATGATGGAAGCGAAACGCCCACCGCCGAATTCGCGAAACTTGTCCTCCATGAGGGTGATGGAGTCCGCCGCGCTGCGCGGCGCCGTGTCGCGCCCGTCCAGAAACGCGTGCATGTAGACCCGCGACGCACCCCGCTGGATCGCCAACTCGATCATGGCGTGGATCTGGCACTCGTGGCTGTGCACGCCACCCGGCGACAGCAGCCCCAGCACATGCACCGCCTTGTCGTTGGCGACCGCCAGGTCGACGGCATCGGTCAGGGTCTGGTTGGTGAAGAACGACCCGGTCTTGATGGCGCGGCTGACCCGGGTGAACTCCTGATACACCACCCGGCCGGCACCCAGATTCATGTGGCCCACCTCGGAGTTGCCCATCTGGTCGCCGGGCAACCCGACCGCGGCACCGGAGGTGCGGATGAGGGTGTGGGGATACTGGGCCCAGAGCCGGTCCCAGACCGGCTTGCGGGCGGCGGCGATGGCGTTGTCCGCTTGCCGCTCGCTGTAGCCCCATCCATCCAGAACGATCAGAAGCACGGGCTTTGGCGTCACTGACATGGCGCTACTCGATGTTTTCTCGATATAAATTAGAACAAGTCTAACCCGAAACCCCGTCCGCCACCAAGGCAGCTGACGGCGCCTGGCGCCATCGTGCGGTTGACATGCGCTGGGGATATAAAGAAAAGCTTTCCTGGCTTCTCAAATGGCTTATTATTGTATAGTGTTTTAGTTATTAAAGGCAGTGGATGTACGCATGACCAGCTCAAGCAACCCCACGGCGGACCAGTCTGCCCAGTGCTACACGGGACTGATCACCATGATGACGTCAATGAGTGAATCGCTGATTACGCGGGACGAGGACATCGAACGTGCCTCGCGCTCCCTGAAGGCCATGTCTCACCCGCTTCGGCTCAAGATCCTGTGCACCCTGGGGGACCAGGAAGTCAGCGTGCAGGACATCGTCGAGCATGTTGGTACATCCCAGAGCAACATCTCCCAGCACCTGGCGATCCTGAGGGACAAGGGCATCCTGGCCTCCCGCAAGGATGCCAACCGGGTGTATTATCGCGTCGGCGATGCCCGCACCCTGCGGCTTATCGGCATGATGCGGGACGTGTTCTGCACCAAAGCCTTGTAACAGGAGACGCTCCGTCGCCCTCCGGCGCCCGATCCCGAATCGCCGGCGGCCGTTGGCGCCCCCTGTACAGGACCAACACCGTCGGCCATGCGGTGCCCGGTGTCCATGAGGCATCGCCCTCCGCCGTCAATCCTAATCGATCCGAACGCTTCCATGATCAATGAAACGCAGTTGAGTGAATTTGTCGTACGCCACTGGGAACTGGTGGCGGCGCTGGCGGCCCTGCTGACCCTGCTGGTGGGCAACGAAATTCAGCGCAAATTGCGCGGGATCAAGGACGTCGGTCCGGTGGAGACGACGCAGATGCTCAACCACAAGGACGCGTTGCTGCTGGATGTGCGCGAAGAGAAGGAATACCGCGACGGACACATCGGTGAGGCCGTCCATATACCACTGGCGGCGCTGGCCGGCCGCATCGGCGAACTGGACAAGTACAAGAGCCGGCCGGTGGTGGCCTACTGCCGCAGCGGCCAGCGTTCGGCCCGCGCCGGCGCCATGCTCCGCAAGCAGGGTTTTGAAGTCTATAATCTGGGCGGCGGCATGATGGCATGGCAGAATGCCAACCTGCCGACCACCCGAAAGTGAGCGTCGAAGATGGCAGAGGTAGTGATGTACAGCACCGGCACGTGCTTCTACTGCACCCGTGCTCGCCGGCTGCTTGACCACAAGGGCGTGTCCTACACCGAGATCCGGGTCGACCGCGAACGCGAGCACCGGACCGAAATGCAGGCGCGCAGCGGCGGTGCCCACACCGTGCCCCAGATCTTCATCGGCGAGGTGCATGTGGGCGGCTACGACGACATGGCAGCCCTGGACCGCACCGGCAAACTGGACACTCTGCTGGAACTGGACCGCCCAGAGGCTTGAGTCATGGCCGACAGCCTGCACGTGGTATGTCCGCACTGCGACCAGATCAACCGCGTCCCACCGGATCGCCTCGGGGCGGGCGGCAAATGCGGCCACTGTCATCAACCCCTGTTCACCGCCCATCCGCTGGCGCTGGATGCCGGACGATTCGAGCGCCACGTAGGCCGCAGCGACGTGCCGGTGCTGGTGGATTTCTGGGCCGCCTGGTGCGGGCCCTGCCAGGCCATGGCGCCGGTGTTCGAACAGGCAGCGGCCCGACTGGAACCGCGGGTGCGCCTGGCCAAGCTGGATACGGACCACAACCAGCAACTGGCCGGCAGCCTGGGCATCCGCGGCATACCGACGCTGATACTGTTCAAGGGGGGGCGCGAGGCCGCCCGCACGTCGGGCGCCATGGGTCTGACAGACCTGCTAAGCTGGACCGAGCAACACCTGTAGTCCCGCCCGGGAATCCGAACAACAACGACCATCCACGAGACCGACTATGAGCGAGAACGCAGCAGGAACCGATCAGCCGACCGACCAGGGCCCCCAGTTCGCCATCCAGAAGGTGTACCTGAAGGACGCCTCCCTGGAAACGCCGAACTCGCCCACGGTGTTCACCCAGGAATGGAATCCCGAGATCAACCTGCAGCTGAACAGTGACGCCAAGGCGGTCGCCGAGGATGTCCACGAAGTGGTGCTGTCGTTGACGGTGACCGCCAAGCTGGGCGACAAGACCGCCTTCCTGGCGGAGATCCAGCAGGCGGGAATTTTCACCATGCAGGGCTTCGCCCAGGACGATCTGGGCCCGATGCTGGGCGCCTACTGCCCGAGCGTGCTGTATCCGTTCGCCCGCGAGGCGGTGGCTGACCTGGTCGCCAAGGGGGGCTTTCCCCAGCTGCTGCTGGCGCCCATCAACTTCGACGCCCTGTATGCCCAGCGCTCCCAGGAAGGACAGGCGGACGCCGCCGGCCAGCCCGCGCACTGACGATCCGCGCCGCCCGGGCACGCGGGCGGCACCTGCGACCCCCGGGGACCTGTGGCGATGAACGGACCTCAAAGCTGCCCTGTCGCGGTACTGGGCGCGGGCTCGTGGGGCACTGCACTGGCCATCCTGCTGGCCCGTGGCGGCCGCACGGTGCGGCTGTGGGGACGTGACCCGGCGTTGGTCACCAGCTTGCGCTCGCAACGGCGTAACCCACGCTATCTGCCGGACCATCCCTTCCCGCCCGGCCTGGAACCGGAAGCCGACCTCGGCCGCGCCCTGGAGGGCTGTGCGGACGTCCTGCTGGTGGTGCCCAGCCATGCGTTCCGGGCGCTGCTGGAGCAGCTTCGGGCCCGGCTGACCCCCGCCATGCGCATCGCCTGGGCAACCAAGGGTCTGGAACCCGGCACCGGCCGGTTGCTGCACACCGTGGTGGCGGACGTTCTCGGCCCCGACCACCCGACTGCTGTGATATCCGGCCCCACCTTTGCCCGTGAGGTGGCGGCAGGACTGCCCACCGCCGTCACGGTCGCCTCCGCCCATCGGGGCTTCGCACAAGATCTGGTGCAGCTGCTGCACGGGGAAAGCTTCCGGGCCTACACCAGTGCCGACATGGTCGGCGTGGAGCTGGGCGGCGCGGTCAAGAACGTGCTGGCCATCGCAGCGGGCATCTCTGACGGCCTCGGCTTCGGTGCCAACAGCCGCGCAGCGCTCATCACCCGCGGGCTGGCCGAGCTCATGCGCCTGGGGGAGGCCGTCGGTGGGCAGCGTGACACCTTCATGGGTCTGGCGGGGGTCGGCGACCTGGTGCTGACCTGCACCGACGACCAGTCCCGCAACCGCCGCCTGGGGTTGTACCTTGGACAGGGCATGGCCTTGCAGGCCGCGCTGGAGAAGATCCAGCAGGTGGTGGAAGGCGTGGGGACGGCGCGCGAAACCCTGCAGGCGGCGGCTCGCCACGGTGTGGAAATGCCCATTACCGAGCAGGTCTACCGGGTGCTCCACGAAGGGCTGGCGCCCCGCGATGCCGTCCAGGCGCTGCTGCAGCGGGAACCGAAGGCGGAATCCCGGTAGGAGACGTCGCCGCGCCTCGGGCGTCACGATTACGGCTGCGCTGTCGATGCGGGCACTGACGGGGCGTGGGGTCGTTGGGCTTCGCTGCGCGCTCAGCCCAACCTACGGGCGCCTGCGGCCCTGCCCGGCTCGACCGCAGTAGGTCGGGCTGAGCAAGACGAAGCCCAACACGGCGCCCCGGGCCGCTCGGCACCGTCCGCCAGCGGCTTCGCGGGGCGTCGGCGCCACGGGTTGGGCGCCGGCGTGTCATTCGCGGTTCGTCTGTTGGCCTTCGCTGCGTTCAGCCCAACCCGCGGTGAGCGGTATCAGGGCGCGGCGCCGGCGAAGTCGCATTGCCGCCAGGCTTCGTAGACCATCACGGCAACGGCATTGGACAGGTTCAGGCTGCGGCTGTCCGCCACCATGGGAAGGCGCACGATACGCTCGCCGGGCAGCGTGTCCAACAACGCCTGGGGCAGCCCGCGGGTCTCCGGTCCGAACAACAGGGCGTCACCCGCGCGGTAGGCGGCGTCGGTGTAGCGATGGGCGCCACGGGTGGACACGGCGAACACCCGCTGCGGACGGACCGCCTCGGTGAACGCGGCCAGCGTGGCATGTTCTTCGATACGCGCCCACTCCCGGTAGTCCAGTCCGGCACGGCGCAGGCGGGTGTCGTCCAGCTCGAAGCCGAGCGGGTGAATCAGATGCAGGCGGCTGCCGGTGTTGGCGCAAAGGCGTATGATATTGCCGGTATTTGGCGGGATCTCGGGCTGGTACAGGACCACATGGAACATGAACGCCACCATCAACGCCGCTGGGCAAAACGGACACCGGGGACACGCCTGACCCCCATCGCCGGAGACAAGAACTGATGGTCGATAGGCTCGAACCGCTCAGCGCGGACGAACGTCGGATGCTGGCGGTGGATTTCTGCGGCCTGCGCTTCGACACGCCGCTGGTGCTGCTGTCGGGATGTGTCGGTTTCGGCGAAGAATACACGCGGATCAGCGGCTTTTCCAACCGGGACGTCGGGGCGGTATGCCTGAAGGGCACCACCCTGGCACCGCGCCTGGGGAACAGCCCCCACCGGATCTACGAAACCCCCGGCGGCATGCTCAACGCCATCGGCCTGCAGAACCCGGGAACCGACCATGTGGTGGGCAGCATCCTGCCCACGCTGGATTTCCAGGAAACCCGCTTCATCGCCAATGTCTCCGGCTCCACTGTGGAGGAATACGAGGAGGTCACCCGCCGCTTCGACGACTCGCCCATCGACGCCATCGAGATCAACATTTCCTGCCCCAATGTGAAGGAGGGCGGGGTGGCCTTCGGCAACGATCCGGACATGTCGGCACGGGTGGTGGCAGCCTGCCGGGCAGTGACCGACAAGCCGCTGATCACCAAACTGTCGCCCAACCAGACCGACATCGCCGCCAATGCGCGCCGCTGCATCGAAGCGGGCACCGACGCCTTTGCGGTGATCAACACCCTGATGGGAATGGCCGTGGACATCGAAAGCCGCGTGCCCCTGATCGGCAACAATCAGGGGGGTCTGTCAGGCCCGGCCATCAAGCCCATCGCCCTGCTCAAGGTCCATCAGGTCTATCAGGTCTGTCGCGGCCACGGCATACCGATCATTGGCCAGGGCGGCATCGCCAGTGCCGGCGACGCTCTGGAGTTCCTCATCGCCGGCGCTTCCGCGGTCGGCATCGGCACCGCCCTGTTCTACGATCCCCTCATCTGCCCGCGCATCAATGCCGGCATCGTGGACTACCTGCGCCGCCATCAACTGGCGGAAGTCGGCCAGCTGACCGGTTCTCTGATCCTCAACGACACCGCCACCGGCTGCCGACCCGACGAGGGTTGCGGCGCCTGAGCGACCCGCCGGCCCTGCCAGCGATCCGCAATCCCCACCGGGACTGCGGAACATAGCGGGGGCCGGGCCATAGCAGCTTGATAAACCCCAGTTTCTGAGCATCCCATCCGCCCGATCCGGGCCTCCACCCTCAATCCACGCCCTCCCCGACGTCCGCCGCCCCAGGCCGGCCCACAGCTGGAACGAACCTTGCTTGCCCATCCCATAACGCGTTTCGCATCAAAAATTTGACGGCCCGGACGGCGAGCGCTGCCCGCCGTCCGGGGCACTGGAAAACCGGGGAGTACCACGCCGGCTCCTGCAGGATCGCCGGCCAGCGGGCATCGCCTATGCGTCAGCAGGTCAATCTGTTTCTGCCAATGTTCCGCAAGGAGCGGAAGATCTTTTCCGCCCGCACCCTGCTGTCCATTTGCACGCTGGCGGTGACTGTCCTGCTGCTCACCTACGGCTACTCGCGCTGGCAACTCGCCCGGCTCGATGCCACCCTGGCCGGCCTGCGCGAGCAGCAGACGGCGATCGGCGCGCAGTTGGCGACCCTGAAGCCGCCCCCCGCCACCGATACCTCGGCGCTGGATGCCCGCATCAAAGTCCTCAAGACACGCCTGCAGGCTCGCCGCCAACTGGTGGACGGGATCGACCGCCTGATCGACGCCAATCGGCAGGGTTTCGCCGCCCAGTTCGAGGCGCTGGCCCGTGAGCATGTCGCCGGCCTGTGGCTCACCGGACTGCAGATCGACCGGCGCCACGACGGTGTGCTGCTCAAGGGGGTGGCCCTGAAACCCGGCCTGGTACCGGCGTACCTGCAGCAGCTACCCGAGCAAGGCGCTTTCCGGCATGTGGACTTCCATACCGTGGAGCTCAAACGCAACGGCAAGGACCACCGCCAGATCGACTTCGTGCTCAAGGCCGGCAACAGCGCTCACGGACTGCTCCCATGAACGACCGACTGGAGGCCTGGGCGGACCGCATCGACGCGCTTTCCCTACGTGAACGCGCGCTGCTGCTGGTCGCCGCCGTGGCGATTCTGTTCGGCGTCATCAACACGCTGCTGCTGACGCCGGTGGCACGGGCCCAGCAGGATCGCACCCGCCAGATCCGGGCCATCCAGTCCCAGCTCACCGTGCAGAGCCAACAGGCACGCAACCTCGCCGCACCGGGCCACGGCGCCAGCGACGGTCCCCGGCAGCAGCAGCTGGCCCGCCTGCATCGCCAGTTGACCGTGGTCGACGGGCAACTGCAGGGCCGGCTGGGAACGCTGATCCGACCGGCGCAGGCGCCGGCGGTGCTGAAGACGCTGCTGCGGCGCGAGCGTGGCCTGCAGCTGATCAGCCTGGACGCCCACCGGGAAGCGCCGCTGCCGTCACCCGCCACCTCGCCCGACGCCCACCACGACCGCCTGGCCGGCGCCGGCATCGCGCGCTACACGTTCACCCTGCATTTCAAGGGCAGTTACCTGGCGACCCTGAACTACCTGCAGGCTCTGGAGCAGCTGCGCTGGCAGTTGTTCTGGCAGCGCATCGATCTGAAGGCCGACCGGCACACCGGCACGCAGGTGACCCTTGAGGTCTACACCCTCGGGCAGGCCGACGCAGAGCGGTTCCCATGAGCGTCGGGCGCCGCATACACCATGGTCATTCGCCGCGCCGGCCGCTGGTGCTGCTGGCGGCCTTGTGGCTTGCCGGGGTGGCGGTCGCCGCCGAGGCACCGCTGCGGGATCCGACACTGCCGGCCAATCCGGACATGTTCGCGGCTGCACCGGCTGCCGGCGCGGGACGCTGGCGGCTGACTTCCACGCTGGTGGCACCGCACCGTCGGCTCGCCGTCATCAACGGCAGAACCGTCGCCCAGGGCGAGCGCCTCGGTGGCGCCCGTATCCTGGCGATCCGGGACGGCGAAGTGCGCGTCGAGAGTCGCGGGCGGGTCATCACCCTGCACCTGCTTCCCAGGGCCGCCGCCGTCCGCAATCAAAGGAGTCGAACCGAGCCATGAGCCAGTCGTTGCACACCCTGCGCTGGCTGAGCGCAGCCCTGATGGCGGCAAGCCTGAGTGCCTGCCAGAACGCCCCGTCACGGCAGGACAGTGCCGGCGCCGCGATCCAGCAGGCCCTGCAACCTGCCGCCCCCAGCCACCAGGCGCCCGCCCGGCAGCCCCCGCAAGCGGTGCAGAATGCGCTGCTGCCGCCGGTCACCGTGGCGGTGCCGGACAACATGCCGCCCACCCAGCAGCGTTTCAACGTAAACGTCAACGAAGTCAATGCCCGGCAGTTCTTCATGGGGCTGGTGCAGGGCACGCCCTACAACATGGTCGTGCACCCCGACGTGAAGGGAAAGATCTCGCTGGACCTCAAGAACGTAACCGTCGATGAAGTCATGAACACGGTGCGCGATGTCTACGGCTACGAATTCCGCCGCGAGGGCAATCTGTTCGAAGTGCTGCCGGCGCAGCTGCGCTCGCGCATCTTCCACGTCAACTACCTGAACATCCGCCGCACCGGCACCTCGGAAACGCGGGTCAGCTCCGGCGGCATCAGCGAAGGGCCGTCAAACAACGGGAACTCCAGCAACGCCAGCAGCCCGACCGACACCACCGGCACCCAGGGCGGCGGCAACACGACCGACTCCTCCCAGCAGCCCCAGGCGCTGTCCGGCAGCGCGGTGACCACCCAATCGGACGCCGATTTCTGGAGCGGTCTCAAGACCGCGCTCGAGCTGCTGGTGGGCGACAAGAACGGCCGCAGTGTGGTGGTGGATGCCCAGTCCGGCATCGTGGTGGTGCGCGCCATGCCCAACGAGCTGCGCGACGTCTCCGACTTTCTCAGCGCCACCCAGCACGCTGTGCAGCGCCAGGTGATCCTGGAAGCGAAGATCCTGGAGGTGGATCTGAACCACGGCTTCCAGTCGGGCATCAATTGGGCCGCACTGGGCCAACCGGGCAGCGGCAAGTCCATCGTCGGCGGCCAAGTGGGCGGAGGCACGCTGCTCGGCAGCGCCGGCCAGTCGGCCATCGCGGGCAACAGCGGCAACCTCAACCCGCTCAACTTCACGCCGCTCAACGGCACCACCGCATCGGCCTTCGGCGGCATGTTCACCCTGTCCCTCAACCTGAACGACTTCAACGCTTTCATCGAGCTGCTCAAGACGCAAGGCAACGTGCAGGTGCTGTCCAGCCCGCGGGTGGCCACCGTCAACAACCAGAAGGCGGTCATCAAGGTGGGCACCGACGAGTACTTCGTCACCAATGTGAGCACCAATACCAGCACCACCAGCGTGGCCGGCATCAACCAGAGCGTGAACGTTCAGCTCACGCCCTTCTTCTCCGGTGTCGCGCTGGATGTCATCCCGGAGATCAGCAGCGGCGGCGAAGTGATCCTGCATGTCCATCCGTCGGTCAGCAACGTCACCGAGAAGAACAAACAGATCGCCGTGTCCACCAGCACCAACCTGAACATTCCGCTTGCGGTCAGCAGCATCCGGGAATCGGACACCATCATTCGTGCCCACAGCGGGCAGGTGGTGGTGATCGGCGGGTTGATGAAAAACCAGGTGGAGGATTCGGTGGCCTCGACACCGGTGCTGGGCGACCTGCCGATGGTGGGCAGTCTGTTCCGGCATACCAAGCGCTCCAACGTAAAGAGCGAGCTGGTGATCCTGCTGCGCCCGATCGTGGTCAAAAGCAACGGACAATGGGCGGGAAGCCTGCGCCGCACGGCGCAGCGTTTTCGCGATCTGGACCCGGTCCGGCACGCCATGCCGGACCGGACCGAGAACCGCTAGCGGCGCGCGGCGACGGTGGATGCGGGCATGTACCTGGAACATTTCAATCTCGACAAGGCGCCGTTCACGCTCACGCCGGACACGGGTTTCTTCTACGCCCATACCAGTCAGCGTGAAGCGCTGAATGTGTTGCGCGTGGCGCTGGGCAGCGGCGAAGGCTTCATCAAGGTCACCGGCGAGGTAGGCACCGGCAAGACACTGCTGTGCCGCCAGCTGCTCAACACCCTGGGTGAGGAGTTCGTCACCGCCTACATTCCCAATCCGCAGCTCACCCCCGCCGCACTGCGCATGGCGTTCGCCGAAGAGCTGGGCCTGTCGTTTCCCCGCAATCTGGGGCAACACCGGCTCACCAAATTGATCAACGAGCGGCTGGTGGAACTCAACGGGGCGGGCAAGCGCGCCGTGCTGCTCATCGACGAGGCTCAGGCCATGCCCGAGGAAAGCCTCGAGGCACTGCGGCTGCTGACCAATCTGGAAACCGAACATGACAAGCTGATGCTGGTGGTGCTGTTCGGCCAACCGGAACTCGACCGGCGCCTGGCGCAGCCCAGCATCCGTCAGCTGCGCCAGCGCATCGTGTTTTCCTACCGCCTGCGGCCGCTGGACCGCCCGGCCGTCGCGCAGTACGCGGCCCATCGGCTGCGGGTGGCCGGCCATGTCGGACCGCCGCTGTTCACCGCCGGCGCCCTGCGCCGGTTGCATCGCACCACCGGCGGCGTGCCGCGACTGGTGAATGTCGTCTCCCACAAGGCGCTGATGCTGGCCTACGGGCGCGGCGAACGGCGAGTGCGCGCGCGAGACGTGCGCCGCGCCGCGCTGGATACCGAGTCGGCCCGGCCGGCCCGGCTGGTGCCACTGCTGTACGGAACGCTGGGTGCGGTAACCACTTTGGCGGGAGTGGGCATGTACTACGTGTGGAGCTTGGCCCGGTGAGTGTCGTGAACGAGATGCTCAAGGATCTGGAGCGCCGTCGTGCCGACGGCCGGCAGGACGTTGCCCTGGACGGTCTCGTGGCGGCGGCGCCGACGGCCCGCGAAAAACTGCAGGCGCTCAAGTGGGCAACGTTGGGCGGCGCTCTGACGCTGGCGGCCGTGGCCGCGTGGCAATGGCTGCCCTGGTCGGCTGCGTCCTTGCAGCCTGCGCCGGTGGCGGTGAGCACCCATGCACCGGCAAAGCCGCCGGCCGGACAGGCCGGCACCGGCACTGCGACCCGGCGCGGGACTTTCCCGACCGCCGCGCCGCAGGCAGAGACGGCAACGGCAGTTGGCGCTGGCGCCGCGTCGGTGTCGACCGGCACTACAACGGCATTGACGGTGCCCGAATCGGGCACGCCGCTGTTCAAAGGGACGCCCGCGCGACCCACGCCGGTACCTGACCACGGGGCGCACCGCCACGCGGCGGCTTCGAAACCCACCGTCCACACCAGGGCAAACGCGCCGCGCCGGACCAAAGACGTGCGCGTCACGGCCGGCAAAGCGCACGCAGCGCGCTCGAACCATCAAGTCCACCGTCGGCAAGACGGCATCACCAAACAGCTGCTGCCGTTGTCGGCCCGGGAGCGTGCCAAGGCGCTCTATCGGGAAGCGGTGCGGCACCTGCAGCGTGGCGACCTGCTGAACGCCGAAGCGCTGCTGCGCCGGGCGGTCGGGCTGGCGCCCGACTACCGGGACGCACGGGCATCGCTGGCGGCGCTGTTGCTGCAACAGCAGCGCCGGGCGGAAGCGGCCGCGCTGCTGGTGGCCGGTCTGCGCTCGCGACCGGACGACCCTGAATTCGCGATGCTCTATGGGCGCCTGCTGGCGGGCGAGGGGCACACCAAACGGGCGGTGGCGATCATGGAGAACGCGCAGCCCGGGGCCAGCGACAATCCGAGTTTCCATGCCCTGCTGGCGGCTCTGTATCAGCGCCTGGGACGCAATGGGGATGCGGCGACGCAATACCGCAGCGCGCTGTCCTCCATGCCCGGGCAGGCGGCGTGGTGGATGGGGCTCGGCATTTCCCTGGAAAACCTGCGCGCCGACCAGCAGGCAGCCGCCGCCTACCGGCAGGCGCTGGCGCTGCCCGGGCTGGACAACCGGCTGCGCGACTATGTCGCAGGTCGTCTGCACGCCGTGACCGACAAACAGGCCAGTCGACAGGTGACGCCATGAGTGCCCAGCCGCAACGCAAGAGGATGCGCATCGGCGATTTGCTGGTGGAGAACAAGGTCATCTCCGAGGCACAGCTGCAGGCGGCGCTCGCCGACCAGAAGAAGAGCGGACGCAAGCTCGGCCGGGTGCTGGTGGAGAACGGCTTCATCGACGAGGACGCGCTGCTGCAGTTCCTGTCGCGCCTGCTGGACATTCCCTATGTGGATCTGAGCCATTTCGAACTCGACGGCGAACTGGTGAACAGGCTGCCGGAGACCTACGCCCGACGCTACCGCGCTCTGGTGCTGAAGGCGTCCGGAGATGGACTGCTGGTGGGCATGGCAGACCCCACCGACATCTTCGGCTACGACGAACTCAGCCGCATTCTCAAGCAGCCGGTCAGCCTGGCGGTGGTCAAGGAAAGCGATCTGCTGCGTTGCATCGACCAGCTCTACCAGCAGGGCGCACAGCTCAAGACCCTCGCCAACGAAGTGGGTCAGGACCTGGCCGACAACGCCTTCGACCTGGGCGCCTTGGGCAGCAGCGCGGGGCAAAGCGACGCGCCGGTGGTGCGGCTGATCCAGACGGTGTTCGAATCCGCGGTGAAAGCCGGCGCATCGGACATCCATGTGGAGCCCGACGAGGATGTACTGAGGATCCGGCGGCGCATCGACGGGGTGCTGCACGAACAGGTGATGGACGACAAGCGCATTGCCTCTGCGGTGGTGTCGCGCCTGAAACTGATGGCCGGCTGCGACATCTCCGAACGACGGCTTCCCCAGGACGGACGTTTCACGCTGCGCGTACAGGACAAGAGCATTGACGTGCGCCTTGCCACCATACCGACCCAGAACGGCGAGGCGGTGGTGATGCGCCTGCTGGATCACGGCGCCGCCATGCGGCGTGTGGATCAGGTGGGCATGCCGGAAGACCTGCTGCACGCATTCCGCAGGATCATCCACAAGCCCCACGGCCTGGTGCTGGTCACCGGACCCACCGGCAGCGGCAAGACAACCACCTTGTACGCCGCCCTGGCGGAGTTGAACCGTCCCCAGCAGAAGATCATCACGGTCGAGGATCCGGTGGAATACCGGCTGCCGCGCATCAACCAGGTGCAGGTCAATCCCAAGGTGGGGCTGGACTTCGCGCGGGTGCTGCGCACCGCCCTGCGGCTCGATCCGGACATCATTCTGGTGGGCGAGATACGCGATCGCGACACCGGCGAGATCGCCCTGCGCGCAGCGCTCACCGGTCACCTGGTGCTGTCGACCCTGCACACCAATGACGCGATCAGCAGCGCCCTGCGGCTCATCGACATGGGGCTGGAAAGTTATCTGGTGGCCGCCTCGGTGCAGGCCATCCTGGCCCAGCGGCTGGTGCGGCGGGTGTGCGACAGCTGCCGCACCGAGGCCATGCCGGAACCGGGGGAGCAGGCCTGGCTCGAAGCGGTGCTGGGCGAGCAGGCGAGAGGATTGACGTTCGTGCGCGGCAGCGGCTGCAACCATTGCAACCATACCGGCTTTCGCGGTCGGGTCGGCGTCTACGAGCTGCTGGTGCTGGACGGCGAGCTGGTCGACAGCCTGCGGCGCAACGATCACAGCGGGTTCGAGCGGGCGGCGCGGGCGCGTCCCGGCTACCGCTCCCTGGTGCTGAACGCGCTGGACTATGCCAGCCAGGGCATCACCACACTGGACGAGGTCATGCGCCTCAGCGGTTCCATCGACTAGCCATGGCGCTGTTCCAGTACAAGGCCCGCGGCGGCCGCGGCGATGCGGTGGAGGGCACCATCGAAGCGGCCAGCGCCGATGCGGCCGCCTCACGTCTGATGGAGGGCGGTCTGACACCGGTGGACATCGCTCCGGCAAAGGAGAAGAGCGATGCCGGCAGCGAGCTGCAGCGCCTGTTCCCCCAGCCGGTGGGACTGCCCGAGCTCATCCAGTTCAGCCGTCAGATGCACAGCCTGGTGCGCGCCGGGGTACCGCTGCTGAGCGCCCTGTCCGGCCTGGCCGGCACCACCCGCAACCGCACGTTGGCGCAGACGCTTTCCGACGTGGCCGCCAGCCTGGGAGAAGGACGGGATCTGGCCACCGCCCTGAGCCGCCATCCCAAGGTGTTCTCGCTGTTCTACGTGAGTCTGGTGCGGGTCGGCGAGACCAGTGGCCGTTTGCAGGAGATCTTCCAGCAGCTGGCGTTCTATCTGGAGCGGGAAAAGAAGACCCGCGACCAGGTGCGTTCGGCGCTGCGCTATCCGGCCTTCGTGCTGACCGCCATCGCCGTGGCCATGGTGATCATCAACGGCTTCGTGGTGCCGGCCTTCGCCGGAGTGTATGCACGCTTCGGCGCCCAGCTTCCCGTGCCCACCCAGATACTGATTGCGATTTCCCATTTCACCGTACACCACTGGGTACTGCTGCTGTTGGGTTTTGCGGGCACGGTAGTCGGGATACGCCTCTATGTGCAGAGCGAAGAGGGCCGCTATCGCTGGGACAAGCTCAAGCTGCGCCTGCCGCTGGTGGGTCCGGTGATCTATCAGGCAACCCTTGCCCGCTTCACGCGCCTGTTCGCCATGGCCCAGAGCGCCGGTGTGCCCCTGATCACCGGTCTGTCGGTGGTCGCCAAGGCGCTGGACAACCGCTACGTGGAGGAACGCATTCTGGGCATGCGCGCAGGGGTGGAACGGGGCGAGTCCCTGAGCGGCACCGCCGCCGGCAGCGGCATCTTCGACCACCTGGTGCTGCAGATGATCGCCGTGGGCGAGGAATCCGGCACCGTGGACGAGCTGCTCACCGAGGTTGCCGAGTACTACGACCGGGAAGTGGACTACGCCATCGCCAAGCTGAGTTCCGCCATCGAACCCATCCTGACCCTGGTCATCGGTCTGATGGTGCTGGTGCTGGCCCTGGGTGTGTTCCTGCCCATGTGGGACCTGGGGCAGGCCGCCCTTCATCACCACCGGTGAACAAAGGGTGGGATTCGCAGCGGGGCACGGTCCCGCATCGGGAAGGATCGGCGGACAAAGAACGCTGAGTGTATTCAAGAAGTAAAGGGGATTTGTCGATACAGATCACATAACCGGGGCGGCGGCTCCAATTGAGGGAGGTTGAAGATGAACAAGCAACATGGCTTTACCCTGATCGAGCTGGTGATGGTGATCGTCATCCTGGGCATCCTGGCGGCCATCGCCGTGCCGAAGTTCGTGGACCTGAGCACCGACGCCACAACGGCCGCCGAGGCTGGGATGAGCGGCGCCGTGTCTTCGGCCCAGGCAATCGCTATCGCGAAGCTGCACACCTTTCCCACCTTGTCGCAGCTCGTGGGTAGCGGCACCGCAGCGAACCCGGGCTATATCCAAGCCCAGGGCGTGAAAGTCAACGGCAACAACAAGGGCGTAGATGTCTTGATCAACGGCAGCTACTGCACCGTACAGACTTACACCGACTCGAACTGCAGCACAGGCACAGGCAACGCTACCGATCAGGTCCAGTGTGTCGGCACCACCGTCTGCCCGGCCCTGTAACCGAGTTCCTTAAACCGTTAGGAATGGCGCATGGATGGCGGGGACCGCCTCTTCTGCTCGGGCCGACAGCCGAGGGGAAGCCCTGGCAGCCCGCCCACGCCCCTAGGGGCGTGGGCGGATCGAGGGCGGCACCAGCCGGGCTTCACGCTCATTGAGCTGGTGGTCACCCTGGTGATCGTCGGCATTCTCGCCGCCTACGTCGTACCGCGCTGGGACATGGCAGGCACGTCCGCGGCCGCCGAAGCGGACGGTCTGGCCCGCGACCTGCGCCATGCTCAGGCCATGGCCATGACAGAGGGGCTCACCCTGGAACTGCAGCCCTCCGGCACAGGCTATACGGTGACCGACAGTGGAGGCACCACGGTGACCAATCCCGCCACCCACAAGCCGTTCCAGGTAACTCTGTCCAACGGCGTCAGCCTGAGCGGCGCGACGGTGCGTTTCGACAGCATGGGTCGCCCGGTCACAGCCGGCGGCAGCCTGGTCGGCACCGCCGCGAGTTTCGCCCTCACCGGCGGCACCAAGACCGACACCGTGACCGTCAGCCCGGTCACGGGCTTCGTTTCGGTGACCTACTGATGACCACGTTCCCACCCCGGGCGCCAAGATACCGCGGCTTCAGCCTGGTGGAGCTGGTGCTGGTCATCGTCATTCTTTCGGTGGCCGCCGTCGCCATTCTCGGGCAGTTCACCCAGGTCAGTTCCTCCCTGAATCTGAACGAGACGGTCCAGACCGCCGGCCAGCTGGTACAGGAGAAGGCCGAGCAGATACTGGCCGAAGCCCGCGCGGGCCAGTTCAGCACCATCGTCACCACAGCGCCCCAGAATCTGACCGGCAACTACGCCGGCTACACCCGCAGCGTCACGGTCAATGGCTACGCCGGCACCGCCTGTCCGTCCGGCGCCACCTGCAAGCAGGTGCTGGTGGACGTGGGCCGAGGGGGCAGCAAAGACGCGGAAGTGGCCCTGCTGCTGGTGAACTAGCGATGGCGAGCCGCTGTCGCGGGTTCACCCTCATCGAGCTGATCATCACCCTGATGGTGGTGGGTATCCTGGCGGCGGCGGGCGCCTCGGCACTGACCGGCGGCGCGGTGGCCTTCAATACCACCACCGACTCCATCGATACCCTCAGCAAATTGCGGATGGCCGTGCAGCGCATGAGCCGGGAAATCCGCGAGATCAAGCGCAATACCGGCGGCTACGCCATCACCACCATGCAGCCGTCCGCGCTGGCGTTCACCAAGGCCGACGGCACCCAGGTGACCATCCAGGCCAGCGGGTCGCAGGCGAGCCTGACCTACTCCACGGTGCCCGGTACCTACACCCTGTGCGATCAGCTGGGCAGCCTCACCTTCAAGTACTACCAGGCGGACGACGCCAAGGCAGCCACCAGCGCCTCGAACGTGGCCTTCATCTCCGTCGAGCTGGTGCTTGGCTCCGGAAGCGGCAGCTACGCCCAGCGCACCCAGGTCGCGCTGAGGAACGGCTTGTGAACAGGCCGCCGCGCACACGCCGGCGTCAGCGCGGTATGGTGACCGTCATCGGCGCGGTATTCCTGATCGTGGTGGTACTGCTCATGGTGGAGGTGGCACTGCACATGGCTGGCTCGGACATCACCGACTCGGCCCTTCAGAACGACGGCATCGACGCGCTGTTTCTGGCCGAGAGCGGATTGCAGCGCGTTCAGTGGCGCTTCGGCCAGGGCACCGGCTGCAGCGCGCTGGCGCCCGACGGTCCGCTCAGTTTCGGCGCCGGCAGCTTCCGCACCGTCTCGTCCGCCACCCTGGCCAACGGCCTGTGCCGCGTACAGGTAACCGGCACAGTGACTGACGCCCTGGGTACGGCGCAACGGACCATACAGGCGGACCTGCGGGCCGCCCAGACCGGCTGGGCGGTGGGCGACGGCGGCACCCTGCTGCGCTGGAGCGGCGGGAGCTGGAGCGCCGTCGCTTCGGGCACCACGCAGAACCTTTACGGGGTGTATTGTTCGGCCGCAAACAACTGCTGGACGGTGGGGGACGGCATCGCTCTGCACTGGGACGGCACCAGTTGGAGCAACATGCTGGCCCTCTCCGGCCTGGTCCTGAACAGCATCAGCTGCCTTCCTTCCAACCCCAATCAATGCTGGGCCATGGGAAACTACACACGGTTCGGTGTGCAGCGCGGCGCACTGCTGCTGTGGCGCGCACCCAACAACTGGAACGGCTTTCTGTACGGGACGAACTTTACCGACGTCACCTGCAGCACGGGTACCTGCTATGCCACCATGCAATCGGGGACGGTGATACGAAGCAACGGCTTCAATTGGTACCTCGACAACTCCAACACCACTACCGCACTGAACGGCATCGACTGCGTGGCAGCCACCGGTGGGTGCTGGGCGGTGGGGAACAGTACGGGGAACGGGAACGGGAACGGGAACGGGAACGGGAACGGGAACGGGGCAAACTTCACCCTCGATCAACGGGTCGGCGGCTGGACGCCCTCGACACTGAACCTGGGCAACAAGGCCGCGCCGCTGCGCGCGGTGTCCTGCCCGGCCAGCAACGACTGCTGGGCGGTGGGCGATCCCATCACCAACGGCCCGCCCGGCCATCAAGGCGAGGTGATGTTGCACTGGGATGGCAACGGCTGGGCGCGGATGGGTCCCTACACGGCGGTTCCCGACGTGGCGTTACGGGACGTGCGCTGCAACTCCAGGACCGACTGCTGGGCGGTGGGAGCCTCCGGCACGGCGGTGCACTGGGACGGCACCGGCTGGACGGCCTACAACACCGGCACCGGCCAGACGCTGAACGGTGTCGCCTTCCCGGGCGGAGGCAGCGGACAGGCTGCACTGGTGAACTGGCACGAGGTCGTGAAGTAGGGTACTGCCGCGACTCAAGCAACGGCCCGCGGCGGCCGCAAAAATGGCAACGGCACGGAGAAAGTGGCATGTGGGGACTGGCACGTAAAGTACAGAGCGCCGACACCGGCGGCGTGATAATGGACGGCGCCGGCGTCGCGGTCGCACGCATCAGGCGGCGGGGCGCCGCCCTGCCGCTGCTGCAAAGCTGCGCCTACCAGGCACTGAGCACGGAAGAGTTGCG
The DNA here is from genome assembly GCA_963830105.1 of uncultured Gammaproteobacteria bacterium. Classification (GTDB taxonomy): domain Bacteria; phylum Pseudomonadota; class Gammaproteobacteria; order DATFLG01; family DATFLG01; genus DATFML01. The sequence continues at coordinate 489,275 of CAWHLH010000012.1, read as the reverse complement.
CGCGGCGGCGCTGCAGCAGGCCGTTGCCGGCGGCGGGCTGGCGCGCAGCCGCTGCAATTCGGTGCTGGCGTTGGGCGATTACCAGCTGCTGCTGACGGAGGCGCCCGACGTACCGCCGGCGGAGCTGCGGGCGGCCATGCGCTGGCGCATCAGGGAGCTGATCGATTTTCACGTGGACGATGCCGTCATCGACGTATTCGACGCGCCGGCGGCCAGCGCTGGCGGCGCCCAGCGCCAGATGTACGTGGTGGTGGCGCGCGCAGCACTGATCGAGGCCCAGGTGGCAAGCCTGCAGGAGCTGAAGCTGGATCTGCAGGCTATCGACATTCCGGAGCTGGCGCTGCGCAACGTGGCGGCACGGCTGCCCGAGGACGAGAGCGGTCTGGCCATGCTGTATTTCGGTGAGGAACGCGGCGTGATCGTGCTGACCCGTCAGTCGGACCTGTATCTCGCACGGACGTTGGAAGTCGGCTATCGCCAGTTGGCCGGCGCCGGACCCGAGGAGGCCGAGCGGCTGACCGAGACCCTCGCTCTGGAAGTGCAGCGTTCGGTGGATTACTACGACCGGCATTTCATGCAGGCACCGGTGACCACCCTGGTGTTGACCCCGCTACCCGAGCCGGTAGCCGGGCTGGCCGGCGGGCTGCAGCAGAGCCTCGGCATGCAGGTGCGGGAACTGGCGCTGGACGAGGTGGTGGAACCGGCGGCGCCGGTGGACCGCACCCTCGCCGGCCATTGCCTGCTGGCGGTGGGTGCGGCGCTGCGCGAGGAAGGGCGGGCGCTTTAGCACCCGCCAGACTCCTGCCCGCCGCTACATCCCCAGCTCCTTGATCTTGCGTGTCAGGGTGTTGCGTCCCCAGCCCAGCAGGCGGGCCGCATCCTGGCGTCGCCCGCCGGTACGCCGCAACGCCGTTTCGATCATGATGCGCTCGAATTGCGGGGTCGCCTCGTTCAGCAGGCCCTGCTCGCCGCGCGCCAGCTGCTGATCCGCCCAGCGCCGCAGTGCCGCCTCCCAGTCTTCGCCGATACCTTCCTGCGCCCCCTGGGGATGACTCAGCTCCGCGGGCAGGTCGTCCATGTGGATTTCCTGCCCCGACGCCATGACCGTGAGCCAGCGGCACAGGTTCTCCAACTGGCGCACGTTGCCCGCCCAGTCGAGTTCGCACAGATAGGCTTCCACGTCCGAACGCAGGCTCTTGGGTTCCACAGTCAGTTCGCGGGCCGCCTGATCCAGGAAGTAGCGCATCAGCAGAGGGATGTCCTGGCGGCGTTCGCGCAGGGACGGTATGTGGATGCGAATGACGTTCAGGCGATGGAACAGGTCCTCCCGGAAACGGCCCTCCTTGACGCGCTGCTCCAGGTCCTGGTGGGTGGCGGCGATGATACGCACATCGACCTTCACCGGCGTGTGGCCGCCGACCCGGTAGAACTCCCCGTCGGCCAGTACCCGCAGCAGCCGGGTCTGGAGCTCGGCCGGCATGTCGCCGATTTCGTCCAGAAACAGCGAACCGCCGTCGGCCTGCTCGAAGCGCCCGACGCGCCGGTTCTGGGCCCCGGTGAACGCGCCCCGCTCATGACCGAACAGCTCCGATTCCAGCAGGTCCCGGGGGATGGCGGCCATGTTCAGGGCGATGAACGGCTTGTCCGCGCGCGGACTGTGGCGGTGCAGGGCATGGGCCACCAGTTCCTTGCCGGTGCCCGATTCGCCGTTGATGAGCACGGTGATATTGGAGCGGGACAGACGCCCGATGGCGCGAAACACCTCCTGCATGGCGGGCGCCTCGCCGATGATCTCCGGCGTCTGCTCCATCCCCGGGACCGCCCGTCCGCTGTCGTGCCGGCGGCTGTGATCGATGGCGCGCCGCGCCAGCTCCACCGCTTCGTCCACATCGAAGGGCTTGGGCAGGTACTCGAACGCCCCGCCCTGATAGGCGGCGACGGCGCTGTCCAGGTCCGAGTGGGCGGTCATGATGATGACCGGCAGGTCCGGATGACGTTCGCGCACGCGCTCGAGCAACTCCAGGCCGTTGACTCCGGGCATGCGGATGTCGGTCACCAACGCGTCGGGGACACCGTGCTCCAGCGCTTCCAGAATTCCGGCCGCGCTGGCGAACGTGGCCACGTCCATTCCCGCCTGCTTGAACGCTTTTTCCAGCACCCAGCGGATGGAACGATCGTCGTCGATCACCCAGATCGTTTCCTGTCTACTCATCAATCGGCTCCAGGGGTAACAGGATCGTGAACTCGGTCTGACCCGGCTGGCTGCTGCACTCGATCAAGCCGTCGTGCAGACTCACCAGGGACTGGGCGATGGACAGGCCAAGGCCGGTACCCTCCGCGCGGCCGGTGACCATGGGGTAGAAAATATGCTCCATCATGTCGGGCGGTATGCCGGGACCGTTGTCCACGACATCCACCCGCACCACCAGCTTGTAGCGCTTCTGGCCGATGGTGAACTGACGCAGCGCGCGGGTGCGCAGCGTAATCGTGCCACGGTACTCCACGGCCTGGGCCGCGTTGCCCACGATGTTGAGGACCGCCTGGATGAGCATGTCCGGATCGGCGTCCAGGTCGGGAATGCTGGGATCGTAGTCGCGCTCGACGAGCAGGTTCTCGCCGCCTTCGGCCTCCACCAGGCTGCGCACATGCTCCAGGACCTGATGGATATTGACGGCAACCTTGGCGGGCAGGCTGCGCGGCCCCAGCATGCGGTTCATCAGATTCTGCAGCCGATCGGCCTCGCCGATGATGATGCGCGTGTACTCCTTCAGGCCTTCGTCGCCCAGTTCGCGCTCCAGCAGTTGTGCGGCGCCGCGCAGCCCGCCGAGGGGGTTCTTGATCTCGTGGGCCAGCCCACGCACCAGCGCCCGCGCCGCCTGGTTCTGGGCGATCAAACCCTCCTCGCGCGCGATGCGCAGGTGGCGATCCACCTGCAACAGCTCGACCAGCACTTGCGGGTCAAGGCCCGGCTCGATCAGCGGAGTCACCGAGCAGTCGACGGTAATGGCGCGGCCGTCCAGCAGCACCAGCCGCACCTCGCGCTCGGTGTACGGATGGCTCGTCTCCAGCGCCTGGGCCATGCGCTCGGCGAGGGTGTGGCCATCCAGGAGCAGCTCGTCCAGCGGCAGACTGATGGCGTGACGGGCACTGTGGGCGAGCAGCATTTCGCCACCGGGGTTGAGATAGGCCAGCCGCAGATGGTGGTCGAACACCAGCACGGCGGTGCTCAGACCGTCCAGGATGCGTGCGGCGCGCTCGCCTGCCTTCACTGCGGTGGCTTCCATGGGTTAGGGTTTTGCAAGAAGCAAACCAACATGATGCAGCGTACGCACCGTATGGGGCATTTCCGAGCAGGCCAGGAAAAATGGATTAACTACAGTCGGTTACGAATACCCCGGGCACCCTGCTGGCAGCTCCGGAAAATCTGGCGCCCAATCTTGGCGCTGCGGCGGTCATTTCTGGGGCATTGAATGCACCAGTATAGTGCATACAGCGAAGTGTCAGCGGGTGGCGGACGACGGGGAGATGATGGGGTTGGAACTGAGGACATTGGGGTTGGAACTGAGGACATTGGGGTTGGAACTGAGGACGTTCGGCTGCGGGTTGGTGCCCGGACTTCGACCCGAACTGCTGCGGCTGGGCAGCAGTCGCGATGCGCGGTGCAGATAGAAGGTGACCACGGCGGTGGAAATGACCACATCGCCCTGAGCGTTGACTACCTGCGCCTGCACGGTATGGGTACCCCGATTCAGGTTCTGGAAGGTGACCTGGGTCGTCGTGATGTCCCCGCCCTGGGGCTGGCCGTCCACTTTCAACGCGATATGGTCGCCGGGGTGCAGGTTGGGCTTGAGCGACAGATGCACCTGCACCGTACCGGTGTTGCTCCGGATGGTGGCATTGTCCGCCGGCTGGGCGATGGAAAAGTGGGCATAGGCCGCCTTGGCGGGGGCCTTCTTGGCGCCGTCAACGGACTGGTCCGGTACCGGCGCCTTGAAGGTGGGAATAGGCGGCAACTTGAGCTGTTTCGCCCCCGGTTGGGGCTGGTCGCTGAACACCACGTTGCCGTCCTTGTCCACCGAGCGGTAGATCGCCGCCCCGGCGATCAACGGAATGAAGCACAACACCAACAGGAATAGTCGTTTCATGGTCCAGGATATACACCGCCTGGCGGCGCGATTGCAACCCACGGTTTCACAAAAAAAAGACGCCCCCGCATTGCGGGGGCGTCCGCGAGGCTCGCTACAGAACGTTTACAGGCTGTAGTACAGGTCGAACTCCACCGGGTGGGTGGTCATCCGCAGCCGCGTCACTTCCTGCATCTTCAGATCGATATAGCCGTCGATCACGTCATCGGTGAAGACGCCGCCGGCGGTGAGGAACTTGCGATCCTGATCCAGAGCGTCCAGGGCCTGGTCGAGGGCGTAGCAGACCTTGGGAATCTCCTTCTCCTCCTCGGGCGGCAGATCGTACAGGTCCTTGTCCATGGCGTCGCCCGGATGGATCTTGTTCTGGATGCCGTCAAGGCCGGCCATCATCATGGCCGAGAAGGCCAGATAGGGGTTGGCGGTGGAATCCGGGAAACGCACCTCGATGCGCCGCGCCTTGGGGTTGGAGACGAAGGGGATGCGCATCGACGCGGAACGGTTGCGGGCCGAGTAGGCCAGCATCACCGGGGCTTCAAAGCCGGGCACCAGGCGCTTGTAGCTGTTGGTGCTGGCGTTGGTGAAGGCGTTCAGGGCCTTGGCGTGCTTGATGATGCCGCCGATGTAGTACAGGGCGAGGTCGGACAGGCCGCCGTACTTGTTGCCCGAGAACAGGTTCTTGCCGGCCTTGCCCAGGGACTGGTGCACGTGCATGCCGTTGCCGTTGTCGCCGACCAGCGGCTTGGGCATGAAGGTCGCGGTCTTGCCGTAGCCGTGGGCCACGTTCTGCACCACGTACTTGAGGATCTGCACCTCGTCGGACTTGCGCACCAGGGTGCCGAACGCGACGCCGATTTCGCACTGGCCGGCGGTGGCGACCTCGTGGTGGTGCACCTCGGACATCAGGCCCATCTCTTCCAGGGCCAGGCACATGGCCGAGCGGATATCCTGCAGGGAGTCCACCGGCGGCACCGGGAAGTAGCCGCCCTTGACGGTCGGGCGGTGGCCCATGTTGCCGTCCTCGAACACCCGCTCGGAATTCCAGGAGGCCTCTTCGGAATCCACCTTGTAGAAGGCGCCACTGATGTCCGAGCCCCAGCGCACGTCATCCAGGATGAAGAATTCGTTTTCGGGTCCGAAGTAGGCGGTATCGGCGATGCCGGTGGACTTCAGATAGGCCTCGGCACGCTTGGCCAGGGACCGCGGGTCGCGCTCGTAGCCCTTCATGGTGGTGGGCTCGAGGATATCGCAACGCAGGTCCATGGTGGGCTCGTCCATGAAGGGGTCCAGCACCGCCGTGGTGGGATCGGGCATCAGCACCATGTCGGACTCGTTGATCCCCTTCCAGCCCGCGATGGATGAGCCGTCGAACATCTTGCCGTCCTTGAAGAAGCTGGTGTCCGCCTGGTGGGACGGAATGGAGACATGCTGCTCCTTGCCGCGGGTGTCCGTGAAACGCAGGTCCACGAACTTGATCCCGTTATCCTTCATCATTTTCAAAACTTTAGCGGACATAATCGAATGCTCCTCCAAATCAGGGTTGAATCAAGCCGGCTGCCGGTGGGACCACGGTGCATGACTTTGCGCGCTCCCGGTGCATGAAATATGCCAGACGGTAAGCTTTTGAATCTGTGCAAGACATGCCCGTTGTCCACCGATCGGGGTTGTTATCTATGCACCACAGTGGTGCGTTATCGAACTGCAATGCTCCAAACTTGTGCGCGCCAGTTGCCGTGCGCTAATGGTAGTACACGTGTACATCGCCGATCTCCTTGCACTGCTTGGCGGCGCTGGTGAGCTGCGAGGACAGCGCCCGCGCCTGCTCGGGGCCGGCGGCGACGTCCAGGGGCAGCACCACCTCGGCGTGCACCTTGCCGTCCAGGTAGTGCAGCGTGACGTTCTCCACCCGCTGCGCGGCCTTGATGCCATTCCAGCGGGTGCGGATGCGGTTCAGCATTTCCTCGCGCAAGGGCAGGTGGTTGCTGGGCGAGGCCTGCTCGTCGTCCTCCGGATCGATATGGACCGTGACATCGGTCACTTCGTCGAACTGCGCGAGCAGGCCGGTGCGCACCTTCTCCCCGATCTGGTGGCCTTCCGAAACGCTCAGAGTGGCGTCCACGATAATGTGCACGTCCACCAGGGCGGCACCACCGCTGCGCCGGGTACGCAGCATGTGCAGGGCGCGCACCCCGTCCACCGACATGATGGTGCCTCGGATGGCCGCGACCTGATCCGCATCCAGCGCCGTGTCGACCAGTTCGCGCAGGCTGCGCCAGCTCAGGTCCCAGCCGATCTTGGCGATCATGAAGGCAACACCCACCGCCGCCAGCGCGTCCAGATAGGGGAGGCCCGCCAGGGTGCCGGCGATGCCGATCACCACGATCACCGATGAAATCGCATCCGAGCGATGGTGCCAGGCGTTGGCGTGCAGCAGCGACGAGCGCACCTTGCGGGCCACCGCCGTGGTGTAGTGGTACAGGGCTTCCTTGGAAAACACCGACAGCAGGGCCACCACCAGGGTAAACGGCGCCGGATGCAGCAGACGCTGGGGCTGGAACAGGCGGTGACCGGCGTCGTAGCCCAGGCCGATGCCGATCAGAATCAGGAACACGCCGAGCACCACCGTGGCGACGGTTTCGATCCGGCCATGGCCATAGGGGTGATCCTCGTCGGCATCGCGGTTGGCGTGCTTGGCGGCGAACATCACCATGGCGTCGCTGGCCAGATCGGACAGCGAATGCACGCCGTCCACCACCAGGGCCTGGGACTGGCCCACCACGCCGAACAGGATCTTCACCACCGCCAGCACCAGATTGACCAGCGCACCGACCAGGGTCACCCGGAAGCTGGCGCGGTAGCGCTCATCACCGGCGCTGGAAGCATTGTTGGTGGCGGCAAGATCCATGCAGTACGCGGTCCGGCAGAGGCGAACGGAAGCGGCTAGTCGCCGGCGACCCGTATAGTAATGAAGATGTCCCGCTCGGCGCTACGGCTTTCTATCACCTGATGGCCGTTGATCCGGCACCAGGCCGGAATGTCCTGGTTGGCGCCGGGGTCGGTGCAGACCACCTCCAGGGTGTCGCCGCGCTCCAGCTCCTTGATGCGGTCCTGCACCCGGATCACCGGCAAGGGGCACAGCAGATTGCGGGCATCCAGTTGATGATGACTCACAGATGCCACTCCCTGGGCACCGCCTCGGCCGGGTACGGCGCCACCTCCAGCAGCCGGCTCACCCCTTCGCGGTCGGTGACCTCCACCTGCACCCGTTCGGCATCGCGGCCCTGGCTGTAGCGGGCCGTCAGCCGGGCGGCCAGTTCCAGGTCCTCCGCGCCCGCCTCGCCGTCCAGCAGCACGAACGGGCCGTTGTGGCTGAGCGTCTTGAAGTGGGTGAACTGGCGGCGATAGCCCTCCAGGAAGCGGTTCTCCCCCTCTTCGCGGCCCACGATGAGCTTGAAGTGGGGCCGTGGCCGCAGATGGCGACCGACCTTGAGCAGCATGATGTCGTCCAGCTCATAGCGGCGGGTGCCGCGGGTCTTCCACAGATCGGCCAGCTTGACCGAATATTGCTCGTTGGTCAGGAAGCAGCAGCCGCCAGCGGGCTGGGCGTAATCCTCGAAACCGAAGCGGGCGGCGAGGGCCATCTGGGGCTTGCGGGAACGGCCGCTGAAATCGTACAGACGCTCCCGGTCAACCCAACCCTCGCGCTCCGGCAGGGTGGGCGGCAGGTTGCGGGCGCACAGGGGACGCAGCAGCCGGTCGTGGGCACCCGATTCGCGGGCCACCACCGGCATGGTTTCGCGGCGCTGGGACTTGGGGCGCTGACCGATCACTTCGCCGGTGACGATGAAGTCGAAACCGTTGGCTTCGGTCCACTCCAAGGCTTTGTGCACCATGAAGATTTTGCAGTCCAGGCAGGGATTCAGGTGGGCCCCGTAACCATGCTTGGGGTTGATCACCACATCCTTGTACTCCTCGATCACGTCCACGATGTGCAGCTTGATACCGAGCTGCTCGGCCACCCATAGGGCGTTGTTGCGCTTGACGCGGTCGCGATCCTTCTGGCGAATGGCATGGGTGTGGCCTTCCACGCAGAAGCCGGTGAAGAAATTGATGCCCTCCACCCGCACGCCCTGCTCCATGACCACGCGCGCCGCCAGCATGGAATCCAGACCGCCCGAGATCAGGGCCACGGCCTTGCGCTGCTCTGTCATACCGCCTTACCTGGAAATGAACGAGACAATGCCCGAGCGGGCGTATCGGGGTAGTGTAACCGAACTGGGAGGGTGGGGGCAGCGCGACCACGACCGGACCGCGCCGGAGCCGGTTCAGTGGGGGCGGCGAGTGCCTGACGGCACAGGCGTCCCGTCCGTGACCTCCTGCAATGCCTGGCGGGCGCCCCGGCTGCCGGTGTCCTGCCAGAGCTCGGCCGCGCTGAGCGGGTCCAGGACGGCATGCCCATCGAGCGCCCGCATGGCGTGCAGCACTTCCATCAGGGTCACGAACATGTCCGCCAGCTGTTCGTAGACCTGTGCACCGCCGTGGTGCAGCAAATGGGAGATCTGATGATAGGAGCTGCGCCCCAGACCCACGAAATAGCTCAACCGCACGGCACGGCGTTCCACGCGGCGCGGGTAGAGTCCGGAATACAGCAGGCAGTGGTCGCCCACGTCGCGCAATTGCTCCACCTGCAGGCGGCCGCGGGCACTCATCCCGTTCAGGTAGTCGAGCGCCATGACCCGGGCGGCCATGTCGGGGCGGGTGGCAAACCGCATCAGCAGAAACACCAGATAGCTCTCCATGGTTTCGTCGAGCTTGCAGTCCCGGGCGCGCTCGGCTTCATTGACCAGCGCGTACCACTGGGCGGTGGATGTCGGTTCCAGGACCAGCTGCTTCATGGGAGCCACCTCCTTTCCTATATAGCATGTCGGCGCGTGCCTTCCCTGGCTTGAGGTGCATATCCCGGGCCAACATCGGGCCGCACCATCGACTCGCGGCTGCCGGCGGCTTACGCCCGTAGCGAGGACAGGCTATACTTGCCGACTTGTTTGATCCACAAAGAAAATCGCTTCATGTCCTCGGATTCCCCAGACAGCGCCTCCCCCCAGGGAGGGGTCGACACCTTTCAGGGCCTGATACTGGCATTGCAGCAGTATTGGGCAGAGCAGGGCTGCGTGCTTCTGCAGCCCTACGACATGGAAGTGGGCGCCGGCACGTTCCATCCGGCCACCTTCCTGCGCGCCATCGGCCCGGAGCCCTGGAGCGCCGCCTACGTGCAGCCGTCCCGCCGACCCACCGACGGGCGTTATGGCGAGAACCCGAACCGTCTGCAGCACTACTACCAGTTTCAGGTGGTGTTGAAGCCTTCGCCGCTGGATATTCAGGACCTGTATCTGGGCTCCCTGCAGCGGCTCGGGCTGGACCCGCTGGTACACGACATCCGTTTCGTCGAGGACAACTGGGAGTCGCCCACCCTGGGCGCCTGGGGCCTGGGCTGGGAGGTCTGGCTGAACGGCATGGAGGTCACCCAGTTCACCTATTTCCAGCAGGTGGGCGGCCTGGACTGCCGGCCGGTCACCGGCGAGATCACCTACGGGCTGGAACGCATCGCCATGTACCTGCAGGGCGTGGAAAGCGTGTTCGATCTGGTCTGGACTGATGGTCCCATGGGCGCGGTGACCTACGGCGACGTGTTTCATCAGAACGAGGTGGAAATGTCCGCCTACAACTTCGAGCACGCCAACGTCGACGCGCTGTTCCACTGGTTCGACACCTGCGAGAGCGAAAGCCAGAAGCTCATCGAGGCCGGGTTGCCGCTGCCGGCCTACGAAATGGTGCTGAAAGCGTCCCACACGTTCAACCTGCTGGATGCGCGCCATGCGATCTCGGTGACCGAGCGCCAGCGCTACATCCTGCGGGTGCGCGCGCTGGCGCGGGCGGTGGCCCAGGCCTATTACGAGCGCCGGGAAGCCCTCGGCTTTCCCATGCGTGCCACGGGAGACCAGCGATGAGCGTCAGGCGCGATCTGCTGATCGAGATCGGCACCGAGGAACTGCCGCCCAAGGCACTGCGCCGGCTGACGCTGGCGTTTTCCGAAGGCGTCCGCAAGGGTCTGGACCAGGCGGGTCTGCTGCCGGAGGCGGTCACATCCTATGGTGCACCCCGGCGGTTGGCGGTATTGATGCAGGGTGTCGCCGAAGGCCAGCAAGACCGGGAGGCGGTGCGCCGCGGTCCGGCACTGACCGCCGCGTTCGACGCCGACGGCTGCCCCAGCAAGGCCGCCGAAGGTTTCGCCCGTTCCTGCGGCGTGGCGGTGGAGCAGCTGGAACGGCTGGAAACCGACAAGGGTGCCTGGCTGGTGCACCGCAGCATGGAACGGGGCCGTGCCACCGCGGAGCTGGTGCCGCAGATTGTCGAAGCCGCCCTTGCCCAGCTGCCCATCCCCAAGCGCATGCGTTGGGGCAGTCGCGAAGAGGAATTCGTACGGCCCGTGCACTGGGTGGTGCTGCTGTTCGGCGATCAGCTTATCGAAGCGTCGGTGCTGGGCGTGGCAGCCGGACGCCATACCCGCGGTCACCGCTTTCATCATCCCGAACCGATCTATCTGGCGGAACCGGCTGCCTACGCGCCGCTGCTGGAAAGCGAAGGTCATGTGCTGGCGGACATGGATGCGCGCCGTGAAGCGGTGCGGGCTCAGGTGATGGAAGCGGCTCGCGACGCCGGCGGACGGGCGGTCGTCGACGAAGATCTGCTCGAAGAAGTCACCGCGCTGGTGGAGTGGCCGGTGGCACTGCACGGCAGCTTCGACACCCGCTTTCTGGAGGTGCCGGCCGAAGCGCTGATCTCCAGCATGCAGGACCATCAGAAGTATTTTCCGGTGGTGGACCACACCGGCAGCCTGATGCCGCATTTCGTCGCGGTCGCGAATCTGGAAAGCCGCGACCCCGGACAGGTTCGCGCCGGCAACGAACGGGTCATTCGCCCGCGCCTGGCGGATGCCGCGTTTTTCTGGACCCAGGACCGCAAGCACCCGTTGGCCGAACGCATGGCGCAGCTGGAATCGGTGGTCTTTCAGGAACGCCTCGGCAGCGTGGCGGACAAGCAGCAGCGGGTGGCGGCGCTGGCCGCGCGCATTGCGACCGACATGGGCGACGACTCTGAACTTGCCCGACGCGCGGCGCTGCTGGGCAAGTGCGATCTGGTCACTCACATGGTGGGCGAATTTCCTGAGCTGCAGGGCGTGATGGGCCGTTACTATGCGGCCCACGACGGCGAACCCGAAGCGGTCGCCCTGGCCCTGGACGAACAGTACATGCCGCGCTTCGCCGGCGACCGGTTGCCCGCCAGCGCCACCGGGCAGGCGCTGGCAATCGCCGATCGGCTCGACACCCTGGTGGGCATCTTCGCCATCGGTCAGGCGCCCACCGGCGACAAGGATCCCTTCGCGCTGCGCCGCGCCGCCATCGGCGTGCTGCGCATCATGGTGGAACAGGAAAGGGATCTGGACCTGTACGCGCTGCTCGAACAGGCGGCACAGGCCTTGCCCCCGGCGCTGCAGGCGCAGCGGGCGGTGCCGGAGGTGTTCGACTTCCTGATGGAGCGGCTGCGCGGCTACTACCTGGACACCGGTGTCGCGGCCGACGTGTTCGAGGCGGTGCGGGCGGTGCAGCCCACGCGACCCTACGATTTCGACCGTCGGGTACGGGCCTGCATGGAATTTCGCCGACTGCCGGAGGCCGAGGCCCTGGCGGCGGCAAACAAACGCATCCGCAACATCCTGCGCAAGACCGAAGAGGCGGTGCCCAAGGGCATCGACACGGCGCTGTTGCAGGAAGCAGCCGAGCAAGCGCTGGCCCATGCCCTCGGCATGCTCGCGGCGGAAGTGGATCCGCACTTCGAGCGCGGCGAATATACCGAGGCGCTGCGCAGGCTCGCCAGCCTGCGCGAACCCGTGGACCGGTTCTTTGACGATGTCATGGTGATGGCCGAAGACGCAGCCCTGCGGGGCAACCGCCTGGCACTGCTGGAACATTTGAGGGACATGTTTCTGCGGGTGGCGGACCTGTCCCGGCTGCAGGCTTAGACGCCGGGCGCAGGCGAGGCGAGTTGACGTCGCCCGTCGCGGCGCACCATGCGGGCGAGGCGACGGCGAATGCGGAGTGGACAACGATGAATCAGGATTCCTATCAAACAATGCTTGACGCCGTGCAGGCGTTTCACGACAAGCATGACTTCAAGAACACCGGCGGCGAAGACCTGCCTTATCGCGTTGCACTGATGGCCGAAGAGCTGGGCGAGATCTCCGCCTGCGTGACCAAGGGCAAATCCGTCGACAAGCTCGCCGAGGAATGCGCGGACCTGCTGATTCTGGTGGTCGGCACCGCGATCGCAGAGAACTTCGATCTGCGCCAGGCGTTCTGGGAGAAGATGGGGAAACTCATGCAACGGCAATCGCGCATGGTCAACGGCAGGATTCGCGTGTCGGAGTTCAGGGACGTTTGAAAGGCAATACAAAACGCGGAATGATGAATGATGAACGCGAGCAGCGGCGGCGGCGGGAAACCGGGAAACACGCGGCATGCCCGCACGGATTTGCAGTCGTAGACGGCACGGGATCGTTCAGTTCATCATTCGACAGACAAGACACGGCAGAGAAGTCATGCGACTCATAGTCCTCGACCGCGACGGTGTCATCAACGAAGACTCGGAGGCGTACATCAAGTCGCCCGCCGAGTGGATGCCCATTGAAGGCAGCCTGGAGGCGATCGCGCGGCTCAATCATGCGGGCTATCAGGTCGTCGTCGCGACCAATCAGTCGGGTGTGGCGCGGGGGTTGTTCGACCTGGAGACGCTGATGCGGATCCATGAACGCATGCACCATGCGACGGCCGCTGCGGGCGGCAGCATCGACGCCGTCTTCTTTTGTCCCCATGGGCCTGACGACGACTGTGAGTGCCGCAAGCCGAGACCGGGGCTGCTGCGCGACCTCGCCCAACGGTTGCGGGTACAACTCGACGGGGTTCCTGCGATCGGCGACTCGCTGCGGGATCTGCAGGCCGCTCAAGCCGTGGGTGCCCGACCCATCCTGGTACGAACCGGAAAGGGCCGTGCCACGGAAGCGGCACTGCCGAGCGGTCACGGTTACCCGGTGTATGCGGATCTGGCGGCAGCGGTGGATGCGCTGCTCGCCGACGAAAGCTGAGGTCGTCACCGGCGCCCCATGACGACGCGGCACTCGCCAGCAGCGCAACAGCAAAGAGCGCCTCTTGGGATCGTGGTCCGCTCACTGCTGTTCGGGCTGTTCATGACCGTCAGTGTGACGTTGTTCGCGCCCCTGGCGCTGCTGACGTTTCCCTTGCCGTTCGCCCACCGCTACCGGTTCATCAGCCAGTGGGCGCGGATGAACCTGTGGGCACTGGGGCAGATCTGCGGGCTGCGCTATGAGGTCCGGGGGCAGGAGAACATTCCGGCAGACAATGGCATTGTGTTTGCCAAGCATCAGTCCGCCTGGGAGACCCTGGCGCTGCAGTGCATCTTCCCGGCACAGGTCTGGGTACTGAAGCGCGAACTGCTGTGGATTCCGCTGTTCGGCTGGAGCCTGGCTCTGCTGGAGCCCATCGCCCTCGACCGCAAGGCGGGGCGCAAAGCGGTGGTGCAGCTGGTCAGGCAGGGTATCGAGCGGCTGCAAAAGGGCCGCTGGGTGGTCATCTTCCCGGAAGGCACCCGGGTGGCGCCGGGTAAGCGCGGCCGCTATCACATGGGCGGTGCAGTACTGGCCGAGAAAAGCGGCTATCCGGTGGTACCCATGGCCCACAATGCGGGTGAGTACTGGGCGCGGCGCAGTCTGGTGAAGTGGCCGGGAACGATCCGGGTGGTGATCGGACCGCCCATCGCCACCGAAGGACGGCGTGCTGCGGAGATTCTTGCGGACGCCGAGCAGTGGATCGAGTCCACCATGGAGACCATCACCACGTTGCCCGGAAACGCAGAATAACCAATTAAAACAATTGCTTATTAGACGTCCAGATTTGCCACCGCGAGGGCGTTGCGTTCGATGAACTCACGGCGGGGCTCCACCTGGTCGCCCATCAGGGTGGTGAAGATCTGGTCCGCAGCCACCGCATCCTCGATCTTCACCTGCAGCAGCCGACGGGTATCCGGGTTCATGGTGGTCTCCCACAGCTGGTCGGGGTTCATTTCACCCAGACCTTTGTAGCGTTGGATATGCTGGCCCCGTTTGCCTTCCTCCAACAGCCACTCGATGGCCTGCTTGAAACTGGCGATCGGCAGGCTGCGCTCGCCGCGCTCCACGCGGGCGCCTTCACCCAACAACCCATCCAACTGACGGCCCAGGGCCATCATGCGCTCGTATTCGGCCGTGGCGAAGAAATCCGGCCCCAGCACCTGTTCGCCGGCGATGATGCCGTGGGTACGTCGCAGCACCCGGATCCGCGGGCCGTCGCCCTCGGTGATCCGGTCCATTCGAATCTCATAGCGCTGGCCCGCGGGCTGCTGTTCATTGATGCGGTTTTCCAGCTCCTGATACCAGCCGGCCATGAACTCGGCGTCATGGAGCGCTTCGGCAGTGACCGGGGGCAGATAGACCATCTTCTCCAGCAAGCTGAAATCGTAGCGCCTGGCAAGGCGGCGAATGGCCGCCATGACCGCCAGGTACTCGTTGGCGAGGGTCTCGAGGGACGGACCGGTGATCGGGGGAGCGTCGGCAGTCACGTGCAGGCGCGCGTTTTCCAGGGCGACCTGCAGCAGGTAGGCGTTCAGGGCCAGGTCGTCCTTCACATAGTGCTCCTGCTTGCCTTTTTTCACCTTATAGAGCGGTGGCTGGGCGATGTACACGTGCCCCCGTTCGACGATTTCCGGCATTTGCCGGTAGAAAAAGGTCAGCAGCAAGGTACGGATATGGGAACCGTCTACATCGGCGTCCGTCATGATGATGATGCGGTGGTAGCGCAGCTTGTCGGGATTGAATTCCTCACGACCGATGCCGCACCCCAGGGCCGTGATGAGCGTACCCACTTCGGCGGACGATAACATCTTGTCGAATCGAGCCTTTTCGACATTCAGGATCTTGCCTTTGAGGGGCAGGATGGCCTGCGCGCGGCGGTCTCGTCCCTGTTTGGCGGAACCGCCGGCGGAATCGCCCTCGACCAGGAAGAGCTCGGAGAGGGAAGGGTCACGCTCCTGGCAGTCGGCCAGCTTGCCGGGCAGGCCCGCCACATCCAGGGCACCCTTGCGGCGGGTCATCTCCCGGGCCCGGCGGGCCGCTTCGCGAGCGCGCGCCGCATCCACGATCTTCGAGGTGATGGCCTTGGTATCGGCCGGATACTCGAGAAGAAAGTCTTTCAGCTTGTCCGCCATCGTGGATTCCACCACGGCTTTGACCTCGGAGCTGACCAGTTTGTCCTTGGTCTGGGAGGAGAACTTCGGATCCGGCACCTTCACGGACAGCACGGCGGTCAGTCCTTCGCGGGCGTCGTCGCCAGTGGGGCTCACTTTGAGCTTCTTGGTCAGTCCTTCGGCGTCCAGATAGGTGTTGAGGGTACGAGTCAACCCGGCGCGAAACCCGGCCAGGTGGGTGCCGCCGTCCCGTTGGGGAATGTTATTGGTAAAACAGAAGATGTTTTCGTTGTAGGAGTCGTTCCACTGCATCGCAACTTCCACCGTAACCCCATCTTTTTCAGTTAAAAAATAGAATGGGTTAGTGTGCAGGGGCGTTTTGTTGCGATTCAGGTGCTCCACGAAGGCGCGAATCCCACCTTCGTATTGGAAGAGATCGGTCTTGTCGGAACGCTCATCGGTAATCCGGATGCGGACACCGGAGTTCAGGAAGGAGAGTTCCCGCAGGCGCTTGGCCAGGATGTCGTAATGGAATTCGACATCCGAGAAGATGGTGGTGCTGGGTTTGAAGCGGACTTCGGTACCGGTCTGATCGGTGGTGCCGATGACCTTCAGGGGCGCCACAGGCTCGCCGAGGCGGTATTCCTGCTGGTGAACCTGGCCGTTCCGGCGGATGGTGAGCCGCAGATATTCGGACAGGGCGTTGACCACCGACACGCCGACGCCGTGCAAACCGCCGGATACCTTATAGGAATTGTCGTCGAATTTTCCGCCGGCGTGCAGCACGGTCATAATGACTTCGGCTGCGGAACGGCCCTCTTCGGAGTGGATATCCACGGGGATGCCGCGGCCGTTGTCGGTGATGGTAACCGAATCATCGCTGTGAATGGTCACGGTGATTTCGCTGCAGTAGCCGGCCAATGCCTCGTCGATGGCGTTGTCCACGACTTCGAACACCATGTGGTGCAGACCGGTGCCGTCATCGGTGTCGCCGATGTACATGCCAGGTCGCTTGCGGACGGCATCCAGGCCGCGCAGCACCTTGATGTTGGATGAGTCGTAGGTGGGACTGTTGTCGGTCATCGAGAATCCCTGGCTGGCTGAGTCGCGCTAGTATATCACTTCGCGGATTTTGCCGTGTTCCACGTGGAACATGCGATGGTCTGGCCAGCCGGCGGTGGAAATCGCCGCCTCTTCGATGGCGGTGACCAGGACCTGCACGTTCATTTGGCCCAGCTCGGCCATCACCCGGTCGCGATGCACGCGGTCCAGCTCCGCCGCCAGGTCGTCAACCAGGTAGCAGCAACGACGGCCGGTGGCCGTTGTGAACTGGGCGCCCTGAGCGAGCAGCAGAGCGATGGCCAGCTGTTTTTGCTGACCCCGGGAGACCCGTTCCGCTGCCGGCTGCCCATCCCATTTGATGACCAGATCCGCCCGGTGGGGCCCGTGTTGGGTAAAACCCTGGGCGCGATCCCGGTCGAGCCCCGCGCTCAGGGCATCTTCGAACGCCTGCTTCTGGGGCCACCCGGGCGAATAGAGGAGGTCGGTATCGGCGCTGGGTAATAGCCGCCGCGCGGCCTCCCGGGCAGTGCTCACGAAGGTGTCCAGGTAACCCTGGCGCAGGCCATGCACCTCACCAGCGCACTCGACCAGTTCCCGATCCCAGACGGTAATGGCCCGCGCCGGCTGGCGAGCACGCAAGGCGGCGTTGCGTTGTCGCAGCACCTGGCGGTAGCGTTGCCAAGCGCCCAGGTAGCGGGGTTCCACGTGAAACACTCCCCAATCCAGAAACCGCCGCCGATACTGGGGGCCGGCATCCAGCAGGTCATGACTGTCCGGATTGATCACCAGCATGGGTAGCCGTGCCGCCAGTGCAGCCACGCTGCGAACCGCCTCCCCACCCATACGCGCCCGCATTTCCCTGCGCCAGCGCTCGATACCCACCACCGTCTGCGCTGCGCCTGCTTCGGCTGCCAGCGTCGCCACGACGCGGCAATGCTCGGTACCTTCCCTAATCAGCCGCTCGCTGTGGCGGGTCCGGAACGACCGCCCGTGGCCCAGGAAATAACAGGCCTCCAGCACACTGGTCTTGCCGGAGGCGTTCTCGCCGACGATGAGGTTGAGATGCGGGGAAGGCGTCAGGTTGACGCCGGGCAGGTTGCGGAAATCCCTGATCTCCAGCGACAGGAAAGCCATGATATCTGCAACTCAGGGGCAACGATAAGAATCAGGCCCGCCCGGTTGGGCGCCCCGCGCCTGAACGCCTCGGGATCCGCCTGGCCTACCGGGCTGTCGCAAACCGTCCCCTCGGCATCTGGTGAGCCATTGACAGTGCGGTTTGCGCTGCTTCAAACAAGGTGAGCAGGCCAACGGCGGCCGCGGCACCCCAACCGGACCTACAGCCGCATCGGCATGATGACGTACCGGCAGGGATAGGAGCCGGCCGGTTCCTCGATGAGGCAGCTGCTGTTGGAATCCCTGAACGTCACCTGCACTTGCGGGCCGCTGATGGCCGCCAATGCCTCCAGCAGGTAAGTCACGTTGAAGCCGATCTCCAAGCTCTCCCCCTGGTAGTCCACCTCCAGTTCCTCCTCCGCCTCTTCCTGCTCCGGATTATGGGCCTGGATGCGCAGCACACCGTCGTCCATGTTCAGGCGTACGCCCCGATACTTTTCGTTGGAAAGGATGGAGGTACGCGCCAGCGCCTGGCGCAACAGCTCGCGCTCCGCGGTCAGAGTCTTGTCCCCGCCCTCGGGGATGACCCGGTCATAATCCGGGAAACGGCCGTCAATCAACTTTGAGGTGAAGCGGATGTCCGCCACATTGACCCGAATATGGTTGCTGCCGATGGCAACCTCGGCCGGCTCTTCGGTGTCGTCCAGGATACGCATCAACTCCTGCACGCCTTTGCGCGGCACGATCACCGACTGACCGCTTTCCGCCGGAATCGCCACCGCCATATCGCACATCGCCAATCGGTGGCCATCGGTGGCCACCGCACGCACCTTGCCTTCCAGGGGCTCGAACAGCAGGCCATTGAGGTAGTAGCGGACATCCTGTTGCGCCATGGCGAAATGGGTCCGTTCGATCAACTCCCGCAGATCCCGCTGGGGCAGGGCAAAGTTGAGGCTGCTGCGGACATCCTCCACCACCGGGAACTCGGAAGCCGGCAGGGTCGCAAGGGTGAACCGGCTGCGCCCCGATCGTACGGTGGCCCGTTCCTGGTCCACCGTCACTTCCACCATGACCTGCTCGGGCAGGGTCCGACAGATGTCCAGAATCTTGCGCGCGGGCAGGGTGATTTCGCCGACTTCCTTGACCGCCACAGCGGTTCGAGCCTGCAGCTCCACCTCCAGATCCGTGGCCGTAAAGGTGATGCTGTCCGAACCGGCATTCACCAGAATATTTCCGAGAACAGGCAATGTCTGACGCCGTTCCACCACCCCGACAATCTGTTGCAGGGGTTTCAACAACGCTTCACGCTGGATCTCAAATTTCATGGGTAGCCTTTATCAATAATTCTTATTTAGAATTACTTGATCTTATAACTATTACTGCCGAC
Organism: uncultured Gammaproteobacteria bacterium; assembly: GCA_963830105.1. Taxonomy (GTDB): domain Bacteria; phylum Pseudomonadota; class Gammaproteobacteria; order DATFLG01; family DATFLG01; genus DATFML01. The sequence goes on along the minus strand of CAWHLH010000012.1, from coordinate 470,219 downwards.
CAATTCTGTGTGCAACCCGATATTCCTTATTTCGATCAATTGCTTATTTCAAACACAACCATAGGTACAGAAGCCGGATAGCCTGTGGATGAACTGTGGAGGGTTGGGGACAACTTTCCGTCCTCAAATTTACCCACAGCTTTCGCACATCATGTGGTCAGTGTTCTCAACAGGTTGTAATAGTCCTCTTTGATCCGCACATCGGTATCCTTCAATTCGGCCACTTTGCGACAGGCATGGAGCACGGTGGTGTGGTCCCGCCCCCCGAAGGCATCACCGATCTCCGGCAGGCTGTGGCTGGTGAGCTCCTTGGCCAGCGCCATCGCCAACTGCCGAGGCCGGGTGATGGAACGGCTGCGTCGGGCGGAGAGCAGGTCGGCGACCCGGATCTTGTAGTACTCGGCCACGGTCTTCTGGATATTGTCGATGGATACCAGCTTGTCCTGCAATGCCAGCAGGTCCCGCAGCGCTTCCTTGACGAATTCCAGCGTGATCGGTTTGCCCGTGAAGCGGGAACTGGCGATCACCCGTCGCAGTGCACCCTCGAGTTCGCGGATGTTGGAATGGATGCGCTTGGCGATGAAGAACGCCACCTCGTTGGGCATCTCCAGCTGAGCCTGGCTGGCCTTGCTCATCAGGATCGCCACCCGGGTTTCCAGCTCCGGCGGCTCGATGGCCACTGTCAATCCCCAGCCGAAGCGCGACTTCAGCCGCTCCTCCAGCCCGTCCACTTCCTTGGGATAGCGGTCGCAGGTGAGGATGACCTGCTGTTGGCCTTCCAGCAACGCATTGAATGTATGGAAGAATTCTTCCTGTGAGCGTTCCTTGCGGGCGAAGAACTGGATGTCGTCGATGAGCAGTGCGTCCACCGACCGGTAGAAACGCTTGAATTCGTTGATGGCGTTGTGCTGCAGCGCTTTCACCATGTCCGCCACGAAGCGCTCGGAATGCAGATACACCACGCGCGCATCGGGCTTGCGTTCCAGCATCAGGTTGCCCACCGCATGCATCAGATGGGTCTTGCCCAGGCCCACGCCGCCATAGATGAACAGCGGATTGTAGGCACCGCCGGGATTTTCGCCCACCTGGATGGAGGCGGCCTTGGCCAACTGGTTGGATTTGCCTTCCACGAAGGTCTCGAAGGTAAACGTCCGGTTCAGGCTGCTGTTGGCCGCTTCCGGCGGGGCCAGCGGACGCCGCGTGGGCGCCGGTTGCCGGTTTCCCTGTGCGGGGCTTTCCACGGCCGCCGGCCGTGACCGGCGATGGGAGCCGATCTCCAGTTGAATGCGCGGCAACGGGGCGCTGGCAAGCCGGCTGACGCTGTCGTTGATGCGTTCCATGAAGTGGTCACGCACCCAGTCCAGCACGAAGCGGTTGGGAGCCAGCAGACGCAGAGCGCCTTGCTCCTCAATGGCCTGCAGCGGGCGTATCCAGGTGTTGAACTGCTGCTCGGGCAACTCGCCTTCCAGCCGGGTCAGGCACTTTTTCCAGAGCGGCGCTTCCACCGACTGCTACCTCGCGCGGGGCATTGGTGTTTCAAAACGGGGAAGCACCGCAGTCTATACTCCTCGCCGACGCTTATCCACACCCCCGCAGCCGGCTCGCTGCATGGCTTGCGGAGGTTGACAGGTGCCGATGTCAGGGGGTAATCTTCCGGGCTTCATGCCCCTCTGGGCTAAAGATTATCCTATTGATTCCGGACAGGATTGCGCCATGAAGCGGACCTTTCAACCCAGCAAGTTGAAGCGCAAGCGTACCCACGGCTTTCGCGCACGCATGAGTACCAAGAACGGACGCCTGGTGCTGAAGGCACGCCGCGCCAAAGGTCGGGCTCGTCTCTCGGCCTGAACCCCCGCACCTTGACTGCGGTATCGGAGGGTTTTCCCCGGCGCGCCCGACTGACCCGGCCCTCCGAGTACCAGCGCGTCTTCAAGGGCCGGCTGAAGTCCAGCGATGCGACAATGACGGTTCTCGCCACGGCCAATGGGCTGGAGTATGCCCGTCTCGGACTGGCGATTTCGCGCAAGGCCGCGCGCCACGCCGTGGACCGCAACCGCATCAAACGGATCGTACGGGACAGCTTCCGACATCAGACGCAGCATCTCGGCGGTTTGGACATTGTGGTGCTCGGCCGTCGCGGAGTCGATGAGCTCACCAACAGCGCGCTACGCCAAACGCTGGAACACCATTGGAAACGCCTGGCCCGTCGATGCGAACGCTCCTGATTCTGTTGATCAAGGTCTACCGCTACGCGCTCAGCCCGTGGCTCGGTCAGCATTGCCGGTTCTATCCGACCTGTTCCCATTACGCCCAGACCGCCATTGAGCGTCACGGGGCGCTGCACGGCAGCTGGCTTGCCGTTCGCCGTCTCGGCCGTTGTCATCCCTGGCATCCCGGTGGAGTGGATCCGGTACCCGACAATCCCCGCCACCACAGCCCTCATCGTCACAGCCATGGATAACACCCGTCTGATTCTTTTCGTTGCGCTCTCCCTGGTGGTCCTGATGCTGTGGAGCGCCTGGCAGCAGGATTACGGCCCCGCTTCCAAGCATGCCGCGCCGCCCTCGGCAAGCGCGCCCCACACCGCCGCGCCTGGCACCCCGACCACCGAGACTGCCGGAACCACCGCCGGTACCGGCGCACCGTCCACCGACCTGCCGCCGACCGCCGGTGCCGCGCCCAGCGCCCAGCCCAGCCAGCCCGCGCAGGCCACCAGCGCCAGGCTGCTGCCCAGCACCGGTCGCATTCACGTCAAGACCGACGTGCTGGACGTGACCATCGACACCACCGGCGGCGACCTGCGCCAGGCCGATCTGCTGAAGTATCCGGCATCGACCGACAAGCCCCATGCGCCGTTCCCGCTGATGAACGACACGCTGCCGAATCTCTTCGTGGTGCAGTCGGGTCTGGTGACCAGCGACGGCCCGCAGCCGACCCACCATGTGGTGTACAAGGCCGAACGTACCGATTACACGCTGGCCGCCGGCCAGAAAGAGCTCAAGGTGCCCCTGCACTGGACCGCGCCCAACGGCGTCACGGTCACCAAGGTCTATACCTTCGAGCGCGGCAGCTACGCCATCGGGCTGCAGCAGGAGGTGCGTAACGGCACGCCCAAGCCCTGGACCGGCCGTGTGTACCGCCAGCTGCAGCGCACCCAGATCGCTCTGCCCGGAGCGACACGCTTTGTTCACAGCTATATGGGTGGAGTGCTTTACAGCCCGCAGGACAAGTACGAGAAGGTGTCCTTCGAGGACATGACCAAGAGCAACCTGGCGCGCAACATCAAGGCCGGCTGGGCCGCCATGACCGAGCATTATTTTCTTGGCGCCATCATCCCGCCTGCCGATCAGGACGATCACTATTACACCAAGGTGCTGTCCCACGTGCGCTATGTGATCGGCATGATCGCGCCGCCCGTGACTATCGCCCCCGGCGCCGAGCACACCTTCAAGTCCCGCGTGTACGTGGGCCCCAAGCTTCAAAACACTCTGGCTTCGGTCGCACCGGGACTGCAGTTGACGGTCGACTACGGCAAGCTGACGGTGTTGGCCGAACCGATCTTCTGGGCCCTTTCCAAACTGCATACGCTGTTCGGCAACTGGGGCTGGGCCATCATCGTCCTGACCATCTTCATCAAGGCGGTGTTCTACAAGCTCTCCGAGACCAGCTACCGTTCCATGGCCCAGATGCGCAAGCTCGGTCCGCGCATGAAGGCGCTCAAGGAGCGCTACGGCGACGACAAGCAGCGCCTGCAGCAGGCCATGATGGAGATGTACAAGACCGAGAAGATCAACCCGCTGGGCGGCTGCCTGCCCATCGTGGTGCAGATTCCGGTCTTCATCGCCCTGTACTGGGTGCTGCTGGACAGCGTGGAGCTGCGCCAGGCGCCGTGGATTCTGTGGATCCACGATCTGTCCACACCCGATCCCTACTTCGTGCTGCCCCTGGTCATGGGTCTGACCATGCTGGCCCAGAACCGGCTCAATCCGACCCCGATGGATCCCTTGCAGCAGCGCATGATGATGCTGCTGCCGATCGCGTTCACGGTATTCTTCGCCTTCTTCCCCGCCGGTCTGGTGCTGTACTGGGTGACCAACAACGCCCTGTCCATCACCCAGCAGTACATCATTACCCGGCGAATGGAGCACGGCGCCAAGAAGACCTGAGGCGCGCGATGAATGCCGATTAGTGAATGATGAACGGGTGCGCGCCTGCCCGTTCAGTTCGGCTTCATCCTTGTCTTCATTCCGTGCCTTGCAGCCGTTGCGCGGCCCTTTACGGACCCGCCTTTTCCCATCCCCGTCGGATCCGCTCGCGACACGATACTGCGCTGTAGGTTGGGCTGAGCAACGCGAAGCCCAACGAACACACCGCGTCACGGCGGGCGGCAAGATGGATCGGCACAGCTGGATGAGCGTTGAGGTCTGATCGTGGCGCCGCCGTGTTGGGCTTCGTGGTGCTCAGCGCATCATTCAGAATTCATCCTTCTCCCGCTTCCGACCCTTCCGTGGCGTTTGCTGCCGTCACTTGCCTGCAACGCTGCCTGGCGAGTCTAATGACAGGCTGAGCATTTCCGCCAGTCTGGTTACGAAACCCGATGAACGCCGATTCGGTCGATACCATTGCCGCTGTCGCCACCGCGCCCGGTCAGGGTGGGGTGGGGATCGTGCGGCTGTCCGGACCGGCGGTCCCGCAAATTGCCCACGCCCTGTTCGGCCGCCTGCCGACGCCCCGCCACGCCGCGTTTCACAGCTTTCGGGACGCCGACGGCGCGGTCATCGACCAGGGCCTGGCGCTGTATTTCCCCGCACCCCATTCGTTCACCGGCGAGCATGTTCTGGAGCTGCACGGCCACGGCGGCCCGGTGGTGCTGGACCTGCTGCTCGCCGGCGTGCTGGCCCTGGGCGCGCGCCCGGCCCGCGCCGGCGAGTTTTCCGAGCGTGCTTTTCTCAACGGCAAGCTCGATCTCGCCCAGGCCGAGGCAGTGGCGGACCTGATCGCCGCCGACACCGCCCAGGCCGCCCGTGCCGCCGCAGGTTCGCTGCAGGGCGAACTGTCGCGACGCGTCCACGAGCTGGTGGAAGCCGTCATCTCCCTGCGCATGTACGTGGAAGCGGCCATCGACTTTCCGGACGAAGAGGTGGACTTTCTCGCCGACCAGGCGGTCGCCGATCAACTGGCAGCCATCGCCGGCCAGTTCGACGCCCTGCAGGCCGGAGCCCGCCAGGGGTGTCTGCTGCGCGAAGGCATGACGGTGGTGATCGCCGGGCGGCCCAATGCCGGCAAGTCCAGCCTGCTGAACGCCCTGGCCGGCCACGAAAGCGCCATCGTCACCGACATCCCCGGCACCACCCGCGACCTGCTGCGCGAGCATGTGCAGATCGACGGCATGCCCCTGCATGTCATCGACACCGCCGGCCTGCGCGACAGCGCCGACCCGGTGGAACGCGAAGGTATACGCCGGGCCTGGCAGGCCATCGAAGGGGCTGACCGTCTGCTGCTGGTGGTGGACGACTGCCTGGGCTGGAGCGAGGAAGAGGATGCCATCGTCCGGCGCCTGCCGGTCGAGCTGCCCCGCACGGTGGTGTACAACAAGATCGACCTGAGCGGCGCCGCACCGGCCGTTGCAGGCGATCCGTCGAGCGCCGAGGTTCACCTGTCCCTGCGTACCGGCGCCGGGCTGGACCGCCTGCGCGAGCACCTGAAGTCGGCAATGGGCTATCAGGACGGTACCCAAGGCGCCTTCATGGCCCGCCGCCGGCACCTGGACGCGCTGGCGCGCGCCCGCGGCCATCTGGACGAAGGCCGTCGGCAGCTGGAAACGAACCGGGCGGGGGAGCTGCTGGCCGAAGAATTGCGTCAGGCCCAGCAGGCCCTGGGCGAGATCACCGGCGAATTCACCAGCGACGACCTGCTGGGTCGCATCTTCTCCAGCTTCTGCATCGGCAAGTGATTACCGTGCTTGGCGGCGATGCCGGCAGCGCCCGTCCCTGGCGCGCGCCGGGCGATCTCGTTCTGACGAGCCGATCAGGCGTGTCGCCGGCGCCGACCACCAGCCATGCCAATCAGGCCCATAAAGCCGGAGCCGAACAGCCACAGCGCGCCCGGCACCGGCACCACCACCGGGTCGTTGCCGTGCAATCCCACGGTGAGCCGCAGCCCGGTGAACGGGCCGCCCAGGAATCCCAGATCGCTTTGCCCCACCAGATAGGCGTCACCGGTCCCGTAGTCCATGGCGGTCCCGTTGATAGTGGTTTCCGTTGTGTTGCCGACCGGGTAATAGCTGTAGCTGGCCGCGGTGCTGAGAGTGAAATCGGAGAACAGGAAATCGATGCCGTTCCAGGTCGCAAACAGCGGGACCTGTAGAGTCCAGTCACCGGCAGTGCTGCCGGCGTGGTCCACCAGAGTTCCCGTACCGGGCCCTTCGATATAGAAATTCGCCGTCTGCCCGAAGGCGCTGGCCGTGCCGATATCCCAGTGGTTGAATGAGGTGAGGGTGAGCTGGGAGGTGCCCGCACCGGGTCCGATACCGTCGAAGGCGCTGGCGTCGAACAGAATGCGTTTGGCGTCGGTCGCGAACGGACTGTCTACCACACCGCCGCCCCTCGGGTTGTCCACCGCGATGAACCCCCCCAGCAAATTCATGGCGAAGGAATTGGGAAAATCACCGGGTACGTTGAGGCTGTTCGCCCGCGCCGAACCGGAAATCAGCAGCCCGGCGGTGAGCGTCACGGCGAAGGTGTGTTTGATGTACGCGATGGAACGGTTCATGCCATCCTCCCTGAAGCGACTCGTGTCGCTTGTTGTTTTTGTGTTGGTCGGCCGCGCCGGGCCCGTCTGCGCGGGAACCTCTCGGGCAAGCCGGCCTCTACATTAGCGTATTTCACGGCCCTGTCCTAGAATAGGCAGGTTTCACCGAACCGATGCCATGCGCTATCAGACCCAATTCGACGTCATCGTGGTGGGCGGCGGACACGCCGGCACCGAGGCCGCTCTGGCCGCGGCGCGCAGTGGTGCGCACACCCTGCTGCTGACCCACAACATCGAAACCCTGGGCCAGATGAGCTGCAACCCGGCCATCGGCGGCATCGGCAAGGGACATCTGGTCAAGGAGATCGATGCCCTCGGCGGGCTGATGGCCCGGGCCGCCGACCGTGCCGGCATCCACTTCCGCGTCCTCAACGCCAGCAAGGGCCCGGCGGTGCGCGCCACCCGCGCCCAGGCCGACCGGGTGCTGTACAAGGCGGCGGTGCGCGCCGCCCTGGAGAGCCAGCCCAACCTGGTGCTGTTCCAGCAGGCGGTGGACGACCTCATCGTGGAGCAGGGCCGGGTTACCGGCGTCATCACCCAGATGGGGCTGCGCTTCGCCGCCCGCGCGGTGGTGCTCACCGTGGGCACCTTCCTGGGCGGGCGCATCCACATCGGCATGTCCAACTACGAAGGCGGCCGGGCCGGCGATCCGCCCGCCAACGCCCTGGCCCGCCGCCTGCGGGACCTGCCGTTGCGGGTCGAACGGCTGAAGACCGGCACGCCGCCGCGCATCGACGGGCGCACCATCGACTACTCGGTGCTCCAGCCCCAGCCCGGCGACGAGCCGGTGCCGGTGTTCTCCTACCTGGGCCACGCGGACGAGCATCCCCGCCAGGTGAGCTGCCATATCACCCGCACCACCGAGCAGGTGCACGACATCATCCGCGCCGGTCTCGACCGCTCGCCCCTGTACGCAGGCGTGATCGAAGGGACGGGGCCGCGCTACTGTCCGTCCATCGAGGACAAGGTGGTGCGCTTCGCCGAGCGCGACTCCCACCAGATCTTCGTGGAGCCCGAAGGGCTGGACACCCACGAGGTCTACCCCAACGGCATTTCCACCAGCCTGCCGTTCGATGTGCAGTGTGAACTGGTGCGTGCCATTCCCGGTTTCGCTGACGCCCATATCACCCGGCCGGGCTATGCCATCGAATACGATTTCTTCGATCCCAGGGATCTGCGCTATTCCCTGGAAACCAAGTTCATCGACGGGCTGTTCTTCGCCGGCCAGATCAACGGCACCACCGGCTACGAAGAGGCCGCCGCCCAGGGGCTGCTCGCCGGGCTGAACGCGGCCCGCAAGATCCGCGACGCCGAACCCTGGTGTCCGCGCCGCGATCAGGCCTACCTGGGCGTGCTCATCGACGACCTGATCACCCGCGGCACCAGCGAGCCCTACCGCATGTTCACCAGCCGCGCCGAGTACCGTCTGCTGCTGCGCGAAGACAACGCCGATCTGCGTCTCACCCCCACCGGCCGCGAACTGGGGCTGGTGGACGAGCCCCGCTGGCAGGCCTTCGAGGCCAAGCGCGAGGCCATCGAGCGCGAACGCCGGCGGCTGCACGCCACCTGGCTGCGGCCCGGCGACCAGGCGGTCACCGCCCTGCTGGGGGCGCCGCTCGCCCGCGAGCAGCGCGCCCTCGATCTGCTGCGCCGCCCCGAAGTGAGCTACGCCGCCCTGACGGCGTTGGCGCAGGTGGGCTCGGGCAGCGCCGACCCCAGGGTGGCCGAACAGGTGGAAGTGCAGGCCAAGTACGCCGGCTATATTGAACGCCAGCAGGCCGAGATCGAACGGCACCGCCGTCAGGACGAGCAGCCCCTGCCGGCCGACATCGACTACCAGACCATCCGCGGCCTGTCGGCGGAGGTGCGCGAGAAGTTCCAGCGCCACCGGCCCCAGACCGTCGGCCAGGCCGCCCGCATCCCCGGGGTGACGCCGGCCGCCGTTTCGTTGTTGCTGGTGCACCTTAAGAAGAACGGCGACAGGCGCCGCAAGAGCGCCTGACCACAGCCCCGTCCCGTGCCGCGGAGCCGCACGGCGGGCGGGTCGCAAGAGCGAACTGACACGGCGAGGGATTGACCATGGCAATGGAAGCAATGCTGGACGAGGGCGCCCGCGCCCTGGGTGTGCAGCTGACGGCAGAGATGCAGGTGCTGCTGCTGCAGTTCGTGGCACTGCTCGCCAAATGGAACCGGGTCTACAACCTCACTTCCGTGCGCAAGCCCCCCGATATGATCACCCGCCACATCCTGGACAGCCTGGCGGCGCTGCCCTACGTGCGCGGCCCCCAGGTGCTGGACATCGGCACCGGTGCCGGCCTGCCGGGCATTCCGCTGGCCGTCGCCCGTCCGGAGTGGGATCTGGTGCTGCTGGACAGCAGCGGCAAGAAGCTGCGTTTCGTGCGCCAGGTGGTGACCGAGCTGGGGCTGCCCAATGTGCGTGTGGAGCACGCCCGCATCGAGGAATACGCGCCCGAGGCCCGTTACGACACCGTCATCTCGCGGGCCTTCTCCTCCCTGGGTGAAATCTACGAACAGGCCGCGCGGCTGTGCAATGCCGACGGCTCGCTGATCGCGATGAAAGGCGTCTATCCGGTCGCTGAAGTGGAGGCGCTGCCCGACCAGGGCCTGGTGCGCGACGTGGTGGCCCTGGAAATACCCCAATTGCAGGCCCAGCGCCATCTGGTCATCATGGGCCCGGACCGTTAGCGTCCCGGCCGATTGCCCGCCACCGGGTCCGGCGGCGGCGCGATGAGGGAGGGGCGGCTGCCGTTTGGAAGCCCTTCGACGGCCGGATAATTCGGTTCCCCGCGGCGGTCTGTGGCAGAATCCCGTAGTGGCCGGCCAACATCCATTTTCTCGAGCCAGTGCGCACCGGTCTGCGCGGGATTTGTCATGGGCAGGATCATAGCGATCACCAATCAGAAAGGGGGCGTGGGCAAGACCACCACCTGCGTGAATCTGGCCGCCTCCCTGGTAGCCACCCGGCGCCGGGTGCTGGTGGTGGATCTCGACCCCCAGGGCAACGCCACCATGGGCAGCGGCGTGGACAAGCACGAGCTGGAGCTCACCGGCTGCGACGTGCTGCTGGGCGAGGCGGACGTGAAAGCGGCGGTGGTCGACGCACAATCCGCCGGTTACAGCCTGCTGCCCGGCAACAGCGACCTGACCGCCGCCGAAGTGCGGCTGATGGACATGAGCGACCGCGAGCTGCGCCTGCGTCACGCCCTGCAGGCGATCCGCAGCGACTACGATTACCTGCTGATCGACTGTCCGCCGGCCCTCAACATGCTGACCATCAACGCCCTGGCGGCCGCCGACGGCGTGCTGATCCCCATCCAGTGCGAATACTATGCGCTGGAGGGGCTGACCGCCCTGCTGCAGACCGTCGAGCATATCCAGGCCACCGTGAATCCGCAGCTGCAGGTCGAAGGCCTGCTGCGCACCATGTTCGATGCCCGCAACAACCTGGCCAACGAGGTGGCCGACCAGTTGCTCGCCCATTTCGGCGACAAGGTGTACCGCACGGTGGTGCCCCGCAACGTGCGTCTGGCCGAGGCGCCCAGCCATGGCCTGCCGGTTTTACGCTATGATAAGGCCTCGCGCGGCGCGCTCGCGTATCTGGCGCTGGCCGGCGAGCTGGTGCGCCGCGAACGGGGGCTGGAACCATCCGCCTCGACCCCGGAAACCGACACACGCACCCAGGCGCACTAGCGCCTGTCAACGCTATCTGAATCGGCGACAACTATGGCAGTTAAGAAACGCGGTCTCGGGCGCGGCCTCGATGCCCTTCTCAGCAGTACAGCGACGGCCGCGCGCAGCCCCGCAGCCGGCGACACGGAAGGCGACCTGCGCAAGCTGCCCGTCGATGTCATCCAGCGCGGCAAGTACCAGCCGCGCACCGACATGCACACCGACACCCTGCAGGACCTGGCGGACTCCATCCGTGCCCAGGGCGTGGTGCAGCCCATCGTGGTGCGTCCCGTCGGCCCCGACCGCTACGAGATCATAGCCGGCGAACGCCGCTGGCGGGCCGCCCAGCTCGCCGGCCTGCAGGAAATCCCGGCGGTGGTGCGCGACGTGCCCGATCAGGCCGCCATTGCCATGGCCCTGATCGAGAACATCCAGCGCGAGAACCTCAATCCCCTGGAGGAGGCACGCGCCCTGGAGCGGCTGATCGACGAGTTCGAAATGACCCATCAGCAGGCCGCCGAGGCGGTGGGGCGCTCGCGCACCGCGGTGACCAACCTGCTGCGCCTGCTGGACCTCAACGACGACGTCAAGCAGCGGGTGGAGCACCGGGAGCTGGAAATGGGCCATGCCCGCGCCTTGCTGGCCCTGCGCGGCAGCGTCCAGAGCAGCGCCGCCCGCGAGGTGGTGGCCAAAGGCCTGTCGGTGCGCGAGACCGAACGGCTGGTCAAGCGCCTGGAGTCCGGCGCGGCGGACGCCGCACCCAAACCGCCACCCAAGGCAGACCCCGACATCAGGCGTCTGGAGCAATCCCTGTCCGAGCGCCTCGGCGCCGGCGTGCAGATTCAGCACAGCCGCGGCAAGGGCAAGCTGGTCATCCGCTACACCAGCCTGGACGAGCTGGATGGCATTCTGGAACGTATCCGCTAGCCTGTAGCCGCCTGGGTGTGCCGTGGGGCCGGTTCCGGGCTGTTTGCAGCGTCTTCCGCCCGCATGGGCAACAGCCTGGCTATAACCTGGTTTTATCCGGCCATCATTGACCCTGCTATACGGAGTCTTTATACTTCGCGCCCCGACGGGGTTGGTCGCAGGCGCCGTCCGCCGGGGACAGCGATATCTTACGATCGGCGCGCGGACTTCGGGCGCGGGGCGCTCGCCGAAGACCCGGATGACTAGCGAGCGGTATGCGTAAGATATTGGTTCTCCAGATCTTGTTGATCGCCGCGGTGACTGCGGTCTATTTCGGCAAGAGCGGTCAGGCAGGTGCGCAGGCCGCGCTGTTCGGCGGCGCCATCGCCTTGGTCAACAGTTTATTGCTGGCCCGGCGCGTGCAGCGCGCCGGCAAGGCTGCCCAGGAGAGCGTGACCCGGGGGACGCTCGCCCTCTACCTTGGCGCCGTGGAACGTTTCGTCTTTACTCTGGTTGGCTTCGGTGTGGGTATGGGCGTGCTGCATCTGCAGCCCCTGCCATTGCTGCTAGCCTTCGCTGCAGCGCAGGCGGCCTACTGGCTCGCCGCGCGCGCGGATCCGGATTCGCTGGTCTGATACGCCTGCAGAGGGCGTGCGGCCACAGCCCGATTTCAGTTCGGTCGTGCCATGTCGGCACGGCCTGGCGCCAAGTCTTGTGGGAGCCGTTACGTGAGTGAACCAGGAGCGCCGGCGGCCGGCGGTGGGCTTAATCCGGTCGAGTACATCCAGCATCACCTTCACAACTGGCAGGTCGGCCACGGTATCTGGACCCTGCATCTGGACACCATGCTGTTCAGCTGGCTGCTCGCCGGTCTGATGATCTACGTGAGCTGGAAGCTCGGGCGCAGCCTCAATGCCGACAAGCCGGGCGGCTTCCAGAACTTCCTCGAGGCCGTCGTCGAATTCGTCGACCAGCAGGTCAAGGACATCTTCCCGGGGCGCAACAACCCCATCATCGGCCCGCTCGCCATCACCATCTTCGTGTGGGTCTTCCTGATGAATTTCATGGACCTGATCCCGGTGGACCTGCTGCCCAAGACGGCCCAGGCGCTGGGCGGCAACCACCTGCGGGTGGTGCCCACCACCGATCTGGCCACGACCTTCGCCATGTCCCTGACGGTGTTCGCGCTCATCATCTACTACAACATCAAGGTGCGCGGACCCATCGGCTATCTGAAGATGTTCCTGACCCATCCGTTCGGGCCGTACCTGTTTCCTGTCAACGTGGTCATGACCCTCATCGAGGAGATCGCCAAGCCGGTCAGCCTGGCACTGCGTCTGTTCGGAAACATGTTCGCCGGCGAGCTGCTGTTCATGCTCATCGCCCTGCTGGGTTTCTCCTGGTACATGCTGCCGGCGGAGGTCGCCCTGGGCGTGCTGTGGTCGATCTTCCACGTCCTGGTCATCACCCTGCAGGCATTCATCTTCATGCTGCTGACCATCGTTTACCTGGCGCTCGCCCATCAGGACGAACATTGATCGGCGCCCGCCGCTGCCTTTATTACTTTTGAAACCAGTGCAACTTTGAGGAGAAAACGTCAATGACTCCGGAAATGATCGCAACCATCTACAGCTACACCGCGATGGGCGTGGGCATCATTCTGGCCGCAGCGGGTCTGGGTTCCGCGCTCGGCTGGGGCATGATCTGCTCCAAGTACATAGAGGGCATCGCGCGCCAGCCGGAGATGCGCCCGCAGCTCATGGGTCAGATGCTGTTCACCGGCGGTCTGATGGAGGCCTTCCCGATGATCGTGCTCGGCATCTCCATGTGGTTCATCTTCGCCAACCCCTTCGTGGGCGCGGCGCGCAGTGCCATGGGCGGTTGACCGACACTCACTCGACTTCCGTACTTCCAAACGGTTAACCAAGGAGTCCGAACGTGAGTGTCAGCATTCTCACACTGCTGGGCCAGATCATCACGTTCGCGGTGCTGGTGTGGTTCGTCAAACGCTTCCTCTGGGGGCCGATGACAAGCATGATGGCGGACCGCCAGCGGCGCATCGCTGATGGGCTGGCTGCCGCCGAGCGCGGCAAGCACGAGCAGCAACTGGCCGAAGAACGGGCCGCGGAGCTGCTCCACGAAGCCAAGGGCCAGGCGGCCGAAATCATCTCCCGTGCCGAGAAGCGCGCGACCGAGATCGTCGAAGAAGCCAAGGCCGATGCCCGTACCGAAGGCGAGCGGCTGTTGACCGCCGCCCAGGCCGAGATCGCCCAGGAGATCAACCGCGCCCGGGAAGAGCTGCGCGGACAGGTGGCGGCGATCGCCGTGTCCGGCGCCGAGAAGGTGCTGGAGCGCGAGATCGACGAGAAAGCCCACGGCGAACTGCTGCAGAAGCTGGTCGCGCAGATCTAGGGGCCCTGTCCATGGCAGAACTCACCACCATCGCACGGCCCTACGCCCAGGCGATCTTCGAGCTGGCCCACGCCGAGGACAGGCTGCCGGCCTGGTCCGACATGCTGGCCCTGGCGGCCGCGGTCGTCGCCGACCCGCAGATCGAGGCGCTGATCGACAGCCCGCAGCTCACCGAGGAGCAGCTCAGCGAGCTGCTGACCGGCATCTGCGGCGAGCGCCTGGATGAGCACGGCCGCAACGTCATCCGGCTGCTCGCCGAAAATCACCGCCTGGCCATGCTGCCGGAAATCGCCCGTCTGTACGAGCAGCGGCGCAGCCAGGCCGAAGGCGCCGTGCACGCCCAGCTGATCAGCGCCTTCGCGGCCACCGACGCCCAGCAGGCGGCGGTGATCGAGGCATTGAAGAAGCGCCTCGGCCGCGACATTCAGCTGGAATGCTCCGTGGACACCGGCCTGCTGGGCGGCGCCGTGGTTCGCGCGGGCGATCTGGTCATCGACGGCTCGGTGCGCGGCAGGCTGGCCCGCTTGGGCACCGCCCTGAGTCATTGAAGAGGACAACACAATGCAACTCAATCCCACTGAAATCAGCGAGCTGATCAAGAGCCGCATCTCGCAGTTCGAGGCGGCCGCCGAGGCGCGCACCGAAGGCACCGTGGTCAGCCTGACCGACGGCATCGCGCGCATCCACGGCCTGGCCGAGGTGATGCAGGGCGAGATGATCGAATTCCCGGGCGACACCTACGGCATGGCGCTGAACCTGGAGCGCGACTCGGTCGGCGCGGTGATCCTGGGCGACTACAAGCACATCACCGAAGGCGACACCGTCAAGTGCACCGGCCGCATCCTGGAAGTGCCGGTGGGCGACGCCCTGCTCGGCCGGGTGGTGAACTCCCTGGGCGAGCCCATCGACGGCAAGGGTCCCATCGAGGCCGCCGCCAACTCCCCCATCGAGAAGATCGCCCCCGGCGTCATCAACCGCCAGTCGGTGGACCAGCCGGTGCAGACCGGGCTGAAGGCCATCGACGCCATGGTGCCCATCGGCCGCGGCCAGCGCGAGCTGATCATCGGCGACCGCCAGACCGGCAAGACCGCGGTGGCGATCGACGCGATCATCAATCAGAAGGGCACCGGCATCAAATGCATCTACGTGGCGATGGGCCAGAAGAACTCCTCCATCGCCGCCGTGGTGCGCAAGCTCGAAGAGCACGGCGCCATGGAGCACACCATCGTGGTGGCCGCCGCCGCCGCCGAGTCCGCTGCGATGCAGTTCATCGCCCCCTATGCCGGCTGCGCCATGGGCGAGTACTTCCGCGACAAGGGCGAGGACGCGCTGATCATCTATGACGACCTGACCAAGCAGGCCTGGGCCTACCGCCAGGTGTCCCTGCTGCTGCGCCGCCCGCCGGGCCGCGAAGCCTATCCCGGCGACGTGTTCTACCTGCACTCGCGCCTGCTCGAGCGCGCCGCGCGCGTCAACGCGGCCGAGGTGGAAAAGCTCACCGGCGGCGAGGTCAAGGGCAAGACCGGTTCGCTGACCGCACTGCCCATCATCGAGACCCAGGCCGGTGACGTGTCGGCCTTCGTGCCCACCAACGTCATCTCCATCACCGACGGCCAGATCTTCCTGGAGACCGATCTGTTCAACGCCGGTATCCGCCCGGCCATCAACGCCGGCCTGTCGGTGTCGCGCGTGGGCGGCGCCGCCCAGACCAAGATCATCAAGAAGCTGGGCGGCGGCGTGCGCCTGGCCCTGGCCCAGTATCGCGAGCTGGCGGCCTTCGCCCAGTTCGCGTCCGACCTGGACGAGACCACCCGCAAGCAGCTCGAGCGCGGCCAGCGGGTCACCGAGTTGATGAAGCAGAAGCAGTATTCGCCCCTGTCGGTGGCCGAAATGGCGGTGTCCCTGTTCGCCGCCAACGAAGGCTACCTGGACGATGTGGACATCAAGAAGGTGGTGGATTTCGAAGCCGCCCTGCATCGCCTACATGAAGTCCAGCCAGACCGATCTGGTCCAGCGCATCAACGAGACGCCGGACTACAACGACGAGATCGAAGCGGGCCTGCGCAAGGCGGTGGAGGACTTCAAGGCCAATCACGCCTATTGATCGCCAACGACCGCGGGGGCGGCTGAGTCCGTCCCCGCCCGCTCTCACCACAGGCAGACAGCACTATGGCCGGCGCGAAAGAGATTCGCACCAAGATCAAGAGCATCCGCAATACGCAGAAGATCACCAAAGCCATGGAAATGGTGGCGGCGAGCAAGATGCGTAAGGCCCAGGACCGCATGCTGGCCTCGCGGCCCTATGCCGAGAAGATGCGCAACGTGGTCGCCCATCTGGCCCACGCCCACCCGGAGTACCAGCATCCGTATCCTGGTCGCAGCGCGAGGTCAAGCGCGTCGGCTTGATCGTCATCTCCACCGACCGCGGCCTGTGCGGCGGGCTGAACATCAACCTGTTCAAGCAGGCGGTGGCGGACATGAAGGACTGGCGCGACGCCAATGTGGAAGTGGACATCTGCATCGTCGGCAGCAAGGCGGCCGCGTTCTTCAAGCGCCTGGGCGGCAACCTCGTGGCCCAGACCACCCATCTGGGCGATGCGCCGGGCATCAACGAGCTGATCGGCGCCGTCAAGGTCATGCTGGATGCCTATCGACGAAGGTCGCATCGACGGGCTGTACCTGGTCTACAACGATTTCGTCAACACCATGACCCAGCAGCCGCGGGTGGACAAGCTGCTGCCGCTGGAGGCGGGCGAGAACACCATCAAGGATCTCACCCACCACTGGGACTACATCTACGAGCCCGATGCGCAAGGCCGGTCATGGACGCGCTGCTGCAGCGCTACATCGAGTCGCTGGTCTATCAGGGCGTGGTGGAGAACATCGCCTGCGAGCAGGCCGCCCGGATGGTGGCCATGAAGAGCGCCACCGACAACGCCGGCAACCTGATCGACGAGCTGCAGCTGATCTACAACAAGGCCCGGCAGGCGGCCATCACCCAGGAAATCTCCGAGATCGTGGGCGGCGCCGCGGCGGTTTAGGCGCCTGCTGACGCATATGGATCGCCATGCAGCTGGACAGTTTTCCGCGAGGCCGCACGGCCTGAGGCCAAGAATTTGGAATCCCAAGAGGACAGCAACATGAGTTCGGGCAACATCGTACAGATCATCGGCGCCGTCGTGGACGTGGAATTTCCCGCGCGACGCGGTGCCCAAGGTCTACGACGCGCTCAACGTCGAAGACGCGGACCTGACCCTGGAAGTGCAGCAGCAGCTCGGCGACGGCGTGGTGCGCACCATCGCCATGGGCTCCACCGACGGCCTGCGCCGCGGCCTGCACGGTGATCAACACCGGCGCGCCCATCTCGGTGCCGGTGGGCGCAAGACCCTGGGACGCATCATGAACGTGCTGGGCGAGCCGATCGACGAAAAGGGCGATGTCGGCGCCGAGGAGCGCTGGCCCATCCACCGCAAGCCCCGCCCGCCTTCGCCGATCAGGCCGCCGAGCGTGGAGCTGCTGGAAACCGGCATCAAGGTCATCGACCTGATCTGCCCGTTCGCCAAGGGCGGCAAGGTGGGTCTGTTCGGCGGCGCCGGCGTGGGCAAGACCGTCACCCTGATGGAGCTGATCCGCAACATCGCCATGGAGCACTGCGGCTACTCGGTGTTCGCCGGCGTCGGTGAGCGCACCCGCGAGGGCAACGACTTCTACCACGAGATGAACGACTCCGAGGTGCTGGACAAGGTCGCGCTGGTGTACGGCCAGATGAACGAGCCGCCCGGCAACCGCCTGCGCGTGGCGCTGACCGGCCTGACCATGGCCGAGTTCTTCCGCGACGAAGGCCGCGACGTGCTGTTCTTCGTCGACAACATCTACCGCTACACCCTGGCCGGCACCGAGGTGTCCGCACTGCTCGGGCGCATGCCCTCGGCGGTGGGCTACCAGCCGACCCTGGCCGAGGAGATGGGCGTCCTGCAGGAGCGCATCACCTCCACCAAGACCGGGTCGATCACCTCCATCCAGGCGGTGTACGTGCCGGCGGACGATCTGACCGACCCGTCGCCCGCCACCACCTTCGCCCACCTGGACGCCACCCTGGTGCTGTCCCGTCAGATCGCCGAACTCGGCATCTATCCGGCGGTGGATCCGCTGGATTCCACCAGCCGCCAGCTCGATCCGCTGATCGTGGGCCAGGATCACTACGACACCGCCCGCGCGGTGCAGGGCACGCTGCAGCGCTACAAGGAGCTGCGCGACATCATCGCCATTCTGGGCATGGACGAGCTGTCCGAGGAGGACAAGCTGGCGGTGGCCCGGGCGCGCAAGATCCAGCGTTTCCTGTCCCAGCCGTTCTTCGTGGCCGAGGTGTTTACCGGCGCGGCCGGCAAGTACGTTTCGCTCAAGGAAACCATCCGCGGCTTCAAGGGCATCGTGGCCGGCGAGTACGACCATCTGCCGGAGCAGGCCTTCTACATGGTAGGCACCATCGACGAAGCGGTGGAGAAGGCAAAAACCCTGTAAAGCCTGCGCGGCCCCCCGCTGCGGTTTGAGGTACAGTTATGGCAATGACCATGCACTGCGACATTGTGAGCGCCGAGGCGGAGATCTTCTCCGGCGTGGTGAGCATGGTGTTCGCGCCGGCGGAAATGGGCGAGGTGGGTATCGCCCCCCGCCACAGCGCGCTGCTCACCCGGCTCAAACCGGGCGAGGTGCGCGTGCAGACGCCCGACGGCCAGGAGCAGTTCTTCTTCGTGTCCGGCGGCATGCTGGAGGTGCAGCCCCATGTGGTGACCGTGCTGGCCGACACCGCCCTGCGCGCCCGCGACCTGGACGAGGCGGCGGCTCTGGAGGCCAAGGCCCAGGCCGAGCGCCTGCTCACCGACAAGAAAGCCGACTTCGACTACGCCCGCGCCCAGGCCGAGCTGGCCGAGGCGGTGGCCCAGCTGCGAACCATTCAGCACCTGCGCGAAAAGACCAAGCGCTGAGCGCGCGCCCGCCGTCAGCGGCGGGCCGGAGTGACCCGACATGCAAGCCGATCGCATCGAAGACCACACTGTGGTCACCATGACCTATACCATCCGCGACACCACCGGTACCGTGCTGGAGCAGGTGGACCTGCCGGTGAGCTATGTCCACGGCGGGCGCAACGATCTGCTGCCGGCCCTGCAACAGGCCCTGGCCGGCCACCAGCCGGGCGACAGCGTGGAAGTCATCCTGGCCCCGGAACAGGCCTTCGGCCCTTCCGATCCGGCCCTGACCTATACCGACGACATCGACAACGTGCCGCCCGAGTTCCGCAAGCTGGGCGCCGAGGTGCAGATGCAGAACGACAGCGGCGAGATGAAGAACTTCATCGTCTCGCGCATCGAGGACGGCAAGCTCACCGTCGACGGCAACCACCCTCTGGCCGGCAAGACCCTGACCTTCGCCCTGAAGGTACTGGAGGTGCGCCCCGCCACCCCCCAGGAAGTGGCCGAAGGCGTCGAGCAGATGCAGGCCCCGCCGGTGCGTCACTGACGCTGTCGGTCGGGCTGACCCGCAGGTTGGGCTGAGCCCTGCGAAGCCCAACACCAACCTCACCACCCAACAGGCTCCGAATGTCCCCCCGATTGTGGTAGCGTAGCCACCGGAACGACATATCCAAACGGACGCCTTCATGGGACTCAGCATCATCATTCTGGCCGCCGGCAAGGGCAAGCGGATGCACTCCGACCTGCCCAAGGTGCTTCATCCGGTAGGCGGCAAACCCCTGCTCGAACATGTCATCGACACCGCCGAAGCCCTCGGCGCTGACGCCGTGCAGGTGGTCTACGGCCACGGCGGCGGGCAGGTGCGCGAGCGCCTGGGCCACCGCCGCGTGCAGTGGGTGGAGCAGGCCGAGCAGTTGGGCACCGGCCACGCCGTCGCCCAGGCCCTGCCGGCGGTGCCCGACGGCGACCGGGTGCTGGTGCTGTACGGCGACGTGCCCCTGATCCGCGCCGCCACCCTGAACAGCCTGCTGGCGGCCGGCGCGGAAGGCTCACTCGGGCTGCTCACCGCCCACCTGCGCCACCCGCAAGGCTACGGGCGCATCCTGCGCGACGACGCCGGCCAGGTGGAGGGCATCGTGGAGGAAAAGGACGCCACCGAGGCCCAGCGCAACATCACCGAGGTCAACACCGGCTTTCTCACCGCCCAAGCCGAGCCTCTCAAGGCGTGGGTCGCCGCCCTGGATAACGCCAACGCCCAGGGCGAGTACTACCTCACCGACGTCATCGCCATGGCCGCTCGCGAGGGCGGGCGTATCCGCACGGTGGCCGCCGAGTCCAAGGCCGAGATCCTGGGGGTCAACGACCGCGCCCAGCAGGCCGAGCTGGAACGCCACTACCAGCGCGACCGGGCCGATGCCGTCATGGCCGCCGGCGTCACCCTGCTGGACCCGGCCCGCTTCGACCTGCGCGGCACCCTGCGCGCCGGGCGCGACGTGACCATCGACGTCAACGCCGTGCTGGAAGGGGACATCGAGCTGGGCGACCGGGTGGCCATCGGCCCCAACGCCGTGCTGCGCAACGTGCGCATCGGCGCCGACACGACGGTGTTCGCCAACTGCGTCATCGAGGACGCCGACATCGGCGCCGACGCGCACATCGGCCCGTTCGCCCGCATCCGCCCCGAGACCCGCCTGGCGGACCGGGTGCACGTCGGCAACTTCGTGGAGATCAAGAAATCAGAGGTCGGCCAGGGCTCCAAGGTCAACCACCTCAGCTACATCGGCGACACCACCATCGGCACCGGCGTGAACGTCGGCGCCGGCACCATCACCTGCAACTACGACGGCGCCAACAAGCACCGCACGGTGATCGACGACGACGCCTTCATCGGCTCCGACACCCAGCTGGTGGCGCCGGTCACCGTCGGCGCGGGCGCCACCATCGGCGCCGGCTCCACCATCACCCGCGACGCCCCGGCCGGCGAGCTGACCTTCAGCCGCGTCCGGCAGCAGACCCGCCCGGGCTGGAAACGGCCCACCAAGAACTAGCCCGGATTTCCCACCGGGTGTCGCAGCGAGGGCGTCGAGGGGCCGGCAGATCGGCGGCCCCTCGACTGCATGGATGCAGGAGGTGGAGCAACGCAGGGAGCAGTTGCCGAGCAGGTAGCCGGTGAGAAATGCGGGCTGGGGTTGAGGTAAGCTCAAGAAGCGCCGGCCCCGGGCCGACTTCCTAAGGACGAACGGCGGAACGCCAAACCCAAGGATTGCAGTCATGTGCGGTATTGTCGGGGCAGTCGCCCAGCGGGACGTTGCAGCCATCCTGATCGAAGGGCTCAAGCGCCTGGAATACCGGGGCTATGATTCCGCCGGCATGGCGGTGCTGGACGGCGGCGGCCTGCAGCGCCTGCGCGCGCCGGGCAAGGTGGCCGAGCTGGAAAACCTGCTGCGCGACCAGCCCCTGCAAGGCGAGACCGGCATCGCCCACACCCGCTGGGCCACCCACGGCAAGCCCTCCGAGGCCAACGCCCATCCCCATGTCTGCCGGCGCACCATCGCGGTGGTGCACAACGGCATCATCGAAAACCACGACGAGCTGCGCGCGCAGCAAAAGCGCCTGGGCTTCGAGTTCACCTCCGAGACCGACACCGAGGTCATCGCCCACCAGGTGTACCACTACGTGGACGCCGGTCTGGACCTGCTGGCCGCGGTGCAGGCCACCGTCGCCGATCTCAAGGGCGCCTACGCCCTGGGCGTGATCAGCACCACCGAGCCCGGCCGGCTGATCGCCGCCCGCCGGGGCAGCCCGCTGGTGGTGGGCCTGGGCATCGGCGAGGCCTTCATCGCCTCCGACGTGCCGGCCCTGCTGCCGGTGACCCAGCGCTTCATCTTCCTGGAAGAGGGCGACATCGCCGACCTGCGCACCGGCGAGGTCACCCTGTACGATGCCGCCGGCGCCCAGGTGCAGCGCCCCGAGCGCATCTCCCAGCTCAACGCCGACGCCGTGGAGCGCGGCGGCTACCGCCACTACATGCTCAAGGAGATCTTCGAGCAGCCCCGGGCCATCTCCGAGACCCTGGAAGGGCGCATCCACAACGGCCGTCTGCTGGAGGCCAGCCTGGGGCCCGACGCCACCCGCATCCTGGACGAGACCCGCGCCGTGCAGATCATCGCCTGCGGCACCAGCTACCACGCCGGTCTGGTGGCCCGCTACTGGATGGAGGCCCTCGCCGGGGTGCCCTGCACCGTGGAGGTGGCCAGCGAGTTCCGCTACCGCACCCCGGTGGTGCAGCCCGGCACCCTGTTCGTGACCATCTCCCAGTCCGGTGAGACCGCCGACACCCTGGCCGCCCTGCGGGTGTCCGGCGAGCTGGGCTACGCCCACACGGTGGCGGTGTGCAACGTCCCGGAAAGCTCCCTGGTGCGGGAATCTGAGCTCGTCCTCATGACAAGAGCAGGCCCTGAAATTGGAGTCGCCTCCACAAAAGCCTTCACCACCCAGCTTACCGCCTTGTTTTTATTGGTGCTGGCCCTGGGCCGCCGCCACGGCCTGACCCCCGAGCGGGAGGCCGAGCTGGTGGAAGAGCTGGTGGCCCTGCCCGGACGCATCGAGCGGGTGCTGGAGCTCAACGACCCCATCGAGGCCCTGGCCCAGCAGTTCGCCGACAAGCGCAACGCCCTGTTCCTGGGCCGCGGCACCCAGTACCCGGTAGCTTTGGAGGGCGCCCTAAAATTAAAGGAGATCTCATATATCCACGCCGAGGGCTACCCGGCCGGCGAGCTCAAGCACGGCCCCCTGGCCCTGGTGGACGCCGAGATGCCCGTCATCGCCGTCGCCCCCAACAACGAGCTGCTGGAGAAGCTGAAGTCCAACCTGCAGGAAGTGCGCGCCCGCGGCGGCGAGCTCATCGTGTTCGCCGACGAAGCCGCGGGCATGGTCTCCAGCCCCGGCCTGCAGGTCCTGGGCGTCGCGCCCACTGCCGATGCGGTGGCGCCCATCGTGTTCACGGTGCCCCTGCAGTTGCTGGCCTACCACGTGGCGGTGCTGAAGGGGACGGATGTGGATCAGCCGAGGAATCTGGCGAAGTCGGTTACCGTGGAATAAAGGGCGCTCCCCCCTTTATGTATTTATCCGGCGAAAATAAAGTTCTTCCCTCGAAAATAAAGTTGTTCCCTGGAAAATAAACTTCTTCCCTGACGCGCTCGTAAGTGAGAGGAAAATGTCTTCTGAGGGCGCCGCACCCTGTTGATTATTAACCTTAATTCCGATTGAGGCGCTTTTTCGATAACAGCCGAGCCAGTTTCAGGGGTAGTGTCCAGGGCCTGTGCTCAGGGCCGAGGCGGCAGCCCTACCAGGAGCGCTATGACACCGACGCCCGCCCTACCGTTGCTTCGCTAACGCCCCGCCCCCCTCGGCTAAGAGCCGCCCCAACGCCTGACGCTGTACCCTCTTTCCGGACTTCGGGTCCCTTTTCTTCCACTACTGGCCAACACGTGCCCTTGCGTCCACGCCTTAACGCGGGCTATCCTGCTGACGTCCTGTCCTCGGCCCCGCCGCTGAGGGCGACAACAATCTGCCATTCCTAACCAGTGTGGTGCTGTACCCGTACGGGGCGGTGCTACCAAAAGTGAGGATGTTCGTTTCCGCCTCAAAATGATCCCACAATGACCAAAAGTTTCGCCGAATCTTGACCCGGCCGAACAACAACGAATTGCTTATTTCTGGCAATCTGCCGACGCAGAGTCGGGTCAGTTCAAGATGGAATCGGTGGGTCATTCCGAGATGGAAATTAACACCCTAGCCTCAGCAACACGTTTGTGGAACGCCTACTCAGTCGAGCGTGACCTCGGGAGCATCTTGGCATCAGACTCGAGCCGGTCGGCCTGCCCCAGCGCAAATTCACCAACCTCGCCGACCAGCGCACGCTCGTTCGCCTCGTAGCCGGGCCAGCTTTGCACTTCAGGCAGCGCCTTGCGCAGCTGCCTGGCCATCCGGGTCATCTCTCGGGCCACCAGTCGACGCTCCAATCCACAGGTCATTGCGAATTCGGCCCAGTCGTAGGCCCTGACTTTGGTGATGTCGAACTCATCATCGATCGCTATGGCAAGTTCATGATCGACGTTGGGGTAGACGCAGGTAGCGACCACGTCGTAGGAAGGGGCGAGGCGCAGGCCACCCGGCTCGACGAAAAAGGAAACGTTCTTGCCGTGGGCGTCACTGTTGCCTAGAAGATACTGCACGAGAGTCCAACGCAGCAGCCCAAGACGCATCGGTGCCGCGGCGATGGCGAGATCGGCGATGGAAAACAGGCGTTCGAGACTGACCCCATCGCGGATATGTGCCACATCCCGGCCACTGCCGAAATTGCGTTCGTATTTGTGACTGGCTGCGAGATCCAGTGCCTGGCACGCATCGATGACATGCAGCCGATCCACCGACTCGTCGTGTCGCAGGCGGTCGAACCGTTCCACAACCAGAACCGGCTCGGGCACCCGGAGGATATCGACCGTCGTCGAAGGGAGCCCGAGGGCCCCGGCTAACCGCAGGCAAAAGTGTTCATTGGCGACAAGCTGGGGGAGGTTTGGGTTCAATGGCTCGGGCTTGAGGATGTGAGTGGAGGCCAACCGGCCTCCGACCAGATACAGACGTCCGTCGTCGATGAAGACGGCGAGTTTGTCCTGGTAGCCTGCGATCGACATCCGCATCTGCCCATCCCAGACGTTAAAGGGCTCGTGGGCGCGGCGCCGGATTCGTTCGGCCAGCTCCTCACGAGTGATCTCGCGCCGTGAGTCCGGGACCTGCTCGGGCCGGGTGCCTTCCGGCAGCAGGCTGACGGCCCCCGTGCTCTCCCGACCGAGAGCGAGCAGCAAACCGTAGAGGTTGGCCTTGGAGAGCCGGTGTACGGCAACGGCGTCATCGAGCGCCTTGCCTTCCGGCAGGAGATTTTCGAAGAAGCGGCGCACGCTGACCGAATGGCGTTCGTCGGTGATGTCCGGCGAACGCTCGAACGGAAGGGCCGGTGACAAGGGAAAAGCGGATCCGGACCTCACCCACTGGGGGTCATACTCGAACGCGAATCGTCCCGTGTCGTCGTGATAGGACAGGGTCCCGAGGCGCCTTCCACCCACCCAGGCATCCAGGCGATGGGTACTCATTCATGAGATTCCAGGCAAGCCAGCACCTGCGGCAACTCGGCCCGGGGGATCGCGAGCAGCGACAGTCCCAGTTGGTGGGCAATCTGCAATGCCTTGTCCAGACCGACGCCTCGCGGCTTGCCGTTCTCCAGCGCCGATAGCAACGCGACCGAGACCCCGCACAGGGAAGCGGCATCATCGATGCGTAGCCCCTGCTGGGTCCGCAGGCTACGGACGAACGCACCGAATTCGGCGACCGTCGTGACTGTCGGTTTCTCGGGCAGAGGCGTTGGAATGATCTTGCGCGCCATAATTTCTCCTATCTGAGAAATTATCGGCGGCCGGTGTGCCAGTTGTCAATAGTTTCCCAGAAACGAGAAATATATATTGGATGGGAACTACCTATAAAAATATTTCTCATAAAAAGAAACAAATCGTCATCACCACCTAAATTAGCGCCTCGCATCCGTGAGCCTCATTTTTCGGTTGAATGAGACAACGGGCCCTCTGCCTAGCGGCTTAGCTGTTTGCCCAGATGCGCCCTAGCAATTTCCGGAAGTGTTCGTTTCCGCCTCAAAATGATCCCACAATGACCAAAAGTTTCGCCGAATCTTGACCCGGCCGAACAACAACGAATTGCTTATTTCTGGCAATCTGCCGACGCAGAGTCGGGTCAGTTCAAGATGGAATCGGTGGGTCATTCCGAGATGGAAATTAACATCCCGGCTTCTCGTCGGCCAGCGGCATGCCGCTTGAGTCAGCCTTTGATCATATTTGGCATACAATACCCAGCTAGATTCGTGGCCTTCCGACTGCACCTTCGAAAGAACAAATCACACTGATGGCATTTGTTCCAGTCTGGCAGCTGAATCCTTGAGGCCGTTCAGGATGGGTGTCGACACGTCTTCGGGAAAGTCCTTTGGCAAAAGTTCCTCCACATTTTGGACAACGCCCGGTACTTGAGACAGGATCTCTTGAATCAAATCTTCCGCGTCCTTCCCGATACCGCACGCTTCCGCCACCGCGTTGAAGTGCCGCCGTTGTACTTTGGCGAAGGCGTAATGTGCATTCTTCGAACGAAGAGCCATGGCTAATTTGGCTTTCTGCCATGGAAGCTGCCCTTTACGCGGCCCGATTATTGTCCATGCCGACAAGATATCGTACAGCGGCGTCATGCGATAGGTTCCGGCGTGCTCGTGGAAGATACTGAAGTTCTTCGCGTGACCATCCGTCGCGGCCAACATCCAAAAGAGAATTTGCGCTTTGAAGAAGGCCCGCCGGTCATCGTGCTGCTGGCTAGAGCCTCTCAGGATATCAAGAATGTCCCGGATACCAGGTCCCCCATCAGCCTCATATTTTAAGTTGGGAGGAGTGGCCGTGGCTTGACACATATCTTCCTGCGGCAGCCTCAGCCAGTAGTTCCCTTCGTCAGACAGTCTCCGGTCGAATCGTGTTACGACGAGTGCTTTGGTGTCGCCAAACACACCAATGTCGCAGTGGGCAACATCCAGGCCGAAGCCTTCGACGATCTTGGAGCAGAGCCATTCATTTTCCACGGATGTCCGCATATCCGCTTGCATGCCGCCAACTAACCCGAGCGGCAATTTGAGAATATGCGTCGTAGGAGTAGCGCCAAGCGGCTTATGCCATGCGCCCTGATGACGAAGCAAGGCGGTTTTTTCCTGTGCGCCTGCAATCGATATCCGAAAGTTATCGTCGTCAGCGACCAAGGTATTGGTCACTGCGTTCTTTAGCGCGGCTTCGACCTCTTCCTCAGTCAGCGGCTCTGACTGGATTTCATTCCACCCTTCTGGCTGCCGATCCTCGGGAAGCAGCTGAATAGCGCCAACGCAATCACGACCAATTTCGGTCAGCAGATCGAAGGCGCGGGCGCTACCGACTGAGAATTTGCGCTGCAACCGCTCCCGGATATCTGGATTGTCCGGCAGCAGGTTTTCAAAGTAGTTCTGGACATTGGCGCCTTCGTGGGGCCGATTGCCGGGTAGAAATGGTAAGGATAGCGACAGCACTCTTGCATGGGGTGACTCTATCCAACTTTCAGCATACTGGAATACCGCCGGCCTATGCTCCGCCACGATCCAGGTTCCGACCCATTCCCCGTTCATCCACGTCCGTAGACGATGGCGTTTTCGGGTACGTCTTCTAAGCGGAGCGACCATGTGTCACCAGGCGGGCGATTTTTCTGATACCTGGGGCGAGCGGCTTCGCTCCTTGAGAAAAACATCGACCCCCAATGCGCTACAGACGCGCAGGACGCGCTCAAAGCTCGCCTTATCGGGATCCGCTTCAAACTGGGCAATTGAGCGCTGGGATAATCCTAGCTGCCTACCCAATTGCTCCTGAGTCAGGCCGCGCTGTTTCCTCAAGCTTTTCAACATCGGCGATAGTTGGCTAGCAACGGCGATACGGTATTCCACGGGGCGCCTCGGCTCAATATAGAATGTATATACGCTATAAATAAAATAGCAAAGAAATATTCTATTATGCAAATAGTATTTTAAGACGCTAAATAAGGAATAGAATTTAGAAATTCTAAATGATCACAACCAAGGCAACGTAGCCAAGTTCTCAACGTGCGTTTCCCAAGGCGGTACGTGGCATGTGTTGGCACCGGTCATGATATGCCCATCGTGCCGATCGAGAACTGATCCGCTTAGATGACGGTAAGGTTTTCCCGGGAGGGTTGAATGCCTTAGATCGATGGTCACCCTGGATTCTGAGCATTGCGGTTAGCCTGGTCAGTTTCTGGCCAGCGCGAACGCTTAAGCTTTCCCTGTTTATTTCCACCTAAAACTGACCCGGGCCCGCCTAATAAACCGGCTTAATATTTAAATACTTCGAGCGCGCACGGGGTCAGGTAAGAACTTTATTTCAGTCTTTCGGGTCGCCTTTGCTAGGTCAGGGCTATTAGGTAAGAGCTTTATTTTTTCGGGAGCGATTTGCGGTACGGAGAATCAACGACTTACGCGGAGCTCGGGTAAGAACTTTATTACGGCCCGACAGCCGTATCGGGCCCTTTCCGCCATACGCACTTGCCCTTCTACCAAACACCGCGACAAACTTTGTGGCACGCCGGACGACTAACCCGTCGTCGCCCCTCTGCCGAACCCCAACATCGTCAACTCGTTCTCGACCCGGGAGCACCTCTATGCGTACCGAACCCGGCAGTAGCCAGTGGGTGCACCGGGCAAAAATGGGGTCCCATCGCCTGACCTGGATCTGCTTATACGGTGATCGTCCCGCAGACGCGCGGTCACGCTTACGCGCAATTCCTTGAGCCCGACTCGGACGCCATATATCAATGTGCATTGAGCGTGCTTGCGGGGCCACGCTTTGGTTGAACGGATAGCGCCTTCTAACAAGGCGCTCGGATAGTTCCTACGGTTTAGTTGACACCCTGAACTAACCACTCAGAGGTGATTAAGATGCCACAGCCAGGGCCAAGAACGACCTGCAAATAGGGCGAGGAATTCAAAGCGACAGCGGCGCGGCTGAGTTGGGCCGTTGGGCGGCACATGTATCGCTGATCGATTGAGTTGGCGACATCAAAGCAGATGTGGCCTGCCAGAAGGGGCTGTGGTGCAGCGCTCGATCGGGCCCGATGGTCGAGCACTTGTACAATGGTACGGAGTACGCCAGCGCTGATGGGGTCAATTTGATCAGACAAAGTGGAAACAAATGGCGAATGTGAGTACGGCGTTGGTGGTGCTGGCGGCGCTATGCTGGGGGCTGTCAGGCGGGATCGGCGGAATTCTCATGGCCGACGGATGGGACCCGTTCGTGGTGTCGTTCTACCGGGGCGCGATCGGGCTGTTGTTTGTCCTGGTCTGGCTGGCGTTGCGCCCGCGCGGCAGCGGATTGGCAAATGGCCGATTGTGGTTCTGGTCGGCGATTGCCGGTGTCGGCGTAGCTGGCAACTTCGCCTTCTATTTCGTGAGCATCGCTCAGGGCAGTGTCGCGGTTGCGGTAACGCTGATGTACTGCGCACCGGTGTTCGTCTATCTCGTGTCTTTCGCATTCAAGCTCGAAAGACCCACTCCGTTTAAGTGGGCCGCGATCGCCGTGGCAATGGTTGGCGTCGTGCTGCTTACACGTATTTATGACATTGGGGCGGGCGGCGTCACGCCGATCGGCGCCGGCGCCGGCCTGCTGTCCGGGCTGTCCTATGCGGTATTTATTTTCGGCTTCAAGTATGCGGCACCGCACGGCAGTCCGCAGGCGATTCTGGTGATCGCGTTCGCGGTACTGGTCAGCATACTCATCTGGCCGGGCGATGCCGACCAGACCGTGGCAGTGCTGAGCACACCGAGTTGGCCACTGTTCGCAGTGCTGGGGGTGCTTGGCGCGGGATTGTCCTTCATTCTCTATATCGTCGGCCTCAACCATACCGCGCCGGCCGTGGCCTCAATTGTGGCAATGGTCGAGCCGGTCACCGCATCGCTATTCGGCGTCATGGTCTTGAATGAACACCTGGTCGGTCTACAGATAGTGGGCATGGGACTGATTTTGGTCACAGTGACTGCGCTGAGCGTAAATTCGAGCGCTCGATGGGCAGAACGACTTGCCGAGTAGCGCCTGGATCAGGAAAAAGGGGTCAGAGCCCTTTTCCGCTCGGGATGTTAAATCTATGCAGCACGCCAGTACTTTCGAGTCCCCAAGGAAGCGCGGCGTGACTTTTGGCAGTGTGGTCAGCGCGGACGCCAAAGAGGCTGGCGCTCTTTCGGGCGTACTCGAGTGCAAATAAGGGAGGAACAAAAAAAGCAGAAGAAAGGGGACAAATGTGTTTTCTCGTCTTCACCGCTTCGTCTTTGTCCAGCCAGTCGAGGATGGGCATCCTTCGTTTCGTTCCTCAGCCAAATAGCTTAATATATGGGCCGTAACGGAATTGCCGGTTGCGGGCATTTCCGGTGATTTCGCTCAATAGCGTGTGCTCGACGAACTTGCTCATCAGGTTGTTCGCCGCGGGGAAGCTCACACCGGTAATGCGGATGATGTCCTGGACGTTGATGATGGGCCGTTCGTACAGATGCTCCAGCACCTTGAGTCCGTTACCGGCCACACGGCCGAAGTGTTCGGTAATGAGCTGGCGGTGACTCTCGCGCTGGTCCACGATCTTGCGCGCGGTCGCAGTGGCCTCCTGCGCCACTTCCCATACGCCGGTCAGGAAGAATCTCAACCATCCCTCCCAGTCGCCGCCATCACGAACCGCCTGCAGGCGCTCGTAGTACTCGGCTCGGCGCTGCTTGAAGTAGTGTGAGATGTAGAGCACCGGGGTCTGCAGGATGTCGCGTTGGGCAAGCAAGAAGGCAATGAGCAGGCGCCCGACGCGGCCGTTGCCGTCGAGGAAGGGATGGATGGTCTCGAACTGCACATGGGCGAGACCGATGGCCATGAGCCCCGGCAGGCTCTCGTCGTGTAGGAACAATTCCAGCGCGTTCAGGCAATCCTCGACCCGCTGGGGCGGTGGCGGGACGAACGTGGCCTCGGCGAGGGTGCAGCCGCTGGCCCCGATCCAGTTCTGGATCTTGCGGAGCTCGCCGGGCTGGCGGTTGCCGCCGCGCACGCCGCTCAGCAGCTGATGGTGAATTTCGCGGATCAGGCGAATAGACAGTGGCAGGTGGTGGAGGCGCTCCAGGCCGTAGTTCATGGCGAGGACGCAGTTGAGCACCTCGTCGACATCGCGGGGCCGGTCCGCGTCGAAGATCTCCGCCTCCGCTTCAAGCACGTCGTTGAGCGAGCTTTGCGTACCCTCGATCTGGCTGGACAGCACGGCCTCCTTGCGGACGTACATGAATACGAACAGATCGGGGTTGGGCAGCGTGCGGATGGAGCCGTCGAGACGTCCCAGCGCGCGGTCGGCCTTGGAGAGAAGCTGTTGCAACTCCGGGGCGAGGTCTACGACCGGCTGGGGCGGCAGCGGTTTGGGGACGAAGGCGCGGTACCCTCCGGGCTGGGGCTCGTAAATCCCCGCACGCTCCGCAACGGTCATGGTCTGTGCCTTTAATAAATTGCCTGAACAGTCCACATATTAAAGGTAGCCTTTAATATGTGCAATTATAGGGG
Source organism: uncultured Gammaproteobacteria bacterium (assembly GCA_963830105.1). Taxonomy (GTDB): domain Bacteria; phylum Pseudomonadota; class Gammaproteobacteria; order DATFLG01; family DATFLG01; genus DATFML01. The sequence continues at coordinate 439,216 of CAWHLH010000012.1, read as the reverse complement.
TCCATGTTAAAGGCTCCTTTCCCCTTTCCAGCAGAGGAATTAGGCCTGATGTGCGGAGAAAAGGGGGCCGGAGAATAGGGGGTTCACCCCGGTCGACATTTGACCAGTGTGCCGGCCCGTCGCTGACCGCCATGCGGAACTGCAACCTCTTGCCGCGACGTGTACTAAGGCGTCAAACAGGTGGTCGGAACGTGCGCAATCGGGGACAGACCACGTTTGCGAATAATAGGCGACAGACCACGGGTTTGCTGCCTGCTTGCTATTCGGAGTGTGCAAGAATCGTGTTCTGTCCTCTATTTGCTCTAACCCTTTGATTTCCGAAACCGACGAAACGTAAAGAAGACATAAAGCGCGAAGGTGTCGATCTGCCTGTTCGAATAAAGACGGGTATCCCGGATCCCGGGGGCATTGTCGGGCCGTCAATGGCTACTCGCTGCCGATGGAACTGGAGAACTGGCCGCGGTCTGAGTAAGAAGTGAAGAAGCAGCGAGGAAAGGTAGGGTGATTATTACAAGTTTGTCGTTCGACGAGGCGCGGACCGTGATTGGCGCCCTTAACCAGTATGGAACCCACGCCCAGGCGATCGCTGTCCAGTTGTCGCAAGAGGGCGCTACGATCGAGGGGCGCAACCCGACGACATCGGAGATCGACGCCATCAAAGCGGAGGCGGACCGGGTGCTTCGCTTACAGAAGCGGCTGCAGGACGCACTCAGCGTGATGGCGCCAACCTAAAAAGGCTGGTCATCGAACGACGTCGAAAACCGGGAAAACCGGGAAAACCGGGAAAACCGGGAAAACCGGGAAAACCGGGAAAACCGGGAAAACCGGGAAAACCGAAAAAAAGACAGACCACGATATTGTGTCGGCTCTGTGCTTGATGAATGATCCCGTCCGCCTCTGGTGGACACCCTGTTAAGCGAGTCACATACGCGACGACGCCTCGGAAAGGGGCCGACGCAGCGCACGTACCGTGGCATCTTGGCTCAGAGTTCACCGGCAGCACCGAGCCTATCCTTACTCGGTCACCTTCAGCATGGGCAGGCGCGCCGACACGGCGGCTTTCACGGATCCATGAATCTCCTCCGGAAAGTGCGCCGGCAGTTCGCTTTCCACCCGCTCGGTGGCGGCCTCGGTGTTCATGCCGGCCGGCATTTGACCCTTGTGCCGGCCCGTCGCTGACCACTATGCGGAACTGCAACCTCTTGCCGCGACGTGTACCAAGGCGTCAAACAGGTGGTCAGCCCAGATCCGGAACATGGCCTGAACCCGGGTCAAGATTAACCCGGCACGCACACCCTGACGCACTGACGACTCAACCGACTGCCCCCATGAAGCAGACTGGTCGCAATCATCTCAAGCCACGTTCCATCCGGTTTCGCAGACTCAGCGCATGACACGGTTATCGGGCCTCGTATACGGAGACGCTGCGACCGCCCAGGTGGGCAAGGTCGCCGCCACCACGCTTTCGTTCTGGATTCTGAAGATCGTCGTGACGACCGTTGGCGACCTGTCCGGCGACCTGTTGTCCATCACCCTGGGGCTGGGTTACCTCGTCAGCCTGTTCGTCGCTTTGGCCTTTGTGCTGTCGCTGCTCACGGTGCAATTCAGGGCAGTGCGCTTCAATCCGCTTGTCTATTGGACCTTGATACTGGGCACGTCGACGCTCGGCGCCGAGCTGTCCGACACCATGGATCGCGCCCTGCACTTGGGGTACATCGTCGGGGCGCTTGCGCTGCTTGCGTGCCTGGTTGCGATCCTCGCGGGCTGGCGCGTTCGCAGAGGCAGGATCGGCTTCTATCCGATAGTCGAGCGCCAGGAGGAACTGCTCTACTGGATGGCCGTCATCTTCGCCAACAGCCTGGGCTCGGTACTCGGGGACCTCATCGGTGATCGCTTGGGCCTGGGCATTATCGGCGGGGCCGCAATAAATGCAGGCGTGATTGCCACCCTTCTGCTTCTTCACTACGCCACCCGCGCCAACAAGGCGCTGCTCTTCTGGACCGCCTTCGTATTCACGCGCGCCTAGTGGTCCATGCGGGAAATAGTGCGGTAAGAAGGGGACAGGCCACCATATTCTGCCGGTTCTGGGCTTAACGAAAGCGAAGAATAAATCCGCCTCCAGTTTTGCGAGTTGTGACGCCTGACTCATACCCCGATTGTCAGGATATGGCAAACTATCGCCCATCGACCCAACACCGCAGACAACAGCGTCCGCCCTATTGACCACGGCACCTTGGCGCTCCCACGGCATAGGACGGTTTGTGCAGAAACGCCTGATCGCGACCTCAGGAAGCAGTGCCCAACGATCGGCCTTCTGGGCCGCCCTGGCATCGTTCTTTTTCGCGCTACCCGCTCACGCCAACCTGCCCGCCGGAAAGCGCCTGAAGCATCTCGCCGCAACAATTCACTCGCAGGCCCCCAACATCAGCACCAAAGCCATAGCGGCCGCGATCAACGCCTATTTCCACGTCAAACAACGGGATCTGACCGACAAGCCAGTTGTCACGATCGTGGACTACTCTCTGCCGTCCGCGAAAAAGCGCCTGGCCGTCGCCGATGTGCGGACCGGAAAGGTGCTGTTCTACACCTACGTGGCACACGGCAAAGGCAGCGGGGGCAAATACGCTACCCGTTTCTCCAACAAACCCGGCACTGACGCGAGCAGCCTCGGCGTGTACCTGACGGCCCAGACCTACTACGGCAAGCACGGCTACTCGCTGCGGCTCAAGGGGCTGAACCCTGAGTTCAACGGCGCGGCTTACCGCCGCGACATCGTCATGCACAGCGCCTGGTACGTGAGCCGGACGTTTGCGCAGGACCACGGTCGTATGGGACGGAGCTGGGGTTGTTTCGTCCTCAGCCGCAAGGTGGAGAGCGCCATCGTGAAGCGGATCCGCGGGGGCACCGTGCTGCTCGCGTACTACCCGGATCCCAAGTGGCTGCGTTCCTCGCCCTTTCTCCAAGAAGAATAAAGGAAGAATAAAGGGGTCAGTACCCTTTTCTGCTGTCCTGGTTTCTTGATGTCCTACAGGTGCTGGAAAGAGGCGACTTCCTCGGGGGTCAGGTCGTCGGGCGGCGGGACTGCTGTGGAAAGAGCAAATCCGGACAACGAGCGCGAACCCCTCAACTGCCGGCCGGCGCGGGCAGCGTGGGACCCAATTTCTGTTCCTCGGCCGCCACTTCGCGCAGCAGTTTCAGGGCCGACTCCAGCACCGGCGACTCATGTTCCAGGTGATACACCACATAGGTGGGAATCTTGAACCGAGGGCTGTCGGGAACGTGGAACAACTCACCCCGCTTGATGAGCGGTAGCGCCATGCGCTCCGGCAGGAAACAAGACCCGCCGTTGGCGCGGATCAACTGCACGCCGAGCCAGCCTATGTTCACCACCTGGGCAGGTCGTTCCACATCGGGATAGCTGCTGGTGTGCTGGGCATAGAACGCCGGTCCCCAGTCCACATACACATAGTTGGTGTCCGGCCACGGTATGCCGGGGTCGGTGGTAACCAGTACCAGGGTTTCATCGAACAGATGCTCCACCTGAAGGCCCGGGTTGTGTTGGGGCGTGTACATCAACGCGATATCCAGCGTGCCTTCGATCGCCCGCCGCATCAGATCTTCCTCGAATCCGATGTCGCTGCGCAGGGAGACATCGGGCGCCGCCCGGCGCATGCGTCCAACCCACACAGGCAAGAAGCCGTCCCACAAGGCGATGCGCGCGCCAATGGCAAGACTGGCGCGAAAGCGGCTCGGCAAGCCCACGTCGTGGCGGGCCTGGTCCAAAGCCAGCATCATCGCCTTCGCGTGACGCACAAACCGCCTTCCGGAGGGCGTCAGGCTCGCACCGGCGCGGTTGCGCACGAACAAGGTGGCGCCCAGGTAGCCTTCGAGATTCTGTATGCGGGCGCTGACCGTGGATTGGGTGACGTACAGGCGCTTCGCGGCCTCCAGGAAGCTGCCGGATGCGGTCACCGCAAGGAAGGTGCGGATCTGATCGATATCCATGGGAAGTTAATATCGAAATATTCGATATTAAAGTCAAATAAATATCGCTTGTTATCTATCAGCGCCTGCCGATACTCGTATCTACACAACACTGCAGACCGAGGAGTGAGCCATGTCAGCACAACCCATGCGGTCCGATACCTCCGTGGAGCGGGATGCGGAGGGTTATCTGGTCGACCCTTCGGACTGGAACCCCCAGATCGCCATCCTGTTGGCGGACGATGAAGGCCTCGAGCTCACCGACGAGCACTGGAAGGTCATTGAATTCATGCGCAGTTATTACGACGACCACCAGATCGCCGCGGATGCCAGGTTCACGATCAAGTTCCTGGCCGACGAAATGGGCTTCGGCGCGCGGGCGCGCAGCCGGCTGTTCCAGCTTTTCCCCTACGGCTATGTCAAGCAGGCCTGCAAGATAGCCGGCATGAAGCGCCCGCGGGCTTGGAGCACGGGCTGAACGACGCAGGCCGGCTCCTCCTGCAAGAGATTCCGCAGCGCGGTGCCCGACAGAAGGACACGGACTTGCCTTCGGGTCCCATGGGACGGCGCTTTGAAAAAGATGGCCTGCCGGCTCCTCGCCGGCAGGCCGCCCTCGGTAACTGCCGCCGATCGCGGAATGGGCGGTGCAGCGCAGGTGTGACCGTCACGTCCGGTCCCTGGACACCTGGACACCTGGACACCTGGACACCTGGACACCTGGACACCTGGACACCTGGACACCTGGACACCCGGGCAGCCCGGCGCGCCGGGTCCGCGGGAACAGCCCCACCAGTTCTGCGCCGCTTAGGTTGTCATTGCAGTGGCAGGTGAATGTCGGTTACCAGTTCGTGTTCCTGCGTCTCCGGGATCAGGTTCAGGTAGTGGAAGAACAGCGGGAAGTCCCGCGGTTCTTCTCCACTCTCGGGAAGCCATTCGCGGTAGAGGTAGTAGACGCTTTCGGCTATTCGGTCGTGGGAACCAAGATGGCGTACCACCGCACAACGGCCGCCCGATATCACCTTGTTCACGACTCCCTGCGGGTTGTGCGGCACCTCCGCCGCCACCGAACCGCAGATGTCGAAGCGGAACAGTTCCGCCGGGACTGCCGCCGGATCGTCATAGGCGATACCGAAGGTATCGCTGCTCTTCACCGGCGAAAGCCCGCTCGCCCGACGCCACTCCATAAACCGCTTCGCTGAGTCGTTCACCAGCTCGGGGGCGCCACGGTGTTCAAGTGCGGCCACCATGGTCTTTGGGAAATCGACAATTTTCACAATCATGGTCTGCATCCTCTCTCTGATCGGGAATCGATACTGCTCGGTCCACAGCCGCCAGGCCGGGTGCTTCCGGAACTGAGAGGGTGTCTGCCCGAAGGTGTTCTTGAACGCTCGGGAGAACGACTCCGGGTTCTCAAAGCCCGCCTCCATGGCGATATCGATGACCCGCGTTCGCTCTTCGAAAGCGAGCCGGTACGAGGCCCGCCTCAGTCGCATCAGTTGAATGTAGCGAATGACGCTCACCCCGGCATACTGGGAAAACTGCCGGTGGAAGTGGAATTTCGAGAAATTTGCCACTTCGCTTAGACGGTCCACGGACAAGTCCTCGCCAAGATGTTCGTGGATATAGTCGAACACCCTGCCGAATCGCTCCCCGTAGGCTGCTGCCCTTACGCCATTCACCACCACACCTCCTCAGTGGAGACCACTATGCCCGGCGCGGGCGGCCGTATCCTGACCGAAGTTGCTCTATTGCCATGAAAGTGGGCGAGGGCCGCGCAGACACCGCGAAGTGTACAAGCAACCCCAGACCATGTGGTCACCGGAGATGTGCGGCCTCACTGAAGGGCGAGAAAGGAACAGGCGAATCTTGCTCGTCTGTCGAACCAGAGCGATTGGCTTCCGTCGGAATCTCTTCGCAAACAACATTCAACTTCTTGCGTGCCGCCGGGACCCGCGCTGCCAGGCATGGGTGCGACGGCCGCGTGCTTTGCGCGAGTCCCCTGGTCGATTGCCTGAAACAATATGAGGTCCCAGGTCACGGTGATGATGGGGCGCTTCCCCAGGGCTGATGCGCCTCCCCTTGAAAGCGGGCTTGCGGCCGGATCGCCAGCTAACTGATTGGCCGCGTATCCCACGTGATGAACCAAAGATGGCGCAACAAACGGGTCAATACCCTTGCGCACTCCTGCAGATGGGCGTCGCGGCATCGGAACGTGCCTTTTCCTCATGTCTGGGAAGACGCTACGCTACAAAGCAATCCCAGAAAAGGGTGCTGACCACCTTTTCCTTTCAACCCGCGGTTGAAAGGCCGGCCGCGCCCTGTTCCGCTTCCTGCGCAAGCCGGATCCGTCGCTCCAGTTTGTACAGCAGCGCAATCTGTTCCGTGACGAGCTCATAGTATTGCGCATGACTGGCATCGCGGAACACGCCGGCGGCCGCTTGAAGGTCGGCCAGCGCCGCCTGCACCAGTTCAACGTCACCGGACAGTTCCGCAAGCGCCTTGCGGGCGGCGGCGAGGTTGGCCCTTGTCATTGCCCACGTCAGCCCATCTCGCTCACGGGTCCATTCCTTGAGTGCCTGTTCGTAGGCGTCGACGGCGGCTTCCAGATGCTGCGGGGCCTCCTCGCGCACCCCGAGCTTATGCAGCGCTGCACCGAGATTGTTCTGCGTCATGGCCCAGTCCTGCGGCGCACATCCGCGGGTTCTTTCGGAAAGCGCGCTTCGGTATGCCGCGACGGACTGCTCCAGCGTGCGCGGGCCCTTGCGGTGTTCGCCCAGTACGCGCAGCGCGGTACCCAGATTGTTCATGGTCGCCGCCCAGTCCATCGGCGCGCGCTCACGGGACCACACCTGCAGCACATTCTTGTAGCCGTCGGCGGCGCGCTTCAGTATGGTCTTGTCCTTTTTGCGCTGACCGAGGGCCAGCACGGCCGCTGCGAGGTTGTTCTGCGTGATGGCCCAATCCTGCGGAGTCGCTTCTTTCGTGCGCACCTCCAGGGCCGCTTCGAATGCATCCACCGAGCGTTCCAGCATGTCGGTATCGCCGTGGCGCTGTGCAAGTATGCCAAGCGCATTGCCGCGGCTGTTCTGCGTGGCGGCCCAATCCAGGGGGTCGCGTTCTCGGCTGCGCTCCGACAGGGCTGTTTCGAATGAATCGATCGCTCTTTCCAGCAGCCAGGTGCCGCGCTGGCGCTGCCCGAACGTGCCGAGCGTATTGCCCAGATGGTGGTGGGTCGTGGCCCACTCCTGGGGCCGTTCCTCTCTGGAGGTCAGGGCCAGCACCCGGGTTTCATAGACCGCGACGGCCTCTTCGAGCGCCGTTTGATCCATGAAGTCACGACCCCGGTCTTCAAGGACCAGGGCCCGTTCGAACTGATAGCGCCATTGCAGCGCGACGCTCAGGCCTGGCGTCGAGGCGGCTTGCAAGTACAGCTCCGCGGCCCGCCGATGGTTCAGCCTGAGCGCCGCGATCCCGGCCCGTACCGCCCGCAGGCGCGCGGCCAGCTCATCGGCGCCGCCGAGTTCCAGGCATTGCCGGCAGGCCTGCTCGAAGACAGCGTCGCCCTCCTCAAGAGCGAGCATCTTGCCCGATTGCAGGGACCGGAAGGCCCGTTCCGCCCGGTGCACCGCTTCGGGATGCTCGGTTGCCAGTCCTGTCGTTTCCGCCTGGGCCTCGCGCATGGCGTTCAGTCGGAACCATGACTGCCTCAGGAGGCAGTCTATCTGTCGGCGTGGAACCTGCGCTTGCTGAATCGGAACAAGCAGGCGCTCAAGGTCGGATCTCTCCGCCCCCAGAGCCCTGCAGGCGGCGTCCAGCTCTGCCGCGTATGCGGCACTCGCTTCGGCAGGTTGTTCGAATCCCCTGCCGGAGCTGTCGGGTGCGACGCTCTCCATAATGCTGCCGTCTCTTCTGACAGAAAGACCGAGCCGCGGCTTGAGTGGGTGCCGCGGGGCGCGCTCAGTCGATTATGTGATAAACGGGGGCCTTCTCCATTTCCCATTCGCCAGACTGGGGGTCGCGACGGGACACGGTCAGTGCATGCCAGTTCTCGTCATCCAGCTTCAGATAGTCCCCTCTATAGTAATAACCGGGCCAGCGCGTCTCCTTGCGGAACAGGGTATGCTGCGTCACGCACTCCGACGCAATGGTGCGGTGCTTCAGTTCCCAGGCCCGCTGCAGCTGGTGCAAGTCCTCGGCTCCGATATGCTCGAGGTCTTCCTGCAGGATTCTCAGCTTCTCCAGTCCGAACTTCAGCAACGGCTCGTTGGTCATGTAGTTGACGCCGATGCCGCCGACGTATTCGTCCATGATCTTTTCCAGGCGCTGCAGGCCGTGAATCGGCAGCAGGTAGCTCGGCGACACCGTGCCGGCGACGATCTCGTTGCGCCCCACCTGGTAGTTCTCCAGGGGCTTGTAGATCTCCCTACGCCGATCTTCGATCTGCTTTTCGGACACGTTGACGCGGTCTTTGGCATGGTCCCTGATGAATTTCACCGCGGCCTTGGCAGCAAGGCGCCCCTCGGTGAACGAGCCCGAGGAAAACGCATGGGCTGTGCCGCCCAGCGCGTCGCCGGCGCCGAACAGGCCTTCGACCGTCATCATCCGGTTGTAGCCCCAGTAGTACTCGCCGGGGGAGAGATCCTCCGGCCCGCTGGCCCATGCGCCCGAGCAGGTGGCGTGCGAACCCATGACGTAGGGCTCTGAGGTCGTCAGCTCCGGATTGATGTACTTCGGATCGATGTCCTGCGATGCCCAGACCACCGCCTGACTCACAGTCATCCCGAGAAAGTTCTCCCAGCCCACGGTCTCCTTGTGCGGGTCCTGAAAGGCCTCCGTGGTCACCATATGAATGGGCCCGCGGCCCGCCGCGACCTCCTTCAGGAAGGCGTGGTTACGAAGACAGGTAGGGGTCGGGTGGTGATCGATGTACTCACCGACCATGGACTTGGTGTCGTCGTACCACTTGGACTCGTATTGTTCACCGTACGCATTCTGAGTGTAGGTCTTCAGGTGCAGGAAGTACGCGCCGACAGGCCCGTAACCGTCCTTGAAGCGGCACAGCACGATGCGGTTTTCCATCTGCGTCATCTTCGCGCCCACCATGATCGGCAACGCATAGGCCGAGGCACTGCTCCAGGGCGCGTACCAGGTCCGCCCCATGCCTTCACCTACCGAACGGGGCTTGAAGATATGCGACGCGCCGCCAGCGCCGACGATCACCACCTTGGCCCGGTACACGTGCAAATCCCCGGTGCGAACGTTGAAGCCGATCGCACCGCCAACCCGGTTGGGGTGGTTTTCGTCCATCAACAGATGGGTGACCATGATGCGGTTGTCGATTCTATCCACGGATTTGCGCGCGGCTTCCGCGACGATCGGCTTGTAGCTTTCGCCGTGGATCATGATCTGCCACTTGCCTTCGCGCTGGTAGCGGCCGGTTTCCGGGTTGCGCATGAGCGGAAGGCCCCACTCCTCGAACTTGTGCACCGCGGAGTCGACATGGCGGGCCATGTCGTAGGCGAGGTCCTCGCGCACCATGCCCATAAGGTCGTTGCGGGCGTAGCGCACATGATCCTCCGGCTGGTTTTCATCCCACTGCATGCCCATGTAACAGTTGATGGCATACAGACCCTGGGCGACGGCGCCGCTGCGGTCGATGTTGGCCTTCTCGGCGACGACGATCTTCATGTCGCGCGCCCAGTAGCGGGCCTCGAAGGCGGCGCCGCAGCCGCCCATGCCGCCGCCGACGATCAGGATGTCGCAGTCATCGAATACGGTATTGAAGCCCATTAGTAGTACACTCCCTGTTTGAACTTGTCCTTGGAGATCACCGGCAGGCCGGTGTCGATGTTGAGGGCGTCCGGTTCATAGCAGAGCAGCTGGGAGTTCAGATCGTCCTCGCTCGGCTTTGGCAGCGCCGCCAACTCCGGAATCTTCTCGCCCCATGGCTGGGTCGTGATCGGCGAGACGAAATCCTTGATGCGTCCGTCACGGAACTTGATGCGCCACGATATCGTGCCCTTCTCTTCCTCGCGCCGTACGCGGACGCTGTGACCCAGTGGAGCGAAATCCGCGTACCCACGACAGTCGATGGCGTTTTGCGGACAGGCCTTGACGCAGGAGTAGCATTCCCAGCACATATTGGGCTCGATGTTGACCGCGCGCCGATAGGTCGGATCGATGTGCATGATGTCGGATGGACAGATATCCACGCAGTGGCCGCAGCCGTCACAGCGAGTCATATACACGAATGTTGGCATCTCTTTCCTCCGGCGGTTGGTTCCTGTCCGTGCCCTTCGCAGCAATTCGGACGTTCGTTGCCGATCAATAGTGACGAGGCAGCTCGCGATTGATCCCCAGGCCGAATTGCTCAGGCTTGTCGGCCGGTGGCGGCAGGTTGTCCCGCGAGCCTTCCGCTTCGGCGACACGCCGCTGGAAGGCCGCCGCGGGCTTGAAGAACATATGGGCGAATTTCGACCACAGCACGGTGCCGAACAACACCGTACTGGCGAGCACGAACAGCCAGAAGAACAGGGTCGCCCATGCGCCGGCGTTCGCCCATTGCAGGCCGGACCAGATGAATCCGAACGTGGTCGTCGCTACCAGCGAGAGGATGAACAGGTCCGCCCGGACCACGCGATACCAGGGATGCCCCTCGGCGGCCACGTCGACCCGGATGAAGAACCAGAACCAGTAGCCGCCCCCGCACACCATCAGCGCGCCTATGTGCCACAGGAAGGCCACGTAGCCGGGGGCCGATGTATCGGGCGTGGGATAGCCGAACACGAGAACGACGGTGGTGACGATGAAAATGACGAAGCCGTACATGGTGAGCAGATGAGCGACTCTGCGCCTGGGGTTGCAGAACTCTCCCGACGCCAGGACATCCTCGGCCGCGGTCTTGATGGCAATGGAAAGCCTTTCGCCTCCACCGACCTCGCGCTCTCGCATGGCCTTGGACTTCTCCATGTTTTCGAAGAAGAACTTGGCGCTCTTCTTGTGCATGGTATCCAGGATCGTCCCACCGACAACCAGAACGAACATCGCAATCACGTACAGCTGCATCGCAAGAGGGGGTATGAGAGCGGATACTTCGGAAATGGGGTTGCTGGTGAACATGGAAACCTGTCCTCCGCCAAATATTGCTCCTGATCGGGCACACGGACGCTTGTTGCTTCTGCCTTGAACACGTCCTCAGGTAACTAATAGTAGAAATCAATCAATTGACAATGCCCCCTGCGCAATTTCTTGCATCGCCCCACGGTCCGATCGGACGCACAACGAGCACGCAAGAATCCACTGCCTGCATAGGTGTATTGCTTCATGCCGGGTGAAGCCTGTTGGGGAAAAGGCATGGGGAGACCACGCCGCAGCGGTTCGGCGCCAACCGGCGGCACAGGGCCACGGGAAAAACGGCGGTTTCACTTTCGGACCCGATGATCCGATCGGGGTCTGTCGCAAGCGCTCCAAAAACGACACCCACACGCCTGCGTTGCGCCGGCGCCCGTCCCTTTCGACGTACAACCCGTGCCCGCAGTGGAGTCGTCCAAGCCAGGTACGGAGCGCAGTGCACCCGCCCCCACCGGCTAACGCGACAGCCGCGCGGCCTCTTTCAACACCAGCTCCACGAATGCCTGGGCCGCGGGGCTCAGGCGTTTGCCTTCGCGCTGCACCAAGTACCACTGGCGCTTCAACGGGAAGCCCTCCACGTCCAGCACGCACAGCTGGCCGGACGCCAGTTCCGCCTCCACGGTGTGCAGCGACACCAGGCCCACGCCCAGACCCGCTTCCACCGCCTGTTTGATGGCCTCGTTCTTGTTCATCTCCATGGCCGGCTTGAAGGGCAGGCCCTGTTCGGCGAGGAACTTCTCCAGCGCGCTGCGGGTGCCCGAACCGTGCTCGCGGCCCACCAGGGGTTCTGCGACCAGGCGGGTGAGCGGGATGTTGCTGGTGCCCGCCAGTGGGTGGCTGGTGGCGGCGATGATCACCAGCGGGTTGTCCATGAACGGCCGGGCGTCCAGGTGCAGCCCCTCCGGGGGCGTGCCCATGAGCACCAGGTCGCTGGTGTTTTCGCTCAAGTGCCGCAGCAGGGTTTCGCGGTTGACCACATTGAGGCTGAGCTGCACGTCCGGGTGCCGGGCCCGGAACAGGGCCATCAGCCGGGCGGCGAACACGCTGGCGGTGCTGGCCGCCGACACCGTGAGAGTGCCGCCCTTCAGCCCCTGCAGGTCGGCGAGGGTCTGTTCCAGGTTGGCGAGCTCGCGCGCTACCGCCTGACCGCTGCGCAGGGTTTCCCGCCCGGCCTCGGTCAGCTGGATCTCCTTGCCCATGTGCTCGAACAGGGGCAGCCCCAGAACAGCTTCCAACTGTTTGATCTGCATGGAGACGGCCGGCTGTGTGAGATGCACTTCGGCACTGGCGCGCGAAAAGCTGCCGCAGCGGGCCACGGCTTCGAGAATTTCGAGCTGGCGTAGGGTGAGCTTCAGCATCAGAAATACTTTGATTAAAGCTAATAAATACTGAATATACCTTATAGACCTTACAAACTATAGTCTTATCTGAACTCGCTGACCCACGCACCTCTGTCGTTCATTCGGAGAAGAACATGGCCCACGATCAATCCAGCCGCTACGCGAACCTCGATCTCACCGAAGCCGACCTCATCGCCGGCGGCAAGCACATTCTGGTGGCCTACACCATGAAGCCCAAGGCGGGTTACGACTACCTCGCCACCGCTGCCCACTTTGCTGCCGAGTCGTCCACCGGGACCAACGTCGAGGTCTGCACCACCGACGACTTCACCAAGGGCGTGGACGCGCTGGTGTATCACATCGATCCGGCCAAGGAGGATATGCGCATCGCCTATCCCCTGGAGCTGTTCGATCGCAACGTCACCGACGGGCGCTTCATGCTGGTGTCCTTCCTGACCCTGACCATCGGCAACAACCAGGGCATGGGCGACGTGGAATACGCCAAGATGATCGACTTCTACGTGCCCGAGCGCGCCGTCCAGATGTTCGACGGCCCTTCCAAGGACATCTCCGACCTGTGGCGCATCCTCGGCCGCCCGGTCAAGGACGGCGGCTACATCGCCGGCACCATCATCAAGCCCAAGCTGGGTCTGCGTCCCGAGCCTTTCGCCCAGGCGGCCTACGAGTTCTGGCTGGGCGGCGATTTCATCAAGAACGACGAGCCCCAGGGCAACCAGGTGTTCTCGCCCCTGAAGAAGACCCTGCCGCTGGTGTACGACTCCATGAAGCGCGCCCAGGATGAGACCGGCGAGGCCAAGCTGTTCTCCCTGAACATCACCGCCGACGATCACTTGCGAGATGTGCGCCCGCGCCGACTTCGCCCTGGAGACCTTCGGCACCGACGCCGACAAGCTGGCCTTCCTGGTGGACGGTTACGTGGGCGGCCCCGGCATGGTGACCACCGCCCGGCGCCAGTACCCGAGCCAGTATCTGCACTACCACCGTGCCGGTCACGGCGCCGTCACCTCGCCCAGCGCCAAGCGCGGCTATACCGCCTTCGTGCTGGCCAAGATGTCCCGCCTGCAGGGTGCCTCCGGCATTCACGTGGGCACCATGGGCTACGGCAAGATGGAAGGCGAGGCCGACGACAAGGTCATCGCCTACATGATCGAGCGTGACGAGTGCCAGGGCCCGGTCTACTTCCAGAAGTGGTACGGCATGAAGCCTACCACGCCGATCATCTCCGGCGGCATGAACGCCCTGCGCCTGCCCGGCTTCTTCGAGAACCTGGGCCACGGCAACGTGATCAACACCGCTGGCGGCGGCTCCTACGGTCACATCGACAGCCCGGCGGACGGTGCCCGCTCACTGCGCCAGGCCTACGAGTGCTGGAAGGCAGGCGCCGACCCGATCGCATGGGCCAAGGATCACCGCGAGTTCGCCCGCGCCTTCGAGTCCTTCCCGGGCGATGCCGACCAGCTGTTCCCCGGCTGGCGCGAGAAGTTGGGCGTCAAGGCTGCCTGAGCCTATTCAGCCAGACCCCTGAGGGGGCGGTGATGATCGACGCCGTTGGCGCGCTCGATTGTCGCCGCCCCTTTTTTGTGACGTCGACCCGGAGGTGAGAACCCTATGGTTCGGGAGCGATTTTTAGGGCAAATCCCGACCAAGGGATATCACGCTCCGGTAACGACAGTATTTGGGCCGGACGTTGCAGAGAGGAACAAGGCCCGTTATGCGCCTGGCTCGAGGGTAGCCCTGCGAACTGTTCGGGCTCCTCGGTCGGTCAGGTGCCACACCGCGGTCCGCGCCTTACACTACCCCTGCGTGGCGTTATGGCCGGCTGGATGCGGCTACGCCGTAGGTTGAGCTGAGCCACGCGACGCCCAGCGAATACGTCCTCGCTGCGCCCAATCACGGACTGCAACGTGAAGGCCGGCGCCGCGGTAGGAGCGGCCGTCCAAGGCTTGCGTAACCCGTGTCGGGTAAATTCACTTCGTAAGTGCGCCTCAACGGGTCGGAGTGAAGGGCAAGCTGCGGTAGTATCAACCGCAAGACGACTGACTGCATCGCATGCTGAGGTGCGAGGATTGATCATTCCAGATGAATGACGAGGCACGCCGAGTGGCGCGTTCTCAACCCGCGACCGCAAGGGCCGGGTTCCCTTCCCAGGCCCGCTGGGCGGTCGCAAGCTCATGGAGCCGGGCTTGCACTGCCCTCGCTCCGCCTCTCGCGACGGCGTCCCTACAGCGTCAACATACCCTGAGAACCAGCCAGCAAGATTTCAACTGACCTGACCCCTTGATTCTGGAGTTCCACCATGATGACCGACGAGCGAACGGTTTTTGGAACTATCGCCATGCGTTTCTCCCAATCCGAGGAGGGCGTCGAACGTTCAGGCCGGCCCTTTCGTATCGGGCTGTTCGGCGACTTCAGCGGGCTTGGCGGTGTCTCCAAACCGGTCTCCGAACGCCGGCCGGTGCTCATCGACCGGGACAACTACGAAGACGTGATGGCCCGGCTCTGTCCGCGCGTGCGCATCGAGCTGGGCAGCGGAGCGGTCGAGGTGGAGTTCCGGGAGATGGACGATTTCACCCCCGACCGCTTGTTCCGCGATGTCGCCCTCTTCGAGGAGTTCCGGACCCTGCGCCGGCGGCTCACGAACCCGGCCACTTTCGCCGAGGCCGCCGCCGGGCTTCGCCCCCAGGTCCCGGATCGGGACAAGCCTCCGCAGGCCCAGCCGGCTGTCGCGGACACCGCCGCTTCCGGCGGCCAGCTTCTGGACCTCATCCTCGCGGACACCGATGCCCAAGGCGCCCCGCCGGATGACGGCGCAAGCCTGGCCGACCGGCTGGTGAAGGAGATCGTGGCGCCCTACGTAATCCCGTCGCCGGATCCCGAGCAGGCGCCCCTGATCGCCGCCGTGGACCAGGCCGCGAGCGAGACCATGGCCGCCCTGCTGCACGCCCCGCAATTCCAGGCGGCCGAGTCGGCGTGGCGTCAGGTAGACCTGCTGGTCAGGCGGCTGGAGACCGGCTCCTCCCTGAAGCTCTTTCTGCTGGACATTTCCAAGCAAGCCTTGTGGGACGACCTGATCGGCAATGACGATCTGTCCAAAAGCGGCCTGTACCGCCTGCTGGTGGAGGGCCCGCTGGAAACCCCGGGCGGCGAGCCGTGGTCCCTGCTGGTCGCCGACTACCCGTTCAGCCCGGCACCCGAGGACGCCCAACTCGCCGGGCGCCTGGCCAAGCTCGGCGCCGCGGCGGGCGCGCCGTTCGTGGCCGGCGCCGACCCCGGATTCGTCGGCGTAGCCTCCCTCGGTGACGCGCCCGACCCCGACGACTGGTCCCTGCCGGCCGGGGAGGGGGCGGCGTTGTGGACCGAGGTGCGCCGCCTGCCCGAGGCCGCGTTTCTGGCCCTGGTGGCCCCGCGCTTTTTGCTTCGCCTGCCCTACGGTGCGCGTACCCGCGCCGCCGAAAGCTTCGCCTTCGAGGAGGCGCCGGGAAGACTGGCCCACGAACATTACCTGTGGGGCAGCGGGGCGGTGCTGGTCGCCGTCGCCCTCGCCGGGCAGTTCGCCCGCGTTGGCTGGGACATCCAACCGGGCGCAGCAGCCATGGCGATCGACAGGCTCCCGCTGCATGTGTTCAAGGAGGACGGCGAGGCGCAGATCAAGCCCTGTGCCGAAATCCTGCTGACCGACAGGGGCGCTGGCGTGTTCGCAGCCAGCGGCATCACCCCGCTGCGGTCCGTGCGGGATGCCGATCAGGTCCTGATCGGAACGTTGCGTTCCCTGTGCGAGAGCCCCACCCTCCTCCGGGGCCGCTGGGATTGACCGGACCCTTTGGGGGCAGACCACGGTTTCCCGTGCCTGCCTGATCAGCCGCAGCGTCCCAAGCCGGGGCTGCCGTCCCTACGCTCAGCCGCCGGGCCATCGGACCCGGCCAGGGTGCGGCCGGCACCCTGGCTCAAAATCCGAACATCGACGGGGCGTGGAATTCCACGGACGGTTTTCTGCCCGCCGCAAGCCTGAACAGTGAAGTCGCCATCGGAAGCGCGCTGTTCTGCGGGCTCTGCGCAACGAGCCTTGCGCGGGCGCGGGAATAGTCATCGGTCACTTGCCTTTCCAACAACCGGTAGTTCAAGGGCCACCGGCGCAGGTCCCTCTCCCTCCCGCTGGCAAGGTTGATGCGCAGTGTCCCGACATAGGCGATGCACCGGGCCGCGGTGAGATTCAACGTCACCGCCGGGTCGATGATCAGCCACTGGTAACGGTGCCTCCATGGCGTCGGCCCATGGGGCGACCAGTGGACCACCAGGCCATAGCGCCCCAACGGGGCGATCATTTGAAAATACCCGTCGCTGTCGATATCCACCGGCGGCTCGATCACCAGTCCGTCCGAGCGCCGATAGTCCGGGGGTGTCAGATAGATCTCCGGTTGCGGCCCGTTCGCGGGTGGGTAACGACCGCCGTTTCTGTAGATGAGGATGCGCCCGAACACCAGCGCCTCTTTGCCGGCCAGCACGGCCGGCTCGTCTCCGCGCACTGGCCGCTGCCTGACGGTGTACGTGGCGATGCAACCGCTCACCAGCGCTGCAAGGGCCGCTGCCGCGACGAAGCGGGCCCCGAGAGACGCCGCCGAGCGCATTCCATTCGCCATGGATCGCTGTCCGGTAAATCGACGGGCTGGTTGCCCGCCGTTCCCCTCAGCATAGGCAATGCAGCATCTCCTTGCCGCCCCCCGGTGGGCACCGGCCATCGCCTGCCTGCTGCTCGATTACGGTGCCGATCCGAACCTCGGGGATTCGAACGGCAATACCCCGCTCACGCACGCGCGGTAGTGCGGCAGACCCCAGTGTGACTATATCGCCTGCATGACGACGGAGTAGGCGGCTACGGGTGCGTTCTCCTCCATTCGCAGGACGCACTCCGCGATTTCCCTGACCGCCAATCCATGCTCCTGCGCCAATGACTGCAGATAGTCGAGGCTATGGGTGTAACGCCCGGTCCTCTGCAGCCGGTAGCTGCCCGCTACGCCTTTCTCGACGCTGAATACCAGCCACCCGCCGGCAGTCAGCCTGTCGCGTACGCGGCTGAACACCGATTCCAGTTCTCCGACATAGATGAACACGTCGGCGGCGAGTATCAGATCGAAAGCGGCGTCGAGAACGGTCACGGCATTGGCCAGGTCGTCGTGCAGCAGCTCATCGTAGATTCCCTTCTGCGCCGCCTTGTCCAGCATGGCCGCCGACACATCGATGCCCAGGAGCTTGCGGGCCAGGGGTCGGAATGCGGCGCCCGACAGGCCGGTGCCGCAACCCAGGTCGAGAATGTCGAGACTTCCCTGCCCGACCGGCGCAACGCGTCGAAAGGTACTGAGCAGGTGCTCCGGCCCTTGATAGTCCAGCGTGCCGGCCAGGTGATCGTCAAAACCGTCCGCATAACGGTCGAAATGCCGAACCACGTATCGGGTCGGCAGAGTGGCCGGTTGCGGCGCCAGGCCCTCTCTTGCCAGCATGACCGCCAACATCTCCTCGTGCTGGTCAGCAGGCAGGTTCATCTGATTCACCGATGCTCCGACCGCCTGTGTTCTGTGTTTCAGGGCAAGCTCGCCATGCCCGGTAAGCTGGAACAGATAGGCCAGGCTCTCATGGGCGGAAATGTCATGGGGCACGGCATGCAGATATGTCGTATAGGCGTCGATCGCCTTGTCGCGGTCCGCGCGGGGATTTATCAGCTGACTCCGATGGGGCGCCCCATGAGGCGGCACGGCATAGCCCGCCTCGGCCAACGCCCTGTTGAGCGCCAGGTTGTGGCTGTCGTTGTTCACCAGGTTGTCATCCTTTCCCCGAGGTTGCAGCTGCCGCGTCGGTTGTTGTGGACTGTGACGTTCTTTGCGCTGAAACTCTGCGGCGCTCGGAGCCGGGATCATGGCATGGCGTGGGACCGTTTGGAATCCCGGCCGGCTTGATGGCTTTCCGGCAGGGAGCGACTTCAACTCCTGCTCCGAAAGGTGGAACCGCTCAACGGCAGCGCACTCGCCGCCCACCAGCAGCCGTCGATGGGTGTCGGCGGTGTCGTGTCCGGTTTTGCCGGGCGGATGGCCAAAGACCCGTCGTCCGCATGGCGCATCGCGGCGCTGGCCATGGCGTTGCCGCTCGTGGCGATCTTCCTTGCGCTGCAGCACCGCGTCTGCGCAGCCTCCATGTCCGTGAGTACCGGGCGCAATACCCGCCGGGCGCCGAACGCAAGGTCGTGTTGCTGCGCCGGGCGGCGGAGACCACCCGCCTGGCCAGGACAGCGACCGCACCGACACCGTTTCCTGCGCCTGCAAGATCCAATCAGCGCCTCGTGAACGGTTGCCGATACGCGAAATCCCCAAGTCCGCATCCGCTCGGTCTGCGAGCCGGCTCGTCGACCATCCGCTGCCCGGCCCGTCGTCCATTGGCGGTAGGCAGGACCCCGGTGGCATACTGTCGGGGTGCATCCGTACCTGCCTCGACCAGAGGAAGTCCTGGCCCGGGTCTTGGGCAGTCGCGGTCATCAACACGTTGACCAAGGCCGTTGGGGGACAGCATGCGATGACGGGGGTCCGGGCCCGCGCAGCGAGCGCCAGAACCCGGCGAAGCAGCACCAAGCCGGCGCTACCGAGGACGACAACCATGGGAAAAACATTCAACGTGCCGGGGAATTCCACCGCTAAACGACAACCGTATTCGCCCGGCATGCATGGCTTCAAGAAGCAGGAGCAACAACGCCTTACCACGAAATACACCTATAGCGTCAGCGGCACCACCCATGAGTCCGAGCATGTCATGGGCTACAAGGTCATCGCTCCAGGTCTGGCACGGGGCAAGTCGGCCTTCGCAAGGAACGTTGAAAACACCGCGTCCGCGTATCAGGAGGTGAAGAGATTTCATCGGGCTCACATCGGTACGGGGAATCACGGCAATTGGCGGGGAACCGGCGACAGCTCGGATGACTACAGGGCGTGGCAGCGCACCGCCCTGGAGGAAAGCGAGGCTTCAGTCGCCGTGCAGCTCAATCAACTGCAATATGCCTTCGTCGCTGGCTTTCAGACCAATTCGATCGACCAAACGGCGTCCGATGTGCTTGCCGCCAACGATTCGTTCACCATGATGGTCGAGAACATGGGTCGGGTGACTTACGTTGCCGACGACAACACCAGCGTGACGGTGGGCATACCGGTCACCGCGTTGCAGCGGGCGGAAATGTATCTGAGCCGCATCGCCGCCCAGACCGGACAATGGCCAACCACAGAGCAGATAGCAAAAGCGAAAGCCATGTTTTCGGCCTAGTTAACACTGGGTAGATCACCACTGTTGCGGCTGAGAAGCGGCCAATCAAGGCGCGAGGAGCGAGTTTGTTGTTCCCATTGAGTCACGAGTGAGGCCCAGTGGTGGCTTCTCAGCCGCAACCCGAGGGGACAGGCCCCATTCCCTCCCGCGGCGGCGTCGCTCGCTCATGTAGCCGGGCTGCACTGCTCTCGCTTCGCCTTGCGGCGCGAAAAATGGGACGCCGTCAGTGGCGGTCCACACAGTGCTAACAGGCCCTGGACGGTCCAGCGAAGGGGTTCGCTATGATCAAGCGCCTGGCAACGGTCAGTCTCCTTTGTGCCGGCTTTGTGCTTGCGGGCGCGGCTGGCTGGTGGGTCGGTCGCGGAATCCACGGCGGCCGAGGCTCGCATGCGGGCGCGCCCGTTCTCGGGCGAGCCCCCAGCTATCACGGTTTGGTCAATCAGTTGGGGCAGGCTGTCAATTCCAGTCAGTTCCGGGGCAAGGTGCAGGTGGTCACTTTCCTGTTTCCCTACTGCACCACCTATTGCCCGTTGATTGCGGCGCATCTGGTCGGTCTGGAAAACCTGCTGAAGGACCTGGGCGACCAGAATAGGGTGCAGATCGTCGCGTTCAACGTCGACCCGTCCGGCACCGGGCCCGCGCAGATGCGCGCCTTCCTCAAGGAATACGGCTGGAATCCCAAGGATCTGCACTGGCAATACCTGACCGGCAAGCCCGACCGGATCCGCCGGGTGGTGCGGGACGGCTTTCACATCGCCTACCAGAGAGTCGCCGACCAGGGCGGGCCGTCTTCAGCGGACCAGGGCCCGGCGCAGACGCCCCAACCCGAGGTGGTCAATCCCCTCGCTCAACAGGCCCATGTCGGGTACGACGTGACCCACAACGACGGACTGATCCTGGTCGATCCGCACGGACGGGTACGCGCGATCTACGACCAGGCCGACGTGGTCTCCAACCGCCGCCTCCTCAAGGCGATAGAGCCCTTGCTGGCAAGGGCGGGACGCTCGTGATTCCCGAGCGCGGGGTCACGAGCGCGGGGTCAGATCCCATTTTTCTCTAAAGAGCGCGGGGTCAGATCCCATTTTTCTCTAATATTCGCCCGTGCGGGCGCCCGGCGTCGAAGCAGCTGCTCGCCCCGTTCGCTTGGCAGCTCAGCCCCGGGGTGCCCGTTATGGCTTCGGTGTCCAGGATCGGGTGAAGCAGCCAGTGGGTACCGGGGCAGCCGCCCGCCATCTCGCGCCGCCTGCGTGAGTGCGGAGCGCCTGGCGATGTATCGGCAAACCGCCGTGGCATGCACTGCCCAACGCCGCACGGCGGCCTCTGCCCGGGCAATTGCTTTGACAGCGTCGTATATTGAAAAGGCACGGATCCGGCTTCGACCCCGGGGAGACCTGCCATGGTGCGGTTCATCGCGGCCAATCGACAACAAGCAAAGGAGAAACCGATGAGACCCACTAGCGGGGTAGGGGGTGTGGGTGCGCCTTGGGGGCTGGTGCGTGGGACCTGTTTCGCGCATCCGGGCGCCCGCGCGACGGGGCGTCGCGGTTGGCGGCGTGTGGTGACCGGCGCGTGGTTGGCCATGCTGGCAGTGTCGTATGCGCCCGCGACTGCGGCGGCGCCTCCCGATGCCTGCAGCCTGCTGAGCAATGCGGACATCCATTCCCTTGCGCCGTCCCTTGGCAAGGGTCGGCCCGGCAGCGTGAAGATCGCGAACGTGTCGACCTGCGGGTGGCCGGATGCCCATGGCATTGCGGCGCTGACGTTGCAGGTCGCGCCGGCGCCGTCGCACAGCCTGCACGATGATCTCGCCTCGGCCTTCGGCGCCATGGGCTACGACATCCAGAGCGTGTCCGGCCTGGGCGACGAGGCGGTGGTGGCGGTGCAACAGGCCGATCCCAAGTACGGACTGCAGGCGGGTGTGGCCATCCTGTCGGTGCGGGTGGGCAAACGCGTCGTTTCCCTGTCGCCGGCGCGTATTGACGTCAAGCCTGGCAGCGCCCGCTACCAGCGCCTCAAGGAACTCGCCGCCAAGGCGGCGGGGGAGCTGTAGGCTCAACGCAGCGCCGGAAGGCATCGCCGTTGCGACGTCAGACACGCGGGCGTGAGACTCCGATGGTTGCCGGGGGAGCGTCGGCGGCAGGGCGCTGGAAGGACTCGGCTATGGGGCTACCATCCCGCCTCTCGCGGCGACTGGTCGGGGAGCACGGTGTGCGCACCGTGTTCCCCGACGGCATGGGCGTCGTCTAGCCGCTCTTGCCCGCTTTCGGATGGGGAGTGCCCATATCCATCCGCACGACGGCCCAGTCCACTCGGGTCAGCTTGCCGTCGTGGTTGATGTCCTCACGTTTCGCGACGGCCGCCGGTACGCCCGCCTTCTCCGCCTCCTTGATGCTGACATAGCCGTTACCGTTGCGGTCAGCCTGCTTGAAGCTCGGCAGCTTGGCGTGGTGGTGATTCACGGCGGTCTTCCCGCCCATGCCGGCACCCATGGTCATGGCCCCGCTTGCCGTGGCCAACGCCGCGATCGGTGTGCACAGGGCGGCTACCGACAGGATCGTGAGCAGCTTTCGCTTCATGGTCCGTTCTCCTTGTTTCTGTTGAGTGTCACAGTCAGGCCTTCCCCCTACCCGACAGGTCAGGGCAACGGAGGTTCCATCCATCTGCACGGCGGGAAACCGGGGTCAGATCCCAGCTTCTTCGCGTGTTCGCCCGTGGTTATGGGTTCCGGCGGGTGGCTCGGCCGGCCGTTCCGGATCAGCGCCGCTCCACTCGCTTGCCGCGCCCGGCCGGCGACAAGACCGTTTCCCTTCCCAGTTTCGGGTTGATTGCGCACGGTTGCGGGCGTTCGTCCTCGGACCGTTCCGTACGGCTGGTTGAAGGTCGACGTCGACCGGCCGGCGCGTGTCGACGTGGCGCCGGCCCGAGGGAGTGTGTCTACGACGTCATGCTACTGCGCAAGGCAGGGATCTGACCCCGACTTCTGGGCGTGCAGCCGGTCCGCCAGTGCCTGGCTGGCGTGGCTGCGATAGCCGCCTTTTCGCCACACCAGGCCCACCGGCCGCACAGGCGTGGGGTGCCGCAGGCTGACCACCGTCAGGGTCGCAAGCTGTTGTGCGGACAGCGACAACGCCGGCAGCACGGTGGCGAGACGGGTTTCCCGCACGATTGCCAGGAGACTGGTGATGGTGTCGGATTCGACCTGCACCGAGGGGTTGATGCCCGCTGCTTCCGCCGCCTCGTCCCACAGCAGCCGAACCGCGAACCGGGGCGGCAGCAGCGCCAGGGGCACCGGTTCCAAGGTGCGTACCGCCACTGCGTGCCGAGCCTGCAGCGGATGGTCGGGCCCCACTACCAGGGCGAGCTCTTCGCTGAACAGCGGCTCCGCTTCCAGTATGGATCGCGCCTCATGGGAGACCGGCGTGAAGGTGATCCCGAAGTCGAGTGCGCCGTCCCGTACGCCAGCCTCGATTTCCAGAGCGGAAAGTTCGCTGACCTCCACGCGGATGCCGGGCCAGGCACCGATCAGTGCACCGATGACGCGCGGCAGCAGCTCGGTGTTGAGCGCCTGCAGGGTGCCGACGCGAACGCGACCACGGGCGAGGCTGGCCAGCTCCTGTACGGCGGTCTGCGCGTCGCGCACTTCGCGCAGCACGCGATAACCGAATTCCACGACCACATGAGCGGCCGGTGTCAGGCGCGCGCCGCGGCCGTGGCGCTCCAGCATCGGCGTACCAAGCTCATCCTCGAGCTTGCGAATCTGTTGCGACAGCGCGGGCTGTGAGACGTGCACCCGTGCGGCCGCGCGGCGCACGTTGCCGGTCTCCGCAATGGCCACCAGATAGCGAAACTGGCGCAGTTCCATGGGCTCAATGATAAGCCAATGCGCTCCTAATGGAAGAAAAAAATATTAGAACTTATCAGATGACCGGTCTTAGATTCACTCCAAGGGCTTGACGCGGAGAGTCGACACCGGTTCCCGCGAGGCCTATTGAAACGGCCCGTCGGGCGCCGCAGCGTCCGGCGCCGCACCTTGGGGAGGCACCATGGCTTACACGTCCTACAGCATGCTCGCAGAAAACCCACCTCTGGCGCGGTCCGCCTTTCGCAGGCCGCAGCCCCTTCCTTACGCCTGGGATGCACTGGAGCCGTTCATCTCGGCGCAGACGCTCCGATCGCACTATGGCGGCTGCTACGCGGACTGTGTCCGGCGGGTCAACATCCTGTCCCTGGGAACCCGCTTCGAGCACGCCGCACTGGAAGAGATCGTCATGCACGCCGAGGACGGTCCGTTGCTCGAGTACGCCTCCGAAGCCTGGAGTCACTCGTTTTTCTGGAACTGCCTTTCGCCCCGTCCGGGCAGTGCGCCGGGCTGGTTGCTGGCCGACGAGATCCGCTGGTACTTCGGTTCGCCCGCCGCGCTGCGCGACATCTTCATCGAAGAAGCCCATAACCTGGCCGGCGTGGGCTGGATCTGGCTGGTCCAGGAGGCGTACGGTGATCTTGCCGTGCGTGCTTTGAGCACCTACGAGACGCCGCTGCGGCTTGGCGTGACGCCGCTGCTCGGTTGTGATCTCTGGCAGCACGCCTACTTCGTCGATTACGGGATCCAGCGAGCCGCCTATCTGCGGGCCTTCTGGCAGCGCATCAACTGGCCCTTCGTGGATGCCAACCTGTCGTCGCCGGACGCTGCCGCATGAACGTCATGCACCAGTCTGCGTTCTGGCTGCGGGTTGCCGTCCTGGGGCTGCTGCCCGGGCTTCTGGGCCGACGGCTGCCTTCCCGGCCCTGGCGTCCAACACGGCCGGGGACCGTCCATGGCGATCTGGTTGCGGCTTTGGTGGGGGTCCAGGGGTCGCGCTACGCGGTGGTGTATGCGCCTCACCGTGGGCGCACCCGTTTTCCGGCAAGCTGCCTTCAACTGGTTGCGTCACCCTGGCAGGCAAAACGGGTAGCCGCGCTGGCGTCCGGCTTCCACGCCGCCCGGGTGGTGGGTCCGACCCGGGCCTGCGAGGACACCGCCGTGTTCCACCTGGTGGAATGGCTCGACTGACCAAAAACCGGGGTCAGATCCCAGTTTTCTCTAATATTCGCTCACTGTCATGGAGCCGGAAAATTGCTGCGTGCCCGCTCGGCGCTGAATCGATCTCCAAGATCACGACGAGCGTCGTGGGTTCCCGTGGGGTGACGTGCCTTCCTCGTCACGGCGCAGCGCACGAGGCGGAAACTGCCGGTCCACCTTCCGTTCCGGCCCGGCGTCGTGAGCCTCCCGTGGGCGAACAGGCGTGGGGGTTTCGTTGGGCATGTTGCCCGACCATCGACCGCAGGGCCGCGGTTGCGCGGTCGTATATTAGGAAAAACTGGGATCTGACCCCGATTTTGGTCAGGTGTTGTCGGCGTAGCGGCGGGGCGGTGCGCCATGGCGGCGGCCGTGTTCCAGCCAATGCCGGATGCGGTTGGCGTCCCCGACGCGCGACAACCTGCCCCAGGAATCGAGCAGCACGATGATGGTCTTGTGTCCGCCGATGGTGGCCTGCACCACCAGGCAGCGGCCCGCTTCGCTGATATAGCCGGTTTTGGACAGCCCGATGTGCCAGTGGGGGTTATGCACCAGCGGATCGGTATTGCGGTAGGCGATCACCCGCCGGTGATGGCGCCTGCCCGCCACCACCTGCGCTGACCGGGAGGTGGTGGCTTCGTGGATCAGCCGATAGCGGCTGGCCGCTTCCACCATGCGCACCAAGTCGTGGGCGGTGGACACGTTCTGCGGGTTCAGGCCCGTGGCATCCACAAAATGGGTCCGCTTCATGTCCAGTTGCGCCGCCTTGCGGTTCATGGCGGTCACGAAGGCGCTCTTGCCGCCGGGGTAGGTGCGTGCCAGCGCGGCCGCCGCCCGGTTTTCGGATGCCATCAGCGCCAGTTTGAGCAGCCTGCCCCGCGACAGGGTGGTTCCCACTGCCAGCCGCGAATGGGAATCCTTCAGCCGGTCGATGTCCGCCTTGGTGATGGTGATCGGATGGCCCAGCGGCAGCTTGGCGTCGAGCACGACCATTGCGGTCATCAGCTTGGTGATGGATGCAATGGGCACCACCCGGTCGGTGTTCTTGGCGAGCAGGGGCTGACGGGTTCGCTGGTCGACGGCCAGCGCGGTGCCGGAACGCAGAAACGGCCGACGCAGATGAGGGTAGGCCGACCAGTAATGCGATGCGATGGTCGGGGTGACATCCGCGCTCCAGGCCGGCAGGCTGGCGGCTGCGATGCATAGGCACGCGATACGAAGCAATGTCATCATCGTCCCGGATCCCGTCGTCCCCATCCGCCGCCACTATGTCGCGGCTATGATACCGCATTCCGCCGACAGGCAAACGCCACTTCCGCCGCCCCCGACGCCGAAGTGGCACCGAGGGTGGCATACTGAACCGCGCAAAGTTGCAGCTTCCGCACGGGCGGCCGCTAGTGACATGAAAATGACCACTGCAGCGCGACGAATGGACGCCCCCTCAACTGGGCAAGACGGCGCCGGGCAGCTGACACGCGGAACGTGTATGCCGGCATGGCTGGCGTCGCCGGTCCCCAGGGGACTGCAGGCAACTCGGCCCTGCTGCAAGTCTCATCCAATACCGGAACCATACCAAAACAAGATACCTTTGAGGGCACGGGAATGAGTTACAAGAACGAGATTACCAAGAAGCTGGAGACGGCCATCGCGAGTGCGGGCCATGGAGGTACCGACAAGGAGGAGATCGTGTGGGGCGTCGTGGACGCCGTCTCGGCCGTCATCGACGGGGCGACCGGTGGCAGCGTGGGAGGGGTCCTCTCGGGCAGCATGAACGCGGTCTACAGCACGATCCGTCATAAGGACGCCAAGTCCGTCGCCACCACCCCGAATCCGCTTTTTATCTGGAACGGCCACGACGGCAGCGCAAAATACACGCAGAAATACCTGTCGAATCGCTCCTTGAAGGGAATCGGCGGCGGGGTGATCGGGGTTGCCGGGGCCATCGCCAGCGGCGCCACCCATGTGGATCTGGGCGGGCTTGCAGTGCACGGGAACGCCACCGGATCGACGCTGGCCCATATGCTGAAGCTGGAAGCGATCGCCAGCGGCTATCGCCAGAGTGAGACCATCGGCCGTTGGATCGAACTGTGCATGAAAATGAAGACGGCGAAATTTGCCATTCGCGGCGGCCAGACGGCCGGCGCTGTGGTCGGGCGGAATCGCCAGCGCGGTCCTTGGCGTCGGCGCTGCCGCGGCCAAGGTCGGCGTCAAGCTCACCATGACCAAGGTGGTGTTGAGAACGTCGGCCGAGATTCACTGGCGCGCGTTCCAGGAGCAAGCCATCAGCCGCCAGTCGAAGGCCGGGCCGGCGAGCAGGATCGCCTACGAGATCTTTACGCGCCGGGGTGCCACCCGCATCTTCGGCAAGTACGACGTCGACCGCTTCATCAAGGAGCCGAGTGGCTGGCTGGCGCTCAGTGACAAGCTGCTGCTGATCTAGGGCCTGTTGGCGCTATTCAGATCAGCGCCGACCCCAATAGAGTCAACAGGGCCCAGGGCCGGTTACGGCTCGTTCGACGACTGCTCCAGCAGGGCTGCGAACAGGGCGCAGCGTTCGTCCTGTTCGCCGCGCCCACAGCATTCGATCAGCCGTTCCAGGCTGCGCCGCGCCGTGTTCAGGGTCGCCAGCTGCTCGTCTATTGCCTTGAGTTTGCGTTCCGCGATGGAACGGGTCGCCGTGCATTGTTCTTCGCCCAGGGACAGGAGCGTGCGGATCTCCCGCAGCGTGAAACCGAGCGCCTGGGCATGGCGGATGAGGCGCAGGCGCACCAACGCGTCGTGAGAATAGCGGCGCCGGGTGTTGTTGGATTTGGGCGGTTCGGCAAGCAACCCCAGCCGCTGGTAGTAACGGATGGTCTCCACGCCCACACCCACTTCCCGGGCAAGCCCGCCGATGGTCAACGTCGTTCCTGTCCGGGAATCCTGCTGCATGAATGACCTCCCACACCGCCCATCGAACCGGCCAATACCGCCGTCAGTTTCTCAGGATTTCCGTACGGGAATCAACGCCGGCTGCGCCGGGCTCGTGCCGCTCCCATACGGTCGTTGACCTCAGCCGTGGCTTGATCTGAGTCCGTACCATGGTACGGTACCCAGCTCCACCAATAACACCAATACCAACCGGAGGAGGCCCGCTGATGCAAAGGCGCCCACAACAAGACAACAACATCCCCAGCGTTCCTTACGCGGCACCCGTTCGCCGCCATTGGTCGGCGCTGCGCGCAAGCCGCGTTGGTGTGCTTGCGGCGGCACTGTTGTCGGCCTATGCGGTGCCGGCTTCGGCGGCCGGCTGCGGTGCGGTGTGCCTGCCCCTGGAGGCGCTCAGCCCCCAGAACGCCCAGGTCAACGGTCACCAGCTGCGCCTGTCGCTGATCGGCCAGTACGCCGACTTCAATCATTACCGCGAGGGCACCGACTCGATAGCCAATCCGGGCGAAGCCAGCGCGGTCATCTCCCAGTTCACGGCGGTCGCCGATTACGGCGTCACCCGACGGTTCACCGCTTCGCTGCTGCTGCCCTACGTGCGCAAGCACCAGAGCACCAGGAAATTCGGCGACCGGGTCGCCCAGGGCGTCGGCGACATCGCCTTGTTCGGCCGCTACGCCGGCCTGCTGCCGGACGGTGTCACCGGTCCCGCCGTCAGCGTCGGGTTGGGTGTCAAGTTCCCCACCGGCAGCACCGATCAGCCCAGCGACAAGCCGGATCTTCCGCCTGCGATGCAGGTGGGCTCGGGCGCCTACGACCTGCTGCCCACGGCGTCGTACTACCAGCGCTTCAACGACTACGATCTGTATGGCAGCGCCTTGTATCGGGTGCCCGTACAGGCCCACAACGGGTACAAATTCGGGCGCGAGTTTCAGCTGCATTTCGGCGCCAGCGTGCCCCTCAGCGCAGACGGTGGCCGGGTGGCGCTGCTGGGCTCGCTGGATTACGCCGACGTCGGGCACGACCAGGACGACCACGGCATCCTGCCGGCGAAACTGCGCGCCGGCACGGAAGTGATCAACACCGGTGGGCGCTTCCTCGACATCACGCCCGGCGTGAGCGTGGAGCTGACCCGCACGCTGAGCCTGCAGGCGCGATTCATGGTACCGCTGTACCAGGACTGGAACGGCGATCGCGCGAAGGGCATCGGCCAGGTCGCACAGAATCTGACCACCCAGCTGACGTTGATCTATACCGGGGACTCCCGTCTGTAGCAGGGCGAACCCCGACCGCCGCGTGCCGGGCCCGTTTTCGTCCGGCATTTGTGGCGGTGTGCCCGTGGGGCGGATAATGAGTGTTCCTGTACCGTCTCTAGTCGAACATGGAGCCAAGACCCATGCGCATGCTTTTGTCCCTGCTGCTCGCCGTCAGCGCCAGCGTGTCGTGCCCGCCTGCCCTCGCCCAGAGCGCGGCGCCCTGGGGTCACGCGAAGGTATTGCACATCCACTACAAGCCGCAGAGCGTCGTGTACGACGTGACCACCGGCAAGACCATCGCGTTCTCCGATGTCCTCGACCGGCTGGCGCTGCTGGACAGCCTCTACGGTGCCGACCCGTTTGCCGAACACATCGTGGTGGTGCTGCATGGCGGTGCCATACCCTTCTTCGCCATCAAGAATTACCAACGCTACGAGGGTCTGATGAAGCGGGCCGAAGGGCTCACCCAGAATGGCACCATCCAGTTCCGTATGTGCCAGGCCTCGGCCGAGGCCCATTACGGCCTGCATCCCAAGGACATCGAGGGGTTCGTGAAGATGGTCCCCATGGCGGATGCGGAGATCGTGCGCCTGGAGCATGAGGGCTACGCCTACATGCGTTAGTGGTCCATGCGCCGGCCACTATCGGCCGCCATTCCCCGGCGGTGCCGCTGCCGGTATCCTGGTATGCAGCGCATTGATTCGCGCTGTGCGCGTCGCTATCACCCCGACTCAGTTCCAGGCCGCCCCGACCATGCAGACCCCTTCCGCCACTTCCGTTGTCTCCCGGTTCCCGAACGCGCTGTCGCTCGCACTGCGCGCCGCTCTTGCCAGCAGCCTGGCGGTCGGTGCGGCGCAGCTGCTCACGCTGCGCTATCCCATCTACGCGCTCATCGCCGCGGTGATCGTCACGGACAGTTCGCCGGCCACCACCCGCCGGCTGGCTGCCCATCGCGTGGTGGGCACCGCCATGGGGGCGGTGTGCGGGGCCTTGCTGAGCACCTACTTCGGCCATGCCCTGTGGGCGCTGGGGATCGGCGTGCTGGTGATGCTGACCCTTGCCCTGCTGGGCGGATACACCGAGGCCGGCAAACTGGCCGCCTATGTGGCCGGGCTGGTGGTGCTGGATCACAGCTCGGAGGCGTGGGTCTACGCCTTCGCGCGCTTTGTCGAAACCGCCGTGGGTATCGCCGCCGCGTTGCTGGTGGGTATGGTGTTCTCGTTTCTGGGCACCCGCCTGCGCGCCATCCGCAGGCGCTCGACCGACGCTTAGGCGTCTGTCGTCCGAGCGGCCAGCCCGCAGCGCCCGGCGTGTCGCGCAGGCCGTGCGCGAGCATCGCTTGCCGGGCTTTCACCACCTGCCGCGCCGCCTACTGACCGGACTTCAGCGCCAGGCCCGCCACCCAATCGGTGAGTTCGCCGGCGAAGCGGCGAGCGGCATCGCGGGCGGCCTGCACGCCCCCCGGCGCATCGGGGGCGGGGGCCGGTTGCTGGTAGCGGAACTGGTGCTGGGCGATCACCTGGGCGCCGGCTGTGCTCACCACCGTGACCCGCGCATCCAGCACCACAGCGCTCTTGTCCGGCGCCTGAAAGTCCTGGCACAGGTCCAGCAGGTGGATACGCACCGCCGCGTCGGCCTTGGCGTTGTCGCCGGGACCGATGACCGCCTTCCAGGCGTGGCGGTCGCTGAGCGCGTTCTGGACCAGCTCTCCCAGCATCGCCGGCAGCGGCGCGCTCCAGCGCGAATCGCTGTAGCTCGCCAGCTGACTGTCGCTGTGGTAGGCCATGCGATAGCACATCGCCGTACCCTGCAGCGAGGCCGGGGCGGTGACCGGCAGCACCCGCAATACCACCGGCGACTGCTGCTCGGCCTGCACAGCGGCGTCGGCGCCCGTGCCGGCCAGCGTGTAGTGCCGGATCGGTGTTGGCGGTGTCTGGGCACAGCCTGCGAGCAGCAGGCAAAGCGTGAGCGCGGGGCCGAATAGCGACTTTTTCATGGTTGGTGTTCCGTGGCAGGTGGATGGTATCCCGGCTCGCCCGGTCCCGGCGCTGACGGGGGCGCGCCGAACAATACGCTTTGCGGGTCGCGCTGCAGTTCGCCGGTGAGTGCATCGATGTGGCTGACCGCCCGATCCACGTGGCGGGTCAGGGCATCGATGCGGGTCAGGGTGTCGGTGTCCAGCTTGTGGGTGGTGCTGCCCGCCGTCTGCAGGACGTCATGCAGACGGCGCGCATCCCGGTTCAGGCTCTTGAGCAGGGTGCGGCCCTGACCCAGGGTGCTGCGGGCCTGCGCGGTGAGTTTGGGCAGCGCCTGCAGTGACGGCATGGCGGCGTTCTCCAGAGCAACCAGCTTGCCGGTGGCCTCATCGAGGTTCGCCAGTATGGCGGCGACATGGGCGCGGTTGTGACCGTCCAGCAGTTCGTTGAGGCGCTTGCCCAGCTGGTCGCTCTGGCTCAGCAGCTGTTTGCCGGAACTCTCCAGCTTGTGCATCAGGCTTGGACGAATGGGGATGCGCGCCGGATGGCGGGGCGAGGTCTGCAGCGGAGTCTGCTCGCCTTTGCCGTCGATCAGCGCGACGTAGCTGCCGCCGGTGATGCCCTTGCTGCTGAGCTGGGCGTAGGTGGCGTGGGTCACCGGTGCCGCGGCAATCAGCGCGATGCGGATCAGAATGCGGTGGGGGTCTGCCGGGTCCAGGCGGACCGCCTTGACGGTGCCCACCTGGACGCCCTTGTATTGGACGGCCGCATCGACGGCCAGACCCGACACGCTGTAGGGGGACACGATGTCGTAGTCCTTGACCTTGGGTGTGCCGGATTGCATCCACCAGGCGACGAACGCCGCGCCGGCCCCGAACAGGATCAGGAAGCTCACTGCGATAATGGCGTGCGCACGGTCTTCCATAGTGTCCGTCAGCCCAGTTGTCGCAACAGGCCCTCGCCGCGCTCGCCGTGGAACAGGCGCTGGACGAAGGGATGGTCGTAATCGGCGACCTCCGAGAGGCTGCCGGTGGTGAGCACCTTGCCGTCGGCCATCACAGCGACGCGGTCGCTGACCGACGCCACGCTGTTCAGGTCGTGGGTGATCATCAAGGCGCTCAGCCTGAGCTCCCGGTGCAGGTCCGACAGCAGGCTGTCCAGGTCGCTGGCCGAATTGGGGTCCAGCCCGCTGGTGGGCTCGTCCAGCAGCAGCACATCGGGTTCCAGTGCCAGGGCGCGCGCCAGGGCGGCCCGTTTCACCATGCCCCCGGAGAGCTCCGCCGGCAGCTTCCATGCGTCCTGGGGTTTGAGGCCCACCATCTTCAGCTTCAGCATCACCAGATCGTAGACCGCGTCTTCGTCGATCTGGTCGCCCAGCACCCGCAGCTCGCGGATGGGAAAGGCGATGTTGGCGAATATGTTGAGGGCGCTGAACAGGGCTCCCTGCTGAAACAGCACCCCCCAGTGCACCCGCAGCGAATGGGCTGCATAGGGGTTCAGCCGGTGCACGTCCCGTCCCAGCACGGTGATGGTGCCGGTGGTGGGGCGCGTAAGCCCGATGATGTGGCGCATCAGGGTGGTCTTGCCGCTGCCGCTTTCGCCCACCAGCGCCAGCACTTCGCCGCGGTACAGGGTCAGATCCAGATCCCGGTGCACCCAGTAGCTGCCGAAGCGGGTGCCCAGCCCCTGGACCTCGATGACCGCCTCGCGGCTCTCCGGGGTAGCCATCAGCCCAGCCCGACCTGTGACAACATGATGCCCATGATGCCGTCGATGGCGATGACCAGTGCCAGACCCACCACCACCGAACGGGTGGTGAGCTCGCTCAGGCTCTGGGTGTTGGGCTTGACCCGCAGCCCGTAATAACTGGACACCAGCCCGATGAGCGCGCCGAACAGCACACCCTTGCCGACGCCGATGAAGTAGTTGGCCCAGGGTATCGCGCCCGGGAACTGGTGCAGCCACATGCCCCAGTTGACGCCCAGTTGGGTCTGCGAAACGTAGATGGCGCCCAGGACTCCCGCGAAATCCGTCCATATAACCAGCAGCGGCATGGCGAGGGTGAGTCCGGCCACTTTGGGCAACACGATGCGCAGGGTGGGCGACACGCCCAGGGCCCGCAGCGCGTCGATCTCTTCGGTCACGCGCATGGCGCCGATGCCGGCGGTGAATGTCGAGCCCGAGCGGCCCACCAGGATGAGTGCGGTCAGAAACGGCCCCAGCTCGCGCAGGAACGCCATGCCCACCACGTTGATGATGGCACTGTTGGCGCCGAACTGCTCCAGCTGCCCCGCCATCTGGTAGGCCAGTACGATACCCACCAGCCCGCCGATGAACGCCAGCAGCACCAGGGACTGGGCCCCCGCCCGGTAGACGGTGGCGGAAATACCGCGCCACGGTATGGCCCGCGGGTTCCGCATACAGTAAAGGGCATCCACCATCAGCTGGCCGAGCAGCAGCGCAATGCCGGCCGTGTCCGTGAACAGCCGGCTGATGGACGCCCCCAGGGAGACCAGCAGTGTCCACGGCGTCACGGGGGATGCGGCTGGCGCGGACGGCAGGTCTTCCAGGTGCTCGAACCAGGACTGCTGGTCGTCGCGCCAGTGCAGCCGGTCCGGGTAGCGCCGGCCCCAGGTGCGCCACAGCAGCAGCGCGCCGGCGCTGTCCAGAGCGCCGATCCCTTCCAGGTTCCACCGGTCGGACGAGCCTGCCTCGAGTCCCTGGAGCCCCTTGGTGAGCGCCCGGCCGGCGTGCGCGATGGCCAGCAGGTTCCAGTCGCCCTGCAACAGGAATTCCCGGTGTCCCGGCACCTTGCGTATTTCCCAGTGGGGGGTGTGATCCGGCCCGCTCATAAAGGCAGTATAGAAATATGCCCTCGCATGCAGTCGCGGGATCGCCGTTATGGTGCACGGTGACGATGCCGGGGCCGGCCTCGCCGCGCGCCATCACGCTTACCGGCAGGCTTTGCCCGGCGGATGATCCGGACCGTCTTGTTTTCCGATCAGAGTTTGACTCCGTCGCGGTCGAAGGGTTCCGGGACGCCGCGGGCACAGTCTACAGGAGCGCTTGCAGTTGGACCGTATCGTCAGCGCAGATCATGGCGGATTGCAGCGGCCGCGAGGGACTCTGTCGGCGCGCCAGGGTGCACCGGACCCGGCCTGCGGCCCTGGTGCACCCTGGCGTCTCGGCCGTCACAGATCGGCGCCCCGCTCTCACCCAAACAGGCCGTGCGCCGCCAGCGCCGCGTGGGCTCCCTTCAGCAGTCCTCCTGCCCCTGGTTGGGAGCGCCTTCTTGTTGGCTTCCCTCATCGCCATTGTCTTCGACCGCCATGGCCGGCGACGGGGCCGCGAAGCCAACACTGGAAATGCCCGCAAAGAGCAGCGCTGCCATCAGCAGCGCAAAACGATATCCATTCATCTCAGCCTCCCTTTATCCCCTCCTGAACCCATGCTTCGGTCGGTCACCGCAGGCGTGGTCGACGTCGCTGTACCGGGCCGCCTTCCATCTCCGGACCGCCTCGGCTCGGGGGAACGGTTTTGCCTCCCACTCTTGCCGGGGGGCTCGCTTGAGATGCTATGAGAGACGGGATCAAAATGCAGTGGGGTTGTGCCCTCAGGGTTGGTGAACAATTCACGCCGAGTGCTCATGGACTGCGCCGACGCCGGCTGGCATCCCGTTCCTCCATAGCCAATACTTTTCCAAGGGATACCGTGCCTATCCTGGTGGCGCCGGGACGGTGGGGGGCGGTGTATGTGCAGGGAATCGACGGGCGGGGCAATCCAGCACAAGCACGACAGGCGGGAGGGCCGGGCCACGGGCACAGGGAGGGTCGCATGTGCTGGAGCAGTTCGTATTGTTCAGGGACCTGACGGCCGAGCAGCTCGGTTCGATGGAGGCCCGGAGCCGAATGCGACGGTACCGCAAGCGCACCATCATCATATCGGAGGGAGATCCGTCCGCGGGGCTTTACCTCATTCAATGCGGCAAGGTGAGGACGTTTGTGACCGATGACCACGGCAGGGAGCTGACCTTCGAGGCCCTGGGACCGGGGGGCTGCTTTGGTGAGCATGCGTTGGTGGATGACGGCTCGTGCGTGACGTCGGTGATTGCCCTGACCGACGTGGTCACCGTGCTGGTGCCAAGGTCCGCCTTCGAGGAGCTTCTGCCGCAGTGCCCGTCCCTGGCGATCGCCCTGATTGCCCTGCTGGCCGGGCGTGTGCGCGCCCTGTATGGACGGGCAAAGACCCTTGCCCTGATGGATGTGTCGCACCGCGTCGCGAAAGCGCTGGTCGCTCTTGCCAGGGAGCACGACGGCGTGCGGGTGGTCGACTCCAAACCCACCCATCAGGAAATCGCCAACACCATTGGCGCATCGCGCGAAATGGTCAGTCGCATACTCAAGCATCTGGCCGATGCCGGCGACATCGAAATCGAGGAGCACCGGATCGTGCTGCACGACAAGTTGATTGCGGACGCCGGCTAGCGGGTCTGCGACTAGGGCTTGACGCCCACGCGCACGGCCAGGGGCCAGCGTACGGTCCGTTGCGCCGCTTTGCCCCAGGCGTCGTGGAGCCGGTCGGCGATCAGTGCCACAGGATCGGCGCCGTTCGCCTCCTTGTAGCGTTGCACTGCCGACCAGCTCCCGAGGTAGGCCACCAGACGGTCCAGGGGCCAACGGCCACCCATCTCGAAGACCGGCGCCGGCAGTTCCCGAAAAGGGAATGCCAGCGACCGGTAGCCCTCTTCCACCAAACGGCGCTGCGGTGGCCAGTAGCCGCCCACAATGTCGCCGTACAGACCGGCAATGACGGCGTCCACCGCCGGTGAGATCCGCAGCTGGGCGTAGCTCCACGCGGCCATGACGCCGCCGGGTTTCAGCACCCGTGCGGCCTCCCGGTAGAATCGATCGAGGTCGAACCAGTGCAGCGCCTGGGCGACGGTGATCAGATCCACGGACCGGGTTTCGATGGTCGTGCTCTCGGCGGTCGCCAACCGGTAGTCGACCCGCTCATGGGGCCGTGCGTTGGCCAGCTGCTGTTCGCTGGCGTCGGTGGCGATTACCTCATCGAAATGGATGGCCAGGGCAGCCGCCGCCTGACCGTTGCCGGTGGCGCAGTCCCAGGCGCGTTCGCGGCCCGGGGCGATGCCGGCCAGGTACCGGAACAGCTGCGCGGGGTAGTCGGGTCGGGAGGCCGCATAGCCGCGGGCCTGGCGGGAAAAATGATCATCGAAGGACGGTTTCACGGTTTCCCGGGTCTGGCAGGCGTGGCATGGGCGCAGTGTAGTGGGCGGCCGGCCGGTCCGCCATCGGTGGCACCCCAGCCCGGCGGTCGCCAGTGCCCGATCGGGATCAGGGTGCCGCGGCCAGTGCGGCCGGGTCCAGGCGGTAGCCCAGGCGGCGTTCGCTCTGAATGATGCGGGCGCCAGCCTGATCTCCCAGCGCGGCGCGCACCCGACAAAGGTGCACCACGATGGTTTTGCGCGGGAAGCAGCCGTCGCAGCCGAGCGCGCTGACCACGGCTGTCATGGGTACCCACTGACCGGCGTGCTCTGCCAGCAGCGCCAGCAGCAGGAACTCCTTGGGACGCAGGGTCAGGGCACGCCCGCGCAGGTACGCCCGATCGCCTCCACGATCGATCTCCAGGGCGCCCGGGTGCTGTCCGGGGCGGCCCGGTGGACCGTCCGCCGGCAGCAGCTGACCTTTCAATGCTTCCATATTCATATAGTGATAGCGGCTAGGGCTGTCTGCGCAACGTGGGAACGCCGGTGGGCCCGCTGTTCAGCGGCCATGATGGTTGACCGTCGGTGGCGGCGCAGGTTCCCCGTTCCTGCCGCGCCGGTGCCGGGGGGAGGGAGGCCGGTCCGTCCGCTGGCGGGTTGCGCGACACGGGCCTGTGCGGACCGACCGTGGAACCCGGAGCCAACCCCCGGGGCGCGTCGTGGCAGGGCGAATGTCGCCCTAACTGATTGAAACTTGGTTGCGATTTGAAAAATTTTGCGGCAATTGTTATTGTACAAAACTATTGGATCGCAGCGGGGCGGCGAGATGGACGGAAATGAACCGGCCCCGGTGCCGGAGGGCAGCGCGGCACCCGTCCCCTGCGGCCCCGCCCATTCCGAGCGGGTGCGCACCATCATCCAGCAGTTGCGCGTCGTCTATCGCACCATTCAGGAGCATTCCCGCTGGGTCCAGAAGCGCTACGGGTTGAGTGCGGCCCAACTCTGGGCCGTCTGGGAAATCTACAGCCGTTCCGGGTTGCGGGTCTCCGAATTGTCCGGTGCGCTGTCCATCCACCCGTCCACAGCAAGCAATCTGCTGGATAAGCTGGAGAAGAAGCAGTTGGTGCGGCGCGAGCGCAGTGGCGCCGATCACCGCGTGGTGCGCCTGTACGTCACCGAGCGGGGCTCGGAGCTGGTTTCGCGTACCGCGCGGCCAGCCCAGGGCGCGCTCACCGACGCCCTGGACCACCTGCCGCACGCCACGCTGGCGGAACTTGAGCGCGCCCTGGGCGAACTGGTGGCGGCGATGGCAATCGAAGACCGGGGCGCGGCCCTGGAGCCCATGGATGGCGATTGAGCGGCGTCCGACGCCAACACGAAACACTGACGATGGGAGGTATCTTGTGGACAAGGAACTGATGTTTTATTGCATTCCACAGCAGGCCTATATGCGCACGGCCAACTGCGAAAAGCTGCGCAACCGTCCCACCGGCAAAGTGCCCGCCGGTTCCCAGCCCAAGCTGCGCGCCTGCGAGACCTGCGCCATGTACCCGCTGGTGGATGCGCTGCGCGTGCCCACCGTCAGCGTCGTGGATTACCTGGCCGGCGTGCGTCCCGACCAGGCGGATCTCGATTCCGGCACCGCCCGGAAGCTCATGGCCGATTCTGCTCAGCGCAAAGCAGGCTAGCGGGCGAGCTGTCGCGACTGCGGCGGCGGCAGACCATACCGACGACCCCCCGCAGGCGCCGGTCTCCCGGGTTGCACGCCCGGGGGCGGCTGTGGGTCGCGCCAATCGACAATCCTGCCGATTGGCCGTCACCTGGCACTATGCGGCTTGAGCGATCGAAAATCCGCTCTCGGTGGCCCATCGGCGCCCCGGGCCGCGGACCGGCCGGCCGGCGCAGAGTCCCGGCTGTGGATTACCGTCCGTGCGGAACGCCCAGCCGCCGGTGGTGGGCGGCTCCGCCCTGGCTTTGCGAACGGGCCGGTGCCGCTGCGCGGCTCGCCCGCCGCCAAGCCCAACCGGGCGTTATATTGGCGGCGTTGCAATGTTACGCTGGCAGTGTCTGCGACGACGGCGCGGACATCATTCACCCACTCGGGCGATGACCATGGGACAGGGATCGATTTCCAGCGGTCGACCGATCATATTCGGCGAGGTGCTCTACGACTGCTTTCCGGACGGCGACGTTCTGGGCGGTGCGCCGTTCAATGTGGCCTGGCACTTGCAGGGTTTCGGCGTACGGCCGCTGTTCATCAGCCGCATCGGACGGGATGCGCATGGCGAGCGGATTCTGCACACCATGGGACAGTGGGGAATGGACTGCGCCGGGATACAGATCGACGACCGGCATCCGACAGGGACGGTACAGGTGAGGCTCAGCGATGACGGGCAGCCCACCTTCGATATCGTCCCTGAGCAGGCCTACGACTTCATCGCCGCCGATGCCGAGGCGGCCGCCCTCAAGGTCGGCGCGGCGCCGCTGCTGTACAGGGGCACGCTGGCGGTCCGCAACGCCCGCTCGCGGGATTCGCTGGAGGCGCTCACCGGGCGCGTCGGTGCGCCGCTGTTCGTGGACATCAACCTGCGCGCGCCCTGGTGGCGGCGCGAGGACGTCGGGCGCAGTCTGCAGCAGGCCCGCTGGGCCAAGCTCAACGACGAGGAACTGGCCGTGGTCATCGACCGCGTTCTGGCGCCGGAAAGCCTGCCCGAAGCCGGCGAACAACTGCGTGCCGGCTATGGGCTCGAGCTGCTGATTCTGACCGCTGGCGCCGACGGGGCCTGGTTCATCACCGCCGACGGTGTGCGCCATCGCGGGCCGCCGGCTCTCGATCAGGTGGTGGACACGGTCGGTGCCGGCGATGCCTTCAGCGCAGTGACCATTCTCGGCCTGCTGCGCGACTGGCCGGCGGCGCAGATCCTGGACCGGGCCCTGGCATTCGCCGCCGAGATCTGCCGCCAGCGCGGTGCCACCGCCGCCAACAGGGCCCTGTACGATCGCTTCCTGGGACAATGGAACGAAGGATGACCGACGCCGACCACGGCCACCTCTATATCGTCCTGATCAGTATTCACGGCCTCATCCGGGGGGAGGACCTGGAGTTGGGCCGCGACCCCGACACCGGCGGCCAGACCCTGTACGTAGTGGAACTGGCGCGCGCACTGGCCCGCCACAAGGATGTCTGGCGGGTGGATCTGCTGACCCGCCAGGTGGTGGACCCCAAGGTCTCGGACGACTACGCCCGGCCGGAGGAGGCGCTGGCCGACAACGCCTATATCGTGCGCATCCCTTGCGGCCCGCGGCGCTACCTGCGCAAGGAAGTGCTGTGGCCCTACCTGGACACTTTCACCGACTCGGCCCTGCAGCATGTGCGCCGTGTCGGGCACGTGCCCGACGTGATCCACAGCCACTATGCCGATGCCGGTTACGTGGGCGCCGGACTGGCCTCCCTGCTGGGGGTGCCGCTGTTCCACACCGGGCATTCCCTGGGTCGGGTCAAACGCCAGCGCCTGCGCGAACAGGGCGTCAAGCCCGAGACCATGGAAAGGCACTACAACCTGGGCCAGCGCATCGAAGCCGAAGAGACTGCGCTGGACAGCGCTTCGCTGGTGATCACCAGCACCCATCAGGAAGTGGAGGAACAGTACAGCCTGTACGACAACTACCAGCCCCGGCGCATGGAAGTCATACCGCCGGGGGTCGATTTGAGTCGTTTCCATCCGCCGCGGCGTGGCGAGGCGATGCGCGCGCCGATCTGGAACCAGCTGCGCCGCTTTCTGACCAATCCCCGCCGGCCCATGATTCTGGCCCTGTCGCGTGCCGACGAGCGCAAGAACATCCAGACCCTGGTGCGCGCCTACGGCGAACATCCGCGGCTGCGCGAGCTCGCCAACCTGGTGATCGTGGCAGGCAATCGGGACGACATCGAGACCATGGAGCGCGGTTCGCGTACGGTGCTGAACGCCGTCCTGCTGCACATCGACCGCTATGATCTGTACGGCTCGGTGGCCTATCCCAAGCACCACGACTCCACCGACGTTCCGGACCTGTACCGGTTGGCGGCCTGGAGCCGGGGCGTGTTCGTAAATCCGGCGCTTACCGAGCCGTTCGGCCTCACCCTGATCGAAGCGGCGGCCAGCGGCCTGCCCATTGTCGCCACCGCCGACGGCGGCCCGCGGGACATTGTCGGGCACTGTCGCAACGGCCTGTTGATCGATCCCCTCGACCCGGTCGCCATGGGCAACGCCCTGGAGCGGGCGATCACCGATCGCCGCCAGTGGCGCCAGTGGGCCACCAACGGCGTCAACGGTGCGCACCGACACTACGCCTGGGCCAGCCATGTGCAGAAGTACATGAAGGCTCTGCACCGGGTATGGGGCAAGCATCACCGCCATCGCCGCCTGCGCGCCAAGAGTCGCCTGCCCACCGTCGACCGCCTCGTGGTCTGTGAGCTGGACAACACGCTGCTGGGCGACCGCGAAGGGCTGCAGCGCCTGTTGGAGCGGTTGCAGGAAGGCGGTGCCAGAGTGGGGTTCGGGATTGCTACCGGCCGCCCGGTGGAGAGCACCATCAAGCTGTTGCGGGACTGGCAGGTGCCGGCGCCGGATCTGATCATTGCCGCGGTGGGCGCTGCGATCCACTATGGCCCGAGCAGGGTGGCCGACCGGACCTGGGAACGGCACATCGACTACCGCTGGAAACCCGATGCCTTGCGCGAGGCGCTGCGCGCCCTGCCGGGGCTCAAGCTGCAGCCCAGGGGCGACCAGCACCGCTACAAGATCAGCTATTTCATGGACGAGAAGAAGGCGCCGTCGGTGCGCCACATCGTCCGGCATCTGCGCCTGCAGGATCTGCACGCCAACGTGATCCAATCGCGCGGCATGTTTCTGGATCTGCTGCCCTGCCGTGCTTCCAAGGGTCTCGCCCTGCGCTATCTGGGCGTCAAATGGGGCCTGCGTCCCGAGCAGCTGCTGGTGGCGGGCTTTTCCGGTAACGATGAAGAGGTATTGCGCGGCAATACCCTCGGGGTGGTTGTGGGCAACTACAGCGCCGAGCTCGAACCTTTGCGCGGGCGCCCACGCATCTACTTCGCCGACAGTCCCTACGCCTGGGGCATCCTGGAAGGTATCGAGCACTACGATTTTCTGGGCACCATCCGTGTCCCCGAAGAAGAAGGATCAGATCATGATGGAGACATTGCCCGAGTACCTGCGTGAGCATCGCGAAGAAGTCTATCTGCTGCTGCGTCACTACCTGGGCCTGGGACGCCCGTTTCTGCTGCATTCGGACCTGTGGGATGAATTCCAGCTGTTCTGCGCGGAGGCGGAAGACACTTCCATCTGCAACTCGACGCTGTCGCAGGTCATCTCGGTCGCCCAGGAAGCGGTCATTGAAGCGCCCTGGCTCTATCTGGCGGTGCGCCCCAGCGTGGCGCGCTGGCACTATGTGCGTTTCCATGTGGAGGCCATGGAACAGCATGAGGTGACGGTCTCGGAGTTCCTTGCGTTCAAGGAGCGCCAGGTCAACGGCCACGACCACAGCGGCGAGTGGACGCTGGAAGTGGACCTCGGGCCGTTCAACCGCGAATTTCCCAAACTGCAGGAGGCGCGTTCCATCGGCCGGGGCGTGGAGTTCCTGAACCGACGCCTGTCCAGCGAGCTGTTCCAGCGCCTCGGTCGGGGCGACCGCAGCATCCTGGATTTTCTCAGCGTGCACCAGAGCGGCGGCGTGCAGCTCATGCTGAACGACCGTATCACCGATGTGGCCGGCATGCGCCGGGCGTTGCGACGCGCGGAGGAGTACCTCGCCGGCCAGCCCCAGGATGCCGAATGGGAGACCGTGCACCATTCCATGCAGACCCTGGGTTTCGAGCCGGGCTGGGGTCGTACCGTGGAGAGGATGCGCGACACTCTTCATCTGCTGTCGGATATCCTGGAAGCCC
Organism: uncultured Gammaproteobacteria bacterium; assembly: GCA_963830105.1. Classification (GTDB taxonomy): domain Bacteria; phylum Pseudomonadota; class Gammaproteobacteria; order DATFLG01; family DATFLG01; genus DATFML01. The sequence continues at coordinate 397,066 of CAWHLH010000012.1, read as the reverse complement.
CCGACCCCGGCAATGTGGAGCGCTTTCTCGGGCGCATCCCCATGATCTTCAGCCTGGTGATTCTCTCGCCCCACGGTTTCTTCGGGCAGGCCAACGTGCTGGGGCGGCCGGATACCGGCGGGCAGGTGGTGTACATCCTCGATCAGGTGCGGGCGCTGGAAAAGGAGATGCGCCGGCGCATCTCCGAGCAGGGCCTGGACATCGAGCCCCAGATCCTCGTCGTGACCCGTCTCATCCCCGAAGCCCAGGGCACGACGTGCAACGAGCGCCTCGAACCCATCGTCGGCACCACCCATGCGCGCATTCTGCGCGTTCCGTTTCGCAGCGAAAGCGGCGAGGTCGTGCCCCAGTGGATCTCCCGTTTCGAGGTCTGGCCCTATCTGGAGCGCTTCGCCGCCGATGCGGAAAAGGAGCTGCTCGCCGAGCTCGGCGTGCGCCCGGACCTGATCATCGGCAACTACTCGGACGGCAACCTGGTCGCGACGCTGCTGTCCCAGAGTCTCCATGTCACCCAGTGCAACATCGCCCATGCCCTGGAGAAGACCAAGTACCTCCATTCCGATCTGTACTGGCGCGAAAACGATGCCGAGTACCATTTCGGCGCTCAGTTCACCGCCGACCTGATGGCCATGAACGCCGCCGACTTCATCATCACCAGCACCTACCAGGAGATCGCCGGCCAGCGCGACTCGGTCGGCCAGTACGAGAGTTACGGCTCTTTCACCATGCCGGGCCTCTACCGCGTGGTGAACGGCATCGACGTGTTCGATCCCAAGTTCAACATCGTCTCGCCGGGCGCCGACGCCGACGTCTATTTCCCCTACACGGACTCGGAGCGCCGCCTGAACGGCCTGCGGGGCGAGCTCGACGAGATGGTGTTCGGTGCGCCCCACGAAGACGCCCGCGGCCAGTTCGCCGATCCGGACAAGCCGATTCTGTTCACCATGGCGCGGCTCGATCACATCAAGAACATCGCCGGCCTGGTGGAGTGGTACGGGGCCAGCGAACGGCTGCGCGATCAGGCGAACCTGCTGGCCATCGCCGGGCACGTGGATGCGGGCAAGTCCGCCGATCGCGAAGAGCAGGAGCAGATTGCACGCATGCACGAGCTGATCGACCGCTACCAGCTGGACGGCCAACTGCGCTGGCTGGGCGTGCATCTGGACAAGAACTTTGCCGGCGAGCTCTACCGCTTTGTGGCCGACCATCGCGGCGTCTTCGTCCAGCCGGCCTTGTTCGAGGCCTTCGGGTTGACGGTGATCGAGGCCATGACGTCCGGGTTGCCCACCTTCGCCACCCGCTATGGCGGGCCGCTGGAAATCATCGAAGACGGCAAGTCGGGCTTTCACATCGATCCCAACCACGGCGAGGAGGCCGCCGAGGCGATTGCCGACTTCCTCGAGCGTTGCGCCGGGGACCCGGCCTATTGGGACAAGCTGTCCGCCGGCTCCATCGCCAGGGTGCAGAGCCGCTACACCTGGGAGCTGTACGCCGAGCGGATGATGACCCTGTCGCGCATCTATGGGTTCTGGAAGTATGTGACCAACCTGGAGCGCGACGAGACGCGCCGCTATCTGGAAATGTTCTACGGCCTGCAGTTCCGTCCGCTGGCGGAATCGGTGCCGCACTGATAGATCGGCGGCCGCCCGTTCCGCGAAGAGGGTGCGAGATGAATCCCTGGTTCTATGAAACGGTGGATCTGCTGGAGCGCAATGCTTCACGCGAGGAAATTCTGGAGGCCCTGGCCAGGCTGGAAGACCAGTTCGACCGCTTCGACGAAATGGAGCAGGACATTGCCGCCGATCTGATCAGTCGGCTCAACGCCAAGCTGAAGACCCTTTGATACGGTCTGCGGCAGTATCAAAGTCAGGCGGACCCATCGTCCGGTGTTGCAACGTGGACTTTGGCGGCTGCGGATTACTGGTACGCGCGAACTGACGCAGAATCGGATGGGACCCGGCCTCGCCGGGCGCCGCCCAGATACCGAATCCGACCGAAGTCGACCCAGAGCAGCCTGTCGAGTCCCCAGGGTGTCAACGGCAGGTGTGCCGTTAGAAGCGGACGCCACGGTCGTTCACGATCGGCATTATTTCAAAGTGCTATTCGACGATTTCTCCCAGCGGCGCGCCATCACGCCCGACTGCCAGCATCGGTTAGCCATGTTCTGCCCACCGAAATATGAAGTTCGCTTTTTCATTCGGGTGATACAAATGAGCATATTCTGTTATTTCATCACCTAGGGACCCGTCACTCGATGCGTTTTCAGCAACCACCAAAAACTCAGCACTGCATCCGACCTTTTCAAGGGTCTTGAGCAACATAATGCCCTCGACAATAATTGGCCTTTCCAGCTCATGACGCCGGGTTATTAGAGAAGCTATGGAGCCATAGTCGTGGCGTACCGGAGTCACGCCTTTGACTAGGAACAAATCAGTGTAAATGACCGGAATCGAATACTGCCACGCAATGAAACTCGCGATTGTTGTTTTTCCGCTGTGGTCTCGACCATCCACCGCTATCAATAGCTTACGCCACGGATATAAGACACCTTCAATTGCCGCACACAGATCAACGTGCTGTTTCGTGATTCGTTGCATGGCTAACCGTCCGAGTCGAGCGGCGCCGGAACCACGTAGCGGTTGTTGGACGTCCGCTTAGAAGAACTGCTACTGGTCGCGGCCTATTACTGCGTCCGATAAGTCGGCCATCATATTTGCTATAGCTAAATTGTACGCATCTTGGGACACGGCATTTGCCGTGGAATAGCCCCACATATTAGACCGATGAGCGCTGCCGTCAGCGTCCCACGACTCTAGTACCGTACCCTGTGGGTTCTTCAATTTTACGTGAAATCTTGTCGATGCATTCCAATTCCCGAGTGTGAAATAGGATCGGTGTTCGATGATATCGACCTCAAGTGTGTACAACCCATGTGTATGTTGTGCCGCCCGCTGCGATAGTGCGACTTGCAGTTGATGCTTCACCGCTTGAACCAGTTGTGCGGAGTCACGACGCTCGGCGCGCATATCAACAACCTCCACCCGCACAATGCTTGCGGGCAACCCCGAGAGCGTGTACTGGGCTTGTACTGGCTGCGGCGAGTACTGCTTCACCTGCGCACAGCCGCTGATTGCTGCCACGAGGCTCAGCCCAACTAACGAACGATAGCGCCTTTTTTCCATCACCTTACCCTTTGATCGCCGCTCGCCATGCCTAACAAAGTATCGGCTGTCCCGCCGAAAACGGACAGTCAAACGGCTGGTCAGTGGAAACGACGAGCGGCAGCAGTTGGCCGTTTTGACGCAAAACGCCATCCAGCGCGCGCGCCATAATGCGGTATTGCAGTCCACTAACGGTAGCCAGCAACGCGCCCAAACACAGAGCCAAGTCTAGATACGCCTCATTTCTTGGTGCTGGATCGGCGAGACGTCAGGTAGATTAGATATAACAAAAACGAAAATGGAAGCGCCGCCCCAAAAAGTCCGACATGTCGATATGCTGCGACGATAGCGATAACAGTTCCCGAATAATATAAAAGATATCCTATCGACTTTCGTGTCCGCTCTTGAAGCAGCGTCGGCGCGCGGCCCGAGAGGAGTCGATCATACGTGGCTTTATCCATGAACCCTGTCTGGACCACAAGGCGCTTCCACAAGGCATATCCTGCCCACCCGCCTACGACACCACCAATGGCAATGCATGCAGAGGCGAGCCCGGCATATTGATCGGATGCCGCACTTTTGTGCGCTGTCGCCGCAATGAGCGGCATCCCGCCTTTGATATATAGAATCAAAATCAATGGCGCAAACATGAAGCACATAATAGTAACCACGATAATAGGGAGAGCTAGCAATACTGACGCCCAATAGCGCTGCGCCTGTTTGTTATTGAGATCTAATGTATCCACAAGACTTTCCCAATTGTTTTCAATCCAGAGATCAGCGTGTGCTCGACTATTGGTGATATGCAAGACGCATCATATTCGTATTCACCGCATGCGGATATATCGAAAAGACCACTTCCCGCGGTGGGTCCGCTCACGCGCGCCTAGCGGGCATTCTGTACGACCTTCGTGAGTGGCTGCTTTTGGCCGCTTCCCGCCCGACAGCCGGGCAACATTGATTTTGCCCCACGATAAGTTGAGCAGAGTACCCATCGGTAATCGATGGCGTGTCGATATCTCTTCGTCTCGACTGTGGTGACAGGGGCCGTTCCTCGTCGGACCCATGGGTAGATCGGCCCGGAAGCAGACCGGGTCCGCCGACTCAGTCGTCGATCAGGGGCCGGAAGAAGGCGCCCGCCAAGGGCGGCTGCCTGCGGCAGCGTGAACAGCGAGCAGCGCGCCGGATCGTCGGCCGCCCAGCGCGAAGCGGTGGGGGCGTCGCGCAGGAACACCATTTCCCGGCACAACGAATGGGCGGCACAACGCGCCGGTTTCCTGCCAATGGATGCCTACGCGCAGGTCCGCCGACGGGCTTGCCTGCACGATGGCGGCCCCGTGCTGTTCCACGCGTACCGGCGTACCGGTGACATGGCAGACCGACTCGACGCGGGTGTGGGTGTCGTACATGGGCGCCACGGCCATGGCGTCCACGGCGCACATGGCGTGTATCCAGTGGCCGTTGACCTGAATGCGATGGGGCGTGGATTCCGTGGTGACCGGGTAGGCGCCCACAATCTCTCCACGTTCATCGAGGACGATCAAATCCCCCTCGGCCAAAGCGGCGAGCAAGGCATCCAGGTCCGCATCGCCAATCTGGGTAGCCAGCACGGTCCGCGATGGCGCGGCACCGCGGGTCACGAAATGCCGCAGCACGGCGCGATGCAACTCGCGGGCTGCCGGCGCCAGCGCACGTTGACGGGCGGCCAGGGGCAGCAGCGCGTTGAGCCTCTCTAGGCCGATTTGTGTGGTGTCGTCGAGCGTCATCGGGCCCGTCCGGGACGGCAGCCGCTCACTTCTCCAGATCGGTGATCGGCTTGCTGGTGAACAGGTAGTCGTGCAGTTCGTGGTCGAACTTCGGATCGTGGCGGCGTATCCACTCCAGCACCATGGCCGCATGTTCCTTTTCTTCGTCGCGGTTGTGGGCGAGTATCGCCCGCAGTTCGTCATCCTTGCAGGCATCCACGCGCTGGTTGTACCAGTCCACCGCTTCCAGCTCTTCCATCAGGGACACGATGGCACGATGCATATCCTTGGTCTTGTCGCTCAGTTCCGTCAGTGCTTCGTGCATGCCTTCATTGGCCATAGGGGCTCTCCCGTTGTTGGATGATGACTGCCGGGACCTTCACGGTCGCCGGTGTCGGATGGAAATTCTCCCGCGAACCCGTGGACGCATCGACCGGGGTGCCTGCATCCATGCCACCGCACCCGTATTTCAGAACGCGGTCTTGACGCGCCCGGTTCGTCGTCGTTGCCGGTGCGATTCAATCGTCCTTACTATCAAACCAGTCGACCACGTGATTGGCAAGTTCGTCCGGATGCACATGCTCTTCGGACAGTGTCTTGCCGCCCACCGAAATGCCCGCTTCATGGACGGTCTCGAATTGAGCCGATATGAGCGGGTGCCACCAGGCCAGCCCGCGGCCCTCAGCCAGCCTGCGGTAGGCGCAGCTCGGGGGCAGCAGCCGTACCAGCTCGTCCGTCAGCGGACGCAGCACCAGGCAATCCGGTACCTGTTCTCGCCGTCGCGGGTAGTCGCGGCACCGACAACCGTCCGTGTCCAGCAGCCGGCAGGCGACGGCGGTAAAGAAAACCTCGCCGCTGTCCTCGTCCTCCAGTTTGTACAGGCAGCAGCGCCCGCAGCGGTCGCACAGCGACTCCCACTCGGTGTCGGTCAGCTCATCGAGCGACTTGGCTTTCCAGAAAGGACTGGGGGTGTCTGGCATTGTAGGTGCTTGGGAACGTCGAATGCAGAATGATGCCCTGAGGAGAAACCGCTGTATCTCCAGGCGGCGAGCTCAAGGAAGAACTTGTTCATCATGCATCATTTATCGGGCATCAGTCACGGCTTCCCGTTCCCGATAGTCTGCCCCTTCTGCTTCTGTCGGGCAATGCAACCAGAAAAACCGGGGCCTGCGACATGGCCGCAGGCCCCGGGGTACCGCACGACCGAGGAATCGGTGGTCAGCTGTCGTGCCGATCTTGGTCGCGGCGGTGCCGATCGCTGTGGTGGCGGCCGAACACGAACAGGTTCATCAGGTCGCCGATGGCCGGCCGGTTCACTGGCACATAGGGATTGCCGTCGGTGACCGGGTCGGGCAGGTTGTCGCGGCTGCGCTCGGACAGCGGCCGCAGTCGCCAGTTGCGCTCGATGAACTTGAGTATGGAGGCGTGATCGTAATAGGTGTGATCCACATAACCCTTCCTGGCGTAGGGCGATACCGCGATCATCGGGATACGGGTGCCGTCGCCGAAGAAGTCGATCGGCTGGATGTAGCCCGAGTCGTAGGAGCCGCCGCCTTCGTCGGTGGTGATCAGGATCGCCGTGTGGGCCCAGAGCTTCTTGTTGCTCTTGACCTTGTTGATGACGTCCATCACGAACTTCCCGTATGCGGCCAGCGTGGAGTCGGCCGGGTGACCCGCCATGCCCTCATAGGGCCGTATGAACGCCACCGCCGGGAAGGTGTCGGCATGTTTCACGTCCTGGTCGAACTGGGTCATGCCCTGCAGATTGTCCTTCAGGGAACTGGTCATGACGTTCCTGGAGAACACGAACGGGTCGCAGATGGAGCAGTACTGATTGGTGACGTTGCCGTTGTTGCGCCCGCCGATGTACCACTTCCACGAAATACCGCGGTGCGACAGGGCACCGGCGATGGTGGGCACCGTCTGGGGCGGCACGGTGTACTGGTGCGGGCCCAGCGGGCGCGGCTCGCCGGTGGGGGTGTAGCCGGGCGTGTAGTTGTTCACCAGGTAGTAGTGGCCGGGCGCACAGTCCCCATTGCGGAAGGGCTTGCCGGGTACCTCGTGCAGGTATCTGTCGATCACCCCGACACCCGGGCTCCCGGGGTCCGAGCAGTCCACGTAAGAGCCGCCGTGGTAGCCGTCCCGGGTGTACCAGTTGTTGGTGCCCGCCTGCGGGTCCGGGTTTTCGATCTGGTTGGCCGGAGGCGGCGTGGGCTTGCCGTCGGTGTTGTAGTAGGCCACGTCGCCGGTGACGATGGAGAAGAAGTTGGCGCCGGTGCCGCCCATCACCTCCTGGTGATAGTTGTCGCTGATGGCGTAGTGATCCGCCAGCCACTTGAAGTCGGGCGCGTCGCCGGTGCTCATGTTGTAGAAGCCCATGGACACCCCGCCCTGGTAGGTGCTGTCGGGCGTCAGCACGGGGTTGTTGTTCTGGGGACCGATGCCGACGGTCTGGGCCACCCAGGTGAACAGATCATGGCGACCCATGTCGGTCTGCTGCCACATCTGAAAGAAGCGGTGCGCAGGATCGCCCACATAGGCGTCGTAGGGAACGTATTTGGTGATCTGGAACGGACCGGCGGGCAGGTCCGGCGGGAAGCGCGTGTCCGGCACGTTCTGGGGTTGCCCGAGCGCATAGGTGGTATTGGGCTGGGGAAGGGTGGCGTAGGCGCCGGTCTTGTCGGGCGACAGACTGAACTTGTCGGTATCGCTGGCCTGCTGTTGGACGGCCTTGTCGAAATGCGGTCCCGGGCTGCCGTCGGCCTTGATGATGCCTTCGGAGAGCAGGTTCTCGATGTGCTGTCCTCTCCTGGGCCGGTAACCGGCGAAGACGTTGTCGAAGGTGTGGTTCTCGCCAATGATCACGATCAGGTGTTCGATGGGTGTGCGGGTACGGTGCTGCCAGTCGCGCTGTGTCTCGTGTGCGACGGCCGGCACGACAGCGCTCTGTCCGAGCAGGGCGGCACTGACGGCAAGTGCCGTCATGCGCCGTGTCACAACAGTCCGGTTCATGATCCTCTCCTATCCCGTGTGAATGACTGCCGATTGGACTTGAATGCAAGCCGCCCAGAGTGCGGCCCGAGTACCATCCCATCGGCCTGTGATAGGGGGATAAAGGATCGTTGAATGTTGGGTGACGGAAGCGTTGATTTTCGGTGAGCCGGCGTCGGTATGCCGGCACTGTGTCGGTGTGCTGCAGCGGGGGGGTGGGGGCTGCACAAGCCGGCTGCGCTTGCGGTTGCAACGCAAGGGCGCCGGCGCTGTCCGATGCAGCGACGTGGGGGCGGCGCGGGTCGGATCAGTACCGGATGTAGCCCGTCGCCAGCAAAGACAGGCCTACGACCGCAACCAGTGCGTGCAGCACGATCACCAGCATGGGCGGCGGTTCGCGATCGAGCCGGAACACCAACAGCAGCAAGCCGCCAGCGGCGGCCAGGGCGAACAGCAGCAGTGCATCGTTGAACAGGATGACCCGCGGACCGTTGAACACCCGGTCGGCCAGCATCCCGACCGCTGCCAGTGCCAGCGTGCCATGGGCCAGGCTCATTGCCAGAGAAACCCGCTGGCGGCGCAGGCCCCGGACTGCGAGCACGCCGCCGCCGGTCATGGCGATGATGAAGCTCAACAGGGCGACTTGGACCATGGCGGGTCTCCGGTTTCGCGGCTCTGGGAACCCGCCCATTGTACCGGAGTCGGCTGCGGCGCCAACCGCTGTGGGGCGTTGCACCCGCGGGCGGGGCAAATCCCCCCATCGCCGCGCGCGCTTCGGTCGTGAAAGACCGCGAAACAATGACTTTCGGCCCGGCACGGTTCGTGCGAGTCCGGCGGGGGGTGGCCGCCGACAGACGAGGCGGTGTTCGCACCGAATGATACAGAAGCCCTACCGGGAGGTGGCAATGGCACACGGACGATTATGGCGTACGGCGATGGGCACGGCCTGCACACTGGGTCTGGCGGCAGCCGCACTGCCTGTCCACGGCGGGACGGTCCACCATGCGCAGCGGCTGATCGGCGCCTATCCGGCGCCGCCCAAGGGGCCGGGGCCGGGACGCCTGGAGGACTGGCAGATCGGCGCTTCGCAGGCCACGGTCGGCCGTTTCGGCACCCCGCATACCCTGTCGGGCAACAGTTTCTATGTGGCCTACAGCGCCCGGGAACACGCCATCTACGTGCCCACTGTCGCCGGCCAGGTGATGGTGCTGGACGCCGGCTCGCTCGCGCCGCGCGGCCACTTCACGACGGTTTCCGGGGCGCGGGTGGCGCGCGCGGTACCTGAACAGGGTCTGCTGCTGGTGCTGTCCCGGCAGGCACTGGTGGGTTATTCAACGCGTACCCGCAGGCAGCGGTTCTCCGTCGACGTGGGCGGCAACGCCCTGGCCGTGTCGCCGGATGGACGCCACGCCTTCATCGGCGGCAATGCGGACCGGCGCATCACCGAGATCGCCCTGCCGTCGGGCCATATACAGCGTACCTTCCCCGTCGGCCATTCGGGTGATCTGGTCTGGGCCAGGGGCAAGGTGTTTTCCGCCGACATGAAGACCGGCCTGATGAGCGTCCTGGACCCGCGCACCGGCCATGTGCAGGCCATCAAGACGCCGGAGGTGGATCCCCATTTCAGTTACCGCCACATCCCCCGTGCCCAGGCCGGTTTCATGCAGCTCGCGGTCGGTGCGCGGGGACGCAAGGTCTACGCAGCGGGGTTCTCGGGCCACATCCTGGCTTTTTCCGCCGTTCGCGACCGCTATCTGGGCGAAGTCCCGGTGGACGCCAACCCGGGTGGCCCCGTCAAGCTGAGCGGGCTGGCGATCGTCGATCACGGCCGGGAAGCGGTAGCGACGGTGGAGAATCTCAAGGAGACGGTGGTGGTCAGGTTGGCGGACGGTCGCATCGTGCGGACCTTGCACGGCGCGGCCAGCAACCGCTGGGTGCCGGTGCCCTGACTCAGCGGCGCAGTCGGGTGGCCAGGTAGGGGCCTGCCACCACGGTCACCCACAGCAGCACCAGCAGCCGCCCATCCCGCAGGTTGTAGTCGGCCAGCAGCATCTCCCACGGTTGGCCCACCATGTAGTGAAAGAAGCCGAACTCGAAGGCCATGCCCAGCAGCAGCCACAGCCCGCCCAGGCCCCAGGCCTGGGCGGGCGTGGGCCGCACCCAGCGCACGAACAGCACAATGGCGCCGAACACCGCGGCGCAGGCAACCAGGGTCATTACCTGATGGGCGGCATGGGCACCGATCATGGGGGCTACGAACACATCCCGTGCGGCGCCGACGGCCACCACGACCATCAGCTGGGCCAGCCACCCCAGAATCGCTTCGGCAAACAACATATCAGCACCCGCGCGGCGGCTTCAGCCCTGGTCCAGGGTGGAGGTGCAGCGGGGACAGCGCACCCCCTTGATGGGTACGGCCCTGAAACAGGACGGGCAGTCCTTGGTGTCCGGCGCCGGTTGCTGGCGGCGCAGGCGGTTGATGCCGCGCATGGCGAATTCCTTGAACTCCTTGATCATGGTCCGCCTCCGTTGCAGCCTGTGGCCGTTGTCGTCGCGGTGTATCCCGATGGGCGCCGCGTCCGCCCGCTTACTGTCTATATGGGGGCAGTGTGAAATTTATGTCAATAGGTTTGGTGTGTGCCGGTGCCTTGCAGGGATTGCAGCGGGCGGGGATCCACGCTGTGCCATGTGTGTCAGGACACGGCGCCGGGGACCCTCCGTGCCCTATACTCGCAGCAGTAGGGGGGGAATCCGTGTCAGGTTCTGTTTGCGGGGAACGAGCCTTCAGCGCGGCCGGCCCGGTGCGCTGGATTGCCGCATTGCTCTCGGGGCTGCTGGCATGGGCGTGCGTGGCGCCGGTGGCCGCCGCGTCGCCGGATGCCGAGGCGCCGCCCGTGGCCCACGTGCGCCAGCTGAACGTCATGTCCGGCCGGCTGGTTTCCCAGATCACGGCCGGCACTGCCGAGGCGTCCCACTTTCGCATCGATGTGGCGATCTACCGGGAGATGCTGCGCGAGATGATGCTGGCCAATCCCAAGGCCGACAGTGCAAATCGGCTGCCCAACGCGCTGCTCATGAAACTGGTGCGTATGGCCGCCCTGCTGCAGGCCGCTGCGGCCTGCCAGACTGGCCGCGACATCGTGTGTCCATTGACCTTGATCAGCCAGCTTGAGCGCCAGCAACAGCGGGTCGGCGCCGCGCTGCACGAGCTGGCCGGGGCGGGTGCTCCGTGAGTGCCGTCCTGGCCAGGCTGAGCATCGACTTTGGCCGCACCGTGTGGTCGATCGCGGTCGAGGCCGGTCCCTGGGTCCTGCTGAGTCTGGTGGCTGGGGGACTGGTGCGCGAGTTTGTCGCGACCAGCCGTCTCAAGAACCGGATCAACCGCCACGGCATCGCCGGTCTGTCGGGTGCGGTGCTGTTGGGCGCCATGCTGCCCATCTGCAGCTGCGGAGTGGTTCCGCTCGCGGTCAGCCTGTACCGGACGGGGCTGCGTACCGGCACGGTCATGGCCTTCACGGCGGCCACCCCGATCATCAACCCGGCGGCCGTCATCCTGTCCCTGGCCTTATTGGGGCCCCGCATCACGGCGGCCTATGTGCTGCTCGGTTTGATTTTGCCGGTGCTGCTGGGGCTCGCCACCGAGCGCTGGGGGGACGGACCGGCGGGCGCCGATGCCGGTGCGGCCGCGGTGCGGGGGCTGCCGTTGGAAGCCGTCCCGCCGGCCGGGCCGCTTGGGACGCGGGTGCTGCGGGCCTTGCGTTGGGGCTTTCTGGAACTCGGCCCCAGCATCGGGTTCTACCTGCTGGTCGGCATCCTGCTGGCCGCGGTGGTGATGGTGCTGGTGCCCCAGAGCTGGATCGCCGACTACCTGGGCGGCGGCTCGGTGCTGGGGCTGGTGGCGGTGGCGGTGTTCGGTGCCAGCATCTATGTGTGCGCGGTGGCCAATATTCCCCTGGCCGCCACCCTGCTGGCGGCCGGCGCCGGTCCGGGGGCGGCGATCGTGTTCCTGGTGACCGGAACGGCCACCAACCTGCCGGAACTGCTGGCCCTGTACCACACCATCGGCCGACGCACCGTGCTCATCTACACATCGGTGCTGGTGGTGGCGTCCTTCGTTGCCGGCATGCTGGTCAATGCCTGGTTGCTGCCGGGGTTTGTGCCGGCGTTTGACCCCCTCCGGGGTCTGGACGGCATTGCCGCCAGCGCCCGCTGGCAGCCTACGGTGTCGGCGGCCTTCGCCACCGCTTCGGTTTACCTACTGGCTGCGCTGGGATGCTGGGGCGGCTGGCTGCGCATCCGACGGCGCCTCCGGGCGCCGACTGACGCCGGCGGGTGCGGCGGCGGCTGCTGCGGTTCGGACTAGCGCCCGCCCCGCCTCGTTGCGCAGATCGGCGGGCAGAAACACCTCCCAGCGGGCGACGCGGGCCCGAAACGTCCGGCGCTGGGCCGCCGTCATCGGGTGTACCGCCAGCCCCGCCCGCTGCAGTCGCTGCACGGCGCTGCGCTGGAGCCGGGCGGCGTGGCTGCGCTGCCAGCGGGTCACGTCGGCCAGCGTGCCGGCGAGCGCCGCCTGCTGTGCCGAAGGCAGCCCCTGCCATGCTTTGTCCGGTATGGCCACCACCCAGCCCTGGTAGCGGTCCCGGGTCAGCGTCATGTCCAGCTGCACCCGGTACAGTTTCTCGCGCAGGATCTCCCGGGGGGTGGCCGAGCGGCTGCTCACCAGGCATTCGCGGCCCATGCGGGCCACGCCGCCCGCGCCGATCACCCGCGTCCATGATCCCAGGGCATTGAGCTCCAGTTTCGTGAGCCGGTCCGGGTGCACCAGAGCGAACTGGATGCCGGCCAGGTTGGGCAGCACGTTGTAGGGTTCGTTGCCTGACATGGCCGTCATGCCGTCGTCCCAGACGGCGAGCAGCCGCCAGCCGGCCGCGCGCGCCGCGGCGCGCAGTTCCCCGCCCAACGCACCGTCCAGGGCGCGGTGCACGGCGCCTTCGTCGCGGTAGAAGAACGGCAGGCGCAGCACCTGCAATGCGGGAATGGTGGCGACCATCGCGCGCAGAGGGGTGACTGTGATGCCGCCGGAATCCCCCGCGGGCCGTTTGTCGGTGCGTTGAACGGTGAGGGCCAGCGATCGGCGCGCCGCCAAGCGCTGCCAACGTTTGAGGGCGGGCTGCGGCGTGTACTCCCCCGCCGCGGCGCTGACGGCGACCGGCAGGGTGAAGGTGTGCCCTGCGGCCGGCGACGCTGCGCCGGCTGCAGGGCCTATCAGGAGCAACAGGCCTGCGGTAACGACCTGTGCGGCGACTACCACGGGCAAGCGGTCGTCAGTGGACCAGCACGCCCCTCGGGGTGGGATCGCTGCCGGAGATGGCCACCGTCTGCACCATGGTCTGCAGATGCGTGTTGATCACCGCCACCGTGTTGTCCCCGGAGCAGGCCACAAAGAAGTGGCGCCCGTCCGTGGAAAAATCACCCGCGTACGGCTTGCAGTCGTTGGGCAGGGCGATGTTCTTGGCGATCTGCAGGTCCCGCAGGTCCAGCACGCTGATGGCCGGCGGTATGGCGGGCGTGCCCGTGACCGGGTCGGCGGGCATGCCATTGGTGATCATGTAGTCGTACTTGCCGTCCGGGCTGAACTCGTTGGTCATGGGCCTCACCCCCAGCCCGTCGCTCTGGCTGATGCGCTTGATCACCCGCATGTGGCGCGGATCGCGCACATCCACGACCAGGTAGTCGCCTTCGCCCTCCAGGGTTTCCACCATGGCGATCCGTCCATTGGTGGTTAGCATGAAGGGGCGTACGCGGGCGTCGGGATACACCGGCGTGAGATCGAGTTGGGCAACGACTTTCTTATGGTGGATGTCCACCGCCGTGATGGTCTCGCCGCCCAGGTCCGGTTCGAACAGATACTTGCCGTTGGGGGTGATGCTCATGTCGCAGGGGCGCATGCGGCCGTGGGTGGCGGTGTAGTCGGCCGCCGCATAGATGGACATGGGCACCGGGATATGGGTGACGATCTGGCCGAAGGTGGGGCTGTGGGGGTCGGCGTCGATCTCCTGGATTTCGTCGATTTCCCGCGCCGCGTTCCACACCTCCTTGCCGTTGGGCGTCACCCCGGCGAAGCTCTCGCCCTGCGAGGGCCGGCCGGCGGGCACGCCCTGGTAGGTGTAGGCATTGACGCTGACCTGGTGCGAGGGCAGCGCGAGGTCGGCGAGCGGCTGGCCGCGCTTGAGCTCAAAGCCCCGTACGTAGCCGGTGGGCACGCCCACCCACCACCAGTTCGGATTGCCCTGATACTGGTTGGCCGGCCAGTGGGGCGCCACCAGACCGACCTGGACCTGCCCGACTTCCTTATAGGCCATGCCGTGTTGTTCGTGGACACGCTCCAGCATGGAAACGCTGCCGTCATCGTTGGTGATGAAGACGCGATCCTTGCGGTCGGTGCGTTCGCGGTCGCCGTGGTGGCTGTCCCGATCGGCGTGGTATTGGCGGCTGTTGTCCGAATGGCCATGGCTGTCGTCGGGGCCGGCGCTTGCCATCGCGGTGCTGCACAGGGCGATGACCGCCGTTGCGGTCAGCAGAGTGAGTTTCATGATGTTCCTCCCACGCCTTGGCGTTTTAGTTTATGCGGCTATTGACTGCCGTTATGGCTCATAACATAGCGTCCGGCGGAGGTGCCGTCCAGTTCCGTGCAGGATCTGAACGGGATACTTTACGCAGAATTAACAAACTGTCGGCGCTGTGCAGGCGGGACGGGAGTAGGCCGCTGCGGTGTGCTCGCTCAACGCCGGTTCGGCCCACGTTCCCGCCGTCGGTGCCGCAGGATCAGCGCGTAGGCGGCTGCGTTCACGACCAGCACCAGCAGCCCCAGGGCGAGCTGCACCTCACGGGTCAGACCGACGGGATAGACGATCGGAAGCAGGCAGTGCTCGACGAACCCGCCGCTGTAGCCGACCGCGCCGCCCGCCTCGCGGAGTCGGCTCTCCAGAGGGGTCAGCGGGCAGATCCAGCCCGTGAACTCCACCAGTGCGCCCCATACCGCCGCCGGCAGGTGCACGGCGGCCACCCAGCGCCAGCGCAGCGCGAGCACTGCACCCCCCATCACGAACAGGATGAACGCCAGGTGTATGAGGACGATCAGATCCGCGGCGAGCCTGTATTCCATCACTTGGAAGTGCCGGACTGGACGCGGCTTTCCCGGCGCCGGGAACCGTCGGTGCAGGCAAAGGGTACAGTGGGCGGTGTGGGGGAATGTCCCGACCGGTTCCACACCGCCTGCAGCTATGAAAGGAGCATAGCCCAGCCGGGAGCGGGAGTGTGGCCCTAGTCCTCCGGCCAGCAGCGCGCGTGCAGGCGCCGCCAGCCTTCCATGGCCCGGTCGATCTCTTCCATGACCCGCCATAGCGGTTCGCGCGGGTATTCCAACACCGGTTCGTCCAATGCGGGCCGCTCGATGGTCTGGCGGCTGTGCTGGGGGCGGCGCCGGCCGCTGGCGCCGGCCTGGTGCAGCGCGGCGCGGGTGGTGCGCCGGACGGAATCCGGGATGGGTTTGCTCATGGCGCGGCTCCCTGTGGGTACCGGGAAATGGCGAACCGACAACCGGTTCGTGTCCAACATAGCGCCAGTTCTTGTCAGTCTCGTGACAGTGGCCCGCCCAAACGCAGGCCCTGTCCGTACGCTGCCCGGACAGGGGCGTATCACACGTAGCGCGCCCCGCGTACCAGCGGGCAGCCGTTCTCTTCCCACTTGGCGATACCCCCGGCCAGGCTGTAGACCTCCGTGAAGCCCATGAGCTGCAGGGTCAGAGCCGCCATCGCCGAGCGGCCGCCGGTGGCGCAGTACAACACCATCGGCCGTTCGCGGGCTTCGCACAGCGCATCCACGTGCTTGGGGTAGGCCGGGTCGGCGGCGGCTTCCAGGATTCCGCGCGGCACCAGCAGAGCGTTGGCGATATGTCCCTGTTCGTGCTCGCTCGACTCGCGCACGTCCAGCACCAGCAGGTCGGTGCGTGTGTTCTGCAGGTGCTGCAGCTCTTCGGGGCCGAGTTCCCGTATGCGCGCCCGCGCGGCGGCTACGAAGTCCATCAGCGACAGGGGGGCGTTGTTCTCAAGCGCGTCGTACATGATTGGGCTCCCGGGTTTTGGATCCGAAAAAGGGCGTGAAATCCTAAACCATCGACGGCCTGCGGCCAACCACCCTGCGGCGATGCAGGCGCTGTTCCATGCTAGTCTGACAACGACCGCCCACCGCCGACAGGGTGCTGCATCCTGTGTCGTACAACCCGATCACATCATCCAGGCATGCCGGCCGCAGGGGACGGAGGGCGGCGCTGCCTTGGGCGTGAACCGTTTCGGGCGAACCGAATGGGCCGGTGCGTTCGGCGATCTGGGTACGCTCATTCCGTTCGTGGTCGCCTACGTGAACCTGCTGGGCATGGATCCGGCAGGCATCCTGCTCGCCTTCGGCATCGCCAAGGTGTGCTCCGGGCTGTGGTACCGCACGCCGTTTCCGGTCCAGCCCATGAAGGCCATCGGCGCGGCGGCCACCACCCAGGCCACCCAGAACTTCGTGGTCACGCCGGCGGCGGTCTACTCGGCCGGTCTGGTGACCGGCATCATCTGGCTGGTACTGGCGGTGACCGGGCTGGCCGACCGGCTCTCCAGGATTACGCCCAAGGCGGTGGTGGCCGGCATCGTGGTGGGGCTGGGGCTCAAGTTCATGGGCCAGGGGATTGGCATGATGAGCAGCGCCTGGTGGCTGGGTCTGGTCAGCCTGGGGGCGGCGCTGGCGCTGCTCGGCAACCGCCGGGTGCCGGCCATGTTCGCGTTGCTCTTGCTGGGGGCCGCGGCGGCCCTGTTACAGCACCCCGATCTGGCCGGGCACCTCCTTCGCCTGCATCCGCACTTTCAGCTGCCGGGCCACCATCTCCCCGCCATCACACCGGACGCTTTCGCCGGCGGCGCGCTGCTGCTGGCGCTGCCGCAGCTGCCGCTGACCCTGGGGAACGCCTTGATTGCCATCACCGACGAGAACAACCGGCTGTTTCCGGACCGTCCGGTGACCGAACGGCGGGTGGCGTTCAGCACCGGGGTGATGAACCTGCTGAGTCCGCTGGTGGGCGGGGTACCCATGTGCCACGGTGCGGGCGGCATGGCCGGCCATGTGCGCTTCGGGGCCCGTACCGGGGGTGCGCTCATCATTCTGGGCGCGGCGCTGGTGGTGCTGGCGCTGTTCTTCAGCCAGTCGGTGATGGTGTTGCTGTCGGATTTTCCCAGCGCAGTGCTGGGCGTGATCCTGTTTCTGGCGGGTGCCCAGCTCGCCCTCGGTGCCTGGAAAGTCGGTCCTGACACCGAGGCCCGCTTGGTGGCGGTGGTGACCACCGGATTCGCGCTTTGGAACGTGGGGGCGGCCTTCCTGGCCGGACTGATCCTCCACCACCTGCTGCGGCGCGGCTGGGTGCGGCTCTGAGGGCGCCGCGGACCAGCAGGGCGGCCAGTCCGCGTGGCCTAAAACTGAGGCGGTTCCAGCGCAATGCTGAAATGATAGGCCGCACGGGCCATCCCTTCCCTTGCATAGAAACGGTGGGCATCCTCGCGCTGCATGCCCGAGTCCAGGTGGAGCTGCCCACAGCCCTGGCGGGCACCGTAGTCCATCAGCCAGCGAAGCAGCCGGGCCCCAAAGCCCTGGGAGCGGCGGCCGCTGTCGGTAATCAGGTCGTCGACATACAGGTAAGTGCCCCATGAGAGGCTGAGGCCGATGCGAAAGCCTGCCAGCGCAACCACCGTACCCTCGCCGTCCCGCACACAGGCCAGGCGGTAACCGCGATCCATCTGGGCGCGCACGCGGGGCAGGAAACTTTCCTCGCCTACCTGCGGGCGCAGCTGCGCCATGACCGGGTAGCAGGCAGCGATTTCGCTGTCCGTCTCGGCAAGTCTGACTTCGTTCATCGGCGTGGTTTCCCTGTAAGGGGTTCGGGCGCCGGCGGGCGTCGTCCCGTCCACGCCGCGCAGCCGGAGAGATGATGCAGCTTCGGGCCGCCGGCCTCACCGCCCCGGCCTGTGGGCGCACCGGTCGGGTGGTCTTCTTCGCGCCTATCCCGCCTATCGGGTCATCGTCTCCATAGGGGGTACTGCTGTTCGAGCAGATCCACCGCAGCGCCGGTGAACTGCGCGGCGCAGTGGACCATCTGCGCGTCCCTGCGTCCGGCCGCCCGGTACATGGAGGTAATCGCGATCTCCGTCAGGTGGCGCAGTGCGTCGTTGCGAACCTCGTCCTGGATACCGGTCCAGATCTTGTGGGCGTCCGCAGTAACGCGGGTGAGAGCAGGCCAGTCCGGTGTGGCGCTGTCGGCGAGCAGCCCGGCTTTCAGGCTGTCATAGTCCAGTTCGTCCACCTGCACCGGAATGGTCAGTGCGGAGGCGTCCAGGGACAGGATAAGCACCCGATAGGCTTCCACGGCCGCCATTGCTGCCGCGAACTCGTTGCCGGCGTCATGCGCCTGCCGAAGGGAGTCCAAGTGACGCTCGAACCGGCGGCGGGCGGTGGGATCCAGCAGCGCGACAACCTGCGCGGCTTGCGCCTGGATGGCGGCGATAGCCTTATCGGTCCGCTTTGCGTCATGGGCCTGGGCAGATCCGACCAGGTCCTCCAGCGGTGCGGCCGCCGCCAACAGGATCTCGTTGCGCAGGCGGGCGTCGCTCACCGCCGGCGCTGTCGCGGCGGATGGGCCGGCGAGGGCCGGGCGCGCCCCGACCAGCGATCCTACCAGCGCCGCCATCAGCAGCCAGCCCATGGTCATGCCCGCGTCCCCAGGAGTCGTCTCATGCCCATGCTCCATTGCCGGGTCCCTGCGCCCGGGTTTCGGGGGGCGCAGGCAGGTGTGAGGGGTGCCGCTGTTGCGCGGTCATTCCGGTGGCTGAAATTGTGCCACGGGCGCGGGGCGTGCACCGTGACGTGCGATACCCCCGGGCGGGACCGCGTCTGCGCCATGGCGCCGGTCGTGCGTCGCCGGAAGCTTGCCGTTGGCGAACGCCGGACCCTAATTCCCTCGACATGTCAGGTATCGGGTAGTATAGCCTGCATGGAGTTCTGCCCGCCCCGGGGTCGGCTGCGACCTCCCAACGCCGCCTGATCGCCGGAGATCTCCCATGGCCAGGAAGCCCTCAGCCGGAAACCGAACCAGCGCCGCGCGCAGCGAGCGGTTCGCGGTCTGTCGATGCGGACGCATCTGCGGGGACTACCCGCGGTGCCGCCACGAGGGCGCGGTGCAGCGTCCCCGTGGCCGGAAGATCGTCACCGGGAAACCGCCCCGGGGTTGATGAACGCCCGGGTCCGCGGCAGCGGCCAGTGCGGAAGGTGTCGGTGGCGGGCGGCGCCGGGGGGCGGCCGGCGAGTGCTCAGGCCCTGACCCACTCCAACGCCTGGTCGCGCTCTTGGGCGGCAAAGCTGCGCAGCTCCCCGCTCATGATCAGCGCACCGACCCGCAGCCCCCAATCCACCCAGGTGGGCGCGCCCACCACCGCCATCTTTTCGAAATCGTTGCGATGAGCCAGACCGAAGCGGGCGTCGTCCCACAGCGCGGCCGGCTCCCAGCCATGGAATTCATCGCCCATGTCCAGCAGCAGTCTCGCCTTGCCGTGCGCGGCGATCAGCGCTTGCAGTCGCGGGATCAACACTTCCTTGTAGTCACGGTCGGTGAGTTTGCCGGTAGCTTTCAGCACCAGCACGTTCCCTTCGCTGGACGGCGAAACTTCGATCATGGCGGTGACTCCGCAGGTTGTGCAGGCGTTGCGCCTGGGTTTGCCATCTCATTGGCGGCGCCGCGGCATTGTCGACGCCGCGCTTGCGTTACCGGCCGGCGTCATCATGGCCGGCCAGTTGCTCGGTCAGGAACCGCTCCCACACTTCGTTCGGTTCCCATACATCCCTGATTGCCGCCAAGGCGTCTTCCGCCGGCCAGCCCTGTTCCAGTATGCGGTACAGGGCCATGAACACCGATACCCGCTTGTTGGCTGCGCAATGCAGGAACACCCGCCTGTGTTCCACGCGCCGCATGAGCGCGAAGAAGCGTTCCAGCCCCTCCCTGTCGGGCTGTTCCCAGGCCACCGGCAGGTGCAGGTATTCCAGTCCCAGCGCCTGCACCATTCCCTGCTCGTCGTCCAGGGCGTAGGGCGCCTCGCTGAGGCCCAGATTGACTACCGTTTCATAGCCGGCGGCGGCGAGGGCGACCAGTTCGTCTTCCGACGGCTGCCCGCCGGTTGCCAGCCGGTCGGACAGCGGTGTCCAGTGCAGAATGCCTTGCAGCGTCGAGGTCTTCATGGTGTGCTCCGTGTGCCGCCGCGGATGGCCTCCAGTACCCCGTCCCAGAAGGTGATTCTTGCCGTGACCGCCCGTTCCGCGGCTTGGGCGGCCTCCGCCTGTCGGATGGGGTCGTCGCCGCACAGTCCGTTCAACAGGCGCAGGGACAGGGGGGCGTGAAAATCCTCGTCGAGGTGGATGTGGCGCTTGAGATAATAGTGAAAGACCGGTGCCTGCCCCTCGGCGACGCCCATGTTTTCGAGAAAGGCCCGGAACATGCAGGGAATGATGTGCTCGCGCCCCAGGGCCAGGGCGGCCGCCACCACATGGGGCTTGTCGGTGGCGATGAAATCGAATGTGGTCCTGGTGAACGCTCTGGCGGGCGCCGGCACGGGCGCCCCGTTCAGTGCCGCATCGACACCCCGCCCCGGCAGGTCATGGACGAATGCCAGCACCGCAGAGGTGTCCGCGCCGATCTCCTTCATGGCGCCGAGGTAGAGTTCGAAGTGGCTCGAGAACGTGGGTTGCCCGTCCGCGCCGGGCAGGCCTTCGTCGGACTCCTCTTCCAGCACCAGTTCATTGATGAAGCGCCGCACGCTGCCGTCGCCGCCGGGCACCCACGGTACGCGGGCCGGCGCGATCGTGTTCTGCAGGTATTTGATGAGGGACATGAAATCCCACACCGAATAGACATGGTGTTCCATGAAGCAGCGCAGGTCCTGGACGCCTGCCACCGCGCCATAGACCGGGTGTGCCTGCAGGCGGTCCCGATACGCTTCGATGGTCTTGCGGGAAATGGCGCTTGCCATGGTCCGGTTCTGCCGCTCCGTGCGGGGGTATGCATCGGCGGCCCCGCGTGTGTGCGCCGAGGCGCACGGACTGCGGGCGGGACTGAGCGTAGTCTAGCATTGCCGCAGACCGGTAGCCGTGTCTGATAACATAGACCGGATGGACGTTTCCTACATCCTCGATCCCCTCAACGATGCCCAGCGCGAGGCCGTGTCGGCGCCGGCGGGTCCGGTGCTGGTGCTGGCCGGCGCCGGCAGCGGCAAGACCCGGGTGCTGGTGCACCGCATCGCCTGGCTGCTGCAGGTGGAAGGCCTGTCGCCCTACGGCGTGCTGGCGGTGACCTTCACCAACAAGGCGGCTGCCGAAATGCGCGGACGCATCAGCGAGTTGATCGGCATGCCCACCGCGGGCATGTGGGTGGGTACCTTCCACGGCCTGGCCCACCGCCTGCTGCGCAGTCACTGGCAGGCCGCCGGCCTGCCCCAGAGCTTTCAGATCCTGGACTCGGAGGACCAGCACCGTGCCATCCGGCGCATTCTCAAGTCCCTGGACCTGGACGAGTCCCGCTGGCCGCCCCGTCAGTGCCAGAGCTACATCAACGCCCGCAAGGACGAGGGTCAGCGCTCCGAGCATATCGAGCCCGGCAGCGATCCCTACGTGCGCCAGCAGCTGGCCGTCTACAAGGCCTACGAGGAGTTCTGCCAGCGCGCCGGGGTGGTGGATTTCGCCGAGTTGCTGCTGCGCGCCCACGAGCTGTGGCTGAACAACCCGGACCTGCTGGCCCACTACCGGGCGCGTTTCCGCTCCATTCTGGTGGACGAGTTCCAGGACACCAACACCATCCAGTACGCCTGGCTGCGGCTGCTGGCCGGCGAGCAGGCCAACGTGTTCGTGGTGGGCGACGACGACCAGTCGATCTACGGCTGGCGCGGTGCGCGCATCGAAAACATACAGCGTTTCGAGAAGGACTTCCCGGGTACCCGGGTGCTGCGCCTGGAGCAGAATTACCGCTCCACCGGCACCATCCTGGCGGCGGCCAATGCCCTGATCGCCTGCAACCAGGGGCGCATGGGCAAGAGTCTGTGGACCGCCGGGGAGCAGGGCGAGCCGATCGCCGTATATACCGCCTACAACGAGTACGACGAGGCGCGCTATGTGGTGGGCCGTCTGCAGCAGTGGGTCGATCAGGGCGGTGTGCGCAGCGACTGCGCCATCCTGTACCGTTCCAATGCCCAGTCCCGGGTGTTCGAGGAACAGCTCATACAGGCGGGGATGCCCTATCGGGTCTACGGCGGCCTGCGCTTCTTCGAGCGCGCCGAGATCAAGGACGCCCTGGCCTACCTGCGGCTGGTGGCCAACCGGGCCGACGACCCTTCCTTCGAGCGGGTGGTGAACCAGCCACCCCGGGGTATCGGCGAGCGCAGTGTGGCGGCCGTGCGGGACTACGCCCGCGAGCACGCCGTGTCGCTGTGGCAGGCGGCGCGGGCGGTGGTGGAGAGCCGGCTGCTGGCGGCACGCGCCGTCAACGCACTGGCCGTGTTCCTCAACGCCATCGAGGAGATGGCCGCCGGCGTGGACGGCCTGTCCCTGGGCGAGCAGACCGAAGCGGTGGTGGCGGCCAGCACGCTGGTGGAGCATTACAGCAAGGAAAAGGGCGAACGGGGCGAGGCGCGGGTGGAGAACCTGCAGGAGCTGGTCAATGCCGCCCGCCAGTTCGAACTGGACGAGGAAGAGCAGGATCTGGATCCCCTGTCGGCCTTCCTCTCCCATGCGGCCCTGGAAGCCGGCGAGGCGCAGGGCGACGCCTGGGACGACTGCGTGCAGCTGATGACGCTGCATTCGGCCAAGGGGCTGGAGTTTCCGCTGGTGTTCCTGTGCGGCATGGAAGAGGGGCTGTTTCCCCACCAGCGCTCGGTGGAGGACCCCAACCGCCTGGAAGAGGAGCGCCGGCTTTGCTATGTGGGCATGACCCGCGCGCGGCGCCACCTGGTGATGAGCTGGGCGGAACGGCGCCGCCTGCACGGCCAGGAATCCTACTGCCTGCCGTCGCGCTTCCTGCGCGAGATTCCCCCCGAGCATATCCAGGAGCTCAGGCCGCGGGTCGCCACCGCCCGCGCCGTGGTTGCGCCCTCAAGAACTCCTCTGGATGCCCCCGCCGAGTTCGGCCTGGGCGCGCGGGTACACCACGCCAAGTTCGGCGACGGCGTGGTACTGAACTACGAGGGACAGGGCGCCCATGCGCGCGTGCAGGTCAATTTCGAACACGCCGGCGCCAAGTGGCTGGTGGTGGCGTATGCGAATCTAAAGCCAGCGATGAACGCTGGAAGACGATGAATGATGAACTGAAAGACACCACGCTGCGTGGTTGGTTCTCAGTTCATCATTCGGACTTCATCACTCACGCCCTTACTGCTTCACCGTACTGATCGCCGCCAGACTCGGCAGGGCGATGTTCATCAGCGCTTCGCGGGGTTTGCCGATGTAGTTGCCCTGGGCGTAGTCGACGCCGTAGGCCTTCAGCAGCTTCAGGGTTTCGGCGTTTTCCACGTATTCGGCGACAGTGCGCTTGCCGAGGGCGTGGGCGACCTGATTCATGGACTGCACCATGGCCTGATCCACCGGCGTGTTGGCCAGACCCTGGACGAAGGAGCCGTCGATCTTCAGCTTGTCCACCGGCAGGTGCTTGAGGTAGGTGAACGACGAGAAGCCCGATCCGAAGTCGTCCAGGGCGAACTGGCAGCCGATGTCCTTGAGCGCGTGGATGAACCGGTTGGCTGCGCTGAGATTGGCGATGGCGGCCGATTCGGTGATCTCGAAGGTCAGCCAGGACGGGTTCAGGCCGGTTTCCGCCAGTCGGTCGTGGATGAGGGGCAGCAGGGCGTCGTCCTCGAACGCCTTGCCGGACAGATTGATGGAAAAGCACACCGCGTGCCCCCGGCGGCGCAGGGTCGACAGCTGGTTGATGGCGCGGCTCACGATCCAGCGGTCCACGCTGTGGATCAGCCCGAAGCGCTCGGCGGCGGGCATGAAGCCGCCCGGCAGAATCACTTCCCCGTCGTCGCACACCATGCGCACCAGCACTTCGTAGTCGTGTACCCGGCCATCGTTCACCGAGACGATCGGTTGGTAGACCAGCTGGAAGCGGTCGCGCTCCAGCATTTCCCGTACCCGTGCGGCCCAGCCCATGTCCTCGGCCATGCCGGCCTTGTCGCGGTCCGCGGGATTGTAGAGATTGATGCGGTTGCGGCCCTGGGCCTTGGCCATGTTGCAGGCCAGGTCGGCGTGGGAAAGCACTTCGTCGGCGGACGAAGCGTTGCCGTCGATCAGCGCCGCGCCGATGGAGCAGGTGATGTTGAAGGTCTTGCCGTCGTAGAAGAACTTGTAGTTGTCGAACAGCACCCGGAAATGCTCGGCGGCGCGCAGCGCGTTGGCCGAGTCGACGTTGTACAGCAGCAGGGTGAACTCGTCGCCGCCGAAGCGCGCCAGCAGATCGCCTTCGCGCACATGGGCGTCCAGCAGCTCGCTGATTTCCACCAGCAGCTGATCGCCCGCGGCGTGCCCCAGGGTG
This sequence comes from uncultured Gammaproteobacteria bacterium, assembly GCA_963830105.1. GTDB lineage: Bacteria > Pseudomonadota > Gammaproteobacteria > DATFLG01 > DATFLG01 > DATFML01. The sequence goes on along the minus strand of CAWHLH010000012.1, from coordinate 372,515 downwards.
TCGTTGATGTACTTGAACTGGTCCAGGTCGATGTAGCACAGGGCGCAGCCGCTGTCGCTGCGCGCGGTCCGGGCGACCGTGCGGCCCAGTTCCTGCTGGAAGTAGTGCCGGTTGAACAGCCCGGTAAGCGAGTCATGCTCGGCCTGGTAGGCGAGCTGCTGCTGGAATGCCTTCTGTTCGGTAATGTCCCGGGCGGTGCCGCTGATATGGATGATGTTGCCCTGCTCGTCGCGGTGCGCCTTCGCATTGAAGCTCAGGTGGTGGCGGCTGCCCTGCCTGTCCAGGTGTACGGTTTCGTGAAGCACCAGCTCGTTTCCTGCCAGCACGTCGCTAAACGCGGCGCCGTCGCTGTCGGCCTGCTGGGGTGCGCAGAATTCGTGGATATGGCGTCCCACCATGTCGTCGGGCTCGTAGCCGTAGATTCCCCGGCAGGCGCCGTTCAGGTAGACCCAGTGCCCCTCCGGGTCCACGCTCCACACCAGGTCGTGAGCCGTCTCCACCAGATCGCGGTAGCGGGCCTGGGCGTCCATGAGCTGCGATTCCGCGGATTTGCGCTTGGTGATATCGGCGACCAGGCAGGTATACATGGGTTGCCCGCTGATGTGCATCGCACTGACGCGTACCGACACCGGAATGGGCCGGCCGTTGCGGTGCAGGCCGGACAGCTCCTGCTCGCCGGTGGATACCGGGGGCGCTTCGCCCTCGGCCACCAGCCGTGGCAGCAGCCGGGACAGGGAGCGGCCGCGGATTTCGTGGGCAAGATAGCCGAACAGCTGCTCCGCGGCTGCGTTGAAGGTGTCGATCCGGCCCTGTTCGTCCACCACCACGATGCCTTCGGCGGCGGTGTCCACCACTGCCCGCATCTGGGATTCCTGGTCCCCCAGGCGCCGGAACAGGCGGCTGAGGGTCTGGGTCAGCACGCCGATTTCATCGGTGGACTGGGGACGCAGTCGGGCCAGGTCTCCATGGGTGGACGCGCCGCTGCGGCCCAGCACGTCCTGCACCGGGCCCAGTGCCTGGGCCATGCCGCGTATGGACAACACCGTTACCAGACCCGTGATCAACGCCAGGGCGCCCCACAGGGCGATGAGGCCCAATGACAGATGGCCGCTGTCGCGCCAGTAGTAGTTGACCAGCACTGCATAGGACAACAACGGCACGAACCCGCCCAGCAGCATGGTCTTGGACTTGAGGCTGATCTGCACCGTGTCCAGGCCGAGGCGGGCCACCAGTCGGCCAAGCCGGTCCAGGGCAATCAGGTAGCCGGGCAGGCCGATCAATACGGCCACTGCCAGTTGCAGCAGCAGGAAGTTCGCGAAGCGGGGCAGATCGCGGATGACGAACTCGTGATTGACGGCGGCGAAGAACACCGCGGGCGTGGTCAGCGCATAGAGCAGGAACATGCTCCAGTAATCGCGGGTGAAACGTCCCAGGCGGCGCTGCAGGTGGCCGGGCGCGTTCTGCGCGTGCGGGTGGCTGTCCACCCACTCGAGCAGCGGACGCAGGTAACGGCGGAAGTACAGGGTCGTCCAGGCAACGATGGCGAGCAGGAATGCCGGCAGCAACGCGCCGTGCAGGGTCGTCAGGACGTTGTCCGGATTGGTGAGCCCGAACAGCAGGCCTGCGCCTACGCCGGCCGCCGGTGTCAGCAGAAAGCCGACCACGATAGGCAGCGTGAAGAGTCCCGCGTCAGCCTTTGCGTTGGACAAGACAAACTCTCCCTGAGCACGGCGCGCCTTTTTTGAAGGGCGCGGCCTGCGGGCACACTGAGATCGTCCTTGAGGTCTTCCCTGTTGGCTTTTTGTTTATTTTATAAGCCACTAATTCTTATTCTGAAGCTAAGTGGTGAACATAATGGCATAACTAAATAGATTTGCAAACCGATGGCCTGATCGCGAGCGTTTCCTCGTGCGCCTGGCCCGAATTCACGAAGTGGCTACAATAGCGGCAAAACAATCGCGCAAACCGAGGTGGGCATTATGAAGCGTCGTGAATTCATCCGGAAGGTGGGTGGCGGTGCACTGGCGGGCGGTACCGTGCTGGCGGGCACCTCCGCCGCGGCTGCGCCGGGAACCAAATACCGCTGGAAGATGGTGACCACCTGGCCGAAGAACTTTCCCGGCCTGGGCACCGGTGCCAACTTTCTCGCCAAGCTGATCGGAGAGATGAGCGGCGGGCGCATACAAGTGAAAGTCTACGGCGCGAAGGAGCTGGTGCCGGCGTTCGAGATCTTCGATGCGGTTTCCCGCGGCACCGCCGAGATGGGACACGGGGCATCGTATTATTGGAAAGGCAAGACCGAGGCGGCGCAGTTCTTCGCCGCCGTGCCGTTCGGGCTGACCGCCGATGAGATGAATTCATGGCTCTATCACGGCGGCGGTATGGAACTGTGGCAGCAGGTCTACGAGCCGTTCGGGCTGGTGCCCACCGCGGCCGGCAATACCGGCGTGCAGATGGGCGGCTGGTTCAACAAGCCCATCGATTCGGTGGCGGATCTCAAGGGCCTGAAGATGCGCATCCCCGGCCTGGGCGGCGAGGTGCTGCGCCGCGCCGGCGGCACGCCCGTCAGCCTGCCGGGGGGCGAGCTGTTCACTTCCCTGGAATCCGGGGCCATCGACGCCACCGAATGGGTCGGCCCCTACAACGACCTCGCCTTCGGCTTCTACAAGGCCGCCAAGTATTACTACTATCCCGGCTGGCACGAGCCCGGCACCACCCTGGAGTGCTTCATCAACAAGAAGGCCCTGGAGGCGCTGCCCAACGATTTGCAGAGCATCGTGCTGAACGCCTGCCGGGTGGCCAACCAGGACATGCTGGCCGAGTACAACGCCCGCAACAACGAGGCGCTGCAGACCCTGATCAAACAGCACAAGGTGCAGCTGCGCCGCTTCCCCGATGACGTGCTCAAGAAGCTGCACACCATTTCCGACCAGGTGGTGGCCGAGATCGCCGACAAGGATCCGATGTCCAGGAAGGTCTACCAGTCGTTCCGCGCGTTCCGCGACGAGGTGGTGGCGTGGGACCGGATTTCGGAGAAATCCTACCTGGAGGCGAGAGACCTGTGAGGCGAAACGACGAATGCAGCACGCAGAACGCCGACGATTGAAAGCCGAGGTGTTTGACGCCTGACCTGACGGGCAATGCCGGTTTGTCTCCGCCTTTGCCGGAACACACTCGGCTTCTCGCTTCTTCGCCGCCGCAGTCGGCCGGCTCAGGTCCCTTCGTCGGGCGCCCGTGAACGACCACGCGTAACTGAGCCGTTGTCTCCGCCCCCGTCGCACCATCTCGATCAATCCGCCTCTATGCGCCTTCACGAGCGGGGCCGTTCTGCACGGGCCATGGCTGCGGCCCGCCAATCCATGCCTGCAGGCAAAAGACGATAATCGGAAATCGACGCCCAGCTGCGCGGGCACGGGATGGGACCCCAATCGTGGCCGATGCCTCGATGATGCGTACGACCGTCGGGCCACATCAAAGCACCGACGATCGCGATTACCCGAGACGCGGCCTGTCGGCGATGATCGCGGGGAGGTGAGTCCGCACGCGCCGACCTCAGGTCCAGCGCGCGAAGTCGGCCTTGCGGATGAGACAGTGTATGCCCTTCACGTCGTCGACGACCTGCGAGACCACGAAGTCGCCCGCCGCGCTCAGGTAGGCGTAGGCGATGTCGGCGGGCACGTCGTGCATTTCCTTCAGCACGCGCAGTGCCTCGCGGACCGCCTTGCGGAAGGCTTCGTTGAGATCCCGGTCCAACCCCACTGCGATCCAGTGCTGGGAGGTCTCGGCGAACGGACGATCGAGCACGCCCAGCAGTTTGTTGCTGCTTTCGGCGGGCAGCAGACTGACCCGCAGGGTGGCGCGTAGCGGGGCCTCAAGAGCGGTGAGGGCCACCTCGCCGTGTCCCTGGGCGTAGTGCGGATCGCCCACGTACAGCCCGGCATCCGGCACCTGCACCGGAAGGTAGACGGAGGTGCCGGCGACCAGGTCCTTGATGTCGATGTTGCCGCCGAAGGGCCCCGGCGGAATGGAATTGAGCCGACCGTCGCCGGCCGGCGTGACGCCGATCAGGCCGAGAAACGGCGCCAGCGGAAAGCGCAGCATGCGGTCCCCGGCGAAGGCCAGGCTGCCGGTGAGATCGCCCGCCACCGGGCAGAACATCGACACGGTGCCCGACGTCTCGGGATGGGTCAGGTCGGGAACGAAATCGGGATGAGGGAGGGGCGGCATCTCGCCCGGCAGCGCCCCGTAGCCGTGCCGGCTGGAGATGATCCCGTAAGGTGCACGCCGTGCGAGTTCGAGGAACTCCACTTTCAGCACGTCGCCCGGCTGCGCGCCCGCTACCGCGACGGGTCCGGTCACCACGTGCGGGCCGTCTCCGTTGGCATCCCGGGCATCGTAGCTGGCGGCAATCTCGATGGCGTCGCGCAGCACGCTGGCCGCGCCGACGCCGTACTGCTCGAAGAAGGCCAGCGGGTCGCGGCCCTGGTCTTCCATGATGCCCTCGTGGGACACGGTGTCGATGGTCACAGTATCGCCGGAGCGGATCGTCAGCACCGGAGGCGTTTGCGCGGTAGGCAGCCAGCCCCATAGAACGCTCGCGGGTGTCGAGGGCAGGTAGTGCTGCGCTGTGATGGCGCCTTCGTGCGGTTGGAGAATAACACTAGTCATAGTTCAGCTTCTCTCTGGGACACCGGCGATGAGATCGATTTCCACGGCGGCCCCGACTGCCAAGCCGGAGACGCCGACGCAGGTACGGCTTGGGAGCGGGCCGCGGAACCAGTCGGCGTAGGCGGTGTTGAACGCGGCGTAGTCGTCGAACGACGCCAGGTAGACGCGTATCATCAGTGCGTCGTCCAGGGTAAGGGAGAAGCGCGCAAGCACGGCTTGGAGGTTGCGACGCACTTGCTCTGCCTGCGCGACCACATCTCCGGGCACGAGTTCGCCGGTGGCCGGGTCGGTGGGCATCTGGCCGGTGACGAACAGCAGATTGCCCCACTGGGTCGCATGCGAGAACGGCGCAACACCCGGGGGCACGCCGTCGCTGGGTGAGAAGGTGAACGAACGCTTGGTCGTCATGCCGGCAGTTCCAGGCGGTCGGCCGCCATGACCTGCAGGAAGCGCGCCGTCAGCGGGTGCTGGGGGCGCGTCAGAACCTCATGGGCCAGGCCTTCTTCGGCGACCGCGCCGCCGCTGAGAAAGACGACTCGGTCCGCCACCTCCTGCGCGAAGCGCAGCTGATGGGTGGAGATGATCATGGTCAGGTGGTCCTCCACGGCCAGGCGCCGGATCACCTCCAGCACTTCGCTGACGAGTTCGGGATCGAGGGCGGAGGTGGGCTCGTCAAGCAGCAGCACGGAGGGGGATGGTGCGAGAGCACGCGCGATCGCCACGCGTTGCTGTTGGCCCCCCGACAGGTGGTGCGGCAGCGCGTCGGCGCGGTGAGCCAGGCCGACGCGATCCAACAGTTCGCGTGCCTGGCGCGCGGCGTCGGGCTTCGATTTCCCGTATACCCAGCGCAGCGGGCCCGCCACGTTCTCCAGCGCCGAGAGGTGGGTGAACAGGTTGAACTGCTGGAACACCATCCCCACACCGACCTCGGCGCGCGCCCGTGCCATCGCACGCCCGTTCAGCGGCCTGCCGTCCTCGCGGTTGCCGAGCTGACGGCCACCGACCCGCACGATGCCGCCATCCCAGTCCTCGAGCCGATTGATGCAACGCAGCAGGGTACTCTTGCCCGATCCGCTGGGCCCCAGCAGCGCTACCACTTCGCCGGCGCGCACTGTGAGATCCAAGCCATCGAGGACGACCTGTTCACCGTAGCGCTTACGCAGGTCGCGGACTTCCACCGCAATGTTACGGGCCGTGAGGGATGCGGCCCGGTCGGCCCGGTCCGGAAGCGTCGTGCCGGCCGCGTCCCGGGCTGCGGCGATGGGTGCCTCCGCCGGTTGGGCGACGGTCGCGCCCGCCGGGAGTTCCGTGCGTCGCCAAGGCGTCAGGAATCGCGCGACAAGCTGGCGCGGCCCGGGTCGGTCCAGATCGAGCAGCGCCTCCGCCGTGAGCTGCAGTGCACTGAAAGTGCCGGTCAGCCCAAGGTACATCACCCCGGAGGCGAAAAAGATGGAGAAGAAGTCGAAAGTCGAAGAGGCAAGCTGGGTGCTGCGCAACGTCAGCTCCTGGACCGCGATGAACGAGGCCAGGGAGGAGTTCTTCAGGGCGTTGACCGCTTCGTTGCCCATGGCCGGCACCATGGGGCGGATCGCCTGCGGAGCGATGATCCGGTGCATCAGAACGGTGGGCGTCATGGCCAGCGCCTGGCCGGCGGCGACTTGTCCCCGATCCACTCCGCGTACCCCGGAGCGCAGCATCTCCGCGATGAACGGGGCCTCGTTGGCCGCCAGTGCGAGCCCGGCGGCAGCCACGGCGCTGAGTTTCAGGCCGAGTTGCGGCAGGGCATCGTAGGCGAACACCATCTGAAGAATCAGAGGGGTGCCTCGGAAGATGATGGCGTAGGTGCGGGCGAACATGGACAGCGGGCGAAAGCGCGACAGTTGCATGCTCGCCAGCACCAACCCCAACAACAGACCGCCGGCCAGCCCGAGGGCGGTCACCTCAAGGGTGACGCTGATGCCCCGGAGCAGGTACGGCAGGCTGAGATAGTGGACAAACAGGTCCATCAGTGGGTGACCAGCCGCGGTGTCTCTTCATGTTCGGCGCCGAGGGACCACTTGGTCAGCAGTGCCTTTTCCACGCCGGCCGTCTGCAGGGTGACCAGTGCTTCTCTTATCGCATCGCGGAACTCGGGGTTGTCCTTGGGCACCGCGATACCAACCGAGTACGGCAGCGTCACGGCGACGGCTTTGCTGAGTTTGCCGGGATAGGCCTTGACGGCCTGGTCGACCGTATTGACGTCATTGATATAGGTGTCGGCGCGGCCGGCAAGGATCGCCTGGATGCACTGGGCGTTGTTGTCGTACAGCTGCAGCTTCGGTGCCGGCTTGCCCTCCTTCTCGCACGCCGCGGCCAGGTTCTGCACCAGCGGTACCTCGACGAAGCCGGTGTTCTCTGCTGCCGTGGTGCCGCACATCGAGGTGTTGATGCCGGTAATGCCCTTGGGATTTCCCTTGGCCACCAGCACCCCGTCGAACACCTTGGAGTAGGTGATGAAGTCGGCCGCCTTCGCACGCTGCGAGGTGGCATAGATGTCGGAAATCACGATGTCGGCCTGGCCGGCGCGCAGCGTGGGCAGCAGTGCGGCGAAGGCGACCGGCTTGTAGGTCACGCTGAAGCCTAGACACTTGCCGAGCGAGTCGGCCAGGTCGATGTCGAAACCGACGTATTTGCTCGGGTCCTTGGGGTCGAGAGCTTCATAACCCGGGGTATGGGGATTGATCGCGTCGACGAGCGTCTTGCCTTTGAACTGCGGGTATTTGGTCTGCAGTGCTTCGCAGGAGGTTGTGGGAAAGCCCATGTCCGCCGCCCGTGCCTGCCCGGGCGCGATGACGGCCACAAGCCACATGAGGCCGAGGGCGAGCAGGACCCAACGTCCGCCAGGCGTGAGCGGCATTCCCGCTTGGAGCTGCCGCTGAGGGCAAACGGACTCGCAGTTCATACTCATGTTTCGTACTCCTTCTTTGAACGACAATGATTGTGATGTGAACGTCAAGGCACGAACTGTGCCATGAAGACAAATGGCTTCCTTTCAAACGTTTAGGGATGCCGGTTCGCCGCATCGTGGAGGTGCACTGCACTGCCATGGTTCAGCGATGCACCGCAACGGTGTGAGTCACGGCATATGGAGGCGTTCCCCGTGTCTTGTTGAGTACGCCGCCCTGATACAGCCCATCGTTTGTCAGGAGCCTTCAATACATTGGCTGGAAGCCGGGGCCACGGTCCCCGGATGGTTTTTCCGGACCGGCTTCGACCGGGTGTCCAGGAGACGGCGTGCTGTTCAGACGGTGTAACCGCTATGCTCAACCCAGCGGATATCCTGTCCGTACAAGTGGACCGCCCGGGGCGGGAGGTGCGTGGTGGTTGGGTGTCGGGCCAGGGTGGTGGCGGTTCGGTGTTGGGCTTTGCTGTGCTCAGCCCAACCTACGGGTGGGCGACCTTGCGGGAGCTGTAGGTTGGGCTGAGCGACGCGAAGCCCGACGAGCGCGGTTGGCGCAGACTCCGTTGCCGGTATTGACACTCAGCCGGCGCGGGAAAGGTTCGGTCGCCGTTCGACGTTGGCGTGAGTCATGGTGGTTACGATCGAATTCGATCCTCGGTAGCAAGCAACAGAAGCCCGCCTTTCCGCAGACCTCTGCGTACCGAATCCGGGATTCCCTGTCCAGGCAAGGCTGAACGACTACGCGCGCATTGCGGGCGGCCTGTTTTGGTCGAGGCGCATCGTTGGTCATTCCGCGCTTATCGTTTTTCGGACCAGCGCGCCCACCACCATCGCCGACGGGTCGCCGATCCAGGTCGCGCTCAGGAGGAACTTCTTCTGGATACCCAGGGATATCGCGTCAAAGCGGACGTCGAGATAGGGCGTCAGGCCGAACTGTTCCACCAATTCGCTCACTGACGTTGCAAGTCTGGACTGTCTGACGGCGGCGACGAACTCCAGGAGCTGTCCTCCAGTGAGGAACGGATACACCGGCCATTCGCCGGGCACATGGGGCAGCCGCTGTTTGGCGCCGGCCGCCTGTCCCGGCGGCGTACTACACCTTTCATCGTTCCGTAACAGGACCTTGGCCTTCCTGTAACACACCGGCGGCATCGTAATCCCGGGCAAGCGACCGGAGAGCGATGCCATGAGTCCCGTCTATCCCCTGCGACCGTTGCGCTATCGGGCCATCTGGATCTCGGACGTGCATCTGGGTTACCGCGGCTGCCGTGCCGACTTCCTGCTCGACTTTCTGCATGCCACCGAGTGCGAGTACCTGTACCTGGTGGCCGACATCATCGATGTCTGGAACATGAAGCGGGGACTGTACTGGCCCCAGGAGCACAACAACGTGCTGCGTACCGTGCTCGGCAAGGCCAAGCGCGGCACCAAGGTCATCTACATCCCCGGCAACCACGACGAGATCATGCGCGAATACGACGGCATGGTGTTCGGCAACGTGGAGATCCGCAACGAAGCCACCCATGTCACCGCCGACGGACGCCGGTTGTTGATGCTGCATGGCGACGAGTTCGACAGCGTGGTGAAGTGTTCGCGGCTGGTGGCGCTGCTGGGCACCCGCGCCTACGATGCCCTGCTGCGCATCAATCACTGGGTCAACCTGGTGCGCCGGCGGCTGGGTTTCCCGTACTGGTCCCTGGCCGCGTATCTCAAGCACAGGGTCAAGAACGCGGTCAAATACATCAGCAACTTCGAATCCGCCATCGCCCACGAGGCGCGGCGCCGTGGCGTGGACGGACTGGTGTGCGGTCATATCCACCGCGCCGAGATGACCACCATCGACGGCGTGCTTTACTGCAACGACGGCGACTGGGTGGAAAACTGCACGGCGCTGGTGGAACGCCGCGACGGCGAACTGCAGATCCTGCGCTGGGCGGACGGGCAGCAGCTGGTGAAGTCGGTGGCTGCCGAGGAGAAGGCGGCCGCCGGCGACGCGGCATGAGGGTTGCCATCGTTACCGACGCCTGGCAACCCCAGGTCAACGGTGTGGTGCGCACCCTGAGCCGCACCGGCGAGGAACTGCAGGCAAGGGGCTATCAGGTGTGCTTCGTGACGCCCCAGGCCTTCCGAACCGTACCCTGCCCCACCTACCCGTCCATCCGCCTTGCCCTGTGGCCGGGGCGCAGGCTGGCCGACCTGATGGACCGGTTCGCGCCCACTGCGGTCCACATCGCCACCGAGGGACCGCTGGGCCTGGCGGGGCGCGCGTATTGCCGGGCGCGGGGTCTGGCCTTCACGACTTCCTACCATACCCGGTTCCCGGAATATGTGCGGCTGCGGGCGCCCATCCCGGTGAACCTGTCGTACCGCTTCCTGCGCTGGTTCCACGGCGGCGCGTGCCGCACCTTGGTGGCCACGCCGTCCATGCGCAGGCAGCTGGTCGGCCACGGCTTCGAGAACGTGGTGATCTGGTCGCGGGGTGTGGATACCGAACTGTTCAGGCCGCGCCCCAAGGACTATCTGCAGGCGCCGCGCCCCATCGCCATGTACGTCGGCCGGGTGGCGGTGGAGAAGAACATCGAAGCGTTCCTTGCCCTGGACCTGCCGGGCACGCGCTACGTGGTGGGCGACGGCCCGGACCTCGAGGCACTGCGGCGGCGTCACCCCGAGGTGCGCTTTACCGGTTTCCAATTCGGCGAGGAATTGGCCCGTCATCTGGCGGCAGCGGACGTGTTCGTGTTTCCCAGCCGCACCGATACCTTTGGGCTGGTGCTGCTGGAAGCCATGGCCTGCGGTGTGCCGGTGGCCGCCTATCCGGTGACCGGACCGGTGGACGTGGTGCGCCAGGGCGTAACCGGCGTGCTCGGGGAGGATCTGCAGCAGGCGGCCCTGGCCGCCCTGGGGCTCAGCGCCCGCGCATGCCGGGCGTACGCCTTGGCGCATACCTGGCGGGCGGCCACCCGCGAGTTCCTGGGGCACCTGGAGTTCAACGCGGTGGTCGGGAGGGCTCCGGCCTAGTGGCCCATGCGGGAAATAGTGTGGTGAGAGATCCATGGTGCCGATGCGCGACCCTACGGGGGCTGGGCAGGGTGCGCGTCGGCACCAGCCCCGCTCTTGTGCGTCCTGCTAGACGGGGTGTCCTGCGGGTGCGTGGCAGGGCGCCAGATCAGGGCCGGTCCGGTGGCGCTCAGGCGTGCTTGCGCACGTAATAGCGGTAGGTGCTGTCGCGCACTTCGCGGTGCACCAGGGTATTGCCCGACCGGTGGCACCAGGACGGGATATCCGTCTCGCTGTCGGGGTGGGTGGCGATGATTTCCACCACATCGCTGGCCGCCAGCTCCTGCATGACCAGATGGGTGCGCACCAGCAGCAGTCCGCTGCCGGCCGTGTTCAGGGTGGGGTCCGCGGCAGGTCGGCTCATGCTGCGTCTCCCACCACGGCACGGCAGCGGTCATGGGCGGCCCGGTGATCGGCCATGATGTCGACCATGACCCGATCCATGCGGTCCACGAGCTCCTCGTAGAGGGCGCTCGCGATGGCCTCCTTGCCGGGAAAGTGGTGGTCGATGGCGCCGATGCTGATGCCGCCGGCACGCCTGATATCGTGTACCGAGGTATTGAAGTAGCCGTTGCGGGAAAACAGCTGCAGGGCGGTCTCCAGGATGTGGCAGCGCATGTCCCGCTCAGGGGCGGCGTTTCTGGCTGTGCTGGGCATGGGGCACCCGGAAGACCGAACGTTCGTTCTTTTTTAAAGGCCTGCCTCGGCGTTGTCAATCGCCGTAGATCGCTTTCGGCAGCCAGGTGGCCAGGTGCGGCCACCAGGCCAGCATGCCCAGCATCACCAGCTGGATGGCGATGAAGGGCGCCACACCCCGGTAGATCTGTCCCGTGGACACCTCTTGCGGCGCCACCCCGCGCAGGTAGAACAGGGCGAAGCCGAACGGCGGCGTGAGAAAGGAGGTCTGCAGGTTGATGGCCATCATGATGCCCAGCCAGATGGGATTCAGGCCCATGGTCAGCAGCACCGGCCCCACGATGGGCACCACCACGAACGTGATTTCGATGAAATCCAGCACGAAGCCGAGTACGAACATCACGGCCATCACTGCCGCCATGGCACCCATTTCGCCGCCCGGCAACCCGGTCAGCAGATCGCGCACCAGGTCGTCGCCGCCGAAGCCGCGGAACACCAGCGAGAACACCGAAGCGCCGATCAGGATCAGGAAGACCATGCTGCTGACCTGGGTGGTGCTGCGCATCACTTCGCGCAGCGTCGCCAGATCGAATTGGCCTTGCAGCACAGCCAGTGCCAGCGCGCCGACCGCGCCCACCGAGGCCGCTTCGGTGGGGGTGGCGAGTCCGCCGATGATCGATCCCAGCACGGCGACGATCAGCACCAGCGGCGGGATCAGCGCGGTCACCACCCGGCGCGCCAGCGCCGCACCGCGCAGCTGCGCCCGTTCCTCGGCCGGGATGGCGGGCATGGCGTGCGGCCGCAGCCAGGCCACAGCCGCCAGATACACCAGATACAGCCCCACCAGAATGAGTCCCGGGACGATGGCGCCCACGAACAGGTCGCCCACCGATACGGTGCGGGGCGAGAAGATGCCCATGTTGAGCTGGGCCTGCTGATAGGCCGAGGACAGCACGTCGCCCAGCAGCACCAGCACGATGGACGGCGGAATGATCTGTCCCAGGGTGCCCGAGGCGCAGATGGCGCCGCAGGACAGGCTCGGATCGTAGCCGCGGCGCAGCATGGTGGGCAGGGATAGCAGACCCATGGTGACAACCGTGGCCCCCACAATGCCGGTGCTGGCCGCCAGCAGCATGCCCACCAGCATCACCGAGAAACCCAGCCCGCCGCGCAGGGGGCCGAACATGAGTGCCATGGTGTCCAGCAGCTTCTCGGCCACCTTGGAGCGTTCCAGGGTCACGCCCATGAACACGAACAGCGGCACCGCGATCAGGGTCGTGTTGCCCATGATGCCGTACAGGCGGTTGGGCAGCGCCTCGAGGAACGCGCTGTCGAACAGGTGCAGCCAGTTGCCCACGGTGGCAAAGCCGAGCGCCGTGCCGGCGAGGGTGAAAGCCACCGGATAACCGGCGAGCAGCAGCACGCACACCGCCAAGAACATCCAGATGGGCATCCATTCGGCCATGGATCACCCCGCGTCGTGCGTGCCGCCGGTCACAGCTCGGTGTCCGGCGGTTCATGGCTGCAAGAAGCCGGTTCGGCGCCGGCGATGATCAGCACGCAGTGCAGCGCCTGGGACAGTCCCTGGACCAGCACCAGGGTGGCCATCACCGGAATGGCGGTTTTGAGGATATACACCAGCGGCAGCCCGCCGGCCTCTGCCGAGCCTTCATGCAGCGCCCAGGAGCTGGCCACATAGCCCCAGCTGGACCACAGGATGAACACGCATACCGGCACCAGAAACACGAATGTGCCCAGCAGATCCAGCCAGGCCCGGGTGCGGGGGGACAGCTCCCGGTACACGATGTCCACCCGCACATGGCCGTCGTGGCGCAGGGTGTAGGCGGCGCCCAGCAGGAACACGAAGGCGTGCAGGTAGGTCATGGACTCCTGCATGGCGATCCAGCCCAGGCTGAACAGGTAACGCAGCACCACCACCGCAAAGGTGTCCAGCACCAGCAGCAGGGTCAGCCAGCTGATGGCGCGCCCGGTCCACTCGGCGAAGCCGTCGAGCAGGCGGGTCAGGCGGGCGACAGGGGCGGTCCAGGAACTCATGGGGCCGCCAGTATAAGGGAAGAATTCGTGAAGGCGGCAGCGTTGGCGAAGCGTGCCGCCCGCCGCGGGGGCGGGTCGGCGTTCACCGTGGTGGTGCTACCAGCTGAAGATGACCCAGTGGGGAATGGAGATGTCGGGCTCGGGGCCGCCGCGACGGGTGTCGAACACGCCGTTGCCGGTGGTGTCGATCAGGTAATAGGGATAGCCCTTGGCCGGGATGACCTTGATCATGTAGACGCGCCCGTTGATGCTGTACTGCTCGATCTTCTCCTTGCCCTTGCCCGGCACGATGGTGACATCGGGCTCGATCGACTGCTGGCCGTTCTCGTCCTGCTTGGCTTGCGGTTTCGGCTTGGCGCGCGGCGTGGTGCGCGGTTCCGGCTTGGGCGCCGGTTCCTGCATATCGGGCAACTGTTGGGTGTCCGGCGGCTGGCCCGAACCGGTCTGCGCCAGGACCGGACCCGCGACGAGGCAGGCGAATAGGAAGAGTAGTGCGCGCATGTGGGTTCCTCGGCTCGGGTTCACAGTTCCAGCAGGATTTCCTGCTCCCTGGCGGACGGTTCGAAACCGCGATGCTCATAGTGGTGAAAGATAGCATCAACGACGTCCTGCGGCTCATCCAGAATCTTGAACAGGTCCAGATCCTGCGCGGCGATGGTGCCTTCCTCCACCAATGTCTGCTTGAACCAGTCCACCAATCCGGACCAGAAGGCGCTGCCCACCAGGATGATGGGAATGCGGCGCGTCTTGCCGGTCTGCACCAGGGTCAGGATTTCGGCCAGTTCGTCCAGGGTGCCGAAGCCGCCCGGCAGAACCACGTAGGCCGAGGCGTATTTCACGAACATGACCTTGCGGGAGAAGAAATGGCGAAAGTGCAGGGCGATGTCCTGGTAGGGGTTGCCGGCCTGCTCGTGGGGCAGCTGGATGTTCAGTCCGATGCTGGGCGACTTGCCCGCATAGGCGCCCTTGTTGGCCGCCTCCATGATGCCGGGACCGCCGCCGCTGACCACCGAGAAGCCGGCGTCCGACAGGGCCTGGGCAATCTGCTCGGCGAGCTCGTAATACGGATGTTCCGTCGGCGTGCGCGCCGAGCCGAAGATGCTCACCGACGGCTTGATGCGCGCCAGCCGTTCGAAGCCTTCCACGAACTCCGCCATGATCTGGAAGATCTTCCACGATTCGCGGGTGAGCATGGTGTCGTTCACCGGGTGCATGCCCGGGTGCGCGTGTTTGGTCTGATCATCCATAGGCTGGTGTCCTGCCATAGGCGGCGCCCGGGGATGGGTGCAACGCATCCGGGGGCGGTCCTTGAGCTGTGGGCGAGCGCGGCAGCGATCGTAATTGTCTGGGCACGAAGCCGGCGGGTCCGCGGTCTGGAACGGAATGATACCATGATACGCTCTGTGCTCTCATGATACGGACGCCCCATGGCCGACTCGCCCGACAAGCCCCTGGTACTGGTGGACGGCTCGTCCTACCTGTACCGCGCCTTCCACGCCCTGCCGCCGCTGACCAACTCCCGGGGTGAGCCCACCGGCGCGGTGTACGGCGTTGCCAACATGCTGCGCAAGCTGGTGGCGGACTACGATCCCGAGTACGTGGCAGTGGTGTTCGACGCCCCCGGCGGGACGTTCCGTGACGAGCTGTTCGAGGCCTACAAGGCCCATCGCCCCCCCATGCCCGACGATCTCTCCTGCCAGATCGAGCCGCTGCACGATCTGGTGCGGGCCATGGGCTTTCCCGTCCTGCAGGTGCCCGGTGTGGAGGCCGACGATGTCATCGGCACCCTGGCGCGGCGCGCGGCCGAGCAGGGCATGAACACGCTCATCTCCACCGGCGACAAGGACATGGCCCAGCTGGTGGACGGGCATGTGACCCTGGTCAATACCATGAGCGCCACGGTGATGGACCGCGAGGGTGTGCAGGCCAAGTTCGGGGTGCCCCCGGAACGCATCATCGATTACCTCGCCCTGGTGGGGGACACCTCCGACAACATTCCCGGCGTGCCCAAGGTGGGGCCCAAGACCGCGGCCAAGTGGCTCACCGAATACGGCTCCATGGATGCGCTGGTGGAGCACGCCGAGGACATCAAGGGCAAGGTGGGGGAAAGCCTGCGCGCCCATCTGGACCAACTGTCTTTGTCCCGCGAGCTGGCCACCATACGCTGCGACGTGGAACTTGAGGCGGGGCCGGCGGACTTGCGCCTGCAGCCGCACGATACCGACGCCCTGCGCGGGCTGCTCGCGCGCCTGGAGTTCACCACCTGGCTGGGACAGCTTGACGAAGGAGCGGCGGCGGGCAGCGAGCAGAGCGCGCCGGCCGCCGACGCCGACTATGAGGTGGTGCTGAGCGAAGCGCGGTTCGAAGACTGGCTTCGCGAGTTGCAGGCGGCCGAGCTGTTCGCCTTCGACACCGAGACCACCAGCCTGGATTACATGCAGGCGTACATCGTCGGCGTCTCTTTCGCCGTGCAGGCGGGGCGGGCGGCCTACGTGCCCCTGGCCCATCGCTATCCCGGCGCGCCCGAGCAGCTGGACCGCGCGCGGGTGCTGGAGCGGCTGCGCCCCCTGCTGGAGGACCCGCGGCGCGCCAAGCTCGGTCACAATCTGAAGTACGACATGAGCGTGCTCGCCCGCCACGGCATCGCGCTGGCGGGAGTGCGCTACGACACCATGCTGGAGTCCTACGTGCTGGACAGCACCGCGAGCCGCCACGACATGGATTCCCTGGCGCTGAAGTATCTCGGCCACAAGGCCATCGGCTACGAAGAGGTGGCCGGCAAGGGCGCCAAACAGATCGGCTTCGAGGAAGTGGCCCTCGAGCAGGCCGGGCCCTACGCTGCCGAGGATGCCGATGTCACCTTGAAGCTGCACCAGTACCTGTGGCCGCGTCTGCAGGATGAGGCGGGGTTGCGGCGGGTGTTCGAGGACATCGAGATGCCGTTGGTGCCGGTGTTGTCGCGCATGGAACGCACCGGCGTGCGGGTGGACGTCGGCATGCTCCAGGCCCACAGCCTGGAACTGGCCGAACGGCTGGCCGAGATCCAAACCGAGGCCCATCGGCTGGCGGGCCACCCGTTCAATCTGGGCTCGCCCAAGCAGATCCAGGAAATCCTGTACGACGAACTCAAGCTGCCGGTCACCGCCAAGACGCCCAAGGGCGCGCCGTCCACCGCCGAAGCGGTGCTGGCCGAGCTGGCCCTGGACTATCCGCTGCCGCGGGTGATCCTGGACTACCGTGCCCTGTCCAAGCTCAAGTCCACCTATACCGACAGCCTGCCCCAGCAGATCGATCCGGATACGGGGCGGGTCCACACCTCCTACCATCAGGCGGTGGCGGCCACCGGCAGGCTGTCGTCGTCCGATCCCAACCTGCAGAACATTCCGGTGCGCACCGAGGAAGGGCGGCGCATCCGCCAGGCCTTCGTGGCGACGCCCGGGCTGCCGCATTCTGGCTGCGGACTACTCCCAGATCGAGCTGCGCATCATGGCCCATCTGTCCGCGCGACGCGGGGCTGCTGAAGGCCTTCGCCGACGGCGAGGATATCCACCGCGCCACCGCGGCCGAGGTGTTCGGCATGGCGCCGGAACAGGTCAGCGGCGAGCAGCGCCGTGCGGCCAAGGCCATCAACTTCGGCCTGATCTACGGCATGTCGGCCTTCGGACTGGCGCCGCCAGCTGGGCATCTGGACGCGGGGTACGGCCCAGGAATACGTCGACCGCTATTTCGCCCGCTACCCCGGCGTGCGGCGACTACATGGAGCGCACCCGCGCAGCCGCCCGCGACCGAGGGCTACGTGGAGACCGTGTTCGGCCGCCGGCTGTACCTGCCGGAAATCGCCAGCCGCAACGGCCAGCGCCGCGCACAGGCGCGGAGCGGGCCGCCATCAACGCGCCCATGCAGGGCACGGCCGCCGACATCATCAAGCGTGCCATGATCGCGGTGGACGACTGGATCGCGAGCGCCGATCACGGTCGTGACGCATGATCATGCAGGTGCACGATGAACTGGTGTTCGAGATCGACGCGGAGCGGGTGGAGGCGGCCGGCGAGCGCATCCGCACCGCCATGGAAGGCGCCGCCGCCCTGCACGTGCCGCTGGTGGTGGACATCGGCGTGGGGGGCAACTGGGATGAGGCCCATTGATCGGCAGCGCAGTTGGATGCCGGGGGTCCCGTCGCTTCCCTCAAAAAAATCGCGGATGGCTTTTCGGCCGTGAACTTTCACCGGGGGGCTTGGTCATAACGGATGCGAGCGTTGCTGCACAGCGCTCACCCCGCTCTCCCTCCCTGAGCGGGTATTCCTCCTTACCCGGCACCCCCAAGTCGGGTGATTGGCCCCGGTACTTCCCCCCCCCTTGGATACCGGGGTTTTTTTTGCCTGTCTGTCGGAGTCCGCTTCACTGCGCGTTGAGCTGCAGCCAACGGTCCAGCCGGTGGCGGACCTCTTCCAGGCCTTCGTGCTTGAGGGCGGAGAACAGCTGGACGCTGCTCTCGGGGTGCAGGTCGGCAAGCGCGCGGCGTACGCGGTGCAGGGCGGCGGCGGCGGCCCCGCGTTTGAGCTTGTCGGCCTTGGTCAACAGCACGTGAACCGGCAGCTGCGCCTCGCGGCACCAGTCCAGCAGTTGGCAGTCGTACTCGGTCAGCGGATGGCGCACGTCCATGAGCAGTACCAGTCCGCGCAGGGAACCCCGGTCACGCAGGTAGCGGGCCAGCCCCGCCTGCCAGCGCTGTTTGACGGCCATGGGGACCTGGGCATAGCCATAGCCGGGCAGATCCACCAGGCGCCGGTCATCACCCACATCAAAGAAATTCAGCAGCTGTGTGCGCCCTGGCGTCTTGCTGGTGCGCGCCAGCGCCCGTTGGCCCGCAATGGCATTCAAGGCGCTGGACTTGCCGGCATTGGAGCGGCCGGCGAAGGCCACCTCGGCGCCCTCGTCGGGGGGAGCGTGGTCCGGATCCGGAGCGCTCTTGAGAAAACGTGCGGCATGGTAGGAGTTTGTCATGGCGGGCATTTTCCTCGTCACCGGCGGCATTTGTCATGGCCTTGTGGAGTTGACCGGCCGAGTCCCGGCTGGTATACAGTGGAGTCTTTTTTTAAGGGGTGCCATCCGGACGAGCCGGACGGTGCGGGGTCCTACGCGCGGCTACGCGCCGCGACAGCGACCATACCGCGTTCCGCAGTATGGCAAGAGGAGTTGCTCTACGATGAAGAAGTGGTTTGTATTCGCAGTCGCGGTTTCCGCCTTCGGAGCCACTGGCACCGCCCTCGCCGAAGGCAATCCCCTGGATCCGGGCAACGCCGCCGCAGGCAAGGCCGACTCCACCACTTGCGCAGCCTGCCACGGCGCCGACGGCAATTCCGTCAATGCCATGTTCCCCAAGCTGGCCGGTCAGAACGCCCCCTACATCATCAAGCAGCTGCACGACTTCAAGTCGGGTGCCCGCAAGAACGCCACCATGCAGCCCATGGCGGCTCCGTTGAACGACAAGCAGATCCAGGATCTCGCCGCCTGGTTCTCCAGTCAGCAGGTGAAGATCGGCGAAACCGATCCCAAGCTGGTGGCGCTGGGCGAATCCCTCTTCCGCGGCGGCGACATGAAGACCGGCGTGCCGGCCTGCATGGCCTGCCACGGCCCGACCGGCGCCGGCAATCCGGCCGCGCACTTCCCGGCCCTGCACGGCCAGCACGCCGCCTACATCGTTGCCCAGCTCAAGGCGTTCCGCGCCGGCGAGCGCAGCAACGACGCCGGCAAGATGATGCGCGATATCGCCGCCAAGCTGACCGACGCCCAGATTGAGGCGGTGGCTTCCTACATCCAGGGGCTGCACTGATCGCTCACGATCACCTGCAGGACACAGAGGGCGACTCCGGTCGCCCTCTGCCGTCTTTGCGGTCCCGGTGCAGCGCAGGCAGCGGCCATTCCCACACCATTAAGGCGTTATACGGCGTCTCGAAATCAACGGGTGTACAATGAACGACTCCGGCCACCCGCTGTCCTAGGGCCTGTTAGCAGACCCTCATACGTCGACGCCACGCCATCTGACAGTTTGCCGCCTTGAGTAACGACGCACGCACCGACAACACGCCGCCGGCACCCTCGCGGTCGACGATCCTGCTTGAATTTCTGGGTTCGATGAACCTTGCCATCACGTTGCTGGCGGCCACCGCCATTGCGGCCGTGATCGGCACGGTCCTCAAGCAGAACGAGCCCTACCAGAACTACGTCATCCAGTTCGGGGCGTTCTGGTTCCAGGTGTTCAAATCCATCGGCCTGTACGATGTGTACAGCTCCTGGTGGTTCCTGACCATTCTGACCTTCCTGGTCATATCGACCAGCGTGTGCATCGTGCGCACCGGCCCCGGCATGCTGCGCGACATGCGCAATTTCCGCCTGGGCGTGCAGCGCAAGTCCCTGCAGGCGTTTCATTTCCACAAGCAATGGGACGTGCCTGCCGATCAGGATGCGACCCTGCATGCTGTATCGACCATCGTGGGCGCCTACGGCTACCGTGTGCGCCGCAAGGACCACGGCGACCATGTGGTGCTGGCCGCCATGAAGGGCCGTTTCAACCGTATGGGTTATGTCTTCACCCATGCCGCCATCGTGGTGATCTGTGTGGGTGCGCTGGTGGACGGGAACGTCGGGCTCAAGCTCAAGGCCCTGACCGGGGCCGTGAAGATAGAAACCCAGGATCTGCCCGCCTCCAAGGTGCCCAAGAAGAGCTGGCTGTCGGTCCATAATCCCTCGTTCCGGGGCAGCATCACCATTCCTGAAGGGACTTCGGCCAACCTGTGCTTCCTGCAGCTCAAGAACGGCTACCTGGTGCAGCCCCTGCCGTTCACCGTCGATCTGAAGCAGTTTCGCATCAGGCATTACCCGAGCGGCAAGCCGAAGTCCTTCGAGAGCGACGTGGTCATTCACGACCCCAGCAATCCGGGCCATCCGATAGCGGCCACCATCGCGGTCAACCACCCGCTGACCTACAAGGGCTACACCATCTATCAGGCCAGCTTCAGCGACGGCGGCACCCACGAGACCCTGAAGGCCTGGCCTCTGCAGACCTCCGATCTCGACCCGCAGGTGGTCAAGAGTTCGGTTTTTTCCAAGGTGCCGGTGACCACCCACGAGGGCCCGCTCACCCTGGAGCTGACCAATTTCCGCATGTACAACATCAACCGGAAGGAGTCCAAGGACGGCAAGGAGGACTTCTTCAACCTGGGTCCCAGCTTCACTTACAAGCTGCGCGACGCCCAAGGAGTGGCCACCGAGTACAACAACTACATGGCGCCGGTGGAGCAGGACGGGCGGCTGTTCTACCTCACCGGCATGCGCACCTCGCCGGCGCAGCCCTATCGCTATCTTCACATACCGGCCGATCCCGACGGGGGTATCAAGCGCTTCATGACCTTCAACGCCTGGATCCATGATCCGGCGCGGGTCAACAAGGTGGCCGAGCAGACCACCAAGGAAACCTTCGCCGAGGCGAAGATGAATAATGAACAGATGCAGCACCATATTGTCGATACCATGGACCGGTTGGTTTCTCTGTTTGCGAAGGGCGGTTTTCAGGCCATCGCGACCCAGGTCGACAAGCAGGTGCCCAAGGACCGGCAGGCCAAGGTCATGGACGCCTACATGAAGGTTCTGCAGAATGTGCTCGGGACGCTGTATGTCGATGTGCTGAAAGACGAAGGTGTGGACGTGTCGAAGGGTGTCAGCGACAAGGACGCCCGGTTCTACGACGATGCCCTCACCGCCATGGCGGCGCTGCCCGAATATGGCGCACCGTTCTTCCTGCAGATGACCAGTTTCAAGCAGGTCCAGGCCTCGGGCTTTCAAATCGCCCGTGCCCCAGGCAAAATTGTTGTATATATGGGGTTTGGGCTGCTCATCGTGGGCGTGTTCCTGATGTTCTATGTGGCCCACCGGCGGCTCTGGTTCTGGGTGGACCGCAGCGAGGGGGGCACCCGAGTACTGTTCGCCGGGACCGGCAACCGAAATCAGCGGGACTTCGAACAGGAGTTCGCGACTCTGCGAGATACGTTTGAGCGCCAATTCCACTCCTGAAACGACCGGATGCGGATCTACCCGTACCGGCGCCGACTGAACCGAGGAGAAGCGGCATGTCCGTAACACAGCATGACATGTTGAAGGATTTTCAACGCCCGTCCTTCTGGAAGACCTTGAGCTGGTTCGACTGGAGCTGGGCGGCGCTCGTCCTGGTGGGCGCAGCCTACGCCTTCAGTTACGCCTCCCGCATCGGCATGCCCATGAACCAGTTCCAGATCGGCATCCTGGGCGGGGCGAGCATGGGTCTGATCGGGCTGGGCTGGCGGTGGAAGTCGATCCGGGCCTTGTCCCTGGTGGTGGCCGGCGTCAGCCTGTTCGCCATCTGGTCCTATGGGAGCCATCTGAGCGCTGCCGACCACAACTTCTTTCTCAAGTACATGCTGGCCAGCCAATCGGCCATCATGTGGATGAGCGCGCTGTTCATCGGCGCCACCTTCACCTACTTCGGCGCGCTGTTCTCCGGCTCGGAGTTCACCGGCAAGGTCGGCACCTCCCTGGTCTGGTCCGGCGTCGCCATGGGCCTGATCGGCCTGATGGTGCGCTGGCGCGAGTCCTACATGATGGGGCCGGATATCGGCCATATTCCGGTGAGCAACCTCTATGAGGTGTTCATCCTGTTTTCCATCGTCACCTCCCTGCTGTACCTGTACTACGAGCACCGCTACAAGACCCGCTCGCTGGGCGGGTTTGTCATGCTGGTGATCTCGGCGGCCATCGCCTTTCTGCTCTGGTATGCATTCGACCGCCAGGCCTACCAGATCCAGCCGCTGGTGCCCGCACTGCAGAGCTACTGGATGAAGATTCACGTGCCTGCAAACTTCATCGGTTACGGTTCCTTCGCCCTGGCTTCCATGGTGGGGGTGGCGTACCTGTTCCGCGAGCGGCAGGAACGGGTCAATCCGGATGGAACCCTGCTGGCCAGGCTGCCGTCGCGGGACGTCATGGATGATGTGATGTACAAGTCCATCGCCCTGGGTTTTGCGTTTTTCACGGTGGCGACTATTCTGGGTGCACTGTGGGCGGCCCAGGCCTGGGGCGGGTACTGGTCCTGGGACCCCAAGGAGACCTGGGCACTGATCGTATGGCTCAACTACGCGGCCTGGCTGCACATGCGTCTGACCAAAGGCTGGCGCGGGGCCCCCATGGCCTGGTGGGCCATTATCGGGCTGGGCGTGACCACGTTCGCCTTCCTGGGGGTGAACATGTTCCTGTCGGGCCTGCACTCCTACGGCCATCTGTAGGAGTTTGTCCGGTCGGCCGGGTCGCTGGGGGCGGCTCCAGCGGAGCGGGGTGAACACATGACGAGGAACGCGATTCCATGCTAAGAAGAATGATCGTCGGCCTGCTGGCCCTTCTCGTACCTGCCCTGGTGATGGCCGCATCCGGCGGCCCGGACAAGCACTACGATGCGGGCATCGACTATCAGCTCATCGATCCGCCTCAGCCTGCCGCCACCGCCGGCAAGATCCAGGTGATCGAGCTGTTCTGGTACGGCTGTCCGCACTGCTTCCATTTCGAACCGCACCTGGATCAGTGGCTGGCCCACAAACCCAAGGGTGTGGTGTTCGAGCGCATCCCGGCGGTGTTGGGCCCGAACTGGACGCCCCTGGCGCGCGCGTTCTACACCGAAAAGCTGTTGGGCGTGTTCGACAAGACCCACCTGGCGCTGTTCAACGCCATCCACAAGGACCACGAGTTCAAGCTGCTGAGCGACCCGCAGGCGATGGCAGATTTCTTTGCCAAGCACGGGGTGCCGAAGGCGAAGTTCCTGTCCACCTACAACTCTTTCGCAGTGGATGTGGACGTCAACCGCGCCAAGGATATGACGCGCCGGTACGGGATCAATGGCGTGCCCAGCATGATCGTGGCCGGCAAGTACCGGACCTCGGGGCAGCTGGCCGGCAGTAACGACGCCATGCTGAACGTGGTCGATTATCTGGTTCGGAAGGAGCGCGCAAGCGCGGACGCCGGCGCTGCGCGCTGAAGGCGATGCCCGGTACGTGACTTGCATGGGGCAGGGAGGCACCCGTTTGGGGACGGGTGGATGGCGGCACGGAAGGTGGTCCCATGAAAGCAGCGGAACTGTTCGTCAGGTGCCTTGAAAACGAAGGCGTCGAGTATATCTTCGGGGTGCCGGGCGAGGAGAACCTCGACGTCATGGATGCGCTGGTGGATTCCAGCATCCAGTTCATCACCACCCGTCATGAGCAGGGCGCCGCCTTCATGGCCGACGTCTACGGTCGGCTGACCGGCCGCGCCGGGGTTTGCCTGTCCACCCTGGGTCCCGGCGCCACCAATCTGGTCACCGGCGTGGCCGACGCCAACATGGACCATGCCCCGCTGGTGGCTATCTCCGGGCAAGCCGGCACCAACCGCCTGCACAAGGAATCCCACCAGGTGCTGGACCTGGAGCAGCTGTTCCAGCCCATTACCAAATACTCGTCACGGTTGCTCACCCCCAACATCATCCCCGAGGTGGTGCGCAAGGCGTTCAAGCTGGCTCAGACCGAGAAGACCGGCGCCACGTTCATCGAGTTCCCGGAAAACATCGCTTCCATGGAGATCGAGGCCGATCCCCTGCCGGTCAAGCACCCGGTCACGCCCGAGCCCGCCCGGGACCGGGTGGAGCGCGCCGCCGAGGTGATCTCCGAGGCCCGCAATCCCATCATACTGGCCGGCCACGGTGTGGTGCGCGCCCGCGCCTGGAAGCACCTCGCCGAGTTCGCCTCCCAGCTCGATATTCCGGTGGCCAATACGTTCATGGCCAAGGGCGTGATCCCCTTCGGCAAGAACCCGCTGGCGCTGGGCAGCGCCGGCCTGCAGGCCAACGACTATATCAGCTGCGGTTTCTCGCGGGCCGACGTCATCATCTGCGTGGGCTACGACCTGGTGGAATACCACCCCCACCTGTGGCATCCGACCCGCGACCGCAAGATCATCCACATCGATACCCTGCCTGCCGAAGTGGATGCCAGCTACACTATCGAAGCGGGCGTCGTCGGCGACATCAAGCACAGCCTGATGCGCATCCAGGAACTGGCGACGCCCCATCAGGGCCAGCCCATGCGCGCGCTACGCGACGCGCTGGTCGATGAGATGAATCAGCTGCGCGGCGACCAGGGCTTTCCGGTCAAGCCCCAGAAGATCATCTGGGACCTGCGCACCGCGCTGGCCATGGAGGACATCGTGATCTGCGACGTGGGGGCCCACAAGATGTGGATGGCCCGCATGTTCCGCTGCGAATACCCCAATACGTGCATCATCTCCAACGGTTTTGCAAGCATGGGCATCGCGGTTCCCGGGGCCATTGCCGCCAAGATGCTCTACCCGGACCGGGCGGTGGTGGCGGTGACGGGCGATGCCGGCTTCATGATGAATTCCCAGGAGATCGAGACAGCCACCCGTCTGGGGGTGCCCATCGTCATCCTGATCTGGAACGACTGCGGCTACGGCCTGATCGAATGGAAGCAGATGAACCATTTCCACCGCGCCAGCAACGTGCGGTTCGGCAATCCCGACTTCGTGAAGTATGCCGAGTCCTTCGGCGCCAAGGGCTACCGCATCGAAAAGACGGCGGACCTGATGCCTACCCTCAAGAAGGCCATGGCCGACAAGACCGTCAGCATTATCGACTGCCCGGTGGACTACAGCGAAAACCTCAAGTTGACCGACAAACTCGGAAAGCTGGTCTGTCCCATCTGAACCCATGACCGTCGCCCACGCAGACGAAAGCTCCGCGCCGGCGTCCGGGAATGACGCCGCCAACCCCGAAGGCCGCCACCGTCTGCGGCTGCTCAGCTACAACATCCAGACCGGCGTCACCACCCGTCACTACCGGCATTACGTTACCCAGAGCTGGAAGCATGTGCTGCCCCACCCGGAGCGCTTCGACAACCTCAACCAGATCGCCGACCTGATCTACAGCTACGATCTGGTGGGTCTGCAGGAGGTGGATGCCGGCAGCCTGCGCTCGGGTTTCATCAATCTCACCGAGTATCTGGCCCAGCGCGCCGACTTCCCCTATTGGTACGACCAGACCAACCGCCGGGTCGGGGGCATCGCCCGCCACAGCATCGGCATGCTGAGCCGTTTCCGGCCCACCGAAATCATCGAGCACCGGTTGCCGGGCAAGATACCCGGGCGAGGTGTCCTGCTGATCCGTTTCGGCGGTCACCAGGATCCCCTGGTGCTGTTGATCATGCACCTGGCCCTCAGCCGCAGCGGCCGCATGCGCCAGATCGCGTATGTCAGCGAGCTGGTCAACCGCTATCGCCATGTCATCCTGATGGGCGACCTCAACTGCCGATCCGACAGCCCCGAAATGAATCAGTTGATCAGCAACACTCTTATGCGCGAGCCCATCCACGGTCTGCATACCTTCCCCAGCTGGCGCCCGGCCCGCAATATCGATCATATCTTGGTCACGCCGACCCTGAAGGTGGAGAGCGCCGTGGTTCTGGACTGCCCGGTGTCCGACCACCTGCCGGTGGCCATGGAAGTGAGCCTGCCCGAGAGCGTGCGGCTGGCGGGCTGAGCTGCCGACCGGTCTCTGGCGTGGCCGCTCGATCGCCTGTTCCCCGCCAATGGCGTCTCAGTTGTCCACTTCCACCCGCTCGGCCAGACCGTCATTGTTGTCGTCCACGATGTGCACCAGTGTGCCGGGCGGGACGGTGCTGAAGAATGTGCCCCGGCTGACCTGGCTGCCGCTGGCGTTGAAGAACACTGTGTTGGTATCCGTCGAGTAGGTCACCCCCAGCGCCCTGAGCAGATAGGAGGTCTGGTCCAGGCTCTGCAGGGGCGCCGTGACCGTGGCGGTGAACGGCACCGGCTGGGCGACCGCGGTGCGTTTCACGTGGGTCGCGATCACCCCGCCGGCACCGTCGGAGACCCCTTCGATTTCCAGTACGTTGTTGGGATAGACGTCGGTGACCGAAAACGGCTCCGTGCCCGTGGCTTCGTCCTCGAACTGGGTGCGGCTGTTCACCGTGATGGGCACCGTCCGGCTGTCCAGGCGCACTGCGATGCTGTTGTTGACGGTGTCCACCGAGTACACGGGAACCGTCAGGCTGATCTCGCCGCTGCGACCCTCCACCTTGGTGGCCTTGAGCACGCCGGCGCTGATGGGTCCTCCCACTTCCACTTGGACGCCGTTGGCGATCTGGAAGCCGGTCGGCGAAATGGTGGCCGTGGACGCGTCCACCGTCTGTCCTGCGACCTTGAAGTTGCTCAGTCCGTTGTAGTCGGTGACGATGCCCTCGACGCTGGCCTCGGACACATCGGTACCGAACGTGCCTTCCTCGGGCAGCACGGTGGTGGCCGTGATGGTGGTGGCCGTGGCGCTGGGCACCAGTCCCTTGACCTCCACGTAGGCGCCGTCGACGATGCCGCCGGTCAACTGGGACAGGTCGGTGCTGTTGCTGAGCGTTACGGTCAGGCCGCCCACCGTAAAGCTGTTCGCATTGTTGTAGCCGCTGATGGTGCCCTTGATCTCCACCGGGGTCGAAGCGCTCAGCACGCCTACCTTTCCGATACGGGTCGCGTACAACCGCCCGTTGGCGTCGTAGAAACCGCTGACCTCGACCAGGTCGTTCTGGGCAATGCTGTTGAAGCTGAAGCCCGGGTACTGACTGTTGTCGAACACGGTGGACACCGGCTGCACGACCACGGGGGTGTTGAGCACCTGGAAGCTCTTGCTGCCGTTCGACAGCAGTGTCGGCGCTGCCACGATGGGGCCTTTGAGGTCGGCGTCATAGGCCACGCTGGTCGCGGTGCCGGTGATGCCGTCGCTGTTGAGTTGGCCGGTCACCTTCACCACCATGCCCAGCTTCAGCTCGGACGCCGTGGCGCCGGTGTCGTTGATGGTGACGGCGGTATTACCGGTCTGATATTCGACGCCGTTGACGAAGATGCTCCCGAAGCCGGTGATGGTGCCGCTGGCCGTGATGCCGGTGCCCCCGATGCCGGCGATGATGCCCCCGCCGCCACTGCCTCCGCCGCAGGACGGCAGGGCGAAAACCGCCGCCAGCACGATCAGGACCTTGGCCAGTGCGCCGCGTTTCATGGCTCGTTCTCCTCGGGTTCGTCTTGTTCGTAGTAATAGATGCCAAGGCTGACATAGCGCCCCCGGCCCTTGTCGGTGTCCTGCGTCTCATGTTCGGCGAGCCACCGGTCCAGGTCTTCCAGCAGGGACTGCGCCCGGTCCGCCGCCAGGGTCCGGAACGGTGCCAGCGCCCGGGGGTCGACCCGGTCGTTGGATACCTTGCGCTGCAGGCGCAGTGCCGGCGACTCGGCGGTCAGGTTGTGGTCGATGGTGGCGCTCAGCTCGGCGACGTCCGTGCCCAGGATGTGGATCTTGTCCACCGGGTCTTGGCCGGGCAGGTAGGCGTGTCGGATCAGCTCCACGCGATCGCCCGTGCGGGCCACGCTCTCGGCGGACAGCAGCACTTCCAGCATGGCCTGGGTGGGCATGTCGCCGCTGTACTGACGCACCAGATCGGCGAAGCTCACGGGCTCGCCTTCCAGGGTCAGGCTGGCGGGATTGCCGGTGGCGTCGTGATAGCGGGGGTCGTTCAGCCAGCCGCTGATCACCCGCACCGCCCGGTTGTAGCGCTCGTGGGCTCCCAGGTCATCGGGGCCTTCCAGTTGGTGCAGGCGCTTGGTCTCCTTGCGGGTCAGGCCGGTGAGCACCGACACCCGGGACATCGTCTGTTTCTTGCCCGGCAGGGCGAATTCCTCGAACGCCACGTCCACGTAGGTCTTCTTGGCCAGTTCCGCGAACGTGCCGTAGGCGACGCCGTTGCGCAGCAGAATGCGCACCAGCGGCCGCAGCAGGACAAGCAGCGCAGAGGCGAGGGCGTTGCCGGCGGACTCGGTCATAATTGGGAATGTATTCCCAATCAACAGGAAGTCAAGCCGTCGGCCTCGGCTGGCGCTTGGAATATTGTTTGCTCTATACTTGGTGGATACACTAGTTTTACGGCAGGCAGAGGCCATGGCCGCCGCTAACGCCTGGGCCCGCGTCTGCCACTGAGGTTAGTGGTTTCACGAACATTGGAGGAGACCCCAACACGTGACTGCCCGATCCGCCATCCCTCTGCGGGAACGCAAGTATGCCCAGACCAAGCTCAAACTCGCCAACGCCGCCGTGGAACGGCTGGAAACCCAGTCCCTGGACGGATTGTCGGTCAGCGCCCTGTGCGAGGCGGCGGAAGTGTCCGAGGCCACCTTCTTCAACTACTTCCCGAAGAAATCCGATCTGGTGGTCTATGTCAGCCGGCTCTGGTCGCTGGAGATTGCCTGGCATGTGCGCAGCGCCGGGGCGCGGGGCCTGGCCGCCGTGTCTGCCGCCTTCGAACAGGCGGCCCGCCAGATCCAACAGCATCCGGGTACCATGGGGGAGATCATCGGCCACCAGGCGCGCCTGCGGGAGCGGCCCCCATCGGTGGAGCTGACACGGGCGGAACGGGTGCTGGCGTTTGCGGATCTGGAGGGTATCGAGGAGGTGCCCGCCGGGGGATTGGACGCCATCCTGGTTCCCAATGTGGAGTACGCCATCGAGCGCGGGGAGCTTCCGCCCAACACCCACCGGGCCACGGTGCTGGTCGCGCTGATATCCATCTTCCATGGGGTGCCGCTGGCGCTGCGGTTGTCCAATCCGGGATCCGTTGCCAGCATGTATCGCCAGCAGCTCGTCCTGCTGTGGGCTGGCGTGCGCGCGGCGGCCGGCGGGGGCCTATGAGTTCCTGTGCCGTTGCGGCCCGGCGCCCGCTGGCGCCCTATTCCGAGCCGAACAGCGCCGAGTAGTAGTGCGGGTCGTAGTATTGCAGCAGTGTGCGGGCGAACTCCGCCTGATCCACACCCAGTGCCTGGGCCCATTCCTCCAGGGAGTCGGAGGGCACCCGGGCCACGCCGTTCTCGATCTGGGAAATGAACGTGTAGTACGTATAGTCCAGAGTCGAGGCCAATTGGCGCTGCGTCAGCGCCCGTTTGCGGCGCAGCTCCTTGAGCCATCGCCCTGCCTGACGCCGCAACTCCCTCGCCTCATCGCCATTGTTCTTCATCTGGTCTGTTAGCGCCTGTGCAATAGGGACAGCCATCGCATTCGACGGCTGTGGGTTGTGGTTCTTGTCGCCCGGCCCGGCATCTGGCCCGGCGTCCTCGCGCCGGTGCTGCCGTGTCGGATCGTGGCTCCCGTGGGACTGTATCGGCCGCGGCCGCCAAGAACTTAACGCCTTCGCCACGCAGCGCGGACAAAGTGCTTAGATCACGGTATTGAGGGGAATTTCCGCGAGGCTCGGGCGGCTGGGGAGGGTGGGGAGTGGGGGAACCGACGACCGCGCCGGTGCTCCCCGGCCGGCATGGCTCTCCATGCCGGCCGGGGGCGGTCGGTCAACCGTTGCTGCCGGCGCCCGCCGCCGCGGTGAGCGCCTGCTTGATGGCATCCGGCGCGCACATGATGGAGAAGAAACTGTGCGAGCCCATCATCCCGAGGTCCGGGAAATTGATGGCAATGCGGAACTTGGCCGCCAGAGCGTACACCTTGGGGCCGTCCACCAGCATGCCGTAGGGCAGGTGACCGGTGGAGCGCGGCGACTTGAAGTCGATGCGACTCATGATGTAGCGGTCGCCGCTGCAGCCTTTGGTCAGGTGCACGCCAAACAGCGTTTCCTGGCGCCCCGGGACGGCGATCTGATCCACTTCCGTCACGCCGCCCCTGCCTTCCTTGAGACCCTTCTCGACGGCGTTGAGAGCGTCGTGGTAGTTGTCGTAGGTGGCCAGCAGGTCCATGTCGCTGAAGTAGGGCATGCCGAACATGTAGTGGTAGCCCTTCAGATCGCCGGGCGACATGCCATCCTTGGACCCGTAGCTCTCCTGGTCGCCCAGCACCTTTTTCAGGTGATCGGCCACCGACTGCAGGTCGGACTTCAGGTGGTAGGCGTACGCCATATACTCGGGGTTGGTGTAGGAGACCTGGATCTGGCCGTTGTTCTTGGTCACCGTCACCCGCTGGCCCACCGCGTAGGCGCCGAACGGGGTCTCAGCGGCCGCTTTCTTCAAGGCGGGGTCGGTGATCACGATGACTTCGGCGCCATCGTAGGGCGAATAGCTGCCCGCCACATCGAAGCCGCCGGCCTTGAGCTTGCTTTCCACCTGGTTTGCCGCCTGGTCCACGGTGCCCGTGGTGTCGTAGGCGAGAATGAACGGGTTCAGATCT
The DNA here is from genome assembly GCA_963830105.1 of uncultured Gammaproteobacteria bacterium. Classification (GTDB taxonomy): domain Bacteria; phylum Pseudomonadota; class Gammaproteobacteria; order DATFLG01; family DATFLG01; genus DATFML01. Next base: position 341,871 of record CAWHLH010000012.1, on the reverse strand, counting down.
TGGGCGGCTGCCTGGCCCGCCCCCATGGTCATCAGCACTGCCCCGAACGATAAGGCACTCAGTATACTCGTGGGAGCCTTCATCCTTGTCTCCTCCATGTGTCGATCGTTGATCGTTTCTTGATTGGTTTGATTGGGCCACCGGCAGGGATCGTCCTGCGGCGACCGCGCGAAGGCGGGCCATGTCCCGTCAAACGCCGTCCCGTCGACCCACAGCGGCTGCCCGGGGCATGGCTATCGCAGACCCTTAGGCAGGGGGCTCGCCTGGAAGTTCAGTTACCATGAAACGGCTCGCCGGGCGTCCCGAACACCACGGACCAAACGGACGGCGCGGGACCGCTCTGCTGGCGCGCTTCGCGCCGCCTGCCTTATAATGAAGCGTCCGGCCACGCGCAGCACCCGTGGCGTTTGTCCGAGCCTGTCAGGCTCGCGCGGCGCACGACATCAATTTCCCCTCGACAATTTCTGCCGGGATGGCGAAGGAAACCGGTGAGGCCGCCGCTCCGGTTAGATCCGTGGCAGGCGGACGGGCGCGGCGGCGCCCGGCTGCACGATCCCCCCCACGGGCCGCAACATGTACAGGTTCAATCAGGCAACATGACGCTCACCATCTCCAAATTCGTCCTCGTCGCAGCTGCGCTGTTGAGTGCGGCGGGAGTTGCCCGGGCGCACGCGCTGCCTCCGAATATCGATGTGGTTCCCTTGGCGGGTATTACCAATGACCGCGATACCAGCGTGAGCTACCTCAATCTCATGGTCAGCCGGCGCGATGCGGTGCGCGGCATCTACGTGGACACCCGCGCGTCCGGCAAGGCCGGGGACGACGGAGGCGATGGGGGCATCAGCAACGGAGCGTTCTGGCTCAAGGACATCGAGAGCGGCGACGGCGTGGTGCTCGGTCAGGGCCAGGGCGTCAAGGCCATCCTGCTGCGCGGCACCATCGATTCCCGCGCCGGCAAAGGCAACCTGATCATCAAATATCTCACCAACGGTCTGCTGATGAACTACAGCCAGTGCAAGATGGGACTGAAGAAGTCAGGCAACCACAAGTGGGAACTGATCAATGCCTACAACGGCAAGGAAATTACCGACATCAAGGTCAAGACCTGGTGGTTGGGCATCTCCACCCTGCAGAACGTCTGTCCGGCACCCGCCTCCAAAAGCCACGCCTGACCCGGCCGTCGGCCCAACACCAGCGCCATTGTCTTTCCGGTTCAGGCCGGTGCGCTCTGCCGGCGGCGCAGGCGTTCGCTCAAATGCTCCATGGCCACATAGAAGGCCGGCGTGACGAACAGTGTCAGCGTCTGGGAGAACACCAGTCCGCCGACCGTGGCGATACCCAGCGCCTGGCGCGAATGGGCGCCTGCGCCGATCCCCAGCGCGATGGGCAGGGTGCCCAGAATGGCGGCAAAGGTGGTCATCATGATGGGCCGGTAGCGCACCCGGCAGGCCTCGATGATCGCTTCCGCCGGTGCCAGACCGCGCTTGCGGCGTATCTGCAGGGCGAAGTCCACCATGATGATGCCGTTCTTCTTGACCAGTCCCACCAGCAGGATCAGCCCCGCGAAGCTGAACACGTTCAGTTCCTGATGGAACAGCAGCAGGGCCAGCACCGCACCGAAACCGGCCAGGGGCAGGGCGGTGAGAATGGTGAATGGATGGACGAAGTGCTCGTAGAGCACCCCCAGCACCATGTAGATCAGCACGATGGTGAACCCCAGCAGCAGGGGCAGGTCGCGCATGGAGGCCTGGAAGGTCTGCGCCGTGCCTGCGAAGGTGCCGGTCACGCCCGCCGGCAGGCTGGAGGCGGCGACCTGTTCGATCTCCGAGGTCACCTCGCCCAGGGAGGCGCCGGGCGCCAGGTCGAACGACAGGGTGACCGACGGCAGCTGTTCGTAGTGGTTGATGGACAGCGGCCCCACGCCGGAGGTGATGTCGGCGACCGCCGACAGCGGCACCAGATGGCCGTCGCCGCTGCGCACGTAGAGGGCGCTGAGCGCGTTCATGTCCTGTTGATAGCGCGGCGCGAGCTGCAGGATGACCTGGTAGCTGTCGCTGGCGCCGTAGATGGTGCTGATCTGCCGCCCGCCGTAGGCATCGTACAGCGTCTGCTCGATGGCGTTGGCCGACACGCCCAGCGCGGACGCCCGGTCGCGGCGGATGCGCACGTTGATCTGGGGATTGTTCAGTTCGGCGTCCAGGTTCACGTCCCGCAATCCGGGCTGGCCGCGCAGCTTCTGCTCCAGCGCGCTACCTGCGCTGAACAGCTGCTCCACATCCGAGCCCTGCAGCACGTACTGATAGTTGCTGTTGCTGGAGAAGGCGCCGATGCGGATGGCCGGCGGATTCTGGAAGAACACCTGCATGCCGTACACTTTGGCGACCGCGCGGCGCAGCTGGGCGATGACCTGATCAGCATCGTCGCGGCGCTCCGAGGCCGGCTTCAGATGCAGCACCAGCCGCCCGATGTTGCTGCCGCTGCTGCCGCCGAAACCCTGGCCGGCGCTGGACATGACGCCCTTCACGTTGGGGTTGGCCTGGACGATGCGGGCCACCCTGGACTGCATGGCCAGCAGCTCCGCAAAGGTCACCCCCTCCGGGGCGCGCGTGTTGCCGATGACGAAGCCGGTGTCCTCGCTGGGGATGAAGCCCTTGGGCACCACGTAGAACAGCCACACGCTGGCCAGAAACAGCGCCGTCGCCAGCGCCAGGGTGGTGCGGTAGTGCGCCACGCTCCAGCGCAGGCCGGCGGTGTAGCCGGCCAGGCTGCGCTCGAACAGCCGTTCGAACAGCGTATAGATGCGGCCGTGATGGGGCCGGTCGTGCAGATAGCGGCTCGCCAGCATGGGCGTGAGGGTCAGCGACACCACCGCCGAGAGCAGCACCGCCACGCCCAGGGTGACCGCGAACTCGGTGAACAGCCGCCCGATGATGCCGCCCAGGAACAGAATCGGAATGAACACCGCCACCAGCGAGACCGTCATGGACACCACGGTGAAGCCGATCTCGGCCGTGCCCAGCAGGGCGGCCTTCATGCGGTCGTAGCCCTGCTCCATGTAGCGCACGATGTTCTCCTGCACCACGATGGCGTCGTCCACCACGAAACCCACCGACAGGGTCAGCGCCATCAGCGACAGGGTATCCAGGCTGTAGCCCAGCAGGTACATCACTGCCAGGGTGCCGATCAGCGCCGTTGGCAGGGACAGGGCGCTGATGGCGGTGGCGCGCACGTTGCGCAGAAACAGCAGGATCACCCCCACCACCAGCACCACCGCCAGCAGCAGGGTGAAGGTGACGTCCTTGATGCTTTCCTTCACAAACTCTGCGCGGTTGTGGATGACGTCGATGCTGGCGTCCCCGGGCAGCTGGGCCCGCAGCCGCGGCAGCATCTCCATGACACGGCGCACCACCTCCACGGTGTTGGCGCCCGCCTGGCGTTTGACCGCCAGCACGATGGACGGGCGCCCGTTGAAGGTGGACAGCTGCTTGTCGTTCTCCACGCTGTCGGATGCGTGGCCGACGTCCTGCAGCAGCACCGGCGCGCCGTTGGCGTAGGCGACGATCAGGCGGTTGTAGTTGGCGGCCTTGTCCAGCTGGCCGCTGGCCGCCAGGGTGTAGGCTCGGAAGCTGCCGTCCAGGGTGCCCGACGGGGTGTTGGAATTGCCCTGCTGCACGGCGCTGACCACCTGGCCCACCGACAGGCCGCGGGCCTGCAGCGCGTAGGGATCGAGCTGGATGCGCACGGCGTATTTCTTGGAGCCGAACACCAGCACCTGGGCCACGCCGGGCAGGGTGGACAGCCGGTCGGCGACCCGGGTCTCGGCGTACTCGTCCAGCTCGGTGAGCGGCAGGTGCTTGGCGCTGAACGCCAGGTACAGCACCGAGGCATCCGCCGGATTGACCTTGCGCAGGGTCGGCAGGGTGGTCATCTCCGGCGGCAGCCGGCGGCTGGCCTGGGAGATGCCCGCCTGCACATCCTGGGAGGCGGCGTCGATGTTGCGCGACAGGTCGAACTGCAGGGTGATGCGGGTCTGTCCCAAGGAGCTGGTGGAGACCATGGAGTCGATGCCCGGGATGGACGAGAACTCCCGCTCCAGGGGCGTGGCCACCGAGCCCGCCATGGTGCTGGCGCTGGCCCCCGGCAGACTGGCGGTGACCACGATGGTCGGGAAGTCCACGTTGGGCAGCTCGCTGACCGGCAGCTCCCGGTAGGCCACCAGGCCGAACACCACCAGAGCCACCATCAAAATGGTGGTCATGACCGGCCGATGAATGAACGGGGAGGAGACGTTCACGGGCGCTGCGCGGGCTGTCCCTGGGTCGTGTCACCCGGCCGGGCCGCACGATCTTCGTCGGCCGCCGACACGGCGCGTACCGCCGAGCCGTCGCGCAGGTTGCGCGGCACCTTGGCCACCACCGTTTCGCCGGCCTTGAGTCCGGCGGAGATGACCGACAGGCCGTCCAGCTGGCGATCCAGGGTCACCGCCCGCACATGGGCCCGGCCGCCGTCGACCACATAGACGTAGCTGCCGTTCTGGCCGGGCTGCACGGCGCTGTCCGGTATCACCACCGCATCGGTCTGGTTGGCGAGCACCAGATCCACGCTGACGTACTGGCCCGGCCACAGGGCCCGGTCGGTGTTGGGGAACTCTGCCTTGAGGCTGACCGTGCCGGTGGTCGGATCGATGGTGTTGTCCACGAACACCACCCGGCCCGTTTCAGCCGCCTGCGGCTGGGGCCCCGCCGGCTGAATGACGACCCGCATGCTGCCGGCCGCCCGATAGCGGCGGATCTCTGCGAGGCGCCCCTGCGGCACGCTGAACTGTACCAGAATGGGGGCGATTTCCTTGATGGTCACCAGCGGCGTGGTGCTGTTGGCCTGCACCAGGTTGCCTTCGCGAAAGCCCACCGCGCCGCTGCGCCCGGCGATGGGCGCGTCGATGCGCGTGTAGCGCAGTTGAATCTGCGCCTGGGTGACGGTGGCCCGGTCGGCGGCAACGGCGGCCGCGGCCTCCTTGCTGGCGGCGCGGGCATCCTGGTATTCCAGGGGCGTGACGTAGTCGAGCTTGGCCAGGGGGGCCAGGCGCTGCTCCTGCCAGCGCGCCTTGGCCAGCGCCGCCTGGTCCCGTTCCAGAGCGGCGCGCGCCTGGGCCAGGGCGGCCTCGAACGGGGCCGGGTCGATCTCGAACAGCAGCTGGCCGGCGCGCACCTCGTCGCCCTCGGTGAACGCCACCTTCTTGAGCATGCCGCTGACCTGGGGCCGCACCTGCACTACATGCCGGGACTGCACCCGGCCGACCGCCGTCAGGCGTATGGGCATGGAGCGGGTCGCGGCGACGGTGGTCTCCACGGTCAGGGTGTGCACCTTGTGCTTGGCGGCGGCCGGCGCCTCGCCGGGGCGCTGGAACGCCACCCAGCCCGCCGCCAGGGCGGCGCCCAGGGCGACCGCGAACAACAGTCTTCGGTTCATGGGTTGACCTCGGCCGCCGGCGCGTCCGCCAGACCGCCCACGGCATGACCCAGGGCGCTCAGCGCCGAGTAGTAGTCCAGCTCGGTCTGGATGCGGCTGGCCCGGGCGTTGGAAAGGGTGGCCTGGGCCGTGAGCAGGTCCAGGATGCTGTCCAGGCCCTTGGCATAGCGCGCTTCCGACACTTTGGCGGCCAGCGTCGCGCTTTTGAGCAGCGCCGCGGAGCTGGCCAGTTTTTCGATACCCGCCTGCACGTCCTGGTAGGACTGCCAGACCTCCTGTTCCACCTGCAGGCGCAGCACGTCGGTGTCGGCCTGGGACTGCTCCGCCTGGGCCACAGCCTGCCGGTTGGCATAGTGATCCCGGAAGCCCGTGAACAGCGGCACCTTGAGGGTTGCGGTCAGCTGGTAGCTGGAGCTGTCCGCGCCGCCGCTCACCCGGGTACGGGCCGCGTTGGCATCGAGGCTGACGGTGGGCAGTCCCGCGCCCCGTACCGCTCGGATATTGGCCAGCGCCGCCAGCTCCCGGGCCTTGGCGGCCAGCAGCGTCGGGCGGGCGCGGCGCGCCAATGCCAGCAGCTGGGTGACGCCGGTCGCGGGCGGGTGCGGTTTGCGCTCGCCGGCCCAGGGCACGATGGCCAACGGCGTATCCACCGGGTAGCCGGCCGCGCCGGCCAGCCGTCCGCGGGCCGCCGCCTCGTTGGCGCGGGTCTGTTCCAGTATCAGCTTCTCCTGGGCCACCGCCGCCTGCGCCCGGTACACGTCACCCACCGTGGACAGCCCCAGCTCGCGGCGCTTCTGCGCCGCCCGCAGGCTGGTTTGGGCGTTCTCCAGGCTCTTGCGGTTGGCTGCCAGCAGCGCCCGGTAGCCCTGCAGCTGGTAGTAGTCCTGTTCCACGGTCAGGATCACGTCCTGCAGGGTCTGGTTGCGGCTGAGCCGCGCGCCCAGCAGCCGGTAGCGGGCGGCGTCCCGTCCGCCGGCGCGGGTGCCGAAGTCCCACAGCAGGTAACTGAGGCTCACCCCGGGGCCGTAATAGGTCTGGTTGGGCCCCGTGCTGCCGGCGTTGGACAGGGACTGGCGGCGCGAGCGGGTGATCGTGGCCTTGCCGTCCACCTGCGGCCAGTACGGCGAGCCGGCGATGCCCAGCTCTGCCGCCGCCGCCCGCACCTGCGCCCAGGCGAGACGGGTGGCGGGATTGTTCTGCAGCGCCAGATCGGTGAGCTCCATCAGGGTCAGGGGGCGGGCCGGCAGCGGCAGGCGCCGTTGGCGTTGCGCGCCCATCGTTCCGGCGCCCGGGTCGGTGGCGTTCGGCTGCCCCATATCCGGCAGGGCCGGCCCGGCGGCCTGCGCCGTTGCAATTCCCATCATCAGCAGCACGGTCAGCACCGGGATGGCCATCCGCCAACGGCTGCCCTGAATCCACCCGGGACTTGCCTGCTTGCGCCCCGCGCGGGCAGCAGGGGGTGCCCTGCGCACCTGCGGGTGACCGGTGCGCAGTGTCGCCGGGGGGGGTGCCGGGCGGACGCTGCGCCGGTTGTGCCGGGGGGCGTCTTCCTGCCCACGCCGGTCCGTACCCGCGGCCACCGCTGCGGCTGTGTGCAGCGGTTGGGAGTCGCGGGAAAACGGGACGGGATCGGGCAAGGCTACGACTTGCTGGTGCCGCACGATGGGCAGGACCTCGGCGGTGCAGGACCGCGGATATGACAGACGCCGTTTACCGGCGGCTGTCGGGCTTACCTAACAAACCGGCTGCGGGCCGGGTTGCGCTGCTCCCTCGGAGCCGCTCTGGGGGCGGTCTTCAGTCCCTAAACCCACGTTGGGATGTTGCCACGGGCCGGTACCCCGCGCAACGCTCCAGCCGGCCCCGACTGCCGAGTCCAACCCCCCCCCCACCAATCCGCCCACCCCCCACTCACCGCCACCCCCGCGGCACCCGTCACCGGCCGTTTCAGCGGCGCCCGCGGCGGCGCGTCGACAGGGTATCGGGGGCCGCTCCGTGGGGGCGGGTCTGTGGGGTGCGTTGGTGGGGTGTCACGTTGGGCTTCGCGGTGCCCGGCCCAACCTACGGTGGCTCGGCCCAACCTGCGACTGCTCAGCCCTGCGTTCCCACCCATCTAACGCCACGAGGCGGACCGCCAATACGCGTACCAAGCAGAGCATTGACTCAGCTGGACAGATTCCAAACGGGTGCTTCATCCCGAGGCCGTTGACCCAGGTCAATTACCGGCGCCATGGGGGCGGAGACAATGCGGTCTCCCGCCGGGAAGTCCGAATCATGAGCTTGAGCGATTACGTCAATACGTTCGGTACCGATGCGCTGCGCCGCTATGGCGAACGCGTGCACAAGCTCGCCATCCATGCCGGCTTCACCTGCCCCAACCGCGACGGCACCCGCGGACGCGGCGGCTGCACCTTCTGCAACAATGTCAGCTTCAGTCCCAATGTGCGCACCGATCCCGATATCGCCGGGCAGATCGCAGCCGGCCGGCGGGTGATCGCCAGGCGTACCGGCGCGCGGCGCTTCATCGCCTATTTCCAGGCCTACACGAACACCTACGAGGCACCCGAGCGCCTCGATGCCCTGTATCGACAGGCACTGGCCGAGCCGGACGTGGTGGGCCTGGCGGTGGGCACGCGGCCCGACTGCGTGCCCGAGCCGGTGCTCGACCTGCTGGCCGGCTACCGCGACCGAGGCTACGAAGTGTGGCTGGAACTGGGCCTGCAGTCGGCGTTCGACGAAACCCTGGAGCGGGTCAATCGCGGTCACGGTTTTGCGGAGTATCGCGCCGCGGTGCGCGCCGCCCATGCACGCGGCCTGTCGGTGTGCACCCACCTGATCGTAGGGCTGCCCGGCGAGGGCCACGAACAGGCGCTGGAGTCCCTGCACCGCGTGCTGGAGCTGGGCGTGGAAGGGCTCAAGCTGCACCCCCTGCACGTGGTCAAGGGCACGCAGCTGGCGAACCAATGGCGGCGCGGCGCGTACCGGCCTCTGTCGATGGCGGAATACGTGGACACCGCCGCGCAGATGGTGCGCCTCACCCCGCCGCAGGTGGTGTTCCATCGCCTCACCGGCACCGCGTCCGAGAATCTGCTGCTGGCGCCCAGGTGGTGCGCGAAGAAATGGCGCGTCCTGAATGCCATCGAAAGCGCGCTGGCCGGCGCGCCTGCGCCCTACGCCGGAATCGATCCGCCCGTTCCCAGCGCTTCGGCAGCCACAGGCGGTGTGCTGTGGAACTGATCTGTCCCGCCGGCAACCTCGCATCCCTCAAGGCGGCCGTGGACAAGGGCGCCGATGCGGTCTACGCCGGTTTTCGGGACGACACCAATGCCCGCCATTTTCCAGGTCTGAACTTCACCCCCGAGCAGCTGCAGCAGGGTCTGGCCTATGCCCACGAACGCGGCAGCCGGGTGTTTCTGGCGCTCAACACCTATCCTCAGGCCGACCGCTGGGAGCGCTGGCAGTCGGCGGTGGACCGCGCCGCCCGATTGGGCGTGGATGCGCTGATCGTCGCCGATGTGGGTGTGCTGGATTATGCCAGCCGCACCTATCCCGATCTGCGCCTGCACCTGTCGGTGCAGGCCTCGGCCACCAACCTGGAAGCGATTCGCTTCTACGTGGAGCAGTTCGGCGTCCAGCGGGTGGTGCTGCCGCGGGTGCTGTCCCTTGCCCAGGTCCGCGCCGTGATCGCCGACAGTCCGGCGGAAGTGGAAGTGTTCGGTTTCGGCAGCCTGTGCGTGATGGTGGAGGGCCGCTGCCTGCTGTCGTCCTATGTCACCGGCGAGTCGCCCAACACCTACGGCGCCTGCTCGCCTGCCAAGGCGGTGCAGTGGCTTGAAACGCCCGAGGGGCTGGAGACGCGGCTGAGCGGGGTGCTCATCGATCGCTTCGGCCCGCAGGAAAAGGCCGGCTACCCCACCTTGTGCAAAGGCCGCTTTCGCGTTGCCGACCGCACCTACTACGCCATTGAGGAACCCACCAGCCTGAACACCCTGGGTCTGCTGCCGGAGCTGGCCGCGGCCGGCGTCGCCGCCGTCAAGATCGAAGGCCGCCAGCGCAATCCCGCCTATGTGACCCGGGTAACCGAGGTGTGGCGCGCCGCCCTGGACGCGTGCGCCCAGGACAGTGCCGGCTACCGCGTGCAGCCCGAGTGGCTCGCCAGCCTGGGCAAGCTGGCCGAGGGCGGCGAGACCACCCTCGGCGCCTTCAACCGGCCGTGGCAGTAACGCCATGGCCGAAGCCCTGAACGCCGCTGCCGTACCGCGCCTGTCCCTGGGGCCGCTGCTGTATTTCTGGCCGAAGGACACGGTGCTGTCGTTCTACCGGCAGGCGGCCGACTGGCCGGTGGACGTGGTCTATCTCGGCGAAGCGGTGTGCAGCAAGCGCCGGGAACTGCGCCTGGACGACTGGCTGCGGATCGCCGAGTCGCTGAGCGCGTCCGGCAAGGAAGTGGTGCTGTCCACCCTGACGCTGATCGAAGCCGGCTCCGAACTGGGGGTGCTGCGGCGCATCTGCGCCAACGACCGCTATGCGGTGGAAGCCAACGACATGGGTGCGGTGGGTCTGATGAACGGCGGGCCGTTCGTCGCCGGACCGGCCATCAACATCTACAACCCCCACGCCCTGCGCCGGCTGGCCGGTGCGGGGCTGCGTCGCTGGGTGCTGCCGGTGGAGCTGTCCCGGGACGCCCTGCAGTCCATGCAGGCACAGCGCCCGCCGGGGGTGGAGACCGAGGTGTTCGCCTTCGGCCGCCTGCCGCTGGCGTACTCGGCGCGCTGTTTCACCGCGCGCCACTACGACCTGCCCAAGGACCGCTGCGAGCTGCGCTGCCTGGACCATCCCGACGGACTGGCGCTTAATACCCGTGACGATGACGCCTTTCTTACCTTGAACGGCATCCAGACCCAGTCGGCCCAGCCCCACAACCTGCTGCCGGCCATCGACGAGCTGCGCGGGCTGGGGGTGGATGTGCTGCGCATCAGTCCCCAGGCCGAAGACACCGGCGCGGTGGTCGATCTGTTCCGACGCGCCATCGCCAACGATCTCGACTGCACCGAGGCCGCTCGACGGCTGGAAGCTCTGGTGCCCGGCGGCACCTGCGACGGCTACTGGCACGGCCAGGCGGGCATGGAACGCAGCGCCTGTTGAGCGCTCCCGTCGTGCCCGCCGGAGTGAAACCCCGTGCCGCCAGCGCTCAGCAATGCCGGCCGCCGTCATGAGTCCCAGCGGATCCGTCCGCTGCCGACCACCCACGAGGCAACTGCCCATGAACACCCCCCCCTCCGACCGGCTCCTTGAAGGCCATCAGGACACCCTGTCGCCGCCGCGACTGCCGCGGCCGCTGGCGCTGGCCGTGCGCCTGGCGCCCAAGGCGCCGCCCCGGCATGCACTGGTGTTCTTTCTCAACCGGCTGCTCGAAGCGCCCCTGCGCGGCGGCGAGCTGGACTGGCTGCAGGGCAAGGTGGCGAGCCTGGTGTTCGAGGATGCCGACGCGCGCCTGTCCCTGACCCTGGGCGCCAACGGCAGACTCGCCGTCTGTCCCGACCACGCGGTGCCGGACCTGGTGGTGCAAGGCCTGCTGTACGATTTCCTGGCCCTGGCGGCCCGCCGGGAAGATTCCGACACGTTGTTCTTCCATCGCCGTCTGCATCTCAAGGGCGACGTGGAACTGGGGCTGTACCTGAAGAACTTCCTCGACGGCCTGGAACCCGACACCACCCAACGCCGGGTGCTGGCGGCCTTGCAGCAGTTGCACGGTCTGGTGGAGCGTCTGGGCGGGCGCCGCTAGCGCAGGACGCGCAATCCCGCGACGGGCGGCGTCCGGTGTGAGGCTCGCGGGTGGCCCATCAATCCGTCGACCGAAGGGCCCGGATTTCCCTGCGATGGCGCTCCGGGCCTCGGGGCGCCAATCCGTCCAGCCCGGCCGCTGCGATCATTTTCCGGCACTCATGGGGCTGGTGCGTTGTCCAACGTGACTGCGCCGCCGGGCACGGGTCTTCCACCCCGGCGTTTGTACACCGGTTCGAACGCTGTCACGAGATCGAATATGAGATTCAAAACGCTCCGGGTCCTGGCGGCCCTTTGCCTGGCAGGCGGATTCCTATGGCTGGTGATCCACCTGGAACTCACCAACTGGGACGAGCCGCTGCCCGGCAGCCAGGCAGTCAGCCCCGCGCATCTGACCCAGCCCCCGGGAGCTGCGGTGCCGTCGCGCTCTGCTCAAGACGGGGGAGGCCGTCCGGCGTCCCGATGAGCCGCGGCGCCGCACCGTGTGCCTGCCAGCGCCCCCACCGTCGCCGCTCCGGTCGGGCTGCGGTGTAGGGTGCTAGGGAACAGACCTGATCTTTGAGAACAGCGCCTCGATTGCCCTATTCGCAGAACCAGCCAGTCCCGCTTTTGCGCAAGCCTTGTTGAGTCCCGTTCAACTGCCGGCCGCCCCATGGGCGCCGCGGGCGCCTTCCACGATGCGAAACGCCGTGCCCACCGTCTTGGACAGGTCTCCCATGTCCGCCGGCACGATCATCACATTGGACTCCTTGGCGATCGCGCCCCATTTTTCGATGAACGACTCGGCCACCCGCATGGTCATGGCCTCGCGGGCGCCTTCCTCGGCGAGGCTGGCGCCGATGGTGGTGAGGGCCTTTGCGGTGGCGTCCGCCACCGTCAGGATCGCCTGGGCCTGGCCTTCGGCCCGCAGCACCTGGGCCTGGCGTTCGCCCTCGGCGCGGTTGATCTGCTGCTGGCGCTCGCCCTCGGAGACGTTGATGGCCTGTTGCTTGTCGCCCTCCGATTTCGCGATGACGGCCCGCTTGCCGCGCTCGGCGGTGATCTGCATCTCCATGGCGCGTATGACATCCTCCGGCGGGGTGATGTCCTGAATCTCGTAGCGCAGCACCTTGATGCCCCAGTTGGTGGCCGCGCTGTCCAGCTCCGTGACAATGGAGGTGTTCAGCTCGGAGCGCGAGGACAGCACCTCGTCGAGCTGACGCTTGCCGACGTCGGACCGCATGATGGTCTGCGCAAGCTGCTCGACCGACGACAGCGGGTTGGAGGTGCCGTAGGCGGCGGCCTTGGCGTCGGTGATCTGCAGATACAGCACGCCGTCGATAGTGATCTGGGTGTTGTCGCGGGTGATGCACACCTGCTGGCGGACATCGATGGGCGTCTCGCGCAGGTCGAACTTGTAGGCGACGGTGTCCACGATGGGGATGAGCAGGTTCAGACCCGGCTGGAGCACGGTGTGGAAGCGCCCGAGCCGCTCCACGACCCAGGCATGCTGCTGGGGAACGATGCGCATCCCCCGGCTGACGATGACGACGGCGATGACGGCAACGATGATGGCGACGATCAGGCTCACGGGCATAACGTAGGTCTCCTTGCTCGGGCGGAAATCCGGCGCCGGCCTGCTGCTTGCCTGCGACGCTGGTTTTTGGATTGGCGGCTGAAGGTCGGTTGCTCAGTGGTATGACGGGGCACCGGGCGGACCCTCGGGCTATCGGGTCGGGCGCTCCAGCACCAGCACATTGCCCTCCCGGCTGGCTATCCGCAAGGTATCGCCCTGGTGGGCTTCGACAGGGCCTTCCCCGGCGAGTCGTGCCGACCAGACGCTGCCCCGGTAGACCACCCGAAGATACTCGGGGGTCACGCTTTCCACCGTCACCAGATGGCCGACATCGTCCTGGGACATACGGTCGGCTTCCGGCGTGCGGAGCCTCAACCGGATCCCATGGGCCAGGGGCAGCGCCAGAAAGGTCACGATCCCCAGAACGCCGAAGGTATAGTCCAGGCTGGCTCCGTACACGGACGCCGCGCCGGCCGCGAAGCAGCCGATGGCGACGGCCAGCAGGTAGAAGGTCATGGTATTGATTTCGGCGACGACCAGCAGGCCGCCGATGACCAACAGCACGATGCCTGGAACCATTCACATGACCTCTTGCGGATGTGCGGAACGATCGGCGGGGGCGGACTGCCTTGATATCATTATTGGGCCGCCACGGCGCCGATCCGTCGAGTTTTAATCCGCACCGATTATGCGCCAATCCCCCCGCCCGATCCATCCAACCCCCGGCCCGCGCCGTCGCCGCTCCATTCGGGCCCAAGCGCAGCCCGAAAGAAAGAAATGCGCCACGGAATCCACGGAAAACATATATGGACTCCCCCTGGTTGCAAGATGGCAGTGTGTGGCGGCCAGGTCCGAGTGCAAGCATATATTCGGCGTCTGAGTGAACCGTGTGTTGGGTTCGCGCCCTGATGGTGATCCGCGCATCGGGTCCTCACTACGGAATCGGCCTTGATGGGCCATCTTTCCGTTCAGGTTTTCCCGACGCCGGTCCGACCTGTGTTGCCATCACGCTGTCATCGTCGCAATCGGTGGTGGTGGGTCCTCGTGCTGTCAGTGACGTGGGTGGCCGCGGCCTTCAGGGCGCGGGTCGGTAATCGTCCTGGTGAGCGAGCAGCGCCCACAGCAGGCGGGCCTGCTTGGCCGCCAGGGCCACGGCGGCTTTGTTGAAGCCGCGCCGCTGTACCAGAGCCTGGGCCCAGCGGTCCCTGGGGCCCTCGCCGGGGCGGCACAGCACCGAGCGGGCCCCGTGAACCAGCAGGGTGCGCAGGTACACATCACCGCGTTTGGTGATGCGCCCCAAGCGGGCTTTGCCCCCACTGGACTGCTGACGAGGGACCAGACCCAGCCAGGCGGCGAACTGGCGCCCGTTGCGAAACACCCGTGCATCGCCGGCGCTGGCCACCACCGCGGTAGCGGTCAATGGGCCCACACCCGGGACCTGCATCAGCCGCCGGGCCGGCGCCATCTGTTGGGCCAGGGTACTCAAGCGCCGATCGTAGTCCTCGATACGCCCATCCAGCGCCCGCAGGTGAGTGTAGCGCTCGGCGAACACCCCCCGGGCCAGCGCCGGCAGGCCATTGTCGGCGTCCTCCAGGACCTCGGGCAGCGCCCGGCGCAGGCGGCTCACCCCCTGGCCCACCACGATGCCGTATTCGCTCAACAGCCCACGGATCTGATTGACCAGCGCGGTGCGCTCGGCCACCAGCAGCGAGCGGGCCCGGTGCACGCACAACACCGCCTGCTGCTCGGTGCCCTTGATGGGCACAAAGCGCATCGTCGGCCGCCCCAGCGCCTCACAGATCGCCTCGGCGTCGTTGCCGTCGTTCTTGTCATTCTTGCGGTAGGGGCTGACGAACTGTGGAGCCATCAGACGCACCTGGTGGCCCAGCTGCTCAAGCTCGCGCGCCCAGTAGTGCGCACTGCCACAGGCCTCCATCCCGATCAGACACGGGGGCAACTGGGCGAAAAACCCACGCAGCTTGGTCCGGCTCAGCGCACGGCGCAACACCACCCGCTCGTGGCTGTCCACCCCATGGACCTGGAACACGTTCTTTGCCAAATCCACTCCAATTCGCCTAATCTGTTTCATTGGACTCCCCCTCTCCGTGATTGACCGTTTAACACCTTCAATCTGGCACATCCGATGCCGTAAGAGCAGGGGGAGTCCATCCCATTACGGAAAGGAACATTCGTCTGCATATGCGGCGGCACCGGCTGGTGCGTTGTTGAGCAAGGCCGCGGTGCTGTGACGTCAGTTCTTCCGTCCGTGGATTCCGTGGGGTCCGTGGCTCTTCACAAGACAAGGGCCCAATAGCCGAAGGGCATTGCGCCGGCCAAGAAACAGTGAGAGGACGTCGTAGGTTGGGCTGAGTGCAACGAAGCCCAACGGACGCAGCCTCCTGGCCGGGCTCCCACGTCATCGCGCGGCAAGGTTGCGCTATTTCTTGAGATTCCGCGCCTGGAGATCGAAACACTGTCGTCCGGTGCCGTGGGACCAGAACTTTTCACGCCCATTGTCCTGCTCCTGGGCGCTCGACGCCGCGAAGACAGCGCACAGGGAGTAGCCGCCCCGGGTGCCCACGTGATACTCATAGGGTCGCCTGGTTTCGGGGTCCGTCGGCTCGATGGAGAAGCCCCGTTCACGCTCCAGTGCATCCAGCGACGTCGGCAGGCTGCCGTGTCGCGTCCAGTACCTGTCCACCGCCACCGCGATTCCCCGCAGGTCTACGACCCGACGCATGTCCAGGCGACGCATGCGTTCCTGGGCGGGCGAGCCGACCAACGACAGCCCGCCGACAACCGCTGCGATCACCACCCCCACGATGGCAACAACCAGAACCGTCGTTCCCGACGCCCTCATGCCGGCGCCTCCGACTCGTCCTTGCGCAAGTCCCACAGGTAGTAGCCGAAGATCGTGCCGGCAATCGCCCCCACCGTCAGCACTTTCAGGATGAACCGCAGGGTCAGCTCGCCCCCCAGCAGGTTGTAAACCAGGGTGGTGAGGTCCCCGATAAGGATGCAGGCCGCAATGAACAGCGTTACGTAGGTCAGCCATTTGCGGACCTTGGAGCCCCGCTTGCCCGGATCGCGCCGCACGGCCCGGTGGAGCAGATGCGACAGGTACAGGAAGATAGGAAACGCAATGATAAGGGCGGAAACCGACCATCGGATCGCCAGCCTGGAGTACCCGGCAAGCGCCCGCGGCGCCGTCGGCGATGGAAAGGCGTGGTTGATGAACTGGAAGATCAGGTGACCCAGGTTGTAGGCGCTGATGTACAAGGTGGTGAACAACACCAGGTACAGAAACGCATCCCGGGCGGACAGATAAGGTCTGGGCCTTGGCACCGGAATGGGAAATTCGATATCGGCGAACGCATCGAGCGCGCTCCTGACCTGATCCTCTCCCCAACCCGCCTTCGACAGCGCCGCCTCGATCTGCGCACGGGGCAGTCCCCGGCCCATGGCTTCCTTGACGAAACTCAGCAGCTCTTCGTTGCCGGCCATTGTCTTCCCCCCATACGCTATATGCCCCGTGCCCGTGCGGTACAACGAATCGTGGGCGCTTCTTGATCGCTACGATCGATCTGGGCTCCCGTGCGGGCAACCCCCAATCCACAATGCGTGTCAGCCGAATGAGCTGTTGTTCTTGTCGTTCTGCCCGTCGATGCTGTGGCCGATCTGGCGTGGCTGTCCAGCCGTTCGGACACCATCAGTCCCGCAACTGGAAGAGCGTGTCCAGGGTCTCGATCGTCGGTGCGCCCTTGACCTTATAGGCTTTCGGAATGCTGGCGGCCAGATCCGATGCACGGTAAGCGGCCAACGACTCCTTGGAATCCCAGATGTAGACGCCGCCGTAGTGATTGGGTTGGTCGAGCTTGATGTAGTACTTCTGGATCAGCCCGGGCAATGCCAGAAACTGATCGACACGATCCTTGGCGACCGCTACCACTTCATCCTCTGACAATTCGGTTTCGAACTTGATGATCTGGATAATCATGTCCTTCGCTCACTCCCGTGCGCAATGAAACATCTGACGATACGGTTGATAGATGGAAAATAAATCTGTCCCCTGTTCCGAAAGTATCAGGAAACATGGTGTGCTGTTCGCTGGGTTTGCACGAGCCAGTTGTTAAAGCGCATTTGGTATATTCCTTGGCCGATAGCCAACCTTGCCTCCAATCGCATGACAAAGTCTAAGTGCTGCTCTTTCTAACGGGCCAAATGAACCGCCCCGGGTTTGGCGGAGGCTCCAACTCTTGAGAGAATGGAGCCATGAACAAGTCCAATAAGTTTTCCCCAGAGGTCCGCGAGCGTGCGGTGCGTATGGTGCAGGAGCACCGTGGAGAGTATTCGTCGTTGTGGGCGGCGGTGGAGTCGATGGCCCCGAAGATCGGCTGCGTGCCGCAGACGCTGCTGGAATGGGTCAAGCGGGTCGAAATCGACAGCGGCCAGCGGGACGGCCTGACCACGACCGAGCGTGAGCGCATCAAGGCGCTGGAGCGTGAGGTCAAGGAACTGCGCCGTGCCAACGAGATCCTGCGTACCGCCAGCGCTTTTTTCGCCCAAGCGGAGCTCGACCGCAAACTGAAGTCGTAAATGCCTACATCGACCAGCACCGCGATGCCTACGGGGTCGAGCCGATCTGCAACGTGTTGCAGGTTGCCCCGTCGGCCTACCGGCGCCATGCGGCCCGCCAGCGCAATCCGGATCTGCGCAGCGCCCGCGCCAAGCGCGATGAGAGGTTGGTTCCGCACATTGAGCGGGTCTGGCAGGCCAACCTCGAGGTCTACGGCACCGACAAGGTCTGGAGGCAGATGAACCGCGAAGGCGTTCCCGTGGCGCGCTGCACCGTGGAGCGGCTCATGAGCCGGTTGGGGTTGCAGGGCGCGCGCCGTGGCAAGACGGTTCGCACCACGGTGCCAGACCGATCGGCGCCGTGTCCGCTGGACCGAGTCAATCGGCAATTCACGGCCGATCGCCCCAACCAGCTGTGGGTGTCGGACTTCACCTACGTTTCGACCTGGCAGGGGTGGCTGTACGTAGCCTTCGTCGTGGACGTCTTCGCCCGGCGCATTGTGGGCTGGCGCGTCAGCCGCACCATGACCACCGACTTCGTGCTCGACGCCCTGGAGCAGGCCCTGTATGCCCGTCAGCCTGCGGACTCGGACGGCCTGATTCATCACTCCGATCGCGGGTCGCAATACGTCAGTATTCGCTACAGCGAGCGGCTGGCCGAGGCCGGCATCGAGCCGTCGGTCGGCAGCAAGGGCGACAGCTACGATAATGCTCTGGCCGAGACCATCAACGGCCTGTACAAAGCCGAATTGATCCACCGCCGTGGCCCCTGGAAATCCCGCGAGGCGGTGGAGCTGGCCACGCTGGAATGGGTGTCCTGGTTCAATCATCAGCGACTGATGGGGCCCTTGGGTTATATCCCTCCGGCGGAAGCTGAGGCAGACTACTATCGGCAACTCACCAGTCAGGCCCCGATGGCGGCCTGACTTAAACCAAACAGCCTCCGCAATTCCCGGGGCGGTTCAAGAAAGCCTTCAGCGAGAGCTCAATGGACTGTCCGACAAGAAACAACACAGGGATGGGCGCGATGATTTCGTAACCCTTTTTTGAACCCATCTTTTCGTCTGCTGCGAGAGTGGCCTGCAAGTACTCCGACGCATAGCGCAATACGCCCATCGGAGTCGTTCTGGATGGGTCGTCGTGTAGTGCAGGTTTATTCATGCGCTTTAACAGTTGAGCAGACCGTTTGAGGGGCGTTTCGGTCCGCTTGCCGGGCTTACGCCGCTGAGGCGGGAAAAGAACGCCGCCGCAGCGGTGATATTGGGATCGGTTCAATAACTACACGAAATACAGGGACGTCGCAATGAACGGTCATGCTGATATGCCGCCGAAGTGGCATTTGTTCGGTGGCTTCTCGCCAGGGGAGCCGATCTGCGGTGTGGGGACGACAAGACGTGGGCGTGAGGTAACGGTGAGTGGGGCGGCGGGAGCGCGTTGACCGGGCAGGTCTCGCGATCCGAATGTCCGGTGGACATTCGCAGCCCGTCGAACGCCCGGAGCATAGCGCAGGGCCGGAAATCCGAACGGGCACCAGAAACAAGAAAGGGCCCGATAAGGGCCCTTTCGATCTAAATGGCGCGCCCGAGAGGATTCGAACCTCTGACCTCTGCCTCCGGAGGGCAGCGCTCTATCCAGCTGAGCTACGGGCGCAAATAAATCGGTACTGCTTTGGTTCGTCTGGGCGGAACGCCTGCCTCCGGAGGGCAGCGCTCCCGCCGCTGAGCGGCTTCCCCGGCCCGAAATCCCAGATTTCGGGCGTTCGCCTCGCGCGAAGCCGTGCTTCGCGAACTGCGCTCGGCTCACCCAGCTGAGCTACGGGCGCAGGGTGCTCATATTACCAGAATCCAACGGCCAGCTGTTGAGTTGCCGCTGGGTCGTAATCGGCGCATAGCATAGCGGCGGCCGAGTGGGCGGTCCAGGGACGATTTGGCCGCTCCCTCGGGCCCCCGCGCCGCGCTATTTCATCGTCGGCATGGCGAACTCCGTGGCCGCCTGGCCGGCGCCGGGCCAGCGGGCGGTGACCGTTTTCAGGCGGGTGTAGAAGCGCACGCCGTCGGGGCCGTGGATGTGCAGGGGGCCGAACAGGGAGCGCTTCCAGCCGCCGAAGCTGTGGTAGGCCATGGGCACCGGGATGGGGACGTTGATGCCCACCATGCCGGCCAGCACGGTCTGCTCGAAGGTGCGGGCGGCGCCGCCGTCGCGGGTGAAGATGGCCGCGCCGTTGCCGTATTCGTGACCGTTGACCAGCTCCAGGGCGGCGGCCAGGTCGAGGGCGCGCACCACCACCAGCACGGGGCCGAAGATCTCTTCCCTATAGATGCGCATGTCCGGGGTGACCCCGTCGAACAGGGTGCCGCCCAGGAAGAAGCCGCCTTCGGCGCCCGGTACGGTCAGGCCGCGGCCGTCCACCACCAGGTGGGCGCCTTCCTGCTCTCCGATCTCGATGTAGCCGGCCACCTTGTCCCGGTGGGCGGCGGTGACCAGGGGGCCCATCTCGGCGGCGGGGTCGGTGCCCGGACCGATTTTGAGCGCCTTGACCCGCGGCGCCAGGGTGTCCACCAGCCGGTCGCCCACGTCGTCTACGGCGACGGCCACCGATACCGCCATGCAGCGCTCGCCGGCCGAGCCGTAGGCCGCCCCCATGAGGGCGTTGGCGGCCTGCTCGATGTCGGCGTCGGGCATCACCACCATGTGGTTCTTGGCCCCGCCCAGGGCCTGCACGCGTTTACCGTGTTCGGAGGCGGTGCGGTAGACATGCTCGGCTACCGGCGTGGAGCCCACGAAGCTGACCGCCGCCACGCCCGGATCGGTGAGCAGGGTGTCCACCGCTTCGCGGTCGCCGTTGACCACGTTGAACACCCCGGCGGGCAGGCCGGCCTCGGTGAGCAGCTCGGCGAGGCGCAGCCCGCAGAACGGATCGCGCTCGGAGGGTTTGAGCACGAAGGTGTTGCCGCAGGCCAGGGCCACCGGGAACATCCACATGGGCACCATGGCCGGGAAGTTGAAGGGCGTGATGCCGGCGCATACCCCCAGCGGGTGGCGCACCGACCAGCTGTCCACGCCGGTGCCCACGCTGTCGGAGTGCTCGCCCTTGAGCAGGTGGGGGATGCCGCAGGCGAACTCCACCACCTCCAGGCCGCGGATCACCTCCCCGCGGGCGTCGCTCAGCACCTTGCCGTGCTCGGCGGTGATGATATGGGCCAGCTCGTCCAGGTGGCTCTCCACCAGATCCCGGAACCGGAACAGCACCCGCGCCCGGCGCAGGGGCGTGGTGCCGGCCCAGCCGGGCAGCGCCTCGTGGGCCACCCGCACGGCGTCGCGGGTCTGCTCGGCGTCGGCGAGCGCCACTTCGCCGCGCACCTCGCCGGTGGCCGGGTTGAAGACCGGGGCGCGGCGCGCGCCGGAGTTGCCGGTGAACGTGCCGTCGATGTAGTGCAGGTATTGTTGGGTCATGGTCTCGATTCCGTGTCCGTGTCCGTGTCCGTGTCCGTGTCCGTGGTGCTGGAGCGACGCAGCCATACGTCAGGGGGCGGCCGCGTGTGCGCATGCACTGCGCTGTGGCGTCCGGCGGCGCAATCGGTCGACCCGCTGGGATACGGCCGCCGACTGCTGTCCGTGCTGGCCCCCGCACGGTCCCCGTGCGCCAGCGGCGGATTGGCGACCTCATGCATATACGCGAACAAAAGCATATGAATGTAGCGGACCGCAAGTCGAACGATACCGTGTCGCCCGGGTTGGCCCGCCTGGGAATGGTCGTCGCGGCGGTTGGCTGTTGGGCTGACCCTCGTAGGTTGGGCTGACCGTCGTAGGTTGGGCTGAGCGCAGCGAAGCCCAACGCCCCCGCCACATTCCCAGCCCCGCCTCTCACCCAATTCCGGGCCCCCACCGCTCACCGAACCCGTCCCCATCCCCATCCCCATCCCCATCCCCATCCGTCCCACCGCCTGCCCAATCCGCCTTCACGATTCCCGCCGCGACGTGCCGGTGGATGCTGGAATAGGGCCAGTCGACGGCGCGGGGCACATAACCGTGTTTGACCGGGTTGTGGTGGATGTATGCGACATGTCGCCCATAGTCGCTTTCGTCGCGGATCAGGTGTTCCCAATAGCGTCGCTGCCACAAACCCCGTTCCCGTTTCGACGGGCGGCTCGGCGCGCATCGTTCACCCGCAGGTATCCTTCGTGAGAACCCCGCCTTGATCAGCATCCAGCGGGTGGCGAAATCGCCATCGTCGGGCGGCATGGTCCATAACGCATGGAGGTGATTGGGAAGGACCACCATGGCGTCGATGCGAAAGGGATGGCGGCGTTGCACCCTGCGCACGACCGAACGCAGCACGGTGACATGGTCGACCAACTGGGTGCGGGTGTGATCTGCCAGGTTGACGGTAAAGAAGTAGGTTCCGCCGGCCACGGCGGCGCGTCGATATCGCATCGGTGTCCCCTCCCTGGGTTGGATGCTTGATCTGTGTCCGTACGTCTTTGTTTGGCTTCGTGTTGCCGAGTCCACCCTACCGCGGCTGCGGATCGTGCGCAACGCCAAACGGACAGGGAGATTGGGCTGACGAAGGAGGCCCGACGGGTTGTGTGGGGTCGCGGGGGGGCTGCGTTGGGGCGGGGGGGTGCGTTGGGGCGGGGGGGTGCGTTGGGGCGGGGGGGTGCGTTGGGCTTCGCTGCGCTCAGCCCAACCTACGGGGCTGCTCAGCCTACGGGGCTCAGCCCAACCTACGGGGCTCAGCTCAACCTACGGGCTCAGCCTAACCTGCGGGGCTCAGCCCAGCCTGCAGCGGTGTGCGGCCGCACCGGGGTGAGGCGAAGGGCGGTCGATCCTGGTGCGAACCCTCTCCGTGATCCTCCCTCCGGGCTGTTCGCCACCCACAAGCCGTTGGTCCAGTCACTTGATATGCCGGATATTTCCACCGTCCGTCGGCTCCGTGGGGCCGGCGCACTCCGTGCTGGCACGGGGGTTGCTCGTTTACGGGCATGCAGGCGTGGAAAGGTCCACAATTCATGGCTGCGCGCATGCGCCAGCCCGACGGGTACTGGCCCCATCTGGCCGCACTGGCCTACGGGGTGCTGGGCTATGGCGCCGGCGTGGCCCTCATTACCGCCCACGCTCCGGTCCTCAATGGGCTGGGTGTGCTGGTGCTCGCCCATGCCCTGGTGATCTGCGCCTACCTGGTACACGAGTGCGCCCACAACACCGTGTTCCGCGACAACACCCACAATGCCCGCCTGGGGCAGGCCCTGAACTGGGTTACCGGCGCCTGCTACGGCGACTACCAGGCGATCCGTCACAAGCACTTCCGCCACCACGTGGACCGGGCCGATGTGGTGGCCTTCGACTACCGCCCGCTGCTCGCGCGCCATCCCCGGGCCCTGCGGGTGATGCTGGCCCTGGAGTGGGCCTACATCCCGGTCCTGGATCTGCTCATGCACGCTTTGGTGCTGGTGCTGCCCTTCACCCTGGCGTCCCGCAGCGGTGCCCGCCGGCGGGTGCTGCGGGCTGTGCTGGTGCGGGTGGCATTGTTCGCGGCCATGGGGGTGTATGCGCCCAAGGCGCTGGCGCTGTATGCGCTCGCCTACCTGCTGTTCCTGCATGTGCTGCGTTTCATGGATGCCTTTCAGCATACCTATGAGCTGTTCGAGACCCTGGAGCGCGAGCGCGGTCCGGAGGCGCAGCGATTCGATCGCGACTACGAGCACGACAACACTTTTTCCAACCCGATTTCCCTGCGCCATCCCTGGCTCAACCTGCTGACCCTGAACTTCGGCTACCACAACGCCCATCACGCCCGGCCCACCGCGCCCTGGTACCGGCTGCCCGCATTGCATTGGGAACTGTACGGCGACGATGACGGCCAGGTGCTGCCGTTTCGCAACCAGCTGCGTGCCTATCATCGCTACCGGGTGGCCAGGGTGTTGAACGGTGTCGACACGGACATCGGTGCGGGGCCCGACAGGGGGCTTGCGTTCGTGGGCGTGGTCGGCGTCTCGTTCCTGACGGCCCATTGACCGCCCGGCCGCCCAACCCGATCCCGCTCTCAGCGCCCGTGCCGGAACGCTACGTCGGGCTGTGGCGTCGACTGAGCCTGGAAGACGCTGCTGGTCAGGTCGATCGCAGCACGGAAGTCTACTGGCTGCAGACCCACGGGCTGTACGCCGACCTGCGGGTGCCGATGCCCCGGCCGGCGTTCGCCCGCGGCATCGCGCTGACGGCCATGACGCCCGCCCAGCAGCAGTGGCTCGCCACCCAGCAGGGCTTCGCCGGCACCCTGGAACTGGCCGGGCGGTGCTGCACCTGGCACCGGACCCTGGACTACCAGCCTGCCACCGGCGTGCCCGACACGGGTAAAACCCGCTTCGAGGATGACGGCCTGCTGATCGAAGAGGGCGTGCACACACCCTATCGGGAAGTCTGGCAGCGCATGGCCGATGGCGGCGCCGTGCTCGGTCTGGAGCTCATGGACGAGACCCTGGGGGACGAACCGCCCCAGGCCCGGCGGGGTGTGTGGGTGGCGGTGGGTGACTATTTCATTCACGCCATCGACCGTCCGCAGCCCTTGCCCGCCGCCGGCGCGCTGCTCGACCTGCTGGCCATGCGTGGTCCGGAGTCGGGCGCGCCGTTTCTGGGCTGCGAGATTTCCTTCGGCCTGCGGGCCGGCGGGCGCTGTCCCTGGGAGATCTGCCTGTCCACCCTGCCGGGCCGGGAAGGGACGGCGGTGGTGGATCCGCTGCGACCGCCGGCGCTGAACAAAAGCGGCGTCTGCGTTCAGCGTATCGCCACCCTCTCGGGTACACTCACCCGACGCTGGCGCCTGCGGGAGCTGAGCGGCGGCTTTCGCTGGCTGGACTGAAGGAAGCGAACATGCGTGATGCGGCGCCGGTGGGCGTGCTGCTGTTCAGTGCCGTCCTCTGGGGACTGACCTGGTGGCCGCTGAAATATTTCCACCAGCAGGGCCTGGCAGGCGCGAGCCTGATCTTCTTTGCCTACGGCAGCGTGGGCGTGCTGCTGCTGCCGGTGCTGGCGGTGCAGCGCGGTGCCTGGCGCGGCCAGGGCCGCTTCCTGCTGCTCATCCTGTTGCTGGGCGGCTATGCCAATCTCAGTTTCGCCACGGTCATGACCTACGGCAATGTGGTGCGGGCCATGGTGCTGTTCTATCTGGCACCGGTGTGGGGCGTGCTGGGCGGCTGGCTGTTCCTGGGCGAGCGCATCGATGCCCAGCGCTGGGCCGGCGTGGCGATGGCCCTGTTGGGTGCCTTCCTGATCCTCGGCGGACCGGCGCTGTTCACCGGGCCGCCGTCGTTGTACGACCTGCTGGCAGTCAGCTCCGGGTTTACCTTCGCCATGAACAACGTCGCTTTCCGGGCCACCCAGCGCCTGCCGGTGGCCAGCAAGGTGGCGGCCATGTTCGCCGGCTGCCTGGTGATGGCGGCGGCCCTGCTGGCGGTTCAGCGGCCGTCGCTGCCGGCTCTCGATATCGGCCAGTGGTTGGCCCTGCCGGCCTTCGGGGTGGGCTGGCTGCTGCTGGCCACGGTGGCCACCCAGTGGGCGGTGACCCATCTGGAAGCGGGGCGCGCGTCCATCATCCTGATCGCCGAGCTGGTGGCGGCGGTGGTCTCCGCCACGCTGATCGGGGGGGAGACCGTGGCGCCGGTGGAAATGGTGGGCGGACTGCTGATCCTGGCGGCGACCGTCCTTGAAGCCTGGCGTCCGCCGGCCCCGCCCGCCTGCCGCGTGGGCGTCTGAATGCGACCCGCACGGCGGCGGGAAACAGGTCCATTTGGCCGGCCTCGGTCACCCGGCACTTCCCTGTGCCGCACGCTTTCGCAGCTGTGCCCTGGGGCATGGGAATCGGCGGTTCGGCCGATTTGTCGCCACAGTCCTCGCGCTAGCCTCGTTCCGGCGACAGAAAGCCGTTTGCCTGGGCCGGATACGTGTGACAGTCCATCCGGTATCTGTTGGGATTCGCGTTGCAACGGTTTGGCACGAGGCCGGACAAACACCGTAGGTTGGGCTGAGCGCAGCGAAGCCCAACAACCCAGCCCGACGCGCAGCATCCACCCCGACGTGCAACGTTCCAACGTGCCAGGCCAGCCTGCGACTGCCGAACCCCATCTATATGTGATGTGCCCGCTCGTCTTGCTGCGCATGGACCACTAGTGGGGTTTGCCCGCCGCGGTGGCCTCCGGTACCTCCACCAGCTTGCCGGTCTTCACATCGAAGATGTACCCGTAGATCGGGATCTCCGGCGGCACCAGCGGGTGGTTGCGGATGCGCTTGACGTCGGTGACCACGCTCAGGGGTTGGTCGGCGATGGTCAGCCAGTCGATGAACTCTCCTTCCGTGGAACCGGGCCCCTTGCCGCTGTCGTGCCAGCCGGAGGCGTCCACCGAGGACGTTTTCAGGCTGCTGGCCAGCAGCTTGCGCATGACGTCGTCGGTGAAGGTCTGCATGCCGCAGTCCGAATGGTGGATGACGAACCACTCCTTGGTGCCCAGCAGCTTATAGGAGATCACCAGCGAACGGATGGCGTCGTCGCTGGCACGTCCGCCCGCATTGCGGATCACATGGGCGTCGCCCTCCGCCAGCCCCGCGTACTTGGCCGGATCCAGGCGGGCGTCCATGCAGGTCAATACTGCAAACCCCCGCCCCGGCGGCATGGGCAGGTTGGCCTTGTCCCCGAAAGTCGCCGCATAGGATTCGTTGGCAGACAGCACTTCGTCTCTGATTTTGCTCATTTTTCGATACCCTCCATCGGTGCCATGCGCCAGGGCCGGCGCGTGGGGTGGGCGGATCGCGGAGCGCTCGCGTGCCTTGAGCGCTGGATCCTGCTATCGAGCATAGTTGGGGCGGCGGCGGAATGCAGAGGGCACGGTGGACGGACGTAAGCAACAGGGTCAGGAACGGCTGCTGGCGAGGAAGGGAGTCGGTTCCAATACCAAGTTGTTCGTATACAGTATCTTGTTCACTGTACGTGGCGAGCCACATAGACCACACTCGAAGTGTGACTGGTGGGCGTCGATGGTCACAAGGAGGAGTGGCAATGCGTTCATTTGGACAACATCCATGGTCTCGCCGGCTGGTTATCGCGACATCCCTTGCTGTGGCAGTGCTGCTGGGCGGCTGTGGTGGGGGTGGCGGCGGCTCGTCTGCCAGTTCCACCTCAGCGCCGCCGCCGCTTGGCACCACCTCGCCTGTGCCCGGAACGCCGGCGAACCTGACCGGCACGGTGTTGGGCGGGGTTGCCCCGGTGACCGGCGCGACGGTGACGCTCTATGAGGCGGGTACCGCGTCCGGCGCGAGCCCGACGGCTTTGGGCAGCGCCACCACCGACTCCGGCGGCGCCTTCTCCATCAATTACACCACCCCCGCCGCCAGCGCGGTGCTCTATGTGCTGGCCGACGGGGGCGACGCCGGGGCTGGCGGCAACCCGGCCATCGCGCTTGCCACGGCCTTTTCCGCTGGTGCCGTACCGGTCAGCGCCACCCTCAACGAATTGACCACCGTCGCCACAGGCTATGCCCTTGGCGGCTTCTTCTCAGGGGGCGGCTTTGCGGACTCCGCGGCTCATCACCTGACGCTGGCACTCGCCCCGATCGGCAATTTCGTGGACATTGTCACGGGCGATCCGGGCAGCGTGATCCAGAACGCGGCCAACGGCACGGCAACCACTACCTGGGCCAAGTTCACCGCCCTGGCCGACACCCTGGCCAACTGCGTGCAGGCCACGACCGGTGCGCCCGCCTGTCAGAGCCTGATGAGCAACGCCGCCCCGAGCGGCGGCACCACGCCGCAGAATACGCTGGAGGCGACAGTGGACATCGCGCGCAACCCGGCGCACAACGTCAATGCGCTGCTGGCCCTGGCGGCGGGCGGGCCGTACACCAGCCCCGCGCCGGCGACCAGCGCGAACAGCCTGACACTGGCGTTGCAGTACACGGGCGGGGGTTTGGGTCTTCCGGCGGGCATTGCCGTGGACGGTTCGGGCCACGTGTGGGTGGCCAATTTCCTCGACAGGGTTACCGAGCTGGCTGCCGACGGCTCACCCTTGTCGCCCGCGCCCTTCGGCTTTACCGGCGGGGGATTGAACGCGCCCAACGGTGTTGCGGTGGACGGTGCGGGGCATGTCTGGGTGACCAATGCGGGCTCCCTTTCCGCCCCTGGCGACAGCGTCACCGAACTTGCAGCCGACGGCACGCCCCTGTCGCCGTCCACCGGCTTCACCGGCGGGGGGCTGTACCGCCCGAAAGGGATTGCCGTGGATGGGGCTGGTCACGTGTGGGTCGCCAATACCCTTGGCGCCAGCGTCACGGAATTGGCCGCCGACGGCATGCCTATGTCGAACAGCGCCTTCACCGGCGGGGGCCTGAACAGGCCGAAAGGGATTGCCGTGGACGGGGCTGGCCACGTATGGGTCGCCAATAGGATAGGCGACAGCGTCACCGAACTTGCCGCCGATGGCACGCCGTTGTCGCCGTCCACCGGGTTCATCGGCGGCGGGCTGAGCGAGCCCAGAGGCCTTGCCGTGGACGGCGCGGGTCACGTGTGGGCGGCGAACAACACCGGCGACAGCGTCACGGAACTTGCCGCCGACGGCACGCCCCTGTCGCCGTCCACCGGCTTTACCGGCGGGGGTTTGAATGGCCCTGTCGGCTTGGCGGTGGATGGCGCCGGGCATGTCTGGGTGGCCAATGTCGGCACCGGAACAAACCCCGGCAACAGCGTGACTGAGCTGGCCGCCGACGGCACGCCCCTGTCGCCGCCCACCGGCTTCACCGGCGGGGGATTGTCTCAGCCCAGCGCCATTGCCGTGGACGGTGCCGGCAACGTGTGGGTCACCAGCGGCGTCGCCCAGGTCAGCGAGTTCGTGGGTGCGGCAGCGCCGCGTTAGCGCGAGGCGCCGAACTGACAGGCTGCGGGCGAAGAACCCGCGCCGAGCCAAGCGACGTGCATCGGCCTGCCGGGGCGCAACGAAGAAGGCGGGTTGGGGGGTAACGTCACCGACGACAGTGTCGGCGTGGAATCGCCGCACCGGATGTCGAGTACATGCCGCGGTTTGGGCCGCAGCGCCTCCTGGGCAAACTGCCGCTCTCGCACTTGTGAACCATCTGTACCATACGGTCCCTTCGTCGCCCGGGCTCCGAGCTGCGCAGTGCAAACGGCTGTCTGTCGGAATAATCAGCTCGCTGAGCCAACGCTCTCCGGGTGAAGGCGCGAATCGCAGATCAGCCCACCCGCAAATCCCGTCCGTGCCGCAGTCGTCGGGTATCAGTACTATCCACCAAACTATCCACCAAGCGGAACGATGGTGGTGCCGCAGATGCAGTCGCCAATTGCGAACAGCTGACGCGAATGACTGCCACCGCCCAGCCGATCGCGGCAAGCGGCTCAGGATCCGGTTGTCCAGACCTCGCCGGTTTTTCCACCGCGCTGTCATGATCCGCTTCCACTGGCTCAGCCAGCCGACGATTTCCCCTCGGCCCACCCCGGCCCCTTGCCGCTGTCGCGCCGGCCCGGTAGTCCACAACTGCTGCCCATGAAGGTCGACCCGTAGCCTCAGGCGCACCGGCCTGTCCGCGAGCTGCAGTCCTGTCGCCGAACGGCCCCGTTCGGCGCGACTTCCTTTTCTGAACCGACGACGGTTCCCGTGTTTATTTTATCCGACCCCGAAGCCCCCGGTTGTGCCGTGCGCCCCATCAGTGCAGCGGCGTCCCATTGAGGATCCGTGTTTGCGTTGATCGACAGACTGTGTGGCGCGTTTCGCGGCTGCAGTCGACGTTCTGTTTCCCGCTCTGAAGATGGGTCTGTCACAGAAACGCCATATTCGCACCAATGCTGTGCGAACTGGGTTTCTGCGAGTCCCAACGTAGTGCAGCGCAGTCCGGTCATGCAGGGCGAATGAGAGAAAACGCCCTGAAATGTGCATTAAATCAGGCAAAAACGGCTGTAAATCATGTTGGCACGCCGATTGCTCTAAGTCCGGTGGTAGCAGGGTGGTATGACCCTGAATCGAAAATTTTCAAAGTGACCGAACTTGGAGGAAGTCCATGCGTATTCAAAAAACCCTGCTTTCCATCGCCGTGGCTGCGGGCCTGGGTGCAGCCAGTTTGCCGGCCGCCGCCGCCCCGTTGGGTGCAACGGTTTACGGCGATCTGGCCCTGGCGCTCGTCAACCAGGGCTCCGCCGGCGCCGGTTCGCCATCCAGCACCACCCTGAACGATAACGTGTCCTTGCTGGGCGTGAAGGGCGACGCGGCCGTGATGGACGGCACGAAGTTCATCTACGACTTCAACTTCATCCTGGATATGGCGCACGGCGGTAAGAATCCGAGCACCCACCTTGGCTATATCGGTCTCGACGGTCCCTACGGCACCGTGACCGCCGGCCGTGACAACGGCCTGTTCAACGAGATGGTCGATGGCGGCACTTATCAGACGAACTGGTTCTATACGCCCGGCATGTCGTCGCTGCAGGTCGACACCGCCGTCAAGTACGTGAGCCCCAGCACCAGCGGCTTCCAGTTCGGTGTGCAGGCGTTCGATCTGGGCAAGGCTGCCAACTCCACAACCAACTACACACTGGCCGGTACCTACGGAATGGGTGGTCTGACCTTGGGTGCCGGTTACACCAGCTACTCCAAGTACGGCGATGGTGCGACCGCGTATACCGCGTCGCCAGATACCAACCAGTTCGGCGACCCGGTCAACGTCTTTGCGGGCCTTCTCCTCAAGAGCAAGGCGGGCATCAGCGCGGGCTACAAGGCCGGGCCGTTCGGTGTGGTTGCAGCCTATGACTCGCGCAAGCCGTACGATGGCCTCGGCCAGAACAGCAGCAATATCGGTACCTTCATGCTGACCGGTTCCTATGCGGTGACCAGCACCGTCAGCCTGGTGGGCAACGTGTCCCATACCGACCAGAGCGGGACCGCCGGCAAGAAAGGCAACATCGAGACCCTGATGGCCTCCTACGCACCGGCGGACAATCTGTTCTTCTCCCTGGAATTCCAGCATTCCGACAAGGACGCCAATCAGACGGCCATTACCGGTGCCACGTATACGGGTGGGACCGAAAGCAGCAATGCCATTGCGGTGGGGGCCACCTACAGCTTCTAAGGGTTGTTCGTATGACTCCGGCGAGGCGCCTCTTTGAGGCGCCTCGCACATTTTGGGCGAGTGTGCCGAAGGCACGCAAGAGTGATTGGTCGTGACGGGGCGTGGTTGGCCCTTGTGCTTGGCGCAATGCTCTTTGGTTGCTGCGCCCTATGTTTGTTGCTGTTCAGTTCATCATTCCCCATCCATCGTTCCTCACCGCTTTTCCTGCGCGCTTCCCGTGGCGCTTCTGATGCGCCCTTTGTCCGAAGCGCTGCCTTCCGAGCACTGTGCCCCGCATTGATCGGTGGCGCGGATGGGAGAGAAGCGTGCTTGCAGGTTATTGCGACGAGGTGAAGAGCGGCGCAGCGCACGAAGCTGGTGCAGAGCGAAGAATGCAAAATGCGGAGTGAAAGAACGCCAGTGCGCAGGGAACTCAGTGGACTCTAGCTACTCCTGATTCTGCATTCTGCATTCTGCATTCTGCATTCTGCATTCTGCATTCTGCATTCTGCATTCTGCATTCTGCATTCTGCATTCTGCATTCTGCATTCTGCATTCTGCATTCTGCATTGCTGCTCTACGCCGGCACCAATTCGTCGCCGAACTGTTCCGTGCGTTTGGTGGCCTGCTCGATTTCGGTGAGTGGCGGTGGGGAGGTGACGTTCAGGGGGATGTCGTAGGTGATGGTGGCGCCGTAGGATTCCGGGGCCTGGGGATCCAGGCGGACCTTGTCGAACACCAGCAGGCGGGTGCCGAGCTCGAAGCCTTCCTTGATGTCGTGGGTGACCATGAAGATGGTCATCTTGTGCTCTTCCCACAGCCTCAGGATCAGCTTGTGCATATCGGCGCTGATGCCGGGATCCAGAGCACCGAAGGGTTCGTCCAGCAGCAGGATCCTGGGCTGCATGATGACCGATTGGGCGATGGACAGGCGCTGCTGCATGCCGCCGGACAGGGCGGTGGCGTACTTGTTGCGGGCCTCGTACAGGCCGACTTCCTGCAGCATGGCTTCGGCGCGTTCCACCGCTTCCCGGCGCCGGCGTCCGAACAGCCGGCCGAGCAGGGGTGCGCCTTGCAGCTCCAGGCCCAGCAGCACGTTCTCCAGCACCGTGAGATGCGGAAACACCGAATAGCGTTGGAATACGATGCCGCGGTCCGGCCCCGGCTCGTCGGGCAGCGGCTGGCCGTCGATCAGGAACTGCCCGCGGGTGGGGCGCTCCTCGCCCAGCAGCATGCGCAGGAAGGTGGTCTTGCCGCAGCCCGAAGCACCCACGATGGTGCAGAATTCGTGGTCTTTGACCTGCACGCTGACGTTTTCGAGCACGACCTGACCGCCGTACTCCTTCCACATGTGGTGCACGGCGATGGCGGTCATCGGTGGGTGGCTCCGGTGTGGTACCAGCTCAACGCCCGGCGTGACAGCAGGCGCAGCCCGTAATCCATGAGATAGGCGAGAAAGGTGATCCACAGGACATAGGGGATGATGATGTCCATGGCCAGGTAGCGCCGCACCAGAAAGATCCGGTAGCCCAGCCCGTTGGTGGCGGCGATCGCTTCGGCGGCGATCAGGAACAGCCAGGCCGCTCCCAGGGACAGGCGCACCGCGTCGATGAGCCGCGGCCACATCTGGGGCAGTATCACCCGGGTGATCAGCTGCCAGCTGGAGGCGCCCAGGGTCTGGGCCTTGATGATCTGCTCGCGGGGCAGCTCGGCGGTGCGCAGGGTGATGTCCCGTGCGATGAACGGCGCGATGCCGATGACAATCAGCACCACCTTGGCGGTTTCGCCGAGGCCGAACACGATGAACAGCACCGGCAGGATGGCCAGCGGCGGGATCAGCGACAGGGCCGAGATCAAAGGACCGAAGCCGGCGCCCAGATAGGGGATGGCGCCGGTGGCGATGCCGATGACCAGCCCAAGTGCCGCGCTGATGCCCACGCCCAGGGCCAGGCGGCGCAGGCTGGCGCCCGTGTCCGCCCACAGCGTGATCTGCCCGGTGCGCCGGCTGGGCTCCACGGCGTAGCTGTGCACCGCGTGTCCCATGGAGGTCAGCGACGGCAACAGCTTGTCATTGGGGTTGGCGTCCAGGCGTATGGCCGAGGCGATCAGGTAGGCCACCAGCAGCAGAGCGAACGGGAGCGCGCCGAACAGCAGCGCGCTCCCCCGTCCCGGATGCTGGTTGATCAGCCGGCGCATGCTCAGAGCTTGCCGTCGGCCGCCATCTTCATGTAGCGGCTGTTGAAGCGCAGCTTGACGTTGCTCTTGTCGCCCAGCACCTTGCCGCCGGGAAACTCGATGCCGACGGCGTCGACGCTGCTCGCTCCCTGACCCAGCAGGCCGTGTGCGAAGGAGAACTGGCGCACGTAGTCCATGGTCTTGAGCAGCTTAGGGCTGTCAGTGAACTTCACCGCCGCGGCAGGCTTGTAGAACATGCGGGTGGTGGCCAGCTGGCTTTCATAGCCGGGCAGGTCGGTGCCCGATGCCTTGGCCATGGAGGTCAGGGCCGCCCTGGCTGCGGCATCCTTCTTGGTCATCAACTTCATGGTTTCGTACCACGCACCCACCAGGGCCTTGGCGAACTTGGGGTATTTCTTCAGCACGTCGGTCTTGATGACGGCCATGTCGATGATCTCGCCGGGGATCTTGCTGGAGTTGAACACCTCGGTGGCATCCGGAGAGGCGAGAATAGTGCTGAGCTGGGGTTTCCAGGTGACCACCGCAGTGGTGGACGGTGCCTGATAGGCGGCCACCATGTCTGCATCGGAGGTGTTGACCAGGGTGAGGTCACGTTCGCTCATGTGGTGCATCTGCAGGCCCCGGTCCAGCAGGTACTGGGAGACGGACAGCTCTACGATGTTGACCCGCTGGCCCTTGATGTCGGCGAAGGTCTTGCCTTTGCCCTTGAGCACCACGCCGTCGTTGCCGTTGGAGAAGTCGCCCACGATCAGAGCGGTGGAATCCACCCCTGCGGCGGCCGGGATGGTCAGCGCATCCATGTTGGTCATCAGACAGGCGTCGTAGTCCCCGGAGGTGTACTGGTTGATGGACTGGATGTAGTCGTTGACCTGGGTGACGTCGATGGTGATGCCGTACTTCTTCGCCCACTTCTGGATGATGCCGTGGTCGGCCGCGTAGCCCCAGGGCATCCAGCCCGCGTAGATGCTCCAGGCGAGCTTGAAGTGCGTGCGTTCGGCGGCCGAGGCCGGCTGCGCGAAGGACGCGGTGATCACTGCCAGACCCAGCGCAGCTGCTGCGAAATACCGTTTCAAGAACCCTTGCATGACAGACTCCTCAAGCGAAGTGAAGGATGGTCGAAAGTCTGTGTGCGGGTGGTGCGGACCGGTGGGCAAGGAACGTTACCCGGTCGTGTTCGCACACGTCCGCGGTTTCCTCTCCCGGGCTTTTATCCCGCCGTGTATCCGCACCAATTTCAAGAAGGGGCGGACTGCATCCCTCGGACCAGCCACTCCCGATGGGCTGGGAGCCGGAACCCTAGATGCGGTCTGCGGGTAGACTCTGCAAATCGTGTGCCGCCACACCGGCCAGCTGTCCCAGGGGCCAGTGGAAAGGGGCTGAGATATTGAAAATACGGGAGAAACAGGCGGTGGCCGGCACCGTTCAGGCGTGCGCCGCAGGGGTGCCGCCCGCTGGCCGGTGCACCAGGGCGGTGCGCAGCCCGCCGCCCGTGCCCGTCCGTGGGGAGCGCCGGCTGCAGCGGCGCCGCGGGTCGGGGGCGTTCAGGACCCGGAGGGAGCTCAGGCTTTCTGGTCGAACAGCGATCCGATCATTTTGGCGGCCGTTTTCGCGACCTTGGCCGAGGCTTCCACCTGCAGCTGGTCCTGGGTCAGGCCGACCAGGGGTTTGGCCATGTCGGAGGCGCCGCCGGGGCTCATCTGGTTCGCACTGGCAATCTCGCTGGCGTGCTTGTTCAGGCTCTGCTGGCCCCGCTGGATGCCCAGGATCGCCTGGGTGAGGGCGTTGGACGGGTCGACTTTCATAGGTGTGCCTCCAGGATCAGGCGTATACGTCGATAAGTTGGCCCAGACGGCTCAGGGCCCGGGACAGCCGTTGGCCATTGAGGCCCGCCCCGGATGCGTCCCGGCTGGCGTGGCTCCGGTGGCCTTCGCTGCGCCCGCGGCTGGATTCCGTTCCGCTATGGCGTTGGTAGCCGCGCAGCGATGCTCCCGCGCCTGCCTGCTCGACGGCGGTTACCGGCCGGCTGACGCCCGGTGCGGCCAGGGCGACGGCCCGCGTCGGGGGCGGCAGGTGGGCCTCCTGCACTACGGGTGGCTGAATCATGCAGCGTACCCCGTCGGTTTTAGGTTGCTGGTGGGCTGCCCGGCCGCCGTTCATACTGCTGGGAACCATGCCCGACGGCGGGACACAGCCTGCCCTACCGGAGCTATCGGCCGGCCCTCCCAGAGCTTTAGCCCCGTTTTGGGTTGCCGGCCGCAGTTCCGCAAAGGGCGGGTGAACGCCCCGACAATTTTCCGGTAGCTGCTTTGCCGGTATACTTCCCGGCTTGGCCGTCCGGTGGCGGTCCGATATTCTCAGAGCGACCGCGGGGGATCCCTGCTACCGCGGCCGGGAACAGCCAACGAGACAGCATAGGGGGAAGTGGTGAGCCAACAAGACAAGAGTTTCATGACGCCCTTTGTGGGCGTTCTGTCCTTCCTGGTGCTCCTGGCAGTGGTTTTCTTTCTCATCGCCCGGGTCATTTCCCATCAGGCGGAAGTGACGGAAGCTGCCGGCCCCAACAAGATGGAAGCCCAGCGCGCCGAACAGAATATCGCCCCCGTCGCCAGCGTGAACGTGGCGTCCAGCTCGCAGGCCGCCGGTGCCGCCGCCGGAGCCAGTCCGAGCGCCGCCCGTTCCGGGGAACAGGTTTTCAACAGCGTGTGCATGGCCTGCCATGCCAGCGGTGCCATGGGTGCACCGATCGTGGGCCACAAGGACCTGTGGGGGCCGCGCGCCAAGCAGGGCATCAAGGTGCTGCTCAGCCATGCCATGCACGGCTTCAAGAGCATGCCGCCCAAGGGTACCTGTGGGGGCTGCTCCGAGCAGGAGATCAAGAACGCCATCGAATACATGGTCATCACCAAGACAGGCCTGACCATCCCCGGGGTGTCCAAGTCCGAGGGCGGCAATGGCGGCGGCAACAAAGCGGAAGCCGGCAATGGCGGCAAGGCCGCGGCAAGCGGCGGCAAGACGGTAGCCGGCTTCAAGGACGTGGACCTGGCCGTTGGGAAGAAGCGCTTCGAATCCACCTGCATCGCCTGCCACGGGAGCGGCGTGGCCGGTGCGCCGAAGTTCGGCAACAAGGCCGACTGGGCGCCGCGCATCGCCCAGGGTCCGGAGACCATGCTGAAGCGGGCCCTGAGCGGCTACAAGGGCATGCCGCCCAAGGGCACCTGCGGGAGCTGTTCCGAGCAGGAGATCAAGGACGCCATCGCTTACATGGTGTCCCACAGCCAGTAGCCGGCCAGGCATTGAGACGTGTAGGTTGGGCTGAGCGCCGCGAAGCCCAACGGGCCCATCTTGATGCTCCACCCGTCGGGTAGGTGAAGACCTTCCGGTCTTGTTTGAATTTGAAAGCGGGCTTTCAATACATCAAGACCGGAAGGTCTTCACCTGCCTGTATCACCGGTCAGATAGATCGCCATGTTGGGCTTCGCGGCGCTCAGCCCAACCTATGAGGTGAGCCGGAGGCTGGGCCCCGAGCGGTCGGTCAGCGCGTCGGGGTGAGCGCCAGGTGGCGCCGTTGGGCCCACGCCCGGCGCACGACATCCCGCACGGCCGCCGGCGTCACCTCGGCCAGCCGCGCCAAGCGGTCCTGCAGGGCGAGCCGGTGGCCGCGGTAGATCAGGTCGTGGGCGAGCCGTTCCATACAGGCCTGCGGGTCATCCTCTTCGGTGAGCAGGCGCGCTCGCAGATGGGCACGGGCGGTATCCACCTCCTCCGGCTGCGGACCGTCCCTCATCAGTCCGTCCAGCACCGCTTCCACTGTCGAGCGGGTTTCCTGCTCACGGTCCGCGTCGCAGGCGGTCTGTACCGACCACAGCCCGGTGTCCGCGTACTGCTCCAGGTGGGACTGTACGCCGTAGCTCAAGCCGCGCTCCTCGCGTACCGCCTGGAACAGTCGGGACGAGACGCCACCACCCAGAATATGGTTGGCGACCTCCAGGGCGGCGTTGCCCGGATCGGCGGTACCCGGCACCGGTACCACCCAGATCAAATGGGACTGGGTCAGTTCGGCCAGGGTGCGGCTCTCGGCACCGGCCACAAAGGCCGGCACCGACGTGGCCGGGGCGTCATCGGGCGGGCGGTTGCTCAGGGCCAGGGCGGCGGATGCCAGATCGGTGTGGTCCACGGCGCCGCTGGCGACCAGCCACAGCCGCCGGCCGGTGGCTGTGGCCTCCAGAAACGACCGCGCGCGGGCCGCGGTGGCCGCCCGCAGGACCGCGGCGCTGCCCAGGATGGGCCGACCCATGGGGTGGCCGGGCCAGGCAGCGGCGACCGCCTCTTCGTCGATGCGCTCCTCGGGGTTCTCGGCGACCTGCGCCATTTCGCTCAGGACCACCTCCCTTTCCAGTTCCAGGTCCCGGTCGTCGAAGCGCGGATGCAGCACCATGTTCACGAACAGGCCGGCCAGCGCGCCCGCCTGATCCCCCGGCACCAGCCCGTACAGGGTGGTCAGTTCGCGCCCGGTCTGGGCGTTGATCTGCCCACCCATGGCTTCGAAGCGGCTGGCCAGCGCCCGCACGTCCAGGGCGGCGGTGCCCTTGAACAGCAGATGCTCCATCAGGTGGGCGTAGCCGTCGGTGTCGGGGTCCTGATGGCGGCTGCCGCTGACCAGCCACAGGCCGACAGCGGCGCTGCACATCTGGGGCAGGGTGTAGGTGGCGATGGTGACGCCGTTCTCGAGTTCGGTGGTACGAAGCATGGGGGTGTGATCCGTCGGTTCGGGTTGTGTTGCTCGCGCGCTGGCGGTGCGTTTCGTCGAGTGGACATGGTTGGCGGATGATGAATTATGAGTGATGAATGCTGAACTCCAAAGCGGGGTTCTTCAGTTCATCAATCATCACCCATCGTTCATCCTTCAGTGTCCGGCGCCCGATAATAGTGCACCATCATGCCTCGCGCGCACTGCAAATGTGCATCGTATTGTTCCTGTGCGCCCGAACTGTGCGTGGGGGCGATGCCTGTGCGCCTGTCCCATGAGCGGCGAGCGCGCCCAAATCCCTGCCGCGGCGCGCCGATACCGGCCTCGTCCATGGTGGCGCACGGCTGCGCCCCAAGTCGTGGCACGATGCTTGCTCCCACCCCTTAGGACGAGAGCCTGATGGCAAGCAGCGCCATCGGCCGACAGGCTACACGAAAGACGACTAGGGTTCCGGTCCGCAACGGCGGATGTCTGGACCGAGGGTCGTCGGCCTCTGCAGCGAGGCTACACGGCGGGATAAAAGCCCGGGAGACCCGAAGGCCTCTATCACCCTGACAACCGTGTAACGCGCAAGGAGGATCACATCATGTTTCGGCTCGTTCCCCACGAATTCCTGTTCAGCAGTAGCACCGTGCCCCACGCCGCCTGCCGCCGGGCTCACCTGGGCGGCAACGCTCGGCTGGCCGGCAGCACCCAGCGCGATCCCCACTGACCTGCACTTTCTGACCAGGAGAAGCCCAATGAAACTGACCCGTTTCCGCAGCGCCGGCCCGTCCCGTCTGACCGGGCACGTGCGTCGTCACCATCCGTCCTTCGACAAGACCCAGCTGCAGGGCTGGAAGGCCATGCACCGGGAAGCCGAGCTGCCCCATGCCGGCTGGGAGGCCGAAGAGAAGCGCGGCCTGGAACTGGGCCTGGAGGGCGCCGACAGCATCCAGGACCGCAGCATCCCCACCTTCTCCCGCGGCGAGCTGCCCCATTTCGCCGGCATCAACACCTTTATGAAGGCTCCCTATTGCGAGGACGTGCGCGGGGTGGGCAAGTACGACGCGGCGATCGTGGGCGTGCCCTTCGACGGGGGCACCACCTACCGGCCCGGCACGCGCTTCGGACCCCAGGGCATCCGCCGCATCTCGGCCCTGTACACGCCGTACAACTACGAGATCGGGGTGGATCTGCGCGAGCAGATGACCCTGTGCGACACCGGCGACATCTTCACCATTCCGGCCAACATCGAGAAGACCTTCGACCAGATCTCCCGCGGTGTGGGCCATGTGTTCGCCAGCGGCGCGATGCCCATCATCCTGGGCGGCGACCATTCCATCGGTTTTGCCACCGTGCGCGGCATCGCCGAGCAGACCGACAAGAAGATCGGCATCATCCACTTCGACCGCCATGCCGACATCCAGGAGAAGGACCTGGACGAGCGCATGCACACCACGCCCTGGTTCCATGCCACCAACATGCCCAACGTACCGGCCGAGAACCTGGTGCAGATCGGCATCGGCGGCTGGCAGGTGCCGCGCCAGGCCGTGAAAGAGGCGCGCAAGCGCAACACCACCATCATCACCATGAACGACGTGGAGCAGCTGGGTCTGGACAAGGCGGCCGAGATCGCTCTGGAGATGGCCTGGGCGGGCACCGATGCGGTGTACCTCACCTTCGACATCGACTGCGTGGACTCCGGCTTCGTGCCCGGCACCGGCTGGCCCGAGCCGGGCGGCTTCCTGCCCCGGGAGATCCTCTACCTGCTGGGTCAGGTGGCCAAGGAAGGCATCTGCGGCATGGAAGTGGTCGAGGTCTCGCCGCCCTACGACATCTCCGACATCACCTCGCTGATGGGCATGCGGGCCATCGTGGACGTGCTGGGCACCCTGGTGGCCCACGGCAAGATGGGTGCCCATCGGTCCATCATCCGCGGCTGGGGCGAATGATGGACGGGCACAGCATCGCCGCTGTGCTGTCCCTGGCCTTCGGCCTGGGTCTGCTGCACGCCCTGGACGCCGATCACATCATGGCGGTGACCGGGCTTGCCAGCACCCGCCCCGGGTGGCGCACCAGTCTGGCGTTCTGCGGGCGCTGGGCCATCGGTCACGGCCTGTCGCTGATCACCATCGGCGCGGGCGTGCTGCTGCTGGGCATGGCCATCCCCACCCGCCTGTCGGCCACCGCCGAGAGTCTGGTGGGGGTGGTGCTGGTGGCCATCGGCGCCTGGGTGCTGGGGGATCTGGTGCGCAAGCGCGCGCACCTGCATTTCCACCGCCACGACGGCATGCCCAGCCATGCCCATTGGCATCAGCACCACGGCACTGCCGGCGACCGCGAGCGTGCCCACCGCCACGGCCACCGCGCGGTGCTGGTGGGTCTGCTGCACGGCACCGCCGGCTCGGCGCCGCTGCTGGCATTGATCCCGCTGGCCAAGATGGGTTCGCCCTGGGTCGGCCTGGCCTACCTGCTGGTGTTCAGCCTGGGTGTGCTCAGTTCCATGCTGGTGTTCGGCGGCGTGCTGGGCGGCGTCTACGGCTGGCTCGGCCGCTGGGGCGAGCGCGGCGTGCGGGCGGTGCGTGGCCTGGTGGGCATGAGCTCCATCGCCTTCGGCGGCTACCTGCTGTACGGGTTGCTGTGACATGAGCGCGGTGCCGGCGGCGCAGGGTTGGCAGGCCCGGCTGGCGCTGGGCTTCGAGCGTCGCGGCGCGCGTACCGTGCTTGCCCGGCGTCATCACTACGGTCCGCTGGTGGTCCAGCGCCCGTTCTATCCGGAGGCCGGCGTCTGTCATATGTACCTGCTGCACCCGCCGGGCGGCGTGGTGGGCGGCGACCAATTGACCGTCGAGGTGCAATGCGCCGCCGGCGGAGAGGCACTGATCACCACCCCGGCGGCCACCAAGTTCTACCGCAGCGCGGGGGCGGTGGCGGTGCAGGAACAGCGTTTGTCGGTGGCGGCCGGCGCCCGGCTGGAATGGCTGCCCCAGGAGACCATCGCCTTTGCCGGCAGCGAGGTCGACACCATCACGCGGGTGGACCTGGAAGACGGTGCGGCGTTTGCTGGCTGGGAGATCCTGTGTCTGGGCCGCCCGGCGAGCGGGGAGAGCTTCGAGCGCGGTCGGGTGGTGCAGCGTCTGGAAGTGTGGCGCGCCGGCGAACCGCTGTTGCTGGAGCGCACCCGGGTGGACGGCGCCGGCCCGATGCAAGCGGCGACCTGGGGTCTGGCCGGCCTGTCGGTGAGCGCCACCCTGGTGGCGACGCCGGTGGACGGTGATGCGCTGGCGGCGGTGCGTGCCGGCGTGTCCGTGGACGGTGACGAGCGCTTCGGCGCCACTTTGCTGGACGATCTGCTGGTGTGCCGTTACCTGGGCCGGCACGCCGAACGGGCCCGCACCGTCTTCGAGCGCGCCTGGACGGTGCTGCGCCCGGCGCTCGCCGGGCGCCCGGCCTGCCCGCCGCGCATCTGGCGAACATGAGCACGAGACTGCACTGAGGGGAAACGATTATGGACCTGCTGCCGCGGGAGAAAGACAAGCTGCTGCTGTTCACGGCGGGCCTGCTGGCCGAGCGCCGCAAGGCGCGCGGCGTGAAACTGAACTATCCGGAGGCGGTGGCCTACATTTCCGCGGCCATTCTGGAAGGCGCCCGGGACGGCCGTACGGTCGCGGAACTGATGGACCACGGGCGCACTCTGCTGACCCGCGACGACGTCATGGAGGGTGTGGCCGAGCTGGTCCCCGAAGTGCAGGTGGAAGCCACCTTCCCCGACGGCACCAAGCTGGTCACTGTTCATGACCCCATCGTTTAAAGCGATTGCCCGCCACAGAGGGTCCGGCGAAATGATTTGTCGGGTGCAGGGTCGCCTCGTTGGCGTCTGCGGGCCGATCGGCACGGACGCTCGATCGATAGAGACGTCGGCAATGAACACGCGGTGTGCTTTGTGACCTCTGTGGCCAAAGTGGACAAACGGTCCTCGGTGGCAACACCGACTGTGGGAGACGGCAAACCATGATACCCGGCGAAGTGATGACAGATGGCGGCGATATCGCCCTCAACGAGGGGCGCGATACCCGGCGCCTGGCGGTGCGCAATACCGGTGACCGGCCCGTGCAGGTCGGCTCCCATTACCACTTCTTCGAAACCAACAGCGCGCTCGACTTCGACCGGGATGCGGCGCGCGGCTACCGCCTCAACATCCCGGCCGGCACCGCGGTGCGTTTCGAGCCCGGTCAGAGTCGGGAGGTGGAGCTGGTGGCCTATGCCGGCGACCGGCAGGTGTACGGATTCAATGCCCAGGTGATGGGCCCGCTGGAGTAAATGATGGCCAAGATCAGTCGCAGCGCCTATGCGGAAATGTACGGACCCACGGTGGGCGACCGGGTGCGCCTGGGCGACACCGAGCTGGTGATCGAGGTGGAGCGCGATCACACCCGCTACGGGGACGAGGTCAAGTTCGGCGGCGGCAAGGTGATCCGCGACGGCATGGGCCAGAGCCAGCGCGCCGGGCCGGAGGTGGTCGATCTTGTCATCACCAACGCCCTGATCCTGGATCACTGGGGCGTCGTCAAAGCCGACATCGGCATCAAGGACGGGCGCATCGCCGCCATCGGCAAGGCGGGCAATCCCGACGTGCAGCCGGGCGTCGATATCGTGGTCGGTCCCGGCACCGAGGCGTTGGCCGGCGAAGGCATGGTCGCCACCGCCGGCGGCATCGACGCCCACATCCACTTCATCTGCCCCCAGCAGGTGGAAGAAGCCCTCATGTCCGGAGTGACCACCATGCTGGGCGGCGGCACGGGGCCGGCCACCGGCACCAACGCCACCACCTGTACGCCGGGGGCGTGGAACATCCACCGCATGCTCCAGGCCGCCGAAGGGTTGCCCATGAACCTGGGCTTTCTCGGCAAGGGCAACGCCAGCCTGCCCGAGGCGCTGCACCTGCAGGTGGCCGCCGGCGCCATGGGCCTGAAGCTGCACGAGGACTGGGGCACCACCCCGGCGGCCATCGACAACTGCCTGAGTGTCGCCGAAGAAATGGACGTGCAGGTGGCCATTCACACCGACACCTTGAACGAGTCCGGCTTCGTGGAGGACACCCTGGCCGCCTTCAAGGGCCGCGCCATCCACACCTATCACACCGAAGGCGCCGGTGGCGGCCATGCCCCCGACATCATCAAGGCTTGCGGCGAGGCCAACGTGCTGCCCTCCAGCACCAACCCGACCCGGCCCTATACGGTGAACACCATCGACGAGCACCTGGACATGCTGATGGTGTGCCACCACCTGGACCCCAACATCGCCGAGGACGTGGCGTTCGCCGAGTCGCGCATCCGTCGCGAGACCATCGCCGCCGAAGACATCCTGCACGACCTGGGCGCGTTCTCCATGATCGCCTCCGATTCCCAGGCCATGGGCCGGGTGGGCGAAGTCATCACCCGCACCTGGCAGACCGCCCACAAGATGAAGGTGCAGCGCGGTGCGCTGCCCGCAGACAGCGAGCGGGCCGACAATCTGCGGGCCCGGCGCTATGTCGCCAAGTACACCATCAATCCGGCCATCACCCACGGCATCGCCCACGAAGTGGGTTCCATCGAGGCGGGCAAGCTGGCGGACATCGTGCTGTGGAAGCCGGCGTTCTTCGGCGCCAAGCCGGCGGTGATCGTCAAGGGCGGCCTGATCGTGGCAGCACCCATGGGCGATCCCAACGCGTCCATTCCCACGCCCCAGCCGGTGCACTACCGTCCCATGTTTGCCGCCTATGGCGGGGCGCTCGCCGCCACCACCGTGACCTTCGTGTCCCAGGCGGCCCTGGACAGCGGCGTGCCGGAACAGCTAGGTCTTGCGCGCCGCGCGGTGGCCGTGCGCAATACCCGCAGCGTGCGCAAGCGCGACATGGTGCTGAACGACTACCAGCCGCACATGGAGGTCGACTCCCAGACCTACCAAGTGCGCGCCGACGGCGAACTCCTCACCTGTGAACCGGCCAAGGTGCTGCCGCTGGCGCAGCGGTATTTCTTGTTTTGAACAAAGGCAAAAAGCGCCACGGAAAACACGGAAAGCACGGAAAGGGATAATTCGAGATCAAATCCTGCGGGTGCCGCAGCTGAAGCGCCGCACATGGCGAACGCGCGTTGAGAAACAAGCGCCACGGAAAACACGGAAAGCACGGAAAGTAGCAATCCGGGTTTACGTCCCTGGGGCTCTGCAATTGCAACGCTGCACGTATCGAGAAGCCGACGGTGAACAATGAACGACACGTGGTGACCGGGGAAGGCGGAAGATTTCGCTGCTTCCTGACTTACGCGCTTCGCGCTCATCAATTTCCTTTTTCCGTGCTTTCCGTGTCTTCCGTGGTGCATTAGGGGTTCGTTTTTCGGGTGTGCAGTACTGGAGGCAGAACGATGCTGAGGTTAACTGAGAAGCTGGATGAGCCAGTGGAGGCGGGCGCTACGCTGACGCTGCCGTTCGGGGATCGGCAGAAGAGCCGGCTGCGCACGCGGCTTGATGACGGGCGCGAGGCGGGGTTGATGCTGGAACGGGGTCTGGTGCTGCGGCACGGGGACTGCCTGCGGGCGGACGACGGCACGGTGGTGCGAGTGCAGGCGGCGCCGGAGGCGGTGTCCACCGCCTTCAGCCGTGATCCCCTGGTGGTGGCCCGCGCCTGCTATCACCTGGGCAACCGTCATGTCCCCCTGCAGATCGGCGATACCTGGGTG
Source organism: uncultured Gammaproteobacteria bacterium (assembly GCA_963830105.1). Classification (GTDB taxonomy): domain Bacteria; phylum Pseudomonadota; class Gammaproteobacteria; order DATFLG01; family DATFLG01; genus DATFML01. The sequence continues at coordinate 297,753 of CAWHLH010000012.1, read as the reverse complement.
CGTTATCTGCACGACCACGTGCTGGACGCCATGGTGGAGCACCTCGGTCTGCGGGTGTTCGCCGAGCATGCCCCTTTCGAACCCGAAGCGGGTGCCTACGACGGACATTCGGAAGGCGCGCCCGCCCACGATCACCACGAGCACCACCACGGCCATGGTCACCCCCATCACGAACAGCACAACAGCGCCTGAGGGCGCCGCCCTGCTGCGCCTGCTGCAGCTCGCCAGTCCCACCCTGCCGGTGGGCGCCTACGCCTATTCCCAGGGACTGGAGTCCGCCGTCGATGCCGCCTGGGTGGCGGACGAAGCGGCGGCCCGCGAGTGGATACTGGGGCTGCTCGACCATAACCTCGCGGATCTGGACATTCCGCTGCTGGTGCGCCTGTATACGGCGTGGCAGGAGAAGGAAGAGGCCGCGGTTGCGCGCTGGACGCGGTTCCTGTGGGCCAGCCGCGAGTCGGCGGAACTGCGGGCCGAGGATCGGGCGCTGGGGGTGGCGCTGGCGCGCCTGCTGGCGGATCTTGGCGTCGACGCGGCACGCCCCTGGGCGGCGGCGGATGCCACCACTTACGCAACGCTATTCGCGCTGGCCGCCGTCAGCTGGAACATCGCTCTTGCCGATGCGGCTGCGGGCTACCTGTGGTCCTGGTGCGAGAACCAGGTGGCCGCCGCCATCAAACTCGTGCCCCTGGGCCAGACGGCCGGCCAGCGCATCCTGTGCCGGTGCGCCGAGCGCATCCCCGCCGTCGTCGAGCACGGGCTGGGTCTGGCCGATGCCGACATCGGTTCCGCAGTGCCGGGCCTTGCCATCGCCAGCGCCCGGCATGAAACCCAATACAGTCGGCTGTTCCGCTCCTGACTCGGGTGCGCCAGCGGCGAAGGACCATACAGTGAGGTTGACGATGACGACGCGAGAGGTTTTGCGGGTGGGGGTGGGCGGCCCCGTGGGTTCGGGAAAGACCGCCCTGGTGGACGCGCTCTGCAAGGCCATGCGTGAGCGCTATCGGCTCGCCGTGGTGACCAACGATATCTACACCCAGGAGGACGCCCAGTTTCTGACCCGCAGCGCGGCGTTGCCCGCCGAGCGCATCATCGGCGTGGAAACCGGCGGTTGTCCCCACACCGCCATCCGCGAAGACGCATCCGCGAACCTCAGTGCGGTGGATACGCTCTGCAAGCGCTTTCCGGACCTGCAGATGGTGATGGTGGAAAGCGGCGGCGACAACCTGAGCGCCACCTTCAGCCCGGAGCTGTCCGACCTCACCATCTACGTGATCGATGTGGCCGCCGGTGACAAGATTCCCCGCAAGGGCGGCCCGGGCATCACCCGCTCCGATCTGCTGGTCATCAACAAGATCGATCTCGCGCCCCATGTCGGTGCATCCCTGGAAGTCATGGATCGCGATGCCCGGCGCATGCGCGGCGACCGGCCCTTCGTCATGACCAACCTGAAGACCGGACAGGGCCTCGATACCGTCATGGACTTTATCGTGGAGCAGGGGATGTTGTGAGAATGCAGGACCATGAAGGATTAACTGGCATGACGCCTGTCTGTCCGAATTCATCCTTCAGCATTCGACATTCATCACTACTGCCTTCCATGGCGCGTGGTTGCCGCGCACCCTTCCCTCGGATCGCGCTTCACCACCCCCCGCGGTCCCGCCCATTCGTTGCCGACGAAACCGACCTGTAACGCTGTGCCCGGTAGCTGTGCACGGCTGAGGTCATGGCTGTGCCCCAAAACAATGCGCGCCATCCCTGGCCGTGCACCAGGACCATGCGGCTCTGTGGGGCGCACCCGACAAGACTGCGTTAATCGGTAGGCAAGCAAAGGTATTCGTTGAAAATTGTTTAACTGGCATGGCTGTTGCTCACCCCATTGATCAGGATGCATCACATCGCGTTCATCCGGTCGCCACCGCCCGCCGGTGGTTCATCAACGGTCATGTGTGGTTCACGCCACTGCCGTCATCAACACTTGGGAGAGCATTGCAGATGAAAGATTCCAGCTGACAGGCGTGTCGGGCACAGCCTTCAACAGTGCCCCGAGCCGAACCGCATAAATGCATCCGGGAACGGGTGACAGGGAAAATCACAATCCAAGGGGGTAACCCATGAAACGCTTTTTCAGACGCGGAGTGCTTGCCGGGCTGTTCGCAGGCCTTGCGTTCGGCGCGGCATCCGCCGCCCAGGCGGCCGACAACGGCGTCATCAAAGTCGGAATTCTCCATTCGCTGTCCGGCACCATGGCCATCAGCGAGGCGACGCTCAAGGACGAGATGCTGATGCTGATCAAGGAGCAGAACGCCAAGGGCGGACTGCTTGGCAAGAAGATCGTGCCGGTGGTGGTGGACCCGGCGTCAAACTGGCCGCTGTTCGCCGAGAAGGCCCGCGAGCTCATCCAGAAAGACCACGTGAAGGCCATCTTCGGCTGCTGGACCTCGGTGTCCCGCAAGTCCGTGCTGCCGGTGGTGGAGCAGTATCACGTGCCGCTGTTCTACCCCGTCCAGTGGGAGGGTCAGGAATCGTCGAAATACGTCTTCTACACGGGCGCCGAGCCCAACCAGCAGGCCATCCCGGCGGTCAACTACCTGATGAACCAGCTGCATGTGAAGCGCTGGGTGCTGCTGGGCACCGACTATGTGTACCCGCGTACCACCAACAAGATCCTGGAGCACTACCTGAAGTCCAAGGGCGTGAAATCCAGCGACATCATGGTCAACTACACGCCGTTCGGCTACTCCGACTGGCAGAGCATCGTGGCCAAGGTGAAGAAGTTCGGGTCTGAAGGAAAGAAGACCGCGATCGTCTCCACCATCAACGGCGACGCCAACGTGCCCTTCTACAAGGAACTGGCGAACCAGGGCGTCACGTCCGACCAGATCCCGGTGATGGCGTTCTCGGTGGGCGAGCAGGAACTGTCCGGCATCGACACCAAGCCGCTGGTGGGCGACCTGGCTGCGTGGAATTACTTCGAGAGCGTGGATACGCCCGCCAACGACAAGTTCATCGACGAATGGCACAAGTACATCGGCAACGACAAGCGTGTCACGAACGATCCCATGGAGGCGCACTACATCGGCTTCAACATGTGGGTGAAGGCAGTCGAGAAGGCAGGAACCGCCGATCCGGCGAAAGTGGTCCCTGACATGATCGGCGTCACCGTGCCGAACCTGAGCGGTGGCTACGCCACGATGATGCCCAACCACGCCATCACCAAGCCGGTGCTGATCGGCGAGATTCAGGGTGACGGGCAGTTCTCGGTGGTGTGGCGTACATCGGGCGAGGTGCCCGGCGACATGTGGTCGGACTACATTCCCAGCAGCAAGTACCTGATCTCCGATTGGCGGGCTCCGCTTTCCTGCGGCAACTACAACGTCAAGACCCACAAGTGCTCGGGCCAGAAGTACTGAGCATGCCAACGCGCGGGCGCCGGCGAACCGGCGCCCGCGTATTCCCAACCGGTCTGTCGCCCGGGAACCGCAACTTCGATAGTTGACGTTGAGTTTGCGGTGGCAGGTCACTACAACGCTGCACATGCGCCCATGGAACCCATGCCAATTTCAAATCGCTGCTGCCCGGATGGTGCGCCCGGTCGGGCAAACTGGTTGCTGACTCTCGCGCTGCTGGTCGCCGCCCTGATCTGGGCACCTTCGGCGCCGGCCGATACGGCTACCGACGCCGCATTGAATGCGGCCCTGACAAGGCTAAGTCACGCGGACTTCAACGACAAGGCGGCGGCGGTCGCCAACCTGGAGAAGGTCCACAGCTCACGCCGCCTGGTGATCCTCAAGGCCCTCATGGAGGGCAAGCTCTGCTACCGCAAGTCGGATCGGCGCGTGGTCATCACGCACGAACTCAGCGACGGTTTCCGATTGACCGCCGCCGATACCGGAGAGGATCTGGGCAAGGTCGGCACGCGGGCGGTCCACCAGATCGTCATCAACAACGACATCCGCATCGCCCTGCGCGACACCATCGCCCGCCTGAGCCTGTCCAATACAGATCCGGCGGTGCGCCTGGCGGCCGTACGGGACATGCTGAACAACATGACGCCGGCCGGCGCGAAGGCCCTGCGCGCCCAAAAACCGAAGGAGACAGACAGCCATGTGCGCCGCTTGATGGATATCGCGCTGGCTCTGGTGGACTCCTCCAGCCCGGACAAAACGGTGCGCCTGGCCGCGGTCAAGACCCTGGGGGAAAGCATGGACTCGGCGGCGCAGAACCGGCTCGCCCAGGTAGTGCAGACCGATTCCAACGGCAAGTATCTGGAGCCCGACGCCGATGTGCGCGCGGCGGCCAGCGCCGCTTTGAAGGCGATCCAGGACAAACAGCAGTTCTACTCGGTGGTACAGACCGGCTTCTTCGGGCTCAGTCTGGGTTCCGTGCTGCTGCTCGCAGGGATCGGGCTGGCCATCACCTTCGGTGTGATGGGGGTCATCAATATGGCCCACGGCGAGCTCATGATGCTGGGTGCCTATACCACCTATGTGGTGCAGCTGCTGATGCCCGACCATATTGACCTTTCGCTTTTCGTCGCTATTCCGGCAGCGTTCCTGGTGTCGGGTGCTTTCGGTATTGTCATCGAGCGCACCGTGATCCGGTTTCTCTACGGCCGCCCGCTGGAAACACTGCTTGCGACTTTCGGCATCAGCCTGATCCTCAGGCAACTGGTTCGCACGGTGTTCTCGCCGCTGAACCGGGCGGTGCAAAGCCCGTCCTGGATGAGCGGCTCCATGCAGATCAACAGCGCCCTGTCGCTGACCTACGGCCGTGTCTACATTGTGGCGTTCGCGCTGCTGGTGTTCGTCGCTCTGCTGCTGGTGCTGAAGAAGACCACCCTGGGGCTGAAGGTGCGCGCCGTGTCGCAGAACCGCTCCATGGCCAAGGCCATGGGGGTGCGCACCGAATGGGTGGACGCGCTCACTTTCGGCCTGGGCTCGGCGATTGCCGGGGTGGCCGGCGTGGCACTCAGTCAGCTCACCAACGTAGGCCCCAACCTTGGCCAGTCCTACATCATCGACTCGTTCATGGTGGTGGTGTTCGGCGGCGTCGGTAACCTGTGGGGCACGCTGGTCAGTGCGCTGACCCTGGGCATTGCCGACAAGTTCCTGGAGCCATGGGCGGGCGCGGTGCTGGCCAAGGTGGTGGTGCTGGTGCTGCTCATCCTGTTCATCCAGAAACGCCCGCGGGGACTGTTCCCCCAACGTGGCCGGGCCGCGGAGGGCTGATCGATGGCGCGCACTCCCCTGCTGACGGCCCTGCTGGGCGACCGGGGCGGACACATCCTGCTGGCAGCGCTGGCCGTGGTTTCAGTGACGGTGGCGGTGCTGAATCTGGCCGTGCCGGCCAGCTCGGCGCTGCATGTGTCCAGCTATACCGTCACCCTGCTGGGCAAGTACTTCTGCTACGCCCTGCTGGCCGTGTCCCTGGATCTGGTGTGGGGCTACTGCGGGATCCTCAGCCTGGGCCACGCGGCCTTCTTTGCGCTGGGCGGCTATGCCATGGGCATGTATCTCATGCGCGAGATCGGCACCCGCGGCGTGTACGGCAACCCCATCCTGCCGGACTTCATGGTGTTCCTGAACTGGAAGCATCTGCCCTGGTACTGGTACGGCTTCGACCACTTCTGGTTCGCCGCCCTGATGGTGCTGGCGGTGCCGGCTCTGCTGGCGCTGGTGTTCGGCTGGCTGGCGTTCCGCTCGCGGGTCACCGGGGTGTACCTGTCCATCATTACCCAGGCATTGACCTATGCGCTGATGCTTGCCTTCTTCCGCAACGAAATGGGCTTCGGCGGCAACAACGGCCTTACCGACTTCAAGGACATCGTCGGCTTCAACCTGCAGTCCAACGCCACCCACGTCGGTTTGTTTGTTGCCAGCGCCTTTGCGCTTGCGCTGGGCTACGTGCTGTCGCGCTACGTGGTGCGCTCCAAGGTGGGCGCGGTGGTCACCGCCGTGCGCGACGCCGAAAGCCGTGCACGCTTTCTGGGCTATCGGGTGGAAAACTACAAGCTGTGGGTGTTCGTGTTCGCAGCGATGCTGGCCGGTGTGGCCGGCGCCCTGTACGTGCCCCAGGTCGGCATCATCAACCCCAGCGAGTTCGCACCGCTGAATTCCATCGAGCTGGTGGTATGGGTGGCCGTCGGCGGCCGCGGCACCCTGTACGGGGCCGCCCTCGGCGCCATTCTGGTGAACTACGCCAAGACCTATTTCACGGCGGCGCTGCCGGATGTGTGGCTGTTCGCGCTCGGCGCGCTGTTCGTGGTGGTCACCGTGCTGTTGCCCCGCGGCCTCATCGGTCTGGCCCGCCAGCTGCGGCGCCGGCGCCAGGACCCGCCCCCGGTGATTCCCCAGCCTGCCGAGGAGCAAATGGAATGAACAGCGTCGACAGACTGCGCACCATGGTGGGTCTGGGCCGGCGCACCGGCTACGCCGAAGGCGCCCATACCCTGGTGCCGGAAACGGTGGACGCCAGCCACGGCACCATTCTCTACGTGGAGAACGTGACCGTGAGCTTCGACGGTTTCAAGGCCCTCAACGACCTCACCCTGTACATCGATGACGGCGAGCTGCGCTGTATCATCGGGCCCAACGGCGCCGGCAAGACCACCATGATGGACGTGATCACCGGCAAGACCCGCCCCGACGAGGGACGGGTGTACTTCGGCCAGACCATGGACCTCACCCGCATGGCCGAGTACGAAATCGCCAGCGCCGGCATCGGTCGCAAGTTCCAGAAGCCCACCGTGTTCCCGGAACACAGCGTGTTCGAGAATCTGCACCTGGCCATGCAGACGGACAAGCGGGTGTGGCCCACGCTGTTCGCCCGGCTGACTGGGGAACAATCCGACCGCATCGACGAGGTGCTCTCGGTCATCGGTCTGCCCGAACAACGCGACCGGCGCGCAGGCCTGCTGTCCCACGGCCAGACGCAATGGCTGGAGATCGGCATGCTGCTGATGCAGAACCCGCGCGTGCTGCTGGTGGACGAACCGGTGGCCGGCATGACCGGCCAGGAAACCGAGCGCACCGCCGAACTGCTGACCTCCCTGGCCGGCAGGCATTCGGTGGTGGTGGTCGAGCACGACATGGATTTCGTGCGCTCCATCGCCCGCAAGGTGACCGTGCTGCACGAAGGCCATGTGCTGGCCGAAGGGAGTATGAGCGAGGTCCAGAGCGACCCGCGCGTTGTGGAAGTGTATCTGGGAGAGTAGTGATGCTGCAGATCGAGGGACTGAACCAGTTCTATCGTGAGAGCCATACCCTGTGGGACATCTCCCTGCATGTGCCGCCGGGCTCGTGCACCTGTCTGATGGGCCGCAACGGCGTCGGCAAGACCACGCTGCTGAAATGCGTCATGGGCCTGTTGCCGGTCGCTTCCGGGCGTATCCGTTTCGCGGATGAAGCCCTGGAAGGGCGGCCCGCGGACTTGCGTGCGCGCCTGGGTGTCGGCTACGTTCCTCAGGGCAGGGAGATCTTCTCCCAGCTCACCGTGGAGGAGAATCTGCGCATCGGCCTGGGGGCGCGCCGCGACAAGCAGCGTAGCATTCCCAAGCGCGTGTTCGAGCTGTTCCCGGTGCTCAAACAGATGCTGCACCGGCGCGGCGGCGACCTGTCCGGCGGCCAGCAGCAGCAGCTCGCCATCGGCCGCGCGCTGTGTCTGGAACCGCGCATGCTCATCCTGGACGAGCCCACCGAAGGCATCCAGCCCAATATCGTCCGTGAGATCGGCGACATCATCCTGCGGCTGAACCGCGAGGAGGGGCTGACCGTGTTGCTGGTGGAACAGAAGCTGCCGTTCGCCCGCCGGGTCGCGGACCAGTTTTCGCTGTTGACCAAGGGCCGGGTGGTGGCCGCCGGCCCCATGGACGCCCTGGACGACGCGCTCATCCACACCCATCTCACGGTGTGAGGTGGGCCTGCTGATGCGACCTGTCCCGCCATGACCCAGGTCAACCGTCTGCTGCCGCTGCTGACCGGCACGCACCGCTACGAGAAGACGCTGTCCACCCGCAACCGCGGCCGCGGTGTGATCATCGAGGCGCCCATCCTGGCCTACCTGATCGAGACCGCCAACGGCCGCATTCTCTACGACGTGGGTTGCGACTACGGCAAGATCAGCGACCCGGCCCGTCGCGCCCATTACTACGAGCACGCGGGCTTTCCCTTCGGCCCGCCGGAGATGGACGAAGACCAGCGTCTCCCCAACCACCTCGCCCGGCTGGGACTGACACCCGCCGACGTGGACCTGGTGTTCGTCGGACACCTGCACTTCGATCATGCCGGCGGGCTGCACGAAGTGGCCCAGGCGGAGATTCATGTGCAGGCCGCCGAACTGGCCGCCGCCATTGGCGGCGCTGATGAGGCCTACTTCGCCGACGACTTCACCGGTGCCTACAACTGGCGCGTCATGGAAGGCGAGTACGAACTGCTCCCCGGCGTGCGGGCGGTGGCCAGCCCCGGCCATACCGCCGGGCACATGTCCCTGCACGTGGAGCTGCCCAAGGGTCCGCCCATCCTGCTGGCCGGCGATGCGGCCGACCTCGAGGAGAACCTCACCGACGAAATCGCCCCCGGTCTGTGCTGGCAGGACCGCGAGGATCTGGCCGTTGAAAGCATCCGCAAGCTGAAGACTCTGGCCCGTGAAACCGGCGCCACCGTGTGGCCCAACCACGACATGGCTTTCTGGAAGGCCATGGGCGGGCTTGCCCACGGCTGAGGCCGGACAGCGCCGCCATTCCGGCACGGGCACTGCGCTGGGCGGGGCGCTTCCGAGTGAACCGTGTCCGGTGGCTGCAGTCAGGCCTGCAATCAGGCATAGTCCCATGGAAGACGCTTCCGATCGGCGCAATGCCGTTTGGTGATTGCGTCCTGCCGGCGCCGGACGGGTCGTTCCGCAGGCTCGTCAGGTACAACAACAGGGAGGAAGTGACATGCAAAGCATACTTTTCTTCGACAACATGCTGACCCCGAAGATCATCACGGCAGTCTATTGGCTGCTGCTGGTGGCCGCGGTGATATCGGGTATCGGACGCATGTTTTCCGGATTAGAGGGGTTCACGCTCGGCAATTTCCTGGCCGGCATACTCATCGCCATCGGGGGAGCCATCGGCGCTCGGATCTGGTGCGAGCTCTTGATCGTTCTTTTCAAGATGAACGAAGCGCTCCAGGAGCTGCGCCAGAAGTAGCCTGGGTCGGCGGTCGCGAGGGCCGCGGCCGTGCGCTCCTCGATCCCCTGTGTTTCAGGCGCCTGTACGGTCCGATCCCGGTTGGTCCGTGAGCCTGTTGAACTGCGGATCGACCTCGGGGTTGAAGTTGGGGTTAGCCGTGCCCGCTGCCAAGGTCGGAAGGTACGCGCGCTGACGCCAGCTCTTCCAAAGGACGGGGACGGGCGATCCAGTAGCCTTGGGCATAGTCCACGCCCAGGGCCATCAGCGTCTTGAATATCGCCTCCGACTCGACGAACTCGGCGACCGTGCGTATTCCCAGCTCGTGCCCGATGTCATTGATGGCCCGGACCGTGGCTCGGTCGACGGCGCAGGTTTCCAGGGTACGCACGAACGTGCCGTCGATCTTCAGATAATCGACCGGGAGGTTCTTCAGATAGCCGAACGAGCTCAAGCCGGTGCCGAAATCGTCCAGGGCGAGCTGACAACCGATGTCCCGCAGGGACTGCAGCAGGCGCGTGGCGCAGTTGAAGTTGGTGATGACGGCCGTTTCGGTGATTTCGAAGCAAACCCGCGTGGCGAGGTGCCGGTGGGCCTCCAACTGTCCGATCAGAAACTTGCGGAACCCGTCCTCGCCCAGGGACTGGCCTGAAATATTCACTGAAAAGCACACGTCCTCCGGCTGGCCGCGCAGCACACGCAATGCCTCGGACACCACCCATCGGTCCAGCTGCGACATCAGCTGGTAGCGTTCGGCCGCCGGAATGAAGGCGGCCGGAGAGAGCAGTTGCCCATTGTCGTCGCGCATGCGCAACAGGATTTCGTGGTGCCCCAGGGTCGTATTCGGGTCGTTGACCGGGACGATGGGCTGGTAGCACAGACACAGCCGCTGCAGCCTGAGTGCCTCGCGGATGATGGTGACCATGCGCATCTCGCCCCGTCGCCTGCGCAACTCCGCGTCGTCGGGGTCATGGACATGGACCCGCGAGCGCCCTCCTTCCTTGGCCGCGTAGCAGGCCATGTCCGCCATGCTCAGCACTTCTCCGACGCTGCTGCTGGCGGCGTTGATCTCCACCAGGCCGATGCTTGCCCCCACCTGGAACAGACTGCCGTTCCAGTGAAAGCGGAAGTCTTCCACCGCCGTACGGAATTCCTCGGCCCGCTGCCGGGCGACGGACAGCGGGCAGTGCCGCAGCAGTATCACGAATTCATCGCCACCCAGCCGGGCGAACAGGTCCGTTGCACGCACGACGCCGTTCAGGTGTGCGCACAGCTCGCGCAACAGCTGGTCGCCGGCCTCGTGCCCGCAGGTGTCGTTGACCACCTTGAACTGGTCCAGGTCCAGGTAGCACACGCTGTGACAGTGTCCGTCCCGCTGGGCGCCTTCAAGCACCTCTTTGAGCTTGCGTTCGAACTCGCGCCGGTTGTAGAGGCCGGTCAGCAGATCATGACCCGCCTGGTACGCAAGCTCGTGCTGCAGGGAGCGCATATGGCTCACGTCGTGGAATACCATGACGCCGCCCATGATGACCCCGCCGGTGCCTCGAATCGGCGTCGCCGTATCGACGATCGGTACGGTGCTGGCGTCGGCGCGCACCAGCGCGGCATCCACTTTGGTTTGCACGGGTCTGGCTTCGCGCAAACAGACGTTCATCGGGTGTTCCAGGCGTTCGCCGGTATGCTCGGCCACCAGCGGCATGACGTCCGCGAGCGGACGTCCGCGAACCTGGTCCGTGGAAAGCCCGACCAGTTGCTCGGCCACCGGGTTGAGGTACTGCACACGACCGTGTCGGTCGGTGGTGATGACGGCGTCGCCGATGGAGTGCAGGGTGACTTCGGCCAGCTCCTTGGCCCGGAAAAGTTCCGACTCGGAGTGCTGGGCGCGGTTCAACGCCTGGCTGAGCTCGCCCTGCTGGGCGACCAGGGTGTCCAGGGCGTGGTTGATGAATCTTGCCAGATAGCCGAGTTCGTCGCGGCGGGCGTCGGGAAAGCGCAGGTCGGTGGCGCCCAGCGACAGCTTGCGGGCCGTCTGCACGAGGCGGTTCACCGGCCGGGTCAGCACCCGTTCGAGTACCTGTTTGAGGGCGAAACCGAAACCCAGCAGCAGTGCTCCGAGCCCCAGCAGCAGGTGGCTGCGCCGCGCCTTCAAGTTGTCGGCAAGGGGCTCGAACGCGACCGACAGGCTGGCTGCCCTGCCATTCCAGTTCAGGGGACGCACCAGGGTATCCGCACCGGCGGTTATCGTACCGCTGCGGGAGACCACTTTGCCGGCGAGGCGCAGTTCCGTCCCCTCGACCGACGCCGGCACGGCCAGCCGGCTGAACACGGTACCAACGCCGGCCCGCTGCGCTGTGCCTGCCAGGGTGCGCTGGACCCGGTAGGCAAGGCGGTCGGTAACCGCATTGCGCTGGGCCGTACCTTGCTGACCGATGTTCTGCAGCAGCAGCACCGAGATCACCACGCCGGCAATGGCAAGCCCCCAGAAGACGATCACGGTGATGCACGTGGACAGGGTGTGGCCGTGCTGCTCCCGGTCGTTGTCCGGCGGGACCATGTTCATTGCAGCCCCAGCCAGCGCAGCGCCACCACCATGGGGCACATGCCGCTCAGGCCGGCGCCCACCAGAGCAAAGCCCACAAACCACGGCAGCCACCACAGCAGGGCAGGGAAACCCAGGGCCACGAACAGCAGGCTCGCGATGATCAGGCGAAGCGCCCGCTCGGCCTCGAAGGGAACGGCCCATATGCCCGCCGTGGTGCGCACCGCGCAGTCGGGCACTGACCGACCCCGCAGGGCGCTCACCAGCCTCGGAATCCGCCAGTTGCTCACCCCCTCGGCAAGGGTGAGCAGTGCCAGGGCCAGGATTGCCTGAGGCAGGCTAAAGAACTCGGCCGCAACCAGCCAGCTGCCGAGAAACAATCTGAAGCTCCGTTCGCTCATGCCGTTACCACCCTTGGTTTGGCGGGGCCCTCCGGGTTCCGCGGGTTCCTTCCCGACGTTAGCGGCGGCCTGCGGCGGCCGCTTTAACTGGTCTGTGATAAAAGGCACATAAAATCAAGCGACTGGGCTGCGTGCTGGACTGGGGCGTGGAATCCCCATGGTTGGCGGGTGGGGCCGCGCAGCCGGGCGGGCGGCGGGCGCCTGTGCAGGGGACCACGTGGTGGCTCGGACGGGTTCGCGCTACCCCGCGTCGGCAACGCAGCGGTCGCGGCCCTGGGCCTTGGCCCGGTACATGGCGCGGTCGGCCCGTTCGAACACGTCGTGGATGCCGTCGTCGGCGCCGAAGCTTGCAATGCCGCAGGACACGGTGATCTGCACGCTGTTGCCGCGATAGTGGAAGCCGCAGTTGCGGATATCGTCGCGCAGCTTGTCAGACACCCGCAGCGCGCTGGCAGCGTCGGTGCCGGGCAGCAGGAGTACGAACTCTTCGCCGCCGTAGCGGGCGAGGAAGTCGGTGGCGCGCAGCGTGTCGAACACCAGCTGGGCTATGGTCTTGAGGACCTTGTCGCCAGCTTGGTGACCGTAGGTATCGTTGATGGTCTTGAAGTTGTCGATGTCCATGAGCACCATGGCGAGCGGCTCGTCGAAGCGCTTCCAGCGGTTGTACTCCTGATTGACCCGTTCTTCGTAAGCCATGCGGTTGGGCACGCCGGTCAGGCCGTCCACCAGCGCCAGCTGGCGTTCTTTGCGGATGCGGTCGCGCAGCTGCCCTGATTCCTGCTCCAGGGTGTGCAGGCGGGCGTTGAGCTCGTGCACGCGCTGTTCAGCCTGATGACTGCGCGCCTCCTCGGTGAGGCGAAAATCTGCCATGTGCCTGCCGATGACCTCCAGTCGGTGCTGAACCTGCTGTTTGAGCTGGTCCAGATCGACGGCGTCACGCACGCTGGAGTGGATGCCCTGTACCTGTTCCTGCACGGCCTGATCCAGGCGCCGGCCGCTATCCAGGGCTTCGCTGCGGTCGCTGTCCACGCCCCGCACGCAGGTGTCCAGTTCCCCCAGACGGTCGGTCAGCTGGGCAAGGAAATGGCCGATTTCCTCCTTTTCGCGCTGCAAAGTCCGGCGCACGTCGGCGATGAGCTCAGCGAGGTCCGCGACCAGATGCGGCCATTCGTCATCCGAGGGGTTCGCCTCCAGGCGGTGCTGCAGGGCTTCGCGTGAGTCGTCCACTTCCACGGGCAGCTCGAGGCGTTCCAGCAACTGCAGCAGGGTCTCGCTGGCACTCGGTCCCGCTGCTGCGGCCCGTGGTTCGGCGGTCGGTTCCCTCCGGGAGCGGGCGCGGCCCAACAACCGGCTCAGGACCGCGGGACGCTGCTGGCGGTGTGCCTGCTTGTGTCCCCTGTCGAGGTGGTCCAGGGTCTCGGTGACCGCGCGCGTCATGGCCGCCACCTCGGCGGTCACGGCGCCGCTGCGCAGCTCCCGGCGCAGGCGGCCCAGCTTGTGGTCCAGTTCCGGGTCCATGTCCTCCAGCGCTACGCACATGTGGGCCATGGCATCACGCAGCAAGCCGTCGAGTCGACTCCAGTCGCGCTCGCGCCGCTCCAGGTCTCCCAGGCAGTCGAAGTATTTGCTCTTCCAACTGGTGGCGTCTTGCTTGTTGTCGGTATCCGGCATGTCCTGATCCCCACCGGCCCCGGCGCCGGCCCGACGCCTTGAGCGCGGACTGCCGCAGGCCCCGGGCGGGCTGGTGTGCCGGGCTGTGGCGCCGCCGGCACGGTGATTTCCCCTTGTATCGGCAGGTTGTCGGAAAATGTGTAGGCCGGGGTGCGGGACGTTACTCGGTGCTGGACAGCAGACTGCGCAGGTTGGCCAGATGGGCCTGGCCCCGCTGCTGGCGCTGTTCGGGGTCGGCAGTGCCCTTTTCGCCTTCCCAGACCAGATCGTCCGCGGGCAGTTCGCTGAGAAACCGGCTGGGCTCGCAGGTTTCCCAGTCGCCGGCCCGTTTGCGGCGGGTGGCGAAGGTAAAGGTCAATGTCTTGCGGGCGCGGGTGATGCCCACGTAGGCCAGCCGGCGCTCCTCTTCCAGGTTGTCTTCCTCGATGCTGGTGCGGTGGGGAAGCAGCTGCTCCTCCATGCCCGCCAGGAACACATGAGGGAACTCCAGCCCCTTGGCGCCATGCAGGGTCATCAGGCGGACCGCATCGCTGTCGGCGTCCTCCTGGCCCCGTTCCAGGATGCCCATCAGGCTGAGCCGGCCTACCAGTTCCGCCAGGCTCGTATCCCCGGTCTCCTGCTCGGCCATGCGCTCCAGCCAGGCGACCAGGTCCTGCACGTTCTGCATGCGTCGTTCGGCCTGCTTGGGGTCGGTGCTGCTTTCCAGCAGCCAGCCCTCGTAGCCGGTGTCGGTAATCAACTCCCTGACCACATCCAGGGGCTCGCCGCGCTTGGCCCGATCGCCCATGGTGACGACCCATTCGGCGAACCGCTGCAGCTGCTTCAGCGGCCGGCTGGCCAGGCGCTGGGCCAGCCCCAGCTCGAAGCAGGCTTCCAGCAGGCCGATCCCGCGCTCGGCGGCGTAGCCGCCCAATTTTTCCACCGTGGAGGTGCCGATCTCGCGCCGGGGCGTATTGACGATGCGCAGGAAGGCGCGGTCGTCGTCCTCGTTGACCAGCAGCCGCAGGTAGGCCAGCACGTCCTTGACCTCGGTGTACTCGAAGAACGAGGTGCCGCCGCTCAACTGATAGGGGATACCGTGTTCGCGCAGTACCCGCTCGAAGGGCCGCGACTGGTGGTTGCCCCGGTACAGGATGGCGAAATCGCGCCAGTGGGCGCTGTGGGTGAAGCGACTGTGCAGCACTTCGGAGATCACCCGTTCGGCTTCGTGGTCGCTGTCTCGGCACGCCAGCACCCGCAGGGGGGTGCCATAGCCGAGCTCGCTCCACAGGCGCTTTTCGAACACATGGCCGTTGTTGGCGATCAGGGTGTTGGCGGACTTGAGGATGCAGCCGGTGGAGCGGTAGTTCTGCTCCAGCTTGATGACCTCCAGGCGGGGGAAATCGTCCTTCAGCCGCGCCAGGTTCTCGGGGCGTGCGCCGCGCCAGGTGTAGATGGACTGGTCGTCGTCGCCCACGGCGGTGAACTGGCCGCGGATGTCCACCAGCTCGCGCACCAGCTGGTACTGGGCGTCGTTGGTGTCCTGGTACTCGTCCACCAGCAGGTGGCGGACCCGGCCCTGCCAGTGGGCAAGTGCCTCCGGATCGCTGCGCAGCAGGGTGACCGGCAGCAGGATCAGGTCGTCGAAATCCACTGCGTTGTAGGCTTTCAGATGTCGCTGGTAGGCCCCGTAGAGCTGAGCGCCGGCGAACTCGAACTCATCCGCCGCGCCCTGCAGGGCCGCTTCCGGATCCACCAGGTCGTTCTTCCAGGCGGAGATGCGCCAGCGCATGCGGTCCGGATCCAGGGGGCTGGCAGTCTCGCGCACCAGGGCGGTGAGCAGCTGGGTGCTGTCCTGGGCGTCGAAGATGGAAAAGCCGGGCTTGTAGCCCAGGCGGGCATGTTCGCGGCGCAGGATGGTCAGGCCCAGGGTGTGGAACGTGCACACCATGAGGCCGCGGGCTTCCTTGCCCTGCAGCAGAGCGCCGGCGCGCGCCTTCATTTCCCGCGCCGCCTTGTTGGTGAAGGTGACTGCGACGATATGGCGCGGCGACAGGCCGCACTCCTGGATGAGGTAGGCGATCTTGTGGGTGATGACCCGGGTCTTGCCGCTGCCGGCGCCGGCAAGCACCAGCAAGGGGCCGTCCACATAGCGTACGGCGGCACGCTGGCGGGGATTCAAACCGGACACGAGATGCCTACTGGATGGGTACCGACATGAGGCGGCCATTGTACATGGCCGCCGGGGCGCCGGGCCACCGGCGGCACCGGTCCCCGGCGGTGGGTGCTGACGGCCTCAGCCGGCCAGCCGGAAGCGGGCGACCACCTGTTCCAGCTCGCGGGCCAGCTGCGCCAGCTCGTCGCTTGACTGGGTGGTCTGCTGGGCGCCCGCCGACGTCTGTTCGGCGATTTCCTTGATGGCGGTGACGTTGCGGTTGATGTCCTCGGACACCGCGCTCTGCTCTTCGGCGGCGGTGGCGATCTGGTTGTTCATGTCGTCGATGGTCTTTACCGCCGCGGCGATCTCGGCCAGCGACATGGCGGTCTGCTCCACCTGTTCCTCGCCGCTCTTGACCTCGGTGCTGGCGTCTTCCATGGCGTGCACCGCATCGGCCGCCAGGCTCTGGAGTTGTCCCACGATGGTTTCGATTTCCTGGGTCGACTGCTGGGTCCGGATGGCCAGCGCCCGCACTTCTTCGGCCACCACCGCAAAACCGCGCCCCTGCTCGCCGGCCCGGGCGGCCTCAATGGCGGCGTTGAGCGCCAGCAGGTTGGTCTGCTCGGCGATGGTGGTGATGACTTCCAGAACCTTGCTGACATTGTGGCTTTCGGCCTGCAGGGCCGCCATCACCCCCGCCGCGTTGTCGACTTTGCCCAGCAGGGTATCCATGCGGGCAATGGCCATGGTGGCGACCTGGGCTCCGTTGGTGGCTTCCTTGTCCGCCTGATGGGCCGCCGCCGCCGCTTCCGTGGCGTGGCGGGCCACCTCCTGAGCGGTGGCGGACATTTCGTTCATGGCGCTGGCGACCTGTTCGGTCTGGGACTGCTGCTGGTCCAGGTGCACGCTGGTCTCGCCGGCGATGCTCTGCATGCGGTTGGCGGACTCGGCAATCCGCTTGGCCGACTCTGCGGCCTGCCCGATGACGGCGCCCAACTGCTCCTGGATACCCTGGACACTGCGCGCCACCTGGCTGAATTCGTCGTGACCGGTGGCCTGCACAGGGGTGGAGAAATCGCCGCCGGCCAGACGGTCGAGGTCACTGACCAGACGGCGCGCCGGGTTGAGCAGGCCCTGGCGTACCGCCACCAGGAAGCCCACGAACGCGCCGGCGACGGCGATGCCCATCAACACCAGGCTCAGTGCGATGCCGTGATGGGCGCCGTCGAGGGCCTGGCGCACCGCGGATTCGGCGGCCGCGCTGACCGCGCCCTTTTGGCCGATGGCCGCCTGCAGCCGGGTGAAGCTTTCCCAGGATTCCCAGAAGCCGAAGCCGGCGGCGGCCAACAGCAGTGTGGTGCCGAGGCCGGTGATGGCGAGCAGTTTGTTGCGGATGCTGTTGCGTACCCAATTCATGTGCCTCGGACCTCGATTGTTGGTTGTGCGGGCAGGCACGACGTATTCCCGACGCACGCCCGGGTTTTGGATCACGAGCAGCAAGAAGTATGCCGTTACCGTCCGCCGGGGTGGCTGAACCGAAGCGCGTACCTGCTGGGTACTGTTTGAATCGGCATTTCGGCGTCACCCTTTAGGCCTGCCCGCCGAGCCCCGTCGGTTCGGAGCGGACGCTTTCAGGGTGAGCGATCCAGGCACCGGTACTGGATGGCTTCGGTGAGATGGTGCGTGGCGATCCGGTCGGCGTCGTCCAGGTCCGCGACGGTGCGGGCGACCCGCAGGATGCGGTGATAGGCGCGGGCGGACAGATGCAACCGCTCCAGGGCCTGGCGCAGCAGGCGCCGGTCTGCCGGCGACAGGGTGCAGTGTTCCGTCAGTGCCTCGCCCTGGAGTTCCCCGTTGACCGTGCCGCGGGCCTGCTGACGGGTACGCGCCGCTTCGACCCGCCGGCGTACCACGGCGCTGGCCTCACCGGGCGGTCCTTGCAGTTCCTCCCATGCCGGGCGTGGAACCTCGATCTGCAGGTCGATGCGATCCAGTAGCGGGCCGGAGATCCTGCCGCGATAGCGTTGTATCTGGTCGGGCGAGCAGCGGCAGCGTCCGTCGGGGTCGCCGTAGTAGCCGCAGGGACAGGGGTTCATGGCAGCCACCAATTGAAAGCGAGCGGGAAATTCGGCCTGACGCGCGGCCCGCGAGATGACGATGCGTCCGCTCTCCAGGGGTTCGCGCAGCACTTCCAGCACACGGCGGTCGAATTCCGGCAGCTCGTCCAGGAACAGCACGCCGTGATGCGCCAGGGAAATTTCTCCCGGGCGTGGATGCGACCCGCCACCCACCAGCGCCGCCGCCGATGCGGTGTGGTGGGGCGTGCGGAACGGCCGGCGGCGCCACTCGGCGGCGTTCAGCCCCTGGCTGCTCGCCGACCGGATGGCGGCGGCTTCCAGTGCCTGCTCGTGCTCCATGGCGGGAAGAATGCCGGGCAGGCGGCTTGCCAGCAGGGTCTTGCCGGTGCCGGGCGGGCCGGCCATGAGCAGGCTGTGGCTGCCGCTAGCGGCCACTTCCAACGCCCTTCTGGCCCGGTGCTGACCACGGACGTCCGCCAGATCCGGCAGGGTTGTCGCTGTTCCGCACCAGTCGGGACTCGGCGTGCGAGCCAGGGGCCGCTCGCTGCACAGGTGGGCGCTGACCTCCAGCAGGTGGCCGGCGCCATAGACGCCGGCGTCGGTGATCAGCGCCGCCTCGGGGGCGTTGTCCGCCGGCAGCACCAGGCAGCGCCCGCAGCGATGGGCCTGCATGGCCGCGGGCAGGGCGCCCCTGACCGGGCGCAACTCGCCGGACAAGGCAAGTTCGCCGATGAACTCGTGGCGGGCCAGCTGTTCAGCCGGGAGCTGCCCGGAAGCGGCCAGGATACCGAGGGCGATGGGCAGATCGAAGCGCCCGCCGTCCTTGGGCAGATCGGCCGGAGCCAGGTTGATGGTGATGCGCCGGGCCGGAAATT
The DNA here is from genome assembly GCA_963830105.1 of uncultured Gammaproteobacteria bacterium. Lineage (GTDB taxonomy): Bacteria > Pseudomonadota > Gammaproteobacteria > DATFLG01 > DATFLG01 > DATFML01. Next base: position 278,883 of record CAWHLH010000012.1, on the reverse strand, counting down.
CGAACCGGCTGGTCAGCAGGGCGCCGCGTACGCGCTCCTTGCTTTCCTTCACGGCAGTTTCGGGCAGCCCGACGATGGACAGGCTGGGCAGTCCGTTGGACAGGTGGACTTCTACTGCGACCGGAGGGGCCTGCACGCCCACCTGGGCGCGGCTGTGGACAATCGCAAGGGTCATGGCGTCCTTTCCGTGGTTCCCATCCCCGCTCCCTGGGGATGGTGTGGTTCGCCGCCGGCGGGCTAACCGCCGTCCATATCGTTTTCGACGTCCGCTTTGCGGGTTGCCGCAGCAGGCATGACCTGCGTCTCCAACTCGGCTATCTGACGCTCCAGCCCCTGTAGCTTTGCGCGCGTGCGGGCCAGCAGCTCCTGCTGGACGTCGAACTCTTCGCGCGTGACCAGATCGAGGCGGGCGAGGCCCGCCTGCAGTGTCGCGCGCAGGTTCTTTTCCAGGTCCTGTTGCAACTCGCGTACCCCCGCCGGAACGCTGCCGGCCAGGCGCTGTGCGAGGTCATCTAGAGTCTTGGGATCAAGCATGGGCACCACAGTAATTGATGGATGGGGGAGCGTCCAGTGACGCACCCGCACAACTTGCACCAATATGGTGCTGCGCACCGTAACGAGGCACCCGTCCTGGTGCACCCGGACGGCGCATGATTTCGGCAGGCATGACCTATCTTGCTGTTTGATAGTAAAAAAGCTTATTGGCACAGGAAATGCTCAAGGACAGACAGGCAAGGGTGGGGCGGTATCGCCCCGGTGCGAAGGCAGACAGGAAGGCAGCAGGCATGAAGTTGGTGGCCGCAGTAGTGAAGCCCTTCAAGCTGGATCGGGTCCGGGAAGGGCTCTCCGAGCTCGGTGTGCACGGAGTCACCGTCACGGAGGTCCGCGGTTGCGGGCGCCAGCGCGGCCACACCGAGTTGTACCGGGGTTCGGAGTACGCGGTGGATTTTCTGCCCAAGTTCCGGCTCGAGATCGCTGTCGGCGACGATCTCGTCGAACGGGTGATCGACGTCATCGCGGGGGCTGCCCGCACCGGCGAGATCGGGGATGGAAAGGTCTTCGTGCTTGCGTTGGACGAGGCGGTCCGCATTCGAACCGGGGAAGCCGGGACTGCCGCCCTTTAGCTTGGCCCGGTTTGCCGATGCCGGCAGACCGGGGTCTGGACACAGCGGGGCTGCCGAACTAGGCCCTATATGAAGCCGGACGGTGACGACAGAAGTGGACGGCGTGGATGCGACGGCGCGGCTGCGCTCCCAGGACGGGGTTTTCAAGGGGGGACATTACGGCGACGGTTGTTCAAGGGCGTTTAATGGTCCGAATGGGTGCCCGGCTGCGGGCGGGCTGATTCAGGAGAGAAGCTGTCATGAAAATGGTTACTGCGATTATCAAGCCGTTCAAGTTGGATGACGTCAGAGAGGCGCTGTCCGATATCGGCGTTCAAGGTATCACTGTTACGGAAGTGAAGGGTTTCGGTCGTCAAAAAGGCCATACCGAGTTGTACCGCGGTGCGGAGTATGTCGTGGACTTTCTCCCCAAGGTGAAGCTCGAGGTGGCCGTCAGCCAGGAGATGGCGGAGCGGGTCATCGAGGCCATCTCGAAAGCCGCGAACACCGGCAAGATCGGCGACGGCAAGATCTTTGTTTTCAATCTCGATCAGGCAATCCGCATCCGCACCGGCGAGACCGGCAAGGATGCCCTTTAATCCTCTGGGGAGAGCAATATCCATGTCCAAGATAATCAAACCGAACCGTGTATTCGCGGGCCTCGGCGCCCTGTCCAGCGCTGCTGTTGCCGGCTATGGCGTTCGCGGCAGACAAACCCACGCTCAATGCCGGCGACACGGCCTGGATGCTGACCTCCACGGCCCTGGTGCTGCTGATGACCATACCCGGCCTGGCGCTGTTCTACGGCGGCATGGTGCGCAGCAAGAACGTGCTTTCCATACTGATGCAGTGCTTCGCCATTACCTGCCTGGTAACGATACTGTGGGCACTGTTCGGCTACAGCATCGCCTTCGGTGACGGCGGTCGCCGTACTGGGGCGGACTGGGCAAGGCGTTCCTGCACGGGGTCGGCGTCGACAGCGCTGTCACGGGACCATTCCCGAAACCGTGTTCATGTGTCTTCCAGATGACCTTCGCCATCATCACGCCCGGCCCTGATCGTCGGCGCCTTCGCCGAGCGCATGAAGTTCTCGGCCATGCTGTGGTTCATGGGCATCTGGGTGCTGGTGGTCTACTCGCCCATCTGCCACTGGGTGTGGGGCTCGGGCGGCTGGCTCGGCGGCAAGGGTGTTCTGGACTTCGCCGGCGGCACGGTGGTGCACATCAACGCCGGTGTGGCCGGGTCTGATGGCCGCCCTGGTGATGGGCAAGCGCAAGGGCTACCCCACCACCCCCATGATGCCCCACAACCTGGGCTACACCCTGATCGGCGCGTCCCTGCTGTGGGTGGGCTGGTTCGGCTTCAACGCCGGTTCGGAGCTGGCCGCTGACGGCACTGCCGGCATGGCCATGGCCGTGACCCAGATCGCCACCGCCGCTGCGGCGCTGGCCTGGATGTTCTCCGAGTGGATGGTGCACGGCAAGCCCAGCGACGCTGGGCATCGCGTCCGGCGCCGTGGCCGGCCTGGTGGCCATCACCCCGGCCTCCGGTTTCGTCGGTCCGATGGGCGTCCATCGCCGTCGGTGCCGCCGCCGGTGTGGGCTGTTTCCTGGCCGCCACCAAGATGAAGAACGCCCTGGGCTATGACGATTCCCTGGACGCCTTCGGGGTGCACGCCATCGGCGGCATCATCGGCGCCCTTCTGACCGGTGTGTTCTGCGCTCCCAGCCTGGGCGGTTCGGGTTTCTCCGACGGCGTCACCAGCATCGGCACCCAGGTGGGCATCCAGTTCATCGGCGTGCTCGCGACCCTGGTGTACACCGCGGTCATGAGCCTCATCATCCTCAAGATCCTGGACGCGGTCATGGGTCTGCGGGTCAGCGAAGAGGCCGGAAACCGAGGGGCTGGACATCGCCCTGCACGACGAGCGCGGCTACAACCTGTAGTCGGAAACGCTCCGCAGCAACGGCGGGCGCCTCAGGGCGCCCGTTTTTTTTGTGTCGACGGTCGCCCCGTCATTACGGCCCGCCGGCACAGCGGCGTCGCGGGACGATGGCTACGCCACCTCCCCGGGTGTGGTCCGTCGGAAATCCGGCGGCCGCCCAGGTACGGCGATCCATAGGAGGGCGGGCTCAGGCTGGGCGGATATCGCCCTGACGCCCGCGCGCAGGTACAATCGTCGGCAGCCGCGTGGATGGCCGTGCCGGCGGGCAATGTCGATGCTCGTCCGCCGCCGTCTTCGGGTCCCGCGAGGATGCGGGAAAAAAACGAACCAACAAGGGCCAACGAGCCCAGCCAATAAGACGGAGGAGTGAATATGTCGATTCGAATCACCGCCGGGGCGTCCCTGGCCGGCGCCCTGCTGCTTGCGTCCGTTCCCGCCCATGCCCAAGGGCTTTCCGGCAACGTGACCTTTGCCAGCAACTACATGTTCCGCGGCATTTCCCAGACCGACAATACCGCCGCCATTCAGGGCGGTCTGGAATTCGAGATGATGGGGATCTACGCCGGCATGTGGGGCTCGAACGTGGATTTCCATACGCACGGGGACGGCTCCATGGAGTTCGACGTCTACGCCGGCTACAAGTACAAGTTGAGCGACGACGCCGGACCTCGATATGGGCGTCATTGGCTACAACTATCCGGGCGCCACCGCCAACCTGCACTACGACTACACCGAGTTCTATGCAGGCGGCCATTACCGCTGGATGAGCCTCAAGGACTATTATTCCTTCGACTATACGGGCGGCACCGGCAAATGCCAATTATCTTGATCTTGAGTGTGGACTACCCACTGCCATTCGGCTTGAGCCTGGGGCTGCATGCCGGTCGCCAGTACATCTCCAACAATACCAAGGCTGGCATCCCCGATTACAACGACTACAGCGTCGGTGTCTCTACGACCGCCAGTGGCTTCGGGTTTGGTCTGAAGTACACCAACACCAATCTGAGCCAGTCCCAGTGCCCGACTGATACCTGTACGGACAAGCGGTGTTGAATATTTCCAAGAGCTTCTGAGGTCCGCCGGTTCGGCAGGCGGTACTGCCGCCTGCCGCGGCGCCAGCCGGTCGGTGTGGGTTTCGATGGTGTCCGGTATCACCATGCGCGGACTGGTGCGCGACGATTAATGCTGGGGGGCCACCTGGACTTGTTGCGCGCACATGAGCTTCGCATGGACGGCCTCGGCCCCGTCAGTCTGGAAGTCGCCGCCGGCGAGTGTGTATGTCTGACCGGGCCCTCGGGTACCGGCAAGACCCGGCTGCTGAGGTCCATCGCCGATCTCGATCCCCACTGCGGCGAGGTGTTTCTGGACGGCCTGTCCAGTCGCGAGGTGCCCGCCCCCGAGTGGCGCCGGCAGGTCGCGCTGTTGCCGGCCGAGAGCCACTGGTGGAGCGACCGGGTGGGCGATCATTTTCCTTCCAGCGAGGTTGCCGGTCTGCGGTCCGTGGGTTTCGAGCCCGATGTCCTGGACTGGCCGGTGTCCCGCCTGTCCAGCGGAGAGCGCCAGCGTCTGGCGCTGTTGAGGCTGCTGGCGCTCGAGCCGCGGGTGCTGCTGCTCGATGAGCCCACGGCCAACCTGGATCCTGCCAACATCGAGCGGGCGGAGGCCTTGCTGAGCGACTATCGGTGTGACCGCAACGCGGCGCTGCTGTGGGTGAGCCATGATGTCGCTCAGGCTGCACGGGTCGCGCAGCGCGTGCTGCGACTGGACAACGGACGGCTGGCCGAGACGGCCGCCGCCGACGGGCAACTCCAATGATTCGCCTGACGGCGGTCGATCTGGCCCTGGCCGCAATGCTGGTACTCGTGCTGGCCGCACTGAGCGCGCGCGTGCAGCGTCGTTTGGGCACCCAGGTCCTGGTGGCGGCATTGCGCACGACAGTGCAGTTGCTGCTGATCGGACTCGTCCTCAAGGCGCTGTTCGCCCATGTGCATCTGCTTTGGATGTCCCTGCTGTCCGTGGTCATGCTGCTGGTGGCGGGACGGGAGGTCACCGCCCGCCAGCACCGGCGTTTCGCGGGCTGGTGGGGTTTCGGGATGGGCACCGTGTCGATGTTCCTGTCGTCGTTCGCGGTGACGGTGTTCGCGCTGGTGGTGATCATCGGCAACCGCCCGTGGTATGCGCCCCAGTACGCGATCCCGTTGCTGGGCATGCTGCTCGGCAATACCATGAACGGCATCTCCATTGCCATGGACCGCCTTACCGAATCGGCCTGGCAGCAGCGTGGGCAGATCGAGGCGCGGCTGATGCTTGGCCACGGCTGGGAGCAGTCCATCGCCGCCCTGCGCCGCGACGCTGTGCGGGGCGGCTTGATTCCCATCATCAACGCCATGTCGGCGGCCGGCGTGGTCAGTCTGCCGGGTATGATGACCGGCCAGATCCTGGCCGGTTCGCCGCCGGTGGAGGCGGTGAAGTACCAGATCCTGATCATGTTCCTGATTGCGGTGGGAACGGGGCTCGGTACACTGGCTGCCGTGTGGGCCGCGAGCCGCCGACTGTTCGATGAACGCCAGCGCCTGCGCCTGGACCGTCTGCGGGCGCCGGCGGCGTACTGACGGGTGGCTGTTCGTGGGCCGTGGCAGGGAGGCAGGCCGCGGCCGGCCCGGGAGGGCGCCGCCGGCCGCGGTGCCGTGTGCCTATCGGGGAGGCGGGGAATGAGCGTACGCGGCTGGTTGTTGACGCTGGTGCTGGCGGCGGGGACCGCCCATGGCAGCATCTACCGGTGGGTGGACGGCGCGGGCCAGGTGCACTATTCGGACCGCCCCCACGCGGGTGCCCGCCAGTTGCAGGTGCGGCCGGACGCCGTCGCCGGGCCGTCCGCGGACCGGCTGGAATTGCGCCGGCGCCTGCTGCGCGCCTACGATGAGGAGCACGCCCAGAACGAGGCCAAGGCGGCTCGTGCCCGCAAGGCCGAGGCGCGCCGCAGGCGCAACTGTCTCCGCGCCCGCGAGGAACTGAAGGGCGATACCGATGCCGGCTATCTGTACGATTACGATGCCGCCGGCAACCGGCGCATTCTGACCGACCGGGAACGGACGGCGGCGGAAGCCAACGCCCGGGCCGCTGTCCGGTCGTGGTGTCAGTGACCGACTCTCTCCGCTACTTCATCAGTTGTTCGTAGAAGAACTGGGGCGCCGCCGTCGCCGAGCGGTGGATGGCGGCATTGTAGTAGCGGGTCGGAAAGGGCTTGTGCTCGGCGTCCGCTTCCCGAAAGCCCGTTACCGGCATGTCTTTGCAGGCCATGGTGGCGGTCCACCAGCCGGAGGGGTAGACGGCCTGGGGGAAGTGCATGGTGAGCACGTCCAGAAAGCCGGCACCGCGCATGGCCTGGTGGATCTCCTCGATCAGCTTCATGTGGTACAGGGGCGACTCGCTCTGCTGCACCAGCAGGCCCTCGCTGCGCAGGGCGTTGCGGGTGTTGCGGTAGAACTCCTCGGTGAACAGCCCCTTCGCCGGCCCGATGGGGTCGGTGCTGTCTATGATTACCACGTCCAGGCTGCCCGGTTCGGCATCCGCCATCCACTTGATGCCGTCGCCGAAGTAGAAGTGAGCGCGCGGATCGTCGTTGGATTCGCACAGTTCGGGAAAATAGCGCTCCGAGAGCCGCGTCACCCGCTCGTCGATCTCGACCTGCCAGACTTCCTGGACCTGGGGATGCTTGAGCACCTCGCGTACGGTACCGCAGTCGCCCCCGCCGATGACCGCCACGCTGCGCGGGTTGGGGTGGGTGAACAGGGCCGGGTGGCTCATCATCTCGTGGTAGATGAAGTTGTCCCGGTCCGTGAGCATCACGAATCCGTCGATCACCATGAGCTTTCCGAAACGCTCGGTGTCATAGATTTCAATGCGCTGATAAGGCGTCTGCTCCTCGTGAAGTTTTTCCTTTATCTTCAGTGAGAAGGCGGAGCCTCCTTCGTCGCACACCTCAGTAAACCAGCTCTTGTCCAGGGTCATGTCGGTCGTCGTCAACGTTGGCAGGATGGCATCACGAAAAGGGTTTGGCCGCAGCCGCGCGCCAGAGGGGACTTAGGATACAGCAAGCTCCGGCGAGAGGAAAAAATCACGCTGGATTCGCCCGCCCCGGGGCTATATGGTGCGCTCCTGGTACGCTATCTTGTGAGCCATCATGTGGACGATTGAACAGGCCCGGTCAACCTACAACATGGCCTTCTGGGCCAACGGCTATTTCGACATCAACGAGCGGGGCCACCTGCTGGTGCGCCCGGAGCGCTCCGGCGCGGCCATCGACCTGTTCGGCCTCGCCCGGCAACTCCGCGACACGGGATTGTCCTGGCCGGTCCTGGTACGGTTCAACGGCATACTGCGCGATCGCGTCGATACACTGTGCAACGCCTTTGAACAGGCCATGGGCGCCGAGGGTTACCAGGGCCGCTACACCGCCGTCTATCCCATCAAGGTCAACCAGCAGCGCAGCGTGGTTGCCGAGATCCTTTCCCGCGGAGGCGGGAGCGTCGGCCTGGAAGCGGGCAGCAAGCCCGAGCTGATGGCAGTGCTGGCGCTGGCTCCTGAAGACGGCGTCATCGTCTGCAACGGCTACAAGGACCGCGAATACATCCGTCTGGCCCTGATCGGCAGGCATTTGGGCCACCGGGTGTACATCGTGGTGGAAAAACTCTCGGAGCTGGAGCTGGTGATCCGCGAGTCCCGCGCCCTGGGCATCGCCCCGCTGATCGGCGTGCGCATGCGCCTGGCGTCCATCGGCGCCGGTAAATGGCAGAACACCGGCGGTGAGAAATCCAAGTTCGGTCTGCGGGCGGCACAGGTGCTGGCGGTGGTCGAGCGCCTGCGCACGGCCGGGATGCTCGACTGCCTGCAGCTGTTGCATTGCCATCTGGGTTCGCAGATCGCCAACATACGGGATATCCAGCGCGGCATGCGTGAGGTGGCCCGCTACTACGCCGAACTGCGTGCCATGGGCGTGCCGGTTGCCATCATGGACGTGGGCGGCGGCCTCGGGGTGGACTACGAGGGTTCGCGTTCGCGCAGCTTCTGCTCCATCAACTACAGCGTCCAGGAGTACGCCAACAACGTGGTGCGGGCCATGCGCGAGATCTGTGCCGAGCAGGACCTGCCCCAGCCGGACATCGTGACCGAGTCCGGCCGCGCCATGACGGCCCATCATGCGGTGCTGATTACCAACGTCATCGATATCGACCAGGCCCCCGGCACCGGCAGCCTGGAGCCGCCGGGGGAAGACGAGCCGCTGATCATCCAGGACCTGTGGCAGGTGCTGGTCAACCTGTCCGGGCGGGCGCCCCTGGAGTCCTATCACGACGCCAGCCATTCGCTGTCCGAGGCCCAGTCCATGTACCTGCACGGGGTGCTCAGCCTGGCCCAGCGCGCGCGTGTGGAGTCGCTGTACTTTGCCATCTGCCATCGCGTGCAGCCGCTGCTGCAGGCGGCCAAGCGCGAGCAGCGTGACGTGCTGGACGAGCTCAACGAAAAACTGGCCGACAAGTACTTCTGCAATTTCTCCGTGTTCCAGTCGCTGCCGGACGTCTGGGCCATCGACCAGATCTTTCCCATCGTGCCCCTGCACCGACTGGACGAGCCGCCCACCCGGCGGGCCGTGCTGCAGGACCTGACCTGCGACTCCGATGGACACATCGACCGCTATGTGGACGCCAACGGTGTGGAGAGCACCTTGCCGGTGCACCCCTACCGCAGGGACGAACCCTACCTGTTGGGGGTGTTCCTGGTGGGCGCCTACCAGGAAATCCTGGGGGACATGCACAATCTGTTTGGCGACACCAATGCCCTGAACGTCGAACTGACCGGCGACGGCGGATACCGGCTGCTGGAGCCCGAGCATGGCGACACCGTCGATGAACTGCTGCGCTACGTGCACTTCGAACCCGACACCCTGCGCGGCGCCTACCGGGACAAGATCGCCCGCGCGGATCTTACCGACCAGCAGCGCGATGCCTATCTCGGTGAGCTGGAGGCGGGTTTGACGGGGTATACGTATCTGGAGGACTGACAGGAATGCAGAATTGCGGGCATCAATGACCTGCTGAGTTCCCGCGGCCCGGGACCTTTCAATCCTGGATTCTGCGTTCTTCACTCTGCATTGGTTGCGCATTCCGCATTGGCGTAAGGGGAGGATTGTCATGGACGTCGGATTCATTGGCCTGGGCGCCATGGGGTTGCCCATGGCGCACAATCTGCACCGTGCCGGCCTGCTGGCCGGTGTGTGGAACCGTACCCGTTCGAAGGCAGAGGCGTTGGCTGCCGAGACCGGGGTGGAAGCCGCCGCCGGTCCGGCGGAGCTGGCGGGGCGCTGTGAACTCGTGTTCACCTGCGTGTCGGCCGATGACGACCTGCTGGGCGTGATCGATGTCCTGCTGCCCGGGTTGTCCGCGGGCAAGGTGGTGGTGGATACCTCCACCGTGAGTCGGGCCACTGCGCGGCGGGCGGCGGAGCAGGTTGCGGCTACCGGTGCGGATTTCCTCGATGCGCCGGTGTCGGGCGGCGTGGAAGGCGCCCGCCAGGGCACCCTGGCGATGATGGTGGGCGGCGATGCGGCGGTGCTGGAACGGGCGCGCCCCGCCCTGGAGGTGTTGGCGGGCCGTATCGCCCATATGGGGCCTGCAGGTGCGGGACAGGCCACCAAGGCGGTCAACCAGGTGATGGTGGCCGGCATCAACCAGGCGGTCAGCGAAGCGCTGGCCTTCGCCCAGGCGCTCGGTCTGCCCCTGAACCGGGTGATCGAAATGACCGGTGCCGGGGCGGCCGGCAACTGGTTTCTCGCCCATCGCGGCGCGACCATGACCAGCGGCCATTTCGAACCCGGCTTCAAGGTGGCCCTGCACCGCAAAGACCTCGCCATCTGCCAGGCCATGGCCCAGGAGTACGGCGTGGCCCTGCCCCTGGTGGAGATGACCCTGGTCCACTACCGGCGCCTGTGCGACGCCGGCTACGGGGATGAGGACATATCGGCATTGTTTCGGGAGAAGGAGAAGCTCTTCAAGACCGAGTCCAAATGACCGGCGCCCGCGTCGACAGAGGGCAAAAGCGCCACGGAAGACACGGAAAGCACGGACGGGTGTGAGCGTGCGCGTCTTCGGATGCTGAGGCTTTCCATCAATTCCAAACAGGGCGGAGTAACCGACGGGCGTTGCGCCGGCCGACGACCGCGCGGAAGAGCCACCGAACCCACGGAATCCACGGACGGGAACAGGACAAAGCTATCCGGGAGCGTACTGGGCGCGCGCAGAGGTTCCCTTGATCGATTCCAGGTAAGGGAACGAGACTGCACTGCCGTCCCAAACACCCACCTGTGCGGAAGATCATTTCTTTCCGTAATGGGATGGACTCCCCCTGCTCTTACGGCATCGGATGTGCCAGATTGAAGGTGTAAACGGTCAATCACAGAGAGGGGGAGTCCGATGAAACAGATTAGGCGAATTGGAGTGGATTTGGCAAAGAACGTGTTCCAGGTCCATGGGGTGGACAGCCACGAGCGGGTGGTGTTGCGCCGTGCGCTGAGCCGGACCAAGCTGCGTGGGTTTTTCGCCCAGTTGCCCCCGTGTCTGATCGGGATGGAGGCCTGTGGCAGTGCGCACTACTGGGCGCGCGAGCTTGAGCAGCTGGGCCACCAGGTGCGTCTGATGGCTCCACAGTTCGTCAGCCCCTACCGCAAGAATGACAAGAACGACGGCAACGACGCCGAGGCGATCTGTGAGGCGCTGGGGCGGCCGACGATGCGCTTTGTGCCCATCAAGGGCACCGAGCAGCAGGCGGTGTTGTGCGTGCACCGGGCCCGCTCGCTGCTGGTGGCCGAGCGCACCGCGCTGGTCAATCAGATCCGTGGGCTGTTGAGCGAATACGGCATCGTGGTGGGCCAGGGGGTGAGCCGCCTGCGCCGGGCGCTGCCCGAGGTCCTGGAGGACGCCGACAATGGCCTGCCGGCGCTGGCCCGGGGGGTGTTCGCCGAGCGCTACACTCACCTGCGGGCGCTGGATGGGCGTATCGAGGACTACGATCGGCGCTTGAGTACCCTGGCCCAACAGATGGCGCCGGCCCGGCGGCTGATGCAGGTCCCGGGTGTGGGCCCATTGACCGCTACCGCGGTGGTGGCCAGCGCCGGCGATGCACGGGTGTTTCGCAACGGGCGCCAGTTCGCCGCCTGGCTGGGTCTGGTCCCTCGTCAGCAGTCCAGTGGGGGCAAAGCCCGCTTGGGGCGCATCACCAAACGCGGTGATGTGTACCTGCGCACCCTGCTGGTTCACGGGGCCCGCTCGGTGCTGTGCCGCCCCGGCGAGGGCCCCAGGGACCGCTGGGCCCAGGCTCTGGTACAGCGGCGCGGCTTCAACAAAGCCGCCGTGGCCCTGGCGGCCAAGCAGGCCCGCCTGCTGTGGGCGCTGCTCGCTCACCAGGACGATTACCGACCCGCGCCCTGAAGGCCGCGGCCACCCACGTCACTGACAGCACGAGGACCCACCACCACCGATTGCGACGATGACAGCGTGATGGCAACACAGGTCGGACCGGCGTCGGGAAAACCTGAACGGAAAGATGGCCCATCAAGGCCGATTCCGTAGTGAGGACCCGATGCGCGGATCACCATCAGGGCGCGAACCCAACACACGGTTCACTCAGACGCCGAATATATGCTTGCACTCGGACCTGGCCGCCACACACTGCCATCTTGCAACCAGGGGGAGTCCATATATGCTTTCCGTGTCTTCCGTGGCGCTTTTGATTTTTTGCGCTGTGGAACGCGGCGGCCGGCGATCCGGCTGTCCCGCCTTTTCGTTCAGCCCTTGAGCTTGAGCAGGATGGCCTTGATGTGGTGGGCGTTCAGGCGCGCGCGTGCGTCGTTGAGGGTGCCGAGGTTGGTGTAGGGGCCGATCCGGACCCGGTTCCAGGTTTTGTTGTTGTTGATGGTCACAGTCTGGATGCTGGCTTCCATCCCCAGCAGAGCCAGTTTGGCCTTGAGCTCGTCGGCCTGCTTGTGGCTCTGGAAGGAGCCGACCTGCAGCAGGTACTTGCCGGGCTGTTCCACCTGCCGGACGCCTTTGCGGGGGCTGCCGGTGATGTCCTGGTCAGGCACCACCACTTCCTGCTCGGGCAGGATGGTGTAGAAGTCGAAGCGGGGCTTGGGGGGCGGGGGCACCGCGACGGGCTTGGTCTTGCGCACGGATCGCGCATCCTGATCGTGGCCGTGCTGCAGCGGAATGGTCATTGTAGATCGCGCCACAGCCTGCGGCTTTGTCGGCTGGGCTTTCAGGTAGACCAGGAGCGCGACGAACAGCCCGGCCAGCAAGCCGGTGGCCAACCATGCCCACCCCGGTGCCCCGCGTCTGGATGGGCGCCGGTTGGCGCGATGTTTGTAGTCCCGCGCCATGGGACTACATGGTTTCCGGCGCGGATACGCCCAGCAGGCCGAGACCGTTGGCGACCACCTGGCGGGTGGCGTCGATCAGATTCAATCGCGCGTTGCGCAGCGGGCTGTCCATCACCAGGAACTGGTGGGCGTTGTAATAGGTGTGCAGGTCGTTGGCCAACTCGCGCAGATAATGCGCGAGCTGGTGGGGCTCGTGCTGCAGGGCGGCCGCCTCGACCACCTCCGGATAGCGCGACAGGTTGACCATCAGGCCGTCCTCATGGGCCTCGTGCAGCAGATGCAGGTTGCGCGCGCCCTCGTCCCGGTCCCAGGTGAGGCCCTTTTCCTGGAGCTGGCGCATGACGCTCATGATGCGCGCGTGCGCATACTGGATGTAGTAGACCGGATTGTCGCTGGACTGGGACTTTGCCAGGTCCAGGTCGAAGTCCAGGTGCTGCTCGCACTTGCGCATCACATAGAAGAACCGCGCCGCGTCGTTGCCCACTTCGCGGCGCAGCTCCCGCAGGGTGACGAATTCTCCCGAGCGGGTGGACATCTGCATCTTCTCGCCGCCCCGGTACAGGATTGCGAACTGCACCAGCAGCACATCGAGCTTGCCCGGGTCATCGCCCAGGGCTGCCAGCGCCGCCTTCACCCGCGGCACGTAGCCATGGTGGTCGGCGCCCCACACGTCGATCACCCGCTCGTAGCCGCGCTCGAGCTTGTTCATGTGATAGGCGATATCGGACGCGAAGTAGGTGGTCTGGCCGTTTTCGCGCACCACCACCCGGTCCTTCTCGTCGCCGAAGGCGGTGGATCGGAACCACAGGGCGCCGTCCTGCTCGTAGAGGTGGCCGGCGTCGCGAAGGCGGTCGATGGCCCGCTGCACGGCGCCGGTCTCGGTCAACGAGCGCTCGGAAAACCAATCGTCGTACTCCACGCCGAACTCGCGCAGGTCCTGGCGGATATCGGCCAGGATGGTGTCCAGACCCAGGTCGAACACGGTGCGGTAGCTTGCCGGCCCCAGCAGTTCCCGGGCGCGTCCGATGAGGCCGTCGATATGGGCTTCCTTGTCGCCCGCCGGGGCATCGGCGGGCACGCCGGCGAACACCTCGGTGACCGGGTGGCGCAGGCCGTCGCCGTGGGTGCGGTGCACCGTTGCGGCGATGTCGAACACATAATCGCCCTTGTAGCCGTTGCTGGGAAAGGCGACGGTCTCGCCGCACAGCTCCAGGTAGCGCAGATACACGCTGGCCGCCAGGATGTCCATCTGCCGGCCGGCGTCGTTGACGTAGTATTCGCGGTGCACCCGGTAGCCTACCGCCGCCAGCAGGTCGGCAACGGTGGCGCCGTAGGCGGCGCCGCGTCCATGGCCCACGTGCAGTGGTCCGGTGGGGTTGGCGGAGACGAATTCCACCTGTACGGGACGCTCCGCCCCCAGGCGGCTGCGCCCGTACGCGGACCCGCCGGCAAGGATGTCGCCGATCACCGCGTGGTAGGCGGCCGGCGTCAGATAAAAATTGATGAAGCCGGGTCCGGCAACCGCTGTCTTGCGCACCTGATCGCTGGGGGGCAGAGCGCCGACCAGCGCCTCGGCCAGTTCGCGGGGCTTGCGCCGGGCCGCTTTGGCCAGGGTCATGGCCAGATTGCTGGCAAAGTCGCCGTGGGCGCGATCCCGGGTGCGCTCCACCGTTACCGGGACTTCTACCTGCGCCGGCAACACCCCTTGGGTCTGCAGTTCGGCGAGGGCGGCTTGGAGCAATTGGACGAGGTGATTCTTCATGGATCCGTTCAGCCGGGGTCTGGAGTACCGTCGGCCGGTGCGGCAACGGTGGTTGGAGCGGGTATTATCCCCGCTCAGGTATATCTTGCAACCGGGCGTTGTCTACAGCGTATCGACAGGGTCCACGTCCAGCGACCAGCGCACCCGCCGGCCTTCCCGGCAGCGCTTCAACTGCGTCATCCACGGCTCCAGCAGCCGGTGCAGGGCAGAGCGGTCGGCGGCCTGTACCATGAGTTGGGCGCGGAATCTCCCCGCGCGGCGCTCCATGGGCGCGGGTACCGGTCCCCACAGTTCGACCCCCGGCGCGGCGAGTGCGTCGGCCAGTTCGCGCGCTTGTTCGAGAAACTGATTCGGTGCGTCGCGTTCGGGGGCTTCGGCGCGCAGCAGTGCGAGGGACGCATACGGCGGTAGCGCGGCCGCCTCGCGTTCCGCCAGGGCTGCTGCGGCAAAGGCAGGATAGCCGTCGCTGACCAGCAGGCGCAGCAGCGGGTGGTCCGGATGATGGGTCTGGACCACCACCTGCCCCGGGCGGTTTGCCCGGCCCGCGCGACCGGCCACCTGCACAATGAGCTGCGCCATGCGTTCACTGGCGCGAAAATCCGCCCCGAACAGCCCCTGGTCGGCGTCCAGAATCGCCACCAGTGTGACGTCCGGGAAGTGATGTCCCTTGGCGATCATCTGGGTGCCCAGCAGGATACGTCCGTCGCCCGCGCGGGCCCGGGTCAGCAACTGCTGCAGCTCGCCCTTGCGGCGGGTGGTGTCCCTGTCGATGCGCACCAGGGTCTGGTCCGGAAAATGCCGGCGCAGCGCCTGTTCGATACGTTCGGTACCCGAACCCAGGGCCCGCAGGTCGGTGCTGCCACACTGGGGGCACTGCGGATCCAGCGGGCGCTGGCTGCCGCAGTGGTGGCAGCGTAGCTGGCGTCTGCCCTGATGGAGGGTCATGTGCGCATCGCACCGCCGGCATTCGGCCACCCAGCCGCATTCGTGGCATAACAGAGTCGGGGCGAATCCCCGTCGGTTCAGGAACAACAGTACCTGCCCGCCCGCTGCCAGGTGGCGGCCCATGAGCGTAAGCAGCGGCGCCGACAGCTGGTCCTCCATGGGCTGGTGGCGCACGTCCAGCAAGTCGATATCCGGAGGCTTGGCCTGTCCGGCGCGTTCGGGCAGGGTCAGCAGCCGGTAGCGCCCCTGGCGGGCGTTGTGCAGGCTTTCCAGCGCCGGCGTTGCCGAGCCCAGGACCACCGGCACGCCGGTCTGCCGGCCGCGCACCATCAGCAGGTCACGGGCGGAGTAGCGCAAGCCCTCCTGCTGCTTGAGCGACGGGTCGTGTTCCTCGTCGACGATGAACACACCCGGATTGTGCAAGGGCGTGAACACGGCCGAGCGGGTACCGATCACGATGCGGGCCTCGCCGCTGCGGGCCGCCTCCCAGGCGCACAGTCGCGCCCCGTCGCTCAGCCCCGAGTGCAGCACCGCCAGGGGCAGGGCAAAGCGGCGCGTAAAGCGCGCCACCAGTTGCGGGGTCAGGCCAATCTCCGGCACCAGCACCAGCGCCTGTCCGCCCCGCTCCAGGACCGCCGCGATGATCCGCAGGTACACCTCGGTTTTGCCGCTGCCGGTGACCCCTTCCAGCAGGAAAGCGCCGAAGCCCCCCAGGCCGTCCACCACTGCTGTCACCGCTTGCGACTGTGCCGGGTTGAGCCCGGGGGGCGTCTGCGGCGTGCTCGCCCCCGGCGGGTCCAGGCATGGCCCCGGTATGCGCTCTACCCAGCCCTTGGCGAGCATGGCGCGCAGCACCGGCGCTGCCGTGTGCCCGGTGGTCGTCAAGTCGGCGGCCGGCAGCCCGTGCGGGCAGCTGCGCAGTTGCTCCAGTATCTGCGCCTGACGGGGCGCCTGGCGCTCCACCCTGTGCGCTTCGACGGCCTTGCCCTGGTCGGTCAACTGCCAGTGCCAGGGGGTTGCGGCGGTCCGGCCATGCCGCCCTTGACGCAACAGCACCGGCAACGCGGTGACGAGCGCCTCGCCCACCGGATGGTGGTAGTAACGGCTCGCCCATTGGGCCAGGGCAAGGATGCTTGCCGGCATGGACGGTTCGCTGTCCAGGATCTCGGTCGCGCGCTTCAGTCGGGTCGGCTCGACATCGGTTTGGGTGGCGATCTCCAGCAGGATCCCCACGCGATGGGTGCGGCCGAACGGGATCCGGATCCGCATGCCGGGGCGCACTGCGCCGATTTCGCAGCCCTCGGGCGGGAGGTAGTCGAAGGCCCCCTGCAAGGGGGCCGGTACGGCGATTCGAAGGACGGGGCCGCAGTTGCCCGAATCGGGCCGGTCGGAGCGTTTCATCGGGGTGCGCACGAAGAGGGCCAGTTAGCGGTCATGGCTAAGATGTATTGTCATCAAACGACCCTAACTCGTTATCACACCAGGGAGATAGTGTTTATCCACAAAAGCTGTGGATAACTCTGTGGAAGCTTTGGGGTCAAAGTGCCCTAAGCCGCGTCACCATTACAGTTTTGTTAAATTGGCGAAATGCTGACCGCTTGCGTAATAGGGCTTGAAATCAATTGGTTACAAATTATTAGAAGATGCTGATGCGTGTATGTATGAGGCTGGTGCGGGGTCGTCGAACCCTTGACGCTGACTGTGCATAAACTTACAAAAGCGGCCATCTGAAGCCTTGCAATCGGGGTGCCGCTATGATTGGGAATCGTCTCCCAGGCCCGGGGTCGGCAGGTCGTCCAGGCTGCGCGCATTCTTGCTCCGGCGGTACTCCTGCAGCCCTTCGGGCCCCTTGCGCTCCGCCCACTGGGTCAGGGTCTCGCGCTGGCCCGAATAGTCCATCAGCGGCACCCCGAAGCCGCAGGAGGTCTGGATGCGTTCCACCTCGATGGTGACGATCTGGCGGACACCGGCCAGGTGTTCCGGGAAGTGGGTGCGGAAGTCTGGCCACGCCGGTTCGGAGGGCGTAATTACCCGTCCCCGGCCGTACAGTCGCAGGATGCGGGGTTTGCCGCTGAAGGCACAGAACATCACCGTGATACGGCCGTTCTCGTGCAGGTGGGCGGCGGTCTCGTTGCCGCTGCCGGTAAGGTCGATATAGGCCGCCTGGCGGGGGCCGAGCACCCGGAAGGTATCCAGGCCCCGTGGGGACAGGTTGACATGGCCGTCCTGGGCGAGGGGTGCGCTACCCACGAAAAACAGCGGTTGCTCGGCGATCCATGCTGCGAACTCGGGGCTGATGTCGGTATGGGTCGCTGCCATGGGGCCTCCGGGTCGGCACGGTTCGAAATCGGTTCGACGAGACTCGTGCCATGTTACCACCATGGCACGGGCCCCCGCCGCCCTGTTGGGGCGGTCAGGGAGGGCGCCAGGAGGATTCCCGGCCGCTGGCGGCAGGGTTTTCAGAAGGGATGAAGCCCGGGTCGCCCCAGGGGGCACCCTGGGGGTGGGCGGGCGCTTGAAGCCGTGAGCCGCCCGGGGGGGCGAAAGTCGTGTCCGACACCCGGTCTCTCTGCGACCTCTATGGTGACCGTGGCCGTACCGGCACGGCCTTTGAGGTGCGCCGGGGAGTGGCAGCGGCGGTTTGCCGCTGCCCGCTCAGAGTTGCTTGACCTGCTGGATGAGCTTGCCCACCGCCTCCTGGCCATCCCCGTACAGCATGTGGGTGTTGTCCTGGAAGAACAGGGCGTTCTCGATGCCCGAGAAGCCGGCGCCCTTGCCGCGCTTGATGACGATGACATTCTTGGCCTGGTCGGCGTTCAGGATGGGCATGCCGTAGATCGGGCTGTCGGGGTTGGTGCGGGCCACCGGGTTCACCACGTCGTTGGCGCCGATCACCAGGGCCACGTCGGCGCGTGGGAATTCGGCGTTGATCTCGTCCAGATCGAAGATCTTGTCGTAGGGCACGCCCGCTTCGGCCAGCAGCACGTTCATGTGCCCCGGCATGCGGCCGGCCACCGGATGGATAGCGAACTTGACCTTCACGCCGCGCTCCTCCAGCAGTTCGGTCAGCTCCCAGATCTTGTGCTGGGCCTGGGCCACCGCCATGCCGTAGCCGGGCACGATGATGACATTGTCGGCATAGGCCATCATCACCGCCACATCGGTCGCTTCGATGGCCTTCATGGAACCCTCCACCGCTTCCGCCTCGCCGGTGCCGGTCTGGCCGAAGCTGCTGAACAGCACGTTGCTGATGGGACGATTCATGGCCCTGGCCATCAGTTGGGTCAGCAGGGTGCCGGCCGAACCGACCACCGTACCGGCGATGATCATGGCTGCATTGCCCAGCACGAAACCTTCGAAGGCCACCGCCAGGCCGGTGAGGGCGTTGTACAATGAAATCACCACCGGCATGTCGGCCCCGCCGATGGGCAGGGTCATCAGCACACCGAAGGCGAGCGCCAATACAAAGAACGCGAACACCAGGGAGCCGGCCGGGGCGTGCATGGCGAACACGATCAGGCCCAGGACGACGGCCGCGCCGAAGGTGCCCAGGTTGATGAGCTGCTGGTTGGGGAACCGCACCGCGCGTTTCATCAGGCCCTGCAGCTTGGCGAAGGCGATCAGCGAGCCGGAGAACGACACCGCGCCGATCAGTGCGCCCAGCACGGCCAGGCCCTGGAAGGCAGCCGAACCGAACTCGCCCTTGGCCAGTTCCACCGCGGCGATGGCGGCAGCGGCGCCGCCGCCCATGCCGTTGTAGAGGGCGATCATCTGCGGCATGTCGGTCATGGCGACCCGCTTGCCGGACCACCAGGCGAGGCCGCCGCCGATGGCGATCGCCGCGAGCATCAGCAGGTAGTTCTCGAGGCCGGGCCAGAAGAAGGTGACCACGGTGGCCACCAGCATGCCGGCGCCGGCCCACAGGATGCCGCCCCGGGCGGTGCGCGGCGAGCTCATGCGCTTCAGGCCGAGGATGAACAGCGCCGCGGCCGCGAAGTAGCTGAGCTGGATCACCGTGTTCATCGGCGATCCTCCTTGCTGCTCTTGAACATGTCGAGCATGCGTTCTGTGACCACGTAGCCGCCCACGGCGTTGCCGGCCGCCAGCACCACGCCCACGAAGCCGATGACCTGCTGCAGACCGGTGTCGGCGTGGCCCAGCGCCACCATGGCCCCGACCAGCACGATGCCGTGGACGAAGTTGGAGCCCGACATCAGCGGCGTGTGCAGAATGACCGGCACCCGCGAGATCACCTCGTAGCCGGTGAAGGCGGCCAACATGAAGATATACAGTGCCGTGAAGCCTTCGATCATTGCTTGTCTCCTTCCACCAGCTCGCGCGTGGGCTGGTGTCTGATTTCGCCGTCACGGGTCAGCACGCTTTCAGCGATGACCTGGTCCTCCCAGTCCGGGGCGAATTCGCCCTCCTTGATCATGGGCGTGAGGAAGTTCAGAAGATTCTTGGCGTACATTTCGCTGGCGTGCACCGCCAGTTGACTGGGCACATTCAACGGACCGTAGATGATCACCCCGCCGTGTTCGATCTGTTCGCCGGGTTGGGTGAGCTCGCAGTTGCCGCCGCCTTCGGCAGCCAGGTCGATGATCACCGCCCCGCTCTTCATGCCTTCGACCATGGCGGCGGGAATGATGCGCGGCGACGGGCGTCCCGGTATCGCGGCTGTGGTGATGACCGCGTCGGCCTGGGCGATGTGCTGGGCCAGCACATCCTGCTGCGCCTGCTTCTCTTCGTCGGTCAGCTCCCGGGCGTAGCCGCCTTCGCCCTCGGCCTTCACGCCCGTGTCCACGAACTTCGCTCCCAAAGACAGCACCTGTTCGCGGGTGGCTGAGCGCACGTCGTAGGCTTCCACCATGGCGCCCAGGCGCTTGGCGGTGGCGATGGCCTGCAGCCCCGCCACGCCGGCCCCGAGTACCAGTACCTTGGCAGGACGGATGGTGCCGGCGGCGGTGGTCAGCATGGGAAAGAAACGTCCGGTCCGGTTCGGCGGCCATCAGCGCCGCCTTGTAGCCGGCGGCCGCCGCCTGGGACGACAGCACGTCCATGCTCTGGGCGCGGGAGATGCGTGGGATCAGTTCCATGGCGAAGCTGGTGATGCGTCGGGCCTGCAGGGCGGCGACGCGCTCGGGATAGCGGTGGGGCAGCAGCATGCCGGTGACCACCGCGCCCTCTTTCATCCAGCCGATCTCGGCCTCCGTGGGCGGTTGGACTTTCAGCACCAGGTCAGCCTCGCCATAGAGCGCCTCGGCGCCTTCCACCAAGCGGGCGTTCTCGTAGGCCGAGTCCGGATAGTAGGCGCCCGCGCCGGCGCCGCATTGCACCATGACTTCGGCGCCGAGTTGGACGAAGCGTTCCACCACGCTGGGGATCAGGGCGACACGCCGTTCGCCCGCCGCGATTTCTTTCGGTACAGCGATCCGTATCGCCATGGTTTCTTCTCTCTCCGGGTGCAGACCGGCTGTCGCCCTGCGCGCTGCCGCGGCGGGCCCGCCGGCGACCGATGATTCTCTATTGCATGGCGCCGACGCGTCGGGCAGGACAGGCTGCTCGCCGGTCGTGCGTGCCCGGGATGCGGTGAAACAGGCGCGGCGGCTCGAAAAAGACGATTATCATACCGGATTCATACAAGCCTTTGAAACCGCGTGCGGCTGGTTGGACGCCGCGTTTACTTTTTCGGGCATTTCTGACATAAATGCTTGGGTCCGGACTGGAGGGCGGGATTGTGTACGAGTTGACACATCAGGTCCTGCGCACCGACATGGCTGGCATGCCCCTGGAGTGGGTGACCTACCGCGATGCGGTGCGGCTGTACTACCTGGAGCAGGTGGCATACACCTGCGGGACACTGCTTTATCGTATTCGCGGTGGCGTCAATGCGCTCACCGGCCGGCGCAGCGTCATCGAGGTGAACTCCATCATCGCCACCTACGGCGACCACCACGCCCTTGCCAAGGCGCGGCGCGACTATGTGCCGCCGCTGAACAATCAGACGCTGTTCCGTCGCGACGCCTCGCTGTGCCTGTATTGCGGCCTGCGTTTTTCCGATCGGGACCTGTCGCGCGATCATGTCACGCCGCTCAGTCACGGCGGCGCGGATGTCTGGAACAACGTGGTCACCGCCTGCAAGCGCTGCAACAATCACAAGGCGGGGCGCAGTCCGGAGCAGGCGGGCATGGAACTGCTGGCGGTGCCATTCACGCCGACCCACGCCGAGTACATCTACCTGCAGGGCCGGCGCGTGCTGGCCGATCAGATGCGCTTTCTGCTGGCGCACTTCCCGCGCAGCAGCCCCTTGCACCAGCGCCTGTCGGGGCGCACCTGAAGCAACACCGCGTCGAGCAATGTCGGGCGCGGGCTAGCAGGCCAGTCTGCAAACCGCCTGCATGTCCAGAAAGCGCACCTGCCGGTTATTGATCTCGATCACGCCCTGTTCCTTCAGGTGCGCGAGGACACGGCTCACCGTTTCGGTGGTCAGGCCCACATAGTTGGCAATGTCCTCCCGGGTCATGGGCAGCCGGATCTCCTCCACATTGCCCATGCGCACCCGCATGCGCTGAAAGACGTTGTTGAGCAGCCGCATCACCCGCTGTTCGGCGCTGAGCTTGCCCACCATCATCAGCGAGGCCTGGTCGGCAACCAGCTCGCGGCTCATGATGCGTACGAACTCGCGCTGCAGGCTCGGTATCTGTTCGTTGAGGATCTGCAGGCGATTGTAGGGAATCTCGCACACCCAGGTGTTCTCGAGGGCGACGGCGTGACAGGGATGTGTGCCCGTATTGATGGCGTCCAGGCCCACCAGCTCGCCGGAAAGGTGGAAGCCGGTAATCTGTTCCTGACCGTCGCTGGTCAGCCCGTAGGTCTTAACGGCGCCCCCCTGGATGGCATAGACGCTGGTGAACGTATCCCCCGACTGGTACAAGGCTTCGCCTCGTTTGATCGGGCCCCGGCGTTCCACCAGCTGATTGAGCTGGGCAAGATCCGTCGAGTCGAGAGCGACGGGCAGGCACAGGCGCCGCACATGGCAGTTTTCGCACGCGGGTTTGACATTGACAAGGCGCAGATCGGGGGGACGTTCAGCCATGAAACACTTCTCTCACCGGGTCCGGGAAGCCCCCATCAGGCCGGGGCAATCTTATGTTTTTTCATTAGGTAGACTATGCCAGATGAGGTATCCGGATCAAACTGACAAAAGAGGGGGGCATTGTCATGACAGTATGGCAGGCCATCGCCGACAGCATCGCCGCGGCGACCGGCGATAAGGTCATTCCCGGAACTCCCGACGGGGTGGGCGGCGGCTGCATCAATCGGGCTGTCCGCCTGGCGGGCAGCGTCCGCGACTATTTCGTGAAGCTCAACGCAGCCAGCCGGCTGGAGATGTTCGAAGCCGAGGCCGCCGGCCTGGATGCAATCGCGCGCAGCGAAACGCTGCGCGTACCGCGCCCCTTGTGCTGGGGTATCGAAGGCGGCAGCGCCTACCTCGTGTTGGAATACATCCCGTTCGGGGGCGGCACGCCGGCGGGTCTCGATGCCCTTGGGCGGGGCCTGGCGGCCATGCATCGGGTCAGCCGCGACAGCTTCGGCTGGGAGCGCGACAATACCATCGGCTCGACGCCCCAGATCAACACGCCGCACCGGGATTGGCCGGTGTTCTGGCGCGAACGGCGGCTGCGTTATCAGCTGCAACTGGCCGCGAGCAACGGCTACGGCGGCCGCCTGCAGCGCGATGGTGAACGTCTGTTGGAGGCGTTTCCGGCTCTGTTCGACGGTTACCGTCCGCCGCCGTCACTGCTGCACGGGGACCTGTGGTCGGGCAACTACGCTATGGACAGTGTCGGTGAGCCGGTGATCTTCGATCCCGCCGTGTATTACGGTGACCGGGAGGCCGACCTTGCCATGACCGAACTGTTTGGCGGCTTCGGCAGCCGCTTTTACGCCGCCTACGGCGAGGCCTGGCCGCTGGATCCGGGCTATGGCGTGCGCAAGCGCCTCTACAATCTCTACCACGTGCTCAACCATGCCAACCTGTTCGGAGCCGGCTATGCTTCCCAGGCCCAGCACCTGATAGACAGCCTGCTGGCCGAGCTGCACTAGTTCCCGCATGGACCACTAGCCGCAGCGCTCGCCGATGACGTCGTGGGCCCAGTCGAGGATGGCCTGCACCCGGGGAACCAGCAGCTGGCGGGCGTCGCGATAGCTCAGCCACCGGTACTCATGGTGCTCCGGTCTGCCGAGCTCGGGGTTGATCGCCAGGGTAACCTCGTCGGTGCCGCTCTCGGCCAGGTAGTAGCGGGCGACCTTGCCCCGCTGGTAGGGGGGTGTCTCGCGATAGGACTCGCCCCAGTGCAGCACCAGGTGTCCAAGGGAGGCTTCCTCCTGTGCTTCCCGCCGCGCCGCTTCCAGCGGCGTTTCGCCGGCCTCCACCCGTCCTTTGGGAAAATCCCAGTAGCGATACGCCCTGAGCAGCAAGAAGCGCCACTGCCGTTGCCGGCAACGGACCACCACCAGGCCTGCGGACAGGGTCTTGGCGGTCTGCTTCATGAATGCTGCTCATCCCCCGGGCGGGCACGGCAACCGGACCGCCCGGGGGTCATTGGTGGTAGGAAACGCTCAGTTCGTGGACGGCGCCGATCAGCGCCGCGGCATGGTCGGGATCCACGTCCGGGTGAATGCCGTGGCCGAGGTTGAAGACATGGCCGCTACCGGGACCGTAGGACTCCAAAACCCGGGCGACAGCGTCCCGTACGCGGGCCGGCGAGGCATACAGCATGGCCGGGTCCAGGTTGCCCTGCAGAGCCACCCGGTCGCCGACCCGCCGGCGGGCCTGTCCGATGTCGGTGGTCCAGTCCAGACCCAGGGCATCAGCACCGGCATCGGCCATGGTTTCCAGCCACTGACCGCCACCCTTGGTGAACAGGATCACGGGCACCGGCCGGCCGTCATGCTCGCGGGTGAGGTGCTGCACGATCCGCTTCATGTAGGCGAGGGAAAAGCTGCGGTAGTCGGTCGGGGTCAGCACGCCACCCCAGGTGTCGAAAATCATGATGGCTTGGGCGCCGGCGTCGATCTGGGCGTTCAGGTAGCCAGTCACCGCGTCGGACACCGTGGTGAGCAGGCGGTGCATGAGATCCGGACGGTCGTACAGCATGGATTTGGCCAGCGCGAAGGTCTTGGTGGATCCACCTTCGATCATGTAGGTCGCCAAGGTCCAGGGGCTGCCGGCAAAGCCGATCAGAGGCACCTTGCCGGCCAGTTCCCGGCGGATCAGGCGCACGGCATCCACGACATAGCGCAGCTCCTGCTGCGGGTCGGGCACCGCCAGCGCGGCGACATCGGCTTCGGTGCGCACGGGACGCTCAAAACGCGGTCCCTCGCCTTCCTCGAAATACAGTCCCAGCCCCATGGCGTCGGGGATGGTTAGGATGTCTGAGAACAGGATGGCGGCATCCAGGGGGAACCGCTCGATGGGCTGCAGGGTGACTTCGCAGGCCAGCTCCGGATTCCGGCACAGGTCCATGAAGCTGCCGGCGCGGGAGCGGGTGGCGCGGTATTCGGGCAGGTAACGCCCGGCCTGGCGCATCATCCATACCGGCGTGCAGTCCACCGGTTCGCGCCGCAGCGCCCGCAGGAGGCGATCGTTCTTCAGTTCAGTCATGGGGGGATGGTGCCACAGAGGTCACGGAGAACACAGAGTGTCCATGGGGAGCTTGGAGCGCCCGCCCAGCGTGCCGTCTGCCTCTTAGTCCGGCAGGGTCCTGGTACGCCATTCTCGGTGAACCCTGGGTCCTCTGTGGCAGATGCCGTTTCAACGGGGCAGATCGGTGCTGCCCATCAGAAACTCGTCCACCGCCCGGGCGCACTGGCGGCCTTCACGGATGGCCCAGACCACCAGGGACTGGCCGCGGCGCATGTCGCCGGCGGAAAACACCTTGTCGACGGAACTCTGATAGCGGTCGGTGTCGGCCTGTACGTTGCCGCGCGGGTCCAGATCCACGCCCAGCTCCTCGATCATGCCCTCGCGCACGGGGTGTACGAAACCCATGGCCAGCAGCACCAGGTCGGCCTTGAGTTCGAAGTCGCTGCCGGCGACCTCCTGCATCTTCCTGCCTCCCTTGCCGTCGTCCACCCATTCCAGGCGCACGCCGTGCAGAGCCGTGACACGCCCGCCGTCGCCCGTGAGGCGGGTGGTGGCAACCGCCCAGTCCCTATCGCAGCCTTCCTCCTGGGAGCTGGAGGTGCGCATCTTCAATGGCCAGTACGGCCATGTGAGGTCCTTGTTCTCCTTCTCCGGAGGGCGCGGCATGATCTCCAGTTGGGTTACCGACAGGGCCCCCTGGCGAATGGAGGTGCCGATGCAGTCCGAGCCGGTATCCCCGCCGCCGATCACCACCACATGCTTGTCCTTGGCGGTGATGGCCGCTTCCCCGGGGACGGTCTCGCCGGCCACCCGGCGATTCTGCTGGGTGAGGAACTGCATGGCGAAGTGCACGCCGTCCAGCTCGCGACCGGGCACCGGCAGATCGCGCGGGTGTTCCGAGCCGCCGGTGAGCGCGATGGCATCGAATTCGTCCAGCAGCCTGCCGGCGGGAATGTCCCCGCCGATGTGGCTGTTGGGATGGAACTGCACGCCTTCGGCCCGCATCTGGGCAATGCGACGGTCGATGAGGTGCTTTTCCATCTTGAAGTCGGGGATGCCGTAGCGCAGCAGGCCGCCGATGCGGTCGTTCTTCTCGAACACTTCCACTTCGTGGCCGGCGCGCGCCAGTTGCTGGGCACAGGCCAGTCCGGCGGGGCCGGAGCCCACCACCGCGACCCGTTTTCCGGTCTTGTGGGCCGGCACCTGGGGAGTGATCCAGTTCTGCTCCCAGCCTTTGTCGACGATGGCGCACTCGATGGTCTTGATGGTGACCGGGTTGTCGTCGATGTTCAGGGTGCAGGCGGCCTCGCAGGGCGCCGGGCAGATGCGGCCGGTGAACTCCGGAAAATTGTTGGTCGAATGCAGGACCTCGACCGCCTCGCGCCAGTCTCCTCGATAGACCAGGTCGTTCCAGTCCGGAATGAGGTTGTTCACCGGACATCCCGTGTGGCAGTAGGGGATGCCGCAGTCCATGCAGCGCGCGCCCTGCTCGCTGACTTCCGGGTCGCTGAGGCTGATGACGAATTCCCGGAAGTGCTGGATGCGGTCGGCCGGCGCCCGGTAGCTCCGGTCGATGCGCGGAATTTCCATGAAACCGGTCGGCTTACCCATGCTTGCGCCCTCCGTGGGCGGCAGCCGGTGCCGGCTCGGCGTGCTGCGCGGCTTTCATTTCTTCCAGGGCTCGACGGTAATCCATGGGCATCACTTTCACGAACTTGGGCAGGGACTCGTTCCAGCGCTCCAGGATGGAGCGCGCACGTGCGCTGTTGGTGTAATGCAGGTGCTTCTCGATGAGGGACCGCAGACGCTGGGCGTCGTAGCGGGTCAGGTCGTGGTCGATGTCGACCCGCCCGTGGGTTTCCAGGTCGCCGCCCTGGTGCTCGATATGCTCGAGGGCCTCATCCTCGTCGCTGATGGGTTCGAGTTCCACCATCGACAGGTTGCAGCGGCGTTCGAAGTCGCCGGCCTCGTCCAGCACGTAGGCGATGCCACCGGACATG
Source organism: uncultured Gammaproteobacteria bacterium (assembly GCA_963830105.1). Lineage (GTDB taxonomy): Bacteria > Pseudomonadota > Gammaproteobacteria > DATFLG01 > DATFLG01 > DATFML01. The sequence continues at coordinate 252,052 of CAWHLH010000012.1, read as the reverse complement.
CCGGCGGCGAAATTGCGCCCGGTCTGGCCGAGAACCACCACCACACCGCCGGTCATGTACTCGCAGCCATGGTCGCCCACGCCTTCCACCACGGCGGTGGCGCCGGAGTTGCGCACCGCAAAGCGTTCGCCGGCGACGCCGCGGAAGTAGCACTCGCCGCTGATGGCGCCGTACAGCACCGTGTTGCCGACGATAATGTTCTCTTCGGGCACGATGGGGCATTCCGACGGCGGGTAGATGACCAGGCGCCCGCCCGACAGGCCTTTGCCTACGTAGTCGTTGGCCTCGCCGGAAAGCTCGATGGTCACGCCGCGGGCCAGCCAGGCGCCGAAGCTCTGGCCGGCGATGCCGTCGGCCTTGATGTAGATGGTGTCTTCCGGCAGGCCCTGATGCCCGTAGCGGCGCGCCACTTCACCCGACAGCATGGCGCCCACCGTGCGGTTGGTGTTGCGGATGGGCGTTTCGATGCGTACCGGTTCGCCGTTGTCCAAAGCGGTCTTGGCGCGCTCGATCAGCGTATTGTCCAGGGCACGATCCAGGCCGTGATCCTGCCGCTCGCAGTTGTGGAGGGCCACGCCGGGCGCTGCGGCGGGCTGCTGCAGAAGGCGGGAGAAATCCAGGCCGTGGGCCTTCCAGTGGTCGATGGCCCGGCGGGTATTGAGGCGGTCCATGCGTCCCACCATTTCGTCGAACGTGCGGAACCCGAGGCGGGCCATCAACTGGCGCACTTCTTCGGCCACGAAGAAGAAATAGTTGACCACATGCTCGGGCTTGCCGGTGAAGCGCTTGCGCAGCTCCGGATCCTGGGTGGCCACGCCCACCGGGCAGGTATTGAGATGGCACTTGCGCATCATGATGCAGCCTTCGACGATCAGCGGCGCGGTGGCGAAGCCGAATTCGTCCGCCCCCAGCAGAGCGCCGACCACCACGTCCCGGCCGGTGCGCAGGCCGCCGTCCACCTGCACGGCGATGCGCCCGCGCAGCCGGTTCAGCACCAGCGTCTGGTGGGTTTCGGCCAGACCGATCTCCCAGGGACTGCCGGCATGCTTGATGGAAGTCAGCGGGCTGGCTCCGGTGCCGCCGTCGTAGCCGGCGATGGTCACGTGGTCCGCATGGGCCTTGGAAACGCCGGCCGCCACGGTACCCACGCCCACCTCCGAGACCAGCTTGACGCTGATGCGGGCCTTGGGATTGACGTTCTTCAGGTCGTGGATCAGCTGCGCCAGATCCTCGATGGAATAGATGTCGTGGTGGGGCGGCGGCGAGATCAGGCCCACCCCCGGGGTGGAATGACGTACCCGGGCGATGGTGGCGCTGACCTTGTGGCCGGGCAGCTGACCGCCCTCGCCGGGCTTGGCACCCTGGGCGATCTTGATCTGGATGTCGTCGGCGTTGACCAGGTATTCGGTGGTCACCCCGAAGCGGCCCGACGCCACCTGCTTGATGGCCGAGCGCATGGAGTCGCCGTTCGCCAGGGGCTTGAAGCGTTCCGGCTCTTCGCCGCCCTCGCCGGTATTGGACTTGCCGCCGATGCGGTTCATGGCGATGGCCAGCGTGCTGTGGGCCTCGTAGGAGATCGAGCCGAAGGACATGGCGCCGGTGGCGAAGCGCTTGACGATTTCCTTGGCCGGCTCCACCTCTTCGAGGGGGATGGGCTCAGGGGCGAACTTGAACTCGAACAGACCGCGCAGGGTCAGCAGCCGTTCGTTCTGTTCGTTGACCAGCTTGGCGAACTCGGCGAAGGTGCCGGCGTCGTTGGCCCGGGTGGCATGCTGCAGCTTGGCGATGCTGTCCGGCGTCCACATGTGGTCCTCGCCGCGCAGGCGATAGGCGTAGTCCCCGCCCACATCCAGGGCATTGCGGTAGATGGGCGCGTCGCTGTAGGCGTCCCGATGCCAGCGCACGGCTTCCTCGGCCACCTCCGCCAGGCCCACCCCTTCGATGGTGGTGGCGGTGCCGGTGAAGTACCGGTCGACGAAGTCGCTGGCCAGCCCCACGGCGTCGAAGATCTGGGCGCCGCAATAGGACTGGTAGGTGGAAATGCCCATCTTGGACATGACCTTCAACAGCCCCTTGTCCACCGCCTTGATGTAGCGCTTGTGGGCTTCGGCCTCGCTGATCTCTTCCGGGAAGCGGTCCACGGCCGCCGACAGAGTCTCGAAGGCCAGATAGGGGTTGATGGCTTCGGCGCCGTAGCCGGCCAGGGCGGCGAAATGGTGGACCTCCCGGGCGGCGCCGGTTTCCATCACCAGCCCCGATTCGGTGCGCAGCCCGGCGCGCACCAGATGCTGGTGCACCGCCGCGGTGGCCAGCAGCGCCGGAATGGCGATGTGATCGGCGTCGGTGGCGCGATCGGAGAGAATCAAAATGTTGTAGCCGTCCTCCACCGCCTGCTCGGCGGCCGCGCACAGACGCATCCAGCGCGGCGCCCATGCCCGCGGCGCCCTCGGCCGCCGGGTAGCAGATGTCCAGGGTGCGGGTGCGGAAGGCGCCGGCCGTGTAATCCTCGATACGCCGGATGCGCTCCAGGTCCATGTTGGTGAGGATGGGCTGGCTGACTTCCAGGCGCTTGTGGCTGCCGCCGTCATGCAGGCCCAGCAGGTTGGGTCGCGGTCCGATCAGCGATACCAACGACATCACCAGCTCTTCCCGGATGGGGTCGATGGGCGGATTGGTGACCTGAGCGAAATTCTGCTGGAAGTAGTTGAACAGCGGCTTGGGCTTGTTGGACAGCACCGCCAGGGGGTTGTCCGCACCCATGGAGCCGATACCTTCCTGGCCGGTGAGGGCCATGGGGGTGAGCAGGAATTTCAGGTCTTCCTGGGTGTAGCCGAAGGCCTGCTGGCGGTCCAGCAGCGTGGCGGCGTCAGGGGGCATGGTGCCCACCTCGGCAGGCAGCTCCGCCAGCCGGATCTGGGTCTCGTCCAGCCACTGCTGGTAGGGCCGGGCGGCGGCCAGCTCGGTTTTGAGCTCGGCATCGTCAATGATGCGGCCCTGCTCCATGTCGATGAGCAGCATGCGGCCCGGCTGCAGGCGCCACTTCTTCACCACCTTCTCGTTGGGGATGTCCAGTACGCCCATTTCCGAGGCCATCACCACCAGATCGTCGTCGGTGATCAGGTAGCGGGCCGGGCGCAGGCCGTTGCGGTCCAGGGTGGCGCCGATCTGGCGGCCGTCCGTGAAGGCCATCGCCGCCGGTCCGTCCCAGGGCTCCATCAGCGCGGCGTGGTACTCGTAGAATGCCCGGCGCTGGTCGTCCATCAGCGGATTGCCGGCCCACGCCTCTGGGATCAGCATCATCATGGCATGGGCCAGCGGATAGCCGCCGGCCACCAGCAGTTCCAGGGCGTTGTCGAAGCTGGCCGAGTCCGACTGGCCTTCGGCGATCAGCGGCCAGAGTTTGGCCAGATCGTCGCCCAGCAGCTCCGAGGCCATGGAATGATGGCGGGCCCGCATCCAGTTGATGTTGCCCCGCAGGGTGTTGATCTCACCGTTGTGGGCCAGGAACCGGAACGGTTGGGCCAGATCCCAGGACGGGAAGGTATTGGTGGAAAAGCGCTGATGCACCAGCGCCAGGGCGCTGACCATGCGCGGATCGCGCAGGTCGGCGTAGTAGCTGTCCACCTGATTGGACAGCAGCATGCCCTTGTAGACCACGGTGCGGCTGGACAGGGAGTTGACGTAGAAGGCCTCGCCGCCTTCCAGGCCGGCCTCCGCGACGGCGTTTTCCATGCGCCGGCGGATGACGAACAGCTTGCGCTCGAAGGTGTTCTGATCCGGACAGCCGGCGCCGCGGGCGATGAACAACTGGCGCACCGCCGGCTCCACGACCTTCACGCTGTCGCCCAGGCCGTTGTTGTCGGTGGGGACGTCGCGCCAGCCCAGCAGCACTTGGCCCTCTTCGGCGACCAGGCCTTCGATCAACTGCTCGCAACGTGCCCGGCCGGCCTCGGCCTGGGGCAGAAACATCATGCCCACCCCGTAAACGCCGGCCTCGGGCAGGGTCACACCCAGGGCAGCGCACTCCTCGCGCAGGAAAGTGTCGGGAATCTGCAGCAGCACGCCGGCTCCGTCGCCGGCCAGGGGATCGGCGCCCACGGCACCCCGATGGGCCAGATTTTCTAGGATATTCAATCCCTGGCGGACGATCGCGTGGCTCTTGTGGCCTTTGATATGGGCCACAAAACCGACGCCGCAGGCGTCGTGCTCATTGCTTGGGTCGTACAGACCCTGTTTGGGTGGCAAAGTGCCGCGACTCATGTCCGACCTCGTTGTTCAGTACCTACGGATTGTGCACTGGGGGGGCGGGTGACCGGCCTGCCGGCACATGGAGTGCGGCTTCGGTGGCAGCCCCCCTCAGGCGGCCAGCTGCGCCCGGTTGGGGGCCCGGCTATTCAAAAATAGGGCCATGCAGAATAAAGGAGATGGCAATTTTGTGCCAGTGGTTTGGCTAAAAAACGCCCTGATCCGCTGGTTTTCAGCTTCCTAGACCTGCAGGTGGTCCAGGATTCCCTGGGCGGCCTGACGGCCTTCCCAGACGGCCGTGACCACCAGGTCGGCGCCCCGCACCATGTCACCGCCAGCGAAGATGCGCGCATTGGAGGTCTGGTAGGGATAGCGGCCCTCGGCCGGTGCCTGCACCCGTCCCCGCCCGTCGACGGCGATCTGGTGCTGCGCGAACCAGGGCGCCGGTGCGGGGCGGAACCCGAATGCGATGATGACCCGGTCGGTGGGAATGATTTCCTCGCTGCCGGGGACAGGTTCCGGACTGCGACGGCCCCGGCTGTCCGGTTCGCCCAGGCGGGTGGCGATCACTTTCACCCCTTCGACGTGGCCGTTTCCCAGAATTTCAATGGGCTGTCGGTTCCACAGGAAGTCGACGCCTTCTTCCTTGGCATTGCCCACCTCGCGTCGGGAGCCGGGCATATTGGCCTCGTCCCGGCGGTAGACACAGCTCACGCTGGCCGCCTGCTGGCGGATCGCGGTGCGGCTGCAGTCCATCGCCGTGTCGCCGCCGCCCAGCACCACCACCCGCCGGCCCGCCATATCGATGAATTCAGCCGGCTGGCCCTGCAGGCCCAGATGGCGGTTCACGTTGGAGATCAGATAGGGCAGGGCGTCGTACGCGCCGTTCAGGGTTTCGCCGGGAAAGCCCCCCTTCTGGAAGGCATAGGCGCCCATTCCCAGGAAAACCGCATCGAACCTCTCCAGCAGCGTGTCGAAGGGCATATCGACGCCCACCTCGGTGTTGAGCTCGAACCGGATGCCCATATCCTCCAGCACCCTTCGACGTCGGCGCACCACCTCCTTTTCGAGCTTGAAGGGAGGAATGCCGAAGGTCAGCAGACCGCCGATCTCCGGGTAGCGGTCGTAGACCATCACCCCGACGCCGTTGCGCGCCAGTACGTCCGCGCACCCCAGGCCGGCGGGCCCGGCGCCGACCACCGCCACCCGCCGCCCGGTGTCCATCACCCCGGACAAATCCGGGCGCCAGCCCCGCTCAAGGGCCTGGTCGGCGATGTATTTTTCCACCGAGCCGATGGTGACCGCCCCGAAGCCGTCGTTCAGCGTGCATGCGCCCTCGCACAACCGGTCCTGGGGGCAGACCCGCCCGCACACCTCCGGCAGGGTGTTGGTGCGGTGCACCAGTTCGGCGGCCTCGGCCAGATTGCCCTCGGCCACCAGCTTGAGCCAATTGGGAATGTAGTTGTGCACCGGGCACTTCCACTCGCAATAGGGATTGCCGCACTGCAGGCAGCGTCCCGCCTGGCCGGCCGCCGACTCCGCGTCGAATTCGCCGTAGATCTCCAGCAGCTGGCGGACACGGACCTCCACCGGCGTCTTGGCCGGGTCCCGGCGCGGAAGCTCGACGAATTGAAAGGGAGAGGTCATGGGGGTGATGGATTAGGAATGATGAATGATGAACTGCGTAGTGGGACCGCGGGTGCCAGCCTTGGCGTTGGTGCGTATGGCCTTGCTCGGCTCGCTCCCGATAAGCGACTCCGCGGTGCTTGGCCGAGACAGGCGATCAACCCGACTCCCGCGTTGCGTCTCGTGCCCTTCAGTCCATCATTCATCATTCGCACTTCTGCGTTGCCCCTTATGCTGCCTGCCGCAAGGTGTCCAGCAAGGTTCCAAGGTCGGCCGCCCGCGGCTTGGCCAGCCAGAACTTCGGGGTCCAGGCATCGAACTGCTCCAGCAGGGTTCTGCCCCAGGGGCTGTGCGTTTCGCGGACATGGCCCTCGATCAGGCTGTACAGGTAGAGCCGGTAGGCTTCCATGGGCTCGGGTTGGAGTCGGTGAATGTCCACCAGTTCGTGGTTGTAGTGGTCGGCAAAGGTGCCGTCCATGTCGAGCACGAAGGCCAGGCCGCCGGTCATACCGGCGCCGAAGTTCAGTCCGGTGGGACCCAGAATGGCCACCGCGCCGCCGGTCATGTATTCGCAGCCGTGGTCGCCCACGCCTTCCACCACCGCGATGGCGCCGGAGTTGCGTACCGCGAAGCGCTCACCGGCCAGACCGGCGGCGTACAGGCGCCCGCCGGTGGCGCCGTACAGGCAGGTATTGCCCATGATGACCGTGTCGCGCCCCATCCAGGAGCTCTGTGCGGGCGGATGGATCACGATTTTGCCGCCGGCCATCCCCTTGCCCACGTAGTCGTTGGCGTCGCCTTCCAGGTACAGGTGCAGCCCGCCGGCGTTCCAGACCCCGAAGCTCTGGCCGGCGGTCCCGGTGAAGTGCATGGTGATGGGTGCGTCGCTCATGCCCTGGTCGCCATGGCGGCGGGCGATCTCGCCGGACAGCCGGGCACCGATGGAGCGGTTGTCGTTGCGGATAAGGTAGCGGAAGCTGCCGCCGAGGCGGTGCGCGACCGCCTCGATCGCATCGGCCACCATGCGTTCGGCCAGCTCGCCGGCATCGAAGGGGGCGTTGCGGGCCACGTCGCAATGCTGCGGTTTGTCGGCGGGCACGCCGTAGTCCGAGAGAATGGGGGACAGTTCCAGGTGGCGCTGCTTGCCGGTCTGGCCGGCAAGCGCCTGCAGCAGGTCGGTGCGGCCGATCAGATCCTCCAGACGGCGTACCCCCAGGCGAGCCATCCATTCGCGGGTCTCCATGGCGACGAACCGGAAGAAGTTCACCACCATGTCCACCTGCCCGACGAAGTGGCGTCGGCGCAGCTCCGGGTTCTGGGTGGCGACGCCGGTGGCGCAATTGTTCAGGTGGCAGATGCGCAGGTATTTGCAGCCCATGGCTATCATGGGAGCGGTACCGAAGCCGAAACTCTCCGCTCCCAGAATGGCTGCTTTGACCACGTCCATGCCGGTTTTCAGGCCGCCGTCGGTTTGCAGTCGTACCCGGTTGCGCAGGTCATTGGCCCGCAGCGTCTGGTGGGTTTCGGTCAGCCCCAGCTCCCAGGGCGTGCCGGCGTATTTCACCGAGGTCAGCGGGCTGGCGCCGGTGCCGCCGTCGTAGCCCGAAATGGTGATCAGGTCGGCATAGGCTTTGGCGACGCCGGCGGCGATGGTACCCACCCCCGCCTCCGACACCAGTTTCACCGATACCAGTGCCTCGGGGTTGGCCTGCTTGAGGTCGAAGATCAGCTGTGCCAGGTCCTCGATGGAATAGATGTCGTGGTGGGGCGGCGGCGAAATCAAGGCCACGCCCGGACGGGCGTAGCGCAGCCGGGCGATGAGCTCGTCCACCTTGTGGCCGGGCAGCTGACCGCCTTCGCCGGGTTTGGCGCCCTGGGCAATCTTGATCTGCAGGACCTCGGCATTGACCAGGTAGGCGGGCGTGACGCCGAAGCGGCCCGATGCCACCTGTTTGATCCTGGACATGCGTTCGGTGCCGTAGCGGGCCGGGTCCTCGCCGCCTTCGCCGGAGTTGGAACGGCCCCCGAGCCGGTTCATGGCCCGGGCCAGGGTCTCATGGGCCTCCGGCGACAGGGCGCCCAGGGACATGCCGGCGGAGTCGAAGCGCGGCAGGATCGCCTCGATGGGCTCGACCTCGTCCAGGGGAACCGGCGCAGCGACGTTCTCGCGCAGCTGCAGGAGGTCCCGCAGCACGGTCACCGGCCGGCCGTTCGCATGCCGGGCATACTCCCGGTAGGCGTCGTAATCCCCGCTTTGCACGGCCAGATGCAGCGCCTGGACCACGTCCGGGTTGTAGGCGTGGTATTCGGCCCCGTACACGTATTTGAGCAGGCCGCCCTGCCGGATGCCGCGGCGCGGATTCCAGGCTTCCGCTGCCAGCAGGCGCTGATCCCGCTCCAGGTCGTCGAAGTCGCTGCCGCCGAGCCGGCTCGGTGTCCCGGTGAAGCACAGCTCGACCACCGCGCGATGCAGGCCGACGCATTCGAACAGCTGCGCGCCCCGGTAGCTGGTAACGGTGGAGATGCCCATCTTGGAGAGAATCTTGTACAGGCCCTTGTTGATGCCCTTGCGGTAGCTGCGGTGCGCATCGTCGGCCTGCTGCGGGGCAATCCCGCCGCTGCGCACCATGTCCGTCAGGCACCGGTACGCCAGATAGGGGTGTGCGGCGGTGGCGCCAAATCCCAGCAGACAGGCGAAATGGTGAGGGTCGCGGGCGGTGCCGGTGTCCACCACCAGGTTGGTATCGCAGCGCAGGCCGGCGTTGATCAGCCGGTGGTGGACGGCACCGGTGGCCAGCAGCGCGTGGATGGGCAGCCGGTCGGGGGCGATGTCCCGGTCCGACAGCACCAGTATGGTGTGGCCGGCACGCACGGCGGCGACGGCCCGTTCGGCCAGCGCGACGATTGCAGGCCGCAGCCCGGTCGCCGGGGCGTAGCCGAGATCCAGCCGGACATGACAATAGTCGGGATCGTCCAGCGCCAGCAGCTGCTCGAATTTGCCGGTGGACAGGACCGGCGAGTCCACCATCACCCGGTCCGCGTGCTCCGGGGTTTCCTGAAACAGCCCGCGTTCGCGCCCGAAGCAGGTGTTCAGGGACATGACGATCTGCTCGCGCAGCGGATCGATGGGCGGGTTGGTGACCTGGGCAAACTGCTGGCGGAAGTAGTCGTACAGCGGCCGCACCTGGCGCGAGAGCACCGCCATGGGGGTATCGTCGCCCATGGACCCGATGGCCTCCTGCCCGGCTTCGGCCAACACCCTCAGCACCTGGTCGCGTTCCTCGAAGGTGACCTGAAACAGTTTTTCGTAGCGGGCAAGCAGGTGGCCTTCCCAAGGGGAGCCGGTGGCGTTGTCTTCGTCCAAGCGGGACGGGATGTGCCGGGCGTGGGTGCGAAGCCACTCCCGATAGGGCTGGCGGAGCTTCAGCCGTGCGTCGATGTCTGCGGGCAGCAGCAGTTCCCCGGTCTGGATATCGGCAGCCATCATCTGGCCGGGCTTGAGGCGCCCCTTGGCGACCACGTCGGCCGGCGTGTAGTCGTAGACGCCCACCTCCGAGGCGAGGGTGATGAGCCGGTCACGGGTGATGACGTAGCGGGCCGGGCGAAGTCCGTTGCGGTCCATGACGCAGGCCGCGTAGCGACCGTCGGTGAGCACCACGCCCGCCGGGCCGTCCCAGGCTTCCATGTGCATGGAGCTGTATTCGTAGAACGCGCGCAGGTCCGGGTCCATGGTCTGCACATTCTGCCAGGCGGGCGGGATCAGCAGTCGCATGGCCCGAAAGATATCCATGCCGCCGGCCAGCAGGGCTTCCAGCATGTTGTCCAGGCTGCAGGAATCCGAACCGGTATTCGATACCCACGGCCGAATGTCTTCCATGTCCGGTATCAGCGGCGATTGGAACTTGTGGCTGCGGGCCACGGACCAGTTGCGGTTGCCCTGGATGGTGTTGATTTCGCCGTTGTGCGCCAGGTAGCGGAACGGCTGCGCCAGTCGCCACTGGGGCCAGGTGTTGGTGGAGAACCGCTGGTGGAACACGCACAGGGGCGATGCGAGGCGTTCCTCGGCGAGATCGGGGTAGAAGGCCGTCAGGTTGGACGGCATGACCAGGCCCTTGTAGGAAATCACCCGCGCCGACAGACTGGCCACGTAGAATGTCGGGTCCTCGGGCTCCAGCGTCTTTTCCGTTCGGCGCCGGGCGATATACAGGTGCCGTTCCACCGCAGCTGCGTCGAACGTGGGTGGCGGTTCCACGAACAGCTGCTCGATGTGCGGCAGGGTTTGCAGCGCCGCCGGTCCGCAGGCGGATGCATCGGTGGGGACGGCACGCCAGCCCAGCGCCCGGAACCCCTCGCGAGCCAGTTCGCTCCCCAGGGTCCGGCGGGCCGTTTCGGCGGCCGCCGGGTTGCGGTTCAGGAACACCATTCCGACCGCGTAACGTGCGCCGAGCGGGATGCCGACCCGGGACGCCGCGGCGCGCAGGAAGGCGTCGGGCAGGTTCATCAACAGCCCGCAGCCGTCGCCGGTCTTGCCGTCGGCCGCGATGGCTCCCCTGTGGGTGAGGCGCCGCAAGGCATGAATGGCCGTGTCGACCAGCCGATGGCTTGGCGCACCGTCCATGTGGGCGATCAGCCCGAACCCGCAGTCGTCCCGCTCGAAATCGGGCTGGTACAGGCCGCGGGGCGCGCCGGCAAACCCCGATGTGGACATGCCCATTTCCACGCGCGACCGCCGCCGCCCCGTCGGTCGCGCGAGGGTGAGTGGAGTGGGGCGGCTGTTGACCTTGAGTATAGACGCCTGCGTTTTGCCTTCAACGGGGCGACTCAATAATTTTCTTTTAATTTCAGTAAATTATTGCACTCATCTGGTGCGAGTCGGGGGTTGTGCGGCAAGCGATGCGCCATTGCGGTGCGGCCTCGCGGCCTGCCCGGGAGTTCGTCCCGGCGACATCCTGACGCCGGGCTTCCACGGCCAGCCAGGCAGTGTCTAGCGCGTTGCCTTCTGGGACTGGCGGATATCCCGCTGCACCGCTGACAACCGGCGTGCCCACGGCCCGCCTTGGCGGACTTTGGCGGGCAGTGCCGCGAGCGCCTTGTGGGCGGCTTCGATATTCGGGTAGACACCGTACAGCAGTACATACCAGGGTGCGCCCTTGAAGTCGCCCTGGTAGTACATCGCCGGCTTGCCGAGATGGTGGGCCTTGATGAATCGGCGGATGGAGGCCTCGTCCCGGGCGCCCAGCAGTTGCAGGGTGTATCCCTTCGGGTTCTGCTGCAGCAGCCAGGCGGCGCGGCTCGGCCCCCCCTGTGTCGGCGCAGCACTGTGGGCGGTGGGGACGCCGGGCGCTTTCGGCGTCGGCGGCTGCGTCGGGGCCGCCGTCGCAGGCTTGGGCGGTGCGGGTGCGGCCGCTGGCGGCGTGGCTTGGGCGGCGGTCGGTTGGGATGCCGGGGCCGGTTCGCTGGGGTTGGCTGGGGCCGTGTCGAACTTGGGGGCCGCGGTGCCTGCTGCAGCGGATGGGGCGTTGGACGGCTGGCTGGCAGCGGGAGGCCGCGGTGCAGCGGCGGTGGCTGAGCGGCCGGCCTCGCCTGACTTGACCCCCGGCGCCGGTGCGGCGCTGGTTTCCCTGCCGGGGTTCCCGGCACCGGCAGCCCCACCCTCGGGAACCGGGCCCGCCGCGGCGGGCCCGGTTGACGGCGGGGTCCGGGCGCCATTGCGCTGGATCGCCGCGCTCGATCCGGGGCCTACGTCCGGCGGCATGGGGGCGAGCACCGCCGAGTGGTCATTGCCCTGGGGTTGCTGTTGTTGCGGTGCGGCCGGCAGGGTGAGCGGAACGGTCTTCTGTGTCGCGCCGGTGCCTGGGTTGAACAGTCGGTTGATCGCCTCCTGTTTCCAGAGCACAACGGCGACGGCGACCACCCCAAGGCCGGCCAGCAGCCAGCGGGGCGGGCGGCGACCAAGGCGTGTTGACGCGGCTCCGGCGGTGTCGGCACGGGCCATGTATTCCTCCAAGTGTTCGTGGGCGAGGCGGTTGATGCGGCCGGGCAGGCCGCCTGCCGCCTTGTGAATGGCGCGCGCTTCGGTGGGCGCAAACGGACTCTCTCCCGAGTAGCCGGCCACTGCCACCCGGTAGGCAAGATAGGCAGCGGTCTGTTCCGGACTCAATGCCGGCAGGGCTGTGGTGTGCAGCAGGTGGTCGCGCCCGGGATCCAGGCCGGCGCGGGCCAGCAGTTCCCGCAGGCCCTTTTCGCCCAGCAGGACCAGAGTCACCCGGGAGGCGGTTCTGGTCGGATCGCCGGCCAGGTTGAGCAAGGTTTCAAGGGTGCCCCCGTTGAGTTTGTGGGCGTCGTCGACGATCACCATGGGGTGGTAGCCGGCGTTCTTCAGTGCGCTCCAGCGCTCCAGCAGGGCTTCCACGTCCACTTCGCTATTGTCCGCTTTGCCGGCGGCACCGAAGCATGACGCCAGGCGGGCCAGCAGAGCGTTGCGGTGGGGAACCTCGGTGCTGTCCATGGCGCACGGTCGCCAGCTTTCGTTCGCGCGGCCCATGAACTGCTGCAGTACGCTGGTCTTGCCGGCGCCTTCGGGCCCGGTGATGATCAGTATCCGGTCACTGAACTGCGCCAGGTGAACCAGCAGGTCCAGGCGCTGCATCAAAGTCGGTTCGGCGTAGAAGAATGCGGGCTCGGCATCGAGGCCGAACGGGGGCCGCTGCAGATGCAGCGCGTCCAGGTAGCTCCCGTGGGTGGAGGCGGCATTGGCGACGCCTGGGTCCGTCATCCGGTATGCTCCAAGCCCTGCAGAAAGACCACCCGGTAGCCGCGCTTGATCTGCTCGTCGCGCGACTGCATGAGGGCCTGCTCGGCACTCTCGCGATCGGGAAAATGATCGCGCTTGATGCGCCCGCCTGAGCCCTGGAAGCCCCATTCACGCACCAGCGTCCAGCCTTCCAGCAGGTCTTCCTGCAGATGCAGGTGGTAATAGCGCGGCGGACGGTCATCCACGACGGGTGTCTGCATGTAGATTCGCATGATGGACGCGGGGGGACCTTCTGACTCGGACTACGTCAGCTCCTTGGGGTTGAAGATGCGCTCGTGCTCCCTGATGGCGTACCGATCCGTCATGCCGGCTACGTAGTCCGCCACCGCGCGCGCCCGTCCCGCTGTGCCGTGGTTTTCCTGCAGGCGCAGCACGCTCTCGCGGGCTTCGTCCGGCAGCAGGCCGGTGTCGTTCAGGAAGGCGTCGAACAACGCCCGGATCACACGGGACGCTTTCGATGTCATGCGGTGCACGCGGTAATGGTGGTACAGCTGTGTGCGCAGAAATCGTTTCAGCTCCAGGTTCTGCTCGCGCATCTCGGCGCTGAATGCGATCAGCGGCTCGGGGTGCGATCGTACCGCCTCGATGTCCGTGGGTCGGGCGTCGTGCAGCCGCCCCTGGGTGGTCTCGATCAGGTCCACGGCTTGTCGGTTGATCATCCGCCGTACGACTTCGTGGATGGCACGCCGTTGCGGCAGGTCGGGATAGGCCTGGCGCACGGCGTCGTACTGTTCCCCGAACAGGCGCAGTTCCGAGAGCTGGTCGATGGTGATCAGCCCGGCCCGCAGCCCGTCATCGACGTCGTGGCTGTTGTAGGCGATTTCGTCAGCCAGGTTGGTGAGCTGCGCCTCCAGGCCGGGCTGGCGCCGCTCCAGGAAGCGTCGGCCCACATCGCCCAACTCGGCGGCGTTGGCCGGCGAGCAGTGCTTGAGAATCCCTTCCCGGCTTTCGAACGTCAGGTTCAGCCCCCGGAACTGGGCGTAGCGTTCCTCGAGCTCGTCCACCACGCGCAGGGACTGCAGGTTGTGCTCGAATCCGCCGTACTCCTTCATGCAGCCATTGAGGGCGTCCTGGCCGGCGTGTCCGAAGGGCGTGTGGCCCAGGTCGTGGGCCAGGGCGACCGCTTCGGTCAGGTCCTCGTTCAGGTGCAGGGCGCGGGCGATGGAGCGGGCGATCTGGGCCACCTCGATGGAATGGGTGAGGCGGGTGCGAAACAGGTCGCCCTCGTGGTTCACGAACACCTGGGTCTTGTACTCCAGGCGCCGGAAGGCGGCCGAATGAATGATGCGGTCCCGGTCGCGCTGGAATTCGCCGCGATAGGCGGGCCCCGGCTCCCGGTGGCGCCGGCCCAGGGAACTCTCGCCGCTGGCGGCGTAACAGGCCAGTGACGAGGTTGGCGTGGGCGCCTGGCCGGTCATTCCGTCACCTGGGGGCGGTCGCCGGGCGACCAGCCGTTTCCAGGGTGGCGTCGAGACTGGACGGATCGAACTCGCCAGTGACCACTGCCTCGCCGATGGCTTTCAGCAGTACCAGTCGCAAGCCGCCGTCCAGCACCTTCTTGTCCACTGCCATCAGCTCGCGCATCGTTCCGGCCTCAAGCTCCGCGGGTGGCGCGGTGGGCAGGCCGGCGCGCGTCACCAGGGCAGTGATGCGCGCCAGATCGTCGGCAGCCAGCCAGCCCAGCCGGACCGAGAGGTCGGCGGCCATGCACATGCCGGCGGCCACCGCTTCGCCGTGCAGCCAGCTGCCGTAGCCCATGCCGGTTTCGATGGCATGACCGAAGGTATGTCCCAGGTTCAGCAGGGCGCGCTGGCCGCTTTCCCGTTCGTCGGCGGCGACCACCTCGGCTTTGTTTTGGCACGAGCGTTCGATGGCACAGGCCAGCGCAGCGGGATCCCGCGCCAGCAATGCCGGCAGGTTCGCTTCCAGCCACCCTAAGAACGCGCTGTCCCTGATCAGCCCGTACTTGATGATTTCGGCGATGCCGGCTGCCAGCTGCCGGTCGTCCAGCGTGTTCAACGTATCGGTGTCGGCCAGCACGCACTGGGGCTGGTGGAACGCACCGATCATGTTCTTCCCCAACGGGTGATTGACGCCGGTCTTGCCGCCCACCGAGGAGTCGACCTGGGCCAGCAGCGTAGTGGGAATCTGGATGAAGTTGACGCCGCGCTGGTAGCACGCGGCCGCAAAACCTGTGATGTCGCCCACCACTCCGCCGCCCAGCGCAACGAGGGTGCAGCGCCGGTTGAAACGCCGCTCCAGCAGCGCGGTGAAGACGCGATCGACGGTGGCGAGATTCTTGTACTGTTCGCCGTCGGGCAGCACCACCACTTCCAGATCGAAACCCGCGAGAGCCTCTCTTGCCGCATCCAGGTAAAGCGGCGCGACCGTCTCGTTGGTGACGATCATCGCCTGGCGCCCGTGCACGTGGGGCGCCAGCAGTTGCCCTGTGCGCAGCACGCCGGCCCCGATGTGGATCGGGTAACTGCGTGCGCCAAGGTCTACGTGGAGGGTGTTCATGGGATCGGCCGGGCCGCCTCGGGAATTCAAAAGGATAAAGGAATCAGCGTCTCAGGCAAAGCTGGAAGGTCCCTTTTCATCATGTGGCCGGTGTTTGAGGTGCCCCAGAATCTCCTTGACCACATCCCGCACGGTACGCCCGTCGGTTTCCAGCGTCACGTCGGCGATCTCCCTGTAGAGGGGCTCGCGTTCCGCCATGAGCTGCTCCAGGCGCGTCCGTGGATCCTCGGTCTGCAGCAGCGGGCGGCTGCGGTCGCGGCCGGTACGCGTCAGCTGCTGATCCACCGATGTGTGCAGGTAGACGACCGTGCCGCGGTCAGCCAGGCAGTCGCGATTGCGACGGTCCAGTATGGCCCCGCCCCCGGTCGCCAGCACGATGCCCGGGACGGCGGTGAGCGCGTCGATGACCTCATGCTCGCGTCTGCGGAATCCCTGTTCCCCTTCGAGTTCGAAAATCAATGGGATGTCGACGCCGGTACGCTGCTCGATTTCGCGATCGCTGTCGTGAAAGGGCATGTGCAGCGCGCGCGCCAGCTGACGGCCGATGGTGGATTTGCCGGCCCCCATGGGGCCGACCAGAAACAAACTGCCCGGCGTTTTCATGCCGGGCAGGTATGCCAGAAAAGCCGCGGCCGGGCAAGCCGCGGCTGTTGGCGGACTACTGCAGCTGAAGGTTCTGCTTGACGATCTTGGGCGTCACGAACACCAGCAGTTCCTGGTTGTTGTCCACTTTCTGGGTTCTCTTGAACAGATAGCCGATGCCCGGGAGGTCGCCGAAGAACGGTACCTTGTCGGCCTGGTGGCTCTGGGTCTGCTCGTAGATGCCGCCCAGCACCACCGTCTCGCCGTTGTCGACCAGGACCTGGGTGTCCACGGCCCGGGTATCGACGCTGGGCACACCCTGGAACACCTGCCCCACGCTGTCCTTGTGAACTTTCAAGTCCATGATGATACGGTCATCAGGCGTGATCTGAGGCGTCACCTTCAGGCTGAGGGTGGCCTTCTTGAACGACACGCTGGTGGCGCCGCTGGAGGTCGCCTGCTGGTAGGGGATTTCCACGCCGGATTCGATGACCGCCTCCTTTTGGTTGGAGGTGATCACCCGCGGGCTGGATATGATCTGGCCTCGGTTTTCGGCCTGCATGGCATTCAATTCGAGCCGCAGCAGGTTGTGCCCGATGCGGCCCACCAGCAGATCGATGGCGCTGGTCGGGCCGCTGACGGGCAGATCGACCATGAGCGATTCCTTGCCCGAGCCTCCCGGGTTCTCGATGCCGGTGATCGGGCTGACCTTCAGGTCGCCCGGCAGCCCGCCGGCCAGCACTCCGGTGGTGTTGCCGGCGAATGTCGCCTGTCCCGACAACCCCAGCTTGACGCCCAGATTCCGGGCGAAGTCATTGTTGGCGATCACGATGCGCGAGGAAATCAGTACCTGGCGCACCGGGATGTCCAGGCGGGCGACCAGCTTGCGGATTTCCTCGATCTTGTCGGCCGTGTCCTGCACCAGCAGGGTATTGGTGCGCGGATCGACACTGACCGTGCCCCGCTCGGAGAGCAGCGAGCCGTTCTTGCCCTTGCTCTTGATCAGGCTCGCGATATTTTGAGCCTTGGCGTAGTTGATCTGGATGAATGAAGACTCCAGCGGCGCCAGTTCCTGGATCTGCTTCTTGGACTGCAGTTCCAGCTTCTCGCGGGCCGCCATTTCTTCGCTGGGGGCAATCCACATCACATTGCCCACCTGACGCTTCGCCAGTCCCTTGGAGCTGAGTATGATGTCCAGCGCCTGGTCCCACGGCACATTCTTCAGGCGCAGGGTCAGCTTGCCCTTGACGCTGTCGCTGACCACGATGTTGATGCCGGTGAAGTCCGCCAGCAGTTGGAGCACCGAGCGTACGTCGATGTCCTGGAAGTTGAGGGACAGCTTCTGGCCGGTGTACTTGAATTTCTTCTTGGCCGCAGCCTGCTGCTGGGCCTTGGTTACCGGCTTGACCTCGACGGTGAAGGTATTGTCGGTCTGGTAGGCCAGCTGTTCGAAGTCGCCGGTGGGGGTAATCACCATACGCACGTTGTTGCCCTTGACGTAGGTGTCCACGGTCTGCACAGGCGTGGCGAAGTCGGACACGTCCAGGCGGCGTTCCAGGTTCTTGGGCAGAGAAGCATTGAAGAAATTGACGACGACCTTGTTGCCTTGGCGATTCATATCCACCGGAATGGAAGGGTCGGAGAGCTTGACCACCACTTTGCCCTGACCGTCTTCGCCGCGATGGAACGTCACGCCGTCGATGCTGGCCTGGCCGGCCGCGGCCCCGCCGGACACCGACGTTCCCTCCTGCGCGGACACGGCCTCGGCGGCCGCCGCGGTGGCATCCTGGATGGTTACGATGACCTTGTTGCCATCGACCCGGGTCCGGTACGGCACCATCTGGACCAGATCCAGTACGACACGGGTACGCCCCTGGGCCGCCACCGCCGTGACGCTCTTGGTGACGCCCACGTTGATGGGCTGGTAGCGCTTGGCCAGCTTGGTGTCGGTGGCGGGAAAGTCCAGCGCGATGCGTGCCGGCTTGTCGATGGTGAAGCTCAGCGGCTTGGCTGCCTTTTTCGCCATGGTCAGCGTCACCTGCACGCGGTTACCCGGCAAGGTGGCATAGCTCATCGACTCGAGCGTGTTGGGGCTCGAGTCGGCTGCCCACGCCGCTGCCGGCAGCGTGGTGAACGCCATCAGCACGCAGGCGAGCCAGCCCAGCCATGTTTCCCTTCGGCGCAGGCGCAGCTCTGACAAGCCGAAAACGTTATCCAGGTAGCACGTGACAATCATCTGTGTTCCCCCATGGGATCATTCGCTCAATGCGAGGGCGGCGTTGCGCTTCATCCAACCGCCCATTCCATCCGGTACGATTTCTACAAGTTTTACTTTTGCTTCAGTAATCTGGACGATTTTCCCCCGGTTCTGGCCCAGGTGGTTGCCGGGCCGCACCATGTGGATCGTCCCGCTGCTGTCCTGAATCAGCGCCCAATCCTTGCCGTTGCGCGCCAGGGTACCGACCATGCGCAGGCTGTCCAATGGGTACTGTTCCAGCGGCTCCGGCGGACGATTGAAGTCCGGATGGATGCCATTGTCGCTGTGCCCGCCCAGGCTCGCCGGCCGGCTGAACGACGGGGGCGTGAATGGTGACCTCAGCTTCTGGTCCTGGTAGACAAAGGTCTGGAAAGGCTGGAATTCCGGCAGCGGTTCGATTCTCGAATGCTGGCGTGACTCCACATGTTTCACGTAGCTGTGCAGGTCCTGCATGTTGCTGCTGGCGCAGGCTGTCAGGCCGGCGCCCAATAACAGCGCCACCAGACCGCGAAGTGCGGAGCGAGCGGGTACCGGGTTCATTTCTTGTCCCCTCCCTGCTCGATGTACCGATAGGTCTTGGCTGTCAGTTCCATCACCAGAGAACCCTTGCCGCTCTTGTCGTTCGTCGGCTTGATGTTGATGTCATGGATGGTGACGATCCGCGGCAGTGCCGCCACGCCGCTTATGAAGGCGCCGAATTCGTGGTAGTCGCCGCGCACCCGGATGCTGATGGGCAGTTCGGCATAGAAGTCCTTGGGGACTTCCGCCTTGGGCTTGAACAACTCGAAATGAAGTCCGCTCGCGAGGCCCGTCTGGGAAATATCCACCAGCAGGTCAGCGACCTCCGTCTTGTTGGGCAGTTGCCGCAGCATGGCACCGAAGGAGTGGCGCATGTCCTTGAGCTGGGCCTGGTAGGCCTTCAGGTTGGCGGCCTTCGAGGCTTTGGCTTCGAAGACGTGCTTGAGCTCCTGTTCGTGGGTCTGTGCCCGGCGCAGTTCGTCGAGCTGGTTCTGGGTATCGAACCAGTAGCCCAGCCCGATGACCGCAATGAACACGATGGCGATGAGCACCGCACGCGCCGCAGCCGGCCAGCTGCCGATGTTGTTGAAGTCCAATTCATTGATATCTGACAGGTTCATTACCGGGCTCCTGCCACAACGGCGGTCTTGTCGCCCTTTTCCTTGGGCGCCTGCTGCTTGGCTTGCAGCGTGAATTTCGCCAGATGGCGGCGCTCCGCATCCTGGGTCTCAATGAAATCCAGCCTGGGATCGGTCAGCCACTTGGACGCCGCGATGTTGCGCATGTAAGCCGACACCCGGGCGTTGGACTGCGCCATTCCGGAGAGGGTCAGACCATCGCCCTTCTGTTTTATGCTGGTCAGGTAGACGCCGTCCGGCAGGGTGCGGACCAGTTGATCCATCAGATGGACGCTTTGGGGGCGACTGCGCTGCAACCGTTGGATAATGTGCATGCGGGCCAACAGTTTCTTTTTCGTCTCCTCCAGGGTCTTGATAGAACGTATCTTCTTGTCCAGCTGGGAGATCTGGGCGGAGAGAAAAGCATTGCGGCCCTGCTGCGCTTCTATCATGGAGCTCATGCGCATGTGGACAAAAAACAGGAGCAGCGCCGCGATGGCCACCGCGCCGCCGGTCTGGAAGACGAACTCCTTCTGGCGCTGCTTGCGCAGTTCCTCTCGCCACGGTAGCAGGTTGATATGCGCCATTTCAGTCGAAACTCCTTAGTGCCAGCCCGCATGCGATCATGAGCGCCGGCGCGTCGTTGCTGAGGGTCTGTGGCTTGACCCGCGACGCCAGGGACATGTTCGCAAAAGGATTGGCGATGGTTGTCTCCACGCCGATCTTTTCCTGCAGGAGTTCATCCACGCCGGGAATGGATGCGCTGCCTCCGGCGAGTACGACATGGTCGACGTTGTTGTACTGGCTGGAGGAAAAGAAGAACTGCAGGGACCGGCTGACCTGCTGGGCCATGGCTTCCTTGAAGGGCTCGAGCACTTCCGGACCGTAGTTGTCCGGCAATCCGCCCTGGCGCTTGGCCATCCCCGCTTCTTCATAGGACAGCCCGTAGCGGCGCATGATCTCTTCGGTCAACTGCTTGCCGCCGAACACCTGGTCACGGGTGTAGATGATCTTCATGTCGTGCAGCACATTCAGGGTGGTCATGGTCGCACCCACGTCCACCACTGCGATGGTCCGCTCGATGCCCTGATCGGGGAGCTGGTCGGCGAGCAGGGTGAACGCGTTCTCCAGTGCGTAGGCCTCCACATCCACGATCCTCGCCGTCAGGGCGCCGGTTTCCACCGCCGCCACGCGCATGTCCACGTTCTCGCTGCGGGAAGCGGCGAGCAGAACGTCCACCGCGTCGGGGTTCTTCTCCGATGGGCCGAGTACCTCGAAGTCGAGATTGACCTCTTCGAGGGGGTAAGGAATGTACTGGTCCGCCTCCAGTTCGATCTGGCTCTCCATTTCCTCGTCGGACAAGGCGGCGGGCATGGGGATGACTTTGGTGATGACGGCAGATCCTGCCACCGCGACAGCCGCAACCTTCGCTCGGGTTCCCGACCGCTTGACCGCGCGCCGAATCGCATCACCCACCGCTTCGGCATCGGTGATACTCTTCTCTACCACGGAATTTGGCGGAAGCGGTTCGACGGCATAGCTTTCCACGCGGTAGCGCGAACCACTGCGACTGAGTTCCAGCAGCTTGACGGCTGTGGAGCTGATATCCAGTCCGACCAGTGGTGGCTTTGTCCTTTTGAGGAGGTGCGCGAGCTGCACGGCTATTTTCCTTTTGTATTTACGCGGTTGTGGCGCGTAAATGTTTTACGGCATTAGAGGGTATACCCAAATCTTTGTCAACGAATGCCTTGTGTACACTCAGGTCTCGTTTCACAGTATCGGAAGTTTTATACTTTTCTTTAAGCCCCATTCCATGACCGTATTCACAAACCAGCTGCATTCATGAGAAAACTCTTCCGCGCACTCCGCTATACGGCGGTCGCCGTAGTCGCCATGGCGGCCGTTGGCATGCTGGCTTTCGGTGCCGCCTACCTCTATATCGAACCCCAACTGCCCAATATTGAGCGCCTTAAGGATGTCCGCCTGCAGGTCCCCCTGCGGGTCTACACCAGTGACGGCCTGCTGATGGCCGAATACGGGGAGAAGCGCCGTATTCCGGTTGCCTACGAGGATATTCCGGCCCTGCAGATCAAGGCATTCCTGGCTGCCGAGGACGACCGCTTCTTCCAGCACCCCGGCGTCGACTACCAGGGCCTGATACGCGCGGCGATAGAGCTCGTCCGTACCGGCCAGAAGCGCCAGGGGGGCAGCACCATCACCATGCAGGTCGCCCGCAACTTCTTCCTGAGCCGCAGGAAGACCTATCTGCGCAAGCTGACGGAAATCTTTCTGGCGCTGAAGATCGATCGCGAGCTCACCAAGCCGCAGGTCCTGGAGCTTTATCTCAACAAGATCTACCTGGGGCACCGGGCCTACGGTATCGGCGCCGCCGCGCAGGTGTACTACGGCAAACCGCTGGATCAGCTTACCGTAGGCGAGATGGCGATGATCGCCGGCCTGCCGAAGGCCCCGTCGCGCTACAACCCGATTACCGATCCCAGTCGGGCCCGTATCCGCCGCAACTACGTGCTGGGGCGGATGCTCGCCCTCGGCTTCATCGACCAGGCGGTTTACAAGAAGGCGCTGGCCGAGAACGACTCCGCTACGCTGCATGCGCCCTCCATTCAGGTGCGGGCGCCGTATGTGGCCGAGATGGTCCGTGCGGACATGGTCCAGCGTTTTGGCGACGCGGCGTATACCGACGGCTATCAGGTCTATACGACCATCGAAGGCGCCCGCCAGCATGATGCCACCGGGGCGTTGCGCGACGCCTTGCTGCAGTACGACTGGCGCCATGGCTACCGGGGGCCGGAGCGCAAAGTCGATCTGGCGGATTACCCGACCGCGGATGCCCAGGGCGAGCTGCTGCAGGAGATGCCGACCGTGGGCGGGCTGCAGCCGGCGCTGGTACTGGACGTGGCGGACCGAGCCGCCAAGCTGCGCATCGGCGACGGCAGCGAAGTGAACCTGGACTGGGACGGCATGTCCTGGGCGCGGCCTTACGTCAGCGTGAACCGCCGCGGACCGGCGCCCAAGAAGGCGGCAGACGTGCTGAAGCCGGGCGACATCGTGCGGCTGAAAAAACTCGACGACGGACACTGGAAGCTTGCCGAGGTGCCTGCGGTCGAGGGCGCTCTGGTATCGCTGCGTCCGGACGACGGGTCGATCGTGGCACTGGTGGGCGGGTTCGATTACTACCGCAGCAAGTTCAACCGTGCCATCCAGGCCGAACGCCAGCCGGGATCCAGTTTCAAGCCGTTCATCTATTCCGCCGCGCTGCACAAAGGCTATACGGCAGCCAGTGTCATCAACGACGCGCCGGTGGTGTTTAACGATCCGGCGCTGGAAAGCACCTGGCGGCCGGAAAACTACAGCGGGCATTTCTTCGGACCCACGCGGCTGAGGGTCGGCCTGGTGGATTCCCGCAACCTGGTTGCGGTGCGGCTGCTGCAGAACATCGGGGTGAGCTACGCGATCGACTACGCGCAGCGCTTCGGATTCGATCCCAAGCAATTGCCCCGCAACCTGTCGCTGGCGCTGGGCAGCACAAGCGTGACCCCGCTGCAGATGGTGACGGGCTACGCCGTGTTCGCCAACGGCGGCTATCGGATCAAACCGTACCTCATCAAGTCCATCGCCGACGAAAGCGGCAACGTGGTTTTCAGGGCCGACCCCGCGGTCGTGTGTGCCCAATGCGGGGCGGCCGGAGGTCAACCGCAGGCGTCGGCACCGGGCGCCCGGAACGCACCCGGCGCGCCGGCCGGAAGCGCCGGCCCGTCTGACGGCGCCCGTCAATCGCAGGTTCTGGTCGGGCCGCCAAGACCCGCGGTGAACCTCGCCAAACGCGTCATATCGCCGCAGAACGCCTACATAATGACATCCATGATGCAGGACGTGATTCGCCACGGCACCGGCCGCCACGCGCTGGCGCTGCACCGGACCGACCTGGCCGGCAAGACAGGCACCACGAACGACCAGCAGGATGCGTGGTTCTGCGGCTTCGACCGGGCGCTGGTGGCCGCGGCCTGGGTCGGATTCGATCAGGTCCAGCCGCTGGGTGCCCATGAAACAGGGGCGATCGCCGCGCTACCAGCGTGGATGGCCTACATGGGGGCGGCACTGAAGGGTATGCCCGCCCAACTCATGGAGGAGCCGCCCGGTCTGGTGACGGTGCGCATCGACCCGGCCACCGGCCTGCTGGCTCGCCCCGACCAGAGCGGCGCCATCTTCGAGACGTTCCGTCTCGCCGATGTGCCGAAACGTACTGCTCCGGCGGCGTCCGCGGGCGAGGTCGGCGGGCCCGGTCCGACGACCCCCGGCCATCTGTTCTAGGGCCTGTCAATCAGTGGCGAGGTGCTTATGGGTGCGAGGCAATCCGGTCGTGACCTGCAGATGCGCCTGCGCATCGCCCAGGAGGCGGCGCGGGTCATGGTGGAGGAGGGGGTGCGGGACTACTACGCAGCCAAACGCAAAGCGGCCGCCCACCTGGGTGCCCGTGAAACGCAAAACATGCCGCGCAACATCGAAATCGAAGAGGCGCTGCAGGAGTATCAGCGCCTGTTCCAGTCCGACTCCCAGCCGGAATGCCTGCGTGCGCTGCGCTTGGCCGCCTGCGAGGCCATGCACTTCCTTGCTCGCTTCGAGCCGCGCTTGGTCGGTTCGGTGCTCAGCGGCTCTGCCGGCCAGTATTCGGACGTGAATCTGCACCTGTTCGCGGATACCCCGGAGGAAGTGGCGCTATTCCTCATGCAATCGGATATTCCTTTTGATACCGCGGACCGGCGTCTCAAGGTGGGTCGGGGCGAGTATCGCAATTTTCCCGGTTTCCGCTTCGTTGCGGGCGACCACGCCGTGGAGCTCACGGTCTTCCCCCTGGACGGGCTGCGTGAAGCGCCGCGCAGCAGTCTTGACGGCAAGCCCATGCGGCGGGCGGCGCTGGCCGCCCTGGAAGCGCTGTTGAGCGAAGACTGAGCGTCAGCCTGTGGTCGACGCTTCGGGTCGGCGGGCCAGCGGCACGTAGTCCCGCCGTCCGCTGCCTTCGTAGAGTTGACGCGGCCTGCCGATACGGGTGGTCGGTTCGGACATCATTTCCATCCAGTGAGATACCCAGCCGACGGTGCGTGCGATAGCGAACATGACCGTGAACATGTTGCTGGGGATGCCAAGCGCCCGGTAGATGATGCCTGAGTAGAAATCGACGTTGGGATACAGCTTGCGCTCGATGAAATACTCGTCCTGAAGTGCAATCTCTTCCAGTCGGATGGCCAGTTCGAACAGCGGGTCACGGCTGCTGCCGAGCTTTTCCAGCACCTGATGACAGACCTGCCGGATGATGCGGGCGCGCGGGTCATAGTTCTTGTAGATGCGGTGACCGAAGCCCATCAGCCGGAATGGATCGTTTTTGTCCTTGGCCCGCGCGATATATTGCGGGACGTTTCCTGCTTCACCGATCTCTTCGAGCATGGCAAGCACCGCTTCGTTGGCCCCGCCGTGCGCCGGACCCCAGAGCGAAGCGATCCCGGCGGCGATACAGGCGAACGGGTCGGCGCCCGAGCTGCCTGCCTGGCGTACGGTGGCCGTGCTCGCGTTCTGTTCGTGATCGGCGTGCAGTATGAACAGGATATTCATCGCGCGCTCGGCTATCGGATCGACCTGGTAGGACTCGCAGGGCACGCCGAACATCATCTGCAGCAGGTTCCCGCAGTAGCTGAGATCGTTGCTCGGATACATGAAGGGCTCGCCGACGGACTGCTTGTAGCAGGCCGACGCGATGGTCGGCATTTTCGCGATCAGGCGATGGGCGCTGATTTCCCGGTGGCGCGGATTATTGACGTCGGTGGAATCGTGGTAGAAGGCCGACAGTGAGCCCACCACGCCCACCATCACGGCCATCGGGTGCGCATCGTAGTAGAACCCGCTGTAGAAACGCCGCAGGTTCTCGTTGAACATGGTGTGGTGCAGGATGATGTGTCGGAACTCGTCGAGTCCGGTCTGGGTGGGCAGCTCGCCGTGCAGCAGCAGGTAGGCCACTTCCAGAAATTCGCTGTGCTCGGCGAGCTGTTCCACCGGGTAGCCGCGGTACAGCAGGATGCCCTTTTCGCCGTCGATGTAGGTGATGCGGCTCGAGCAGCTGGCTGTGGACAGAAAACCCGGATCGAAGGTCGTATAGCCAAGTTCGCGATACAGGCCGCTGACATCGACGGCGCGATTGCCGAACGTACCCTCCAGAACCGGCAGCTCGATCTGTTTCCCGCTGGCAGGGTCGCTGAGCAGTACCTTGTGCTTGCTCATGGCATATCTCCGCGGATGTGGTGCAACAGTATACGAGGACCTCAATCCGGATAATGTGCCGGATAACCGTGGCGGGCCATGCCGGTCTCGACCGCGGCTCTGGCCACCGCAGGCGGTACCCGGTCTATCAGGCGGGGATCCAGCGGAGTGGGCAGGATGTAGTCAGATCCGAACTCCAGCTTGGTCAGGCCATAGGCGGCAAGCACCTCGGCCGGTACCGGCTCGCGGGCAAGGCTCCTCAGAGCGTGAACGGCCGCCAGGTACATTGCTTCATTGATACCGCGGGCGCGCACGTCCAGAGCGCCCCGGAATATGAAGGGGAATCCCAGTACATTGTTGACCTGGTTTGGATAGTCGCTGCGGCCGGTGGCCATGATCAGATCCTGGCGTACGGATTGGGCCAACTGCGGATCGATTTCCGGATCGGGGTTGGACAGTGCGAATACGATCGGTCGCGGCGCCATGGATGCGAGCATGTCCGCGGTCAGCAGATCGGGGCCGGACACGCCAATGAATACGTCGGCGTCGCGCATGGCATCGGCGAGGGTGCGCCGGTCGGTGTCGGTGGCACAGGCTGCCTTGTAGGGGTTGAGGTCCGTGCGGCCGCTGTGCAGCACCCCTTTGCGGTCGACCATCAGAATGTTTTCGCGCTTCGCTCCCAGTGCGTCCAGCAGGTGCATGGATGCGATGCCGGCCGCTCCGGCGCCCAGGCACACGATCCTGGCGTCCTGGATTGACTTGTTCTGCAGTTCGAGGGCGTTGAGCAGGCCGGCGGCGATGATGATCGCGGTGCCGTGCTGGTCGTCATGAAACACCGGGATGTCCAGGCGCTCCTTCAGCGTCTGTTCGATGGCGAAGCAGTGGGGAGCGGCAATGTCCTCCAGGTTGATGCCGCCAAATCCGGAGGCGATGCTGGCCACGGTGTCCACGAAGGCCTGCGGGTTTTCCGCGTCCACTTCGATATCGAACACGTCGACATTGGCAAAGCGCTTGAACAGCACCGCCTTGCCTTCCATGACCGGTTTCCCCGCGAGGGCGCCCACGTTCCCCAGCCCCAGTACCGCGCTGCCGTCGGTGACGACTGCAACCAGGTTGCCCTTGGCCGTGTAGCGGTACGCGGCGTCAGGGTCGGCGTGTATGGCGCGCACCGGTTCGGCGACGCCCGGCGTATAGGCCAGGGACAGGTCCCGCTGGGTGTCGCAAGGCTTGGTGACCTGGATGCTCAGCTTTCCGGGGACCGGGTGCTCGTGGTACTCGAGCGCGGCTTGCTTGAAATCGTGGGGCATTGCTCGTATCAGCTTCCCAGGGAAGCGCCTCCATGGTGCGGATGAACGGTACGTTGCACAACGTGGAATCTACGCCGCCGGTCCCTCGCGGGATCGCCCGGTAGCTGTATCCCGTTCGGCGACTGCATGCGAGTCGCCGAAGAACGGGGCCGGCGTATGTCGCCATAGCGAAATCCACGCGTGTACGCTGCCAAGAGCCGGGTCCGGACATATGGTGGCCGGGCTCCTGGCCTCAAGTGTACTACCGGTGCGAGCGGGCGGGCAGCGTCTGACTGTCGAGTACGCGCAGGGCCGTACCGTAGCGCACCTGCATGCGCAGCTCGCCCCGGCGCGCATAGACCAGTCCCTGTACTTCTATCCTTCGCCCCTGCAGCGCCTGCAACGGCGGGTTGGTGAAATAGGACAGGTCCCGGCGGTCGATTCGCACGGCGAAGCGGCCCTGCAGGTCCAGCCACAGCGCCCGGGCGCTGTGGCCGATATGCTCGACCCGTCCGCGCACTACGCGGAAGCCGCGGGTGCTGGTCGGCAGCGAATTGCTGGCTTTGGGCCGGTAGGCGGCCAGCCCCCAGAGACCGAGCCGGGACTGGCGGGCCTGGCGCGCCTGCGTGGCATAGCACTGTGCATTCCAGACGTTCGGGGGAATGACCAATGTGGTAGCCAGTCCGGCGTCCAGCAGGGTCGCGGTCACACTGGTGCCGTCCTGCAGGAACGCGTGCGCCAGCAGCCGCCCGTAGTGGTCCCTGCGTTGCTGGTCGAAGCGCAGATTCAATCGCTGATGGTGGGTGAACAGCAGCAGCCGGAGGCGGTCCCGCGCTGCCACGGCATAGGGTTCGTTGGCGGCTCCGTCGCGTCCCATCTCGGGCGTATCCAGGCCAATGAGACGCAGGTGCTGGCCGTTAGCGAGAAATACCGTGTCACCGTCATAGACGTAGGTGACCCGGACCTGTTCATCGATGTGATCCGGCGGGCAGAGGCTCGATGCCGCCGCGACGGCTGTCGCGCACCACAGCGTCGCGGCTGCGAGTCCCAATTTTCCCCACAACGACAAAGGGGCGTCCCGCCAGCGGAACGCCCCTCGTCTGCGCCGGTACCGTGCCACGGTCGGCGCTATTTGTTCAGCCCGTATTTGCGACGGAACTTGTCGACCCGTCCGCCGGTATCCAGGATCTTCTGTTTGCCCGTGTAGAACGGATGGCACGCGGCGCACACTTCGACGTGCAGTTCGTGACCGGCGGTGGAGCGGGTCACGAAGGAATTGCCGCAGCTGCAGGTTACCGTTACCTGCGTGTATTCGGGATGAATTTCCGGCTTCATGGTCGCTACCTCAGTGCGCTGCACCCAGCGCATAGGCTCCGGACGCTTGTCAGCGCCCTGAAATCAAGAAGCGGAATGATACGGGATCGGACCCCGTTACGACAAGTCCCTGCGCCGGTTATGGTCCAGGCTGATGACGCTGGCCTTGGGCCGGGACCGCGCCGGCTTGGTCTGACCCAGCTGTTCGAAGGCCTCCAGCAAGCCGCCTTCGCTGAGCACCGAGTCCCACATCATGTTGGTCATCCGCAGGCAGGCCGCCATGGGGGTGCGGGAAAGCTGACGGACCTGATCCAGCTTCCACTGTAGTCCACGCAGGCGTTGTTGTTTGGGACGCGGGGCGCGGCGGATTGCCGCATCGATGACTTGCGCTCGGCGAGCCTCGAAGGCTTCCGGGTCGGAGGCCGCGAGCGCCGCCCATTGTTCGAAGTCTATGTGGCCGCCATTCTCGTTCATGGCTACCTCCGATGCTGATACCGTGGTGCGCCACGGTCTGTTATTGTTGTGCACCTGTCAGTTGACCATAGCACAGCCCGGGAGGCTTGTCGTCGCTCCAGACCTGGGGGTTATCCACAATGCCTGTGGATAACTTTGTGGATGAAACTGGGCTTGGTGCCTCCGGCCTCCTGGCGCCTTTCTTGCCCAGGCTGCAAGCTGATCGCTGATTCCCGGTAGCGCCGCATTAAAATCAATATGTTATTGATATTTGTTCCGCGTCGTCGGCATTTCGTGCGGTGATGGGTCGGCCGCCGGGACGCCGACAGGGAAATGTGCATAAGAAATGCTGTGTTGGGTAATATGTTTTTGTCTGATGGACCTTTTTTAGAACGCATATGGGAGTGAGCGTGGCTACCGGAGACCCGAAGGTGGGGTTCGTCAGTCTCGGCTGTCCAAAGGCCCTGGTGGATTCCGAACGTATCCTGACCCGCCTGCGGGCCGAGGGTTACGGCGTGGTGGGCAGCTATCAGCTGGCCGATCTGGTGGTGGTCAATACCTGCGGTTTCATCGACAGTGCGGTCGAGGAATCGCTGGAAGCCATTGGCGAGGCCATGGCGCAGAACGGTCGCGTGGTGGTGACCGGTTGCCTGGGGGCGCGTGCCGGCAAGATTCGGGAACGTTACGGCGACGTGCTGGCCATCACCGGCCCCCATGCCTATGAAGAGGTGATGCGCGCTGTCCATGAGCACCTGCCCCCGCCCGCCGACCCCTTCACCAGCCTGGTCCCGCCCCAGGGCATCAAGCTCACGCCGCGCCATTACGCCTATCTGAAGATCTCCGAGGGCTGCAATCACCGTTGCACTTTCTGCATCATTCCCTCCCTGCGCGGCGACCTGGTAAGCCGGCCTCTGGGGGAGGTGATGGAGGAGGCTGAACAACTGGTGGCGGCGGGGGTGCGCGAGCTGCTGGTGGTGTCCCAGGATACCAGCGCCTACGGGGTGGACATGCGCTATCGCGCCGGTTTCTGGCGCGGCAAGCCGGTCAAGACGCGCTTCTCCGAGCTGGCCGCGGCTCTGGGTGAACTGGGTGCGTGGGTGCGCCTGCATTACGTCTACCCCTACCCCCATGTCGACAACGTGATTCCGCTGATGGCCGAAGGGCGGGTCCTGCCCTATCTGGACATCCCGCTGCAGCACGCCAGCCAGCGCATCCTCAAGGCCATGAAGCGTCCGGCCGCCGCCGAGAACACCCTGCGGCGGATCGAGCTCTGGCGCGGCCAATGCCCCGAACTCACGTTGCGCAGCACCTTCATCGTAGGCTTTCCCGGCGAGACCGAGGCCGATTTCGAGCAGCTGCTGGAGTTTCTGCAGCAAGCTCAACTGGACCGTGTGGGCTGCTTCGCGTATTCCCCGGTGGCCGGTGCGGCGGCCAACGAGCTTGCGGATGCCGTGCCGGAAGAGGTCAAACAGGAACGGTTGGAACGGTTCATGGCGGTGCAGGCCGACATCAGCGCGATGCGGCTGGAACGGCGTATCGGTCAGACCCTGACGGTGCTGGTCGACGAACTGCACGAGGACGGTGCGATCGCGCGCAGTGCGGCCGATGCACCGGAGATCGACGGCTGCGTTTACGTGAGCGGGGACAATCTCGCGGTCGGCGAATTCGCCCGCGTGCAGGTCACCGACGCGGACGAGCATGACCTGTTTGCGGCGCCCGTCTGACCCCGTTCAGCTCCCTTGCAGCGGCGTGGCTTCGAGGATGCGATCGAGACGCAGTTCCAGGCGCCGGTCATCGGCTCCGGTGGCGATCAGGTATTCGGCGCCGGAGCGGGTCTGCAGGTCCCTCGGTCGAAGCGTTTCCACATGAGACATGCCATCCTCGCCGTGCCAGCAGACGCGCAGCCGCTCACGGTGCATGATGGCGAGCTCGTAGCGACTGTAGATCGCGCAGTCTATGGGGCGATAGTCAGTCATCGTCCCGTCGCGTGCTGACCGCCAGCAACGCGCCTGCGCCATCCACTTCGGCATGGAATTCGATGGGCTGACAGCAGACCGGACAGTCCTCTATGTAGTCGCAGCTTCCCGCCGAACAGTCGACGGCTGTTTCGAAATCTTCGCCGCAGTAAGGGCAGTCAACCCGTATCTCTTCGACCATCGACGCCCTCCTCCGGCAGGAACAGCGCAAGCAGATCGTTCAGATATTGCCTTCCCCTTGCGCTGGTTTGCAGGCGGTCTGTGTTGTGCTCCAGCAGTCCTGCCGTCAGTCCCTGCTCGATCGCTTGGGCGGCGGCCTCGAACGGCAGACCGGTGGCCGCTTCGAACTCGGGCCGGGTAAACCCCTCGCTCAGTCGCAGGCGGTTCATCATGAACTCCAGGACCGCGTCGGCCGGCTTCAGCACAGACTCCCCGCCCACGGCACCTGCAGATTCCGCTCTGCCAACATAGTCCCGCGGGTGCTTGATCTTCCACCGCCGGATTATGGCCTGACGCTGAGCGTCGGTGATCTTGCCGTGGGCGCCGGCGCCGATTCCCAGATAGTCGCCGAAGCGCCAGTAGTTAAGGTTGTGGGTGCACTCACGGCCCCGGCGCGCGTAAGCGGAAATCTCATACCGAGTATAGCCGCCTGCGGCCAGCGCCGCGCGACCCTGCTCCTGCATGGACCAGATGTCATCCTCGTCGGGCAGCGTGGGCGGATAGCGATGGAAGTGCGTATTGGGCTCCAGGGTCAGCTGGTAGAAGGAAATATGCGCCGGCTCCAGATCGGTGGCGGTTGCCACATCGGCCAGGCACTGGCGCAGGGACTGGCCGGGCAGGCCGAACATCAGGTCGAGGTTGAAGTTGCCGATGCCGGCCTGATGGGCCGCTTCCGCCGCCCGGATGGCCTCGCGCTGGTTGTGAATGCGTCCCAGGCGCTCCAGCAGGTCGGCCTGAAAGCTCTGCACGCCGATGGACAGTCGGTTGACGCCGGCGGCGCGGTATTCGGCGAAGCGGCCTTGCTCCACCGTACCGGGGTTCGCTTCCAGGGTGGTCTCCAGGGCGGGCTTACAGGGCAGGCGGCTGCGCACACCGGCAAGCAGCCGGTCGATCGCTTCGGGCGAAAACAGGCTCGGGGTGCCCCCGCCAATGAAGATGCTCTGGATGGTGCGCCTCCAGACTCCGGGCAACTCGTTCTCGATGTCGGCCAGCAGCGCATCCACATAGGCCCGTTCGGGAAGGTCCGCCTTCAGCTCGTGGGAGTTGAAGTCGCAGTACGGGCACTTGCGTACGCACCAGGGCAGGTGCAGGTACAAGGACAGAGGTGGCAGCGCTTCGAAGCGGAACATGGGGCTACGACGTCATGAGTGGTTGTTGCCGGCGGGAGCAGCGGTGGGCGTGGTTGCGCCGTGGGGGCGTCAGGGCCTGGCCGGCGGTGCGGCGGTCGCCTTGCGGCGCCACTCGGCGGCCTTGGCGGCATCGGCCTTCACCCCCAGCAGTCCCTGGTCGTAGATATGGGCCAGGGCCATCATGGCGTGGCGGTTGCCCGCGCCTGCCGAACGGTTGAGCCAGTACAACGCCTTGTCCTTGTCCGCCAGTACATCCCACGCCCCGCTTTCATAGCGCAGGCCCAGCTCGTACTGGGCCTGGGCATCGCCACCTTGCGCCCGGCGCTTGAGCGCTTCGGCGGACTCGCGGTAGGTGGCTGAGGTCTGCTGCCCCACTTCGCTGATCGCGTGCAGCAGCTTGATGGCGTCGGAATGCCCCTGCGCAGCGGCCCTCTCCAGCCAGCTGCGTCCCAGTGTCTTGTCCTGGGGGACGCCGAATCCCTGGTAGTACATCTTGCCGATGAGGAATTTGGCGTCGGCGTTGCCTTGCTGGGCGGACAGGGTCAGCCAGTGGGCTGCCTGGGATGTCTTGCGCGGCGTGCCGTCGCCGCGCAGGTAGGCGCGACCCAACTCGTACTGCGCCTTGGCGTTGCCGGCGGCGGCCGACTTCTTCCACCAGTAGACAGCATGGGCCGGATCCTTGGTCACGCCCTTGCCTTGTGCGTACAGGTTCCCGACCAGTTGCTGGGCATAGGGCTGACCGTCGCGGGCCGCCCGGGTCAGCCAGAAGGCGGCTTTGTCCGCGCTCGGCTGCAGACCGTAGCGCCCCTCCAGATAGGCCAGCCCCAGCAGCAGCTGGGCGCTGGGGTTCTCGTTCTTTGCGGCCGCCGTGATGGTCGCCAGCTCTTTGGCCGCGTCGGTCGGTGCCGCGGCCAGTACGGGGGTGCCCGGAGCCAGGCAGAGGCTCAAGGAGAGCGGAATGAGGCAGAGGATGCGCATGGCGTGCAACCGGATCGTCAGCGGGTCAGTGGGTGGCTTCATCGTCTCAATGGGTCGGCGGCGCGCGGTCCAGACGGTAGAGGACCGCGATCAGAACCAGTGTCGCTCCCAGCATCAGATGGGGGCCGAACAACCAGAATACCAGAGGTACCGAAATGTAGTAGGCCCGCATGCCCAGGCTGTAGTAGCTGCCGGCCCGGTTCAGGTGCACTGCCACGCGTTTGGCGGTGAGGGCCTTGGGTCTTCGTTCGGCCGGTACGCCGATCAGGTAGCCCACATGATTGAACATCCGGATGGCCATGGAAAAGCTGAAGAACGCAATGAAGAAATCGGCCACCAGCAGCAGGGACTTGGTCACCCACAGGCCCGGGTGATGGGAGCCGAGAACGCTGATGGTGTGGAAAGAGGCGGCGAGCTTGTCGGCCTGCTCGGTGAGCGTCAGCGTGCCCATGATCAGCAGCACCGCCGTGGAAGCCAGAAACGTGGCCGCCATGGTCGAATTGCGCAAGGTCTGAACCCCCACGATGGCCTGCCCGTCGTGCTCCATGATGTTTTCCACCCAGGCGGAGCGCGCCGCCCGGTTGATGGCCTGGATGGTATAGGAGGAGTCGTGGCGCAGCCGGTAGACGAGGTACAGATGGTAGCCGGCCAGTAGCGCGGTACTGAGGCCGAAAGTGATGGCGTCAGTGCCGTATTCGTTCCACCAGCCCGCCTGCATGGTCACCTCCGTCGGGGTCGGTTCGCGGAGCTGCGAACGGCGCTCGGGGCAGGACCCGACCGGCGCTGCGCGGACATGGCCCGGGCGCCCATCAGTCCTGTCCCAGGGCCTGCACGAGTTGGGTCAGGGCCTGGCCTCGGTGGCTCAGGCGGTTCTTGATCTCCGCCGGCAGCTCGGCGGCCGAGCAGTGGTGGGTCGGGACGTGGAATACCGGATCGTAACCGAAGCCGTTCGCGCCCCGGGGTGCGTCCAGGATGCGCCCCTCCCAGGTGCCCTGGCAGATGATCGGCGTCGGATCGGCGCCGTCGCGCAGGTAGACCATGACACATTGGAAGCGCGCTGTGCGGGCCTGTTCCGGGACTCCCTCCAGCGCCGCCAGCAGCTTGTCCACGTTGTCCCGGTCGCCGGCCCCGCTGCCGGCGTAGCGCGCCGAGTAGATGCCGGGCGCCCCGTTCAGGGCATCCACTTCGATGCCCGAGTCGTCGCCGATGGCGGGCAGGCCGGTGTGCTGGGCGGCGTTGCGGGCCTTGAGGATGGCGTTCTCGACGAAGGTCAGGCCCGTTTCGTCGGCGTCCGGCACCTGAAACTGGGACTGGGGGACCACCTGCAGGTCGTGGCCATCCAGCAGGTGATTGATTTCGCGCACCTTCCCCGGGTTGCTGCTGGCCAGTACGATGGTTTTCACGCCAGCGGCTCCGCCAGCGCCGCGCCTTGCGCCTGTACCAGACGCTCGATACCGCCGCGGGCCAGACCCAGCATGGCCAGTAGCTCGTCCTGGCTGAACGGATGACCCTCGGCCGTGCCCTGCACCTCGATGAACTGACCGGCGTCGGTCATTACCACGTTCATGTCCGTTTCCGCCGTACAGTCCTCGGCATAATCGAGGTCGAGCACCGGCGTGCCCTTGTAGACGCCCACCGAGACGGAAGCCACCTGTCCGAGCAGCGGATTCTTCTTGAGTGCGCCGGTGGCGCGCAGGTGTGCGATGGCGTCGGCCAGCGCCACGTAGCCGCCGGTGATGCTGGCCGTGCGGGTGCCGCCATCGGCCTGAATGACGTCGCAGTCGATGGTGATCGAGCGCTCGCCGAGGGCTTTGAGGTTCACCACCGCCCGCAGAGAACGGCCAATCAGTCGCTGGATCTCCAGGGTGCGGCCGCCCTGCCGACCGCGGGCGGCCTCGCGGTCCATGCGCGAGCCGGTGGAACGGGGCAGCATGCCGTATTCGGCGGTGACCCAGCCCTGGTCCTTGCCCTTGAGAAAGCGGGGTACCTGCTCCACCACGCTGGCGTTGCACAGTACCCGCGTGTCGCCGAATTCCACCAGTACCGAGCCCTCGGCGTGCTTGGTGTAACCTCTGGTGATCCGTACGGGGCGCAGTTCGTCGGGCGCGCGTTGGCTGGGGCGCATAGGTGCTCCTCGGTTGCATGGCAAAAGGGGCATTATAAGCCCCCGGAGCGTGTGACGCCTAAGGTGTCAGTCCTGCATTTCGGTGCCGTACTTGCGGATAGCGCGATGAATCTCGGCAATGGCGCTGGTCAGCGGATCGGGCGGCTGGCGTTGTGGGTGACCCGCGGCGCGGCCGGTCGGGTCCTTGCTGGCGTTCTTGTCGCTGCGCCAGCGCAGGGCGACGGCAGTGATATTGTCGCTGTGGGGGTAGCTGGCGCGCTGGGCGGCTTCGGCCAGGGTATCCAGTCCTTCCTCCAGGTTCGCATCCTGTATCAGTTGTTCGATGCGGTTCTGGGGCAGAGCGGACCAGAAGCCGTCCGAGCATAACAACAGCAGGTCATCGGGCTGCAGGTCGACCGGTGTGCCCACGGTCGGCAGCGGGGATTCCAGGGAACCGCCCACACAGCGTGTTACATAGTTGCGCATGGGGTGGTGGGCGATTTCCTCGGCGGTGAGCATGCCCTGCTGATGCATGTCCTCTACGAACGTGTGGTCCTTGGTGCGCGTGACCATGCGACCGGAGCGCAGCAGATACAGCCTGCTGTCGCCTACATGCAGCCAATAGGTCCGGCCGTTCTGGATCAGACAGGCAACCGCTGTGGTGCGGGGTTGAATGGGTGGGTGCTGGGCCTGGCCTGCTTCCAAGATCGCGCCATGAGCCCGTTCGAGGGTGGCGCGCAGGAAGCGGGCGGGGTCGGCCAGGGGCAGGTGCTCCGCCTCGAAGCGGCGACTGTACTCGTCGACCAGGATCTGTGCGGCCAGATCGCCGCCGGCGTGTCCGCCCATGCCGTCGGCCAGCACCAGCAGTACAGCGGATTTGCGCTCCCGCGCGATGCAGCGGTCCTGGTTGCTGGCGCGGTCCCCCAGGCGGCTCGCAAAACCCAGTTCGTATTTCACGCCCCGGGCTCCTAGGCTCCGGCCGGATAGCTGCGTATGGAGGCGGCGGAAAACTCGGCGGGCGTTTCGGCCTCGAGCGCGGAGCGAAACGCACCCACGCTTTGTGGTCGAAGCAGCGGGTCGACCTCCATTGCCCAGTCGAGCGCGGCCAGCAGGCGGTCCGGGTAGCGCTTGCGGAAAGCGGCCTGCGCGGGCCGCACGGCGTCCTTGAGATAGCGGTCCTTGGCCGGTGGCGGCGGACGCCCTTCGATGCACGTACGGATGGTGGCTCCCAGGGCGTAGATGTCCGTCCAGGGGCCCACGTAGCCGTACTTGTCGTATTGTTCGATGGGTGAGTAACCTGGGCTGATGACCTGCCCGGGCTGCTCCATGCGGCTTTGCGGGAAGCCGTGGACGGCGCCGAAATCGAGCAGCAGGGGCTGTCCTCCGGGTCTGATGTGGATGTTGCCCGGTTTGATGTCCAGGTGCAGCAGGTCGCGGGAATGAATGAGTTCCAGACCGTCCAGCAGCGGCGGGAACACGGTTTGCAGAAAGCGTTCGCTGAGTTTTCCCCGTCGACCCCGGATGTACGCTTCCAGGTTCTTGCCTTCCTGGTATTCCATGACCATGTAGACCGTGCCGTTGGCCCTGAAAAAGCTCAGCACGTTGACGATGTTGGTATGCTTGAGGGTTGCCAGGGTGCCGGCTTCCTGAAAGAACAGCAGGCGGCCGCGATGGAAACGGTCCGCCTCCAGTTCGCTGCGCGCGCCCACGGTGAGGTCTTTGCCCCGCACCGCCAGGGCGCCCGGCATGTATTCCTTGATGACCACCGGGGTGCCGCTGTGCTGCTCGGTTGCCAGGTAGACGATACTGAAGCCGCCGCCGCCCAGGGTTCTGCTGATCCGGTACTGGTCCAGTACCGTGCCGGCCGGCAGGTTCTTCAACTTCCTGATCATAGGATCCAATTCGGGTCGCTGGGTACGCGCACAGCCGCTTCCGGACATGCGAGCCGGTTTCGCCGTCCGTGGAATACGCTTACCATTGAGGCCATTGCCCTCTTCATCGGCCAACGGTACAGGGAACTTGAGATGATCCGGAGTATGACCGCCTTCGCCCGCAGCGAACGCCGTGGTGAATGGGGGCAGCTGACGTGGGAACTTCGCTCGGTCAATCACCGCTATCTGGAGGTCAGTCTCCGTTTTCCGGAGGAGTTGCGCAGCCTGGAGCAGGTGGTGCGCGAGCGCGTCAGTGCCCGCATCCGGCGGGGCAAGGTCGAATGCAATCTCCGTTTCCGCCCGGATCCGGCCGCGACGCCGGAGATCGTGCTCAACGGCGAGTACCTGGATCGCCTGCTACAGGCCTGTGGTGGGGTCGAGGGGCGTCTGCCCCGGGCCGCCCCGGTCAATCCGGTGGATCTGCTGCGCTGGCCGGGGGTGGTCAGTGAGGCCGAGCGGGACCTCGGTGCGGTGATGGAGGAGGCTCTGGCGGGACTGGACGCGGCGCTGGCGGAAATGGTCGCGACCCGCGAACGGGAAGGGGAGCAGATTGCGGGCTGGCTGCTCAGCCGCTGCGAGGCCATTGATACCCAGGCGGTGGAAGTCCGCGAGCGCCTGCCCGCGATTCGCGACAGGCTGCGGGAGCGCATGCTGTCGCGTCTGGCGGAGATCGCGGTGGAGGCGGACCCGGGCCGCCTGGAACAGGAACTGGCCTTGCAGGCGCAGAAGATGGACGTCGACGAGGAACTCGACCGGTTGAGCGGCCACGTGGCGGAAGTTCGCCGCGTGCTGACCCGTGACGAGCCGGTGGGACGGCGGCTGGATTTCCTGATGCAGGAGCTGAACCGGGAGGCCAACACGCTGGGCTCCAAGTCGGTGGATGCGGACACCACCCGTGCCGCCGTGGAACTGAAGGTGCTGATCGAACAGATGCGCGAGCAGGTTCAGAACGCGGAGTAGGCTCTGCGTCGAGCCTTTTCTATAAACCCGGGCCGTCGTGTCCGGTTGTCGGGAACATTGAAGCGATGGCTGTTGCAAGCAACACACCGTCACCGGGCTCGGTGGCGGGTACCCTGTATATTGTCTCGGCCCCCTCGGGCGCGGGAAAGACCAGCCTGGTCAAGGCATTGCTGGAGCGGGACAGGGGGATCAGCCTGTCCGTCTCCCATACCACGCGGGCACCGCGTCCCGGGGAAGAGGACGGGGTGCACTATCATTTCGTTGATAACGCGATCTTTGACCGTATGGTGGAGGACGGGGCCTTCCTGGAACACGCCCGGGTCTTCGACAACCAGTACGGCACCTCTCTTGCCGGCGTTCAGGATCAGCTTGCCGGCGGCCAGGACGTGATCCTTGAAATCGACTGGCAGGGAGCCCGGCAGGTCCGGGCGGCAGTGCCGGGGGCGGTGGGCATCTTCGTGCTGCCGCCGGCTCGCGACACGCTGGAGCAGCGCCTGCGTGGCCGCGGCCAGGATTCCGAAGCGGTGATCGCCCGCCGGATGCGCGATGCGGTCACTGAGATGTCCCACTACGATGAGTACGATTTCCTGGTGATCAACGACCGCTTCGACACAGCGCTGGACGAGTTGGCCGCCATCGTGCTGGCTCGCCGGCTCACACTGGAGCGCCAAGGGGTCCGTCACGGGATGCTGCTGCGGTCCCTGCTGGCGCCGGCCGACTGAATCCGGTAGACTCACTGCCTCTAACTCTCTGTTAGTTCAACTGACTTGCAGGACCGGAAGCCATGGCACGCGTTACCGTAGAAGACTGTCTGAGCAATATGGAAAACCGCTTCCAGCTGGTGCTGGTGGCGACCAAACGGGCCCGGCAACTGGCCAACGGCGCCGAGGCCATGGTGCCCTGGGAAAACGACAAGCCCACGGTGGTGGCCCTGCGCGAGATCGCGGACGACCTGGTCGGGCCGTCGATTCTCGACGAGGTCAGCGCCCGCGAACATGCGACCGAATCGTCGATGACCGACGACGAGGCTCGGGTGGAAGAAGAGGCGCCGCCGGTCGGTCCCGCATCCGAAACCGACAACGCCGCGGAATAGCAGCCTGATCGATCCATCAGGCCGCTACGGCAGTGGCGGGAACCCGTCCATCGTTTCGTCGCCTGCCTCGACCTCATCGCGGTACATCCGGCGGGGTGGAAACTGGATCGCCGGGTTCCGGCCCGCCATCTCGCGATGGGCGGGTGCTTCGCGCCGATCCCCGGCCACCCCCGGTTTGCCTCTCTCACTCCTGAATGGCTCCGCCGAAGGTCCGCGAGGGTGTTTGTGCCGTGCCGCGAGTATCCTATGATCAGTTGGCGATGACCCCGGGCCCGGACAACTCCCGGCCGTGGGCCCGTAACGAGGGCACGGCGGCGGCAATGGCGGCGAGAGCGGAGAGCACCACAAGTGAAAACGGGTCGCGCTTTCTGATCAGCGACCTGTGCGACCTGCTGGAGACCTATCTTCCCGCCGATCGGGTGCGGGAGGTCTACAGGGCGTACCTCTTTGGGGCCGAGGCCCACGAGGGGCAGCGGCGGCTGTCGGGCGAGCCGTACATCTACCACCCCATGGAAGTGGCCCGCACCCTGGCCGAGATGCACATGGATTACCAGAGCATCGTGGCCGCGGTGCTCCATGACGTCATCGAAGACACCGCCACCGCCAAGGAACAGATCGCCCGCGAGTTCGGCGAGGATGTGGCCGAACTGGTCGACGGCGTCAGCAAGCTCACCCAGATCGAGTTCGAAAGCCGGGCGGAGGCCCAGGCCGAGAACTTCCGCAAGATGCTCCTCGCCATGGTGCGGGACATTCGGGTGATCCTGATCAAACTCGCCGATCGCTTGCACAACATGCGTACCCTGGGTGCCATGCCAGCCGAGAAGCGCCGGCGGATCGCCCATGAAACCCTTGAGATCTATGCGCCCATCGCCAATCGCCTGGGCATGAACACCATGCGCCTGGAACTGGAAGACCTGGGGTTCGCGGCCCTCTATCCGGCCCGTTATCGGGTGCTGGCGGAGGCGGTTCGCAAGGCCCGCGGCAACCGCAAGGAAATCGTCCAGAAGATCGAGGCGGCTATCCGCGAGCGCCTGGAGCAGGAAGGGCTGTCCTGCCGCGTAGTCGGTCGCGAGAAGCATCTGTACAGCCTCTACCAGAAGATGCGGGCCAAGACCCTGCCGTTCTCCGAGGTCTTCGACGTTTATGCCTTCCGTCTCATCGTGGATCAGGTCGATACCTGCTACCGGGTGCTGGGGGTGATGCACAGCCTCTACAAGCCGGTGCCCGGGCGCTTCAAGGACTACGTCGCCATCCCCAAGGCCAACGGTTACCAGTCCCTGCATACGGTGCTGTTCGGACCCTACGGCGTGCCCATCGAGATCCAGATCCGCACCGAGGACATGGACCGGGTTGCCGAAGCCGGGATCGCCGCCCACTGGCTCTACAAGACCGGCGACAGGAGCCGCAACAGTGCCCAGGCGCGCGCCCGGGAGTGGTTGCGCGAACTGCTGGAGATGCAGAAGCACGCCGGCAACTCGCTGGAATTCCTGGAAAACGTCAAGATCGACCTGTTCCCCGACGAAGTCTACGTGTTCACCCCGAAAGGCGAGATCATGGAGCTTCCCCGCGGGGCGACGGCGGTGGATTTCGCCTATGCCGTGCATACCGATGTAGGCAGCACCTGCATCGCCGCCAAGATCGACCGGCGGCTGGCGCCGCTGCGCACCCCGCTGCTCAACGGTCAGACCGTGGAGATCATCACCGCGCCCGGCGCCCATCCCAATCCGGCATGGCTCAACTTCGTGGTCACCGGCAAGGCCCGTTCCAACATCCGGCATTACCTGAAGAATCTGCGGCGCGAGGAGGCCATCGACCTCGGCCGGCGTCTGCTGGACAAGGCCATGGCCGGGCTGTCGTTGTCGCTGGTGGATCTGGCCGCGCCCCGGATGGATGGCTATCTCAAAGAGTGTCAGCTCCAGAGCGTGGACGATCTGCTGGAGGACATCGGGCTTGGCAATCGCATGGCGGTGCTGGTCGCTCGCCGGCTGGCGGCGGTCGACGGGCCGCCGGAGGCCGCCGTTGCCGAGCCCGGCGACAATCGCCCCCTGGGCATCAAGGGCACCGAAGGCATGGTGGTGAATTTCGCCCGCTGCTGTCGACCGATCCCCGGCGATCCCATCGTCGGCTTCGTGAGCGCGGGACGCGGCATCGTGATTCACAATCAGCACTGCAAGAACGTGGCCGAGTACCGCAACCTGCCGGAGAAGTGGATCGATGTGCAGTGGGAGGCGGAGGTCAGTGGCGAGTTCCCTGCCGAGATCCGGGTGGATGTGGCCAACGAGCGAGGGGTGCTTGCCACGGTGGCGGCGTCGATTTCGGACACGGGCTCCAACATCGAGAATGTTTCGATCGAAGAGCGCGACGGTCAGAACACCACCCTGATCTTTACTCTTGCAGTGCACGACCGCCGGCATCTGGCGCGCGTCATGCGTCGGGTGCGCAGTCTGCCCGCAGTCCTGCGCATCAGCCGCAGCCGGGGTTGACCGCCCGCCCGGCAGATGCAGAGTCGGCCGGCATCGGTCATCATGTGAGCCCTGTCCAACAGCGGGAGCGATTGATGCCACGCGAAATCATCCAGACCGACCGGGCGCCCCAGGCGATCGGCACCTATTCCCAGGCGGTGCGCACCGGCGACACCGTTTATCTGTCGGGCCAGATCCCCCTGGTGCCGGCGACCATGGAGCTGGTGGGCGGGGACATGGAAGCGCAGATCCGGCAGGTGTTCGACAACCTGGCCGCGGTCGCCGAAGCGGCAGGGGGTGATCTGGCAGCGGTTGCCAAGCTCAATATCTATCTGACCGATCTGGCCCACTTCCCGCTGGTCAACCAGGTCATGGCTGAGTACTTCCAGCCACCGTTTCCGGCCCGTGCGGCGATCGGTGTGGCGGCGCTGCCCAAGGGTGCCGGGGTGGAGATGGATGCCGTGCTGGTGCTGGACCGGTAGGTTGGATGGCAGGTCGGGCTGAGCAACGCGACGCCCAACCAACGCCACTGTGTGTCGGCCACCTGCACGGCCCCGGTGCGTCGGGGCGCGGCACAGGGAGGTGCCGCATGACGGATCGGCAGGATAGCCGATTCGCACGGCTGAAAGCCGCCCCGCTCGGGGTGCGGCACAGGGAGGTGCCGCATGACGGATCGGCAGGATAGCCGATTCGCACGGCTGAAAGCCGCCCCGCTCGGGGTGCGGCACAGGGAGGTGCCGCATGACGGATCGGCAGGATAGCCGATTCGCACGGCTGAAAGCCGCCCCGCTCGGGGTGCGGCACAGGGAGGTGCCGCATGAATACCATCCACGATACAGACCGAAACAACACGGCCGTCTTAGCGATATGATCAACCGGACAGGGTCCTAGGTACTCCCGCCATGGGAGGGGTGCGCGCAGATCGGAGCAGTGGCACCGGCAGCCGCCAGAGCGATGCCGAGTTGGCGATAACCGCCCTGAAGGGTGTGGGACCGCAGGTGGCCCGCCGTCTGGAAAAGCTCGGTGTCAGCACCGTCCAGGACCTGCTGTTCCATTTGCCGTACCGTTACGAGGACCGCACCCGTGTCGTGCCCATGGGGGGGCTGCGCCCCGGGGACCCGGCCGTGGTGGAAGGGGAGGTGCAGCTGGCGGAGGTGCGCTTCGGGCGTCGCCGCAGCCTGCTGGTGCGGGTGACTGATGGCACAGGCAGTCTGACCCTGCGCTTTTTCCACTTCAGCACGGCCCAGCAGAGCGCCTTTCAGCGCGGCGTCCGGGTGCGCTGCTACGGAGAGGCGCGGGCCGGCGCGACGACCCTCGAGATGGTGCATCCGGAGTACCGGCTGGTGACGGAGGCTGACCCGCTGCCGGTCGAAGATCACCTGACCCCGGTCTATCCCACCACCGAGGGCGTGCATCAGCTGTCCCTGCGCCGGCTGGCGGCGCAGGCATTGGCACGCCTGGATGCGCCGGCCGGGGCCGAAATCGTGCTGCCGGAATGGTTGCCGCAGCAGGTGCTGCAGCGATTCCGGCTGCCTTCCCTGCCGGAGGCGGTGCGCTACGTCCACCACCCGCCTCCCGGGGCGCCGCTGGCCGAACTCGCCGAGGGTGTTCATCCCGCGCAGCAGCGC
This sequence comes from uncultured Gammaproteobacteria bacterium, assembly GCA_963830105.1. GTDB lineage: Bacteria > Pseudomonadota > Gammaproteobacteria > DATFLG01 > DATFLG01 > DATFML01. The sequence goes on along the minus strand of CAWHLH010000012.1, from coordinate 209,068 downwards.
CTGGCCTTCGAGGAGCTGCTGGCCCACCACCTGAGCCTCAGGCGTCTGCGTCACAAGGCCCGCCGCCAGCGGGCACCGTCCCTGGACGGCGGGGGAGAGTTGCTGGAGAGTTTCATTGCGGCGCTGCCATTCGCGCTGACCGCGGCCCAGGGTCGGGTCGTCGGCGAGATCCGTGCCGACCTGGCAGCGACCCACCCCATGCTGCGTCTGGTCCAGGGGGATGTCGGTTCCGGCAAGACGGTAGTGGCGGCCTGTGCGGCCCTGCAAGCGGTGCAGAGCGGTTTTCAGGCCGCGGTCATGGCGCCTACCGAGCTGCTGGCCGAACAGCATTACCGGAGTTTCCGGCGCTGGCTGGAGCCGCTTGGGGTGCAGGTGGCGTGGCTGGCCGGAAAGACCAAGGGCGCCGCCCGTTCGGCCCGGCTGGATGCCATCGCCGGTGGTGAGGCCTCGGTCGCCGTGGGCACCCACGCCCTGTTCCAGGCCGATGTGGCTTTTGCCCGCCTGGGGCTGGTGATCGTGGACGAACAGCACCGCTTTGGCGTGCATCAGCGCCTGGCGCTGCGCGAAAAGGGCCGCAGCGACGGCCGGCGGCCCCACCAGTTGACCATGACCGCAACCCCGATTCCCCGCACCCTGGCCATGACGCTGTATGCCGACCTGGATGTGTCCGTTATCGACGAATTGCCGCCGGGGCGCACGCCGGTCCAGACCGTGGTGGTTTCCGACAAGCGCCGGGACGAAGTCGTTGCCCGGGTGCGCCAGGCCTGTGCCCAGGGGCGCCAGGCCTACTGGGTGTGCACGCTGATCGAGGAATCGGAAGCCCTGCAGTGCCAGGCCGCCTCCGACACGGCGGCGCTGCTGACCGAGGCGCTGCCGGAGCTGCGTGTCGGGCTGGTGCACGGGAGGCTGAAGGGGCGCGAGAAGGAGCAGGTCATGGGTGCCTTCAAGGACGGCCATATCGACCTGCTGGTGGCGACCACCGTCATCGAGGTGGGTGTGGACGTGCCCAACGCGTCACTGATGATCATCGAGAATCCTGAGCGCCTGGGACTTGCCCAGCTTCACCAGCTGCGCGGCCGTGTCGGGCGGGGTGCGGTGGCCAGCAGCTGTGTGCTCATGTACCGTCCGCCGCTGTCGGGCAGTGCGCGGGAACGCATGGGCGTGATGCGCGATACTGCGGACGGTTTCGAGATCGCCCGCCGCGACCTGGAACTGCGCGGGCCCGGCGAGGTCTTGGGTACCCGCCAGACCGGCATGCTGCAGTTGCGCATTGCCGATCTGGTACGGGACCAGGGACAGCTCGCCGCGGTGGAGAAGGCCGCCGAACTGCTGTTGCGGGAGTATCCCGAGAGGGTCAACCCTCTGATCCGGCGCTGGCTGGGCAACGCGGTACGTTATGGAGATGTCTAGCTTCACCCCGGCAACCAGCACCGGTTCGCGGTTGGCCCGCGGTTCGCCGGCCATGCGATAATCGGATTTCTTTGCGGCACAGCGTGGGCAATGCGCGGGCTTTGATATCGGTGAGTGACACAAGCTGGCAAGGGTGCGAACTGCGCTGGATGCCCCAGCAGCGCGTGTTGCGCAGCCGGATACCGGCCTCTCTGCTGCACTGGTTGCTGGATCCGGCCTCCTTGACCCATCGCGTCCGCCATGCCTGTCCGGGGTGCTTCGGGGTCCGGGTGGTGAGCCAGGGCTGGGGCCGTGCGACCCGTGATGAACGCCGACGGCTGGATATGCGGCGCGGCGAACGCAGCCTGGTGCGTCACGTCGAGCTGCAGTGCGATGGGCAGGCCTGGGTGTTTGCGCGTACCGTAATTCCCGCCCATACACTGACCGGTGCGCGGCGTCGGCTGGCAAGGCTGGGGGCCCGCCCGCTGGGTGAGTACCTGTTCGCCGAGCCGTCCATGCGTCGCGGCATGCTGGAGTTGGCCCGCGTGGGACCCGGCGGTGATTTTCATGGCCTGGCCACCGGCAATGCCGGTACATCGTCGCCGGCACTGTGGGGTCGCCGATCTGTGTTCCGCGTCAACGACAAGCCGCTGCTGGTCAGTGAATTCTTTCTGCCGGTACTGGGGATGCGTGGAGGAGCATGGCCGTTTCGGTCCTGAATGGCGTGGTATCGAATCGGCGTGCCGGACCGATGTCGCCGCCCCGCGTTCGTGGCGCGTGCGGCCAGCCCTTCCCGCCGGACAGGAATGTCAGTTGAGATGAATGTCGCCGTCGTCAAAGACCGTTTGAATCAATATTACCGTCTGACCCGTCTCGACCGCCCGATCGGCAGTCTGCTGCTCCTGTGGCCCGCCCTGTGGGCCCTGTGGATTGCCGGGAAAGGGCATCCCCAGCCGCTGATTGTGGCGGTATTCGTCCTGGGCGTCTTCATCATGCGGTCCGCCGGTTGCGTGCTCAACGACTATGCGGACCGGCATATCGATCCGCACGTCAAACGCACCAAGGCCCGCCCGCTGGCTGCCGGGCGGGTCACGCCGCGGGAGGCGCTGATTTTGTTCGTGGTGCTCGCCCTGCTGGCATTTGCGCTGGTGCTGCTGCTCAATCGGTTCACCGTGCTGCTGTCTTTCGGAGGCATCGTGCTGGCCGCCGTCTATCCCTTCACGAAGCGCTACACCCACCTTCCGCAGGTGTTCCTGGGGGCGGCATTCGGGTGGGCGGTACCGATGGCGTTTGCGGCGCAGACCGGCGCCGTGCCGAAGATCGGCTGGCTGTTGTTCGTGGCCGCCATCCTTTGGGCTCTGGTGTACGACACCATGTATGCCATGGTGGATCGGGACGACGACCTGAAGATCGGGGTCAAGTCCACCGCCATCCTGTTCGGGGACGCCGATCGGCTGATCATCGGCATCATCCAGGCGCTGCTGCTGGGTGCGCTGGTGCTGGTCGGCCAGCTCGCCGGCCTGCGATCCATGTACTATCTCGGGCTGGCCGTGGCCGCCGGCCTTGCGCTGTACCAGCAGTATCTGATCAAAGATCGCCAGCGGGACAGGTGCTTCCAGGCGTTCCTGAACAACAACTGGTTCGGCGGTGTGGTGTTCGCGGGCATCGTTCTGCACTACATGCTGATCAGCCATATCTGAAGCCGCCGCGGCCTGCACCGTCAGCCTGTCTTCAGCTGACCTCCCGGACGGTGCGGGCGCATACCCAGACCTCGATCCGCTGCACGCCCCGGCGTCGCAGGGTGCGGGCGAGTTCGGCCGCCGTGTTGCCGGTGGTCATGACGTCGTCAACGATGGCCACCCGGTCCATTGCCGTGATGCCTTCGGCTGCAAAGGCGCCGCGCATGTTGGCTCGCCGTGCCCGTGCCGACAGGCCTGCCTGGGCGGGTGTCGCGCGACGGCGCCGACAGGCTCGCTCGAGTACCGGTACACCCAGTTGGTCTCCCAGGGTGCGGGCGATTTCCATCGCCTGGTTGAAGCCCCGCTCCCGCAGGCGTTTGGGATGCAGGGGCACCGGTATCAGAACCTGGGGCAGCGGGCTGCAGGCGGCTGCCCGTTCGGCGAGCAGGACGCCCAGCAGCCGCGCCACGCCCAGCTGCCGGGAGAACTTGAGTCGCTGGATCAGACGATCCACCGGAGGCCGGTAATGCGCCAGCACCAGGGCTCGGTCGAAGGGTGGCGGGTGTCGCTGGCAGGCGCCGCACATTGCAGCCCCGGTCTGACCGGACAGGGGGCCGCCACAGAGCTGGCAGCTGTTCAATGCCAGGGGCAGGTCCCGGTGACAGCCGTCACACAACTCCAGGTTCCCGGAGACCCTGCTGCCGCACAGCAGGCAGGTCGGGGGATAGACGGCCGAACGGATAGAATGTAGCCAACTGTAAACCACCGGACGTCCCTTCCGGTTGACAGCAGAAGTCGGCGCGGGCACCATAACCTGCCCGCCTGGAGTCAATATCTTAACCCATGCCAACGTTGGAAGCGATGACCCATCCCAGCCCTTCTCAGCCGGTTACCCACTGCATCAGCGGTCGCAGCGCCCGGTTCGCGAGCCTGTTGTTCAACTACGGCAATATCGCCGCCCTGCTGATCCCGTTTCCCATCGGGCTGTTCTGGTTGGGTGCGTCCATGCTGGTCTATGCCATGAATCGCCACCACCCCAACGAAAAGGTCGGTCACTACACCCAGCAGGCGGCCTACCGCTTCTACGGTTTGACCGGGTTCTTCGTCGCTGCGGCGACCTTTATTCCTCATGGCCGCCACCATTACTACCTGATCGCCTGGGTGCTCGGCGCGCTGGTGCTGGTGCCCTGGTCCATCGTCGATATTCTGCGTATCCGCCGGGACCAGTGGCAGGACATGGAAGTGATCGTCGAGGAAGCCGCGGATGCCTGACGGACTGTCGACCGTGGAGGAGCCGGTCGGGCTGCGCTCCGACTGGCGGCGCGAGGAGATCCTGGCGCTGTTCGAGCTGCCGTTCTCCGACCTGATGTTCCGCGCCCAACAGATCCATCGCACGGTCTTCGATCCCAACGCCGTTCAGGTCAGCACCCTGCTCAGTATCAAGACCGGGGCCTGTCCCGAGGACTGCGCCTACTGCCCCCAAAGCGCCCATTTCGATACCGGTCTGGAGGTGGAGCGGTTGCTCGACCTGGATACCGTGCTGGACGCGGCGCGTGCGGCCAAGGACAAGGGTGCCAGCCGCTTCTGCATGGGGGCGGCCTGGCGCAGCCCCCGCGAGAAGCAGTTTGTGCAGGTGTTGGACATGGTCCGCGGGGTACGGGAGCTGGGTCTGGAGACCTGCGTCACCCTGGGTATGCTGGATGACGACCAGACCGATCGGCTCAAGGAAGCCGGGCTGGACTACTACAACCACAATCTGGATACCTCGCCGGAGTTCTACGGCAACATCATCAGCACGCGCACCTATCAGGATCGGCTCGACACCCTGCGTCGCGTGCGCGAAGCAGGCATCCATGTCTGCGCGGGCGGTATCGTGGGCATGGGCGAGGACCGCAGCGACCGTGCCGGCCTGCTGCAGGAACTGGCCAACCTGCCACGCCACCCGGAGAGTGTGCCCATCAATCAGCTGGTGCGCGTGCAGGGAACGCCCCTGGCGCAAGCCGAAGCACCCGATCCCTTCGAGTTCGTGCGCACCATCGCGGTCGCCCGCATTCTCATGCCCCGCTCGCGGGTGCGGCTGTCGGCCGGGCGCACCGATATGAGCGACGAGCTGCAGGCCCTGTGCTTTCTGGCGGGGGCCAACTCCATCTTCTACGGGGAGCGTCTGCTGACCACCGACAACCCCGAACAGGACCACGATTGGAATCTGTTCGGGCGCCTAGGCCTGCGCCCGGAGTGATCTGCCTGGAAGGCCGGGCGGATCTGCGCGTCGCGGACGTCCCGGCGCCTGCACCGTGCCGACCGGGGACGGGATTTCACCGATGAAGGATCTGGCGGCACAGCTCGACGATCGCAAGGCGCGAAATCTGTATCGCCGGCGGCGGGTCGTCGGTGGCCCTGCGGGGCCGGAGACGACCGTCGACGGGCGCCCCTGCCTGACCTTCTGCAGCAACGACTATCTGGGCCTCGCCAACCATCCGGATGTGGTGCGGGCGTTCCGGGACGCGGCCGCGGACTATGGGGTGGGCAGTGGAGCCGCCCATCTGGTGACCGGGCACAGCACGGCCCACCATGCCCTGGAAGAAGAACTGGCCGCTTTTGTGGGGCGCCCGCGCGCGTTGCTGTTCTCCACCGGCTACATGGCAAACCTCGGGGTGGCCGGCGCGTTGCTGGATCGCCACGACACGCTGTTCGAGGACCGGTTCAACCATGCCTCCCTGCTGGACGCGGCCCGTTACAGCGGTGCGCGGCTCGTTCGTTACGGCCATGGCGACTGCAGCGAGCTCGAACAGCGTCTGGGTACGGCGGGCAGCGGGCATGGGCTGGTTGCCAGCGACGGTGTGTTCAGTATGGACGGCGATCTGGCGCCGGTTCGGGTGCTGGCCGGGCTGGCGCGGCGGCACCGGGCGACGTTGATGATCGACGACGCCCACGGCCTTGGGGTGCTGGGCGCCCGCGGTGCGGGCCTGCTGGAACAGCAAGGCATCGGCATTGAAGACGTGCCCGTGCTGGTGGGTACGCTCGGCAAAGCTTTCGGTACCTTCGGGGCGTTCGTGGCCGGATCCGAAGTGCTGATCGAGACGCTCATCCAGCAGGCCCGCACCTATGTCTATACGACGGCGCCGCCACCGGCAGTGGCGCAAGCCACCCGCGCCAGCCTGCGGCTGGTCCAGCGCGAAAGCTGGCGGCGTGAGCGGCTGGCGGCGCTGGTTGCGCGCTTCCGCGAGGGGGGGCGACAGCTGGGGCTGGCGCTGATGGCGTCGAGCACGCCTATCCAGCCGCTGTTGGTGGGCGATGCCGGTCGTGCGCTCGCCCTGAGCGAAGCCCTGCTGGACCGCGGTATCCTGATTTCCGCCATCCGGCCGCCCACGGTCCCGTCGGGCACCGCCCGGCTGCGCATCACCCTGTCCGCCGCTCACCAGGAATCCCATGTGGATCGCCTGCTGGACGCACTGGACACCGTGGGTGCGGCAGATGCCCAAGAAGGCTGACCGGGACCCATGGCTCTGTGTACGCACACATCGGGAACCGGGGCGGACGTGTTTCTGCTGCACGGCTGGGGTCTGCATTCGGCGGTCTGGGACGGCTTTGCCGAGGACCTGGCCGGCGATGTCCGGGTCACCGCGGTGGATCTGCCGGGCCACGGCGGAAGCCCGCCGCAGGGCGTGTTTTCCCTGTCCGATGCCGTCGACGCGGTATTGGAGGCGGCGCCGTCCAATGCCGTCTGGCTCGGATGGTCTCTCGGCGGCACGGTTGCGCTGGAGGCCGCTGCCCGCTGTCCGGATCGTGTGCGCCGGCTGGTGCTGATGGCCAGCAATCCGCGCTTTGTGGTCGGCGCCGATTGGCCGGGGATGGATCCTTCCGTCCTGGAGCAATTCGCCACCGGCCTCGCCGACGACTACCGGGGTACCCTGCAGCGCTTTCTGGCGCTGGTGGCACGCGGTGCGGACGGGGAGGCCGGCACGTTGCGGGCGCTGCGGCGACGTTTTGCCGCCGGCGAGCCGCCGGACGCGGGTGCGCTGCGGGCCGGTCTGGAGATATTGCGCAACACCGATCTGCGGTCGCGGCTGGGTGAGTTGACGATGCCGGTGCTGGCGGTGCTCGGCGAGCGCGACACGCTGGTGCCGGTCGGCATCCGACCCCTGCTGGCGGCGGCGCTGCGCTGCGGGCGCGTCGAGACCGTTCCCGCGGCCGGCCATGCGCCGTTTCTGTCCCACCCCCGCGTCTGCGCGCGACTGCTGCGGGACTTCCTGCAATGAACCCGGCCGATCGTTACCGTGTGGACAAGGCAAAAGTGCGGCGGTCGTTTGCGCGGGCGGCCGCCAGCTACGATGCCGCCGCCGTCCTGCAGCGGGAGGTCTGCGCCCGCATGATGGAGCGCCTGGATCTTGTGTGTGCCAAACCGCGGCAGGTTCTCGACCTGGGCGCGGGCACCGGCACGGCCACCGCCGAGTTGGCGCGCCGCTACCGTGGCGCACGGGTCATTGCCCTGGACATTGCCGAACCCATGCTGCAGCTGGCGCGCCGGCGGGCACCCTGGCGCGGCAGGCCAGCGTATGTCTGCGGTGACGTCGAAACCCTGCCGTTCCTGGATCAGTCCGCTGACATGGTGTTTTCCAATCTGTGCGTGCAGTGGTGCAACGACCTGGACCGGACGTTTGTCGAATTCCGGCGCGTGCTGCGTCCGGGTGGGGTGGTGATGTTCACCACCTTCGGTCCCGACACGCTCAAGGAACTGCGCGCCAGTTGGGGGGGCGTGGACGCCTACAGCCACACCAACGCTTTCATGGATATGCACGATATCGGCGACGCCTTGTTGCGCGCCGGTCTCGCCGAGCCGGTCATGGACATGGAATCGTTCACGTTGACCTATCCAGACCTGCGGGCGCTGATGTGCGATCTGAAGGCCATTGGCGCCCACAACGCGACGGCCGGACGTTCCCGCGGGCTAACCGGCAAAGGGCAACTGCAAGCGCTGCGCGCGGGCTACGAGCGGTTCCGTCGCGACGGCCTGCTGCCGGCGACCTACGAAGTCGTGTACGGTCATGCCTGGGCGCCCAGCGAGCGGATTCGCACCCGCAACGAGCATGGCCGTGCGGCCGTGCCGCTGGACCGGCTCCGCAGGCGTTGATCATGGGCCCGTCCCTGAAGGGCTGCTTCGTCACGGGCACCGATACCGGCATCGGCAAGACGCTGGTGAGCGTGGGATTGCTCCAGGGCTTTCGCCGGCTGGGTCATGCCATGGCCGGCATGAAGCCCGTGGCGTCCGGCTGTGACCCCACGCCGGACGGGCTGCGCAACGCCGACGCGGTGGCGCTGCAGCGGGCCAGTCCGCCCGGCATCGCCTACGGCGATGTCAATCCCTATGCCTTTGAGCCCCCCATTGCCCCCCATATCGCTGCCGCCGAGGCTGGCGTCGAAATCCGCATCGAACGCATTGTGCAGAGCGCCCGCCGACTGGCCTGCGGGCTGGACGGGCTGGTGGTGGAAGGCGTCGGCGGCTGGCTGGTGCCGTTCGGCGACCGCATCGCGGTGGCCGACCTGGCGCGTGCGCTGCAGCTGCCGGTGGTGCTGGTGGTGGGTATGCGCCTTGGTTGCCTGAATCACGCCCTGCTCAGTGCCCAGAGCATCCGTGCCGGTGGCTGCCGATTGGCCGGTTGGGTGGCCAACAGTGTCGATCCGGACTGTTCGCGATTGGACGCGAATATCGCTGCCTTGCGGGTGCGTCTCGCCGCGCCGCTGCTGGGTATCGTTCCTTATCTGCCCGCTTCCCATGCCGACGACGCGGCAGCGGGCTGCCTGGACGCCGATCTGCTGGGCGGACTTGTCTGATCGTCCAAACCCCGTTGTTTCTCCGTGAATTGTCGAGAAAATGGCGCTCCTGCCGCCGGGCAGCCCGCTTTCGGCATTTTTTCCACTTCTTCCACCCCAAAGACCCATGCAGCGTAATATTCGAATATATGAAAACATTAATTTGACGTTTGCTAGATGACTGTTACGACAAGTCTTTCCTGAGCAAAGTTCCAACTCGAGTTGCCATGCCGGAAGTCATGGAGTAGGATCCTCGACAGCGCTCACCTCCCGTCCCGACGCCGCTTTCAGAGGGGCAGAGAAAGAAGAAGTGGTAGCCACCGATAGTGACGCGTCTGCCTCCAGTTGCCGGTTCATTATTCGGCCGATTCAGTCCCAGTCATGGCTGGGGAGTTCGGCATTCCTTGCTTGGGAAGGGCGACCGTTCTCTTGGATTTTCAGTGGGATACGCACTAAACGGGCGCTGGACGGCATTGCCGGCCGGGTCGTGCCGTACGGGTTCGTGCCAGGGAGGCACGCGGCAACCGGTCCGGCCCCGGGCCTATCGGGCAGACCTTCAGTCGGGCCGTCCGCGTCCGGCGCAGCCCATCAGGTTCAGGGTGCCGGAAGGCCGCGGCGTCCGCCTGTGCGGCCCGGCGTTGGTGCTTCGCGTGCAGAGCCCGCTTTCCGGGGGGCGGAGGGCGGGCGGCCTGAACGATGGTCAATGAACTACCTGTCCACAAGTCGTGCAGCTGGCTTGGGGGCAATGCGTCGTCTGAGGGGGCGGCGCTGTAACGATCTAAAGCTCAAAAAATTACAACATTCACACTACTGAAGGAGAGGGAAGGGCATGTCAGTGAGAAGCCGAAAATGGTTCACTCGCGGGCTGTTGGGGGCGATCCTGCCGCTCGCTGCGGGCAACGCGCTGGCCGGTTACGCGCTCAACATGCCGCAAGGCGTGACACCCATCAGCCACGACATCTATCACCTCCACATGATGATCCTGTGGATCTGCGTGGCCATCGGTGTGGTGGTGTTCGGTGCCATGATCTATTCGATCATCAAGCACCGAAAGTCCAAGGGGGCGGTGGCGGCCCAGTTCCACGAGAGCACCGCCATCGAGATCGCCTGGACAGTCGTGCCATTCGTGATCCTGATCGCCATGGCCATTCCAGCCACCCGCACGCTGGTGGCAATGGAAGACGTCAGCAACGCCGACATGACCATCAAAATCACCGGCTACCAGTGGAAATGGCGGTATGACTACCTGAACAGCGGCATCGGTTTCTTCAGCACCCTCTCGACCCCCAAGGCTGAGATCTACAACGAGAAGCCCAAGGACGCCAACTATCTGCTCGAGGTCGACCACCCTCTGGTCGTACCGATCAACAAGAAGATCCGGATGCTGACCACGGCCGGCGACGTGATCCACTCCTGGTGGGTGCCCGATCTCGGCGCCAAGAAGGATGCCATCCCGGGCTACATCAACGAATTCTGGATCAAAATCGACAAGCCCGGCGTCTACCGCGGCCAATGCGCCGAGCTGTGCGGCAAGGATCACGGCTTCATGCCCATCGTGGTCGTCGCCAAGACGGAGAAGGACTACGAGCAGTGGGTGGCTCAGCAGAAGGCCGAAGAGAATGCTGCCAAAGCCTCCAATCACCGCACCTGGACCAAGGACGAGCTGATCGCCAACGGCAAGAAGGTGTTCGGCGCCAACTGCGCCGCCTGCCACCAGGCCAGCGGCGAAGGCATTCCGGGCAACTTTCCTCCCTTGGTGCAGGGCAAGACGTTTACCGCATCGTCCGACCTGCAGAAGCACCTTCGTGATCGCGGTTTCCTGTCGGCTGACAACAAGATCGTCATGGGGCCGGTGAAGCACCACCTGGATATCGTGCTCAACGGCATCCCCGGAACGGCCATGCAGGCTTTCGCCTCGCAGTTGAGCGACGCCGATATCGCGTCGGTCGTCACCTACGAGCGAAATTCCTGGGGTAACGACACCGGCGACGTCATCCAGCCTGCCGACGTGAAAGCGGCCCGCTAAGCGAATTGGATCCTGGAGGAAAACTCATGAGCACTGCTGCGACAGCCCACGAAGCACACCACGAGGAGCACCCGCGCGGGCTCGCTCGGTGGGTGTTTACCACCAATCACAAGGACATCGGCACCCTGTACTTGTTGTTCTCGCTGATGATGTTCTTCATCGGCGGCATCATGGCGCTGGTGATCCGCACCGAGCTGTTCCAGCCGGGGCTGCAGATCGTCGATCCGGCGTTCTTCAATTCCATGACCACCATGCATGCGCTGATCATGATCTTCGGCGCGGTGATGCCGGGGTTTGTGGGGTTGGCCAACTGGCAGATCCCCATGATGATCGGCGCTCCGGATATGGCGCTGCCGCGCATGAACAACTGGAGCTTCTGGATACTGCCCTTTGCATTCGCCATGCTGCTCTCGACCCTGTTCATGCCGGGTGGCGCGCCGGCCGGCGGCTGGACCATGTATCCGCCGCTGATTCTGCAGACCGGCATGGCGTTTCCGTTCCTGATATTCGCGATCCATCTGATGGGTATCTCGTCGGTCATGGGCGCCATCAATATCATCGTGACCGTGCTCAACATGCGCGCGCCGGGCATGACGCTGATGAAGATGCCTCTGTTCGTGTGGACATGGTTGATTACCGCCTATCTGTTGATAGCCGTCATGCCGGTGCTGGCCGGGGCGGTGACCATGCTGCTCACCGACAAGTTCTTCGGTACCTCGTTCTTCAATCCAGCCGGCGGCGGCGACCCGGTGATGTTCCAGCACATCTTCTGGTTCTTCGGCCATCCGGAGGTCTACATCATGATCCTGCCTGCGTTCGGGATCGTGTCTCAGATCATCCCGACCTTCGCCCGCAAGCCGTTGTTCGGCTACAGCTCGATGGTGTATGCCACGGCCAGCATTGCGTTTCTCTCGTTCATCGTCTGGGCCCATCACATGTTTACCGTGGGGCTGCCGTTGGGCGCGGAGTTGTTCTTCATGTACTCCACCATGCTGATTGCGGTTCCCACCGGCGTGAAGGTCTTCAACTGGGTATCGACGATGTGGCGCGGCTCCATGACCTTCGAGACGCCCATGCTGTTCGCAATCGCCTTCGTGTTCCTGTTCACCATCGGCGGTTTCTCGGGTCTGATGCTGGCCATCACCCCGGCGGACTTCCAGTATCAGGACACCTATTTCGTGGTGGCCCATTTCCACTACGTGCTGGTGACCGGGGCGGTGTTCGCCATCATGGGCGGCGTTTACTACTGGCTGCCTAAGTGGACTGGTCATATGTACAACGAGGCCCTGGGCAAGCTGCATTTCTGGTCATCCACCATCTTCGTGAACGTGCTGTTCTTCCCGATGCACTTTCTCGGGCTGGCCGGGATGCCTCGGCGGATTCCCGACTACAACATCCAGTTCGCCGGCTGGAACGAGGTGGCCACCATCGGAGCCTTCGGCTTCGGGCTGACTCAGTTGCTGTTCGTCTATATCGTCGTCAAGACGATCCGCGGCGGTGAGCGGGCGACCGACCGCGTCTGGGAAGGCGCGGACGGCCTGGAATGGACGCTCAGTTCGCCGCCGCCCTACCACAGCTTCGAGACGGCACCCGAGGTCAAGTGACGAAACGGCTGGTGTCGCCTCTTCAGGCGGCGCCGGCGCAGGGGGTACATGTGGTGATGGTGGATGACCAGACGAAGCGGAAGCGCGCAAACGTACGCCTTGCACTCTTGCTTGCGGTGATTTCGTTGGGTTTTCTGGTGCTGTTCGTGATAGCGAACATCAAGGGCGCCAAATGACCGCCGGCCGCACCGTCGCGCCGATCTTTTCGCGCGCAAATCAGAACAACAACCTAATTAAACAGCTAGTGAGGATGGGAGCATGAGCGAAGCACACAGTGGATATTATGTCCCCCACGGCAGTCGCTGGCCCATCGTGGGGTCGATTGGACTGACCACTCTGCTCATCGGATTCGCCCTGCTGCTCGAGGGCAAGAATCTCGGTCACGAAATGATGATCGTCGGGGCGCTAATCGTGGCCTTCATGATGTTCGGGTGGTTCGGTACCGTTATCGGCGAAAGCGAGTCCGGCATGTACAACAATCAGGTGGACCGTTCGTTCCGTTACGGGATGAGCTGGTTCATCTTCTCCGAGGTCATGTTCTTCGCCGCCTTCTTCGGTGCCCTGTTCTACGCTCGTATGTTTGCTGTGCCGTGGCTGGGCGGCGAAGGAGCCAAAGGCGCGGCTCATGAGTTCCTCTGGCAGCAGTTCGCTCCCGCCTGGCCCACCAATGGACCCGGTGGCCTGGGCGGGCAGTTCGAGATCATGGACCCCTGGGGCATTCCTGCACTGAATACCCTGATCCTGTTGTCCAGTGCGGTGACCGTCACGTGGGCGCATTGGGGATTGAAGAAGAACAACCGCGCCCAACTGATCATCGGGTTGCTGGTGACCGTACTGCTGGGCTTTACCTTCCTCGGGATGCAGGCCCATGAGTACATGGAGGCCTACACCCATTTCAACCTGACGCTGCACAGCGGTATCTACGGCACGACGTTCTTCATGCTCACCGGCTTTCATGGTGCGCACGTCACTATCGGTGCCATCATGCTGACGGTGATGCTGGTGCGTTCGATTAAAGGCCACTTCACGCCCGAACACCATTTCGCCTTTGAAGCGGCGGCGTGGTACTGGCACTTTGTGGACGTGGTATGGCTGGGCCTGTTTATCTTTGTCTACTGGTTGTAGAGCGGGCTACCGCATCCGACCCCGCGGGTTCAGGCCTACGCAATCGGCGCGGGTGCCGTGGGGTCAGTGGGGCGACGGAGCCGTGTCGGTGGTGCCCTGGGTCGCTGCCGGCGAGCGCGGGTAGACGCCGTGGGGATGGATGTAACCAGTGGCATATCCCAGGATGAGCAATGCAAACAGCAAGAGGGAAAGCGCGATGCGTACGGTGAGCGCTCGCGCGGTGCGTTCGCTGTGCCCCTTGTCCTTGATGAGGAACAGCAGCCCACTCCCCAGGCTGCCGACGATGACCAGCAGCAGAATGACGACTACGGACTTTGCAAGCAGTGGCATGGGGGCCTCCGGTGTTTCGCCGGAGTATAACTGAGGGGTGTTGGGCGTGCGAGGCGAACTCGGAGAAACCTGCCATCGACTGCCGGCGGCCGTCGGTGGCTTCCAGTTCAGGCCGTCATTCTGGCCGACTGTAGTGACGCTGCCACTGCTGGCGTTGCTGGTCAGTCTCGGGTTCTGGCAAATCAGTCGCGGCCACCAGAAGCAGGCTTTGCTGCATGCCTATGCCGAGCGGACAAAGGCGCCCCCGGTACATCTGGATACGGAACTGATCGCCGGCCCCGCAGCCGAGGCCTTGCGGTATCGCCCCGTTGCGGTAAGCGGGCGCTACGATTCCACCCACCAATTCCTGCTGGACAACCGGATCTATCGAGGCCGGGTCGGTTATCAGGTGTTCACGCCGTTGCGGATTGCCGGCACCGACACTGGCGTACTCGTTGAGCGCGGCTGGGTACCGCTGGGGGAGAGCCGCGAGCGGCTGCCCTTGGTGACGGTTCCAGCCGCGAGTCGCCGCATCCAGGGCCTGGTGGACCTGCCGCCGCGGATTTATACCCTCGGGGATCAGACCGATACCTCCACTGCATGGCCGAAGGTCCTGCAAAAGATCCAGTTGAGGCTGCAGGCGCAGCAGTTGGGCTACCGTTTGCTGCCGGTCGTCATTCTGCTCGGTCCAGGACAGCCGGACGGTTTCGTGCGGGATTGGCATCCACTGCATGGCTTCGGACCGGAGCGGAACTTTGGCTACGCGTTCCAGTGGTTCATGCTGGCCGCGGTGCTCCTTTTCATCTACATCAAAGTCAACACGCGGCGTATAGGTGGCGGACATGACTCACGTGGCTAATATATTCAATCCCCTCAGCCGACTGTCCCCGCTGAGGCGGCAGCGCTTCACGCTGGTCGCTATTGCGTTGATATTCGTTGCTCCCATGGCTGTCGCATGGCTGCTGCTGGCGCGCCCCGGCTGGCAGCCCTCCTATACGGTCAACCACGGAACATTGATTCGGCCGCCGCGCCCCCTTTCGGCTGTTGCCCTGTACCGGACGGATGGCGCTCCCCTGCAAGCGGACTACCTGCGCGGCAAGTGGACGCTGCTGTATATCGGCAGCGAGGCGTGTCCCGGCGTCTGCCAGCGCCAGCTCTACAACACCCGGCAGGTCCGCCTTGCCCAGGGGAAGAACATCGGCCGGGTGCAGCGGCTGTTGGTGTTGACGGGCGCAACCACCGAATCTGAGTTGCACGCTATCCGTACCGATCATCCGGATCTGACCGTCGTGGTGTCGCGTGCCGCCGGACGCGCAGCCTTTCTGCAGCAGTTCCGGCTCGCCGGCGCAACGGATCCGGCGAACGCCGGCCAGGTCTACGTTATCGACCCGCTGGGAAATCTGATGATGAGTTACGGTCCGGGGGCGAGTCCGTCAGGGATGCTCAAGGATCTGGAGCGTCTGCTCAAGGTGTCCTACGTCGGGTAGCACGCACGTTCGCCCCGGTGGCGGACTCGATCAAACGCCTGGCCTCAGCCAGGCTGAAGGTGCCGGTGATGCGAGAGGAAATACGATGAATACGCTTGTACAGGTTGCCGTCATTCACTGGCGTGATTACCTTGAACTATGCAAACCCAAAGTGGTTGCATTGATCATGTTCACCGCTATCGTGGGCATGTTCCTCGCCGTGCCGGGAGCCGTACCCATGCAGGCATTCGTGTTCGGGACCCTAGGCATCGGCATGGCCGCAGCATCCGCGGCCGCCATCAACCATTTGGTGGACCGCCAGGTCGACGCCGATATGGGACGCACCCGGAATCGACCGTTGCCGACCGGCCATCTGCATCCCCAGAACTGCCTGTGGTTCGCCATTGCTGTCGGCGTGGCGGGGCTCGCGATGCTTGCCGTGCTGGTCAACGTGCTTACTGCGTGGCTGACCTTCCTATCCTTGATCGGCTATGCCGTGATTTACACCATGTTCCTGAAGCGCGCCACCCCGCAGAATATCGTCATCGGTGGCGCCTCCGGTGCCGTGCCGCCCGTGCTGGGCTGGACCGCGGTGACGGGCACGGTCGATCCCCATGCATTGCTGCTGTTTCTTATCATCTTCGCCTGGACGCCGCCTCATTTCTGGGCGCTCGCCATCCATCGGCGCCAGGAATATGCCAAGGCCGACATTCCGATGCTGCCGGTCACTCACGGTGTCGAGTACACCCGGCTGCAGATCCTGCTCTATACGGCGCTGCTGTTCGCGATCAGCGTGCTGCCGTTCGTCACGCGCATGAGCGGCCTGCTGTATCTGGGCGGAGCGCTCGCGCTGGGGGCCGGTTTTCTGCGTTACGCCATTCTGCTCATGACGCGTCCCGACGACCAGCGACTGCCGATGCAGACGTTCGGCTACTCCATCCTCTATCTGATGGGACTGTTCGCGTTTCTGCTGGTGGACCACTACGTACCTCTGCTGCTCCCCCTATTGCACTGACGGCCGACCAGTTCTGTTCCGGCCCTGTCTGCCGCCCGCAGCGGGCCTGCTGATAGCACAGCCCCATGCCGTAAACGCAATCCATCCTTCGTTTGCATTATCAATTCCCTTACATTTTATACCCCTGTCGGGGTATGGATATCGCCGGGCATCGGCGCTAGATTCCGGCATTGCCAGGGGGTGAAAGTTGCGCAAAGTGCGCGCGCATTTTAGAATGCCTTGATCTGAATTTTAGAATGTCTTGATATTTTGGTTTGGTAATATGTGATCGTCCGGGCTTGAACTTGAGGGGAGGCGAGGCATGGCTCAGGCTTCAACCGCCGTAACAGAGCAATACAATTACGATATCGTAAGAAAATTCGCCGTCATGGCGTTGTTCTGGGCTATCGTAGGCATGAGCGTCGGTGTCTGGCTGGCTTTGGAGTTGGCCTACCCGCACTTTAATCTCAACATTCCATACATTACTTTCGGACGTCTACGCCCTGTTCATACCTCTGGTGTGATCTTTGGCTTTGGCGTCAACGCGTTGTTCGCGACGTCCTACTACATCGTGCAACGCACCTGCCAGGCCCGGCTGTCAAGCGACTTTCTCGCCAACTTCACATTCTACGGCTGGCAGGCCGTGCTGTTCATCGGGCTGATCAGCTACACCCTCGGCTACACCCAGTCCCACGAATATGCCGAATTCGAGTGGCCGATCGACCTGCTGATCGCCGTCGTCTGGCTTGCCTACATCTGGGTTTACTTCCAGACGCTGCTGAGGCGATCCCAGCCTCACATCTACGTGGCCAACTGGTTCTATATGGCCTATATCCTGGCCACCTTGCTGCTGCATATATTCAACAACCTGTCCATTCCCATCAGCATGTTCAGCATGAAGTCCTACAGCCTGTTCTCCGGGGTGCAGGACGCCATGACCCAATGGTGGTATGGGCATAACGCGGTCGGCTTCATCCTCACTGCGGCCTTCCTCGGCATGATGTACTACTTCGTGCCCAAGCAGGCTGGCCGCCCGGTGTACTCGTACCGCCTGTCCATCATCCATTTCTGGGCGTTGATCTTCCTCTATATGTGGGTGGGCGCTCACCACCTGCATTGGACCGCGCTGCCGGATTGGACATCGACACTGGCCGCAACGTTCTCCGTCATGCTGCTGCTGCCGTCCTGGGGCGGCATGATTAACGGCATCATGACCTTGTCCGGCGCATGGCATAAGCTGCGCAGTGATCCGATCGTACTGTTCATGATCACATCGCTGTCCTTCTACGGCATGTCCACCTTCGAAGGCCCACTGCTGGCCTTGAAGAGCGTCAATGCTCTGTCCCACTACACTGACTGGACTATCGGTCACGTCCATTCCGGAGCACTGGGCTGGGTGGCGCTGATCACCTTCGGCTCCTTCTATCACATGGTGCCGCGGCTCTGGTCCACCAAGCTGTATAGCAACCGGCTGGTCTACGTGCACTTTTTCCTCGCCACCATCGGTATCGTGCTGTACATCACCGCCATGTGGGTGGCCGGTATCGGTCAGGGGCTGATGTGGCGCGCCTTCGATCAGTACGGCAACCTTGCCTACTCCTTCATCGAGTCGGTGGTGTTCCTGCACAAACCCTATGTGGTGCGCTTCATCGGGGGCCTGTTCTTCCTCTCGGGCATGTGGGTAATGGTGTTCAACATGTGGGCCACCATTCGTCAGGGTCGTCGGGAGGCTGCCGAGCTGGAGGCTAAGGTCGCTGCCAAGATGGCGCGGGCCTGAGTCTTGCGAGCAGGTAGGAGAGCCAATAAATGAAACACGAAAGTCTCGAGATCAATGCCGGCCTGCTGGCACTGTTCGTTCTTGTTGTGATCAGCATCGGCGGCCTGGTGGAGATTGTCCCGCTGTTTTATCTCCCCGGCACCATCGAGAAGGTCGCCGGCGTGCATCCCTACACGCCGCTGGAACTGCGCGGACGTGACATCTATCAGCGCGAAGGCTGCTTTTATTGCCATTCGCAGATGGTCCGCCCCTTCCGCAACGAACTGCTGCGCTACGGCCACTATTCCCTGGCTGCGGAATCGCAGTACGACCATCCGTTCCTGTGGGGCTCAAAGCGCACCGGACCCGATCTGGCGCGTGTCGGCGGCAAATACTCCAACGAGTGGCTGACCATCCACCTGATCGATCCGCGCAGCGTGGTGCCGCAGTCGATCATGCCTGACTTCCCATGGCTGGCCACTACGGACCTGGAGTACTCCGACATTCAGGACCGTATGGAGGCTCTCAAGGAAACCGGCGTTCCCTATACGGACACGAAAACGGGGTACGAAGCCAACGTCAAGCGGTTCGGGCCGAAGGTCGCCGAACAGCTCAACATCCTTGATGCTGAGAAGAACCTCGTTGCCCAGGCCGAAAAGGGCAACTATGACGGTAACCCCAATCGCCTGACGGAGATGGACGCGCTGGTTTCTTATCTGCAGGTTCTGGGCACGATGGTGGACTTCAGCAAGTACAACCAAGGCTATTTCGCCCAGTTCCGTTAGTACGCGGTCACGGTAAACCGATGACGCCTGAATACGCACCAGCGATGACGCCGGCTCAACTGTCGCCGGTGCCGCGCCCTGAGGGAGCTCTTGGAGAGAGGCGTGCTTGGGGGCCTGCAAGTGCATTGCTCTGCAGGGCGACGACGGTCCGTAATGCGATTTGCGCAGGGTAAAGAACAATGAGCGAGACGAAAGGTAAGCAGCAGGGCGCCGTCCAGACCACGGGTCACTCGTGGGACGGTGATCTGCAGGAGTTCAACAACCCGCTGCCCCGCTGGTGGCTTTGGGGTTTTTACGCGACGATCGTATTCGCCGTCGTCTACTGGTTCATCTATCCGGCTTGGCCTGTCGGCAAGGGTTTCACGACCGGCTTCGACACCATCACCTACACCGGTGCGGGTGGCAAGAAAGTCACCACGCACTGGAATACCCGTGCGCTGCTGATCAAGGACCTGCAGACCGGCGCGGAAGCCAAGAAACGTCGCGAATACATGGACAAGGTTGCCAGCTCCAGCTATGACCAGATTCTCCATAGCCCGGAAATGATGGCGTTTGTGCGTTCCGTGGCCAAGAACCTGTTCGGCGACAACTGCGCGGCCTGTCACGGAGACGGCGGCGCGGGGGTGATCGGCCTGTTTCCCAACCTCACCGACGACTCGTGGCTGTGGGGCGGCAGCGTCCAGGACATTCACCACACCATTACCTACGGCAGAGTGGGTTTCATGCCCTCGTTCAAGAATGTCTTCAACCAGGAACAGCTCGACGACGTGGCCAACTACGTCCTGAGCCTGTCGGGACACAAGGTCGATTCCTCCAAGGCCGCGCGAGGCAAGGTCATCTTCAACGGCCAGCAGGGCGGATGCTACTATTGCCACACTCATGCCGCCACCGGACTCAAATCGCAGGGTTCCGCCAACCTGACCGACAGCATCTGGACGATCGCCGACGTGCCCGGCCAGCCGTCCATCGCGGGCAAGATCAAGGCCGTGGAAAGCGTCATCCGCAACGGTGTGCACCGGGTGATGCCCACGTGGAAAGACCGCCTGTCCCCCACGCAGATCAAACTGCTTACCGTTTACGTCCACGAACTAGGCGGCGGTCAGTAAGCTTGCGCCGGCGGCATCGGCACGATGCCGCCGGCCGGTACCGCCGTCCCAGCCGCCCGTCCAACGGGATGATTGAATGACCGCATCAGAGGACATCCTCTACCAGAAGCGCATTCCCATCTATCCAAGGTCCGTCAAGGGCCGCTTCCGGCAACTGAAGTGGGGCATCCTGGCGCTGGCCTATGGCGTGTATTTTCTGCTGCCCTGGATCCCCTGGGAACGCACTATCGGTCCCGACCAGGCCGTTTCGTTCGAGTTGGCCACCCGCCGCTTCTACCTCTTCAGTCTGGTCGTTCACCCTCAGGACATCTTCTGGTTGGCCGGCATTCTGGTGATAGCAGCCATTCTGCTGTTCATGGTGACCGGAATCGCGGGACGTGTGTTCTGCGGATACTTCTGTTTTCAGACCCTGTGGACCGATGTCTTCGTTCTGATTGAACGGGTCGTGCAGGGTGAACGTCCGGCGCGGATACGGCTGGACAACGGGCCCTGGAACGGGGAGAAACTGTTCAAGAAGAGCCTCACGCACCTGCTCTGGCTGGTGGTCGGTTTCTGGACAGGACTTACCTTCGCGCTCTACTGGGCCGACGCGCCCCGTCTGGTGGTCCAGTTCTTCTCCGGTACCGCACCGTTCGCCGCCTATGCGACCACCCTGTTCCTGATGGTCACCACTTATGTGATGGCCGGACTTGCCCGTGAGCAGGTGTGCACTTACATGTGCCCCTATGCGCGTTTCCAGAGTGCCATGTTCGACCGTGACACCCTGATCGTTGCCTATGATGAGCAGCGCGGTGAAGGCACTGCCGGGCGGCATAAGTCCGCAAAGGGATTCCAGACCCGCGCCGACCGGCAGCAGCAGGGGGTCGGCGACTGCATCGACTGCGGTTACTGCGTGCAGGTCTGCCCGACCGGCATCGATATCCGAAATGGACTGCAGTACCAGTGCATTTCCTGCGCCCTGTGCGTCGATGCCTGCAACAACATCATGGACACCGTGGGCTGGCCACGAGGCTTGATCCGGTACACCTCCGACAACGAGCAGGAGGGCAAAAAGACCCGGATCGTGAAGCCAAAGACCATCGGCTATGGCTTCGTACTCCTGGTCGCGACCGGTCTGTTGTCGTTCAGCATCGTCACCCGTACGCCGCTCGATATGGAGGTCTACCAGGTCCGCAATCCGCTTTACGTCCTGCTGTCGGACGGCAGTATCCAGAACAACTACCAACTGAAGCTCAACAACAAATCCGAGCGGACCCTGGATATCGAAATCTCCATCTATGGCCTCAAGGATGCCAAGCTCGAGATGGGAGGGTTCAAGGAAATACACCTGGCTCCGGAGCAGAGTCTGCGCCTGATGGCACGGGTACGTCTGCATCCGAATGTCTACGATGACAAACCCCGTACGTTCCATTTCAAGGTCACCGCGGAACATCAGGAAATCGCCCCGCTGACTCAGCCGGTGCTGTTCTATATGCCTCATCGGGAGGGCTCCCAATGAATCCCTTGCTCACCGTGCCGTTGGGTGTGATCGCCCAGTTGGCCATTTTCGGGGGGCTGTACCGCTTCACCCGCATGGGCGGCAAGACCATAGCCGTCATCATCGCGGTGCTTGCGCTGGCCATCTACATGCCCGATGCGGTCATTCAGGCCCATAGCGGCGATGTCATGGCCATCCATGTGGCCAGCTACCTCATCATCGCTTTCTTTCTGGGCCTGGTCACCAGCCACATGGAAAAGCGTCGGGCCGAGGGTGCGGAAACCGGTTTCCATTGGGCGCCGGCGGCGATCATCGCGTTCTTCGGCGTGATCATCGTGCTGGACAGCATCTTCGTGGCGATTGCCACCCAGGGTCTGCCTGACTCATGGACCCGCCATGTGCTGCCCACCCCGGTCAGCGAGCCGGGGGTGATACGGTCGGAATTCCCCGGCACTGTGGCCCGCAATTTCCAGGAAAACCAGGAGGGCTACAACGCCTATCTGGCGCAGTACCGGCGCCAACACGCGCAAGGCTGGCACGTACACAAGGGCTGGCTCGGCGCCCCGGTCGCCGGTAAGCCGGCGAAGTTCCAGGTTACGGTTACCGACCGTAACGGCCAGCCTCTGGCCGGCGCCAAGGTGGACGCCGTCTTCCTGCGCCCCTCCAACAGCAGCGACGACAGGCCGGTCCATCTTGTCGAATCGGCTCCCGGGATCTATCGTGCCGATGTGGTCCTCCCGGTGCCCGGCATGTGGGGCTTGCTGCTGCAGGTCAAACACGGCAAGGCCCTGCACGAGGAACAGGCCAGTACCAGTGTTATGGCCCGGCCCCGCAGCCGGGCTTCCGGGGAGCAGGGGGCCGGCTGAGCCGTGTCACCCATGGGTGCGCCCGTCGCATCTCGCCAAGCGCCGCAGCGGCGCAGACCCACAACGGATTCCGCTCGTTCATGAGTCAGTCAAACGCCCGCGGAGATGTTTCCGATAGCGCGGAACAGACCTGTTTCCACTGCGGTCTGCCGGTTCCGCCGGGCAGTTCCTACGCGGTGCGGATCGACGGCGAGAACCGGGCCATGTGCTGCCCGGGCTGTCAGGCGGTGGCGCAGGCGATCGTGGCCGGCGGCCTGACCGACTTCTACCGCTACCGCACAGAGCAGTCCCGCACCGGTGCCGGCCTGGTGCCCGAGGGACTGCGCGAGCTGGAGCTTTTCGATCGACCCGAACTCCAGCAGAGCTTCGTTCGGACCGAGGCGGAGAATGTGCGCGAGGCGGCGCTGATCCTGGAGGGTATCGTGTGCGCGGCATGCGTGTGGTTGAACGAGCGCCATGTCACCTCCCTGCCCGGCGTTCTGGAATTCACCGTCAACTACTCCACCCACCGGGCAAGAGTGCGCTGGGACGACAGCCGCATCCATCTGAGCGATATCCTCAAGGCCATAACCGCCATCGGTTATGCCGCCCATCCCTTCGACACCGCCCGTCAGGACACCGTCCACAAGCGCGAACGCAGTATCTCCATGCGCCGTATCGCCGTGGCTGGGCTGGGGATGGTGCAGGTGATGATGTTGGCCGTGGCCATGTACGCCGGCGACTACCAAGGGATGCAGTGGGATATTCGCGACCTGATGCGCTGGGTCAGTCTGCTGATCGCCACTCCGGTGGTGCTGTATTCCGCGAGGCCATTCTTCCAGAGCGCCTGGCGGGATCTGCGTTACCAGCAGCTGGGTATGGATGTGCCGGTGGCGATCGCCGTCGGCTCGGCGTTTCTGGCCAGCGCCTACGGCACAGTGATCGGCCATGGCGAAATCTACTACGATTCGGTCACCATGTTCGTGTTCTTCCTGCTGACCGGGCGCTACCTGGAAATGATGGGTCGACACCGGGCCGGCCGCGCGGCGGAGGAACTGGTGCGTCTGTTGCCCGCGGCGGCGACGCGTCTGTGCGACGACGGTTCGGAGGAGGTCGTTCCGGTCACCGAACTGGTGCCCGGCGACCGGGTGTTGATCAGGCCGGGCGACACCGTGCCAGCCGACGGTGTGGTCCTGGAAGGACGAAGCTCGGTCGACGAGTCCCTGCTCACCGGCGAGAGTCTGCCCCAGGCAAAGAGCGCCGGCGCCGAACTGGTGGGTGGCACGGTGAACGTGGAAAGTCCCCTGGTGATGCGCGTGGAGAAGGTCGGCGGCGAGACCGTGCTGTCGTCCATCGTCCGGCTGCTCGACCGGGCCCAGACCGAAAAGCCCAAGCTGGCGCTGGTCGCGGACCGCGCCGCGGGCTGGTTCGTGGCCGCGTTGCTGGTGTTGGCCGTGGGGGTGGCCTTCTGGTGGTGGCACCACGACCCGTCCGAAGCGTTCCGGGTGACATTGTCTGTGCTGGTGGTCACCTGTCCCTGTGCCTTGTCCCTGGCGACGCCGGCCGCCGTCACGGCAGCCACCGGCGCCCTCACGCGACTGGGCGTGCTGACCACCCGCGGTCACGCGCTGGAAACCCTCGCCCATGCAACCCATGTGGTGTTCGACAAGACCGGCACGCTCACCGAAGGGCGCCTGGCCCTGGACAGGGTGATCCGGTTGCGGGATCTGACCCGCGATCGTTCGCTGGCTATCGCTTCCGCGCTCGAGCAGGGCTCCGAACACCCGGTGGCGCAGGCTTTGCGCCGGGCCGCCACCGGCAGCCTGACGGCGGCCGACGCCGAGTCCACGCCTGGCGAGGGGATCGAAGGCGTGGTACAGGGTCGCCTGTACCGCATCGGTACCCCGGAGTACGTTGCCGAACTGGGCGGCGGTGCTGCGGTACCCGAAGAGGTACTGCACCAAGGTGCGACCCAGGTGGTTTTGGGGGATCAACGCGGTCCGATTGCGGTCTTTGTCCTTGCGGACAGGCTGCGCAGCGGCGCCTTGGAGACCGTCACGGCATTGCGCAGGATGGGCCTGCAGATCGCTCTGCTGAGCGGCGATGCACCCCGGGCGGTCGCCGACATCGCCGAGACCCTGGGCATCGAAGCGGCCCGCGCCCGACTCAAGCCCCAGGACAAGCTCGACTACATTCGCCAACTGCAGAGCGAGGGCGCGGTGGTGGCCATGGTGGGTGACGGCGTCAACGACGCGCCGGTGCTGGCCCGCGCCCAGGTTTCCCTGGCCATGGGTTCGGGTACCCAGCTGGCTCAGGCAACTGCGGATATGGTGCTGCTGTCCGAGCATCTTCCCCATCTGGCGCAGGCGGTTGCAGAGGCGCGGCGTACCATGGGGATCATTCACCAGAACTTTGTGTGGGCGGTGCTCTACAATGTGATTGCCGTACCGGCGGCGGCCGCGGGGCTGGTGGCCCCATGGATGGCCGCGATCGGTATGTCCACCAGTTCGCTGCTGGTGGTGCTCAACGCCTTGCGGCTGACCCGACCGATCGGAGCCGGCCGCCGGCCACCGGTGGTGCCCAAGCACCGTGCGGAGGCTTCGGCGGAGCGTTCCTAAGGTGCGGTCGGTTCGCTGCGCTCCCTCGGGAGTCCTGGGCCGGCCGTGTTGTCAGCGCGTTATCGTCAAGAAAAAGGGGGTGATCCAGTGACAATTGCCGTTCTCACGGCCTTGGCTTTCGTGCTGAGCATTGCGGCGTTCGTTGCGGTCTTGCTGGCCACCGGGCGACAGAGCCGAGGCCCGCGTGGACCCTCCCCATGGCGCTACGGGGCGGGCGCGACCCATACGCCGGACAGCCTGCCCCCGATTACCGATTGCACCACCAGCGTGCCCACCGGCAGCAGCCTGCCCAGCCATTTCCCGAACAGCAAGGCGGTACGCAACCGGCCCGAACGCCACAGTCACTGAGTGGGCCGAGTGGCCGGCTCGGACTCGTTCGTCCGGGGCGGGCGCGCGCAACCGCTGGCGCCGGACCGACGCCGGTGCCGGGGATGGGGCTTTCGGGGCCGGCCCGGCGGGAGGCGCCACCTGCGCCTGGGGCTTCAAACCGGGCACGTGTGGCGCGATACTACCAGGGATCCTGAGATTGCTTAGCGTGAAGGTGTTGCCGTGCAGATACTGTTCCTGTTGATTCCCATCGCGGTGGTGGCTATGGGCGTGGCCCTGTGGTTTCTGGTGTGGGCAATCCGCAACGGCCAGTATGACGACCTGGAGGGGCCCGCCCATCGCATCCTGATGGACGACGATGACCCGCGGGTACCTGGCTATGGCGCAAAATCGGGGTTGAAGGAACCGGACGAGTAAATTAAGATATTCAGCATATTCAGAGATATTGGATCCCCACCATGCACATGTTCACGTTCCAGAATATGCCCATCCTGATCATCGTCGCCCTGGTGATCGTGTCCTGGCTGAGCTTCTTTTCGGTTATTTTGTCCTGACAGAAGAGGCTGCTGCCTAGAGCTATCCCGGACTGCATTGGTCCCGAGGACGGGATTGACAAAAAGCTTCCCGTCGGCGCGCCGGCCCCACCCGACTCCGCGGCATCCGGTCGTGCAGCATGTCCCCGGAATGAAGCTAAGCCGGTCCCACTTTCATTGCATGCTATCCCTTTCTAAGTCCCGCCCAGGTTCAAAGCCACGCCGTTGACGCTCCGTCCCAATGAAAGAAGCGGCATTCCCAGGCGGCTTGCACATGGATGATCCTTTTGTCGATAGCTGTCGCACCAAAGTTACCAAAAACGGTAGAAAAATAAATCTGTCCCCATTTCCGCCCATTTCCGCATTTCCGTCGATGAACTATTGCTTGCCGATGTAATAAGACTGCAGAAACATACCAAAATTTTCTGCATTTAAATGGCCCTTGCCGATATTTCTTGCTTGTTTTACGCCTTCAAATCCATAAGCAATTCTGCCACCACCCAGGTCCACGTCAATTGTTCCACCTGCGTGGTGTGATAGTTCGTGTAAATAGACCTGTATCTGGCTCTGCTTGTCTAGTTTGAAAAGCTTAAGCTTTGAAAAGAATCGGCTATAAAGCCCCATGGGTAACTTGTTTCCGCCAAGTTCGCTAGCACGTGCCAGATCGTTCGCCTCGAGGATTGTCATAGCCTTTCCCTCGTACACTACGCCCCGACCAATGTTCGAAGTCAGGTGCGCCATATCTGCATTAGTACTGTTGGATTTTCCTTCATTATTAACGACATAATTGTTTTCTTTTACCGCTACGTACATTGCATTGATTGTCTGATTAACCGAAGAGGAGGCAGAATTGCCCCAACTGCCTGTCGATGAACTGGCGTTTCCAAAGTATTTTGAATACCGCATCATATAGGCCGAGTCGCCAATAGAGCTGACGGCGGCCTCTAAACATCTGACTGCTTCAACATGGATCTTTTGCAGTACTTTTTGCTGTTTTGAACTAAAGCCGACAAATGATGGCATGAGATTCCCTCGCAAATAAGGTAAAGAGTGATGGGCCTGAACTAGTTAGGCGACATCGAAAAGTTTTTTCGATCAGCTCCGTCATGGCCCGATTCTCGAGCGCCAGATCTGCGTGCATCCGTTTGAGCTTCATCGCGCTCGTGAGTCGATTCGTGCGGATCATTGCAGCGTGCTGCCCACAACGCTCTCAATTGTCTGCCTCAACCGCCGATCAATACGGTGGGCATGCCGAGGACCACCGAACCGCCGTGGGCGGTAAGAGAGCCCATGCGGGCGGCCGGCTTCTTGGCGATCATGACCGTCATGCTGCCCATGGCGATGGTGTCCGGCGGACCTACGCAGGTGACCGGATCGCCCACCCGGGCGGCGGGCAACTTGCCGATCAGCACGGTGGGTGCGCCCATGATGATGGGGCCGCCCACATGGGGGACGATGCCTGTCACCATCGGGCAGACATGCATGTCGGTGGCACGGGCGGCAGGTGTTCCCATCAGTCGTCTTCCTTCTCGTTGAACGTTTCGGGCGTCCGCACATGCAGACCGGGCTTCGCCGTCACGATGGCGCGCCTTCCGGCCGTCCCGAGCCGCCCCTGGCGATGTCGATGCCCTGGCGCAGGAATGCCCGGTACTTGTCCTCGGCCTTTTCGGGTTCCTGGATCACCGCCGCCAGCATGACCGCGCCGGCCACCGCCTTGGCGCACAAATCGTCCGGCGGCGGCACCACCGGCTGATCGGCGGGCGCCAGGCTGCCGCTGCTCCAGAAGGCGGCCACTGCCGCCCAACTGGCCGGGTTGTCCATGCCGGCGGCTTCGGCTGCGGCCATTGCAGGCCGGCGGTTTTC
Organism: uncultured Gammaproteobacteria bacterium; assembly: GCA_963830105.1. Lineage (GTDB taxonomy): Bacteria > Pseudomonadota > Gammaproteobacteria > DATFLG01 > DATFLG01 > DATFML01. The sequence goes on along the minus strand of CAWHLH010000012.1, from coordinate 181,355 downwards.
CTCCACCGGTTTGAACACCCATTGCTCGGCAATCTGCAGGCTGGCCAACTGCTCCGGCGTGGCTCCGTCGCCCAACCCGGCGCGGGCCGCGAGGCAGGCCCACCACACGCCCTCGCGCTTTGGCAGCGCATGGGCCAGGAACCGCGTCGCATCCGCGTACTGGCCGCGCTCCATCAGCAGGGCCAGGAAGCCTGCCGGGTCCAGATCGTCGTTCACCAACGGCGCCGCGTCCTCGCCGAGTTCGAACAGCCTGCACACGTCCACCGCACGTGTGGCCGTGACCTTGGGCAGTGCGTTGGTGCCGGTCATGGTCGCGATTTCCACCTGTATGTCATCGTCATGCGCCCGTCAGTTGATCATGACCACGCCGCCCTTGAGGGTCAGCATGCCATCGCCGGAAACGGTGGCCATCGTCCCCTTTACTTCCAGCATGGTCTCGGCCTGGATCTTGACTTGGATTCCCTTGATGGTGATGCCGGTCTGGTCGATCTTGATGCTGTTGCCGCCCACCTTGAGCTCGATACCTTGCATTGCCTCGGTGCTCGCCTTTCCCGCGTTGAGCTTTACCGTGCGATTGCCCCCTTTGAGCGTGAGGGCGTCGTTGCCGCTGTCGAGGGTCACGGTTCGGTTACCTCCCTCCAGCTTCAACTCGTCATTGCCTTTGTCGAGGGTCACGGTCCGATTGCCTTGCTTGACGGTGTGCGACTCGTTGCCTTCGCTGATGGTGCTGGTCAGGTTCTTTTTGATCTCTAGGGTGCGATCGTTGTCGACCTTGAGGCTGTCGTCGTGCTTCACGACCCGGTTGAAGTCCTTCTGGGCCTGGAAAAAGATCTCTTCCGCGTCCGCCTTGTCGTCGAAGCGCAGCTCGTTGAACTGGTCAGCGGCACCCTTGGGCCAGCTTCGACTCTTGAATCCTGACTGGCTGGCGTTGTCCGGCAGTTTGTACGGTGGCATCTGTTCGCCGTTGTATACGCTGCCCGTGATGATGGGCCGGTCCGGATCGCCCCCCAGGAACGAGACCACTACCTCCTGGCCTACCCGGGGCAGGAATACGGATCCCCAGCTGGCGCCCGCCCAGCTCTGGCTGGTGCGTATCCAGCACGACTCGCTCTTCTCTTCGCGGTCCCAATGGAACTTGACCTTGATGCGCCCGTACTTGTCGGTGTGCACGGTATCCTTGTCGGGTCCTACAACGACGGCGCTCTCGATGCCTCGTACCGTCGGCTTTGGCGTGATGCGGGCGGGACGGAAGACCACAGATGCCGGTATGCAGGTGAAGGAGTTGGCATAGGAAAGACCGCCGCTGCCACCCTGGCCATAGGAGCCATCGCTCGCCGAGTGCTCGATTGCAATGATGGCAAAGCTCTTGCCATCATCCTGGGGCGAATCCTCTTTGGACTTCAGCGTGAACCGCCCGGCCGGATGCAGGGTCCGGCAGGTGCTCTCAGCGGTTGTGGTGTCGCAGGCGACTTCCTCCTGCTCCATCAGCGCTCGGGTCAGTGCTTCGCCGTCGGCCTTCTGGGTATACCCGCCGGGGTAATCGTAGAGCGAGTATTTGTCGGCGCCATCCATCCCGCGGATGGTTTTGGTCTCGGTCAGCAGCTTGTTGGTCGGCGCCTCGAAATTGTAGTCGCTCTGACTCCACTTTCCGGAGCGAAACTCGTAGTTGTGGTCCCAGCCGGTTACCCGATCGGTGGTCTTGTCGCCGGGGAAGTATTCAATGTGTTTCTCCGGGCAGTCCTTGTAGGCGGCCGTGGCATCGGCTATCACCAGTTCGTGCTTGCCGGACTCATGCTGGAAGTAATAGAAGATGCCTTCCTCTTCCATCAGCCGTGACACGAAGTCGAAGTCGGTTTCCCGGTACTGTACGCAGTACTCGCGCTTGGGGTGATTGCCGCTCAGGTGGAATTTGGCCGCATGGCCGTAACCGTGATCCTGGAAAATCTTCTCGAGGATGTCCTTTACCGACTGCTTGGCGAAAATCCGGCAGTTGGAATTGCGGGTCAGGAACCACAACCAGGGCATCAGCTCGGCGCGGTAGCGGCGCAGCCCGCTGTTGCCCATTACCGGTCCGCGGGAAAAGCGCCGCACTACACCATTGAACTGGCGCTTGCCGCTGTCGCTCAAAGGGACGGAAAAGGTGATGGGCTTGCCCACGATCTCCTTGGGCGCGATATGTTCCATCTCTGAAAGCAGCTCGAGCTGGAACGAAAACAGCTCGGACAGCCCCTCACGTCCATGGAACGCCTCCAGCAGAAGCTGGTCCTTGCCAAGCGGACTCTTTTCGATCGTGAGGGTGCGGTTGTCCTGCTTGATGGCCATGGGAACCTCGCTTGCAGCGGCTCAGCAGGCCATGGGCGCCCGGGGCCGCACAGGGGTGGAGCAGGCAGCGGCCACCGCGCACCGAGGCTCGGCGCGCGGCGGCCGCTGCACTGTCTACCGGCGGAGCGCTTACGCCTTCTTTGCCGCTTCCAGGTCGTAGGACACAGCAATGGGGCTGTCGGCCGTGTTGTCTTTCTTGTAATGCGTGAACTTCATGGTTATCTTCGTGAACGCGAATGACAGGGACTCGTTGGGCAGGTCGCCGCCGCTGCTTACCGAGTAACCGCTTACCAGGCACTCCTCCAGCTCGTATTCCATATAGGTCTTCACCGAGTTGCCGCTCGTTCTGACCAGGTGGATGGTCACCTTCTTGGCCTTGCCCGAGCAGGCTTCCTCAAACAGCTTGGGCGATGCCTTGTCCATTGCCTTGGAAACGGAAACCTCGCTTATGGACGGAGCACTGGTCTCGCGTTCGTGGCCGGAGCCGGTGGACATCTGGACGGCGCGGCCCACCCCGAACTGCAGGGAGGATATTTCCAGCCAACCCTTGTGTTCCGCTTCTGTGACATTGCCCTTGATGCCTTCGATCTGCATGTAAATCATGGTTTCTTTTCCTTATCGTTTGGACTCAGTTGGTGCTGTGCCCGGATTGCGGCCCAGCGATGATCGGTGCGAGCCTGTCGTCCCTGCACGCCCGCCGGGTGCAGCCGGGCTCGTTGGGCAGACAACCGACTCGTACGCCAGTTTCCGTCGTTCCTTGCTGCCTATCTGGTAAAGCAATATTTGCTCAGCTGTCCCCGCATCGTTGGTGACTGAGCACGCCCGCGCTGTGGTTGCCGGGCCGCCTCACTGGATGTCATAGACGAACCCGTCGCCGTCGACGTCCACGCGCACCGAAGCAACTGCCTGACCGTTGGCCACCCGGGTGAGGAACTGAGCGGACAGTTCCGGAAGCAGGGTGCGGGTCAATATGTGATCCACGTTGCGGGCGCCGCTCTCCACCTCCGTGCAGCGTTGGGCGATATTGTCGACCAGCGCATCGGAGTAGTCGAAGGGGGAGTTGTAGTTTTCGCGTACCCGTCTGGCGATCTTGCCGAGCTTGAGTTTAATGATCTGCTTCATCACCTCGTCCCTGAGCGGAAAGTAAGGGACGACGGTTACCCGCCCGAGGAACGCCGGTTTGAAGGTCTTGAGAAGCTCCGGATGCAACGCCTCGCCCAGTGCTTCGGCGTCCGGGATGGTTTCAGGGTCGGCGCAAAGGCCCATGATGGTGTCGGTGCCGGCGTTGGTGGTCATCAGGATCACGGTGTTCTTGAAATCGATGTCCCGGCCCTCGCCGTCCTTCATGTGCCCCTTGTCGAACACCTGGTAGAAGATGTCCTGTACGCCGGGATGGGCCTTTTCCATCTCGTCGAGCAGCACCACGCTGTAAGGTTTGCGGCGCACCGCCTCGGTGAGGACCCCGCCTTCCCCGTAGCCGACGTAGCCGGGTGGCGAACCCATGAGCAGGGAGACCTTATGCTCCTCCTTGAACTCCGACATGTTGATGACGGTCATGTTCTGCTCGCCGCCGTAGAGCAGATTCGCCAGGGTGATGGCGGTCTCCGTCTTGCCCACGCCGCTGGTGCCGGCGAGCATGAACACGCCGATTGGCCGGCCCGGATCGCCCAGGCTGGCTCGGGAAGTGCGGATGCTTTCGGCGATGGCCTCCATGGCATGGGATTGGCCTACGACGCTTTCCTCCATCCGGTCCCTGAGGTTGAGGATGGCGTTGATTTCGTCGCTCAGCATGCGTCCCACGGGAATGCCCGTCCATTCGGAGACCACCTGGGCGACGGATTGACCGTCCACCACCGCATGCAGCAGGGGAGCCTCGCCCTGAAGGTCGCGAAGTTCGGCGGTGGCTGCGTCGAGTTCGCTGCGCAGGCCGGCATGCTCTTCGTCGCTCGGCGCGGGGATGTCGTCTTGGGCTTCGCCGCCCGCTCCATCGCCGGCCGGGGCCAGCTCCGGACGCCCTTCCAGGCGCGCACGCAGCTGCTGGATGCGGCGCACCAGCCCCAGTTCCTTTTCCCACCGTGCCTGAAGCCCGGCCAGGTCGTCCTGCAGCGCAGTCTGCTCCTGCTTGAGGCTGGCAATCTCCTCGCCGTGCTCGGCACCGGTAGACGCCTCCTGCTCCAGGATGTTGACGGCAACCTTGATCTGCTCCAGACGGCGGCGGCAATCTTCGATGGCGGGCGGGGTGCTGTTCTGCCCGATGGCCACCCGGGCGCAGGCGGTGTCCAACAGGCTGACCGACTTGTCCGGCAACTGACGGCCGGTGATGTAGCGGTGCGACAGCCGCACCGCGTCCCGCACCGCTGCGTCCAGTACCCGTACCCGGTGATGGCCTTCCAGGGTGCCCACCAGCCCGCGCATCATCTCCACTGCCTGTTCCTCGGCCGGTTCCTCCACCTTGACCGTCTGGAACCGACGGGCGAGGGCGGCGTCGCGTTCGAAGTACTTCTTGTACTCGGCCCATGTGGTGGCGGCGATGGTGCGCAGTTCGCCCCGTGCGAGGGCGGGCTTGAGCAGGTTCGCCGCATCGCCCTGTCCGGCCTGCCCCCCCGCGCCGATCAGCGTGTGGGCCTCATCGATGAACAGGATGATGGGCTTGGGTGACGCCTTGACTTCATTGATGACCGATTTGAGGCGGTTCTCGAACTCGCCTTTGACGCCGGCCCCGGCCTGCAGCAGAGCCAGGTCCAGCGACTTGATCGCCACCTCGCTCAGCGCGGGGGGTACGTCGCCGGCCGCCAGGCGCAGGGCGAAACCCTCGACCACCGCGGTTTTGCCGACGCCGGCCTCGCCGGTCAGGATCGGATTGTTCTGCCGCCGACGGGTGAGAATATCGACGATCTGGCGTACCTCCGCATCGCGGCCCAGTACCGGGTCGATCTTGCCCTGACGTGCCTGTTCGGTGAGGTCGACGGTGAACTGGTCCAGTGCCGGCGTCTTGCCGCCGGCCTTGGGTGTGCCGGCGGGGTCCGCTGCGGCGCCGGCCGGCTCGGCCTGCTCTTCCGACGAGCCGGCGATCAGCGATGGCAGGTCCTGCTGCAGCGCATCGGCGGACAGGCGGCCGAATTCGGCGGATGTGCCCCGAGCCATGCGCGAGAGGGTCTCGTCGCCCACCAGCGCCGCCAGCAGATGCCCCGAACCGGTGTGGCTGGCGCCGTATTCAAGGGAGGCGATCAGCCAGGCTTCGCGGGCAAGATCGATAACATGGGGCGAAAGCGCGGGGGGTCGCGAATTGCCGGTCTTCAAGCTGTCCAGCGTTGCGGTGAGATCCCGGTTCAGCCGCGACAGATTGACCCCGTAGTGCGTAAGTATCGCGGAAATATCGCCGTCCGGAACCTCCACCAGCTTGAGCAGCCAGTGCTCGATTTCCACGTTGTAGTGGGTGCGCGACATGGTCAGGCCGACGGCGTCTTCCAGTGCGCGGCGGCAGGTGTCGTTGAGTTTATCGACCAGAGACTTGATGTTTAGTTGTGCCATGATTCTATTTTTCTTGTTGGAGCTCCCGGGAGTGGGCCGCTCCCGAGGTTAAGTCGATGATACAGAGTCCGTTTCGGAGTGGCCAGCGTGGATTTCGGGTTGAAAACAGGCGTCGCCCGCATCCCCATCGCGACCGCCGGCCAGCCATGAACTCCATCCCAGCGCCGCACCCTCCATGCCGCCTCCCTGAAGTCGGCACGGAGGTACTTCTTCGCCGGCCAAAACGAGCTGTACGTCGTAGTCCAACTCCGGCCCCACATAGGTGCGGGTGACGGCGCACAGCTCGGCCAGGGTCTCGCCGGTGGGCAACAGGGCTGCAAAAGCCTTGCGTCCCAGCGGGCCGATCCGCAGCCGGAAGCGGCTTTGCACGTCCCACACCCGGTCGCCAAGAATGCTGTCTACCCCGAGGCGGTTGTAATACCCGGAGCGCACGGGTCCTGAGGGCAGCACGGTGCGCTCTTCGTCCTCGACCGTGAGCCAATGTCCCTGGAACTGCTCCACCGACACGGGTACGCCGAAACAATCGGACAGCAACTTGGCGAGTCCTTCGGCGGGACGTACACGGTTTGCCATGCGCCCGCTGTAAAACAGAAACGTTTCGTCGGCCGCGATGGTGCGTTCGGCCATGTGCTCGCTGCCCATCCCCGTGAGGCATTTCAGCGCGAGCGCGAAGGCGTCTTCTTCGTCCCCAGGCTGCTTGTGATTGAACGGGAACCGATACTTCAGCCATGCCCGGTAGAACAGGGAAATGGTGCGGTGGTTGAAAAGGTCCAGAAAATCCCGCAGCGCATGGTCCTTCAAGCGCAAGCGCCGCAGCAGCAGATCCGTGTAGTGCTCCGGCAGCACTCCACCGGGACCGACCAGCCCCATGAACGAAACCGTCATTTCCGGCGCCAACGTGGGCTCATCGCCCTGTCCGGTGCCGTGAGCCAGCGCACTGATCGTTGACGCAGGAAAGCTTCTGGACGGCAGTGCGCGGAAGCGCACGGTTTCCTGTCCCGGCGCAAAGTCGTGGCCCACAGCCATGCGTGCGGCCGACCTGTCGGCCGCGCTGCGCTCCCGTCCGAGTGCCTCCAGAATTCGCACCGCTTGGAAGAAATCGAAGCGATACGGTTCCCGGAACAGCTGGTCGGCTAGAGAATCAGCCGTTCGCCTGCTCGTGCCGGCCATCTTCGTAATACCTCATCGCGTCCTTTGACCGTAGCCACGAAACGCGTGAACGAGTTGATCGAGCTGTAAAGCGCCATGAAGCGTTCCAGTACGCTGGCGAAAAGATACAGGCTGCTGCCCGTAAAACGCTGTTCGTCGAACTCCACGCGGATCTCGATTCCGCCGGCCAGTCCGCTGTGACCGCCCGACATGACTCGACCGGTTACCCGCCGACTGCGGATATTCAGGACCCCGTCGATCATGGCCCGTGTGTCGGCCGAGTCGCTGAAGTTGTAAAGATGCAGGATCTCCCGCAGCGTGCTGGCGCCGGCGTCGTCATTGCTGAGCGAGAGATGGTTCAATGAAAGGTGGGAAATGAGCCGCCAGCGTGAACCGCGTCCCAATGGAGGGCGCAGGGTCCGGGTCGGCGCAGTCAGGCAGCGCAAGCCGGACACGGGGGCGGTGCCTTCGCTTATCTGCAGATGCGGTTGGCCCCCGCCGTAGGGCAGTCGCCCCGGCAAGTCCCGATTCAGGCAGGTGGTCTCCGGGTGTACCACCCAGTTGGCCGGTGCGGAGGGGGAGAACCCCAGATCCACAAGCGCCAGGTACACGTCGGTGCCCGGATCGTCGGGCCCGGACGGGCGTCTGGCGGCACTCCACATGGTCTGCTCCCAATCCCTGTGGACGCCGTTGCCGACACCGTAGAAGGGTCGATACTCCACCTTGTCGCCGTTGGGCGCTACCGCGGTGACCTTGTCCACCGAATACACTTCGGTGGCATTCTCGCGCCGCGCGTCCGGGACCACGCGGTACTCGGTCTCCGTGTGAGTGAGCGGTATCGGCTCGGCGGGCTGGCGATAAAGATTGACCATGGGTGTGCAGCCGAGGGCAAAAGTCTGTGCCTGCACGCTGTGGTCGAGCTCGGGCGAAGTGCGGTTCAGATAGAAGACAAGCTCGAGCTGCTCGCCCGCGCCGGCGGCGGCTTGGGCAAGCCCGTCGACTTCGAAAAACAGAAATTTCTCCGGGAACGCGAAGAATTCCGTCAGCAGGCGATAGCCGAGGGCGGTCTGGGGCGGGTAGGGCAGCATGCCGTGGTCCGGCTCGAAGCCCACTGGCCGGATGGCATCCGCATCAAGAAGAGTGACATTGCCATCGTCGCCCAGCGCAGCGACCTGTACCACATTGTTGAACAGCAGTTCGTAGAGCGGGTACACCTGCTGCGGTTGGCCGTTGAGAAAAAAGCGCAGCCGCTCGGGGCCCAGTTGGGAGAATCGCAGATCCTTACTGGTGCTGCGCAAAGTGATGCGCAGCAGCCCGGTCGCGTCCCGACTGCGGGGCGTAACAGGCGCGCCACGGGTATGGCTGGTGAAAGCGGCATCGGTTACGTTCAGCGGCCAAAGGTCTACCGGGTAACGGGTTTCAAAGCGGCAGGGTTCACCGTCAATGGGGTCGGTTTCCACGCAGGTCCGTGCAGGGACCTGGTGGCTGGCGGCCAAATCCGGCAAAGGCTGGAATTGCACGATTGCCATGGACGGGATGGGCGCCAGATAATGCGGGTACAGGACATTGAGCAGTGCATCGGTGAGCTCTGGGAAATCATCGTCGAGCTTCTGGCGGATACGCGCATTCAGATACGCGAACCCTTCGATCAGCCGCGATACATGCGGATCCTCGATGACATCGCCGCTCAGACGCAGACGACCGGCGATCTTCGGGTGGGATTCGGCGAACTCCGCCGCCAGCCTTCGGATGTAGGTCAGCTCCCGATTGTAGTAGGGCAGCAGTTCGTCAGTCATGCTGCGCTCCCTTGACTTCGAAACTGTACGTCACCGGCTCGAGCAGCGAGTCGAATGCCACCGGCTCCGGTGCCGGGTCGGCATACACCAGTGCGTCGATGCGAAAGCGCAGTGTCTGGTCGTGCGTGTCAGTGTTTTCCAGCAGTTGCACGCGAACGGTCTTGAATCGCGGTTCGAAGCGTCTGATCACGTTCTCCATGGTGCGCCGGAACTCCTCGCGGCTGGCGGCTGAGGCGAAATTGCCTCCGGAGAAATCCGGGATGCCATAGTTGACCAGCGACTGCTCCAGTTCGCCCGGCTCCGGGCCAAGCGTCAGGCACCGGCGGCGGGTGTTGAGCAGATTCTGAAGGTCCCGGCGGATGCATGCGTGCAGCTCACGCATCACCTGCGCCCGCGAAGCCGCAGCCTCCTGCTGGGCGGACGGGTTGTCGTCCAGCAGGCGGTCAAGCACCGAAGGAAGCAGCGGTTGCGTTTTCTTGATCTGCGCCATAAGGCCTGTCACGTTCAATGCGTCAAGGGTGGGGCGCCGGTTCAGGTGTTCTCGTCGAACGCCAGCTCGTTGACTTCCATGATGGAGATGTCCTCGTCTCCGAACAGGAACATGCGCTGGCCCGTGCCGCGCACCGGCTCCCCTTCGCCGCCCAGCCAGTCGGTGCTGTGGCCGAGCCGCGCGGCATCGCCAAGGTCCTGACCTCCTGCGGCGTAAATCGCCGGTATGAACACCTCGCCGTCGGTGCCGTCTCGGGTGCTCATGCGCGCCCGGCGCCAAAGAAGGTCGCGCGGTCTGCTCGGCGCCCGAAATTCCACCAGTTCCACCGTTTCCATGGGAATCCAGAAATACTTGCCCGTGCTGGTCAATACTTCGAAAAGGCCGCTGGTCAGGTCGTCCAGATCCCGCAACCCTTCGAACCGTTGCCCGTTGCACTCGCCCTTCAAAACAGGCCTTTCGCTCTCGGCTTGCTCGATTCGGGCAGCGGCCTCGGCGGGACGCCCGTCTCGCAGCAGTACCGAAGCCTCCAGGTGCAGGCGTACCCATGCGCCGGGTTCGGTCAGAAATTCCGGTATCCGCCCTTCGCTGTAGAATTGATCCCGGGCCTGGGCAGCGCGTACCAGTTGGCGCAGCAGTGAGATTCCGGGCGCGGCTTCCGGCTCCTGGCGCAGCAGCGCGTCCAGGTGGACGTCGGCGCGTTCCCAGTTGCCCGCGATGCACAGCAGTTCCGCAAGCAGCCCGCGCGCGGAGGCGTCCATGGGCTTGCGTTTAACGGCCTCGGTGCCGGCGGCAATGGCCTCGGTCAGTTGACCGGCGGCGAAGAGTTCAGTTGGACTGCCGCTCATCGGCATGGCTCCCTGGTTGGTTAGGTTCTTTCGGCCGGTGCCAGTTCGGTGACCAGTTTTACGCTGGTGGCGACCTGGTCGAGCTGAAAGTGGGGTTTCAGGTGCATGATGCAGAAATAGCTGCCCGGGCTTCCGGGCCGTTCGCGAACCTCGACCCGACCCTCGCGGAGGGGGTATTTTGCTTTCAGGTCAATGGATGCGTCTTCCGATGCCGTGCAGTATTTATGCAGCCAGTTTTGCAGATAGCTCTGGCAGTCCTCCGCGCTGAGGAATGAGCCGACCTTGTCTCGTGCCATCACTTTCACGTAGTGGCTGAAGCGCGACGCGCAGAAGATGTACTGCAGGCCCGCCGACAGCCGGGCGTTCACGGTGGCGGCTACGCGGTCGTACGCTTTGGGGCTATGGGCCGACGAGTTGCTGTAGAAGGCCGCCCAACCGGTGTCCTTGCAGGCACACAACGGGATGAAACCAAGATCGGTGAGTTCCTTTTCCTGTGCGTCGGTGATGAGCACATCGGTCGTATACTTGGGAACGGCGCCAACCCGATTGGTGGCGAACCATTCGGTGGCGAGGCCCGTTACCAGCCCGCCGTCTTCCCTGCCGCGGTGTACGCCCTGGATGTCGGCCAGCCAACCGGATTCGGAGAAAGCCCGTACCAGCACCGATCCGAAGGCGTATACCGCCGTGCCCCACAGATAGCGGCTGCTGTCGGGCCCGCGGACATCTTCCCGGAAGCGGAAGCCGTCGGATCGCCCCACGCCATCGGCATAAGGCAGGCGCATCAGGGTTCGCGGCAGCGTGAGGCCAACGAAGCGGGCGTCGTCGGTGTCGCGAAATGCCCGCCATTTGGTGTATTCCTCGCCGCGAAATGTGTCGCTCAGATCGAATGGCATCTCGAGACCGGCAAAGCGGTCCAGTCCGAAGACTGTCGGGTCTACCCCGACGATAAGAGGCGTGAAAGCGGCTGCAGCGATGTGGGAAAGTCCCTGCAGCGTGGCGATATCGTCATGGGGCCAGTCCGGCTTGGGACGATGGTGTATCTCGTAGTCGGCCAGCAGGACGCCGTAGGGTTTGCCGCCCGCAAGGCCGAATTCCTCGTTGTAGATTTTCCTGAACAGCTGGCTCTGGTCGAACTCGATCGCCCGGGAGATGTCCCTCGTCGCCTCGGCCCAGGACAGGCTCAGTATCCGAATGTTAACCCGCTCGGCGTCCTCGGCCTTCGCCGTCAGGAACTGCAGGCCGCGCCAGGATGCCTCCAGTTGCTGGAAGCGAGGATGGTGAAGAATGGCGTTGAGCTGGGCATTGATGAGGCTGTCCAGATGTGCCACGTCTGTCGCAAGCTGTTGCAGCAACGATTCACGGGAAGCAGGGACAGAGCTTCCGTGATGGGATGCGAGCCACAGGGTGAGCGCACGCACGGGATCACGCGCCTCAAGAAAGGCCTCCAACCCCGTGCGAATATCGCCATACATCATTGGGACGGGTTTCCGTGCAGTCCTCGGGCCCGGAAATCGGCCTAGCGAGGCGCGCCCCCGATACGTCCCGGCCCGCCCGCAGGTACGCGGGCGGGCCGGGCGGGAGCATGCGGGAAGTTGGATTCCTGCATCAGCTGCCAAGTTGCGGGATCTTGGCGACCATGCGCATGGAAGCCGTCAGTTCTTCCATCTGCAGCCAGGGGCGCAACCAGGCGACGGCGTTGTAGGAACCCGGCTGGCCGGGTATTTCCTGTACCACCACCTTGGCTTCGGCGAGCGGGAACTTGGCCTTGATCTCCGGTCCGGCGGTCTCGTTGCCGTTGACGTAGTTGAGTATCCAACGGTTCAACCAGTCCTCGGCATCGGAAGCCTCCATGAATGAGCCGATCTTGTCGCGGCCCATGATCTTCAGGTAATGGGCAAAGCGGGAGGTTGCCATCAGGTAGGGCAGACGCGCGGAAATGGCGGCATTCGCCGTGGCTTCCGGTCGGTCGTATTTGGTGGGCTTCTGCACGGTCTGAGCCCCGAAGAATACCGCGTAGTCGGTGTTCTTGTAATGGCACAACGGCAGGAATCCCAGCTTGCTGAGCTCCGCTTCGCGCCGGTCGGTGATGCCGATTTCCACCGGGCATTTGAGATCGGCGTCGCCGTCGTCGCTGACGAACGTGTGGGTGGGAAGCCCTTCGACCTTGCCGCCCCCTTCAGCCCCACGGATGCTGGTGCAGAAGCCGTGCTGGGCGAATGAATCGGTCAGGCGTTCGGCAAGCATATAGGACGCGTTCATCCAGGTGTAATCGTCGTGTCCCATCTCTCGGGGCGTGCCATCCGCCTCCTGGGGCGCTTCCTCGAAGCCGAATTCCTCTACCGGCTTGGTGCTTGCGCCATAGGGCAGTCGGGCCAGTACGCGCGGCATGGTGAGGGTCACGAAACGGGCGTCGTCGCTGTCGCGGAAACTTCTCCAGCGGGCATATTCGGTGGACTCGAAAATCTTCTCCAGATCCCGGGGCTTGGAGAGTTCCGTCCAACTGTCGAAACCGAACAGGGCGGGGTCGCCTGCCGAAATGAACGGACAGAAGGCCGCCGCCGCCACGTGAGACATGTTGGTCAGCAGATCGATATCTTCCGGATGACCGCTGAATTCGTAGTCGCCGACCAGGGCCCCGTAGGGCTCACCGCCAGGGCTGCCGAACTCGTTCTCGTAGAGCTTCTTGAAGGTCTGGCTCTGGTCGAACTCGACCGCCTTGTCCAGATCCTTGAACAGGTCGCGTTTGCTGACGTTCAGTACCTTAATCTTCAGGCCCGACCCGGTCTCGCTGTTCATGATCAGGTGGTGAAGACCGCGCCAGCTGCCTTCGAGCTTCTGGAACTCCGGGGCGTGCATGATCGCCGCCAGTTGGGCGGACATCTTTTCGTCGATGGCCTTGATGGCCTGATTGAAGGTAACCGTCAGGTTGCGGCTCCAGGTCACCGTGCCCTTGAGCGCTTCCTCGGTCAGGTTCCGGATCAGGTCCTCCGCCTCGGAGCGTTCCGTCTGGCGGGTTGCGCCGATCGCCTGCTCCAGCAGGTTGACCGATTCGACCTGTGCTTCGGTCGCCGCGGATGCCTGTTCGCCGGCCGGGTTCTGCTCGCTCATTTGCCGCCCTCCTTATCCGAATCGCCGTCGCTCTTGTCGAGGCCCAGCTCGCCGGCCATCTTTTCCAGGTCCCCGCTGTTCTGCAGCACCTGCTCGAGCAGGGACTCCAGCTCTTCCGAACGGTCCACTTTGGACATCAGGTCGCGCAGCTTGTTGCGCGTCTCCATCAGCTTGCGCAAAGGCTCCACCTGGTCCACGACGCGTCCCGGTTCGAAATCCGCCATGGATTTGAACTCCAGATCCACGGCCATCTGGCTGCCGTCTCCGGCCAGGGTGTTTTCCACTTTCAGGTTCAATCCGGGCGTCATGCGGGTCATCACGTCGTCGAAGTTGTCCCGGTCGATCTGCACGAACTTGCGGTCTTTCAGCGACTTCAGCGGCTTGGTCGGGTTTCCGGAGAAATCGCCCATTACGCCTACGACGAATGGCAGCTCTTTCTCGGCTACCGCGCCTTCCGTTTCTACTTGATAGGTAATGTGCACCCGCGGCTTGCGGACGCGTTCCAGTTTGTCGTGAATGCTGGCCATAGAACTGACTCCTCGATGGATGTGGACGACTGTTTTTTCTTAGGGCCCGTTCGGGTCATCATGTCGCTACTGCCCGCCAAGCGGGTGTAAGTGCGGCGGAAAAACGGTCCATCTTTCCCCTCCCCGTCGTCACATAGTCGCCACTATGTTCCTTGAGAGACGGAAGCGATGTGCTCGCACTCCCGCCCGCCCCGCTAGGCGCGGAGGACGCGCACGGGCTCCTGGCTGTTAGTGCGAAATCCTTTCCGAACCGGACCGACGGCCGCCTTAGATTGCGTTTTGGCTGTCAATACGGCGTTCCGGTACTCATCACTTGCCGGGGTCGCTTCATATTCGTTGAGCTATGCGGCCCGCCGGGTAGTTACGAGCGATCAACTGTGCTCGATCGCCTTCTAGTCGTCGTCGTCGTCGTCTTCGTTGGAGGTCTCTGCCGGTCTGGGGATGCCCGTGACCCGGAAGAACTCGTTGCGCACGCCGGTGTTGCTGATCAGGGACGACAGCAGGTCTGGAAGCGGCATTCTTCCCCAGCGAACCGCCTGTTCCAGGCTGTATGACAGCGGGGAATGGGGTTCGGTGCGCCGGAAGAAATCGGCAAGATCGAGCAGCACCTTGAACGCGTCCTCGCGGCTGCTTATCCGTCCCGGCGCCGCGCCCGCCGTCGCGGCGGGCGCGGCGGACGGAGTATCGCCGTCATCAGCGGACTCCTCGGTGTCCCCGGCAGGGTTCCCGGCGTGCAGTTTGTCGCCCGCCAGGAACGACAGCGTGTCCCCGCAGGATTGCAGCGCATTGCGAATGTTCGAGCTGGGAGGGGAGTCGGCGCCGCAGCGCTCGTCCAGAGCGGCCGACAGCTGCTGAAATTCTTCCAGCGCCTCCTGCAGGTCCTCATGCAGGACAGCGAACTGCTCGGCAGAGGTTTCCGCGGCTGCCTGTTGGATCTGCTGGAGGGTTACGGCCCCCGCGGCGATGCGCCGCTCGCGCTTGTCGCTGTCGGTGATCTGCTCCAGAGCGATGGCCTGTTCATGGTGCCAGGTCGCAAATGGGCCGACGGACTGGCCGCCAGTGATCGCTGCGCCGCGGATGGGTGCGATGAGCGTTCCTTCGCCATCCTCTCCGTTCAGGCCGGTAAGTGGTGCGACAGTGGTTTCGATTCCGTCTTCGTCGGGGCGCGGGTAAATATCATCCCAAAATCGTTCCACCAGTTCGCGGGCCAGTCGGAAGCCGTCCCGCAGGCCGGCGAATCCGTGCAGCCGCACCAGGGCCTCGATCAGCCAGGCAGTCAGCTCCAGGTCCTTGCTATTCTGGCTCAGCAGCGATTGAGCCTGCTGGAACACCGGCCGCCATTCGCCGCTCAGATCGCGCTCCTCACCGTCGTCAATGAGGCTGTTGCGTTCCTTGGCGCGTGCAGCGGAACGGGCGTCCTTCACGGCGTAATAGAGTTGTGAAGTCTTGGCGTCCGAACGCAGGTCGATCCCCGCCGGGGCGTCGTCGGAGATTGGCTCTAGGAGCTGGTCCAAGTCCAGCACTTGCGGGGATGCCATGGTGTTCCTCAGGCGTATTGTTCTTTGAGCGTTGTGCTACCGAAACCGCGCAAGTCCACCCGCGCATGGGGATGGCGGACTCATCGCTCCGGCGTTGCGCATTTACCCATCATGCTTTGCTAATGTACCTTCGATTCCAGATCAGAGACGGCAGCAACGGCGGTTTCTTTAGTTGCATGCGTACGATACCGGATACTTGTATTCTTGTGTTGAAGGAGCTTACGCTCCGCTAACAAAAGGCGCAATAGCGGCTGTGGTGCCGGGTGTAGGGCGCGTGGTGCCGGCCACATCGAACCCGTTGCACCGGTATGGGGGCGAATGGAACATGCGCACCGACTGCGGCTGAGTTTATCCAGCGCCGGCGTTGCGGCCCGCGGGCGCCAGCCTTTCTGTTGGCCGGTTCGGGCAAACGCTTGGTCGGGAAATGTCAACGCAGAATGCATGCCTCATGGGGTGTCCGTGCCGCGCACCGATATTGTGCGGACCGTGGACTGCTGGCACTAATTCGGACAGTCAAGCATTGATGGTGCCAGTGGCAGCGGTTTTCCCTTATGATACGCGTTCGGCGAACCGAACCGAGCCTGCCGGATACGGACGTCGCGCAGCAAGATCCTGTCGATGGCGGCTGGAGGGACGCCGTCACTGTGCCGATATCCTTAAATATGCCACTGACCCTCACAATTACCAGCGCTGGCAAGGAGGCCCCGGGTCTGCAGCGGTCCAAGGTCTTCGAGACCCGTGGCGGCACCATCGGCCGTACCCAGGGCAACGATTGGGTGCTGCCCGACCCGGAACGTTTCGTATCGGGCCGCCACGCCCGCGTCGAGTATCGGGACGGGATGTATTACCTCGGCGATACGAGTACCAATGGCGTATTCGTAAACGGCTCAAGCCAATCCGTCGGCGCCGGCAACTTCGTCGCGCTCAGCGACGGCGACCGATTGCTGATCGGCGACTATGAAATCAGCGTGCGCGTCGAAGGTGGCGAGATGCCGGCCCCCGATCCCTTCGCTCCCGGCATGGCCGACGATGGGGGCGAGGCGCTCGCCATCACCAGCCCCACTATCCCGCCCGAGGTGCCTTCGGAGCAGAAGCCGCAAGCGATCCCAGAGGACCCCTTCGCCTTTCTGGACCAAGCGCCACCGTCATCACCACCCGGGGCCTTCTCGGAGCAGAAACCGCAAGCGATCTCCGAGGACCCCTTTGCCTTTCTGGATGAGGCGCCGCCGTCTCCTGCGTCACCCTGGGAATCGCCTTTGGGCGATCGCCCCGATGAGCCCGCGCCCCAACAGGCTGAGAGCAGCTTCGATCAGGGCTCGCCTCTGGATGAGTTCTTCGCGCCGCCCTCCACGGGTGGCGAGCAGATTCCCGAGGACTGGGATTTGACCGGCTTTTCGTCGAGCATCCCGCCTGAGCCCGCAGACGAGCCTGCGCAATCGGACGCAGACAGTGTTCCCCTGGCGGATCCGCGGTTTCCGGGTGCGCCGCCCGCCCGGCCGTCGGTATCCGCGCAGAACAGCGGCACGCCTGCCGGCGGGCCTGGCGCAGCCCAGCCGTCTGTCCAGCACGCACCGGCCGCGCCGCCAGCGATCGGCGGGGATGCCGTGCGCGAGATGCAATGGTTTCTGCAGGGGGCCGGTCTGGGCGATGTGGGCATTCCGCCGGATTATGCCCCGGTGCTGATGGCCGCCATCGGTCAGATGTTCCGCGAGCTTGTACAGGGGGTGATGGAGGTCCTGAGGGCCCGCAGCAGTTTGAAGAGCGAATTTCGGATGGCCATGACGACCGTGCGCCCGGTGGAGAACAATCCACTGAAGTTCTCGGTGGATGTGGAGGAGGCGTTGCGGGCCCTGCTTGCCAAGCAGGGGCCTGGCTATCTCGCGCCGGCGGATGCGGTGCACGAGGGCATCACGGACATCAAGGGCCATCAGATGGCGATGATGGCCGGGATGCAGGCGGCGTTCCGGGAGCTGTTGCGCCGGTTCGATCCGGATGCGGTGGAAAAGGCCGCGGGCAAGGGCGGTACGTTCGGCGCGCTGTTGCCCACCGCGCGCAAGGCCAAGTGCTGGGAGCTGTACACCCAACAATACAGCGAGGTCGTGCGGGAGGCCGAGGATCACTTCCAGCGGCTCTTCGGCGAGGAATTCGCCCGGGCCTACGAAGAGCAGATCGAGCAGTTGCGCAGTGGACCCGGCCAGGAATCGTAGTCGATTGCGGGAAGTCCGCTCGTCCTGTCGCTCGGGCGGATAGGCCCGGCGCGGGCTGCATCCGCAGTCCATGCGTGCGTTGGGGCCGGTGGCGCCAGAACAAGAATTTATCAATAAAGAGGGCGGAACAGCCATGGCTATGCGCAGTCCCAGCGGGGCGTACCTCGTCAACGTTGGCGTTGTCATTTTCTTTGTCCTTGCGCTGGCCGGATGTGCCAGCGGACCTGCCCCGATTCCCTCCAAGGGCAGCATCGTCGCGTCACAGGATGTAAATCCCAACCCCGAGGGCCGTCCCTCGCCGATCGTGCTCCGGGTCTATGAGTTGCGGTCTGCGGACGCCTTTCGCAGTGCCGATTTCTTTTCTCTGTACCGCAATAGCAAGACCGTTCTCGGTCAGGATCTGCTCGGGCACCAGGAATTCGAGCTGCGGCCGGGCGAGACCCGCGATTTCAACCAGCAGCTGCCGGTGGGTACCCGTTTCGTGGGCGTGCTGGCCGGCTTTCGCGATCTGGATCGAGCCCGTTGGCGCGGGCTGACCGCCGTACCCAATAAATCCAAGATCAGCCTGCAGATCCGGCTGGAACGCCTGGCTGTATCGATTTCTGCCGGCAAGAACTGAGCCCGTTCGGAGAACCCTAATGTCGTGGAACAACCGAATCGTATGGTCGGAGGGGATGTTCCTGCGCCCCCAGCACTTTCAGCAGCACCTGCGTTATGTCGAGGGGCTGGTGGAGGGGCGTTGCGGAGTGTTACGCACAGGGTCGTGGGGGTTCACGGAACTTGAGATCGACAAGCAGCTGCTGACCCTGGGCAAGCTGGCGTTGACTTCGGCCCGCGGTGTGTTTCCCGATGGCACGCCCTTCAACGTCCCCGGGGACGACGATGGGCCGCCGGTGCTGGAAATACCCGAGAATATTCACGACACGGTGGTGTATCTGGCGCTTCCGGTGCGACGCGCGGGTCTCCCGGAGGTTCGCAGCGACGGCGCCGGCGATGGCATGACCCGCTACCGCAGCCGTGACTATGAAGTGCGCGACAGCAATACCGGCACCGACAGTGTTGCCGAGATCCGGGTGGCGACGCCCGATATGCGCTTCGTGCTCGAATCGGAGGGGCTGGACGGCTATGCCGCCATGGGCGTTGTCAAGATCGTGGAATCGCGATCCGATCGTCATGTGATCGTCGATGATCGCTTCATGCCGTCGGCGCTGGATTGCCGGGCGGCGCCGGCGCTGGCGGGATTCATTCGCGAATTGCAGGGACTGTTGCACCATCGGGGCGAATCCATTGCCAGCCGGGTTTCCGGGTCGGGGCGCGGCGGCGCGGCGGAAATTGCGGATTTTCTTCTGCTGCAGGCCGTCAACCGCTACGAACCGCTGATAACCCATCTGTCGAACAGTGAGGGCGTGCACCCCGAAGACTTCTATCGTCTGGCCGTGCAGATCGCCGGCGAATTGGCCACCTTCACCGCTGCCAGCAAGCGCGCGCCGGAGTTTCCCGGCTACCGCCATGACAACCTGCAGGGGACCTTCGACCCGCTGGTGAGCGCCTTGCGCCAATCGCTGAGCATGGTGCTGGAGCAGACCGCCACCGCCATCCCTCTGCAGGAACGGCGCTACGGCATCCGGGTGGCGCCGATCAGCGACCGTGGGTTGCTGGGTTCGGCGAGCTTCGTGCTTGCGGTCAGCGCCAAGATGCCCGACGAGGAGCTGCGCCGGAATTTCCCGACCCAGGTCAAGATCGGTTCCGTGGAGCAGATTCGCGAACTGGTCAACCTCCAGCTTCCCGGCATCCGGGTGCGGCCGCTGCCGGCCGCGCCACGCCAGATTCCCTATCATGCCGGCTTCGCGTACTTCGAGCTGGACCGGCAGAGTGAATACTGGACGCAACTCGACAAATCGGGCGGGTTCGCTATCCACATCGGCGGTGACTTTCCGGACATCGAACTTGAATTCTGGGCCATCAAGGGGTAACGGCTGTGAGCATCGACGATCCTTTTTCCAGCAGCGACGACTCCGACCGTACCGTCATGCGCCCGCGCCCCGGGGGGCGCCGGGCGCCGACCGAGCCACCGTCGCCACCGCATGCAACGCCGCCACCGCCATCACCGGCGCCGGCGGTCCAGGCACCGTTGGATGCGGCTGCCCTCGGTGTCGCCCAGAGTGCGTTGGTGGGCGCCGCGACCTCTTTGCTGGTGCTGGCCCCGCAGCTTCGCAACAGCACCCGCCATCCCGATGTCGCCGGCCTGCGCGACCATCTGATCCGCGAGATCCGCGCGTTCGAAAACAATGCCCGCACCCAGGGCGCGAGCCCCGAGTCGGTACTGGCCGGCCGCTATGCCCTGTGCACTTTTCTGGACGAATCGGTGCTTAGCACGCCTTGGGGCAGCGAAAGCGCATGGAGCTCGCAGACCCTGCTCAGCACGTTTCAGAACGAGACCTGGGGAGGCGAGAAATTCTTTGCCATCCTGGATCGTGCCCTGCAGGACCCGGGGCGGATGCTGGATGTTCTCGAGCTCATGTACGTCTGTCTGGCGCTGGGGTTCGAGGGCAAGTACCGGGTCCTGGACCGCGGCCGCGCGCGCCTGGACGAGGTCCAGGATCAGGCCTTCCGGGCGATCCGGATGCAGCGCGGCGACTTCGAACGTGACCTCTCTGCCCACTGGCAGGGGGTCGGCGGGCGTCGCAACCCGCTGGTGCGTTACGTGCCTCTTTGGGTGGTGGGGGCCGTGGCCGGCGCGCTGCTGCTGTCCATGTACCTGGGTTTCACCTGGATGCTGCGGGGCAATTCCAACCCCGTCTACGACCAGCTGCAGCAGATCCGCCACGGCTACACAGCGCCTGCGGAACCGAAATCCGGTGCGCCGGTATCGCTTGATATCCGGGGACGCGGTTCGCGCGGAGAGCACGCATGAAGAAGGTGGTGGCGGTGTTCAAGAAGAAGTGGGTCATTTCGCTGATCGGCGTGCTTGCCCTGAGTGCGCTGATCTGGTTCGGCGGACCGCTCATCGCCATTGCGGGCAAGGTCCCGCTGGCGAGCGCGGTGGTGCGCCTGCTGGTCATCCTGGTGGTGGTGCTGGTCTGGGGTCTGAACAATCTGCGCATCCAGATGCAGGCCAACCGCGCCGACAAGGAGATGGCGGCTGCGGCCAGCGCGGACAGCTCTGCCGCCGGCGCCGCTGCGGCGCCGGGCCAGTCCGCCGAGGAGGTGGCGACCCTCAAGGAGCGTTTCGAGGAGGCGCTTTCGATCCTGCGCAAATCGGACAGCAAGCGCGGCGGGCGTTCCCTCTACGAACTGCCCTGGTATGTGATCGTTGGCCCACCGGGTTCGGGCAAGACCACCGCCTTGGTGAATTCCGGTCTGGACTTCCCCCTCGCCGACCGTTTCGGCAAGGAAGCGCTGCGCGGCGTGGGCGGCACCCGCAACTGCGACTGGTGGTTCACCAATGAGGCGGTGCTGCTGGACACGGCGGGTCGTTATGTGACCCAGGACAGTCACGCGGCGGCCGACAGCGCGGCGTGGACCGGGTTTCTCAGTCTGCTCAAGAAGCATCGTCGACGCCGGCCCATCAATGGCGCCCTGGTGGCCATCAGCATCGCCGACATCATGGTGCAGAACGAACAGCAGCGCAGCGCCCACGTGCATGCCATCAGACAGCGCATCCAGGAACTCCATAAGGAGCTCGGCATTCGCTTCCCCATCTATCTGTTATTCACCAAATGCGATCTGGTGGCTGGATTCATGGAATTTTTCGACGATCTGGGCAGGGAGGATCGTGCCCAGGTCTGGGGTTTTACCTTCCCCGAAGGGGCCAGCGAGGACGGCAGCGCCGTGCAGCACGTGGGTGCGGAGTTCGACGGCCTGATTCAGCGCGTCGGCGAGCGCGTCTACTGGCGCCTCAACCAGGAGCGCGACACCCAGCGTCGCGCCCTGATTCAGGGCTTCCCCGCCCAGATGGTCGGTCTCAAGGGCACCGTGGAGCAGTTTGCGCAGGCCATCTTCCAGCCGTCGCGCTACGAGGACGCCCCGCTGTTGCGGGGGATCTATTTCACCAGCGGGACCCAGGAGGGAACGCCCATCGATCGTCTGATGGGGTCGCTGGCCCGTACCTTCGGACTCGATCAGAAGGTGCTGCCATCCTACGGCGGCCATGGACGCAGCTATTTCATCCGCGACCTGCTGACGGAAGTCGTCTTTCCGGAGGCAGAGCTGGCCGGCGCGAACCGGGGGCTGGAACGGCGGCGGGCCTGGCTGCAGATCGGCGCTTACGCAGGGGCGATCGCGCTGGCCGCGCTGGCCGCCCTTGCCTGGTCCGCCAGCTTTACGCGCAATGCGGTGTACGTGCACAGGATTCAGGATCGGGTGGAGCAGTATGGGAAGGTCGCGGCCAAGCCGCTGGCCCCCAACGCGGACATCGCGCAGATACTGCCGCGCCTGGACGCTCTGCAGGCGGTCACCCAGGTCTATGGCAAGGGCGACGACGTGCCGTTTCTGATGGGTCTGGGCCTGTATCAGGGCAACCGCCTGGGGGGCGAAGCCCGGGCTGCCTACCGCAGCGCGTTGAATTCCCTGCTGCTGCCCAGGATGGTCCAGCAGGTGGAAGGCCAACTGGCCAATCCGGGGGCGAGTCCCGGGTTTCGCTATGAGACGCTCAAGCTGTATCTGATGCTGTCGGATCCGCAGCGCTTGGATGCGGGTTTCGCCAAGTTGTGGTTCGGCCTCGATTGGCAGCACAGCGGCTCGCTCGACGGGGATCAGGTCCGGCGTCTGCAGGCGGATCTGGGCGCACTGCTGCAGCGCGGTTTTCAACCCGTCGCGCTGAACAAGGCGCTGGTGGGCAGCGTGCGCAGCCGTCTTGCGCAGACGCCGCTTGCCGACCGGCTCTACGCGCGTCTGAAGAGTGACGCCCAGGATGGCGCGGTGGCGCCGTTCCAGGTTGCCCAGGACGTGAACGGTGCCGCACAGGTATTCGTTGACGACGGCGGCGCTCTCAAGGCTCAGGTGCCCGCCCTGTTCACACAGGCCGGCTACCAGCAGCTGTTCAAACCCCAGTCCAAGCAGATCGGCGGTGAGCTGAGCGAAGACAATTGGGTCATGGGCACCCAACGCGGACCGCTCAGCGCTGAGGAACGGTCGCAGGTGGACGCCGCCGTCCAGCAGCTGTATTTCAACGATTACATCCGGCACTGGCAAAGCATGCTGGACAAGCTGCGCATCGCACCCTTCCACAGCCTGCAGCAGGGTGCGAACGAGGTTGCGACCCTGGCGGGGCCGTCCTCGCCGATGGTGGCACTGCTGCAGGCGGTAGCCAGCAACACCACGCTTACCCGGGCGGGCAGCGGTATTGGCGGGAAGGTCGCACAGGCCGCCGGCCGGGTCGCGGGCCAGGCCGCCGCGCAGCGCAGCCGCCTGGCGCGCATGTTCCAGTCGGCGGCGCCGTCCGCGGTTGCCAAGCCCACCGCATCGCCTGCCGACGTGGTGGGCCAGCACTTTGCACAGCTCAACGGCCTGACCGGCCAGGCGGGCGCCGGTCAGCCACCGATCCAGCAGGTCCAGTCGGTGCTCTCCGAACTCCAGGGTCAGCTGCAGCGCCTTGCGAGCAGCGGGGGGAGGGTGTGCTCAAGGCGGCCCAGTCGCAGGTCGGGGGCGGCAGCAATGTCGTCAGTCGGCTGCGCACGTTGGCGGTCCAGCAACCCCAGCCGGTGCGCGGCTGGCTGGAGCAGATCGCTGACGCCAGCGGTCAGGTGACCTTGTCGGGAAGTCGCGCCCAGCTCAACCAGAACTATGCATCCGCGGTCCTGGCACAATACCAGCAGGCCATCGAAGGTCGTTTTCCCATCTACGCGGGCGGGAAGCAGGATGTGACCATCGATGATTTCGCCCGCTTTTTCGGCCCTGGAGGCGTCATGGACAAGTTCTTCCAGGACTATCTCAAGCCGTTCGTGGACACCTCCCACCGTCAGTGGCGCTGGCGCTCGGCGGGCCTGGGCCTGTCGAACGCCGCCCTGAGGGACTTCCAGCGTGCCGCCGAGATCCGGCAGGTGTTCTTCCCCAACGGCGGCAAGCAGCCCAGTGTGCAGTTCGGGCTCAAACCCATGTACCTGGACGAGAACGTCAACCGCGCCCTGCTGGACATCGACGGTCAGAGCATCAGTTATCGGCATGGTCCGACCGAGCTCAGCAACATCAGCTGGCCCGGTGCCCAGAGCGGCAGCGGCGCACGGCTGACGCTCGACAATGCGGCAGGCGGGCAGGTGAATCTGTCGGCTGGCGGGCCATGGGCCCTGTTCCGACTGGTCGATCAGGGCACGCTCAAGGAGCGTTCGCCGGAGCGGTTTCTGGTCACGTTCACCGCCGGCGGATTCAAGGCCCAGTATGAAATCATCGCCAACAGCGTCGTCAACCCGTTCCGCATGATGGACGAGCTGAAGCACTTCCGATGCCCGGGGAAGCTGTGAGCGAGGCCGACCAGCCCGTTCCCGGCTTCTACGGCAAGCTGCCCGCGGTCGGTGATTTCGTCTCCCGCCGGTTGCCGCGCAGCTTTCTGGACGGGTGGGATCAATGGCTGCAGGGCGCGATTGCCGCCAGCCGCGCCCGCCTGGGTGAGGGCTGGCTGGACCTGTACCTGACCAGCCCGATCTGGCGGTTCGCGCTGGCCCCCGGCGTGTGCGGCCCGACAGGCTGGGCAGGGGTGCTGATGCCCAGCGTCGACCGGGTAGGGCGTTACTTCCCCATGACCATTGCATTGTCTCTGCCCGCCGGTGCGGGTCCGGCCCATCTGCCCGCTGCGACGGATTGGTACGAACGGGCGGAGGCCGCCGCGCTGTCCGTGCTGGAGCAGGACGGCGTGGGAGTCGACCAGTTCGACGGGACAGTCACCGCTTTGGGTACGATAGCGGTCCCGGTGCCCGATGACGCGTCGATTGCGCCGGCGGCCCCGGGACAGCAGGGATGGCGTCTGCCGGTGACGGGTGGGGATGCATTCGCAGCGTTGATCCCGGCTGTCGCCGATGTCCTGCTGGAGCAGCGCTTCGGCCCCTACAGCCTGTGGTGGAGCGAAGGCTCCGAACGCATCGATCCCGGACTGCTGCTGGGCGCCGGGCTGCCGGACGGGGAAGCCTATGCGGACATGCTGGGCGCCGGCTGGCAGTCCGGCGCGTGGGAGGCCTGGCCCAGCTACCGGGTGCTCGCGACCGGCACGGGGACGGATGGCGCGCAATGACCGAACTGCCGCCCTTTCGCTGGTCATCGGCCTGCCTGACTGACGTCGGGAAAGTGCGGGCGCTCAACGAGGATGCCTGTCTGGAGCTGCCGCAGGTCGGCGTGTGGGTGGTGGCAGACGGCATGGGCGGTCACGATGCAGGCGAATTGGCGAGCGGCATGATCGTCGATGCACTGCGGGCCGTCCCTTCTGCGCCGGGTCTGAGCGCGCTGCTGGACGATGTGGAGGACCGGCTGCTGGATGTCAACGCCCGTCTGGTGAGCGAGGCCGGCTTGCGCGGCGGCGGCGTCACCATCGGCAGCACGGTAGTGGTGCTGCTCGCCCATCACCGGCATTGCGTCTCCCTGTGGGCCGGCGACAGCCGGATATATTGCTACCGCGACGGTTGGTTGACCCGCCTTACCCGGGACCACAGTCAGGTGGAAGAATGGGTCGAGCAGGGTCG
Source organism: uncultured Gammaproteobacteria bacterium (assembly GCA_963830105.1). Lineage (GTDB taxonomy): Bacteria > Pseudomonadota > Gammaproteobacteria > DATFLG01 > DATFLG01 > DATFML01. Next base: position 156,175 of record CAWHLH010000012.1, on the reverse strand, counting down.
CCTGCTGCGCGAAGACGCGGAGAGTCACCCGGCCGCCAATATCATCACCCGCGCGGTGGGGGCGGCGGATGAGTTGTATCTGGATGCGGAGTTCCATGACCTGCGACATCGGGACCGGTTCCTGCTGTGCAGCGATGGCTTGTACAAGGAGCTCTCCGAACAGGAGATCCAGGACATCATGCCGCGAGGCAATTGCGCGGACGTGTGCCGAGCCTTGGTCAGTCTCGCCCTGGAACGCGGTTGTCGCGATAATGTGACCGTGGTGGTGGTCGAATTCGAAGAGGTGCGCTGACGCGCCCGCAACCTTGAAGCGACGATGTTTCCGCAGAAAGTTTCTATGATGGCAGATCGGTGCGCCGCAGCCGGTGGGATCAACCCGCCGGGCGTCGGCGCGTCATTGGGCGTGGACGCGTGATGGAACAGTTCCGGGTGGCCCTCGATGCTTTCGTGCGCGGCGATCTGCCGCAGGCGGAACTCGATGCCGCATTGCGTTCGGCCCTGGAACTGCAACCGGAGGCGGGCCCCGATCTGCTGGCGCTCCTGCAGGCCAGCTACCAGGCCGGCCAGATGCCGGCAGAAGTGTTCGCCGCGATGGGCGAAAGGCTCGCCGGACAGCATGCCGCCAACAGCGATCAGGTGGATGATCGCACCCGTATGCGTGCGGGACAGGCAGCTGCTCCGGACGATGACCGTACCCGCGTCGCCGCACCCGGGGCCGGCGAGGAAGCGACGGTGATGGCGCCTTCGCAGACCGCAGGCGATGGGGATGTGACCGGTTCGACCTCGCCGTCGGGGTCGACGGGCGGGACCGGCGCTACCGGCGCCACCTGGGGGGATCCGGCGCTATGGGCTGACGGGCCTTCCGATCCGCCGCGAGTGGGAATGACCCTCAAGAATCGCTTCGTTCTCGAGTCGGTGGTCGGGCGCGGCGGCATGGGTGTGGTATTCAAGGCCCGTGACCTGCGCAAGGAGGAAGCCCAGGACCGCAACCCCTACCTGGCGGTCAAGGTCCTCAACGAAGAGTTCAAGCGCCATCCCGATTCCCTCAAAGCGCTTCAGAGGGAATCGCGCAAGGCCCAGAACCTTGCACATCCCAATATCGTCACCGTTTACGACTTCGACCGCGATGGCGCCACCGTCTACATGACGATGGAATACCTGGAAGGCGAGCCCCTCGATCGTCTCATCAAGCGCGATTGGCCCCAGGGCATGCCGCTCAAGGAAGCGCTGCCGATCATCGAAGGCATGGGCCAAGCGCTGGCCTATGCTCACCAGAAGGGTGTGGTGCACTCGGACTTCAAGCCGGGCAACGTCTTCCTCACCCCGGACGGCACCGTCAAGGTCTTCGATTTCGGTATCGCACAGGCCACCAAGCATGCCGGAACCGATGCCGGCGAACAGACGTTGTTCGACGCCGGCACTCTGGGCGCGTTGACCCCGTCCTATGCCAGCGTGGAGATGCTGGAGGGCGGCGAGCCCGACCCCCGCGACGATATCTATGCGCTGGCCTGCGCGTCCTATCAGTTGCTCACCGGCCGGCACCCCTTCGACAAGCGCCCTGCCACCGACGCCCGGGACAGGAAACTCTCGCCGCGGCCGGTTGCGGGCCTCAGCCGCCGCCAATGGCGCGCGCTGGCGCAGGGACTGGCGTTCGAGCGCGCGGCGCGCAGTCCTGATGTGGAAGCGTTCCTGGCCGGATTCCGCACGGTGAAGCGCTCGCGCATCGCGCTGGCGGGCGGCGGTGCGGCGGTGCTGGCGGCGGGCGTTCTGATCGCAAGCCTGCTGCCCGGCTATCTGCAGCAGCGCCGGGTCGCGCAAGTCGTCAGCCGCATCGAACAGGGTGACACCGCACAGCTTGCTGCCGCGCTGAAGACGGTACAGGGCTTTGGCCCCCAGGCGCGCGCATCGGTCATGCAACAGGCCCGCGACCGCATCCTGGGGTACTACCGACAGCAGGTGGACGGGCATTTCAATCCGGCCAAGGGCCGTTACGACTATCCGGGCGCCGACCAGCTGCTCGAACAGGCCCGCGGGCTGTACCCCGATTCGGCGCAAGTGCAGGATCTTGCCGACGGCACCCGGAGCGCGCGCAACCAGCTGCTGAACAGCCTCAATGGGCGCTTCAACAAGGCTCTCGATGCCGGCCATCTGCTGCCGCGCCCGGACAAGGAGGATGTGGTCGACATCCTCGCCATAGTCGCCCAGCTCGATCCGGGCGATAAGCTGTTGTCGGACCCGCGGCTGGCCATCGCCTACAGCCAGCAGGCCGAGCAGGTGGCGGGTTCCAAGGACTACAGTCAGGCTCTCAAGGTTGTGGATGCCGGCCTCAAGCGTTTCCCCGACAACACAAGGCTGGTTGGTCTGCAGGACAAGGTCCGCCAGGCACTCCATTTTCAGCAGGTCCAGGGCCAGATAGACCAGCTCGAGACCGGCATCCAGGCGGCGCTTGGGAAGTTGAAGAGCGTTGCCGATATCGCCGCGCTGCGCGACAACGTCCTGAAACTCTCCGCGCTCTACCCGGACGACCCGCTGCTCGACCGGGTACAGGCGGCATTGCAGCGCGTGGTAGGCCATCGGTTCGACGGCCTGTTGGCGAAGCACGACCGCCAGCAGGCTCGCCAGCTCCTGGACAGCGCGGCCGAACTGCTGGATATCGGATTTACCCGCGGGAAGCTTCGCCAGCTGCAGTCCGCCGAACAGCCCGGTGCGCACCAGGCGCGCGGGCAGCCGATCCAAACGCAGGTTGACCAGGACAAGGCGCAGCTGGCGGGCCTGATCGCCAAACCGCAGTTCACCGGCGAATGGCGGGCCGCGGTGCAGCGCAACATGCGCGCCCTGGCGGCACTGTTGCCGCCGGGGGACAGCTGGTTTCACCAGACCCGGCAGCAGGTCGCGCGACTCTATCTGGCCCGTGCCCGCACGCTGGGCGCTGCCGAGCGCTTCGGCGAGGCCGATGTGCTGCTGGGCAAGGGAGAGCGGTTCGCGGCGTTGCCGGAGTTCAAGGAGGCGCGTGCCGATTTGGTCCGGGCCAAGGCCAAGGCGCAGGCGCAGGCCCGGGAGGAGCAACGTCAGGCGCGAATCGCCGGGCAGAAGCAGACCCTGCTGACCCAGGCCAAGGCCGACGACATCACGGGCGCTCAGCGCACGTTGGCCGCGCTGCGGGGCGAATTGCCCGCCGACGATCCATTTCTGCAGGTGACGGCGCCCAAGACATTGGGAGACGCCTACCTGAGGCGTGCCCGGCAGCAAGCGGCCGGTCACCATTACCTGGCCGCCCTGGAGGCGATCAAAGCGGGCCTGAAAGAGGCGCCCAAGCTGGCCGGGCTGCAGGATGCCCTCAAGCGCTACGGTCCCAAGGCGCAGCTCGAGGGTATCGAGACGAGCCTTCGTTCCGGCAGTCCCCAGGCGCTGGCGGCGCTCGCGCAGAAGCTGCAGCAGTTTCGCGCGGCGCAGCCAAAGGAGTATGCGGCTGCCGCATCCGGGCTGACGGATATTGCCTCCAAGCGGGTACTGAAGGTGGCCGCATCGGACCCGGCGCTGGCGGGTCAGTTGCTGGAGGCTGCCCGCACGCTGTTTCCCGGCAGTCAGGTATTGTCCGCCCTGCGGATCGCCTCCCAGCCGGCGGCGACCGCCGCTCCGGGCGTAGCGGCTGCGCCCCCATCGGCGGCAGCTGCCGGTCGTCCGTGCAGCGCCGATCTGGCGGGTTATGGGCGCAGCGGGCGTGGTACCTGCTATGACGTCGTCGGGTCCGGCGATCGGGGTCCGGTTCTGGTGGTCATTCCAGCCGGTGACGGCATCGGCAGCCCCTATGCCATCGGCAAGTACGAGATATCGGTGGGCGATTACGACCTGTACTGCAAGCTGAGCGGCAAATGCAAGGCACTGTCGGGCGTGAGCAAGAATCTGCCGGTCACCGGAGTCTCGTACCAGAACGCGCAATCCTACGCCGCCTGGCTCAGTGCCCGTACCGGTTTCCACTATGCGATCCCCACCAACCGTCAATGGACGCATGCCGCGAAGGCCAAGGGCGGTGGGTCGGCGGGAGACTACAATTGCCAGGTCCGTATCGGCGGAAAGCTCATCAAGGGTTTCGGTCTGGTCGATGTGAAGACCGGGCAGCCCAACGGCTGGGGCCTGGTCAATGATGTGGGCAATGCACAGGAATGGGTGCAAGGCGCCAAGGGGCTCGAGGCCCGGGGTGGTTCCTACCGGGACAACCTCTCCCAGTGCAGTGTCGCGCTGACCCAGCATTCCGACGGTCGGCCCAATCCTGCCACCGGCTTCCGGCTGGTGAGAGCGCTACAGGGGACCCATTGAAAATGACCCCCCACACGCCCCTGAAGGGCCTGTCCGATGAATATTCCCGCGGGCTGTTGGAACGCGACGCCTATCGGCGCAAGCGCGCAGAACTGCTCGCCGAGCTAACGGCCGCGCCCCGGGAAGACCGGCCCCCTCCGCCGGCCTCGGTGGCGGGCAAGGGTTCGGCAAGCTACTGGCTGGCGGTGTTGACGGTGGTGGCCATCGCCGGCGCGTTGCTCGCTGGATGGTATCTGGGCTTGATGTGAATTTTCGCTTCGCCGGAAGGGGCTCCCCAGAGCCCCGCCCCTTGCCTGCCGGGATGCGGTGGAGTTAATGTATCTGCCAATCGGCGCGTCGTGCGCCGGGACGCGTTTCGGGGGATGCCGGCCAGGGATTGCCGCGGCTGGCAGAGAGTCACTCCACATTTCCAAAAGCGGGCCGATCAGCGTGTGGCGTGGGGCCGGGCGGCTCGGCGCGTCCCTGACGCGAAGTTGCGCGCAAAATAGAAGAAAAGCAATAATGACAATGTGTTACTGCCTTTCCGTTCCGCGCCGCCTGCCTCGCGGCCTGCTGAATTGCCTAGCCATATGTTGCCTTGTCGGGGTGGCGTTGACCATGGCGCGGCCGGCGCGCGCCGCCGCTGCCGGCGCGCTTCCGGGCGGCGCCACGCCCGGCGGTGCCCATCCGCAGGCGGGTGGTCTGCCAACGGTACCGCCAACATCGCTGCCCCCGTTTCCCATCCCTCCGGTCATCCAACGCCCATTGGGACTGACCCAGGGGCCGAAGGTGCAGGTGCGTTCCTTCAAGCTGGAGGGCCTCGCGGACCACCCCCGGGCCGGCATCCGCAGCCAGGATATAAAGGCACTGGCCGCCCGCGCCCTGGGGGCCCACGCCGCCGGTTTTACCATCGGTCAGCTCCAGCAGGTCGCCAACGACATCACCCGCTACTACCGCAAACGGGGCTTCATTCTCGCCCAGGCGTTCGTACCGGTTCAGACCGTCAGCAAGGGCATTGTGCTGATACGGGTGCTGGAAGGCGATTTGGGGGGCGTTGTTCCGGAAGGCAACAAGATGTACTCCGGTTATCTGCTGGGTTGGCCCTTCGAGGATCTGGTGGGTAAGCCCGTGCAGAAGTCGCAAATCGATAGCGCCCTGTTGCGATTGACCGATTACCCCGGCCTCACCGCGTTCGGCGTATTCCGGCCCGGCCAAAAGGTCGGTACCACGGAGCTGGTCGTCAAGACCCTGCAGGAGCAGCGCGTCGACGGCAACGTAAGTCTGGACAACTACGGCACGTCGTTTACCGGGCAATATCGCCTGCGCGGCAGCATATCCATCAACAACCCCACCGGGATTGCCGATCGGCTGACTCTCGCGGTGCTGCAGACCGCCTCGCCGGCTGACGGCACCTACGGCGCTTTGCGCTACGACCGCCCTCTGTTGATTCCCAGTCTTGCCACCGGCTTCAACCTGAGCCGCAACAGTTTCTCGGTGGGGCAGCAGTTGGCGGCCCTGGATGTCACCGGCGTCACCGACATCGCGTCGGGTTATCTCAAGGAATCCTTCGTGCGGAGCCGGTTGTTCAATCTCTATGGCCAGCTGGAGTTCAGCCGCAAGCGGGCCGTCATCCGTCAGGCGGGGACGACTATCGGCCAGGAAGATCTCAGCGTGTTGTCAGGTGAGCTCGACTTCAATTCGATCGATACCCGCTTTCACGGCATCAACCAGGGTTCCGTCGTCTTCAGCCACGGACTCCCCGGCTTTCTCGGGGCCATGGGTCCAGAGGGCAGCGCCCTGTCGAGTCGCATCGGCGGTTCAGGCAAGAGGGCGGGCGGACAGTTCAACAAGGTCGCGGTTCATCTGTCGCGGCTCCAGCATGTGACCAGCAACCAGTCCATCCTCGCGCGATTGGATGCCCAGTACTCCAGCGACTTGTTGTCCTCCCTGGAGCAGATGCCGCTGGGTGGCCCTACTAGTGTGCGTGCCTATCCGGTGGCGGAATTTCTGCGCGACAAGGCGGCATTCGCGTCCCTGCAATGGAACGTGAATGCGCCGGGCTTTGCGGACAAGCCTGCATTCGACAACAGGACCTGGGGGCAACTCCTGCAGTTCTCGGCGTTTTTCGATTATGGTGTGGGTGCGATAAATGATCCGCTGCCGGGCGAGGTCAACAGAGTGACCCTGAAGGGTGCCGGAGTGGGCTGCCAGTTCGTCATTCCGGGCAAACTGCTGGCGACGCTCGATGTGGCCACCCGCATCGGCGGCCGTGCCCCGTCCAACGGACGCACGCCCCAGTACTGGTTCAATATGTCCTATCAGTTCTAGCCTGTCGTGCGCCGGGCGACAGCGCCGCTTGCCGAACTGTTGAAGCGGGCACGAATGGCAAATGAGGTTTGCATCCATGGACAATAAGAACAACAACAAGTCCAGCACGGCGGGTTTGCGCCATCGACAGGACGCGGTGCCGTGTTTTGCGCTCCGTCTGCTTCCCTGGCTGATCCGCAGTGCCTGTCTGTTGCCGGCCGGCGCGGCGCTGGCAAGCCCCCAGGGAGGTTCCGTGATAGCCGGCCAGGGCACCATCGGCCGGCCGGACGGCGCCACCACCGTTATCCAGCAGCAATCCAACTCCCTGGCCATCGACTGGCGCAGCTTCAACCTGGCCGGCGGTGACCGGGTGCGCTTCGAGCAGCCGTCCTCATCGGCGGCGGTGCTCAATCGCGTCCTCAGCCAGCAACCCAGCCGTATCCTGGGCAGTATCCAGGCCAACGGGCGGGTGTTCCTGATAAATCCCGCCGGCATCATTTTCGGGGCCGGAGCCCGCGTCAGTGTAGGCAGTCTGGTGGCCAGTTCCCTGGCCATGAGCACCAGCGATTTCATGGCGGGGAAATACCGTTTCCAGAGCGCGCCCGGCCAGGATGGCGGCCTGGTGGTCAACCAGGGTGTCATACAGGCGGCCACCGGCGGCTCGGTCAGCCTCATCGGTGGCGCGGTGGCCAACCAGGGCGCCATCGTCGCCAACTACGGTTATGTCAATCTGGGTGCCGGCCGCCAAGCGGTGCTCGATTTCGGCGGCGACGGTCTGATGGGCTTCCAGGTGAGCGGCAAGGTACTGACCAACGCCGCGGGCGTGAAGTCGGCGGTCAGCAACGCCGGCACCATCGACGCTACCGGTGGTCAAGTGGTGCTTTCGGGTCAGGCGGCCGCGGATGTCTTCACTCAGGCGGTCAACAACCAGGGGCTCATGCGGGCCGGTCGCATCGACGACAGCGGAGGTGTGATCCGGCTGTCCGCAACGGGTGCCGGGGTCGTCAATACCGGCACCCTTGATGTTTCTGCGACCGCCGCCGGTCAACACGGCGGCAATGTGGTCATGGTCGGTCCCCAGGTCAGCCAGGACGGCGTGGTGCGCGCCGATGCCGCCGCTGGGGACGGCGGCACCGTGACCGTGCAGGCCACGGATCAGGCCGTGCTGGGCGGTAACAGCGTGACCAGTGCGAGTTCCGTCTCCGGCGGGATTGGCGGGACCGTGCAGGTTCTCGGCGACAAGGTAGGGCTGTTCGACCAGGCGTCCATCGATGTGTCGGGCGCCCAAGGCGGCGGCACAGCACTAGTGGGCGGCAACGCCCGCGGCCAGGGTCCGCTGCCCAACGCGACCTACGCTTTCATGTCCGGCGGCGCCTCCATTGACGCCAACGCAGTTTCGACCGGCCACGGCGGGCATGTGGTGATCTGGTCCAACGACGCTACCCGGGCCTATGGCCGCATCGCGGCGCGGGGTGGCGGCTTGGGCGGCGACGGCGGGCTGATCGAGACATCCGGCCACTATCTGGACGTGAGCGGGTTGCGGGTGGATGCGGCCGCCGTGCTGGGTTCGGCCGGCAACTGGCTGCTGGATCCGTATGATGTGGCGATCGTTGCCACGGGCGGCAGCACCACGGGTTTTGCAAACAATACCACCACGTCTACCGATACGTGGACGTCTAGCGGTACGCTGTCGCAAATCGACGCCGGTACGGTCACGAACCAGCTCGCCGGCGGAACGAATGTGACCATCACGACCGTGGGCACAGGCAGCACCGGCGCCGGCAACATTTCAGTCGAGGCTCTTCTCAATCCTGCAATGAGCGCGCCGGCCACGCTGACGCTGAACGCGGCAGGCAATATCTCCATTGCGCCCACAGGGGGAAGTACGGCTTCCGTCGGCGTCGCTGCATCCGGTACCCCCGCCGATCTGTCGGTGAACCTCACGGCTGGCGGCACCATCAGCGAGGACTCCACCTACGGTGAGATCGTGGCGGGCGCGCTGACCACGAGTTCTTTGGGCGGCACCGCGTTGGGCGGTGCGAATGCGGTGACCACATTAGATGCCACCGACAAGGGGACGGGCAGCCCAAACGCCTCGACAGGCATCACTTTCAACAACGGCAACACTGCGCTGACCGATCTGACCCTGTCGGTGGATCCGAGTGCCGGGGGGAGTTACAGCATCACTGCGGGCAACCTGAACACCTTTTCCGTTGCGCCGAATGCCGGGAATTTCTCCGTTGCCAACATCAGTACCAAGCCAAACAAGAGCCTGAACTTTTCGCTCACCCTGCAAAATGGCAGCCTGAGCGTCGGCACGTTGAATGTGGATACCGGCACAGCGACGTTGGCGGCGGTGAGCGGAGCGATTACTCAGGCAGCGGGATCGGTGACGGCGGGGACGCTGACGACCAGTTCCGTAGGCGGGACGACGCTGAACAGTGCGAATGCGGTGGGCGTGTTCCACGCAACGAACACGGGCAGCGGCGCGATTGCGCTGACCAACGGTCAGGTGCTGAACGTGACCGGGATAAGTCAGTCAGGTGGCGGCGCGGTGACGGTGGCCAACACCGGAGCGGTCACGGTATCGGGTGCCGTGCAGGCGGGGACGGGGACGGTCAGTCTGGACACCGGCGGCACGGGGACGATCACCGGATCCGGTCTGATCACGGCGGGGACGTTGAACCTGCAGACCGCCAGCGGCACGGGTGCCGTGGGTGGATCGGGCAATGCCTTGCAACTGGCGTCGAGTACGGCTGGGGGCACCACGACGGTGAACGTGGGCACGGGGACCAATTCGGTCGCAGGGCTGTACCTGAATCAGACTACCGGCAACCTTGATGTGGCGTCCATGTATCTGGCTGCCAACAAGGCACTGTCCCTGATCACGCCGGGAACGTTGACGCTGCCGGCGCAGGCCATCAATACGGGCAACGGTGATCTGACGCTGAGCAGCGGTGCGGGCAATGTCAGCACGGGCGGTGCATTGTCCACCAACGGTATCCTGACCCTGACTGCCGGCGGCGGAAGCCTGAGCATCGGTCATGCCCTGAGCGCGGGGACGATGAACCTGACCGCGGGCGGGACGCTTACGGAGACGGGGGGCGGGACGCTGACCACGGGCGGGACGCTGACGACCAGTTCTGTGGGCGGGACGACGCTGAGCCGTCCCAATGCCGTGAGCAAGTTCAACGGGACGAACACCGGCAGTGGCGGTATCGCACTGACCAACACGGCGACGACCCTGGACGTCACCGGGGTGAGCCAGTCGGGCGGTGCGCTGACGGTGGCCAACACCGGCGCACTGCAGTTGAGCGGTGCGGTGAATGCGGGTAGCGCGGCAGCGACCCTGACCGCGACCGGGGCGATCACGCAGACGGCGGGATCGGTGACGGCGGGGACGCTGACGACCAGTTCCGCGGGCGGGACGACGCTGAGCGGCGGGAATGCGGTGAGTGCGTTCAACGGGACGAACACGGGCAGTGGCGGCATCGCGCTGACCAACACGGCGACGACCCTGGACGTCACCGGAGTGAGCCAGTCGGGCGGCGGAGCGCTGACGGTGGCCAACACCGGCGCCTTGCAGTTGAGCGGTGCGGTGAATGCGGGAACCGCGACGGCGAATCTGACGGCTAGCGGTGCGATCAGCCAGACTGCTGCCGGCAAGGTGACGGCGGGAACGCTGACGACCAGTTCGGCGGGCGGCACGACGCTGAGCGGTGCGAATGCGGTGAGTGCGTTCAACGGGACGAACACGGGCAGTGGCGACATCGCGCTGACCAACACGGCGACGACCCTGGATGTGACCGGAGTGAGCCAGTCGGGCGGGGCGGTGACGGTGGCCAATACCGGCGCCTTGCAGCTGAGCGGTGCGGTGAATGCGGGAAGCGCGGCAGCGACCCTGACCGCGACCGGGGCGATCACGCAGGCAGCGGGATCGGTGACGGCGGGGACGCTGACGACCAGTTCCGTAGGCGGGACGACGCTGAACAGTGCGAATGCGGTGGGCGTGTTCCACGCAACGAACACGGGCAGCGGCGCGATTGCGCTGACCAACGGTCAGGTGCTGAACGTGACCGGGATAAGTCAGTCAGGTGGCGGCGCGGTGACGGTGGCCAACACCGGAGCGGTCACGGTATCGGGTGCCGTGCAAGCGGGGACGGGGACGGTCAGTCTGGACACCGGCGGCACGGGGACGATCACCGGCAGTGGCCTGATCACGGCGGGGACGTTGAACCTGCAGACCACCAGCGGCACGGGTGCAGTGGGTACCTCTGGCAGTGCGCTGCAGGTGGCCGCCAGCACGAGTTCCGGTACGACGACGGTGAATGCGGGCGCCGGTGGAAATGCCGTCGGTAAGCTGTACCTGAATCAAACCTCCGGCAATCTGGTGCTGGGTGCTTCCAATATCAGCGGCGCGCTTGCCGCCACTGCGGCCGCGGGCGCGATCAGCCAGGGGGGCGTGCTGACGGTGGGCGGAACGACGGCGCTGACGGCCAACGATGCCACCAACGGTGCGATCGACGTCAGCAGCCAGAACAACGCCTTCGGCGGCGCGGTGAGTCTGGACACCGCCGGAGCCGCAAAGGTGAAGAACGCGGGCGCGTTGGTGCTCGGCGCTTCGACGGTCGGCGGAGGCTTGACGGCGGGAAGTGCCGGTTCCATCACCGTATCCGGTCCCATCAATGCGGGCACGGGGACGGTGAGCCTGGACACCGGCGGCACGGGGACGATCACCGGATCCGGTCTGATCACGGCGGGGACGTTGAACCTGCAGACCGCCAGCGGCACGGGTGCCGTGGGTGGATCGGGCAATGCCTTGCAACTGGCGTCGAGTACGGCTGGGGGCACCACGACGGTGAACGTGGGCACGGGGACCAATTCGGTCGCAGGGCTGTACCTGAATCAGACTACCGGCAACCTTGATGTGGCGTCCATGTATCTGGCTGCCAACAAGGCACTGTCCCTGATCACGCCGGGAACGTTGACGCTGCCGGCGCAGGCCATCAATACGGGCAACGGTGATCTGACGCTGAGCAGCGGTGCGGGCAATGTCAGCACGGGCGGTGCATTGTCCACCAACGGTATCCTGACCCTGACTGCCGGCGGCGGAAGCCTGAGCATCGGTCATGCCCTGAGCGCGGGGACGATGAACCTGACCGCGGGCGGGACGCTTACGGAGACGGGGGGCGGGACGCTGACCACGGGCGGGACGCTGACGACCAGTTCTGTGGGCGGGACGACGCTGAGCCGTCCCAATGCCGTGAGCAAGTTCAACGGGACGAACACCGGCAGTGGCGGTATCGCACTGACCAACACGGCGACGACCCTGGACGTCACCGGGGTGAGCCAGTCGGGCGGTGCGCTGACGGTGGCCAACACCGGCGCACTGCAGTTGAGCGGTGCGGTGAATGCGGGTAGCGCGGCAGCGACCCTGACCGCGACCGGGGCGATCACGCAGACGGCGGGATCGGTGACGGCGGGGACGCTGACGACCAGTTCCGCGGGCGGGACGACGCTGAGCGGCGGGAATGCGGTGAGTGCGTTCAACGGGACGAACACGGGCAGTGGCGGCATCGCGCTGACCAACACGGCGACGACCCTGGACGTCACCGGAGTGAGCCAGTCGGGCGGCGGAGCGCTGACGGTGGCCAACACCGGCGCCTTGCAGTTGAGCGGTGCGGTGAATGCGGGAACCGCGACGGCGAATCTGACGGCTAGCGGTGCGATCAGCCAGACTGCTGCCGGCAAGGTGACGGCGGGAACGCTGACGACCAGTTCGGCGGGCGGCACGACGCTGAGCGGTGCGAATGCGGTGAGTGCGTTCAACGGGACGAACACGGGCAGTGGCGACATCGCGCTGACCAACACGGCGACGACCCTGGATGTGACCGGAGTGAGCCAGTCGGGCGGGGCGGTGACGGTGGCCAATACCGGAGCGGTCACGGTATCGGGCGCCGTGAATGCGGGCACTGGCGCGGTCAGTCTGGACACTGGCGGTAGCGGGACCATTGCCGGCAGCGGGACGGTCACGGCCGGGACGGTGAGCCTGCAGACGCTGGGTGGTACGGGCGCAATAGGCGCCTCCGGCAGTGCGCTGCAGTTGGCCTCCAACTCAGGCGCGGGCACGACCACGGTGAATGTCGGTAGCACCGCAACCCCGGTGGCGGGGATCTACCTGCAGCAGACCAGCGGCAATATGGCTGTCGGCTCGGTGTATGGGGGCAGCGCCACCGTTCACCTCTCGTCCACTGGCAGCATCAACGGCGATGGTGTGGCCGGGCACCGCATCAACACCACCGGCGCGGTGATATTGACGTCTGCCGCCGGTATCGGTGCGACAACGGCTGTCGATACGGCCCTCGGCGGTGTCGGTACCTTGGATCTGACCTCGGGCGGGACCGGCACTGCCGGCGACGTCGTGCTGACCGACAGTGGAGCGATGACGACGAGCCGGATTGTCGGCGCGACGTTCACCGGGACAGGCGCCCACCTGCTGAGCCTCGGCGGTACGTCGTGGACGATAGACAACAACAACCTGGGGAGTGCCAGCAACGACCTGACCCTGACCGCCAGCAATGGCGGCATTGGCGCCGGTGCGGGGGTGTTGATTGCGCGAGATCTGGATCTGGCGGCAACGGGCGGCGGAATCGGCAGTGCAGTGGCCCCATTGCAGACGGTCGTGGGTGGAACGTTGACGGCGCAGTCTGACAGCGGCGGGATCTACGTCTCCAACACGGGCGCGCTCACCATCGGGAAGGCGACTACCGCCGGCGGTGCGTTGAGCGTGAACAACGGCCAGAGCGTCATCCATGTCACCGGGCCGGTGGACACGGGTTCGGGGGCGATAGCACTGGCCGGCCTGAGCGTCGATGAGAGCGGTGCCGGTGCGATCCGCGGGGGCAGTCTGTCGGTGGCATCCGTGCTGGGGGTGGACCTGCAGGGAACCAATGGAGTAAGCGCGCTGGGTATTACCAACAGTACCGCAAACGCGGTGACGTTCAGTAATACCGGGGCGTTGACCATCACCGGAATCAGCCAGGACGGAGGGGCACTTGCCGTCACCACCACCGGTGCGTTGAACGCCGGCGGTGCCGTGACCAGTCGCGGCGCCCTTTCCCTGACAGCGGGCAGTTCGATCAGCCAGCCCGGCAATCTGGACAGCCACGGTGGCGATATCGCCGTGACCGCCACGGCAGGCGGCATTGACCTGTCCGCTGCCGGTACCGCCAAATCCGAAGGCGGGAACATCACTTACAAGGCGGGCGGCGGTGATGTAAAGCTGGGTCTGCTGGACGCCGGTACCGGGGTGGTCAAGGTGGATGCCGTCGGCGGCAGTATCCTGAACATCAACGGCACCACGACCGCGCCCAATGTGCGTGCTGCCAGTGCGTCGCTCGCCGCCGACAAGTTCATAGGAAGTGCGGCGAATTCGATCGTCTTCGATATTCCAAGTACCGGGACGATTCAACTGCGGTTGGGAGCGCCGGTGGCTTATATCAGCAATCCCAACCGGACGCCGGTGACCAGCACCAGTGTCGTATCCGACATTGCCTCTGAGGTGGCGAACTCGGGCGCCCGCAGTCAAGCCGCAGGGCTGCAGACGGTCGGCTATGTGGACTGGTCCGCGTTTTCGCCCAACCTGAGTCTGTTCGGGGTTACGGAGCCAGGGGTGAAGTTGCCGGCTGGGCAACAGGATCAGTAAGGAATCGCGCCGTGGCAGGCTCCGGAACCCGGGGTGCTTAGCGGACGCATTGTGCGGCGCGCCGAACGGCCTGCTGGTAGTCCTTCCCCAGAGTGACCTGTTGGGTCGGAGACAGGGTAGTCACCCAGCCGATCGCGTAGGTGCCCTTCATCAGTCCCATGCCGCCCTGCCGAGCGGAACCGGGCAATAGAATTACCGGCGCGTTGGATGTGCTGTCGTAGGGGCCCCACAGACCGGGGCCCACGAACGGGCCCGGTCCCTGTACGTAATCCCGGATCTTGACCGGCGTGGTGCCCACCTGACGGTCGTCGTATTCGAGAATCTCGATCCCGTCACCCTTGAAAAGCTGAAAGCGCAGCGCCCCGCAGTCTTTTGGGAAGGTGTGGCGATATACGGATATGAACGAGTACGCCGGCACATCGGGGAGGTCCACGCCACGGACGCTGAGCTGCTGCGGCACGCTGTGGTGCTCGATCATGCTGATGACCGCAGTCACATCGCGGGCGCTTCCGTAGGGCCCGCTGATGTAGCGCTTGCCGCCGACCGTGCGGTAGGGCTGCTCGGGGCCCGGTGCGGCGGCGATCTGTTGCCCGGTTCCGGGTTGGCGTACGGCACCGCAACCGGCGAGTTGGGCGCAGCCCAGCCATGCGGCGATCAGGACAGCGGTGCGTTGGGCCATGTCAAGAGCTCCCCTGAATGCGTCGGAACGGAATCAGGCGTCATACCGAGGTTGGCGGCAGGATCGGTGGAAACTTGACGGGAAACAGTCGCCCGCTGCCTCTCTCCCGGTCCGCCGTGATGGACTCAGGCCGCATAGTGATGGCAGCGGTAATGGGTCGCTGTGGCGCTGATTCTCGAGTCAACGCCGCAGATATGCGGTCGGCCGCAAAAAAAACGGCCCCGCAACGCGGAGCCGTTCGATGCGCAAATCCTGTGGCGTCGGTGTCTCACGCTTCCAGCGTCGCCCGCAGCTTGTTGATGGCGTTCTTCTCCAACTGGCGGATGCGCTCCGCGGATACCTCGTACCGGTCCGCCAGATCCTGCAGGGTGGTCTTGTCCTCTGCCAACCAGCGTTCAGCGAGAATCGTCCGGCTGCGCTCGTCCAGCTGTGCCAGTGCCTGATAGAGTTGGCCGGTGTTGTGCGTCTGCCAATCGGTCTGTTCCACCTGACTGGCGGGGTCCATGCGCATATCCTGAAGGTAGGCGGCTGGCGCCCGCGGCGTCGGTTCGTCATCGCCGTCGTCCCCGGCCCCATCGAAGCCGATATCCTGGCCGCTCAGGCGGGACTCCATTTCCCGTACCGTTTCCGGCTTGACCCCCAACTCCCGGGCGACAGTGTTCACCTCCTCGCCGTTGAACCAGCCCAGCCGTTTCTTCGAGCTGCGCAGGTTGAAGAACAACTTGCGTTGGGCCTTGGTGGTCGCGACCTTCACGATACGCCAGTTGCGCAGGATGAACTCGTGGATTTCCGCCCTGATCCAATGGACCGCAAAGGACACCAGTCGAACCCCCATGTCGGGGTTGAAGCGCTTGACGGCCTTCATCAGGCCGATGTTGCCTTCCTGGACCAGGTCGGACAGCGCCAGGCCATAGCCGCTGTAGCCGCGTGCAATGTGCACCACGAAGCGCAGGTGCGAAAGCACCAAGCGACGGGCGGCATCCAGATCGTTGTCCGCCTTCAGGCGCTCGGCAAGGCCGTGCTCTTCCTCCACACTCAGCATCGGAATGGAGTGTACGGCCTGGATGTAGCGATCCAGGTTGCCGGCGGTCAGGGGGACCGCAAGGGCAGATGGTTTTTCAACCAGGGAATTGGTCATTGCGTACGAGTCCTCCCACCAGCCAACTCGACCATATGATGCATATATTAGCACTCTCTGCATTAGAGTGCCAAACGGACGGCAGGTTCCCCTATTCGTGAGATTGCGGTTAGGCGCAAACCCGGTTTCTGCCATGCTCCTTGGCATTATAGAGCGCCCGGTCGGCGATGCAGAGCAATTGGGTGAGGTTAAGGTCCGGATTGGACTGGGTGGATGCCAGTCCGATGCTGATGGTGATGGGGATACCGGCGGGCTTGCAAATTTCAACCTGGCGCCGCAGTTCTTCGGCTCGCGCCTGGGCCTCGCGCAACGGGCACCGCGGCAGCAGCAGGGCAAACTCCTCGCCACCGAAACGCACCACCATGGCTTCGGTGGATAAGTGTTCTATCAACAGGCTTCCAAGCGATTCTAAGACTCGATCTCCGGTGATATGGCCAAGATTGTCGTTTATCTTCTTGAAATTGTCGAGATCCAGCAGCATCGCTGACACCGGCTGTCGACCCCTGTCAGCGATGAACTGCTCGCCATGATCAAGCAGATACCGCTTGTTGCGCACCCCTGTGAGGCTGTCTGTGGTGGCCAGTCGCCTCATTTCTTCGTTCTGGCGCTTCAGGGCGTTGAACTGTTGTTTGATCAGCAGCAGCGAGCGGATGCGGGCGACCAGGATTTCTTCCACGATGGGCTTGGTGACGAAGTCGTTTGCACCGGCGTGAAACACCTCCACCTGCTTCTGGTCGTTCTCGGGGGACGTGATGACCAGCACGGGCATTTCCTGTTGGGAATAGTGGAATCTGGCCCGTATCGCGTGCAGCAAATCGCCGCCCGTCAGTCGCCCTTTGAGGTAGAAATCGGTAATAACGATGTCGAACCCGCCATCGCTGCGCGTTCCGACGGGCGGGGTATCTTCCAGTATCTCAATCGCGTGCTCGGCCGTGGCCGTGTGTACCACCTGAAGTCCGTGGTGCTCCATCAGGCGCCGGGTATGGGCGGCGGCTGATGGACTGTCTTCCACGTACAGGATGCGCCCCACCAGTCCGGTGTTGCGTTGGGTAAACTCCTTGATGAACTCAGCAAATGCCCGATATCCCAGCGCCTTGTCGAAATAGTCGGTCACGCCGGCCGCGAAGCCCTCGCGCAGCAACCGGGTATCCGCATCCCCCGAAACCACGATGATCGGGGTGTAGTGATGGTTGCGGCTGGAGCGTATATGGCGGCTGAGTTCCAGCCCGTCCCGATCCGGCAGCATCAGAGCGGTGGTGATCAGGTCAAAGTGCTGCTCCTCGAGCAGCCGCGAGGCCTCCTCGGCGGAGCCGCAGGTGGCAATGCTTGCATGGGACATCTCCTCGCTGAGGATGCGCGAGACTACCGTGCGCGAAACCTCTGAGCCGTCGACGACGAGAATCTGGGTCAGCTTTTGAATCATGGGCTTCGGGCGCAGCTATATCGGTCCGCTGTCAGGACGTTACTTGGAGCGTATCGGCACCGGGCCGGAAATCTTTGGGGTCTTGATCCACTTGTACCCTGGGGTCGGTGGGTCGGGTTTTCAGGTAGGCTCGATATCGTCCAGGTGGCGGGACACTGCGAGCCAGGACCCGGCCAGGCCAAGCCCGGCCCCTGCGGCCAACAGCCCGAGGATCCCGGCCAATCCCATGGCTCGCAACGAGAATTCGCTCTGATAGAGCGCTGCCAGATGGGCCACCGGACCGTTGATCAGGGCAAAGGCCAGCTCCACCAGCGCGCCTGCGATGACAGCGCCCAACACCCCATGCCAGAGGCCCGTATAGAGGAACGGGCGTCGGATGAACCCATCGGTGCCTCCGATCAGCTTCGTCACGGCGATCTCGTCGTGGCGGTTCTGGATGTCCAGCCGTATGGTGTTGCCCACTACCAGTAGCACCGCAAGGCCCAGCAGGGCAGCCACCACCAGCACGCCGCGGCGGCCGATGTTCATGATGGCGGCAAGCCGTTTCACCCACTGCAGGTCGAGCTGGGCCAGTTGGGTTTCCGGCAGTTGGCGAAGCTTGAGCAGCAGCGCCTGCACCGCTGCGGGGTCGTCTCCGTTTTCGGGCCGCACCACCAGCACCGCCGGCAGCGGGTTGCTGTCGAGTGCATCCAGCGCGTTCCCGAAGCCTGACAGGCGGCGGAATTCGGCCAGCGCCTGATCGCGGGTGATGGTACGTACCGTCCTGACGTCCGCCCAGCCGCCCACCTGGGACGCCAGTTCAGCGGCGCGGCTGCCGTTTACCGCCTCCTTCAGGAACACCGAGATGCTGGCCGCCCCGTTCCATCCCCCGCTCAGCCGTTGGAGGTTGTTGAGCGATACCAGCAGCGTGGCCGGCAGCGCCAGTGCAATGCCGATGACGGCGGCGGTCATGAACGTGGACATGGGGTTGCGGTACAGCCGCCCGAGGCTGGCCACAAGCACCTGAGCGTGGCGTATCAGGTACACGGGCACAAAGCGGCTGCTGCCCTTGGGCTGGCGCGCGCTCATGCGGTGGCGCGGGCCGATTCCCCGCTGGCCGCCAGCTGGCCGTTGCGCAGCGTCAGTATGCGGTGCCCCAGCGTGGAGATGAGGGCGATATCATGGCTGGCTACCAGCACCGTGACCCCGACCTGGCTGAACTGCTCGAATAACACCATGATCTCTTTGGATAGATCCGGATCCAGGTTGCCTGTAGGTTCGTCCGCGAGCAGCACTGGCGGTTTGTGCACCACGGCCCGGGCGATGCCTACCCGCTGCTGTTCGCCGCCGGAAAGCGTGATGGGATAGGCGCGTTCCCTTTCCAGCAGGCCGACTTTCCCCAGTGCGGCTCGTACCCGCCGCCCGATCTCCTGGTGGCGAAGGCCGCTGATCACCAGCGGCAGGGCCACGTTGTCGAACACAGTGCGATCGAACAGCAACTGATGGTTCTGGAAGATGATGCCGATCTGGCGGCGCAGGTAGGGGATGCGCCGTCGTCCGATCTTGGCGAGGTTGTGGCCCCCGATGACCACCTGGCCATGACTGGCTCGCTCTATCAGGGGAATCAGCTTCAGCAGCGTACTCTTGCCGGCGCCCGAATGGCCGGTGAGAAACGCCATCTGCCCGCGCGGGATATGGAAGCTGACGCCGCGCAGCGCTTCATGGCCGCCCGGGTAGCGTTTGCTGACGTTATCGAAGCGGATCATCGATCAGGCATAGTGCAACGGGGTTTCATGCCGGCGGCCGTCCTGTGTGTCGGCTCAGCCATCGGCGGTTTCGGCTTCGGTGTCGAACAGGGCGGCCACGAACTCGGCGGCGTCGAACACCCGCAGGTCCTCGATGGCCTCGCCCACCCCGATGAAGCGGATCGGGATGCCCAGCCGTTTGGCGATGGCGAAGATGATGCCGCCCTTGGCGGTACCGTCAAGCTTGGTCAGCGTGATGCCGGTCAGCTGCACGGCTTCGTGGAACTGCAGGGCCTGGTTCAGGGCATTCTGGCCGGTACCCGCGTCCACCACCAGCATGACCTCATGGGGCGCCGCCCCATCGAGCTTGCCCAGCACACGCTTGATCTTCTTGAGTTCTTCCATCAGGTTGGACTGGGTATGCAGGCGCCCTGCGGTGTCTGCGATGAGCACGTCCATGTCGCGGGCGCGGGCCGCCTGCAGGCCGTCATAGATGACCGACGCCGAGTCCGCACCCTTGTGCTGGGCGATGACCGGAATATTGTTGCGCTCGCCCCACACCTGCAGCTGTTCCACGGCCGCTGCCCGGAAGGTGTCGCCGGCCGCCAGCATCACGCGCTTGCCTTCGTCCTGCAGCCGGCGCGCGAGTTTGCCGATGGTGGTGGTCTTGCCCGCGCCGTTCACTCCGACCATCAGTATCACATAGGGGCGTTGCCGGGCGTCGATTTCCAGGGGCTGTGTGCAGGGCGCAAGAATCGTCCCCAGGTCCTCCCGCAGCGCCGCCATCAGCGCCTCGGCGTCGCCCAGCTGCTTGCGCTTCACCCGCTGGGTCAGGTCCTGGATGATGCCGGCAGTGGCTTCCACGCCGATGTCCGCCACCAGCAGTTGGGTTTCCAGCTCATCGAGCAGATCGTCATCGATCTGTCTGCGGCCCAGCACCAGGCTGGCGACGCCGTCGGTGAGCCCCGTGCGGGTTTTCCTCAGGCCCGCCTTCAGACGGGCGAACAGACCCCCTTTCTTCTTCGGCTGCGGCGACGGTTCGGGCGGCGGGGGCGTGCCGACCTCCCGGTCGGCGGCGGATGTATCGCCCGGTGATGCCGGCTCGGCGGTGGTGTCCTTGGGGGGCGCGAACAGCCCCGCCTGTCTTGCGGATTCGGTTTCGGCCGAGTCCCGTCCGTCGGGACCGATCTCGGTGGCAGCAGGGGCGGCACTTCTCTGCGGTGTCGCCTCGACAGCCGCCGGCGTCTCGGGCTTGTTGTCCTTGCTGCGCTTCTTGAAACCAAACATCGGCAGTGTGTGTCCTGAAAAACGACTCTTTCGGCGGCTTATCGTAGCACCCAACTCCTGCTATGGTAAGCGACGTCAGCAGGAGGTCAGGCCATGTCCCGAGTGGTGTTGTGGATGCTATTGTTTGCGCTGGCGCTGCCTGCCGCGGCGGCCGGGACGGTGCACCAATACCGTCTAGGCAACGGCCTGAAGGTGGTCGTAAAGGAAGACCACCGTGCCCCGGTAGTGGTTTCCCAGCTTTGGTACAAAGTCGGTTCCAGCTACGAGCACAGCGGTATCACCGGCATTTCCCATGTGCTCGAACACATGATGTTTCAGGGCACCAGGAAGCATCCTGCCGGGGATTTTTCCCGCATCATCGCCGAGAACGGCGGCACCGAGAACGCCTTTACCAGCCGCGACTACACCGCCTATTTCCAGATGCTCGAAAAGAGCCGCCTGCCGGTCAGTTTCGAATTGGAAGCTGACCGGATGCGCAACCTTCTGCTGCAGAAGAAGGAATTCGAGAAAGAGGTGCATGTGGTCATGGAAGAGCGGCGCATGCGCACCGACGACAACCCCGAAGCGTTTACGGCCGAGCGTTTCGATGCGGTCGCCTATGCGAACAGCGGCTATCACATCCCCGTCATCGGCTGGATGGATGACCTCAAGCACCTGACTGTGGACGATTTGAAAGCGTGGTACCACCGCTTCTATGCGCCCAACAACGCCATCCTGGTGGTCGTAGGGGACGTCAACCCCGCCCATGTCCATGCCCTGGCCAAGCGCTACTTCGGGCCGATCAAGCCGAGCAAGCTGGAGCCTCCCAAGCCGCGTACCGAAGTGGACCAGAAGGGCATCCGCCGGATCGTCATCAGCGTGCCGGCTGAAACGCCTTATGTACTGATGGGTTACCATGTGCCCGTGCTGCGCACCGCCAAGGATCCGCAGGACGCCTACGCCCTCGAGGTGCTCTCCGCCGTTCTCGATGCCGGCGACAGTGCGCGTCTGGCGCGCAATCTGGTGCGGGGCAGCCAGGTGGCCGCCAGCGCCGACGCCGGTTACAACCTGTACGCCCGCCAGGACAGCCTGCTGATGCTGGACGGCGTGCCGGCCAGCGGCCACACCGCCGAGCAGCTCGAGCAGGCGCTGCGCCGGCAGATCGCGGAACTGCGGGACAAGCCGGTGAGTGCAGCGGAGCTCAAGCGGGTGAAGATCCAGCTCGTGGCCGAGAAGACCTACCATCAGGACTCCCAGTTCTATCAGGGCATGCAGATCGGCACGGTCGAGGCTGTGGGGTTGGGCCTGTCGGTGCTCGATGAGTATGTGCCCCGCATCCAGGCGGTGACGGCCGAGCAGGTGCAGGCCGTGGCCCGCAAGTATCTGGTCGACGACGGCCTGACGGTCGCCGTGCTCAAGCCTTTGCCCATGAAGGACGGTCACCGGCCTCGACCCCGGCCGCTGGGGGGTGAACATGTGCGCTGATCATATTGGAACGGACGTCAGGCGCAGCTGGTTGACGGGGTGGAGCGCGCTGCTGCTGATGCTGCTGCCGGCCGCCTGCTGGGCGTTGGCGCCGATCCAGCACTGGGAAACGTCCAACGGGGTCCGCGTGTACTTCGTCCCTGCGCCGGAGCTGCCCATGGTGGATGTGCGGTTGGTGTTCGATGCGGGCAGCGCGCGGGACAATGGCCATCCCGGGCTGGCCCATCTCACCAATGCGTTGCTGGACCAGGGCGCGGGCGGGCTCACGGCGAATCAGATCGCCGACGACCTGGCCGGGCTTGGGGCGCAGCTGAGCACCGGTGCGTTGCGCGATATGGCCTGGGTGTCATTGCGAAGTCTGAGTGCTTCGGACCGTCTCGGGCCGGCCGCCGATCTGATGGCCAAGGTGCTGACTGAGCCGGCTTTCCGGAAGGCCGATTTCGATCGTGAGCAGCAGCGGATGATAGTGGCCGCCCGCCAGCGCGAGCAGCAGCCCGCCGCGGTTGCCGAACAGGCGTTCTACCGGGACGTGTACGGTGACCAGCCTTATGGCTCACCGCCGGGCGGCACCGTGGACAGTCTGCAGGTGCTGACGCCAGCGGAAGCGCGCGGTTTCTATCTGCGCTACTACTTGGCCCGCAACGCGGTGCTGGCCATCGTCGGGGCGCTGGACCGGACACAGGCGCACGATCTTGCGCAACGTCTGGTAGGCAAACTGCGCACCGGACAGGCCCCCGATCCGCTGCCCAAGGTATCCGCTCTGGCGAGTGCAAAGCAAAAGCGCATCGATTTTCCCGCCACGCAGACCACCATCCTGATGGGTGCGCCCGGCGTGACCCGCACCGATCCGGATTATTTCCCGCTGTACGTGGGCAACTACGTGCTGGGCGGCGGCGGCCTGGTGTCCCGTCTCAACGAACAGATCCGCGAGCGCCGTGGATTGTCCTACAGCGTGTACAGTTATTTCCTCCCCATGGCCCGGCGCGGTCCGTTCCTGCTCGGGCTGCAGACGCGCAACGACAAGTCCGGCGAGGCGCTGGCCCTGATGAAGAGCGTGCTGGACAGGTACGTGAAGGACGGACCGAGTGCCAAGGAAGTGGAGGCGGCCAAGAAGCACATCACCGGCGGATTCCCGCTGCGGGTGGACACCAACAGCAAGATCGTCGAGTACCTGGCGATGATCGGCTACTACCACTTGCCCCTGGACTACCTCTCCACTTTCAATCGAAAGATCGAGGCAGTGAGCCGCGCCGGGATTCATGCGGCGTTCCAGCGCCGTGTGCATCCCGACCGGATGGTCACGGTCATCGTGGGCGGCGGTGGCGGCTGACACCGGCAGGCGCGCTTCGCTGACAGCCCGGGCAGCCCCGGCTTACAGAAAAATAAGGCGATTCCGTAGAGACGCTCCGCATGTCGATGGGCTAGTCTGTAATACCGCTTCGGGATTGGAGCGGGACATTCAAAACTTCAGGGAGGAAGATCCATGCAACGACGGACCCTACGGGCCGCTGCGGCCCCGCTCGCCTGCCTTGCCGGCGCCTTTTCCTGTCACGTTCAGGCCGCCACTGCGGTGCGCTCTCCGGTGATCTCGGAAGTGCTGTACGATGCCGTCGGCAGCGACGGCGGCGCTACCTTCGTCGAATTGTTCGGCGCCCCCGGCTTCGCGCTATCAGGGTTGTTCCTGGTCGGCGTCAACGGGAACAACGGGCAGGACTACAAGAGTGCCGCCCTGAGCGGCGTCATCCCCCCGGACGGCGTGTTCGTGGTGGGAGACGACGATGGGAGCGGCACAAGCGCGGTGCCCAATGTGGACCTGGTCGCCGATATCGATCTGCAGAACGGCCCGGATTCGCTGCAGCTGCGTTCGGGCTCGAGCGTCCTGGACGCGCTGGGCTATGGAGATTTCTCCGCAGCCATGTTTGCCGGCGAGGGCGCTCCGGCGCCGGATGCGCCGGGCGGGTCCAGCCTCGCAAGGATTGCCGGTCTGCGGGACACCAATGACAACCTGTCGGACTTTCAGCTGCGGAGCGTACCGACGCCCGGCACCGTGCCGGTGAGCAGCGTGCCGCTGCCCGGCGCTGCCTGGTTGTTCGGCACCGGCCTGGCGGTGCTGAGCACGCGGACCCGGCGTCGCGAACGCGGCTAGTGGCCCGTGGCCGCCCGGCCCCGGTCGGGCGGCCATTTGACCTGCCGGCGTGCACGCGGGAAGATGCCTGTCGCTCAACGACGCCGTGTTTCCGATGAAGTCCGTTTCCAACCGCAATCAGCTGCGTATCATCGGCGGCGACTGGCGCGGCCGTCGACTGGCGTTTCCGCCGGTGACGGGACTGCGCCCCACGCCCGACCGGGTTCGCGAGACCCTGTTCAACTGGCTGGCCCCCGTGATCTGTGGTGCCAGGTGTCTGGACCTTTTCGCCGGCAGCGGTGCGCTGGGGCTGGAAGCGGCTTCCCGCGGCGCCGCGGAAGTGGTGCTGGTGGACAGCGACCGCCGGGTGGCGGCGGTGCTGCGCGATCATGTGAATCGTCTGCAGGCCACAGGCGTGCACGTGGTGCTATCCGACGCACTGGCCTTCTTGGACGGTCCGGGCCAGCCTTTCGACGTGGTATTCCTCGATCCGCCCTTCGGGCAGGGACTGCTCGCACCCTGCGTGGCCCGGCTCGCCGCTGGCGGGTGGTTGGCCGCCAACAGCCATCTTTACCTGGAAGCCGAGCGCGCGCTGGCCGAGCCGCCGTTGCCGGCCGGCTGGGAAATCGTCCGCTCCAAGGCGGCCGGCCAAGTGGGCTATCATCTGGCCCGCCCGCATGTGCCGGAACTCACGGACTGAGATGGAACTCATCGCAAAATGCATCCTCCGGTGGTCTTTGTCGTCCGTAAACCGGGCCCTCCCAGGGTCCGCGCCTTCCCCGAACGCCCGATCTGCAACCTTGAGATAAGTTCTGGTCGGTTGCGGTTTCCCGGCACCCTTGCTTCGGGGATAATGACGCCATGCAAATCGCCGTCTATCCAGGAACTTTCGATCCGATCACCAACGGTCACTCGGATCTGATCCAGCGCGCCGCCCGACTGTTCGATCGGGTGATCGTTGCGGTGGCTGCCAGTTCCGGCAAGCAGCCGGCATTTCCTCTGGCACAGCGGGTCGCTCTGGCGAGGGAGGTGTTGGCGGGCCTTTCCAATGTGCAGGTGTGCAGCTTCGATATCCTGCTGGTGGACTTCGTGCGCCAGCAGGACGCGGGCGTGATTCTGCGCGGCTTGCGGGCGGTGTCGGATTTCGAGTACGAATTCCAGCTGGCGAGCATGAACCGCCAGCTCGCTCCGGAAGTGGAGACCCTGTTCCTGACGCCGGCGGAGCAGTATGCGTTTGTGTCGTCGAGCCTGGTGCGGGAAATCGCCCGTCTGGGCGGGGACGTGTCGCCCTTTGTCCATCCCAATGTCATGGCTGCATTGCAGGATAAGATTGGCTAATATGCTTCGAAGCCAGTTGACGGCCGCTTGTCGTTCGAAGTCCGGGTGGAAGCCTGCCGCGGCCGTCGAAGTATCAGTAGAGAGAATCAGCTATGGCATTGATGATTACCGATGAATGCATCAACTGCGACGTGTGCGAACCGGAATGTCCCAACGAAGCCATTTCCCAGGGCGAAGAGATTTACGAGATCGATCCGAACAAGTGTACGGAGTGTGTCGGCCACTACGATACCCCCCAGTGCGTTGAGGTCTGTCCGGTGGATTGTATTCCGCTCAATCCTGACTATCAGGAAACCAAGGAAGCGCTGATGGCCAAGTACGAGCAGCTGACGGGCCGTCCGGCGTCGGCGTGATCCGGCGACGTCGCAAGGCCGATGGCGCAACAGGGCCCCTAGAAGGGGCCCTGTTGCGTTGCGCCAGGCGGGTGCTGGGGGCGGTGCTGTTGGGGCTGTGCCTGACGCCGGCCTGGAGCGCCGCCCGGCCGCCGGCGGCGGCGGTGGCCAGCGCCCACCCGCTGGCCACCCGTGCCGGCATGGAGATCCTCGCCGAAGGCGGCAACGCCTTCGACGCCGCGGTGGCGGTCAGCGCTGCCCTGGCGGTGGTGGAGCCCTACAGCTCCGGACTGGGCGGGGGCGGTTTCTGGTTGCTGCATCGGGCGTCCGACGGCAAGGAAGTGATGATCGACGGCCGTGAGCGGGCTCCGTTGGCGGCCCGCCGAAACATGTATCTGGACGCTCATGGCAAGGTCATTCCCGGTCTGTCTATCAACGGACCACTGGCCGCCGCCATCCCGGGCGAGCCCGCCGCGCTGGTGTACCTGGCCAGGACCTACGGTCGCCTGCCCCTGGCCAAGACGCTGGCACCGGCCATCCGTTATGCCCGCCGGGGTTTCGCGGTGGATGCGAAGTATCAGCGCCTGGCTCGGTTCCGCCAGCATGAGCTGCGGCGTTTTCCGGCCACCGCCCAGGTGTTTCTGCACGATGGTGATGTGCCCGAGGTGGGCCAGCGCATCGTCCAGCCGGACCTGGCGGCGACCCTGGAGGCGCTGGCGAAGCAGGGACGTGCGGGCTTCTACGCCGGGACGGTCGCCCGCAGGCTGGTGGCAGGGGTACGGGCGGCGGGCGGCATCTGGACGGCCCGGGACCTGGCGGATTATCGGGTCCGGGTGCGCGATCCCATCCACGGCAAGTACCGCGGTATCCGCATCACCTCGGCGCCGCCGCCCTCCTCAGGCGGCATCGGACTGGTGGAAATGCTGAACATCCTGTCCGGTTATCCGCTGGCCAAGTTGGGTCCGGTGGACCGGGATCATCTGATCATCGAGGCCATGCGCCGCGCCTACCGGGACCGGGCCGAATACCTGGGCGATCCGGCGTTTGTGGCCATGCCGGTGACGCGGCTGCTCAGCCCGGACTACGCGGCCGGTCTGCGGGCTTCGATCCGTATGGATCGGGCGACCCGCAGCGCCGCCCTGCCGGGCATTGCCGAGCATTCCGACGGGCCTGACACCACGCACTTCTCGATCCTCGACCGCGACGGCAACCGGGTGGCTGCCACCATCACCATCAACTACCCGTTCGGGTCCTGTGTGCTGGTGCCCGGCACCGGCGTGCTGCTCAATGACGAGATGGACGATTTTTCCGCCAAGCCGGGGGTGCCCAACGTGTACGGCCTGGTGGGCGCCGAGGCCAATGCCATCGCGCCCGGCAAGCGACCCCTGTCCAGCATGACGCCCACGTTCCTGGAAAGTGATCGCGGCGTGGCCATCCTGGGTACGCCGGGCGGCAGCCGGATCATTACCATGGTGCTGCTCGCGACCCTGGATTTTGCCGCCGGGCACGGCCCCCGGCACTGGGTGGCACTGCGTCGGTTTCACCATCAGTACCTGCCCGACCGCGTGCAGTACGAAGCGGGCGCCTTCAGTCCGGCTGTGATTGCCGGTCTGAAGGCGCGTGGTCACCACCTGCAGGCGCTGGACCGGACCTACGGCAACATGCAGGCCGTGCTCTGGGACAGGCGCAATGATCGGGTGGAAGCGGCCAGTGATCCGCGAGGTGTGGGGCAGGCACTGGTGGCGCCCGATCCGGCGGCCGCGCTCAAGGGTGCAGCGAACCGGTAATTCCAGCTGGCAGCTCAGTGCTGGCAGGCCGGACAGTAGAAAGTGGAGCGCTGGGTCTGGCGAAGCTCCCGAATGGCGCCGGCGCAGGCGGGACAGGGCGCACCGTCCCGGCCGTAGACCCGCAGGTACTGGCGAAAGTAACCGGGCTTGCCGTCGCTGTTCAGAAAATCGCGCAGCGTGGTTCCGCCCTGGGCGATGGATTCCTCCAGCACCTGGCGCACCGAGGCCGCCAGCCGACGGTAGCGCTCCCTGGCGACGCGGCCCGCCGGCCGGCTGGGATGAATGCCGGCCAGGAACAGGGCCTCGTTGGCGTAGATGTTGCCGATTCCCGCAACCGTGCGGCTATCCATCAGGTACGGTTTTACGGCAATGCGTCGCCCGCGGGCGCGGGTATACAGGTAATCGCCCGTGAATTGGGGGTCGAGGGGCTCGGGGCCCAGGCCGGTGAGCAGGGAATGGTGCTCGGCAAGCCCCCGGGTCCACAGCAGGGCACCGAACCGGCGGGGGTCGGTCAGACGCAGGGCGCGGCCGTCAGCGAGCACCAGATCGACGTGGTCGTGCTTGCCTGGTGCCGAGGTGGCATCCACCACCCGCAGGGAGCCGGACATCCCCAGGTGCATGATGGCGGTGCCGGCATCGGTACGCAGCAGCAGGTACTTGGCACGGCGGTCCACCTGGCGAATCATCTGTCCGGGCAGTTCGCGGCCCAGGCGCGCAGGCACCGGCCAACGCAGGCGGCGCTGGCGCACGACGACCTGCAGCACCGTCTGACCGGTTACGTGGGGCGCAATGCCTCGACGGGTGGTCTCGACTTCAGGAAGCTCGGGCATGATTCATGGTAGCACGTGTCCCGGCGCCCGCCAGGGTCCGCCATTTTCCCCGCTGCCTGCCCGGCTTCATTGGGGCGGGGCGCCGCCCGTGCTGTTTTTGCCGCCAGTGGTCTTGGCGTCGTGGTGGGACTTCGGTATGCGCAGCAGTCGCGCCGCCCCGTCCGAGCCCAGGTGATAGGCGAAGCCCAGATCCGGTCGCGCCAGCACCAGTTCAGGCTTGCGGTGCACGATGACGAATTCGATCGGCGTCTTGCGGTCCTTCAGCCGAACCGTCACGGTCCGGTCATTGGCGGTCGGCTGGCTGTTGTGGGCGTGGTAGTTCTGTACGGTAATGGCCGAAGCTGCCGCCCAGCCGTCGGCGAAACGCTGGATGGCGTCCGCCGAGAGGTTGGGGTCATTCGGAGTCAGGGTCCAGTGGCCTTTGGCATCGCTCTGCAGCTTGAAGTCGGGCGTATCGATACCGGCCACGGTGGTACCGGTGGGCAGCAGGCGACGACTCACGAAGGTGGTCACGCTTCCGTCGACCAGCGGCTGATAGTCGTCCGGCACCAGATAGATGCGATCGCCGACCCGCAGATAGCGGTCGCCCTCGATGGCATCGGTGGTGCCGAACTGGATGAGCGGGCCCTTGTTGAACCGCACGCTGGCCTGGGGCTTGTCCAGCTTGAGCTGCGCGGGGTCCATCTTGGAGAGCGGATAGCTGCGGCTGACCTGCTGGTCGGCCAGGCGCAACAAGCCGGCGACGGCGAACTGGGCGGCCGGCAAGTCGCGCTTGCCCGTAATGTACCAATGCGCCCCCCGTCTCTCGAACGACAAGTCGGCACGATCGGCGCGCTTGAGTTCGATGCGGGTGATGTCCGCCGGTTTGATCGACGTCACGGTAACGGCCGGCTTGGGCGGCTTCTTGCCCGGCTGCAGCCAGGCCACCAGACCCAGCGTGACGGCACCCAGCAGCAGGATGAGGTTGAGCAGACCGCGCGATGACATGGCGTCTCGGTTCCTCGATTCTGCGCTTCGGTCAGCGTTTGCGTCGCCGCAGCCAGATCATGACGCCGCTGGCGATCAGTCCCAGGGGGATGACCAACAGGATGCCCGCGCCGATGGTGAATTGGGCCGTCGGGCTGAGGGTCAGCGTGCGGTCCGGGGCGGACTTGGGCTGGATCGCGATGAAACTGTCGTCATGGCTCAGCCAATGGATCATGTTCAGGCCCAGTTCCAGGTTGCCGCCGTTGCCGAGGTAGGCGTTGGAGAGGAAATCCCCGTCGCCCACCACGACCACCCGCTGTTGGTCGTCCTGCCGATGCTTGTTCGACCCCTCGGCGGTATCGCTCTGTTTCCCGGCACGGCGGGTCAGAGCATAGCCCAGATTGAGCGGGCCGGGTCGTTCGTCAGTGCCCTTGTTGTAGCGGATTTCCCCGGACAGCTTGCCGGTCTCGGTCCACGCGCGGGATTGGGTGGTCAGAATGGCGCGCGGCGTCCAGCCCGTGTGGCTGTTGTCGTTGGTGTCCAGCGCTCCCGCCGTTGGAAACAGCGTCACCGTATTCATATTGCGGGTCACCGGGTCCGGAGGGTAGTCGGTGACCAGCACGAAAGCGGGATTCTGGATGCCGAACAGCTGCGTGGTGGGATCCACAATGACCCCGGGGAGGAAGTCCAGCCCCAGCCCTTCCGCCAGGGGCTCCAGGCCGTGCAGGGTGCCCGGCTCGCTCAGCCACAGCAGATTGCCGCCTTTGGCGACGTACCGGCGGATGATCTTGACTTCTCCGGGCAGCAGGTCGACCTGGGGGCTGGCGATCACCAGCACGCTGGTGTTGGACGGGATGGTGGGGGTCTTTGCCAGGTTCAGGGTCTCGACCGTCAGCCCTTTGTCTTTCAGGTCCTTGCCGAAGTCGCCCAGATCATAGTTGGCGCGCCCGAGGGGGTCGCGTTCGCCGTGCCCGGCCAGGAACACGATCCAGCGTTTGCCTTGGCGCGCTGCCCGCAGCATGGCATTGGTCACGGCCTGCTCATTGATCTCCCGCACATGCTCGCTGCGTCCCTGATAGGCAACGATCAACTCGCCGTCCATCTGAATGCCCAGCTGGCGAACCCGTTCGGGCTCGGCGTCGGGGTTCACGAAGTCGAGGTGGACGTCGGGCTTGACGCGCTGGTAGCGGGCAATGAGGCTGCGAATGCGGCCGCGCAGCTGCGCATTCTGACGGGCGAATGCCGTGATGGTGACCGGACCCTTGAGTCCTCGCAGCAGGTGGATGCTGCCTTCCGAGAGCGTGTTGCGGGCACCCGCCGTCCAGTCGGACTGCCAAGTGTACTGGGTGCTGAGCCAGCCGAGCAGGCCCATGATCGCCAGCAGCAGGATGACGAACGCGATGTTCTGAATGCGCAGAATGATCTTGGATCGATGGGTGACTTGCATGGGTCGTGTTCCGGGTCAGCGGTGGGTTCGCGACGCGGTTTGCGTGGTTGTGGCTGCGGCCCGGTTCATCAGTGCGGCAGCCGGTCCCTGTCCAGCCGGCGTATGCTGAGTACCAGGAACGTCGTGATCACCAGCAGGAAGTACACGATATCCGTGCTGCTCACGAGCCCTTTGAGCAGCGCCTGATAGTGGTGCGACAGGGACATGTAGCTGAGCACGCCGCCGACATCGGGACGGCCCGCACCCGCCCAATCGACGATCCACAGCAGCAGCAGCATCCCGAACGTGCTGACCGCCGCCACGGTCGGTTGTTCGGTGAGGCTGGACATGAACAGGCCCGCGGCGGCAAAAGTTGCCAGCAGCAGCGCCAGCGCGAGCAGCCCGGCGGCGAGCTTGCCCATATCCAGCGATGTTCCGACCAGCAGGCTGAACGGCATAATCGCGATCAACGCCAGCATGATCAGAAAGAACGCAAGCACTCCAAGGTACTTGCCGAGCACGATCTCGGTCATGGACACCGGCGCAGAGAACAGCAGCCCCAGGGTGCGCGCCCGGCGCTCTTCGCTGAGCAGCCGCATGGTGATCATGGGCGCGACCAGCATCATCACCACGCCGGCGTCGCCGAGCATGGGCGCCACCACCACATCGGTCACCCCCGGTCCGTTCGGTACGGACGCGAGGCGCGTCTGCCATACGGAGAAGGAGTCCACCTGCACCAGAAATATCCAGCCCAGAATGAACATCACCACCGCCAGGATGGTCCAGGCGAGCGGCGACAGGAACAGGCTCTTCAACTCGCGTCCGGCAATTGCCGCGATCATCAGGCGGCCTCCTCGGGTTGGCTGGGCTCGGCGGTGATCAGCTCCACGAAGATCTGTTCCAGGGTGCGTCGCTCCGGGGTGAGCTCATGGAGGCGCCAACCGGCCGTCGTGGCACGGTCCACAATGGCTTCGGTCGGATCGCTATCGCTGAACTCGACGCGAAAGCGCCCCTCGGCCAGCGTCTCCACGCCGGTCACCCCGGCCACCTGCCGCAGGGCGTCTTCCTGCGGTGCATTGTGGAAAGCGACGATCAGTCGATGGGCCCGCAGGTGGTGCTCCAGGCTGTCGGTCGAGTCCGAGAATACCAGCCGGCCCTGGTGAATGATCTGCACCCGACTGCAGGTGCCTTGGACCTCCGGAAGGATGTGGGTCGACAAAATGACGCCGTGGTCCTCGCCCAGTTCGCGGATCAGTGTGCGTATTTCGCGGATCTGTATGGGGTCCAGGCCTACGGTGGGCTCGTCGAGGATCACCACCGCGGGATTGTGCAGGATCGCCTGGGCGATGCCGACGCGCTGCTGGTAGCCCTTGGAGAGATTGTTGATCAAGCGGGGCCCTTCGGTGTCCAGGCCGCAGCGGTCCTTGGCCCGCTTGACCGCCTTGTCGCGGGCCCCGCGCACGAGCCCGTGCAGGCGGGCGCAATAGGCCAGGTATTCGTCGACGGTCAGTTCCCGATACAAGGGCGGCTGTTCCGGCAGGTAGCCCAGCTGGCGCTTGGCCTGCTTGGGCCGGTCCAGCAGGTCGATGCCGGCGACCGTGACGCGCCCGCCGCTCGGCGCCAGGTTTCCGGTGATCATCTGCATGGTGCTGGACTTGCCGGCGCCGTTGGGCCCGAGGAAGCCGAGGACCTCTCCCTTGGCGAGCTCGAAGCTGACGTTGTTTACGGCGCAATAATGGCCGTAGTAACGGTACAGCTGCTCGACTCGAATGAGAATCTCGTTTGCCATCTGCGTATGCTTTGCGCGATAGACTGCCGGGTGAACAGGGCGAACCATGCCACAAACCCATCGTATAGAACAACGTACCGGTCCGATAGTTCCCGGCCCGATTCGACCGGTGGCGCGCCGTGGAGTTCAACGGGCGCCGACCTGTCGCAGTCCTTACGGGCGCGGCGGGACAGTCGGCCTGCCCTGCGGGTACGATAACGGCAGCGATGGGGGAGGCGTCGGATTTGAACGTCGTGTTTGACACGGTGAAGGCGATGATTGACCGGCAGGATGTCCGCACCGGGCGGCGCCCGCGGCGGGTGGCAGTACACTACTAGCATGTTGCTGGGAATCGATACGGGCGGCACATTTACCGATTTCGTGCTCTTCGACGGCGCAGGACTGCGTGTGCACAAGGTGCTGTCCACTCCGAAGGCGCCGGAGCTGGCCATCCTGACCGGCGTACGCGAGCTTGGCATCGATCCGGCCTTGCTGCGCGTGATTCACGGTTCCACGGTAGCCACCAATGCGGTCCTGGAGGGCAAGGGCGCGCGTACTGCCTATGTGACCAATCATGGGTTTGGCGATGTGCTCACTATCGCCCGCCAGGCCCGCGGCGAGCTCTACAACCTGCAGCCGCCGCCGGCGTCCGTTCCGGTCCCGGCCGGACTGTGTCTGGAGACCGGCGGCCGTCTCGGGGCGGACGGCGGCGTGGTCGAACCGCTCGCCGATGCCGAGCTCGCCCGCCTGCACGCCGAACTGCTGGCACTGGCGCCCGAGTCGGTGGCGATCAATCTGCTCTTTTCCTTCCTCGACGACCGCTTCGAGCGGGCCGTGGAGTCGGTGGTGCCGGCAGGTATGTTCGTGTCCCGCTCGTCGGTTGTGCTGCCGGAGTATCGCGAGTACGAGCGGGGTATGGCCACCTGGCTCAACAGCTATGTCGGGCCGTTGGTGGAAGGGTATCTGCGCCGACTGGGCAGCGGTGTGGCGCCTGCGCCGGTCACCGTCATGCAGAGTTCGGGCGATACCGTGGACGCGTCCTCGGCGGGCGGGCAGGGTGTCCATCTGTTGCTGTCCGGGCCGGCGGGCGGCCTGTCCGGCGCGGCGTTGGCCGGCAAAGCCGCCGGCTGCGAAAGGCTGCTGACTTTTGACATGGGAGGCACCTCCACCGACGTGGCGCTGGTGGACGGCGAGCCGCGCCTGACCACCGAGGGGTCTATCGGTCCCTATCCGGTGGCAGTGTCCATGGTGGACATGCACACCATCGGCGCCGGCGGCGGCTCCATCGCGACGCTGGACGCCGGTGGCATGCTGCAGGTGGGACCCCAATCGGCCGGCGCGGATCCCGGACCCGCCTGCTATGGGGCCGGGGGCGAGCATGCCACCGTGACCGACGCCAACCTGGTGCTCGGCCGGCTGCTGCCGGATGCCTTTCTCGGTGGTGCCATGGAGCTGGATGTGCAGGCCGCCCGCCGCGCGGTCGGTCGTCTTGCGCAGGCGATGGGGTCGTCCTCCGAGCATGCGGCAGCGGGCATCGTGCGGGTTGCCAACGAGCATATGGCGCGCGCTCTGCGCGTGATTTCCGTGCAGCGGGGCGTCGATCCCAGGGCATTGGTGCTGGCGTCTTTCGGCGGCGCGGGGGGGCTGCATGTCTGCGCCCTGGCGGAAGCGCTGGCCATGGAGCGGGCGCTGGTGCCCGTGCATGCGGGGGTGCTGTCCGCGTTGGGTATGCTGGCGGCGGCGCCCGGGCGCCAGCTGTCGCGCACCTTGAGCGGGCCGCTGGCCGGGTTTGGGGAGGGGGAGATCCACGAGGCCTTGTTGGATATGGAAGCCCGGGGACGGGCCGCGTTGGCGGCAGAGGGCGTGGCCGATGAGGCGATCCAGGTGACCCGGGCCCTGGATTTGCGCTACCTGGGACAGTCGTACACCCTGACCATCCCCTGGCAGGGCAGGGAGGCCGGCCTGAGGGCGTTTCACGCCGCTCACGAGGCGCGCTACGGCCACCGGTTGGACGCGCCCGTCGAGTTGGTCAATCTGCGGGTTCGGGTGCGCGGGCGCCCGCCTGCGGTGGCACTGAGGTCTGCAGGGACAGCCCGGGGCCAACCGTGCCGACGGGTGGCTGTTGCAGGGGTGGTGTCCGAGGTGCCCGTGTGGCAGCGTTCAGCGCTGGGTGGCGGTCAACATATCAGCGGGCCCGGACTGGTTATCGATACGGTGGCGACCACCTGGCTGGCCCCCGGCTGGCATGGTGTGGTGGATGGTGTCGGGAACCTGCTGCTGGAACGCCCGTGCGCAGCCTATCAGGGAGCCGCCAGCGCACCGCTCACCTGATCGGCCCACGCCAGTGCCTCCACGTAGGCCTCGGTGATCTGCCCCGTAGCGGCGCCGCCGAAGCTCACCTGATCCCAGCGGGCCTGCTCGTAGGCCACCGCGCACTCCAGGGCGCTCCCCAGCAGCCCCTCTCTGTGCAGGAGTGCTGCGGCGATATCGTCAGCCAGCGGCAGCGATGCCACCACCTTTTCCATAGGCAGGTCCAGGATGGCGTCCAGCGCCGAGAACAGGCCTAC
Organism: uncultured Gammaproteobacteria bacterium; assembly: GCA_963830105.1. Taxonomy (GTDB): domain Bacteria; phylum Pseudomonadota; class Gammaproteobacteria; order DATFLG01; family DATFLG01; genus DATFML01. The sequence goes on along the minus strand of CAWHLH010000012.1, from coordinate 121,013 downwards.
GGTGAAGAAGGCTTCGTGGCGTGGTGCGGAAATCTCCTGGGCAAGAAGCTCGCACATCTTGGCCCGCACCATGGCGAGAACCATCAGTTCGTGGGGCTTGTCGTCGATGCCGGACAGCGCCAGCAGGGCCACCCAGGTCTTGATGGCATTGGTGCCCAGATACACCACGGCCTGGTGGATGGATTCGATCTTGCGGGGCAGCGCGAAAAAGGCCGAGTTGATATAGCGCAGCAATCGGAAGCTCAGGGTAAGGTCCTGGCGTATGAGTTTTTCCAGTTCGGCGACCTGGGTGTCCGGTTGCTGGAGCTTCGCCAGCAGCTGCAGGGTGGCCAGGCGGTTGGCGGGGATGCGCTGTCCGGTAATCACCTTCGGGCGGCTGAAGAAATAGCCCTGGAAACGCTGGAACCCCAGCTCCCGGCAGAACGCCAGGTCGTCGTAGGTTTCGACCTTTTCGGCCAGCAGCGTAAGGGGATAACGCCGTATCTCCCGTACGTGCTCCTCAACCTCGGAGCGGTTCAGGCTGCGTATGTCGATTTTGACGATTTCGGCCAGTTCCAGCAGCGGGCGCAGCTCCTCGCGGAAGACGAAATCATCGAGGGCGATGGTGTAGCCCTGATTCGCCAGTCGACGCACGGCCGCCAGCACGGTGTCGTCCACCTGAATGTCTTCCAGGACTTCCAGCACCACGCGATCCGGCGGCAGGGGCAGCGGTTCGCTGCGCACCAGAAAGTTGCGTGTCAGGTTGATGAACGCCGGCGCAGTGCCTACCAACTGATCCAGGCCGATGTCCACGAACGCGTTGAGAATGACCTGCGAGGTGGCCTGATCTCCGTTCGCGACGACGGCGTGGTTGTCCGGTCCGCTGCGGAACAGGAGCTCGTAGCCCTGAACCGTCAGAGCGCCATCATAGATGGGCTGTCTTCCAATGAAGATGTCATGCATTCAGGGACCCAATCCGCCCAGTTTTCCTTGGTCCGCCAATCCAGCGTTCCGCCGGGCGGCCGTGGTGGCAGCTCGCGCTCGACATTGGAATGATTCTGTTCGTGTTCGTGGGGCCGATTCCGGATCGCACGGTCAGTAGTGCAACGGTTCACCACGCCGACGGGCAATCCATTGAATTGTGCCACGTCTTCCATGATAGCGGCATCGGGCTGCGAGCCTTGATTGTGTGCCAAGAGGGGCGCTGTCGGGTCATTGATCGGATCCCGGCTGCTCCTGCCTGTGGGGGCGGGCCAAGGTGGATAGGGCCCTGAGCGTTCGCAATGGGGTTGCGCCGCAGGACCACCGGGGTTGAGCTGAGGGCCGCTGCTGCTGGTTGCCCCGCCGGCCAGTGCAAACGCGCCGGCGCACGGTCGCCGGTATGCTAAACTCAACTTCCGAATTGAGACGAATTCAGAGTGACCCCGGAGCCGAGTGCTGCCATGTCGGAAATCACGCTGCAATCCTGGTTAGATCACGGCCTTGTGCACCTCCCGGTATGGGGTTACATCGTGGTGGGCCTGGTGCTCACCCATATCACCATCGCCGGTGTCACCATTTTCCTGCATCGACACCAGGCACACCGCGCCCTGGATCTGCATCCGCTGGTTGCACACTTCTTCCGGTTCTGGCTGTGGTTGACGACCGGCATGGTGACCAAAGAGTGGGTGGCGGTGCACCGCAAGCATCATGCCAAGGTGGAAACCCCCGAGGACCCCCACAGCCCCCAGGTGCGGGGCATCCGTACGGTGCTCTGGCGGGGCGCCGAGCTTTACCGGGCCGAAGCGGAGCAGTCCCAGACGCTTGAGAAGTATGGGCATGGCACCCCGAACGACTGGCTGGAACGGCGGCTGTACAGCCGCCGCCCGCTGTTCGGCGTTGCGCTGATGCTGATTGTTGACGTGGCTGTTCTGGGGCCCGCGGGCCTCGCGATCTGGGGCGTTCAAATGCTTTGGATCCCCTTCTGGGCGGCCGGGGTCATCAATGGGGTCGGCCACTGGTGGGGTTACCGGAACTACGAATCGAAGGATACGTCCACCAATATCGGACCGGTCGGGCTGCTGATCGGTGGTGAGGAACTGCACAACAACCATCACGCCTTCCCAAGCTCGGCCCGATTTTCCACCAAATGGTGGGAGTTCGACCTGGGGTGGTTTTACATACGCACGCTGGCGGCGCTTCGCCTGGCGCGTGTCAAGAAGGTGGCGCCGCGACCGGTCATCGTACCTCACAAGCAGGACGTCGATATCGAGACGGTGCGGGCGGTGATCCTGAGTCGCTTTCATGTGATGGCGCATTTCGCCCGGGAAGTCATGTTGCCGGTGCTGCGCGAGGAGCTTCGACGCGCCGATGCGTCCTGCCGGCGCATGCTCAAGCAGGGTCGGCGGCCGCTGGTGAGGGAGGCGTCCATGATGGACGACAATGCCCGCGACCGGCTGGACCTGGCCCTGGCCGTGAGTCAGCGACTGCGGACGGTGTATCAATACCGGCAGGCGCTGCAGGACATCTGGGCGCGCTCCGCCGCCAGTCACGAAAATCTGTGCCATGCCTTGCAGGAATGGTGTGCCCAGGCGGAGGCGACGGGTATTCAGGCATTGGAGGCGTTTGCGCACAGGCTGCGAGGCTACAGCCTGCAGGCAGGCTGATGCGCACAAGCGATGCACACAAAAAACCCGGCAACGCCGGGTTTTTTGTGTGCATCGCTTGTAGGAAGCCGTCTACTTGATCTTGGCTTCCTTGTAGATCACGTGCTTACGAACCACCGGGTCGTATTTCTTCATTTCCAGCTTTTCCGGCGTGGTCCGCTTGTTCTTGTCGGTGGTGTAGTAGTGGCCGGTGCCGGCGCTGGATACGAGCTTGATCTTGTCGCGCATGGCTGGCTCCTCAGAATTTTTCGCCGCGGGCACGCAGGTCGGCCAGCACGTTTTCGATGCCGTGCTTGTCGATGATGCGCATGCCCTTGGATGATACCCGCAGCTTCACCCAACGCTTCTCGCTCTCGATCCAGAATCGGTGCGTGTGCAGGTTGGGCAGGAAGCGCCGGCGCGTCTTGTTGTTGGCGTGGGAAACGTTGTTGCCGGTGATCGGCCGCTTTCCCGTAACCTGACATACTCTGGACATGACCAAATCCCTCTTCCGGACTTACCTGGGGCGTTGCGAAGCAGCACTTTATACCAGAGCGCCCACGGCGATACAACCCGGCGATGGCCAGCGGCCCTGGGTCTGTGGTGCAAGTCGCTGTCTTTGATGTCAAAACAGGCCGCTCACAGTAGCCCCCGCTCGGCGAACGATACGATCTCGCCGTCTCCCACCACCAGGTGATCCAGAACCCGCACATCCACCAGTGCCAGCGCTTCCCGCAGTCGGTCGGTAAGGTGGCGGTCCGCCCGGCTCGGTTCGGCGACGCCGGACGGGTGGTTGTGTGCAACGATGACCGCGGCGGCGTTGTGGGCCAGCGCCTGTTTGACCACCTCCCGGGGGTGGACCGCAGCGCCGTCGATGGTCCCCTGGAACAGCTCTTCGTAGCGGATCACCCGATGGCGTGTGTCCAGGAACAGGCAGGCAAACACTTCCCGGGTCTGGGAACGCAGGCAGGCGGTGAGGTAGCTCCGGGTGTCGTCCGGGCTGTGCAGGGCATCGCCCCGGGTCAGGGCCTCGTGCAGGTGGCGGCGGGCCATCTCCAGGCAGGCCTGCAGCTGCACGAATTTGGCGGTGCCCAGGCCGCGCGCGGCGCAGAACCGCGCCCGGTCCGCCTCCAGGAGGCAGCGCAGGCCGCCGTGGGTTCCCAGCAGTTCCCGGGCCAGGTCCACGGCGGTCTTGCCCGGGATCCCGGTGCGCAGAAAGATCGCCAACAATTCGGCGTCCGAAAGGGCTTTGGGCCCCAGGGCCAGCAGTTTCTCCCGCGGCCGTTCGGCATGCGGCCAGTCCGTGATCGGCATGATGGACAACCTCCCTGTTGTCGTGTGGCAGTGCCAGTAAATCAGGGCGACGGTTGTTCGTCTACCCCGCCGGCGGCGCGCTGCTGTGGGTGTTCTGGTAAACTTTCCGCCTATGAACCACTTGAACGGCAAACGGGTCCTGGTGGGCGTGACCGGCGGAATCGCCGCCTACAAGAGCGCCGAACTCGTCCGGCGTCTGCGCGATGCCGGTGCCGAGGTGCGGGTGGTGATGACCGAGGCCGCTACCCGTTTCATCGGCGAGCTGACCCTGCAGGCCCTGTCCGGGCACCCCGTGCGCACGAAGCTGCTGGATCCGGCGGGCGAGGCCGGCATGGGGCATATCGAATTGGCGCGCTGGGCGGATGCCGTCCTGGTGGCCCCCGCGGGAGCTGATTTCCTGGCCCGCCTTGCCCACGGGCGGGCCGACGATCTGCTGTGCGCACTCTGTCTGGCCACTGAAGCGCCGCTGGCCGTTGCGCCGGCCATGAACCGGGTCATGTGGCGGAATCCGGCCACTCAGGAAAATATGGCCAGCCTCGCCGGGCGCGGCATCCATTGTCTCGGTCCGGCCGAGGGCGCGCAGGCCTGCGGGGAGGTCGGTGCGGGGCGCATGCTGGAGCCTGCCGAGCTTCTCGAGCGTGTCGGCGGCCTGTTTGCCACCGGCAGCCTGGCGGGCAGGCATGTGCTGGTTACCGCCGGACCCACGCGCGAGGCGATCGATCCGGTGCGCTTCATCAGCAACCGCAGCTCCGGCAAGATGGGTTATGCGGTGGCTGCCGCTGCAGCGGTAGCCGGCGCCCGCGTGACGCTGGTCAGTGGCCCGGTGACCCTGCCGTGTCCGTCCGGGGTGGTGAGGGTGACGGTCGAGAGCGCCACCGACATGCAGCAGGCCGTGATGGGCGGCGTGGGTGACTGTGATATTTTTGTCGGCGCGGCGGCGGTGGCCGATTACCGCCCGAGCGACGTATCCGATCACAAGCTGAAAAAGACAGCGGCTACCATGCAGCTCGAATTGCGGCGTAATCCCGATATCCTGGCCCAGGTGGCGGCGTTGCCGCGTGCGCCGTTTACCGTCGGTTTTGCCGCCGAGAGTGAACGGCTCGCGGAGTACGCCGAGGGCAAGCGGCGCGCAAAGCGTCTCGATATGATCGCCGCCAACTGGATCAACCGTCCGGGGAGCGGTTTCGACAGTGACGACAATGCCCTGCTGGTGCTATGGGAGGGGGGTTCCCAGGCGCTGGCGCAAGGTCCCAAAACCCGCCTGGCCCGGGAGCTCATGGAACTGGTGGCGCGCCGTTTTGCGCAGGCGTCGGGCAACATATTGGCATTCAGCGAGCATGCAAAAGATTCAGCTTAAGATCCTGGACTCCCGCATCGGGGGCGAGTACCCGCTCCCCCATTACGCCACCGACGGTTCTGCAGGGGTCGATATGCGGGCCTGCCTGGATGCGGATCTGGTATTGGCCCCCGGGGAGACCCGGCTCATCCCGACCGGCATCTCCATTCATATCGGCGATGCCGGGCTCGCAGCCGTGCTGTTACCCCGTTCCGGACTGGGGCACAAACACGGCATCGTGCTGGGAAACCTGGTCGGGCTGATCGATTCGGACTATCAGGGTCAGGTGTTCGTTTCCTGTTGGAATCGTGGGTCCGAGTCTTTTACCATCCAGCCCGGCGAGCGTGTCGCGCAGATGGTGTTCGTCCCGATTGTGCAGGCCGAGTTCGATGTGGTGGAAGAGTTCCAGGTGAGCCATCGCGGAGCCGGGGGCTTCGGGCACACCGGCCGCAATTGACAACACCAATGCGAAAGCTGCTGCAACGGATGGCGCCTTTCCGTGGACGTGCGATCCAACATTATCCATGAAGCCTTTGATTCAGCGCTCCGCCAAGCCAAGAGCCGGTGGGCCGGCCGGTGCCGCAGGCCGGGTTCCGATGAGCCTGGCGCGGAGCGGGCTGTTGGTCTTCGCCGTGGGCTGGCTGCTCATGACCGCCGTGGCTCTGTTCGAATTCTATGCCGCCCGTGGACCGTTCGAGCGTATGGACAAGGCTCGCACGGCGACCAGCGCCGCCGCGCTGGCCGATCGCGTTTCCAGTCGGCTGGAGTACATTCAGGCGACGCTTGCCGGCCTTGCCGGCGACCCGGCCTTGGCCCATGCGTTGACTTCGGGCGATGCAAGCCAGCGAAGTCTTCAGGTGGCGCGTCTCAAGCGGGTGTTTCCATCGGCTTTGCGGATACGGCTGTTGCCGCCCGTGGACAAGCTGTCATCCGACGGTGGCGATCTCAGCTACGCTGCGCTGGACATGCTGCAGCAGGCGGCGCGTGGCAAGGCGCCGGCGGAAGTGGATTTCCCCGGGCAGCGCGCGCAGCGGGTCAACCTGGTTCAGGCAGTCCGCAGTGAGGCCGGTGACAGGGTCGCGGGCAATGTCATGGTCAGTTTTCCCGTCGCCTTGGTGCACGACCTGCTCCAAGGGGCCGGTGTCGGCAACGGTTACCTGGAGTTGCGTCAGGTGCCGGGCAACGGCCCCCCGGTGAAGCTCACTGCGTTGGGCCATGCAGCGGCCGGCCAGGGTCCGCCGACGGCGACCGTCGCCATATCCGGCAGCCGCTGGCAGTTGGCCTACTGGGCCCGCAATGGCGCTGGTTTCGGCGCACTGGTGGTCCGTATCGGGGTGGCCTACGGTGTTGCCGTCGGCGCCTGGGGGCTGGTGGTGTTCATGCTGTTCCGCTGGCTGGTCGCCGCTCTGCGCACCGATCTGGCAACTGCCGTCGGTCTGGTCAAGGGTGCCCAGGCCGGAGTGCTGCCGCAGCCCTACACGGCTCACCTGGAGGACTGTCGCGGTACACTGGACATGCTGCGCCACCTGACCGCCACGCGCAAACGCCGGGCTGCACCGCAGGCCGGCGCCGCCCCCAGCCCCCTATCGGGAGATGCTCAAAGTGACTGAAGCGACCCTGGACCCTTCGATATTCCGCGCCTACGATATCCGCGGTCTGGTGGCCTCGAACCTGACACCCGGGGCGGTGTACGAGATCGGGCGGGCCATTGGCAGCGAATCCGCGGCCCGGGGTGAGCAGACCGTGATCGTCGGGCGGGACGGGCGGTTGTCCGGGCCGGCGCTGGCCGAGGCGCTGATCGGCGGACTGCGGGCAAGCGGGCGGGACGTGGTGGATATCGGTCAGGTGCCCACCCCGGTGCTTTACTTTGCCGCCCACCAACTGGCGGCCCGTTCGGGCGTGATGATTACCGGCAGCCACAATCCGCCGGAGTACAACGGCATGAAGATCGTGCTTGCCGGCGACACGCTTGCCGGCGAAGCGATCCAGGGGCTGCGCAAACGCATCGAAAACGGCGACCTGGATGCCGGCGCCGGGACGCTGCGTCATCTTGACGTGCTGCCCGACTACATCGAGCGCATTCGTTCGGACATCACTCTGGAGCGCCCGCTGAAGGTGGTCGTGGATTGCGGCAACGGTGTTGCCGGCGAGGCCGCGCCCCGACTGCTCAAGGCGCTTGGCTGCGAGTTGACCGAACTGTACTGTGACATCGACGGTCATTTCCCCAATCACCATCCGGATCCGAGCAAGACCGAGAACCTGGCGGATCTGATTGCGGCCGTGCAGGCCCAAAAGGCTCACCTGGGCCTTGCCTTTGACGGCGACGGGGACCGCCTGGGCGTGGTGGACGGGGAAGGCCGCATCATCTGGCCGGACCGGCTCATGATGCTGTTCTCCAAAGACATACTGGAACGCAATCCAGGCGGACAGATCATCTACGACGTCAAGTGTTCGCGCCATCTGGACCGGACCATTGCGGACCATGGCGGCAAGCCCGAAATGTGGAAGACGGGCCATTCCCTGATCAAGGCCCGTATGAAGGAAACCGGTGCCCTGCTGGCCGGGGAAATGAGCGGGCACCTGTTCTTCCGGGAACGCTGGTACGGTTTTGACGATGCCTTGTACAGCGCCGCCCGCCTGCTGGAAATCCTGGCGAAGGATCCGCGTCCGTCCAGCGAAGTGTTTGCCGGCCTGCCCGACAGCGTCAATACGCCCGAACTGAACGTGGCGATGGCCGAGGGGGAGCCCCATCGGTTCATGGATCGTCTCGCCGCCGCCGCGCGTTTCGATGGCGCGACCGTGGCGACCATCGACGGCGTACGGGCCGATTTCTCCGACGGCTGGGGACTGGTGCGGGCCTCCAATACCACACCCTGTCTGGTGCTGCGGTTCGAGGCGGACGACGCAGTGGCGCTGCAGCGCATCCAGGAGACTTTCCGCAAGGCCATGCTGGATGTCGATCCGGGCCTGTCGCTGCCGTTCTGAATGATCGCACTAAGACCGTAGCCAACTGGAACTGAGACCGTCATGACGCTGAATGCCGAGTCGGCGATGAACGTCGCCCGAGTGCTGACCGAGGCGCTGCCCTACATACAGCGCTTTCGGGGCAAGACCATCGTCATCAAATACGGTGGCAATGCCATGGTGGACGAGGCGCTGAAGCGGGGCTTCGCACGCGACGTCGTGCTCATGAAGCTGGTGGGCATCAATCCCGTGGTGGTACACGGCGGGGGACCGCAGATCGGTCGGCTGCTGGAGCGCATCGGCAAGGAAAGCCATTTCATCGAGGGTATGCGGGTCACCGACAGCGAGACCATGGATGTGGTGGAGATGGTTCTCGGGGGGCTGGTCAACAAGGAGATCGTGCACCTGATCAACCGCCAGGGCGGCCGTGCCATCGGACTGACCGGCAAGGACGGCGAACTGATCCGTGCCCGCAAGATGACGATTACCCGCCGGCTTCCCGAACTGGAGGAGCCGGAGATCGTGGATCTGGGCCACGTGGGGGAAGTGGCGAGTATCGATGCCTCCGTGCTCCACATGCTGGTCAACGGTGACGTCATACCCGTGATAGCGCCCATCGGCGCCGGAGATGACGGACAGGCCTACAACATCAATGCGGACCTGGTCGCCGGGCGCCTGGCCGAAGTGCTGGTGGCGGAGAAGCTTATTCTGCTGACCAACACTGCCGGCCTGCTCGACCAGCAGGGCAAGCTGCTGTCCGGTTTGAGCGCGGCCCAGGTGGACGCGCTGATCGCCGACGGCACCATCCATGGCGGCATGCTGCCCAAGATCCGCTGCGCCCTCTCCGCTGTCCAGTCGGGTGTGCGCGCCGCCCACATCATCGACGGGCGGGTCGAGCATGCGGTCATGCTGGAGCTGTTCACCGACGAGGGTGTCGGCACCCTGATCCGCGGCTGAATTTGCCGGCTTCGTGCATCAGCGCGAGATGGACGATGCCGGCGACGCGGCGGCCTCCTGCTCCTGCTGGTGCATTTCGTACTGCAGTTTCTTGAAACGCTTGATATCGGCGGCGAACTGGCGGCGGATGGCGTCCTGCTCCTGGCGCTTGCTTGCGATGTAGCTCAGGTTCTTCTGGATCTGGCTGCGGGTGTTGGCAATGTCCGATTTGAGAGGCCCGGGCAGTGGCTTGCCGCTGCGCTGGTAGCCGGCGGCTTCGCGGGTATCCGCCTGCAGTGTGGATCTGAGGTTGCTTAGCCGGCCCTGGGTGACCCCGATAATGGCGTCGATTGCCTGGATCTTGCCGTTGCGCGCCATTGTCATGTCATCGACGCTGGAGAATGTATCCAGCAGCATTTGGTCATGGGCTGCCTGCGCTGCGGCTTTGCGTTTCTCTTCCGCGCGCTTTTGCTCGAGACGCTTCTCGGCGGCGATTTGCTGCGGCGTCTTGGCACCTTGGATGTTCTTGACCGCAATGCCATCCTGGTTGAGGACTTCCCGCGGTTTGCCGGCGTCCCGCGCCGGGAGGTGGTCGCCGTAGTGGACGACACCGTTCTTGTCCGTCCACTTGTACAGCGTGCCGGCACTGGCGGCGGAGCCCAGTCCGGCGCCCAGCAACAAGCCGAGTGAAACGATCCGAAGTGTACGTGCAATGACGTCAGTGCTCATGGGATTCACCATCGCGAAGTTTTCCGTGCCAGGCTGTGGCCGAGCCATGTCAGTGACAGATTTGCGAGCCCCGTGACATGCATGTTGCCGACCAGCTGCTGCTGTTGCTGATTTCTCTGGGAGCCAACCTGCTGTCGGCATTTTCCGGGGGCGGTGCCGGTCTGGTGCAGCTGCCCGCCCTGATCTTCCTGGGCCTTCCCTTCGGGGTCGCACTGGCCACCCACAAGGTCGCCACCGTCGCATTGGGTATCGGCGCGACGCTGCGACACTTGAGAGAGCGCAGCCTGGAGCGCAGGTTCACCCTGTTCATGCTCGCCACGGGCCTGCCGGGAGTCGTGCTGGGCGCCCATCTGATCGTCGATGTTCCGGACCGCGTCGCCGAGCTGGCACTCGGGGTGCTGACCTTCGGGCTGGGGTTGTATTCCTGGTTCAATCCGGGACTGGGGCAGTCCCATGCGCCGGTACATCGGGACCCTGCCGGCTTTGTGATAGGGGGCACCGCTCTGTTCGGCCTGGGCGTGCTTAACGGTTCTCTTACGTCGGGTACCGGCTTGTTCGTGACCTTGTGGCTGGTGCGCTGGTTCGGACTCGATTACCGACGCGCGGTCGCCTATACGCTGGTGCTGGTAGGGTTGTTCTGGAATGGCGCCGGCGCCCTTACGCTGGGTCTGCTGGCCCACATCCATTGGTCCTGGGTGCCCGCTCTGGTCGCCGGTTCGTTGCTGGGGGGCTATCTTGGCGCGCATCTGTCCATCGTCACAGGCAATCGCTGGATCAAACGCATTTTCGAAGTGCTTACGCTGGCGATCGGCGCTAAGCTCATGCTGGGTTAGGGACCTGTGCCCGACGCCCGCTACCCCAGCGGCCATCCAAACAGCGCCAACAGGCCCTGGTTTAGCGCGTCGCGGCGACTAGATGCCGTACTGCTTCTGATAGGCGCTGATGCGTTCCAGATCCTGGGCCCGGTCGGGCTCGCGGGACAGGTACGCGACCAGATCGGTGAGTCCGACGATGCTGACCACCGGCATGCCGAATTCGGCCTCCACCTCCTGTATCGCCGAACGCTGCTCGCGCCCGTGTTCCTGGCGATCCAGAGAAATCACCACTCCCGCCGGGACGGCTCCCGCCGCGCGGATGAGGTCCACCGATTCGCGGACCGCCGTACCGGCGGTGATCACGTCGTCGACGATAAGCACCCGTCCCGCGAGTGGCGCTCCGACGATCTGTCCGCCTTCGCCGTGGTCCTTTGCCTCCTTGCGGTTGTAGCAATAGGGCATGTCCTGCTGATAGGTGTCCGCCAGGCCGATGGCTGTCGCTGCGGCCAGGGGAATGCCCTTGTAGGCCGGTCCGAACAGGACGTCGAACTGGATCTTCGAATCGCGAACAGCCTGTGCGTAGAAGCGCCCCAGACGTGCCAGGCGCAGCCCGGTATTGAACAGGCCCGCGTTGAAGAAATACGGGCTGCTGCGCCCGGACTTCAGGGTGAACTCGCCGAAACGCAGTACGCCGGCGTCGATGGCAAAAGCCAGAAATTCCTGCTGATAGTCTTTCATTGTTCCACCGTTGGTCCGATCCGCTTTCCTGTCATCCCGGGGGATGAACTCCGGTATGATACACGCCGCACGGCGTGATTGTCCGGGGCTCTGGCATCGCAAGGTCTCCGAACGGCGCCTGCACCGTTCAGCGACCCGGGAGTCCAGTCATGCGCGTCATCACAGCCAACGTGAACGGCATCCGCTCTGCCGCCCGCAAGGGGTTCTTCGACTGGCTTCGCCGCCAGCGCGCCGATGTCGTCTGCTTGCAGGAAACCAAAGCCCAGGAACACCAATTGGACGGCAGCCATCGTCCGCGGGTCTTCCACAGCTATTTTCATGACGCGGTGAAGAAGGGCTACAGCGGGGTGGCGCTGTTCACTCGCCGGGAGCCCGACAACGTGATCATGGGCCTCGGCTGGCCCGAGTTCGACGCCGAGGGGCGTTACATCGAAGCGCAGTTCGGGGGGCTGAGCGTCGTGTCCCTGTACTTGCCGTCGGGGACTTCGGGGCCCGATCGCCAGGCGCTCAAGTTCGATTTCATGGAGCGGTTCATGGGCCACCTCGGCGCCTTGCGGCGCAAGCGTCGCGAATACATCATCTGCGGCGACTGGAATATCGCGCATAAGGCCATCGATCTGAAGAACTGGCGCAGTAACCAGAAGAACTCCGGCTTTCTGCCCGAGGAGCGGGCCTGGATGGACACGCTGTTCGGTTCGGGCGGATTCGTCGACGCGTTCAGGGCGGTCAATCAGGCGCCCGAACAGTACACCTGGTGGTCCAACCGTGGGCGTGCCTGGGAAAAGAACGTAGGGTGGCGCATCGACTACCAGGTGGTGACGCCGGGTCTGAAAGACAGCGTACGCGCGGCCCGCGTTTACACGGCCAGGCGCTTCTCGGACCACGCGCCCCTGACCATCGACTACGACTTCCAACTCTAGCCCGGCCCGCCGTCCGCGCCGTCTGCAGCGCTGGCCGGACCTGTGGCGCCTAACATGTCCCACTCCTTGCGTGTTTCCACATAGTCGAGCATCTTCTTTACCCAGGGCAGCAGCAGGTAGGCGGGAAAAGCGAGAAAGAACGTGAACAGGAAGTAATCGGAGTACCCCATGTCCTGTGCGCCATAGCCGCTTGCCCAGCCCGCCACTGAGCGGCTGAGCGCGAAAATGGACGACAACAGGGCGTACTCGGTGGCCGAGTGCTTTTTGTTGACAATCACCATGAGGAACGCCAGGAACGCGGCGGTTCCCAATCCGCTGGTGAACGATTCCAGTGCGCTGACCGAGTACATCAACAGCTTGTGGGACAACGGCAGCACCGTGCCGGCGGCGGTCAGCGGAAGCACATGGGCGGCCCATGCGTAGCCCAGATTGGAAAATGCCTGCAGCAGTCCCAGCACCCACAGTCCCCGAAAGATCCCAGCACGGTCTGTGAACCAGCCGCCCGCAAGGCCGCCTGCAATGGACAGCACCAGGCCGATATTGACCGAAACCAGGCCGATTTGCGTCGCACTGAAACCGGCGTCCACCCAGAACGGCTTGACCATGAAACCCATTGCGCTGTCCGCGAGTTTGAAGGTGAGCACGAACAGCATGACGGGAAGAAAATACGGGCGTTGCAGCATTTCGAGCAGTGCGCCGAACAGCGGACCTTCCGGCACCCCCTTGGCCGGTCCAGCCTGGCGCCGCAGGCGTCCCCACAGCACGACCACTGTCGCGACGCCGACCAGCGCGGCGGCCGTGCGAGGCGCACGCAGGGCGCCTGCCAGCAGGCCGGCCATGAAAAGCAGCAGGGGAATGAACACGCGCGGGTGGTGCAGCAGGCCGCGCAGCTCTCTGCCCGCCGATACGCCAGCCGCTGCGCGTGCCCGTTCCCTGGGCGCGCTGAAGCATGCAAGGCCGGCCGCTGCGAGCAGCACGGCACCGGCGATGAACGCACCGGACCAACCGATGAGTCCGGTGAGGGCGAGCAGGAAGCCCGCGCCCAGCATGCCCACCCGATAGAAGCCGATGCGCAGGCCGTTGGCAAGGCCAAGTTGGTGCTTGTCGAGCAGTTCGATGGTGTAGCCGTCGATGGCGATATCGTTGGTGGCCGACAGCAGGGTGAACAGACCGATGGCGAACCACACCCAGGGGCCGAATCCGGCATGTACCGCAAACAGCAGAAAGATGCTTCCCATGGACAGATCGACCGCCAGCATCCAGCGCCGGTGATGGCGGAAGTGGTCGATCGCCGGAGCCCACAGGAATTTTATGCTCCAGGACAGCCCAAGGAGGCTCAGCACCCCGATTTGCGCCAGGTCGACGCCCTGTTGGCGGAAATACACGGGAAACAGGTCGTAGAATGCACCCAGGGGGAATCCCTGGGCGAAATACAGCACGCCCACCCAGAACATCCTGGACTTGTGCAGCGCCGGTCTCGTGGCGGGAGGCGGCAGGTCTTGTGCTGTCATGGCGTGGGTTGATCCGACGTCGTTGTGCGCGGCGCCGAATGTGGGGGGGCGCCGGCACAGTATGGTACGCTAACTCGCCGCACCGCGTGACCTCCGCAGCCTCATTCACGGTCCATCTGTCGCCATGCCCATAGACACGTCTTTCATCAGCGCGTTCCTGGTCGGTTTGCTGGGGGGCGTGCACTGCGTGGGCATGTGCGGCGGCATTGTCGGTGCCTTGACGTTCGGTCTGCCGGAAGACGTCCGCCGCGAGCACGGCCTGCTGTTGCCTTATCTGCTCGCTTACAACGGCGGGCGGGTGCTCAGCTATACGATGGCCGGGGCCTTGATGGGGGGCATTGGACTGCTGGCGACCCACTTGGCGGGCGTGCATCAGGTGCAGGCCGCACTGCAGGTTCTGGCCGGGCTGTTCATGGTCGCCTTGGGGCTCTTTCTGGCGGGCTGGTGGCGGGGGCTGAGCCGGGTGGAGCGCGCCGGTGCGCACCTGTGGCGGTATATCGAACCGCTGGGACGGCGTCTCATGCCGGTCCACCACCCCAGGCAGGCATTCGCGCTCGGGCTGGTGTGGGGCTGGCTGCCCTGCGGATTGGTCTACAGCGTGCTGATATGGGCCATCGCGGCCGGCGACCCGGCACGCGGCGCCGGGCTTATGCTGAGCTTCGGGATCGGCACCCTGCCGAATCTGCTTGCCATGGGGCTGTTCGCGGCGCGCCTGGCCCGGCTGGTTCGCAACCCCTGGACCCGTCGCATCGCCGGCAGCCTGGTGCTCGCCTTTGGGCTATTGACCCTGGTGCGCGCCGGGATGCTGCTGGTGCCCTGAACCGCGCGTTCAGGGCCCGAAGAACTGATGCCGGAAGCGTACGTGGTAGGTATCGTCCGATCCCGCCGGATGTACGGTGATGTCGAAATTGACGGTCTCTTCGTGGGCGACGGAGAACTGCCCCAGGTAGTAGATCGCATTGCCCTCGTGGATCTCCCGCAGGGTGATGTCCTTGATCTGGCCGGTGAGATTCGTGCCCATCGCGCGCAGCTCGGCCTTGACCGGCTGTCCGGGCGTGCCCATCACCTTCTTGAGTACGACCACGTTGATCATTCCGCGGTTGCCGCTGCGGGTGATGCCGTACTGCTTGGCGACGGTAGGGGAGAGCATATCCGTGGTCAACGCATTGAAGTGGACCACGTAATTGCCGAAATCCTGGGAGCTGTCGGCAAGCGCCGGGCCGCACAGCAACGCCGCCAGCACCGGGACGCCGAACCACGTTAACAAGGACGAGACCCTTCCCATGGCCCACCTCCCGTGTTTGTGTTTACCCAGAACTATAGACCACGGTCTCTGAGGTTGCGAGACGGGACGGCCCGCTGAGGTCGTCCTCGTGCGGTCGACCGGCTCCGCTCATACGGCGGCGCGGTCGGCGGCAGCTTCCTGGTAGGCGCCGTCCTGGTCGCAGACGTTGAGCTGGAGCCGCTCGTGGATCGTGTTCAGCATTTCCACGTCCTGCGCCAGGTCCCTCTGCATGCGTTCGAGCTCGCGGATCTTCGCTTCCAGGGTGTCCCTGGACTCGCTGATCCGACGCAGCGTATCCAGGCGTTTTTCCATGTTCTGCTTGTGTTCCTTGATCTGGCGGATCAGCGGAGTCATCACTTCCTTGAGCCAGATTTCGGCGTCGCGATTGGCATTGAAAAGCACGTTGCGGGCCTGACTCACCAGCGAAATGAAGAACTTCTTGATCACGAAGCTCTGTTCCGTCATGGTCGTGACGGGGCTCTTGCGAAACGCTTCCGCTTCTTCCGCAAAGCTATTGATCTGTTCGGTATAGCGTTCGATGGAGAACACCTTGGGGGTGATCGCCGGCAGGCCGTGCTCCTCGTGGAACTTGCGGTAGGTGGCGCGGATCAGCATGCGGGTCTGTTCGGCCTGCATCAGCGCCTGTTCCATGGTCTCACGTACACCGTCGAACAGCGTTTTCATGCATCGCTTGAGACCGCCGGTGGTCCAGCTGCCGGACATCTGTCGGCGGCTGCGGGTCGTCAATTCGTCGAAGGCCTGCAGGCTGAGCGCATCCAGCAGCCCCCGAGCCTGGTTCTGCATCACCCGGCGGCTGGCCTGGAAGCTTTCCACGTTGCGCAGGTAGGTCGCCTGTTCCTCCCTGGATTTGCGCATCAGGTGTTGGATGACCTCGGCGTTCTTGCCGCGCAGCGAGCTGAGGTCCGCCAGCTGCTTCCGGGTCTGCTCCAACCGCGCTTGTACCACCGCCCGGCTGGCAGTGACCTGGGCGCCGACTTCGCGCAGGATGCTCTCGCGCACGATAGCTTCCTTGGCCGGCAGCACTTCTTCTGACAGATAACGTTCCAGTACCTGCAGGCGGCTCATTTCCAGCAGGCGCGTGTCGCCGCGGATCTTGGCCAACAGGCCCTTGTGGGCAGACAGGGGGAAGATGTGCTTGGCGTCCACGGCCAGCAGCTCCGCCGTCTTGCGCTGTTGGTCGGCGATGGTATTGGTGATGGCGGTTTCGTCCTTCAGGTCGTCCCACAGGGTATCGATCTTGTTGAGGACCACCACTACGCCCTGTCCGGAAACGCTCCGGGAGCCGTGCACATGGTGCTGCCAGATTTCCAGGTCGCTGCGGGTGACGCCGGTATCGGCCGCCAGGATGAACAAGACGGCCTGGGCGGAAGGTAGCATGTGCAGCGTCAGCTCCGGTTCGCTGCCCAGGGCATTCAACCCCGGCGTATCGAGAATCACCAGGCCCTGCTTGAGCAGGGGATGGGGAAAGCTGATCATCGCGTGCCGCCACATGGGAATTTCCACGTCGGCGGGCGGCCCGCCGCGCTGGCCGAACTGGGGATCCTGGCTTTCGTCGTAAAGCCCGAGCCGGCGGGCCTGCTCCAGCGGCACCAGCTTGGTCCGGATGACCTCCCGCAGGGTCTCGGCGGTGCGTTCCGGGGAGCTTACATCCAGTGGAATGGTTGTCCAGCGCAGCGTCTCGTGCTTGAGCTCGCTGATGCTGCTGTCCTCGGCGCGGGTCTCGATGGGCAGCAGGCGGATGTAGGCCTGTTCCTGCTCCCGGTCATAGAACAGCTCGGTGGGACACATGGTTGTGCGCCCGGCCTCGGAGGGCAGCAGGCGCTGGCCGAACTCGGCGAAGAAAATGGCGTTGATCAGCTCGGTCTTGCCGCGCGAGAACTCGGCAACGAATGCGACATTCAGGCAATCCTTGCGCAGCGCCTCCAAGGCCTCGAAAATGCTGAGCTCCATTTCGGTGGCATCGGGATCATGGTCTTCCAGCCAGCTCTGATAGGACTGGATGGCCGTTGCCAGCTCGGCCTTCCAGGCATGGAAGGACTGCATGCGTCGGGTGAATTCGTCTCGCTTCATGTTTCCCTCTTCCTCGGGCGGCACGGCTCTGTCCGCAGGCCTTGCTCCACTTGGCTCGTCTAGCGGCGGCGGCCCTGTAATCTTGAGTGCCTCGCCGGGCTTAGCGGGGGAAATGGTCTCGCTGGCAGTATAGAAACAGCTGCCGGTCGCGCACCGTGACGGCTGTCACAGGCCTTCGGGGGGTGCTATGTCCGCCGGCAGGCGAGTGGGAGCGGTGATGCGTACCCGTTTGTCCCGGCCGGCGGTCCCGGCGATCACGGCCACCTGCTGTCCGGGCACCCCGAACAGCCCGGCCATAAAGCCGACCAGGCGCTCGTTGGCCTTGCCGTCGACCGGGGGTGCGCTGATCCGCACTTTCAGCCGATCGCCATGGGGGCCGGCGATTTCATCCCGTTTGGCCCGCGGCTGGATCCGCAAGTGCAGTATCAGGTCGGTACCGTCCCAGTGGTACCAGGGTGCCGCCATCGCCGTTCACCACGGATGGAACAGCAGCGGAAGGATGAGCATCTTCAAGACCTGCAGACCGATCAGTGCGAACAGCGGCGACAGATCGATGCCCGAGATGGGCGGAATCAATCGGCGTAGCGGGCCCAACACCGGCTCGGTGAGGCTGTAGAGCAGGGAGGTGACGGGATTGTAGGTGCCGGGATTGACCCAGCTGAGAATGGCCTGGATGAGGATGGCGAAGATGTAGATGTTGAACACCAGGCTCGCCAGCTCGGCCACCGAGATCATGATGATCGCCGGCCACTGCAGGGCGGCGCCCCGTATCAAGAAACCCAGGATTACCGCCACCGCCTGCAAGGCCAGCAGCAGCACCACCGTGGCGGTGTCCATGCGCCCGATGGGCGGTATTGCACGGCGCAGGGGAATTATCAGCGGGTTTGTGACGCGTACCAGGAACTGGCTTACCGGGTTATAGAAGTCGGCACGCGCGCTGGCCAGCAGCAGGCGCAGCATGACAGCCAGTATGTACAGCCCGAACAGGGTGCTGACGATAAACTCAAGGGGATTGGACCAGTAGCCTCCGCCCATCACTGATCCCCCGCCTGTTCAGCCAGTTCCCGGGAGCGGGACGCCGCCGCCTGCAGGGCTTTCAGGAACAGCCCGCGCAGGGCGCCGTCCTCCAGCACCGCCACGGCCTTTTCGGTCGTGCCGCCCGGGGAGGTGACCCGCTGGCGCAGAACGCCGGGATCATCGGCGCTTTCCAGCACCATCTTGGCGGCACCGAACGCCGTTTGCAGCGTGAGCAGGCGAGCTGTCTCGGCAGGTAGCCCCAGCTGCTGTCCCGCTTCCTGGAGGGCTTCCATCACCAGGAAGAAATAGGCGGGCCCGCTGCCCGACAAGGCCGTCACGGCGTCCATCAGGCTTTCGTCGTCCAGCCACAGCGTGAGACCGACAGCGCGCAGTATGGACTCGGCGAGATCGCGCTGCTCGGGGCGGGTCTGCGCATTCCCGTACAAGGCCGTCGCTCCGCTGCGCACCAGGGCGGGCGTATTCGGCATCGCCCGCACCACCGCCACATTGCCGCCCAGCCACCGGGACAGGTCCGGCTCGCGGATGCCGGCCGCCACCGAAATCACCAGGAGTCGCCCGGAATGCACCGGTTCCGCCAACTCTTCGGCCACCGTCCGCAGAGTCTGAGGCTTCACGGCCAGTACCACCACATCCGCGCCGGTCACGGCCGAGTGGTTGTCCTGGTAGGTGGCGACGCCGAACTTGGCCGCAATCGCTTGCAACTTGTCGTCGTCAGGATCGGAAACGCGCAGTTGGGTCGGGTCGATGCCATCGCCGATCAGGCCGGCGATGAGGCTGCCTGCCATATTTCCGGCGCCAATGAAGGCGAGCGTATGTGTTTTCATGGGCGTGAAGATACCGGATGGGCGCGGACCGGCACAAGTCAGCGCGGCTGCGAAGCCCCCGTGCGCCGCGGGCCGAAAATACCGCTTCCCACCCGTACCACAGTGGCGCCTTCCGCAATGGCGGCTTCCAGGTCCGCGGACATGCCCATCGACAGGGTATCCAATCCCAGACCCTCCCGGTTGAGTATTTCCATGGCCTCCCGCAGTTTGCGGAAAGGCTCGCGCTGGCGCTCGAAGTCATCAGTTGCAGCCGGAAGAGCCATCAGTCCCCGCAGGCGCAATCCGGGCAGTTCCGTGATCCGCGCGGCCAGTTCCGCGAGTTCCGCCAGTGTGGTGCCCGATTTGCTCGCCTCGCCGCTGATATTCACCTGCAGGCACACCTGCAGGGGCGGACACCCGCCGGGGCGCTGCTCGCTCAGCCGGCGGGCCACTTTGAGCCGGTCGATACTGTGAACCCAGTCAAAGTTTTCAGCGATGGGCTTTGTTTTATTGGTCTGTATCGGTCCGATGAAATGCCACTGGGCAGGCAGATCCTCCAGTATGCGCAGCTTGTTCAGCGCCTCCTGCAGATAGGATTCGCCGAAACAGCGTTGCCCGGCCTTCCAGGCCTCGCGCAGGCGGTCGGCAGGTTGGGTTTTGCTCACTGCCAGCAGGGTGATCGACTGGGGGTCGCGCCCAAAGCGCCGGGCGGCATCGTCGACGCGCGCCCTGATCCGGGTCAGGTGGCCGGCGATGTCCGTCGCGACCTCGCGCTGTGGGTTGGTGTACATTGCGTGTCAGTGCCTGGGTTCTGCGTGGCCGAGCGGTTGCCGTCTATCAAGTAATTCTCGCCAGGGACGATAACAGTGTCCAGAACACGGCGCCCGTGCACAACGCTGTTGGGGAGGAAAAACAGGCGTGGACATTGCTGAGCTGCTGGCTTTTGGTGTCAAGAACAACGCGTCCGACCTGCACCTGTCGGCGGGGTTGCCTCCGATGATCCGGGTCGACGGCGACATACGGCGGATCAACGTGCCGGCCCTGGACCACAAGACGGTTCACGGGCTGATCTACGACATCATGAACGACAAGCAGCGCAAGGATTTCGAAGAATTCCTGGAGACGGATTTTTCCTTCGAGATTCCCAACCTGGCGCGCTTTCGTGTCAACGCCTTCAATCACAATCGGGGGGCGGGGGCGGTATTTCGTACCATTCCCTCCAACATCCTGACGCTGGAAGACCTGGGTTGTCCGGACACCTTCCGCGAGGTCACCAATCAGCCCCGCGGTCTGATCCTGGTGACGGGCCCGACCGGTTCGGGCAAGTCCACCACCCTGGCCGCCATGATGAACCACGTCAACGAGAACCATTTCGCTCACGTTCTCACCATCGAGGATCCCATCGAGTTTGTCCACCAGAGCAAGAAGTGTCTGGTGAACCAGCGCGAGGTGCACCGTGATACCTTGGGGTTCAACGAGGCCCTGCGCTCGGCGCTGCGCGAGGATCCGGACATCATTCTGGTGGGTGAGATGCGCGACCTGGAGACCATCCGGTTGGCGCTCACCGCCGCGGAAACCGGCCATCTGGTGTTCGGCACACTGCATACCAGTTCCGCCGCCAAGACCATCGACCGCATCATCGATGTGTTTCCGGCCGCCGAAAAGTCCATGGTCCGGTCCATGTTGTCCGAATCCCTGCGGGCGGTGATCTCCCAGGCCCTGCTCAAGAAGACCGGTGGCGGACGAACCGCCGCCTGGGAAATCATGATGGGCACGCCGGCAATTCGAAATCTCATCCGCGAGGACAAGGTGGCGCAGATGTATTCGGCCATTCAGACCGGACAGTCCACCGGTATGCAGACGCTGGATCAGCACTTGCAGGAACTGGTGCGAAAGGGTCTGGTCAGCCGCCTCGACGCACGTGCGCGGGCGGTCAACAAGGAGATATTCCGGTAAGTGAATGGAGGGACAATGGATTTCAATTCACTGCTCAAGCTGGTGGTCCATAAGCAGGCGTCGGACTTGTTCATCACGGCGGGGGTGCCGCCAAGCCTGAAGATCAACGGAAAGATCAAACCGATTTCCCAGACGCCGCTCACCTCCGATCAGGCGCGCGACACCGTGCTCAGCGTGATGAGCCCCGCCCAGCGCGAAGACTTCGAAAACAAGCACGAGTGCAACTTTGCCATCAGTGCGCCCGGCCTCGGGCGGTTCCGGGTCAGTGCCTTCATGCAGCGCAACCATGCCGGCATGGTCTTGCGGCGCATCGAAACCAACATTCCCATCATCGACGACCTGCACCTGCCGCCGGTGGTCAAGAACCTGTCCATGACCAAGCGCGGTCTGGTGATCTTCGTGGGGGCCACCGGTACCGGCAAGTCCACCTCGCTGGCCGCGATGGTAGGCTACCGCAACCAGAACAGCAGTGGGCATATCATCACCATCGAAGACCCCATCGAGTTCGTCCATCAGCACGGCGGCTGTATCGTCACCCAGCGGGAAGTGGGAATCGATACCGACTCTTTCGAGGTCGGGCTCAAGAACACCCTGCGCCAGGCGCCGGATGTGATCCTGATCGGTGAGATTCGCAGCCGCGACACCATGGACTACGCCATCGCTTTCGCCGAGACAGGGCACCTGTGCCTGGCGACCCTGCACGCCAACAACGCCAACCAGGCTCTGGACCGCATTATCAACTTCTTCCCAGAGGACCGGCGCGACCAGCTGTTGATGGACCTGTCCCTCAACCTCAGGGGTATCATCGCCCAGCAGCTTATCCCCACCCCGGACGGCAAGGGGCGCCGGGTTGCAGTGGAGGTGCTGATCAATACGCCGCTGTCGGCGGATCTGATCCGCAAGGGAGAGATCCACAAGTTGAAGGATCTGATGAAACGTTCCACCCAGCAGGGCATGAAGACCTTCGACCAGGCGTTGTTCGAGCTGTACAAGGCCGGGGAGATCACCGAGGACGATGCGGTCCAGTATGCGGATTCGGCCAACGAGGTGCGGCTGATGATCAAACTGGGGGATGGCGACCCGTCTCAGTATGGCGCGGCCTTGGACGGGGTGTCCCTGGTCGACACCAAGTAGCCGTTCAGTCCGGAAACACCCGGGCGGCTTCGAACACCGGGCCGTCCACACAGACCCGTTTCATGGCGGGGCCCTCGTCTGTGTGGACCGTCACCACGCAGCCGGCGCATCCTCCGACCGCGCAGGCCATGAACTCCTCCAGCGAAACCTGGCAGGGCAGCCCATAGTCACGGGCCAGCCGTGCGGTGGCCTCCAGCATGGGGTGGGGGCCGCAGGCGAAAATCTCCACCAGGCCCCGTTCGCTGTCATCCAGGTCGTCCAGCCAGGCGCGCGCCAGATCGGTGATGTAGCCCTCGAAACACCCCGGGTAGCCCTGCAGGCTGGCCAGTCGGCTGGGGATGCCCCAGTCTTCCAGCAGCGGCATCGCCGCGATGGCCTGGGGCGGTAGCCCGGGAACCAGGAAGCGGGACGGGACCGCCGTGAACGGAAACGGTACCTCCGAGCCCATCAGTACCAGCGGGCGCAGATTGGCGTCGCGACGCATGGCGTCGGCGAGAAACACCATGGGAGGGATGCCCACCCCGCCGCCAATCAGCAGCGGCCGTGTGTGGCCGGGCGCCGGCCGAAAGGGTTCGCCGATGGGGCCCATCAGGCTGATGCGCTCGCCGATCCGGCGCGCCGCGAGCAGGCGGGTGCCACGACCTACCGCCTTGTACAGGAACTCCACCCAGCCCTCCTTGCTGTGGGCGCGCATGATGGAGAGCGGGCGTCGCATGGGTAGCAGCGGATCGCAGCTCAGGTGGGCGAAGGCCCCCGGGCGGGCATTGGCGGCGCACTGCGGCGCCAGCACACGTAGTACATACTGATCGCCGGCATGGGCCTGGTGGGCGATGATCTCGGCATCCTCCACGAAGATCGTGCCGCGATGGGGCTTGGAGGCACTTGCCGTCATGGGAGGCTCCGTCCGGGGGGGCTCAACGGCCCGTCTCGCGGGCATAGACCACACGTCCGGCGAGCAGCGTGTGGGTGACCCGGCCGGCAAGCTCCCAGCCCGCGAACGGCGTGTTGCGGCCGCGGCTGTTCAGTTCCGCGAGGGTCACCCGCCAGCTGGCCTGCGGGTCGAATACGCAGACATCCGCAGTGGCGCCGGGGCTCAGGGTGCCGTAGGGCAGGTTCAGGATACGCGCCGGCGCGCAGGTCAGCCGGGAGATGACGTCGGCCAGCTGCATATTGCCATCATCCAGCAGCCGCAGCGCCAGCGGCAGCAGTGTGTCGAGACCCGATATCCCGGGTTCGGTGGACGGGAAGGGAGCCAGTTTGGCGTCCGGCTCGTGGGGCTGGTGATCGGAACAGATGGCGTCCAGCGTGCCTTCGGCGACGCCGACCCTCAGTCCGTCGCGATCGCGCTGGGTGCGCAGCGGCGGAGCCACGTGGCAAAGGCTGTTGAAATCCGCGATGTCCATTTCCGTCAGATGCAGGTAGGGAATCGCCGTGTCCGCGGTGACGGGAAGACCGTCGTACTGGGCGCGTGCCACCATGCGCACGGCGCGGGCGGTGCTGAGCCGGCAGAAATGGGCTCGCACACCGGTCTGCTCGACCAGGGCAAGGTCCCGTGCCACCGCCGCGGTCTCGGCGGCCTCGGGCACGCCCGGCAGACCCAGGCGGGTGGCGATGGCTCCCTCGTGGGCGCAGCCGCGGTTGGCGAGCCAATGGTCTTCGGGATGCAGGAAAACCGTGAGGTCGAAACTGGCGGCGTATTCCAGGGCCCGGCGCTGGATCAAGCTATTGGCGAGCGGCGCGCAGGCGTTGCCGACGCCGACGCAGCCGGCCTTCTTGAGGGCGGCCATCTCGCTCAAATGCTCGCCGGCCAGCCCGTGGGTGAGGGCCCCGATCGCGACCAGTCGGACGTAGCCCGTGTGCTCGGCCCGTTCGCGCAACAGCTGCACGACGGCCGGCGTGTCGATCACGGGGTCGGTGTCGGGCGGGATGCACAGCGTGGTAATGCCGCCGGCGGCCGCGGCGCGTGTCTCGCTGGCGATGGTCGCCTTGTGCTCATGGCCGGGTTCGCGCAGGCGCGCGCACAAGTCAACAAGGCCCGGGCAGACCACCTGGCCGGTGGCGTCGATCTCGCGCTGCGCGCGAAAATCCGGCGGTGCTGCACCGATGCCGACGACGCGTCCCTCTGCGATGTACAGGTCGTCGACGCGATCGACGCGGTTGGCCGGGTCCACCACGCGTCCGCCGTGGATCCGTATGCATTCGGGCATCGCGGGACGGGTGTCGCTCATGGCGTCTGAGGCTCCGCCTCCAGCGCTGCCTTCTGTCGCATCGCCATTGACATCACGGCCATGCGCACGGCGATGCCGTGGGTAACCTGCTGGAGGATGACGGAACGCGGGCCGTCGGCCACCTGCGAGTCCATCTCCACGCCACGGTTGATGGGGCCCGGGTGCATCACGATGGCATCCGGTTTGGCGTAGGCGAGCTTGTCTTCGGTGAGCCCGAAGAGCTGGAAGTATTCGTGTTCGCTTGGCAGCAGCGCACCCTGCATGCGTTCGCGCTGCAGGCGCAGCATGATGACCACGTCCGCGTCCCGAATCCCGTCCTTGAGATTGTGATACACCCGCACGCCCAGCTGTTCGGCCTGGGCAGGCACCAGGGTCTTGGGGGCCACCACGTGGACCTGTCCGGTGTTGAGCAGGTTCAGGGCATGAATCTGTGAACGGGCGACCCGCGAGTGTTGGATGTCTCCCACGATCGCCACCCGCAGCCGACCGAAATCGGTGCCTTTCTCGCGCCGGATGGTGAACATGTCCAGCAATGCCTGGGTGGGGTGGGAATGACGCCCGTCGCCGGCGTTGATGACGCTGATGTGGGGCGCCACGTGCCGTGCCATGAAATGGGCCGCCCCGCTGTCGGAGTGGCGCACCACGAACATGTCGCAGTGCATGGCCTCCAGATTGCGCAGCATGTCCAGCAGGGTCTCGCCTTTGACCGTGCTGGAGGCGTTGATGTTGATGTTCAGCACGTCCGCCGATAGGCGCTTGGCGGCCAGTTCGAAGGTGGTGCGGGTGCGCGTGCTGGCTTCGAAGAACAGATTGACGATGGTCTTGCCCCGCAGCAGGGGGACTTTCTTGATCGACTGCTCGGCCACGCCGGCGAACGACTCCGCCGTATCCAGCACGTCCGTCAACAATGGACGGGTCAGGCCTTCGATGCTGAGGAAGTGGCGCAGCCGGCCGCGGTCGTCGATCTGAAGGTTGCTTGCGCTCATGCGACCTTCTGTCGCACCAGCGTAAGGGGCTCCGGACCGGTCAGCTTGACATGCTCGCCGGGCCCGAGATCGAGATGCGTGCCGACCACATGGGCCTGAATGGGAAGCTCCCGGCCGCTGCGCTCGACGAGTACGGCCAGGAATATCGACGCCGGACGACCGTAGTCGAACAGCTCGTTGAGTGCTGCGCGCACGGTGCGCCCGGTGTGCAGAACGTCGTCCACCAGGATGATATCGCGGTCGTCCACCGTGAACGGCAGGTCCGACGGACGCACCTGCGGGTTCATGCCGATGCGGGTAAAGTCATCGCGGTAGAAGGAAATGTCCAGGCTGCCCAGGGGCGGAACGACGCCCAGGCGCTGGTGCAGTTCCCGGGCAATCCACACCCCGCCCGTGTGGATGCCGACCATGGCCGGGTCCTGGAGCTGCTCCGAGCGGATCAGCGTTTGCAGGTCGCGGGTCATGGATTGCAGTAGGGGCTGTACGTCAGTCGCCGTCGTCATGGGCTGTATCCCTGCTGTCGAGCCAGCTTTGCAGGATGATCTGGGCCGCAAGTTTATCGATCTCGGCCTTGTCGTGCACCTGTCGGCGTCCGTACCCGCCGGCCCGTTCGCCGAGCGCCGTCTCGGCTGCCTTGGAGGTCAGCCGTTCGTCCACTCGGAACACCGGCAGGTGAAAGCGTCCTTCGAGCTGGCGCGCGAAGCGCGCCGCCGCCTTGGTCAACTCATGGGGCCGGCCATCCATGTGGCTGGGGATGCCGACCACCAGCGCATCGGGGTGCCAGTCGCCGATCAGCCCGCGAATCGCCTCCCAGTTCGGCTTTCCGTCTCTGGCATCGATCGTCGTCAGGCCACTGGCGGCGCCGGTGAGCTGCTGTCCGACAGCGATGCCGATGCGCTTCAGGCCGTAGTCGAAACCGAGCAGGATCAGTGGCTTGTCCAACGAGTCTATCAGCTGTGACCGGCTTGGTTCGAAATGAGATTCAGATCCACACCCAACAGCCCGGCGGCGGCCTGCCAGCACTGCTCGGCCGGCGTCTCGAACAGAATCCGGGCGTTGGCGGGGCCGCTGAGCCAGGCGTTGTCCACGATTTCGTGTTCCAGTTGGCCGGCGCCCCAGCCCGCGTAGCCGAGCGCGATCCGATGCTGCGGTGGGCCTTCGCCCCGGGCAATGGCGGCGAGAATGTCCCGTGATGCCGTCAGTCCGATGCTATCGGTGACCGGCAGGGTCGCCTCCCAATGTCCCAGGGGATCGTGGAGGACGAAGCCACGCTCGCGCTGCACGGGACCGCCGGCGTAGACCGGCTGATCGGCCGCGTCCGCCTGCGTGGGGTCGATTTCCAGGTGGGCCAGAATCTCGCGCACCCGCATGTCCATGGGGCGGTTGATGACGATGCCCAGTGCGCCGTCGTCGTTGTGCTCGCAGATATAAGTCACGGTCTGCGAGAAATTCGGGTCCGCGAGCGTCGGCATCGCGATCAGCAGGTGGTTGGTGAGGTAGTCCGCCATGACCATAGTATCCGGCAGTGGGGAATTGGCCCGCAAGGGGCAGTTGGGACCGGGCCGGCGCGGGCCGCAGTCAGGATTACCGGCTGGACATCTCGTTGTTGTCCATGAATTCCCAGGTGCGCGTGATGTGCAGCACGTCCGTGTCCTTGCGTATGTCGGGCGGGAACGGCGCAAACGGCGCTGCCAGACGCACGATACGGATGGCGGCGTCGTCCAGGATCTTGTGGCCTGACGAGCGCCGCAGGGTGATGTTTCGGATGGTGCCGTCCGGGTTCAGTGCCACATCGAGCAGCAGGCTCCCAGAGAGCTGGTCGCGGCGCGCCTTGTCCGGGTAATTCAGGTTCCCGACCCGTTCCACCTTGTGCACCCACGCGCTCATGTAGGACGCGTACTTGTACTCGCGGGTGCGCGCCGAGATGTAGGTCTGGCGTTTGCGTTTGGCGTAGGCCTGCAGGGATTGATTCACCTGCTGGTCCAGCTGCATCAGTTCCATGCTTTTGCTGATCAGTTCGCTGGCCGACGGTTGGGGCTTGGTGGGAGCCGGTTTGGGCGGCGGCGCCTCGGCGGCGACCCGCTGGTCGGACTGCCGGGTGGTCAGCACCGGCGTCGGCGTGGGCGGTGTGGGCCTGGCGGCGGCCGGCGGCGGTGCGTGGGCGGTTTCCTTGGGCTGGGCGGGTACCTTCTTGTCCACGTTGCCGGTGCCGTCCTGGCTGACATTGGCCAGGTAGTCCGGATCCTTCGGGGCCTCGGTGGGGGGTTGGCGGACCACGGTGATGTCCAGCACAGGCAAGTCGCTGGCCGGCTGGTGCTTTGGAGCGCTGAATCCCACGCCCAGAATAACCAGGGCATGGAAGGCCGCCGCCAGGAACAGCGTAACCGCCAGCCGGTCACCCGGCTGCACCGCGTTGATTGGGCTGGGGGCCGTGTTCATGACCGCGCGGAGCGCACTCCCTGCAACATCATAAAAGCAATTATACCGCTCACCAGACCGAAAATAAGGGCCGCAGTCATCAGAATCGGCGCCAAGTGCAGCAAAGCCGGATGTTGGATGAAGACATAGTAGGCGACCGTGAACTGCCCCGCCATATGGGCCATGGCAGCCAGCACGCTGTAGCCGATCGGTCCGAATCCCGTGCCGGGCAGGCGACTCGCCAGGCCCAGGGTCGCTACGCTGGCGAGGGCGCCGGATAGGCTCAACAGAAAGGTCGGCGACAGGAAGGTCCCCAGCAGCAGACTGCCCATCAGCACGCGCAGCAGGCTGATCCAGGCGGCGGTTCCCCATCCGAAGCGCACCAGGGCCGCGACGGTGACCACGTTGGCCAGCCCCGGCTTGATGCCGGGCAGGGGGCTGGGTAAAGCCCCTTCGGCAATATGGATGGCGATGGCCAGAGCGGCCAGCCAGGCGACGCGGTGATCGTCCCGGGTGGTCTGGATATGTTCGGACTGCTCCTGGGGGGCGCCTGGAGAAGGCTCGAAGGATTGCACGGGAACAGTCATGAATTGATGGAGTCGAAACGGGGGTCCTGGCCGACCACCTGGACACTCACGCGATTGGGCACGCAGGCGGCGGCTTCGCCGGCGCTGCCCAGCCAGCCGCTGTGGACGCAGATCTTGTCCCGGCACGGGGACGAGACGAATCTGACCCGCCCATGGCGGATCTCCAGGATGCTGTCTCCCAACGGTCCGTGGACCCGTATGCGTTGATCCCGTGCCAGCGAGTAATAATGCGGCGGCTGGTTGCCCTCCTGAATGCGCACCTGTCCGGCAAATCCGCCGCCCGACCAGAAATGCAGGTACAGGGCCGGCAGCAGAGCTGCCGCCAGGATGACGGCGACGATGTCGGCGCGGGTCATAGCGGGGGACTCAGTACCACCTTCGGCGGTGTCTTGGTCTCAAAGTGAATACGCTTGGCCATGGCCGGGTTCATGTGCACCACGCCGTGGGTGTCGATCAACATCACATAGTGAATCCCCATGCGTCGCGCGATGGCAACCCATTGGCCCGGTCCGGCGACGAACAAGGCGGTGGCTGCGGCATCCGCCACCGCGCCGTTGCGGTCGATGACCGTCACGGACCGCACGCCCGTCGCCGGATAGCCGGTGCGGGGGTCCAGAATATGGTCGTAGCGTTTGCCCTTGTAGACGAAGTAGCGTTCGTAATCACCGGAAGTGAATACGCTCTCGTCCCCCGAGACCTCCACCGATGCGATCACCCCCGGGCCGCGCGGACGCATGATGCCGATGCGCCACGGGCGGTTGCCGTGGTGGCCGATGGCCCGCAGGTCGCCGCCGGCGTTTACGATGGCGTTGCGGATGCCGAGCTTGCGAAGGTGTGCTATGACCCGATCGATGCCGAAACCCTTTGCATAGGCGCCGAAATCCAGTTGCACCGCGGGGTTGGTGCAGCGCACCGTGGTGCCGTCCACGTGGATGTCGTCCATGGAGGGGTGTTCGGCCACCAGCGCGTGGATTCGCGTGGGGGCCGGCGGTGGACCCGTCGGCGGTTCGTCGCTCTCGAATCCCCACAGTGCCAGCAGGCGGCCGACAGCGGGGTCGAACAGGCCCGCGCTCTGATCCGACAGCTTCCTGCCCAGGGTGATCAGCGGCAGCACCGAGGCGGGGGCGGTGAACGCCTTGCCGGTGGCGAGCAGCTGGTTGGTGCGGGTCAGGTCGCTGGGGTGCCAGGCATGCCACGCCCGGTGCATGTGTTCGAATTCGCGTTCGGCTTGGTCGCTGGCCTGCTGGGCGAGCCGGGTGCCCGCTCCGTAGATGGTAATGTCCACCAGCGTGCCAAAGGCGAAGAACTGGCGCTGATAGGTCGGGCTGGCGCTGGTGCCGCAGCCCCCGAGAGCCAGTACCAGCGCCAACACCATCCAGCGGCCGGGGGTGCCGCGCCGGTGCTTCGCCGTGGCCATGGTGTCAATGCCCGCCTTCCGGCAGCAACCGGGCGATGCGCTCCATCAGCTGGCCGGCGATATCCAGGTCATACAGGCGGTCCAGTTCCCGGATGCAGGTGGGGCTGGTGACGTTGATTTCCGTCAGATAG
This sequence comes from uncultured Gammaproteobacteria bacterium, assembly GCA_963830105.1. Classification (GTDB taxonomy): domain Bacteria; phylum Pseudomonadota; class Gammaproteobacteria; order DATFLG01; family DATFLG01; genus DATFML01. The sequence goes on along the minus strand of CAWHLH010000012.1, from coordinate 91,073 downwards.
TCGCCGATCACGTCCAAGCCCACGAACAGCAGGCCCTTCGCCTTGAGGCCGGGGGCGACCTGCGCGCAGATCCAGCGGTCGCGTTCGGTGAGCTCGACGCCTTCACCGCGCCCGCCGGCGGCCAGATTGCCCCGGCTTTCTCCGGGGGCGGGTATGCGGGCGAGGGCGTAGGGCACCGGCTCGCCGTCGATCATCAGGATGCGCTTGTCGCCGGCGGCGATCTCGGGTACGAACCGCTGGGCCATGGTCTGGCGCGAGCCCCGCGCGGTCATGGTCTCGAGAATGACATTGGTGTTGGGGTCTCCCTGCCGAATCCGGAAGATGGAGGCCCCGCCCATGGCGTCCAGCGGTTTGACGATCATATCCCCCTGTTCGAGCAGGAACCGGCGCAGGCGTGCGGCATCGCTGGTGACCAGCGTCGGGGCGCAGCATTGCGGGAACCAGGCTGTATAGAGCTTTTCATTGACGTCGCGCAGGCTCCCCGGGCGATTGACCACCAGCGCGCCGCCCGCCTCGGCCCGCTCCAGGATATGGGCGGCATAGAGGTATTCCATGTCCACCGGCGGGTCCTTGCGCATGAGCAGGACCGCCAACCCATCGAGCGGCCGTTCGGCAGCCTCTCCCGTCCATGAATACCAGTCTTGCGGGTCGTCGCGTACCTGCAGCGGCCGCATGCGGGCAAAGGCGCGCCCGTCGCGCAGGAACAGATCCCCGGTTTCCATGTACTGCAGCTTCCAGCCGCGTCGCTGGGCGGCGAGCAGCATGGCGAGCGTGCTGTCCTTGTGTACGTGGATGGAGTCGATGGGGTCCATTACGACGCCGACTTCAATGGTCATGGGCTTACCTGCTTGCTCTTGTCGGGTGCCGCGCCGGGGCGGGAAGCGGCGTGATGGCTTCGCCAGTGCGCTGCGGTGCCGGCGAATACGGCAGCCGATTGTACCGCGCATTTCCCGTCGCGTCCGAGCGATCGCGGGTGTTCGAACCTATGCGCCTGCATCTCAAGTTCGGCGCTTCGGGCGCCGATACGCCCATGGACGCCAGTTCGCGGCACGGTGTGTGCATGGGATGTCGGGGGCGTCCGATTCATGACGGTTGCGCCCGGCTCCGGCCTTGGGAGTCGTTGGACAGTAAAGTTTGTACCTTGCCGGACGCTATTACGTGTGGCGAAAGCCGCCAATTTGGCACCCACCAACAGAACGTTGGTCGGTTGTTGGGGGTGAGCACCGTCCATGCGAGGGGCGTGGACGAGACAAACTTTTGGCGCACATGATGTTATGGATTTAATCTTGATCTTGTGTTAAGACACATAGGTAAGCCGCCGATATGCAGAATGTTTTGGAAAACTCAGACGCCGGTGGCCAGTCGGGGGGCGCCGTGGACGCGAATACAGATCAGAACGGACTGGCGGGCTTGAAGGTGATGGTGATCGACGACAGCAAGACGATCCGGCGGACGGCGGAGACCTTGCTGAAGAAGGAGGGGTGTGAAGTGGTTACGGCCACTGACGGGTTTGAGGCCCTGGCCAAGATCGCGGATCACCGTCCCGACATTATCTTCGTCGACATCATGATGCCGCGCCTGGACGGTTATCAGACCTGCGCGCTGATAAAGCACAACCAGGTGTTCAACAAGACGCCCGTGATCATGCTTTCCAGCAAGGACGGCCTGTTCGATCGGGCGCGTGGGCGAATCGTGGGTTCGGAACAGTATCTGACCAAGCCGTTCACGAAAGACGAACTGTTGGGCGCTATTCGCCATCACGTGCGGGCGGCCGACTGACGGAACAGTCTGGTGGCACCGGATACCGGCTGCATTCCCGTGCTCACCGATAACGAGGCACCGACGGCGCGTTGCCGCGTCGGATTACGGGGCTCTCAACTGAATGATGCGTCAACGTATAGGGGAACATGCTTATGGCCCGCATCTTGATCGTGGATGATTCTCCGACCGAGATTCACGTCCTCAAGAATATCTTGGACAAGAACGGCTTCGAAACGCTCACGGCCCAAAGTGGCGAAGAGGGGATCGAGACGGCTAAGCGCGAGCAGCCGGACCTCATTCTCATGGATGTGGTAATGCCGGGCCTGAACGGGTTCCAGGCTACCCGCCAGCTAGTGCGCGGTGCGGATACTTCGGCAATACCCATCATCATCGTAACGACCAAGGACCAGGAGACGGACCGTGTCTGGGGCATGCGCCAGGGCGCAAAAGACTATATCACCAAGCCGGTCAGCGAGGGTGACCTGGTGGGCAAAGTGAAGGCAGCCCTGACCACCGCGTGACAGGGGACGACATGGACATGAGTGCGCATCAGACGGACCCGCTAATCCTGCTCCAGGAAATCGAGCGGCGTTGCAGACGCAACGCCCACGGGCTTCCGCGACAGGAAGAAGCGAAGCGCGAATGGGTGGGGATCGGCTTTCGACTGGGCGCCCTGCGCCTGGCGGCGCCGTTGGGGGAAGTGGTGGAGATCCTTACCTATCCAGCCCTGTCCAAGGTGCCCGGCACCAAGTCGTGGGTGCGCGGCATCGCGAACGTGCGTGGGAATCTCCTGCCAATCATGGATCTGCAGGGTTATCTGCATGCCCGCCCGGTGGTGATGACCCGGCGCAGTCGTGTGCTGGTGGTGAGTTACAAGGGCGTGTTCTCCGGACTGGTGGTGGACGAGGTGCTGGGCCTGAGACATTTCCTGGAGGAAGACCAGACGTCGGATCTGCCGGCCCACGACGAGGGCATTGCGGCGTATCTGAAGCACGGATTTCGACGGGGTGACGACCATTGGGCCGTGTTCAGCATGCATCGGCTGGCTGAGACGCCACAGTTCCTACAGGTAGCGGTATAGAGATACCGGACGGGGATTCTTGCTCGCCGGTAATGGATTGAACCCGCCGGTCGATCAAGCGAAACACGCGCCGGTAACAACGAAGACGAGGGGGCAGACTCTAAGGGGTCAGGAGACGCAAAATGAGTGCATCGAACGCATCGCAGAGCAAGCTGGCATCCAATAAAAGGCTAACCTTTCTGATCCTCTTGCTGCTGGTTTCGCTTGCCGCCATGTCCGGCATTTTCTACTACGTGGCGAAACAGGATCAGTACGACAAGGGTTACATCGGATATGCAGGCGAGCAGGAAGTGCTCTCGCAACGCATCGCCAAATACACTCTGCAGGCCGCTGACGGCAGCAAAGAAGCCTTCAAGCAGGTCAAGACCTTCCGAGAACGCTTCGGCCAGACACTCGACTATCTGCAGAACGGAAATCCCGACATCGGCCTGCCCCCGCCGCCGAAGTCCATCGCCCCGCAGGTCGCGGCGGTCAACAGCCAATGGACCGAGTTCAGCGCCAACGTTGACAAGGTGCTTGCGGGTCGGCAACTGGTGCTGTCGGTCAGCCAGACGGCTGCCGTCATCAACAAGTTCATGCCCAAACTCCTCGATCAGTATGGGGACGTCGTCAACATTCTCATCAAGAACAAGGCCGACGCGCAGCAGGTTAGCTATGCGAGCCGGCAGATGATGCTGGCGCAGCGCATCGTCAACAGCATGGGCAAGGTGTTGGCCGGTGAGGACGCGGAAGCGGCCACCAAGCAGTTTGCGAGCGATACCGAGACTTTCGGCAACGTCCTGGAGGGTGAGTTCGAGGGCAGCGGTGCCGTGAAGGAAATCAAGAACCCGGAAGCCCGCGCCAAACTTAGCGAGATCGCGATGCTGTTCAAGTCGGCCAGCGACTACGCCAGCAACCTGCTGGGCAACTCGCAGAAGCTGCTCGCCATCCAGAAGGCGGCCAAGAACGCCGCACAAGGCAGCGACCCGCTGTTTGCGACGACGGTCAGTCTGCGCAACAGCTTTGCTCAGGCGGCGGCTTCCCGACCGGTCACCCCAGAGATGGCGTACGGGTTCGGTCTGATCGCTCTGCTGACGCTCTTCTGGATGGGCGCCCAGCTGTATCAGGATCAGCAGCGTCGTACCCGCACCGCTGAGGAAGGCAACAAGCGCAACCAGGAAGCCATCCTGCGACTGCTTGATGAGATGGGCAATCTCGCCGACGGCGACCTCACCAAGTATGCAACGGTGACCGAAGACTTTACGGGGGCCATTGCGGATTCCATCAATTTCACCATCGACGCCTTGCGTGACGTGGTCACCACCATCAACGCGACCTCGGAGCAGGTATCGGGAAGCGCCCAGCAGACCCGCCAGACAGCAATGACCCTGGCGGACGCCAGCGAAAACCAGGCTCAGGAAATCACCTCTGCGAGTACCGCCATCAACGAAATGGCCGTGTCCATCGATGAAGTGTCCAACCACGCGGTGGAATCCGCGGACGTGGCCCAGCGCTCGGTGGAGATCGCCCACAAAGGCGCCGACACCGTGCGCCGCACCATCGATGGCATGGACTCGATCCGCGAGCAGATTCAGGAAACTTCCAAGCGCATCAAGCGCCTGGGCGAGAGCTCGCAGGAGATCGGCGATATCGTGGAACTGATCAACGATATTGCCGAGCAGACCAATATCCTCGCCTTGAACGCGGCCATCCAGGCTGCCATGGCCGGCGAGGCCGGACGGGGGTTCGCGGTGGTGGCCGACGAGGTGCAGCGTCTTGCGGAACGTTCCGCCAATGCCACCAAACAGATCGAGGCGTTGGTCAAGACGATTCAGACCGACACCAACGAGGCCGTGATCTCCATGGAACACAGCACGGCCGGTGTGGTGAACGGCGCCCGATTGGCAGAGAACGCCGGCGAAGCGCTGGCGGAAATCGAGGGCGTGTCGAACCAACTCGCCGACCTGATCGGGAACATTTCCGATTCCGCCCGCCAGCAGTCGCAGGCCGCGTCGAACATTTCCCAGACCATGCACGTGATTCAGGAAATCACCATGCAGACCAATACCGGTACCAACGAGACCGCACAGTCTATCGGCAACTTCGCCGAGTTGGCCGAGGAGCTGCGTCGGTCGGTGGCGGGCTTCAAACTGCCGGAGTAGCGGGCGCCTTATGGTGACCTCCAGTGAGCACGAACGGACACGGGCCCTTCGTGGAAGGGTCGGCGGGACCCCGGGCTCTTCCCGATCTGGACGAGCGTCAGTTTGTCCAGTGGACGGAGCTGCTTCAACGGCGCACTGGGATGGTCATTCCACCGGCGCGCAAGTCGTTTCTGTCGACCAATCTGCGCCTGCGGATGTGGGAGCTGGGTTGCCGGGATTATCAGACTTACTACGAGCAAGTGTCGCGGCGCGACGGGGGAGACGAGTGGATCGTGCTGGTCGATCGGCTGACCGTCCACGAAACCAGCTTCTTCCGTCACCCGAACTCGCTTCGCCTGGTGGCCCGACTCTGTGCGCCGGGCGCCGCGAGTCGGCCCTTCCTGGCGTGGAGCGTCGGCTGCGCGACGGGAGAAGAGACCTACAGTCTTGCGATGGTCCTGGAGGATGCCTGTTCCTGTCATGGACGCGAGTCGGACTATGTGGTGGCGGGTACGGACATCAGTCTGCCTGCGCTGCGCTCCGCGCACCGGGGCCGGTACCACATTCGCAGACTGGCGGCGATCGCTGCGGACTTCCAGGCCCGTTACTGCATGCCTTGCGGGGACAGGTATTTCGAGGTCAGCGCCGCGCTGCGGGCCCGGGTATGCTTCGGTCAGTCCAATCTGCTGGAAATCGACCGGGCCCCGTTTGCAACGCTGGACCTGATCTACTGCCAGAATCTGCTGATTTACTTCGACCGGCAGCAGCGAGAGTGCGTCATGAAGGGATTGGTCGAGCGGCTGGCGCCTGGGGGGGTGCTGGTGCTTGGTCCCGGTGAGATAGCGGGCTGGTCATGTGCCGGCGTGCAGCGAATCCGGTTTGAGGATGTCTTGGCCTACCGCCGGGTGAGTGCGTCGGCTGCGAAGGAAATACAATGAATCAAGCCATCGATTTCAGTACGCTCAAATGGGTCAAGCAGGAACTTGACGCGACCCTCAAGGATGCGCGCCAGGCGCTGGAAGCCTACGTCGAGAATCCGGAAGACGAGTCCCAGCTCATCGCCTGCGCCGATCATCTCCATCAAGTGCAAGGCACCTTGCAGATGGTGGAGATATATGGCGCTGCCCTGCTGGCTGAGGAAATGGAGCACGTCACCAGAGCGCTGGTGGACGGCCGCATTGCCAAGCGGGACGATGCCTACGAGCTTTTGATGCGGTCGATTCTCCAGTTGCCGGACTATCTGGAGCGCCTCAGCGAAGGCCATCGGGACGTTCCGCTGGTCCTGCTGCCCCTGTTGAACGACCTGCGCGCGACACGTGGCCGGCACCTGCTGTCCGAAAACGCGCTGTTTACCCCCGATTTGTCGCGTGCCATTCCCGACAGCCTGCGCCCGGATCCAGCCGACGGGCATACCGAATCCGCGCGGGACGTGGCACGCCGGATGCGGCACGCCTACCAGATTGGGCTGCTTGCGTGGATCCGTAAGGAAGGCGGCAATGCCGGCCTGGAGCGGATCCGCGACGTGCTCGACGCTCTGCAACAGGCCTCGCGAGAGGATGCCGCGCTGCGCCTCTGGTGGGTAGCGGGCGGCCTGGCCGAAGCCCTGCTTTCGGGCCTGCTCAAGCCCAGCGTGTCGTCCACTCTTCTGCTCGGCCAGGTCGATCGGCAGATCAAGCGCCTTCTGGACGAGGACGAAAACGTCTTGGCTACCGATCCGAATACGGATCTGCTGAAGAACCTGCTGTTCTATGTCGCCAGCGCCGAGCCGGGCGGTGAACGGGTGTCGTCCATCAGGGAGCATTACGGCCTTGCGGCCCTGTTGCCGAGCACGGAGGAAGTTGCGCAGGCGCGCGACAGCCTCAGCGGGCGCAACGCCGAACTGATGCGCACCGTCTCCAATGCCATCAAGGAAGATCTTACCCGCGTCAAGGACGGACTGGACGTTTTCTTGCGTGGCTCTCAGGACGACCCGGTCGATCTCAAACCGCTGGCCCAGTTGCTTCACCAGATCGGAGACACCTTCGGAATGCTGGGTGAGGGGGCTTCGCGCAAGATCGTGCAGGAGCAGGCCGCGGTGCTGGAACAAATCGTGGCCGGCGAGAGCGCCTGTGACGAAGGCTCGTTGATGGAAGTGGCGAGCGCCTTGCTGGTGGCGGACGCCCGACTGGCGGCCATGTCCGGCCCGGGCGCATATGCGCCCGCGGCACCCGCCGGCGGCACACAGGCCTCTGGTCTTCCGGAAGCCGACTACAGCCAGATACTCGGCGTGGTCGCACAGGAAGCGGTCGCGGACCTTAGCCGCGCCAAGGACGCAATCGTGGGCTGTATCGACGGGTCGTGGGATTTCGAGCAGCTCGAGTCGGTTCCGGGTCTGCTCCATCAGATCAAAGGCGGCCTGATGCTGCTGGGCGAAGACTATGCCGCGGCCATTGTCGATGCGGTCACCGATTACGTGGGCAAAGAGCTCCTCGATGCCAAGCAGATCCCGGCAGAGCATCAACTCGATACCTTGGCTGATTCGATATCGAGCATCGAGTACTACCTCGAGGACCTCAAGGAAAACCGCATATTCAGCGCTTCTGTGCTGGACGTGGCTGCGTCCAGCCTGGAAAAGCTGGGCTACCCGGTCACTGCGCCGACCACCGTTGGGCTGGCCGAGGGAGCTGACGTCCAGGAACAGGATGGCGGCGAGCAGGATTCCGCACACTTGTTCGGCCCCGAGGAGATCGTGCTCGAGCCCCCGCAGTTTGCCGATGTCGACGGCGTTTCCGAAGAAGCTACTTCCGATGAAGACCTGGAGGTGGAGGACATCGAGTTGTCGGCCGTTCCCGCTGGCCTGGACGATGGCGAAAGCGCGGATCTGACGGAGCCCAACACACCGGCATTTTCCGGGCCGGACCCGGAGGATTCGAGTGTTCCGGAAGAGCAGCTGGCTGCCTCGCCGGAACCGTCAGCGGTCTCCGCCACGACGCCAAATCTCGTCCTGGCCGAAGACGTGGACGACGAAATACTGGGCATCTTCATTGAGGAGGCGGAAGAAGAGTACGCCTCTATCACGGAGCAGTTCCCGCGCTGGCGCGACAACCCGGATGACGGCGATGCGCTTTCCACCATGCGCCGCTCCTACCACACCCTGAAGGGCAGCGGGCGGTTGGTGGGTGCAGTCGGTATCGGCGAGTTTGCGTGGGCGTTCGAAAACATGCTGAACCGCCTCATCGACGGCAGTATCACTACCGGCGATGCCATGTTCGCTTTGGTCGAGCATGGCATTAAGGCGCTGCGCGAACTCATAGACCAAATTAGCAATGGCCGCGATCCGGCCATGAATATCCAGGCGTTGATGGATTGTGCCGATGCATTGAGCCGTGGCGACTCGATATCCATGGATGAGATTGCCGCGGCGAGCTTGCCAGGGTCGTCGCCTTCGATCCAGCCCGCCGACGCCGATGGGTCGGCCGAGCAATCCACGGCGCAAGACGACGCGCCGCAACCCGTCGATGCCGACGCTGCCATGGATCCGGTGCTGTTCGAGATCTTCTACAGCGAGACCCGGGGCCACACGGCGACCATCCGTGAGTTCATTGACGGCTGCCGCGGGCAAACGGGTGCCTGTAAGGTGACCGAACCCCTGGTTCGCGCGCTTCATACGCTTCACGGCAGCGCCCGGATGGCCGGCGCCGACGGAGTGGCCGGACTCGCCAGCGAACTCGAAAAGTACGCCAAAGCGCTGATGGTCGAGCAACTGCCGATTCCCTCCGCAGGAATTGCCGCTCTCGAGGAAGCTGCGAACGTCGTCGAAGACGTGGTGTTCCGGATCGGCCAAGGCGGCGTCGACGTCCCGGACTGCACACAGATGCGCGAGCACATAGCGGATCTGCCGCGTACCCGCTCGGATGCGGGGGACGATTCCGACGGCCCGTACGTGGAATACGACTTCGGTCTCGAGTTTTCCGAAGACGAGAAAGCTCTTGGCCTTCTGTCCGACCAAGACAGTCCGGTCGCTGACGGGTTGGTCACCGGGCAGTCAGTAGAAGAGATGGCTGCCGAGGATACCGCCTCCTCAGCGCCCGATGCCCCGTTGTCTCTGGAGAGCGACTCGGACCCCGGTCAGGAGCGGGACGAAGGCGGCGCGGAGTTTGGCGCCGAGCCATTGGTGTTCGGCGAACCGGAAACGCCGCCCACCTACGCTGAGCATGCGGACGCCGCTGTCGAAGATTGGGAGCACCCTGGCGACGCCGAGACGGACCATGGTGCGGCGGCGATCGACGAGTCCACCGGCAACTGGTGGGAGGAAGCGGTCCACGACGACGGACAAGAGGTGCCCGCCGAGGAGACAGCTTCGGCCCTGGCGGTGCCTGTCGGGGGTGAATCCCCGGGTGAGGCGGATCCGTCGGCCCACTTCCCGGGCGAACGACCTGATGAGCGGCCGGTGCCGGCGGCAGAGCCCGAGGAGGCCGAAGCTGGGGTGCCTGGGGGCGGCTCGCTTGCGGATCCGGACCTCGCAGGGGAAGACGCCATTGCGGAGCCGGATAGTGGCCCCGAACACCTCGTCTCCGCCGGAGGCGACACGACGCTTGCGGAACCGTATGAGGAGGCACCGCGCCCGGTCGCCGACGACGAGACCGATGTTGGAGCAACCGGGGATGACGAGGATTCCGAACTCGTCGAAATCTTCCTGGAAGAAGGCGATGAAATCCTCGAGAACATTGAGCTCACCCTTCACAACTGGATAAGGGATCCCGACCGCACCGAATTCATGCATGCATTGCAGCGAGATCTGCATACCCTGAAAGGCGGGGCTCGGATGGCAGGCATCCAGGCGCTGGGCGACCTCAGTCACGGTCTGGAATCGCTGCTCAATCGCGTCGTGGACGGCCACGTGCCGGTTTCCAAGCGCCTGTACGATCTGCTGCAAATCGCCCAGGACCGCCTGGTGCAGATGATCGAGCAGGTGCGCCGCCACCATACCGTCGAGCCGGCGGCAGGCCTGATCCAGGAACTCGAAGATCTGCAGACAGGGGCGGTTGCCGAGTCGCTCTCCGAGCCTGTCGTGACGGAAGCGCCCGCGATCGAACCTGACCTTGTCCCGGAAGATTACGGGCAGACCGCCCGGGAACTTCCGGCCGCGGCCGGCGCCGAGTTGCCGGCGGAAACACCCGAGATCGTCGAAGTCGAAACGATCGCCGATCACCCCGATCGGCGTGCAGCGTCGCGCGTACAGCAGGAGCTGGTCCGTGTGCGGGCCGATCTGCTGGACAATCTTGTCAATTACGCCGGCGAAATCAGCATCTACCGTGCGCGTTTGGAACAGCAGGTCGGCGCGTTCGGATTCAATCTCGTTGAGTTCGACCAAACCGTGAGCCGCCTGCGGGAACAGCTGCGCAAGCTGGAAATCGAAACTGAAGCGCAGATTCTTTTCCGCTACGAGCGCGAAGCTGTAGAAGAAAGCCAGGAAGACTTCGATCCGTTGGAACTCGACCGCTATTCCCAGCTCCAGCAGCTGTCGCGGTCGCTGATGGAGAGCGTCAGCGATCTGTCCAGCATCCAGGGGCTGCTCGCGAACAATGCCCGTGAATCCGAGACCCTGCTGCTTCAGCAGTCGCGGGTGAATACGGAGTTGCAGGAAGGTCTCATGCGCACGCGTATGGTGCCGTTTGCGCGGCTTGCGCCGCGCTTGAGGCGCATTGTGCGCCAAACCTGTCAGGCGCTTGGCAAGCAGGCCGAACTGACGTTGGAAGGCGCCGAGGGCGAGATGGACCGCACGGTCATCGACCGGATTATGCCGCCGCTAGAACATATGCTTCGCAACGCTATTTCCCATGGCATCGAAATGCCGGAGCGGCGTACCGCGGCGGGCAAGCCTGCCATGGGGCAGATCAGGATCAGTCTTGCGCGGGATGCTTCCGACGTGGTGATCCGCATCGCCGACGACGGAGCCGGTATGGACCTGGCCGCCATCCGACGCAAGGCGTTGGAGTGTGGCCTGCTGGCGCCCGGTACCGAGCCCAGCGACCACGACATCATGCAGTTCGTTCTGGAGACTGGTTTCAGCACCGCCGAAGAAATAACCCAGGTTGCAGGGCGGGGCGTCGGCATGGACGTCGTCAACAGCGAGGTCAAGCAACTGGGCGGCTCGTTGGAGATCGGCTCGAGTTACGGCACAGGTACGGTGTTTACGATCCGGCTGCCCTTCACCCTGGCCATCAACCAGGCCCTGCTGGTCCAGGCGGCCGAGGAGAACTTCGCGATCCCGCTCACCAGCATCGAGGGAATAGTGCGCATGAGCCGTGAGGATCTGGCTCGCTACCTCGACGATGCGGAGTCCATGTTTGAATATGCAGCCCACAGCTATCGGGTGCAGCAGTTGGCGGACCTGCTGGGGGCCGCGCCGGGCCAGGGCGCGCCAGCGAGCCGGAGTGTGCCGGTACTGTTGGTGCGTTCCGGCGAGCACAGGCTTGCGCTGGCTGTGGACACCCTGATGGGCAGCCGAGAAATTGTCGTTAAATCCGTTGGACCTCAGCTCAGCACCGTGCGCGCCATTTCAGGGGCCACTATCCTGGGCGACGGGCGGGTTGTCCTGATTCTCGATCTGGGTGCCTTGGTGCGTGCCGGTGGTGTGGCGCAGCAGATATCCGATATGGAAGCGGACAAGGCCGCCAACGAACCGGGTGTCGTGACGGTCATGGTTGTGGATGATTCGATCACGGTCCGCAAGATCACTGCGCGGCTGCTCGAACGCAACAACATGAATGTCATCACGGCGAAAGACGGTGTGGACGCAGTGACCAAACTACAGGAGCAGCTTCCTGATGTGATGCTGCTGGATATAGAAATGCCCCGTATGGACGGCTTCGAGCTTGCCACGCACGTTCGCAATGAAGAACGTTTGCGCCAGATCCCCATGATAATGATCACCTCGCGCACCGGAGACAAGCATCGCAAGAGAGCGATGGAAATCGGCGTTGAGCGTTATCTCGGAAAGCCGTACCAGGAGAGTGAGCTGCTCGATAGCATCTCGGGGGTGCTGTCGGAGCGCGGTGCGGATGCCTGAGACCCGTGCAGCCGCGCTGCGCGTCGTGGTGATCGCGGAAACCGAGACCCAGCGCGACCGCCTGAAGTCCCTGCTGGAGAGCAATGGCGTGGAGGTCGTGGCGGATAAGGGCTTGCGGGACTGTCAGGACGTGGCAATGGACCCGGTGAGCGCGGACGTGCTGCTTGTCAACCTGGACGACGCTATGGACGAGGAACTCGAGAGCCTCGAGATGTTGATCGAGCACTCGCCGCTGCCGATCCTCTTCAACGAAAACGCATCGGCAGGTTCGGACTCGAACGCGCGATCGCTGATCAGCAAGCTCGTGCAGCTGGCAGGGACCGGCGGCCCCGTCCCGGAACCTGCGCCGGTTCCCGTCAAACCGGTGCTGCGGGTTGTCAGCACCGGTCCAGCCCCCTCAAGGCCGCAGGCGCGTGCCGAGCGACTGCCGGCGGCGGGCGAGCGGGCGCAGCCGGAAGCGGGCTCGAACGCGGGAGTCGGTGCGGATCCCGAACCTGCGCGCCAGGTCTGGGTGCTGGGCGCGTCGCTCGGTGGGCCGCCGGCTCTCAAGCAGTTTTTCAATGTTTTGCCGGCGGGTCTGCCCGTGTGTTTTGTACTCGCGCAGCACATCGGCGGCGGGTTCGTGAAGCTGTTTGCCGACCAACTCAACCGCAGCAGCGCGGTCGAGGTCATGCTGGCACATGACGGCCGTCTGGTTCGGCATGGAGAGGTGCTGCTCGTTCCGGTGGGCGAGCGGTTCAGTGTCGATAAAGACGGGCGCGTAGCCCTGCTTCCCGAAAAGCGTCACCGGCTCTACCGACCGTCCATCGACGACGTGTTGCAGACGGTGGCAGACCGTTATGGGGCCGCCGCCGGCGCGATCATCTTCAGTGGGATGGGTGCGGACGGGGCGCGGGGCTGCGTCGATCTGGCGGAGGTCGGCGGGACGGTATGGGCGCAGGATGCCGAGAGCTGCATCATCAGCAGTATGCCCGATGCAGCGCGGCGTACCGGCGCTGTCAATTTTAGCGGTACGCCGGAAATGTTGGCGCAGCGCGTGACGGAATTCGTCGCTGAATGACGGACCACGGCCGAACAGAGGCCGCGATTTGCATCGCAAAGGAGGATTGAAAGTGAGTACCGCCACACAAGCCGTACGCAGCCTTTGGATCCCATTGCACGACGGCCGGTCGCTGTTGTTGCCGAATGTCGCTGTTGCCGAAATCGTTGACTTTCAGGAGCCCGTGCCTGTTGACGGAAAGCCCGAGTGGCTGCTTGGAGAAGTTGCATGGCGTGGCCAGCAGTTGCCGGTGATTTGTTACGAGGCGCTGTGCGGGGAGGCTTTGCCGGGCCGGCAGCGAGAGGCGCGTCTGGCGATCATCAACACCGTCAAAGACCGCGGCGGGGCCACCTTCTACGCACTACTGACCGCGGGTATTCCCCGCCTGCTGCGGATCGAGCCGGGCGTGTTGGTGCAATCGGGTGCGCTCGGCTCGGGTGCCGCCGCGCTGGCGCAGGTGCATCTTGACGGTCAGAATGCCACGATTCCCGACCTGGACCGTGTGGAAGCCGCGGTAGTCGACAACTGGCACTAGGAATCGTGCCGGGCGATCTGTGCTCAACCGTCCGTGTGTCTCAGCACAGGTCGCCCCACAGAGCCTGAATTGCAGCCAAGGCCGCCAGCGCCGCCGTTTCGGTGCGCAGAACGCGAGGTCCCAGGCTGATTCCCGTGAAACCCGCGTCCACAGCCGCCTGATGTTCCGCGCCGGACAGCCCCCCCTCCGGCCCTGCCAGCAGGGTGCAGCGTTGGAAGGCACCATTGAGTTCCCGCAGACCGACAGCCGCTTTTGGATCGAGCATGATCTTGGTGCCGAAACGGGCGTCGCTCCAGTCCGGGTCGGTCAGCGACTGCGCACATTCGACCACCGGTATCCGTGTCCTGCCGCATTGTTCACAGGCGCTGATGACCACCCCTTCCCAGTGCCTGATCCGATTGGCCAGGCGCTCACCGCTAAGACGGACCTGGCTGCGCTCGGTCCAAAGCGGAAGAATACGGCTGACGCCCAACTCCACCGCCTTCTGAAGCGTGAAGCTCATCCGTTCACTGCGGGATATTCCTTGGGCCAGAATCAGCTCAACAGGCGGTTCCGCGTCACGGGGTAGGTGGTCGCCGAGTTCCGCCACGACGGCGCCTTTGCGCACCTCGCGGAGTACCGCGACATATTCGCCGCCGTTGCCGTCGAACACAATCAGTTCGGCGCCGGCCCGCAGCCTGAGGACGCGGGCCACGTGGCCCGCAGCGCGTTCATCCAACGCGACCCGGGCGCCGGGACCGAGTGTCTGGGAGACGTAGACGCGGGGTATGCGCATGGACCACTAGTCGCGCGTAGCCAGTTCGATGCCTTCCCAGGCGACTTGGGCCATTTCCCGGATCTGCTCTTCGGTAATGACATAGGGCGGCATGAAATACACCACGTTTCCCAGGGGGCGCAGCAGCATTTCGTGCTTGAGCGCATGCTGGTACACCCTCAGGCCGCGCCGTTCCTGCCATGGGTAGGGTTCGCGGGTGGTCTTGTCCTTGACCATCTCTATGGCCACGATCATTCCCGTTTGGCGCACGTCCCCCACATGGGGATGGTTGGAGAACGGCTCGCTTACCTCTGCCATCACCTGCGCCAGTCGGCGGTTGTGCTCGATTACCGGGTCCTGCGCGAAAATGTCCAGTGTTGCCAGCGCAGCGCGGCAGCCCAGTGGGTTGCCCGTGTAGCTGTGGGAGTGCAGGAACGCGGTGAGCTTCTCGTAGTCGTCATAGAAGGCGTCGTATATGCGTTCGTGGGTCATGACAACGGAAAGTGGCAGGTATCCGGCGGTCAGTCCTTTGGACAGGCACATGAAGTCCGGGCTGATCGCGGCCTGCTCGCAGGCGAACAGGGTGCCGGTACGGCCGAATCCCACGGCGATTTCGTCGGCGATCAGGTGCACGCCGTGGCGGTCGCAGGCCTCGCGCAGCAGGCTGAGGTAGACCGAATCGTACATCCTCATGTGGCCGGCGCACTGGACCAACGGCTCGATCACCACCGCGCAGGTCTCGGCGGCATGGCGCTCCAGGGCCTGTTCCATGTGCTGGAACATTCTCCGACTGTATTCGGCGCAGGACTCCCCCGGTTCGCGGCCGAAGCAGTCCGGTGTGGGAACGCTGATTACGTCCATCAGCAGCGGCCCGTAGGTTTTTTTGTAAAGCTCCACATTGCCTACCGCAAGGGCGCCCAGGGTCTCGCCGTGATAGCTGTTGGTCAGCGTGATGAAGCGGTGCTTGCGATCATGCCCGGTGTTCTGCCAGTAGTGGAAACTCATCTTCAGGGCGATCTCGATTGCTGAAGATCCATTTTCTGCATAGAAGCTGCGGTTCAGCCCGGGCGGCGTGATTTGCGCCAGGCGCTCCGAAAGCCGCACCGCCGGCTCGTGGGAAAAGCCGGCAAGTATGACATGCTCGAGCGTTTCAAGCTGCTCGCGAAGCGCGGCATTGATGCGTGGATTGCAGTGCCCGAACAGGTTCACCCACCAGGAGCTGATGGCGTCCAGGTAGCGGTTTCCGTCGTAGTCTTCCAGCCAGACACCCTCGCCGCGGCGAATCGGGATCATCGGCAGTCGCTCGTGATCCTTCATCTGCGTGCAGGGGTGCCAGAGTACCGCCAGGTCGCGCTCTATGAGGGTTCGGTTATCCATGGGACACCATGATACGCAAGAGGGTGCAGTGCATCATCCGCCGCAAAGAGGCGTTCCGGCGTCTGCCGGACACGGGACCGGCCGTCAACAAACGTGATGGATTGCAGATGCTTGCCGGCGGTCCGGGCTGCGGCCTCAGGGGCGGTCGAGGCCTCCTGGAGGCAGTCAGGCTCCGGTCTGTACGGGTGCGCCGAGCCCCAGGTTCTTCCAGATCGCGATGGTAGGCTCCGCCTGGTTGAGAGTGTAGAAATGCAGGCCCGGCGCGCCCTGTTCGAGCAGTGCATGACACAGTTCCGTGACCACGTCCTCCCCGAATGCGCGTATGGCGCTGCGGTCATCCCCCATGGCTTCCAGGCGCTTGCGTATCCAGCGGGGAATCTCGGCGCCGCAGGCGTCGGAGAAACGGGCCAGCTGGGAGTAGTTGGTAATGGGCATGATGCCCGGCACCACGGGTAACTGCACGCCCATGCGTTCGCAGCTGTCCACGAAGCGGAAGTAGGCGTACGGATTGTAGAAGTACTGCGTGATGGCGCTGTCGGCCCCGCTTTCCACCTTGCGTTTGAAGTTCTCCATGTCCCGCTGAGCGTTCGGCGCCTGGGGATGGAATTCGGGATAGGCGGCCACTTCCACATGGAAATAGTCACCCGTTTCCGCGCGGATGAACTCCACCAGCTCGTTCGCATAGCGGAACTCGCCGGCTTCGCGCATGCCGGAGGGCATATCGCCCCGCAGGGCCACAATATGGTGTACACCGGCCTCGCGATAGGTGGTGAGTATTTCCCTGATGCTGGACCGCGTCGACCCGATGCAGGACAGATGGGGTGCGGATTCGATCCCGGACGTCTGCTGGATTTCCAGCACGGTCTCGAAGGTCCGTTCGCGGGTCGACCCACCGGCGCCGAAAGTCACCGAGAAGAAGCGCGGGTTGAGGTTTGCGAGCGCATCGCGGGTAGCGCGAAGCTTCTCCATGCCTTCCGGCGTCTTGGGCGGAAAGAACTCGAAGCTGAAGGCCTGGGAATGGGTTTGTTGTGACTTCATAGAACCAAACGACCAGTAGTGAATGCAGAAGGATGAACGCAGAATGCAGAATGACGAACGATGAATCAAGGGCGCCGCGCCTTGCTGGTGGGCGCCCTTCAGTTCATCGTTCGCCGTTCATCATTGCCTTTTCAGTACCGGTAGTACTCGGGCTTGTAGGGTCCGTCGACCGGCACGCCGATGTAGTTGGCCTGCTCGTCGCTGAGCGCGGTCAGCTGGACGCCGATCTTCTTCAGGTGCAGCCGGGCGACCTGCTCGTCCAGGTGCTTGGGCAGCACGTAGACCTTCTTGTCGTACTGGTCCGGGTTGCCCCACAGCTCGATCTGGGCCAGCACCTGGTTGGTGAACGAGTTGGACATCACGAAGCTGGGATGGCCGGTGGCGCAGCCCAGGTTCACCAGCCGGCCCTCGGCCAGCACGATGATGCGCTTGCCGTCGGGGAAGATCACATGGTCCACCTGGGGCTTGATGTTCTCCCAGGTGTACTGGTGCAGGCCGGCGATGTCGATTTCGCTGTCGAAATGGCCGATGTTGCACACGATGGCCTGGTCCTTCATGGCCTTCATGTGTTCGTGGGTGATCACGTGCAGGTTGCCGGTGGCGGTGACGAAGATGTCGCCCTGGGCGGCCGCCTGGTCCATGGTCACCACCCGGTAGCCCTCCATGGCCGCCTGCAGGGCGCAGATCGGGTCGATTTCGGTGACCCACACGGTGGCCCCCAGCCCGCGCAGGGACTGGGCGCAGCCCTTGCCCACATCGCCGTAGCCGAGCACCACGCAGGTCTTGCCGGCGATCATCACGTCGGTGGCCCGCTTGATGCCGTCCACCAGGGACTCGCGGCAGCCGTAGAGGTTGTCGAACTTGCTCTTGGTGACCGAGTCGTTGACGTTGAACGCCGGCACCTTGAGGGTGCCCTCGCGCATCATCTCGTAGAGGCGGTGCACGCCGGTGGTGGTCTCCTCGGACAGCCCGCGGACCTGCTCGAGCATCTCGGGGTATTTTTCGTGCATGACGGCGGTGAGGTCGCCGCCGTCATCGAGCAGCATGTTGGGCTGCCAGCCGTCGGGGCCGTGGATGGTCTGCTCCACGCACCACCAGTACTCCTCCTCGGTCTCGCCCTTCCAGGCGAACACCGGCACGCCGGTGGCGGCGATGCCGGCGGCGGCGTGGTCCTGGGTGGAGAAGATGTTGCAGGACGACCAGCGCACCTCGGCGCCCAGAGCGGTGAGGGTCTCGATCAGCACCGCGGTCTGGATGGTCATGTGCAGGCAGCCGGCGACGCGCGCGCCCTTGAGCGGCTGGCTGGCGCCGTACTCCTCGCGCAGAGCCATCAGCCCGGGCATCTCCGTCTCGGCGATGGCGATCTCCTTGCGGCCCCAGTCCGCCAGACCGATGTCGGCGACCTTGTAGTCCGGGCTCGGGTTTTCCGCGGCTTGCGTGCTCATTGCCTTTCTCCCTCATGGGGCGCCGTGCACCGGGCGTCCCGTTGACTGTGTGTGGTACTGGCTCAGATGCCGGCTGCGTTGCGCAGGGCTTCAGCCTTGTCAGTGCGTTCCCAGGTGAATTCCGGTTCTTCGCGGCCGAAATGTCCATAACTTGCGGTTTGGGAATAGATCGGGCGCAGCAGGTCCAGCATCTGGGTGATGCCCCGCGGACGCAGGTCGAAATGTTCGCGCACCAACTCGACCAGCCGTTCTTCGCCAAGCTTGCCCGTGCCGAAGGTGTCCACCATGATGGAGGTCGGATCGGCTACGCCGATGGCATAGGACACCTGTATCTCGCAGCGCTCGGCGAGCCCTGCGGCGACGATGTTCTTGGCCACGTAACGGGCGGCATAAGCGGCCGAACGATCCACCTTGGAGGGGTCCTTGCCGGAGAAGGCGCCGCCGCCGTGACGGGCCATGCCGCCGTAGGTGTCCACGATGATCTTGCGCCCGGTCAGACCGCAGTCGCCCACCGGGCCCCCGATCACGAAGCGCCCGGTGGGGTTGATATAGAAACGGGTCTCTTTGGTGATCCACTCGGCGGGCAGCACCGGCAGGATGATCTCGTCCATCACCGCTTCGCGCAGGGCCTCCTGGCTGATGTCCGGCCCATGCTGGGTGGACAGCACCACGGCATCGATGCCGTTGGGCTTGCCTTCGCTGTAATGAAAAGTCACCTGACTCTTGGCGTCCGGCCGCAGCCAGGGCAGGGCGCCGCTCTTGCGCACCTCGGACTGGCGCTGGACCAGGCGGTGAGCGAAGGTGATCGGGGCCGGCATGAGGACGTCCGTCTCATTGGTGGCATAGCCGAACATCATTCCCTGGTCGCCGGCACCCTGGTTGAGCTCTTCCTCGCGGTCCACGCCCTGGGCAATGTCCGGGGACTGCTTTCCGACGGCATTCAGAACGGCGCAGGTTTCCCAGTCGAAACCCATGTCCGAGCCGTGATAGCCGATGTGGCGTATCGTGCGGCGCACCACCTCCTCGTAGTCCACCCAGGCGCTGGTGGTGATCTCGCCGGCCAAGCAGACCATGCCGGTCTTGATCATGGTTTCGCAGGCGACCCGGGAGCCCGGGTCCTGCTCCAGGATGGCGTCCAGGACAGCGTCGGAGATCTGGTCGGCCACCTTGTCAGGGTGACCCTCGGAGACCGACTCGGAGGTGAACAGGTGCTTGGTGGCCATCGGGCGCCTCGTGGTGGAAATTGCGGCAAAAGTCAAAGCACGTAAGTGTACCGGGATGCCTGCAGATGTCCATGCTGCCCTCCGGGGCCGGGAACCCGGGCGGGTGAAGCCCCGGTCTATGCAGGGGAATGACGGGCGCGGCGGTGGTATCCTTAGCAATCGTCGACAATCCGTCACGGCCCCGGTGGCCGGGCCTGGGAACCACTGGAATCAGGAGGGTGCGATGGTAAGCCTTCAGACGCCGATCTGCGATTTCGGCCACCCGGCTGTGGACTTCGCTCTGCCGGACGTGGACGGCAGGGTTTGGACCCTGGATGAGTGCAAGGGCGACCAGGGCCTGCTGGTCATGTTTATCTGCAACCATTGTCCCTATGTGAAGGCGATTCGCGATCGTCTGGTGCGCGACACCCGCGAGTTGATGACGTACGGCGTGCGCAGCGTGGCCATCATGTCCAACGACCCTACGGACTATCCCGAAGATGCGCCGGAGAACATGAGGCGTGTTGCCCGGGAATTCGATTTCCCGTTTCCCTACCTGCTGGATGCCAGCCAGGAGGTCGCTCGGGCCTACGGCGCGGTATGTACGCCTGATTTCTTCGGCTACAACGCTGATCTGGGGCTGCAGTACCGGGGTCGGCTGGACGCCAGCCGCAAGGATGCCGCGCCGCAGGATGCGCGCCGGGAACTGTTCGAAGCCATGGTGCAGGTGGCGCGCAGCGGCGAAGGGCCCAGGGAGCAGACCCCCAGCATGGGCTGCTCCATCAAATGGAAAGAGGATCTGGCAGGGGCGTAGCACCCGCACCCTGCCGAGACACACGGGCGCCATGGCTACCGAGGAGAGCTTCTACCGGCCGGACGAGATCGGGCGTGAAATCCATCACCTGCCGGCCCGGACCTACAACCTGGCATACCTGCTCCTCAAGCGCAGCGGCAATGATTGCCTGTTCGTGCCCATCCGTTCGATCCAGTACATGGCGGTGCTGGATGCCGAGGAGATCATCTTTGTCGACCGCGAGGCCCGGTCGCTGATCGAGTTGTCCTGGCAGAACTTCAGGCCCCAGGATCGGCATACCCTGGAGGCACCGGTACCCTACGATGCCGTACTGTACCGGGAGAAGGCCCGGGAGACCCTGCGTCATCTGCAGGCCGAATTCTTCAAGGCATTGCAGCAGCAGGAAAATCGATTGCGCGCCAGCCCCTCAGGTACGGCCGATATCGTGCCCTGGCCCGGACGCCGCTCATAGTCGGCTGTTTCACCTAACCAACTGATAAATGGCGTTTATGGTCTGGCTCGGGTGGCGCACCCCCGACGCCCTGCGAGGGCCGCTGTGCATTCCGGCGGCAGGGCCCGCTATTGCCCCGACCGGATATCTGGGTGAAAATATCGCGCTCGATACAGCCGGGGGAGCCGGAACTCCTCGGAATACAACGCCCGGACAGGCCGCTGCACGCGTGCCTGGGTCCGCACTGGATACCTGATACCGAAGCCTCAGGGTGGTGATGTACTGCGCCGCTTGAGGCTTTTCGTCATAGACGGCCCGCGCAAGGCGAGTTCCCCGATGCCGAGGGAGCAGCGGTGCAGGCCACGCCGCCGGGTCAAACCCACACCCGAAGCGGGCGATGCCACGGCATGGCCTGTCGCGGCAACATGAAGAATTGAGCAATCAAACTTTAGGAGAGACCTGATGCCCTCGCGCAGAGAGTTAGCCAATGCCATCCGAGCCTTGAGCATGGATGCCGTTCAGAAAGCTAAGTCCGGCCACCCGGGTGCCCCCATGGGAATGGCGGATATCGCTGAGGTGCTGTGGAACGACTTCATGCGGCACAATCCGGCCAATCCCCATTGGGTGGACCGCGACCGTTTCGTGCTGTCCAACGGCCACGGCTCGATGTTGATCTACTCCCTGCTGCATCTGACCGGCTACGACCTGCCGATGGAGGAAATCAAGAACTTCCGGCAGCTGCACTCCAAGACGCCGGGTCACCCGGAATACGGCTATGCGCCGGGCGTGGAGACCACCACCGGTCCGCTCGGCCAGGGCATCACCAATGCCGTGGGCATGGCGATCGCCGAAAAGGTGCTGGCCGGCCAGTTCAACCGCGACGGCCACCACATTGTCGATCACTACACCTACGTGTTCCTGGGCGACGGCTGCCTGATGGAAGGCATCTCCCACGAGGCCTGTTCGCTGGCCGGCACCCTGGGTCTGGGCAAGCTGATCTGCTTCTACGACGACAATGGCATCTCCATTGACGGGCACGTGGAAGGCTGGTTCACCGACGATACCCCGAAGCGCTTCGAGGCCTACGGCTGGCACGTGGTGCGCGGCGTGGACGGCCACGATGCCGAAGCCATCAAGAAGGCGGTTCAGGAGGCCCGTTCGGTCAGCGACAAGCCCACCATGATCTGCTGCAAGACCGTGATCGGCTACGGCGCACCGAACCTGTGCGGCAGCCACGACTGCCACGGCGCCCCCCTGGGCGACGACGAGATCAAGGCCACCCGCGAGAACCTGGGTTGGACCCACGATCCGTTCGTGATCCCGGACGAGATCTACGGGGGCTGGAACGGCCGTGATAAGGGCTCCAAGGCCGAGCAGACCTGGAACGAGAAGTTTGCCGCCTACAAAGCCGCCTTCCCGGATCTGGCTGCCGAGTTCGAGCGTCGTGTGGCCCGTGAGCTGCCTGCGGACTGGGCCCAGAAGGCTGCCGAGTTCATCGCCAAGGTGGACGAGAAGGGCGAGACCATCGCTTCGCGTAAGGCGTCCCAGAACACTCTCAACGGCTACGGTCCGCTGCTGCCCGAGTTCCTGGGCGGCTCCGCCGACCTCGCCGGGTCCAACCTGACCCTCTGGTCGGATTCCAAGGGCGTCAGCAACACCGTCTCGGACGGCAACTACATCTACTACGGTGTGCGCGAGTTCGGCATGTCGGCCATCATGAACGGCATCGCCCTGCACGGCGGCTTCATTCCCTACGGCGCCACCTTCCTGATGTTCTCCGAGTACGCTCGCAACGCGCTGCGCATGGCCGCGCTGATGAAGGTGCCCAGCATCTTCGTCTATACCCACGACTCCATCGGTCTGGGCGAGGATGGCCCCACCCACCAGCCCATCGAGCAGACGGCGACCCTGCGCATGATTCCCAACATGGCGGTATGGCGTCCCTGCGATGCGGTGGAATCGGCGGTGGCCTGGAAGCAGGCCATTGAGCGCGCCGACGGCCCCAGCTGCCTGATCTTCTCGCGCCAGAATCTGCCCCATCAGGCGCGCAGCGCCGAGCAGATCGAAGCCATCACCCGCGGCGGCTACGTCCTGCGTGACTGCGACGGCGCGCCCGACGCGGTGATCCTGGCGACCGGTTCGGAGGTGGCGCTGGCGGTCGGTGCGGCCGAGGAGCTGAATGGCCAGGGTAAGAAGGTGCGCGTGGTCTCCATGCCATCCACCAACGTGTTCGATGCCCAGGACGCCGCCTACCGCGAGTCGGTGCTGCCCAAGGGCGTGGTCCGGGTAGCGGTCGAAGCCGGTGTCACCGACTGCTGGCACAAGTACGTGGGTCTGGAAGGTGCGGTGGTCGGCCTCGACCGCTTCGGTGAATCCGCCCCCGCCGGCGAGCTGTTCAAGGAATTCGGTTTCACCGTGGACAACGTCGTCAAGGCTGTCCAGAGCGTCCTTTGACCGGTAGCGAATTCCGCCGCCCGGCGTCGTGCCGGGCGGTGAATTTCCTGAAGGCACAATTAAAGCTACGGAGAGAGAGATGGCAATTAAAGTCGGTATCAATGGCTTCGGCCGCATCGGCCGCATGGCGTTCCGCGCCGTGGCCCGCGATTTCAGCAGCGACATCGAAATTGTCGGTATCAACGACCTGCTGGACCCCGAGTACCTGGCCTATATGCTGCGCTACGACTCTGTGCATGGCCGCTTCCAGGGCGACATCGCGGTCGACGGCAGCACGCTGATCGTAAACGGAAAGAAGATCCGTCTGACCGCCGAGCGTGACCCGGCCAACCTGAAGTGGAACGAGATCGGTGCCGATATCGTCATCGAATCCACCGGCCTGTTCCTGACCGAAGAGACCTGCCAGAAGCACATCGCTGCCGGCGCCGGCAAGGTGGTGCAGAGCGCGCCTTCCAAGGACGCCACGCCCATGTTCGTGTACGGCGTCAATCACGGCACCTACAGCGGCCAGAAGATCGTTTCCGCTGCTTCCTGCACCACCAACTGCCTGGCGCCTGTCGCCAAGGTGCTCAACGACAAGTGGGGCATCAAGCGCGGCCTGATGTCCACCGTGCACGCAGCCACCGCCACCCAGAAGACCGTCGACGGTCCTTCCATGAAGGACTGGCGCGGCGGCCGAGGCATCCTGGAGAACATCATTCCGTCCTCCACCGGTGCCGCCAAGGCAGTGGGCAAGGTGCTGCCCGAGCTGAACGGCAAGCTCACCGGCATGGCGTTCCGCGTGCCGACCTCCGACGTTTCCGTGGTCGATCTGACCGTCGAGCTCAACAACGGCGCGAGCTATGACGACATCTGCAAGGCCATGAAAGCCGCTTCCGAGGGCGAGCTCAAGGGTGTGCTGGGCTACACCGAGGAAAAGGTGGTCTCCACCGACTTCCGCGGTATGAGCATGCCGTCGATCTTCGACGCAGGCGCCGGTATCGCCCTGGACGACACCTTCGTCAAGGTCGTGTCCTGGTACGACAACGAGTACGGCTACACCTGCAACATGCTGCGCGTGGTGTGCCACGTCGCCGGCTGATCGGCGGAGTCGGGGAGGCGGGGCGGCGACGCCCCGCCTTCTTTCCCGGGCCATGAGAGAATGATTCGCCAAGCGCCGGCAGCCTTGTTTGGCCAATCGTTTTCCAGCATTCAGACTTGTTTGAGGAGCAGATCATGTCCGTACTGAAAATGACCGACCTGGATCTGGCGGGTAAGCGTGTCCTGATCCGCCAGGATCTGAACGTGCCGGTCAAGGACGGCAAGGTGACCAGCGACAAGCGTATCCGGGCGAGCATGCCCACCATCGAGCACGCCATGAAGGCCGGCGCCAAGGTCATGCTGATGTCCCATCTCGGTCGTCCGGAGGAAGGCGCGTACGACGAGACGGCTTCTCTCAAGCCGGTCGCCGAGCATCTCGCCGGCTTGCTGGGCAAGGCGGTGCGTCTGGTCAAGGACTACCTCGACAGTGCACCGGACATCGCCGACGGCGAGGTGGTGCTGCTGGAGAACGTGCGCTTCAACAAGGGCGAGAAGAAGAACGACGAGGCGCTGTCCAAGAACTACGCAGCCCTCTGCGACGTGTACGTGATGGACGCTTTCGGCACCGCCCACCGGGCCCAGGCATCCACCCACGGCGTGGCGCAGTTCGCACCCGTTGCCTGCGCCGGTCCGCTGCTGGCGGCTGAACTGGACGCACTCGGCAAGGCCCTGGACAACCCCAAGCGTCCCATGGTGGCCATCGTGGGCGGCTCCAAGGTGTCCACCAAGCTCACCGTGCTGGAGTCCCTCTCAACGGTGGTCGACCAGCTGATTGTGGGCGGCGGCATCGCCAACACCTTCATCGCTGCCTGCGGCCACAATGTGGGCAAGTCGCTGTACGAGGCCGACCTGGTGGACGAGGCCAAGCGTCTGATGGAGGCCGCCAAGGCCAAGGGCGGCGAGATCCCCGTGCCTGTCGATGTGGTGGTGGGCAAGGAGTTTTCCGAATCAGCCGCCGCGACCGTCAAGAAGGTGAACGAAGTCGCGGACGACGACATGATCTTCGACGTGGGCCCGGAGACGGCCGCCCGCTACGCCGACATGCTCAAGAGTGCCGGTACCATCGTGTGGAACGGCCCGGTCGGTGTGTTCGAGTTCGACCAGTTCGGTGCGGGCACCAAGGCCATGGGATTGGCCATCGCCGACAGCCCCGCATTTTCCATCGCCGGCGGTGGCGATACGCTCGCCGCCGTGGACAAGTACGGCATCGCCGATCGCGTCTCCTACATTTCCACCGGCGGGGGTGCGTTTCTGGAGTTTCTCGAGGGCAAGAAACTGCCCGCGGTCGAGATCCTCGAGGAGCGGGCCAAGGAGTAGCCCGACAAGGAGAGGGGCTTCAGCCGCGACCGGACATGCGCGCACATTGAACGTCATCGCGACTGAAGTCGCTCCTGCAAAGAAGATACGCAACTATGTTGAGACGAACCAAGATTGTAGCGACCCTCGGTCCGGCCACCGATGACGCCAAGGTATTGGACGACGTGATCCAGGCCGGGGTGGACGTGGTACGGGTCAACTTCTCCCACGGCAGCCCCGAGGATCACATCAAGCGGGCGGAAACGGTGCGCAACCGTGCCCGCGCCCACGGTCGCCAGGTGGGCGTGTTCGCCGATCTGCAGGGGCCGAAGATTCGTATCGACCGGTTTCAGGACGGCAAGGTGGACCTGGAAGAGGGCGCCCGTTTCATCCTGGATGCCCGGCTCGGCACCAACGACGGTACCCGGGAACGGGTCGGTCTTGCCTATAAGCAGCTTCCCGACGACGTGCGCCGGGGCGACACCCTGCTGCTGGACGACGGGCAGATCGTGCTCTGGGTCGAGGAGGTGCGCGGCGCGGAAATCGAATGCCGGGTGGTGGTGGGCGGCGCGCTGTCCAACAACAAGGGCATCAACCGCCAGGGCGGCGGTCTGTCGGCAAACGCGATCACCGACAAGGATCGGGCCGACATCAAGGTGGCGGCCGAGATGCGCGCCGACTACGTGGCCGTGTCGTTTCCCCGCAGCGCCAACGACATTCACGAGGCGCGTGAGTTGTTCCGCCAGGCGGGCGGCAACGGCGGCATCGTGGCCAAGATTGAACGTGCGGAAGCCTTGACCGCCATCGAGGAGATCATCGAGGCCGCCGATGTGATCATGATCGCCCGCGGCGATCTGGGCGTGGAGATCGGCGATGCCGAACTGCCTGCCGTCCAGAAGCGCATCATCCAGATTGCCCGCAACATGGACAAGGTGGCGATTACCGCCACTCAGATGATGCAGTCCATGGTCGAAAGTCCCATCCCCACCCGCGCGGAAGTGTTCGACGTGGCCAATGCCGTCCTGGACGGCACCGACGCGGTGATGCTGTCCGCCGAGACCGCTACCGGCAAGTACCCTGCCCGGGTGGTGGCGGCCATGGACCGCATCTGCCGGGGCGCCGAGCGCCAGCGCATCGACATGGGGGTGGAACGGCGCACCCAACCCATGTTCACCCGCATCGACGAGGCCATCGGCAAGGCGGTTATGTACACCGCCAACCACTTGGGGGTCAAGGCGATAGCCGCTTTGACCGAGTCGGGCGCCACCCCTCTCTGGATGTCGCGCATCAGTTCCGGCATACCGATCTACGCCTTGACGCGTCATGTTGAGACGCGTAGAAAAGTAACCCTCTATCGGGGGGTCTACCCCGTCAGCTTCGATGTGACCAGCACCAACCACGCCGAGGTGAACAAGGAAGCGGTCGAGGAGCTCATGCGGCGCGGGGCGGTCCGCGACGGAGACCTGGTGATCATCACCAAGGGCGATCTGATGGGAGTTCACGGAGGAACCAATGCCATGAAGATCATCCGAGTGGGCGAGCATGAACGGGCGCTGGCCTAAGCCCACACTACCAGTACAGGTGAATTTCCCGCGGCGGGCGGACTAGAATCTGGCTCCCAGGCCACCATCACGCCGGTCGTTCAGACAGACAACACAACATCGCGAAAGCCTCGAGGAGAACACAATGGCCCTGATATCCTTGCGTCAGTTGCTGGACCACGCCGCCGAAAACGGCTATGGCGTGCCGGCGTACAACGTCAACAACATGGAGCAGATGCATGCCATCATGCAGGCTGCTGCCGAAACCGACAGCCCGGTGATCGTGCAGGCGTCGGCCGGTGCCCGCAGCTACGCCGGTGCGCCTTTCCTGCGTCACCTGATGCAGGCGGCCTCCGAGCAGTACCCGCATATTCCGATCGTCGTGCACCAGGACCATGGTGCCTCGCCGGCTGTCTGCCTGCGCTCCATCCAGCTGGGCTTTACGTCCGTGATGATGGACGGCTCGCTGATGGATGACATGAAGACGCCGTCCAGCTACGAGTACAACGTGGAAGTGACCCGCAAGGTGGTGGAGATGTCCCACGCCGGCGGTGTGTCCGTGGAAGGCGAGTTGGGCTGCCTGGGCTCGCTGGAAACCGGCATGGCCGGTGAAGAGGACGGGTCCGGCGCCGAAGGCAAGCTGAGCCACGATCAGTTGTTGACCGATCCCGAGCAGGCGGCGGACTTCGTCAAGCAGACCGGTGTGGACGCGCTGGCCATCGCCATCGGCACTTCCCACGGCGCCTACAAATTCACCCGCCCGCCGACCGGCGACATCCTCGCCATCGAGCGCATCAAGGAGATTCATGCCCGCATCCCGGATACCCATCTGGTCATGCACGGTTCGTCCTCGGTGCCGCAGGAATGGCTGAAGATCATCAACACCTACGGCGGCGACATGGGTGAGACCTATGGCGTGCCGGTGGAAGAGATTCAGGAAGGCATCAAGCACGGCGTGGTAAAGGTGAACATCGACACCGACCTGCGCATGGCCTCCACCGGCGCGGTCCGCAAGTTCCTGGCGGAGAACCCCAAGGAGTTTGATCCTCGCAAATGGCTGAAGGCGTCCACTGCCGGCATGAAGGATGTCTGCAAGGCCCGCTACGAGGCTTTCGGGACTGCCGGCAATGCCTCCAAGATCAAGGCGGTCGATCTGGAAGCGATGGTGAAGCGTTACCAGTCCGGAGAGCTGGATCCGCGGGTGAACTGATCCCGGGACCATCACGGATCGTGAAAGGGCGGCTGCGGCCGCCCTTTTCTTTTGCCGATCGGATTGGGGTTGGATCAGGTGCCGCACAGCCCGCAGGGTGTGAACAAGCAAGAACGCCTGGGTCCAGGCGCTTTCATGGCGGCTCGGCGCTGGGCCGCCATGCGCCGGTTTTCGTGCCCGTGAAAGGCGAACACGATACACGCCAGGTTTTCGTGGCGCCTGCCTGGGTGCGCTGGGTGGCGCAGGACGAAGATGGCGCCTGGTGGGGCTATCAGGTCGAGCCGCTGCGCCATGACCACGGCTGGTACGAGAACGAGGTGGGCCGGTGCATCAAGCTTGCCCACGAGGTTACCGGTGCGAACTGGGCCGACAGTCTGCGATGCTGGCCGCCCTGCCGGCGCGGCGGGTGAGTGGTGATTGCGAGGGGTCTGGCTTTGGGCGTCCAAAACCGGCCGCTGGCGCCAGACACCTGTCCATGGCGCCATGGCCGATGGGCCTGTGACATGGCGGCGCCGGCTGGCTTGCGCCGTCGCCCGATCAGCTGCGGGTCTTGAACCAGCCGGTGATGCTGAGTCGGTCCCGCCCGGCCGGCAGCACTTCGTGGTGGAAACGCTCGCTGAGGAAGACGACCAGCGTGCCGCCTTGCGGCAGGATGTCCAGATGGGGTTCGCCTCCGTTCTCGCCCAGGTACAGACGCAGTTGACCGCCGTCGCGATCCGCCCAGTCTTCGTTCAGATACAAAATGCACGACACCAGTCGCTGGCGTGCGTCCTTGAACTGGTCCAGGTGCTTTCGGTAAAAGGCGCCTGGCGGGTACAGGGTCAGATGCGCTTCAAAGCTGTACAGTCCCAGACACAGCAGCCCATTGATGGCCAGGCGCAGCCGCTCCAATGAATTGAAGTACCGTGCCTGGGATCGCGATAGCACCGCCTCGTCGAGCCAACGCACCTGGTCCTGGCGGATTTCCGGGCGTATCTGACGGCTGGGCCCGGTTCCCACCGCTGCCGGGCGCAGGACTTCGCGGAACTGCAGATCCGCCAGTTCGCGGGCCAGTCGCATCACAGTGGGCGGTGGTAGAAAATGCCGGCAAACGGACCAGCCGCGATCGGCCAGATCGCTGGCGATGAGGTTGCAGCGGGCGTCCGGTGCTGCGGGGTGATCCGCAACGGGCGCTTCCATGGCGTTGTCATCCTGGCAGGGCGATGACAGTGTTTATCACATCGGCAGGCCGTAGGGAATCGGCGGCGGGAAAAGTGCGGCTACAGGGTCCGTCCGCGCAGGTGCTGTTCCAGAGCGGTTTGAGCGTCGCCTTCGAGGGTGATGAACTGCATGCCTACCCGGTATTCGTTTTGGGAGAGTCTGCGGGAAACGATGATTTCTCCGTGGGCTTCGATCAGTTGTTCGGCGCCCCCCGAGGAAATGGAGAACTGCACCTGCACGTTAATCGGCTGGCCCGGAAACGCCTGGTGGCCGGGCGGCAGGAGTTCGTCCGCCGTCCAGCGGTCGCAGCTGAATTCGATTCCGCCGAGGGAAAGATTCCTGACCCTGCCGGTGAACGTGCCGTCGGCAACCGTGCGTATCTCCAAGGGAAGATCCGTCGCGAATCTCGGATAGCGTCGGCCATCGCTTTTCATGCGGGTCCTCCGCCGGCCCTGCCGGCGCCATGCACGTCCGATGAGCCATTGCCCCCGGGTGGCTGGCCGGTTCTCGACCTGGGCGTGCCCTGCGCCCGCGTCGCCCAGCCATAGCTGCGTATTTTCAATTGACTCCATCTTAAGGTGCTTGAGTCGGTGGGAAAATACCCCGGGACCGGTAAGTGCCCTTTTTTGGGGATTTTCCTTCCGGTCCGTGACGAAATCCGCAAATCGCGGCGTCTCCGGCACCCCAGTCTACCGGTGCCGAGAGGGTAACGGCGTGTCCATGGGGCGTCCGCCGAGCCGGTTCAAAGGCCGGGACGGCCGCCGAAACGGGGTCGGTTCGTTGCGTGCCCGGAATCCCCGTTCTCGTGGACTTCCCTGCGACGTCAGGGTGCACCGGGTTTTGGACTGCCTGCTCGCCCCCACCCAAATGTCTGGACTGTCACGCAATCCATGGACGGCAGCTCGTGCCGGCCTTCCGATGCCGTTTCACGGTCTATTGACGCCGCAGTCGCAACAGTCCACTTTTAGTGGTAGCTCGTCACGACGTAGGGAAGGAATGGCCGGGACGCTCGGTTCGGGCCTTAGCCGATCAACTCTCCGAGGGGGTTGTCGCCACATGGACGCAAGACCACGTTTTCGCAAGCAGTTTCTCCTGCCCCGCTACTGGCTGACCTGGGCCGGACTCGGAGCCGTCTGGGTCGTCGTGCAGCTGCCTTACCGCTGGCAACTGGTCGTCGGTGCCGCTGCCGGCCGGCTGCTCATGGCGCTGCCCGGCAAGCGCCGCCGGGTGGCACAGATCAATATCGGACTGTGCCTTCCCGAGCTTTCGGAGGCAGAACGGCGGGCACTGGTGACCCGCACTTTCGAATCGGTGGGGATCTCGATCCTGGAGACGGCCATCGCCTGGTGGTGGCCCAAGCGCCGTCTCAGGCGACTTGGAGCGGTGGAAGGCCTGGAACACCTGCGGCGGCTGCAGGGCCAGGGCGTCATTCTGCTGGCAATGCACTTCACGACCCTGGAGATCGGAGCCGGGCTGCTGGGCGAACACATCCCCATCGATGGGATGTACCGCCATCACAAGAATGCCGTGTTCGACTACGTCCAGCGGCGCGGCCGGGAGCGGCACAACGAGACCAGCGTCGCCATTGTGCGCGAAGACGTGCGCGGAATGGTGGACAGGCTGCGCGGCGGCCACACGATATGGTTCGCTCCGGACCAGGACTATGGCATCAAGCATGGGGTGTTCGCGCCGTTGTTCGGGGTGTGTGCGGCCACGCTGACCACCACCAGCAAGCTGGCTCGTTATGGCAAGGCGGTGGTGGTGCCGTTTACTCAGACGCGTCTGCCGGGCGGCCGTGGTTACCGTCTGGAGATCCACCCGCCGCTGGAGCAGTTCCCGAGTACGGATCCTGCTCGCGATGCCGTTCGGCTGAACCGCTTGGTCGAAGAGCAGGTCCGGCGTCGACCCGATCAGTACCTGTGGCTGCATCGGCGCTTCAAGACCCGGCCTCCGGGCGAGGCTTCCCTGTACGGCACTGCCGAGCGTGCGCGCAAGTTGCGCGGTGCAACTGTCGGCGCCGCCCAGCCGGACCACGATGCGCCCGACTGGAGTCTGCCGCTAAACCGCTAAGGGGGGTTCGTCGAGGGCGGCCGCCTGCTCCCGCAGGGCAAGTACATGGTCTTCCCAGTAGCGGGGCAATCCGAACCAGGGAAAGGCCATGGGAAAGGCCGGATCGCTCCAGCGTCGCGCCAGCCAGGCGGCGTAGTGGAGCATGCGCAGGGTCCGCAGCGGCTCTATCAGGTGCAGTTCCAACGGGTCGAAGTCGAAAAACTGGGTGTAGCCTTCCAGGATATCGCCCAGTTGCAGGGCCATCTCTTCCCGCGGGCCGGACAGCAGCATCCACAGGTCCTGAACCGCCGGCCCGGAGCGGCAGTCGTCCAGGTCGACGAAGTGGGGCCCGGCATCGGTCCACAGGATATTTCCCGGATGACAGTCCCCATGCAGCCGCAACCGCCTGGTGGTGCCCACCATCTCGAAGCGGGTTTCGATCTGGCGCAGCAGATCTTCGGTGAGTGTGCGGTAGGCCTCTTCCATATGGGCAGGCAGGAGCCCGTTCTGCAGCACGAAGCGTACCGACTCGACGCCGAACGACTGCGTATCCAGGGCCGGGCGGTGCTGGAACGGCCGCGCCGCCCCCACAGCGTGGATGCGTCCGATAAAGCGTCCCAGCCACAGACGGTTGTCGCGCACGTCCAATTCCGGCCAGCGTCCCCCGCGGCGCGGGAAGAGGGCAAAGCGAAAGCCCTGATAGCCGTGTAGAGTCGCGCCTGCGCTGTCCGTCAGGGGCGCGACCATGGGGATCTCCCGTTCGGCCAGTTCCAGGGCGAAGTGGTGTTCCTCGAGGATCGCCGCATCGTTCCAGCGCCCGGGCCGGTAGAACTTGGCCACCAGCGGCGGTTGGTCTTCCAGTCCGATCTGGTAGACGCGGTTCTCGTAGCTGTTGAGGGCCAGAAAGCGCCCGTCCGTGCAATAGCCGCACGATTCCACCGCCGCCAGTACCGTGTCCGGGCCAAGCTGGTGGTAGGGAGCGGAGTCTTGCGCGTCGTCCATGGGAACGGTCCTGCAAGCGTGTGGCGGGACTATAGCACAGCCCCGGAACGGCTTTCTTAGGGTGCCACGGAAAGCACAATTAGAGCCACGGAACCCACGGAATCCATGGAAATGTCTTCAACGAAAACCAAGGGCGCCACGGAAGACACGGAAAGCACGGAAAGGGATAACGATGAGGGGTGAGCAGGCCACGACGGACTGAACGGCCTCGAGTACGGTCACCGCTGTAGGCGGAGGCCCGTCGCGTCAATTGTTTATGGGTGTTGCAGTGCTTTCCGTGTCTTCCGTGGCGCTTCAGGATTTGCTGTCAATCAAGTCGCTACGTCCGTGGGTTCAGTGGCTCCAACGACTCGGGGATTATGCGCCGCAGGGTCCCGAGTTGGTCACGGCTTGGTGCAATGCGCTGCGCTTATTGCACCCTACGTGGAGGCAGGCCGGCGCGGCGGGCTGTCTGTGGTAGACCACCCGCCGCGCCGGTTTTTCGCTGACTTATTTCCGTGCTTTCCGTGCTTTCCGTGTCTTCCGTGGCGCTTTTGCTTTTCGGTAGTAGACCTGAAGCAGGCTACTTGTTGGCCACTTCCTCGAGCTGTTTGGCGCGGATCACCTGTCCGTCGAGGCCCGCTTCCTTGCCGTTCTTGCCGTAGGCGACCGACATCAGCGTGGAGTAGTAGACCACCGGCATCTTGAACTTGGTGCCGTACTTCTGGTTGATCTGGTCCTGGTAGATCTCGACATTCATCTGGCACACGGGGCAGGGCGTCACGATCATTTCGGCGCCGCCGTCGTAGGCGGATTCGATGATGTCCTTGATCAGCGCCTGGCTCTTCTCCGGTTCGGAGAAAGCCAGCGCGCCGCCGCAGCAGGAGACCTTCTTCTCGTAGTTCTCCAGCGGCTCCGCGCCCATGGTTTCCACCAGCTTGTCCAGATACTTGGGGTTCTCGAAGGACTCGCCGTCGATTCCGAACGGGCGGTTGGTCTGGCAACCGACGTAGCCGGCGATCTTCATGCCTTCCAGGGGCTTCTTCACGTGCTTGCCGAGTTCGTCGTAGCCGAAGTCCTCGATCAGCACTTCCACCATGTGGCGGATGTTCTGGTCGCCCTTCACCTTGAGGCCCGCCTGGGCCAGCGCCTCGTTGGTATCCTTCATCAGGTCGCCGTCCTGATGCAGGCGCTCCTGGGTTTCCTTGGTCGCCAGCCAGCAGGCGGCGCAGGTGGCCACGATGTCCTGATTGGGATTGGCCTGCTCGGACAGTGCCATGTTGCGCGCCGACAGGGCCAGGCGTGCCAGCTCGCCGCCGCCGGCGTAGCCGATGGACGCCGAGCAGCAGTTCCAGTCCGGAATCTCGTTGAGCTCGATGTCCAGCACGTTGCACATGCTATCCACCGACACCATGTAGTTGGATGCGGACGCGGCCTTCTGGGAGGAGCAGCCGGGGTAGAACGAATACTGTTTCTTGGCCATGTTGGTCCTCCTTATTTCGCGTAACCGGAGTTGGCGATCTTTGCTTCCTCAAGTTCCTGGGCCTTCTTGAGGATGGCCTGCAGGCCCTTGGCGTCCTTGCACTTGTGACCGCCGACGGCTTCCATGGGGTTCAGGCGCTTGGCCTTCATCATGTTCAAACCGATGTCCTTCATCTTGAGGGAGGTCTTCACGCCTTCGCCGAAGCCATTCATGAAGTACAGCGCAATGCCCAGCTTCAGCTCGTTGACCCGGCCGGTTTTGGCAAGGTTGTTCCAGAACAGCTGTGCGAACTTCATGGTGGGCTGTTCCTTGGGCGCCATGCCCAGGCGTTTCGCGTAGGTTGCCAGGCCATGCATGATGTGGGTGATAGGAAGCTCGCGGGGGCAGCGCACGATGCAGTTGTAGCAGGATGTGCACATCCACATGGAGCTGGAGGACAGCACCTCCTCGCGCTTGCCGGCGCGGATCATCATGAACAGTTCCTGGGGCGGGTGTTCCCAGTGCGGGCCGAACGGGCAGGAGCCGGAGCACACGCCGCACTGCATGCACATCTTCACCCAGTCCCCTTCCTCGACATTCGCCTCCACTTCCCGCAGAAAGCTGTTGCGATATTGCTCCACCATCTGTGTGTTCAGGTCGCTCATGGTTCGCTCCTAGAACTTGAAGGGGCTCATGCCGATCTTTTCGATCGTCTCGGCCATGTCGTTGATCAACTGCGGGGCGCGCTGAATGTCGGTGATGGCCACCTCGAAGGTCTGCACCCGCTCGGTTTCCAGATTGAGCTGGGTCAGGGTGTCGTCGATCTTGCTCATCCGGTAGTGAGCCATCTCCGAGCCCTTCACGAAATGGCACTGGTAGTTGTCGCCCTTCTGGCACCCCATCAACACCACGCCGTCGTAGCCGCTGTTCAGTGCATCGGTGACCCAGATGGTGTTCACCGAGCCCAGGCAGCGCACCGGGATGACCCGGGCAAAGGCGCTGTACTCGATCTGCTTCATGGCCGCCATGTCCAGCGCCGGATAGGCGTCATTCTCGCAGGCCAGCACCAGGATGCGCGGCTTCTCGGAGAACTCGTCGGGAATGTCGATGTTCTTGATCTGTTGGCCGACGGTATCCACCGAGTAGTTCTCGAAGGAGATGACGCGCACCGGGCAGGCACCCATGCAGGTGCCGCAGCGCCGGCAGCGGCCTTCGTTGAACTGCGGATAGCCCTTCTCGTCCTCGTCGATGGCGCCGAACGGGCACTCCACCGTGCAGCGCTTGCACTGGGTGCAGCCTTCCTTGCGGAAGGCGGGGAAGGACAGGTCGCCCGATCGCGGGTGGGCGGCCCGGCCCAGGCTGGCGTTTTCCAGAGCCTGGATGGCTTTCAGTGCCGCGCCGGTGGCGTCTTCGCGGGCCTGGGCGATGTCCATGGGACGGCGCACCGGGCCGGCGGTATAGATGCCGGTGCGGCGGGTTTCGTAGGGGAAGCAGATGAAGTGCGAGTCGTTGAAGCCGTACTTCAGATGGGGCAGGTCCGGACCCTGGCGATAGTTCAGGTTCAGGATGGACTCCACGGGGATCTCCACCTTGACCTCAGCGTTGCCGCCTTCTTCGCCTTCGGCTTCCTCGTCCGCCGCCGCGATCTGGGGATCGATATCCACGCCGGAGTTGGGTACCAGGCCGGTGGCCAGCACCACCAGGTCCGCTTCCTCGCTGACCTCGTCGTCCAGGATCAGGTCCTTGAATTTCACCTGCAGCGCCCCGGCGCCGGGTACCACTTCGCTCACTTTGCCCTTGGTGAACGTGACGCCTTTGCGCTGGCCGCTGCGATAGAAATCCTCGCCGGGCGCACCCGGTGTGCGCAGGTCGGTGTAGATGACGTTGGTGTCGATCTGCGGGTTCTGGTCCTTGAAATACATGGCCTGCTTGATGCTGGTGACGCAGCAATGTCCCGAGCAGTAGGGCAGGTGGCCCTTCTTGTCGCTGCGCTGGCCCGCGCACTGCACGAATACCACCCGTTCCACGGGCTTGCCGTCGGAGGGGCGCTTGATGGCGCCGCCGTCGGCTTCCTTCACCAGCTTTTCCAGCCCCATCTGGTCGACCACGTCCGGGCTCTTGCCGTAGGCAAATTCCGGCAGCTTGCTGGCGTCGTAGGGGGTGAAACCGGTGGCCATGATGATGGCACCGAAGTTTTCCGTGCGGGTGGAGCCCGATTCGGTCGCGATATCGGCGGAAAAGCGGCCCGGCGCGCCGGAGGTCTTGGCGATGCGCGAGTTCAGATGCACCGTGATGCGCGGATTCTCCTCGATGGCGCGGGCCATTTCCGCAACGCCCGTGTCCATGGGGTCGGCGTAGGGGGCCCGATCCGGAACGCGTCGGTGGAAACCCGCCGCGGCGCCGCCCAGCTGGCCGGCCTTCTCGACGATGGTCACCGGATAGCCCGCTGCGGCCGCTTCCAGGGCGGCGGTCATGCCGGAGATGCCGCCGCCGGCGATCAGGATATTGGGGTTGCGGGAAGCTTCCTCGCTGGCTTCCGGCGGGATCATGTGGCGCACTTCCATGCAGCCCATGCGAATGTAGTCGTCCGCCATCTCCTGGGTGGTCTCGCGCGCCTCATCGGTGTCGGGCCGGACCCAGATCACGCCTTCGCGCAGATTGGCCCGTCCGATGGCGATGCCCTCGAAGTTGAACGCTTCGGTCTTGGCGCGCCGCGAGCAGGCGCCGATCACCACCCGATTGACACCTTCGTTGTCGATGTCGTTCTGGATCATGGCCACGCCTTCGGCGTTGCACAGAAATTCGTGCTCGCGGGCGACGGCGGCCTTGCCTTCGCTGGTGGCGATCTTGGCGAGCTGGGCGGTGTCTAGCCGGTCTCCGAGACCGCAGCCCTTGCAGATATAGGCTCCGATTTTCACGTCTGCCACGGTTTAACCCTCCATCCCAGCAACTCGATTTACCACCTGGATCGCGCGCAGGGCGCTGGCCGTGGCACTCTGCACGGCGCGGTTAACGTCCAGGGCGTCCGAGGAACAGCCGGCGGCGAAGATGGCGCCGTTGGCCTGGTCGGCCTCGATGTATCCGCTGTCGTTGACCACCACCTCCACCGGGAAGCTGTCCTTGGGCACGCTCGGTTCCATGCCGACCGCCAGCACCACCAGATCGTGGGGGTTGCTGTAGCGGTGATAGCCTTCGGTGTTCACGCCATTCAGCACCGGGTTGCCGGTCGCCTTGTCTTCGACGATGTTGGCCACCTTGGATTTGATGAAGCTGACGTTCGGATCGTCCTGCACCTTGCGGTAGAAATCGTCGATGCGGTCGATGGCGCGGATGTCGATGTAGTACACCGACGCCTTGAAGTCATCGGCGAATTTTTCGCGCAGGTAGGTGGTCTGCTTCAGGGTCGCCATGCAGCAGATGCGCGAACAGTGCTTGAGGTGGTTGCGGTCGCGGGACCCGGCGCACTGGATGAAGGCCACGTTCTTGGCCTCTTTGCCATCTGACGGGCGCAGGATCTTGCCCTCGGTGGGGCCGAAGGGATCCAGCATGCGCTCGAACTCCACGCTGCTGATCACATTCTTGATGCGATCGTAGCCGTAGGGCTGGATGCGGCCGGGGTCGTAGGGCCGCCAACCGGTGGCCCATACGATGGCGCCGACGGTGATCTGGGTCTGGGCTTCCTGCATGTCCAGATCCACGGCGTCGTACTTGCACGCCGCCTTGGCCTTGTCCGCATCGGGGGTGCCGATGACGCGCGGATCCAGCACATAGCGCTGGGGGTAGGCCATCGCGAAGGGCAGGTAGGCGCCCTTGCGCTTGTTAAGGCCGTAGTTGTGCTCGTTGTCGAATTCCGTTTCCACCGCCGTCGCGCAATCGCCGCACGCCGTGCAGTTCTCGTTGATGTAGCGCGGGTGCTGGGTCAGGGTGACGCTGTAGCTGCCCGGCTCGCCCTGCACGTCGGTCACTTCGGCGAGCGTCATGATCCGCAGGTTGCGGTTGGCCTTCAGGCGCTTGAGGTTGATCTCCATGCCGCAGGTCGGGTGGCACAGCTTGGGAAAGTACTTGTAGAGCTGGCTGACGCGGCCCCCGAGGGACGGGTTCTTCTCGACGAGAATCACCTGTTTGCCGCATTCGGCAGCCTCCAGAGCGGCAGTGACTCCACTGATGCCGCCACCGACCACCAGAATGGTCTGGTTGGTTGCGATTACCTCCGACATTGAGTTACCTCCAGTCCGGATGCGTAGGTTTGTTCGGTGAACAGGGCACCTTGGCACGCGCTCGTGACCGGCCGTGGCGGGTAGCGAAACCCGGCCCTCAACATCCTGAATCGGCGGGGGACCCTTAAAGGTCGAGCGTGCTCTGCTTAGTCGGTAAACAATACCCCGTCTCAGCCGCCGACGCTACCGGCGCTGACATCCGAATCCATCGAAATTTCCGATAACTCGATAGAAAGCCCATATAACTCTCCCTTATTATGTGTCTTGTTGCCGTTCCCCGTGCCGCGGGTTAACGTGCTTGCCTGCGGGGAGAATCTTCGAGGAGCCGCCGTGAGTGCCCGAGTATTGAAGCCCGAAGAGTATTTCATCCAGGACGAACCCTACTACGAGCCGGTGGGCGATGAAGTCGAGATTTTCGAGGCCGCCTACCGCAATCAGCTGCCCGTGCTGCTCAAAGGCCCGACCGGGTGCGGCAAGACCCGGTTCATGGAACACATGGCCTGGCGCCTGCAGCGGCCCCTGATTACGGTGTCCTGTCACGACGACCTGACCGCCTCGGACCTGGTGGGACGCTTTCTGGTCATGGGCGGCGAGACTGTGTGGGTGGACGGACCCCTGGCGCGGGCCGTGCGCAACGGCGGCATCTGCTACCTGGACGAAATCGTGGAGGCCCGCAAGGATACCACTGTGGTCATCCATCCGTTGGCCGACGACCGGCGCGTGCTGCCCATGGAAAAGCTGGGTGAACTGTTGGAGG
Organism: uncultured Gammaproteobacteria bacterium; assembly: GCA_963830105.1. GTDB lineage: Bacteria > Pseudomonadota > Gammaproteobacteria > DATFLG01 > DATFLG01 > DATFML01. The sequence continues at coordinate 52,179 of CAWHLH010000012.1, read as the reverse complement.
CCAGCCCGGAGTTCGGCCTCGCCATCTCCTACAACCCCGGCTACCAGAGCGTGCTCAAGGACCTCAAGCAGAGCACCCGCCAGCGGTTCGTGGCCCTGGAATTCGACTACCCCAGCGCTGAACTGGAAACCCGTATCGTGGCCAGCGAGAGTGGCATCGACGACACCGTGGCGCGCCAGTTGGTCAAGTTCGCCCACATGACGCGCAACCTCAAGGGCAGCGGGCTGGAAGAGGGGGCCAGCACCCGTTTGCTGGTGCACGCGGCCAAGCTCATCGTCAGCGGCGTGTCCCCGGTGGCGGCCTGTCGCACCGCCGTCGCCCAGGCCCTTTCCGATGACGCCGAAATGCTCGCCGCGGTGCACGAGCTCAGCGCCTCGGTGTTCTGACCCGGGCTCGGTTGGCAGCGCTGCGTCTTGTGCCCGAGGCCACGCTCGCTCCCGTCGCGGGATTACTCTCTTGGTCGTGCGGTGCTCGTCGCCAACCCGGTCCGTCGAGCGCGTGTGAAAGATTAAGAGCCACGGAACCCACGGAATCCACGGACGGAAGAATGCGGTGGTGACGCTGGCGTAGAATTACGGAATGTGGGTCGGAGATGCCGCTGACTGTCAAACGAATATTTCCTTTCCGTGGGTTCCGTGGGTTCCGTGGCATATTTTGGTTTTATCAGGGGACTGGGCGGCCCGCCCCGTGAAGGGGCTATGCGACACAATGCCCCTCGGTTGTTGAGCGTCCTGACCCATGTACCGTGACATCCCCGCCTTCGGTTCCCATATCCGGGAGATCGTGATCGAGACGCCGCTCGACGACTACGAGCTGCTGGACTTCGGGCGCGGTCGCAAGCTTGAGCGTTTCGGCGAGGTGGTGCTGAGCCGGCCCGACCCGCGGGCCAAAGGCGCGCCCGCACTGCCGGATTGGCAGGCCGACTGGATCTATGGCGGTGCCGGCGACCGGCAATGGCGGGCCGCCCGGGAGGGGTTGCCCCGCAGCTGGGAGCTTTGCCTGGACGGCGCCCGGTTGCGCTGCGTGCTGGGTACGGGAGGCCGGGTGGGCGTCGAACCGCGGGAGGTGGCCTGCCGGCGCTGGATCGCCGAGCGGTTGGGCGGCTGCTACGACCTGGACGACCTGCAGGCCCTGGCCTTGTTCGCCGGCGTGGGTGCGGTCAGCGAAGCGGCCATGCGTGCGGGTGCCAGCGTGGTCCACGTGGATGCCAGCGAAGACCGCCTGGAACTGGCCCGGACCGTCATGGGCGAGCGGCAGGTTCGATTCGAGCAGGCCCATGCCCCCAGCTTTGTGGATAACGCTTTGCACCGCGGCGAGCGCTTCCACTTCGTGAGCGTCCAGCCTCCGCGGGTGGGCCACGGGCCCGGCAGAGGCAGCTGGGACATCGAAGTGGACCTGCCGCGCCTGATCAAGAATCTGGTGCCACTGGTCAGCGAGCACTGCCGCGGCATCTGGGTACAGGTGGATGCCGGTTCATGGAGCGCCGCCAGCGTCACCCAGATGCTGCACGATGCGCTGCCCGGGCGCAGTGTGGAAGCGGTGTCGGTGAGTATCGCCACTCGCGACGGTCGGACGCTGCCGGCCGGCGGCGCGGCGCTGTGGTTCGACGACCGGGATGCCGTGACGGTCGGTCCGTTGGAGCCTCTGAGCCAGGAAGAGGTGGAGGACTATCTGGATGCCTATCTGGATGCGGTGCTGTCCTCACGACGCACCGCCGCCGAACCGGCAGGGTGTCTGGCGCGGCTGGAGCGTCCCCAGCAGGATTTCGCGCTGCGCTGGGTGAGTGTGGTGGCGCGCACCCATGCCGAGATGGCCTATCAGTTTGCCGAACATGTGGCCGATGCTCTCGATCTGATGGACGAAGCCGGCACGGAAGAGTGGCTCATCCGTGCCATGGATTCCTACGACGATGCCGGGCTGTATGCGGGGCTGTCGTCGCTGCGCGAGGTGGAGATCTTCGCCAGGGATCGCATGGAACGCAGCAGCGGACTGCCGCTGGAGCAGGTGCAGGGGGTGTTGGAGGGTTTCGTGCACGGGCTCAGTGGCAGACGCCTGAAGCTCTCCCCCGGCGACAGCGTCTACACCGACACCGAAACGCTGTTTCTGCCGGCGACAGTGGCGCAGTTTCCCGATCGGGACGTCAACTTCCAGCTGTTGAAGGCCATGGTGGTGCACCAATGGGCCCAGACCTGGTATGGGACCTGGCGTGCCGACATCGCTGCGGCAGTGGGCCGGTTCGAAAGGCCCGAGCGCGCGCTGCGGCAGTTCCATGCCCTGGAGGTCCTGCGCCTGGACGCCTGCATTGAACGGGACCTGCCGGGGGTGTATCGGCAGCTGCGCGGCCTGCGGGACGGGCCCCGCGATGGCGCACCGTCGCCCGAGTGGATGGAAGCGGCCCGGCGGCTGGCCCGACCGGAGGCGACCGTTCAGGACAGCATCGACCTGCTCGCGTCGATCCACGGAGCGCCCGAACCGGTGCCGACCCTCTACCAGGGTTGCCTGCACCCGGAGCGCGTTGCCGCTGTACGGGCGCTGCGTCTGGTCCAGGACCGCGAGGCGTTGCGCAAGGGGCTGATTCGCATGCGCGAGGACGAGCGGCGCAGGCCGCCGGAAGGGCAGGATCCGGACCGTGAACCCGCGGAGCCGCCGAACGGGCGGTTCCGGTTGCGTCAGATTCCGGATGCCGACCTGCCGGATGGCTTCACCTACGAGATCGAGCTCGACGGTCAGCCGGTCGCGCCGCCCGACGACGTCAAGGGCACCATGCAGTCCATCCTGCAGGACCTGGGTCAGATCCCGGAGGACTACCTGGTGGCGGCGGGCGACGGCGCCTACCGCGCCGATGGGGGCGACCCGGGCGAACGCGACCCCAGCGAGGTGTGGAAGGGCACCTACCATGAGGAGGGCGCCTTCCTGTACAACGAGTGGCACCACGAGCGCCATCACTACCGCAAGAACTGGACGGTGCTGAGGGAACTGGAGGTGCATCCGCGCTACGACGGTTTTGCCGAACGGACCGTACAGAAATACGCCGGCCTGGTGCGCGGCCTGCGCCGCACCTTCGAGGCCCTGCGCGGGGAGGACAAGCTGCTCAAGAAGCAGACCGACGGCGACGACGTGGACATCGACGCATTGGTGGAGGCCTATGCGGACACCCGCAACGGCATGGAGATGACCGACCGCCTGTTCACCAAGCTGCACAAGCTGGAGCGCAATATCGCTGTGATGTTCATGGTGGACATGAGCGGCTCCACCAAGGGCTGGATCAACGAAGCGCAGCGCGAATCCCTGGTGCTGCTGTGCGAGGCGCTGGAGACCCTGGGCGACCGCTATGCCATCTACGGCTTCTCGGGCATGACCCGCAAGCGCTGCGAAGTCTATCGCATCAAGCGTTTCGACGAGCCCTACGACGCCGAAGCGCGGGCCCGCATCAGCGGCATCACTCCTCAGGACTACACCCGCATGGGTGTCACCATCCGCCATCTGACCCACCTGCTGAATGAGGTGGACGCGCGCACCAAGCTGCTCATTACGCTGTCCGACGGCAAGCCCGACGACTACGACGGCTATCGCGGCGCCTACGGCATCGAGGACACCCGCCAGGCGTTGATCGAAGCCAAGCGGGCGGGTGTCCATCCCTTCTGCATCACCATCGACACCGAGGCGCGGGATTATCTGCCGCACATGTACGGTGCGGTGAACTACACCGTCATCGACGAGGTCCGCAAGCTGCCGCTCAAGGTCTCGGACATCTACCGCCGCCTGACCACCTGAACGGCCCGTCTGCGCGCGGAAGATATCCTCCGCCTCGGTCGGCCTACGCGGCGTAGTTCGCCTTTGCCTCGCGGGCCGCCCTGGCCTGTTCCGCCGTGTAGGCCGCGCCCGACCAGAGCATCTCGTAGGCCAGCTCTTCGTTCCCGTTCTCGCACAGTTCGAGGGCTTTGCGGAACAGCGGCTGGAAGCTGTCGCTGCGGTGGGAACGCTCGTGGTCTTCGAAAGTGCGCCAGAAGGTCACGATCAGCGCTTCGCGACCCTTCAGCGTGCTGTCCACCGGCTGGCCGACCGTCGAACCCTCATTGGAGATATTGCCACTGTTCAGCGCTACGAAGCCGCCCACGAACCCGGTATCGGAATGGTAGGTCTTCACGTTTTCGCACAGTACCGCGATGCGTTCCTGCAGGTCGTCGACCGTGTACTCGGGCCGCAGGACCACGCGATTGACGGTCACCACACCCTCGGGTGGAAAGTTGGAGATCAGCGCGCTCATAGGCACCTCCCGGTTGCTTTGATCAATTCACCTTATGTGCCAATAAGCATATTATAACCTACTAAATTACTCAACAATTGACTTGGTGGGGATTTCGTGGCTTTAGCCCGGGATTGCGCCAGGCAAAAGAAAGCCGGGTCCGAGCCCCGGCTTTGCAGAACGGCACGGCCGTCGATCTATCGGATCAGCAGAAACAGGGCGCCGTTGCCGCGTTTGATGTTGAGCAGCAGGCGGCCGCCGGAGTCGGTCGCCGCCCGCGATACCTGATTCAGGCTGTGCACGGGATGGCGATTCACCGACAGGATGATGTCGCCGCCGCGCAGGCCCGTGTTCCAGGCGGGGCTGTCCGGGGCGACCCCGGCCACCAGCACGCCCTGCACCTGCCCGTACTGGGGCATGCCCTCCACGATGTTGCTGAGCTCGGCTCCTTCCAGCTTTGGGTTCAGCCGCTTGGCGTCCATCCTGGTCATCTGCGGCTGGGCGATCACCGCCTCGATGGTGAGCGGCTTGCCGTTGCGCCGGATACCCAGCTGCACCGTCTGGCCCACCATCAGCAGCCCGACGCGGTTGCGCACGTCCGCGGCGTCGCGCACCGGCTTGCCGTCCACTGTGACGATCACGTCGCCGGCCTTCAGCCCCGCTTTCGCCGCCGGCGATCCGTGATCGACCTGGGCGACCACGGCGCCCTTGTTGCCGGTGATGCCCAGTGCCTGGGCCAGATCCGGGGTCAGGTTCTGGGCGGTCACCCCCAGTTGCCCGCGGCGCACATGGCCGTATTTGATGAGCTGGTCCATGATGTCGCGGGCCATGTTGACCGGGATGGCGAACCCGATGCCCACGTTGCCGCCGCTGGGGGCGATGATGGCGGTGTTGATGCCCTCCAGTTGCCCGGCCAGATTGACCAGCGCCCCGCCGGAGTTTCCCGGGTTGATGGAGGCGTCGGTCTGGATGAAGTCTTCATAGCCTTCAATGCCAAGGCCGGTGCGGCCCAGGGCGCTGACAATGCCCGAGGTCACCGTCTGTCCGAGGCCGAAGGGATTGCCGATGGCAACCACGAAGTCGCCCACCTGGAGCTTGGATGAATCCGCCAGCGGCAGGGCGGTCAGCTGCTGGGCGGGAATCTGGATGACGGCCACGTCGGACGCCGGATCGGTGCCGATCAGCTTGGCCTTGAACTGGCGGCCGTCCCGCAGGGTTACGTTGATCCGATCGGCGTTCTTGATGACGTGGTTGTTGGTCAGGATGTAGCCGTGCTTGGCGTCTACGATGACGCCGGAACCCAGGCTCTGGGTTCGGCGTTCCTGGGGCTGGTCGGGGATGTTGAAGAACTGCCGGAAGAACGGGTCCTGAAAGAGCGGGTTCTGCTGGACCCGCACCTTGCCGATGGAGGCGATATTGACCACCGCCGGCGTGACATGCTCCAGCATCGGGGCCAGGGACGGCAGCGGGTTGCCGTTGAGCGCCGGCGGCAGGTGGGCTGCCGCGGGCGTTGCCGCAAGGCCGAGCAGCAGCGGCAGCAGCAGCCACAGCTGCATGAGTGGAAAGCGGCGTTGCATGTGTCAGACTCCTTTTACTTCGATTAGCTGCGCCCGTGACGGTGCTTCTTTGGGCAGGGTCACGGTCAGTACGCCGCGTCGGTAGCGGGCCCTGGCGCCGCTACCGACGGTCGGGACCGGCAGGGGAGTCGCCCGTTCGAAACGGCCATAGGCGCATTTCAGCAAGTGCTACTGCCCGTGGCTGTGTTCGCGTCGCACCTGCTTGTCGCCGCGTACCACCAGGATGTTGTCCGCCACCTAGATTTCGAAAGCGCCCGGCTCCATCCCCGGCGCTTGGAGGCGTACCACCAGTTGACGGTCATCTGCGGGCACTTTCGCCGCCAGCAGGCCCCAGCACGGACCGTTCAGCGTGAGCCGTTCCTCGGCGGTAAAGCTGCTGCCCGCCGTCGCCCAGCGTCTCCCGCTCGCGGCCCAAACCCGAGCGGATCTGTTCCAGAGTACTCATGGAAGGCTCGCCCGTAGGCGGTGTCGCATGACGTCCGCCGTGAGCAGCGCCAGGCGGAGCGGCGCAGCCCGAGCGTGCGGCGTCATTGTGATCAATCCGTCAATTCGGACTGTAAGACCTCCAGACGCCTGCGCAGTTCCCGGATTTCATCCAGCAGTTCCAGGGCAAGAGCCGCACCGGACAGATTGACCTGCAGGTCGCGCTGCAGGTGTACGGCGATGTGGACACGGCGCACCGCCATGCCTGTGAACCGCCACGAATGCGGGTCCTTGCCGACCGGCTCCAGCAGCCCTTCCTCGACCATCGCGATGATCTGTTCGGCGTGCAGGCCGGCGCTGCGGCAGAGCTCGGCGAGACCGATGCTGGACTGTTCATCCAGCAGCACCCCGCTCAGTACCAGTGGAGACTGTCGGCTGGGCACGGTTCAGACTCCCATGTCCTTGCGTGGATTGAACGGCATTTCCTTCTGCATGCGACGGTAGAGTTCCCGGCTCTCCTCGCTGTCGGCCTGCGGGGTGACGATGCGCAGGACGACATACTGGTCCCCGGCGGGTTTGCCGGGCAGTCCGCGGCCTTTGAGACGCAGCTTCCGCCCAGTCTGCGAGCCGGCAGGGATCTTGAACTCCACTTTGCCGCCGATCGTCGGGACCGGCACTGTCGTCCCCAGGGCCGCTTCCCAGGGTGCCACCGGGAGGGTGACATAGATGTCCCGGCCTTCTGGGCGATACAGCCGGTGGGGTTCGAACTCGATCTCCAGGTACAGGTCGCCGTTGGGACCGCCACCCATGCCTGGACCGCCCTGGCCCGACAACCGGATGTGCTGGCCCGCCGTCACCCCGCGGGGAATCTTCACATGGAGGGCGCGGGGCGTGAGCCGTACATGGCCTTGAGCGTCCACGGCAGGTACCTGCAGTTGCAGGGTGCGGGTGGCGCCGTGGTAGGCGTCCTCCACACCGACCAGAATCTTCGCGTGGTGGTCCTCGCCGCGCATCTGGACGCCGCCGCGCGCCCGTCCGCCGGCGTGCGCGGATCCGCCGGGGCCGCCCATGCCAAACAGGGACTCGAAGAAGTCGCTGAAGCGGCCGCTGTCGGCACCGGTGAAGCCGCCGCCGCTGAATTCGAAGCCGGCATCCCACCCCGGAGGCGGGTGGAAATCCTGTCCCTGTTTCCATTGGCTGCCGATCTGATCGTAGGCCGCCCGCTTTTCCGGGTCCTTCAGCACTTCGTTGGCTTCGTTGACCTCCTTGAAGCGTGCCTCGGCATCCGGCTCCTTGCTGACGTCGGGATGGTACTTGCGGGCAAGCTTGCGATAGACCCGCTTGATTTCATCCTGGGTGGCATCCTTGGATACCCCCATGATCTTGTAATAGTCCTTGTATTCCATGATCGACGATTCGCGGCCCTAGGAGTCTTTCCGAGTCATCATGCGAGTAGTGTAGTGCGTCGTAGCCGCTGGCCCTTTCAGGATCGGCCGCAAGCGCCAGACCAACGCGCCCCGGGCAGGCGGTGGCGGCGCCTTCGGCCCGCAAGGCAACGGCGGGCTGGCGCTTAGGCAGTCTCCGGCGCGGCGGCGGTTCCGCCCCGCGCGAATCGACTGTTCTGCCGGTTCGTCCAAGCGTTTGTTGGGCTTCGCGTTGCTCAGCCCAACCTACACCGGTTTCCCGCTATGCGCACATTACGCCGCAAGCCATTTGGTTCGAGGCGTCCGATTCTGTCCGCGCTTCGGGTAAAGACAGCCTGGGGGCGGCGACACCCCCAGGCCGGCCTGTACCGCGGTATTATTCTCCCACCGCGATCTTGCGTGGCTGGACCTTTGCGTGCTTGGGAATGACGATTTCCAGTACGCCGTTGCGGGCTTTGGCACTCACCTTCTCCGCGTCGGCCGTGTCCGGCAGGGCGAAGCGCCGATAGAAGCTGCCGCGCACCCGTTCCACGCGCTTGTAATGTTCGCGTTCTTCCCTCTTTTCGCTTTCGCGATGTCCCTTGATGGAGAGTACGCCTCCTTCCATGTGGACTTCGATGTCCTTGGGGTCCACGCCGGGCACGTCGGCGTGAATCAGGAAGCAGTCGTCCTGCTCCTTGATGTCCACCGCAGGCACCCAGTCGCCGGTCATCACATTGGCATTGTCTTCCGTCTCGCCCGTTGGCAGGCGGGTATCGAACATGCGGTTGATTTCATTCTGCAGCTGATTGAGCATACTCCAGGGTTCGTAGCGGGTCAGGGCCATTTCACTATCTCCTGTTCGGAATCGGTTGTGTCTCTACCCGGTAGATATAGGCGGGGGCGGGATTTTCAAGGCACTTGGCCATGCGCCGAGGCGGCGTCGGACGGGCGCGCATCCGCGAGTGGGGAGCAGGTATATTAGAAACACAATATATTGTGGTACGGCCCAACTGGATGGCTGTGCGGCATTTGTTGCTGATATCCTGGGAGGTTTGTCGATGACACTTTTCTGGCGCTACGTAACTATATAATAATAATAGTAAAAATAATGCGGTTCTGTTTGTTTCAGGCCCTTGACAGCAGCAGCCGTTGTGCCTAACCTGCCTAGCACTGACCACAACATCTTGTGGTAAACCCGATTCTTTCCAACGACTGTGTTGTACACCAAGGCCGAGCCGGCGGGCCGCGCTGTCGGCTTATAACCATAAGTCCTCTGGAAGCCAGGAGACATAATGACGACCGCACACCTCAAAGCCGTTCCGACCAAGGTTTCCGATATTCCCTTTCAGCCGGCGTCCATGGACATATGGGACAAGAAGTACCGCCTGAAGACCAAGGACGGCATGCCCATCGATGCCAGCATCGACGGCACCTACAAACGGGTAGCGCAGGCGCTGGCGGCGGTGGAGCCCACGGAGGAGGCGCGCGAGCATTGGTACGAGCGGTTTCTATGGGCATTGCGCCGCGGCGCGATTCCAGCCGGGCGCATCACCTCCAACGCGGGCGCCTGGGAGCACAAGCCGGCCACCTCAACCATCAATTGCACGGTCTCGGGCAGTATCCGCGATTCGATGAACGACATCCTGCAGAAGGTTCATGAGGCGGGCCTGACCCTGAAGGCGGGCTGCGGCATCGGCTACGAATTTTCCACCCTGCGTCCGCGCGGCGCGTATGTGGCCGGGGCCGGCGCCTATACCTCCGGTCCGCTGTCGTTCATGGATATCTACGACCGCATGTGTTTTACGGTCTCGTCCGCAGGAGGGCGGCGCGGCGCGCAGATGGCCACTTTTGACGTGGGTCATCCGGATGTGCTGGATTTCATTCGCGCCAAGCGCGAGGACGGCCGGTTGCGCCAGTTCAACCTGTCGCTGCTGATTACCCGGGAGTTCATGGAGGCGGTGAAAAACGACGCCCGTTGGCCGCTGGCCTTTCCGGTCACTCGCGACGAGGCCGACTCGGCGAAGCTCGATCTGTCCGATCCGGAGCAGGTGATCTGGCGGGAGTGGCCGGTGAAGGAGGCCTATGTGGCCAACGCCGCCGGTCAGGTGGCCTGCAGGATCTACCGGACGATCCGTGCGCGACGCTTGTGGGACGTCATCATGTCCTCCACCTATGACTATGCCGAACCTGGCTTCATTCTCATCGACAAGGTCAATGAGATGAACAACAACTGGTTCTGCGAGAACATCCGTGCCACCAATCCCTGCGGCGAACAGCCGTTGCCGCCTTATGGATCCTGTCTGCTCGGTTCGGTGAACCTTACCAAATTCGTGCTGGATCCTTTCACGGACCGGGCACGCTTCGACTGGGACGAATACCGCGAAGTGGTGGCGGTGTTCACTCGCATGCTCGACAACGTGGTGGAGATCAACGGCCTGCCGCTGGACGGGCAGCGCGGGGAAATCCAGCGCAAGCGCCGCCACGGCATGGGTTATCTGGGGTTGGGCTCCACGCTGACCATGCTATGCATGAAGTACGGCTCGCCGGAGTCGTTGGAGTTCACCGACCGGGCCACTCGCGAAATGGCGGTGGAAGGCTGGCGCGTGGCTCTGGGGCTGGCCCGCGAAAAGGGGGCGGCGCCGATCATGGACGAGGACTTCGAGGTGACGCCCGAAATGCTGACCAAGCGACCGGAGATGGCCCGCGATGGCTGGACCGTCGGCGCTCGCGTGCCCGGCAAGGTGCTGCACGCCAAATACAGCCGCTACATGCAGCGCATCGCGAGCGTGGAGCCGGAACTGGTGGATGAACTCGCTCGGGTGGGTGCGCGCTTTACCCACCACACATCCATCGCGCCGACCGGCACCATTTCCCTTTCTCTGGCCAACAATGCCAGCAACGGCATCGAGCCGTCGTTCGCCCATCACTACTTTCGCAACGTGATCCGCGAGGGCCGCAAGACCAAGGAAAAGGTTGGGGTGTATTCCTTCGAACTGCTGGCCTACCGGGAACTGGTCAACGCCGGCGCCATGCCCTACAGCGACAAGCCCGACGAGCAGTTGCCGGAGTATTTCGTCAGCGCCGACGACATCCATCCCAAGGAGCACGTGGATATCCAGGCAGCTGCCCAGCGCTGGATCGATTCCAGCATTTCCAAGACCGCCAACGTGCCGACCGATTATGCGTACGACGATTTCAAGGATATCTATCTGTATGCGTACGAGCAGGGGTTGAAGGGCTGCACCACGTTCCGCTTCAATCCGGAGGCTTTCCAGGGCGTGCTGGTCAAGGAAAAGGATCTGGAAAACACCACCTATCGCTTCGAGTTGGACGACGGTTCGATGGTCGAGCTCAAGGGCAACGATGAGGTCGAGTACGACGGTGAAATGCATACCGCCGCGAACCTCTACGATGCTCTGAAAGAGGGCTATTACGGTAAATTCTGACCACCGGGACGCCGCGTCGCCCCGCGCTACGGCTTTGGGGCGCTTCGCGAACTCTGGGGCTGCACATTCAGGGGACAGCAAATGGCAATCAAGATCGACAGTAAAATTGTTGGCTACGGCGTGGTGAAGGAAGAAGATCCGGCTCGCTCCGAGACGTCCGCGCAGCCGGCCGAGGCTGACAAGCCAGTGGACAATGTGGTGCACCTGCATGAAAAGCTGCAGCGCCCGGAGATGCTGCTCGGCTCGACCTACAAGGTCAAAACGCCGCTGTCGGAACACGCGCTCTACGTGACCATCAACGACATCATCCTCAATGCGGGTACCGTGCACGAACTGCGCCGCCCGTTCGAGATCTTCATCAATTCGAAGAACATGGACCACTTCCAGTGGATCGTGGCGCTGACGCGCATCATTTCCGCGGTGTTCAGAAAGGGCGGCGACGTCACCTTTCTGGTGGAAGAGATGCGCTCGGTCTTCGATCCGCGCGGCGGCTATTTCAAGAAGGGCGGCAAGTACATGCCCTCGCTGGTGGCGGAAATCGGCGATGCCATCGAATGTCACCTGCGCATGATCGGCATGCTCAAGGACGACGAACTGGACGAGCACCAGAAGAAGCTGATCGCCGAGAAGCGCGCCCAATATGAAGCCGGCGTCAAGGCCGCTGAGCAGAGCGACTCCGGCGACTTCCCGGAAGGCGCCCAGCTGTGTGTCAAATGCAACACCAAGGCGGCGATTCAGATGGACGGTTGCCTGACCTGTCTGAATTGCGGCGAGTCGAAGTGCGGCTGACGCCGCGGCCCGCGCGGTGGCGGACATATCCCGCCCGGAGCCCTTGGCGCAAGGCGCATCCGCCCTGTACCATGGGTACAGACTGGAATCGGACCCGATATATCGGGGACCGGGTATCAACCGGTTCGCGACATCCGACGTCGCAGTTATGGGTCGCGGCTGCCGTCGGCGATGAGGGTGGCCGTACGTCGTCGGGGCGCCAGCGGTTCTGGTCGGTAGAGGGTCGGCGTGTCCAGGGGGAGTTGGGCATGACCCCAGCGTCGGGCCACCAGCAGATGGCCCGGGCGCAGTCCATCAATAACGAACAATGACCCGCAACCCGGGCGACAGTGCCATGCGCTTACAACAAGAACCCATTCCTGGCTACTGGTACACCAATATCGTTGGACAGTTGGTACAGGTGCGCGCCGTCCTGCATGCCGAAGGGCGGATCAAACGTATCGTGTTGGAATATGCCAATACCAGGCGCGAATCGGTGGACATGGAAGGTTGGCTGCACCTGGATCTGGTCCTGCACTCGCCGTTCTGCCAGCCGCGCGAATCGGTCCGGGATCTCTGACCTGCGTGGGGCGCAGCGTTGTGCCGGTGCTCCCTGTCGGCGTGCTCTGACCGGACGCTGTAGCCGGGATGCGAGGCCGCTCTGCCGCCGCACCACGCGATGCCGATGGACTGCATGTCGTGTCGGGTCATGGCATGTCTGCCGATCGTGCCGGCGTCTTCCCCGGTTTTCCGCTGTCCGGCCGGAAACGCAGCCTGTCAGAGCTCTGAGGCGTAGCTCGGGTATAATCGCGCTTCCGCCCCCTGGGGCCACCGGAGTGCATGCGCCCCGTGCTGTTGCCAAGCACCGATTCCCATTGGTATGACCGCGACCAGGACACACTGCCATGTGTGGGCGAGGCGGTGCGCATTCCCGGGCCGGCGGGCACGTTGGAAGCCATTACCGCCTGTCCGCCGGTGGGGGCGCCCATGCGCGCTGTCGGTGTGGTGTGCCACCCCCATCCTCTTTACGGCGGCAGCCTGAAGAACAAGGTCGTGCACTATGTTTCCCAGGCGCTGAATGAGCTGGGCGTCGGCACGGTCCGGTTCAACTTCCGCGGTGTCGGGGCCAGCGAGGGTGACTACGACGGTGGACAGGGGGAGACCGACGACCTGTTGGCGGTGCTGGACTGGGCCCGGAAACAGCGTCCGGAGCACGCTGTCTGGCTGGCAGGGTTCTCCTTCGGATCCTACGTGGTCCTGCGGGCCGCCGCTCGCCGCTCTGTCAGCCAAGTGATCACGGTGGCGCCGCCGGTGAACTTCTTCGAATTCGCCGCCGTTTCCCGCCCCGCCTGCTCCTGGTTGCTGGTGCAGGGCGACCGCGACGAAGTTGTGCCGTGCAGTCAGGTCCTCGATTGGGCGGGACGGCTGGATCCGCCGCCCACCACCATCTGCATGGCCGATGTCGGTCACTTCTTTCACGGCAGACTCAACGAACTGCGGGCCCGTCTGCTGGAAGCGCTGGGCGATGGCGGGTGAGTAGCCGGCCGCGGGAGAGGCGACCACCGTGGTTCGGGTCGTTCGGACCGAGCCCGCCCGGCGCGGTATGCCGTCGCTGTAGCGGCGCCGTCTGGGGTGCGGGCTTTGCGACCGGGTCAGTGCTGGTTGGTGCGGCGCACGAACCCGAATACTGCCGGTGCGGACTCGAACGTCACAGGGAGCATGCGTTCGTTCACGGTGCCCACCCAGTAGGCCGGCAACACGCCGCCTTTGTAGACAGGCCGGGCCACCACAGTACAGCCGTTGATCTCTTTGCGGACTCTTCCGTTCATTAAGTAGTCCCCCCTCCGCCGGGTTGACCGGCGTACCGGTCGCCATGGGCGCGGTGTGCTCGGGCCTGCTGGCAGGCCCGAGTTGTTGTTGTACACGCCCCGGGCGGCTACTGCTGAGCGAGCGCCCGCCTCCCGCCGGCTATCCGACCAAGCCGCCGGGCGGATGCGCTCGTCCCTTTCGGCATTCCAAGCAATACCCGTGCCGGGTGTGAGTAAATCAGTTATTTATCAAAAAGTTATTGCTGGTATGTGCCCTGCGGAGACAGTCGGGTTCGGGTCAACTGTAAAGTAATTGACCACCTGTTCAGCTGCCACCGGTTGTGTAAGACGCCTGCCACGCTGAAGAAATTCCATTCCCGAGGTTTGGAGCCGCCGGGCCGCCCGGCAGCGGTAATTGTCACAGCAAGGATCGAGCGTTGGCTGGGTTGGCGGCATATCTTTGAATACGCAGGAAAAGTAGCGCCCACGGATTGTAAAGTTTCGAGACACCCGGTGGCTGCTTCGGGGCGCTGACATGTTGCGCCTGCATTCGCGCCGGGTCCGTTGCATAATGTTCGCCGTGGACCGTTGTGGTGCGCCAAATCTCGCCAGAAAACGGGTATGTATCGCCAGTATTTCGGATTCCAATGCCGGCCGTTCTCGATAACGCCTGATCCGCGCTTTCTGTACATGAGCGCGCGTCATCGCGAGGCGCTGGCCCATCTGCTTTATGGGGTCGGCGAAGGCGGCGGGTTTGTGCAGCTGACCGGTGAAGTGGGTACCGGGAAGACCACCGTGTGCCGCTGCCTGCTGGAACAGGCGCCGCAGGACGTGGCTGTGGCGCTGATCCTGAATCCCAGGCTCGATGCCGTCGAACTGCTGGCCGCCATCTGTGACGAGTTGGGCGTGCATTACTCCGACGGCGCCAGCGTGAAGCAACTCGTCGACCGGCTCAACGGCCATCTGCTGGATGCCCACGGACACGGTCGACGGACGGTGCTGGTCATCGACGAAGCCCAGAACCTCAGCGCAGAAGTGCTCGAGCAGGTGCGGCTGTTGACCAATCTGGAAACGGCGCAGGACAAGCTGCTGCAGGTCATTCTCATCGGTCAGCCCGAGCTCAAGCAGATCCTGGACCGCGATGATCTGCGCCAACTCGCGCAGCGCATCACCGCCCGCTATCATCTCGAACCCTTGAGTTTCCCGGAGACGAAGGACTATGTCCGCCACCGGCTGCGGGTGGCCGGGACCGCCGGTCGGTTGTTCACCGACGGGGCGCTGCGGGAGGTGCACACGCGCGCCGGTGGCGTTCCCCGGCTGATCAACGTGCTCTGTGACCGGGCTCTGCTGGGCGCTTATGTGGAGGATCGGAAGCGGGTCGATCGCCGGATCGTCCGGCGCGCCACCCGTGAGGTCCTGGGCCGCCAGCCGCGACGCGTCCGGCGCCGCGGCTGGCGGCCATTGACGGGCGGCCTCGCGGCGCTGGCCCTGGCGGCTGGGGGTTGGATGCTGCTGGGAAGCGGTGCCCACCACCTGCAACAGGACGGCCTGGCAGCCCTGATGGCGCGGTCGGCGTCCGGGGACAAGGCCATCGCCATTGCCAAGGCCGACGAAGTCGCCCCGGGTGCGGGCCCGACCAATACGGCGAGCGCCGGATCCGATGCCCGGCCGGTGATCGATACGCTGACCCAGCTGCTCGCCACGCCCGTTGCGGATGCCCGCGCACAGGCATGGCAGGGGCTGTTCAGCCTCTGGCAGTTGCACTACCAGCCCACCCCGCAGTCCACGCCCTGCCGGGCGGCAGCGGATCATGGACTGCGGTGTCTCAGCGACACGGGCAGCTGGACGACGCTGCGCAACATCGACCGGCCGGTGATCCTGGAACTGGTGTCGGCCGACGGCCGGCGGGTTCCGGTGCTGTTGCAGCATTTGGGGAGCGGGGTCGCGCGGGTGCGCATCGATGGCAAGACCCGCAGCGTGCCGGTCAGCGCGCTGCAGGACCACTGGTACGGCGACTATACCGTGCTCTGGCGCCCTCCCGTGGCGTCCGCGGTGCTGCAAGCCGGCGACCACGGCCCCGATGTGCGCTGGTTGCGCGCCCAGCTGCAACGCCGGCTCGGGTCCGTTCCGCCGGTCCCCGACCCGGCGCGCTTTGACGATGCTCTGCGTACGCGGGTCGAGCGTTTCCAACGCCGCCACGCCCTGCGCCCCGACGGTATCGTGGGTGGCCAGACATTGATCCAGTTGAACTCGGCCGGCGATCGGAAAGATACGCCCCATCTGTGCTCACAGCCCGCCCGTCCGGCCTGAATCCATGTCATATATTCTCGAAGCCCTGAAGAAATCGGAGCGCGACCGCGCCCTGGGTGAGGTCCCCAGCCTGGCCGTTGAACAGGTTGCTGTCAGCCAGGGACCTGAGAGATCGCGCTGGGCGCTGGGCGGCGTCATGGTGCTCGCCGGGTTGTCGCTCGGGGTCCTACTGGCCAGGTTCGAGGGCGGACCCGTGCACCGACCCGGGGCCGGCCACGCCGCGACCGCGGCCGTCGCTCAGCCCAGGGCCACGCCCGGGCCAGAGACGCCTGCCGTTGTTGCGGAGCGCGTCCCGGCAGGGGGCCGAAGCCCAGTTCCCGTGACACCCCCGTCGGTCCCGCACCCGGTATCGGCGCCTGCCGTGAGCTTAGCCGGCGCAGCGGCACCCGCCTCGCCCGGTCCCGCCCGCCCCGGCGCCGCCAGCTCGTCCGTGCGTCCGCCCGACACCGCACCGCCATCGTCCGGAGTCGCTGTCGCAACGGAATCGGGCCCGCACTCTCCGGTCGCCGGTGGCCGGCGCGCCGCCCCATCGACCGAGCCTCAGCCCGCGACGCCCGGCGAGGGCGGCATGCCCGGAAGGCCGGTTGTGTCTGTCGCGTCACCGCCTGCGGCAACCCTGGCCGAGGTACCCCTGCTGCAGGATCTGCCTGCGGATGACCGCCGCGGGCTGCCGACCCTGCATGTCGATGTGCATGTCTACGATCAGGACCCGGCCCGGCGTTTCGTGCTCATCAACATGCAGCGCTATCGGGAGGGGGATACGCTCGCGGCCGGACCGCGGTTGCTGCATATAACGCGGGCCGGCGTGGTGCTGGAATACCATGGCGTGCGCTTCCGCCTGGCTACGGACTGAGGCGGCGACGTTGACCCCGGAGCGTTCGTCCAGGCGCTTATTCTTGGTCGGCCGACTGATTCTGTTGGCCGCTGCGCTGGTCAGTGGCGCCCTTCATGCGCAGCCGCAGGGCGGCGACCGGCTGATCATCGGTTTTCGCAGCTCCCCAATGGTGCGTGCGGCCTCTGTGAGCAGCGACGCGCAACGCGTGGCGCGCGTGTCAGGTGCCGCGGGCGTGGCGCTTACGCCGCTGCGTTCACTGGCAGGCGGCGCTGTGCTGGTGCAGCTGCCGGCAGGGATGTCGGTCAGCGACGGCGAGCGCATTGCCGGCCGGCTGGCCAAGGATCCCGCGGTTGCCTATGCCGAACCCGACCGGCGCGTGCACGCCGCCTTCGTTCCCAACGATCCGTTCTATTCCCAGCAGTGGTATCTGTATGAGGATGCCGCCGGCGCCCGCCTGCCCGCGGCATGGGATATCGAAAAGGGCAGTGTGGGGGTGACCATTGCGGAGCTCGATACCGGCATCCTGTCTCATCCGGATCTCGACGGTAGCCGGCTGCTGCCAGGTTACGACTTCATCAGCGACCCGGCCATCGCCAACGACGGTGATGGCCGGGATCCCGATCCCAGCGATCCCGGGGACTGGACGTCCTCCACGGACAGCTCCTGGCACGGCCTGATGCTGGCCGGGATCATCATGGCGACGACCGACAACAATATAGGGATCGCCGGCATCAACCATGTCTCCCGGCTGCTGCCCGTGCGCGTTCTGGGAGTCGGTGGCGGGCAGATGTCAGACGTGCTGGACGCCATGCGTTGGGCTGCAGGGCTGCATGTGGCGGGCGTGCCCGACAACACGACGCCGGCGCGGGTGCTGAATCTGAGCTTCGCCGCCGACGGCCCCTGCGGACCTGCGGAGCAGGCCACCATTGATGCGGTGGTGGCGGCCGGGGCGACTGTCGTGGTGGCGGCGGGCAACCACAGCTCCGGCAGCGCGGGAGATGTGGCCAATGAAACGCCGGCGAGTTGCGACAACGTTATCACGGTGGCGGCTGTCAATCGAAGCGGGGCGCTGGCGGCGTACAGCGACTACGGCAGTGCGGTCGCCATCAGCGCACCGGGCGGCGACAGCTCCGACGGCATCGTGTCGATCTGGAATCTGGGCACCACGACCCCTGGGGCTTCCGGTTATGGTTATATTGAGGGGACAAGCCCCGCGGCGGCCATCGTCAGCGGCGTGGTTTCCCTGATGCTGTCCCGCAATCCCGCGCTGACGCCGGCCGAGGTGCGCGCCACCCTGCGCGCCACGGCCCGCCCGTTTCCGGATGCCAGTTGTACGACCAGCATTTGCGGAGCCGGGTTGCTGGATGCCCATGCGGCCGTCGCCGCCGCCGACAGTCCGCTTCCTGATCCGTCGCCGCCGCCGCCGCCGCCGCCGCGTCCGGGGGCGGCGGCGGGTGCACTGTGGCCAGCGGCCAGCGCGACTGCTCGCTGATCCTGGTGCTGCTGGTGGTGGCCGCCGGCGACCGCTGGCGCCGGCGTGCGCAGCGCCTGCGCGTTCAGTCACGACGGTAGCGGGTCGGATCGGGTTGGCGTGCCGCGGCGAACGCGGTGCGGCGCTTTTGGCACTGTGGGCAGGCGCCGCAGTGCTGGGGGCGTCCCAGCAGACAGCTATAGGTGGCGGCGAAATTCACGCCGAGCTCGGCCCCCAGTGTGACCACCTCGGCTTTGCTCAATCGCACCAGCGGGGTGGCAATCTCAATCTGACCCAATGACTGAGCGAGGGCGCGAAAGCGATCGAGGAAGGCGTGCGACGCGCTGGCATAGCTATCGGTGTCTTCCCGGTTCAACGCCAGCGCCAGGCGTTGGGCGCCCAGATTCTCCGCGAAGCTCAGGCCCAGACTCAGAACCACCAGATTGCGGTGCGGCAGCGGCACATGCATGTGCCTGTCGCGACCCTCACGGAAGGCGTCGCCCACCGCCGCCATGTCCAGTTCCCGTAGATCAATGCGCAGATTGTCGCACTGCCGCTGTGCGGCCGCCCGTTCCTGGGCAGCGCCCCGCTGCCCATAGTCCACGAACAGCCCCGTCACCGAGTGCCGGCCTCGTTCCTGGCGCAGCAGTGTACTGCTTTCTATCCCGCCGCTCAGCAGCACCACCGATCCGGCCATGACCGTCACCCGCTTTCAGCCCAGTCTCAATCCGGTTGCCGCAAGGCGGCCAGTTCGGCTTCGGTCGCGTCGCGGATGTCCTGCAGCTCCACTTCAAAGACGAGGGTGTGCCCTGCCAGCGGGTTGTTGCCGTCCAGCTGCACCATGCCGTCACGAATGTCCGTGATGCGGAAAGGCACGTCCTGCCCGGCCTCGTCCTTGCCGACCAGTTGGCCTCCGACTTCGAGCCGTTCACCCGGCGGCAGCTCGTCGACCGGGATTTCATGCAGCAGGTCCACGTCGCGCTTCCCGAAAGCGTCGTCGGGCAGTAACTTCACGTGCACGATTTCCCCGGGACCGTGGCCTTCCAGCGCCGCTTCCAGTTTCGAAAAAAGCATGCCCTGGCCGTGGATATAGCGGATCGGTTCGTCATCGGCCGCGCGGATCACAACGCCTTCGGCCGTGGTAAGGCTGTACTGCATGGACACCATTTTGTCTTTGATGACTGTCTGGGAACTCATGTCGTGATCCTGAAGGGAGGTCGGTTGGCGTGCTGCGCTGCGATCGTGGCGTCACTGTGCCATGGCCCGCGTGAACAAGCCAGCCGGGTTCCGTATACTGGAACCGGTTTTTGGTCTGCTGCGGTCGGAGAACGAACTCACCCGGGTGTGGTCCGAAAACTACAACGATCGACGACCATTTGGTTCACATGCCATGATTCGAGCAATCCAGCAGTTTTTTGAGCGTCAGATGCGAGCTGCCGACGAAGGCGGCGGCGACACCGAGCACGCCCTGCGCCTGGCAACGGCCGCGTTGCTGGTGGAAATGACAAGGGCCGATTTTCACGTGGAAGCCGACGAGAGGCAGGCCGTGCACAACGCGCTGCGTCGTGTGTTCGGCCTGTCGGCCGAGGAGACCGCGCAATTGGTGGACCTGGCTGAGCAGGATGCAAGCAGTGCCACCAGCCTGTTTCAGTTCACCCACCTCATCGATACCCACTTCTCTCCAAAGCGTAAAGCTTACGTCGTGGAAATGCTGTGGCGAGTAGCGTTCGCCGACGGCGTAATGGACAAGTACGAGGAATACCTGGTTCGGAAAGTTGCCGACCTGCTGCACGTTTCCCACCGGGATTTTTTGCAGACCAAGCATCGGGTACTGGCGGAGAGTCGTGAAGAACGGGAACGGCGCCGTTGATGTCTGCCGCCCGCGGGTGTTGGAAGGCTTTCGATCCGGTGTTGCGGTGTTGCGGTGTTGCGGTGTTGCGGTGTTGCGCCCGGCGCTCCGGCTCCGGGTCAGGGCGAGCGTTCATGCCAGGTGTCCTGCCTGACGCCGATCGCGCCCTGCACGATTGCCCGCACGGGAGTTTGTGCCGGAGCGCAGTGAGTCGGAAGCGGGGCCCGCGGATTGGGGAGTAGTGATCCGGACACCTGGCGTGCGGGACTCGGTTTCGGGCAACTTTCCGGCTCCGGCGCCTCCGTGTGAGCGGCTGTGTCATTGGGGATTCGGCACGAAAAAAAGCGAAGGCCTGCTGTTCGCCTGCCCTCGCTCTTGTATTGCGGCCCCCTGTGTCAGCCGGCCGGCTGACGGGTCTGGTTCAGACCATTTCTTTGAGATTCTTGAGCGGCAGCACTTTCACCACATTGCGCGCCGGCTTGGCCTTGATGGTCATTTCTTCCCCGGTAAAGGGATTCACGCCCTTGCGGGACTTGGTGGCGGGCTTGCGGACGACCTTGATCTTCATCAGTCCCGGTACCGTGTATACCCCCGGGCCGGCTTTCTTCAGATCACGCTTGATGAGCTGGGAGAGGGTGTCGAATACGGCGCCCACGTCCTTCTTGGCCAGCCCGGTCTTGTCAGCGATGAAGGAAAAAGTTTCCGACTTGGTGGTGGGTTTCTTCGCCGCCTTCGCTACCGCCTTGGTCTTGGCGGTCTTGGCGGTCTTGGTGGTGGCTTTCTTTTTCGCGGCCATTTATTACGCTCCTCTGCACTGTGCTTGGTTTTCCGGCCTCGATAAGATAGCACAACCTGGAAATTGTTAAAGGCTTTTGGAGATTCATTTCGTCGCTTTCCTGCCGCTGTTTGATGCAAGCGGGACAAACCGGATGCCTATGGTGATGCTGTTGCGGGCACAGGGCGTTTCTTTTTCCTGTCCCCGTCGGGACAGCCATGGCGACGCGGGATTGCGCGAAAGGGTTTTGCAGGGGCTGATGCTGCGGTGACTGCAGGAGTCTCGGGCGGGCGGTATGGGACGGTTCTGGTGCCCACTATGAAGCGAGTGCGAGTCGGTCTGGTGGCCGACAGCCACGGATATCTGGACGCACGAATCGCCGAGCGGATGCGTGCATGTGACCTTGTGGTTCACGCCGGCGACATAGGAAATGCGGCGGTGCTCGAAGCGTTGGCGGCCTCCGGGAAGCCGGTTTTCGCGGTGCGCGGCAATAACGACACCTGCGCGCGCTGGGATGCGGGCGGGCACCGTGTCCTGCAGGAATTGCCCGAGGAGGCGGTCGTCGATTTGCCCGGTGGGCGCCTGGTTGTGGTGCACGGACATCGGGCGGGGACGGCGGCGCTGCGGCATCGGCGCCTGAGGACCCGCTATCCCGAGGCGCGGGCGGTGGTATACGGGCACAGCCATCGCCTGGTCTGCGACTGCAGCGGCCCGACCTGGGTGTTGAACCCCGGAGCCTGCGGAAGGGCCCGTACATTCGGCGGTCCGTCCTGTCTGGTTCTGGAGGCTTCCGTGAGCCGATGGTGCGTCACCGAATACCGCGAGCCGATCGAGTCACCAAGCCGACCCCGCCGGCGGCGTTCGTGAAGTGCCGAACGCGAGTCAGTGCAGGCGGCCGTTGTCCTTGTCCGGGTCTGCAGCGGGCGGCGACGGGCATGCGTGATGCAGCACGATCTGCCAACCCGCTTGCGTGAGGCGGTAGACATTGGTGGTGATCACGGGTGGATACCGACGCGCGCCTGCCTCTATATGCTCGTCGACTATGTGGACCACCAGGGCATCATCGGCAATGGTGTGGCGGTGGGTGATGGAGAAGCGCAAGTGGGGGCCTGCGGTGAACATCTGCTGCCAGCTTGCGCGGATTGCAGCCCGCCCGCTCAGGCGCCGGCCGCCGGGGTGTATGCAGGCGATGTCATCCGCGTCTCCCCAGACAGCCATCATGGCTTCCAGATCGGCCCGCTCCAGAGCGCCATAAAACGCCGTTTCGGCGGCTTGCGGGCTGGAGAAATGTCCACTGGTCATGGGTATGCGCTCGTGAGTTGCCTGAGCCTCCATGGTAGGTAACGGGCCATCGCCCGGCAAGGTTGCGGGGCGCTCAACCGGAGGATGTGAACCAGTCCACAATTTGCGACTGCCGGCACGGGGTATAAAGGTCTCATTTCCACGCGGTGCAGGGGTCGGCGGTGCGGTTCTTCGCCCCGCGAATCGGGGCCGATGTTGGGGGCGGCTGGATCAAGAATGCCTCGCGTCCTGCCGATAGTCCTGCTGTATATCTGCGCGTCTCCGGACCCTCATGCCGACCGGGGACCCTAATGCGTCAACGGTTCCTTCGGGGTTGAATCTGGTGGGTATGGGTGCGGCCAAGAAAGCGTTAGACAAGAAGATTTTCCGGGATCTCATTCCTATCAACGGCCTGTCTCCCGCCTACCTCGGTGAGATTGCGCAAAAGGCTGTGGTGGAGGAGTTGCGTCCCGGGCGCTACCTGTTCAAGCGTGGCGATCGGGACAACCAGTCCGTTTACCTTCTGGAAGGCGAAGTCAGCCTCATCAACGAGAAGAACGAGGTCGTCGGCACCGTGCGCGGCGGTTCTGACGCCAGCCGGCACCCTCTTGCCAACCATCAGCCCCGCCAGGTCTCGGCCCGGGTCACCGGCGCTGCTCTGGTGGTGCGCATCGACACCAGCCTGCTGGACATCATGCTCACGTGGGACCAGTCGGCCGGCTACGAAGTGGTCGAAATCGACGCCGAGGACGACGATGACTGGATGACCCGCATGCTCCAGTCGCAGGCTTTCCTGAAGCTGCCGCCCGCCAATATTCAGCGCCTGCTCATGAGCATGGAAGCGTTTCCGGTCAAGGCCGGCGAGACCATCATCGAGCAGGGCGGTGATGGTGACTATTTCTATCTGATCAAACACGGAAGCTGCGCTGTCACTCGCAGGCCGTCACCCACGGCGAGCGAGGTGAAGGTGGCGGAGCTCGGGGACGGGGACAGCTTTGGCGAGGATGCTCTGCTGTCCGAGGCTAAGCGCAACGCCACGGTGACCATGCTCGCCGACGGCACTTTGATGCGGCTTGCCAAGAAGGACTTCGTACAGTTGCTCAAGGAACCGCTGATCGCCCAGGCCAGCTACGAACAAGCCACGGCCATGGTGGCCGACGGGGCCATATGGCTGGACGTGCGGCTGCCGGGCGAGTTCGAGAATGCGGCTCTGGACGGCAGCGTGAACATGCCGCTGTCGTCGCTGCGCGAGCGGGCCGACGAGTTGGATCCGGAAGGCAGGTATATCGTGTGCTGCGACACCGGCCGACGCAGCGCCAGCGGTTCCTTCGTGCTCAGTCAGCGCGGCTACGATGTGTTCGTCCTGCGTGACGGACTGATGAGCATTGCCGGGTTCGGCGCCGCCGGATCCCAGCAGCCGGCCGACGGCCCGGTACCCGTCGAGACACAGCCGGAGGCAGAGCGCCAGACGGCCGAGGTCATTGCGCTGGACCCCGAGCGCTCCCCCAAGACGGCGGAGGACGCAGAGCCGGACGTCGCCGGGGACAGTGCCGGGAGCGAGGACATCAAGGCCCGCTATGAAGCGGAGCTGGCCAAGATTCGAGTATTTCGGGACAAGGCCCGCGACCGGCTCAAGGCAGCCAGGGAGCGCGAGACCGCACTCGTCGAGGCTCGCGACCTGGCGCAGGTTCAGTCACAGGCTCTGAGCGATGAACTCAAGAACGAGCGCAGTTCATTGCGTCGTTCCGAACAGTTGCTCAACGAACTGCGGGCCAAGCTGGACGCGGCACAGACAGAGTCGCGGGAACAGGAAGCCCGGCTGGTCGAACTGGAGACCAGCCTAGATGCGGCCCGCCAGGCGGAAACGTGCGCATTGGGGGAGCTGGAGACTCTGCGGGCGCGGGTCGATGAGATCGAAAGGCAGCAGGCCGAGCAAGGCGCATCCGAACGGGAGTTCCAGGAGCTGCGCGCAGAGGCTGCGCGGCTGCGCGACCAACTGGCGGAGCGTGAGCGCGCCGCTTCCGATGCGGAATCGGCCGCCCGGACGGCTGGCGAGGCGGTGGAACGTCTGCAGGCCGAACACGCCGTCGAGGCCGAGCGCAGCACCAATCTGGCGGCCGAGCGCGAGGGACTGCAGACGGAGCTGGCGGCGGCGCGCGAGCAGCTGACTGTCGCCCAGGATCGCGCTCAGGGTCTTGAGCAGGACCGCAGTCGTCTGGAACAGAGCCTTCAGTCCGCCCAGGACGGCAACGGTGCCGAACGCGAACAGCTGCAATCGGAGTTGGCGGCGGTGCGCGAGCAGCTGGTCGCCGCGCAGGAGCATGCCCAGGGCCTTGAACAGGAGCGCAGCCGCCTGGCGGAGACGCTGCAATCGGCCCAGCAGGCCGGCGCCGAGGTGGAACAGCTGCGTCAGCAGCAAAGCGAGCTGGAGCGTGCGCTGGAGGAGGCCCGTGCGTCGGCTCGGCAGGTAGAGACGCTGCAGACTGAGTTGGATGCCGCCAACAGTCGACTGGCTGAACGCTCGCAGACCCAGGCGCAGGAGCGCGGCGCCCTCGAGCAGGCATTGGAGGCGGGTCAGGCCCGCATCACGGAACTGGAAGCCGCTCAGGGCGCTCTCGAGGAGGAACGGGGGGCCGCGCTTCGTGAGCGGGACGAAATGGGCCACCAGCTGGCGACTGAACGGGAACAGGCTCAGGCCCGCGTGGAGGCGTTGGATGAGCAGCTGGCGCAGGCGTCGGCGGACCTGGAGGCGGCTCTCCGGCAGGTCGGCGAGCGCGATGCCGCGGTTCAGGAGCAGGTGCGCTTGCAGCGGGAACTGCAGGACGCCCGTGAACGGGTGCGGTCCCTGGAGGATGAGCAGGCCGCCAGCGGTCGGACCGCCACGGAGATCTCGGACGAGCTTGCCCGTCTGCGTGCCGGCGAGCATGACGCCCTCGCGCAGGTCGCTTCGTTGCAGGCCGAACTCCAGGCCGCCCAGCAGGCGCTGGAGCAGGCCCGGCAGCGCGAAGGCGAGCTGACCGCGCTGGGCGAGGAGGCCGGCCGCGAGGAGGGTCGGCTGCGCAAGGAGCTGCAGCGTGTGCGCACGGCGACCGAGGAAGAACTCGATCTGGTTCGCGGCGAACGGGACAGCGCGCGGGCCGACGCGGTCCAGTGGGAGCGCCGCTGTCAGGCAGAAGCGGAGCAGCGCGGGGGATTGCAGGATGAACTGTCGTCGCTCACTGACGGCAGCGCCCGGCTCGACCAGGAACTGCAGGCCCTCAGGAAGCAGCTCGACGAGCAGACGGAGCGGCTGCAGGCCGTTGACGCCGAGCGCGAGCAGATGGAGCGGGACCTTAGCGAGCGCGACGCCAGCATCGAGGAGCTGCAACGGGGCGTGCAGCGTGCCGACGCGGCGGACGCCGAACTGCATGGCGCCCGTGATCAGGCAGCGGAGCTGGAACGGGAACTGGCGCAGGTGCGGGAAGCGTTGGCCGGTGCCCTGGGTCCGGAGGAACTGCAGGAACTTCGGGAAGAATCCGAGCGCGCGTTGGCGGATGCGCGCGAAGAAATGGACCGGCAGGCGGCCGGGCACGCCCAGGCGCTGGAGGCTCTGCGCGAAGAGTCGGCCGCCAAGCTGACCGCCCTGGAGCATACGCTCGCCGAAGCCCGTGACGCCCTGTCAGGAACCGTTTCCCTGGAGGAGTTGGGGCGGCTGAGCGAGGACCATGAGCAGCAGCGAGCCGAGCGCGACCGGATGGTTGAGGCGTTGCGCGGGGAACTCGACGGTTTGCGGGAAGCATCTGAGAGGATGGCTGCGGATCTGGAACAGGCCGCTGCGGCACGGGACCGCCAGACCGCGGACGCCGCCCAGCTGAAGAGTCGCTTCGATGCCCTGGCCCGTGAGCGCGACGCGGCGCGTACCGAAGCCGATCAGCTGCGCGCCGAGGCGGCCGTGGCTCGGGGGCTGGCCGAGCTGCGCCAGGGACCCGCCAGCGGAGACGGGGATCCGCAGGCCGAACTGCGCAACGAGCTGGAACTGGCCCAGCGCAATGTCGAGACCGCGCTGCGCCTGCGTACGGAAGCGGAGACGGCGCGCGAGGCAGCCGAGCAGGAGGCGCTGCAGCTGCAACAGGAATTGGAAACGCTGCGCTCCAACAGCCCGGCCCAGCCCCTCGATCTTCCCGAACTGGGCGACTCTCAGGGCGAGCACCTGGCCGCGGGACACCCCGACACCATCGCGGCGCCTCCGCCCGCGCAGGAGGAGGAACCGGTGCGCGGGGAGGCTTCGCAGGAACAGGTGACCGAACTGCCGCGACCGCCCGGAGAAGAGGTTCGTGAAGCTGCCGCGCCGGCGGAGCCGCGGTCCAGACGCAGGAGCGGTCTGTGGATCGGGGTTGCGGCCGCCCTGCTGCTCGGGGCCGGCGGCGCACTGGGCTATCATTTCTGGGGTGCGGAACTGGCTGCCCATGGGCCGGTCAGCAATGCCATAGCAGCGGCCCCGGCGGTGGAGCAGCCGGTGCGTCGCAGTGCCGCGGCACTGCGACGCAGTTCCACCTCCTCGAGGCCGGCGTCGCAAAGCGATCGCGCAGCGCGAACCGTCAGGGCCTCGAAAAAGGCGAAAGCCCACGCCGCCGAACACAAGACCTCGTCCCGTCCCAAGCGTTCGAAGCCCGGGGCCTATGCATCGTCCGAACGGCATGGACGGGTCCCGGCGGACGCGGGCAGTGCCGGCAAGCCGGTTTCAGTACCGGTCCGGGGATCCAAAGTGGCGGCTGCGAGTGCCTCCGCGCCCGCAGCCGCGCACCCGCTCCCCGCGAAGCCCGGCCCGGTCGCTGCCGACGGCCCCGGCACGGGCTCTGCTGCTGGCGAGGCCGCTGCGTCCCAGTCCGGCAATACAGCAGCCGCCGCGACAGTGCACCACGACGTCCAGGCAGTGTCCGCCAAGGTGCCGGCACTGCCCGTGGTCCATCTGTCCCCCCCTCGGCCGGCGATGCCGACCCTGTGGCGGCATCTCGCGATCCGCAGGGGCCCCACGAGCCGGTGTCCCGCGCGCCCGGGTCGGTCGATGCCGGTACGCAACAGGTATCGACGCGGGCCAGCGGCACGACGGCGCCGGGCGCGCCGCCCGACAGGACCGGCGCCACCAGTGTCGGATCGACGGACCCCGCCGGTATCTGGTGATCGGTCCGCGCAACGCGGTCGCCATGTTGACAAACGCGACCCGTGCCGTAACCTCCCACGGGCATTATGGCTCGCATTCTCGGCATCGGCATCGCCACCCTCGATATCATAAACACCGTCGACGGCTACCCCGCGGAAGACGCCGAGGTGCGCGCCGTTGGACAACGGGTGTGCCGCGGCGGGAATGCGACCAACAGCCTGGTGGTGCTGGCGCAGTTGGGGCACCAATGCGCCTGGGGCGGCGTGCTGGTGGATGGGCCCGACGGCAATCGTGTTCTGGACGACCTGTCCGGGTATGGTGTCGACACGACCGGCTGCCGCCGCCTTCCGACCGGCACTATGCCGACTTCCTATGTGGTGCTCAATCGGTGCAACGGTTCGCGGACCATCGTGCATTTCCGTGACCTGCCCGAGTTCGGTTTCGACGATTTCCGAGCCATCGACCTGTCCGGCGTGGACTGGCTGCATGTCGAGGCTCGCAACGTGGCGGAGACGGGCCGGATGCTGGCCGACGCCGCTGTCCGGCGCCCGGGTCTGTCCCGTTCGGTGGAAGTGGAGAAGCTCCGTCCCGACGTGGAAATGCTGTTCGGACATGCCGAGCTCCTGTTGTTTTCCCGCGGCTATGCCGAGGCGCGAGGCCACGCCAGCGCCGAAGCCCTGTTGGATTGGGTTCATGAGCAGGCACCCCAGGCGGATCTGGTGTGCAGCTGGGGTGAGGCGGGCGCCTGGGCCCTGGATCGCAGTGGCCGACTGCTGCACAGCCCGGCCCATCCGCCGCCGCGGGTGGTCGATACCCTGGGCGCAGGGGATACCTTCAATGCCGGGATGATCGGCGGCCGCCTGCGCGGCTGGCCGCTCGATCAGGCCCTCACGCACGCCACCCGGCTGGCGGGCCGCAAGTGCGGGCGGATGGGCTTTTCCGGCCTCGACAGCCTGTAAAGGCACGGGGACCAGATGAGCGACGGGCTTTCCGGGCGGAGACTGTGTGCGTTGGACGAGCTTCCGGACCCGGGGTCGCGGGGCTTCAGCGTGCCGCAGCCGAACGGCGTGCGAGACATCTTCGTGGTGCGCCGTGGCCAGCAGGTCTTTGCCTACCGCAACTGCTGTCCCCATACCGGCGGTCCGCTGGACTGGGTCCCCGACCGGTTCCTGGATCTGGATGGCGCGTATATCCAGTGCGCGACCCACGATGCGCGTTTCGAGATCGGCAGCGGACGTTGTGTGGCCGGCCCCTGCGCGGGCGACGCGCTGATACCCGTGGCGGTGTGCGTGGAGCAGGGCAGCATCGTCCTGAACGACCCGCTGGCAACGGATTGACGCGCAGCTGTCGGTTCCCATCGATGCGGCGCTTATTCCGACGGCCTGTCCCAACGGCCCCTGTCCGATCCTGCGGCGAGCAGCGGATCGACGGGCCCCCGGGGGCGGCCGCGTCTTGTGCGCCGGTGCTTGTCGGCTCATCCTGAACAGATGATCGAGCCAGTCATTGCCGTCGAACATTTGACCAAACGCTTCGGCGATGTGTTGGCGGTGGACGGCGTCAGCTTTACGGTGGCCCGCGGTTTGGTATGCGCGCTGCTGGGGGGGCAATGGGGCAGGCAAGACGACCACGCTGTCGATGTTGCTCGGGCTGCTCGCTCCCAGCAGCGGAGGTATCAGCGTGCTGGGTGAGGATATTCAGCGCCACCGCTACCGCGTCCTGGGCCGTATGAATTTTTCCTCGCCCTACGTGGATCTGCCCCAACGTTTGACGGTGGCAGGGAATCTGACTGTCTACGGGCACCTGTACGGGCTTCGTGATGTGCGCGCCCGGATCCGCGAACTGGCCGCCGATCTCGATATCACTGCGTTCCTGCGGCGGCGCTACGGGACCCTGTCGGCGGGTCAGCGCACCCGCGTGGCGCTGGCCAAGGCCATGCTGAACCGCCCCGAGGTGCTGCTGCTGGACGAACCCACCGCGTCCCTGGATCCGGACAGCGCCGACCGCATGCGTGGCTATCTGCTGGACTATCGGCGGCGTGTCCAGGCAACCGTTCTGCTGGCTTCCCACAACATGCCAGCAGGTGGAGCGTGTGTGCGATGACGTCGTCATGCTGCGAGCCGGAAAGCTGGTCGATCGTGGCACGCCCGCCGCCCTGCTGATCCGCTACGGCCGCGAAACGCTGGAGCAGGTGTTTCTCGATATCGCGCGCCAACCGGGTGCGCAGCCTGCCGACCGGCGCGCCGTGTCATGAAGCCGGTGGCCTGGGCGCTGCCCTCCAGTCATGTGTTCGAGGGCATGAGGGCGCTGATGTTTCAACATCAGCTCAATGTCCACATGCCGCTCACTGCGGCGGGATTGAACCTGCTGTATCTGGCGTTCGGGGTGGCGGTGTTTCTGGCGGTGTTCAGGCGGGCTCGCATGAGCGGTCTGCTGCTGCACATAGGCGAGTGATCGGGCCTTCAGACATGGCGCGCAGCCAGCTGGGCGCCCAGCTCTTCGATCTGCCCGCGGTCCTCGAGCTTGGCACGCCAGTCCATGGGCAGTGCGTGGGCGCCCAGAAACGCGCCGCACAAGGCACCTGCCATGGCACCCATGGTATCGCGGTCGCCGCCGTGCAGGGTGGCGCAGAACACGGTTTCTGAGAAACTGCGCGGATGGCTCAGGAAGGCGTACAGCGCAAACGGCAGTGACTCGTCCACCGCGAGGCTGTGACCGAGCGTCTGGATGGCATCGCAGGGCGGAGCCTCCCGTTCCAGCAAATCGTTGAGCTCGACCAGCTTGGCACGCAGTTCCCGGGTTTGGGCGAAGCCGATCAGTTCATCGACAAACGAGGACCGGCGCAAGTCGCCATCCGGGTCCAGGGATACGGCCAGCGCGACTGCGCGCGATTGCACCGCGGCCCCGTCTACGCCCAAGGGGTGGGTATGGGTGGTTTCGGCCTGGGCACGGGCCTTCTCGTACAGAACCGACGACTGATAGAAGAACAGTCCGAGAGGCCCGGCCCGCATGGCGGCGCCGTTGCCGAACGAGCCCTGTCCGCTGTACAGACGCCGCGCCGCAATGCGGTAGGGAATGCCCTCGTTGGCCACTGCCGCGAAGATGGTCGGCGGTCCCGGCCCGTAGCCTCGCCACGGTTCGCGTTCGTACTGGGTACGCAGCTCTTCGCCAAGCTGCTGCGCATCCACATCGCCGACGCTGAGCAGTGAGCGGGCCAAGGCGACGGCCATGGCGGTGTCGTCGGTGTATGACAGCTCGCTTCGCCACGCCAGCTCCTCGCTGAGCCGGTCCCGTGACGGAGTCCGGAAGGCCAATTCGCCGATGGCATCGCCGAGCGCACCGCCAGCCATCGATCCGACAAATTTGGAAGCAAGGTCCGTAGCCATTGTACCGGTTGACCGGTAGAGGTCCCTGCGTTCGAGTATAAGCGTGCTGGCGCGGGAAGTCGCCCCGCGCGGCCGGATGACGGGATGTCAGAATTTTTCCATGGCGGCGATGAAGGACTGCGAATCCTGGTTCCGCAGACTGACGGGGAGAGCTTCGCTATCTGCTGCGGTCGCCTGCTGCAGCCCCAATTGCAGAACGCCTGCAGCGGTCGACGGGGATTCATCGCAGTGCTTGTCGGTGCCTGGCTCGCACACCTGGCCGGTTGCGAGATCGATAGTGAATGCCATGACGCGCCCCCTTGGAAAACAAATATGCTGTCATGGATGCTATCGGCGGCACCGGACAGTCATTGAGGGTCGTCATGATCCTGACGCCATGCGGTGTGCGGCACGGATCGGCTCAGGCACGCGGTAGCGGGGACAGCAGGCCAACGTGTAGGCGATCGCGGTGGCGAGAGTGATCCGATGCCCGACGGACGCGAACACCGCTTTGGCGGCGGCACGAGTGCGGCATTGCGGTGCCGATGAGTTGCTGACTGTCGGCGGCCGGGGAGGCCGTCACCTTCCATGGATGCAGCTGAGGGAATGTCATACGCACCGTTGGTGCCGGGCCGGGCGGCTCACTGCCGCCCGGCCCGGCGCTGGTTCGTTGGTGCGCGGAAACGCGCTCAGGGAAACGCCGGAATGGTGGGTTCCATCCCTCGAGACGTGGCCTCGGGGTGCAGGCGGGTAACCTGATCGCCGATCCGGTCGACCTGACTTCTGGGCACGTCCACCATCAGCAATACCTGGCCTTGTTCGATGGCCCGCTGAAAGTCCCTCAGGCTCGAGTTCGGAACGGAGGTACCGATCATGCTGGCGGCCCACGCCCCGATAAGGGCTCCGCCCAGGCCGCACGCCAGCAGCAACGTGCCCCAACCGATATGGAGGTGGTCGGGCTGCAACAGCAAGGCGATGGCGCCACCCAGCACGCCCGTGACCCCGCCGAGGACCAATCCAAGTTCCATGCCGTGGACTATGTCGCTGCGCTGCAGCAGCGTCGCCTGGGGCAGATTGCCGGTGGCCATGTCCTCCCGTGCGATCACGTGGATATGATGCTGCTCGATCCGGGCCAGCAGCAGTTCGTCCACCACCTGGTGGGTCAACTTGAGATCGGGTAAAAGGAAATACAGTCTTCTGCGCATAATGCCCTCCTTAACCGTCGGGATTCGGGGGGTGCGGCCGAAGGTGGCCATCGCTATGATCTGCAGCATGACGGACTGTCAAGGTTGAGTATAGTCCAGGAAGGGGGCGACTCTCGGGAGCCTCGCCAGGCGGTCGCTCCTGGTGGCCTTGTCGGGATTTCAGAGACATATCGCCCGGTTGTTCGCGGCCGCAGTGGCTATGGTGGCCGCTCCTTGAGCGCCGGGGCAGTCCCTCAGGCGGCGAGTTGGCGGGCCATGGTTTCCAGCCCGCTTTCGCCCTGCAGCACAGCGGCCAGCACAATTTCGGACTGGTCGTGGGACAGCGCCAGGTCCGTCAGTACTGACTCCGGAATCTCGGTCTGCGAGTCGACGGCAATGCCGGTCCGGGCCAGCAGCCGGTCGGCCACCAGCACCAGGTTGGGGTAGGCGCTGTGGTCGCCCCGGTAGTCCGGATCGTGGTGGTGGCGTACGGCAGTCACGATTTCCGCAGGCAGCTGCCACGCCTTAAGCAGCCAGCCGCCCAGTTCCGTGTGGTCCGTCCGCAACATCCGCTTTTCCAGTTCCGTTACCGGCAAGTCGGGATGGCGTTCCGCCTGTTTGTTGAGCCAGAAGAACTCTGTCTTGAACAGGTGTCCGAGCAGCAGGTGTCCGAAGTTGTGCAGCAGGCCGGCAAGGTAAGCCAGGCCGGCGGGCGGGCGGCGGGCCAGGGGCAGCGCCCTGGCGAGGTTCTGGGTGAGGGCCGCACTGTACACGGCATGGCGCCAGAATGCCGTCATCCCCAGCGGGCCACCGGTTTGCATCCGGAACGGGGCGCCGGTGGCGATCCCCAGGGTGATGTTCATGACCAAGTCGTATCCCAGCACTCGTGCGATGGCGTCCTGAACCGAATCGATGGGGCCCGGATAGCCGAAGAACGGGGCGCGGGCATAGCGCATGACCTGGGCGGCCAGGCTTGGGTCGAGCTCCACCACCTGGGCCAGTTCACGGGCGCGGGCATAGGGATTGGCCCGCACCTGCAGGATGCGCTGCGCCATCGCCGGCATGGCCGGCAGTTCGTCGATCTGCTGCAGGCGGCGTTTCAGGTCCAGGCGCGGCTCGCTGTTGTCCGGTCCGTCGGCATGGATGCCCGCGGTGATGCCAAAACCGCGCCAGGCATCGTGCATCAACGCCTCGAAGTCCGGGCCGCTCATCTGCACCAGGGCAGTGCCCGTGCCGGGTTGGAAGTAGATCTCCGGCAAACGGTACAACTGCTCGTCGACGATGGCCTTTACGCCATAGGGTTCGCCCAGCGGCGGGAGCGCGCGGGGATCGCAATCGGCAAACAGGGCGCGAGCCCGCTCGGGGGCGACGATCTCCAGGTCGCGGCCCAGCTGCCGGTTGAGAACGTGCAGGTCCATCTGCCGGCTTGCTGCAATCACCGCCAGCAACGGTCCCCGCCGGTCCTCCAGCAGCACGGCATGCGCCAGCTGGCCCAGCGGAATATAGCCATGGGCAGCGGCATCCCGCGGGGTGTCGACCTGGGGATGCACGAGCACATCGTAAGGCGTGTGCCGACTGTCCAGAAATTGTTGGATACGCGGCGGGAGACGCATGACGGGTTGCCCCCGAATTGGTGACGGGCCGGCGGGCCGAAGCCCTCTGCAAGGATTAGCGGCCCCGGCGAAACCAAGCTTGACGGGTGTCAGGGAGACGCAACGCGACCTGCTTCACAGTTTTGGCAGATCGCGCCGGGAAAGGGGGAAATAGCCGGCAAGTCAGGCGGGATCGTGCTACTTGTCCAGGTCGTCGAGGGGATTGTTTCGCTTTGCAAGGAGCTTTTCGTCGAGGTCGACACCGTAGTCCTCGCGTTCGATATCCATCGACCCGGACCAGTCTTCGGGCGGTGCGGTGGGTTCGATGTCCATCTCGTACCAGGTGTCCAGGTCCAGTTCCTCGACCGTGCCGTCGAAATACTGGATTTCGACGGTGTCATCGGCGTCATCGAAGGCGACGATTTCAAAGCTCTCCGCGCTGGCATTTCGGTACCAGTCGCCGATTCTGGGTTCATATTCGGTGGCCATTCGGTTACCTCCAAACAGCGCGTGCTGTAGTATTGTCGATGCGCGGCAACTGCCGCTGAGGCCGGGCCGAAATTCACGCTTCGACTATGTTATAGGTCCAACACGCGCCTGGTGCAAGCCGGTGCGACAGCCACAACCACCTGCGTCGCGGCAGTCGGGTGGGCAGATCCGGAGCCGCGTTGCGTCCATATGCCGCGCCGATGCACGACCACGGGCCGTGTAACTGCGCGAATCCGGGGGCTGGGCAGGCCCGCCAGGAGTTTTGCAGGCTGTCTCCGTGCCGCGCGTTCCGGCCCAGGGGGGACGGCGCCTGCGAAGGCCTAATGAGCAACTTTTATCTCAACGCATTCCTGCTGCTGTTCGTCGCTATCGACCCCATCGGGTTGGCGCCCATGTTCGCCGCCCTGAGCGCCGGCAGCGATCGGGCTCAACAGCGCCATATGGCGATCAAGGGCGTGATGTTGGCCGCGCTCATTTTGCTGCTGTTCACGCTGGCGGGTGACAGCCTGTTGCGTGCGTTGGGCGTCGGGCTGCCCGCCTTTCGCATTGCAGGAGGCATTCTGTTGTTCCTGCTCGCCATTGACATGGTCTTCGCGCGCCAATCCGGCCTGCGATCGACCACCGTGCGCGAGCAGCGCGAGGCAGAACACAAGAACGATATATCGGTGTTTCCGCTGGCGTTTCCGTTGATCGCGGGGCCGGGTACGCTGACCACGGTGTTGTTGCTTACTGCGGGTCGCCGGAGCGATCCACTGGTGCTGGCGGCGGTGTTGGGTATGCTTGCGGGTATCCTGCTGGTCACACTGATATCCCTCCTTTCCGCCGCCCGCATCCTCGCGTGGCTGGGGGAGACGGGAGCGAACGTGGTCAGCCGATTGCTGGGGCTGCTGTTGGCCGCGCTCGCCGTTCAGTTCGTGCTCGATGGCGTGATCACGGTGTTCGCGGGGCGTGCGGGCTGAGCCTCGGGCACAAAGTTATCCACGAGGAGTGAGACGACAGTGAGTTGGTGGGGCAAGTTGATCGGCGGGGCGTTCGGCTTTCTGCTCGGCGGCCCGCTGGGGGCGCTGTTGGGCGTTGCCATCGGCCACAATTTCGACAGGGGACTGGCCCGCGTTCGCCTGAGCCACGCCCAGCCGGGTGGCTCCGAACGTATCAAGGCTGCTTTCTTTACCGCGACCTTTGCGGTCATGGGCTATCTCGCCAAGGCGGATGGACGTGTGTCCGAGGACGAGATACGCATGGCGCAAGCGGTGATGGGCCATATGGAGCTGTCGCCCGATCAGCGTCAGGTGGCGGTTCGCCTGTTCCAGGAAGGGAAGGAGCCTGGATTCGATCTCGACGCGGTGCTCGATCAGTTCCGGGACGAATGTCGTCGGCGGCGCCACCTGTTGCTCATGTTTATCGAGATCCAGCTGCAGGCAGCCTATGCGGACGGCAGCCTGCACGTCGCTGAGGAGCGGGCTCTGCACCACATCTACGGCCGGCTCGGGATCAGCGGATTCGAGTTTCGGCAATTGGACGCCATGGTGCGGGCTGCGCGGGGGTTTGCCGGTGCAGGCGGTCCCGGTCGGGCGCGCGCAACCCCCACCCGCGACCGGCTCGCCCATGCCTACGCCGTGCTGGGCGTTTCGCCCCAGGCTTCCGATACGGAGGTTAAGCGGGCCTATCGGCGCTTGATGAGCCGGCACCATCCCGACAAGCTGGTGGCCAAAGGCCTGCCCGAGGAGATGATGAAACTGGCTACCGAGAAGGCGCAGGAGATAAGCGCCGCCTACGATACGGTGCAGGAAGCTCGCCGGGACGTGGCCTGAGGGCCTACCAGTAACGTCCGCCGGCGGCGACCGCCACCACGATCAGTCCGATGGCCAGATTGAGGCCGATCAGCTTGCGGATCTGGCCCAGGCGGCGGCCGCCCTCTTTGAAGTCCTGGGCCGCGACGGCCTGATTCATGCGTCGATAGGGAGCGAAGAAGACATGGAAGTAGATCAGCATCATGACGATTCCCAGCCCCTGCATGATCTGCACGTACATCGGCGCGGTGGCCATGCCGCCGAACACGCTGAACATCATCCAGTAGCCGGTGATCAGCAGGATGACCACCGCCACCCACACCCAGGGGAAGAAGCGCCCGAAGGTGGCTGACCACAGGGGCAGACGCTGGGGTGGTTCGAGCAACCGGGCTGCGGCCGGCCGCAGCGCCATGTAGGCGAAGAACATGCCGCCCACCCAGACCACGGCTGACAGGACGTGCAGGGCAAGGGCGATAGCGTGCGGAGCGGTGGACATGGGCGGTTCTCCTTAGTCTTCGTTCGTTGGGCCAATCCGATCGCCGGCAGTCTGCCAGCGACCAGCTATGCGCCTCAATAGCGATTTGATGCTTCTGACAGGGTACATGACCGTTCCGGTCGCGGGGTGCGCGATACCGCCTACGGCTGTTGTCCCGGCTTGCGCGAGACGTGCCGAAGCCAGCCCCGCACATCCAGCACGAGTTCATCCTCCAGACCGTCGAAGAAATGGTCGGCGCCTGCGACCTGCTGCTGCCGATATTGGGTGTTGCCCGCCCTGTGCGCCGCCGCCGCCCGCGCCTGGGCGGATTTCACGACGCCCTCCAGGTCCTCGCTGCCGTACAGGTCCAGCACAGGTACGTGGATCTTGGCCAGTTGTGCGGGCGTGTCCAGGCGCGGTTTCTTGACCGAAGCATTCATGCCGATGCCCACGAACGTTTCGACGCCGGCGCCGGGATGATTGGCGAGAAACCAGGCGCCCATGGCGGCTCCCATACTGTGGCCCGCCAGCGCGATATGCTTGACGCCCTGCTTGTGCAGGAAGTCGATCCCGGCCTGGATACGGGCCGCCGCAACATCGAACAGTGACGCATAGTCCGCTGCCGGACTGCCGCTTGGCAACACCGGCATCTGCAGGGAGAGGGTCGACCAGCCGTGGTCGGGAAGTTCGACCCGCAACGAATGTATGACCCCGGGCCAGTCGGGGTGCGCTCCCATCCCATGCAACAGGATCAGGGCGCCTTTGCGTACCGCGTCGGTCTGCCGGGTGTAAAGGGCGAGGAAACGGGTGCCGTTGGCGGTCAGCCACTGCGGCTCGCCGACGACCAGGTCGCCAGCGAGTTGCTTGGCCCAGCGTTTCTCCTTGGCGGTATCTTCCTTGGGGGCGGGCGTCTTGGTGCCGGCGGCGTTGGCAGTGGGAGGCTTGGTGGCGGCGGGCTTGGTTGCCCCCGCAACGGTGCCTGGCAGCCCTGCCAGGGCCAATGGAAAAATCATGCCGAGTAACAGCTTAGCGTGTCTGGATTGGGCCATCGCATTCCCTTGTGTCATGGAAGGAATTGAGGGGCAATTGACGCCCGTTGCATCGTAAGGGCTGAAAATCCGACTACGATAAGGTACATTTCGCACCTTTACGAATCCACATCGGTCAACATCAACTCCAGCGAAGAGGCCAGGACCATGCCGGACTACAAGATCGCGCCATCCATTCTGTCAGCCGACTTCGCCCGACTGGGCGAGGAAGTCGACAACGTTCTGGCAGCCGGCGCTGACATCGTTCACTTCGACGTGATGGACAACCATTACGTTCCCAACCTCACCATCGGGCCGCTGGTCTGCGAAGCGCTGCGCAAGCATGGTGTGACCGCGCCGATCGACGTGCACCTGATGGTCAAGCCGGTGGACCGCATCATTCCCGATTTCGCCAAGGCCGGCGCCACCTAGATCACCTTCCATCCGGAGGCCAGCGAGCATATCGACCGCACCCTGCAGTGCATCAAGGACGAGGGCTGCAAGGCGGGCCTGGTGTTCAATCCCGCGACGCCGCTGGATCACCTGGAATAGGTCATCGACAAAGTCGATATGGTGCTGCTGATGTCGGTGAACCCCGGATTCGGCGGGCAGAGCTTCATCCCTTACGTCCTCGACAAGCTGCGGATGCGCGTCGCATGATCGACGAGTCGGGACGGGATATCCGCCTGGAGATCGACGGCGGCGTCAAGGTGGACAATATCGCCATGTGCGCGGAGGCCGGCGCGGATACCTTTGTTTCCGGTTCGGCCATTTTCGGGACCAAGGACTACAAGGCGACTGTCGACGCCATGCGTGCCGCCCTCGCCGGCGTGCGCGGCTGAACGTCGACGGGGATGATTATGGGACTCAGCAAGCCCGAAATGATCCTGATCGACGTGGACGGCACGCTGGTGGACAGCGTGCCGGACCTGGCCTATTGCGTGAACGTCATGATGGAGCGCATCGGCATGCAGACCCGCAGCGAGGACTCGGTGCGCATGTGGGTGGGCAACGGCGTGCAGCGCCTGGTGGAGCGGGCTCTGGTGGACGACATGGACGCCATGCCCGAGCCGGCACTGATGGACAAGGCGTATCCGATCTTTCTCGATCTGTACGCCGAAAATACCTCCAAACGCAGCCTGCTCTATCCCGGCGTGCGCGAAGCACTGGATGCCTTTCGGGCGGCCGGTTATCCCCTGGGCTGCGTGACCAACAAGGCAGAGCGTTTCACGCTCCCGCTGCTGCGCGATCTGGGCATCCACGACGACTTTTCCCTGATAATCAGTGGTGATACTCTGTCCAAGAAGAAACCCGACCCGGAGCCGCTTCTGCATGCCGCCCGGCACTTCGGGGTGACGCCCGCCCACGCGCTGATGATCGGCGACTCGGTCAACGATGTGACGGCGGCACGGGCGGCGGGTTTCGGCATCGTCTGCGTCAGCTACGGCTACAACCACGGCCAGGACATCCGGGACGTTCATCCGGATGCCGTGGTGGATTCCATGGCGCAGATTTGTCCTTTGCTTGAGAAAGCGGCCTGAAAGATATGGATTTCACCGTAGAGACAGACCGGCTCGGCACGACGACCGGCAAGCGATGGCGCGGCTGAACAGCGACGCCGGCTGTACCCGTTGTGCCATTGGTTCGTCTCAAAGGTGATTGCTATGACCCCTGAACAATTTCAGGAACTGGCTGCGCAAGGCTATAACCGCATTCCCGTGACCCGCGAGGTTCTCGCGGACCTCGATACTCCGCTCAGTACCTACCTCAAGCTCGCCGACGGGCCGTACTCGTATCTGTTCGAGTCGGTGCAGGGCGGCGAGAAATGGGGCCGCTATTCCATCATCGGGCTGCCCTGCCGCAGGATCGTGAAGGTGTCCGGCCGGCAGATCCTGGTTGCCCAGGACGGCGAGGTGGTCGAGCAGGCGGACGACGTCGGCGACCCGTTGGCGTGGGTGGAGGACTTCCACGGTCGCTACCGCATTCCCGCCGTCGCCGGTCTGCCACGCTTCACCGGCGGCCTGGTGGGCTATTTCGGCTACGATACCGTGCGCTACATCGAGCCGCGCCTTGGCCAGGCCGCCAAGGACGATCCTCTCGGCACCCCCGATGTGCTGTTGATGGTTTCCGACGAGGTGGTGGTATTCGACAATCTGGCGGGCAAGCTGCTGGTGGTGGTCCATGTCGACCCATCCGAGCAGGATGCCTGGGCGCGCGGCCAGAGGCGCCTGGACGCACTGGTGCAGCGCCTGCGCGAATCCGTCCCCGGCTACACGGCGCTGGCCAGATCGCGGGAGGTGCGCGAGTCGGATTTCGTTTCAGGGTTCACCCGCGAGGGCTTCGAAGGCGCGGTGCGGCGCATCAAGGACTACATCGTCGAAGGCGATGTGATGCAGGTGGTGCTTTCCCAGCGTTTGTCGGTGCCCTATGACGCCCCGCCGCTGGATCTTTATCGGGCGTTGCGCAGTCTCAATCCCTCACCCTACATGTTCTACATGGATCTGGCCGACTTTCACGTGGTGGGCTCGTCGCCGGAAATACTGGTTCGTCTGGAGGACGGCACCGTGACGGTGCGACCGATCGCCGGCACCCGGCCTCGGGGCGCTACCGAGCAGGAGGACAACCAGCACGAACAGGATCTGCTGGCAGACCCCAAGGAACTGGCCGAGCACCTGATGCTGATCGACCTGGGGCGCAACGACGTGGGACGGGTCAGTGAAGTGGGCAGTGTGCAGCTGACCGAAAAGATGGTGGTGGAACGCTACTCCCACGTCATGCACATCGTTTCCAACGTGACCGGTCGTATCCGGCCCGATCTGTCGGCCATCGATGTGCTGCGGGCCACCTTCCCGGCGGGTACCGTGTCCGGCGCGCCCAAGATCCGCGCCATGGAGATCATCGACGAACTCGAACCGGTCAAGCGGGGTGTCTACGCCGGCGCGGTGGGTTATCTGTCCTGGTCCGGGAACATGGATACGGCTATCGCGATCCGAACGGCGGTCATCAAGGACGGCAGCCTGCACATCCAGGCCGGCGCGGGCATCGTGGCCGATTCGGTCCCCGCGTCCGAATGGGAGGAGACCATGAACAAGGGCCGCGCCGTGTTCAGGGCCGCAGCGCTGGCGAACGCCGGGCTGAACGGCGCGCATCGGTGAGAGGGACGCCGCCATGTTGCTGATGATCGACAACTACGATTCGTTCACTTACAACCTCGTTCAGTACCTGGGCGAATTGGGCGCGGACGTGCGGGTGTTCCGCAACGACCAGATCACGGTCGAGGAGATCGAAGGCCTGGCCCCCGAGCAAATCGTGATCTCTCCCGGGCCGTGTACACCCAACGAAGCAGGCGTCTCGGTGGACACCATCCGCCACTTTGCCGGCCGGGTGCCCATTCTTGGCGTGTGCCTCGGGCATCAGAGCATCGGCCAGGCTTTTGGCGGCCGGATCGTGCATGCCGGACAGATCATGCACGGCAAGACGTCCATGATCTATCACCGGGATGCGGGCGTGTTCACGCAACTGCCGAATCCGTTGGAAGCGACCCGCTACCATTCGCTGGTCATCGATCCGGGCACGCTGCCCGATTGCCTGGAGATCACGGCCTGGACGCAGGACGGCCGCGGTGAGCCAGATGAAATCATGGGGGTGCGCCACAAGGAATTGGCGGTGGAAGGGGTGCAGTTCCACCCGGAGTCGATTCTTACGCA
This sequence comes from uncultured Gammaproteobacteria bacterium, assembly GCA_963830105.1. Taxonomy (GTDB): domain Bacteria; phylum Pseudomonadota; class Gammaproteobacteria; order DATFLG01; family DATFLG01; genus DATFML01. Next base: position 11,217 of record CAWHLH010000012.1, on the reverse strand, counting down.
GCACGGCCACGATCTGCTGCGCAATTTTCTCAAGGGAATACGTTAGCCAGCACAGTGCGTCAGGAGCTTGTCCGACCAGGCTCCCAGCGAAGCCGGCGCCGGTGCAAGCCGGTGCGGATGTTTGCCGGTGCCGCGGCCCGCGGGCGGCACGACATGGGGATTCATGATGGATATGCAGCAGGCCATCCGGGCCGCCACCGAACGTCGCGATCTCACCGCCGAGGAGATGGCCGCAGGTCATGCGCCAGATCATGACCGGACAGGCGACGCCCGCCCAGATCGGCGGCTTTCTGACCGCCATCCGCATGAAAGGCGAAACCGTCGAGGAACTGGCGGCGGCGGCCCAGGTGATGCGCGAACTGGCGAGCCGGGTGGAGGTCGGTGGCACCCACCTGGTCGACACCTGCGGGACCGGCGGCGACGGCGTCTGTACCTTCAATATATCCACTGCCAGCGCCATCACCGCCGCGGCGGCCGGCGCCCGGGTTGCTAAGCACGGCAACCGGTCGGTCTCCAGCAGCTGCGGCAGCGCGGACGTGCTGGAAGCGGCGGGCGTCAACCTGGACCTTACGCCGGAGCAGGTGGGGCAATGCATCGATCAGGTTGGGGTGGGGTTTCTGTTCGCGCCCCATCACCATGGTGCGATGAAATACGCCATCGGTCCGCGTCGCGAAATGGGTGTGCGCACCCTGTTCAATCTGCTGGGTCCGTTGACCAACCCGGCGGGCGCGCCCAATCAGGTGCTGGGCGTGTTCAGCGATCAGTGGGTGGAGCCGCTGGCCGCCGTGCTTGAACGCCTGGGCAGCGAACATGTGCTGGTGGTGCATGCCGAGGACGGGATGGACGAAATCAGCGGCGGCGCGCCCACCCATGTGGCTGAGCTCAAGGACGGCGATATCCGTTCCTATACGCTGACGCCCGGAGGAGTTCGGTCTGCAGCGTTCGGACGTCGCTGCGCTGGTGGTGCAAAGCGCCGAGCAGAGTCTGGCCATCATCCGGGACGTTTTTGCGGGCCATGCCGGGCCTGCCCGCGACGTGGTGGTGTTGAACGCCGGTGCTGCGATCTATGTGGCAGGCCTCGCCGAAACGCTCGAAGCCGGTGTGCAGCGGGCCCAGGAGGCTCTGCACAGCGGCGCGGCCGCGCGCAAGCTGGACGAACTGGTAGCCCTGTCCCGGCGCCTGCACGGGCAGCGAGCGATATGACTGACACCCCAGATATCCTCAAGAAAATCCTGCGGGTGAAAGACCGGGAGGTCGCCGAACGGGCTGCGCGGGTCAATATCCGCGACCTGAGTCGTCAGGCGGAGGGCGCCGAGCCTGTGCGGGGGTTTCTCGACAGCCTGCGGCGACGCATCGCCGCCGGTGATCCTGCGGTGATAGCGGAGGTCAAGAAGGCGTCGCCGAGCAAGGGCGTGCTGCGGGAGGATTTCGACCCGGCGGCCATCGCGGCGAGTTACGAACATGCCGGTGCGGCGTGCCTGTCGGTACTCACCGATGAGGAGTTTTTCCAGGGCGCGGACCGTTATCTGCAGCAGGCCCGTGGAGCCTGCGGTCTGCCGGTGCTGCGCAAGGATTTCGTGATCGACCCCTACCAGGTGTACGAAGCGCGGGCGTTGGGAGCGGACTGCATCCTGTTGATCGTGGCCGCCCTGGAGGACGCCACCCTGCTCGAACTGGCCCGGCTTGCCGAACAGCTGGGGATGGACGCGCTGGTGGAGGTTCATGACCGGGAAGAACTGGAACGGGTTCTGGATATCCCCGCCCCGTTGATCGGCATCAACAACCGGGATCTGCGCACCTTCCATACCGACCTGCAGACCACCGTGGATCTGCTGGAGCGGATCCCGGCGGATCGACTGGTGGTGACCGAAAGCGGTATCCATACGCCGGCCGATGTCGCCCGCGATGCGCACTCACGGCGTAAACGCGTTTTCTGGTGGGGGAGGCGTTCATGAAAGCGCCGGATCCGGGCGCGAAGCTGGCGGAACTGTTTGGTTTGGAGAGGTGATCCGGGGTCGGCGGCCCCTGCGGGCCCCAAATAGGTTAGGCTGATCGGCGCGAAGCCCGACAACCGGCAGCCGGTACCATCCCACAGCCCCGCTGGGCTTGCTTCGTCAGCGCAATCTACGGGTTTCGCCCGTTGCCTCGGCAGGCCTCTAACGGGCCCCGAATACCACGATGGTCTTGCCGCGTGCGGTGATAAGCCCCTGTTCCTCGAGGGCCTTGAGCACGCGCCCGACCATTTCCCGCGAACAGCCAACGATGCGCCCGATCTCCTGGCGGGTGATGCGGATCTGCATGCCTTCCGGGTGGGTCATGGCGTCCGGCTGATGACAGAGGTCCAGCAGGGTGCGCGCGACCCGGCCGGTGACGTCCAGGAACGCCAGATCGCCCACTTTGCGGCTGGTGTTGCGCAAGCGGGTGGCCATCTGCGCCGCCAGCGCAAACAGGACGTCCGGATTCTCTTCGGTCACCTGCCGGAAACGGCTGTAGCTGATCTCGGCCAGTTCGCATTGGGCGCGGGTGCGGACCCAGGCGCTACGCATGTTCTGGTCGCTGAACAGCCCCATCTCGCCGAAGAAATCGCCCTTGTTGAGATAGGCCAGCACGATTTCGTGGCCGTCCTCGTCTTCGATAAGGACGGTCACAGAGCCTTCGATGATGTAATAGAGCACGTCCGGCGCGTCGCCGGCATAGATGATGACGCTCTTGGTCGGATAGCGGCGCCGGTGGCAATGCTCCAGAAACCGATCGATGGAGGGGTTGCCGGTACCCTTGGTGAGTACTGTCGCCATGGTGGGTCAGTATGTCCGCGTGGCTGCAATCAAATTCATTATAGTCATAGTAACCATGGGCTGATTGTAGGCAAGGGCGGTTGGCTTGTCGAATTGTGATAGGCTTCACGCATTTGCGGTGGGGAGCCGGCGATGAAGGCGCGCGTCAAGTGGGTCGAGGATGTCACCTTTGTGGGCGAGTCGGGCAGTGGCCATGCGGTCGTCATGGACGGGCCGCCCGACGCCGGCGGACGCAACCTCGGCGTGCGCCCCATGGAGATGCTGCTGCTGGGCATGGGAGGATGCACGGCTTTTGATGTCATCAATATTCTCAAGCGTGCCCGCCAGCCGGTGACGGACTGCGTGGCGGAGTTGCAGGCCGAGCGCGCGGAAGATGTGCCCAAGGTGTTTACCCGCGTCCATGTCCACTTCATCGTGACCGGCCGCGGACTGTCGGAAAAGCAGGTCAATGCGGGCGATCGAGCTTTCGGCGGACAAGTACTGCTCGGCATCCATCATGCTGGGCAAGACCGCCGAGGTGACCCATGATTACGAGATCGTCGAGGCCTGATCCGGCGGCCGGCCCGGCAGGCGCAGGCCGGTCGTGTCCGTGGAGCGCAACGGTGCGGAGACCCCTATGAAACGCCCCCCAAGACCGCCGGCCTGCGGCATGTTGCCCTGAATGTCCGGGATCTGGCAGCCTGCGAGCGATTTTACGTGGATTTGATGGGCATGCAGGTCGAGTGGCGCCCGGATCCGGACAACGTGTATCTCACCAGCGGCTGCGACAATCTTGCACTGCACAAGGCCCCGCCGGAGGCCGACCCCGCCGGGGCGCAGCGCCTGGACCATATCGGGTTCATCATTCCGGCGCCCGCGGAAGTGGATCAGTGGCACGAATACCTGCAGGCCAGCGGCGTGCCCATCAAGGCCGCGCCGCGCACCCACCGGGACGGCGCGCGCAGCTTCTATTGTGCCGACCCGGAAGGAAACGTCGTACAGATAATCTATCATCCACCCATCGCGGAAAATATGAAATAATAGGCGATCCGTGCCGGCCCTTTGGCCGGCGCCTTTTGGCTCTGCTACGGAGGTCGCGCAGGTGGGGAAGGCGATGAAGAAGTTGAAGCTGCATGGTTTCAACAACCTCACCAAAACGCTCAGCTTCAACATCTACGATATCTGCTACGCCATCACACCGCGCCAGCGCCGCGAGTACATCGAGTACATCGACGAAGCCTACAACGCGGAGCGGTTGACGCAGATACTCACGGATGTGTCCAACATCATCGGGGCGAATATCCTGAATATCGCTCATCAGGACTATGAGCCCCAGGGCGCCAGCGTCACCATGCTCATCTCCGAAGAACCGGTGGTGGACAAGAAGCTGCTGTCCCAGCCCGAACAGCCGGGTCCGCTGCCGGATGCGGTGGTCGCCCATCTGGACAAGAGCCACATCACGGTCCACACCTACCCGGAGAGTCACCCGGACAACGGCATCAGTACCTTTCGGGCGGATATCGACGTTTCCACCTGCGGGCGCATCTCACCCCTGCGGGCACTGAACTATCTCATCCACAGCTTCGAATCGGACATCGTCACGGTGGACTACCGGGTGCGTGGGTTTACCCGCGACGTGCGCGGCAAGAAGCACTTCATCGACCACAAGATCAATTCCATCCAGAATTTCATGTCTCGCGACACCCGCGAGCGTTATCACATGATCGATGTAAACGTCTATCAGGAGCAGACGTTCCACACCAAGATGCTGATCAAGGATTTCGAGCTGGACAATTACCTGTTCGGGGTGGACAAGGAAGACCTGACGGCCAAGGAGGATCGCACTATCCGGCGGCGTCTGGAACGGGAGATGACTGAGATCTTCTACGGCCGCAATCTGCGCCGCATGCCCTGAGCCGGAGCACGGTATGGCAAATGGGGGGTACGGTATTCCGTAGCATCTCGTAGGGCGCAATAACCGAAGGGCATTGCGCCGGTCGTGCGGCAGAACCACAAGAGCCACGGAAACCACGGAATCCACGGACGGGAAGAGGCAAAGGCGCCACGGAAGACAGCGAAAGCAGCATTCGTGCGCAGGTGCAGCGGTACCGAGAGGTGGCCGATTCAGCAAGGCCGTAGCGCGGCGACCCGAGTCCGTGGTTTTTCAGGATGAAGGGGTTCAAGAATCGACGGGCACTGCACCGGCGAATTCACGGTGACAGCCTGGAAGCAGCGTTCAGACCCAGTATGCGGCCCGCGTCATCACCTTGGATACCAGCCCCATCAGGCTCTTGACCGGCGCAGGCAGCTCGGCGCCGCCCGACTCCATGGCCACGGTGCCGTGGCGGGCTTCATCCACGCGCATCTGTTCCAGTACGGCGCGGCTCTTCATGTCGTTCCGGGGCAGGCGCTGCAGATGCTCGTCGAGGTGGCGGATTACCTGACGTTCGGTTTCCGCCACGAATCCAAGGCTCCACTTGTCGCCGATCAGCCCGGCCAGCGCGCCGATGGTCAACGAGCCGGCGTACCAGGCCGGGTTGAGGTGGCTGGTGTGCCCGCCGAGCGCCTTGACCCGCTTTTCGCACCATGCCAGATGGTCGTTCTCTTCCAGCGCGGCCTGTTCCATGCGGTCCCGCACCTGCTCGAGGCGCGCCGTCAGTGCCTGGCCCTGGTATAGCGCCTGGGCGCTCACCTCGCCGGCATGATTGATGCGCATCAGTCGGGCGGACTCGGTCCGCTCCTGGGTGCTCAATTCCGCCTCCCCATGCCGGTCGGCCGGATCCGGTCGACCGGTGACGGGCGGGCGCCCCAACAGGGTGCGCAGCGCTTGGTCGAAATTCATCACCAGATGATCGGCGGGGCTGTAACGGCGCTGATTCATGGCTGCAAGATACCCCTTGCCGTGCTTGGCTGACAAGTTGGACCGCGCCGTTCGGCGGAGTGAAAGCAAAATGCGCCACGGAAAACACGGAAAACACGGAAACAAGACAATGATGAATTATGAGTGCTGAACTGGAGAGGCAGGCGTTTTCCCCAGTTCATCACTCTAGTATTCATCGTTTTCACTTTCCTTGGCGTCCTTCCATCGTTGATACAGGGCGCTGGGGTAGGAGACCCGACACGCAGACTTCCATGCGGCACTGTATCCTCGGTTGTTCTTTTCCGTGGATTCCGTGGCGCATTTGCTCTTGCTGTGAGGGATCACGCCGTTATCGCAATTGGCGTTCCAGGAGCACGACCGGGTGTATGACTTCCATGGTGACGCCGGCGGCCCGCAGGCCGGCGCTGAGGTGCATGGCGCAACCCACGTTGGCGCTGACCACCAGGGCCGGGCGCTGGGAGCGGATGGCTGCGATATGGGGTTCGCGCAGGCGGTCGGCCATATCCGGCTCGGTCAGGACGTAGCTGCCGGCGGCCCCGCAGCAGCGGTTTTGGTCGGTGAGCGCGATGAGCTCGATCTGGGGAATACGGCCGAGCAGCGACGCCGTCGTGCCGGGCTGCTTGAGCGTATTGCGCAGTGAGCAGGGCAGGTGGACGGCCACCCGGGCGCGCAGGGGAGCCAGTCTGGCGGTGCCGGCCCAGTCGCATCCATCCAGGAATGCGTTGATGTCCTGCACCCGTGCCGCGAATTCAGCGGCCTGTCCCCCGCCCTTTCCGGCCGGTTGATTCAGGGTGCCGTATTCCCTGAGCATGGCGCCGCAGCCGCTGGCGGTGGTCAGGATGGCGTCCGGCTCGACGGCCGAAAACGCTTGCATGTTGCGTTGGGCCAGTGCGCCGGCTTTGTCCGGGTCGCCATTGTGTTGGTGGATCGCGCCGCAGCAAACCTGATTGCGGGGCACATGAACGCCGAATCCGAGGCGGTTGAGCACGCTGATGCTCGCTTCCAGCGTCTGGGTATCGGTAAATTCCGCAACGCAACCGGTGAACAGGGCGACAGTGCCGCGTTGGGGTGCGCTCGGTGGGTAGTAGCGCCGCCAGCGGCCGGGCCTGGTCAGCTCCGGAAGAGCGGTGTCGGCGCGCGACAGGCCCATTGCACGGAGCGCGCCCGTGGCGCGTGCCAGATAGCGCAGTCCGCTGCGCTGGTACAGGCGCAGTAGACGGCCGGCCAGCCTCAGGACACGTTTGTGGGGCACCAATATGTCCAGCGCCAGATACCGCGCCAGGCGCCGGGCGCGGGTACGGCGGCGCGCCGGTTCGACGCGGGCGCGCGCAGCGTCCATCAAGGCACCGAATGGCACGCGGGACGGGCACATGGCCTCGCAGGCGCGGCATTCCAGGCAGCGGTCCAAATGAAACGTCAGCCGCGAAGAGCCTCCAAGCTCGCCCCGGTCCAGGCTCTGCATCAGCGCGATGCGCCCGCGGGGCGAATCCCCTTCGTCCTGCGTTTCAATGTACGTAGGGCAATGGGGCAGGCACAGACCGCACATGACGCAGCGGTCGGTTTGCTTTAGGTCGAAGGATGACAAGGCGAGCGAGTCGAAGTCGTGACCACGGGGGTCGCTGGATCGGGTTGGATGCTCCGGTGAATGCGTGGTATGCCGGAGTACCCATATAATAGACCACCATAGCGGCAAACAGCGTTTACGCGCAACAGGAATCCCTGCCATGTCCTACTACCGGTACCATGTTTTCTTCTGCACCAACCTGCGCGAGGACGGCAGCGCCTGCTGCCAACGCTTCGATGCGAAGGCGATGCGCGATTACGCCAAGCAGCGCACCAAGGAACTGGGTCTTACCGGCGAAGGCGGCGTGCGGGTCAACACCGCCGGCTGCATGGACCGCTGCCAGCAAGGGCCGGTGGTCGTGATCTATCCGGAGGGGGTTTGGTACAGCTACGTGGATCAGGAAGACATCGACGAAATCATTGATCAGCATTTGCGCCGCGGTCGCGTGGTCGAAAGGCTTTTGATCTGAGAACATTATCTGGTATTTCATGATGTTGTCTATTCTTCGCCGCGTCCTGGTCAAGGCCTGGGAAGTCGGTTGTCCAGGGGCTTGACACCCATCACAGAATATTAGAAACTGCTTACATGCTGATCGACCGGCCCCCCTCGACATAACCGGCCGATCGGTACTCCTCCATCCTCCTTTGGTGGTTTTGAGCGCGGCTCCCAAGCCGCGCTTTTTTTTTGCCGCAACACTGCCTGGGCCCGGTTGACCGGAGAGGGGTTGACAAGCATCAAAGCATATTAGAAACTGCTTACATGCTGATTGGCCGGCCCCCCCCCTCGACATAACCGGCCGATCGGTACTCCTCCATCCTCCTTAAATGGTGGTTTTGAGCGCGGCTCCCCAAGCCGCGCTTTTTTTTTGTGTTTCTCTTGCAGCCCTCTGGCGCTGCTCCGATTGCTTGTATCCGTCAGGTGATTTATGTACCATTCCCGGTCTTTCGTGATGGATGGGCTGTGGAGCAAATGCCGATGAAGACCTTCAGCGCAAAACCGGAAACCGTGAGGCGCGACTGGTACGTGGTTGATGCCACGGGCAAGACGCTGGGCCGGTTGGCCGCCGAATTGGCTCGCCGGCTGCGCGGCAAGCACAAGCCGGAATATACGCCGCATGTCGATACGGGCGACTACATCGTGGTCGTCAACGCCGGCAAGGTGCATGTGACCGGACGCAAGGCCGAGCAGAAGACCTATTATCATCACACCGGCTATGTCGGCAATCTCAAGTCCATCACCTTCGACAAGCTGCGTGCGAAAGCCCCGGAACGGATGATCGAAATCGCAGTGAAGGGGATGCTGCCGAAGAATCCCCTCGGTCGGGCGATGTACCGCAAGCTCAAGGTTTACGGCGGTGCGGACCATCCTCATACGGCGCAACAGCCGAAGCCCCTTGATATCTAGTCGCTGGAGACAACATGGCGCAAGAACAGTATTACGGAACCGGGCGGCGTAAGAGCTCGACGGCGCGGGTATTTCTCCGCAAGGGTACGGGCTCCATCGTGGTCAACAAGCGCCCGCTCGATCAGTATTTCGGTCGTGAGACTGCGCGCATGATCGTGCGCCAGCCCCTGGAAACCGCGAATGTGACCGATCAGTTCGACATCCATGTCACGGTTACCGGTGGCGGAATGAGTGGCCAGGCGGGCGCCATCCGGCACGGAATCACCCGCGCGTTGATGATCTATGACGGCGAGCTGCGTGCGCCGCTGCGCCGCGCCGGCTACGTGACCCGCGATGCGCGCGAAGTGGAGCGCAAGAAGATCGGTCTGCACAAGGCCCGTCGCGCGCCCCAGTACTCCAAGCGCTAAAACGCGTCGGTCATTGCTGCGCAGCGCCCGCACGGGGCGCTCCGGCAGTGGTGGGCCGGCTTCGCCGAGTGCGGAACCGGCCCCGCGCACTTGGGGGATCGTCTAGTGGTAGGACAGCGGACTCTGACTCCGCCAACCTAGGTTCGAATCCTAGTCCCCCAGCCAATACAAGAGGGCCCGCCGCTTGGCGGGCTTTTTTTGTGCGCGATGAAGCATGGGCACAAACGATGAACGCGGAATGATGAGCTGAAGGGCAGGACGTATCGGGTCGGGTTGGTGCCGTAACGGCCGCCTTCTATCGCGGCCTTCGCAAACCATGGCATGCGGCCGGACCGGTCCGCGTCCCGTTTCTGCATTCTGCCACAACACGGTCACATTTCCCTGTTAAGGTCGCCCGCTTGGTGGTTGCCTGGCGGCGGCGTCGTTTTTTTGTCGGAGCGCATCACGTGCGGCGTCTCGCCGCCGATAAAGCGGCCGTTGCCAACCCTCTAGCCCTCAAGTCGAAAAGTCACCGGATGGGCGGTTTGTTGCGCAAAGACAACAACCGTCTAAGGTTGTGGTGTTTAGGGGAAAAAGTGTTGCATGGGCGTTAACAGCTGCGTTACAGTACGCCCGTCTCAGTGAGATCATCCTTTATATGGATTAATGGGGAGAGATGTAATGAACAAGAAGCTTCTTGCTACCGCGATCGGTGTTGCCCTGGTCGGCGCCATGTCCAGCGCCAACGCCGACGTGAAGGTCTACGGAAAGGTTCACGAATCCTACGATATCTACTCCAACTCGGTGACCAGCTACGCCTGCAACACGGGCACCTGCACCGACAGCAGCGGCTCCGGGCTGTCCGACAACTCCAGCCGCATCGGTTTCAAGGGTTCCGAGGACCTGGGCGGCGGCAATGCCTTCATCTGGCAGATCGAGAGCTCCATCAACCTGAGCGGCGGCAACGGCACTCTGGCCCACCGCAACAGCTTCGGCGGTTTCCGCGGCGGCTGGGGTACCGTGCTGGCCGGACGTCATGACTCCGCCACCAAGATGGCCGACACCAGCATCATGCCGTTCAACGACACCATCGGCGACTCCCGCAACATCATGGGCGTGGGCAGCAATGGTCACGACTACCTGAACAACCGCTTCGGCCGCGTGCTGGCCTACGTCAGCCCCAACATGATGGGCTTCACCGGCTACCTGATCTATGTCGGCGGCGGTTCCACCGTTGCCGGTCAGCCCGACAACACCAAGTCCGGTGGCTACAATGTGGCGGTCAACTACAAGAACGGCCCCATCAAGGGCTGGGTGGCCTACGAGGACCAGTTCTCCGACGTGTCCAACAGCGACCTGAAGTCCTGGCGCGTCAGCGGCTCGTACGATTTCAACCCCTTCAAGGTGGGTGCCATCTACGAGAACCTGTCGCCTGACTCCAGCGTCAACCCAAGTCCATCGACCGCAATGCCTGGGGCCTGTTCGGCATGATGAACATGGGCATGAACGACATCGGCCTGTCCTACTACAAGGCTGACAGCAGCAGCGTGGCCGGCGGTAACGACGGTGCCGACATGTGGGTGCTGGGTGCCTATCACCACTTCAGCAAGCAGACCGACGTGTACGCCATGTATGCCAGCATGAATAATGACAATGCCGGCAACTACGCGCTGGGCCAGGGCGGCCACGGCCAGACCATCCCGGTCGGCAGCCTGGGCGACAACCCCAGTGCGTTCTCGGTTGGCTTCGAGCACAAGTTCTAAGAACCTCGGTTCGAAGAACAAGAAGCCCAGCTGTAGCACTGACGGGCGCCTTCGGGCGCCCGTTTTTTTTGTGGTGCCGGTCAAAACCCAAAGCGCCACGGAAAACACGGAAAGCACGGAACGTCATGTAGGCGCAATAAGCGCAGCGCATTGCGCCGGGTGATGCGCGAAAGCTTTCGTGAGAGCCACGGAACCCACGGAAGGGGAGAAGGGGGATGCCGTGGCACACGGCTATGGGGTACCGGTCCCGTGTGGCCGACCCTCTCGACCAAAGATTCCTTCTTTCCGTGCTTTCCGTGTCTTCCGTGGCGCATTTGTTTCTTGAGTAAGAGCCACGGAACCCACGGAATCCACGGAAGGGGAGAAGGGGGATGCCGTGGCACATGGCTACGGGGCACCGGTGCCGTGTGACCGACCCTCCCGACCAAAGATTTCTTCTTTCCGT
>CAWHLH010000011.1:0-6919 GCA_963830105.1 uncultured Gammaproteobacteria bacterium | reverse complement strand
GAACCGCCCCGGGAATTGCGGAGGCTGTTTGGTTTAAGTCAGGCCGCCATCGGGGCCTGACTGGTGAGTTGCCGGTAGTAGTGTGCCTCAGCTTCTGCCGGAGGGATATAACCCAAGGGCCCCATCAGTCGCTGATGATTGAACCAGGACACCCATTCCAGCGTGGCCAGCTCCACCGCCTCGCGGGATTTCCAGGGGCCACGGCGGTGGATCAATTCGGCTTTGTACAGGCCGTTGATGGTCTCGGCCAGAGCATTATCGTAGCTGTCGCCCTTGCTGCCGACCGACGGCTCGATGCCGGCCTCGGCCAGCCGCTCGCTGTAGCGAATACTGACGTATTGCGACCCGCGATCGGAGTGATGAATCAGGCCGTCCGAGTCCGCAGGCTGACGGGCATACAGGGCCTGCTCCAGGGCGTCGAGCACGAAGTCGGTGGTCATGGTGCGGCTGACGCGCCAGCCCACAATGCGCCGGGCGAAGACGTCCACGACGAAGGCTACGTACAGCCACCCCTGCCAGGTCGAAACGTAGGTGAAGTCCGACACCCACAGCTGGTTGGGGCGATCGGCCGTGAATTGCCGATTGACTCGGTCCAGCGGACACGGCGCCGATCGGTCTGGCACCGTGGTGCGAACCGTCTTGCCACGGCGCGCGCCCTGCAACCCCAACCGGCTCATGAGCCGCTCCACGGTGCAGCGCGCCACGGGAACGCCTTCGCGGTTCATCTGCCTCCAGACCTTGTCGGCGCCGTAGACCTCGAGGTTGGCCTGCCAGACCCGCTCAATGTGCGGAACCAACCTCTCATCGCGCTTGGCGCGGGCGCTGCGCAGATCCGGATTGCGCTGGCGGGCCGCATGGCGCCGGTAGGCCGACGGGGCAACCTGCAACACGTTGCAGATCGGCTCGACCCCGTAGGCATCGCGGTGCTGGTCGATGTAGGCATTTACGACTTCAGTTTGCGGTCGAGCTCCGCTTGGGCGAAAAAAGCGCTGGCGGTACGCAGGATCTCGTTGGCACGGCGCAGCTCCTTGACCTCACGCTCCAGCGCCTTGATGCGCTCACGCTCGGTCGTGGTCAGGCCGTCCCGCTGGCCGCTGTCGATTTCGACCCGCTTGACCCATTCCAGCAGCGTCTGCGGCACGCAGCCGATCTTCGGGGCCATCGACTCCACCGCCGCCCACAACGACGAATACTCTCCACGGTGCTCCTGCACCATACGCACCGCACGCTCGCGGACCTCTGGGGAAAACTTATTGGACTTGTTCATGGCTCCATTCTCTCAAGAGTTGGAGCCTCCGCCAAACCCGGGGCGGTTCAACCCGGTTTTGTACGGTGGGTTTTGCATCCCGCGTGGCGCACCGAGCATCGCAACCCGAAGCGGAAACAAGCGCGCCCCCTGTTCGAGACCGAGATGACCCAAGCCCGCAGGGCGCCGGGGCAGCCGGCGAGTTGGGGCGCGCCCCGCTTCGGGCAAGAAGCTCAGGGAACCCCGCAGGGGGGCGACACCCGGGCGGCCTTTCTTTGGGGAGAAAAGTGGGGTCAGAGTGGCAACTCTGACCCCACTTTTCTCCTCGCCGCGCGGGCGCGAGAGCCCGCTTTCAAATTCAAACAAGACCCGGAGGTCTTCACCAACCGTCCGCCGGATCGGAAAGATGGGCGTGTTGGGCTTCGCGGCGCTCAGCCCAACCTACGATCGCCCAGCCCAACCTACGGTTTCTGCCTTCTCATCCCTTCACCTTCCTCAGCGCGACATCGCAGAACATGTAGCGGTGCAGGGCCAGGTAGACGATCTCCCAGCCTTCGCGCATGCAGAACTCATGGGTCGCCTGAACGATACCGTAGGGCTGAAGCAGCAGAGGATCCACCAGCGTGTAGTCGTTCAACAGAATGAACCCGTCTTCCTTTACCTTTCGCGAGATGACATCCAGGTCCCTGCGCACGCTTTCGTAATCGTGGGCGGCGTCGATGTAGACCATGTCGAAATACCGGTCGGGAAATTCCTCCAGGACCGAAAAGCTGAAGCCCTTCTTTACCAACACCCTGCCGGCGGCGATTTCCGGGGCAAAGGCGTCCCTGTAGTACTGCTCGTGGCTGCGGCCTGCGAAAACCTTCCCGTAGGCCTGGTGGCCGGACCAGGAAGGCCCGTCCAGCTCGAAGGTGTCAACCGCCACGAATTGGCGGGGTTCCATGACCTCCAGGATCTTGCGCGAGTACTTTCCGAAAGCGACACCGACTTCCGCCACCACGCCGCCCGTGGGCAGCAGATGGAGAATGTCCGAGCGCTCCGGGAGGATGCGGGCATGCTCCAGGCAAACGTCGGGAAGCTCCGGCGCGGGGGAAATGACGGGCACGGGCACGCACCTGAGTCCCATCGGCCTGACAAGCCGATTCATGACCCGGGCGACGAATGGACTGACTTTCCCCGTAATCCCATAGTCATCCACGACTCCCTCCTTTCCGGCACACACCGGAACGCCGTCGCGCGGGGATATCGATTCCCTTTTCCGAACGGCAGCCGTGTCAAACAAAAGCGTAGACCATGGGTCGCAGAAGGCACGGAGAGAAGGATGATTTGGCGGGGCGCCTGACCTGATCGGTACTGCGGCGCTGACATGCGGCGCCCAGGCACGCGAATTCCCTCTTCCGTGTATTCCGTGCTTTCCGTGGCGCCTTCGGCTTTCTGCTCAGTGGATGCGGCCAGGAGCAAGACAATGGGTCGCGGAAGGCACCAAGAGAAGGACGGTTTGGCGGGGCGTCTGACCTGATCGGTACTGCGGCGCTGACATGCGGCGCCCAGGCACGCGAATTCCCTCTTCCGTGTATTCCGTGCTTTCCGTGGCGCCTTCGGCTTTCTGCTCAGTGGATGCGGCCAGGAGCAAGACAATGGGTCGCGGAAGGCACCAAGAGAAGGACGGTTTGGCGGGGCGTCTGACCTGATCGGTACTGCGGCGCTGACATGCGGCGCCCAGGCACGCGAATTCCCTCTTCCGTGTATTCCGTGCTTTCCGTGGCGCCTTCGGCTTTTTCCTCAGCCCCGACCGCCGATCTTCAGTTCATCGCTCATCGTTCCGCCTTCCGCCATCGGCATTGCCTACTGCAGAAATCCCGCCTTGACCGCCTCCTGGGACAGCAGCCGGATGGGCACCGGCTCCGCGCGCCAGATGTCCTCGCAATACTCCCGGATGGTGCGGTCGGAGGAAAACTTGCCCGAGCGGGCCGCATTGAGAACGGACATGCGGGTCCAATGATCGATGTCGCCGTAGGCGGCGCTCACCTGGCGCTGGCACTCGGCGTAGGCCCCGTAGTCGGCCAGCGCCAAGTATGGGTCACTGTGCAGCAGGTCGTCCACCAGCGGGCGGAACAGCTCCGGGTCGCCGCGGGAGAAGAAGCCGGTGCGCAGCAGGTCGATCACCTGGTGCAGCTCCGGGTCGGCCCGGTAGCAGTCCATGGGCCGATAGCCGCCGGCCTGCAGCGCGCCCACCTCTTCGGCGGTCAGGCCGAACAGGAAGAAATTCTCCGCGCCCACTTCTTCGCGGATTTCGATGTTGGCGCCGTCCAGGGTGCCGATGGTGAGTGCCCCATTGAGTGAGAACTTCATGTTGCCGGTGCCGGAAGCCTCCTTGCCGGCGGTGGAGATCTGCTCGGAGAGGTCCGCCGCCGGGTACACCCGCTGGCCGTTGCTGACGTTGTAGTTGGGCAGGAACGCCACCTTGAGGCGATCGCGCACCGCGGGATCCCGGTTCACCACCCTTCCCACGGAATTGATCAGCTTGATGATGAGCTTGGCCAGATAGTAGCCGGGGGCGGCCTTGCCGCCGAAGATGAACGTGCGGGGCACCATGTCCATGTCGGGGTCGTTCTTCAGGCGCACATACAGCCCGATGACATGCAGAATGTTCAGGTGCTGGCGCTTGTACTCGTGGATGCGCTTGACCTGCACGTCGAACAGCGAATCCGGGTCGATGGCCACACCGGCGAGCTTCCGGACATGGACGGCGAAGTGGTGCTTGTTGGCCCGTTTGACTTCCCGCCACTTGGCGCGAAACACCGCGTCCCCGGCCAGGGGTTCCAGGTCGCGCAGCCGGTCCAGGTCCCTGACCCAGTCGTCGCCGATGGCGGCACTGATCAGACCTGAGAGTCTCGGATTGCTGAGCACGAGCCAGCGCCGCGGGGTGATGCCGTTGGTCTTGTTGCTGAACTTCTCCGGCCACAACTCATGGAAGTCTTTCAGCACGTCAGCCTGGAGCAGCCGGGTGTGCAGCGCCGCAACGCCGTTGATGGCGTGGCTGCCCACGCAGGCCAGATGGGCCATGCGCACGTAGCGCTCGCCCTGCTCGTCGATCAGCGACAGGCGTGCGACCCGCGCATCGTCGCCCAGGAAGCGCACGCGCACTTCGTCGAGAAAGCGCGTATTGATCTCATAGATGATCTCCAGATGCCGCGGCAGCAGGCGAGCGAACAGGTCGAGCTGCCAGTGCTCCAGCGCTTCGGGCATCAGGGTGTGATTGGTGTAGGCGAGGGTCCGGCGGGTGACGTCCCAGGCCGCATCCCAGTCCATGGCGTGCTCGTCCACCAGCAGCCGCATCAGCTCGGCCACCGCGATGGCGGGATGGGTGTCGTTGAGCTGCACCGCGAACTTTTCGTGAAAGCGCGCCAGGGGCAGTTTCTGCACCCGCATGATGCGCAGCATGTCCTGCAGCGAGCAGGACACGAAGAAGTACTGCTGCTGCAGGCGCAGTTCCTTGCCCTGGACCTGCTCGTCGTTGGGATAGAGCACCTTGGTGAGGTTTTCTGCGGCCACCTTGCGGTCCACGGCGCCGTAGTAGTCGCCGCGGTTGAACATTTCGAAGTCGAATGACTCCGCCGCCTCGGCGCGCCACAGGCGCAGCGTGTTGGCGGTGTTATTGCGATAGCCGAGGATCGGCGTGTCGTGGGGAACGCCCTGCAGGTCCAGGCCGGCACCCAACGGGTGCGCCGCCGACCGTGCTCTCGGTATAGCGCTCGGTGTGCCCGCCGAGCCCGACCTCCACCGCCCATTCCGGACGATGATCTCCCAGGGATTGCCGAAGCGCAGCCACTTGTCGGTCTTCTCGACCTGCCAGCCGTCGCGGATCTCCTGGTCGAAGATGCCGAATTCGTAGCGGATGCCGTAGCCAGAGTCGGGGATTTCCAGGGTCGCCAGGGAATCGAGGAAACAGGCGGCCAGCCGCCCCAGTCCGCCGTTGCCCAGCCCCGGCTCTTCCTCCTGGGCCAGCAGGGTTTCGAAGTTCAACCCCAGTTCCTGAACCGCGTCGCGCACCGAATCGTAGATGCCCAGGTTGATGAGGTTGTTGCCCAGGTGGGGCCCGAGCAGATACTCGGCCGACAGATAGGCGACGGTACGCGAACCGCGGGCGGTGTAGGCGGCCGCCGTCTGATCCAGCGATGCAGCATCGGTCGCGCACGGCGTGCGCGAGCGCCATGTAGTAATCGTTGGCGGTCGCCAGGCGCGGGAACTTGCCCTGGATGAAGAACAGATTGTCCAGAAACGCGCGCTGCAGCGCCTCCTTGCTCAGGCTGGTGCGGTCGTGTTCGACGGGCACCTCGGCTGCCGGGATCAGACTGGGAGCTCTCACGGACGGTGTTTCCTCGGGGTAATGCCTCGCATTGACCCGAGTGCTGCAAGCCGTCATGGCGTTGCACCGACACGGGGGCGCATGGTGGCGGGTCCACCGCAGGTGTGCTACGCGCTGGGTGGCGTCGGAAATCGCCCTACCGGACGGGCCCGGCGGCACGCCGGCCGCGCACCACGACAACGCAGCGCAAGCGCATGACGCACCAGCATCGGGCGCCGGCGCATCAACACGGTGCGTCCTTGGGCACCAGACCAGTCTACAAATGGAGAAAAAGGCGAACCGCAGTGGCCGCCCTCAAGCCGTGCCGGCGGACATGGAGCCGCGCGCTACATGCCCTGCCCGGCAGGTGAACGGGATGCTGGCCGCGCTGTTCGCCCGCGGTGACCCCGGGCGAGAGCCGCCTGTACGGGCGTCAACGCCGCCGCAGGAGTGCCCACAGGGCCACGCCGGTCGCCGCCGCCGCGACCACACCGGCCGTGCGGTAGGGATGCCGCCGCACCGACCCGGGCAGCGTGGTCAGGGTCTGGCGGGAACGGTCAGCGGCCCTGCGGCCAATCGACTGATGGTCTCGCCGGCGTGCTCCGCCCGTTGCGCCATACCATGGGCGGTTTTGTTCACCCGTGCTGCGGTCTCGTGGAGCTTTTAGTTGCTTGATTACCGAATGACATGATGTCCTCCTTATCTGCCTCGTGCGACGTCCTGATGACCGGCCACGAAGGGCCCGCCCACTGGCGCCGGCATCTCAACCTTCCGTGCGATTGCCTTGCTCATGCATCTCTAAGGAGGCTCAAAATCCAACCCCCTTTACTAATAGTGTAGACCCGCCAAGCGGTGGAAAACTCCCACGCCGACTCCGCGCGCGGAGCAATCCGGTGGTATGCTCCCCAGCGTCCGTTGTCCGCGTCGCTACCGTCGCGGCCCCTTCATCGTGCAGACACCCCATGGCCAGAACCGCCCCCAGCACCGACTCGCGCCCTGTCAGCCGCAATGTGCGGGTGTTGACCCATCTGTTCGGTTTCGTACGCCCCTACCGGGGCGTGCTGGCGGCCGCGGTAACGGCGCTGGTGATCGCAGCCGGGGCGGTCCTCGGTTTCGGGGTGGTGCTCCCCTAGGTGGTGGACCACGGTCTGAGCAGCGGGTCCAGCGCCGCTCTCAACCACGCGCTGATGCTGTTTCTGATCGTAGTGGCGGTCATGGCCTGCTCGGTGGCCGCACGCGTATACCTGGTCACCTGGATCGGCGAGCGGGTGGTGGCCGACATCCGCAAGGCGGTGTTCGCGCAGGTGCTAAGGCTCGAGCCCGCC
>CAWHLH010000010.1:0-876234 GCA_963830105.1 uncultured Gammaproteobacteria bacterium | reverse complement strand
GTCTTCCGTGGTGCATTTGTTTCTTCAGTAAGAGCCACGGAACCCACAGAACCCACGGAAGGGAAGAAGGCCAAGGCCGCGGCACACGGCCACAGGATACCGGTGCCGCGTCGTCGGACCCGCCCAACCAACAATCCATTCCTTTCCGTGGATTCCGTGTTTTCCGTGGCGCTTTTGATTTTTGCAAGCAGCTCTGATGGTAGAATGCCTGTCAGCTGCTGGTTCCTGTCCTTAGGCATCAAATCTCATGACGTCAGCGCCCGGCCGAATCCGCGAGATTCCGTACAACTACACCTCCTTCTCCGACCGCGAGATCGTGATCCGCTATCTCGGCGAGCCGATGTGGGACGTGCTCAATGAGTTGCGGGGCTCGCGCCGCACGGGTATTTCGGCGCGCATGCTGTTCGAGGTGCTGGGCGATATGTGGGTGGTAAGCCGCAATCCCTACATCCAGGACGACCTGCTGGAGAACAAGAAACGGCTGGCGTCGCTGGTGCACGCGCTGCATCACCGGCTCGATCAGATCGTGGCCCGGGCCAACGGCAATGAGTTGGCGCTCAAGCTCGCCGACCAGGCCCGCCAGGCGGTGCGCGAGTTCGAGGCCTGGTTCCCCCGTACCCGCAAGCTGCGCGCCAGGGTGCGCCGGCGCCTGGCCCGCATCACCCGCAGGGACAATATCGACTTCGGTGGCCTCGCCCGCGTTTCCCATGCCACCGACGCCACCGACTGGCGCGTGGAGATGCCGCTGGTGGTGATCAGTCCCGACACCGAGAAGGAAGTGCAGGCGGTGGTGAAGGCCTGCATCGACCTGGGGCTGGTCATCATTCCCCGGGGCGGCGGCACCGGCTACACCGGCGGCGCCGTGCCCCTGGACGCCAATGCCGCCGTGATCAACACCGAAAAGCTGGAAGGGCTCGGCGCGGTGGAGGAACGGGTGCTTCCCGGTCTGGATCGGCCGGTGGCGACGGTGCGGGCCGAAGCGGGCGTGGTGACCCGTCGGGTCGCCGAGCGGGCCGAGGCCGCCAACTACGTGTTTGCGGTGGACCCCACTTCCCAGGATGCCTCCACCATCGGCGGCAACGTGGCCATGAACGCCGGCGGCAAGAAGGCGGTGGTATGGGGCACCACCCTGGACAACCTGGCTTCCTGGCGCATGGTGATGCCCGACGGCCACTGGCTGGAAGTGGAGCGCGTCAACCACAACCTGGGACGCATCCACGATCAGGAGACGGCGGAATTCCGCATCACCCGCTACAAGGCCAACGGCAAGACGCCCGTCGGCGAGCCCCGCATGCTGCGCATGCCCGGACAGGCGCTGCGCAAGCAGGGCCTGGGCAAGGACGTCACCGACAAGTTCCTGGGCGGTCTGCCCGGCGTGCAGAAGGAAGGCTGCGACGGTCTGATCACTTCGGCGGTGTTCATCCTGCACCGCATGCCCCAGTACACTCGCACGGTGTGCCTGGAGTTCTTCGGCAGCGATCTGAACCGCGCGGTGCCGGCGATTGTGGAGACCAAGGACTACCTGGACGGCAATCCCCGGGTGCAGCTCTCCGGGCTCGAACACCTGGACGAGCGCTATGTGCGGGCGGTCGATTACAGCACCAAGTCGCCGCGCCGGGAGCTGCCCAAGATGGTGCTGCTGGCCGATGTGTCCGGGGACGACGAGAACAGCGTGGCGGACGCCGCCTCCATGGTGGTGCGCATGGCCAACGCCCGGGGGGCCGAAGGCTTCGTGGCCGTGAGCCCCGAGGCGCGGCGCCGGTTCTGGGCGGACCGCGCCCGCACCGCCGCCATTGCCGCCCATACCAACGCTTTCAAGATCAACGAAGACGTGGTCATCCCGCTGCCGCGCCTGGGCGATTACAGCGCCGGCATCGAGCGCATCAATATCGAGTACTCCACCCGCAACAAGCTGCGCATGATCGACGCCGTCATGGAGTACCTGGACGGCGACCTGCCCGAGTTGCGCGGGGTGCCCGATCTGGAGGACAGCGAGGAGAACCAGGCCATTCTGGCCGCCAAGAAGCAGGCCGCCCGGGAGCACCTGCAGCAGGTCCGCGACCGCTGGGACAGCCTGCTGGAACACCTCGACGAGCCGGCGGCGGATCATGACCCGCTGCTGGACAACGCCGCCCGCGAAGCGCTGCGGGCGGACGACCGCCTGCTGGACCTGCTGTTGCGCCGGGACCTGCGCATCTCCTACCGTGCCGAAGTGGAGCGCCCCCTCAAGGAGATCTTCGCCGGCCGGGAGCTGGAGCCGGTGCACCGTCGCCTCGATGCCATTCATGCCGAAATCCGTTCCGCGCGGTTGTTCGTGGCCACCCACATGCATGCCGGCGACGGCAACGTGCACACCAACATTCCGGTCAACTCCAACGACTACCAGATGCTGCACGAGGCCGAGCGCATCGTGGACCGGGTGATGGCCCTGGCGACCTCCCTGGGCGGCGTGATTTCCGGTGAGCACGGCATCGGGTTGACCAAGATCCGCTATCTGGAACCGGCGGTCATCGAGGCCTTTACCCGTTACAAGTCGGAAGTGGACCCGCAAGGCTGGTTCAACCGCGGCAAACTGCTGGCCGGATCCGGTCTGGACAGCGCCTATACCCCGTCGCTGCGCCTGGTCCAGCAGGAAGCGCTGCTGCTGGAGGAAAGCGAGCTCGGGGACTTGAACGACGATATCCGCAACTGCCTGCGCTGCGGCAAGTGCAAGCCTGTGTGCACCACCCACGTGCCGCGGGCCAATCTGCTGTATTCGCCGCGCAACAAGATTCTCGCGACGGGGCTGATCATCGAGGCGTTCCTGTACGAAGAGCAGACCCGCCGCGGCATCTCCACCCATCACTTCGCCGAAATGAATGACGTGGCGGATCACTGCACGGTGTGTCACAAGTGCCTGACCCCCTGCCCGGTGGACATTGATTTCGGAGACGTGACCATCCGCATGCGCCACATCCTGCGCGCGCGCGGCCAGAAGCGGGCCAGCCCGGCCACCTGGGCGGCCATGGCGTTTCTTAACGTGACCGATCCGCGCACCATCAAGCTGATGCGCAAGGGCATGATCCAGTGGGGCTACCGGGGCCAGCGGCTGGCCTACAAGCTGGCCCGGCGGTTTACGGTGCACACGAAGAAGAACAGTCACCCGGCAGCCACCACGGGCCCCATGACGGTGCGCGCCCAGGTCATCAATTTCGTCAACAAACCCATGCCGGGGGGGTTGCCCAGCCAGCCCATGCGGGCCCTGCTGGGAGCCGAAGACAGCAAGATGGTGCCGATCCTGCGCGATCCCGCCAAGGTGAGCGAGGAATCGGACGCGGTGTTCTATTTTCCGGGCTGCGGTTCCGAGCGCCTGTTCAGCCAGATCGGGCTCGCCACCCTGGCCATGCTCTACGAAGTGGGCGCCCAGACCGTGCTGCCCCCCGGTTACCTGTGCTGCGGCTATCCCCAGACTTCCGGTGGCGACCGCGAGCGCGGCCACAAGATCACCACCGACAACCGGGTGCTGTTCCATCGCGTCGCGAACACCCTGAACTATATGGATATCAAGACGGTCATCGTGTCCTGCGGCACCTGCATGGATCAGCTGCAGAAGTACGAATTCGAAAAGATCTTCCCGGGCTGCCGGCTGCTGGACATTCACGAATACCTCATGGAGAAGGGGCTGGGCCTGGACGGGGTGGAGGGGGTGCAGTACATGTACCACGACCCGTGCCACACGCCCATGAAGACCCATAATCCCATCGCCGTAGCCTCCCGGCTGATGGGACAGGATGTGCTCCTGTCCGACCGCTGCTGCGGCGAAGCGGGCACGTTCGCGATATCGCGCCCGGACATCGCCACCCAGGTCAGGTTCCGCAAGCAGGAAGAGCTGACCAAGGGCGTTCGCGAACTCACCGGCAAACCCACCGCGGAGAACGGCAACGTCAAGCTGCTCACCTCCTGCCCGGCCTGCCAGCAGGGCCTGATGCGCTACGGCGACGAGACCGGGCTGCAGACCGACTACATCGTGGTGGAAATGGCCAACAGGATGCTGGGCGACGACTGGCAGCAGCGCTTCATCGGCCAGGCCAAGGCCGGCGGCATCGAACGGGTACTGCTATAGCGCCGGTCCTCCCGAGCATCTTTGAAAAGCGCCACGGAAAGCACGGAAAGCACGGAAAGACACGGAACCCACAGAAACCACGGAAAGTAAGGAAGGCAAGAGCCACGGAACCCACAGAACCCACGGAAGTAAAGAAGGCGGAAGCTGCGGCACGTCGGCACAGGGTACCGGTGCCTGTACCGGCAGGCGCTTTCGATCAATAATTATTTTTCCGTGTATTCCGTGTATTCCGTGTATTCCGTGTATTCCGTGTATTCCGTGTATTCCGCGCATTCCGTGTATTCCGTGCTTTCCGTGGCGCTTTTTTCTTTAGTAAGAGCCACAGAAACCACAGAACCCACGGAAGCGAAGTAGGGCGAAGTTGCGGACATTCGTTGCAGGGCGCCGGTGCCGTACCGGCAGGCGCTTCCGATCGATAATCATTTCTTTCCGTGTATTCCGTGCTTTCCGTGGCGCTTTTTTCTTTAGTAAGAGCCACGGAACCCACAGAACCCACGGAAGCGAAGTAGGGCGAAGTTGCGGCACTCCGTTGCAGTGCGCCGGTGCCGTACCGGCAGGCGGTTCCGATCGATAATCATTTCTTTCCGTGTATTCCGCGCTTTCCGTGGCGCTTTTTTTAGTAAGAACCACGGAACCCACAGAACCCACGGAAGTAAAGAAGGCGGAAGCTGCGGCACGCCGGCACAGGGCCGGTGCCGTAGCGGCAGGCGGTTTCGATCAATAATTATTTCTTTCCGTGTATTCCGTGTTTTCCGTGGCGCATTTTTTTGTCTTTGCCTGGCGTACCAGCGCCGCGGGAGCGGGGCTATTTCCGGAACAGCCAGAGGAGCAGGGTGAGGATCAGGCTGACGATGATGGAGGTGGTGATCGGGAAGTAGAACCGGAAGCTGCCGCGCTCGATCATGACGTCGCCCGGCAGCCGGCCGAGCCCCAGCTTGTCCAGCCAGGGCCAGGCCAGTCCCACCAGCACAAGCGCTACGCCGAGAATTATCAGCCAGCGTGCCATGGCTCTTGGGCTCGATCCGGCGGATCAGGACAGGGTCTTGATGCCTTCCGCGGTGCCCAGCAACAGCACATCGGCCGGGCGCAGGGCGAAGATGCCCACGGTCACCACCCCGGGAATGTTGTTCAGCTCGGCTTCCAGCTTGGGCGGGTCCATGATCTTCAGGTTGTGCACGTCCAGGATGATATTGCCGTTGTCGGTGGTGAAGCCTTCGCGCAGCACCGGTTTTCCGCCGCGCTTGACCAGTTCGCGGGCCACGAAGCTGCGCGCCATGGGAATCACTTCGACGGGCAGCGGGAACGCCCCCAGCACATCCACCAGCTTGGAGCCGTCGGCAATGCAGACGAATTTCCGGCTGGCGCCAGCCACGATCTTCTCCCGTGTGAGTGCTCCGCCGCCGCCCTTGATCAGGTGCAGGTGGCGGGTGGTCTCGTCGGCGCCATCGACGTACACCGACAGTTCGTCCACTGCATTCAGATCCAAGACCGGAATGCCATGGCTCTTGAGGCGCTCGGCCGAGGCGACAGAGCTGGCCACGGTGCCCTCGATCTTGTGCTTGATGCCGGCCAGCCAGTCGATGAAATGGTTGGCCGTGGAGCCTGTGCCCACTCCTACGACCGTGCCGGCCTCCACGTAGTCCAGGGCCGCCTTGGCCACCGCTTTCTTCAGTTCGTCCGGGTTCATTGTCCTCGCTCCACTCGTTGCGCTTTGCGAAATGATCATACCGTTGCCGGCTGTCGAAGTCATGACGGCGTCGACGGGCTCAGCCGCTGCGGGTCGTGGCGCGTTGTCCGCCGGCGCAACCGGCGCAACCGGCGCAACCGGCGCAACCGGCGCAACCGGCGGGACGGGTGCCGGCATCCCCTCGCGGACTTTCACTTCGCGGCCGATCGGCGCCGGTATCGCCGGGGTGACGTCATCGCAGCACCGGGCAGCCCTAGGAAACCCGCTGTTGAACTGATACTTTATTGCCCCATGTTAAATCGATACCTGAAGATGATCCTGAATGCGCGGGTATACGACGTAGCCCGCGAAACGCCCCTCGATCCCGCAACGGGGCTCTCTCGGCGCCTGGGAAACCGGTTGTGGTTGAAGCGCGAGGACCTGCAGCCGGTGTTTTCGTTCAAGCTCCGCGGCGCCTACAACAAGATCATCAAGCTGTCTGACGAAGCCTGCCAGAAGGGCGTCATTGCGGCTTCGGCCGGCAATCATGCTCAAGGAGTCGCGCTGGCGGCCCGGCGGCGTGGCATCAAGGCGCTGATTGTGATGCCGCGTACCACCCCTGCAATCAAGGTTGCCGCGGTGCGCAGCCTCGGTGCCCGCACCGTGCTGCATGGCGACTCCTACGATGAAGCGTCGGCCCATGCCCAGACGCTGGTGGCCGAGCGCGACATGACCTTCATTTCGCCCTACGACGATCCCGAGGTCATCGCCGGCCAGGGTACGGTGGCCATGGAAATCCTGCGCCAGCACAGCGGCCCGCTGCACGCCATCTTCGTGCCCGTGGGCGGCGGCGGTTTGATTGCGGGCATTGCGGCCTATGTGAAAGCGCTGCGGCCCGACATCAGGATCGTAGGAGTGGAGCCCGACGACGCGCCCAGCATGCACCACGCGCTTGCGCGCGGCCGGCGCATCGCGCTCAAGCAGGTGGGCATCTTTGCGGACGGGGTCGCGGTCCGTCAGGTGGGCAAAGAGCCTTTTCGCATCGCCCGCGATCACGTGGACGAGGTCGTGCTGGTCAGCAGCGACGCGATCTGCGCCGCCATCAAGGACATCTTCGATGATACCCGCTCCATTGTGGAGCCGGCCGGTGCCCTGGCCGTGGCCGGCGCCAAAGCCTATGTCGAGCGCACCGGGATCCGCGATCAGGACATGGTGGCCATCAACAGCGGCGCCAACATCAACTTCGACCGCCTGCGCCACGTGGCCGAGCGGGCCGAACTCGGTGAACGGCGCGAGGTACTGCTGGCCGTCTCGATTCCCGAGCAGCCGGGCAGCTTTCGCCGTTTCTGCCAGGCACTGGGCCGGCGCAGCATCACCGAGTTCAACTACCGATATTCTGACGCCACACAGGCCCATGTATTTGCCGGCGTGGAGCTCAACGATGGCGACGTCGAACGCGAGAACCTGGTCAAGGAGCTGCAGGCGCTGGAATACCCCGTCCTGGACATCACCGACAACGAGATGGCCAAGCTGCACGTGCGCCACATGGTCGGCGGTCACGCGCTGGGGGTGGAGGACGAAATCCTCTACCGTTTCGAGTTTCCCGAGCGTCCGGGGGCACTGCTGCGTTTTCTCACCGAGATGGGCGGTCGCTGGAACATCAGCCTGTTCCACTACCGCAACCACGGTGCCGCCTACGGCCGGGTTCTGGTGGGTATCCAGGTGTCGCCGGGAGAGCGCCGGAGCTTTCACGAGTTCCTCGATGCGCTCGGCTATCAGTACTGGGAGGAGACCGCCAATCCGGCCTACGGGTTGTTTCTGGGGCGTGTCTGATCGGGAAAGGGGATACTGCCCCAGCGCGGGGCCGGGTTTTCAGTCTTCCTGAGAGAGCGGGCGGGCCGTAACAACCCGCCGCCCCCCTGTGCTGCTACCGTTTCTTCTTGGCCGCGGCCTTCCTCTTCGGCGCCGCTTTCTTCTTTGCGGTCGCCTTCTTCTTTACGCCGGCCTTCTTCTTTGCGCCAGCCTTCTTCTTGGCTGTCTTCTTCTTGGCTGTCTTCTTCTTTGCGGTGGTCTTTTTCTTTGCGGTGGTCTTCTTCTTTGCCGCTGCCTTCTTCTTGGCAGTGGCCTTCTTGCGCGCCGCAACCTTCTTCTTTGCGGCAGCTTTCTTCTTGGTGGCGGCCTTCTTCTTTGCGCCGACCTTCTTCTTCGTTGCGACCTTCCTCTTGGGAGCCGCCTTCTTCCGGGTTACTGCCTTCTTCTTTGCGGTGGACTTCTTTTTGGTAGCGGCTTTCTTCCTCGTTGCCATAGGAATGCCTCCAAGGTTTCTACGAGTTGCCCGCGCTTGAGTATAAACAACCAGTTGCAAAATGCCACAAGTTTTTGAACGGCTTTAATGTCATTCGATGCAGCCGTTGCGCGGCAAAATGCCATGACGGTAGCGAAGAGATTGCAGACGGCGGGGAGGGTGCAACGAACAGTTCGGGCGAAATGCAGGGAAAACGCAGTGTCGTATTGTTCCGGTGCCGCGTCTTCCCTGCGTTGTTTCTATCTGTCCTTGAGCCGCAATGCTTCGTCGTTGAATGCGCCGTCGATGAGGTGAATGATGCGCTCGAGCATGCGGAAACCGTCCACGGGGGCATCGTCCTTCATGTACTCCAGCCGCAGCGGACCCAAGGCGTTTACCGCATCGGCGCGTTCGAACCCGGTGCTCGTATCAGCGATGTTGCAGTGTTCGGCAATGGCTTTGATGATCCGGCCGGCCAGCGCGTCCCGATGCGTGTCTTCGCGGGCCTTCGTCAGGGTCTGCTCGGCGTCGCCTTCCAGAAGCCCATAGTCGCTGTTGGTGTCGATGTACTGGAGCAGTTCGGACAGGTTCATGGCGCACTCCTTCGTGTCGTCCGGGGCCGCCGGTGGGCGGCCGGATTCAGATGTCGGCCAGATAGCCTTCCCGCAGGGAGATGCCGCAGGACTGCTCGACCCGGTCGAGGTAGTACATGAGGTCGATGGGCAGCGCGATGCCATCCAGGACCTGTAGGGGGAACAGGTCGGCCGTCAGCATCATGTCGGCGATGCTGACGTCGCCCATGTAGAAGCGCCGTTCGGCCAAATGCCGGCCCAGCCTCCTGAGGTCGGTCATCGAATCGAGCTGCGCATAGCCGGCGTAGCGGTCGTTGGCCAGCTCTTCGACGCTCATGCCAAGGCGGCGTCGGACTGCCGCCTTGTAGGCGGCGAGGGTTTCGGCGTCCGCGCCCACGTCCCGGAAAGCCGGGCGCACGGGTGCATAGAGGCGTTCGAGCACCGCATCCACGCCGCGACGCCAGTCCAGCAGCGCCTGCCAGGCGGCCTGGTCGATCCGTCCTTGGACCAGGGCCGGGTCCCGGGGAAACAGGTTGTCCATGCGCCACAGGATGTCGGCGGAGTCATGCAGCAGTTCGCCGCTGTCGAGCTGCAGCACGGGCACTCGACGGGCGACTCCCAACTCGAAGAAGGTCTCGTCGTCGCCGTAGTCGACCGGGACGTCGCGGTAGTCGATTCCTTTGCACCCCAAGGCCAGGCGCACGCGCTGCGATGGTGCGTCGGACCAGAAGTGGTACAGGACTGGCATCTTGTCTTACTCCAGCCCGAGGATGATTTCCCACTGGTCTTCGGTTACCGGCATCACGGAGAGGCGGTTGCCACGGCGCACCAGCGGGAAGTCTTCCAGTTCCGGATGGGACTTGAGCTCGGTCAGTGCAATGACGCGCTTGAGCTTGCGTACGTACTGGACATCCACCATGTACCAACGTGGGTTGTCCGGGTCGCTCTTGGGATCGTAGTACTTGGTTTCGGGGTCGAAGGCGGTGAAATCCGGATAACCCTCGCGGACGATTTTCGCGATGCCGACGATACCCGGTTCGGCGGTGTTGGAATGGTAGAAGAACACCAGGTCGCCCGGCTTCATCTGGTCGCGCATCATGTTGCGCGCCTGATAGTTGCGCACCCCGTCCCAGTGTTCCGTCTTGTTGGGCATGTTCTTCAGGTGGTCGATGCCGAAAACATCCGGCTCGGATTTCATCAGCCAGTAGTTCATCGTCTTGCAGGCCTTCGGTCGAGGGTTCAATCATTCATTACGGATGCAGAGTATAAGGGGGAGGCGAGTCGAAGCAACCGACGGGCGCAGCAAGGCGCTGCAATTCCCCGTGGCGGGTCGGGGAATCGGCTGCGCGCCAATCAGACCGATGGGTTCCGGCGGTGGGGGGAGGTGTAGTGCGGTGCACTACACCAGACGCAGACCGGCGTCGGTCGCTACCGCGGCGAGAGGAATATCCCAGGGTTGGGAGGGCAGCGTTTCGACCCGCTGAAAATCATACGCCAGTCCTACCAGCCGCGGTTTGTGCCAGTAACGGCGCCGCTGGAGGAAGTTGAAGCTGCGGTCGTAATACCCGCCGCCCATGCCGAGTCGGTTGCCGCTGGGGTCGAAGGCCACCAGGGGGGCCAGAACCAGGTCGAGGGCGGTCGCGGGTACTCGGCCACGATGGACGATCTGCGGTTCGGCGATACCATAGCAGTTGCTCATCAGGCGATCGCCGGGGCGGTACGGGGAGAACCAGAGCCGGTTGTGGCCGAACGGCACCAGCACGGGAAGATACACGGCCTTGCCCAGCGCCCAGGCGCGTTCCATCAGGGGTAAGGGATCGATTTCCCCGTCGGCGGCAAGGTAGGCGGCGATGCGCCGGCTGTTTCGGAACAGTGCATGGGCAGCCAGGTGGTCGGCCAGTTCCAGGGCGGCCCGGCTGCGCTCTGCCGGGGTAAGTGCCCGGCGCTGCGCGCGTATGCGTCGGCGTAAATCGGGGCGGGATGTCATGGCTGGAGTGGGAAAACGGCGTTAGCGGTGCGGCCCGAGGCTGCACCGCTGCCGATCGATATTAGGAGGCACCCTCCGCCTATGCCGTCGCGGCCTTCGACCTTGAACCCTGAGTTCACGTGGGGACAGTGGTGATGTCATCAGGCTTTCCGCAAGTAGCGGACATGCACACAGACAGTCACGTCGTTGTCCCCGGGGTCGACGCTTGTAGGCTCAAGAAATTTCCCGGCCACTAACGTACATCGCAGGGGATGCCTATAACTCTGCCGACAGTTCTACAGTTCCAGCTGTCGGCCTTTGTTCAGGGCGAGCTCGATCTTTTCCTGAAGGACGCGGATTCTCGAGCTCATGGACTGGTGGTAGTCCTGGCGCCGCGACTTCTGCTGCAGCAGCTCGTGGGCGATGTTCAGGGCCGCCATGACGGCGATCCGGTCCGCGCCCACCACCTTTCCGCTGTCGCGGATTTCCTTCATCTTGCTGTTCAGGTACTCGGCTGACGCCGTCAGCCCATCCCGTTCGTCTTCCGGACAGGCAACCAGATACTCTTTCTCCAGGATCCGTACGCTGACCGGGCTGTTGTCCCGCGTCATACGCCGTGCTCCATGGCCTTCAGGCGGTTGATCATCGCTTCCACGCGCGAGCGGGCGCCCTCGTTCTTTTCGACCAGCCGGGCCCGTTCGGCGGCCAGGGTTTCCTGCTGCTGGCGCAACGAGCGGTTCTCCGCCTTGAGCTGCTCCACGGTCTGGATCAGCTCCTCGATGCGGAACTCGAGCCGCCTCAATTCCTGCTCGGCGGTCTGCTGTGCGCTGTCCTTTTCCATGCAGCCAATATAGTGCCGGGAGGGTAGCGGGTCAACGGCCCGGCCGGTGGTTCGCGCGGGCCGGGTGCCGTTTATGCCATAATTGCAGCTCGTGTGGACCAGGGCGCAGGCCGGTGGGTGAGTGGTGGCTGACCATTCTGATGCAGACGGAGATTCCGATTCCGCAGCCAATCCGGGAGCAGTGGTCGTAGAAGGTGTGACCAGGACCGGAAAGCCGTGCCGGGTGGTGGATAACACGGGCAGCGTGGAATGCTCGGAGCTGGAGGGTCTGTTGGCGGACCTGATCGAGCAGGATCGCTTCGGAATACGCGGGATGTCGGCCGCCGGGGAGAACACTGTGACTCTCGGGGCACCGGTATTCACTCACATACAGTTGGGTGGCCAGGTATACCGGCTGCTGGTGCTGCCCTACGAGGCCCGCATAGAGCGATTCTGAATGACTTCCGCTTCCAATCCCGACTATGACGAGGTGGATGGCGCCTTGCAGCGCGCCGATGCGCTCCCCGACGCGGCGGAGACCCACGGCATGCTGTGCGGACTCATCTGCGCCGCCGGGCGTACCGACCGGGAAACCTGGATGGGGCAGGTGCTGAGCGACACCGACCCCGCCAACGCCATGGTGGGACAGTGCCGGGGCGTCCTCGATCAGCTCTACCAGGGCACCATGGGGCAGCTGAACGATGCCGTGCTGGACTTCCAGTTGCTGGTCCCGGCCGATACGGACCCCCTGCCCGAACGCGCCCGGGCGTTGGGCAAGTGGTGCGAGGGTTTCCTGTTCGGGCTTGGCCTGGCGGGCGTCGAGATCACCGCCGATCTCCCCGGGGCGGTGCCCGAACTGCTGAAGGATATGTCGGACATCTCCCGCGTGGAGTTCGACATAGACAGCCCCGAAGAGGCCGACGAAGCCGCCTATACCGAAATCGTCGAGTATGTGCGGGTGGGCGTGCTGCTTATCAACGAGGAACTGCACCCGACCAAAGCGCCGCCGAGGCTGCAATAGCGTCGCGCCGTACGAGGGCCGGTTAACAGGCACCAAAGGAGTCGATTTTGTCCGGTATGTTCAGCGCCAAGGAGTTCGCCCGCCGCCGCCGTCAGCTGATGCGCATGATGGGACCGCATTCCATTGCGATACTCCCGGCGGCCCCGGAACGCACCCGCAACCGGGATGTGGAATACCCCTACCGTCCGGACTCCGATTTCTATTACCTCACGGGCTTTGCGGAGCCCGAAGCCGTGCTGGTGCTGGTCCCGGGCCGCAAGCACGGTGAATTCATTCTGTTCTGCCGGGAGAGGGACCCGCATCTGGAGACCTGGACCGGGCGGCGCACCGGGCCGGAACGCGCCGGCGAACGCTTCGGTGCCGACGATGCGTTTCCCATTGCCGATATCGACGACATTCTTCCCGGGCTGATGGAGAACCGCGAACGCGTGTTCTACACCATGGGTTCGCACCCCGAGTTCGACAACCGGGTCATCGGCTGGGTGAACACGATCCGGTCCCAGTCGCGGGGAGGCCAGCGCGCACCCGAGGAATTCGTGACCCTGGAGCATCTGCTGCACGACATGCGCCTGTACAAGAGTCGCGCGGAGCTCAAGGCCATGCGCACGGCGGCGGCGATTTCCACCGCCGCCCACCGGCGGGCCATGGAAGTCTGCCGCCCGGGCATGATGGAGTACGAGATCGAAGCGGAGTTTCAGTACGCGTTCCGACGCGCCGGCGCGCAATGGGCCTATCCGAGCATCGTGGGCGGCGGCGGCAACGGCTGCATTCTGCATTACACGGAAAACAACGCACCGTTGGGCGACGGCGATCTGCTGCTCATCGACGCAGGGGCCGAGTACGACTGCTATGCGGCCGATATCACCCGCACGTTTCCCGTCAACGGGCGTTTCAGCGCCACCCAGAAAGCCCTCTATGAACTGGTACTGGAGGCTCAACGCGCGGCCATCGAGCAGGTTCAGCCCGGAAACCACTGGAATCAGCCCCATGACGCCGCCGTGCAGGTGCTGACCGAGGGGCTGGTGGAACTGGGTCTGCTCAAAGGCAAGCCGGCCAGGCTCATCAAGGATGAATCCTACCGCCGGTTCTACATGCACCGCACCGGCCACTGGCTGGGCATGGACGTGCACGACGTGGGTGACTACAAGGTCGGTGGCGAATGGCGCGTGCTGGAGCCCGGTATGGTGCTGACCGTGGAGCCCGGTCTGTACGTGCCGGCCGGGACCAGGGGCGTGGCACGCAAGTGGTGGAATATCGGCATACGGATCGAAGACGATGTGCTGGTCACCAAGGACGGCTGCGAGGTGCTGACGGCTGCTGCGCCGAAGGCCGTGGACGATATCGAGGCGGTGATGGCGCGCTGACATGTTCTGCAACGGCTGCTCGATGATGGGGAATACCGGGATCGAGACACGGCGCTCCTTGGCGGCAGGTCCGCGAGTGCGTGGTCGAGGGACGGTGCGTTGGAAGTGACCGACTACGACCTGCTGATCGTCGGCGGCGGGATGGTGGGGGCCAGCCTCGCGTGCGCTCTGGGCGGGCAACCGCTGCGCGTTGCGGTTGCGGAGGCCGTCCCCTTCGATGCGCCCGCCCAGCCGAGCTACGACGATCGGGCCATAGCCCTGGCTGCAGGAACGCGACGCATCTTCGAAGGCATGGGACTGTGGCCCGCCCTGTGCGACGGGCTTACCGCCATCCACCATATCCACGTTTCCGATCGAGGGCGCTTCGGGTTCGCCCATATCGACCGCCGCGAGCAGGGTGTGGAGGCGCTCGGTTATGTGGCGCCGGCCCGCGTGCTGGGCGGCGGTATCGGTTCCCGGCTGCGGGAACTGTCGACGGTGGATGTGATCTGCCCGGCGCGGGTGGAATCGGTGCAGCCCGGGCCCGAGCGGGCCACCGTCCGGCTGGCCACCGACGGCGGCACCCGCGACATCCGCGCGCGGCTGGTGGTCGCCGCCGACGGTGCCCGTTCGTCGGTGCGCGCCCAGTTGGGCATCGCCACCCGTTGCTGGGAATACGGCCAGACAGCGGTGGTGACCAACATCACGCCCCAGCTCGATCACGGCCATGTGGCCTTCGAGCGGTTCACCGACAGTGGCCCGTTGGCGGTGCTGCCCATGGGCGAACGGCACTGTGCCATCGTGTGGACGGTGCCGGACGATGCCGTGGAAGAGGTGATGGCTTTGGGCGATGACGGTTTTCTCGCCCGCCTGCAGGCTCGCTTCGGCTTCCGGCTGGGGCGGCTGGAGCGGGTCGGCCGGCGTCACAGCTATCCGCTGCGGCTGGTTCGTGCCGGTGAATCGGTACGGGAACGGCTGGCCCTGATCGGCAATGCCGCCCACACCCTGCATCCGATCGCCGGACAGGGCTTCAATCTGGGCCTGCGGGACGTGGCCGTACTGGCCGAGGTGGTGGGCGACGCTCTGGCCCGCGGCGAGGATATCGGAACCAGCGCAGTGTTGCGCCGCTACGCCGACTGGCGCAGGGCCGATCACCGGCGGGTGATCGCTTTCACCGACGGCCTGGTGCGCATGTTCACCAACCCCCTGGCACCGGTCGGCGTGGCGCGGGACGCGGGTATGGTGCTGCTGGATCTGGTGCCGCCGGCCAAGCGGGCGTTTGCCCGGCTGACCATGGGCCGCACGGGCCGCCTGCCCCGGTTGGCATGCGGGTTGCCCCTGCGAGGGCGGGGCCGGTGAGCCCCGATACGAGCAGGGGCGCAGCCACGGGCGAGCGTTACGACGTGGTGGTTGTGGGCGGCAGCAACATCGGCGCCACCCTGGCCTGTGCCCTCGGGCAGTCGGGACTGAGGATCGCGGTGGTGGAGCCCGCGCAGACTCCGTCGGCCTGGGCCGCCGACAGCGTCGATCTGCGGGTGTATTCCATCACCCGTGCTTCCCAGCGCATCTTCACCGCACTGGGGGCCTGGCCCGGCATGGTATTGCGGGGGGTGAGCCCGTTCCGTGAAATGCATGTCTGGGATGCCGGGGGCAGCGGTTCGATTCATTTCGACTGCGCCGCAATCGGCGAAGACACGTTGGGTCATATCATCGAGCAGCGGGTCATCCAGGCCGCCCTGCATGAGCGGCTGCGTGAACTGTCGACGGTCGAGCTGGTCTGCCCGGCGCAGCTTGCGGACATCGACTACGCCAGCGATGGTGTCGTCGCGGTGCTGGCCGATGGGCGCAGATTGCGGGCGCAGCTGCTGGTGGGTGCGGACGGTGCGCAGTCAAGAGTGCGTGCCATGGCGGGCATTGCCACTGAAGTCCACGAATACCGCCAGCGCGCCCTGGTGGCGCCAGTGGCCACCGAACTCCCGCATCGGGAAACCGCGTGGCAGCGATTCCTGCCGGGTGGCCCGCTGGCGTTTCTGCCGCTGCGCGACGGGCGCTGTTCCATCGTCTGGTCGCTGCCCGCAGATGAAGCGACCCGGTATCAGGGGCTCGCGGAGCCCGATTTCCGCCGCCAGCTGGGAGAAGTCTTCGAACATGCGCTGGGGTCGGTCACGGAGGTGGGCGAGCGCGCCACTTTCCCGCTGAGGCGGATGCATGCCCGCAGCTACCTGGCGGAGCGTATCGCGCTGGTCGGTGATGCCGCCCATGTGATTCATCCGCTGGCGGGGCAGGGGGCCAATCTGGGGCTGCTGGATGCGGCCACCCTGGCCGAGGTGGTGATCGACGCCCGGCGCAGCGCCCGGGACCTCGGCAGCCGGCATGTTCTGCGCCGGTACGAACGCTGGCGCCGGGGCGATAACCTGGCGATGATGTCAGCCATGGACGGTTTCAAGTATCTGTTCGGCAATTCCCTTCTGCCGGTGCGTCAGGTTCGCAGTCTGGGACTGCGACTGGTCGATGGCGCCGGTCCGCTGAAGTCCTTTCTGATCCGCTATGCCATGGGGTTGTCCGGCGACCTGCCGCGTCTTGCGACGCCCCTGGCAATGTCCGAATAGCATCGTTTCCTGCCCGATACGGCGATCCGGTTGAACTTATTCGTTCCTGCAGCGCCTACGATTCAGTAAGCATGCCGGTGTTCGTGCGGACCGGCTGCCGGCCTGGTGCTGGAGGAATCGATAACAATGAGCCTGTTCGGAATAATGGCGGTGCTGCTGACTCTGTCGGCAGCCTTCAGCTACCTGAATTACCGCTTTTTTGAATTGCCTACCACGATTGGCATCATGCTGTTCGCATTGATGTTTTCTCTTGCGCTTATCCTGCTGGGGCACTTCGGGTTCCCCATGGCGGTGTGGGCCAAGCAACTGCTGGCGCGGGTCGATTTCAATCGCACCCTGCTGCACGGCATGTTGAGCTTTCTGCTGTTTGCAGGTTCCCTGCATGTCAATGTCAACGATCTGGCCAGGCAGAAGTGGATTGTCGGTCTGTTGGCCATCGGCGGTGTCGTGGTCTCCACGGTCATCGTGGGGTTGATGGCCTGGTGGTTGCTGGCAATGCTTGGTTTTCACGTGCCGCTCATCTACGGTCTGCTGTTCGGCGCCCTGATCTCGCCCACCGACCCGGTGGCGGTGTTGGGCATTGTCAGGGCGGCAGGCGCCTCGGCCGTGCTGAAGACCCGCATTTCCGGCGAATCGCTGTTCAACGACGGTGTGGGCCTGGTGCTGTTCGTGATTCTGCTGCAGATCGCCGCCGGCGGGGATCAGCCTACCGTCACCCGGGTGGCGGAGTTGTTCCTGCACGAGGCGCTGGGGGGCGTGCTGTTCGGACTGGTTATCGGTTGGGCGGCATACCTGTTGCTGAAAAGCGTCGACGACTATCACGTGGAGGTCCTGATAACCTTGGCACTGGTGGCCGGCGGCTATCGCCTGGCCGACTACCTGGGGTTTTCCGGCCCGATTGCCATCGTTGTGGCAGGGCTGCTGATCGGCAACCACGGCCGGACACTGGCCATGTCGGAGCGCACCCGCCAGCACCTGGACAGTTTCTGGGAGTTGATTGACGAAATACTGAATGCGGTGTTGTTCGTGTTGATCGGGCTGGAAGTGCTGCAGATCACGGTGACCGGCTACTTCATTGCGGCCGGTGCACTGATGATCCCTGTGGTGCTGCTGGCGCGTCTGGTCAGTGTGGGTATTCCCATTGTCCTGACCGAAGCGCCCTGTCGCTCGACGCTCCAGGTGATCAACGTCCTGACCTGGGGCGGACTGCGTGGGGGCATTGCCGTGGCGCTGGCACTTTCCCTGCCGGCAGGCCACGAGCGCGATCTGATCATTACCATGACCTATGCGGTGGTGGTGTTTTCCATTGTGGTGCAGGGGCTGACCATCGGTCCGCTGATCGCGCGCAGTTCCGCAATTGACTGAGCGTGTGCCCCCGCCCATCGGGTTCGCGGTCGGCCCTGGCGGGCCGTGCGGTGCGCCTGTCTCTTGCGACGGGGTTTTCGGTTTGAAGACCGCGGTCGCTCTTCCCCGGACTGCCAGCGTCGGCAGGGCCGGCAAACGAGGTGAGAATCTATGGATGTGCATGTGGCGATACAGGCGCGTCGGGCGGTAAAGGCGTTCGATCCGACGCACAGGATGACGGACGCGGAAGTGGAGCGACTGCTGGGCCTGACGCGACTGGCACCCACCGCCTTCAACATCCAGAACTGGCGTTTCCTCATCGTGGAGGATCCACAGGTGCGGTCCGCCATTCGCGAGGCGGCCTGGAACCAGCCGCAGATGACCGATGCTTCCCTGCTGGTGGTGGTGTGCGCCGACCTGCAGGCCTGGGACCGGCAGCCGGAGCGCTACTGGAGTCACGCGTCGGAGAGGTTGCAAAGCGCAATGGTTTCCACGCTGCGCCGGGTCTATGGGGAGGACGGTGTGATGCGGCGCGATGAAGCGATGCGGTCCGGAGGCATGGCAGCCATGACCCTGATGCTGGCGGCCAAGGAGATGGGTTACGACAGCTGTCCCATGACCGGTTTCGACTTCGGCGCCGTCGCCGGCATCATCAATCTGCCGGACGACCATGCAATCTGCATGATCGTGACGATCGGCAAGGCCGCAGGCGAACCGGGGCCACGTGGCGGCACGATTCCGAACCGGGAGGTCCTTTTTTACGACCGTTTCGGTGATCCCGGTAACGACCGCAGCTGAGGGGCTTTGAATGGCGGGCCGGTCGGTGCCCTGCGGCGCGTCGTCCAACCGATCGCTGTGGCGGCGTCCGTGGTGTTGCGCCACGTGCCGGCACAGGCTGGCGCGCGGCGCCCGCACCGTCCGCCGCCATGACCGCGCAGAATGTCGGGAATTGGGGGTAGGGCTTGGTTTCAGTACCGAGGGCGTTTATAGTGCGCTCATCAACCGCCAACCCTGTTCTGGGAGAGAGCCTGTGGGACATCGTGCCACAGGACGCCGAAGGCGCAACTCGCTCGGAAACGCTCAGGCAAAAGGACCGGAACAGTTGGGTTGACTCTGGAGAGCGGCCGGCATCAGATGCCCGGCCCACCGAAGGGGATAGGGCTGCCTGCACTGCGCAGGCGCCTAAAATCTCAGGTGAGTGGACAGAGGGGCGACGGGTGGCAGCGGCCAGCCGTCGCCCTTTTTTCGTTTCCGGGCTCCGATTCCGGGCGGGGCCACAACATTGTGCCCATTGTGGCGGCCGCCGCTGGCGCGGCTGCTGACCTTGAAACGCACAGGGGGATCAGAACCATGGGCAAGCGCACCTCATTGCATGATGAGCATGTGCGTGCGGGCGGCAAAATGGTGGATTTTGCCGGCTGGGACATGCCGATTCACTACGGCTCCCAGGTGGACGAGCACCATGCCGTACGCCGCAGCGCGGGCATGTTCGACGTCTCCCACATGACCGTCGTCGATCTGGAAGGAGACCGGGTCCGCCCGTTTCTGCAGCACCTGCTTGCCAACGACGTGGCGCGTCTGCGCGCCGCCGGCAAGGCCTTGTACAGCTGCATGCTCAACGAGAACGGCGGCGTCATCGACGACCTGATCGTCTATTTCATGGCTGACGGCTGGTTTCGCATGGTGGTCAATGCCGCCACCCGCGACAAGGACCTGAGCTGGATCGTCGATCAGGCGCGGGCTTTCGGGGTGGCAGTCAGCGAACGCCCCGAACTGGCCATGATTGCAGTGCAGGGGCCCGATGCCCGGGCTGGCGCTCTCAAGGCCATGGCGCCGGCGCTGGCCGAGCGGGCGCAGGCGTTGGCCCCCTTCCATGCCGCCACCGACGGCGCCTGGTTCGTCGGCCGGACCGGTTACACCGGCGAGGACGGCTTCGAGATCATCCTGCCGCAAGCCGATGCGCCGGGCCTGTGGCGCACGCTGGCGCAGGCAGGCGTGCGCCCCTGCGGCCTGGGAGCGCGCGACACCCTGCGCCTGGAGGCGGGCATGAACCTGTACGGGTCCGACATGGACGAGCAGACCACGCCGCTGGAATCGGGGCTCGCCTGGACCGTCGCGTGGGAGCCGGCCGACCGTGCTTTCGTCGGGCGTCCGGTACTGGATGCCCAGCGCGTTGGCGGGGTGGAGCGCAAGTTGGTGGGGCTGGTGCTGGAGGGCAAGGGCGTGCTGCGCAACCATCAGAAGGTGGTCACCGGTCGCGGTGACGGTGAGGTTACCAGCGGCAGCTTTTCTCCGACCCTGGGCCGTTCCATCGCGCTGGCCCGGGTGCCCGCCGACAGCGGCGATACATGTGAGGTGGACATCCGTGGCAAACTGGTGTCCGCGCGGATAGTCAAGCCGCCTTTCGTGCGCAACGGCAAGGCGGTGATCGAAGTCTAGGTTTGCATTCTTGTGAGGGAGTCCCATGAGCGATCTGCCAGCTGACCTGAAATACACCAAGACCCACGAATGGCTGCGCGCCGAAAGCGACGGTAGCGTGACCGTGGGCATCACCGAGCACGCCCAGGACCAGTTGGGCGACATGGTTTACGTGGAACTGCCCGATACCGGGCGCAGCGTCGCCGTGGACGAAGCCTGCGCGGTGGTCGAATCGGTCAAGGCCGCTTCCGATGTCTATGCGCCCATCGCCGGTGAAATCGTGGCGGTGAACGAAGCCCTGGCCGACAGCCCCGAGAAGGTCAATCAGGCACCCTACGGCGACGGCTGGCTGCTGCGGATCCAACCTGAATCCGCCGATGCGCTGGATGCCATGCTGGACGTGGGCGGCTATCAGGCGTTGCTGGATTCCGAGTAGCACCGCCCGCGCACCCGCCCGGGCAGCGCCCGGCAGAGGCCGTTCAGAGAGTCAAGGTTAGTCCGACATGCCTTTCATACCCCATACCGAAGACGATGTCCGCGAGATGCTGGCCGCCATAGGCGCCGGCAGTGTCGAGGAGCTGTTCAACGAAATACCGGCCGAGCTGCGGGTGGAGAGCCTGGCCGGCGTGCCCACCGGCATGAGCGAGCAGCAGATCAGCCGCCTGATGATGGAGCGCGCGGAGCGCGACGGCCGGCCGCTGTGCTTCATGGGCGCGGGCGCCTATGAGCACCATGTTCCGGCTGCAGTGTGGGAGATCACCACCCGCGGTGAGTTCTACAGCGCCTATACGCCCTATCAGGCCGAGGCGAGCCAGGGCACTCTGCAGCTGATCTACGAATACCAGAGCATGATGACCCAGCTGATGGGCATGGACGTGTCCAACGCCTCCTTGTACGACGGCGCTTCCGGACTCGCCGAGGCGGTGCTCATGGCGGTGCGGGCCAACCGCAAGTCCAAGTCCGGGCGGGTGCTCGTGCCGCGCACCGTGCACCCCAATTACCGGCGCACCGCAACCACCATCGTCCACAGCCAGGGCATCGAGCTGGTGGAGGTTCCCTATTCGCCCGACGGCGGCCACACGCCGGTGGATTCGCTGGCCCCGTTCGAGGGAGAGGACATCACCGCGGTGGTGATCCCTCAGCCCAATTTTTTCGGCGTGCTGGAGGAAGTCGACCAGCTGACCGACTGGGCCCATGCCCAGGGCGCGCTGGTCATCGCAGTGGTCAACCCCGTTGCCATGGCGTTGTTGACGCCGCCCGGGCAATGGGGCGAGCGGGGTGCCGACATCGTCTGCGGCGAGGGCCAGCCACTGGGCGTGCCGCTGTCCTCGGGCGGACCGTATTTCGGCTTCATGTGCTGCCGCAAGGACTACGTCCGGCAGATGCCGGGACGCATTGTCGGGTGTACCGTGGACCGTGACGGGAGGACCGGCTTCACCCTCACGCTGCAGGCCCGCGAGCAGCACATCAGGCGTTCCAAGGCAACTTCCAACATCTGCACCAATCAGGGCCTGCTGGTGACCGCGGCCACCATCCACATGGCGCTGCTGGGTGCGCAAGGCCTGGAGCGGGTGGCGGCCGCCTGTCACGCCAACACCCGCAAGCTGGTGGACAAGCTTACCGCCAGCGAGTACGTGGAACCGTTGTTCGACCGCCCCTGTTTCCACGAGGCCGTGCTGCAGTTCAAGCTGCCGCTGCCCGGCATCCTGCGTCCTCTGGCGGCCCACAACCTGCTGCCGGGCTATGCTCTTGAGGACGACTACCCGGAGCTTGCGAACACTCTGCTGGTGTGCGCCACCGAAACCAAGACGGACGACGATATGGACGTTTACGCCGACCATCTGGCGCGTATTGTCGAGAAGCAGACCACGCCGGGATGTCCCGTACAGCCCAAGATGCGCTGATCCCGGATCCGCAACCGACGGAACACGAAAGGAGACATCAGATGGCCACCATTACGTTGCAGGGCAATGAAATTCACACCAATGGGGACCTGCCGGCTGTTGGCAGTGCGGGACCGGACTTCAAATTGGTGGACGCCGAGCTCAACGACCGCACGCTGGCCGACTACCAAGGCAAGAAGAAGCTGCTGAATATCGTCCCCAGCCTGGATACCCCGGTCTGCGCGACGTCCACCAAGAAGTTCAACGACGCGGCCAAGCAGCACGGCGGCGCCGTGTTTCTGATCGTTTCCGCCGACCTGCCATTCGCCCAGGGGCGTTTCTGTACCGGCGAGAATCTTTCCAATGTGATTCCGCTGTCGGTCATGCGCGACCGCAACTTTTCCAAGGACTACGGCGTGCTGATCACCGATGGGCCGCTGACCGGCATCACCGCCCGGGCGGTGGTGGTGCTGGACGAACACAACAAAGTGATCCACACCGAGCTGGTGCCCGAGATCGCCCAGGAGCCGGATTACGATGCCGCGTTGAAGGCGCTGGGCTGAA
Organism: uncultured Gammaproteobacteria bacterium; assembly: GCA_963830105.1. Classification (GTDB taxonomy): domain Bacteria; phylum Pseudomonadota; class Gammaproteobacteria; order DATFLG01; family DATFLG01; genus DATFML01. The sequence goes on along the minus strand of CAWHLH010000010.1, from coordinate 853,642 downwards.
GCAGCCTCGCCGCGGCTTTCCGAGCGGTGCCATGGCACCGCTCGGGGAGGCGACAGCTCCCCTGCGGCGTAACAGCCCCGCGCGAACAACCGATCCGAATCTGGTTTGAGACATCGATAGACCGAGACAGAATGCCATGCTGATTTTCGATCACTCCCGCCCCGGGCGCCGCGCGGCGGCGCAGGCCCCTAAAGACACTCCGCAGATCGAGGACATTCCGCAGCATCTGCGGCGTCGGGACCGGGCGCGGCTGCCGGAGGTTTCGGAAATGCAGGTGGTGCGCCACTACACGCGCCTGTCCCAGAAGAACTTCTCCATCGATACCCAGTTCTATCCGCTGGGTTCGTGCACCATGAAGTACAACCCGCGGGCGAGCAATACGCTGGCCATGCTTCCGCAGTTCCTGGCGCGCCACCCTCTGTCCCCGGAGTCGGTGGGGCAAGGCTATCTGGCGTGCATGTACGAGCTGCAGGAGATGCTCAAGGAAGTGACCGGCATGGAAGCGGTGTCGCTGACGCCGGCGGCCGGGGCCCAGGGCGAGTTCGCCGGGGTGGCGATGATCCGTGCCTATCACGAAGCCCGCGGTGATGCGCAGCGCACGGAGATCCTGGTGCCGGACGCCGCCCACGGCACCAACCCGGCCACGGCGACCATGTGCGGCTATCGGGTGCGGGAAATTCCCACCGACAAGGACGGCGATGTGGATCTGCAAGCCCTGAAGGCGGCGGTGGGGCCGCACACCGCGGGTCTGATGCTGACCAACCCCTCGACATTGGGGGTGTTCGAGCGGCGCATCCGGGACATCGCCGGTGTGGTGCACGACGCCGGCGGGTTGCTGTACTACGACGGCGCCAACCTCAACGCCATCCTCGCCAAGGTCCGTCCGGGCGTCATGGGGTTCGACGTCATTCACATGAATCTGCACAAGACCTTCTCCACACCCCACGGCGGCGGCGGTCCGGGTGCCGGTCCGGTGGGTGTGTCCAAACGCCTGGAGCCGTTCCTGCCGGTGCCCATGGTCGGCTACGACGGCGATGAGTACCACTGGATCACCGAAAAGCAGCGGCCCCAGACCATCGGCCGCCTGTCGGCGTTCATGGGCAACGCCGGTGTGCTGCTGCGGGCCTACGTCTATGCGCGCATGCTGGGGCGCGAGGGGATGGAACGGGTGGCCGAATATGCCACCTTGAATGCCAATTACATGGCCGCCGAGCTGGCCAGGCAGGGGTTCGATCTGGCCTACCCCAACCGGCGCGCCACCCACGAGTTCATCGTGACCCTCAAGCGCCAGCACAAGGAACTGGACGTGAACGCCATGGATTTCGCCAAGCGGCTGCTGGACTATGGCTATCATGCGCCGACCACTTACTTTCCCCTGCTGGTGCCGGAATGTCTGCTGATCGAGCCCACCGAGACCGAGGCGAAGGAGGCGCTGGACGGCTTCGTGGCCGCCATGGCGGCCATCCAGCACGAGGCGGAAACCAATCCGTCCATACTCAAGGAAGCGCCCCATACCCAGCCGGTGCGCCGCCTGGACGAAGTGCGGGCTGCGCGGGAACTGGACCTCGCCTGGAGCGCCGCGCCGGCCGGATAACGGCATCGCGGGCTTGCGCTGGGTCAGCCCGATTCGGTATGGTCCGCCACGTTCGCACCGGACCGGGGCGCGTATGACGCGCCGTTTGGTGTCCGGCCACTGTGGCCGACCAACGGACAGACAAGAATGAGCGACTCCGGCAGCCGTGGGCTGCAGCGCCTGATCAGGGCACTGGGCTTTTCCTGGGCGGGTCTGAAGGCGGCCTTCCGCCATGAAGCGGCCTTTCGCGAAGAGGTGGCGCTTTCGGTTTTATTGATACCTTTGGCGCTGTGGCTGGGACACGGCGGTCTGGAGCGGGCGGTGCTGCTGGCGGCCTGGCTGCTGGTGCCCATCGTGGAACTGCTCAACTCGGGTGTCGAGGCGGTGGTGGACCGCATCAGCGATGAACACCACCCACTTGCCGGACGGGCCAAGGATCTCGGGTCGGCGGCAGTGCTGATTGCGCTGATCAATGCGGGCGCCGTCTGGGCACTGGTGCTGTGGCGCTGAGTGGAGGGCCGTGGCGCTCTCCGCAATTCACGCTCGCGATGAACGATCACGCGGCGGTCACCCAACCTCCGGGCACCGTCGTGCGTGCCGGCGACCGGCGGGCCGCGCGTCAGTGATCGCAACGACCATTCATTTCTGAACACGGGGACAGGCGATGTCGGCATTAATCTGTGGCTCAGTGGCCTTCGACAACATCATGGTCTTTCATGACCGCTTCAAGAATCACATTCTGCCCGACAAGGTGCACATGCTGAATGTGTCCTTCCTCGTGCCGGACATGCGTCGCGAGTTCGGCGGCTGCGCCGGCAACATCGCCTACAACCTCAAGCTGCTGGGTGGCGAGGGGCAGCCCATGGCCACGGTGGGCACGGATTTCGGTCCCTACCAGCAATGGATGGACAGCCACGGCATCGATCGGCGTCATGTGAAGACTGTCCCCGAGACCTATACCGCCCAGGCGTTCATCACCACCGACATGGATGACAATCAGATAACCGCGTTCCATCCCGGTGCCATGAACTACGCCCACGAGAACCGCGTGGAGGAGGCTCAGGGCGTGACCCTGGGCATGGTGTCACCGGACGGTCGTGACGGCATGATCGAGCATGCCACCCAGTTCGCCGAAGCCAACATTCCGTTCATCTTCGACCCCGGTCAGGGTCTGCCCATGTTCGGCGGCGACGATCTCAAGGATTTCATCGAGAAGGCCAGCTGGGTGTGCGTGAACGACTACGAATCCCAGCTCATTCAGGAGCGCACCGGCTGGTCGCCCCACGAAATCGCCGACCGGGTGAATGCCCTGATCGTGACCCGCGGTGGCGAGGGCTCGTACATCTACACCGGTGGCCATCGCATCGAGATTCCGGCGGTGCGGCCCGACGAGGTGTCCGACCCCACGGGCTGCGGCGATGCCTACCGCGGCGGGCTGCTGTATGGGCTGATGAAGGACCTGGATTGGGAAACCACCGGCCGCGTCGCCGCCTTGATGGGCGCCATCAAGATCGCCAAGCACGGCACCCAGAACCACGCGTTTACGATGGACGAGTTCAAGGATCGCTTCAAGGACGCCTTCGGCTACGGCATGGGTTAATCGCCGCTCCAACTCGGATTGACCGACAGGCCCGGCGTGTCAGACGCGCCGGGCTTCTTTATGGCCGGATCGGTACTTGAAACCATAGTCATGCCAATGCGTCACGGCCACAGTTCCCGGCGTAAGAGAACGGCGCCCCAGGTCCCCATCGGAGTTTCCGGAGGCGACTCTGAGCAGTCTCGATACGACATCGGCAAACGACCGCTAAGCCAAAAGCAGACACTTTAAGGCGCATTGGTACGAGGTTGTTGCACACTGCCCTATGCACTAGCATTAAGAAGTCGACGGGCAACGGTCGGACCGCTAGGGATGGGAGGTGCTGCCGATGAAGGGGCCTGAATGCGAGGGGGGCTGCACCAAAGCGGTGGTACGTTCCACGCACAATGTTCCTGTGCGTACCCGAGCAAGCTATTGGCGTGAAGCCGTATCGACGGTCCTTCCGAGCTTGGCGGTCGACTACGCGACAGCTGAACCTCCCTGCGCCCGCCTCGAAAGCCGTCCGTTCGCCGATACGCAAGTCAATCGGTTCATAGATAATACGCCCGCCTGCCACGTTGTACATACGCCTTCACGATTGAACTGGCCAGAGGCATATCTTCTGGTATTGCAAGTCGCGGGCGCAGGTTGCTACCGACATGCCGGTCGTAAGGTCATCGTGGAGTCCGGCGACCTGGCGTTGCTCGACATGTCCCAGCGGTTCGATCTGACATTTCCGGGGCGCCACCATGAACTCGTCTGGGTGCTGCCGCGGGAGACCTTGGCGCCATTACTCGCCACGCCTGAACGGGTAGGCATCAGTTTTTCGGGGGATGACGGTCTGGGCGCGCTACTGGCCGGCGCTGTGCGGATGCTTGCCGAGCAAGCTGGCACGCTCGATGCCGTTTCGCAACGAATCCTCCGAATCCACCTCTGCAACCTCGCGGCCCTGACCGTGGGCGCAACGAGGCAGGCCGAGGAAGTAACGCACAAGACCTATCGCCTTGCGAGGCGACAGGAGATTCTCGCCTATATCGAATCTCATCTCGGGGATAACGATCTTAGCGCGGAAAAAGCGGCGCGCGACCTGCATATGTCGACCCGCTGGCTGCACGTGCTGTTCGGTGAAGGCGGCACGAGCTTCGCCACTTGGGTTGCCCGCCGAAGAGTCGAAGAATGCCAACGGCTGCTAGTAGATCCTCGGTACGACCGTCTTTCGATATCTGCGATTGCGTTTCGCTGTGGTTTTAACGATTTATCAACCTTCTACCGTCGGTTCCGCGCGCAGTGCGGATTGACGCCTCGCGACGTGCGACAAGGTCGTCCAGCGGAGGGTAACGGTTTATAGGATCCAGTATCGTTTTATCGCGCTCTGCCTGAACCGCAACCCCCGTCTGGAGAATCAATGAAGGCCCCTCTACGCAGCTATCGATATCCACAAGCCCGCTAGCAGAATTACTGCGCTGCCCGGAAAATTGGCGGCCGACACAGCCCAGAGAGGCAACCGTGTCGGCTGGTGCCGGCGACTTGTTCTCAAATTGCCATATCCGGATGCGCAGACTACAACGCAGCCGACGTTATGGTGCTCTAGGATTTCTTCCAAGGCGGACGTCGGTGCCGATGTGGCGTTGACGTCCAAGCGGCATTCCGCCCAGGAGTGATGCCGTTCCCTCACGGGAACCGGACAAGCTAATATTCTGAGGGGGTTTTCGCCATGGGTAGAGTATCTGCTGTCTTGTACGGTCTCTTCAGTTACGCGGTGTTCCTGGTGAGTTTTCTGTACGCAGTGGGCTTCATCGCTGATCTATGGGTGCCGAAGACTATCGACTCCGGCGGCGGTGCGCCGCTGGTCCCCGCCGTAGTCACTGATATCGCCTTGCTGACGCTATTTGCCATGCAGCACAGCGTCATGGCCCGGCCGTCCTTTAAGCGCTGGTGGATGCGGTACGTACCGCAATCGGTGGAACGCAGCACCTATGTGCTGGCCGCCAGCCTTGTTTTGTTACTGATGTTTTGGCAGTGGCAGCCGTTGCCGGGGCGTGTGTGGGCGGTAAGCGGACCGAGCGCCGCAATCGTGTGGGGCCTATATGCACTCGGTTGGGCCGTGGTGCTGGTGTCCACCTTTTTCATCAGTCATGCGCATCTGTTTGGGATACAACAGATATTCGATCACTGGCGCGGGCATGCTCCAAAGGATCCAGCGTTCCAGCTCAACGGGCTTTACCGACATGTACGCCATCCCATCATGTTGGGATTCGTTATCGCCTTCTGGAGCGCACCCGAAATGAGCTGGGGGCGGTTGTTGTTCGCTGTCGCATCAACCGGGTATATTTTGATCGCCCTGCAATTCGAGGAACACGACCTGATCGCATCATTCGGCTCGCGGTACAGGGAGTACAAGGCGCACGTGCCGATGTTGGTCCCTCGACTTCGCCGGGCGGTCCGTAAGGCGGACGTAGATGCCACGCAGCCGGATCGCGGTTTACGTTGAGAAGGCGGCAGGGTCGGAGAATGAATCACAGACAAAGGGAGTTGTCTTGCATTTACCTACCGCACAAGCAGGCGATGCCGGTTTGCCTCTGGCGCAGCGATAGAGGGAATGATGCCAGCACTGCGAACGGACGCTGGTGGAATTTGGAGTATCCCCAGCGCCGCGCAGCTGGCGCCGTCAGGCCTCGACTCTCCACTTCCTCGTTACGTTCGGCTGTCGAGCGGCAGCGACCGGCCGACCGGAATTGAACGCACTCTCCTCCATGGCTCCAGGACGAATCCCGCTACCGGCGGCAAACGACCCAGAACAGCGCCTCGCCCGCAGCTGCCGAGAGTCGGCTATTGGGCTCGCAACCGGCGTTACCCGCTGGTCAGCGGTCTGGTGCCAGGGGAATACTTCCGCGGTACAGGTTTTCAAGTGTTCTGACCCTTGAACCCCACTGTGGGCCGCCACCGGTCCGAAAACGGGATTGGCCACTCCAACTGTCAGGTTAGGTTTAGCCCTCCATCGGCCACAATGACTTCGCCTGTCAGATAGTCGGAATTGACCAACATGACCGTAAGATCCGCTATCTCTTCCGGCCGAGCGCCCCTGCGCATCGGCGCCTTATCACGCCAAAGCTGGTGAGCATCGCTCCAGGACTGGGTCATAGGGGTATCGACAAGGCCAGGAGCTATTGCGTTGACTCGCACCGCAGGTCCGAGCGTAGCCGCGAGCAACCTTGTCATGTGGTTCAAGGCCGCTTTCGTGACCGCATAGGGAATTGAAGCACCCTTGGGTCTCACGCCCGCATGGGAGCTGATGTTCACCACACATGCGGGGCGTCCCGTGGCCGCACTCTGTCGAAGCGCCGACTCCGCTTCCGCAATCAAAAGCCATGGTGCGATGACATTGACATCGTATAACCTGCGCCACACATCTGGTGTGGCTTTTTGCAGATCCGAATGGGGGATCGTCTCTGCGATCCCCGCATTATTCACCAGAATATCGAGCCGACCGTGTTGCTCAAGCACTGCCTCCACAAGCCTCCGGCTGCTCTCTGGCGCAGCAAGGTCCGCTTGCGTATAGCTGGCTCCCTCAAGTTCCTCGCAAAGTGCGAGACCTGAATTAGCGGATGACTTGGAATGAAGGGCCACGCACACGCCTTCGGATGACATCCGCCTTGCAATCGCAGCCCCAATGCCTGAGGTTGAGCCTGTCACAAGGGCGACGCGTCGGTTCTGATCCGGCATATCCTATCCCGTCCTGTCTTTTCCTTGAGCAGGCTATGTCAAGTGCTGAAAGAGTTGCTTGCAGGCCCCTAAACCGAGCGAGCGGCGGCGGCCCTGAGGAACGCGGAATCTAAAAGGGTAAGGCGGCCTGCTCTCCATTTTGACTGCCACACCGGTCTGAGTACAGTCCATTTCCGGAGTTACAGCCGCCGCTCCGCTCCCCCTCGTTGGGAAACGACTACTGGCCCGACTTTCCCCTTTCACCCCGACCGTGGCCTCGTTATGCAGCCGGTTCGCCGATGAAGATTACAGAGATCGGCTTCTGTGTCTCCGGGTGAAGCGGCTCGCGAATTTCACGTAGCCGAAATCCGCTGGCTGTGAACAACTCGCTCCAACTTTCCAAGGTTCTGAAGTACCACGGAGCCGGGTCAGAGAAGTCGCCACTGATCCCCGCCCATGAACCATCACGCCACCCATCTCGATATGGACGGTCGCCGCACGCAATAATCGGATGAAGGGTCTGTACTATCATTGATCCACGTGAACCGAGCAGCGAGCGCGCCGCCAAGAACAGACCCTCAACTGACTCTTTTCCGAGCAATGAGAAATTGCAGGCAATAAGGTCCACCGATAGTTTGAGCGCTCCTGCCGCAATGTCTTCATAAGACATGACGCGAAAGTCTCCGTCTCCGGCGCGTGTGGCTGCTTCGATAAGCGCCGGCACAACGTCTACGCCAACCGCCTCGATGTTCAGGCCCGTGAGGATTCGAACAAGCCATCCCTCTCCGCAGCCGACATCAAGCACCAGACGAGGGGAACAGTTAGCAATTGCGTCGATCATTGCTTTATCGGTAATGAGTCTGCGGCTCTCGATATGCCGTTCGCGCACGGCAATCGTCCACGGCAACGCGTTCCTCTTCCAGGACTCCACTATCTGCAAATCGCGGAATCGATCAGCACTGTTCATTCTGGGAGAATCGCCATGCAGAAAACTCCTAATACGACGCTGACCCGCTCGCTATTTTCACCGCCACAGCGGTACGAGTACAGTCCGCTTTCACGATTGCAACAGCCGTCCTGGGCCCCCTCGCCGGGAGACCGCTGTTGGCCGGCTTGAGACGCAGCGTCGCTTGGCCCGCCAAACCAAAATCGGGCTGTCCGGTGCAAGGGCATCCCATGTCCATGAGCCATCCAAATGACAGCCTAATCCGTGCACCCCGAGAAAGCGGGCCGCGTGGCAGCCGGCACGTTTATGGTAGCGGATGCACCACAGGGCACAAATATACTTCCGGCAACCACCGCCTCAGAGCCGACAGTTCGCGTTGCCAGGAGGCGCTACGGCACGAATACATGCACGACGACCGGCACGGAATTGCGTTCGGTCACGGGTTCATTGGGTCGCGTTGTCGTTGGCCAGCGCGATCAGATTGCCGTCGGGGTCCCGGAAATACACCGAGCGGACGGGGCCGACGGCGCCGGTGCGCAGCACGGGTCCTTCCACGATTTCGATGCCGAGGTTCTGCAGATGGGTCACCACCCGCTCCAGAGGCGTCGAAGTGATCAGGCACAGATCGGCTGAGCCGGGGGTCGGGCGACGGGCCTTGGGATTGAACTCTCGCCCGGCGGTGTGCAGGTTGATCTTCTGGGAGCCGAAGGCGAGCGCCTGGCGCCCGGCGCCGAAGGTCACGGGCTTCATCCCGAGCGTCCGGCTGTAGAACGCGCGGGTCGCCTCCACGTCCGCGACCGTCAGCACCAGGTGATCCGGGCGTTCGATGACGATGGTCACGGCGGGCGGGTTGGAACGTCAACCGCCCAGGGCGGCGCGATCATGAGGCATGGTGAAGTCGATGACCGGTCCCTTGGGCACGATGCCGGACGGGTTCAGGAACGGATGACTGGTGAAGTAATGGAGCTTGATGTGATCCATGTTCACTGTCTCGGCGATACCCGGCACCTGGTAGAGCTCGCGGGTATAGGCCCAAAGGTTCCGGTAGTCCACCAGCCGTTTGAGATTGCACTTGAAATGTGAATAGTACACGGCGTCGAAGCGCACCAGGGTGGTGAACAGTCGCCAGTCGGCCTCGGTCAGGCGTTCGCCCACCAGGTAGCGCTGACTCTGCAGGCGATGGTCGAGGCTGTGCAGGGCGGCGAAAAGCTGATCGAAGGCCTCTTCGTAGGCCTCCTGGGTGTCGGCGAAGCCCGCCCGGTAGACGCCGTTGTTGACATCCTCGTAGACGAAGTCGTTGACCCGGTCGATGTCGGCGCGCAGCGCCTCCGGGTAGAAGTCCAGCTCGGCCTTGCCCAGGGCGTCGAACTCGGCGTTCAGCATACGGATGATTTCCGACGACTCGTTGTTGACGATGGTGCGACGAGTCTTGTCCCACAGGATGGGGACCAGGACCTCGCCGGTGTAGTCCGGTCGGGCCAGGGTATAGAGCTGGTGAGCGTGGTCAAATCCGTTGACGGTGTCCGGAATGCAGCCGGGACCGTCGCTGAAGTACCAGCCGCGATCGCCCATGTGCGGGTCCACCACCGACACGCCGATGATGTTCTCCAGCCCCTTCAATTTGCGGAAAATCAGAGTGCGGTGTGCCCACGGGCAGGCGAGGGACACATACAGGTGATAGCGCCCGGCCTCGGCGGGAAATCCGGAGCTGCCGTCCGCGGTGATCCAGTGCCGGAAGGCGCTTTCGGTGCGGGCGAAATGGCCTTCTTCACGGGGCGGTGCGAACGATTCCTGCTGCCAGACGCCATTGACCAGTTGGGGCATGCCTGTGGTTCCTCCTGCCGGCGCGGCCGACGCATTCGATGGTTGCCATCGCTGGCAGCGGGGCGACGGGGCGCGCGCCGCCGGTCAGTCACGCACCAGCGGCAGGTCTTCGGCTTCCCAGATCTCTGTGCCGCCGGCCAGGTTGTACACTTCCTCGAATCCCATCTCCTGGAGCGTATCGGCTGCCATGGCGCTGCGTGCGCCCGTTTCACAGTAGACCACCACGGGGCGCTGACGTGCGCTGTAGAGGGCCTCGAGGCGATGCTTGTTGTTGGGGTCGGCTGCGCCTTCCAACATGCCCCTGGGGATCAGCAGCGCCTTCGGGATATGTCCTGCCTGGTATTCGTCGTGCTCGCGTACGTCCACCAACAGCAGATCTTCACGCTCGTCGATCATTTCCTCCAACTCGTCGGCCGTCAGCTCCCGTATGCGGGCGCGGGCCTCCCGGATGTAGTCGGCGAGGGTCTTGGGTGTCTTGCGTGGTTCGGTGGTGTTCATAGGTGCAGCCGGCGGTCTGGTCAGACGGTCACGGGCTCGTAGCCGACGTTGGACATTGTAGCCGGTCCGACGGGGGCCGGACGAGGTCGGGTCTCAGTGGGAGGCCCGCGCTTCCACGGCCTGCAGATCCGCCTCCAGTGCCTGCAGCGTTTCGGTCGGCGCCGAGCAGACGGTTCCGCTGCACAGGTAGGCCACCGGCTCCGAGCGGGCCTTGCGTTCCCCCAGCAAGCCCGGCAGGTCGCGGGCCTGGTCAGGGATCGCCAGCGTCATACGTCGGGGCGCATAGGGCCGCACGGCCCGGTCCTGCCAGTCCCACAGGGCAGAGGGCGCGCCTCGCAGCACCAGTATCTGGGGCGGGAACAGGTACTCCTCCAGGGCGAGCAGCAGGGCGGTATGGCCGAACGGTGCCTGCTCGATGGTGGACCACGCGGCCTTGAGTGTGTCGGCAGCGGCGTCCAGGTAGCGCATGTCCCCCAGCAGATGCCCCAAGCGGCCCAACACGGCGGCGGCGACGCCGTTGCCCGACGGCGTGGACTCGTCGGCCAGCGGTTTGGGTCGCTGGATCAGCGTTTCATGGTCGTCCGCGGTGAAGAAGAATCCGCCGCTCGGGTCCCGGAAATGGGCGAGCACCACGTCGGCAAGCTCGATGGCGAACGACAGGTCCCCATCGCGCCATCGCGCCTGCAGAAGTTCCAGTATGGCGTCGATCATGAAGACATAATCGTCCAGGTAGGCGTCCAGTTGGGCACGGCCGTCCCTGCAGGTGACCAGCAGGCGCCCGTCCTGCCACAGCGTCTGGCGTACGAAGTCCAGTGCGCGTTCCGCGGAGGCCACGAACTCGGGCTGATTCAGGTGCCGGCCGGCGACGGCCATGCCCTTGATCATCAGGCCGTTCCACGACGTCAGTATCTTGTCGTCCCGGCCTGGCCATACGCGCCGGTTGCGGTTGTCCAGCAGCACCTGGCGGGCGGTGTCCAGGCGCTGCTCCAGCTCGGTTGCGGGCTGCTTGAATTCACGGGCCAGTTCGTCCAGCTCCCGATAGGCGTGCAGGTGCCACTTGCCCTCGAAGTTGGGGGCCCGGTCGAGGCCGAACCGAGCGGCGAACAGGGCATAGTCGTCATCGTTGAGCAGCGAGCGCACCTCCGTGTCCGTCCACACGTAGAACTTGCCTTCCTCGCCTTCGGAGTCGGCATCCAGGCTCGAGTAGTAGCCGCCCGCCGGCGACTGCATGTCCCGTATTACCCAGTGCCCGGTTTCGATCGCCACGCGGCGGAACAGGGGGTCGTTGGTGGCGGCCCATGCCTGTGCGTACAGTGCCAGCAGGGGGCCGTTGTCGTAGAGCATCTTCTCGAAATGGGGAATCATCCACCGGTCGTCCACCGAGTAGCGGCAGAAGCCGCCCCCCAACTGGTCGTAGATGCCGCCCAACGCCATGCGGCGCAGAGTGAAGGTGACCATTTCCAGCGCCCGGCGGTCTTCGTGCTGCCCCTGGTTCACGGAGCCGGCCCAGTGGCGCAGCAGGCGTTCCATGTTGGTGGCGTGGGGAAACTTGGGTGCCTGGCCGAACCCGCCGAGGCGATCGTCAAAGCTCCGCTCCAGTTCCTGGCGGGCCACGTCCAAGGGCATGGGGCCGGGTTCGCCCGGCTCGGTACCGGCGCCGCCGAGGGACTGCAGGGCCGCCACCAGGGACTGGTTCTGCTGGCGGATATCGCCTTCGCGCTCGCGGGACAGTTCGGCGATGCGTTCCAGCAGGTCCTTGAACGCGGGCAGCCCATGGCGGGGCTCGCGGGGAAAATACGTGCCGGCGAAGAACGGCACCTGGTCGTCGGGTGTCAGGAACAGGGTCAGCGGCCAGCCCCCCGGGCGCTGGGCGAGCAGCATGTGGGCGGTCTGGTAGATGCGGTCCAGGTCGGGACGTTCCTCGCGGTCCACCTTGATGTTCACGAACAGGCTGTTCATGAGGCGGGCGGTGTCCGGATCCTCGAAGGACTCATGGGCCATCACGTGGCACCAATGGCAGGCCGAGTAGCCCACCGACAGCAGGATGGGCTTGTTCTCGCGGCGGGCCTTCTCCAGGGCCTCAGCCCCCCAGGGGTACCAGTCCACCGGATTGTGCGCATGCTGCAGCAGGTAAGGACTGGTCTCACCGGCGAGATGATTGGCGTGTTCGGTTGGGGTGGATGTCATCGGTTCCCGTTGTCCGTTCAATTCCCGACAGAATTGGTCAACTATACCGGATCGGCCATGGCCTGTCTGCGGGGAGCTGCGTCCCGTCTTCCGTTCGGCGCCCGTTGCATGCCGGTGGTTTACTATTTGAAATGAGGGAATGGCGCCAGCGCGCGCCGACCGATACCGTCGAAGAGACATTTCAAGTATCATTATGAATTGACATAAATTTGACATTGTCTCCGGCCAGTATTGGTCGGGGGCCGCATGGGGACATAGGGAGTGAAGTCAACGCAGCCTGCCAACGCCTTGTGGCACCGGATCTTCCCGTTTCTGGTCTGGTGGCCGACGGTCGACAAGACGACTCTGCGCAGCGATCTTCTCGCCGGACTGACCGGTGCGGTTATCGTACTGCCCCAAGGCGTGGCGTTTGCCATGATCGCGGGTATGCCCCCTGAGTATGGTCTGTACACGGCCATCGTCACGCCCATCGTCGCGGCGTTGTTCGGCTCGTCGCGGCACCTGATTTCCGGCCCCACCACGGCCATTTCCATCGTCGTGTTCAGCACCCTCAGCGGCTTCGCCGAGCCCGGCAGCGCCGAGTTCATCCGGCTCGCCCTCACCCTGACGTTCCTGGCGGGCGTGTATCAGCTGGCGCTGGGACTGGCGCGCATGGGTGCGCTGGTGAATTTCATCTCCCACAGCGTGGTGGTCGGCTTCACGGCCGGTGCCGCCATTCTCATTGCCACCAGCCAGCTCAAACACTACCTGGGGGTGAAGGTGCCCTCGGGCGAGTCGTTCCTGCATACCTGGATCGAGATCATCCACAAGATCCCCGACATCAACTGGTATGTGGCAACCGTCGCCACCGTGACCCTGGCGGCGGCCCTCGTCTTCAAACTGTATCGCCCGCGCTGGCCCGGAATGCTGCTGGCCATGATCCTCGGCAGCGTGGTGAGTCTGGCGCTGGGCGGCCAGGAGCACGGCGTGCGGCTGGTGGGATCGTTGCCCGCCCACTTGCCGCCCCTGTCTTCCCCGGACTTTTCCCTGGCCACCATCAAGCAGCTGGCCGGTGGCGCATTGGCCATCGCCATGCTGGGTCTGATCGAGGCGGTGTCCATCGGTCGTTCCATTGCCACCCGATCCCATCAGCGCATCGACGGCAATCAGGAATTCCTGGGGCAGGGCCTGTCGAATGTGGTGGGGAGCTTTTTCTCCGCTTATGCCGGTTCAGGCTCTTTTACCCGCTCCGGCATCAACTATCAGGCCGGTGCCAAGACGCCCATGGCGGCCATCTTCGCCGCGTTGTCGCTGGCGGCCATCCTGCTGCTGATCGCCCCCCTGACGGCTTACCTGCCCATTGCCGCCATGGCGGGCATTATTCTGCTGGTGGCCTACAACCTGATCGACTTCCACCACATCAAGCTGATTCTCAAGACTACCCGTTCGGATGCGGCGGTGCTGGTGGTCACCTTCCTTGCCACCCTGTTCGTGGAACTGGAGTTTGCCATCTACGTGGGCGTGATCCTGTCGCTGGTGCTTTACCTCAACCGCACCGCCCGGCCGCGCATCTACACCGTGGCACCCGACCCCGCCACGCCCAAACACCAGATGGGCACCGGGGCCGACTTGCCCCAGTGTCCGCAGCTGCGCATCGTGCGCATCGACGGGTCTCTGTTTTTCGGCGCAGTGAACCACGTGGCCGAGACCCTGCACCGCCTCGACCAGGAAGACCCGCAACGCAGGCATGTGCTGATCATCGCCAGCGGCATCAACTTCATCGATGTCGCCGGGGCCGAGATGCTGGCGGTGGAGGCCAGGAAACGTCGTGCCCTTGGCGGCGGCCTGTATCTGTGCAAGGTCAAGGAAGGGGTGTGCGAGCCTTTCAAGCGTGGCGGCTACATCGACGATATCGGTCGGGACAACATCTTCGATACCAAGGCCGACGCCATTGCGGCCATCTTCGAGCGGCTTGACCGGGAACGCTGCCGCAGGTGCGACAAGCGTATCTTCCGCGAGTGCGCGGCGGTGGTCGCGACCGCCCAACAACCCAGCGTCCAGGCCCCGAGTCCTGTGCCGGAAACGGCCGGATCGCGCCGCGCCTGACGGTTGCAGCGGATCTTCCCGCGGCAGTTCGGACCGTCATCGATCCGACGCTGGGAGGCCACCGCTCACGCCCGTTGCGGGTCCGGCCGGTCCCGGGCGGGGCTCCCCGTACGCCTGCCCGGCCGCACGGGTTGTGCCGGCTCCTGCCCTCACTCGCCCGCCCCAGACGTTGCGGGCCAATCGCCGCCGGTGCGGGAGCGTATCGTGCCGGTTTCGCATCGACAGCCCCAACGTATAGACTGTCCGTCTGATGCCGCTGGATTGGAGAATCACCCATGACGTCTTCCACTGCCGCCGATCCCCAATCCGGGGCGGTGCTGAGCCCGCTGCGTCTGAAGAAGCGTGAGGAACGCCGGCTGCGGGCGGGACATTTGTGGGTCTACAGCAACGAGGTGGACACGGCGGCGACGCCGCTGTCGGATTTCCAGCCCGGCCAGCCGGTTCAGATCCAGGCGCACAACGGCAAGGCGCTCGGCTGCGGCTATGTGAATCCCCACTCGCTCATCTGCGCGCGTCTGGTCAGCCGCGATCCGGTGCAGTTGCTGGATCGCTCCCTGCTGGTGCACCGGCTCAACGTCGCCCTTTCCCTCAGACAGCGCTTGTTCGACGCCCCCTGTTACCGGCTGGTGCATGGTGAAGGCGACGCCCTGCCCGGTCTGGTGGTGGACCGGTTCGGCGACGTGCTGGTAGTGCAGCTCACCACCGCGGGTATGGAACGCGTCAAGGAGCAGGTTGTCGACGCGCTGGAGCGGGTGCTCAAACCGCGCGGGATTCTGGTGCGCAACGACACGCCGATACGTGCCATGGAGGGGTTGGACAGTTATGTGGAAAGCCTGGGGGATGTCCCGTCGTCCGTGGAAGTGCTGGAGAATGGGGCCCGTTTCCAGACACCGCTCAGCGGCGGCCAGAAGACCGGCTGGTTCTACGACCAGCGCGAGAACCGTGCGCGCATGACGCACTATGCCAAGGACTGCCGCGTTCTGGATCTGTTCAGCTATGTGGGCGCCTGGGGCATTCAGGCGGCACGGGCCGGGGCGACGGAGGTGCATTGCGTCGATGCGTCCCAGGCCGCGTTGGATGCGGTGGCGGTCAATGCGGAGCGCAACGGCGTGGCTTCAACGGTTCACCCCGTGCAGGGTGACGCCTTCGCGGTGCTCAAGGAGCTGCGCGACGGCAGGGAGCACTTCGATGTGGTGATTCTGGATCCGCCGGCTTTCATCAAACGTCGCAAGGATCTGGATGCGGGCGTGGAGGCCTATCATCGCCTCAACCAGATGGCCATGCAGGTGTTGTCCCGGGACGGGGTAGTGATCTCCGCGTCCTGCTCGTTTCACCTGGAGACCCAACGCCTGCAGCGTATCCTGCTGCAGTGCGCGCGCCACCTGGACCGGTCGCTGCAACTGCTGGACAGGGGGCGTCAATCCCCCGATCACCCCGTGCATCCGGCCATTGCGGAGACCGAGTATCTCAAGGCGTTGTACTGCCGCGTCCTGCCGGCTTGAGGTCGGACCTGTCGCGGCACGACTGCGGCGATGAAAAAACAGTCGTTTGCTCCAACATTGCCGGTGGGCTGGCAATGGGCGGGGAAAGCGGGGGAAAATAAGGGGGCGCACAGGAGTCCGACCGGCTGGAAGGCGAATGGTTCGGCGGACTCGCAGACTGGCCAGGCAGGGTGGCTGCCAGTGGGGTGCGCCCGGTTGCTCCTGCGAATGAGCGGCCGGATGTGACTGCTGCCCGCTCGCTGTTGCGGTCGGCCCCGTGGTCCCATATCTGTCGAGGAGGGAGGAAAAACATGGTCCCCAGCACGCAGGGCGGCGAAACCGCCTGGCTTTCCGTATTCCCGGAGCTTCATGGCATTACCGATACCGCCTGGGGTGAGGCCGTGCAGGCTGCCCGTTCCATGACGCTGCCGGCCGGCATGGTCGTCGTGCGCGAAGGCGATCCCTGCCAGAACTTTCTGCTCATCGTGGAAGGCACCATCCGAGTCTACAAGACCGGTGAAAACGGGCGCGAGATCCTCTTGTACCGCACCTGCGCCGGCGAGATCTGCATATTGACCCTCAGCAATCTCCTGGAAGGCAACGCCTATTCCGCCGAGGTTGTTACGGAGGAGCCGGTACGTGCCATCAGCATTCCCATGCACTGCTTCGATCAGGCCATGGCCCATTCCGATGCGTTCCGTCGCGTGATCCTGGCGACCATGTCGCGCCGTCTCAACGAAATGATGCGCCTTGTGGAGCAGGTCACATTCCAGAGTCTGGACCTGCGCCTGGCATGCCTGCTCGGCCAGTTGTTCGGTCAGCGCAACTGTCGCGTGGTGCGCATGACCCACCAGGAGCTCGCCAGTGAGCTTGGTACCACACGAGAGGTGGTCAGCCGGCTGCTGAAGGTTTTCGAGCGTATGGGTTGTATCAGCCTGCACCGGGGCCAGATTGAGCTGGTTTCCAAAGATGCTCTGGCTCGTCTGGTGCGTGAAGAGTCTGTGTAACTGTTGTTACTGACTCTTGGGTTGCCGGCCCCGTAACTTCCTCTTTCGGCCGGTGGGTTCGCGGTCAGGACGATCCGGCCCCGCCGCAATTGCGCATGCCGTTCCAGCGTGTTTGCTACGCCACAGTACGCTGACTGACGTGATGCGCGGACACCCGTTGCCGGATTGCCAGCGCTCAGAGCTGTCCGTCCGCCAGCCCTGGCGACGGGTGTGACTGAAGGAGGCCGGGATGAATCCGAAGGGATCGATGGCATTCTTCGGTCCGCAGCCGCATTGCGGACCGCCGCGGCTTCCTCCCTGCCTTCCGCCCAATCACCGCCTGTTGGGCGAGCAGCTGCAGGGACTCGTGAGACTGGCGCGGGCCGCTCAACAACCCCTGGCATTGCTGCTGGTGGCGCTCGGTGCAACGCCGCGGCCCGCCGGTCGCCGCACGGCCTTGTCCCAGGGCAGGATGGTTTCGGCCATGCAGCACGTACTGGGCGAATTCGATATGCTGGTGCGGCTGGACGACTTCGACTACGCGGCGCTGCTTGCCGGCGCCTGCGCCACCGAAGCGCGGCTGATTGCCCACAACCTGCAGTACGTGCTGAAACCGTACGGGGCAGCGGCGATCGGACTGGCCGTCTGTCCCGACGACGGCACGGAACCGGATGCCTTGATTCACTGCGCGTGCTGCCGCCGTGCCCCGGCGGGCGCCCCCGAGGTCACCGGTCAGCGGCACCTCTGACAGAGCCGTTTGCACGGGCATCGATTTAGTGCCCACTCCCCGGACCGTGTACAATGGCGCGCCAAGGTTCCCACGTTGCCGCCGTTCCATGCCTGACGTAAAGCTGACATGCTGACTTATCCGGATATCGATCCCGTTGCGGTGCATATCGGGCCGTTGGCCGTGCATTGGTATGGCCTGATGTACCTGGTTGGGTTCGTCGGCGGCTGGTGGTTGGGCATCGTGCGCGCCAAGCGCCCCGGCTCCGGCTGGCATCCCGAAGAAATCGGCGACCTGTTGTTCTATGCGGCTCTGGGTGTCGTGCTCGGCGGGCGCATCGGGTACACGCTGTTCTACAACCTGCCGGACTTCATCCACCAACCGCTGGTGATCTTCAAGGTCTGGCAGGGCGGAATGTCATTCCACGGCGGGCTGATCGGCGTGCTGCTGGCCGTGTGGCTGTATGGGCGGCGCACCAGTCGTGGATTCTTTCAGGTAACCGACTTCATTGCTCCCCTGGTGCCGGTGGGACTGGGGGCCGGGCGCATCGGGAACTTCATCAACGGCGAGTTATGGGGCAAGGTGACCGACCTGCCCTGGGGCATGCGCCTGTCGTGTTCGCGGTTCTGGGAGTACTGCGGCGGGCGTACATCCGGCTTCAGCTTGCCCCACCAGCCTTCCCAGCTTTACGAGTTTCTGTTGGAAGGGGTGGCGTTATTCATCATTCTGTGGCTGTTTTCGCGCAAGCCGCGTCCGACCATGGCCGTATCGGGAATGTTTCTGCTCTGTTATGGCATCTTCCGTTTCACCATCGAGTTCGTGCGCCTGCCCGACCCGCAGCTGGGGTACCTTGCATTCGGTTGGGTTACCATGGGGCAGGTGCTGTCCTTCCCCATGATTCTCATCGGCGCCGGGTTCCTCTGGTGGGCCTACCGCTACAAGACGGCCGGCGTCGTTGACGCCCGCTGAGGCTCGACGCCGAGCTGTCCACGTATAGGGGCTATCCGTTGTGAAGCAGTATCTGGATCTGATGCGTCATGTGCGCAACCATGGTTGTCGCAAGGAGGACCGCACGGGTACCGGTACCCTGAGTGTGTTCGGCTACCAGATGCGTTTCGATCTGGCCGCGGGGTTCCCTGCGGTGACCACCAAGAAGCTCCATCTGCGCTCCATCATTCACGAACTGCTGTGGTTTCTGCGTGGCGACACCAATGTTGCCTATCTGCACGACAACGGGGTGACGATCTGGGACGAGTGGGCGGACGAAGACGGTGAGCTCGGTCCGATCTACGGGTACCAGTGGCGGTCCTGGCCAACCCCTGATGGCGGGCATATCGACCAGCTTGGCCAGTTGCTGGAACAGATCCGCAACACACCCGATTCGCGTCGCCTGATGGTCAGCGCCTGGAACGTGGCGGATATCGAACGCATGGCCCTGCCGCCCTGCCACACGCTGTTTCAGTTCTACGTGGCGGATGGCAGGCTCTCCTGCCAGCTCTATCAGCGCAGCGCCGATATCTTCCTGGGCGTGCCATTCAATATCGCGTCCTATGCGTTGCTCACCATGATGGCGGCGCAGGTCACCGGTCTGGAGCCGGGCGACTTCGTGCATACCTTCGGGGATGCGCATATCTATCTCAATCACCTGGAGCAGGTGGATACCCAACTGGCCCGCGAGCCCTATCCGCTGCCGCGGATGAGGATCAATCCCGACGTGCAGGACCTGTTCGGGTTCCGCTACGAGGATTTCGAACTGGTCGACTACCGCAGCCATCCCCACATCAAGGCACCGGTGGCCGTGTGATGAGCGCTGCGCTGTACCGGCCTTGCGCAACGAAGAGCCCCTGGCGTGCCGTGCCGATGTTGCGCCTAACGTGGCTGCGGCGGGTCCTGCGTTGACAACCGCGGAAGCTGTCACCATCTCCTTCGTGGTGGCCATGGACGAGGAGAGGACGATCGGGCGGGGCAATGCGCTGCCCTGGCACCTGCCGGCGGACCTCAGGCATTTCAAGTCGGTGACCATGGGCAAGCCCATCGTCATGGGGCGCCGGACCTTCGAATCCATCGGTCGAGCGCTGCCCGGACGTCACAACATCGTCATTACCCGCAACCGGGAATTCAGCGCGGCGGGCTGCACGGTGGTGCACTCGTTCGGAGAAGCGTTGGAAGCGGCCGGCGGCGGCGAGCTGATGGTGATCGGCGGTGCCGAGCTGTTTCGCGAGCTGCTGCCCCGGGTCGACCGAATCCACCTGACGTTGATCCATCACCGCTTCGGCGGCGACACCCATTTCCCCGAGCTCGATCCTGCGGTGTGGCAGGAAGTACGGCGCACGGACTGTCAGGCCGACGACAGGAATCCCCATCCCTACAGTTTTGCGGTGCTCGAGCGAGTGCGGGACGGGGCGGTCAGCCGCGGGCCGGCTCCGCACAACCCGCGCAGGGCAGACTGACCCGCTGCGGTGCGCCGTCCAGCCGCAGGGCGGTGAGTTCGCCTCCCCAGACGCATCCGGTATCGAGAGAAAATATGCCGGCTGCATCCGTGCGGCCCAGGGTGGACCAGTGCCCGAACACGATGCGCAGCCCGCGGCTGGCGCGATGGGGAATCTCGAACCAGGGGCGGTAGCCCGGCGGCTGGCTGCCTGGCGGACCTTTTGCCTTCAGGGCAAGGCGCCCCTGGTCGTCGCAGTAGCGCAGCCGGGTGCAGCAGTTGGTGATGAAACGAAGACGGGCCCAGCCCCGCAGATCATCGGACCATGCGCGCGGCTGATTGCCGTACATGTGGTCCAGGAAGACGCCGCAATCCTCTCCTTGCAACACAGCCTGCAACTCGGCGGAGCAGCGCAGCGCAGTCTGCAGGTCCCACTGGGGCACCAGCCCGGCATGGACCATGGTGAAGCCCAGTTCGGCGTCGTGATGGACCAGCGGCAGTTCGCGCAGCCAGTCGATCAATTCCGTGCAGTCCGGCGCCTCCAGCACCGGGACCAGGGTGTCCTTGGGATTGGCACAGCCCGGATCGCGGGCGACGGCGACCAGGTGCAGGTCGTGGTTGCCGAGTACGGTCACCGCCCGCGCGCCCAGTTCGCGCACGAAGCGCAGCACCTCCAGGGACTTCGGGCCGCGATTGACCAGATCGCCGCAGAACCACAGCCGATCGGCGGCCGGATCGAAGCGGATCTTGTCGAGCAGCGCCTGCAGCTCGTCGAAGCAGCCCTGGACGTCGCCGATTGCGTAGGTCGCCACTGGCCTTTCCGGATTCTTGATTCAGCGCCCCACGGGCCTTATCAGTGAAGGGTTCGGGGCACTGACAGGGTGAACGGTTCGATGGATGCGTCGAACCGGTTGCCGTCGTCGGCCACCATCTGGTAGCTGCCGCGCATACTGCCCACCGGCGTGGCGATCATGGTGCCGCTGGTGTACTGGAAAGGCTCTCCGGGCCGCAGATGGGGCTGTTCGCCGACCACCCCTTCGCCCCGCACTTCCTGGGTCTTGCCGTTGCTGTCGGTGATGATCCAGTGGCGGGTGATCAGCTTGGCCGGCGTGGTGCCCCGGTTTCGGATGGTCACCGTGTAGGCGAATACATACCGGTTCTGTTCGGGTACCGATTGGGCTTCGATGTACATGCTCTCCACGTCGACACGGATATCGTAGGCAGACCCTTCGCTCATGTTGTACTCAACCTTTGCATTGTGAAGTGAGCGCACAAGGATACGCTGCGCACACCTCGCGCCAAAACCCAACGGTTGTCCGGTTGGGCCGGGTTCTCACAGCTGAGAGCCCGCCAAAGCGGCGCCCAGCAGGCCCACGTCCCGGTTGAGAATCACGTGAACCGGGATGGTCCCGGCGAGCTGTGCCATGCGGCCCTTGTTGCGGAACGCCGACATGAAGGGCCCGTCGCGTAGCCGGGGCAGTATCTGCGGTGCGATGCCGCCGGCCAGATAGACGCCCCCGCGTGCCAGGGCCATGAGGGCCAGGTTTCCCGCCTGAGCGCCGTAAATGGAGACGAACAGGTCCAGGGCGGCGGAGGCGGTCGGATCGCTGCCCGCGAGCCCCAGGTCGCTGATCAGCGGTGCCGGATCCCCTGCCTCGAAAGCATCGGCGAGTTCCGGCGGCGGCGTGGCATGGCCGCGCTCCTGGAGAAAGCGGTAGATGCGGGCCAGCCCCGATCCCGACAGGATCCGTTCGTAGGACACATGTCCCAGTTCCTCACGCAGATGCTGCAGCAGCTGTGTCTGCAGTTCATCCACCGGCGCGAAGTCCGCGTGTCCGCCTTCGGTCGGAAAGGCCTCGTAGCGCCCGTCCTTCCAGACAGCCAGGGTTTGTCCGAGCCCTGTTCCCGCACCCAGTGCGGCGCGGATGCCGCGCTGCCGGGGCTGGCCGCGCTGCAGCGTGTGCAGATCCTCGTCGGCGAGCGCTTCGATGCCGTAACCGACGGCCTGGAAGTCGTTGATCAGCCGCACGCGCGTTATCGCCAGGCTGTCGCTGAGCCGTGCGCTGTCGAGTTGCCACGGCAGGTTGGTAAGCCGGGAGCGCTGGCAGGCGCCGTCATCGTCCACCGGACCGGCGACCCCGAAGCAGGCGCGTTCCGGGTGTGTGGTGCCGGTGTCTTGCAGGAATGCGCCCACCATGGGTGCCAGATCGTCATAGTCGGCACTGGTGAAGCGCTGGCGGTGGCGAATCGTGATGCGCGTGCCGTCACAGTCGGCGATCACCAGCAGGGTCTTGGTGCCGCCCAGATCCCCGGCCAGGACGCGGATGGCTGTCATGTGCGCACCGCCTCGGACGCGGTCTGATCCACATGCCACTCGATGCTGCCTTCCGGTCTGAGGCGCTGTACCGGCAGCGGTGGCCGGTCGGAGGGCGGTCCGAACAGGCGGGTGATGACATCGGCTTTTTCCCTGCCGGCCACCTGAAACAGCAGGTGGCGGGCCCGATTGAGCACCGGATACGTCATGCTGATACGCCAGCTGTCCAGGCGTTCCACATATACCGCGGCAACCAGCAGCTTCTTTTCATCCAGTATGTCGGTGTCGGGAAACAGCGATGCGGTGTGGCCGTCAGGCCCGACACCGAGCAGTATGAGGTCCAGGTGGGGTGTGCCATCGGGGCCCAACGGCGCATTGCACCGCAGTTCCCGGGCGTAGCTTGCGGCATCCTGCTGGATGGACTCAGGTGCCGCCAGAATGGGATGGATCTGGTGCTCCGGAATTGCCACATGGGCCAACAGCTGTTCACGGGCCATGCGGTAGTTGCTGTCAGGGTGGTTGGGCGGCACGCTGCGTTCGTCGCCGAAGTACACATGTACCCGGGTCCAATCCGTGCGCGGCGCGAATTCGGGGCTGGCGAGCAGGGCATACAGCCGGCGCGGCGTCGATCCCCCCGCCAGCGCCACATGAAAGGCGCCGCGTTCGTCAATGGCCTGATTGCAGAGCGCGACCCAGCGTTCGGCGCAGGCGCGACTCAGTTGCTCGAGGTCGGCGTGGACGTGCAGGGTTGGGGCAGGAACATCTGACATAGGAGTGCCGATCCTTTGGCTAGAAGGGCGGAGCCCATGATGTCACAACGGTGCGCACCGGGACAGGTGGGCCGCGGCCGCTGGCCGCGCCGACAGGCCCTGCCCAAGGGTGCTCATAAGCCGGTGGGCCGCATCTTGTGGGCCAGCGGGGCGTTGACTACAGTAGACCTGCCGCCGGGCGGGCGAGTTCCGGCTGGACTTCCCGGCCTGCCAATAAAAACCGCGTCTATACTGGCTGTTATGGATCGTATGCCAGCGTAGATCAGTGTGAATGGGACAGGAGGGGAGCACATGATGGGAATGCGGGCTGCAGCCCTGGTACCGGCCCTGGTGTTGATGGCCGCGGTCGTGAGCGGGCCGGCGTCCGCTCAGAGCGAGCATTCGACAGGCCAGCCCCTGCTGATCTCCGTCAAGCGCATGTCCCTGGAGACCGCGTTGCGAGTCGCCCAGGCGGCACTCAAGGAGTGTCGCCACGAGGGCTTGCAGGTGGGTGTCACTGTGGTGGATCGCAGCGGGCAGCCCCAGGTGGTGCTTCGCGACGTGCTGGCCCCGGTGTTGACCCTGACCGTCAGCCGCCAGAAGGCCTATACGGCGGTATCGTTCAACAGTCCCACCTCTGCTCTGGAGAGCCGCTTCACCACCCCCAACTCGGTGGGCAAAGTCCCCGGGCTGGTGTTCTCCGCCGGCGGTGTCCCCATCGAGGCGGGCGGCATGCTGCTCGGCGCGGTGGGCGTGAGCGGTGCCCCGCAGGGTACGACCGACGAGAAATGCGCCCGAGCGGGCGTGGATGCCGTCAAGGCGGATCTGGAGATGGAGGGAATGTAGTCCGGCCCGGTCTTGGCGCAAGGGTGGATGCGGACAAAAGGAGCAAGCGATGTACCTGAAGCACAGTCCGAGTGGGGATCTGGTCGAGGTGCTGGATCTGGAGGCGCTGTTCGACCCGTTCAAGACGGAACTGGCGGGGCGGTTCCATGCCGGAGAGGAGTTGCAGGAGCCGGCGAGCTTCGGCAAGGCGACACTGGTTTTCCCGTCGGGCGAGGTACTGCCCAGGTGCTGGATGGACGCCCATTACCGCAATTAGAAACAATGGGTTGCACTGCCTCGTGCAGTACGGCGGACGACGGGCAGGCACTCCGGCCGGTGGGCCGGGCCGGTGCTGAGCGGGGCGCAACCACATCCTAAGTGTGAACGGGCTCGCAGAAATCGGAGGGCGGATCCGTCAGTATTTTGACTAACGAGCTGCGGCTCCGGACCAAGCCTTCGTCACTGGGCCGCTCCTGTTCGTTGAGGAGGGGGGATGTTGCCAAATCGCCGCCGTTACCGTAAGCCGGATCCGTTGCTGGTCCTGGCCGTTCTGGTGGGTCTGGGGGTGCTGGCGACGACTACCGCCCGTGCCGATTCGGCCTTTTCGCGGCCTGCCGTACCCGGCGTGGGGTACCACACCATCGTGCCGAGCTTCGCCCGCGGTGCCTATCGGGAACTCGTGCAGGACGGCGTCATGAATGTCGCCGAACTGGGAGCGAAGGGCCCGACAGTCGGGCTGGGACTGCGCCCGCCGCGCAGCCTGCGTCGGGCACTGGCGGCTGGCGGCGACCGGGGTACCGGACGGGTCGACAACCGGGGTACCACGATCTACGTGACTTTCGGGACGCGCTGGTAGCGGTCAGCCTTCGTCGGATTCCCTGATCCGCACCGCCAGCACATCGCAGGGCGCCCCGTGCAGTACGGCGTTGGCGGTCGAACCCAACAGCCGCTGGATGCCATGGCGACCATGGCTGCCCACGACGATCAGGTCGACCGCCTGCTCGCCGGCGACCCGCAGGATCTCATGCTTGGTCGCCCCCAGTTCCACCCAGCATGCCGCGTCCGGCAGAGCCAGACTCTCGGCCAGGGCCGCGAGTTTCCTGCGGGCGCTTGCCACCATCTGCTCTTCGAGTTCCACGTCCTGGGGCAACACCAGTTCGTTGGCCAGGTCCATGTGCAGAAACTCGACGACGTGAATGAAACTCAGCCGGGCATTGAATCGCCTGGCCAGATCCGCTGCCCGGTCGGCGACCTGGCGGGTCTCGTCGGTGAAATCCGCAGCCAGCAGCAGATGTGTGTAGCCGCTCATCTCGCTTCCCCCTTCGATGCAGTATGACTCAGCACGGTTGGGTCGAAAAGTCATCGTCGGCGATGGCGTTGGCCAGGGCGGCAAACGCCTCCAGTCCCAGCCGCTCTGGCCTCAGCCCCGGGTCGAGCCCCAGCGCGATGATGCGCGACTCGTCGATCATTCCCCGCAATGCGTTGCGCAGCGTCTTGCGCCGGTGGGAAAACGCCTCGCGCACCACGCGGGCGAAACATGCTTCGTCCGTCACCTGCACCGGTCGCCGGTCATGGGGCGCCAGCATCACGAAGGCAGACTCGACCCTCGGCGGGGGGCGGAACGCGCCCGGTCCGATGGTGAACAGCGGCTCCACGGTGCAGTGGTACTGGACCATTACGGACAGTCGACCGTAAGCTTCGTCCCCCGCTTTTGCGGCCATGCGATCCACCACTTCCTTTTGCAGCATGAAGTGCATGTCCTGTATGCAGTGCAGCTGTTCCAGCGCATGGAACAGCAACGGTGTGGAGATGTTGTAGGGCAGGTTTCCCACAATGCGCAGGCGCCTGCCCGGCGGGTCGGCCAGGGAACAGAAATCCAGCTTGAGAGCGTCCTGGTTGTGAACCGTTAATGTTCCCAGGTCCGACCAGCGCCCGTGCAGGGAGCCCGCCAGGTCGCGGTCGATCTCGACCACATCGAGGTGGCCGCAGGCACGCAGCAGCGGTTCGGTGATGGCGCCCTGGCCGGGTCCGATTTCCACCAGTTGCTGTTCCGGACGCGGGTCGATGGCCTGGACGATATGGGCGATGACTTTGGGATCGTGGAGGAAGTTCTGGCCGAAGCGCTTGCGCGGAACGTGACTCATGGCGCGCGCAGAGCCGGGTCGCCGGCGGTCTTGCTGGACAGCGCCATCTGCACAGCCGTTGCGACTGCCGCATCCAGGCTGCCCGGATCGGCGCGGCCCGTGCCTGCCAGGTCCAGCGCGGTGCCATGGTCCACCGACGTGCGGATGATCGGCAGCCCCAGGGTGATGTTGACCGCCCGGCCGAAACCGACATGTTTGAGTACCGGCAGTCCCTGGTCGTGGTACATGGCCAGTACCGCGTCGGCGTGTTTCAGGTGCCGCGGCGTGAATACGGTGTCTGCCGGCAGCGGGCCGAGCAGATCCATGCCGGCGGTGCGCAGCCGTTCCAGCGTCGGGCCGATGACGTCGATCTCCTCCCGTCCGAGGTGTCCGCCTTCGCCGGCATGGGGGTTCAGGCCGCAGACCAGGATGCGGGGCCGGGATAGGGCAAAGCGTGTGCGCAGTTCGCGGTGGAGCACGTCGAGCACGTCCCGCAGGCGATCGGCGGTCACCGCAGCAGGGACCTCGGCCAGGGGCAGATGGGTGGTCAGCAGGGCCACCCGCAGCCCGGGCGCTGCCAGCATCATGACGACCTGGGGTGTGCCTGTGCGCTGGGCCAGGTATTCGGTATGGCCGGTGAACGGCACCCCACCATCGTTGATGGCGCCCTTGTGGACAGGGCCGGTCACCATGGCCGCAAATGTCCCGTCCAGGCAGCCGTCGACGGCGCGGTCCAGGGTTTCGAACACATAGCGGGCATTGCGGGGGTTCACATGTCCGGCCTGGACGGTTGCGGCGGCCGCTACCGGCACGATCCGCAGTTGGCCTGGTGGGAGCGGCGCAGGCGGCCGCGCCCGGTCCAGCGTGTGAAGGGTGAGGCCGACGTCCAGGGCCGCGGCCCGCTGTTCGAGGACAGTCGGGTCAGCCACCGCCACCAGTTCCACGTCACTGCCGCGGGCCGCGAGCTGAACGCACAGGTCAGGACCGATGCCGGCCGGCTCCCCGGGCGTCAGCGCGATACGCAAGGTGGTGGTCATAAGTCCTGGAACCTGTCCGAGACGTCATGTTGCCGCCGTGGCGGCGTGGAACCGGCCCAGACTCTACCTTCTTTCATCCGGCACCTCCCCGTGGCCTGCCTTTGGGAGTCGCCGCCCCGCGCAGATCGGCGGTCCTGCCGACGGCCAACGTGGCGTTCCTGGAGAGGGGAACACGCCATCCGTGCATGCGTCGCGTCGCACTGCGCGCAGAGGGGTCCGGCAACCCCCTAGTGGTCCATACCATTTCCCGCATGGACCACTAGCTGTTTCCGTTCAGCTGTATCTTCACGTAGGCGTCGTCGCGCAACTGGCGCAGCCAGATATTGAGCGCTTCTTCCGCTTTGCGCTTGTGCACCAGATCCCTTGCCATGGCGCGGCGGTAATCCTTGGTGCTGTCATGCTTGCGGCGGTCAAGCACCTGCACGATGTGCCAACCGTATCGGGTCTCGAACGGTTGGCTGATCTGGCCGATCTTGAGCTTGTCCATTTCCTGTTCGAACTTGGGTGTCAGCTGGCCGGGGTTGACCCACCCAAGGCCGCCCCCGTTGGCGGCGCTCACCTTGTCGTCGGAGTGCGCCCGCGCCAGTGCGCCGAAGTCATTGCCGTTCAGGATGCGCTGGCGCAGTTCCTCCAGTTCGTGGCGGGCCTGGGCGCCGGACTTCAGCTGATTGGGTTTTATCAGGATCTGGCGTGCAAGTGTCTGGGTAATCACATGTTCCTGTTCGCCGCGTGCGGCAACCAGCTTGATGATGTGAAAGCCGCTGGGACTGCGGATCAGTCCGCTGATGTCACCCGGTTTCATCTTCTGGGCGATGTTCGTGAATATCGTCGGCAGCTGGCCGGCTTTGCGCCATCCCAGATCGCCCCCCTTGAGGGCCTGCTGTCCGTCGGATTCGGCCACTGCCATTTCCCGAAAGTCCGCGCCGTTGCGGAGTTTCTGCAGAATACCCTCGGCCTTGTGTTCGGCGGCCTGGATCTGTGCCGGCGAGGCGGCGTCCGGCACGGCCACCAGGATATGGGCGAGATGGTATTCCTCGTTGCTCTGCCCGCTCGTCGCCATTCGCGACAGTTCGTTGTCGACCTCCTGGCTGGTGACCTGCACGCGGTTGTCGACCATACGCTGCTGCAAGCGTTGGATGACGATCTGCTGGCGGATCTGGTCCCGGAACTGGGTGTAGTCGTAGCCGTCCCGTTCCAGGGCCGCCCGGAATTGAGTGAGGTTCATATTGTTCTGGGATGCGAGTCGACGCATGGCGGCATCCAGGGTGTCGTCGTCGACGGTGATGCCGTTGCTGGCCGCCAGCTGCATTTCCAGGTGCTGTGTGATCAGGCGCTCCAGCACCTGGCGGCGCAGCACGTTGTCCGCCGGCAGGGGGGTGTTCTGGGCGGCAAGCTGGTCGCGCACCAGCTTGACCTTGGCATCCAGCTCGCTTTGCACGATGACGTCGTCATTTACCACGGCGACGATGCGGTTGATTTCCTGGGCCGGTGGGGCGGCCGGCTTGGCGTGGACAGCGCCGCCGATGCAGGCCAGCAGCAAGACAATGGAACGAAACACTTTCATGGACGGATTGCTCAGGAATTGGGCCGATAGCCTAGGATACCACTTTCCAGCAGGGTCCCGATGGGGTTGCCGATATCTCCCAGGCCCTTTAGCACCAGTTGCAGGTACAGGGAATGGTTGCGCTGGCCGCCGATGCCGTTGATGTAGCTGCGCGACACGATCTGGACGGCCCAGCAGCAACTGTCGTATTGAGCGCCGATGAACGCATCCACCGTTTGACGGTCCAGCAGCGAATAGTTCCACCGGCCCACCGCGGACCAGGCGCCGGCCAGCGGCCAGAGAAAGGACAGGTCGGTCTGCTTCAGCAGGTTGCGGCGATACCGGTAGGCAAAATTGGCGATATGGCGGTTGTCGCGCCGGTAGCGGAACTGGTATCCGGCAAGGTCGGTCTGGCGGGCATGGGGATCCCATTGCAGGCCGGCGCTGGTCTGCCAGTCCGCAGAGAGCTGCAGGTTGATATCGCCCACCAGAGCCGAGGAATTCTGCGTGGCGGGCGCTGTGTTGGGGCTGAGGGTGACCCTGCGGTTGCGGAAGTAGTAGATCTGCCCGAGGCTGGCGCTGAGGTTCTGCGCACCGGTCTCCGGCTCCAGCAGGCGGCTGGTCACCGCCAGGGTGAGCTGGTTGGCATCGCCCACCCGGTCAGGTCCGCTGAAGCGGTTGGGCTGGAACATCTGTTCGAAGTTGAAGTCGTACAGGCTCGTGTCGAACACCGGAATATCGGACTGATTGCGGTAGGGCACGTACAGGTAGTAGGCCCTCGGTTCGAGCGTCTGTACGAAATGCTGAGCCCCGAAGGTGACGTTGCGCTCCAGAAACAGTCCGCTGTCCACGTCGAAAAGCGGGACCGTGCGGCTTGGATCGGTGGGCTGGCCGGGGGCGGTATCCTGCAGCTGGTAGCGGGTGTACTCGACGGCGAGCGCCGGCGTCACAAAATACGCCGCCCCGCCCAGCGGCAGGCTGACCCTGGGTTTGAGATCGATGCGTGTGCCGAGCGGGCTGCCCGGCGGATTATCCGGTCGCGCGAAGCGCACGTACTCGGCGTCAACGCGGTAGTCCAGGCCGCCGGCGTTCAGCGGCGGAGTGGCCTGGAAACGCAGTTGGGGCATGCGCTGGTACGGCCGGCTCGCCACGGGAATGGTGGTGTCGACGGTCTGGTAGTCCTGAGCCTGGCCGAACAGCGACCACCAGGAACCGTAGTAGGTGGCCTGGGCATGGCGTTCCAGGTTGGTGATGCTGGCGGTGGACAGATTGTTGCCGAGGTCCTGGAAATAGCGGGCATCCGACACCTGGTTGAACAGCACGTCGGTGGCCACGTGGGACATCGGCGTCGCAGTGTCGCGGAATGCCACCTGGTAGCGGTCGGCGCCGTATTCGCGGTCCGACGGGAGATAGTTCAGGTTCAGCTGACCCCGGTCGCGCCGGTTCAGGTAGCGGACCTCGGTGCCGAGCTGAATGCCGCGCTTGCTCATGATGCGGGGCGTGATGGTGGCATCGCGATTGGGTGCGATGTTCCAGTAGTAGGGCGCCTGGATATCGGTGCCGGAGTTGCCGGAGCTGCCGAAGCTCGGCATCAGGAAGCCGGACTTGCGGCGGTCGTCGATCGGGAAGCTGAGGTAGGGCGAATACAGTATCGGTACCCCTTTGAAGGCGACCTTGACGTCGCGCGCTACGCCGATGCCCTCGTTCTGGAACAGGTTTACCTGGCGGGCGCTGAGCAGCCAGCCGTCGTGGCCTGCATCGCAGGTGGTATAGGTGGCGTGCTGCAGACGTTTGAGACCCGGTCCTTCCAGATAAAACGCCTGTGCCGAGCCCCGCGCGTGGCGCGCGGGCAGACGGTAGTGGGCGTCCTGCAGTTCCCCCTTGCGGGTGCCGGTCTGCAGCTCTGCCCGGGTCCCGGTAACCGTGATTCCCTGTTGCACCAGCCGCACCTGTCCTCGGGCTCGGGCCATGTCGGTGCTGTTGTCGTAGGAGAGATAATCGGCTGTCAATCGCTCGCCCGGCCGATTCATGATCGCGTTGCCATGCAACTCATAGATGCGATTTTCGCGAATACTGGCCCGGTCCGCGGTCAGGTGGGTGGGGCTGCCCGGGGGTTGCAGCGCCGGTGAGGGCTGCGTTGGCGCCATCACCCGGCAGTAACGCCAGCGCCGGCCGGGGCTGGCTTTGGTCGCAGCACGGGCGGCGGTCGACGCGCTCGTCGCGGTTGCGGCTGCCGCGGGGCCTTCTCCAGCGGGCTGCGCGATGGGCACCGCTTCGCTGCGGGCGGGTGCGGATTGGGCGCCCGTGCCCGCTTGGGCCGGAACGCAGACCCAGGCGCCCTCAGAGCCCTGGCGGCACTGCCACGGGACGGCGGATGCCCAAGCTGTTGCCCAGCAGCCTGCGAGCAGTCCGCCCGCTATCGACACGGTCAATCGTCTGTGAATCACGCAATCCGGTCTCCCGGTCCGGCAAGTGACGGGCGGTGCGGCCCGCGTCCCGCAGCTTCCGGGTGGTACGGCCGTTGTTCTGGTGGTGTGTTTCGGTTAGCGCCGTCCCGCGGCCCGACGCTGGCGCCAACGGGGATCGCAGACGCTGGCGAGCGCCCAGTAAAGTCTCACAAAATGGCTGTGGCTTCAATTGCTTTAGTCTTCCCCGGCGGGCGGCCCAAGGAGGCGGTCCGCATACACCGTGCGGGCATCGGGCGGGTATAATGGCGCCACCGCAGCCGCGGTTTGCCACCAACAGGGCGGGTGATTCGAGTGCCGGAACGACGGAATTTGCTGCACAGCTGGCTGCGCGACGAGTTGCGGTTGGGCGATGTCACTCTGGTGCCGGCGTCCGGTGACGCCAGCTTTCGTCGCTACTTCCGGGTGGTGGGTGCCGCCCGCAGTTATATCGCTGTGGATGCCCCTCCGGAGCGCGAGGACAGTCGGCCGTTCGTGGACATCGCCCGTCGTTTTCACGGCTTGGGGCTCAATGTGCCGGAGGTCTTCGAGGCCGATTTCGAACGCGGGCTGCTGCTGGTTTCCGATCTGGGTACCCGCGACTACCTGACCGCGCTGGACGAAACCACGGCGGACCGCCTGTACGGGGACGCACTGGGCGCCCTGCTGGTGATCCAGGCCTGCGGGCCGTGCGCCGACGAGCTGCCGCCCTATGACCGCGGGTTGCTGATGCGCGAGATGCAGCTGTTCCCCGACTGGTTCCTCACTCGTCATCTTGAAATGACGCTTTCGGCGGCCGAACGGCAATTGCTGGCGCACGCCTTCGAACGGCTGGCGGACGCCGCCCTCGAGCAGCCCCAGGTGTGCGTGCATCGGGATTTCCATTCGCGGAACCTGCTGGTGACCGAGCGCCACAACCCGGGCATTCTGGACTTTCAGGACGCGGTGATCGGGCCGGTGACCTACGATCTCGTTTCCCTGCTCCGCGATGCCTACATCGAATGGCCGCGGGAGTGCGTGGAAAGCTGGGCGCTCGGCTATCACGATCTGGCGCTGCATTCGGGCGTCCTGCGGGACACCGACAGCCCCGAGGACCAGGCACGCTTTCTGCGTTGGTTCGACTGGATGGGTGTCCAGCGCCAGCTGAAGGTAGCGGGCATTTTCGCCCGCCTGTACCACCGGGATGCCAAGGCGGGGTACCTGGCAGACATTCCGCGCACGCTGGGCTACCTGCGTGACGCGACGGCCCGCTACGACCAGTTGCGGGATCTGCACGAATTCGTCGAAAGCCGGGTGGTCCCCGCCATGGAGACCGAACGGGACAGGCGCCGTGGCTAGGGGTTTCGCATTGCCGTCGTGCGGCCGTTCACGCTGCCGATGCCGAACAGTGGTGCGTTCCTCTACCGATTCGTTGGTGTGCCCCGTCTGTCGCCGGCTTGGCGATAGGGGTGGAGTATGTCGGGCATGAACTGTCTGCCGCGGATGCCGTGCGGCGCTCTCGGGGTCTGGCGCGTGTGCGCCGGGAGAGCCCCGTGAAAGCAATGATTCTGGCCGCGGGCCGTGGCGAACGTATGCGCCCGCTCACGGACCACACCCCCAAGCCCCTGCTGACGGCCGCCGGCCGTGCCCTGATCGAATACCACATCACGGCACTGGTACAGGCCGGCATGGTGGATTTGATCATCAATCATGCCCACCTGGGCGATCAGATAGAACGCTACCTGGGCGACGGTGCACGCTACGGAGCCCGCCTCCGTTACTCGCCGGAGCCGGAAGGGGCACTGGAGACCGGCGGCGGCATACGCAATGCGCTGCAGCTGCTCGGCCCCGAGCCGTTCCTGGTGGTGAACGGTGATGTGTGGACCGACTACCCTTTCGCCCGGTTGCCGGCTGCGCCGGAAGGCCAGGCACACCTGGTATTGGTGGACAACCCGCCCCAGCACCCGGATGGCGACTTTGTGCTCGATGGCCGCAAGGTGCGCCAGAACGGCGGCCCGAGGCTGACTTTCAGCGGTATCGGGGTCTATCGACCGACCCTGTTCGAAGCTGCGGCGCCTGGACGATTTCCTCTGGCACCGCTGTTGCGTGCGGCCATGGACCGCAGCGAGGTGACCGGGGAACATTACCGGGGCCGGTGGATAGACGTGGGCACGCCCGAGCGACTCGCCGAGGTGGACGCCCTGCTGCAGCACAGCGGCTGAGCAGGCAAGTCTTTTGCAAGTGGATGGAACGAGACGCTGTCATGGTCTTTGACGAACAATCGGTTGCGCGGTCATTTGCGTTCGACCCCGATCAGGTTTCCGATTTGCGGCGCCGGTGGCGGGACCTGTTGGACCTGTGCGTATGGGCCGACCTGAAAAGCGGCAAGATCGGAACTCTGCCGCGCTTGCGCAAGCGCGTGTTGGAGCTGGGCGAAAACCTGCGCTCGGTGGCGTCCGATCGCAGCTGGATTCCGCACCGCCGGGAGCAGGTCAAGGGGGCCATGGCCGCAAGCCTGAATCTGCGCGACGCCCTGCTGAATCTGGAGCGTTCGGCCAGGCTGGTTGACGGCGGCCGGGACTTCGAGACGTTCGAACGGGATCTGCTGGCGTTCCGCGAACGGCTGCTGAAGTTCATCGAGAAGCACGAAATGCTGTGGGGCGAGCTGCTGGAGTCCCAGTACGACGAGCCCACCGACGACGGATAGGCACTCCGCAGGTCGGGCTGAGCGCAGCGAAGCCCAACAACGCAAGGCCCGACAAACACCCCGGACAGGCGTGCGGCCCGCCCGCTCCACCATGCCGGGCAGGCTGTTGCCGGCGCGTCAACCCGTGTAGTCTCTTGCCCGTGGGAGGGGACTTCGGGCGTGGGGGCGCGTCATGGGTCAGGAGATCGCCGACAGCTGTTTCACGGACGACGACTTCGTGCGCTTCGGGGACCGCTTGCGCGTCGAGACCGACTTGTTGCGGCAGTGGTTTCGCGAAGGTCGTTTCGCGCAGGGCCAACCGGTAGCGGGATTCGAGCTGGAAGCCTGGCTGGTGGACGATCGAAACCGGCCGGCCCCCATCAACGACGCCTATCTCGCCAGACTCTCCGATCCCCTGGTGGTCCCCGAACTGGCGCGCTTCAACATCGAACTGAACGGCCCGCCCGAACCCCTTCGCGGTGCGGCTCTGGGCCGGCTGCACGCGTCCCTGGAAGGCACCTGGCAGCGTTGTCGCAAGGCTGCCGAGGCCATGGGTGCCGGCCTGGTGATGATCGGTATCCTGCCTACCCTGGAGGAGTACCAGCTCACCCTGGACAACATGTCCGGGCTGCGCCGCTACCGCGCGCTCAACGAGCAGGTGTTCCGCCAGCGTCAGGGGCGGGCCTTGAAGCTGGAGATCCATGGCCGCGAGCAGTTGCGTTCCCGCCATCAGGACGTGATGCTGGAGTCGGCGGCGACGTCTTTCCAGATTCATTTCCAGGTTCCCCTGGCCCACGCCGTGCGCTGTTACAACAGTGCCCATATCGTGGCGGCCCCGCTGGTGGCGGTGTCGGCCAACTCTCCCTATCTGTTCGGTCGCGACCTGTGGGATGAAACCCGCATCCCGCTGTTCGAGCAGGCGGTGGAGGTGGGCGGCTATGCCGCCGCCGCCCAGGGGCCCACCCGACGGGTCACGTTCGGTACCGGTTATGCGAGGGAATCGCTGTTCGAGGTGTTCATGGAAAATCTCGAACACTACCCGACGCTGCTGCCCATGCAGTTCGACGAGCCGCCGGAGCGTCTGGCCCATGTGCGACTGCACAACGGGACGATCTGGCGCTGGAACCGGCCGTTGATCGGCTTCGACGACGACGGGACGCCGCACCTGCGCATCGAGCACCGTGTCGTACCCGGCGGGCCTTCGGTGTTCGACGAGATAGCCAATGCGGCCTTCTACTTCGGGCTGCTGCGGGCGCTCATGGAAGCGGATGTGGCGCCCGAGTTGAGGCTCGCATTCGGGCAGGCGCGGGACAATTTCTACTGGGCCGCCCGCGACGGCCTGGACGCCCATATCGTGTGGCTGGAAGGCCGCCGGGAACGCATGCAGTCGCTGGTCCTGGACCGGCTGCTGCCCCTGGCACAGCGCGGGCTGGACCTGCTCGGCATCGAGCCCGCGGACCGCGAGCGCTATCTGGGCGTGATCGAGGGTCGCGTTGGCAACGCCTGCAATGGAGCGGCCTGGCAGCGGGCGTTCGTCGCCCGGCACGGCAACGACATGGCCGCACTGACCGCCGCCTATCGGCTGCGCCAGGACAGTGGACTGCCTGTGCACGAATGGGATATCTGACTCCGGCAGAGCTTGCCCGGGTGCGTCTCAACCCGGCTGGGAGGCGCTCGCGGGGTGGCGGTGAACCCGTCCGCAACAGCCCCCTGTCAGTAGAGCTCGATGCATATGGGAGTTTGTTGGGCTTCGCTTTGCTCAGTTCAACCTGCGTATTGGATCGGCAGTTCGGGAAACGGGGGGGAGAAGGGCGGTGCGCAATGCCTGTCTATCAGTCCGCCTGTTGAGTTTGAACGGTGCTCGTTGGGCTTCATGTTGTTCAGCCCAACCTACGGCGGCTCATCGGACTTCGTAGGTTGGGCTGAGCGACGCGAAGCCCAACTATCCCTGACCTGACCTGACCTCCGCCGCCCAGCTTCCTGCTGCGCGATCCAGTCGACCCCCCGGCCGCTGCCCATGGGCGCGCTGCCAACCGATGCCCACATCGCCCCCGACGCAACGGGATTCGGTTCCCGTTGACCTGAGTCAATGTAACTTTCCTCGGTTGCCGCACCATACTCGTTTGTCTCCGCAACCCGGAACACACCATGAGTCTGCTCGATCTGAACGCCTTTGCCGACACCCCGCTGGTTATCGATCCCTTCGACTACACGGTGGTGCCCGGTTTTCTGCGGGCCGAGTCGGTGAGCTTGGTACGCAGAGATTTTCCCGTCATTCTCTACCCCGGTCTGCTGCCGCTGGCCGAAACCGACTATGGGCCGGGCTTTGCGGCGCTTATCGATGAACTGCGCAGCGCGGAGGTGGCGGCGGCGTTTTCCGAGAAGTTCGGCGTCGACCTGTCCGAGCGGCCGCTGATGATCACCGTGCGGGGCCGCTGTCAGCCCAAAGACGGACGGATCCATACCGACACCGAGAGCAAACTGGTCACCGGGCTGCTGTATCTGAACGATTCCTGGGAAGCTGACGGCGGACGTCTGCGGTTGCTGCGCGGCCCGAACGACCTGGACGACATGATTGCCGAGGTGCCTCCCAATAACGGCACCCTGGTCGCGTTCCGCCGGGGCGAGCGTTCGTACCACGGCCACAAGCCCTACGAAGGGGTGCGCCGCTACGTCATGTTCAACTGGATGACGGAAGCCAGGGCGGCTGCCCGTGAAGTGACCCGTCACCGCATCTCGGCGCGGATCAAGCGCTGGACCGCCGCTTGAGCCGCAGATTCCCAACAACAGGAACCCCTATGGAACACGCGGACGACCTGCAACGAGCGTTTCTTCAGTCCCTGGACAGGAGTCGGGCGGAGTCGTATCCGTTTCGGCACTGGCTGCTGGACGATGCGTTCACGCCGGCGGCATGCCGGGCGGTCAGTGAGCTGCCCTTCGAGCCGCCGGCCGTTGGCGATACCCTGGGCAAGCGCGAGACCCACAACAGCACACGCACCTTCTTCTCGCCTGAGAATCGCCGCCGCTTCCCAATCTGCGAAGCCCTGGCGGGGGCCATGCAGAGCGATGCCACGGTCAGTCACCTGAGCCGCGTGTGCGACGTGGATCTGAAGGGCAGCTACCTGCGCATCGAGTACTGTCAGGACACCGGGGGATTCTGGCTCGAGCCCCATACCGACATCGGCGCCAAGCTGTTTACCATGCTGGTGTACCTGTCTGAGGAACCCAGGTCGGAGAACTGGGGGACGGACATCTACGCCGGCGACGGCACCCATGCCGGCAGCGCTCCCTACGGCTTCAACCGCGGTTTGGTGTTCGTCCCGGGTTCAGATACCTGGCATGGCTTCGAGCCCGGGACCCTCGACGGGGTGCGCAAGTCCCTCATTGTCAATTACGTGAAGGACGAATGGCGGTCGCGCCACGAACTGGCGTTTCCGGATTGCCCGGTGCCGTGAACGGGCGGCGCGATGTCGCTGCCATGCAGCGGAACCCGTCGCCGGGGCGTCACCCCGCCTCGCGGTACCACTGCGCGGCGTAGCCGTCCTTGGCGGTGAGATAGCTGAGGAAATCGTCCTCGAAGCTGTCGCGCACCGACTTGCGGACCGATTCGCGGGCCAGCAGCGCATCGCTCCAGCGCTGCACCCGTGGCGTTTCGATCAACCCCAACGGACGGTGCCGCTCCAGAATGTCGATGCGCTGAAACAGCGGCGCGTAGGCCGCGTCGAGCAGCGACAACTGCGGGCCGTTGAAGAACGGGCCGTCGCCGAGTTGGGTTTCCAGGCGAGCCAGCTTGGCGGTGAGCGCGCTTTGCTCCTTCTCGAAGGCGGCCTCGTCGGCAGCCGTGTACAGCCGATAGTGGGTGAACAGCAGGTCGGACCCGAACTCGATCCAGGCGCGGTTGCGGGCGCGTAGCAGCGGATCTGCGGGATGCATGGACGGGGGGTGGGTCTCGTCCAGGTATTCGTTGATCACGGCCGATTCGAACAAGACAGTGTCCGCGACCCGCAGTACGGGCACCTTTCCGAACGGAGAAATCCCCAGGAACCACGGCGGAGGATTCTGCAGGTCGATATACGTGGTGGTGAACGGCGCCTGCTTTTCCAGAAGGGCGATGGCCGAACGCTGAACGAAGGGACACAGGGCAAAACTGATCAGTTCCAGAGGGGTGTTGTCGGACATAAAGGCGGAGTCTCCGCGAGTTTGATGGGCGGTGCATGTCGGCGGGCGTGGCCGCGCCTGGGCGCGGCGGCCGACTCCGGGTGTTCAGTTGTTGATGCGGCCCGGTTCCCTGAGACTGTCCAGGATGCGGCCCGGTTCGAGGCGCTTGCTGTAGTCGGCGTTGGCGAACGCGAGCCGGATGATGCCGCTGGAGTCGATAACATAGGTGGCGGGGACCGGCAGGTCATAGCTGCGGTCGTCGTTGTGCAGCGGCAGGTCGATTCCGAAGCTCAGGTAGATGGGCCGCAACATCTGGGGCAGAGCGTAGACCAGGCCGAACTGGCGGGCTACCTTGTTGCCGGTGTCGCTGAGCACGGGAAAAGCCAGTTGGTGGGTTTCGGCGGTGGCCCGGGTTTGCGCGGCTGTCTGAGGCGAGATGGCCAGCAACTGGGCGCCCAGGCGACGAATGTCCGCCAGGTAGGCTTGCAGGCTGTCCAGCTCGAGACCGCAGAACGGGCACCAGCCCCCGCGATAGAAGGACACCACGACCGGCCCTGCGACCAGCAGGGCCGACAGGCTGACCGGTTGTCCGTGCTGGTCGGGCAGGGTGAAATCCGGAGCGAGCATGCCAGCCTGCAGGCACTGTTCGGCGACCCCCGACTCGGCGATCTGGCGGGTGGCCTTTTGCAGGCTGCCGGCCACTTCCTCCGGCACCTCGGCCAGGAACCGGGCCAGCAGCATGTCGAGCTCCTTCTGCAGATTCGACGGTGGCGCCACTGAGGGGGTACCGGTTGTGTTCACGTGTGGTCTCCTGCCGGGGTCGGGCCGGGGCTGCCGCCCAGGCGTTAAGTTAGTTCGCTAACTGACTATAGGTCGCGAACTGCGGGCCGTCAAGCGGCGGCCCGCAGTTCGGGTCAAATGCGGGCGGGGTCTGTAGTACCATTTTTATTTGTAGAAACAGAAGTCCGGGCCGCTGATCGATGGGCAACGTGGATCTTGAAAAGTGCTGAAGGTTTTCCAACAGCTTCCCGCGGGACTGCTTGCGGCCGATGTGGCCGATCTGGCCGATGTGCTGGGCGGACCGGCACTGATACACCTGCCGGGGCGCCGCGAGCAGCCGCTGTTCGTTTCCACTTTGCTGCATGGCAACGAGACCGGCGGCCTTTTCGCCTTGCAGCAGCTGCTGCGGGATTACCGCGACCGGGAATTGCCCCGGGCGCTTTCCATCTTCATCGGCAATCCGGTCGCCGCCCGGCAGGGGATGCGCACCCTGGACGGTCAGCGGGACTACAATCGCGTGTGGC
Organism: uncultured Gammaproteobacteria bacterium; assembly: GCA_963830105.1. Lineage (GTDB taxonomy): Bacteria > Pseudomonadota > Gammaproteobacteria > DATFLG01 > DATFLG01 > DATFML01. The sequence continues at coordinate 814,467 of CAWHLH010000010.1, read as the reverse complement.
CGGGAGCCGAGGATGACGGCAGTCCCGAACACGCCATGATGGCCCGCGTGATGGCGGAGATGGCGCGCCGCACGCCGTTTGCCAGCATCGACCTGCACAACAACTCCGGCATCAATCCCCACTACGCATGCGTCAACCGGATCGACCAGGCATTCCTCCATCTTGCCGCGTTGTTCAGCCGTACGGTGGTGTACTTCACCCGCCCGCGCGGCGTGCAATCTCTGGCGTTCGCATCACTGTGCCCGGCGGTCACCGTGGAGTGCGGCCAGACCGGTGACCAGCGCGGCGTCGCCCACGCCCGCGAGTACGTGGAGGCCGCCCTGCATCTGGCACAGATTCCCGAGCATCCGGTTGCGGCTCACGACATCGACGTGTTCCATACGGTCGCCACGGTGAAGGTGCCGGATGGACTGAGTATCGCTTTCGGCAGTGCCGAGGCGGATCTGCGTTTCATTGACAACCTGGACCATCTGAACTTCCGGGAACTGCCCGAAGGGACCACGCTCGCCCGGACCGGTGGTCGTCCGGCCCATCTGGAAGCCTGGGACGAACGCGGCCGTGACGTGGCCAAGCAGTATTTCGCACTGGACGACGGTCGCATCCGCACCGCCCGGCCGGTGATGCCTTCCATGTTTACCCTGGATCCGCGCATCATTCGCCAGGACTGTGTCGGCTACCTGATGGAGCGCTATCCCCTCGATCCGACCCACGCCGACTGATTCGCCTGCGCCCCATGCATTTGTTGGTTGCCCTCTCGCCTCACGGTTTCGGTCATGCCGCCCAGGCGTCCGCCGTGCTCAACGCCCTGCGCGCGCTGTGCCCGGCGCTGCGCGTCACGGTGCATACCAGCCTGCCCAGAGCGTTTCTTGCCAGGCGTATCGAAGGCGAATTCGAGTACCGCCCCCGGGACAGCGATTTCGGTCTGGTCATGCATTCAGGCCTGGACATCGATCGGGAGGCCAGCGCCCGGCGCTACCTGGAACTGCATCGGGACTGGGAACGCCATGTCGCCGACGAGGCTGCCGCCCTGGAGGCCCTCGCGCCCGACCTGTTGCTCGCCGACGTGCCCTATCTGTCATTGGCGGCAGCCGAGCGGGTCGGAATTCCGTCGGTGGCGCTGTGCTCCCTGAACTGGGCCGGCATCTATCGCCATTTGTTCGCACAGCGGGCCGAGGCGCCTGAGGTGCTGGCGCAGATGGAGTCGGCCTACAACGCCGCCCGCTTGTTTCTCTGTCCGCAGCCGTCCATGCCCATGCCGGAGCTGTCCAACGTGCATGCCGTGGGGCCGTTGGCCCGGGTGGGCCACGACCGCAGCGATACGATACGGGAACGGCTGGGCCTGGACCCCGCGCTGCGGCTGGTGCTGGTTGCCCCCGGCGGTATACCCACCCGCCTGCCCATGGAGCGCTGGCCGGTGACCACCGGCGTGCACTGGCTGGTGCCGGCGGACTGGGGTTTGCAGCGCCCCGACGCCACAGCCATGGAAGCGTTGCACATGGACTTCACCGACGTGCTGCGCTCGGCCGATGCCCTGGTGGGAAAATGCGGCTACGGGACGGTGGTCGAGTGCGTCTGCAACGGTACCCCCATGGTCTATATCCCCCGGCCCGGATGGCCCGAGGAGCCGTGTCTGGTCGATTGGCTGGAGCGTCATGGGCGGTGCGCTCCGCTGGCGAGGGCTGATATGGAGCGGGGGCGCCTGGATTCGGCGCTGGCAGCATGCTGGGAGCAGCCGGCCCACGAGCCGCTGGTGCCCACCGGTGCCCATGAAGCGGCTCGGCTGATTCTCGCGCCGGCGCCCTGATCAGTCGTGTGCCGGGCGGCGGGCCCGCAGGCGGTAGTGCAGGCCCCCTACCCATTCGTAGGCAAGGTCCGCAATCAGATGTTGGGCGGTGGCGCTGGGCAGCCAGGAGGCCACGACGCGCTGGTAGAGGTGACCGGCGGTGAAGCCCATGGGCGCGGGCACCACATCCATGCCGGCGTGCCGGAATGCCAGCGCTGAACGTTCCATGTGCATGGCGTGGGTCACCAGCAGTACCCGCGTGATGCCCCGCTCGCGGAGTATGGGAACGCTGTTGTGAGCGTTCTCCCAGGTGCTGTGGCTGTGCTCTTCCTGCCAGCACGGGCCGACGGCGAATTCCCGCTGCAGTACCGCTGCCATCAGCGCCGCCTCGCTGCATCGGCAGCCGGGGGGCGGGCCCCCGGTGGCCAGTACCGGCAGGCCGGCGCTCCTGTGCAGCGCGGCCCCGTAGCGCACCCGCTCCAGGGTGGCGGGGGCGAGGCTCTCACCCTGGTATTCCGGTGCCGGGCAGCGCAATTCCCCTCCCAGCACCACGATGGCGCCGGCCTTCGCCGCCGCGATCCGGTCCGGATTCAGCGCCGGCGCGGTCTCCAGGCGGGCAGCCAGCCAGCGTGCCAGGGCAGGCGTGGTGCCGGCATAGAGGGCGGCACCGGCGGCGGCCGTGAGGGCCGCCCCCAGGGATGGTATGACGGTCAGCAGGGCGAACCCGGCCAGCAGCAGCCATAGCAGAAGGCCGGGGGGGAGGAGCAGCGACTTGAGCAGGGCGGCTCCGCTCATGGGGATGGAGGGGCGATCCTCAGCGTGCCAGGGCGTCGCGGGCCTGCCGGTCGGCATGGTATGAGGAGCGCACCATCGGTCCGCTGGCTACATGGGTGAAGCCCATGGCCTGTCCGCAGCGGGCCAGTTCGTCGAACTCGTCGGGATGCACGAAACGGGCGACCGGCAGGTGATGTACGCTCGGCTGCAGATACTGGCCCAGGGTCAGCATTTCGCAGTCGTGGGCCCGCAGGTCGGCCATCACCTGCTTCACTTCGTCCAGGGTCTCCCCCAGTCCCAGCATCAGGCCGGATTTGGTGGGCACCCCGGGATGCTCGGCCTTGAAACGCTGCAGCAGGGTCAGGGACCACTGGTAGTCCGATCCCGGCCTTGCCTGCCGGTACAGCCGCGGTATGGTTTCCAGGTTGTGGTTGAACACATCCGGCGGCGCGGCTTGCATGATGTCCAGGGCCCGGTCCATGCGGCCCCGGAAGTCCGGCACCAGAATCTCCACCCGGGTGGTCGGATTGTGGGCGCGCACCGCACGGATGCATTCCACGAAATGGCCGGCGCCGCCGTCGCGCAGGTCGTCCCGGTCCACCGAGGTGATGACCACGTAGCTCAGGCCCATGGCCCGGATGGTGCGCGCCAGGTTCTCCGGCTCGTCGGCGTCCAGGGGCTCGGGGCGGCCGTGGGCCACGTCGCAGAACGGGCAGCGGCGGGTGCAGATGTCGCCCATGATCATGAAGGTGGCGGTGCCATGGCCGAAGCACTCGCCGATGTTCGGGCAGGAGGCCTCCTCGCATACGGTGTAGAGGCGATTTTCCCGCAGGATCTTCTTCAGCCGCCCCACCGCGGGGTTGCCGGGCGAGCGGGCGCGGATCCAGCTGGGCTTGCGCTGCGGACGTGCCGTGGGTTCGATCTTGATGGGAATGCGCGCGGTCTTGGCTGCGCCGCGCTGGTGCTTGGGATCGGTGTCGGTCATCGCGCTGTCTGCCTCATGAGGCCGGGGCCGGCCATGGCCTGGGCCGTTCAGGGCGCCACAGTGTAGCCCAGAAGCCGCACCAGGTGCGACTGCAGGCGGGCCGATACCTCGTTGAAATCAGGGGAGATGCCCAGATCCCGCAGCTGGGTGACGATCATACCGGGATGGCCGCAGGGATTGATGCGCCCGAACGGTTCCAGGTCCATGTCCACGTTCAGGGCCAGACCGTGGTAGCTGCGTCCGCGCTTGATGCGCAGGCCCAGGGAAGCGATCTTGCTGCCGTCCACGTATACGCCGGGGGCGTCCCGGCGCGCGGCCGCGCTGAGGCCGTAGTCGGCCAGCAGGTCCACCACCGCTTGCTCGAGGGTCCGCACCAGGGTCTGCACGCCCAGGCTCCGGCGGGCGATGTCCACCAGTACGTAGGCCACCAGCTGGCCGGGCCCGTGATAGGTGACCTGCCCGCCCCGATCCACGGGCAGGACGGGGATGTCGCCTGGTGCCAGCAGATGCTCGGGCTTGCCGTTCAGGCCCACCGTGAACACCGGCGGATGCTGCACCAGCCACAGCTCATCGGCGCTGGCGGCGCTGCGCCGGGCGGTGAATGCCTGCATGTCCCGCCAGACGGTTTCGTAGTCCGCGAGGCCCAGTTCGCGAACCCGCAACCGGCCGCTGTCGTCGGGATACGCCCGGGGGGTGTGCGGAACAGGGGCGGCCATGGGCAGGCCCTTACAGGGCCATCAGCACCTGTTCGCAGGCGGTCAGATCCCGGTAGATGGCGTCCAGCTGGTCGCGACTGCGGGCCCGCACGTTGACCGTCACCGACAGGTAACTGCCTGCCGCGCTTTGCCGGGTGCGCACTGCACCCTCGCCCAGGTCCGGGGCATGGCGGCGCACGATGGCGACCACCTGCCCTTCGAAGTCACCGCCGGCCCGTCCCATCGCTTTGATGGGGAAGCTGCAGGGGAACTGGAGAGGGGATGCGTCGGTCATGGTGGTGCCAGCGAAGGAATGAAGCAGCGTGCATTATACCCCACCTTGCCGGATGCCCAGAAAGGGTCCCGGTCGAGTCTCCGTCCGCGGGGCGGTACACTGGCCTGCGGGCGCGTGACTACGCTGTCGGAAGTCGAAGCCGGGAACCGGCCGGCAGACGCCTGCCGGCTGTGGACCTGTTGGCCGCAGCCGTCGGCCGCGTGCCCGGTTTGCCGCGCGATACACGGGAGCTGACGCAATGGGACGAGGTATGCGCAGCGCTGTCGGATTGCTGGCCTGGACCGCGCTGTGCTTTGCCGCGGCGTGGTTCGGGGCGCGTTATGCGCCCGGGCCCGGCTACGAGCAGTTGATCAAACCCGCCTGGACGCCGCCGCCGTGGCTGTTCGCGCCGGTGTGGACCGCGTTGTATCTGATGATGGCACTGGCGGCCTGGCTGGTCTGGCTGCCGGAAGGTATGGTGGCGGCCCGCCGGCCGCTGGGTCTGTTCCTGCTGCAACTGGTGCTGAACGGGTTGTGGTCCTGGCTGTTCTTTGGCCTGCAGCGACGCGGCATTGCCTTCGCCGACGTGCTGCTGCTGTGGTGCGCGATCCTGGCGACTGCGGTGGCCTTCTGGGGTAGGCGTCCGCTCGCCGGGCTGTTGCTGGTGCCTTACCTGCTGTGGGTGGGATTTGCCGCCGCCTTGAATCTCGCCATCTGGCGCCTGAACATGTGATGCGGTTGCATCGGAGTCCCTATGAACAGCGAACCGTCGTTCCAGGTGCAGGTGGAACATGTGCAGGATTACGAATTCCGGGTCCGCTTCGACTGGGAAGGTGTCGCGGAGCTGGCCGTCGATGAACCGCGGCCCTTGGGGCAGCAGCGCGGGCCCAACGCCTCGCGGGTGCTGGCAGCGGCGGTGGCCAACTGTCTCAGCGCCAGCCTGCTGTTCTGCCTGCGCAAGTCCCATCTGCAGCCGGCCGGCATGAAAGCGACCGTGACCGGCGCAATGGCGCGCAGCGAACACGGACGGCTGCGGGTAGGGGGGCTCGATGTGCGCATCGACGTCAGCGGCCTGGACAGGGCCGGCCGCCTGGGACGCTGCACGGACCTGTTCGAGGATTTCTGCGTGGTGACCGAGAGTGTGCGTCAGGGCATCCCGGTGGCGGTCACGGTGCGCGCCGACGGCGAGGACATCTACCATAATGACGGCGAGGCGCCGTGAGCGAAGGGCGATGAGACGATGATGGAAAGAAAATCCCACTGGGAGCAGGTCTATCGGGACCGCGACCCTGACCGGGTGAGCTGGTACCAGCCCTATCCGACCGTGTCCATGGCGCTTATCCAGTCCACGGGTCTACCGCCCGAAGCGCGCATCCTCGATGTGGGGGCCGGCGCGTCGGTGCTGGTGGATTGCCTGCTGGATGCCGGCTACCAGCAGCCGGCGGTGCTGGACGTTTCGGGCGCTGCCTTGGAGGCGGCGCGCCGGCGCCTGGGCGAGCGGGCGGACGCGGTGGAGTGGTACGAGCACGACGTCATCGGCTTCCAGCCGCCCCACCCGTTCGACCTCTGGCACGACCGTGCCGTGTTCCATTTTCTGACCGACGAGTCGGATCGCGAGCAGTACCGGCGCACGCTCGCCAGGGCGCTGGCGCCGGGCGGCCGTCTGGTGATCGGGACCTTCGCCGCCGACGGACCCCTGCGCTGCAGCGGGCTGGAGGTGGCGCGCTACGATGCCGCCGCGCTGGCGGCGGCGTTCGGCACCGATTTCGAACTTGTGGACAGCGTGCGCGATGTGCATGTGACCCCTGCGGGCGCCGAGCAGGCTTTCACCTTCTGTGTGATGCATCGGCGCGTTTGATGCCGTGCATTGCAGTGCTCGCCGGGCCCCGTCGGGTGGTTGCAAGGCCCATGCCCGGCAGCGGTGATGCATGTAGTGTTAACAGGCCCTAAGGGAAACTCAGCTCGGCGGTCTCGCGGGTGATTTCCCGGCCTTCGTCCACTGTCACGATGCGTACCTGAACCCGGTTCCCCGCCCCTGACAGCACGGGCTGATGGCCGGCGTTGGCCTCCGCGTCCAGTGCCACGCCCAGCCACGCCAGTTGCTCGGCGATGCGGGCGCGGACGGCGACGGCGTGTTCGCCGATGCCGCCGCTGAAAATAAGCTGGTCCAGGCCCCCCAGGGCCACGCTGAGCGCCGCCACCGCCTTGGCGGCCCGGTAGCAGAACACCTCCACCGCCAGCGCGGCGGCGGGCTGGTCCTGATGCTCCAGCAGGGTCTTCATATCGTCGCTCAACCCGGACAGCCCGCGCAGGCCGCTGTTGTGGTTGAGGTCCCGGTCGAGATCGTCCACCGACAGACCGTGTTCGCGCAGCAGATAGATCAGGGCGCCGGGGTCAAGGTCGCCGCTGCGGGTGGCCATCACCAGGCCCTCCAGGGGGGTCAGGCCCATGGTGGTGTCCATACTGCGCCCCGCCAGCAGGGCGGTGGCCGAGCAGCCGGCCCCCAGGTGTAGCAGCACGGCACGCCGTGCCAGCTGCGGTCCGAGCTGGGTGACCACGTCGGCGCAGGCGATGCCATGGAACCCGTAGCGCCGTACGCCGGCTTCGCGCCACCGGGACGGAACGGCATAGTGCCAGGCGCGCGCGGGCAGGCCGGCGTGGAACGCGGTATCGAAGACCGCGGCCTGGGGAACCCCGGGCAGTCGTTTCATGCAGGCGTGGATCACGTGGATGGCCGGCGGCAGGTGCACAGGGCTCAGGGGTATCAGCTCCGCAAGCTGTCCCAGCAGCTCCGGTGTCAGCCAGTCGGTGTGTCGATGGGGTCCGCCGTGCACCATCCGGTGACCGACCCGTTCGATCCGCTCGTGATCCGGCAGGCGTGGGAGCAACGCGTCCAGGGCGCTGGTGTGGTCGGCCATCTCCGTTTCCGCCACCGTGTCGCCATCGACCGTCACCGTCCCGCGGCTTTCGCCTACGCCGCGGCTTGCCAGGCGGGTGATCGGCTCAGACTGGCCGGCGTCCCACAGGTCGAGCTTCAGGGACGACGAACCGAGATTGACTGCAAGTATGCGCATGGCCATGGCCGACAGTGGAGGTGAGCGGAGCCGACGGTCAGCGCCGGCGACGCCGATGGGGTTCTGGACCCGGAGTGTCCAGCATGGTTCCCCGGCGGGCGCGGATCAAGGGCCGGCGTTGCGCCGATGCAGGCACCCGAGGTGGCGACCTGATGCCGGAATGCCTCGCCGCCGAGCGCCCGGCCACTGCGCGGCTGTGGCGGGAGGCTTTCAGTCCGCCTTGCCCTGGCGTACCGCTTCCTTGTAGGCCCGGTAATGGCCGGTCATGGCTCGATAGGCCGGTCCGGGTACCCCGGCGCCGACCGGCCGTTCGTCCAGGCGCGTGACCGGCAGGATTTCGCGGGTCGAGCTGGTCAGCCACACTTCATCCGCGTCGTGCAGCTGTCCTTCCGGTATGTCCGCTTCCCGGGCATCCATGCCGTGGATGCCCGCCAGTTCCAGGATCAGGTCGCGGGTGATGCCTGGCAGCAGGGTGGGGCCCTTGGGGGGAGTGATCAAGGTGCCGCCGCGCACCACGAACAGGTTGCTGGCGGCGCCTTCGGTGGCCAGTCCGTCCCGGATCAGAATGGCCTCGGCTGCCCCGGCATCCACCGCCTGCTGGCGCAGCAATACGTTGGGCAGCAGGGTAATGGCTTTGATGTGGCAGTGCTGCCAGCGGATGTCGGACAGGGTGATCGCGCTCACGCCGGTGTCGTCCAACTCCTCCGGCGGGGGCGCGATGGGCGTGCTCATGGCGAACACCGTCGGAATGACCTCGTCGGGGAAACGGTGGTCGCGCTTGGCGGCGGTGCCGCGGGTGACCTGCAGATAGACGGACTGGTCCTCACCGGCGTTGCGCTCCACCAGATCCCCCAGGATCGAATGCCATTGCCCGGATGCCATCGGATCGGGGATGCGCACCGCCGCCAGGCTGTTGGCCAGACGCTGCAGGTGCTGATCGAGGCGCAGCAGGCGTCCCCCGTAGGCGGGAATGACTTCGTATACGCCATCGCCCAGCAGAAACCCCCGGTCGAGCACCGACACGCAGGCCTGTTCCAGAGGGAGAAATGAACCGTTGAGAAACACTGTCGCCATGGATGGGCATTCCGTCAGCCGGCGGCGCTCCGGACGCCTGCCGGCTGCAGCAGGTACTGGGGTTGATCTTGGAAAGGCGGCTAATGGAAGTAGAGTCTGGCTTCGTCCAGCATGCGCTGCCAGAACGAACCTTCGGGCACGTTCTGTAACGCGACCAGCGGTTTCCGGGCCAGTACCTCGTCGCCGAGACTCACCTGCACCGTGCCGTACTGCTTGTCCTTGGTCAGCGGCGCCATCAGGCGGTCGTTGACCGTCATCGATGCGCTGAGGTTCTTGTACTGGCCCCGCGGCACGGTGACATACAGGGTATGCTGCAGACCCAGGGGGATCTTGTCCTGAGCGCCCTTCCACACCCGCGCGTTGGTCAGGGGCTGGCCGGCGTCATAGAGTTTGTGGGTGTCGTAGAAGCGGAACCCGTAGTTCAGCAGCGCTTCGCTGACATCGACGCGGGCGTTTTCGCTGGCGGTCCCCATGACCACCGATATCAGGCGCATGTTGCCGCGCTTGGCCGAAGTGACCAGGCAATAGCCGGCCGCCTCGGTGTGTCCGGTCTTCATGCCGTCCACGGAAGGATCGCGCCACAGCAGCTTGTTGCGGTTGTACTGGGTGATGTTGTTCCAGGTGAATTTCTTTTCCGAATACAGCTTGTAGTACTCGGGAAAGTCGCGGATCAGGGCGCGCGCGACCTTGGAGATGTCCCGGGCGGTGGTGTAGTGCTCGGGATGGGGCAGGCCGGTGGCGTCCACGAAGTGGCTGTGCGTCATACCCAGCAGCTGCGCCTGCCGGTTCATCATGGCTGCGAAGGTCTGCCCCGTGCCGGCGACGTGCTCGGCCAGGGCGACGGTGGCGTCGTTGCCCGACTGGGTGATCATGCCCTGCAGCAGGTCCTTGAGGGGTACTTTGCTCCCCACCTGCACGAACATCCTGGATCCTCCCGTACGCCACGCGTGTTCGCTGATGTGCACCTTGTCGTCCATGTGGATCTGGCCGGCTTCCAGTTCCTTGAACACCACATACGCCGTCATCAGCTTTGTGAGGCTGGCCGGCGGGAGCCGCTCGTCGGGGTTGTCCTGGGCAACGACCTGGCCGCTGTCATAGTCCAGTACGATGTAGCTCTTGGCGCCGACCTTCGGGGCCTTGGGAACGGGCGGCAGCGCCGCGGCAGCCGCGGGCGCCTTGGCGTCGGGCGCCGCGGTCGAGGCTGCCTGGGCCACCAACGGCACCCACAGCAGCGTGAACAGCACGAGCAGGGTACGCAACATGATTCTCTTCACCACTTGGATTGTCGAACCGGAGGGCATGCTTCGACCGTCAATTCTCCGCGCCTGCCACCGCTTTTGCAACGCATCCACGCAGGCTGTCAGTCACTCCGGAGGCGAGGCACTCGGCGGTGGCGCAGCGCTCGCCTCGACGATGTCCCTGCAGGCTAATCCACCACTACCCGGGAGTCGTGTACGCCGTATTCGGACAGGGTGTGGGCCATATGATCGGCTTGCTCCACGGTGTCCAACGGACCGACCTGTACGCGGTAGATCGGTTGCTGGTGGTGATAGCCGCGGGTGATCTGTATGCCGGGCACGCTGGCGTGCATCAGCCGTCCGCGCAGGCGCTCGGCGTTCTCCCGGTTGGCAAACGCGCCCACCTGCAGGAACAGGTTCGCCGGCGCAGATTGGGGTGACTGTTTCTCAGCTGTTGATTTTCGGGCTACCACGGTGGGCGGGGTGGGCTTGCGCGGATCGAGGGCCCGGATCTCCACCGGTGCCGTGCCCTTGCCCAGCATGCCGAGCTTGGCGGCCGCCGCGTAGGACAGGTCGATGATACGGTCGGGGTGGAACGGTCCGCGATCGTTGACGCGCACGATTACCCGGCGTCCGTTGCGCAGGTTGGTCACCTGCACGAAAGTCGGCAGCGGCAGCCGCTTGTGGGCGGCGGTCATGGCGTACATGTCGTAGGGTTCGCCGCTGGAGGTGCGCCGGCCCGCGAACTTGGTGCCGTACCAGGATGCGATGCCGCGCTGCACGAAGCCCTTGGAGGACTTCAACACCTGATAGCGGTGGCCGTTGACCACGTATGACACCGGATTGCCGTAGGCACTGGGTGGCTCGACCCGCGGCACGGCGTTGGGTATGTCGCTGACGTCGATGGGGTCGGCCGGCGCACCGTCCTGGGGGCTGAATGGAGTGCTGCAGGCTGCCAGCAATGCCGACAGGCACAGAACAGCACCTGCGCGCCGCAGTGAACTTCGGAAAATAGCCGAGTAAATCAACGCACTGTCCATCGTCGCGCACATCCTGGATTAAGTGTGCACGGCGTCGGCGGCAAATGCAAATTCTGCGTTGTTGCGGGCGCGACGGCCCGCCCCGCACCGGTACGGTGTCGGGCGCCGCTCAGGGGCGGGTCGCGGTGCTGTCGGCCGCCTGCACGCCCTGTTCGCCCCGGGCCTTGCGGATGGCTTCGCCGAGCTGGTAGACCGCCATCGCGTACAGTGGACTGTGGTTGTAGCGGGTGATCACGTAGAAGTTGTGCAGCCCCAGCCAGTACTCGTCCCCGGTCCTGTCCTGCAGAGCAAGGAGGATCGCCTGCGCATCACCGGGTACCGGTGTCTGCGGTTCGACGCCATAGCCCCTCATGGCCGATACCGTCATGCGGGGTTCCAGACCGCTGTCGAGCAGCGACGGGTACCTGTCGCCGGTCACCTTGGCGCGGACGGCGATGGGAGCGCCCGGCGTCCAGCCGTGGGCGCGGAAGTAGTTGGCCACGCTGCCGATCACATCGCCCGGGCTGTTCCACAGATCGCGCTTGCCGTCGCCGTTGAAATCCACCGCATAACGCCGGTAGCTGCTGGAAATGAATTGGGGATCGCCCATGGCGCCGGCATAGGAGCCCTTGACGCTGAGCGGGTCGATGCCTTCCTCCCGGGTCAGCAGCAGGAATTGCGCCAGTTCGCTGCGAAAGAACTTGGCCCTCGCCGGGTAATCGAAAGCCAGGGTGGAGAGCGAGTCCAGCACCCGATAGCGGCCGGTGTGCGTGCCGTAGCGGGTCTCCACCCCCAGTATCGCCACCAGGATCTGCGGGGCCACACCGTACTTCTGCCGGGCCTGATCCAGTAGGTTGGCATGCCTATCCCAGAATTTGACGCCCTCCTCGATGCGGCTGCGGGTCACGAAGATCGGCCGGTACTGGTACCAGGGTTTGCTTTCCGCCGGGCGCGTGATGGCCTCGATGATGCTTGGTTGAACCCGGACCTTGGCGAACAGTTCCACCAGCCGGGCACGGTCGAAGTGATGTCGGGTCGCCATCTGATCGATGAATTCGTTCAGCGCCGGCCGGTCCGCCAGCGGCGCGGCGGACGGCCGGGTGGTGGCGCAGCCGCTCAGGGGCAGAAGGAAGGCGAGCAACAGCGCGAGGCCGGCTCCCACTGTTGCTTTCATGGATTTGCTCCCTATTGGCATCGGATCTACGTGGGCAGCAATTTGCGGTGGGTGTGTATGGACATGAGAATACCGAAACCCGCCATGAGGGTCACCATGGAGGTGCCCCCGTAACTTATCAAGGGCAGGGGCAGGCCCACTACCGGCAGCAGGCCCGTCACCATGCCGGTGTTGACGATCACATACACGAAGAAAGTCAGTGCCAGGCTGCCGCCCAGCAGACGGGTGAAGGTGTCCTGTGCCTGGGTGGCGATGTACATGCACCGGAACACGATGAACAGGTACAGCACCAGCAGCAGCAAAATGCCGATCAGGCCGAATTCCTCGCCCAGCACCGCGAAGATGAAGTCAGTCGCACTTTCGGGCAGAAAGTCCAGGTGGGACTGGGTACCGTTGAGCCAGCCCTTGCCGTAGACGCCTCCCGAGCCGATGGCGATCTTTGACTGGATGATGTGATAGCCGGCGCCCAGGGGGTCGCTTTCCGGATTGAGGAAGGTCAGCACCCGCTGGCGCTGGTAGCCGTGCATGAAGTGCCACAGCAGCGGTGCGCAGGCGGCGGCCACCAGCACCAGAATGCCCAGCAGGCGCCAGCGCAGGCCGGCCATGAACAGTACGAAGAACCCCGCGCTCGCAATCAGCAGGGCGGTGCCCAGGTCCGGCTGCTTGGCGATCAGCACCACCGGTACCACGATGATGACGCCGGCGACCGCAAGCCGCGCCGCTTTCGGGGGCAGGCGCTGGTCGGCCAGATACCAAGCCACCATCATGGGCACCGCGAGCTTCATCATCTCTGAAGGCTGAAATCGCACCACGACGAGATCCAGCCAGCGTTGTGCGCCCTTGCCCACGTCGCCGAACACCAGCACGGCGGCCAGCAGCAGGCAGCCGATACCGAACAGCCACGGCGTCCAGCGATACAGGATGCCCGGCGGAATCTGGGCGATGACCAGCAGCGTTGCGAAGGCGATACCGAGGCGGATGACCTGGCGCATGACCATGTTCATGCTCTGGTCGCTGGCGCTGTACAACACCACCAGTCCCACGCCGCACAGAACGACGATGGCCGCGAGCAGGGTCGCATCCAGGTGCAGGCGTTGCTGCCAGCCGCCGGTCGCGGTCCCTCCGCTGGTGGTGTTTGTGAGGATCATGGCTTCTTGTCCTCCAGGTAGGTGTTCATCATCTTGAGCGCAATGGGGGCGGCGGCGGAGCTGCCGCCCCCACCGTGCTCCACGATTACCGCCACCGCGATACGCGGATGAGGCACGGGGGCAAAGGCGATGAACAGGGCATTGTCCCGCAGCCGTCTGGCCAGCTCCTTGGGATTATAGGTGTCCTCTTGCCCAAGCCCGAAGACCTGAGCCGTACCGGTCTTGGCGGCGATGGTGTAGTCGGCGTGTTCGTCGATCTTGTGGGCCGTGCCGTGGGGGCTCTTCACCACGTCCACCATGGCCTGGGTGATGATATCCCAGTCCCGGGGGTTGCCCTCGGGGACGCGCGGCAGCAAATGGACAGGCATGGGCACCAGGGCGCCGGTAGCCGGGTTCTGTTCGGCGCCGACGATATGGGGCTCGGCGCGCAGCCCCCGTTCGGCCATCGCAGCGGTGGCGGCGGCCAGTTGCAAAGGTGTTACCAGGAGGAATCCCTGTCCGATGCCGGTGATCAGCGTCTCGCCGGGGAACCAGGGCTGATGGCGCACGCGTTCCTTCCATTGGCGAGAAGGCAGCAGCCCCGGCAACTCGCCCGCCAGGTCCACGTCGGTACGCTGGCCGAAGCCGAACTTGGCCAGAAAGTCGTGCAGACGGTCGATGCCCATGGAATGGGCCAGATCGTAGAAGTAGACGTCGCAGGACTGGGTGATGGCCTGGGTGATATCCACCTTGCCGTGGCCCCAGTGCTTCCAGCAGCGGTACTTGTGGCTGCTGCCCGGGAGCTGGTAGTAACCCGGGCAGAAGGTGGTGGCGGTCGGTGTGGTGATGCCGTCCTCCAGACCGCCCAGGGCCACGAAGGGCTTGATGGTGGAGCCTGGCGCGTACTGGCCGCGCAAGGCGCGGTTGAACAAAGGCCGCCCGCTGTGTTTTTGAAGGGCGCGGTAGTCCTTGAGCTCGATGCCGTTCACGAACGGGTTGGGATCGTATTCGGGCAGGCTGACCATCGCCAGGATGGCCCCGGTCTTGGGGTCCAGTGCCACGGCCGCGCCGACATTGTCGCCGAATGCCTTTTCGGTTACCGCCTGCAGGTGGGCGTCCAGGGTCAGGTAGATGTTGTCCCCCGGAACGGGGGGGGTGCGGTTCAGCACCCGGACGATCCGCCCTTCGGCGTTGGTCTCCACCTGCTGGTAGCCCACCGTGCCGTGCAGCACGTCCTCGTAACTCTTCTCCACCCCCGTCTTGCCGATGTGGTTCGTGCCGCGGTAGTTGACGGGATCGACCTGCTGCAGCTCGCGCACGTCGATGCGGCCCACATACCCCACCGCATGCACCGCTTCGGAGCCCAGCGGGTAATAACGCGTGAGCCCGGCCTCCACGTCCACCCCGGGGAACCGGTAGCGGTTGACCGCGAAGCGGGCCACCTCCTCGTCGCTGAGGTGAAAGCGCAGCGGAATGGCCTCGAACGGGTGCTTGCGGCGGCGCAGCTCGTTGAAGCGCTCGATGTCGATGTCGCGGATGTTGATGATCTTGGACAGCGCGGCGATGGTGGCCTTCAGGTTCTTGACCTGTTCGGGGATGATTTCCAGGCGATAGGAAGGCAGGTTTTCTGCGAGCAGCAGCCCGTTGCGGTCGTAGATCAGCCCGCGAGTGGGGGGGATGGGAAGAATCTTGACCCGGTTGTCGCGGGACAGGGTGGTGAAGTGCTGGTGAGAGATCACCTGCAGGAACACCAGCCGCGCGATCAGCGCCATCACCAGCAGCACGCTGAGGACCAGGGCGGCCACCGTCCGGCGCATGAACAGCCGGCTCTCGAGCAGGTGGTCTTTGATCTGAATCTGGCGGGCCATCGTTGAGGTGCGGTTTCGTCTCGTCAAGCCGACGCGGGGTCGGCGCAGCGCTGCATGGCGCAACAGGGCACGGGGTGGCCAGTGGGTATCAGTTCACGGCGAAGCGCCGCCGCAGGCTGCGCAGCATGCCGAATATCAGCGGCCACAGCAGCATGCCGAGCAGCGACGGCGTCCAGTACAGCCAGGACTGGGTCGGGCGTCCCATGATTCCGTTGACCCAAAGTACCATCAGCTGGTTCAGTGCCAGCAGCACCAGCACGGTGATCGACTGCTGCCACACAGGATACAGGCGTATGCGCTGGTGCAGTTTCAGGGTGAGATAGGCCACCACGGTGAGCGCCAGCGCATGCTGGCCGAGAAGTGTTCCGGTAAGCACGTCCATCAGTATGCCGACCAACCAGGCGACCCCGACGCCGACCCGCTGTGGCAGCGCCATGCACCAGTAGACCAGCACCAGCGCCACCCAGTCCGGTCGCGCGATGCGCGCCCAATCCGGCAGCGGCACGATGGCCAGGACCATGGCGGCCAGGAATGTCAGCACAATGATTCCGCCGCCGTGGTGGCGCACCAGTGGGGTCATTTCGAGGCGGTCGCCCGGTGTCGCCGGGAGGCGTGGGCATTGTCCTTGTCGCCGGTATTGACGGTGTCCTTGGCCGGCGGTCGGTGGTCGGCCGGCCATACCAGCAGGACTTCGCGGCTCTGGTTGAGATGGGCCAGGGGCAGGGCGCTGACCTGGGCGAACGGCTGACCCGGATCCTGTTCGACGGCAGTGACCACCGCGACCGGGTAGCCGGGTGGAAAGTGGCGGCCCAGCCCGGAAGTCACCAGCAGGTCGCCCTTGCGAATGTCCGCATTGTTGGGCAGGTGCGGCAGTTCCAGCCGGTCGATGGCGCCGGTGCCGAAGGCGATGCTGCGCAGGCCGTTGCGGTTGACCTGCACCGGAATGGCGGAGTTCGGATCGGTGATCAGCATGGCCGTGGCGGTCAGCGGTCCGACCTGCACCACCTGGCCCATGATGCCATCGGCGTCCAGCAGGGGCTGGCCCTGGTAGACATGCTCCAGGGTGCCCTTGTTGAGCAGTATCTCGTGCTTGTAGGGGTCCAGGTCCACGGAAAGAATCTCGGCGATCAGCACCCGCTCGCCGACCTTGAAGGACGACTGCAGCAGTTCCCTCAGTCTGATGTTCTCGGCTTCCAGGGCGGAGAGCTTCTGCAACTGTGCCTTGAGCAGCAGACGCTGGGTGCGCAGGCTGGCGTTTTCCTCCTCGAGCCGCCGGCGGGTCGCCAGGTTTTCCCTGACCCAGTCACCGGCTGCGACCGGGAAATTGACCAGATACTGCAGCGGATAGACCACGACCGACAGTGCCGAGCGGACCTGGTTCAGGTGATGCTGGCGGTGGTCGACGGTCATCAGGACGACGGACACCAGCACAAATACCACCAGCCGTGCGGTGATGGACGGTCCTTGGGTGAAGAGTAACTTTATGGTGATCCTCTCGTTGCAAGCAGGGGGCGGTGCTGCCCTGACGGGTTACTCGACCGCGAACAGGTCGCCGCCCTTTTCATCCATCATTTCCAATGCCCGGCCGCCGCCACGGGCGACGCAGGTGAGCGGGTCGTCCGCGACCACCACCGGCAGACCGGTCTCTTCCATCAGCAGCCGATCCAGATCGCGCAGCAGGGCGCCGCCGCCGGTGAGCACGATGCCCCGTTCGGCGACATCGGCACCCAGTTCGGGCGGTGTCTGCTCCAGGGCGGTCTTGACCGCACCGACGATGCCCGAGAGCGGCTCCTGGAGCGCCTCCAGTATCTCGTTGCTGTTCAAGGTAAAGCTGCGGGGCACGCCCTGGGCCAGGTTGCGGCCCTTGACCTCGATCTCCCGCACTTCCGTGCCGGGAAAGGCGGAGCCGATTTCATGTTTGATGCGTTCGGCGGTCGCCTCGCCGATGAGTGTGCCGTAGTTGCGGCGCACGTAATTGATGATCGCGTCGTCGAAGCGGTCGCCGCCGATGCGCACCGATGCCGAATAGACGATGCCGTTCAGGGAGATCACCGCCACTTCGGAGGTGCCGCCGCCGATGTCCAGCACCATGGAGCCCTTGGCCTCGTCCACCGGCATGCCGGCGCCGATGGCCGCCGCCATCGGTTCCTCGATCAGATAGACCTCGCGGGCTCCCGCGCCGGCGGCCGATTCCTTGATGGCGCGTCGCTCCACCTGGGTGGAGCCGCAGGGCACGCACACCAGCACCCGCGGGCTGGGTCTGAAGAAGCGGGTCTCATGTACCTTGTGGATGAAGTGCTGGAGCATCTTCTCGGTGACGGTGAAGTCGGCGATGACGCCGTCCTTCAGGGGCCGGATGGCAATGATGTTGCCCGGCGTGCGTCCCAGCATGCGCTTCGCTTCCAGTCCCACGGCGGCGATGCTCTTTGGGCCTCCGGGACCGCGGTCCTGGCGGATGGCGACCACCGACGGTTCGTCCAGGACGATACCCTGTCCTCGAGCGTAGATCAGTGTGTTGGCGGTACCCAGATCGATGGAGAGGTCATTGGAAAACAGCCCCAGTAAGCGCTTGAACATTGATGTAGGCCCAGCCATGGGAAAAATCGACAAAGTACTGTAGCAACGGGGGGGGGTTTGGGCAAGCAGGCAAATGTGCTAACGTTCGCATTTTAACCGACCTTCAGATCCTTGCGGAGTGGTTATGGCGCTGGACCCGTCCGAGGTGCGAAAGATAGCCCACCTGGCCCGGTTGGGAATCGACGAACAGGATATTCCCGCTTACGCCCGCAACCTGTCCGATATCCTGGCCTTCGTCGAGCAGCTCAATGCCGCCGATACCAGCGACGTGGCGCCCTTGGCCCATCCGCTGGACGCAACTCAGCGGTTGCGCTCCGATGCGGTGACCGAGGTCGATCAGCGAGACCATTTCCAGTCCATTGCCCCGCAGGTGGAGGACGGCCTCTACCTGGTTCCCAAAGTGATCGAGTAGACAGGCGGACCTGGGCGCGCTGGCACGTCGTGGGCGGCGCCCGCCCATGTCCGGGGTGAGACATGCATACCAAGACCATTGTCGAGCTGGGCGCCGGCCTGCGTGCGGGCGAATTTTCCAGCGAAGAGTTGACCCGCAGCTTCCTGGACCGGATCAAGCGCCACGACCGCCAGTTGAACAGCTTCGTGACCGTTACGGAGGCTTCGGCCCTGGTGCTGGCACGCGCAGCCGACCAGCGCCTGGCGGCTGGCGACGCCGGACCGCTGACGGGGATTCCTTTTGCCCACAAGGACATATTCTGCACTGAAGGGGTCAAGACCAGCTGCGGCTCGCGCATGCTGGACAATTTCATCGCACCCTACGATGCTACCGTGACCGCCCGGCTGCGCAGTGCCGGAGCCATCATGCTGGGCAAGACCAACATGGACGAGTTCGCCATGGGCTCGTCCAACGAGACCAGCTACTACGGCCCGGTGCGCAATCCCTGGAACACCGACGCCGTACCCGGCGGTTCCTCGGGGGGCTCGGCGGCGGCGGTGGCGGCGCGCCTGGCGCCCGCAGCCACCGGCACCGACACCGGCGGCTCCATCCGTCAGCCGGCCGCCCTGTGCGGTATCACCGGCATCAAGCCCACTTACGGTCGTGTGTCCCGCTACGGCATGATCGCCTTCGCATCCAGCCTGGACCAGGGCGGAGTCATGGCCGGTACGGCCCAGGACTGCGCGCTGCTGCTGGGCGCCATGGCGGGTTTCGACGAGCGCGACTCCACCAGCGTGGACCGTCCGGTGGACGACTACGCCGCCGGCCTGGACCAGCCCCTCAAGGGCCTGAAGATCGGGCTGCCCAGGGAGTACTTCGGCGAGGGCCTGGAACTGGCCGTGGGCGAGGCCGTCGAGGCCGCCATCGCCGAGTTCCGGAAACTCGGCGCCGAGGTCCGCGATATCAGCCTGCCCAATACCGGGCTGGCCGTGCCGACCTATTATGTGGTGGCGCCCGCCGAGTGCTCGTCGAACCTGTCGCGCTTCGATGGGGTCCGCTTCGGCTACCGCTGCGAGAACCCCAAGGACCTGACCGACCTCTATGTGCGCTCGCGGGGCGAAGGTTTCGGTCCGGAGGTCAAGCGGCGGATCATGGTGGGCACTTACGCGCTGTCGGCCGGCTACTACGACGCCTATTATCTGAAAGCGCAGCAGGCCCGGCGGCTGATCCGGGACGACTTCCAGCGGGCCCTGGGGGAGGTGGACGTGATCATGGGTCCCACGTCGCCCACGGTGGCGTTCCGGCTGGGCGAGAAGACCGACGATCCGGTGACCATGTACCTGTCGGATATCTACACCATCGCGGTCAATCTGGCCGGCCTGCCCGGGATGTCGGTGCCGGCCGGTTTCGTGGACGGGCTGCCGGTGGGGCTGCAGATCATCGGCAACTACTTTGCCGAAGCTCGGCTGCTCAATGTGGCACACCAGTTCCAGCAGGTCACCGACTGGCATCGCCGGATACCCAAGGACTTCGCATAGGCGGGGCGTTAAACGGCTTTCTTGCCACAGGGGTCACACAGAGCACGGAAATATCGGCGTGGCCGGCGCCGCGTACCGATCGGGCGCCGTGGCGTCGGAAGAAGTCCAGGGCAACTGCCGCGGACCTGGGAGTGGGCGGCGCGCGGCGGCGTCGATAGGTCGGCTTCCCCGAGCGTTGTCTCGCGCTGTTCTCCGTGGCCTCCGTGATCTCTGTGGCAAACGTTCAAGAGGACGTGATGATGGAATGGGAAACGGTTATCGGGTTGGAGGTCCATGCCCAGCTCGCTACCAACAGCAAGATCTTCTCGGGAGCGTCCACCGCCTATGGAGCGGCTCCCAATACCCAGGCCTGCGCCGTGGACCTGGGGCTGCCCGGAGTGCTGCCGGTCCTCAACGAACAAGCGGTGCGCATGGCCGTCAAGTTCGGCCTCGCGACCCATTCGACCGTTGCGCCGCGTTCGGTGTTCGCGCGCAAGAATTATTTCTACCCCGACCTGCCCAAGGGCTATCAGATCAGCCAGTACGAGCTGCCCATCGTGCACGATGGCTATCTCGACGTGGAGCTCGAGGACGGCAGCGTCAAGCGCATCGGCATCACCCGCGCGCATCTGGAAGAGGATGCCGGCAAGTCCCTGCACGAGGACTTTCAGGATATGACCGGCATCGATCTCAACCGTGCCGGCACCCCGCTGTTGGAGATCGTCTCCGAGCCCGACATGCGATCGGCCAAGGAAGCCATCGCTTATATGAAGAAGCTCCATGCGCTGGTGCGCTATCTGGAGATCTGCGACGGCAACATGCAGGAAGGATCCTTCCGCTGCGATGCGAACGTGTCCGTACGGGTCAAGGGTCGGCACGAGTTCGGCACCCGTGCCGAGATCAAGAACCTCAACTCCTTCCGGTTCGTGGAGCGCGCCATCAACTTCGAGGTGGAGCGGCAGATCGATGTGCTGGAGGGCGGCGGCAAGGTCGTCCAGGAGACGCGGCTGTACGACTCCGACAAGGGTGAGACCCGTTCCATGCGGGCCAAGGAGGAGGCCAACGACTACCGGTATTTTCCGGATCCGGATCTGTTGCCCCTGGAGCTGGAAGAGGATTTCATCGCCGCCGCCAGGAAAGGACTCCCCGAACTGCCTGATGCCAAGAAGACCCGCTTCACCCAGCAGTACGGGTTGTCGGCCTATGACGCGGGCGTGCTGACTGCAACCCGGGAGATGGCGGACTACTACGAGCGGGTGGTGGAAAGCGCAGATTGCGACCCCAAGCTTGCCGCCAACTGGGTGACCGGCGAGTTGTCGGGGTACCTGAACAAGGATGGGATCGAATTGGCGGAAAGCCCCATGGGAGCGGCGCAGCTGGGCGGTCTGATCAGGCGTATCGCCGACGACACCATTTCGGGCAAGATTGCCAAACAGGTTTTCGAGGCCATGTGGGCCGGCGAAGGCGACGCCGATCAGGTTATCGACAACAAGGGTCTCAAACAGATCACCGATACGGGCGCCATCGAAACCATCATCCGCGAGGTGCTGGACAAGAACCCCAAGCAGCTCGAGCAGTATCGCAGCGGGCAGGAAAAGCTGTTCGGCTTCTTTGTCGGCCAGGTCATGAAAGCGACCCAGGGCAAGGCGAATCCGGGTCAGGTGAACGCCCTGCTGAAGAAGATCCTGCAGGGCTAGTGCCTGTTCCGGCAGCTTCCCCGTGGCGCGTCCGGAAGAGCCACGGAACCCACGGAACCCACGGACGCAAGAACCCAGGCTAGAACACTGCGGTCTTGTGAACTATTGCGGTCGGTCAATATCGCTGCACCTGCAAACGAAGGTTCCTTTCCGTGTTTTCCGTGGCGCATTCTCTTTTCTTCGTCGGCGGGACAGTCCGGCCATGAATCGTGCGCCTGGAGACTACGGCATATGATGGAAGGCGATACCCTGCACCGCTTCCTGCTCGACCGCACCAACGTGCGCGGTGAACTGGTCCACCTGGACGCCACTTGGCGGGCGGTCCTGGAACGCCGTGATTATCCGGCCCCGGTGCGTGACCTGCTCGGTGAGACCATGGCGGCGTCCGCACTGCTGGCGGCGACGGTGAAGACCAACGGCTCGCTGGTCGTGCAGGTGCAGAGTGAGGGGCCGGTGCGACTGCTGGTGGTGCAGGCGGAGGCCGGGCACACCCTGCGCGGCATGGCCCAGTGGAAAGGCGATGTGCAGCCGCAGGCCTTCGACCGGATCGTGGGTGAGGGGCGTCTTGCGATCACCATCGATCCGGGAATGGGCCGCGAACGCTATCAGGGCATCGTCCCGCTGGAAGGCCACAGCACGCTTGCCGCCACGCTGGAGGATTATTTCGCACGCTCCGAGCAGCTGCCGACCCGCCTGTGGCTGGCCGCGGACGGCACATGTGCCGCCGGCATGCTGCTGCAGGCGTTGCCCGGTAGTGAACCCGATCCGGATGCGTGGGACCGTGCGCTGCACCTGGGCGCCACGCTCACCACGGCGGAGCTGCTGGAGCTGCCGCCCCGGGAGATCGTCCGGCGACTGTTTCACGAAGAAGACGTGCGGCTGTTCGATCCGGAGCCGGTGAGCTTTCGCTGCAGCTGCTCGCGGCAGCGTATCGCCAGGGTGCTGCGGGGCTTGGGTTATGACGAGGTCAGATCCATCCTCGACGAACAGGGTTTGGTCGAGTCTCATTGCGAGTTCTGCAACCAGCGTTATACCTTCGATCAGGTGGATGTGGAGGAACTGTTCGCCGCCGCCGACCAGCCCGATGTGCCGCCCACCCGCCATTGACCGGTAGCTCCGCGTGTCGGTGGGCCACTAGCGCCCGACGGTGAGATCGACAGGGACGAAGCCCGACGGCGTCAGCCGCCAGGCGCGCACCTCGAAGCCGTGTTCACCCGGCGACAGGATCAGGTACACGGCCTGCGGATATGCCGCTTCGTGCAGATCGACGGCGGAGGGCGCAGGCGGGCCCTGGGGATGGGAGTGATAGATGGCGAACAGCGTTTCCCCGCGCTCGCGCATGGCCCGCATGGCGTCGATCTGGCCCCGCGGGTCCATTTCGAAGCGTCGCGTCGGGTCGCGGGCCGTGTTGGCCACCGGGAAGCAGCTGACCGGCACGCCCCCGCGTGCACCCAGCAGGCCGCAGACCTCGGCGGTCGGCGACTGCGCGGCGTGCGTCTGCATGCAGGTGAGCAACGATCCGGCTATGGACACACGGTTCATGGTGCTGAGTGAATCCGCAGGTGATTACGTTCCGGTCCGCACGCGGTCCGCTGCCGATGGTCGGCGCTGGCGCCCGGATCCGGGCCCTCGTCCCGGTAATCTACGCCTAGTGGTCCATGCGGGAAATAGTGTTGGCGAAGCGTCTGGGAAAACCCCCCGTGGGTCGGGCCGAGCCCTCTGGAGGTTGGACTGAGCAGCGCGAAGCCCAACAACCACCCCGAAGCGTCGGCGGGAGCGCCGACTCGCGCGGCCCCAACCTGCCCGACACCAATGAGGCCCCGCAACATGAACAGGCCGCCCTCCGTTCTCGCGCCCGCTTGTCGGGTGGCCGCGATATGATCACCCGGACAGGCTCCTGGGAGTGACACGATGAACCCGCGCATTCTGTTGGCCAGCGATCTGGATCGCACTCTGCTGCCGAACGGGTTGCAGGAAGAGTCGTCTGCGGCCCGTCCCCTGCTGCGAGCGTTGGGCCGGCGCCGGGAAATCGTGTTGGCCTATGTCAGCGGCCGTCACCTCGCGTTGGTGGACGCGGCGATCGCGGAGTATGAAATTCCATTGCCCGCCTACGTCATCGGTGACGTCGGTTCCACCATCTACTGGCGCGACGGCGGGCGCTGGGCGCCCTGGACGCAATGGAACGAAGCCATTGCGCCGTGCTGGAACGGGTATACCGGCCCGCAATTGGCGGGCCTGTTCGAGGACCTGGAGGAACTGCGGCTCCAGGAACCCGACAAACAGAACACCTACAAGCTCAGTTACTACACGTCGACCGACATCGACCGGGAGTCCCTGCTGCCGGAAATGCAGCGCCGTCTGGCCAACCGGGGAGTGCGGGCCGGTCTGATCTGGAGCATGGACGAAACCGTCGGCATTGGCCTGCTGGACGTTTTGCCGCAGACGGCGACCAAGCTCGGCGCGTTGCGGTTCCTGATGCGGGCCGGGGCGTTTGCCCTGACCGATACCGTGTTCGCCGGCGACAGCGGCAACGACCTGCCGGTACTGACCAGCGAACTGCAGGGTGTGCTGGTAGCCAATGCCCAGACCGACGTGCGGGAGGAAGCGGTGCGTCTGGCCGGGGCGGCCGGCCATGAACGGCAGCTCTATCTGGCTCGGGGGGGATTCCTGGGGATGAACGGCAACTACAGCGCCGGCGTGCTGGAAGGACTGGCGCACTATATTCCGGACACCCGCTCCTGGATGGAGGCGGCGCTGCACGATCCCGGTCTCTGATGCCCGCCAGCCTTGGGTGCCTAGGGATCGCTCCCGGGTGCTTCGCAGCGGCGGGCCCGCGATTCATAGTCAGATTGTGCCGCCGCCCAAAAGAAGAAAACGCGCCACGGAATCCACGGAAAACACGGAAAGAAGCCTTCACTTGCAGCTGCGCCGATATCGACCGACTGCCCTATTTCGCAAGGTTTCCTTGCTCTAGGCTGATTCTTTGCTTCCGTGGCTCTCCCGCTGGCAGGTTTGGCTGGGCAGCGCGATGCTCAACAAACGCCACCTGAATTCGGTTCTTTGCCCCCTACCGGCCTTCCGTTCCCGATCGGCACAGCAGCGAGCCGGGTCCGGGGACTAGGCCTGCGGGTTGCCGCACACCGGGCAGGCCGGGTCCTTGCGCAGTCGCAGGGTGCGCCACTCCAGGCTGGTGGCGTCGAACAGCAACAGCCGCCCGCACAGCGATTCCCCCAGATCCAGCAGCACCTTGATCGCCTCCAGGGCCTGCAGACTGCCGATGACACCCACCACCGGGGCCAGCACGCCGTTGTCGGCACAGGACTGGTCCGGCTCCTCGGCTTCCTTGTACAGGCAGCGGTAGCAGGGGCTGTCCGCCTGTCCGGGACGAAACACCGCCACCTGGCCTTCCATGCGGATGGCCGCGCCGGAAACCAGGGGGATGCAGTGGCGTACGCAGGCGGCGTTGATGGCAAAGCGGGTGGCGAAGTTGTCACTGGCGTCGACCACCAGATCGGCCTGCGAGACCTGCGCGTCCAGCCGATCGCCCGTCAGCCGTTCGTTCAGAGCGGTGACCGTCAGGTCGGGATTGAGCGCCTGCAGGGTGTCCTTCGCCGAGTCCACCTTTAGGCGGCCCAGGTCCTGGTGGCGATGCAGCAATTGGCGCTGCAGATTGGACAGATCCACCTCATCGTGGTCGGCGATGGTGATATGTCCGACACCGGCGGCTGCCAGGTACAGCGCCGCGGGAGACCCCAGTCCGCCGGCGCCCACGATCAGCACCCGGGAGTCCAGCAGCCGCTCCTGTCCTTCCAGCCCGATCGAAGGCAGGAGGATCTGGCGGCTGTAACGAAGCAGGGCGTCGTGGTCCATGGGGGTGTCTGATGGCTATGGGGGACTGCAATGATAGTACAGGAAGAAAGACGCCACGGAAGACACGGAAAGCACGGAAAAAAGCAATGGCAACGGGCGGGTGCGGGATAGCGGGCTGAGCAGGCGCGACTTTCGTCCGCTCAACGTCCGCCGGCAATGTCGGAGTCCGAATATTCGGCGCTGTCCGTGTCTTCGGTGGCCTCAGTGATTCCTGGAGGCATGCGGTGCAGTATCTTTCGGCCGTTATGCGTCGCCGAGGCAGGAATGTGTCAGTCCCATGCCTGACCGATTCTTCCTGTCCGTGCTTTCCGTGTCTTCCGTGGCGCTTTTTTGTTGCGTGATCAGAGATACCGCCGCCAGTGCTCCGGGCGCTCGTCACGGCAGCCGTGGGGGCGATTCTGGTAGTGTTTGACGAACACCCGCTGAGTGCAGTTGGTCTGACCCTTTTTGCACCCCAGGCTGTCACGTTGGGCTTCTTCGGTATAGGTGTACAGGGCGCGTTTGAGCTTGACCAGCAGGCTGTTGTCCAGGTGCAGGCCCACATCCTCAAGGTTCCGCTCGATGATCTGCAGGGTGAGGACCGTCACGTCGTAATGCACGTGGGCCAGCACCGGGCTGACCGCCTGGACATGGAGGACGCCCTCCATCTCGCTGAGCACAATGGCCGCCGTGCGGGCCTGGTGGGGATCTTCATGGGGGCCCCGGAACCAGATCTCCCGGCGCTTGATCAGTTCATCGCTGATTGACGTCATGCTCACAATGCTAGTGATTTGGTGCCGATTCGCAAGTCTCGGGCGCGGTTTTTGTGACCGTGGGCGGCAATGGGCTGCTCCGTGGGGAGGCCTGCCGGGCGTGCTTAGGGCCTGTTAACACTATATGCATCGCCGCTGCCTCGAAGGCGCCGCTGTCCGCTGTCGCAACGCCGTTAACGTCGTTCGCGCGGGCGGAGCCGGCCCTGGCTGGTATCAGTCGGGACGACGGGCGCTGGTTGTCCGGCTGTGGCCGCTCATGTCGGCGTGGGTTTCAACGGACTCGAAACCCGCTTCACGCAGCAGTGTGCACACCGGCTCCGCCTGGTCGTAGCCATGCTCCAGTGCCAGCCAGCCGCCCGGGCGCAGACAGCGTTGCGCGGCGGGGATGATGCGGCGCAGGTCATCCAGGCCATCTGGCCCACCAACCAGGGCGGCGCGGGGTTCGTGGCGCGGGTCCCCGGTTTCCAGGTGAGCGTCGCCTGCCGCCACATAGGGCGGATTGCATGCGATCAGGTCAATGCCGGCCGAGGCCAATGGTGCGCACCAGTCGCCGCGCACCAGTTGCACGTTGGTCAGTTCCAGCCGCTGCGCATTGCGCCGGGCGACGGCCAAGGCCCGTTCCGAGCGGTCGATGGCGACCACCTTCCAGGCCGGGCGCTCATGGGCCAGGGCCAGCGCGATGGCGCCCGATCCCGTGCCCAGGTCGGCGACGATTGCCGGGCCGGTGCCGGGCAGCCGTTGCAGGGCGACCGCCACCAGGGTTTCGGTGTCCGGGCGGGGAATCAGGGTGTCCGGGGTTACCTCCAGATCCAGGGACCAGAACTCCCTGCGGCCGGTGAGATGGGCGACCGGCGTGCCGGCGGCGCGGCGTTCCACCAGCGCCTCAAATCGTGCCGACAGCTCGGCGGAAAGTTCGCGGTCCGGCCAGGTGTACAAATAGCTGCGGGGCCGTCCCAGCACATGGGCCAGCAGCACCTCGGCATCCAGGCGCGGCGAATCGGACTCGGCGAAGGCCGTAGCGGCGTCGGCCAGGGCTTTCTGTATGGAGGTCATGGATGGTGATGACTCTGCGAGTGCCGTCTATGCGGGAGAGCCACGGAACCGTCCACGGACGGGAAATTCAAGGGAAACCGTCGTGGCCTCATCGACCGATACTGCCCTGCCGCTGCCGCGTCCGCAAACGAACAATTCCTTTTCCGTGTCTTCCGTGGCGCTTTTGACTTTGCGTCACCCAGGGCGGCGGCGTGACGGTCAATGCTCGCCCGCTTCCAGGGCGGCCAGCTTGTCCGCCTGGTCTTCGCTCACCAGCGGGTCCACCACCATGTCGAGATGGCCCTGCAGGAGCTCGTCGAGCTTGTAGATGGTGAGGTTGATGCGGTGGTCGGTTACGCGGCCCTGGGGAAAGTTGTACGTGCGGATGCGTTCGGAGCGGTCGCCGCTGCCTACCAGCTGGCGGCGGGTCTGGGTCTGTTGGGCGATCTGCCGGTCGCGCTCGACGGTCAGCAGTTTGGCGGCCAGCAGGGACATGGCACGGGCGCGGTTCTTGTGCTGGGACCGTTCGTCCTGGCATTCCACCACGATACCGCTGGGCAGGTGGGTGATGCGGATGGCCGAGTCGGTCTTGTTCACGTGCTGGCCGCCGGCGCCGGAGGCTCGATAGGTGTCCACCTTGAGGTCCGCCGGGTTGATGTCCACCGACTCCACTTCCTCGATTTCCGGCATGACCGCCACCGTGGCGGCGGAGGTGTGGATGCGGCCCTGGGATTCGGTCTGGGGCACCCGCTGCACGCGATGGGCGCCGGATTCGAATTTGAGGCGCGAATAGGCGCCCTGGCCCACGATGCGGGCGATGATCTCCTTGTAGCCGCCGTGCTCGCCTTCGTTCGCGCTGAGCACCTCCACCTGCCAGCTGCGCTGTTCGGCGTAGCGCGAGTACATGCGGAACAGGTCGCCGGCAAACAGGGCGGCCTCGTCGCCGCCGGTGCCGGCGCGGATCTCCAGGAAGATATTGCTGCTGTCGTGGGGGTCCCTGGGCAGCAGCAGCTTCTGCAGCTCCACCCCCAGGGACTCCTGGCGGGCCTGCGCCGCCTGGGTCTCGTCGGCCGCCATGGCTCTGAGTTCCGGATCGGGGTCCTGCTCCATCTCCCGGGCCGATGCCAGGTCGGCCGCGGCGCGCTGATAGTCGCGAAAGGTCTTCACCACCGGATCGAGCTGGGCGTACTCCATGGACAGGCGCCTGAAACGGTCCTGGTTGGCGATTACGTCAGACTCGGACAGCAGAACGCCCACTTCCTCGAAGCGTTCCACGAGGGCTTCCAGCTTGTGGGAGATGGAGGTTTTCACGTCGGATTCACTGGCCTCGGGATGGGCGTCGGCGTGTGCCGCTCTAGTCGCCGTGCTTGGGGCACAGCAGCTCGCGGGCTGCCTCCAGCAGGTCGGCACGTCCCTCGTAGCCGGCCTGGCGCAGCTGCACGCTGGGATGATGGATGAGCTTGTTGGTCAGTATGTGGGCCAGGTATTCCAGCACCTCGCCGGGCTCCTTGCCCTGGGCAATCTGCTGGCGGGCCTTCTCCAGGACCTCGTCGCGCATGCCTTCGGCGCCTTCGCGGAAGTGCCGGATGGTGCTGACGGCGACCAGGGAACGCATCCAGCCCATGAAATGGCTGGTCTGGGCTTCGACGATCTCTTCGGCCTGGCGGGCGGCTTCCTGGCGGGATTTGAGGTTTTCCTGCACCACTTCCTTGAGGTCGTCCACCGTATACAGGTACACATCGTCCAGGCTGTCCACTTCCGGCTCGATGTCCCGTGGCACGGCGATGTCCACCATGAACATGGGACGATGCTTGCGGACCTTCAAGGCCCGTTCCACCGCCCCCTTGCCCAAGACGGGCAGCTGGCTGGCAGTCGAAGAGATGACGATATCGGCCTCGCTCAGATGCACCGGCATGTCCGCCAGGGCGATGGCATAGCCGTCGAACTGGGTGGCGAGGGCGTGCGCCCGCTGGACGGTGCGGTTGGCGACGATCATGCGTCCGAGCTTCTGGTCGTGGAGGTGGCGCGCCGTCAGCTCGATGGTTTCGCCGGCACCGACCAGCAGGGCGGTCTGGTTCTCCAGGTCGCCGAAAATCTGCTTGGCGAGGCTCACCGCGGCGAAGGCGACCGACACGGCACTGACGCCGATGGCGGTATCGGTGCGGATCTGCTTGGCCACCGAGAAGGTGTACTGGAACAGCTTGCTCAGCCGCTGATGCAAAGTCCCGGCGGTGGCGGCGTCCTGGTAGGCGTCCTTCATCTGGCCCAGGATCTGGGGCTCGCCGAGAATCATCGAATCCAGCCCGGAAGCGACCCGGAAGATGTGGCGCACGGCCGCGTCGTCCTGATGGACGTACAGGAATGCGCCGAGATCCGCCGATGTCAGGTGGTGGTGGCTGGCCAGCCAATCGCTCACCACGGTGCTCTCCGCGCCGTTGACAGCGCAGTACACCTCGGTGCGGTTGCAGGTGGACAGAATCGCCCCTTCCTCCACACCCGGCAATGCAGAGAGTTCGCGCAGCGCCTCGGGCAACCGCCCGGGGTCGAAGACCACACGTTCGCGCAGCTCCAGGGGGGCTGTCCGATGGCTGAGACCGACGGTGATCAGGGGCATGTGTTGGTGTCGGGATGGGTCAAAATACAAGCAACTGGAAATTTTGCGGTATGGGTCTGGGGATTACAAGCTGTTCGCGCGCCGGGGCGGGTCGAACGGGGCTGTAACAATCCGTTCTGTCACTACGGGAACCTGTTAGAATACGAGGCTATGGCCAAATCAATGCATCGACCTGCCGCTTTCGCGCGGCGCGTGATGATGCCGCTGCTTGCGGCCGCGGCAATGTCCGCCTGTACCACGCTTTCCACCCGTCCCGCGACCTCCGCCAACGGTTACGCCGCGACCAACAGCTCGATCATCGTGAAGCCCCGGCCGCCCACGGCCGCCGAGGCCCGCGAATCCGATCTGATGTACGACATCCTGGTCGGCGAAATGGCAGGCCAGCGCGGCAAGCTGAGTCTGGCAGCTCAATCCTACCTCAAAGCCGCCCGGCTGAGCGACGATCCGGCAGTCGCCGAACGGGCGCTGCGCATCGCCCTGTTCGCCAAGAACCAGCCGGCGGCCCTGGAGCTGGCTCAGCGTTGGGTCAAGCTCGCGCCGGACAACGCACAGGCTCACGAAGCCCTGGCGGTACTGGCCCTGCGCGCAGGCAAGACGGCCGAAGCCGGCACTCAGCTCACGCAGTTCGTGGAGCGGGCGCCGGACAAGGCGGCCGCTTTCGAGGCGGTGACCCAGCTGCTGGCCCACGAGTCCGACCGGCAGGCGGCGCTCGCGGTGATGAAGACCCTGACCCATGCCAACGACAAGCTTCCCGAGGCGCATCTGGCCTATGCCCAGCTGGCGTTGCACGCAGGCAAGCGCCAGCTGAGCCTGGCGGAGGTGAAGCGGGCCATCGCCTTGCGCCACAACTGGACCGACGCGGAAATCCTGCGCGCCCAGGTGCGCAGCGACATGGGGGATTTGGGCACCGCGGCCCGCGAGCTGGGCGCGGCCGTCAAGCGCCGGCCCAAGGACCTGGACCTGCGTCTGGCGTATGCGCGGATACTCGTGCGGGACGGCCAACTGAAGACAGCCCAGCGCGAATTCCAAACGCTGGCCCGGCAGGCGCCCGGCAATGCCGACGTGCAATACTCCCTGGGATTGCTGGCTCTGGAAGCACGGCGGCTGGATGACGCGCGGCGCTATTTCCATAAAGTGCTGGATCTGGGCGAGCGCAAGGACGAGGCCCGCTACTACCTCGGGCGCATCGCCGAGGACCAAGGCAAGCTGAAGACCGCCAGGAACTGGTACGCCCGGATAGCAGAAGGGGAATACTGGCTGGACGCCCAGGTGCGCGTGGCCCAGATTACCGCCCGGGAAGGCAATGTCAGCGAAGCGCGCCAGCAGCTGGCATCGTTGCGCAGCGAGAACCCCCAGCTTGCCGTGCAGCTGTACGCCGTTGAAGGCGGGATGCTGAGCGGTCTGGACCGCAACCGTCAGGCCCTGGCAGTCTACAACGAGGCACTGAAGGACAATCCCGGCAATACCGATCTGCTGTACGGGCGGTCGCTGGTCGCCGAGAAGCTCGGGGAGCTGACGCAGGCCGAGGACGACCTCAAGGCCATTATTCAGAAGGAGCCCGACAACGCAGTGGCTCTCAACGCCCTTGGCTACACGCTGGCCGATCGTACCACCCGCTATGCCGAGGCGCTGGTCTACATCAAGCAGGCCATCAAGCTCAAGCCCAACGATCCGGCCGTCATCGACAGCCTGGGCTGGGTGCAGTACCGGCTGGGCAACACGACCGAAGCGCTGCGGGCCCTGCGCCGGGCCTATGACATGAGCGGTGACGCTGAGATCGCCGCGCACCTGGGCGAGGTCCTGTGGATGGCCGGTCACCACGATGAGGCGCGCGCAGTGTGGCGCAAGGCGCTCAAAAAGGATCCCCACAACGCATCGCTCAAGCGGGTGATCGAACGCTTCAAGCCGTGAAACCTCTGCTGCTGTCCGCCTGCCTGCTGATACTGGCGGGCTGCGCCACCGTTCCGCCGGCACCCTCGTTGACCGCCGGCCCATCGCCGCACAATTGGGTGCTTGTCGGCCGCATCGCGCTGCGCACCGGCGACCAGGGCTGGCATGCCGGCCTGCTGTGGCGCGAGCGTGCGGACCACTACGACTTGAGGTTGCAGGGCCCTCTGGGGCAGGGCGCGGTGGAGCTCACCGGTGCGCCGGGGCAGGTGACATTGCGTACCGCGGACGGCAAGCACTATCGGGCGGCCAGTCCGGAGGCTCTGCTGGCGCGGGTGCTGGGTGTGCGGATGCCCGTGAGCGGGCTGCGTTACTGGGTGCGGGGGCGTGCGGCGCCCGGTAGTCGGGCTGAGGAGCAGCGCAACGGCTCCGGTCAGTTGGCGCTGCTGCGCCAGGATGGCTGGGTGATCCGCTACGAGAGCTATGCCCAGGTCCAGGGCCGGTCGCTGCCGGTGCGCATGCGCCTGGCCAACGGGAACGTGCAGCTGCTCCTGATCGTGGACCGCTGGGAGAGCGGTGCCGGTGCCGACCCGGCCCACGGGGGTTGACGGCGATGGCAGGCGGGCCGACCGGATCCACCTCTGCCGCGGGCGAAAGCTGGCCGGCGCCGGCCAAGCTCAACCTCTTTCTGCAGGTCATCGGGCGCCGCGTCGACGGCTATCATGAGCTGCAGACCGTGTTCCAGTTCCTGGACTACGGCGACGATCTGCATTTCACGGTCAGCGAGGCGGGTCCGGTGCGCCGTCTGCAAGCCCTCGCCGGCGTGCCGGAAGACGTCGATCTGACCGTTCGCGCCGCCCGCCTTCTCAAGCAGACCAGCGGTTGTCCCATGGGGGTGACCATCGAGCTGCGCAAGCGCCTGCCCGCCGGTGGCGGACTGGGTGGCGGCAGCTCCGATGCGGCCACCACCCTGGTGGCGCTCAACCGCCTGTGGAGGTTGGGTTTGTCCGAGGATCACCTGGCCCGGCTGGGGCTGTCCCTGGGGGCGGATGTGCCGGTGTTCGTGCGCGGCGCGGCGGCCTGGGCCGAAGGGGTGGGCGAGCGACTGACGCCGATCGCTCTGCCGGAACCCTGGTTCGTGGTGATCGCGCCTGCGGTAACAGTATCTACCGCCGACGTTTTCTCCGACCCGGAATTGACACGTGACAGCGCCCCTATCACAATATCGGACTTCTTTGCCGACGGCGGCCGCAACGACTGCGAAGCAGTGGTCAGACGGCGCCATCCTGAAGTGGCGCAGGCCCTGGACCGATTGAGCCAATGGGCGCCCGCGCGGTTGACCGGAACCGGCGGCTGCGTGTTCGCCGCCTTTGCTGGCCGGGCCGACGCCGAGGCGGTGCTGCGCCGGTTGCCGGCGCACTGGTCGGCATTCGTGGCGCAGGGGCGCAACCGCTCGCCGCTCAAGGACAGATTGGCCTCTGAGTGACAGCCGGGCAGTGCGCCGGCCGCTGTCGCTCGGCGACAGCCTTTGGGGCGTAGCCAAGCGGTAAGGCACTGGGTTTTGATCCCAGCATTCCCAGGTTCGAATCCTGGCGCCCCAGCCATTCGCGCCCAAGGCCGGCAGTTGCCGTCCAGCCTTGGGCATTGCAACCCCGTTGCCCACGGGGAGATTGAGCCCTGAAAGCGGATCTGAACGCGATGGAAAGAGGACCTGCCGTTCCCGACCCCGACAGTCGGATGATGGTCTTCACCGGCAATGCGAACCCGCAGCTGGCGCAGGATATCTCCAATTTCCTGAAGCTGCCGCTGGGCAAGGCGATCGTCGGGCAGTTCAGCGACGGCGAGGTGATGGTCGAGATCATGGAAAACGTCCGCGGCAAGGATGTTTTCGTGGTACAGCCCACCTGCTCGCCGACCGCGGACAACCTGATGGAACTGCTGGTGATGATCGACGCCATCCGGCGTTCCTCGTGCCGGCGCATCACTGCGGTGATTCCGTATTTCGGCTATGCGCGCCAGGACCGCCGGCCGCGCTCGGCCCGGGTGCCCATCACCGCCAAGGTGGCGGCGGACATGATCGAGAAGGTCGGTGCCGACCGACTGCTGACCGTGGATCTGCACGCCGATCAGATCCAGGGTTTTTTCGATGTGCCGGTGGACAATGTCTATGCCTCGCCCATCCTGCTGGGTGACATCTGGCGGCGCAAGTACCCCAACGTGATGGTGGTGTCACCGGACGTGGGTGGCGTGGTGCGTGCCCGGGCCCTGGCCAAGCGGCTCGATGATGCGGATCTGGCGATCATCGACAAACGCCGCCCGCGGGCCAACGTGGCGCAGGTGATGCACATCATCGGCGAGGTCGAGGGACGCAGCTGCATCCTGATCGACGACCTGGTGGATACCGCCGGCACCTTGTGCCAGGCGGCGGCCGCATTGAAGGACCATGGCGCGGCGCGCGTGGTGGCGTACTGTACCCATCCGGTGCTGTCCGGGCCGGCCATCGCCAATATCGAAGCCTCGCAGTTGGACGAACTGGTGGTGACCGACACCATCCCGCTGGGCCCCAAAGGGCGTGCCTGCTCGCGTATCCGGCAGCTCAGCATCGCGGAAATGCTGGCGGAGACCATCCGCCGGGTCAGTACCGAGGAGTCCGTCAGCTCGCTGTTCATCGATTGACCGCCGGTCGGCGTCAGCTGTCCGGTACAGAGCCTTTCCTGGTCGCGGGAGAGGCACAACCGGCCGTCCGGAGACGGCCTCTTAGGAGAGAAGACCATGAGTGTTGTCAACTTTGACCTGGTTGCGGAGCCGCGCAACGACAAGGGGAAGGGTGCGAGCCGCCGCCTGCGTCGTGCGGGCCGGGTTCCCGCCATCCTGTACGGCGGCGCCCAGGAGCCGCAAGCGCTGTCTCTTGATCACAACCTGCTGTTGCAGCAGCTCGATCACGAAGCGTTCTACTCGCATATTCTGAGCGTGCAGGTGGGCGGCCAGACCCAGAAGGCCGTGCTGCGCGATCTGCAGCGTCACGCCACCAAGCCCACCGTGGTCATGCATGTGGACCTGCAGCGGGTCAGCGAGACCGAGGCGATCCACGTGCACGTGCCGCTGCATTTCATGGGCGAGGACGTGGCGCCCGGTGTCAAGCAGGCCGGTGGCATGGTCAGCCACGAGGCCGTCGAGGTCGAGGTCAGCTGCCTGCCCAAGGACCTGCCCGAGTACATCGAGGTGGACGTCTCCGGCATGAACGCCGGCGATGCGCTGCACATGTCCGATCTCAAGGTGCCCGCCGGTGTGACCCTGGTGGAATTGGCCCGCGGCGCCGAGCACGATCTGCCGGTGGTCTCCATTCAGCTGCGCCGCGGCGCAGTGGAGGAAGAGGCCGCCGAAGGCGAAGCCGGCGAGGGTGGGGAGGAGTCCTCCGCCTCCTGATCCGCGGGCGGCTGATTCCGACCGGTGACGGCTATCGCACTCATCGTCGGGCTTGGCAACCCCGGTCCCGAACACCAGTTGACCCGGCACAACGCCGGGTTCTGGTTCGTGGACGAGTTGGCGGTCCGCGAGGGCTGCAGCTGGAAGCGGGAGGCGCGCTTTCACGGCGAAGTCACCCGCTGCCGGCTGGATGGCCACGACGTGCGGCTGCTCAAGCCTGCCACCTACATGAACCTCAGCGGCCAGGCGGTGGTTGCCCTGGCCGGCTTCTTCCGCATTGCCCCCGAGCAGATGCTGGTGGTCCACGATGACCTGGATCTGCCGCCCGGTACCGCGCGCCTCAAACGCGGCGGCGGTCACGGCGGCCATAACGGCTTGCGCGATCTCATCGGGCGGCTGGGCAGCAACGACTTTCTGCGTCTGCGCCTGGGCATCGGCCATCCCGGTCATCGCGAGGGTGTGGTGGGCTATGTGCTCCAGCGCCCGTCCCGCCACGACGTGGATGCCATCGAGTCGGCCATCCACGAGGCCATCGACGTACTGCCCCTGGTGCTGGCCGGCGAACTGGAACGGGCCATGCACGGCCTGCACAGCCGGCAATAGGGCGGCATGATGACGGTGTGCCGATGTCCGCCCCGACGGCAGACGCTGTCCGGCAGGCGTTGTCCTGTCTTCGGTCACTTAAGGATGCAATCTTCCTATGGGTTTTAAATGCGGCATCGTCGGACTGCCCAATGTCGGCAAGTCCACCCTGTTCAACGCCCTCACGCGGGCGGGCATCCAGGCGGAGAACTATCCGTTCTGCACCATCGAGCCCAACGTGGGCGTGGTGCCGGTCCCCGACCCGCGCCTCGACAAGCTCGCCGAGATCGCCAAACCCCAGAAGGTGCTTCCGACGACCATGGAGTTCGTGGACATCGCCGGGCTGGTGGCCGGGGCCTCCAAGGGCGAAGGCCTCGGCAATCAGTTCCTGGCCAATATCCGCGAGACCGATGCCATCGCCCATGTGGTGCGCTGTTTCGAGGACAGCAACGTGGTGCACGTCGCCGGTGCGGTGGACCCGCGTTCGGACATCGAGGTCATCAACACCGAGCTGGCCCTTGCCGACCTGGAATCGGTGGAAAAGGCCCTGTACCGCGCGGCGCGCAATGCCAAGTCCGGGGACAAGTCGGCCATCGCCCGCCAGCAGGTGCTGGAGCGCGTCAGAAGCCACCTCGACGGCGGAGCTCCGGTGCGCTCCCTGGCGCTCACGGACGACGAGTCACTGCTGGTGCGCGAGCTGTTTCTGCTCACGGCCAAGCCTACCCTGTACATCGCCAACGTGGCCGAGGACGGATTCGCCGACAACCCCTACCTTGATCAGGTGCGCGAGGTGGCGGCTGCCGAGGGCGCGGAAGTGGTGGCCGTGTGCGCCTCCATCGAAGCGGAGCTGGTGGATCTGGACGAGGCCGACCGCATCGAATTCATGCAGGAGATGGGTCTGGAGGAGCCGGGTCTGAATCGGGTCATCCGCGCCGGCTACAAGCTGCTGGGCCTGGAGACCTACTTCACCGTCGGGCCCAAGGAAGTGAGGGCCTGGACCATTCCGATCGGCGTCACCGCGCCCAAGGCCGCCGCCGTCATCCACACGGACTTCGAGCGGGGCTTCATCCGAGCCGAGGTCATCGCCTACGAAGACTTCGTGAAATACGGCGGCGAACACGGCGCCAAAGACGCCGGCAAGCTGCGCCTGGAAGGCAAGGACTACATCGTCCAGGACGGAGACGTCATGCATTTTCGCTTCAACGTGTGAAGCGCAAGCGAGGTCCGGCCCCATCCGGTAACCCCCCAAGAACCCCGTATAGCCAATGGCTCGCGGGGTTTTTTATTCCGTATTGGTCCGCCAATGTCCGTTGTCATCCGATGAAATTGGGGGTATCGACGCTGATACCCCCAGCAACGGAGCCCCAATGGCAAAAGAACTGCTGAGCGATGCCGATGTGCGGAACGCCAAACCGGGGATCACCCCCAAGGGTGAGGTAACGGAGAGGGCCTACAAGCTGTTTGACGGCGGGGGGCTGTTCCTGCGGTCCAGCCCAACGGCTCCAAACTCTGGCGGTACAAGTTCCGCCTGGGCGGAAAACATGGACTGTTTGCCATTGGCGTCTATCCAGAGACCAGCTTGAAAGAAGCCAGGGAAGTCCACCGGGCGGCACGGGAGCTGGTCAAGCAAGGGATCAGCCCGGCCCACCAACGGCAGGCCGACAAGCGCGAGCGGATCGCCCACGGCGAGGCCGAACGCCGGGCCGCGGCGGGGGCCATTCGAAATGGTGGCGGACGCAGGCTCGAGCATGGGAGGGACCGCAAGGGCCGGGCATGGGCAGCGGGGACGGCCCGGGCCAAGGTCGTGGGTGCCATCACTATCATGGGCATGTTGCTGCTCAATGTGCGCCTTGCGTTGCTGCTGGGTTTCATGGCCGGCGCACTGACTTTCATTCCCTATTTGGGTTCCATCCTCTCGCTCATTCCGGCGGTGCTCATTGCGCTGCTCAACGGACCGGCTACGGCCCTGTACGTGGCGGTCCTGTACCTGGGTGCCCATATCACCGAAGGCTACATTCTCACTCCGCTCATTCAGGGGGAGGTGGTGCATCTGGCGCCAGGTTGGCTGATCATGGCCCAGTTGTTCGGCTATCTGCTTGCCGGCGTATTCGGCATGGCTACGGCCACGCCGGTGGCGGTGGTGCTGACCATTGTCGTGCAGATGCTCTACCTGCAGGACGTGCTGGGCGATCACGTGCGCCTGCTGGGCAATTGATCGAGCGCCGCGGTGCGCTGAGTTTCCGGTTCGCCGGGGTCGTTGCTTTCGCGCCACTGTTGGAAGCACTCGATACCGCAGAAATACCCCACATAATCATCGGCTTCGGCGCTGGTCGCTTCCGAACGTGGGACCTCCTTCAAGCATGTCTCGCACCTGACTTTCACAGGCGGGACGATTGGGATTTCGTCGCTCATGGCTGCCTCCATGCCCGCTGCGGCGGACGGCTTTCCCGGATCCCTGTGCGTGTTCAGTGTAGTGGGCCACAGAGGGGTTGTGCAGGGGACGGCAAGCCAGCGGTATGCGCATTGGCAACGCGCCGGGTCGTGGACCGGAACGGGCCTTGTAGTAGTGGAACGGCCGTTTCAATCGGCCTTCACAGTAGTTCCAGGGAGGCCTTCAGGGGCAAGTGATCCGATGCCGATAGGGCGCACCGGCTGCTGTGCACCGCAATGGCGTGCTGCTGAAGATGGGCGCTGACCCAGATGCGGTCCAGGGCAAACAGCGGGTGTCGTGCGGGAAAGGTGCGTAGGGAGGGGCTTTCGGTCAGCGCGCGAGCGATGTCGCGCAACACCCGCGCCCGCGGACGCCACTCGTTGAAATCCCCGAGCAGCAGGGTGGCCATGTCTCGACGGTTGCCCAGTACGTCCAGCAGTTGCGCGAACTGCCGACGTCGCTCGTCCACCTTCAAGCCCAGATGGGTCACGATCACCCGTAGCGTCGAGTCGTCGACCCTTACCGTAACTTCCAGCGCTCCCCTTCGCTCGCGGCCGGGAACACTCAAGTCATGCCTGTGCACCACCAGCGGCGGCCCGGACAGCAGCAACGCGTTGCCGTAGCCACTGCTGCCGGGGTGAATCAGCGTGGGGCCGGAAACGACATGAAAGCCGTCCTCCTGCGCCAAGGCCAGCAGTTGCGGCTCTTCCCCGCGGGGCGCGGACTCCACTTCCTGCAGGCCCACGATACGGGCGTCGAGCTCACGCAAGACGTTTCGGACGCGGCCGGGGTCCCGGCGCCTGTCGCGCCCGATGCAGCGATGCACGTTGTAGGTGGCGACGGTGAGCATCACGAAAGGCAGGGGATCTATCGGGTGGCCGTCAGCCAGCGGTGAATTGCCCAGGCGCCCCCGGCGATAACCAGTGCCAGGGCGGTAATGGCAAGCAGTGTGCCGGGAGTGGGTTCCAACAGCAACTGCAAAAGGCCGTTGGCGAACAGAGTCATGGCCAGTATGCCCGGCATGATGCCGATCAACGAGCCCACGAAGAAATCCCGGAACCCGATATGGGAGACGCCGGCGACCATGTTGACCACGGTAAATGGTGCGACCGGCACGATACGCAAGGTGATGACGGTGAGCATGCCGCGGTGGCCCAGTCGGCGGCTGAGCTCGTTCAGGCGGGTGCCGGCAAGACGTCGTACCGCGTCGCGCCCGAGCAGCCGGCCCACGCCGTAGGTCGTCGCCGCGCCCAGCATCGAACCCAACAGCGAATAGACGAACCCCAGCAACGGGCCGTATACCAGGGCTGTGGTGACGATCAGCAGGGTGACCGGTATCGCCAGCAGTGTGCCGATGACGTAGGCGCCCAGAGCCAGCACCCCGCCCACCGGCAGGTGGGCGATGTGGCGGCCAAGAGCCTCCAGCCGCTGCGGCTGCAGCCACTCGCTCAGTGGTGTCCAGCGCCAGGCGGCGGCCAGACCGATAAGAATCAGTAGCAGCCCGGCGACGGTCAGCAGTTGGCGACCGGCAAGGCGACGTTCCTCGTGACCGACCAGATGGTCGACCAACACCTGCCCGTCGACCGGCCGCTCCGGATCCATCACGGCGGCATCCGGAACCTGTCGGTCGATTTGCGGAGCGACGTCCCCGTCCAGCGTCTCCAGTCTGCGCTGGCCATGGCTCAGGTGTTCCACGACCGCGATCAGGCTGCCCGTGCGGTCCAGGGTCTCGGCCACCGTCTGCGGGTCGCAGTCCAGGTGTTCTGCCAACAGTCGATTGCGGAATGCGGCGATCCCCCGTCCCGCGTCGGCGTCGCCTTGCGCCTCGAACGCGAGGTCGCATTCCGAGTCCAGGCCCATGGATCGGTTGCTGAGGTTGGCCGACCCCACGCGCGCGAGGCTGTCGTCCGCCACCATGACTTTGGCGTGCACGTTCAGGGGGGTGCCCTCCAGGTCGGGGACGATGGGATAACAGACCCGCAGCCGCCCATGGTCGTCGGCAGCGCGCAATCGACGCAGGAGCCTGGCCCGCAGCACATCCATGGTGTGGCGCTCGAGCCAACCGCTGGTGGCCTGGGGCAATACAATGAGAACCTCGGGGCCTTCCGGGTGGCGCAGCCTCGCAGCCAGCGCATCGCCCACCCCGGCGGAGGTCAGATACTGATTTTCCACGTACAGCCAGTGCCGGGCCTGCGCGATGGTGTCCAGATAGAGACGCTCCACCTCGCGCACCTCCTCCTGTCCCTGGTAAGCGGGGAAGGTGCGAGCGATACCCACCCGTATGTTCCGGAACTGCGGTCCCACGGACGGCGGCCACGGGTCGGCTTCGGGTGTCGTGCCCCCGTCGTCGACCTCCGGGACGGGTTTTCCCACCGCTCTGGCCCAGCGGTAGCGGGCCAACTCTCCCAGGGCTCGTGCCGCCTCTCCATCTACCAGCGCCTGTACGTCGTGGAAGGGAGCATATGGCTCGCCGCCAGGGTCGACCCGGAGTGGGTCCCGGGCGCGATGGGCCGAGGAGTCCCAGCGGCACTTGGTCAGATCGATGCCGCCCACGAACGCCACCGCGTCGTCCACCACCACCACCTTTTGGTGTTGGGATCCCGCTACCGGGTGGCGTCCGTCCATATGGAAGTGCAGCCGACGATGGATGTGCCCGTTGCGGCTGTACAGCGGCGCCCATTCCCGTTCCAGGGCGTAGATCATGGCGAAGTCCCAGGTGAGCACGTAGATATGAAGCTCCGGGCGCTGATGGAGCACGTGCCTGAGAAAGGCGCGTAGCGTCCGCGGCAGCCCGTCGTGGCTGTTTTTACGCACCAGCTTTGTTCGGCTGTCCAGGTCCCAGCCCAGGATCCATACGCAGCGCCGGGCCCGGGATACCGCCTCGCGAAAGGCGGAGAAATAGGCAGCGCCGTCCACCAGCAGCGCGGCACGCGCCGCGGTGGGCGCACGCCAGCAGTTCCGACCTGGTTGGAGAATCGGTTCCATGACGAGCACTTTCCTAGCGGTTTGGACGCGTCGCGGGTGCCGTATCCCCGCCGGCGGACCCCGCGTACAAAGCGTCACGGACAGCCACGGCCGTTACCACAGGGTTCCAACTGTCGACCGCAGCGAGATCGGTATCCCCGGTAGTCGAACGGTCCGACCGATAGATGGCAGCACTCTACTATACAAGCATAGGCTACGCGGAGAGGGCGGTGGAAGCGCAGGCCGGCGCCGGCGCTTCGGTGGTTCAGGGCTGTATTTCCGGCGTACGGACCACCAGCACGTCGCAGGGCGGATGGACGGCCACGTCCGCCGCCGTGGCGGCCGTCAACGCCAGGGGGTGTGATGTTCATGGTCGGCAAGCACGGCCAGATCCACCTCGGCATCGCGGGCAAAGCGGACGATTTCGTGCCACGACGATTGGGTCGTGAAGCGGATCGCGCGACCGGCCTTCTGGCAGCCGACGCGGTGGGTCATTTCCGTGAGCCGTTCTTTTGTCTCGCTTTCCCGATAGCGGCGTGGGTCCTTGTCTTCCGGGGCAATGACTTCGTTGGACCGATCTTCCGGGAAATCGTCCACCGCGTGCAGCAGGGTCAAACGGGCACCGAAGCGGGCGGTAATTTCCGTGGCGCGGATGCAGGCGCGTTGGCTGGCCTCCGAAAAATCGGTTGCGCAAACAATTTGCCGGTACGGATTTATGGTGGCCTCCCGATGGCCGGCGCCGGTCACCGGCGCCTACCCTCCCACGCCGCGTCCATAGGGCGGCTGCGGGACCCGGACAGCAGAGCCTTGCTTGCAGGAAGCATAGAAACGATCAGCCTCTGCCCGGTGTAGGCAGGCCTGGAGGGCACGGGCAGGTCGGGTCCTGCGGCATGGACAGCCTGCACTGCGCAGGCGCCAACCCCGGGAGAAAAGTCAATTCCGCAGCAGGCGAGGGCGGAGTCAGCGTGCCACCGATGTCGAATTTGGCACCGCAACGATGACCCCGGTCGCGTTCAAAGTCGGAAATGCAGAATTTCGCAGTTGTTGATCTTCAACCCCATCATTTCCCGGTCTCCGAGTCCCCGGAAGTGTCCGGTCAATACGCGCAATGGTTCCTCGTGGGAAACGACCAGGATGACCGGTTCAGTGGCGGTGTCCAGCCACTGAAGCACCTTCAAAACCCGTGCTTTATGCTCGCAGATGGATTCACCTCCGGGGACCTTGTCGGTCAGCGGTGATCCGGCGAGCGCCTGGTGGAACTCTTCCACCGGCCGGCCGTTGAAGCCGGTGCGAATGTCGTTGAGTTCCGGCCGCACGGCCACCGGCACGCCGTGGTGTGCGTTGACGATGGCGGCGGTCTGGACGGTTCGTGGCAGTTCCGACACCAGGATGCGGCCGATGGGCGTGGACTTCAGGTGCAGTGCCGCTTCGTGGGCCTGGCGGCGCCCCCGCTCGGTCAGGTAGACCGGGTCGGCGGGGTCGTCGTTGCACAACCCCATTACGTTATAGTTGGTTTCGCCGTGGCGCATCAGGTACAGCTCCATGGGCGTACTCCTCATCGGACACCGATGGTCAGTGTATGCGTCCTGACGCGGCGGGGAAACGCCGGGTATTTTACGACTGCCGGCTTTCTGGAAAATTTACCTGAGAGTACAGCCCACAGCGGCCGGAACACAGAACCAAGGGCGGAGGCGGCGAATGGAATTGCAGGGCAAGCGGATTGCCGAACTGGTCGAAGACTGATACGAGGACCTGGAGTTCTGGTACCCCTATCTGCGTCTGAAGGAAGCCGGTGCACAAGTGGTGAGCGTAGGTATCGGCACCCCCAGCTATCGCGGCAAGCACGGCCTGACCGTGAAGGCCGAGCGCCTCATTGCCGCAGGGGCAGCCGGTGATTTCGACGCAGTGATCATACCTGGCGGCTATGCGCCGGATCGGTTGCGCCGGCATCGAGCGGTGATCGACTTCCTGAGCGCCATGAACGACCGCCTTGTCTCGGTGTGCGCGTTCTAGGGCGCTGTTCACTTTCAACGTGTAGCCTGTGGGTTGTTTCTTACACCGGCTTCAGGTGTCGCCTGCGCAGCGGGCGGCGCATGAGCTCGGCCCATGGCGGCGGCTTGCTCTGTATGAGCATGGCTGCCATCTGTTCGGCCATGGGGGTGCCGAACAGATAGCCCTGGACCGCGTCACATCCGCGTTCGCGCAGGAAATCCAGCTGTTCAGGTGTCTCCGCCCCTTCGGCCACCACTTTGATGTTCAGGCTGTGGGCCATGGCGATCATGGCCGTTACCAGGGCGGCATCGTCGCGGCTGTCCGGCAGGTGGCGGATGAACTCCCTGTCTATCTTCAGAATGTCCGCTGGGAACCGCTTCAGGTAGCCGAACGAGGAGTAGCCGGTACCGAAGTCGTCGATGGCGATGCGCGCGCCCAGACGGCGGAGTTCCTGCAGGCTTTCGCCGATGATCGCCTGGTTTTCCATCAGGGTGTTTTCGGTGATCTCCACGATCAGGTACCTGGCTGCGATGCAGCCGAGGTCCAAGGTCTCCGAGATGAGTTCTGTGATGCCCCCGCCGCTGAAGCAGCGCGGTGAGAAGTTGATGGCCACGCTCAGCGTGTCGAGCCCGGCTGCACGCAGTGCGCCGCTGTGGGTACAGGCTTCCTGCAGGATCCAGCGGGTGACCGGTACGATGAGCCCGCTTTCCTCCAACACGGGAATGAACTCATCGGGTTCCAATATGCCTTTGTCGGGATGGCGCCAGCGCAGCAGCGTCTCCACGCTGTCGATAGCGCCGCTGTCGAGGTTCACCACCGGCTGGTAGTAAAGAACGAACTCGTTGCGGTCCAGAGCCCGGCGCAGCTCGCTTTCCAGATTCATGCGCTCCGTGATGCGGCTGGTCATGTCAGTGGAGTAGAACACGTAGCGGTTGCGCCCCAGTTCCTTGGCGCGGTACATGGCCGTGTCTGCGGCCTTGATCAATTGGTCGGTGTCCGATTCGTCCAGCGGGTACAGGACGATCCCGATGGAGATGCCCACAAACAGTTCGCTGTTTCCGAGGGAAAAGGAGCCCTTGAGGGAGGCCAGTATCTTCTCGGCGACCGTTGCCACCTGTTCGACGTGATCGATCTCGTCCAGGATGATGGCGAACTCATCACCTCCCACATGGGCCACGGTGTCGGTCTCCCGCACACATGCCTGCAGCCGCTTCGCCACCTCTTCCAGAAGCCGGTCTCCCGTTTCGTGTCCCAGACTGTCGTTGACGTTCTTGAAGTGGTCCAGGTCCAGAAACAGCAGCGCAATGAGGTGCCCGGCGCGGTGCGCATGGGCCGTGGCCCGGCTGAGCCGGTCGCGGAACAGGTTGCGGTTGGGCAGATCCGTCAGCGGGTTGTGGAAGGCGAGATGGTACAGGCGTTCCTGGGCCAGCATCTGCTCGGTGATGTCCTTGCCGGTGGAGACGAAGTGAGTGGTGTTTCCGTGCCGGTCCTTCA
The DNA here is from genome assembly GCA_963830105.1 of uncultured Gammaproteobacteria bacterium. Classification (GTDB taxonomy): domain Bacteria; phylum Pseudomonadota; class Gammaproteobacteria; order DATFLG01; family DATFLG01; genus DATFML01. The sequence goes on along the minus strand of CAWHLH010000010.1, from coordinate 770,156 downwards.
AGGGCGTGATGGTCTTCTGCTCATAATACAGCGTGCCGTCCTTGGTGCGGTTGGTGACCACGTCCTGGTACGACTTGCCCGCCAGGATCATCTCCCACATGCGCTGATAGAAGGTGTCGTTGTGTTCGCCGGACTTCAGCAGCCGCGAGTCCTGACCGACGGCCTCATCGGCGCTGTAGCCGGTGATCCGCTCGAAGCTGGGGTTGACGTATTCGATGCGTCCACGCCGGTCGGTTACATAGACGATGTCGCTGGTCTGCTCCACCACGCTCGACAGCCGGGTGATCAGGTTCCTGGAGCGCTCACTTGCCGCCCTCAGGCGCGCGATTTGGGTGCTGGCTACCCCCCACAGCCCGATCAGCACAAGATACATGGCAAGACGGGTCTCGGCCCGCCGGCGTCCGGAAGCGGCAAAGCGACCTGCTTCCAGAAAGGAAACCACTTTCCACCGCTGCTGTTCGGCGGGCCCCGCCACATCACCGTTGCTCAGACCCTCCAGATAGGCGGCGACCTCCTGCAGCGGGTATATGGTGACGAAGGTGAACAACCCCAGAGACTCCAGTACCTGTCCCGACTCGCGGCTCTGGATCTGATCCCAGGCCTGCGGATACATGTCCGCAAAACGCTTGCCGTTCGGGAACATGAAGCCCCATTCCAAGGCGTGGTTGGGGCCGTGCAGCCAGTAGCCGCGGTCGTCCAGGAGCATGTCGGTGCCGGCGTGGGAGTCCATGCTGGAGCGCAGGTTGTCGATCAGCCGGGCGCCGAAGTAATTGAGCACCAGCACGCCCTGCCTGCGTCCTTCGTTGTCCGTCACCGGCGTGGCAAAACGTATCATCGGCTTGTGCGGGATTTCGATGCGTCCGTGCTCGACGTTGAGGTCCAGGGCGGATACGTAGACGCCGCCGTCGCTCAGCTTGCGGGCATCGCGGAAGTAGTAGCGCTGGGACTTGTCCTGTAGCCGAATGTCGTGAACGGCGGCCGGTCGGCCGTCGTTCCAGTTGACGCGCACCACTTCCCGGCCGTTGGCGTCCAGGTAGCGCACCTGGTCGTAGGTGCGCTTGTTGCGGGCAAAGGTCACAAAGTCCGCGGCCACCCCGGCGCGCAACGCCGGGTCGCGGGGACTGCCGGCCAGTGCACGCAGGTCGCGGCGTTCGGCCAGCACGCGCAGATCCGAGATCACGGTGTCCAAGTCCCGTGTGACCGACCGCTTCGCGTGGTCCACGGAAGTCTGCGCCCGCAGCAGTGCCTTTTCGCGTTGGCTGGCGAGGTCCTGGTAATGAAAGGCGCCGAAGGCGATGCCGAGGATGGCGGCGACCGGCAGGAAGAGTCCTGTGAACTGCCGCCAGAACCCGCTGCTGGCGCCCAGGAATGAAACGGACATCAAGTCGCTACCCCGGCCTTCGTATGGCCTGAATTTACGTTTCCTTTACGTGCGGAGTATATGCCCTTGCCGGGAGAAAGGGCATAGCCCGCCCGGGCGGATTGCTGCGGGGTTTGCGTCGACTGTCTTGACAGGCGCCCCGCCGGACCGCAAAATTTGCGGCTTGCTGTAAGCAGGCCCCAACAACGGCTACGTAGCTCAGCTGGTTAGAGCGCGGCACTCATAATGCTGAGGTCGGTGGTTCAAGTCCACCCGTAGCCACCATTCAACTTCCTGTTTTGCCAGCTATTTCCTCGTGCTTGCCACCGCGGATTACCCGCAGTCGGGGCCGAACGTGACCGGATCGTGACGGAATCGTGTTTTTCGCTTCACGTTCCGGCACTTGCGCGGCTTCCCGTGGCTCACTGCTCGCGTGCTTGGCGTTCAGCACGTCCACCGCGTCGCGTACATGGCTCGGGCTCAGGTGCGCGTACTTCTCCGTCACCTGGTACGAGGTGTGTCGCAACAGGTCGCGGACCTGCATCAGCGGCACCCCTGCCTGCACCAGCCACGCCGCGCAGGTGTGGCGCAGGTCGTGCGGACGGAAGTCCGTGATGCCCGCGCGCCGGCACGCCGTCTTGAAAGACCGCTTCACCGCGGCGACCCGGCCGCCCCGCTTGGAGCAGAACACCCACGGCGTCTTGGACTTTGGGCAGTGCTCCTCCCGAAACCGCTTCAGCCGCCGCAAGACGGCGTAAGCGGTGTCGTTGAGGGGCACCGAGACGTTGCGCCCGCTTTTGTTCTTGCTCGCGGGCAGGTACACCAGGCGCTGCTCCATGTCCACGCGGTCCCACTCCAGCCCCAGCATCTCCTGCGATCGGCACCCGGTATGCAGGCCGAGGATGATGAAGTCGGCCAGATGGGGCGCCCGCGGCTCGCGCCGCGCCGCCGCGATCAGTCGCTCCGCTTCGGCCGCCTTCAGCCACCGGATGCGGTCCTCGCCCTGGGGTGGTTTCCTTTTTTCGACGGGGTTCGGGATGTTCCAGTCCCACCGTACGATGGCATAGTTGATCGCGGACGACAGCAGGCTCAGTTCGCGCCGGATGGTGGCGTACGCGACCGGCTTCTTCTTGGTTTCCTCCTCTTTCGGTTTGATTGTGCCGGCGGACTGGAGCCTGCCGACCGTCTGCTTCTCCCGCCCGGGCTTGCCTCGAGCGTGCCGGCGCCACTGGATGTACGCCTGCACGTCCTCGCCCCCAAGCTCGTTCAGCACCTTCCCGCTGAAGTGCTTCTTGAGCTGCCGCGTGATCGCGACATCCCGTTCGGCGCTGCGCTTCAGGTCCTGGGTCTCGTCGAGGTACCGGACCATCAGTTCGTCGAACGTACGGGTGGGTTCCGTGCCCCAATGCCGCTCGCGGTGGGCCTCCAGGCGCCACTTGGCCAGGATGGCTACCGCTTCCTGCCAGTCCGTCGTGCCAGTAGAGCATCTAACTCTGCGGCCGCCTGCGTTGGTGTACGAGGCCCAGACGTAGGGCGAGTCGCCCCTCCGGTAGAGCCCGTCTTCTTTACGTTTGGACATGATGTGGTCTCCGTCGTCGGATACACATCCTGCCCCGCGCAAGGACGAGTATACCGGGAGGTGGGTGAGGTGTGAGCCCAGGCTTCGTTGGCGGCCGCCCACGCCCGCACGCGTCCCGCGGGGACGCGGACGGTGCGGCCGATGCGCACGACCGGAAACGCCCCGTCGGCTATCAGCCGTTGCACGGTGCGCACCGACACGTCGCCAAGCTGGCGGGCCGTCTCGGCGAGGTCCCACAGGAGCGTCTGTCCGGGGGCGTCCGGCGCGGTCTCTTCCTGGTCGCGCGGGGGTGTCGTGTCGGTGGTCACGCTGAACCTCAGGCTGCTGAGGCTCCGCGTGTTACTCGGAGGTAGTGACCTTGCAGTGTCGAACGGGGATGACCTTGCGGAGCGATGGATCGAAGGTGGTACGGTTAGTCAGTACGGGTGGCCGTCGAGGCCATCATTTGCCGTCAACGGTAGACTGGTTCTGCCCTAGCAGCGCGGCGACGCGTTCCGTAGTCAGGATGACGCAACGCTCGTCAGCGGCTTTCTGGGCGGCCTCCAGTTGCTCTTGTAGGAGTCGTACCTCGGCATCCCTGGCGGTAAGCTCACGCTCCAGAGCCGCTGTGCGTTCGTCAGCGGTAGTCAGCTCCGCGGTGCGTTCGGTCAGGTGCCCTTCGAGTTCTTGAGCCGCCGCGATCGCTTCTTCCAGATCGCGTTTCGAATCGTGGATTCGGCTTCCGGCGGCCGTCCTTATTTCGTCGATGGCTTCCCGCGCCTGCCGGTTCGCGGTAGCCCACACGTCCTGTAAGGCCCGCAGCGCCGTCTCGCGTACCGTGTCCGGCATGTCGGGTGGGGGGCCTTGCTGAGCCTGCTGCCCGGCGCGCCACGCCTGAAGGTGACGGAGTATGGTGGACATCGATCCACCGCCAATCGCTTCGCGCAGCCGGCGAGCGCTGACCGCCTCCCCTTCGTCGACCATTCGGTTGGCCGCGTCGGCGACTTGCTTTTCAGTAATACCAGTCTTTGCCATGTGTAACATCTCCCTGGTTGGTGTAACGCGTTACGCGTTACGGGGTTCGAAGAGGTATAGAGACTGCTGCGGACGGGTTCTTGTTAATCACCCGGAAGCCAGGGATTTCACCGGCAGTTCGTTGTGCACGCCGTGCCACCGCAGACTCGGGGTGAGGCGGCAAGGCCACAACCAGATTCGGTCGAGCGTCCGCTCGTGCATCCGGTCCGCCGCCCACTGCGATTCAACCGCCCGCACGACCGAGCGCGCGGCGCGCGGGTTCGGAACCGCGAAGACCATCCGGTCGATGAAGTACTCCTCGACCCAATACCCGTCCGGCTGACTCAGCAGGACGTCGGCGGCGTCGAGCAGCCGGGTCAGTCGCTGTTGCGACTTGTAGGTGTTCTCCACCTCGACCCAGGTCAGGTTGTCGTCGAGATCGGGTTGCTGTTGAATGAGCACGTCGGGGACGTGCGATTGGAGTTCCTTGAAGGGCGCCCGCCGGGTCTGGATCTCACGCTCCGTCCACACCACCTGGCCCTTTCGAATCGCGTCAATCGCCAGATCGTTTGCCAGGGTACGGTGGTACGGCTGGCTCCAACCTACGTCCCGCGAGCCCCGGAACCGCGCCGGATAGCCCTCGTCGCGCAGCCGGCGTGCGCCGCCTTCGCCGAGGGCGTAAAGGCAGCCTCCGGTGCGCAGGCTGCGCCGGAGGACCAGACGATCCCGCAGGAGCCGGCCGAGGGTACGCTGGGCCATCCGGGCGCCCTGACGGGCGTCGGGCCAGATGAGCCGAGCCAACTGGGACGAGCTGAGGGTGCCGAAGCGGTCGAGCCAGCGGAGCACCGCAAGCTCGCGTTCGGCCGCGATGACGCGGCCGTCAATGGGATGTGGTGTGGTAGTCACAGGCGATACCTCCTGTGACTAATAGGAACCGGCCGGTATTTTTCCGGCCCATACGGCCCCCTGTACGCCCCTCGCGCGGCGCGAGGGGCGTACAGGATCGGTGGCCGCTCTCGCGGCCGGTTTCGCCAGCGCAAAAGCCCGATCCGGCCTGAACGGCCGGGGCTTTTGCTCAGCTCGCTGTACGCGAGCTGTGGCGATTTTGATGGCGGTGCCGCGGCGCTTTCGCGCCGCCGGCAAACCCCAAAACCCAAGTCGCGCTAAAGCTCGCCCGTCGGCCGCTGCGCGGCCTTGGCCTCACTAAGCGCGAACGCGAGCCTCCCAGGTCGCCGCGATGCTCGCGGCGACCTGGGGCCCGGGCTCGCTCTAGGCTTTTGGGGTTTGCCGGCGCCGACTCGGCCCCGGCACCGCGGGGCTTCGCCCCCCACCGGCCTGGCCGCGCTGGGGCGCGGCGCGGACGGCCGGCGGCTCCCCCCAGCCCCGCCCGCTGGGGCGGTCGGGGGGCTACGGGCTGTACGCCCTCCGCCCCACTCCGTGGCACCCCCAACGCACCACCTGGTGCGCAGAAGTGTGCACACGTCCGTGTGCACCGACTTATGCCTGATCTGGTGCCACGTTCTGACGTCTCTCGCGCACCGCTCACAAACACCTTCACGTATCGGGCGGAGGATGTATCCCGCTGCCAGGCCTTTTTCGAGCTTGGCGCGAAGCCTTCGTCGCCCCGCCAGTCGCTACAAGGGTACGGATGCACACCTTGCGCTGCTCCAAAAGGAGGGAAGTTCGTTCCGGTTCCTACACTACGTGGTTCAACAACACTCGGAGTATCGACTATGCACCGCGAAGAGCAGCTGCTTATACATTTCCAGAAAACCGGCGACCTCATAGGCTCCACCACTGAACGGATCACGGTCGCCCTTGCCTTGGGCCGGAGCGACCTACTCCCGGAGGCCTTCCGGAACGACTCGCTTTCCGCATACGTCGAGTGGCTGGATGGCCGACAGCAGCGCATCGTCGCACGCTACCGCTTCTGGAAGCTCGAGTACGTGATACCGGCCGTGCACTGGAATGGGGGTAACTAAGCAAACAGTAGGCAGTATTCGTGCTTGCCCGTCAGTCGGCTCCCGGCAACTGGGGCCGGTTGGATTTGTCCGGCGCGCGTCATCCACCATCATATTCTCGATCTCCCTACATGCGGTCGCCGCACTAGCCCCATTAGGCCTCGCGCCCGTCGCCGCGATTTGCCGATGGCCAGGGATAGCTAAGGAGTTTTGTTGGTAAGTGGCTTCTGTGTGCGGATGCGACGCAACAACGCTTGAGCCTTGAGCACGCCGTACTGGTTGTCGTCCTCCTTGAACTCCTTCAGCGCTGACTCGGTCAGTCGATGTGCTACGTATCGATCGCCTAGTGCGAGACGGGCGCGGGCGGCGTTCAGGCGCACCTCGGGTGGGTCGGTCCATCTGAAGGCGAGCAGGCCAGCGCGCAGGTACTTCTGAGCTTCCGCGCGTTTTCCTTCCCGAAGGTACGCCAGCCCCGCGAGCAGGTTCGGCCCGGATTGGTTCGGCTGCGCCGCGGCCCTCGCCTGAATTGTGGCGATCGTCTGTTCATATCGGCCGGCGTCGAAGCTATCGTTGGCTCTATCGAGCAACTCTTGGGTGGTGGCGGGGGGAGTTGGCGGGGGCGGAGAGATGAGCTCGGACACCATCCGGTACATCAGGACCCAGCCGCTTGGATGGGAATTGAAGGGAACCCCGCCGGCCAAGAAGAGCATCAGGGCGAGTTCCCACGAATATCGGCGGGACCGTCTTTTCTGTTCGATTTCGGCGTCGATGTGTTCGGAAAGCGCCTCGAGTTGTTCGTGCTCCAGACCCCGCCGCGCGAGTATCTCGAGGATGGCACGAGACTTCGGCGACTGCTCGTCCTGATCGGCGCGCAGCTCGCGCATCAGTGCCTTTGTCTCGTAGTCTGAATACAGTTTGATGAGCTGTTCGTCCGCCACGGCGCGTACCTCCCCCTCGTGCCGAGCGCGGCCGGGGGCCGCGGCGCATTGTCGTTATGGTGTTGTGCGCCTTGATCATGCCATGGGACGCGTGCCCGTGTCACAGTCTTACCTCCTTCTTGTTGCGCAACTGTCTGATAAAAGGATAGTTTAGTACCTGATATGATGTCTTCTATTAGTGAATGCACGCTGCCGTAGCACAAGATGTTTGGAAAAGGGGGTAGCAGCTTTGGTGACGCAACAGGTCTCGGGGTTTCGACTATCCCGCGGCAACCATCGGATAGGAAGAATGTAGGCCAATACCTACCCTCCGGACATCAAGAAGCGGTGCTCCTCGTTTCACGTCGCTCTGCTTTTTGCTGCCGGTGTCGCGAGGCGTTAGGCCGGGAAAGAGGTGATATGATCAATACAGAAGAAGCAAGAGATGTACTAAAGGAAGCATTTCCTTTCACGGAGGTCTGCACCCAGTACATTGCGCGATATAAGACAAGGTCGGGAAGAGAGCTCGCGCTCGAAAGGGACCGAACTGAATCGATTTTTGTTTGGCTTGAAAAATACGGCGCCGAGATCCCGGGCGTGTCGGTAAAGAACGAGAAATATCCTGGGCGGCCGTACGAGCGAAAGCAGTCCAGAAATTCGAACTTAAACGAAAAGAATGCTCCACGCCTGAAGCCAGGAAACAAGGTCTGGTATTTGGAAATCGAAACTCTTGAGGCGTTAAGACAAGTGGCTGCGTGGTATGGGGAACATTAGGCGACAAGGCGATCAACACGAGCGTTTGACCGCGCCGTACCTTCGCTTCCGCTTTGGCCCGCTGCCGTTAAGCGCTGGTTATTGCGAGGTTAGAGCGCCCGCCAAATGGTGATCTGGATAGTCATCTTCGTCGCGCTGATCTTCGGTCTTGTCGCAAGGCGCTATTGGAAACGCGGCAAGCTCGCCGAAGAGCGCGCCGTCGCCGTCTCTGAGTACGCCAGGGAGTTCTCGCTTCTTGATGCGCGCCGCCTGCATGATCTCGCACTAACCGGCTTGGTCGCTTCACCACAGCGAGGGGCGGACACGAGTCAGGCCCTGGAGATTGTCGTCGCTCTGAGGGATCGCGTTGATGAGCTTGAAGGGCGAGCACATGGCCCATCCAATAAGGTGCGTATCCGAACTGACCTTGCGTCTGCGATCGCGCCACTTTTCAAGGAAACCGCACTCGCGGCCGGGTTCAAGGTGAGCCGAGAGTTCAAACTTGGCGAGGAAATCCCAGAGGGCGAGTATGAGCAGCTGAGTCTACATATCACGATGATGGGGCGCGTCTACAAGTATCTTCGCGACGCGCCACCTCATCCCGAACTCGAAAAGTACTTGCGCCGGTGATCGTGCAGATGACCATCCAAACATCGGCAGTGCGCGAGATGATTGAGCGAGTGATCGAGCTTTCGCGTACCTACGCGATATGGTGGGCTCTCGTGAACCAGCAGAATTTCGAGAAGTATCGCGCAGTCATCAACGGTCACTCCGATTTTTTCGAAGCCACAACGCACTCACTATTCCAAGGATTTTCCGTCATTACGTATCAGTTGTTTGAGACACGAAGGCGCAAAAGGGACACGAACTCAATTCCACGTCTGATCGATGATCTGAAGTCCTCGGACGCTGCGTTGGCGCGACAACTAGAGCTCGCGGTCGATGAAAATCGACCGCTCCTTGGAAATTTTTTCGACATCCGTGGAAGCGTCTACGCCCACCGTAACAAGGCGAAAACTCCCGAGCGTGTCTTTGCTGCGGCAGGCGTTTCCGCGAAAAAGATGCAAGCCGTAGTTGCGCTCGCTCAAGACCTAGTCGCTACCCTTGGTGAGGCTGCGGGCGTTGATGCAAAGCGGGAACTGGCGGCCGACATCAAACTGCGGGAAGAATTCTCAGCAGAGGATACTCGCCGCATCATGGAAGCATTGCGCAACCATGAATTCTCAAGACCCGACGTGACCAAAACGTGACGCCTCGTGGTCATCTGGTGTCATTTTGAGTCGTTTCCTGTCATGTTTGCGCGGGGCAGGAGTGTGCAAGTTACTCAAAATAAAGAACGTAAGTTATTGACTTACCTCTCATAATGCTGAGGTCGGTGGTTCAAGTCCACCCGTAGCCACCATTCAACTCCCAATGTTTCAATACCTTGCCAGTGCTTTTGTTGACGCTGCCGGCGCTGTCTTGCGCGGCCGTCCGGTCCGTCGGCGACGCCGGGACCGATACGGGCGACCGGGTCCGGGTCGGCATACCGGCAGCGGAGTGTCATCTGTTCGACAGTGGCGGTGTGGCCTTGGAACGCACCGGTCCTGCGCTGGGCGAACAACGCCGGCCGGCGGGTTGAACGCCTGCTAGTGGGTGAGCGTCAGCATGTGTTCACTGCCGTCGTCGGTCCACTCCAGCACGGCCACCCGTTGGCCCGGGTGCCAGTGCCAGTCGCTCCGCTTTTGACCGTCCAGTGTCAGTCGGGCAGGAGGGCTGGGCAGATGGACCCGCAATGTTAGACGCCGTGGTGCGGGGCAGTAGCTGCCGTGACGCCCTCCGATAATCACGTGGGTTGCAGAGCGGTCCTGACGCACCTGGAGCCGCGTTTCAGCCAGGCCGCCGTGCAGGTAGTCGTCGGACTGGCCGTCGTCCTCGATCAGTGTCCACTCGCCGTGCTCCGCGGGATAGACCGCGACGGTCAGCTCCGTCAGGGGCGCCGCTGTTGACGGGCGCAGGTTGCCCAGGGTCAGCATGGCGCCCGCTTTCACGAACACCGGGATGGTTCCCAGCGGGGCGCGCTGGACATGGGATCCGCCGCCCGTCTCCCGGCCGGTCCAGAGGTCGTACCAGCGGCCTTCGGGCAGCCTCACCAGGCGGTCCACGGCGCCGGGCTCACAGACCGGTGCGACCAGCAGCTGGGGTCCGATCATGATCTGATCCTCCACGTGGTGAAGCGCCGGCTGGTCCGGAAACTCATAGACCAGCGGCCGCCAGATCGGTGCGCCGGTGCGGTGGGCCAGGTGCGCCAGGGTGTACAGATAGGGCAGCAGCCGGTAGCGCAGCTCGATGGCCCGCCGGCTGATGGCCTCCACCTCGGGGCCGAACTGCCAGGGTTCCTGGGCGCGGGTGCCGATGGCCGTGTGGCAGCGCATGAAGGGATAGAAGGTGCCCAGCTCCATCCAGCGGGCGTACAGCTCGGGGTGGGCGTTGTCGTAGAAGCCGCCGATGTCCACCCCGGCGTGGGGCATGCCTGACAGTCCCATGCCGGCCAATTGGGGCAGGCTCAGCTGCAGGTGTTCCCAGCACGAGCTGTTGTCCCCCATCCACGTCACGGCATAGCGCTGGCTGCCGGTGAACGCGCTGCGGGTCAGCACCCAGGGGCGGGTGTGCGGGCGCAGGCGCTGCAGGCCCTCCCAGGTGGCGCGGGCCATCAGGTGGCCGTAGAGGTTGTGCACCTCGGCATGGTGGGTGGATTCGTCCGCGTCGCCCTGGGGCGCGTCCAGGGGAATGGGGGACTGCCGCAGGCCGGGAGCGCCGAACGGGCGGTCGAAGATGGCCGGTTCGTTCATATCCGTCCACACGCCACCCACGCCGGCGTCCAGCAGTACCCGGTGCTGCTCGCCCCACCAGTGCCGCACCTCGGCCCGGGCGAAGTCAGGGAACAGAGCTTCGCCCGGCCAGCAGTAGCCTACGAACAGTTGTCCGTCGGCGCGGCGGATGAACGCGTTGCGATCGAGCCCGTCCCGGACGACGGGATAGCCGCCGCTCACATCGTGCTTGACGCCCGGGTCCACGATGCACACCGCGCGCACACCCTGGGCGTGCAGTTTGTCGATCGTCGCCCGGGGCTGGGCAAATCGCATCGGATCCCAGGTGAAATCCCGATAGCCGCGCATGTAGTCGATGTCCAGATGCACGGCATCCAGGGGAATCCCCCGGTCACGAAAGCCGGCCGCCACGGCTTCGACCTGGGCGCTGTCCGGGTAGCTCCAGCGGGACTGGTGGAAGCCCATGGCCCACAGGGGCGGTACGGGCGGGCGGCCGGTCAGGCGGGTCAGCTGCTCCACCACGTCGGCGGGGGTGGGGCCGGTGAACAGGTAGTAGTCCAGCTCTCCGCCCAGCGTGCAGATGTGCAGCCCGTCGTCGCTGTCGGCACCCATGTCGAACTGGCTGTACCAGGACGAATGCAGAAACAGGCCCCAGGCGAGCTCCGGGCGTATCGCCATCAGGAAGGGATGGGCCTGATAGAGGTTGTCATGGGCCCGGCTGTAGACCGGCGGCAGGATGTCGGTGGTCCAGTTGGACAGTCGACGGTAGCGTCGGTTGAGCCGTCCGGTGCGCTGCCCGAGTCCGTAATGGCCTTCGTCCGGGGCGATGCGTTTGCTGAGCGCGACGGCCAGTCTGGCAGGACCCGCCGGCAGGGAGTCGTCGGGTCCGCCGGCGATGCCGATTTCCCCGCTGGCGGCGATGTGCCAGCACGGTCCGATCAGGTCCCGGGCGAAGTGGGTGTTGCCGCCGTGGACGAACGTCATGGCCCCCGATGCGGTGTCCATGAGTATCCGGCAGGCCGCGCCATCGAGTGTGATGACGCCGGCGGACTCCCGGCCTGCCAGCGGATGTCCAGCGGCTTCGGCTTCGGCTTCGGCTTCGGCGCTCACCACGTCCCATGACCGGCGGGCGGCGAAACGGCCCTGCGGGCGGAAGCGCACCCGCACGATATCGCGGCCGACAAGCTCTACCCGCGTAGTGCCGGTTTCGTGCGCCGCTTCGAAGCGGCCCGCGTCGACGGTCCATGCCGTCACCGCCCCACAGTGGTTCCATTTCTTCTCCATGGGCGGCGGATCTCCCGTCGCTTGTGCCGTGCAGTTAGCTGTAGCACAGTCCGACCCCGCGCGCCGCGGGTCTACAGCGCTCGGTTGCCGGAACCGCACCGGCGAACCGGCGGGCCTGGAGGTTCGAGGGGATCGCTGTCGTTGGAAGGGCGGGCGCCGGTGATGGCCTGGCCCACCCCGAACACGATGCTGCCGGGAACGGTCCCCTTGTTGTATTTCTTCTTGGCGACCTTGTCGCCTCGGCCCAGGACGGCAAAGCCGACGCCGTTGGGAACCATGGCACCGGCGAATACCGCCAGCAGGGTGAAGCTCTGGAAGGTGAACATGTCGTGGACTTTCCTGAAGTCCGTAGACCCGGTGGTCTGTCAATTTGACGCCCATGAGCAGGGCGAAGACGCCGAATCCGAAGTGATGCTTCAACGCGGATGTATTCACTAGCCCCGGGTCGTTCGACACGGCGGCAGCCGGAAATCGGGGTGTCAGGGGGTACGGGTCCTGCCCAGACCGAGATGAACCAGGGCATAGCCGAGGCCTCCGAGGGCCCCGGCGAGGTGCGCCTGGGTGACGACCGCACCGCCGGCCAGGTCGGAGCTGCCGGGCAGCGGGCCGAGCAGGTGTTCCCAGGTGAGTTTGGCGGTCAGCGCGGCGAGCAGCATCAGGGACTCCCAGGGACGCTTTCGGAACTGAGCGGACAGTCCCGCCACGAACAGCCCATGGAGAGCGCCGGACAGCCCCACGTACCACTCGATCTGCGGTACGAACAGGTACAGACCCAGTCCCACCGCCAGCGCGCTGGTCAGGAACGCCAGGGTCCACTGCCAGGCCGGCAGCAGCGGGCCGTACAGGGCCCAGATCAGCGCCAGTCCGGCCAGATCCGTGGCCAGATGGCTCCAGCCCAGGTGTACCAGGCTGCCGGTGAGCAGCCGCCACCACTGGCCGGCAGCGATGAGAGAGCGCTCCCAGCGCAGTTGCGGGCCGAGCCCGGCGGCCTGCAGCGCAAGGCACAGGGCGGCGAGGGCCAGGGGCCAGCGCCACGACTTGAGGGTACTAACGGCCCTGCCGGGTTCTGCGCGGCGCAGGCGAGGGTATGTGGGGTGCTTGGCCGTCATCGATTCGGAAGGCTGCCTGGGCCGGCGTTGGTACGGGGCGTCGGGCCGTGCCGGATCTCAGCCGCGCCGGCGTGTTGCTTGCCGCGGTCGTCCGCGCGCCGGGTCCGTGTGCCGGAGGCGGTATGCATGGTCAGGCAATCCTCGATGACACCGAAGCCGCAGTGTAGCTTGCGGCGCGCTTCGTCGCAGCGGCTGCGACCCGGCGGCGGAAGCGCCGCTCAACATGCGGGGTGAGTGCACCGACCGGTTCTGGGAGAATGCCGTCATCGGGTCTGCCCTGGCTCTGGTCGACAAGGGCAGCCCCAAGCGATTTGGCAACTGAGCGGTCAGCGAACCGGTGACGACAGCGAATTCCCCGACGGCCGGGTTTTCGGTCGATTATGCGACTGCGCGGCAGCGTTTTCGCGCGGCGGCGGTCCAGGCCAACGTCGATGCCCTGGACGCCTTGTCGCTGGATGACCGCGCTTCCGACGGCGCGCCGCTGAGCATCGACATCGCGTGGTTCGGGCCCCGTCGCCCGCGGCGGGTCCTGCTCCACTCCTGCGGTCTGCATGGGGTCGAAGGTTTCGCCGGCTCGGCAATCCAACACACACTGCTGGGGCACCCTCCGGTTCGGCCGAACGATGGCGCTGTGGTGTTCGTGCACGGTTTGAATCCCTACGGCATGGATCGACTCCGCCGCGTCAATGAGCACAACGTGGACCTCAACCGGAACTGTCTGACCGACGGCAGCGCCTATCGGGGCGTGCCGGACGACTATCGGTTGGTCGAACCGCTGCTGAATCCGACAACCGCACCGACGGCCGATGGTTTCTACCTGCGCGCCTTGGCGAGCGTGATGCGCCACGGTTACGGTCGGCTGCGACGGGCGGTCGCGACAGGGCAGTACGAGTACGAAAGGGGGTTGTTCTTCGGCGGTCGCGGACTGGAGCCGGGGCCCGGGCGCTACCGCGCGTGGTTGGCGCAGCGTCTTGCCGGCGTCGCCCAGGTTTGCGCCATTGACGTGCATACCGGGCTGGGCCGATGGGGGCGAGAGACGCTGTTCGCCGAGTCTCCCGCCGCGGGTGGGCCTTTGGGCGTGACGTTGGGTCGGCCGCTGACGTTCGCCGACTGCCGGGACCCCTCGGCATACATCGTGCGCGGCGGGCTGGCGGCTGCGCTGCCGTCCTGGGTGCCCCAGGCGCAAGTGAGCGCGTTCACCCAGGAGTTCGGCACCTATCCCGGCTTGCACGTACTGCACGCGCTGCGCGAGGAAAACCGCTGGCATCACTACGGTGCGGGCGCGCTGGACCATCCCTGTAAGATGCGCTTGAGAACGGTGTTCTGTCCCCTGGACGCACGCTGGCGCGAACGGGTCCTGGAGCGGGGTGTGGACCTGGTGCATAGAGCCGCCGCCGCCCTGTTCGGCGAGCGGTGAACGAACCGTTTTGATTGGACCGCCCTGAAGCCGGTGCTTTGACGACCCAGGAGCGGCATGTGACACCGTCACCCCGTCACCGCCAGCTTGTACGCCTGTCGCCCCTGCCCATCCCTTGGGCTATCTGCCCAGGCCTGAGTGGGCGACACATACGTCTCTGATAACATCAATCATTTCTGCGGTCTGCCGCCGAGCGGCGCCTGCTCCGTTCAAGCCTTGGGCTGCGTCCGCCGATATTCGGGAGACAGTGCGCGCGCGGCACCGGCTTGCCTGGTCCGTGTGGTGGCGCGCCCCTGCCCGGGAGGTCGGCATGGCTTTGAGACTAACGAAGAATATCGGGACGCTGGATATGACGTTGCGGATCGGGTTCAGTGCGGCCTTGCTGTACGCCGCGCTCGGCCCCGGCAATGTGATCCACGACTCCTTTGCCGCCGGGGTGGTGACTGTGCTTGCGGTCATGAATCTGATCGCCGCGTTGCTGCGCTTCTGCCCCCTGTATCTGGTCGCGGGAATCAATACCTGCCGCACGGATTGACGGCGCCTGCCCATGACCATCCGCACTCAATTGCTGGCAGCATTCGTGGGGGTGGTGCTGTTGGCGCTGGGTATATTCGGTACGGTTGCCTACTGGCTATTGCCGGACGCCGCGAAGAACGCCGACACTCTGCTGTTGCAGCAGCTCAGCAGAGAAATCGGTATGCAGTTGAGCGGTCCGGTCGTCAACGGTGCCCTGAACGACACCATGCTGAGCGCGCTTCGCCGTCGTTTGACGGGCAGCGACACGATGGTCCTGGTGCAGGATAAGCAAGGGCGTGCAATAGCCGCAAGTGCGGCTGAAGACGTGCGCGAGAAGCACAATAGCGACATCCTCCTAAAGGCAGCCCGCCAGGCACGCGAGAGCGCCACGGACGATCACGGCGCATTCGATGTGGGCGCTGGCAGGTACAGCTGGGCTTCCAGTCCCGTCGCTGGAACCACCGATTTCGTGACGGTCATGCATCCGCTCAACCGCACGTATGAGCAATTCAACAGCACGCTCTGGATGCGGCTGGTGGCGACCGGCCTGTTCGTCATGTGGGTCGCGGTATGGGCCGCGCTGGTCATCTCTTCTGTCATCGCCAGGCGGCTGAGTGAGAAGAACGCGGCGCTGGCCCATCAGGCACACCACGACCGTCTCACCGGGTTGGCGAACAGAACCCTGTTGCAGCGGCACCTGGAAGCATTGATTCACGACGCCCGCCAGAGCGGAAAACCAGTCGCCCTGTTCGTGATGGACCTGGACAGATTCAAGGAAGTCAACGATACGCTTGGTCATACGTTCGGCGATCAGCTGCTGAAGCTGGTGGGCATGCGCGTGAGCGCGTCGCTGCGCGAGGGGGACACCATAGCGCGGCTCGGCGGTGACGAGTTCGCCGTGGCGCTTCCCGACACGGGCTCCAAGCAGGCGGTGACCTGCGCCATGCGAATTCTGCATGCCTTGGAGCAGCCGTTCGTGGTGGACGGGGTGAGCCTGGACGTCAAGACCAGCATTGGCATCGCCATCTATCCGGAGCACGGGGACGGCGCCCCGACCTTGGTGCAGCATGCCGATACCGCCATGTACAAGGCCAAGAAGACCGACTTCGACTACCGCTTCTACGATCCGGGCGAAGACCCCCATTCCCTGCGTCGACTGACCCTGACCGGGGAACTGCGGCGGGCCATCGATGGCGGTCAGCTGCTTCTTCACTATCAGCCGAAGATCGATCTGCAGACGCGCCGGGCGACGGGGGTCGAGGCGTTGATCCGATGGCAGCATCCCGTACACGGTCTGGTGCCCCCCGACGAGTTCATCCCGCTGGCCGAGCGCACCGGCCTCATCCGACCGTTGACGGACTGGGTGTTGAACGAAGCGGTCCGTCAGTGCAGCCTATGGCGCCGCCGGGGCCTGTACCTGAGCGTTGCCGTCAATCTGTCGGCCTACAGCCTGAAGTACGCCCAGCTGCCCACGGAGATCGGGGCCCTGCTGCAGACCTGGAACATACCCGCCAGCGCGCTGGTGCTGGAGCTCACCGAAAGCGCCATGATGGAGGACCCGGATCTGGCGACGGACATCGTGCGGCGCATGGACCGCATGGGTTTGCGGATCGCTGTCGACGATTTCGGTACCGGCTACTCTTCCCTGGCGCATCTGCAGCGTTTGTCCGTACACGAACTCAAGGTCGACAAATCCTTCGTGATCGGCATGAACGCGGACGACAGCAACACGGTGATCGTGCGTTCCATCATAGACCTTGCGCACAATCTGGGGTGCAAGGTGGTGGCCGAGGGAGTGGAGACCCAGGACGGTCTCACTGCTCTGGAATCCTTGGGCTGCGATACGGCACAGGGTTACTATCTTTCGCGGCCGCTCACTGCGGCGGCGCTGGAGCACTGGCTGGCGGAAACGGCGTGGGGCCACGCCGGCGGGCCGGCAGTGCGTGCGGTCAGTCCGCGTCCGACCTGACGCCGGGACGATCAGCGCAGAACCGGGCCGCGACACTCTGTCGTCGAGCGAACCTTTCCCATCCCATCGGTGTACAACAACTGCGCTCGCCGCCCGAACTCAATTTCTTCCAAGACCAGAGTCACGGCCTGCGCCGCCGCGCGGTCGCTGCTTTCGCCGGAGTACAGCCCCATGGCCTCGCACAGGGCGAGGAACGGGGGGCGCAGAAAGGATTCGGAAGGGAAGTGGGCCTCCTCCAGTGGATGACAGGATGGATAGTGCAACAGGATATCCAGATCGGCAGGTCGATCCTTGGTCTTGCGCGCGCTGTCGCCGCGGTCGCGGCCCAGGCGTTCTTCGACCCTGTTGAAGAACGCCTTCAGTTGACCGGCCGGCAGCCCGGTTTCGACGAATGCGACGGCGTTCAGGAAATCGTGGCGGCTGGGGATGCCGACCGGACGCGTCCTTATCACCGGACTGATCCGCACCGTGCCAAATTCGACAATCAGCGTCTTGAGGATGGCGGGGATGTTGCGTTCGGGCTGCAGGTTGCTGCCGAGGCCCACGAAGTACCCTGGTTCAGTCATAGCGCCGGCTTTCGTCCAATGCGCTGGCGCTGTTGCTGCAGCATTCCGATACGGTGCTGCCAGGTGGCTGGCGGGAGGCGTTTGGTTCGGTTCATCGCTTCGCAAAGTATCGCCCGGTCCGGCTGGCCCGTGCTCGTTGCGGCGCGATGTCCCTGCGCACGTGGGTGACTGCAGGGGCGGTTCACTGCGGGCTCGCGCCGCCGGTCCGTCGGGCAACCGCCGGTCTACGGGCCCGTACTTTAGCATGTGCCCACCCGAGGCCGCCAGCGTACCCGCGGGGCGTTGTCGGTGCAGCGAATGCTGCAAGGGAGTTCCCGTGTCCTGCCCGTCGAGCGCCGACCATCGCTCTTGGGCCTCACCTGTAAGGACAGCACGACGAGCTATGTAGTGTGGTGAGGTCGGCTGACGGGAGAATGCGCCATGACTCGCGCATACGCCCGGCCACAAGACGTGGGTGCCGTTATTCCAGCTCATCTGGTCCAGGACCGCTTCCGGCGTGGGTTCCATCACGCGATCCGCGGTCGACAGACTACCGAAGTGGAGCAGCTGAGGCTGTCATTCAGGGAGAGATTCCGGGCTGGAAGGCTGTATCTGCGCGAACTGCGCCGCCGCCTCGGCATCGTCAGTTTTCCTTTGCAGGGAAGGGTCAGGTTCAAGCTCCATTGGAGCACCGCCGCCCGGTGTGGACCTGCGGTTTGCCAGTTGGCTGTGCGGGGGGGCGCAAACCCCGTGAGGGCTGGTCTTTTTCTGCAGCGACCCTGGCCTTAGACTTTGTGTTTGAGGCTCACGGAGAGGACAGCGACATGTTCATGTATGAGGATGCCACCCAGTTGCCGACGCCGGAGGAAGCGCTGCCGGGGCGTGCTGAAGTCATGGTTGTGCCCCAAGCCCATTACGTTAACGGTCATCGGCTCAGCGCCCCCTTTCCCGACGGCATGGAAGTGGCGATGTTCGCCATGGGCTGTTTCTGGGGTGCGGAAAAGCGGTTCTGGGAACGCCGAGGCGTGTACGTCACCGCCGTGGGATACGCCGGGGGTTACACGCCGAATCCCACTTACAGGGAAGTCTGCACCGGCCTGACTGCGCACGCCGAGGTTGTGATGGTGGTATTCGATCCGAAGGTCGTGAGCTACGAGGAACTGCTGGGAGTGTTTTGGGAGTCTCACGACCCGACTCAGGGCATGCGCCAGGGTAACGATCGCGGTACCCAGTACCGTTCTGCCGTCTACACCTGCGGCCAGGCCCAGCTTGCCGATGCCGAAGCGTCCCGGCTTCGTTATCAGCGGGCATTGTCAGAGGCAGGCCGCGGCACGATTACCACGGAAATCCTGCCGGCGGCCGAGTTCTACTACGCCGAGGACTATCATCAGCAGTATCTGGCAAAGACGCCGGGCGGCTACTGCGGGTTGGGCGGATGCGGGGTAGCCATGCCCGCCACCGTCGCCTGAAGGTGCGCCCTGGATACCCACTGCATCCGGCGGCGGACACCGGACGGGAAACGCGGTCGTCAACGCGCGCTCCCCAGCGGCCGCTGGGGATACTGTTCGAACGCGATTTCCGTTTTGCGACGCTTTGTCGTCTGCACCTTCGCTAGCAACAGTTCCAGCATGCCGTTCTTGTGAGTGGCCTTCGCCCGCGCGCCATGATTCCAGTGGCGTGATGGCGCTCCGCCAGGTCCACGCCGGAAGAGAAAACCGCCGCTCGTAGGAGCTGTTGTCGCTGTTGCCGGCTCCAGAGTGCGGGGGGCGGACGGTCCACAGGACGTCGCGCAAAATCCATATCCATAGCAAGAACCGTGCACAAGTTCAGGTGGCTTTTTGTTTCAGTGGTTTGCACTGGGTCGCGGTTCGCCGCCGGGAAATGTTGTAAAAAATCGTGACGCCGGTTATCGCGGAAATTTTGTGATACGGTACGGCACAATCAGGTGTTGGAACCACAGGTCACGGTTTTTCCAGAAAACGGATCCAGTTCATGTCTGCCATCAGCCTTTACTCGGTAGGTCTCAGCAGCCGGACGCTGGAGGGACTGGTCAACCTGCTCAGGTGCACAGATGTGCAACTGGTCGTTGATGTGCGGGCACATGCCTTTTCCCCTCGACACCCACAGTTCGCGGTCAATCTGCTGCAAGCCGGACTCGCCGTCGGCGGAATGCGTTATCAATGGGCGGGTCTGCATTTAGGGGCAAGACGACCGCCGCGTCCGGACTCGCCCCATGTGGCCCTGTCCAATGACACGCTGCGCGGCTATGCAGAGCAGATGTCCGCCAGTGCCTTTCACGGCGCCATCATGGAACTGGTCGGTCTGGCCGCGTTCACGAAGGTGGCGCTGCTGGGCGAGGAGTATTTGCCCGAGCGCTGTCACCGTTCGCTGATCGCCGATTACCTTACCCTCCACGAAGTGCGGGTCGTACACCTGATCGACGAGGAACTGGCGCGGGAGCATGAATTGCGCCCCGAGGTGCGCCAGACCGCGCCGCTGGTCTACGACCGCATCTCCGCCGCCCAGCCGAACCGTCGGTCGTAGCGTCCCCGGGCGCCTGCTACATTTGGTTCATTTCCCGGCCGTTGCCAACGGCCCATTGGAGGTGAAGCAAATGGACGAGTCGACATCACGGGACGCACAAGGCGCGGCGCCCGAATCAATTCCCGGAATCGGTGACGCCATCGGCCGCACGGCGCGGGCGGCCATGACTTATGGTGAGCCCATACAACGGGACGGAGTCACCGTGGTGCCCGTGGCCAAGATCCGTTATGGGTTCGGTGGCGGGCGCGGAGGCACGGCGGCGGGGACCGGCGGGGGCGGAGGCGTGCGGGCCTCTCCGTTGGGCTACATAGAGATCCGTGATGGCGAATCCACGTACCGTCCGATCCATGACCCGGCTACGCGTACCATGCGATTGGCAGTGGGGGGAATCCTCGGCTTGTTGGCTCTGCGTGCAGTGACCCGCCTGTTGGGTCGCTGAACGCGGCCGACGCTGCGCCGGCAAGCGCGACGCGTGCTCGATCGCCACCAGCGATTGACCGGACGGGGTCTCTGGGGTATCGAATGAAGACGACACCTGCAGGCGTTGAACAGGTGCATCGCCCGGATCGCTCCAATTCAGCAACGGCTCTGCGGCCCTGGGTCACGGGGACCGCCGCGGCTGTGCTGCTGCTCATCTCCTGCCTGATCTGGGGCTATCGCCCGGAGGGCGGGCGCACCGGTTCGCTGCTGTATCCCGCCGAGTCCGCCGGGCGCATGGTGGAACGCAACCTGAGTTTCTATGCGGACTACGATCGGGTGCCCGCCTGGGAGAAGGATCTGTTCGCACTGCTGTTCGGCCACCGCAGCAGCGTTCAGGACAGCAGCATTCGGGTCTACCGCGACGTGCTGGCGTACTTTGCGGCGCACCCGGATCGGGCCACGCCGTGGGCCGAATTGAACACCCGCGTGCGCCTCATCGTGCTGCTGGCGGAGATGGGCGAGCGTCGCGCTTTGCACCGGCAGCTTAGCCGGCTGGGCGATGCGCCCGAAGAACAGGCCGTGGCGGAGGCGGTGGCGTTCGCCTACCGCTTGCCGGGCAGTCCGGACCGCCTCAGTCCCATCGCGCTGGCGGGACTGCGCCTGCTGCCCCTGGGCTGGGCCGCCAACCATATGTGGTGGCGGGCGGCGAAGCGCGACGGCGACGCCCGCCTTGCCGCGCGCTACGCCGGGTACATCGCCAATGCGGGACAAGCGGCCCGCCAGCGGGTGTTGTCGTTCGCGGCAGTCAATGCCGTCTTGCTGGTCGGCGGCCTGGCCGTTGCGGCCATCTGGCTGGTGCGTGGCGCTCCGGCGCCGGGTTGGCGGGCCGGTGCACTCGAGCAGCCCTGGTCGCTTGCAGACGGGTTTGCGGTGGGGGTTCGCGCGGGCGTACTGGGCCTGATCATATTCCTGGCCCTGGCGCTGTCGGAGGGCTCGATCTTCCACCCCCACCTGCTGGCGCTGTGGAGCGGTCTTTTCGCTTCCCTGCCCATGATCTGGCTGATCCACCGATACCTGCTGCGTCCGCGCGCCCTGGGGTTCGTCGAGGCTTTCGGCCTGCATCTGTGGAGACCGGGCCTGGCGAGGGTCGCAGGGACCGTGCTGGCGGTGCTGGCCCTGGAGCAGGCCGGTTCGTTGTTGATCGCGTGGGCTGCCTGGCACGTCGGCTTCCAGCCCCATTGGAGCGAAGCCATACCCGAGCGCCTGATCTGGGGGCCCTGGCAGAGCACCGTACTGGGGAGTCTGGATACCGTAGTGTGGGGGCCGGTGTTCGAGGAGATCGGCTTTCGGGGGTTGGTCTTCGTAGCGTTGCGCTCACGGCTGGGATTCATGCCCGCGGCACTGCTCAGCGCCGGATTGTTCGCCGTTCTGCATCCCTATTCGTTGCCTGCCATGGCGGCGGTGTTCTGGAGCGGCCTGGTCTGGGCCTGGGCTTTCGAGCGCTTGCGCAGCCTGCTGCCCGGTATGCTTGCCCATGCGGGCACCAACCTGCTGGCCGTGCTCACGGTGGTCCTGTTCTACCGCTGAATCCCTCCTCAGAGCCGGAAGAAGAACTCGACGGCGGGATTGTCGTAGTGCCCGCGCAGCTTGCGGTTGAAATGGGCGATGAAGGCCAGTGCCACGCCCACGGAAATCAGCAGCGTGGCCACCACGATGGAAAGCAGTGGCGGGTAGATGGCGATCAGAATACCGGCGACGATCAGTACGATGCCTGCAGCCATGGTCGGTCTCCGTGTCGAGAAAACAGTTCCAATCCCCACCCGCGAGTGGGCGCTTGTGACCCTGTATATGGGGTCGCGCCCCGCGGCTGGCAAGACCTTTACGCCAAACGGCCCGGCGCGCTGCGGTCGGCCAGCTATACTCTTGCCGAAGAAGGAACGCTGCGGGCAGCGAATGCGGTCCATACAACAAGGCGCCGCAGTTGGGGGCAACACGCGCAACGACAGGGGGCGGATCCGGATTCGCCGGTCCCACCAGTCAGGGAGGAAGAACAATGGGCATCAACTTCAGGCGGCTTTCCGTGCCGCTGTCATGGCTCGTCATGGTGGTCTGCTTTTCAGCATCGACGGTCGCCACCGCCGCCGACCAAAATCCGGCTTTCTGGAAATACCATGTGAAAGGGGATTTCGCTACGGTCCTGGAACACCTGAAAGGCGGCCTGGAGGCCGATCAGTTCAGCATTACCGGTGAGGAGAACCTCGCCAAGGGGCTGGAGAACAACAAGCAGGTGTTCGGCACGGATCAATGGAACACCATCGGCTTCGACCAGGCGACGGCTGTGCATTTCTGCTCCCTGGTGTTCAACCAGGAGGTGTTCAACATCACCATGGACTGGTCGATCCTGTGCCCGTTCAAGGTGGTGATGTACACGATGAAGGCGGCGCCCAACGACATTACGCTCGTCATGGTCCGCCCGACGTACGTGTTGAAGAACGACCCGCACCCAAAGGCAAAGGAGATTGCCGACAAGATCGAAGCCCGCATCGTCAATGCGATCGAAGCGGCGGTCGGACCCGGCAAGTGAACGCGCGGGGGTAACGGGTTCGGGCCACCACGCCGTTGCGGTTTCGGCGTGGGTCAGCACGGGCGGGACGGGGGCAGGCGGAGCGTCGGCGCATTGCGGCACCGCAGCAGCCGGAGTCAGCGGAAGTTGACGGTTTGCCCGTGCCGCAGCGCGGTAAACTCCTCTGGCGCCAGTCCGGCTGCAGCACGCGCCTGGACGAGCCGCTCGGCCGGTTCGGCAACGGGCTCGTCGCTCAGTACGAACGTGCCCCAGTGGATAGCGATCGATCGACGGGCCTGCAGGTCGACATGCGCGGCCACCGCTTGTTCCGGTGTCATGTGATGAGTCATGAACCAGCGCGGTTCGTAGGCGCCGATGGGGATTGCCGCCAGATCGAAAGGCCCCAGTCGTTGGCCGATCTCCAGGAAGCGGGCGGGATAGGCGGAATCGCCCACGAATATGAAGTGAAAGTCCGCGGATCGGACAGCCCAGCCCGCCCATAGGGTTCGGTTGCGCTCCCATGGCAAGCGCTTGCTCCAATGAACGGTCGGCAGGCAGGTCACCTGCAGCTCCGCCGCCTGCGCACTGTCCCACCAGTCAAGTTCAATGACCTCCCCAATACCCCGCTTGCGGAACCACCGTTTCAGCCCCAGGGGCACAAAGAAAAGGGTCTGCCCACCACCTCGCTCGTGCAGGGCCCCCACGCTGGCGGCATCTAGGGAATCGTAATGGTCGTGGGAGATCAATACGACATCGATGGGTGGCAGGGCGTCCAGCGCCAGACCCGGCGGTACCACTCTGCGCGGCCCGGCCCACTGGACCGGCGATGCGCGCAGCGAGAACTGTGGGTCGGTCAGGACGTTGCGCCCGCCCATTTGTACCAGCACCGTCGCATGGCCGATCCACGTGGCCGTGGTACGGGTGCGGTTGGCGGCCAGCGCTGCCGGATCGTTGGCGGCCAGAGATAAGCCCTCGTCGTTGGCCGTGGCCGGCGCCCGGTGGCGTCGTTGCCATTGCCATTTGAGCAGGTCGCGAAACGTGTTCTGCCGGGTGTCCGGGACATTGCGGAATCCGTTGGCGGTGTGGTGGGCTGGTCCCGGCAAAGGCTTTGTTGTGTTCACGGGCAGGAGTGGGGCGGGGCCCGGCGACGCAGGTCTCCCGTCGTGCTCGGCGCCGGTCGCCGTTGGCCGCCGGACTGCGACTGATGCGGGAAAAAGAAAAGCGCCTGGCGCGCACACCGATTCCGAGGCGGGAAAGGACTGAATTCCCGACTCATGCCCGGTAGGCACCGGCTGGCTGCGCGG
Organism: uncultured Gammaproteobacteria bacterium; assembly: GCA_963830105.1. Lineage (GTDB taxonomy): Bacteria > Pseudomonadota > Gammaproteobacteria > DATFLG01 > DATFLG01 > DATFML01. Next base: position 746,112 of record CAWHLH010000010.1, on the reverse strand, counting down.
ACATCCCCGACAGCTGCAGGAAAGCGGAGGCCTTGTGGTAGGTTTCCTGGTATTCCGCGTCAACGGTGGAGTCCGCGACGATGCCGCCTCCGGCCCAGAAGCGGAGGGTGTCTCCGGAGTGCACCGCCGTGCGAATGGCGATGTTGGTGTCCAGCGTTCCATCCAGACTGACATAACCGATGGCGCCGCAATAGACGCCGCGTCGATGGGGCTCCAGTTCCTCGATGATCTCCATGGCCCGCAGCTTGGGAGCGCCCGTCACGGAACCGCCGGGGAAACAGGCCCGCAGCAACGCTATCGCGTCCTGACCGGATGCCAGCGTGCCGGTGATTGTGCTCACCAGATGGTGGACGGTGGCAAAGCTTTCCAGTTGGAACAGTTGCGGCACCTTGACCGATCCGGGCAGGCAGCACTTGCCGATGTCATTGCGCAGCAGGTCCACGATCATCAGGTTCTCGGCCCGGTCCTTCGGGCTGGCCTGCAGGGCGGCGGCGCAAGCCCGATCCGTTTCCGGATCGTCGCTGCGGGGGCGGGTGCCTTTGATGGGTCGGGTGGCAACCTGATCGCCGCACACGTGCAGAAAGCGTTCCGGCGACGCGCTCAGCACCTTTCCATAGGGGGTGTTCAGATAGGCGGCAAACGGTGCCGCGTTGATGGTGCGCAGCTGTCGGTAAGCCAACCATGGATCGCCCTCGACGCGGGCCTCGAAACGCTGGGCCAGGTTGACCTGATAGCAGTCCCCTTCGCGGATGTAGTGGGCGATGCGGCCAAAGGCGCGGGCGTAGTCGTCCCGCGTCATGTTGGACTGTGTCGGACTCAGACTCCGAAAAGGGACGCGCTCGACCGGCACACCGGGTGCGCTGAAGCGTTCGATCAATGCCGCCCGTTGCGTGGCGGTCGGCGTCTCGGCGCTGCAGGCGACCAGCACGGTGCGGCGTTCCTGATGGTCCACCACCACCGCCCAGTCATAGATGCCCACGGCCATTTCCGGAAGCCGGTCACCGTCTTCGCCGATGGTGGGCAGACGTTCGAGGCGCCGGGCGAGGTCATAGCCGAAGTAGCCGATGGCGCCGCCGCAGAAGGGCACGCCGTCCATTCCCCCCGTGGGAGGGCCCATGTGCTGCCGCAGCAGGGAGAACGGGTCGGCGGTGGAGCGGAATCGGCGGCCGGGGGTGCGTACTTCGGTCCGCATCCCGCGGGTGACCAGGGTGGCCGACGGATCGCTGGCCATGATGTCGTAGCGACCCTGGCGGCACAGCGGGCGGCCGCTGTCCAGGAAGACCGCCCAGGGTCGGTCCGCAATGCTCTCGAAGAGTTCGCTGCTGTCCGGGCGGTAGGGCAGCGGCGTCATGATTGGCCCAGCCATGGCATCCTCTCGAACCCGGTGTCGCCTGCCACGGCGCGCGGGTCGCTGAACGTGCCTCCAAGGGCGATGCATAGAGTGTTTACAGGCCCTAGGATAGCGTGGCGCGGCACGGGTTGTCCGCTGTTGCCGATGGGCGGGGGACCGGGGCGGTGGGGCGTATGCGGCTGGCAGGATCCCCGTCGGGACCGGTGTCGTCGGCGGTGTCGCGCTGATGTCCGTTGAACCCAGGCGCGGCCCGGAAAAGGGGGCGCGATGCCCCCAGCCGCCATATCACATGGGGGGCGTGGCCGGTGGGTTGGGGGTATGGGGCGCTGTACCCCCACCGGTTTCCTGGTGGCGCCACTGGGACATGTACCGCTCCACACGGGTGCGTATCGATGCCACCTGCTCGTCGCTATGCAGCCGACACAGCAGCGACAGCACCTCGCCGGCGGCATAGGGTGTGTAGTCTTCGTCGTCGGCGACAGCCCGTTCCAGCAGGGCGAGCATGCGCTCCAGGTTCTCGCCGCGCAGGCCGAGATGTGCGTCATGGATGCCGAGCGCTTCCTTGCGGCGCTGCAGACGCAGGACAGGGTGTCCGCTGTCGGTGTCGGCGAGGCTCAGTCGTCCTTCAGCGGTCAGCTGTTCGGCGATCGCCAACGGCATGCAGTGCAGGTCCAACGGGTCAGAGATTGAGTGGCAATGCATCTTGCCGAACGGCGCCACCACCATCCAACGCTGCAGGGGCGCTTCGCCGCCGAATGCGGACACCGGTCCTTCGTAGATCTGGCCTTCAACCAGTTTCATAGTTGCCTCCGCGAGCGTACGAGGCTGGGGACTGCAAGGTACCACCGCAGGCCTTGTGGTCCAAGTGCGAATCCCCCATCCCGTGACGGACGCTGTCGGGGCGGGCGCGGACGGCGTGTGGGTTCCTGATGTGTGGATTCGGGAAATCAGTGGGTTGAAGGAGCGTGGCGCTCCGCATGACGGAGCACGTCATACACAGACGCGGAGCGCCGGGTTCACCTGGTCTTTACGGCCGGAGGGTGATCCGGCGTCCGGTGCCCCGGCGGGGCCCGCCGAAGCTCCGGTGTGGCGCTCTCAACGGAAGCGCTTCAGTGCCGGGTCATCGATCTTCTGGGCCGGCAACTGGAACATCTGCGGCAGGTCGTTCAGGCTCGGCATTCCCACCACCAGTTGCGGCGTACCGTCGCTGTCCTTGTACAGGATGGCCGGCGTTCCCTGCACTCCGAACTGCTCCATCAGTGCCGTGTTTGCCTTGATCTTGGCGAGGATTTGCGGCGCGGGATTGTCCAGCGGGGCAATACCCCCGTGGCTGAAGGTCTCCTCATGCCGGCGCATGGCGGCCACCGGGCTCTTGGCCTCGAGGATGGCCGCTACCTTGGCCGCACTGTCCTGGCGCAGGTAGGCCACCCAGATCCACCGCACCTGCAGGCCCGCTTTTTCGTAGGGTTGGCTGGCGAGCCAGAAGGCATGGCAGTACGGGCAGTGGGGATCGGCCATGACATAGACGACATTCTTCGGGGACTTGGCGCCCTCGGCAACCCAGGCTGCCTGTTCGGCGGCCTGCCACATGCCCGCATAATCGGGTTTGGGCACGTACTCGCTCAACTGGGACTGGGTGAGGTTGGTGCCATCCGCGTCCAGCATGGTGCCGACGATGGCGTGCTTGTGGTCCGGTGTGACGTAGATGATGTGGTGTTCGCCCTGTATCGATACGACGTAGGCGGTCATGCCGCCGGGCGCTTCGAATGTGGCGACGACCTTCACCCCCGGGCCTATCAGCTTTTCGACAACGGGCGGATGGGTTTCGCCGGCCCACGCGGCCGAGCCACACAGGGCAAGAGCGAGCAGCGAGCCGATCAGGATACGCTTCATGATGTACATCTCCGGGATGGGCAACCAGGGCGGGAAAGTTCAGCAGCGGTGGCAGAATCCACCGCGCCTCGTTCAGACGGCATGTTCGGCGCGCAGTCCGCCGCCTCTCCCAGGCCGCCTGCCACCATCAGCCGGACGGCTCCGGGGCGTGGCGTGCGCAGGGCGCGCCGTCCACCCGGAAGTCGTCGCCCCGTTCCTGATGGAAACACGCACGGGAGGCGAGCGCGGCCAGGTTCTCCGCCGGGTGAGCATAGTACCACAGCGCATCCCCGGCCAGGCCGTCCGGGGCCCTGTCCAGGAGGCGCAGGGCGTTTCTTCGCGGCCTCCGATCCCGTGCCGGTCTGGCCCGCCGGCTCGGCTTAGCGGGCCGCGATACGCTCCAGCAGCGAGCGGTCGTAGTCGGCGAACATCACACCGAGACCCGCCTTGGTGGTGCGTACCACCAAGGCGGGGATTTCACCGTCCAGCCGCCGTCCATCCGCCACCACCTGAACCATGACGAAGGTGGGCGGGTCGAGACGCCCGTCCACTTCTATGAACATGCCGTGGAAACTGACATCGCGCGCCTTGCCCGCCAGACAACTTCCCCCCGGGCAGCGTATTTCGACGTCGACATCGACGTCAGTCGGCAAGCGGTTGTTCAGGCGATGATCCATTCGCTGTGCCCCGTGTTGGCGATCAACTGCTGTACCGCGTCGCGGTATGGTTGGGGTGTCTCATCCTGAGAGTCCTGGAACGGTCGTTTGGCGCCCGCCGGTGGCCGATGTCCCATGCGGGGGCAGCCGTCCTGCGATGCCTCGGTGACCTGCGGTCGGGCGGTGTCTGAGCGCGCCCGCCGATCAGCCGCCGGTCGATTTGCGCCTCCGGCGGGCAGTTCGGTGCCGCGGTGGCGTCGGACTGCGCATCGAACGGCGGCATACCCCACCAGTGCGCCGGCTCGGGACGTGACAAGCTATCGCAATGCCTCGCCCTGGCCAGGGGAATGCATCATGCGCCCCACGTTCGCGCCGCAGATCGGGCTGGCGTGCATAGCCGGCCGTCGGCCGCCCCCGAGTGGTTCGCCAGGAGTGTCATCGCACCTATGGACCACGATCGCGGGCCCGTGTTCCGTCTGCCGCCGCGGTTGATGGTAAGTGGTCCGTTATGGCCGGCGGCGACTGGTGGGCACCGCCGGGTCGGAGCTGCGGACAAAACCGCGCCGGCTTTCCGTGCAGGCGCCGGCCGCACGGCGAACGTGGTGTGTCCGCTGAACAGTTCGGACCGTCCCAGCGCCGCGAAGACGAATCCGACCGAGCAGGCGTTCGCCGTCAGGATGGACCGCTCGGGCTCCGGCACATCAGCGCCCGGCGTGCACATGACCGCGGCAGGGAACAAGCTGAAGCCCAGGTCCGGCCCTGCTGTCAGTCCGGAAAGGACCAGTCCGCCGGTGGAACGATTGAGCTCGATCAGCCCCTGATCGAACTCCTGGCGCAGGATTTCGCACTAGGACTTTTGCGGGCTGCGCCGGGCGTTGGCGGGATTGTCGGTCAGGGGATTTCCCAGTCTGCACCGCAGACCCTGGCTGCCGGGCCCGCTGGGGCCAACTGTCGTCGGCCGGTGTGCCGCAGCCGGATCGATCAACCGCCGCCGTAGGCAGGCTCGGCACGCCGATCCCTTTCGGCCGCTCGGAAAGGGGGGCGCAGCACAGCGAGGTGGGCCCGTGCTTTCCGAGTCGCCCGGTCGCCAGCTCAGCCGTCTGCCAGGCCGGCCGACTCGCGTTCGTCGAGGGCGATGCCGGTCCAATCCATGCCCCCACGGCCATTGGCCAGGCAACGCAGGAAACGGTCCTCGAGCAGGCCGGCCAGGGGCATGGGCACCTGGGCCGCACGGGCCGTGTCCCGTACCAGACGCACGTCCTTTGCCCCCATGGCCAGCGCGAACCCGGGCGGCGAGAAGCGTTGCTCCACGATGGCCCGCCCGTAGTTCTGGTAGATGGGGCAGGCGAACAGCGTGCTGGAGAACAGTTCGTACATGCCTTCGGGGGCGACGCCGCTTTTCTCGCACAGGCTGAGGGCTTCGGCCATGGCCTCGATGGCGGAGACGATGAGAAAATTGCCTGACAGCTTGACCACGTTGGCCGCCGGCGGATCGACACCGAAGTCGAACACACCCTGCCCCAGGACGTCGAGCAGCACCTTGACGCGCTGCTTGCCCGCCTCGGGGCCGGCCAGTGCCAGCCACAGCTTGCCGGCGGCGGCCGCGTCGGGCCGCCCGAAAACCGGGCAGGCCAGGTAGTCGACGCCGTGCGCCGCATGCTGGTCTGCGGCCGCCGCTGCGGCAGCGGGGCTGACCGTGCTCATGGCCAGGTGCAGGCCGCCCTTGCCGAGGCGGGCGAGAACCGCTTCGTTCGCCATCTGCCGCTGGGCGCCGTCGTCGGCTACCATGGTGATGAGGATGCCGCCGGGCGTCACTGCATCGGCAGGGTGGTCGACGCGCTGCGCGCCCTTATCCACCAGAGGCTGGGCCTTTGCGGCTGTGCGGTTGTAGACCTTGAGGCCATAGCCGGCGTCTATGAGGCGTTCTGCCATGGCGCCGCCCATGTGGCCGAGTCCGAAGAAGGCAATCGGTTCCATTTCTCGCTCCTTGTTCAGCGGGGATGTGTCCGGTCAGCCGGCAGTCGCCGCCTGACCGCGCGGTGACGCACTGCTCGTTGTGTCGGCGGGCAGTGCGTACGAACAGTGTAGAATTCCGCCAGTGTCCCACGGGCGTTCGCGCCTATTCCAGAGATTTGCCATGGTGAATGGACTGCCTGCCGGCTCGCCCTGTCCGTGCGGTTCTGGCCGCGCCTTCGGAGCGTGCTGCGGTCCGCTGCTGGGCGGCGCGCAGAGTGGCGCCACTGCCGAGGCGCTCATGCGCTCGCGGTACTGCGCATTCTGTCTGCACGATGAGCGCCACCTGCTGCGTACCTGGCATCCCGATACCCGGCCAACCGGGATCGACTTCGAGCCGCAGATGCACTGGACCGGGCTGCGGATCGTGGACAGCTCAGCAGGCGGTTCCGAGGACGATGAGGGGATCGTGGAATTCATCGCGCGCTATAAGCTCCAGGGCCGGGCCGGCCGTCTGCACGAGCGCAGCCGCTTTGCGCGCGCGGGCGGTCAGTGGCTGTATCTGGCCGGAGACGTGGAGCCTGCACAGTCGGCAGCCTCCAAGACAGGCCGCAACGCACCTTGTACTTGCGGCAGCGGCCGCAAGTACAAGCATTGCTGCGCACGCTGAGCGCCGCGGCCGCGCTGGGGTGTGCCTTTTTTCCATTGTGGTGCCAGGGGTGTTCGCGTATACTCCGGGCACGGTTCGTCGTGGCACTCTCCGGTCAGCGCCCGGTTCCGTCGTGGCATATCCCTTCCAAGGCTATTCCCCGAACAACATCATACATTTCGGCCTAGACCGGCACGGGACCCTCCCGACAGCAAGGCCGCCCCAGGAGTTTCCAATTCGATGTCTTTTTCCGATCTCGGCCTGTCGGCCGAATTGCTGCGTGCGGTCTCTGAACAGGGTTACACGACCCCCACTCCCGTGCAGGCCAAGGCCATTCCCGTCATTCTCGAGGGCCGGGACGTGCTGGCCGGGGCCCAGACCGGCACCGGCAAGACGGCAGGTTTCACCCTTCCGCTGCTGCAGCGTCTCGGTGCGCAGGCGCCCTCGAGCCGCGGTCGCGGTCCCCGTGCGCTGGTGCTGGTGCCGACCCGCGAGCTCGCCGCCCAGGTGGCCGACAGCGTACGCGCCTACGGCAAATTCCTGCCCCACCGCAGCGCGGTGGTGTTCGGCGGGGTGAACATCAACCGCCAGATCGAAGCGCTGCGCCGCGGGGTGGATATCCTGGTGGCGACGCCGGGCCGGCTGCTGGATCATGCCGGCCAGCGTACAGTCGATCTTTCCGGGGTCGAGATCCTGGTCCTGGACGAGGCCGACCGCATGCTGGACATGGGCTTCATCCATGACATCCGCCGCGTGCTGCGGCTGATGCCGGCCAAGCGTCAGAACCTGCTGTTCTCGGCCACCTTCGCCGACGAGATCCGAAAGCTCGCCGACGGGCTGCTGAGCAATCCCGTCCAGATCGAGGTGGCGCGGCGCAACACGACGGCCGAATTGGTGGCGCAGGTGGTTCACCCGGTGGACCGGGAGCGCAAGGGCCAGCTGCTGGTCGATCGCATCAAGAGCCAGGAATGGCGCCAGGTGCTGGTGTTTACGCGCACCAAGCACGGCGCCAACCGACTGTCCGACAAGCTGGATCGCGAAGGCATTCCGGCGGCCGCCATCCACGGCAACAAGAGCCAGTCGGCCCGCACCAAAGCGCTGGCGGACTTCAAGCGCGGTGCGGTGCGAGTGCTGGTGGCGACGGATATTGCCGCCCGCGGTCTGGATATCGAACAGCTGCCCCATGTGGTGAACTTCGAGTTGCCCCATGTGGCGGAAGATTACGTGCACCGTATCGGGCGCACCGGCCGCGCGGGCGCGAGCGGGGAGGCGGTATCCCTGGTGTGCGTGGACGAGCATCACCTGCTGGCCGGCATCGAGCGATTGCTCAAGCGCGACCTCCCGCGGGTTACGGTGGCAGGGTTCGAGCCCGATCCGAGCATCCGTGCTGAACCGATCCTCAACGGCCGCAATGGTCCGGCACGCCCCCGACAGGGTGCTCCCAGGCGTCCCCACCACCGCGGCCGGCAGGCCGGCGGCGAGCGCCGCCGCAACGCCGGCTAGCGCTTGTGTGTCGAGGTGGGCCGGTCCCCGACCTGCCCACCTCGACGAGTCGGTCGGCGCTGCTGCGTTCAAGTGTGCGCAGCAGCGCTGCTTGCCGACTGCGGGCAACGCCTGTCGTTGAGGCAGGCGTCAAGCTTGTCCGTCCTCCTCGTCCTTCCTTTCGGCGCTGATTGGCGCCACGGTGTTCCGTGCGGGTTGCGCGGAACTTTGCCGTGCCCCGTCGCTCTACACCCAACGGCGACGCCGATCCGTCGCCGCGCCAGGATCGGCGCGCAGACGTATGTTTCCGGCGAGCAGCACTGACCGGCACCGGCGTTCGCCCATCCCGTCCTCCGTACCTCGTTCGTTCCACCTGTCGGCTTTGGCGCAGTGCCGACGGGCGCCCGACAGAACGCCAACATCCCGCCGAACAGCGGAAGGAGTAGCTGACATGAAGAAGACCGCCCTCCTGCTCTGTGCCTTGTCCGTGGCCGGCAGCGCCAATGTCCTTGCCAGCCAGGCGCCGGTGCACCCGTGGGGCAAGGGACCTTTCCGCGTGTTGCTCGAAGTCAATCAGGACAATCCGAAGACCTGGAAGCTGGCCATCGCCAACCTGGCCACCATGGAGAAAGTGGTGGGGATGGACTCGGCTCATGCCGAAGTCATCGCCTGGGGGCCCGGGCTGAAAATGCTGATGAAGCACTCGCCGGTCGCCAAGGACATCAAGAGCCTGTCCATGTACGGCGTGCAGTTCTCCGCCTGCGGTCAGACCATGAAACATTTGCATGTGAGCAAAAGCCAATTGGCCGGCGGGGTGACGGTGGTGCCCGGGGCGATGGCGGAGATCGTCAGGCGGCACGCCCAGGGGTGGGCCGAAATCAAGGAGTAGGGCGGCAAATACCGCGGGCCACGCTCAGTAGTGCGGCGGTGGCGTCTCCTCCGATACGGGAGCGACTGCCGAGGGCGCCAGTTCCCGCAGCAGGGATTTGATCTGCTCCAATTCGGCGCGCAGGGCCTCGATGGTCTGCCGTTGACCGAGAGTCGTACGGGTCAGCTCGTCGATCGCCGCCTCCTGGTAGCTCAGGCGTACTTCCAGGTCAGTGATTCGTTGTTCCATGGGTATCGGGTTCCGCTGTGTGCTCCAGACCTATGGTACAACGGAGTCGCCGCCGGCTGTTCTTCGTGGGAACCTGTCTTCAGGATCCTGCCGGCGCCTGAAGAGCTATGCTTGTCCGGTGGGCTCTGCAGGAGGCAACGCAGATGGATGCTGCCATTGAACGATTCGTGCTCGACCTGTTGGCGGACCACGACGTCATGACTCTGGCGACGGTTCGGGAGGACGGCTATCCCCAGGCCACCACCGTAGCCTATGTCAACGACCGCCTGGTGCTGTACTTCGGCTGCGGTGGCGACAGCCAGAAGGTGCACAACATCCGCCGCTGCGACAAGGTCTCACTGACCATCGATCGGGACTACCCGAACTGGAACGATATCCGTGGACTGTCCATGGGCGCACGGGCCGCGGTGGTGACCGACCCCGAGGAGCGCCGCCGTGTCGGTGAACTCATGATGCGCAAGTTCCCGGTCATAGCCGAGTTCGCCAGTGCCGACGACATGCAAACGATGGCCGTGGTGCGGGTCACGCCGGAAGTGATATCGGTGCTGGATTACAGCAAGGGGTTCGGGCATACGGACCTGGTGACGCCCTAGGCGTCAGCAGCGCGCCGGCGACCGACGGTCGACGACCCTCATGGCGTTGGTGTTCCCCGGCGGCGCCGGATTGGCTCTGCAGATGGACTTCTGACCGCCACCGTTCAGCCTTCGTCGGGCTTCTGGCGGCGGATGCGTTTGATGGAGCCGCGGCGCTTCTTGTCGTCGAGGCGGCGCTGGCGGGCGCCGGCGCTGGGGCGGGTGGCCTTGCGGGCCTTGGGCTTGTGGGCGGCCTGCCGCAGCAGCTCGACCAGCCGTTCGACGGCGTCTTCGCGGTTGCGTTCCTGGGTGCGGAAACGGCGCGCGTCGATCACCAGTATGTCTTCCGAAGTCAGGCGCCGACCGGCGAGGCGTCTGAGCCGCGCCCGCACGTCCTCGGGCAGCTTGGTCTCGCCGAGCAGGGTGAATCGCAGCTGCACCGCCGTCGCTACCTTGTTGACGTTCTGGCCGCCGGGCCCGGAAGCGCGGATGAATTGCAGCTCGATGTCCCGTTCGTCCACGGAAAGGTGCTCGGTGACGGGAATCATGACTTGCCCGGCGTCCCGGCACGCAGATCATGGATGAAGGCGCGAATGCGCCGCGCGTTGGTGCCCAGGTCGCTCCTGCCAACCCGGGACACGGAACGGATATCCACCCGCGATCCGCCTCCATGGGGTCTGACGCGCACCACCACGTCGTCCTTGAAGCCGAACCACAGGGTGGTGGCGGTCGCTTCGATGCGCCCATCCGCCGGCACGCTGGCCACGATCTGCCAGCCCATGGCGTGGGCCGCCCCCAGGGCCGTGTTGAAGGCCGCCTGCGGTGCCATGTCCAGCAGCACCGGGCGAATGTCGGGATAGGCGGCGTGCTGCAGAGCGGCGATCCGGGGCCCGCCGTAGGCGCCGGGGTCGGGCGCGTCGTGCCGCAGGGGCAGGATGGCGACGAAGCGGGGCGGATTGCGGGTGTCGGTGGTGATGTCGTGGATCGGCGGGACGGATCGCGCGACCAGCACCCAGTGGATCGGCGGGGCAACCACTGCGCCGCTGACGATCAGGCCCAGAGCGGCCCGGCCCAGTCCGCGTCTGGGCGCCGAGGGGCGGGCGGCCATCGCTCCCCACGCTGACAGGGCGATGCCCGCCACGGCACCGAGCACGGCGACGGCCAGCAGAATGAACCCGACGCCGAAGTCCCACCAGCCGAAGCGATGGCCGAACCCCGCCAGCAGCGCCAGGGCGGCGCTGATCACGGAAACCCTGAACCCGGCGGCCGCAATGCGGGACAGGGGGGATGAGGCGGTCGGTCGCATAAGCTGAAATTCGTCGTGGCCGGGCTACAGGGTAACCCAGTGCCGGCGGTTCGTCAGGCGCCGGTCGGCCGGCTATGCTGGAAGGGCGGCGACGGAAGGAGGCTCCGATGAGCGAAGACAGGCCACTGGCTGTGGTGGCGGGTGTGGGGCCGGGACTGGGCGGCGCCCTGTGCAGGCGCCTGAGTTCCGCCGGCTATGCAGTCGCAGGGCTCGCCCGCACCAGCGGCTACCCGGATAAGCTGGCTGCGCAGATCGAGGCCGATGGCGGTGTGGCTCGCATGGTGACCTGCGAGCTCACCGATCGGGGCGCGGTGGAGCAGGCTCTGGGCGCCCTGGAAGGCCCTCTGGGTGCACCGGCGGTGCTGGTGTACAACGCCGGCGCGTTTCTCATGTCCCCGTTCGCGCAGACCAAGCCGGAGGAGTTCGACCGCCTCTGGGAGATCAACTGTCGGGGCGCCTTTCTGTGCGCACGGCAGGTGGTGCCCCGTATGTTGGAACGCGGCAGCGGGACGATCATCTTCACCGGTGCCAGCGCTTCGGTGAAGCCCGGCGCGCAGTTCGCCGGCTTCGGTTCCAGCAAATTCGCTCTGCGGGGGATGGCTCAGGCCATGGCCCGCGAGTTGGGCCCCCAGGGCATTCACGTCGCCCATGTGGTGATCGACGGTGTGATCTGGACGCCCCGCTCCCAGGGCCGGCCGGGGGTGACCGAGGTCAATACCCTGCAGCCGGAGGCGATCGCGGAAACCTATCTGTCGATCATCCGGCAGCCCCGTTCGGCGTGGACCCTGGAACTGGACCTCAGGCCGGACGTGGAGCCGTTCTGAGCGGCCGGCAGTTGGTGGGTGATCCGTTTCGACCTCCGGGGCCGGCGCCTGCTCCGGGATCGCGGTCGGCAGGCCATGTGCCGTGTGCCGTGTGCGTGGGACCCGGGGAAGACGATGAGCAGTGCGCTGGAATTGGCCGACTCGCGGGTGAGCGATATCGAGGTCGCCGACGGGGTGGCGACGATTCGCTTCTCCCACGCATACATACACAAGTCCAGGGGCAAGCCGGGATGTACCCCGGGTACCGGGTGGAGTCAGCAGGCAGTTCTGGTAATGGGCGAGGCGGTCGTTTCCGGACCGTTGCCGCCGTTGCCCAATACCGTATCCGAAGGCTTCCTGGACGTGGGAGGCATCCACCACGAACTCGTGCCGCTGCCCTTCAAGCGCAGGGTCCCTGCTAGGCTTGCGCTGATGTTCGCGGACGGCACCTGGGTCGACATCTCGGGCAACCGGCCGATCATCGAACTGCTCGGCGCACCGGTCTACCTGGAAGAGTTCCGCTGAGCTGTGCCGGCTGCGGCCCGCGGGACGAGGACGGAAGAGCCCCGGATTTGCCGGCAGGCAACGGACGATCCCCGGGGCGCTTGTGGGCGCGCCGCGCGCTTGTGTCCCGCATCCGCTGCACTGCCGTTATCGTCACCGCCACATCAAGGAGATCGACGATGCCCTATCTGAACGTGCGAATCGCCGGCGAACAGTCACCCGAACTGGCGGCCAGGGTGGCCGCCTCGCTTTCCCGGCTGACCTGCGAAATTCTCGGCAAGAAGCCTGAAGTTACGTCTGTCGCGGTGGATTTTGTCGACCCGAAGCTGTGGTTCGTGGGCGGCGGGGACATGGACGCCCGGGACTCGACCACTTTCTATCTGGATATCAAGGTAACGGAAGGCACCAACACCAAGGCGGAAAAAGCCCGCTACGTGGATGCCGTGTTCAGGGAACTGGGCGGCATTCTGGGCGCCCTGACGGCGGCGAGCTACATTGTGATTCATGATGTCCGGGCGGATGCCTGGGGCTTCCAGGGCAAGACCCAGGAGTACCGATTCGTCCAGGCCCACTCCCTGTGAGGGGCCGGCAGCCGGTCGGCCCGCAGTCGCCGCGAGCGATCGCGGTTGGCCGTCCGCCGGGGACCCTGTTCCCTGAAGAGGTGGTGTTCCGGAGGCGACGATGGATGCACAGGCACTGAGGGAGCTTCAGGCGCCGCTGAAGCGCAAGTACAGACAGCGACCGGGGGCCGCAAAGGTCACCCTGACGGCGCGCTCTCGAATGGGAGAGGGCATTACCTGCAAGCTGGAAACGGCCAAGGCCTGGTTGGACGCAGGCCTGCATCCGGCGGCAGGCGGCGATGGCCATGCCGCCTGTTCCGGCGACATGCTCCTGGAAGCGCTGGCCGCCTGCGCGGGCGTGACCTTGAAGGCGGTGGCGACGGTGATCGGCGTTGAGCTGCGCGATGCGACGGTCAGCGCCGAAGGGGATCTGGATTTCCGTGGCACGCTGGCCGTGGACAAGGGAGTGCCGGTGGGATTTCAGCGCATTCGCCTGACCTTCGATCTGGACAGCGATGCCACCGACGATCAACTGGAATCGCTGATCAGGCTGACCGAACGCTATTGCGTCGTGTACCAGACTCTGGCGAATCCCCCGCAAGTCACCGTCGTCAGCCGGACGGTGCGCTCAGCCGGGTGATCGGCAGCCGGGCATGGCTTCGTCCGCGGGCGTTTTCCAGGCGGTTCGCCCAGACAATCGCCCGTTCGGCCCATTGCCGAAGCGGGCCGTGTTCCGATCCTGCACCCGCGGAGGTTTCCGATGCGCTATGAGCTTTTCTACTGGCCGTCCATTCAGGGGCGCGGCGAATTCGTTCGACTGGCCCTCGAAGAAGCCGGCGCGGACTATGTGGACGTGGCGCGTGCAACCGGCCGGGGTCTGGGGGTCGGGGCCCTGATGGATCTGATGGAAGGGCCCTCCCTGGACCGCCCGCCCTTTGCGCCGCCTTTCCTGCGGGCCGGCAAGCTGGTGATCGCCCAGACCGCCCATATCCTGCAGTACCTGGGTCCGCGGCTGGGCCTGGTGCCCAAGGCAGAAGCGAGCCGCCTTTGGGCCCATCAGCTGCAGCTCACCGTCGAGGATTTCGTGGTCGATATCCACGACACTCATCATCCGGTCGGCGCCGGCCTTTACTACCGCGAACAGAAGCGCGAGGCGCGCCGCCGTGCGGTCTATTTCGTGGAGTACCGCGCACCGGAACTGCTGGGGTATTTCGAACGGGTGCTGGCCCGCAATCCCGCCGCCGGCGGTCATGTGATCGGCGCCCGGCTGTGCTACGTCGATCTGTCCATGTTTCAGTTGATCGCCGGGCTGCGCTATGCCTTCCCCAAGATGCTGGAGCGCCTCGAGAGGGACATTCCCCGACTGGTGGCGCTGCACGGGCTGGTCGCCCGTCGCCCGCGGGTTGCCGCGTACCTCGCCTCCGGGCGGCGCCTGCCATTCAACGAAGACGGCATCTTCCGCCACTACACTGAGTTGGATGCCTGAGGGTACGCCCGGTCGGCAACCGATTTACTCCCGCCCCGGCCGCCGTTGGCGCCGGTTTCCCGCAAGCGATAACGGACACCAGCAGGTCAGCTGGTCGTCCCCGGCCAGTGTGTAGAGCGACTTTGCGATGGTGCGGCGCCCGGTACCCGGCCGCTTGCAGGCGCAGGTGGCGTGCAAGGATTCGTGCGGCCGCTCAGCGCCGGTTGATGCCGAAGCGACCGGGCCCGAGGAGGACCACCGCCAGGGCTGTGAACAGGTACATGGCCTGCAGCTCCAGCACCCAGCCGCCGTGGGATGTGAGGGCGAACAGATGCTGGCTGTGGGCGAGGGCGATGGCGAACCCCATGTTGATCACTATCAGGGCCGCCCCGATACGGGCATACAGGCCCAGCAGCACCAGTACCGGCCCCAGCACCTCGCCGATCAGCACCCCGTAGGACACGAAGCCCGGCAGGCCTGCATTGTGCACCATCGCCTCGACCGGGGCGATGCCGTGCAGGAGCTTGTGCAGGCCGTGCAGTCCGACCAGCACGCCGAGGGTCAGGCGCAAAATGAGTTTGCCGAGATCGTCGTTCATGGGGCAGTCACCGTTGCAGAGTGTGCCCAGACTTGTACCGCTGCTTGGGCGGTGCTGTCCAGTGTCGCGGCCCCGGGGCTCTACTGGGGAATGGTCTTTCCTATCCGGTTCCATTGGACGTGGCCGTCGTAGTAGTTGAACCAGACGATGAAGGCCTTGCCAAGGATATTGCGGGCCGGCACGAATCCCCAATAGCGGCTGTCGAAGCTGTTGTCGCGGTTGTCGCCCATGACCAGGTATTCGCCGGCCGGCACCTTCCAGGTCCCCATGGGGTAGGGGACGCCGGGGACCACCAGGATCCTGTTGCGCACCACCGAGCCGTCGCGGCGCGGGATCGCTTCCTCGTAGACCTGGGTCTGCACGCCTGCCATGGAGCCCATCAGCCGATTGCTGCCCTCGCCCTGGTAGGCGGAGACATGCTCCATGGGGACCGGCTTGCCGTTGATGTAGACCCGGTTGCCCGGCGCCGAACGAACCGTATCGCCCGGCAGGCCGATAATGCGTTTGATGTAGTCTTCTCCGGCGGACCGTTCCACCTCCTGCATGCCACCCGAGCCCTGGCAAAGGGGGTTGTTCCGGCAGAACACCCGTGCGTGCCGCTCCGGGTAGTGGAACACGATCACATCGCCGCGCCGGGGTTCGCCCAGGGGGACGATCCGGGTGCGCGTGATCGGCAGTCGAAGGCCGAAAGTGAACTTGTTCACGAAGATGAAATCGCCCACCAGCAGCGACGGCATCATTGAGCCGGACGGAATACGAAATGGCTCGAATACGAAGGACCGGAGAATCAGCACGGCGAACAGCACGGGAAAAAAGGCCCGCGAATATTCGATCCACCAGGGCGGGGCCTCGGCTTCAGTATCGTCCGGCCCGACACGCTTGCGGCGCAGCCAGGCAATGTCCAGCAGCCAAACGACGCCGGTGACGGCAGAGCCCACAATGAGGGCGATTTCCATGATCGATGACATCGTCTCTCCTTCTCTGGTCCGCATTCTTATCGTTCGGAGAACGACGAGGAAGGCTTGTCCGGGTTGGCCTTTCGGTTGCCAGTTCGAACGCCCGACTCGCGGTGAGTTCCTGGGCCTGCCGGCTCAGCCGCCCGTTGTCGAGGCTTCAAGGCCCGACCGGGCGGGCGGTATCGATGCCCGCAATCCACGGTCCGGTTTGCCCCTTTGCGCTGGGAGCCCCGCTATTTTGAGGTAAACTTCGGCATTAATGAATGGATACGGACGAGCGATGTCCATATCCCGAACATTCTATGGTATCCGATAGCGGGATTCGTCAATGGCCAACTCACTCCAGGATCAACTCATCAAGGCCGGTCTGGCTGACGCCAAACAGGCGCGAAAGGCCAATGCCGGCAAGGGCCCCGCAAAGGGCAGGAAGAAAGGCCGGCAGGGGCCGGCGCTCAGCGAAAGTGCCCAGGCGGCCCGGCAGGCCATGGCGGACAAGGCGAACCGGGACCGGGAGTTGAACCAGAAACGGAAGGAAGCGGCCGAACGCAAGGCGGTGACGGCGCAGATCCGCCAGTTGATCGAGCAGAACCGCCTGCCTCGGGACGACGCGGAAGAGGGCTATCATTTTGCCGACGGCGCCAAGATCCGCAAGCTGCTCGTCACCCCCGCCATCCGCGACCAACTGAGCGAGGGGCGTCTGGACATCGTCAAGCTCGACGGCCGCTACGAGGTGGTGTCGCCGGCAGTGGCGGAGAAGATCCGCGCCCGGGACGCGCGGTGCGTCATGGCACGGCCCGCTCCGGAGACCGAGCCTGAGGAGCAGGATCCCTATGCGGACTATCGGGTGCCCGATGACCTGATGTGGTAGGACGAGCCGATGCAGAGTGAAAAAGCGCCAGTGCGCGGCAGACTTGAGAGACACGCTATTTCCCGCATGGACCACTAGCTGCGCCTGCTTCTGCATTGCCCATCAGGGCGCGGCTTCCTCGGCTTCGGTGGTGAGCTGCACCAGGTACTCGCTGCTGGCTTCGGCGGGCAGGCCGGTGGCTACCGCCAGCGCCATGATCAGCAGACTGAACAGCGCCCCCAGCAGCATGTCCAGACCGAAACCCAGCTGTCCGTTGCCGCCCAATATGGCCGGGCCGAAGTACAGCAGCAGCCAGAGCCCCGCGAAATAGGGAAACACCCAGGCGATCTGTGCCCACCCGAACGGGCCGCGCCGGTTTCCTTTCAACAGATAGTGATACGCGGCATAGGCGACGAACATGACGGTGATCATGCCGAACAGGACATTGGCGGTCTGGAATCCCGTCCACAGGATGATCCAGTTGGAGATCACGAAAGCCAAGGGCGCGAGCAGCCAGGCCCACCACAACCGGAAAGCGCGCGGTGTGCCCGGCAGGGTGCGGCGCAGGTGCAGCAGCACGATGGGCCCCAGGCCGTAGGAGAGCACGGTGACCGACGAGATGTAGCTCACCAGCTTCTGCCAGGACGGGAACGGGAAGAAAAAGATCGCGCCAGCCAGGAAAGTGACGATCAGCGCGCGTACCGGTACCCCCTGGCCGTTCACCTCGGCAAGGGAACTGGGCAGGGTGCGCATTTCCCCGGCGGCCATGGTGATGCGCGAACTGGCGGTCGAGTAGATGAAGCCCGTGCCGGTGGGCGAGGCGATGGCGTCGCCGTACAACACGATTGCCCACCAGGTGGCGCCCACGCTGATGCTAAGGGCCGCCAGCGGCCCCGACGCGCCTTCGAAATGCAGGGTGCGCCAGTCGTTGCCGATATCGGCGGGATTGAGGGCCAGCAAAAAGGCGTATTGCAGTCCGATGTAGATGATCGCGGCAATGACCACCGAGCCGATCACCGCCAAGGGGATGTTGCGCGAGGGATTGTCGGTTTCACCCGCCAGGTCGATGGCCTGGCGAAACCCCAGGAAGCTGAAGATCACCCCGGCGCTGGCGACCGCGGTGAAGACGCCGGAGACCTCGTAGTGCCCGGCCGCCGCGTGCAGATTCTCCGGGTGATGGGAGTAGACCAGCAGCACCACGATGGTCAACACCGGGATGGCTATCTTCCACCAGGTCACTGCGCTGTTGATCCACAGCACCCAGCGGATGGCGAGCAGGTTCAAGGTGACGATCAGAGCGAGAAACAGGATGGCGACCACGAAGCCCAGGTGGGTGAGCAGCCCGCTTTGCGGCGCCACCAGACCTGGGAGGTAGTTGTTGGTATAGGTCAGCACCGCCATCACTTCCACCGGTGCGATGGACACGTAACCCAGGAACAGGATCCAGCCCCAGATGCGCCCCAGCAGGTCGCCGTGACTGAGATGGCTGAGGTGCACCAATGCACCGCTCTTGGGCAGCAGCGTGACCAGTTCGGAGTACACCAGTGCGAGCAGCAGAACCGCCACCGCGCCGATGACCCACGACCAGATGCTGAGTGGGCCGGCCAGCTTGGCCGCGTGCAGCGCTCCGAACAGCCAGCCTGAACCGATCATGCCGCCGAGGCTCGCGTACAACAGGCCGATGGGCCCGGCTTCTTTGCGCAGTTTGTGTTTGGTCATGGGCGTGCTTCCCCCTCATTCACCGAAACGAGGCCGACTACCGGTCGAGTTGGCCATGGCCGCTGTGGAATCGACTGTCTCCTCGCAAGAACCGGGCCAGACACTGAATGCGGGCCGCCTGCGCGCGCAGGTCGTCGTTCCGGAAACAACGAACCGGTACGGACGGTTTCAAGACATGTGATGGCATGTCCCGCCGCACGCGGCTCTGGCGGCCGGGCGGTCTTGTTCTTTTCGGTTGTCGCGCCGCGGCCCAGTATACCCCACGCCTTAGGGCAAACCCAGGCGGCCGCCGGCACTGGAAGGCGGGGCTCGGCGCAACTTCGCGGGAGGGTCGATCCCGGCGGGCGACGGGCCGTCGGGGGACGTTCCCGTAGGCACGAAACGAGGGGCGGTCCCCGTGCCGATGGATGAAACCGGTGACCGGTGGGTCGCCCTTCGGTTTTGGAATCTGCTACAGTGCCCACGCCGGACGGCCGGAATCGGCCGGCGCAAGCGAACGGGTTCCCGTGTCCAACGGCCTTTGAGAGAAACAGAGAACAGTCCAATCGCCATGGGTGGGTGGAAGCGCCTTTCTCTGCTGGTCCTGTTGCTGACCGGCCTGCTATTCGGTCTGCAGTCCCGGCCAGCGGCGGCCGCTGGCAGCCAGGACCTGTTGATCGTTTCCGGCACCATCTCCAACTCCCAGGGCAAAGGCGTGAAGGACGCGCGTCTGCTCTTCTACGCGGGCGGCAAAGAGTTGGCGCCCTCCGGGTCGGTGACCACCGACAGCGCCGGAATCTACGAAGCCAGGCTGCAGGTGCCGGCCGGACTGCTGCCGGCCGGGAAAGTGGAGGTGCGGGTTGCGCGTCCCTCCTACAAAGCCTCAGGACGCGTCGCTGTTTCCCATGTGCTCCCGGATGGGATGGCCCCGGCGGGCGGCCGCCAGTTCCTGGCCCATTTCAGTCTCACCATCGAGCGCACGCTGTCGCCTGCGCTGTGGATTGCGGCGCTGGTGCTGCTGGCGGTGTACGTGTTCATCGCCTTCGAGATGATGCACCGCACCCTGGCCGCCATGGTGGGCGCGTCGGTGCTGTTGTTCGTGAGCTACACCCTGGGCACGTTCGACCCGGGTTTCAGGATCATCACGTTCGAAGACGCCATGCGCGCCATCGACCAGAACGTGATCTTCCTGTTGATGGCCATGATGATCATCGTGGGCGTGACCAAGAAGACCGGCGTGTTCCAGTGGATGGCCTACAAGTCCTTTCAGCTGGCCCGCGGCAATATCTTCATGCTGTCCATGCTGCTGATGTTCATCACCGCGGTGACGTCGGCCTTCCTGGACAATGTCACCACCATGCTGCTCATCATCCCGGTGAGCATCGAGATTGCCGTGGCGTTGCGCATCAACCCCATCGCATTGCTGATGCCGGAAGTGTTTGCGTCCAATGTGGGCGGCACCGCCACGCTGATCGGCGATCCGCCCAACATCATGATCGGTTCCTACGCCGGGTTGAGTTTCGTGCAATTCGTGGAACACCTGGCGGTGGTGTGCCTGATCGGGCTTGCCGTCAGTTCGGTGTATTTCCTGTTCTGGTTCCGCAAGGGTTATCTGAACGCGCGGGTTGACGACGTGCCGGCGATGATCGGCCGGCTGCGGGAGGAATACCGCATCACCGATTCCCGCCTGTTGCTGAAGTCCGGCCTCGTGCTGCTGTTCACCATCGCCTTGTTCGTGTTCCACGGCACTCTGCACATGGAGCCCAGCGTGGCGGCCATGGCCGGCGCCTCGGTGCTGCTGGTGATCAGCGGAGTGCATATCGTGGAGATGGTCGAGAAGGAAATCGAGTGGCCCACGCTGGTGTTCTTCATGATGCTGTTCATCATCGTCGCCGGGGCCGAGCAGACCGGCCTGATACAGATCGTCGCCAACTGGGTGCGCGACGCATCGGAAGGCTCCCCGCTGATAGCGGTGATTCTGGTGCTGTGGGTGTCGGCCATCTTCTCCGCGCTCATCGACAACATTCCGTTCACCGCCACCATGCTGCCCATCGTGGCCTATCTGACCACCTCCGTTCCCGGGATCCATGGTGCGGTGTTGTGGTGGGCGTTGTCGCTGGGGGCCTGTCTGGGCGGCAACGGCACCCTCATCGGGGCCAGCGCCAACGTGGTGACCGCCGGACTTGCAGAGAAGGCCGGCTATCCCATCTCCTTCAGCCAGTACCTGCGTATCGCGTTCGTGCCCATGCTGATCACGGTCGCCATCAGCATGGTCTGGCTGATCGCCGTAGAGCTCTGAACCCGGACCGGGGCGGGCGGTTCCCGGGGGCTGCGCGTTCACGCGCTGCTGGCCGCCGCACGGTCTGCCGGTGGCGGTGCAATGCAGTTTGCGGACAGAGCAGGAGGAACTGCCGATTGCGAATGGGAAAACGGGGCGAGACCGTTCTCAAGGGGCGAGGCGTTGGACGAACCAGCGGCCGCTTTCGTCGCGACGATACTCGAACCGGTCGTGCAGGCGGCTTTCCCGTGCCTGCCAGAACTCGATAGTGCGGGGGCTGACCCGGTATCCGCCCCAGAACGAGGGCAGCGGAATCTCGCCGGCGGTGAACTTGCGCTTGATCTCGTCCACCTTGGCTTCCAGCAGTGAGCGCGAACTGATCACCCGACTCTGTGGCGAGGCCCAGGCGCCGATCTGGCTGCCGCGGGGGCGTGTGGCGAAATAGCCCATGGATTCGGCGAGCGGGATCCTGGCGGCGCTGCCGGTGATCTTGACCTGCCGCCCGAGGGTCACCCAGGGAAACAGCAGAGCGACCTTGGAGTTGCCTTCGATGTCGCCGGCCTTGCGGCTGGCATAGTTGGTGAAGAACACGAAGCCCTGCTCGTCGAACAGTTTCAGCAGCACGGTACGCAGGGAGGGTTGGCCGTGCTCGTCCACGGTGGCCAGACTCATTGCGTTGGGTTCGAACACGCCCGTGTCGATCGCGTCCTTGAACCAGTGTTCGAACTGGCGGAAAGGGTCGGCGTCCAGGTCCGTGCGGGTCAAGCCCCTGTCCATCGCGTGGTGGCGAAGTTCGTCGATGCTCATGGCCGTAACTGTAACCGGTGCGGCAGATGCCGAGCCAGCGGGTTGTGGAAAAGCAGGCTGCCAGAGGTCCGGGGGCGTCGGGCGAAGAGGCCGCGGGGGCTTCCCTGTCGACGGCCCGCTAGAACAGTTCCGCCCGGGCAGCCTGGCTGACGGCCACCACCGCCGGGTGTCGCAGACGGCGCTCGGCGGAAATGGCGTAGTAGCGCTCGCGCACCCGGTCGGTGCGCCCGATGGGCCGCACGTCGTACTGGCGGGTGATTTCCCGCTCCACCACGCTGGGCGCCACGAACACGCCCACCGCCCGCTGGCCGAAGGCGTTCATCAGCGCGCTGTCGTCGAACTCGCCTACGATACGCGGGCGGATGCCTTGCTGGTCCAGCCACTGCATGAGGGCGCCGCGCACCGCGGTGCTGGTGGTCGGCAGCAGCATGGGTGCGTCGGCCAGAGATTCGGGAAACCGGCGGCGGTAGCGTGTCGCCAGGGTGCGGGCCGCGAAGAAGGTGACGCCGCATTCGCCCAGCAAGTGGTTGAAGGCGCGCACGTTCAGGGTGGTGCCCACCGGCGTGTCGGCGATCACGATATCCAGCTTGTGCAGCGCGATGTCGGCTAGCAGGGCGTCCAGCTTGCCCTCGCGGCACACGATATGCACCGGCTCCGAAAGATGGAGGGCGGGCTCCAGCAGCCGGTAGGCGATCATCTTGGGCACCACGTCCACGATGCCGACGGTGAAAGGCAGCGGCTGGCCGCTGACGCGCCCTTCCAGCACCTCGGTCATCTCAGCGCCCAGGCGAAACATCTCGTCGGCGTAGTTGAAGGCGACGCGGCCGGTATCGGTCAGCACCAGCCTGCGGCCGGCGCGGTCAAACAGCTTGGCGCCCAGGGCTTCCTCCAGCACCCGCAGCTGTCCGCTGATGGTCTGTGGCGTCAGGTGGAGCTGCTCGCAGGCGGCGGCGATGCCGCCTTCCTTGGCCACCGTCCAGAAGTAGTACAAGTGGTTGTAGTTCATGCCTTGCATGGCGCCATCACTCTTCGAAAATACCGAACTTAATCTACCAAACAATCGAATTATATTTATATATTGACCGCTGTACACTCGCTCCCAGTCCCGCTCCCGGTCGATGGCCCTGGCGCTTCGCCGGCTCAAGCGGCTCCAACAGAGGAGTGTGAGTCATGAAACGCGTCGTCCTGTTCGTTCTCACCAACCTGGCGATCCTTGTGGTCCTCAGCATTACCGCAAGCCTGCTGGGTGTCACCGGCTTTCTGACCGAAAACGGCCTGAACCTGGCCGGCCTGCTGGGCTTTGCCGCCGTGTTCGGCATGGGCGGAGCCTTCCTGTCCCTGGCCATCTCCAAATGGGTCGCCAAACGGTCCACCGGCGCCCGCGTCATCGAGCAGCCGCGCAGTGAGGCAGAGGCCTGGCTGCTGGCCACCGTGCGGTCCCACGCCAAGCGCGCCGGCATCGGCATGCCCGAAGTAGCCATCTACGAGGCGGCCGACGCCAACGCCTTCGCCACTGGCGCGAGCCGCAACAAGGCGCTGGTGGCGGTGAGTACCGGGCTGCTGACTGACATGAGCCGCGATGAGGTGGAGGCGGTGCTGGCCCACGAGGTCAGTCACATCGCCAACGGCGACATGGTGACCCTGACCTTGATTCAGGGCGTGCTCAACACCTTCGTGATCGCGCTGGCCCGGGTGGCCGGGTTCCTGGTGGACCGCGCTCTGTCGGCCAACAGTGACCATGACGAGGGCTATCACGGGCCGGGCATCGCCTACTGGGTCACCAGTATCGCCGCCGAGATCGCGCTGGGTGTCCTGGCGTCGGTGGTGGTGCTGTGGTTCAGCCGCCAGCGCGAGTTCCGCGCCGACGCCGGCGGTGCCGCCCTGGCCGGCCGAGGCAAGATGATCGCCGCGCTGGAACGCCTGCGGGCCATGCACGAGCCGGCCCAGCTGCCGTCGCAGATGGTGGCCTTCGGCATCAACAGCGGTTCGGGTGTGATGCGCCTGTTCATGTCCCATCCGCCCCTGGAGGAGCGCATTGCGGCCCTGCGCGGGCAGTCGGACTTCGCGCTGTCCGCCCAGTCCTAAGCCCATCGGGCCGGTTGCCCGGACCACGCCAAGGGGGGCGGCGGCGCGTGCTGCCGTCCCCCTTGTCCTGCGCGCGGAGGCTGGGCGATACGGCCGCGCGAGCGTGAGTCTTCAGCGCATACGGATCGTCTGCCGTTCGCCCGTGCCGGTTCTCCATTGGCGCCGGCGCCCAACTGGAGTATACGTAGAAGCCGGTGTGCGTCATCCTGTGCCTCGGGAGGGACCCGCAGATGGCGCGGCGAGCGCCTCAGGCGCCTCGACGTGATACTCCCGCGGTGCCTGCGAGTCGCAGCACCATGTGGTGAGCACTTCCAACAAGAGCCGTTTCATGGAGGACCGTCTTATGTCGGGTACGTTCAAGAACCGCGCTGATCCCCTTATCCATCGGGACTCGGACAAGGGTTACCGTATCGGCTGGAAACTGAAATACGGTTTCCAGCGGGGTCACCTGGATGAAGAACTCACCTACGGAGAGGCCCGCAAGCAGGCCCAGGCCCTGCAGGCCAAAGAACCGGACAAGGTGTTCTGGCCGGAAATGATCATGGATCCCGATTTCTGAAGGTGACCCGCCAGAGCCGTCGCTGCTGCTGCGTGCACGCAAACCGGCTCGCCCAGGCCCCGTATGGCACGGGGTCGGCCGGTTTGTCCATTAGCTCCGGCACCCCGGGGTGCCGGAGCCATGGGGCAACTCGACGTGCAGGCTGGCGGCGCTGTTTCGTCGGCGCTGAGCCGCGATAGCGGTGTGATCTGTCGGGCTTTGGTCGGCGAGCGGCAACCCCTATGGGAGCGGCCGGCCGCCCTGTCCGCCGATGGCCGGCCCTTAAGCATCGCTCGGACGAACCATCCGCGTACGCTCAATGTCTGGAACAGCTGCCCGAGGAGCGTAGGCTCCTGCTGCAGGCGGCCGTGGGTAGGTACGTTCTGATGCAGCATGCTTTCCGCAAATGCGCGGATACTCCTGGTGGCCGGACAATTGGGATACGCGAGGCTCACCGGTGCGCGAGCCCGCACGGCGTTTCCGATAGCCTTATCGAATGCGTGTTCTCCAACGGTGAATTCCAGAAGGACCGGATGACCGTACCCAGGCGTCGTATGGCCTGCTGCCCCTCATGCGGCGTGCGCGCCATATTGATGAGCAAATGAAGGATCGGGTCGGACGTCGTCTTCAGGCTTTTGAGTACCACCATTGGCCAGACTTGATGACCGGACGGACAACGTTTGGATGGCGAACAATTGTAAAATTCAGGTGTTGCGGATGTGAAATGAACAACCGTGGCAGCACTCATCCATGAGTGCTTAGGTATTGGCGGTGTGGGCTGATTTACTATGGACCGTCCGTATCAGCGCCCGGCCATCTGCTCCAACCGCCGGATGCGCTCTTCCATGGGCGGGTGTGTCGAGAACAGGTGGGCGAGCTTCGTTCCGCTCAAGGGGTTGACGATGAACAGGTGGGCGGTGGCGGGGTTGCGGGCCGCCGTCTGCATGGGGTGCGCCTGGTTGGCGCTTTCCAGCTTGCGCAGGGCTCTGGCCAGCCACAGGGGGTGGCCCGACAGCTCTGCGCCGCCTTGGTCGGCACCGTATTCACGGGAACGGGATACCGCCATCTGAATGAGCGCAGCCGCCAGCGGGGCCAGGATCATGGTGGCCAGGGCTCCTACGATGCCACCCTCTTTGTCGTCGCCGCGGCCCATGCCGAAAATCAGTCCCCATTGGGCGATATTGGCGATCATGGCGATGGCCCCGGCCAGGGTCGCGGCGATGGCGCTGATCAGGGTGTCCCGGTGGCGGACATGGCTGAGTTCGTGGGCCAGCACGCCGGTGAGTTCCTCCCGGTCCATCAGGTGCAGCAGACCGGTAGTGGCCGCTACCGCGGCATGGTCGGGGTTGCGCCCGGTGGCGAAGGCGTTGGGGGTCTCCGAGTCGACGATGTACACCTTCGGCATGGGCATGTGGGCGCGGTGGGCCAGCTCCTGCACCACGGAATACAGCTCGGGCGCCTGGTCGGGACCCACAGGTTGGGCGTGATACAGGGACAGCACCAGCCGATCCGAGAACCAGTAGCTGCCGATATTCATCACTCCGGCGAACAGCAGGCCGACCACCATGCCGGTGTTGCCGCCGATGGCTTTGCCCACCAGCACCAGCAGGGCGGTAAGGCTGGCCAGCAGCAGGGTAGTGCGTAGCGCATTCATCGACAGTCCTCGGGGCGATTGCCCGACATTCGTTGTCTACATGCGGGCGGATGGAGGGAATTCAAGGGAGGGGGATGGCGGCAGGCGGCAGGCAGAATGATGAATGATGAACTGGTGCGGGGCGTTATGGGTCTTTATCGTGCATCACTCGGCATTCATCGTTTCTTTCAACCGGAGTCCAAACATGTTGCTCGTAACATTCTCGGCAGGCGGGGCGACCCGCATCGGCGCGCTCGATCAATCCACCCACGAGGTGATCGACTTCTCGCGGGCGGCGCCCGGGCTGCCCGGCAATATGGTCGCTTTCATCCGGTTGGGGGAGGCGGGCCTGGATGCGGCCCGTCAGGCGTTCGCCAGCGGTGAGGGGCGTCTGCCGGCCACCGAGGTCCGTATGCTGGCGCCGATGCCCCGCCCGCCGCGCAACATCTTCTGCGTGGGCAAGAACTACCGTGCCCATGCGCTGGAGGTGCGCTCCATCCCCGGTGGTGGGGATCTGCCCCAAGTGCCGATTTACTTCACCAAGGCCACGTCTTCGGTGATCGGCCCCGAGGAGGCCATCCCCGCCAGACTGGATCCCACCGGGACGACGGACTACGAGGGCGAGCTGGCGGTGGTGATCGGCGCCGGTGGCCGGGGCATAACTGCGGCCGACGCAGCCGACCATGTCTATGGTTACACAATCGTCAACGACGCCACCTCCCGCGGACTGCAGTTTCGCCACCAGCAGTGGTTTCTGGGCAAGAGTCTGGACGGCTTCTGCCCCATGGGGCCGGTCATCGCGACCGCCGATGAAGTGCCCGACCCGAGCAGCTTGCGGCTGCAGACCCGGGTGAATGGGGAAATTCGCCAGGACGGGCGGCTGGCGGACCTGATCTTCGACATCCCCACGCTGATCGAGACCCTGGCGGCCACCATGACCCTTGAGCCGGGCGACATCATCGCTACCGGCACACCCGCCGGGGTGGGGATGGGGTTCGAACCGCCCAAGTACTTGAAAAAAGGCGACGAAGTGGCGATCACTGTCCACCCCATCGGCACCCTGCGTAATCCCGTAGAGTGACTCCGATGGAACGAAGTCGCCCTTAAATCTTGACTGAATTTGTAAGGTATTGCTATAAATACACCCAGTAGGCCCGGCTTTGCCGGGCTCGTTCGTTTCTGCCTGGGGCCCAACTGCGCCCCAGGTGCAGTTTCTGCCAATAGCAAGAGAGGATGTGACGATGCTTCCCGAACGTGACGGTGATGGTTACCTCGCCGATATGAACGCCTGGACCCCGGAGATTGGACGTGCGATGGCCGAGGCCGATGGCATCGATCTGGATGACGTGAAGTGGGAACAGATCCTGAAGGCCCGCGAGTACTTCGAGGAATTCAGCGTGGTACCGCCGATCCGCAAGTTCGCCAAATATGTCGGCGAGGACCAGAAGATTCTGTTCAAGCAGTGGTCGACAGGTCCCATGAAGCCCATCACCAAGTACGGCGGCCTGCCCAAACCCACCGGCTGCGTCTGAGGTTTGCGCCCGCCTGGCGGGTCACCAAGCGGAGTGCCCCGGTGCGGTTACGCGTTGCCGATTCTGTCTTCGGCGCGATGGTGATCAATGGGGTGATTTGCCAGTACCCTCGCAGGTTGGGCGGCCACGGCCGTATTGGCGGGCGGTGGCGGCAAGACGGTTGGCCGATGATCGGTGCTGTGCATCGGTCATTGGCCTTTTGGTCTGCAGTCGCGCAACAGGCGGCGGGCCATGGCGGGACGCCGGCCTCAGCGCCGGCCGCCTGATCCCATGCCGGAGCCCATTCCCCCGCCCGGGCTCATACCGCGACCGACGGGCGGACTCATTTGCCGTCCCGTTCGCGGCGCCGCCAGTCGTATTCCCCGCTCCCGGGCGCGCTGCTGCATCTGTTCCACATGCTGCTCGCGGAGGCGCGCGCGTTCGCGTTCCGTGCGGGCGGCGCGTAGACGTTCGCGATAGCGGTCCCGTTCCTGCGGTGTCATCAGCTGGTGGCCGTAGATCTGCTGGTCGCGGAGTTGTTCCCGAGTCTGCGTCTGGCTGCGTGTCTGGTCCTGGGTACGTATCTGATCCTGTGCATCGACCGGTGCGATTACGAGCAACACCGCTCCTGCAAGTACAGCGCGAAGCCGCTGCGCTCTCATGGCCGCTCCCCCTTTCCTGTTAGGTGAAATCGTCCTAACATTCCAATTGTAGCCACCCAGAAATGGGGTCACAGAAATGGGGTCAGATCCCAGTTTTGGCTAATATTAGCCAAAACTGGGATCTGACCCCTCCACCGACACCGTGTCGGCATGTGCCGGTTGCGGTCTGTCGTGGGGCTGCCGTCAGCCCCCCGGCACCGGCCTCGCTTCTTTCCGGCCTGAACCGGCCTTGCACTGTCCGCGAAGACGACAGACCGAGCTCCCGGGGTGCAGCAGGGCGGTGCGGTCGGTGCCGCTTGAGCAGGCGTTCTGTCGTATCCGGTGCGGTGTGGCAGCCGGAGTGTGGGACCGGCCAGCCGAATCCGGGGGAGGAAGCGGTGACCAACAAGCCCGCTGGGACTCATGCACGGGGCGATGATGGCCTGTGGGGGATCCCGCCGCCAGGGACCTGTGTTGCGAGCCCGCAAGGGATAATTCTGGAGGCCGACGCGGCTTTCGGTGAGCTGCTTGGTTGCGCGCCCGGGGAACTCGTCGGTATGAGCTTGCCCGCGCTGGCGGCCCACGGGACAGGCGGGGAGATCGAGGCCCACATAGGCAGGGCCGCGACGAGCGGCCTTGAGCGGTTCGCAATGCGCCTGCGTCGCCGCGACGGCGCGGGTCGCGATGTCGAGCTGGTGCTGCGTCGGGTGGATGGTCCGGAGGGTCCCTCGCTGGTTTGCCTGTGCCGCGACGTGACCGAGTGGGCGGTCGCCCAGCGGCGGCTGGAGCGGTTGACCAGCCTGCTGCGCAGCATCACCGATATCAACCAGATGATGGCCCGGGAAGTCTCCGAGCAGCGCATGCTCGCCGCTGCCTGCCGCATCCTGGTCGACCGCGGCCAGTACCGCATGGCATGGGTCGGTCTGGTCGACGCGGACAGCTCTCAGGTCCGTCCCGTCGCGGAGGCGGGTTTCGGCGGGGAGTACCTGCAGGTCATTACCGTGCGCAGCGACGAGTCGGCGTTCGGGGGCGGTCCGATGGGACGGGCGATTCGAAGCGGGCGGCCGGCGATCGTCGGTGATACGGAAACCGATGCCGGATTCGAGCCGTGGCGGGAACACGCACGTCGACAAGGCTTTCGTTCGGTGGCCGGTTTGCCCCTGCGGGTGGCGGGGGGGATCGTCGGTGCGATGACCTTCTACCAGGACCGCCCCGCGGCTTTCGATGGCGAGGAAATGGGCCTGCTGGAAGAGTTGGTCGACGGCGTGGGTTTCAGCATGCAGACCCTGCGGGCCAATGCTGAACGGAATCGCCTGGAACAGGCGCTCGGGGAGAGCGAAGGGACGCTGTCGGCGCTGTTGGGAAATCTCCCCGGCATGGTGTACCGGCGCGCCGCCGATGCCGAACTGACCCTGATTTTTGTCACCGCCGGCTGTAGCGCGCTGACCGGCTACGAGCCCGATGAACTGGTCAACAACCGCAGGATCGCCCACAGCAGCTTCATCCACGAAGCCGATCGAGGACAGGTTCTGCCGGCACTGCGGGCTGCGCTGGACCAACGCCGTGCCTATGGTCTCGTGTACAGGATTGTGGCCGCCGACGGCCAGGTGAAATGGGTGGCCGATGACGGTCGCGCTGTATTGTCCGCGTCCACGGGCGAGCCGCTGTACCTGGAAGGCCTGGTCACCGATATCACGGAACGACGGCGCGACGAGCTGGCGTTGGAAGCCAGCGAGCATCGATATCGAATCCTTTTCGACAGTGCCAATGACGCTATTGTGCTGACCAAGGACGATCGCTGTACGGACTGCAATCGCAGGACACTGGAAATGTTCCGCTGCACGAGGGAGCAGTTTCTGAATGCTGCTCCGGCGGCGTTCTCGCCGCCGGAGCAGCCCAACGGCCGCGAGTCCAGGCAGATGGGCAGGGAAAGGGTCGAGGCTGCTCTGGCAGGGACGCCCCAGTTTTTCGAATGGGTGCATCAACGATTCGACGGTACCCTGTTCGACGCCGAGATCAGTATCAACCGCATTGACGTGGACGGCGAAGCCTATCTGCAGGCGATCGTGCGGGATATCACGGACCGCAAACGGGCCGAGCAGGCGCTGAAGGAGAGCGAAGACCGCTACCGTCAGCTGGTGGAGTTGGCCCAGGAGGGCATCTGGGCCATCGACAAGGACGGCTATACGACGTTCGTGAACCCCCGCATCGCGGAGATGCTGGGTTATACGGTCGCCGAGATGTCGGGCCGGCACCTGTTTTCATTCACGGACGCGGCCGGAATCGAGCTTGCCCGAGCCAATATGGAACGGCGCCGTCACGGCATCAGGGAACATCACGATTTCGAGCTGATCGCCAAGGACGGATCGCGGGTTTACACCACCATGGGCACTGCCCCCCTTCTGGACGATGACGGAGAGTACGCCGGCGCACTGGCGACGGTGGTGGACGTGACCGAACGGCACCGGGCCGAGACCGCGCTGCGGGAGAGCGAGGCGCGCCTGCGCACCCTGGTGGAGCATGCCCCGGAGGCCATCATCGTGCTGGACGTGGACAGCGGCCAGCTGGCGGACGTCAACCGGAATGCAGTGCGCCTGTTCGGCTATTCCAGGGAGCAACTGGGCCGCATCGGCGGTCCGGCGGCGCTCAGTCCGCCCACCCAGCCGGGCGGGCGGCCGTCCGCCGAACTGGTCGCCGAGTATGTCCGACAGGCATTGGAAGGGCGCACGCCGGTATTCGAGTGGGTGCACCGCCATGCCGCCGGCCACGATCTGATCTGCGAGGTCCGTCTGGTGCGGCTGCCGTCTGCGGAACGGCGGTTGGTGCGGGGCAGCGTGACCGATATCGGTGCGCGCAAGGCGGTCGAGAACGCCGCGCTGCGTCTCGGGCGGATTCTCGCCTATTCAGCCTACGAGATCTATGTGTTCGCGGCGGACACATTCCTGTTCACCGACGTCAACCGCGGGGCACGGGAGAACCTCGGGTACTCCATGGACGAGCTCACGGCGATGACGCCGGTCGACCTCAAGCCTGAGATGGATGCGGACCGATTCCGCGCACTGGTTGCTCCTCTGCGCGCGGGGCAGGACGAAGTGGTTACGTTCAACACGGTCCACCAGCGCAAGGACGGTTCGCGCTACCCGGTGGAAGTGCGCCTGCAGCTGTCCCATCAGGAAACCCCGCCGGTGTTCGTGGCCATGATTCAGGACACCAGCGAGCGGCTGCGGGCCGAACAGCGCATGGCCCGTCTGTCAGGAGCCATTGAGCAGACCGCCGATTCGGTCATCATCACCGACACCTCGGGTGTCATCGAATACGTGAACCCGGCTTTCGAGGCCGTCACCGGCTACAGCAGCGAAGAAGTGCTGGGACAGACCACGCGGCTGGTGAAGTCGGGGCGGCATGATCTGGCGTTCTACCAGAACATGTGGCGCACCATCCTGGCCGGCAAAGTCTATCGCGACGTGCTGGTCAACCGGCGCAAGGACGGCGCTTTGTATTACGAGGAGAAGACCATCACCCCTCAACGGGATGAGCGCGGCCACATCGTCAGTTTCATTTCCACCGGCAAGGACATCACCGAGCGCATGCAGACCCAGGAACGCCTGCGCTATCTCGCGCAGCACGACGTGCTGACCGAATTGCCCAACAGGGCCCTGTTCGTGGACCGGTTGACCCAGACCCTGGCCAGGGCGCGCTGGCACGAAC
Organism: uncultured Gammaproteobacteria bacterium; assembly: GCA_963830105.1. Classification (GTDB taxonomy): domain Bacteria; phylum Pseudomonadota; class Gammaproteobacteria; order DATFLG01; family DATFLG01; genus DATFML01. The sequence continues at coordinate 714,522 of CAWHLH010000010.1, read as the reverse complement.
GGCCGGTGGCGGTGCTGTTCCTGGACCTGGATCGCTTCAAAATCATCAACGACACCTTGGGCCACGATGTGGGCGACCAGGCGCTGCGCATCCTGGGGCAGCGGCTGGCCGGCTGCATCCGCGACGGCGATACCGTCGCCCGTCTGGGGGGCGACGAGTTCTCCTTTATCCTGGAGGATATCGGCTCGCTGGACGATATCCCTGCCGTCGCCGCCAAGATCCTGGAGGCGCTGAGCAAACCCTGCGTCATCGGGGGGCGCGAATTCTTCGTGAGCGCCAGTATCGGCATCAGTGTGTTCCCGGACGACGGCGGCGACGCCCAGACGCTGCTCAAGCACGCCGATATCGCCATGTACCGCGCCAAACAGCAGGGCCGCAACAACTATCAGTTCTACACCTACGACATGAATGCCACGGCGTTCGAACGACTGGCCATGGAAACCAGCCTGCGCCATGCGCTGGAGCGCGAGGAGTTCGTGCTCTATTACCAGCCGCAGCCGGATCTGCGCACCGGAAAGCTGATCGCCGCCGAGGCCCTGATCCGCTGGCAGCACCCGGACCTGGGCCTGGTGTCGCCGGCCCGGTTCGTGCCGCTGCTGGAGGAGACCGGGCTGATCGTGCCGGTGGGCGAGTGGGTGCTGCGGACCGCCTGCCGCCAGGCCCGCCAGTGGCACGATCGGGGCTTCGGGTTCTTGCGCGTGGCCGTGAACATCTCGGCCCATCAGCTGGCCGACGCCCGTCTGGCGGAGACCGTGTGCAGCGCACTGACGGACAGCGGTCTCGCCCCGGCCCTGCTGGAGCTGGAAATTACCGAAAGTGCCCTCATGGAACACGCCCAGTGCACCATCGATACGCTGGATCGGCTGAGGGGTATGGGGATCACCTTTGCCATCGACGACTTCGGCACCGGTTACTCCTCGCTGAGTTACCTCCGGCGCTTTCCCATCGACACCATCAAGATCGATCAGTCCTTCGTGCGCGACATCACCACCGATGCCGACGATGCGACCATCGTTGCCACCATCCTCGCCATGGCCCGCAGTCTGAATCGCTATGCGGTGGCCGAAGGTGTGGAGACTCAAGCTCAGCTCGGCTTTCTGCGCGACCACGGCTGCGACGGCATTCAGGGTTATCTGTTCAGCCCGCCCTTGCCTGCCGGGGAGTTCGATGAGTTGCTCCAGGCCCCGCCATGTCTGTAGCGACGCACTCGGTGTGCGTAGCGGATTGGCCGGCACTCGAAGGCCGGACAGGTACTGGCCGATTCCATCGGAGGGGTTCGTGGCTGAGCGATTGCTGACAACCGAGCAGGTGCGCGCGTTCTACGATCGTTTCGGGCGCAAACAGGATTGGCAGGGGTTCTACGAGGGCCCGGCGTTGCGTGCTCTCATTGCGCACGCCTGTTTCGAGCAGGCGGAAGCTGTCTTCGAGCTCGGTTGTGGCACCGGTGCTTTTGCGGCGCAGCTGCTGGGGGGCATCCTGCCGTCCAGTGCGTCGTACGTCGGTGTGGATCTGAGCCCCACAATGGTGGCCCTGGCGCGCAAGCGGTTGACTGCATTTGCGGACCGCGCCCGTGTCCAGCTGAGCGACGGGCAGCTGCACTTCGATGTGCCCGCCGGCGCGTTCGACCGGTTTGTCGCCAATTACGTCCTGGACCTGCTTGCGCCGCAGGACATCGTCGCTGTGCTTGCCGAGGCGCGGCGGCTGCTGCACCCGGACGGGCGCCTGTGTCTGTTGAGCCTGACCCATGGCTGCACGTTCCTGTCCCGTGCGGTGGCGGGCCTGTGGAGCCGCATTCATCGACGCAGCCCGGCGCGAGTGGGCGGTTGCCGGCCACTGCAGCTGCTGGATTTCATCGACACGGATGAGTGGCGGGTGGACTATCAGCAGGTTCACGTTGCCTTGGGTATTCCGTCCCAGGTGGTGGTTGCCACCAGGTCGGGGTGAGAAGGCCGGCCAGGAACGGGTGTTGCCAATTCGACAGCAGGGAGCCGGTTGTGTGCCCACAGGGGCGACGCACAAATCGTATGCTGTTTCTTGCTATCCTATGGCCGGTAGGCCGACCGGCCCTTCCCGCGTTCCCTGGTGACAGATTGCCCATGAAGAAACCTATTCCCTGGCTGGCCATGCTTGTTCTGGTCGCTGCTGCTGCCGCGTTGTTCTTCTATTGGCGTTCGGTGCAACGGCGGCAGCCGGTGGCGCCGCCGTCTCCGGCTGCACAGGCGCCGGTGCCCACCTCGCCCGCCACCCCCGGGGCGCAAGCCCCGGCGCCCCTGGTGCGTTATCCGCTTCCGAAATCTCCCGGCAACGGAGCTGGGAACGGCGCCGGGCGGCCGGCCCAAAAGGACGCATCGCTACCCGCTCTGGACAACAGCGATCCCACGCTGGAAAAGGCGCTCGGCCAACTGTTCGGCCAGCCGGCTCTGGACACACTGTTTCGCCCGAAGTCCATCGCGCGCCATTTGGCGGTCACGGTGGACGACCTGTCGCGGACGAAGCTGCCCCAGCGGTACATGCCCACCAGGCCCGTGGCGGGCCGGTTTCTCGTGACCGGCGGGCAGGGCGACTACGCTATCAGCCCCGACAATTATCGACGCTACACGCCCTATGTCCGGCTGTTGGAGGACGTGAACGTCAAGGAGCTGGTTTCGGTATACCTGCGCTTCTATCCGCTGTTGCAGGAGGCCTACCGGGACCTGGGCTATCCGTCCGGCTACTTCAACGATCGGCTGATGGCGGCGATCGACGACCTGCTTGCCACGCCGGAGGTCACGGGGCCGGTCAAGCTGGTGCAGCCCAACGTGTTGTACAAGTTCGCCGACCCCAAGCTGGAAGCGCTTTCCGCGGGCCAGAAGATTCTGATCCGCATGGGTCCGCGGAATGCGGCGCGGGTGAAAGCCCGGTTGCGCGAAGTGCGCAAGGCGCTGCTGGCCCAGGTGTCCGGCGGGGAGCGCCACAGACCCTGAAGATCGGTCCGCACGGCCGGGGCGATGTCATTTCCCGGCGCGCGGCGGGAGGTGCAAGCGAGCGCTGCGCGGCGCCGGTCCCATCGCTTGACGGCTCTGTTGCGTGATGTCTGCCAATACACATGACCAAAGCCAGCAGCGGTTCCGGCGCTATCTGGAAGAGCTGGGCGCGGGCGTCGCCTCCGGTCGGGGCTTCTTCGAGCCGGGTAGCGTGTTCTGGCGGGTTGCCCGTGAGCCGGCCCTGCTGGTGGCCGGTATCCGGGCACTGCTGATGCAGGTCGCCCATCCCAAGGTCGCACAGGGGGTGGCCGATCACAGTCGCTACCGGGACGATCCCCTCGGGCGCGGAATCCGTACCTTTTCCGCGGTGTATGCCATGGTGTTCGGTGTCCGCGAGCAGGCCGTCGCCGCCGCGCTCAAGGTGCACGGCATACATTGCCGGGTACAGGGTCGGGTACAGGACCCCTTGCCGGCGGACATGGATCCGGCCTACGCGGCCAACGATCCGGAACTGCTGTTGTGGGTGGCGGCGACGTTGCTGGACTCTTCGGTGGTCGCCTACGAGCTGTTCGTCGAACCGCTTTCCGGCGCCGAAAAGGAGGCCCTGTATCAGGACTCGAAGCTGTTCGGCCAGTTGTTCGGCGTGCCGAAGGCGTTGTATCCGGACAGCTGGGACGACTTTCAGCGCTGGATGGACGACGCCTATTCGGCTGACAGGCTGGTGGTGACCGGGACCGCGCGGGACATCTGCGACAGTCTGTTCAATGGAACCTGGTTCACACGCCTGCTGGGTCCGGCCAACTACGTGGCGGCGGCCATGCTGCTGCCCGATGTTCTGGGAGAGGCATACGGGTTCCGGCGCAGTTCGACGGTGCGCCTGTCGTTTCGAGCGCTCACCGCACTGGTGCGCACCCTGACCCGGCTGGTCCCGCGGCGCTGGCGCGGCGTGCCGGCCGCCCGGCGCATGGAGCGCCGTCTGCTGAAGAGTTAGAGCCCCCGTCTCCCCGGGGGTCGGGCGGGTGCGATGTGTCCGTGGGGTGTGTGTTGGGCTTCGCGTTGCTCAGCTCAACCTACAATTCAGGCCGCCCCGGGCTTTCCCATGGCCTGGTTGGTGCGTACTGTCCGGGCGCGCCATCAGTCACCGGCGACGGGCTGGATTGATCCGATTGGAGTGTGCGCATCCTCGGCCGGGTCAGGCTGACCGCGGTCGCCCGTCGGCGTCGCCACCCGCTTCCAGTTCTCCTCGTCGCGCATGACTTCGTGGCGTGCCCAACGGGCGAAGTCAGTACGTGTGGCGACGCCCGTGGTGCGCCGACCCAGGCCGGCGACCACCTTGTAGACCACCATGTCCCGGTCGGGATCTGCATTGGGCGACTCGTCGATGACGTGACGCACGCTCCAGTCATCGCCGTATTCGCCGTTGCTGTAGCAGCGGTCCAGCTCGATACGGTGAGCCTGCAGATGACGGGTGCGCGCCTGTCCGGTTGCCAGGGAATAGATCCGCAACAGATCGTGCTCCGAGACGTCGATGAAAGAGTCGATCTTGCTCAATGCGTAGACGAAGTCCTGATGGGCGACCGGTCCGTATTCGTCGCTGCTGAACTCTTCCTCGTCGTCGTCCGTGCCGTTGGCCAGCGCGGCGGGGTAGCGCCGCCAATGGAACAGGTAGTTGAAGGCGATGGCGACCCCGAGGATCACGAAGGCGTTCAGCATCACCGGCGTCAGCACATACTGGTATCCCAGCGCATGGGTGGAGGCGCCTCCGACCACCGCGACCAGCGCGGTGGCGCCGCCGGGCGGGTGGATGCAGCGCAGGTAGTGCATGGCGGCGATGGCCAGCCCGACCGCCGCCGCCGCGGCGACGAACTCCACATGCAGCAGCTTGGCGCAGGTCACCCCGATGATGGAGGAGATCAGGTGACCGCCGATCACCGACCAGGGTTGGGACAGCTGGCCATGGGGGACGGCGAACAGCAGCACGGCGGATGCCCCCATGGATGCCACCAGAAACCACGCGCCCACGGGCCCGACGGCGGAGCGGCTCACCACGAACACGCCCAGGATGCCGAGGAAACCGCCCACGCCCGAGACGATGCGCTCGGCGTGACTTACCGGGCTGAATTCGATGCCCGCCAGCTCGGTCCAGGATTTCAGTAGCTGTTCCAAGGCGCCTCCTCAATGGTTCTTGTCTGCAGTGCATGTCCCCGCAGAGTTCTTCGGGCCGCGCGCGGCGCAGACGGGCTCGCCGCCTTGTGGGCGGTGTTGGCCTGCGCGGGTCCCGTGGCAAGAGTTGCGGGTCGGTTGCGTGTTGTTGTGAGTCGGCGGCCAGGAAGATCCTTGGTGCGCTGCCGGCTCCACCGTTTTCGGCCGCAAATGATAGCCTTTTGAGGCATCTTTGTCCCTACCTCGATGCACTCAAATGATGCGATAAATGCAACTAAATGATATTTAATGCTTTATTGCGTGTTCTTGTGGCGGTGCGCAGTTGGCGGACCTGCCGGCGGGGGGCGGGTAGGTTGCCGCCGGCGGCGGTCACGGCCTGTCTGCTCAGGGTTTGCGCTTGGTGCGTCGGGTGGGTTGGGCCTGCAGGGGATTGTCGGGCCAGTGGTGTTTCGGGTAGCGGCCCTTGAGGTCCTTCTTCACTTCCCGGTAGGCGCCGGCCCAGAAGCTTGCCAGATCCCGGGTGACCTGCACCGCCCGGCCGGCGGGCGACAGCAGGTGCAGCAGCAGTGTCACCCGGCCGCCGGCGACCCGCGGCGTGTCCACAGCGCCGAACATCTCCTGCAGCCGCACCGCCAGCACCGGCGTTTCGCCGCTGTAGTCCACCGGTATGCGCGAACCGCTGGGCACGATGACATGGGCTGGCGCGAGCTCTTCCAATGCCTGCCGGCGGTCCCAGGGCAGCAGCGTCTGCAGCGCGCCGGCCAGATCGACCCGGCTCAGGTGTGTGGCGCGGGTAATGCCGGTCAGAAACGGAGCCAGCCAGGTTTCGAGACTGTCCAGCAACGCCTGGTCGGAGACCGCGGGCCACTGTTGAGGGTCCAGCCCGTGGAGGAACTGCATGCGCTGTTGCCAGCTGCGAAGTTTCGGTGTCCAGGGCAGGGCGCTCAGGCCGAGGGCCCGAATGCCCTGCAGCATCGCGGCTACGATCAGCTCGGGATCGGGGTTGTCCAGCATCTCGTCGGCAATCACCAACTCGTCCAGCCGCCGCTGGCGGCAGGCGGCCACGGCCTGCTCTCGGTGCTCCCACGCGATGACTTCGACATCCCGGATACGGTCGCCGAAATGGGCGAGCAGCTGGTGTTTGTGGACGGGAGCTGCCAGGAAGATACGGGCTTCCCGGGTGCCGGCGTCCAGGTGGGCAGCCACCAAGTAGTCGCTGGCCGCCAGCGGCTCGGTCTGGGGCAGGTACGCGCCGCGGCCACCGGCCAGCAGGAAACGCCCGTCGCTGCCCGGGCGGCGCTGGGCGATGCGATCGGGGTAGGCGAAGGCCAGCAGCAGACCGGCGTCGGCCAGATCGGCGCCGTCGGGCGGCGGCCGGGACAGTCCGAGCTGGCGCTGCCAGTGGGCGGCGGCTGTGCGCACGCGCCGCAGCGCGGCCCGTTCGACGGTGACTCCCGGCTCGGCGTTCGCGCCCCGCAGGACATCCAGGCGGCTGCCCAAATCGGCGCCCCGTTCCCGTCCAGCGAACAGATCCCGTTCGCTGAGCAATGCCGCCAGCCCGCAGGCGAGCGCGCCCCTGTCCAGCTCCTCAGCGGCCAGCACCATGTGGGCCAGGCGCGGGTGCATGGCCAGCGCCGCCATACGGCGGCCGTGGGGCGTGATATGCCCGGCCCCGTCCAGGGCGCCCAACTGCGTGAGCAACTCGCGGGCGCGGGCGTAAGCCGCTGGCGGCGGCGGGTCCAGCCACGCCAGGGTGGCGGGGTCCGTGGTACCCCAGCGGGCCAGCTCCAGTGCCAGGGGCGCTAGGTCCGACTGCAGCACCTCGGGCGTGCTGAACGGCGCCAGGGTGCGGTGGCGGGACTCGCTCCACAGCCGGTAGCACACGCCGGGCTGCAGGCGTCCGGCCCGACCGCAGCGCTGCGCCGCCGATGCCTGGGAAACCGCCACGGTCTGCAGCCGGGTCATGCCCACCCGCGGCTCGAAACGGGCCACGCGCAGCAGACCGCTGTCCACCACCATGCGGATGCCCTCGATGGTCAGGCTGGTTTCGGCGATGTTAGTGGCCAGTACCACTTTGCGCCGACCGGCCGAAGCCGGGCGAATGGCCCGTTCCTGATCTTCGGCGGGAAGGTCACCATAGAGGGGTGCCACGTCCACATGGTCATGGGGGTGAGCGTCGCGCAGCCGCTGTGCGACGCGGGTGATCTCGGCGACCCCCGGCAGAAACACCAGCACGCTGCCGGTCTCTTCGGTCAGCGCCCGGCCGATCACCCGAACCGCATGGGCGGTGATGTCGCGGTCCGGCGCCGGCGCGTAGCGCACGGCGACCGGCCAAGCGCGGCCTTCGCTGGAGATGACCGGCGCGTCCCCCAGCAGGGCGGCCACCGGCGCAGAGTCCATGGTGGCGGACATCACCAGCAGCCGCAGGTCCTCTCGCAGGGCACCCTGGATCTCGCGGCACAGCGCCAGTCCCAGGTCGGCTTGCAGGCTGCGCTCGTGGAACTCGTCGAAGATCACCAGTCCGATCCCGGTGAGGGCGGGATCGGACTGCACGAGGCGGGTGAGAACACCCTCCGTGACCACCTCGATGCGGGTGCGCGGCCCCACCCGGGTGTCCAGGCGCACCCGATAGCCGACCGTGTCCCCCACCGCTTCGCCAAGCGCCTGGGCCATGTAGCGGGCCGCCGCGCGGGCCGCCAGCCGGCGCGGTTCCAGCATCACGATCCTGCGTCCCGCCAGCCAGGGTTCGGCCAGCAGCGCCAGCGGCACGCGGGTGGTCTTGCCCGCCCCGGGAGATGCCTGCAGGACAGCATTCACACCGCCTGACAGCGCGCGGCGCAGCTCCGGCAGCACGATGTCGATGGGCAGGGATGGGGTGTCCGTCACAAGGCGATGGTGTGTGGAGTCGGGATCCCCGTCAGTGTACCTGAAGCGGGTGACGACCGGAGCCGGGCGCGCTCTGCCACGGCCGTATCCGACGGCCGGGACACGCTCGAGGGCCGCGTCCGTCCGGGCGCCGGTTCTTTCACATCATTCCCATCTCCTCGGCTCCCGGGCCGGTCGGCTGCCGTCCGGGCAGTTCGGCGATCATGGCCTCGGTGGTGATCATCAGCCCGGCGATGGAGGCGGCGTTCTGCAACGCCACCCGTACCACCTTGGCGGGGTCCAGGATGCCCATCCCCATCATGTCGCCGTAGCCCTGGCTTTGGGCGTCGAAACCGTAGTTGCCGCTGTGCTCTTCCACGTCGTGCAGCACCACCGAGGGTTCCAGCCCGGCGTTGGCAACGATTTCCCGCAGGGGCTGCTCCATGGTCCGCAGCACGATGCCGACACCGATATCCTGGTCATGGTTGGCGCCGGTCAGCCCGGCCGTGCGGATGGCGTGCCGGACGCGCACCAGGGCCACGCCGCCGCCGGCGACCACCCCTTCCTCCACCGCCGCTCGGGTGGCATGCACCGCGTCTTCCACCCGGTCCTTCTTTTCCTTCATGGCCACTTCGGTGGCCGCGCCCACCTTCAGCACGGCGACGCCGCCGGCCAGCTTGGCGATCCGTTCCTGCAGCTTTTCCTTGTCGTAGTCCGAGGTGGCCTCGTCCATTTCCCGGCGCAGCTGCGCCAGCCGCCCGTCGATCGCCTTGGGCTCGCCGGCGCCACCGATGACGGTGGTGTCGTCCTTGGTGACCACCACCTTGCGCGCCGAGCCCAGGTCGTCCGGGGTGGCTTTCTCCAGGCTCAGCCCCGCCTCCTCGGCGATCACGGTGCCGCCGGTGATGACCGCCAGATCCTGCAGCAGCGCCTTGCGCCGGTCGCCGAACCCGGGCGCCTTCACGGCAACCACCTTGATGATGCCCCGCAGTGTGTTGACCACCAGGGTGGCCAGCGCTTCGCCCTCCACGTCCTCGGCAACCACCAGCAGCGGCTTGCCTGACTTGGCCACCGCCTCCAACAGCGGCAACAGCTCGCGGATGTTGGACAGCTTGCGGTCATGGAGCAGCACCAAAGCGTCTTCCAGCTCGCTGCTTCGGTTATCGGGTTGGTTGATGAAATACGGCGAGAGGTAGCCACGATCGAACTGCATGCCTTCCACCACCTGCAGTTCGTTGACCAGCCCCGAGCCTTCCTCCACCGTGATCACCCCTTCCTTGCCCACTTTTTCCATGGCGTCGGCGATCAGCCGGCCGATGTCTTCGTCCCCATTGGCGGAGATGGTGCCCACCTGGGCGATGGCCTTGTCGGTGTCGCAGGGCGTGGCGATCTGTCTGAGCTGCGCGACGGCGGCGTCCACCGCCTTGTCGATACCCCGCTTGAGATCCATGGGGTTCATGCCCGCCACCACTGCCTTGAGACCTTCCACCATCATGGATTCGGCGAGCACGGTGGCGGTGGTGGTGCCGTCGCCGGCGGCATCCGAGGTGTGGGCGGCGACCTCGCGCACCATCTGGGCGCCCATGTTCTCGAAGGGTTCTTCCAGCTCGATCTCCTTGGCCACGGACACGCCGTCCTTGGTCACCGACGGGGCCCCGAAGGGTTTCTGGATGACCACGTTGCGCCCGCGCGGCCCCAGGGTGGCCTTGACCGCCCGGGCGAGGATCACCGCCCCGCGCGCCATCCGCTGCCGGGCATCGTCGCCGAACCGAATCTGCTTGGCCGTCATGTCGTCGTTCCTCCGTTGCCGAACCGGGCGAAGGCGGGGCCCGGGAGTCTGTCCGAGTCATGTTGTCACTACCAACCGAGTGGCGGGGACGAGTGCCGCCGAAACGGGGATGGATGCGATGCGTGACGTTGGTCCTTGTTCTCCATGGCGTTCATTCGGCATGTCTCTGCGCCGAACCCCTTGCGGGGCGGTCCCGGGCAGTGCGAATCGGCTGTCGTGCCGACTCGTTCATGGGGTTGTCGGGCTTTGCGTTGCCCAGTCCATCAACCTACGAGGGGTTTTCCACTCGCCTCGCTACGCGCAGGTGTCTCGGAAGGCTCCTGGCGGGTCTCTTCGCCGATGTCTGAAGCCTATGAGCACTATAGGCGACGCCGGCCCATGCCGCCGGTGGGTGTGTCGCCGCATGGACCACTAGGATCGGCTGGGGGCTCGATCCGCGCTGGCGGGAACCGCCGGGGTCGGCCCGCAGGACCGTCGATTGGAATGCCGAACCAGGCCGGCGTTCGCCGGGGGCGGGCCGCAGTCTTGACGGCATGGGCGTGCGCTCTATGCTCAGCGTAAGGATGGCGGCGGGACTTGTCGGCATGAACAGCGCGAGATGGTGGTTTCCATGAGCGCCTTGCATGAGGCCCGGTTCTACCAGCCGCTGGCCGACGGCAGGGTACTGTGCACCCTCTGCCCTCATGATTGCCGCATTCCGGAAGGCGCCCGGGGCGCTTGCGCCGTGCGCTACAACCATGGCGGGCGCCTGTACACGCTGGTCTACGACAAGGTTGCCGCCCGCGAAGTCAACCCCATCGAAAAGAAGCCGCTGTTCCACTTTCACCCGGGTTCGCGCGCCTATTCGATATCCACCGTGGGCTGCAACCTGCGCTGCAGCTTCTGCCAGAACTGGTACATGTCCCAATGGCCCAAGGATCATCTGCCCAAACACATCGAGTCCTCTGCGCCGGAGACACCCGAGCCGATCTGCCCGCAGCTGGCCGAACTGGAACAGGCCATTGCCGGTGAGGCGGTGACGCCCGACGCCATCGTCCAGGCGGCCAGGGCTGCCGATTGCCTGTCGGTTTCCTACACCTTCACCGAACCGACCATCTTCTACGAACTGGCCTACGACACGGCTGTGCTGGCCCGCCAACAGGGTCTGAAGAATACCTTCGTCACCAACGGGTTCATCGGCCCGGCAGCGGTGCGCGAAATCGCCACGGTGCTCGATGCCGCCAACGTGGATCTGAAATTCTTTCGCGATGAAACCTACCGGCGGGTCAGCCGGGCGCGGCTGCAGCCCATTCTCGATGCCATCGCGCTGTACCATGAGCTCGGCGTCTGGCTGGAAGTGACCACCCTGGTGATCCCGGGGCTGAACGACAGCGACCGGGAACTGACGGCCATTGCCGGGTTCATCCATGACCTGGATCCGGCGATTCCCTGGCATGTCACCCAGTTCTATCCCACCTACAAAATGCTGGAGCGCCCGCCGACGCCGGCAACGACCCTGCAGCGTGCCCGCGAAATCGGCCTGCAGGCCGGTCTGCGCTACGTCTATGAGGGCAATGTGCCGGGCGGTGAAGGGGAAAACACCTACTGCCACCAGTGCAAAGCGCTGCTGATCGAGCGCTACGGTTTCGTCGTTCGGCAAAACCGTATTGTCGCCGGGGCTTGCCCCGACTGCCGTGTTCCTGTTGCCGGAGTGGGCATGAGCGGCGGGTGAGCGCAGGCTGTTCCGATCCATGTCGCTCGTTTGTCGGCAGTTTTACAAAAGTTGACGAAATATTACTCCTTCCGAGGCGCCGCCCGGGCGAACTTTGCTTCCCCATGGACTATCTAAAGTGGTATCAGGGAACTGACGCCGGCTCGTCGCGGTCTTGCCTGAAGCGGTCCGAGTATTTTCTCAGCCAACGACCACCTCACATCGCAAGGTTCGCCGCCGGGGCGTCGGCGCATAACTCTCGCCGGGCCGCTGTGGGCGCGCCTCGGCGGTCCGGATTCCGCATGGACCCAATGGTGCGAGGCATGCAGCAATGAAACGTTTGTGGCTGGTATGGGTGGCCGCCGCCATGGCAATGGCGGCAGGCATGGCAATGGGTGGGACGGCCCAGGGCGACGCTGTGGTCGTTGCCGCCCCGGTGGTCCCAGGCGGAGGTTTCCACTTCCAGCAGGTGCGTGATTGGGACCATGGAGGTGACCGGCACCATCATCGCGGCTGGGGGCGAAGGGGCGACCGGGACGGCCGCGTGCACACCCGCATCTTTCTCGGCTTCGGCAATGCCTGGGATCCCGGCTGGGGTCCGTATTGGGGGCCGCCGCCGTACTATTACTACAACCCCCCTGTGGTGGTTACCCAGCCCCCGCCGCCGACCGTCTATATAGAGCCGCAGCGAGAGAGCAAGCCGTACTATTGGTACTATTGTGAGTCGGCGAAGCGCTACTACCCGTACGTCAAGCAATGTCCGGGTGGCTGGATGAAGGTGGTGCCCCACGGGCCCCGGGACTGAGGAGAGGAAATCCGCAATGCAGATCACACTGAAAATCGGCGTCCTGACGGCAGCCGCGTTGGCCCTGGGGGGCTGTGCGACCGTGCCCACCGGGCCGACCGTGATGGTGCTTCCGGGCCAGGGCAAGAATTTCGAGCAGTTCCGGCAGGACAACATGATCTGCCGGCAGTACGCCTACGACGAGATCGGCGGCAAGACCGCCCAGCAGACGACCAACGAGAGCACCCTCAAGAGTGCGGGCGTAGGTGCATTGCTGGGCGGCGCGCTGGGAGCGGCAGCCGGCCATGGCCGCGGCGCGGGCATCGGCGCGGCCAGCGGGGCGTTGATGGGCACCGCGATCGGCTCGTCCAACGGTTATGGCGACGCCTACGGCGTCCAGCGGCGTTACAACAACGCCTATGAGCAATGCATGTACGCCAAGGGCAACAGGATCCCCGTCGCAGGGGAACGCAACGGCTACCGCGGCCACCGCGAATACTACCCACCGCCACCGCCACCGTCCGACGACGACCATGGGCCGCACTATCCGCCGCCGCCTCCCCAGGGCGCCGCGCCGTCTGATGACGGTGCCTCGGGTTAGCGGGCCGGAGGAGTCCGGGTTTGCGCCCGGGCGCCGCCGTCGGGCAGGGGGCTTCACGGTGGCCCGCAAGGCGCGTCTCAGAGAGCCTGGCCGAGGGCATCGTGCCGGGCCCCGGATCGCGGGTGCGGCCCTGCGACGGCCAGTTCCAGCCAGCGTGCTTCGAAGGCGTCCCATGCCGCCTCTTCCGGTCGGTCGGAGTGGCTGGCCGGAAACTCCATGACCTGAACGGCGTCATGGAGGTGATTGATGATGGCGTAGACCGTTTCGGGAGGCACCACGTCGTCGTCCAGTCCGAGTCCGATCAGCGTCGGGCAGCGCACCCGCTGGGCGAAGTTCATCGGATCGAAATAGCTCAGGGTGCGCAGTACCGCCGCCTCCTGCTGTGGATGGGCGGCCAGATAGTCGTTGATCTCCTTTCCGGAGCCGCGCCGCACCAGGCGCCGACGGCCCTGGGCCCAGCCGAACGTGGGTACGCCGACCGCCAGCAGGTCAGGGGTGGTGCCGACCGCCGCGGCCATGATGGCGAGGGCGCCGCCGAAGCTGTGTCCGTGGAATACGGTTCGCGCCATGGTTGCCCCCAACCAGTGCCGTGCCAGCTGGTACGTGCGCAGGAAATCGCAGACGGCGCCGCGCAGAATGCTGGTGCGCGGGTCTTCGATTCCGGTGAGCACATAACCGTGCGGGGACAGCGGACCGGCGGCGTCGTGCGAGCGCCCGAAGCCGCGTACGTCGAAGCCCGCCACATGCAGTCCCCGCCGCGCCCACGACCACGCTTCCTCCACCTGCGAGCCATAGCCATGGGTGTAGACCACCAGCGGGCGTGGCTGGGGGTCTTCCCACTGCAGCAGATAGCCGACGATCTGTTTCCCGCCCAGTGAACGGACGCTGAACCACCGCAGCGCGGGTCCCCCTTGTCGGCCGCGTTCGAGTTGCAGGATGGCGGGCTCGGGTGCCACGTCCGCCAGTGTCTCCAGCGTTTGCACCCAGAACGGCCCGAAGTCGTCCGCCCGGGTGAGCGGCGGCGCGGTAGCGGCGATGGATGATGGCCAGGGCATGGTTCGGCGCTTTGCTCCATTGTTGTGCAGCAGATTGCCACAGGGCACGGAAACGGTTCACCGCCCGTTCAAGTATGGCATGGCTCGCAAGACCCCTTGTGCGGGCAATCAAGGAGATGGGGTCGGCCCTGGGGTCGGCTGGCCGGCATCTTGCAATATCCCTTGCAGGGCCAGTGCCAGGAGTGTCGCCGGTGATTGAAATCAGTGAAACGCTGGACGCGTTGCCGTTCTGCCAGGGCATGGATGCTGTGGCCCGGCGGATGCTGGTCGGCGCGGCCGAGGTCGTGGAATTCGGGTATGGCGATGTCATCACGCGCCAGTTCCACCCGGCCGATCATTTGTACCTGCTGCTCGCCGGCGAGGTGGAGTTTCTGATTCATGTCGACGAGGCCGACGGCGAGCTGCGGGTGGGTGGGACGGATCGGCTTTGGGCGTGTCTCGGTTGGTCCGGACTGCGCGCCCCGTACCGCTATGCCACCTCCGTGCGCTGCGTGCACCCGAGCACGGCGATCAGGTGGCCGCACCGGCTGCTGTCCGAACTGTGTGCTGCAGATCCGGCGTTCGGTATGCGCCTGCTGCGTTTCGTCTTCGAGTCCGCGGTGGATCTGCTGGGCCAGGCGCGTGCTCTGCTGCACTATCCCGCGCCGGCCGCCTCGCCAGACGTGCTTGACCAGCAACCCGCGCACGAGCAGGGTGCGGAGCTGGGTGCATTGACGTCGCTGCTGCGGCGCTCGCCCTTCTTCGAGACCTTCGACGACATGCAGTTGCAGCGCCTGGCGCACTTCGGACGCGAACTGCGCCTGCGCAAGGGGAACCGGTTCCTGGAGCAAGGCGTGTTGGCCGAGGGTCTGGATATCCTGTGCAAGGGTCGCGTTGCCCTGGACTTCCAACGCCCGGACATGGCTTCAGCGTGTTCTGTGCGCTATCGAACATTGATGGAGCCGGGACGGGTGGTCGGCTACGGGGCGATGCTTCCGGACCGGCGTTCCGATTCCAGTGCCACCGCGTTGGAGGACTCGGTGGTGTTCCGGCTGGGGCGCTCGCGCCTGGACACGCTGATGCAGGACGATCCCGCCTTCGGCGTTACGCTCTACCGGCGACTGCTGTGGTTGACCGGCAACCATCTGCGCACCACCCGGCTGCATCTGCTCAGCCAGCGCCTGCATCGGGACGTCCCGGCCATCCGCAATCTGCTCTGTCAGAGCAGTCCGCAGCTGCCCATCACCTCGGCGCTGTACAAGATACCCCACCTGCTGGAGAACCGTCTCACCCAGGCGGACGCATTTGCGTGCCTGGAACTGCGCCGCGCCTGCGGCGATCCCCTGGAACGCCAACTCGCCGGGCTGTGCCTGGACCTGCTGGGCGACCTGCGCCGCGAGATGGCCTTCTACCGGGGGCTGCAGCGGGTCTACCAGTCGGTGACCGGCGCCGAGCCGGAGCTGCCGCCGGAAGTGATGCGCCGCCAATGCGATCAGCACTTCGGCAAAGCCTTCGAGCAGGTCCGTTACGCCATTGCCGGCGCCGGGCATCTGCCCAGCGAGGGTGGTCACATCTTCATCGTCAACCACCTGATGAGCCATCCCTACTACGCCCTGCCGAACGGATTCGAACTCTCTCTGGATACCCATTTCGTCAGCGCCATGGTGCTGTACCCGCACTACGGCGAAAGCGCAGTGCGTGTGGTTCGTCTGTGCCGCGGCGAGGAACACGGTCACCATGCGTACTACGGGCGGCTCGGGCACATTGCCGTGCGTACGGAACAGAGCGAGCCGGCGGGACCGTCGGTCAATGCGTCGTCGGCCGGCTGGGAGGCGTTCGTGGAGGCGGCCGGCGCCCACCTGCGCGCCGGCCGCAACCTGATCATCTGTCCGGAAGGCGCGAGTCAGCGGCCGGAGGATTCGCCGGCGCCGTTTCGCTCCGGCGCATTCCGGCTTGCCGCGGCCCTTGATCCCGAGCCGCTGATCGTGCCGGTGGCGGTGGCCAACTTCGACCGGCGGGTGCGTTCCGCCACCCTGGCCGCAGTGGTGAAGCCGGCGTTTCGGATTTCCGATGTGGTGGACACTTCCGACTACCGGGCCTTGCGAGCCTTTCTGGACAACTATCGGCAGGTCTTCCGCGAGCATATCGATGAGGCAAGGGCCCTGGCGGTGGAGCCGCAGGCTGACCGGCCGGCGCCCCGGTTCGTGCCGAGCGCTGCGCTGGTCGCGCCGGCGTAGCCGCCCGGCCGGACGCAGTCGTGCTCCACACTGCACACTGCCCGAAATCGGCCGGACTTTGCCCCCGCTGGGTTCCTCGGCTAGACCCCAGAGCCGAAGCGCTCTGCATTACCGTCTAGGAGCTCGCTTACGACCCCTTCCGGTCAGTGGCGCTTTAGCCAGCAGCGACCGCTTACCTCGCGGGAGCGGACTCTCACTCCGGGAACGCTAGCTGGCAGGGGAAAGGTCAGCGGGGCAACCAGCTGATAAGAGCGAGCGGCAGTGCATCCGGACGTAAAGCGGGCCCGGTCCTTAGGAACGCGGTCGGCCAAAAGCACTCTACGGGGAATTTAGTGGCGGACCGGGCGTTTGTGCAGCTTGCGCTGCAGCGTCCTGCGGTGCATGCCGAGCTTGCGCGCCGTCTCGGAGATGTTGCCCTGACATTGATTCAGCACCTGCTGTATGTGCTCCCATTCCAGGCGCTTGACCGAGCAAGGACGTTCGGGGGGTGCGGCGCCAGGGTCGCCTTCGTCGCGGTGCAGGGCAGCGACAATTTCGTCGGCGTCCACGGGCTTGGTGAGATAGTACTTGGCGCCGAGCTTGATGGCCTCGACGGCA
The DNA here is from genome assembly GCA_963830105.1 of uncultured Gammaproteobacteria bacterium. Lineage (GTDB taxonomy): Bacteria > Pseudomonadota > Gammaproteobacteria > DATFLG01 > DATFLG01 > DATFML01. The sequence goes on along the minus strand of CAWHLH010000010.1, from coordinate 697,799 downwards.
GTGGCGATGCTGGCGTAGCCCGTGAGGATCACCGCACGGATGTCCGGATACCTCCGGTTTAGATAGTCGATCAGTTCCAGGCCCGAGTCAGTGCCCAGGCGCAGGTCGACCACAGCGTAAGCCGGACGTTTCCGTTCGGCGAGTCGGGTTGCGTCGGCGAGGTCCTTGGCGGCCATAACCGCGTAACCTCGTTCGCTGAATGCACGGGACAGCACGTGGCGAAAGATCTCGTCGTCCTCGGCGAGCAGCAGGGCCGGCGCGGAATCGGCCGGGTGTTCAGGAACGGTGGCGGTTTCTGTCATGGTTATCGGTTCAGGCCGCGGAAAGCCGCTTTAGGGGTATATCCACTCGCGCGCGCGTACCGCCTTCCGGGCGGTTCATCAGGGACACGTGACCACCCATGCGTTTGATTGCGGCGTGCGCCAGATATAGCCCGAGCCCCAGTCCGTGCTCTTTGGTGGAAACGGGCGACTGGCCAACGAGTTGGGAAACAGGAGAGGTGAGCCCGGCGCCCCGATCGCAGATCTCCAACGCCAGATGGTCGTCATCCCAGGCGGCATTGAGTTCCACAGCGTGTGGAGATGCGTCCGCGGCGTTGTTGAGGATAGTGATGATCGCCTGCGACAGGGTACGCTCCGAGAGAATGCAGGGCATGGACTCCGGACCATCAAGCCGGGGAGTGACCTCGATTCCCGGTCGCATCCTACTCCATTGCTCCAACGTATCCAGCAAATAGGCCCGCACAGGTACGATGTTTCCGGACTGGGCCTGAACGGCGCCGGCAGAGGCCGAGACTTCAGCGAGCGCCTGTTTGCAGCGGTCGATCTGTCCGCGCATGAGCCCTAGGCTCTCCTGCAGGGACGCGTGTTCCGGACCCTCGTACCGGCGGCGAAGCTCGCCGGTGAGGGTTGCGAGGGTCGCAAGCGGGGTGCCGAGTTCGTGCGCTGTCCCGGCCGCGAGCATGCCCAGCGCAACCAGTCGTGCGTTGCGCAGACTTTCTTCGCGCGCCTTCGCCAACGTCCGCTCCCGCTGGCGGAGCGTCTCCGCCATGCTGACGACGAAATACGCGACCAGCACGGAATTGATCACGAAGCGAAGCCACATCCCCGTAACCATGGGGTCGAAACCGGTGATCGCTTGGTTAAGGGCGGGTGGCAGGGAGACGTAATGGCCGAGCAGCCACGTATAGGCGAGTACGGTGGTGCCGGCGATCAGCCAGACGCAATAACGCGGTAGGATGGTTGCTGCGATCGTCAGCGGCAGAAGGAACAGACCGACGAAAGGATTGGTGGCGCCGCCCGTGAAATACAGGACCGCGGTCAGGGCGCCGATGTCGAGCAGAAGTTGAACCAGGAACTCGCGGTCGCCACATTCGCTCCCCCCTGTAGTCGCAGCCAGGTCACGGCGTTGATGACGGCCAGACCGCCGATGACCACCAGCAGCGGAATCAGCGGCAGATGGATCTCGTACAACTCGCGCGCGACAACAATAACCCCGAGTTGGGCGGCAATCGCGAGATTGCGCATAACGTAGAGCCGCCCAAGATTGGCATTACCCGGCCCCTGCGCTCGTACATTGGTCTTACCGGCTTCGGCGCCTATCCCTGAAGTGGTCTGAATGTTTGTGGCCATAGGCGGTATACGCAAGAACTCAATGCCGATCGTGGTCGGCCGACGGCCATATAGTATCTGCTTCCAACGCTCGTACGCATCCATTCCTTCCCCGAGAGTTCCCCTGCGACGATATGTCGCACGACGTGAAAGTACGCCTCTCGCATAATCGCACTTCCGATATCCGCCGTAGGAAATGCCTAAATGGCTATTCGGCTTCACACACAAATAACATTACTCCCTGCTGTGGCCCTCCTCTGCACCAGCCTAGTTGTCTCGCCATCGGTGCAGGCACATGCGATCGCGGGGATGCGGGTTTTTCCGGCCACACTGAGCTTCGACGACCCCGGTGTCGCAAACGAATTCGGGGTCAACGACGGACAGATCAAGGCCGATGGCCTGACCACCAACACGCTGTCGCTAGCCTACTCGAAGACCATCACCCCGCGTTTCGGGTTGAGCGTTGCGTCGGACTACAACTGGATGCGGCAGTCAGGTTCGCCGAACCAAGAGGGTTGGGACAACCTCTCTGTCGGCGCCGCCTATCAGCTCTTCATCAATGGCCCTCATGAGGCCATCGGTATGTTGGCAGTGAGCGATAGCCTGGCCAACACAGGCAGCGGTGGCGTCGGCGCCGACTACTCGACAATATCGCCGGAATTTGCCTTTGGGAAAGGCATGGGCGACCTGCCTTGGTCTGTGCGCTATCTGCATCCGTTGGCAATCACTGGCGCGGTTTCCGAAGATATCCCCGGGGATTCCTCCCAGCCGCGGATGTTCAACGGCGGACTGGCTCTGCAATACAGCATTCCCTACTTGCAGAGCTTCGTTAAGGACGTCGGTTTGGGGGCACCGTTCAACAAGATGGTGCCCCTTGTCGAATACACGGTATCCAAATGCGTCGACAGCGACACCTTGTGCCGAAACACCGGGAACGAGAACACCACGGGGTTCATTAACCCGGGCGTCATTTGGCTCGGCAAGTACTACCAAGTAGGTATCGAGGCCCAGATCCCGGCTAACCGCTCCTCCGGCAACCATGTTGGGGTCCTCCTGGGCGTGGACGTGTACCTTGACGACGTTTTACCTCACAGCCTCGGTGCGCCCATCTTCCGCTGAGACTTTCCTGCCACGGCCGTGAAACGCGCCGGCTACGTACCACGGGAGACAGAGAATGGAACATCGTATCCGACGATTCCCATATATTGTGGGGCTCTTCGCGGCACTGCTGTTGCCGGCAATAGCCATTGCCCATGCATTCCCCGAAAAGTCCGTGCCGCGGGTGGGCGCGACGGTCCCTTCGGCCCCCAAGCGAGTCCGGATCTGGTTTGACGGTAACCTTAATGTCCTGTTCTCCAAACTCACTGTAACGGACCCTGGCGGCAAGCGCGTAAGCAAGGGGCATGGCCAGGTCAGCCCTAAGAATCCCCGCCTACTTGAAGTCGAGCTAGAGCCGTTGTCTCCAGGTCAGTACTGGGTCCATTGGAGCGTCGTGGCTCGTGACGGACATCATACTGCGGGGAAGTACCCCTTTACCGTGAAGTAGTGCGGCTCTAATGGACTGGTTCTTCGTCTTCGCCACGTGGTTGGACGTCGCGGCCATATCGGCATGTATCGGAACACTGATCTGCGCGGCCTGTGTACTTCCCCGCGATGCCCCCGGCGCCTTGAGAGACACCGTCTGGGCAGGGTTCGGCTGGGCGACGGCACTGTTGACTGTGGCGAGCGGCGTGTGGCTGGCCTCACGAACCTTGGAGTTCAGTGGCGCACCCTTCTCGGGACTTGGGCACTTTCTGCCCCTGGTACTCAAACGGACCCAGTACGGGCTGATCTGGTCCTGGCGGTTAGGCGCAGTCAGCGTGCTCTGGTTGTGCTGGTTTGCAGACCGACATCAACCTAAAGGGAGAAGCGTAGAGTGGTTGGCAGGAGGCGCGCTGCTCTTCGTTGTTTTCACCCGCAGCGCCACGGGTCATGCCGGGGATCAAGGCATCTTCTCGCCGGCTGTGTGGGTAGACGGCCTTCACGTGGTGGCGGGAGCGGTATGGGTCGGCTCGCTGTTTACGATGTCGTTGCGGGTCATGCCCTGGCTTACGAATGTCGTTGGCCATCAGCGTACACTGATTGCGGATGTGTTCGAGCGCCTGTCCACGACGGCAGGGGCTGCTCTCTTGGCAATCCTGATCACGGGGATACTGAACTCCTGGGAAGGGCTTGGCCACATCGAAACGCTTTGGCATACCCGCTACGGCCAGATTCTGCTGGCGAAACTGGTACTGGTCGCCTGGATGGTTGGCATCGGCGCTCACAATCGCTATGTGAAGATGCCGCAACTAGCGCGCTGGGCGAATCGTACGCCCCAACCACTCCCGCTGGCCGGTCGTATGTTTGCCCTGGGGAGCGGGGCTCTCAGGGGCTCTCCCGAGTCGGACGCGAGACTGCTGCGCGTTAGTGCACGCGCCGTGAACACCGAAAGTCTGCTCGGTATAGGTGTGCTTGTGGCCGCTGCACTTCTACATCACGCGATGCCGCCAACAGACATGCGCCACTTGCGAAACGAGACTTCATTATCGAATTCGGCATTGAACACTCGCATTGCAACAAATGAGCAATGCCTACCGAGGAACTCGTGGCTCGTTACACCTGCGACCTGCTGCAACCAATTGGACCAGTTGACTATAAGCACCACGCTTACGCCGCGGCGTCGCGCCAACGTCCGCTTCTGGATGGTAAGCGGAACTGGGGTAACTGTGGCCTGACTGGCCGCTCATGCCGCAAGCGGAAGCCCAACGGACCGTCGCCGCTACGCTTCCTTGGATTCGTGGGGTGGGTCGACGGGTCTGCGACTACGATTGACCATTTCCAGTTCAGGAATCTCGTGGAGCCGGAGTCCCCGGCGGATGCTTCCGGTTGATGCCCTGCTGGTCAACCCATTGCGCGTCGTCGTGTCATGTCGCAGTTCTTCAATTCGGTGCGTTGGAGGGCTCGTCGAATATCTTTCTCGGCTGGACATGCCCGCATGGACCACTAGGGTTGCTGTGCCGAGGCCCCGCATATTGCCCGTCAGACATTGATTCCAATACCCGCTCGGTCTCCGATTGGCCAGAAACCTACGTGCGTTGCGGGCCAGTCCGGAGGTGGCCGGCGAAATCTCGCCGTGGCCACGCAACGGTCGCCCCGCTTGCAATTCCGCCGGCCTTGTGACAAGAATTTGTTGGGGGATCCGAGCGTAATGGCCGAAGGGGGCACACAAAGTTCGTGCGCCGTTCGGGCTGCGGTCGTTCCAGGGAACAAAAATCATAAAAGGGGAGTCACCGCGCATGAAACGCTTCTATCTGATTCTATCTGCTGTGCTGTTCATCGCCTGGGGTCCGGCGTACGCCGTATCGCTGCAGGGTATGGCCAAAGTCTATGCTTCGCCAAGCGACCTGATTTCCATCAATCCCATTACCGGCGATTACGATGCGGCCGCCAACACGCTGCAGTTCGATCCGTTTCTATTCTTCGGGCTGCAGTTGCAGACCACCGTCACCGATCTCGTCGGGCCCGGCACCTATACCCGCCCTGTCAATGGCATCCCGACCACCACTGACGTGGGTCCGAATCAGATGGGTGCCTACATGACTATCACCTGGGGTGTCTCCACCGTCCAAACGGTCATGGTCTGGAACGTGGCCCACGGCCCTTCCGGCGATTCGTTCACCGCGGCCGATAGCGACGGTGACGGCGTTCCCGGCCAGCAGTTCAACGCCGGGCCGTTCCCAGGTTTCACCCTCGCCTATGACTTCAGCACCGGTGCCGGCGCGCCGGGCGTCGACGTTTCGGTGGCCGCAACCGGTGGCAACAGGCAGGAATGCTCCGCGACGGGTGGATCGACGGTGGACTTGACCGCCGATGTGCATCTGCTCGGCGGTGCGCGGCTCGCGAATGTGCAATGGTATGTCGACGGGGTCAGCGCCGGCACGGGAACTCACATCACGCCATTCCTGAAGCTCGGTTCCCATCACATCCAGGCTGTGGCCACCATCACCACCGGCACCACTGCATCAGCCTCGACCTCCGTGAATGTGGTCGACACGACCCCGCCGCAGCTTACTGCGGGCTTTGTCGACGTGCGCACCGGTGAGCCGATCAGCGCAGTGAATGGCCCGCAGGCCCAGTTCGTTGGTGTCAGCGTGCATGCCACCGATGTCTGTGACAGCGCGCCGACAACCAAGGCTACGGTGGTGCCCGCCTTCGCAGTCAAGGATGGCGACACCATCAAGATTCAGGGCAAGACCGGGCAGGTCGATCTGGCTACGTCTGCATTGACCTTGACCGCTACGGGTACCGATGCTTCCGGCAACAGTGCCTCTGCACAAGCGGTTCTGGATATCCAGCCCTGACAACGGGGTGGGCCGACAGGGCGGGGGCGCATGCGCCCCCGCCTTCTTCCGGTCCTGCAGCAGTAACGACCGTGCGACGTTACCCGCATCGACCACCAGAGCTGGGTCGGGTGCTGCGGTGCTGGAACCGCAGGGGCGACTACCTTCCGTAACGTTTGAGTATCTGCCGCGATACCTGACCGCTGATTTCCGGCAGACGCGCAACGCGTCTTGTATCAACTCCCTATCCGATCTGCCGGGACGCTCTACTGATGACCTGTCCTCCCGGCGGGGAAGCCTGGCGGCACGCTGTGACCTTCGGGGCTGCTTCGCGTGGCTTCGGCTATTCGCACCGGCGGCTTTGCTGAACGGGCGGGTTAACCGCGTGCCCGCTGCGGGCGGCGCGCGATCCACACCACCAGGATCAGCGCCAGGAACACCCATCCGGAGATCCAGAACACGTCGTTGGTCGCCAGCGTGAAGGCCTGGCGGCTGATGGAGCGGGCCAACACCGCCAGGGTCTGCATTCGGTCGGCGCCCAGCCCGTGGGCGTGGGCGAGCCACTGCTGGGTGTTCGGGGCGAACGCCGTGATGGACGAGGTGAGATTGTGATCGTGGATGGATGCGCGCCGATCCCACAGGGTCACGCTGATGGAGGTCCCGAATCCCAGCGCCAGCAGGCGCAGGAAGTTGAACAGGCCGGAAGCGCTGGCAATCTGATTGGCCGGCAGGCCGCTCAGCGACAGGGTGATCAGCGGAATGAAGAAGCAGGCCGTTGCGATGCCCCAGGGAAGGCGCGGAAGGAACACCTGTGCGAAGGTGATGCCGCTGTTGGCGAGGCTGTTGTTGAAGGACACGGCGGCAAAGATCAGAAAGCCGATGGTGACCAGTATGCGCACGTCGATGCGGTCCGCCAGGCGGCCCACGATGGGTGAGAAGACGATGCCGAGGATGCCCAGGGACGAGGTGGCCAGGCCCGCCCAGGCGGCGGTGTAGCCCTGCTGGGTCTGCAGCCACAGCGGCAGGATGACGATGGACGTGAAGAAGGTCATGTAGCCCAGGGTCATGGCGATGGTGGCGATGGTGAAGTTGCGCCTGGTGAACAGGGTGAGGTCCACGATGGGATGGGCGTCGGTCAGCTCCCAGGCGACGAAGAAACTGAGCGTGACCAGGGCGGTGACGGCGAGGATCACGATGCGTTCGGAGCCGAACCAGCCGTGATCGTTGCCGGTATCCAGCATCACCTGCAGACAGCCGACTCCGACCACCAGCAGTGCCAGTCCGATGATGTCGATGGGTTGCCTGCGGGTCTGGGTTTCGCGCTCCTTCAGCACCAACCAGGTGATCCAGGCGGCCAGCAGGCCCACCGGCACGTTGATGTAGAAGATCCACGACCAGTTGATGTTGTCGGTGATCCAGCCGCCGAGGATGGGTCCCGCTACCGGTCCCACCACGGCGGTCATGCCCCAGATGCCGTTGGCGAAACCGTGCCGTTCGCGCGGGTAGTTCGACAGCAGCAGGCTCTGCGACAAGGGGATCATGGGGCCAGCCACGGCGCCCTGCAGGGCGCGGGCGACCAGCAGGGTGGCGAACGTGGGGGCCATGCCGCACAGCCAGGAGAACAGGGTGAACAGCAGGGTGCAGGACACGAACAGCCGGACCTCCCCGACCCGGCGGGCCAGCCAGCCGGAGATGGGCACCGCCACTGCATTGCTGACGGCGAACGAGGTGATGACCCAGGTGCCCTGATCGGCGCTGACGCCGAGAAAGCCCGCGATGGTGGGAATGGAAACGTTGGCGATGGACACGTCCAGGACGTTCATGAACACCGCCAGCGCCAGGGCGACGGTCACCAGGGTCCTGCGAGCGGTGTCCAGCGGTGGCGGCGACCGCTCCCGCGTCAGTGGCCACGATCGGCGCCCGCCCCGGGACCACCGGCGGGACTGCTGCCGGCGTTGGCGCGGATGATGCGGTTCACCAGTTGCTGCAGCCCGCTCTGGTCGTTGCGGTACACGTCGGTGCTGTAGCGGGTGCGCCCCGCCTGTGCTTCGCCCAGTACCGGCCCGGCGCTGTGGCGCAGGTCGACGTCGACCTGCATGGAAAGACCCAGCCTGAGCGGATGGGCGGTCAACGTCCTGCGGCTGCAGCCCGATACGCACCGGCACCCGGCGGATCACCTTGATCCAGTTGCCGGTGGCATTCTGGGGCGGGAGCAGTTCGAACTCGCTGCCCGTGCCGGGGCTGATGCCCAGCACCTTGCCGTGGTAGTGCACGGTGTCGCCGTAGAAGTCGGCCGTTACGTTGGCCGGCTGGCCGATGCGCATGCGGGCGAGGTCGGTTTCCTTGAAATTCGCCATGATCCAAAGCTGGTCGAGCGGCACGATGGCGAGCAGGGGTTGGCCCGCTGCGACCTTCTCGCCCACCTGCACGGTACGCTGTGCCACATAGCCGGATACCGGCGCCAGGATGCGGGTGCGTTGCAGGTTCACGTAAGCTTCGCGCAGGCCGACCACCGCCAGCTGCACCCGTGGGTGATGGCGCAGATCGGTACCCTGGGTCGCCGCCTGCAGAGCGCCCAGGTGATGTCTGGCCTGGCGCAGGGTGGCTTGCGCCGCTTCCCACTCGGTGCGGGCGTGCTGGTACTGCTGGCGGGAGATGTTCCTGGCGCCCTCCAGACGCTTGGCGCGCGCATAGTCCCGTTTGGCCTGGGCGAGTTGGGTCTCGTGGAGCTGGACGGTGGCCTGCTGCTCGGCTTCCTGCTGATACAGCTGACGTACGTCGCGAACCGTCTGTGCGAGGTTGGCTTGGGCGTGCGCCAGCGCCAGCTCGGCGTCGGTGGGGTCCAGCCGCACCAGGGTAGCCCCCTTGCGGACGAACTCGGTGTCGTCGGTGCGTACCGCGGTGACGGTGCCGGCGATCTGCGGCATGAGCGTGATGCGGTTGCCGTGCACATAGGCGTCGGCGGTGCCGACCCAGTAGCGTCCCACCAGGTACCAGTAGGCGCCATAGGCGGCGGCGGCGGCGAGGAATACCATGCCGAGACCGATCAGTACGAACGCGCGGCGCGGCCGGCGTCCCGAGGCAGGCGCCGGCTGCGCCTGGGGTTGTGTCTGGTTCGTCATCGTTATTGGTCAGCGGCTCCGTGCATCCGGAGCGGTTCCCGACGGTTGGCGCCGGAACAGTGCATGGGCGGGCAGCAAAGGGTAGATGCTACACGATGGCGCGGCTGGGATCGATCAGCGGGTATCCGCAGGCGTGCCGACGCATCTTCATAGAGAAGACCACAATATTGTGACAGGCGTTCCGTGCGTCTGCCCGGATCTGTCGGCCGGCAGCTTCACGGTAGGGCTCCCGGCCCCGCCGCGGTGCCGGGCTGTCAGGATGACGATGATATAGACTTGAACGGGTGCCGGCCGCTGTGTGTTGGCCGGATATATCCGCACGAGTCCGGAGGTTGTCAGTGAGCTGTTGCTGTCCCCATGCACGTTCCGCGAGCCGGCTGTTTTCCTTTGCTGCGCGCCGCTATCGCCGACGCTTCGAGAGGCGGGGCTTCGAACCGTCCCAGAGGCAGCTGATGGCCGGCCTGGCGGAGGCCGGATTTGCCGGTGCCCGGGTGCTGGAGATCGGCAGCGGGGTCGGGCACCTGCATCAGAGTCTGTTGGAACAAGGGGCCGCCTCGGCGGTGGGCATCGATCTGGCGCCGCGGATGATCGAGGAGGCCGAACGGTGGGCCGCCGACCGGGGGCTGGCTGACCGGACCCGCTATATCGAAGGCGATTTCATGGCACTGGTGCAAGCCGTGGAACCGGCCGACGTGACCGTGCTGGACAAGGTGGTGTGCTGCTACCCGGACGCCGACGGCCTGGTGCACAGGTCGCTGGAGAAGACCGGACGGGTTTATGCGCTTACATTTCCCCGCAACCGCTGGTACTTGCGCTTCGGGGCCGCCCTGGCCGGTGGGTTCATGAAAGTGGTCCGTTCCGACTTCCGCCCGTACGTCCATGACCCGGTCCGCCTGGAGGGCTGGGTAGGGGCGGCCGGCTTTCGCAAGTGCTACGAGGCGACCACGCCCATCTGGCTCACCCAGGTGTACGTCCGGACATAGTGCCGTGCTCAGTGCGGCCGGTGCGGCTCGCGGCGACGGGGATGGATCGGTTCGACGGCGATGCCCCAGACGCCGATGCCGTGGGCGTGGGCGATCTTTTCCAGCACTTTGTACCGGTAGGGCGCATCGGGCAGTGCCACGGCCCAGCCCTGACGCAGCAGGGTTTCGGCCAGGTTCTTGTCCCCCGCCGTGCACACGGCCACGTAGCTGCCGTCGGCCTTCCGCGATCTGGCATCGCATTTGACGAAATTGGAACCGATGTCGAATTTCAGCGCCAGGATCGCGCGCGGCCCGCAGGGAACCGGCCGCTCGAACCCATAGCAGGTGGTATCGGTCTGTGGAATCAGTATGCCGTACAGATGGATGGTGGCGGTGCCGATGTTCAGCGTGCCGTCGTCGTTGACGAACGCAAAACTGTCGAAATCAGCCGCCCCTGCCCGGAACGCCAGCAACCCTGCCAGGGTCAGTATGGCGACGAGCGGTCGGGCCCAGCCATGCCGAACGCGGACCGCAAGGGCTGCACCGGTGGTGTTGACCACCTTGCCGGCCGTTGCACTCGCTGGCGCGGTCATTGGGCGGGGAAGGTCAGGTTCCACTGCCGTACCACCGGCAGTCCGTGCTCGTACCCCAGCCAGCTGACGGAGGCTGCGTCCAAGGCCAGCAGACGCCCGTTTTCGGGGGGCAGCCCCAGCCAGCGCGCGGCCAATATCCGCAGCATATGACCGTGACCGAACAGGGCGACGTGACCCTCGGTGTCGGCCAGGGCGGCGATGACCGCGTCGGCGCGGCGCCCCACATGGGCAGCCGTTTCGCCGTTGGGCACCCCGCCGTTCCAGATGATCCAGCCGGGTCTTTCGGACTGCACCTGTTCGGTGGTGATGCCTTCGTAGTCGCCGTAATCCCATTCCACCAGATCGTTCCAAAGCTCGGCGCCATCGCCGTAGCCGGCCAAACGGCAGGTTTCTGCCGCCCGTTGCAGGGGGCTGGTGATCACGCGTGTGAAGCGCCACGCCGCCAGCCGGTGCCTCAGTTGCTTCGCCTCCCGTCGGCCTTCCTCGTTGAGTGGGATATCGGTGCGCCCGGTGTGTTGGCCGGTCGCGCTCCACTCGGTCTGGCCGTGGCGGATCAACCACAGTTCCGGAAGGGATCTGTCATCTCTTGTCCCTGTCATGCGTCGTTCTCCTTGAAGACAGTGGCCCCACGTGGTCCGATGTCAGGTTGCTTGCGAGGGGCGGGGCGCCGATTGTGGTGGACATGGGCGGACCGCCGTCGATGGCCGCCGGTCCCTGCTGGTAATCATAGGCAAGCGCACCATCGGCCTGCATCCCCACTTTGCCCATGGAGTTGCGGCCTGCGGAGGTGTTGCAGGGAAAAGTGCCTCGGTCGCGAACGGTGCGGGGATCAGGGCCGGTGGCGGTGCGCGCTGCGACCTGTGGTAAGGTCCCTCGCACCCGCAGCCCGGAAGCGGCCCAAGCGCCCTTTGCGTCCGGCGGGGGTGCGGGTCGGGCCACTGCGGATCTTCGGTATGAGCGATTGGTACGTGTATATGGTGCGCTGCGCCGACGGCAGCCTCTACACCGGCATTGCCCGGGATGTTCGCCGCCGTGTGCAAGAGCACAACGGCGCCGGCCCCTGCGGCGCCCGCTACACCCGTGGCCGGCGTCCGGTGAAGCTGGTATATCAGGAAACTGTCGGTACCCGTTCCGAAGCGGCCCGTCGCGAGCATACCATCAAGCGGCTTACGCGGGCGCAGAAGGAAGCGCTGATCACCGCCGGTCCATGAGCGTTGCGGGTCGCTGGGGCGGCGGCCATGGGGCTTGCGCAAGGAGAGAGTGTCTTATGGTGACAGGAAAGGCATCCATATGGCCCGGTGCACCGTATCCGCTTGGCGCCACCGCCGACACCGAGGGCGTCAACTTCGCGCTGTTCTCCGAGCATGCCGAGCGGGTGGAGCTGTGCCTGTTCGACCCCGCTGGGCGTCAACAGACCGCCTGCCTGGCCTTGCCGGAGCAGACCGGCCAGATATGGCACGGCTACCTGCCCGGCGCCAAACCCGGGCTGCTTTACGGCTATCGCGTGCACGGCCCCTACGAGCCGCGCAAAGGCCATCGCTTCAATCCCAACAAGCTTCTGATCGATCCCTATGCCAAGTGTCTGCACGGGGCTTTGCAGTGGGACGATGCCCTGTTCGGTTATGCGGTGGGCAATGATGGCGAAGATCTGGCCATGGATAGCAGGGACAGCGCACCCTTCGTTCCCAAGTGCCGGGTCATCGCACCGTCGTTCGACTGGGAGGGCGACAGGCCGCCCGCCATTCCCTGGGACGAGACCATCATCTACGAGGCCCATGTCAAGGGTTTCACTGCCGGCCACCCGGAGGTTCCGGAGGTGTTGCGCGGCACCTACAGCGGTTTGGCGAGCGAGGCGGCTATCGCCCACTTCAAGAACCTCGGCATCACCGCGGTGGAGCTCATGCCCATTCACAGTTTCGTGGACGAGCGCCGGCTGGTGAATCTGGGGCTGCGCAACTACTGGGGCTACAACTCCATCGGTTTCTTTGCGCCGGCGGGGCGCTACGGCCTGGACGACCCGGTGGACGAATTCAAGTCCATGGTCAAGGCGCTGCACAGGGCGGGCATCGAGGTGATTCTCGACGTGGTGTACAACCACACTGGCGAAGGCGGGCGTCTGGGGCCGACCCTGTGCCTGCGCGGCATCGACAATGTCGCCTACTACCGGGTGGCGCCCGACAATCCCCGCGAATACGTGGACTTCACCGGCACCGGCAACAGTCTCAACATGGTCCACCCCCAGGTGCTGCAGATGATCATGGACAGCTTGCGCTACTGGGTGGTGGAGATGCACGTGGATGGCTTCCGTTTCGACCTGGCGTCGACCCTGGCGCGGGAGCTCTACGATGTGAACCGCCTCGGGGTGTTCTTCGACACCGTGCACCAGGACCCGGTGCTCTCGCAGGTGAAATTGATCGCAGAGCCCTGGGATCTGGGCGAGGGCGGCTATCAGGTGGGCAATTTCCCGGTGGGCTGGGCGGAGTGGAACGGCAAGTACCGCGACACCCTGCGTGCCTACTGGAAGGGCGACGGCGGAATGATCGGCGAGCTGGCCTACCGTCTCACCGGCTCCAGCGATCTTTACGAACGCGGCGGGCGCCGGCCGTTTGCCAGCATCAATTTCGTCACCGCCCACGACGGCTTCACCCTCAAGGATCTGGTCAGCTACAACGCCAAGCACAACGGGGCCAACGGCGAAGCCAACGGGGACGGCTCCGACAACAACCTCAGCTGGAACTGCGGGGTCGAAGGCCCCACGGACGATGCGCAGGTCCTGGCCCTGAGGGCTCGGCAGAAACGCAATCTGCTGGCCACGCTCCTGCTGGCCGAAGGCGTGCCCATGCTGCTGTCGGGCGACGAACTGGGGCGCACTCAGCAGGGCAACAACAACGCCTACTGCCAGGACAACGAGATCAGCTGGCTGGACTGGAATCTGCAACCCGAGCAGCGCGAGCTGTTGGACTATGTGCGGCGCCTGATCGCCCTGCGCAAGGCCCACCCCGTGTTCAGGCGGCGCAAGTTCTTCCAGGGACGGCCCATCCGGGGCGTGGAGGACATCGTCTGGCTGGCCCGCGACGGCAGCGAAATGTCCGAACGCCAATGGGACAACCAGCAGGCTCGGTGTCTCGGAGTGCTGCTGAACGGAAATGCTCTGGAGGAGTTGGACAAACGGGGGGAACCCGTTGAGGACAGCAGCTTCCTCATGTTGCTGAATGCCCACCCGGGCGTAGTTGCGTTTCAGATTCCGGCCAGTCCGTCGGGCACCGACTGGCGGCGGGTCCTCGATACCGCCCGGGCTGAAGGTCCGGGGGAGGATCGGAGCTTTCGCCCTGGTGCGGCCTACGATCTCGAGGGCCGGTCGCTGGCCCTGTTCAGCTGCGACAGGACGGCGCCGGACTGATTCGCCTTGCGGTTGAATTGGGTTGGCCGGCAGCGTTCAAGCGGGCGGATCGGCGATCGTGCCGGGTTGCGGCCAAGGGGTGGGCCCTGGGGTCTGCGGTGTTTGTCGGGCTTCGCGTGGCTCGGCCCAACCTGCGGCGGTACAGGCCAATGTACGATGGTACAACCCGACCTGCGGCGGTCGGGCTGCGACCCGCCGGGGCGGAATTGAGTCCTTTCCCGGCGGGTATGGCCCGGTGTACCTGCAATCAGCGCAGCTGAATCTTGCCGCCGCCGGGCACGCCGCCGGGGCCGCCCATCTCCGGGACGACGATGGAGGACGCCTGCTCGCGGCGCAATTCCTTGAGTTCCTCGACCGCCTGTTCCACGGCGACGTTGGCGGCGTCGCCGAATTTCCGGGCCGCCTCTTCGAGGGAGGCCGCGTCGATCTCGAAGCTCAGGGGCAGGGTGCCTACCGGCGTCATCAGCTGGGCTTGGCCCACGTACGTGACCGGACGGGTGCTGTCGGTACTGCCATCGCCGTTCACGGGTGTCAGGCAGCGGATGGTACCGGCCCGTCGGTCCGTGTAGATATCTTCGCGGCACAAGGCCTTGGGATCCATGCTCAGGTCCGGCATCTGGTCTCGGGAGTCCATGTCGGCAATCACCTCATGTGCGTAATGTGTGAATTCGGTTACCTGCCGCCAAGGTTAACAGATTGCAGGACCGATCCGGCTGCGGATCGATCATCGGCGTTCAGGGGCAGGCCGCCGCTTCCCCCGCCGCGTCGGTACAAAACCGGCCGCCATGGCGGGTGGGCGGAGTGTTCCAGGTGCGCGCCTGCCCCGTTGGATCGGGCTCCCCGGGTGCGCTGCGGCTGCTGGCGCTACCGGGTGAGCCAGGACCGCGCCCGTACCGTGACCACGGCATAGGGAAAGATCCAGAACAGGGTGAAGAACGAGTAGTAGGCATAGAGCACCCCGTAGACGGCATGCCAGGAGCGCTCGCTGCGCAGGTAGTACAGCATGTGCAGGGAGGACATGACGCCGATCACCAGCAGCATGTCCACCAGCGTCATGGGATTCTCGAAGGAGAGATAGGCCAGCAGGCCCAGGGCGGCATAGCCGACCGGAAAGCGCAGGTTGGTGATCAGCACGTCCACGGCGGCGATCAGGCGTGCCACGGGCGGGCGCTTCCAGACCACGCTGGCGGCGAAGCGCAGCTCCTCGCGCACGTAGCTGCGGTCCCAGCGCAGGAACATCTTGGACAGGCGAGCATAGGTCCAGGGCACCACCGTGTGGACGACGGCCGTGCTCTGGTAGACGGTGTTGTAGCCGCGGGAGAGGATGAAGTTGGTCATGGAGCGGTCTTCGCCATAGGTGCAGGCCGCGCCCATAAAGGTCTGGTTCACCCACTCGTCCAGCACCTGTCGCACCGCCGGGGTGCGGTAGGCGGCGAGCGCGCCCGGGCAGCAGTACACCGTGCCGTAGGTGGACTGGGCGGCCCGCAGAAAGTCGAAGGACAGGGTGTAACGTACCCGCAGCATGCGGGGAATCAGGCCCTGGCCCAGATTGTAGACCGCGACCCGGCCGGCCACCGCTCCGATGGCCGGATCGCGAAACGGGCCTGCCATGGCCAGTAATGTGTCCTGCCCGATGACGCTGTCGGAATCAATGGTTATGACCACCTCGCCCCGTGCCTGGCGGAAGCCGGTTTCCAGCGCAGCCCGCTTGCCGCGGTTGCGGGCAAAGCGTTCCGTGGTTACCAGACCCGGGTGGCGCCGGGCGGCCCGCTGGATATGCTCCCAGGTGTCGTCCGTGCTGCCGTCGTCCACCACCAGTATTTCCAGTCGGTCCGCCGGGTAGCGGGAAGTGGCCACCGAGTCGATGGACTGTTCCACCATCGGTCCTTCGTTGTAGGCGGGAATGATGACTGTCAGGTAAGGGGCGGTCTGCATGTCTGCCGAGGCAAACGGCCGGTAGCGGAACCACAGCAGGGTGCGAAAGCCCAGCAGCAGCGAGCCCATCACCGCCCAGATCACGGCTGGCTGTTCGACGGCGTGGGCCCAGCGCGGCAGATCGAGGGGGTGCTTGAAGGGCTGCCAGATCAGACCGGTAGCGCTGAGGTAGATCACCGCCAGCACGCCCGCGACGATTGCGGCGCGCAGCGTCCATTCCCAGGGGGGCAGCGCCGGATTGACCGGCAGCGTGCCGCCCGCGGCGGGCAGAGTGTTCGGGGATTCGAGCGACATGGGAGTGTTCCAAGGTGATTGAACGGCCTGTACCCACCGCAGCGGCAACGCCGCTTCGGTGACCAAAGCTTTGGCCTGCCGCCGGAGGAGGGACCGACATCACTTCCTGCAGCCGCTGGCGCGGCCGCTGCCGACGGACGGCAGGCGAGGCGGCGCTAGAATACATCAACGGGGGGGAAAGTCTATATCAATGCAGAACGCAGAGTGATGAATGATGAACTGGATCGGCAGGGGGCCGCCTGGGCGGCTGGGAAACCTGTGGCAGGGCAGCGTGGGGCGCGGCCGGGCTTGTCATTGCACTCTGCACTCACCGTCCCGCTTTGCGCTGCCTGTCCATCTCCCAATCGTAGGCGCAGTCCAGGTGCACGCGTACGGCGAGGATGCCGTCCAGGCCGTCTTCGAGCATGGTGGCCAGCGGTGTGCGATTGTCGAAGCGCCGGTGAGGCTTCTTCATCCATTGGGCGCCTGCCGATGGGTTCATGGGGTAGGAGGTGCGCAGGGCGTCGGCGATGCCCGCCAGGTGTTCGATGCGCTCCTGGACGACGACGTCTTCCGGCAGTGGCGTGTCGCGCCGGAAGCTGCGGACCACCCGGGAACGGGTGCCTTCCGGCAGGCCCAGCAGGAAGATCTGTTCGGAATCCTGCAGCTCCCAGCTGTCCAGCAGGGCGACGATCAGCCGCGTAATCTCCATGCGTTCTTCGTAGCTAAAGTCAGCCATGGCCGTGCACCTGCCCCCGCGTCCGGAATAAACGTCCACACTGTCGCATGGGTGCGCTCGTTCGGCAACCGGGTCGGTATCCCGGCGGCCCCTTGCGTCCATGTCGGCTAATATAGACCCAGATTCAACGGATTGATGACGTCGGGATGCCGGTGCTCAAGGCGCAATGCCACATGGCTGGCAGGGAACTTTAGCGACTGTCGAGCATCCCAATGCCTGAAGCCGAATAAACTGCAGGGGCCGGTGGCCATCGGCCACAGCCGTGTTGAGGGGAGACAGAGCGATTTCAGATGCGCAGACGGTAGGTGAATGGATGGCGCAGGTGGACCGTGCCACCGGGGAAGTGCTTCCCAGGGCGGGCGAGATCGGCTGGCTCTTACGCCAGAGCCTGTATACCCACGGGGAGCGTCTTGGGATGCTGCACATGCTGGGGGTTCCGACGCGGGTGTTGGACGTCGGTGCCGGCACCGGGGCCTTGAGCCTGGATCTCGCGTGGCTGCTGGGCGACGGGGCGCAGGTCACTGCGGTCGATCACGACGAAACCAGCCTCGATCTGCTCAGGGAGATGGCGGCAATGCTGGGCGTACGCGTGCGGGGCCTGGCCGGAAGCGCATACGGGTTGCCGGTGGATGCCGCCAGTCACGACCTCACCGTCGCCCGTTTTCTGTTTCAGCATTTGCAGCGACCCGAGCAGGCCCTGGACGAAATGGTACGGGTCACCGCGCCCGGGGGGCGGGTTGCCGTCATCGCGGTGGATGACGGGGCCGGGGTGTGCGAACCGCCGGTAGAGCCGGCGCTGCAGCGCCTCTTCGATGCCATCGCCGAGCTTCAGGCGCGTCGCGGCGGCAACCGCCAGATCGGAAGGCATCTTTATCGCATGATGCGCCAGGCCGGGCTCGCCGATCTGCAGGTGGCGCTTATCCCGCGGGTGCGGCTGGGTACCTACCACGGTCGCAATCATGAAGTGGAGGAGTACCAGAGTCTGTACCTGCGCGGCTATCGGGACGACCTGCTGGCCGACGGGCTGATTACCGAAGCGGGATTCTCCGAGGCCATGGCCGCGCTGGACCGGGGTTTCTCCCAGGACCGATTTGAGTTTCAGTCCGAGTACCTGGCGGTGGGACGGGTGCCCGAATGAAGGCGCCGGTCCCTGTCCACGGGGTCGGGCCCGCGGCTGGCTCTAGAGGGTGAAAGTCATGCCAGCGATGAGCGCACCAGGCAGTAGCATGCTGCGGTTGGAGCGTCGCCCGTAGCTCGAGCTGTCGGCGATGAGCTCCCGTTCCGCGGTCAACGCTTCCAGGCGCGCGCCCAGCATCCGGTAGACCGACTCGTCGAAGCGCATGACGTTGACGGGGCCCTGGATCACGCCGTTCTCAACCCACAGGCAGGCGAAGCGGGTCATGCCGGTGATGCGGGCATCGTTGCGGTCGGAGAAGTTCGTGTACCACAGATTGCTGACATACAGCCCGGTGTCCAGGGCGGTCAGCAGGTCGTCGCGCCCCAGTGTCCCCGCGTCCATGGTGAGTGCCTGCGCAGACTCCGTGCCGGCGTTCACCGCCACCCCGTACTCCCGCGCACTGCGCGGCCCGGTCAGGCAGTCGCGGTAGCTGCCGTTCTCGACCAGGCTGACCCGCGGCGGCAGGGTGAAGCCGGTGCCGGTGAACGGTGGCACCAAGCCGCCGGCACGGTGTTCGCTGAGGGTGACCGCCGGTGAGAGTCGGCGCCCCTCGGTGCGCATCTTGATGAGCGGACTCTGGTCGGTGCGGTGGCTCTTCAGTCCGAACCCGCCCCAGGCCAGCAATGTCATGATTTCCGCCAGGGCGGTGGGTGCCAGATATACGCGGTAGCGGCCGGGTTCCAGAGTCTTGGGGGGCGTGCCGAGCATGGTCAGCTGGGTACGGGCTGCCGCCATTTTCGCGTCAAGCGCGGCGGGCTCCCAACGGAATCCGGCCAGCGCGCTCTTCACCGCCTTGTCGCGGTCGTGATAGCAGCTCCAGTCCAGATTGAAGCTGGCGGTGCTGTGCCAGTTGCGTTGACCCAGGGAGTTGGCGAAGCCGGCATACTGGGCGCCGCTCGCCCAGATACCCACCAGATCCATCCCCTCGGCGGCTGTCATGATCTGGCCCAGCGCCGGTTCGCTGTCGGGCTGCGGGTTGTCATGGCGCTGGTGGGTGCTTTCAGGCTTGGCGGCAAAGTTGAGGTGGGGGTCCTCGGGCAGGTGCGCCCGCTGGGTGCGCAGGCTCTGTAGCAGCGGGCGCAGCCGATCCACGTCCGGCCCCGGATGTCCCGACAGATCCAGCTCGGCGCTGGCATGGCGGCGGCCTTCGATCAAGTCCAGGCCAAGGTGGCGGCGGGTCACGGTGCCGGCCTGGCGGATGCGGTTGTGGTTCAGGCGCACGAAATCCGACTGTTCGCCGTAGAAGTCGAGTAGCAGCACCTCGTTCGGCCTGAGCTGTTCCATCAGCCGGTCGGCCACGGCCAGGAAGGTACCCTCCATCAAAGTGTTCCCCCGAATACGGCGACCTCGCGAAACAGACAGGCCGGTGCGGCGTGGCCTACGTGAATCATCTGGTTGGGTTCGCCCTTGCCGCAGTTGGTGACGCCCCCGACCGCCCAGGTGCCGGCGTCGCCCGTGCCGGCCAGGCTGCGCCAAAAGGTGGCCGAGATGCCCCGGTAGTTGGGATTGCGCACCAGCCCGCGCAGCTCGCCGTCCTCGATGAGCCGACCCAGTTCACAGCCGAACTGGAACTTGTTGCGGCTGTCGTCGATGGACCAGGAGCGATTGGTATCCATCAGCACGCCACGTTCCACCGAGCCGATGAGTTCGGCCAAGGTGCTGGTGCCCGGTTCCACGTTCAGGTTGGCCATGCGGTCGATGGGCGGGCGGAACCAGTCGCTGGCGCGGGCGTTGGCGGTGCCGGCCATGGCCGCGCGGGCCTGGGAACAGGCCCCACCCAACGGCCGTTCCAGAATGCCATTGCGGATGAGGTAGGTCCGTTCGGCGGGCGAGCCCTCGTCATCGAAGCGGTAGCTGGCCAGTTGCTCGGGGCGAGTGGGGTCGAAGGTGACGTTCAGCAGCTCCGAGCCGTAACGGTAGCTGCCGAACATGTCCCGGGTCACGAAGCTGGTGCCGGCGAAGTTGCGCTCGTCGCCGAGAATACGGTCCAGCTCCAGGGGGTGGCCGATGCTCTCGTGGATCTGCAGGACCATCTGATCGGGCAGCAGCACCAGGTCCAAAGTCTCGTCCGGGCACTCCGGGGCATCCAGCAGCGCCAGTGCCTCTTCGGCGAGCCGGGGCCCGTGTTCCGGAAAGCCCAGCAGCCCGAGCTGCTCCAGGCCCCCCTGGCGTGCGCTGCCCGTACCGGCACCGCTGCGCTGCTGGGTCTGGGAACCCCGGTTGGCGACGGCCACCAGCCCCGGCCGAATGAATTGGAAGCGCTGGGCGATATGGGCGCCAGCGCTGCTGATCAGCAGGGTGTCGCTGCGCCGATAGCCCAGGGAGGCGGCCCAGTCCACGATGCGCGGATCGATCTTCAATGCTCGGCTGGCATCCTGCAGCAGCGCGACCTTGTCGCCCAGAGAGAGGTGGTCCCAGCGCTGATCAACAGGTGTGGCGTAACGGCCATGGGCTTCCGGACGGGGTATGTCCCGCGCTGCGATCAGGTCCCTGCCTGCCGCGCTGTGCGCCCACTGTCTGGCGCGGTCGGCGGCGGCCGCCAGACCTGCCGGGCTCAGGTCGCCGGTGGCGGCATAGCCGCTGCCGCCGGCATCCGTTACGGACACCAGAGCGCCGCGGGCGAGGGCGGTGTGCACCGGCTGCAGCACATTCTGGCGCACGGCCAGGTTTTCGCTGTATTCGTCCACCAGCCGCAGGGACCAGCCGTCCACCGCCGGTGCCAGGCGACGAAAGCTGCCGGCCACATCTTCGATCTGCTGGTTCATTGCGCACACCGCGTCGCACTAGGGCCGTTCCGGCGTCATGTGGGCCATTATAGGAGCGGCGGCGCAGCGCCCGCCATGGTGCAATGGACAAACCGCCGGCGGGCAGCGGCGCCTGCGGCGCGTTAGACTGTGCCCGCAACGAGCATTTCGACGGCGCTGATGAGCGGCAGCATTCAACCGGAGGGGCGGTACATGGGACGCGACGGCGACGCCGGGGTGCAATGCCTTTCCCCGCTGCCGGACAGCCGGGCGCGGATACGTTTCAGCGGCGTTTTCCAGGGACGGGAGGTGCTCTGGGACATGCGTCTTTACACCCTGCGCCGTTACGCCCAGGAGCATCCCGGGCAGGAACCCGGGACGCTGCGCGCGTTCATCGATATCGCGCCGGACGAGGACGGTCAATACCGCCTGGAGGTGGGCTTGGACGTGCCGGTGATCGACGAGCCGACCGTCCGCAAGGCCGTGCTGATGATTCGCAACTATCGGCGCCTGCGGCTGGGGCGCCACGAATGGGGTGAACCTGTGCCGCCGCCGTAGCGCGGTCCACGCTGGCCCCCGGCGTCACCGCGCGCAACCGGCGGGGTCTGGTCTGGCAACACGGGTCGACAGCTTCCAGGGGCCTTCGGTCTGAGTCCAGGTATCGACGATATACAGTCGGTGGGGGGCGATGACCGGGTCCTGGACCTGCAGGAAGCTTACGGTGGCGGTCCTGCCGGCCCGGCGCACCTGCAGATGCTCGATGACGAACGGCTGGGCCTGTTGTGCCAGGGAGCGGGCCATCCACCGGCGGCGGGAAATGGCGTCACCCGGCAGGGTCGTCACCTGCAGATGAAACGTGCTGGCCAACAGGTTGTCGACGGCGCCGGCATCCTTGCGCGCCAGGGACCCCGCCAGATCCCGCTCGTAGGTGATGAACAAGTGCGCCGGTTGTCGCCCGTCGGGCCCGGTGGACGGGCCGGCCGCTGTTGACGTCGTGCACAGGCCGATCGACGCCAGCAGCGGCCACAGCAGCCATTGCCCTTTCACAGGCGCGATCCAGCCACGACGTCAGGCGGTGGTCATGGTGGCTTTCTTGCGCACCAGACGGTTGCTGCGGTAATCGGCCATGGCCTGCTCGATTTCCTCGCGGGTGTTCATCACGAACGGTCCGTACTGGACGATGGGCTCGTCGATGGGCAGGCCGGCGACCAGGATGAAGCGCGCCCCTTGCGGTCCCGCCTCCACGGTAACCTCCTCGCCGGTACCCAGCACCGCCAGGGCCTGCTGGGGTATTGCCGTGCCGCTCACGGTGGCGGCGCCCTCGAAAAGATACAGGAACGCGCTGGCGCGGCCATCCACCGAGTGGGAGAAGCTGCGCTCGGCGTCCACGCTCACATCCAGGTACTGCACCGCTGTATTGGGATCCTGGATCAGGCTGCGATGGGAGCCGTAGCCGCCGGTAATGATGCGGATCCGCGCGCCGTTGTCCTCGACCGTCGGGATGTGGTCGGGGGCGAACTCCTGGTAGTCCGGGTCGCTCATCTTTTGCCCGGCCGGCAGGTTGATCCACAGCTGAAAGCCCCGCATCAGCCCGGCGGTCTGTTGAGGCATTTCCGAGTGCAGCACGCCGCTGGCGGCCTTCATCCACTGGGCGCCGCCGGCCTTGAGATCGCCCCGGTTGCCCATGCTGTCCTCATGCAGCATATGGCCGTCGATCATGTAGGTGAGGGTGATGAACCCCCGGTGCGGATGTTCCGGGAAGCCGGCGATGTAGTCGTCGGGATCGTCGCTGCTGAAGTGGTCCAGCATCAGAAAGGGATCCAGATGACGCCGGCCCGGCGTGCCGATGGTGCGGTGTACCGTCACGCCGGCGCCCTCGGAGACGGTGCTGGCGGGAACGATCTGGGTAACCTGGCGTTGGGTCATGGTACTGCCTCCTGTGGCGTTCGCCCGGCGCTGCCGGCGTCGCCATCGGTCAATGGGCCGGAACGGGATGAAGGCTCGCGCCGACGGCCTCAGAGTAGCTGGCAGGCCTCGTCGAACTCCAGTCGAGGATTGCGGGGAAACAATTTGCTGTGATCCCCGTGGCCGATGGCGCAGATGAAGTTGGCCTTCACCTTGCCGTCGGGAAAGAATTCCGCCTCCAGTTTCTCACTGTCGAAGCCCGACATGGGGCCGCAGTCCAATCCCTGGGTGCGGGCCGCCAGCATCAGGTAGGCCCCCTGCAGCGCGCTGTTGCGAAAGGCGGTCTGCTGGATGGCCTCCGGCTTGCCGGCATACCAGGAGCGGGCGTCGGTGTGCGGAAACAGTCTGGGCAGGTGTTCGTAGAATTCCATGTCCATACCGATGACCGCCACCACCGGCGCGCTCATGGATTTCTCCACGTTGCCGGGCGCCAGACAGTCCTTGAGGCGCTGCTTGGCCTCGGGGCTCTTGATGAACACAATCCGCGCCGGGCTGGAGTTGGCGGCCGTGGGACCCCACTTCATCAGATCGTAGATCTCGCGCAACTGGGCGTCGCTCACCGGTTCATCGGTCCAGGTGCTATGGCTGCGGGCCTTGGAGAACAGCACTTCCAGGGCCTCGGCGGGCATGGGGGACAATTCTGCGGCGGCGGACGGGTTGGCACTCATGGCTTGCTCCTGTGGGTTGGTCGTGGCGACTGGGCCTTGGTCCCGACGGATCGGGTGTGGTGACCGTGGTCCACAGTGTGGGTGTTGATGTTACAAGGATAAACAGTAGTATTGAGAAAATATTGTTCTTTTGGGGAGAACAAATGGATCGATTGGAAGGCATGCAGACCTTCGTGCGCGTGGTGGAGGCGGGCAGTATCAGCGGCGCCGCCGACCGCATGGACATTGCCAAATCGGCGGTCAGCCGGCGCGTTGCGGAGCTGGAGGAGCGCCTGGGGGTTCAACTGTTCCGGCGTACCACCCGGCGCTTGAATCTCACCGACACCGGGCGCAGCTTCTACGAGCGCTGCGTGGCCATCCTGGCGGACGTGGAGGAGGCCGAACAGGCGGTATCCGAGGCGCACGCTACCCTGCGCGGGCAGCTGCGGGTCGCGGTGCCCATGTCCTTCGGGCTGCTTCACCTGCGCCCGGCGATCATGGATTTCGCCTGCGCCAATCCGGAGGTCAGGTTCGATCTGGACTTCAACGACCGCCATGTGGACCTGCTGGCCGAAGGCGTCGATGTGGCCATTCGCATCGCTGCGCTGTCCGACTCCAGCCTCATTGCCCGCCGCCTGGCGCCGGTAACCAGCGTGGTGTGCGCCAGCCCCGACTATCTTGCCCGCCACGGCGCGCCGGACACGCCCGCCGCGCTGGCCGGCCACGCCTGCCTGGCGTACGGCAACGCGCCGGACCCGCAGAACTGGCGCTACCGGGGGGGCGATGGCAGCGAGGGCAGCGTCAAGGTGCCGGTGCACCTGCGGGCGAACAACGGCGACTTCCTGTGCGCCGCGGCGATGGCCGGGCTGGGTGTGGCGCTGCAGCCCACGTTCATCGTGTACGAGGCCATCGAACAGGGCCGGCTCGTGCCGCTGCTCACCGACTACGGCTGGCAGACGGTGTACGCCTATGCGGTCTACCCCCATACCCGCCATCTGTCCCAGCGGGTGCGTGCCTTCGTGGATTTCCTGGTCGAGCGTTTTGCGGGCGTGCCCTACTGGGAGCGCTGTCTGGAGAACACCGGTGCCTGACTACCGCCGGTGCAGCGACGACGGCGGCGCGCCCTGGCGATACAGTGCCGTCGGGCCCATGGCCTGCCGCCCGGGCTGCGGTGCATGCTGCATTGCGCCGTCCATCTCGTCGTCCATTCCGGGCATGCCGGCGGGCAAACCGGCGGGCGTGCGCTGCGTGCAGCTGACCGACGACAACCGCTGCCGGCTGTTCGGGCTCTCCGAACGGCCGGCCGTATGCCGCGGTTTTCAACCGGCTCCCGATACCTGCGGGGCGTCAAGGCTCCAGGCGCTGGCGATGATCGACTGGATGGAGCGGGCCACGGGCGGCTGAGAGTCGGCGCTGGCCCGGTCGGGCGGCAAACCAGCCGCCGCTCGGCAGGGTCCGTTTTGATGGTGGGGAGACGGGGCGGCAACCCGTATCATGGCGGCTTTGCGCTATCGCGGTCCCGGCTCCATGCACTGGTTTCTCCTGTCCCTCGTCTCGGCCCTGTCCCTGGCCACTGCGGATGCACTGACCAAGCGCCTGTTCAGCGATTACACGGCGCCCGAGCTGCTGGTGGTGCGCTTTGCCGTGCCTGCGCTGCTGCTGCTGCCGTTTGCCGCGCTCAACGGTCTGCCGCCCGTGCCGCCGGCGTTCTGGGGTTGGCTGGCGGTGCTCGTGCCGCTGGAACTGGGGGCCATGGCGCTGTACGTGCTGGCGATACGTGACGCGCCCCTGCACCTGACCCTGCCCTACCTGGCGTTCACGCCGGTGTTCAACGTGCTCACCGGTTACCTGGTGCTCGGCGAAGCGGTGTCGCCGGCCGGCTTCGGCGGCATCCTGCTGGTGGCCATCGGCGCCTATGCCCTGAACCTCCGGCATCTGGGCGGGCGCGGCGCGCGGCTCTGGCTGGCGCCCTTGAAGGCCATCGTGCGCGAACGCGGTTCGCGGCGCATGCTGGTTGCGGCGGCCATCTACAGCCTCACCTCGGTGGGCGGCAAGGCCGCCATGGAATACACCACGCCCGGGCTGTTCGGGCCGTTCTACTATGCCGTGATCGGTGCCGCGCTGGTGATCGGGCTGGCAGTGCGCCAGCCGGCGAGCCTGGCGGTGCTGGGGCGACGGCCGGTCGGCCAGCTCGCGGTGGGGGGGTTGATGGCCGTCATGGTGGTGACCCACTTCCTGGCGATCGCCCGTGTGGAAGCGGCCTACATGGTGTCGGTAAAGCGCACCAGCCTGCTGTTCGGCATCGTGTACGGGGCGTTGCTTTTCGGCGAACGAGGACTGCTGCGCAACCTTGCGGCCGGGGCGCTGATGGTGGCCGGGGTCGCGGTGATCCTGCTTGCGCCTTAGGCCGCCGAGTCCACGGCGCGCGTATGCCGCGCGGTGGACCGGCCCGGCCGCCGGCGCTCGACTATGGTGACATCATGGCGGTGACGAGTGACAGCCCGGTGCGCTCCCTGCCCGTACTGACGGGCGCGGCCGAAGAAATCCTGATGGGGGTGCTGGAGCGAGACCGGCGGGTGCTGCTGGCGGGTCAGCCTGGTGTCGGCAAGTCCACTCTGGCAGCCGAACTCGCCCGCTCCCTCGCGAGCCAGGGGCGGCCTTGCGCCTGTCTTGGTGCCGATCCCGGTTCTCCGGGTTTCGGGGTGCCGGGGGCCGTGTGCCTGGGGCGCTGGGAGGGCGGGGGCTGGCAACTTGCCGCCCTGGAGGGTCTGTGCACCCTGGATGCCGGGCGCTTCCGGCTGCCCCTGGTGTCGGCGGTGCGCCGGCTCGCCGCCAGCCCCTGCGCGGGGACGCTGCTGGTGGACGGCCCGGGGGTGGTGCGGGGCATCGCCGGCGAGGAATTGCTCACGGCGCTGGTGGAGGCGGCGGACGCCGACAGCGTGCTGGTGGTGGTCCGCGGCGGCTCGCCGCCGCTGCTGGAAGCATTGCTGTCGCTGCCCGTGCCGGTGTTCGCGGTGCAGGCATCGAACCAGGCCTGCCGCCCGGGCAAGCGGGTGCGCGGGCGGCGGCGCACGGCGCTTTGGGATGCCTATCTGGCCCCTGGGTCGGATGTGACGCTGGATCTGGAGGGTATTCGCTGCACGGGTGCGCCGCCGCCGGCGGCTGCCGTCTCCGCCTGGCCCGGCCGGCAGGTGGCGCTCATGGACGGCAACCGCACCCTGGCGATGGGAGAAGTCGTGGCCCTGGCGGGCGCGGCACTGAAGGTCCGGGCGCCGACGTTTCAAGGTGTGCCCACCACCGTGCTGGTGCGCGATGCGCGCCGCACGGCCAACGGCGTGCTGGAAACCGAGGCGCCGTTCGCCGGCGAGCGTCTGCAGTATCTGCCGCCGCCCGAGATGGCGCCGTTCGACCGTGCCGCCGCCACCGGCGGCCCGCGCCTGGTGGGTCGTGTGGGACAGGTCACCGTCGCCCTGGTCAACGGCGTGTTCGGCGATCCGCTGCTCCATCTGCGGCTGCGTCATCAGCGCCGCAGCCTGCTGTTCGACCTGGGCGAAGGGGGCAGGCTGCCGGCCCGCATCGCCCACCAGGTCACCGACGTGTTCATCAGCCATGCCCACATGGACCATATTGCGGGTTTTCTGTGGCTGCTGCGTTCGCGCATCGGCGAACTGCCGGTCTGCCGCCTGTACGGACCGCCCGGACTGGCCGGCCACATCGAGGGGCTGGTCAACGGCATTCTTTGGGACCGGGTCGAGGACCGCGGGCCGCGCTTCGAGGTAGTGGAGTTCCATGACGGGCACCTGCTGCGCTGTCGGTTGCAGGCGGGCCGGGGCCGCTGCCAGGGATGGACGCAAAGCCCTGCGCCCGACGGGGCGCTGCTGCAGGAACCGGCTTTCCGGGTCCGGGCGGTGACCCTCGACCACGGCACCCCGGTGCTGGCGTTCGCCTTCGAACCGTCCCGCCAGTTGAACGTGCGCAAGGACCGCCTGGCGACCCGCGGTCTTGCCCCGGGCCCCTGGCTGGGCGAGCTCAAACGGCATCTGCAGGCGGATGATCGAGCGAGTCTGGTGAGGATGCCGGACGGAGGCGAGGCGCCGGCCGGTGCCTTGGGGGACGAGCTCATTTTCCTCACGCCGGGAAAACGCCTGGTGTATGCCACCGACCTGGCGGATACCGACGACAACCGCCGCCGGCTGACGGCATTGGCCGCCGGCGCCCATACCCTGTTCTGCGAGGCCTCCTTCCGGGTGGTCGATGCCGACCAGGCGTGCCGCACCGGTCACTTGACGACCCGCGCCTGCGCCGAGATCGCCACGCGGGCCGGGGTGGGCCGGCTGGTGCCGTTCCACTTTTCCCGGCGCTACCTGGACGAATCCGACGGGCTTTACGAGGAGATCGCAGCGTTATGTCCGCGTACGGCTGTGCCGAGGGTCGCCGCGCCGGTCAACGGGCCGGCGGGAGAAGCCCTGGGTAAGGTATCCGCAGGGGACGGAGGCTGATGGCGCCGGGGTGGCACAACGGGAACTAATTCGGGGTTTCATGGCTCTGTGTAGGGACTCCTCAGCCGGATAGCGGCTGATTCGCGGCCCAGGCTCTCCCTGAGGCTCCCGCTTCGCCACGGCCGTCACCGTGTCCCGGCATGGTCGTAGCGGCTACCAGAGTTCCGTTGAAAGGCAGTCCATGTCGAAATCGCTCCCTCCCGTGGGAACCGGTCAGGATGGCCGCTGTCCCGCCGCCGTGCCGGTCATCCCGCTGTGGCTCCTGCTCTGTCTGTGCGCCGCCTTCGTGCTGCCGGGTCTGATCGGCCACGACCCGTGGAAACAGGACGAGACCTACGTCTTCGACATCATCCGCCATGTCTTGCATACGGGTGACTGGGTGGTGCCGATGATGGCCGGCAAGCCGTTTATGGAAAAGCCGCCGTTGTATTACCTGGTGGCTGCCGGCTGCGCGCGGATGTTTTCGCCGTGGCTGGCTCTGCCCGATGCAGCGCGCCTTGCCAGCGGCTTCTTTACGGTGCTGACGCTGTGGTTTGCGGGTCTCACCGCCCGCGAGTTGTGGGGGCGGGGTTACGGGGCAAGAACGGTCCTGGTGCTGACGGCCTGTCTGGGTCTGCCCGTGGACGCCCATGAGATGGTCACCGATGTGGCATTGCTGTGCGGCTTTTCGGTGGCGTTCTACGGACTGGCCCTGACCCGGCGGCGTGCCGTTCTGGGGGGGCTGCTGCTCGGTACCGGCGTCGGTATCGGCTTCATGTCCAAGGGACTGTTCGCGCCCGGCATCGTGGGACTCGTCGCCCTGCTGCTGCCGCTGGTGTTCCGACCCTGGCGAAGCCGTGGTTACGCACTGTCGCTGGCCGTTGCCATGGCAGCCGCCATGCCCTGGCTGGTCATCTGGCCTTATGCGCTCTACCAGCGTTCCCATGAACTGTTCATGACCTGGTTCTGGATGAACAACCTCGGGCGCTATTTCGGTTTCGCGAACCTGGGGGCGAGGAACACCGTCAGCGCCTACTTTCTGCGTATTCTGGTGTGGTTCGCGTGGCCCGCCTGGCCGCTGGCCGGCTGGGCCTTGTGGCGCGAGCGTGGGGCTATTGGCCGGCAGCCCGCGCTGCAGTTGGGTCTGCTGGCGGCGCTGGTGATGCTGGCGGTGTTGAGCCTGTCATCGGTGGCGCGCGATTTGTATGCGCTGCCCATTCTGTTGCCGCTTGCTCTGTTGGCGGGCCGGAGCGTGGACAGCCTGCCGCCCGCCGTTGCCCGGCTGTCATTCCGTGTATCCGCTGTGCTGTTCGGCGCGCTGGGCCTGCTGGTCTGGACAGTCTGGGTCGCCATGATGATCCGCCATGCGACGCCTCGGCTGCCGGTGCTCTCCTACTACCTGCCGGCCTCGTTCAAACCCCATTTCCAGCCCGTGGCGCTGGCCGGTGCGGTGATTCTGACGGTCATCTGGTTGTCCGTCCTGGGCCGTTGGCGCGGCACCGGCCTGGCAGCGGTGTGTTCATGGATGGTCGGCGTGACGCTGGTCTGGGGGCTGCTGGCGACGCTATGGCTGCCTTGGATCAATGACGCGAAGAGTTACCGCTCCATGATGGCCTCGCTGACCCGGGCGCTGCCGGCGCATGTCAGCTGTCTGGCGGGGCAGGGTGTGGACGAATCCCAGCGTGCCATGCTGGACTACTACGATGGCATCCTCGTGCGGCAGGCAAACTCCAGTGCTTCGGCGCACTGCAACGCGCTGCTGGTCGAGGCACGTCACCGGTGGAGGCACGTCGCCCCCGGTTTTCAATGGCGCGAGATCTGGCGTGGTAGTCGCCCTGGCGACCGGGGCGAACGGGACTTTCTGTTCGGCAGGCGCAACCGGATTGTTGCGCTGACCGGTGGGGGCGGCCGGCTCAATCCCTGAGGGTCGGGGCCGGTGCGCCACCGTTGGCGGTGCATTTTCCAGGATCGAAGTGTCCAGGATCGAAGTGTCGAGGATCAGCCGGTCGGCGCTGCACGCCGAAGTGACCATGTCGTTGGTCGAGGCGTTGGCGTGGCCCGACTGGAACATGCAGCAGTGTCGGCGCAGTTTTCCCCGTTCTTGGCATCATCGTCACACCCGTGGCCAATTGTCTTGGTCAGTCTTCGTTTGGGGGTCGCCCTCTTGCCGGTTGAGTTCCCGGCCCACCGTTCCACCATCGCGGTCTGACCTGGGCAGGTCTGTCACCGATGTCACTGAATGTCGGTTCGGGGCATTGCGGGGGGTCTCGCAGGCTGTCCGCCGCCGGGGTTGGAAGGCGGGGCCATGCGCTGCGCTGCATCAGTCGGCGGGCAGGTGGTGAGTCGTGAAGTCTGTGTTAGGCTTTGAGCACTCCATTGACGACTGACACAACAACAACCGACACCATGCGTTACCGAATCGGAGATTCTCCAGCTCATCCCGGCATCACCGGGACCGAACACATGATTCTGTTTACGGCGATGCTGTCGCTGTTGATCGGCGTGGTGCTGTTCGTCCTGGGGCGGCGCGGTCGCCAGCGCTGGCTTGCCTTCTGGGGCGGGTCGCTGGTGCTGGCGAGCGTGATCTATCTGCTCGCCGCCGCGGCGGGCTACCGCTGAGTCGCAAAGCACTGGCCGTGGCCCGTTTCGACTCGCTGTGCCGATCGGGCATGCACCGTGCCCAAAGGGCGGGCGGGCCCCCTCGGGGTCTCCTGCAAGCGGTTTTCGAGAATTCGCTAGGCGTCCTGCAAGGTGTAGCCGCGCAGGTTGCGAGCGAACTCCTGCAGCACATGGATGCCGCTGCGTTCCGCATCCATGCACCAGGTCTGCAACCTTTGCACCCGCTTGGCCTGATCCTGTGCCGAACGCTCCCACAGGGTCTTGAGCTGCTGCTTGAATGCATACACGGTCTGCAGCCGCTGGCTGCGGGCAAGCGCACCTTGCAGCAGCTCACGTCCGTGATCGTCAAGCTGAACGTCTTCGCGCGTCATCAGCGTCCGTATCCGTGCCAGGCGCAGGCGTGAACCGTCGCCGGCCGTGCGCCGCTCCGAACGCAACACCGGTTCCACCACCTGGCGACCGTACAGCTTGAGAACATGAAACCGGTTGCGGACCACCGCCCGCGCCGTATCCATGTCGACTGCTTGTTTGCCCTTCACGATACGGGTCTTCGGTGCGGTGCGCTTGACCTGCGCCAGGCCGAACAGTTCGAGGGTACGGATGTACAACCAGCCGATATCGAATTCCCACCATTTGTTCGAAAGTCGCGCCGACTGCGGGAACGCGTGATGGTTGTTGTGCAGTTCCTCGCCGCCGATCACGACGCCGACGGGCAGCAGATTGCGGGAGGCGTCCCGGGGCTCGAAATTGCGGTAGCCCCAATAGTGTCCGAGCCCGTTGATCACGCCGGCGGCCCAGAGGGGAATCCACAACATCTGTGCCAGGAACACGGCGAGTCCGACCGGACCGAACAGCGCCATGTCGAGCACCAGCATGAGAGCGATGCCGAGCGCCGGGAAACGGCTGTACAGCCGCCGTTCCACCCAGTCGTCCGGAGTGCCGCTGCCGTAGTTCTCCAGGGTGCGGGCATTGTCCGCTTCGCGCCGGTACAGCACGGCACCGGCGAACAGGACTTTGGCCAGCCCCCGCGTCTGAGGGCTATGAGGATCCTCCGGCGTTTCGCATTTCGCGTGATGCTTGCGGTGCACCGCCACCCATTCCCCGGTGACCATGGCAGTGGTGAGCCACAGCCAGAAGCGGAAGAAGTGGCTCACGGCCGGATGCAGGGTCAGGGCGCGATGGGCCTGATGCCGATGCAGGAAGATGGTGACGCTGGCGATGGTGATATGGGTCAGCAGCAGCGTCGCGGCGACATAACCCCACGGGGAGAGATCCAGGATACCTTGTGGAAGCATGATTGTTCACGTGTTCGTGGTTCGGGAGGACACGGGCGGGCGCGACGCGGGCGCCGCCCGAGGTGAGTGTCCGCAACTCGCGGAGGGCGAACGGTTCAGCGGTGGCGACGGCCCCGTGGACCGCGAATATCGTCGAACCGCACCCGCAGGGACTTGTCGCCCAGTACCTTGCCGTCCAGCCCCGCGATGGCCGCTTTGGCCTGATCGCCTTCCATTTCCACCAGGCAGAAGCCCCGGAACCTGCCGGTAAGTCTGTCGGTGGCAAGGCGCACGGAACGCACGGCGCCGAATTCCGAACACATGGCAGCTACTGCCTGTTCAGAGACATCGGCGGGGAGATTTCCTATGAAGAGCTTCTTCAACGACGTTGACCTTGTGGGGCGGGCACACAGCGGGTGGCCGCGAGCGGCCCCGCCTCTGTCTGCGGGATTCTCCGAACCCGGCAGAGGATGACCGGGCGGCCGGGTGGCTGGAGATTCCGCGTGCACCTCGGCTAACAAAAACTTGACATTAATATACCCCATTGCGGCCGAATGTGGTACTGGTTCGATCAATGGGTGGGGGCCGCCGCCGTGCGGGTTTCATCGCCGCGCCGCAGATGGCCGGCCAGGGGGATGTCGGCAGGGTGTTCGCCACAAGCGCCAGCCCGGCTTGGCTCGCTTGGGCCCGCATGAACCACCAGTGTGGATGACCGCGGGGTTGGTAAGGGATAGTGCATCTGACGCCGCCCTCCGGGCGCCGGGAGCGGTTGTGGGCTCGGACAACATTCCTGCTGTCGCGGCGTGCCTCCAACGGCGATTGGCGGCTACGCCCGGGAGACGAATTCGCCGCTGCCGGTGTTGACCTTGATCTGCTCCCCGGCGGCCAGGTACTCGGGGACTTGCACCACCAGCCCGGTGCTCAAGGTCGCCGGTTTGCTGCGTGCCGAAGCGGAAGCGGCCTTCATGGCCGGAGCCGTGTCCACGATTGCCAGCACGACGGTGGCGGGCAGTTCGATGGCGAGCAGGGCGCCGTCCGCGATGAGGGCGTACAGCCCTTCCATACCGTCCACCAGGTACAGCAGATCGTCTTCGAGCGCGTCGTTGTCCAGCATGTACTGTTCGTAGCTTTCCACGTCCATGAACGTGCAGCTGTCGGTATCCTTGAACAGAAACTGCACCGGGCGGCGCTCGAAGTCCACGGTCTGAAGGACGTCATCGCCCTTGTAGCTGGTTTCGAATTTCTGTTTTGAGACCACGTCGCGCCCACGCACCTTGTACAAGGTGTTGCCGCTGCGCGAGGAGGCGGTCTGGACCGCCACGTCTCTTACGATGATATTGCGCCCGTCAATCTGGAGTACGGCGCCTTTTTTCAGTTCGCTGGCTTTCATGATGGCCGCTTTGCTGGAAAACGCAGGTTTCGGTCCCCGCACGCCCCGTCTGCGGGCGGTGGGGCGGCAAGTGTAGCGTTCCGGCCCGCCGCGGGGGAAGCGGGTTCTGCGGCGGCGCGGCACAAGCCCTGTCAGGCGGCGGTTCGTTCCGGCCCGGCGATGGCGCATAGGCAGCCGCGGGGAATTCGCCCCCAGGGCGGTGGGCCGTTAGACTTCGGGAATTGGCGCGGGCAACGGGGCGCGCCGCGACGACGGGAGCGGATACCGACGGCCCCGGCGGCGCCCGCGCACTCCTGTGGGGAGAGCCTATGACCGACGAGCTGCTGTGCTGGAAGTGCGGGGCATCCCTTGCCGAGCTGCTTGCGCCCTTGGAGCGGCTGGCCGAGTGCCCCGTTTGCGCTGCGGACCTCCATGTGTGTCGTCTGTGCGAGTTCTACGACACCGGGGTGGCCCGCAGTTGCCGGGAGCCGGTGGCCGAAGATGTCGCAGACAAGACCCGGGCCAATTTCTGCGATTATTTCCGGGCCCGGCCGGGGGCCTACAGCGCGCCGGACGGCGAGGCGGCCAGCGCCGCCCGCGCCGAGCTCGATGCGCTGTTCGGCGATGGCGGCGCTTCGGCGGGCGCCGCGGAGGCGGAGCCGGCCAGTGATGCACTGGAGGACTTGTTCCGCCGGCCGGACGATTGATCCGTCTGCACCGACCGGTCAGGCCCTGTCGACCAGGTCCGCCGCCTGTTTGGATAGAGACGTGGCGTTCAGGCGTCCCAGTCGTCCCAGTCGTTCCAGGGTCAACTGAATCAACGGCGGGCAGTTCAGACCAGCGAGGTATCGGTGCATCCGTCGGAAATCCATTATCTGCCCCTCTCACTGCCGTTCTTCTTCGTGCTGGTGGGGCTGCTGGCGGTTGTGGTCGCGTTGGTGGAAACGGGCGTCCTGCGTTACGCCTACGCCAGCATCGGCATCGACCGGCGCCGTCTTCTCATACTGCTGCTGCTCTGCCTGGCGGGCAGCTACGTCAATATCCCGGTGGCGCGGTTGCCGGCCCACCCGGTGGTGTCCGGGCAGGCAGTCGATTTCTTCGGCATGCAGTACGTCATACCCGTGGTGGTCAACTGGCCGGGGACGGTGGTGGCCGTCAATGTGGGCGGCGCCCTCATTCCGGCGCTGTTGTCCTTCTATCTGGTGGTCAAGAATGCGCTCTGGGGGCCTGCGCTGGCGGGAATCGCCGTTGTGGCCGCGGTGTGCCATATGCTGGCCCATCCCGTGCCCGGCCTGGGGATTGCCGAGCCGGTGTTCGTGCCGCCCGTGGTGACCACCGTGGTGGCCCTGATGCTGTCGCACCGCCATGCCGCGCCACTGGCCTATGTCAGCGGCAGCATGGGTACGCTGGTGGGCGCCGACCTGCTCAATCTGGACAAGATCCAGGGCTTGGGCGCGCCGGTGGCGTCCATCGGCGGGGCCGGCACTTTCGACGGTATTTTCGTCACCGGCATTCTGGCGGTGGTGCTGGCCAGTCTGGTGGTGGTTCGGGAGGATGCGCAGCGGCAGTCGCGACACGACCCGCCCTGACAGGCGTGAGATTGCGGGGCATGTCTGCGCATCCGCGTATCTGCCTCGACGAAGTGATGCGCGCCTACCCTATGACGACGCGAAAGCCGCTCCAGCGGTGGCCGGCGGCCGCGATTCTCTCCGCCAGTCCCGGCTCGCGAAAGCGTCCATAGGCTTGGGAGTTGTCCCACAGGCGCAGGATGCCGCTCGCGGCGTCGGCCCGGAAGCGCCCTCCCCCGTACACGTCGAGATCGGCTGCATCCACGACCAGGCGCTGCGGCGTTGCCCAGCGATGGGGCAGGTTGCGATCGGCGAGGAAGCGGGCCAGCAGTTGGTTGTGGTAGCGGAACAGCGCGAAGGGGGCGAACACCAGGTACTCGCGGCCCTGCAACCGCAGCTGCAGGAATTTGCCTTCCTGTACCGGCGGCGCGGGTGCGGTCTGGTAGACGACGATGATGGTGTCCATGGCTGTTCCTGTATATCCGGACCGCGCGGCTGTCCAGGGCCCATGGAATATTCCCCCACGTCTGCCGCACAATCCCCTGGGGGTGCCCTGATATACTTCGGCATTCAGCAGTGCAGTCCGTCGAAGCCGCAGGAGAGAGCCACGCCATGAACAAGGCCTCACTGGCCAGCGCGGAGGTCGCCCTGAAGTGGCGCAGCGCCCATGCCGAGCATACCGACCGGCGTTATTTCGACCGCATCAATTTCTGGCGGGATCTGTTTCCCGGGACCATGGGCGAACGCCTGGCCGCGGCGCAAGCCGGCACGCCGGTGAGCGAGGCGGTGGCTGCGGGCGAGCTTGCCGGCGGTCACGACCAGGCCCTGGTGCGGCGCGTGCCCGCCGCCCGGTTCGACACCCGGCCGCGTCCGGACTTGACGCTGCTGCCCCGGGTGGGGCGCTTCTATCCTCTCAGTCTGTTGCCGGGGCTGCCCGGCTTCTATCCCCAGGACCGCCGCCCGTTCAGGGTCCTGGAAGCGACCGACGACCGGTTGACTGTCGACATCAATCATCCCTTTGCCCGTTTCCCGGTCACCGTGGAGGCACAGGTGGTGGAGTTCCTGAACGTCAAGGAGGAGCGTGGCGGGCGCTGCAACGATATCGGCCGGGACATGACCGAGTATGGCCCGGGGTTGCAGGCGCCGCTGTCCGGTCGGGATACCGATTTCTACAGCGGCGATCCGTTCGCCCGGCTTGACCCGCGCGCCGACGGCCAGTTCTACGGCAAGGCCCGGCTGGTGCAGCATATCGACGCCACCGCCCGTGCCGGCGTGAGCGCCATCCATGGCAGGTTTCTGGAGCCGGGCATGGCGGTGCTGGATCTGATGAGCAGTTGGGTTTCGCACCTGCCGGAGACGGTGCCGGACCTGGACGTGACCGGGGTCAGCATGAACCGGGAAGAACTGGAGCACAACCCCCGCCTCAACAGGCGGGTGGTGCACGACCTGAACGCCGACCCGCAATTGCCGCTCGACGACGGGCGTTTCGACGTGGCGGTGTGCACGGTGTCGGTGGAGTACCTCACCCAGCCGTGGCCGGTGTTCGAGCAGGTGGCGCGGGTGCTGCGCCCGGGCGGCGTCTTTGTGGTGACCTTCTCGGAACGCTGGTTTCCCACCAAGGTGATCGAGCTGTGGACGCAGCTCCATCCCTTCGAACGGCTGGGCCTGGTGCTCGACTATTTCCGGCGCGCCGGCTTCGGCGGGCTTGGCACCGAATCCGTCCGGGGCCTGCCCCGCCCGGACGACGATCCCTATGCGGCCAGGCTGGCCCACTCCGATCCGGTGTACGCGGTGTGGGGGCGGGTGCCGGACTGACCCGGGCGCCGCGTCGAGCGGCATCCGATACCAGAACGCCTTACCAACAGGAGCAGCCGATGCAGTCCTTTACGCGTACCATTGCCGTGGCCGGACAGGACATGGAGCTTTACGGGAGCCGCCCCGAGGTCGCCGGGCCGTTCGCCGGCATTGTGGTTATCCAGCACGCCCCCGGCGTGGACGATTTCATCCGAGCCATGGTGGACCGGTTGGCTCAGGCGGGCTACTTGGCGGTCGCGCCGGCCCTGTACCACCGCCAGACCGCGCCCGGTGCGCCCCTGGAGCTCATGGGGCGCCTGAAGGACCGGGAGGTGATCGCGGACGTGAACGCCACCGTCGAGCATCTCGCTCGGGATCCCGAGGTGGACGGCCAGCGTCTGGGCATCGTCGGCTTCTGCATGGGCGGGCGGGTGACCTATCTGATGGCCGCCGCCAACCCCGCCTTCAAGGCGGCCGTGGCCTACTACGGGGGCAACATCATGGTGCCGTGGGGAGACGATGTGCCCGCGCCGTTCGAGCGCACGGACGACGTTCACTGTCCCCTGCTGTTTCATTTCGGTGCCGAAGACACCAATCCCTCTCCCCAGGACATGGCGAAACTGGATGCCGAGCTCACGGGTCACGGCAAGGCCCACGAATTCCATGTCTACCAGGGTGCCGGCCACGCATTCATGAACTTCAGCGTCCCGGAGCGCTACCGCGAGAGTGCCGCCGAGGCTTCCTGGCCCCGTACCCTGGATTTCCTGGCTCGCCACCTGGTCGGCTGAGCGCGCCCTTGGACCGGCCCACAAGCCCCCTCGGCCGCGTTGCTACGGCCAGTCCCGCGCTCCTGCGCCTTGCCGATAGAGCTTGTGGACCGGCTGAGACTCACGCTATTTCCCGCATGGACCACTAGGGTTTGGAAAACTGCTTGGCCTGGACCTGGTCATTGAGGAACTGAAGTGTGATGGTGCCGTGCTTTCCTTTCCAGGTCGCAGACGTACCGGAGAAATCGCCCATACCGAAGCTGGATGACTCGGTGGGTTTGCCGAGCAGCGCCTGCACATGTTTCATGGTCATGC
This sequence comes from uncultured Gammaproteobacteria bacterium, assembly GCA_963830105.1. Classification (GTDB taxonomy): domain Bacteria; phylum Pseudomonadota; class Gammaproteobacteria; order DATFLG01; family DATFLG01; genus DATFML01. Next base: position 660,087 of record CAWHLH010000010.1, on the reverse strand, counting down.
CGCTGTGGATGCGCTCGAAGTTGTCCTGATTGATCTTGGAGGCGCAGCCCGTCAACAGCATCGACAGCAGCAGGGCCGCGATCAGGGCGCGCGTCGCCTGTGTCAGGCGTGAGGTCATGGGAACAGTTCCTTTCATTGCCGGAGCCGGAGCGCCAGTATAGCGGACCGGACCTCCGTCCAAACCATCCCATCCCAATGGCGCTGCAGCGGCGTTCACTCGTCTGTGTGGGGTGTCGGCGGGGCACGACCCCGTTCCGCATCCTGAAGCTGCCGGATCCGGTGCGCGAAGCCCCACTGCTCCGCTGTCCCCGGATCGCTCGCCGGGTCCGCCGCATCCTGCTGCCGGTGCCAGGCTACTCGATCTTCTCCAGCACCTGCCGGATAACCGCTTCTTCGTTGTGCAGCCCCACCCGCCATTCGTGCCGTTCGGTCTTGCCGATCTCCTCGCGAAGATCGGCAAGGTACACCTCCAGAGCGTGGTGAATGACGCGGGTCTGCTCCTCGGTCAGTTCCAGGTTCATCGGCTCGTCCCTCTGGTCATTCCGCGGGCCGCGGCTGCGCCCGTCCCTTCCAGCGCCCCCCTTCGCCGCGCCCCCGGCGGCGGGCCGAATCCACTGTCATGAGCACATACAGAAGTGCGGAGAACGGCAGCAACAGGCCGCGCACCGGCGATTGTCCGTACAGGCGCAGGGTGGGTCCATAGGCGATCGTCATCAGCACCCAGGCGCCTGCGCCCAGGCCGCACAAGACCCAGTCGCCCGCGACAAGCCCGACAATCGTGGCGGCCACCGGCAGCAGGTAGACGCCTACCATGGCGACAACGGTCAGTGCGAGCCGCAGAGGGGAATGTTCGAGCTGGGTGTAGGCCGTGCGTGTCACCATGTTCCAGACGCCCTTCAGCCCGTAGGACCGGATGCTGCGGGAGCGGGTGGTAAGCCCCAGCCAGATCTGGCCCCGTGCCTTGAGCAGCCTGCCCAGCGCGCAGTCGTCGATCCACGCCGAGCCGATGGCCGTCAGCCCGCCTGCCTCGTTCAGGGCCGTGCGCCGTACCAGCATGCTGCCGCCGGCCGCCGCTGCTGCAGACCGCTCGGGGTTGTTGACGTGGCGGAAGGGGTAGAGCTTCTGGAAAAAGAACACGAAAGCGGGTATCAGCAGCCGTTCCCAGAACCCTCGGCAACGCAGCAGGACCATGGTCGAGACCATGTCCAGCATGGAATATTCCGCCTGCTGCACCAGTTGGGAGAGCACCTGCGGATCATGTTCGACATCGGCGTCGGTGAACCAGAAGTACTTGGTCTGGGGCAGGAGCTGCCGGGCCCGTTCCACGCCCTGGGACATTGCCCAGACTTTGCCGCTCCAATGGGCCGGCGGTGTTCCGGCCTTGACCGTCAGCACGGGATGGCCGTTTCCTTCGCCGGCGCGGGCGGCCGCCTCGGCGGTGCCGTCGTCGCTGTGGTCGTCGACTACGACAATCGAAAAGGAACCTTCGTAGCTTTGGCGCCGCAGGGTCGCCAGACTCCGTTCAATCAGCGCCGCTTCGTTGCGGGCCGGCATGACAGCTATCACCGAGGGCCAGACCCGGCGCGGCGTGACCGTCTCCGCCAGACGCTGGTCCGCCGCCCAGAATCTGCCCCGCATCAAGAGCAGGTAAAGCCAGGCGGCCGCCGACAGCAGGGTCAGGGTGGTCAGGATGTCCATTGTGAAATTCCAGGTTATCGCCAGACAGGCCATCGGTTGTCACAGTCCGGCCGTCTCGTAGGCGTATGCAGTTAGACTAGGCTATCATGACGGCGTTCGCAGTTTCGGGGGCTGCTGGAAACTTTTCTTGGGCTTTTCTATTCTTGGAAGACATTTGGTCCGTCGGAGGGCGGCGTGTGCCGCGGCCTGTGGGCCGGCACCGGTCTCATGCGCGGCGGATTTCGTTGCCCGCACGGGCCCCCGCCGGTGCTCCCCGCGCCCCGAACATGGCTGTACGGCCGGCGCCGGCGTGAAGGACGAGTGAGCCGGGCCTTTGCTTTGATCATTGGCAGAGGGATAGGCTTGGCAATGTGGGACAAGGACTCAGCCCCACGTTCGCACGGCAGGATCTCCTACCTCCATGACCGATTCTGGCATGCCTCATCGACGATGACTGTTCTTACTTCCTTGATGATCTGGCTCGGCATCGGCGTCGCCGCCATGTCGCTGGGCTATCTGCTGGTGGCGGTGGTGGCTGTGTTTCTGTGGGAACAGCGCCGTCCCGCCGACGGTGTCTGCGCGCCCCCCATGACGGTCCTCAAACCCCTGTGCGGCAGCGAACCGGACCTGTATGAAAACCTCAGGAGTTTCTGCGATCAAAATTATCCGGATTTTCAGATCATTTTTGGTGTCAGAAGCTCCGACGATCCGGCGCTGCCGGTGGTTCGTCGTTTGATGAGGGAGTTTGCCGATCGCGATTTGCAGCTGGTGGTCGACGAACGGGTTGCCGGCGACAACTACAAGATCAGCAATGTCATCAACATGGCGCCGCTGGCCAGGCATGAGTGTCTGGTGATCGCCGACAGCGATATACGGGTGGGTCCGGACTATCTGGGCCAGCTCGCCCATGGGTTGCGCGACCCCGAGGTTGGACTGGTGACCTGCCTGTATCGCGGGCGTGCGGCAGGTCCGGTGTGGTCCCGCCTAGGTGCGTTGTTCATCAACGAATGGTTCGCGCCGTCAGTTCTGGTGGGGCGGGTATTCGGTTACCGCGCCTTCAGTTTCGGGGCCACCATGGCTTTGCGCCGCGATGTCCTGGAAAAGGTGGGCGGACTGGAATCGCTCGTCTCGCACCTGGCGGACGACTATCTGTTGGGCGAGCGGGTAAGAAGTCTGGGTTTGAAGACCGTGCTGTCGACATATATGGTTGAAACCACCGTGTACGAACCGAACCTGCAGGCTCTGTGGCACCACGAGTTGCGTTGGGCGCGCACCATCCGCACGGTGCAGCCCGTGGGACATGCGTTCTCGTTCGTCACCTATACCATCGCGATGTCGCTCATCGGCTCGCTGGCCGCCTGGGGAACTCATTGGGCTTTCTGGCTGCCGGCTGCCGCTTTCGCGCTGCGGGCCGTGCTGCACGGGGTGGTCAGCGCCAAGCGCGGCGTGTCCGCGCTGCCAGACGTGGCGCTGCTGCCGCTGCGTGACGTGCTGTCGTTCCTGGTCTGGCTGATGAGCTTCGGCAGCCGGCGCGTGCAGTGGCGACAGCAGCATCTTTCGGTACATACGGATGGCAGCATGCGCCTGCGCGGGCAGGGGAGTGCACTGGAGCGCGCGCTGATCCGCAGTCAACGGGAAACGGAGTTTCGGCCATGATGAAGACCCTGTTCTTGCAAGCCCCGTCCTTCGACGGGTTCGACGGCGGTGCGGGTTCCCGCTACCAGGCCAAGCGAGAGATCCGCTCGTTTTGGTATCCCACCTGGCTGGCTCAGCCGGCGGCACTGGTGCCCGGCAGCCGGCTCATCGACGCCCCGGCAGCGGGGCTGCATCTCGATGATGTCACGGCTATCGTGAAAGGCTACGACCTGGTGGTGATCCACACCAGCTCGCCGTCGTTTCCATCGGACATCCAGGTTGCGGAGGCGCTCAAGAAGGTCAAGCCCGAATTGTTGATCGGTTTCGTGGGGGCCAAGGTCGCAGTGGAGCCGGATACATCCCTGCAGGCATCCTGGGCTTTGGATTTCGTGGGCCACGAGGAATTCGACTACACCATCAAGGAAGTCGCGGAAGGTCGGCCGCTGGAGGAAGTTGCCGGTCTGAGCTTCAAGGACCTCCGCGGTCAGGTGGTCCACAACCCGCCGCGTCCCATGATCGAGAATATGGACGAGTTGCCTTTCGTCACCGAGGTCTACAAGCGCGACCTGCGGGTGGAAGACTACTTCATCGGCTATCTGCAGCACCCCTATGTTTCGTTCTATACCGGCCGCGGCTGCAAGTCACGGTGCACCTTCTGCCTGTGGCCCCAGACGGTGGGCGGCCATCATTACAGGGTGCGCAGCGCCGAGCATGTGGTGGAGGAGGTCAAACTCATCCAGCGCTACTTTCCCCAGGTGAAGGAAATATTTTTCGACGACGACACGTTCACCGATGACCAGCCGCGGGCCGAGGACATCGCCCGGCGCCTGGGCAAACTGGGTGTTACCTGGTCGTGCAACGCCAAGGCGAACGTTCCCTATGAGACCCTGAAGGTCATGCGGGACAACGGCCTGCGCCTGCTGCTGGTGGGCTATGAATCGGGAAACCAGGCGATCCTGAACAACATCAAGAAGGGCCTGCGGGTGGAGCGTGCCAGGCGCTTCACCCAGGACTGCCGCAAGCTGGGGGTGACCATTCATGGCACCTTCATCATGGGGCTGCCCGGCGAGACCAAGGAGAGCATTCAGGAGACCATTCGGTTCGCGAAGGAAATCAATCCCCATACGGTACAGGTGTCGATTGCCGCCCCGTATCCGGGCACCGAGCTGTATCGGGAGGCGATGGAGAAGGGCTGGTTGACCCAAGAGGACCAGTCGCGACTGGTCAACGACAACGGGGTGCAGATCAGTCCGCTGGGGTACCAGCATCTCAGCCACACGGAAATCTTCGATTCGGTGGAAACCTTCTACAAGAAGTTCTATTTCCGTGCCGGCAAGATCGCCGAGATCACCGGCGAGATGGCGAGAAGTCCGCAGATGATGAAGCGGCGCCTGCGCGAAGGGGTCGAGTTCGTGCGCTTCCTGCGCCAGCGCAATTGAGGCGATCGGCTGCGGCCGGGGACCGCGTCGCGGGCTTTGGCTGGACCGGCGTGTACAGTAAAGTGAAGGGCCCGCCAGGGTCCCGATACCGATTGGGTGAGCCCTTATGAGCAGAACCTTGTTGATCGCGGCCATGATGCTGATGGCCAGCCTGATGTTCGGAGCCGCCGATGCCCAGAGCAGCGAGCAGGGCACCTCGGACGGTGCCAGCACGGCGCAGGCAGCGGATGCCAGTCATGTCGTCGATCGTCTCGACAAGGCGCTGGTCGCCGCCATGAAAGGCGGCGCCAAGCTGGGTTACCAAGGACGTTACAAGCTGCTCAAGCCGGTGGTCGAAGACACCTATGACCTGACCTATGTCGCCCAGCTCAGCCTCGGAAGCCACTGGTCCGGCTTCGATCAGGCCCAGCGGAAAGCGTTCGTCAAGGCGTTGGCGGACTATACGGTGGCCAACTATGCCGCCCAGTTCGATGGCTACAGCGGCGAGACATTCGAGGTGCAATCGCAACAGACATTGCGCCCCGGCATCGAGATGGTCAAGACGCGGTTCACCTCCGGTGGAGGCGACAAGCACCACCAGTTCGACTATCTGCTGCATCTGGACAACGGCCGCTGGCGGATCATCAACGTGGTGGTCGACGGCGTCAGCGACCTGTCGATGAAGCGTGCCGAGTACACCCAGCTCCTTCAGGGCGGAGGTTTTGATGCGCTGCTCGGCAAACTGAAGCACTTCACAGAATCACTTTCCAAGCAGGGTGGATGAGCCGGCATTCCGATCCGTCTGGACGAGAGGGATTTCTGTGAAGGGATGGTCGTCGACGGCCCGGCGCGCCACCGTCCTGTGCGCTGCCCTGGCGCTGGCGGGCTGTGCGGCCGCGCCCGCCCGGCCCGATGCGCCCGACCCGCTTCGCTCGTTCAACCGCAGCATGTTCACGTTCAACCAGAAGCTGGACCGGTACGTGATGGAGCCGGTTTCCAATGCGTACATCAAGGTGACGCCGCAGCCGGTGCGCACCGGGGTCACCAACGTCTTTCGCAACCTGGGCTACCCTTACGTCATTCTGAACGATCTGCTGCAGGGACGCTTCAAGGCGGCCGTCGTCACCGGCGACGCGTTCTTCTGGAACAGCACGGTCGGCATCGGCGGCATCTTCGACATCGGCAACAAGTTCGGTCTCAATGCCCTGGACCAGAATTTCGGCGCGACCGCCGGGGTGTGGGGAATCGGCGAGGGGGCATACTTGGTGCTGCCCTTTGTCGGGCCGAGCTCTGTCAGAGCGCTGCCCGGCATTCCCCTGGCCATCTTCAGCAACCCCCTGTACTACGCCAACAGCTCGACTGCCCAATATGCCGCATCGGCCCTGAATGCGGTCAACACGCGGGCATCGTTGCGGGTGCAGATCCAGCTGGTCAATCAGTCGCTCGACCCGTACTCGTTCGTTCGCTCCGGCTACCGCCAGCGGCAGAACAACCTGATCCGCGGCGGCGAGGCGTCAGCCCAGCAGATGCTGGAGGAACTGGGACTGCCGCCGCAGTCCGATACAGGCAGCCCGCCCTCGGGCAACTCACCGTCAAAATGAGCGGGCGTGCCCTGGCGTTACCGCGCATCACCCTGGGTACACGAACAAACAATCATCAACGTCACTGTTCGACATCGACGGCACCGCAATAGCGCCGGTTAACTAAGCAGCTGGAACGCCAGTGGGCCACCGTTCGCCAGCCAACCACCGTAGGTTGAGGTTGGGCTAAGCGCAGCGAAGCCCAACACCCAACTGCCGCTTGCGACCCCGAGCCGACAGTCGTAATTGAATAGTTTGCTTCCATTTGCTACCGAGGAGCGGACGCACGGTCCGTCCTGTCCAATGGGTCCATCGGTGTTTCCCGATAGCGTGGCTTGGCGCGCCGCCTAACAGGGCAGGTCTCGCATTACGGAAAGATGATCGCTTCAGCCGCCCTAACGGACAAACATGTCGCGGCATTACTGCCCCTGCACCCATCCACAAGGATTGCAATGCTTCGAAGCATCGGAGGACCAATGTCGGCGCTTGGTCGGCACGGGACATTTAACAGCGGGGCTGGCCCAGCCTGCGGCCGGGCACACAGGGAGAAGGCTCCCCGTGCACCCGAATACCCCCAAATCAGCAGAGTCTCAACCTCGGCGCCTGGTGCCCACCGCGACGAACCCCAGCACGCCGCTGCCGAACAACCACACGGCAGCGGGTACAGGTACGGCTGCAACATCGCCCGAGTGAACGGCCCATGCGGCAACCCAGTTGTTATAGTCGCTCAGCGTCGTATTCTGGTAACCCGAACTCATCCAAAACACCAATGCGTGCGTGCTATCGGGCTGCGATTCCGTCCAAAAGCCGGGATAACGCGAGATGTTGGTGAATGGTCCCGGATTTTTCAAACACGAACTTAGCCCGCCGCAACCCAAGGAATTCCCGGATGTGTCGGCGCCACGCGAATTGCCCAGCGTGTTATAAAAGAGGTAAGCCAGCTCGCTGGCATCGCTCGCCGGGTGGGCGCTACCGGGAGCACTGATGTTGTAGCCCACATCGGTGGATCCGTTGTAGGACATCGTGAGATTGTAGGTGCTGGCATTGACCGGGTTGGCGTCCGGCAGTCGCCAACCGGTAACCCCGTCTACGTTGAGGTTCGCAGCCCAGCTCTTGGCGCTGTACCACGTCATCCGACCATCTTGGGAGCCGTCCACAGTGTCGTAGTACGAGCCATAGCCGTAGTCGGCGTTAGTCAACCAAGTCAGATTGGTTGCGGTGTCGTAATAGGCCAACCCCCCAAGGCGGGACACCAACGCGGCATTGGCTGCCGCCGAAAACCCCAGTGTAGTGGCCAACAGCAGGGCACCTGTGGCGCCAAGATGCCAGATTCGCATGACAATTCCCCCTGGTCCATAAACTTTCGTAGCGTGTTTTTTCAAACGAAACCGCTGGCACCGTTTTTCGGCGCCCGGTGTTGCCGCAACGTTACCAACACCAGTTTGTGGCCCGGGTTGTAGCAGATTTCATGCCGCATAAAGATTTGACAAAGTGATTCAATGGCATAGGCGATGTGCATTCCGCAGCCCGGGGAACACGACGAAAAGCGAAGCCAAGCTCGAAAATGGATTAACTAACGGAAAAAACTAGTACTTTACGAATGGAGTTCCGTGCCAGTCGGAGCAAGTCCCACCTAGGTGTAAATTTATCGGACACCGTGTTTACGTAATACTAATTGTGTGTTTGCGTGCCATTAACATCGAGGCTTGCAAGATGTCCATTTTCTTTGAAAATCAACAATAAAATATATGTAAACTATTCTGGAATTTTGTAAGCCTATTCGCACAATCGTCTTCACGCTCAACCCAATGGACACGTCATGCGTAACAACTTTGGCGGCCCATAGCGGCAAAGTAAGGCGGGCCGCCCCGCTCGGCGGGCCGTCTTATCGCATGTCGACGGCCCAACGTCCCGGGTACGTTGCGGTCGCAGCTCATGACTCAGCCCGGTCCCAAGGGGGTCGAAACCAAAGAAGTATCTAATCCACATTGCGGTCAAGCTAGCAAACGCGGCTCTAATCTCCCGAGATGCGAGCTAGATAGGAAAGTAGCGCATCTACCACAGCGGCATTGATTCCGCGCGACCATTCCCCCGCCCGGCTAACATATCGCGAATGCGATCCGCATACTCCCTACGGGGCCGCTCATCGCTCGGCAGCGGAAACTTGCTGACAATTGAGGAGAGGCCGCTCATGGCCGCTTCCCGCCGGTGAGGCGCAGAATAGGCTTGGTTAGGGCGCTGAAGAACTTACTCCCCTAAAGGTGGCGAACCTCTCCAGCGATGTGACGACGGGAAGGCCGGCGGCCATGCCAGCCGGGGCGAGTCGCGCGCCCGTGATTCGGCTCGGTCGCGATCACTCGGCGGCATGAACAGGTAAGCGACCGTTGCATGACATGGGGATAGGCTCAGTATCGCGGTCGCTCGGAACCCCGGTGACTTCCATCTACTGCGCGACGTCTTCGGACTCCACCTGAAAGTAATCCAGGTATTCGCGGAACTGGCGGCGCTGGGCTTCGGGGTCCAGGTCGAACTGGCGCAGGGAATAGCGGTGGCGTCCGTGCATCCCCTTCGGGTTGTGGCCCAGAAACGCTTCCATCCTTTCGCGCGCGTCCCCGCTCAATGGCATTTCGAAACGATCATAGATGCGCCGAACGGTCGCAATCGGGTCGCGCATCAGATCCAGATAGTGGATATCCAGGTACCGGCCCGGCGTTTGATCCTGCCGGCGATGCCGGACCATGCGCCGTGCGCCCTCGGCCCAGCGTTCGGCGACCGTGCGCGCCACCCGCGGCGCGTTCACGTGGTCGCTGAAAACACTCTGTAGAACGGTTGTCATGCTGGCCACTGAGGGCACCACTTTGAGCGGGTCGCGGTGTGCCATCAGTATGCAGGCATCGGGATAGGCATCCAGCAGTTCATCGAGCGAGAAGACGTGATCGGGGGCCTTCAACACCCAGCGCCGGGGCGGGCAGTGCCACTGCAGGTGCTGGAGCACGCGCCGGTGAAACCCATAGGCTTCACGGTGACCGATCCGGTCCAGCCATGCTCTGTACGACGGTACGTTGTACAGGGTGTCGTAGCGCAGGCTCATGAATACATGGTTGGTGATCTCGGTGCATTCCTGCGGATAGCGGGCCTCCATCAGGTGGATGGCGCGGAACTCCGGCGCGAGGCGATGGAACCACTGCAGTTGTCTTTCCACAGCGGCGATGCGGGGGTCGTCGTCGTAGCCGGCCCGCTCCGGAGGCGGAGACGGATACATGGTTTCCCAGTGAGACGGGAAGCGCAGCGCCGGGTCCTGGGCCATCAGGCTGTGCAGCAGGGTGGTGCCGCTGCGCGGCAGGCCCGTGATGAACAGGGGCCGCTCGATGGGTTGGGCGAAGATTTCCGGATGCGCCTGCCAGTCCCGTTGCAGCTGCAGCCGGTTCGACAGCAGTCGCAGTATGTCCCAGCGTGTGGATATCCGGCCCAGCAGGTTCAGGCGGGCTTCGTCGTCGCAGGCCCGCAGCAGCATGCGCAGGGGTGTGAGCAGGGGCGCCGAGCCGAAGTCGCTCAGTCCGGTGCGTCGACGTGCCGTGCTCAGCAGGTCGGCCTCGTCGAACGAGGCCGGAGACACCCCCAGGCGCGCCAGCGCCGCTCCCAGGGTGTTGAACGTTCGGATAGCACCGGTGAGCAGGTGTGTGTGGAACTGCTCCGCCCGGCCCGCCGCCACGTTCGATGTCTCCGACACCCGGCTCTCCCTGTCGTTACGATTGACCGTCCAGCGTGCGCCGTGCGACCAGCCGGCGCCCTTCCATCCATTGCCAGGAAATCAACACCGGGATGCCGAACACCAGTTCGCGAAAACGTTTGGCCAGCGCGACCGCCAGTCCCACCTCGCCGCTAAGGCCCACCAGGTGACCGAACACCACAAAGCTCGCTTCCTGCACACCGATGCCTGCCGGGATCACGAAGGCGGCTGTGCGCGCCGCCTGACCGAGGCTCTCCAGAAGGATAGCCGAACCCACACTGACCGGATGATCGAACAGATATAACGCCAGCCAGACTTCGCCGGCCCCAGCGAACAGTCCGGCCAGCTGCCAGAGTCCGCTCCGGATCACCACTGCCCGTTGGGCATACACCAGCCGCAGTTCCTGATGCAGCCGTGCCGGGCTTCCGGCCAGCCCGGGCAGGTTCAAGCGGTCGGCGAGCCGGTCGGTGACGGACTCCAGGCGGCGGAACAGCCCCGCATGGCTTTGCAGCGCGATGACCAGCACGATGAAAGGCACTGCGACGAGCAGGCCCGTCACGGCTTCCTCCAGCCCGTGGTCGCTGGTGCCCACGTGGCGGCTGAAGAACAGCGCGAGGCCGGTGGCCAGGAACAGGAATTGGCTGATGAGGGTCACCGTGCCTTCCACGATCACGCTGGCGGCCGCCGCGCTGCCCGTAACCTCGCGTACCATGAGCAGCCGGATGCCGACCACGGCGCCGCCGGGGCCGAAAATTGGCAGCAGGCTGTTGGTGGCGTCCCGCACGGCTGCCGCCCAGATCAGGTAGGGAAGCCGGACCTTGGGAGCCCGTTTTCGCAGCAGCGTGCGCCAGCCGGTGCTGTCCAGGGCGATAGGGAGCAGGTGGTAGGGCGCCAGCCACAGCAGTCCCCAGCCGGCAATGGCCAGCGTGTGGAGTATCTCCCCAAAGCCCTGGCTGATCAGCAGCGCAATGGTCAGCAGCAGTCCTGCGAGGGTGCTCAGGTACAGGGCCTTCTTCACAGCCGGCGATGCCTCATTGGGGTCGTCGTCATGGCGCACTGCCCATCTGCTCGGGCGGTGCCGACCGGTCGGGCAGCAGGACCAGCAGCGCGGGCAGCACGATCAGCACGTTGACGATGATGACGGTCAGGGCAATGGCGAGGGTGCGGCCCAGTATCGCCATACCGGGGTCCGGCGAGATGGCCAGGCTGCCGAAGGAACTCAGGGTCGTCAGCGCGCTGAACAGCACGCCGCCCGGCGTCGAGCTGGACATGATCGCCTCGACCTTCAGGCCCGAGCGCCAGCGCAATACGAAATAGATCGAAAAAGCGACTCCCAGCCCGATCAGCAGGGGCAGTACGATGATGTTGGCGAGATTGAAGTCGATGCCGAGGAGACTCATGGCAGCTACGGTGCCCACGCCGCTCAGCACCAGGGGCAGCAGGATCAGCAGCACGTCGTGGACTGTCCGCAGGGTGACCGCCAGCAGTGCGGCGATGAGCACCAGTGACAGTACGGAGGCCTGGCGGAAGGCGCCGACCACTGCCCGGCCGCCTTCGACGAACAGCACCGGCGTGCCGCCGGCGTCCGGTATTACGCTGCGCACCTGGGCGACGAATTTTATCAGGTTTGCGCTGCGGGTCAGGTCCAGGTTGGAGAGCACCTCGATGCGGGCCCGACCGTCTGCAGCGAGATAGCGCGAGCGCAGCGACGGGGGCAGGGACTTCAGCGTTACCGGCTGCGCCTGCAGCGCGTCGGCCAGGTTCGACAGCTCCGTGGGGAGGGTGCCGATGACCCGCCGCTGCAGATCGTGTAGGGCGGCCGGCGAGTCACTGTACTTGTCGCGGAACTGCCGCAGCGCCGCCTGCAGCCGGGTCGCCTGGGCGGTCAGCGACCGGTCGGTGGGGTTGGCGACGAACCGGCTGAGGGTCGCATCGAAGTCGGTCAGCGACTGGCGCAACTGCGCCGCGGTGGGTGGCGCACGGGTGCTGGCCGGCTGCAGGGCCGTGGGCGGGATCAGCAGGCTGGCTTCCTGGATGATGCCCAGCTTGCGGTCCTGATCCTCGGGCACATAGCTCGCGGCGGTAATCGCCGCGGAGACGCTGCTCAGCTTGCGCAGGCGTTGCGCATCACGTTCGGCCGTCTGCAGGTCCGAGGCCAGTATTTCTATGGGCAGCGGCGAGAACGTGCCTCCCCTCTCCAGTTGCCGGAACGCCACCATGGCCGGCGAGTTCGGGTTCTGCAGCTTGGTGAGGTTGATGTCGAAACGTGCCGCCAGAATCAACGGGATGGTTCCGATGCCGAGCAAGGTGGCCACGACCAGGATGGGCTTTGCCAGGCGGCGTACGGGGATGAAGTCGAAGGAGAAGGGTTGGCGCAAGGCGCCGGTCTTGCGGCGGACCTTGAGCAGCACCAGCAGCGCGGGCAGCACGGTAAGGTTGGCGAACAACGCAATGAACATGCTGGTACCGGCGATGAGCCCGAGGTCGACGATGCCCGAGTAGTCGGTCGGCACCACCGAATAGAAGCTCAACGCCGCCGCGACGGCCGCCAGCGTGAGGGCTAGCCCCATGCCGGTGGCGGTGCGGCCGAGGGCCAGGGTGGCGCTGCCGTCGATACTGAGTTCCTCGTAATACCGGATGCAGAACTGGATACCGAAATCCACGCCCAGGCCGATGAACAACACCGCAAACGACACCGAAATCAGGTTGAACGGCCCGATGGCCAGCACCGCGAACGCGGTGGTCCAGGCCAGTCCCATCAGCAGCACCACCAGGGTCGCGAGAATCATGCGCAGGCTGCGCAGTGCCACGGCCAGCAGGATGACCACCAGCGCCAGGGACAGGGCCAGGGATAGGCGCGCCCCGCTGGTGACCGTCTGCAGCTGATCCTGGCTGAGCACCACCGCACCGGTGAGCTGTGCGGTCACGCCGTTGGCGGACGTCAGGTCCAGCGACTGGATGGCCGTGCGCACGGCGGCGATGGCGCCGGCCCCGGCCGCCCGGGGATCGGAGCTGGCGGCGGGCGCAACGATCACCAGTCGTCGGTCGGACTGCAGCTGGTTCGAGCCGCCCATGAGGCTGGACCACGGCAGCTGATGGAAGCGGCCGGCGTTGAATGCATCGACCGTGTCGGTGAGTTGGCCGAGCAGCGGGTTCAGACCGGCGAGCCCGGCTTGCGGTCCCGGGCGCGCCGGAGCGAGGGCCGTGTCCAGAAGGCCGAACAGGCCCCTCAGGCTGGGATCCCGGGCAAGTTTTGCCACCAGTGGCTCGGCTGCGGCCAGTGCATCGGTGAGTCTGCTGATCTGTGCGGGATCGAGATAGAGCAGGCCATTGCGCCTGAAGAATTCGCCGCCGCCCGGTTCGTAGACGCTCGCGAAATGGACAGTGTCCTTGCGCAATTGCCCGGAAAGGCGTTGCGCGGCCTGCGCTGCCAGGCCGGGGGTCTTGCCATGGAGCACCACCAGAATGCTGTCGCGCAGGGCGGGAAACGCCCGTTCCAGCTGTGCGTTGACCCGCGTGAAGGGCAGGTTGCGGAACAGCACTTCGGCGGTGTTGGTGTTGACCGCAAGATGGGTGAACGCATAGTAGCTTGCCGCACCGGTCAGCAGCAGGGCGCCGATCACCACAGCCGCCGCATGGCGGCGTGAGAGCTCAACCAGCCAGCGTAGACTTCCCAGAAAGCGCTGGCCGGCGCGGCCGAGCCCTGTGCGGCTGGCGTTATGGGTGGGCACTGAGACTTACCTTTCCTGGTCGGGCCCTGGCGGGCATGTGAGCATTCCGCTCCCTTCGTGCAGCGGCTGGACTGCGGGCACCTAAGAGTAAATGAACCTCTCCCATTATTCCTAGTGGCGCATTGCTCGGTTAGCGGCGGTTGTCCCGAAATCCTCTGCCGTTGAGGGCGACACCGGCGCCGGGCGAAGCGGGCAGTCGCACGGTAATGACGATCTCCGGTGGCTGTCCCGGGCTCCCGGGATTGACCACAACTTCACAGGCTGGTGATCCGTTGTTCGGCGCGTATCGCGTCGACGGCGGGCGTGCGGCGGACATTCCCTGTTCGCCAATTGCCGGCGCGGGCGCGGACTGCAACGGCCGATGATAAGCCATGTGCCGGATCGGGCGCCCATGGGTACGCGTGAGAGAGGATCCAGGCGCCGGATGTGTCCGCTGAATATGTTACAACGCTGGGGCTTGCGGCCTGGCGTACCGCTTGCTGGTGAACCGCGTGCCGATCCCCTATGCTTGCGCCATGTCCAGGCACCCGCAGCTGATCAGGACCCTGCTGGAGGACCCGGCGGGCTTTCTCTGGCGGGTGGCGGCCGGTTTCAGGCGCAATCAGGGATTGCTGCTGTCGGGGGCGGTCGCCTATTACACGCTGCTGTCTATCGTCCCCCTGTTCATCCTGTTCCTGGTGGTGCTGTCCGGCCTGGTCGATCGGGCGGAGTTGTTGTCGAGCACGGCGGCCTATCTGAATCTGCTGGTGCCGGGCCAGTCCGGCTTTTTGATCCAGCAGGTGGAGGTGTTCGTGTCCCACAAGCACGTGATAGGCGTGGTGGGGGTGGGCATGCTGCTGTTGTTCAGCTCCTGGGCCTTCACGGCGTTGGAAAATGCCATGTCGGTCATTTTCCTTCATCGCGTCGCGGTGCGGCGCCGCCACTTTCTGGTCTCGGCGGTGATCCCCTATCTGTATATCCTGCTGCTCGGGCTCGGGCTGCTGGTGGTCAGCGTCATCAGCGGGGCGCTGCAGGACTTCGGCGGACACACCGTAACGATTCTGGGCCACACCTGGTCGTTGCGGGGTGTGTCCGGGGCGTTGCTGTATCTGCTGGGAGTGGTGGGCGAGATACTGCTTCTCACCTCGTTGTACATGGTGATGCCGGTGGGACGGCTGGCTCTGCGCCACGCCTTGGCGGGCGGGGTGGCGGCAGGTCTGTTGTGGGAGGCTACACGGCATGTGCTGGTGTGGTATTTCTCCACGTTGTCCATGGTGAACGTGCTGTACGGGGCGCTGGCGACCGCCATTGTGATCCTGATTTCCTTCGAGGCGGGCGCGGTGATCGTGCTGCTGGGCGCGCAGCTGATTGCCGAGTATGAACGCGGACTGCCGGGCGACCAGCAGTCGGGGTTGACCCCGTGAAGGCGGCCAGCACCCCCGCATGGACCACTAGCTCTGCGGCCAGGCGCCGGCGTCGATGGTCTCCTGATAGCCATGCCAGGTGGCGTGACCGATCACCGGCAGCAGCACCGCGAGCCCCAGAAAGGCGGTGACAAACCCGATGCCGACCGCCAGCACGATAAGGGTAGCCCAAAGGGCCATGGGGCCCTTGTTGCGCAGCACGGCGTTGATGCTGGTGACCACGGCGGTGACGGTGTCCACCTGGCGGTCCAGGATCATGGGCAGGGAGAAGGCGCTGGCGCTGAAAACGATGGCGGCGAACAGCGAACCCACCGCGGTCCCAACGCCCAGGAACACCATCAGGTCGGTCCACTGGGGATGAGTCTGCACCGGAAAGAAGATGTGCACCATGGATGCCGCGCGGGCCCACACCAGAAACACGATCAGCAGGCCCACCGAGAATACCAGGACATCGCCCAGGTGGCGGCGTTCTTCACGCAGGCAATAGCCCAGCTTCGGTTTCAGCCCCTGCTGCAGCTGCTGGCTGATGGAATACAGGCCGATGGCCAGCACCGGTCCCAGGAACACGAATCCCGACAGCAGGCTGAGCAGCAGGATGTAGTCCCCCAGCAGATAGCCCAGCACGCTGACGCCGTAGCTGAGCGCCACCATGACCAGTCCGTAGGCGATGCTCTGGCGTGGGGCGCGGCGCATGTCCTGCCAGCCCAGGCGCAGCCAGCGCAGGGGCGCGTCGGTGTCCAGCCGCCTGCAGGGAGCCGCGAGGGGCAGTTCGTCGGGGCTGCGGGGTCGCGGTTCGTTGGAAGTGGTGGCCATCGGTGTTCCCTCCTGTCTGCAGGCCGGCGCCGCGATGGCCCAGAGGCCACGTCGGCGCGTACCGACGAAGCCGGCTTTTGCATTTTCTTGACTATAGACCACGCCGGCCCCGCGTCGGTGCGTCCGAGCGGGTCCGATATCCGCCGCGCTGACAGCGGCGGCGCCGGCTTGACACCGGGTCCCCGCCCGCGGCAGGGTCTGTGCCGTAGCGCAGTTCGACAGTGCGGCTGGCGGAGATCGGTGCCGTGCACGGGCCGGGGTCCGTCGCCGGCGGGTATGGCCCCAAGACGTTCGTGCCGGTTGCAACAGGGGAGGTGTGCGTTGGAACGTTTGAAAGCCCGAATCCGCGATATCCCGGATTTTCCGAAGCCGGGTGTGGTCTATCGCGATATTACGCCCCTGGTTCGCGACCCGGCAGCGTTGCGCCTTGCCGTGCACGAGCTGGTGCATCCGTTTTTCGGCGAAGCACTGACGGCGGTGGTGGGGATGGAGGCCCGCGGCTTCATTTTCGGGAGTCTCGCCGCGTGGGAACTGGGGATCGGCTTCGTGCCGCTGCGCAAGCCGGGCAAGCTGCCTTACGACGTGCACGGCATATCCTACGACCTGGAGTACGGTGCGGAGAGGCTCGAAGTTCATGTCGATGCACTGGGCGAGAACGATCATGTGCTGGTGGTCGACGACGTACTGGCCACCGGCGGAACGGCGGCGGCGAGCTGTGCGCTGATCAATCAGCTGGGTGCGCGGGTTGCGGCGTGCGCCTTCGTGGTGGAACTGGATTTTCTGCGCGGCAGGGAGAAGCTTGAGGGGCATGTCGTGCACACCCTGCTGCACTACTGATGACTTGTTGCAGTGCCGATCAGCGTCGCCGCGGATGTCGAAAGCCGAAGGACATCGCTGTCGCCAGCCCCTGGCGGCTCCTGCGGTGTCATGGGTCGCGGATGCCCGTGCAGGGCGGTGCACGCTACACTGCATGTTCTCTGTGCAACGGGGGTGCGGCGTGAGTGATGATCCCAGCCTCGATGACGGTGGGTCGGCCTGTCCGCTGCCCGCAACGCCGGATCTGTCGGCAGTCACAGTCGTTCGCCTGCGCCCGCAGCCGCCAGCGTCAGATTACCGGGCGGCCATGGCTCTTGCCGGCGCCCAAGCGGAGCGGCGCCTGGACGATGCCATGCTGCTATCGTGGTACGATCGGGATCGGGATTTCGAATCGCCCCAGCATGCCAGCGAGTGCCACCTCGACAGCGCCGTGCCCGGCTACGTGGACTACGGGCTGAGCCACGGGGCGACGCTGATGGTGGACGTGGAGGACGGCCGCTTCGTTTTCTTCTATTTGTCCACCGGGAGCTGAACGGCGTTTGCTCAGGCGCTTCATGGCGCTGCCGGACTATACTATCCGTCGTCGCGGGCCGGTCGCGGGCCGGTCGCGGGTCGGTGCCGGCGGAACGGGGGGGGTATGGTATGGGGACGGCAACTGCGTTGACTGTGGTCCAGGGCTATCTCGATGCCGTTGCCGCCCGTGACTGGGAACGCGCCCGCAGCTTTCTCGCCGACCGGGATTTTCAGTACGTCAGCCCGCTGCAGACCTACCAAAGCGCCGACAGGCTGGTTGCGGACCTGATACGGGTCGATACCATCATGAAAGATGTGCATGAGCGTCGCGCATTTTCCGACGGTGACGATGTCTGCATCATCATGGATTTCAGAACGACTCTGGAGGAGTTGGCCGTCACTCGCGTTGCCCTGTGGGCCACCGTGCACGACGGCAGGATCCACCGTCTGGAGCTGTTCTTCGATGCCCGCGCTTACATGAGCATGTTCGACGTCTAGTGGTCCATGCGGGAAATAGTGTGTCTCTCAGCCGGTCCACTAGCCCCATTGGCATGCATTGTCCGGCGGCGATCTGTCACCGGGTGTCGCGGGCAGTCTTTTTCGATCTGTAAATCAAGAGGCCATCATGGAGAAGAAAGGGCGCCGGCCCATAGAGGCATATCACAACCAGGAGTTCCTCAACAGCCGCAGCGCCCGGGCGCTGCGTATTTTGTCGGAGTATCTCGAGCCACACAGCCGCTTCCAGCACTATCAGGTGAACGACACCATCGTCTTCATGGGTTCGGCCCGATTCGTTTCGCGCGAGGACGCAGACGCGCAGGTAAGTGCGGCCCAGAACGGAGATGGGGATCCCGAGCGCGCGCGCGTCAACCTGGAGATGTCCCATTATTACGAAGCCGCGCGAGAGCTGGCGCGCCGCTTCACCGAATGGTCCAAACAGCTGCAGGACGAAGATCGCCGGTTCGTGGTCTGTACCGGCGGAGGGCCGGGTATCATGGCGGCCGCCAACCGGGGCGCATCCGAGGCAAAGGGGTTGAACGTCGGGTTGACCATTTCCATTCCCAACGAGGAATTCGACAACCCCTATGTGACCCGCGAGCTGGGCTTTCATTTCCACTATTTCTTCATGCGCAAGTTCTGGTTCGCGTATCTGGCAAAGGCGGTGATCGTGTTTCCGGGCGGATTCGGCACCCTGGACGAGCTGTTCGAAATTCTGACCCTGCGCCAGACCCACAAGATACGCAAGCACCTGCCCGTGGTGCTGTTCGGTACGCAATATTGGGATCAGGTGGTAGATTTCGATGCATTGATCCGCTATGGCACCATCAACGCCGAAGACGTGGATCTGTTCCACCGGACCGACTCGGTGGACCACGCCTTCGAGTTCATCAAGGAGCGATTGACCGAATATTCCATGACCGAACGCGGTGCCATCCTGTGATCCAGGCTCCAGCCCGTATCCCGCGGGCGCGCAACGGGTTACAATGAGTCCATGCGGTACGGACCGGGGCGCATGGCGCCGAGCCGGCGGGTTCGCAACCGACAACACAGTAGACGCTACCGCAGGTTCCCACCGCCGACGAATGCGGCGGGCCTCTCCCGAGTTGAGCAGTCATGGCTTCAGACGAATCATCCCAATCCATTTTCGACGACGCGGCTGCCCAGGTCGTCGAGTGCGGTAACCGCCTGCTTGAGGGTAACCCGGATGCCGACGCGTGGGAGGTGGCTTCCGGGTTGCTTGCCGGCGTGGTGCATTTCTGGCTGTATTCCCACCAGCCCTGCGGGGACCCCCGCTGCGAGGACTGCGCCGCAGTGGCGACCGCGGAGCAGCGTCTGCGCATGCTGCTCGACGAGACTCGCCAGTCCGCCGAAGAGAGCGACTACTACCACACTCCCCGGGATAGTAACGTGGGTACCGCATAGACCGGCGCTGTCACCGTGCGCCGTTCCGTGGCCGGACTGCGGGGTCTCCCGCCGGCGAGCGTCACCGGCGTATGCGGAGTGCGGTGGACAGATCGGCACTGCCCGGCGGCCCCGAGGCGGGGCGTTGTTCAGGCGGGTATCGACAGGCAATGATCCGGCGGCACTTTGTGCCCGTTGAAGTGTTTCCAACTATGCCCAGGAAAAGCTACGGAATTCGAATTACTCTGCCGGAAGGCGATCCGCTGCGCGCAGCCCATCTGCTCGGTCCCGACTGGGAGGGCTTTCGCTGGTATGAAACGGCCGGCGAGCGCAATGCGGCCTATGAGGATATGCTGCGCGAGCTGCCCATCTACCGCAGTGGCGACGTCATTTCCCAGATCCTGCAGAAGGTCGAACGCTGATCCGCTGCGGGCGGATCGGGGCACGCGTTTGCGTCGCGTGCCGGCCCGAAAGCGGTCAGCCTCCGTGGGGGCGCTCTGCGACGCGCCGCGGGTCTTCGGAGCGCCATTGTCCGGGCGGCAGGCCCTCGATAGTCAGCGGTCCGATGGCGCAGCGGATCAGTCGCAGAGTGGGAAACCCGACGGCGGCCGTCATGCGTCGCACCTGGCGGTTGCGCCCCTCGTGCAGGGCCAGTCGCAGCCAGCGGGTTGGAATGTTGGCCCGGTAACGCACCGGCGGATCCCGCGGCCAAAGTCCCGGCGGTTCAGCGATGAGCTCCACCCGGGCAGGTGCGGTCCGGCCATCCTTGAGTTCCACGCCCGTTGCCAGGCGTTGCAGCGCCTCGGCGGTCGGGTCGCCTTCCACCTGCACCCAGTAGGTCTTCCATAGCTTGTGGCGCGGATGGGCGATGCGCTGTTGCAGACGGCCGTCGTCGGTCAATACCACCAGTCCTTCGCTGTCCCGGTCCAGACGACCGGCCGGATAGACGCCCGGCTGGTCGATGAAGTCGGCCAGGGTGGCGCGATCCGCACGATCCGTAAATTGGCAGAGCACGCCGTAGGGCTTGTTGAAGACAATAAGAAGGCCCATGGAAGAATGCCCAATCAGCGGGTGACGGTGGTTCAGTGTGACGCGCTCTCGACGAGCGAAGGCCGGGCGTGTCGGTGACACCGCATTGTACCTGCAGCCGCGGACATTTATCAGGCCCGCACGGCGGGGTCGCCGACGACGCCGTTGCGGCGCTGCGGACCCAGTGAACACAAGCCTGCCCCGGTTGTCGGTTACCACAGGGTCCGCGAGCCGGGGGCCGCGGCGGCAGTGAAGCCGGCTGCTATCTTTAAGGTAGTGCGGGCGTGGGCGTTGGAGGGTGCTGCAGTGGAAGAGATGCTGAACGTCAATCCGGAAACGGTCTGCTTCATTGTCGCCAGGGCGCGGGAATTTCAGGCCAAGGACGAAGTCGTGATCCCGGACGAGGCGCCGGATTCCAACGGCGATTGGGCTTTGGACATCCTGGAAGATCATCGCGACGATATGACCCTGCAGGAGGTTCAGTCTGCAGTGGCGGACCTGGAGCCCGATCAGCAGTACGAACTGGTGGCGCTGATGTGGCTGGGCCGCGGCGACTACGACGTCGATGACTGGTCCGGTGCCGTCAGGGCGGCCAACGAGGCCTGGACGGAACGCACCGCTGACTACCTGATGGCCACGCCGATGGCGTCCGACTTTCTGGAGGAAGGCCTGGCGCTGCTCGGCTACTCGTGTGAGGATTGACTGACGCGGACCACTAGGCCGTTTCCCCGGGATCGATCACGCTGTAGAGGGCGGAATAGTCCGCGTCGCCCAATCCGGCGCCTTCGGCCTGCCCGAGCACTGACGCGATCCCCTGCAGCATTTGCACGTTGAGGCCGTCCTGTCCGGCGGTGTCGAGCAGAAGGCGCACATCTTTCAGCATGTGCCGCAGCGGAAAATTGGGGCGGCTGAAATCGCCCGCCAGCATCCTGGCGAGCTTCTTGTCGTAGGTGGGCGCGTACAACGCACTGTCGCGCACCACCGTCATGAACTTGTCCACGTCCACGCCTTCGCGGCGGACCAGCCCCAGACTCAGGGAAAAGGCCGCAGTCAGACTGGCGATGAGCTGGTTCATCGCCAGTTTCAGCGCGCTTGCCTGGCCCACTTTGCCGACATGCAGGGGGTTGGGGCCGAACGCGCGCAGCAGCGGCGCCGCGGCGTCGAACTGTTCGGCGCTGCCGCCGAACATCAATATCAGCGTGCCGGCCTCGGCTTCCGGAATGCTGCCCAGCACCGGACATTCCATGAATTCCCCGCCCGCCGCCTGGACTCGGGCTGCAAGATCGCGTGCCTCATGGGGGGCGATGGTCGCCATGTTGAGTATCCGCCGACCGGCCAGCAGGGGGAGCACCAAAGGGTCCAGCAATATCCCGCCGATGGCGGCCGCGTCGGCCAGCATCATCACCACCCATTCGCCGTCGCCGATGGCGCCCGCCGGCGTGTCGGCGTTTGCAGCGCCCCGTGCGGCCAGGTCCGCGGCCTTTGCCGGGGTGCGATTGTAGGCGCTCACCCGGTGGCCGTGTTCCAACAGGCGTTGCGCCATCGGATGTCCCATCAGGCCGGTGCCCAGAAAAGCGATATCCATGGATTCGTGGCGTCTCGTTGCGATGTGCGGGCTGCACAGTGTAGCGCAGGGCGTCCCGGCGTTCAGGGCGAGTCGGGCGGTGCGGCGTCGGTCGGGCCCTGGGCAACCGGTGTTCCGCCGGCCGGGTCGTGCGAAGAATTGTTGCTGGTGGCGCCTGCCGCCGGTGGCGTGCTGCCGCCTTGCCCAGCCGGACGCTGTGCCGGCAGCCTGCGTTGCAGTTCCAGGAGGCCGGAGTCCTGCGGGTTCACTGCCAGTCCGCGCTCGACGTAGTTGCGCGCCCGGTCGTAGGCCTGGTGGTCGAGAGCGCGTTGGGCGAGCCACGTGTAGCGGTCCACAATGCGGCGCAGGCCCTTCAGGGCCTGGGTGTTTTGCGGCGCGCGGGCCAGCATCAGCTGGTAGTAGTAGTAGGCGCTGTCGGTGGCGGGTATGGTCAGTCGGTAGTCGTCGAAGGCGGCTTGCGCCCGGGCGTCCAACTCCGACAGGGCCAGAGGGTTCTGGGTGCCGTTGGCCGATAAACCGCCGTTCCCTGCGGTCTGAGTGGTCGTCGGAGCGGCGGGAGGCGTTTGCTGTTCGACCGCAGACGGCGTGCGGTCCGGTTCGATGGCGGCGCTGTCGCGCCGGGCCGTCGTGTCGGTGGCCGGAGCGGGTGGCGTTGGCGGCGCCGACCGTAGCCGGGCTGCGGTGGGTTGCGGAGCGTCGGCAGCGGGCGTCCCGGCCGCCCCGGACGCGGTGGCGAGGTCGTTGGCGGGGAGCTGAGCGTGAGTCGCGCGGGCTTGCCTGGTCTGAGGAGCCGGCTGCGCCGGTTCACGTGGCAGGCCTGGCCGGGTGGTACCGGGTCGGGGGGCGTGGGGTGCCAGCGGCGCCGAAACGGCGGTCGCGTTGCGGTTCGACGGCGCCTCTCTGTCCACGGCTCCCTCCGCCCGCACGGGGGCCGCCGGCGTGGCGGGGTGCGTCACGACCGGCATACCGGTGCCGGGCTCGATCGCTTTCCGAAAGGCGGGGTGGTGGCGCCAGATGCCGTAACCGACCGCCAGTATGAGCAGGACGATCGCGCCCACCAAGGCACGGTCGGTTGCGGTCCGTGGCGGGCGTCGGTTCGCCACGCTCGTGCCGCCGGCGTCGGCAGTGGTTGGCCCGGACTGCGCAGCCGACGGTGCCATCCCGTCGTCCGCTGCGCCGGGCTCGGGCGCTGCCGGGCGGTAGGCGCGGTCGATGGACGTTGTGATTTTTGCAGGACCTTCCACGGCATCGCCGATTTCCGCCGGATCCGGCTGGACGGCGCCATGGGCCTCCTCCTCCAGCCCGTCTTGCAGTTCCGCCAGCTCATCGATTGCGGCTTGGATGTCCAGATCCGCGTCAGCGAAGGCGGGCATGAGCAATTCGTCACGCATCTCCCGGCCGACGACAAGCACGTCCTGCGCGTCCAGCGCCTCTTTGGCCTCGACGCTGCCGTGTACCAGCAGGCGTGCGCACAGCTTGTTGATGTACCGGGGCAGCCCGCGACTGAGCAGATGGATCAGCTGGTAAGCGTCGTCGCTTAACTGCGGTTTGCCCTGCCAGCCGGCATGGTTCAGACGGTGTTCGATGTAGGAACGGGTCTCGTCGGCATCGAGAGTGCCCAGCCGGACCGCTTCGACGATGCGTTGCGACAGCAGTTCCAGCTCGGCAAGTCGCAGCGTCTCGAGCAGTTGTTCCTGCCCGACCAACAGGACCTCCAGCAGGGGTCTGCTCCCGTCGTGCAGGGTGCTCAGAACGCGCAGTTCCTCCAAGGCATCGACCGAGAGGTTCTGCGCCTCGTCCACCACCAGGATGGTCCGGCGCCGGGCCTCGGCCTGGCGGCGAAGGAATTGCTCGATGGCTGCGGCGACGGAGGCCTTGTCGCCGTCCCTGGGATGCAGGCTGAAGGCATGGCCTATCGTGCGTAGCAGGTCATCGGCCCCCAGCTGAGTGCTGGTGAGAACCGCTCGGGTCACCTTGGCGGGATCGAGCTCGGCCAGGAAGTCTTCGATCAGGGTGGTCTTGCCGGTGCCCGGTTTGCCGGTCACCATGACGATGCCTTCGCCGCCCTGGGCAGCGCGCCGTACGGCTTCGGCGGCCTTGGCAAAGGCGGCATGCGCGAAGCGGAAGCTGGGATCGGGCGTCAGGCGAAACGGGTCCGCGTCGAGTCCGTAAACCGAATGAAAGTCGTTCATGCGTCCAAGGAGCCTTTGCGGGTCAACATGTGGTTACGGCGGCGCTGTTCTGTCGGTTCATATTGCCGATGTTTCCTGTCACAGAGTACCCGCCATGCTCCCCGAAGGCTTGAAAAAATGACCACGGGATCCCCGGCCTCGTTGCGCACGGATGAGTCGGACAGGCCGTAAGAGGGATACCGTCGGGTCGGTCGCCCGTGGGTGCGTGTGTCCGGCGGCACCGGTCTGTCGCTGCGGTTGTGGTCGTAGTGTAGCGAACGGCGTGTCTGCGTCCAGTGGGGCCTGTTGGCCCGCGGCGGCGGCAGGTACGTCCCATCGACCGGCGTCCATGCCCGACGGTGGCGCCCGGTACTCGGTGGGGATGGGGCTCGTACCCGGAGGCGGCGAGGCGATATGATGGGAGGCCCCATTGGGATTGCCGTGACGGTTGTGGTTATGAGCCAGGATGAAATCCATGCCGACGAAGTGCTGCGGCGCGAGGCGCGGGCTTTTCGCGAATCGGTGCGCACGGCGGCGCTGGCCACCGCGGACGCCGATGGCGTTCCGCATGCCAGCAGCGCGCCTTATGTGGCCGATGAACAGGAAAACATCTACGTCTACGTGAGCGCTCTGGCCGGTCACACCGGAAATCTGCGTGCCACAGGCCGCGCCAGCGTGCTGTTTCTGGAAAAGGAGGGGGCCGCCCGCAACCCGTTTGCCCGTCGGCGGCTGACCTACGAATGCCGGGTGACGGCGATCGCGCGCGATTGCCCGCGCTGGAACGAGTTGCTGGATCGTTTTGCCTGCGAGTTCGGCACGATAATGGATACGCTGCGTGCCTTGATGGACTTCCAGCTGTTCTGTCTGGAGCCGGTAGCCGCCACCTATGTGCGCGGTTTCGGCCAGACCTTCGAACTGAGCGGGCCCGGCCTGTCGCAAGTCAGCCCTGTCAATCCCGCCGCGCAAGCGGCGCGCGCGCCGGTCGCCACCGTCGAACAGGTGCTGTCATTCTGGTACGGACAATCCATGCGGGACTGCTGGTTCAAGTCCACTCCGGAGCTGGATCGGCAGATTCTGGAGCGATTCGGCAACACCCACCGGTCGGCAGCCGAGGGTCGGCTGGACCACTGGGCCCGCACGCCGGAGGGGGCCCTGGCGCTGGTCATCGTGCTCGATCAGTTTCCCCTGAACATGTATCGGGGGCGGCCGGAGAGCTTCGCCACCGAAGGGTCCGCCAGGCAGGTCGCGGTACACGCCATCGATGCCGGTTTCGACGGGGCCATGGACGCTGAACAGAAGATCTTTCTATACATGCCGCTCATGCATCGCGAAGACATCGCCGATCAGGACCGCGCGGTGGCCCTGTTCGAGGCGGCGGGGCTGGAGCACAACCTCAAATGGGCCCGCCATCACCGCGAGATCGTGCGTCGCTTCGGGCGTTTTCCCCACCGCAATGCGATTCTCGGGCGCGCCAGCACCCCCGATGAGCTGGAATATCTGAACTCCAGGGACGCGTTTCTCGGCTGAGCGCGGGGAGGCCGCCATGAGCGACAGTACCTCGCTGGCGCCGGGACACAGCATCAAGAAGGAACCGAAGTTCTGCCGTTGTCGCGTCTGCCATCGGCATTTCTACGGCGAGACCCTAGCAGCGGCGCGCCGCACCTGCCTGGAACACGGCCGGCAGGAGCATCCCGACTGGGGCGCCAGCGCCTGCTACTGTCCGGATTGAGCGGCACCCGTCGGCGGGGCCAGGGGCCGTACCCGGCCTCGCCGCTCAAGGGTAGGTCTGGCGGGTGGGCATGATGAGCATCTCCTGCAGGTTCACATTGGGCGGCTGGGCAAAGGCATGTACCAGCGCCGCCGCCACATCCTCGGCGTGCAGCGCATCCAGCTGATCGCGGCGCTCGCGCATCGCCTCCTCGGGCACGTTGTATCCCCAGTGGGTATGGACGGCGCCCGGCTCGATCAGCGAAACCCGGATGCCTTCCGGCCCCAGTTCCTTGCGCAGGGCGTCGTGCAGCCCCACCACCGCGAACTTGGTGGCGTTGTACACCGCCCAACCCTCGATGCCGTGACGGCCGCCGACGCTGGATACGGTGCTGATCATGGCGCCAGGGCGCCCGCGCAGCAGCGGGATCGCTGCCCGGGAGCAGAACAGCACCCCATAGAGATTGGCGTCGATGGTCGCGCGCCACTCCTCTGTCTTGCCGGTTTCCAGGCTGCCGGCGTAGCCGACCCCGGCGTTGTTGAACAGCAGGTCCAGGCCGCCCCACTGCTCCTTGACGTGGGCGAACAGATGTTCGACCTGCTGTTCATTACCGACGTCGGTGGGGACCACGATGCAGTTGTCCCCCAGTTCCTCGGCCAGCGCCTGCAGTTTGTCGGCGCTGCGTGCCGCCAGTGCCACCCGCACGCCTTCGTCGTGCAGCGTTCGCGCGGCGGCCATGCCGATGCCGCTGGAGGCGCCGGTGACCACCGCCGTCTTGCCCTTCAGATCCTGTAGTCGCATGGTTGGTCTCCATTTTGGGTTTGGGCGCGTTCGGCGCCAATCGCGACGTGCAATCCCGCAGTCGGAATCCGCACCCCTGCACTGAATGGACTCCAAGATGCCCGCTGGCGTTCGATGCCTTTTGCGCCTCGATTGTCGGCCCGCGGGTGTCGGGGGTCAGACGGTGGTGTCGGCGGCAGGCTCTCCGAACAGCCTGGCGACCGGCAGCAGGGTCAGGTGGCCATCGGGAAGGAATGCCCCAGTGTCGATCATCCAGACATTGCCCACCACATGGATACGGTGGTCCGGCGTGATGGTGTGGCCGCATACCACCCGCTCGATGCCTGCCACCGGTTCCCGGCTCAGACCATCGGCTCGGGCCCGGCCCCATAGGGCGGTCTGGCGGGCATCGCTATCGTCCCTCTCCAGGGCCCTCAGGAATTCAGGCCAGGATTGTCCCGCAGGCACGTCGGCGTGCACGATGCCGATGCACCCATACTCCGTTTCCAGTTCCAGAACCAGTGGCAGAGCGGCCAGGGCGGTCCGGAAGCGCTGGCGGGTGGTCTGTGTGGCGCGGAGCCACCAGGCGCCGCCGTTGAGCGTCACCCACCACAGCAGGTCTGCGGTTCCCTGGGCGGCGCTCAGCGCCATCTCATCGTGGTTTCCCAGGCATGCGTGGAACCATGGAAATTCCAGCCAGTTCAACGCGGCGGGCGAATCCGGCCCCCTGTCCACCAGATCGCCGACACTGAAACAGCGGTCGGCGCTCGGGTCAAAACCGACCCGCTCCAGGGCCTGGGAAAGCTGTCCGAAACAGCCGTGGATATCCCCGAGGACGAAGTCCCGGCCCATCGTGTTGGGGGCAAAGCGTTGCACGATCTCCATGGCGCGTCCCACTGTTCTGCGCGGCCGTTGCGCTGCTTTGTGCAGCATAGCCGGCGGGGAAGTGGCTGCCAGTCGCTGGCATCACTCCAGCACTGCGCGCCAGGCCGGGTGTTTCGAGATGAGTTTCAGCGCCTTGTGAAGCAAAGAACGGCCCGGTTCGGTGCGGTGCCAGGTGGAGGCCCCGGACGGGTGGGGCAGGGGGATCAGGTCGGCGCCGCCACCGGGGTGTTCGATACGGTGGCACTTGCCCACCACCTCGGCGAGGCTGCGTACCGGCAGCCACTGGCCGATGGCCAGTTTGCCCACCGGCAGGATGAGGCGGGGTTTGAGCAGCCTCAGTTCCGCTGCCATCCAGGGGGCGCAGTCGGCGATCTCCTCCCGGTCCGGCACCCGATCGCCGCCACGCGGGTGCTTGCCCGGGAAACAGCGGCACACGGCTGCCATGTAGACCCGCTCGCGGAACGCCTGTTCCTGCAGGCCGATACTGTCGAACCAGCCGAACAGGGTCTTGCCGGCGGTCCAGGCGAACGGCCGGTGCACCTCGATTTCCCTGTTGCCCGGGGCCTGGCCGATCAGGAATACCGGTGAGAGCGCCGGCGCGCCGGTCACCGGCGGGCCGCTCATGGCGGGGCAGCGGGTACAGCGGCGCAATCGTGCCTGGTGCCGGCGCAAGGCCTGTAGGTTCTGACTCATGGCGTCATTATGCCGCGGCTGCGGTGCCGGTGCAGGCGTTGGCGCGGTGCAGCCCGGTGCAAACGTCACAGAGCAGAGGCCGACATCGTCGATGCTCGCGGTGCGCGGGGCTGGCGGGGCGCGGGTGCGCGCGTTAAAGTCGCCCCATGGCACTACCGTTGCTCTATACGGTGGGGCACGGCGACCGGCCGTTGCCGGGACTTGTCGAGTTGCTGACCGCCGCCGGCGTAGGTTCGCTGGTGGACGTGAGGACCCAGCCACAGTCCGGGCGCCACCCCCAGTTTGCCGAGCCCTCCCTGCGCGCCGCCTGCGAACACAACGGCATGGTCTATCACTGGGCCGGTCGTCAGTTGGGCGGCCGCCGGCCGGTGCGGCGGGATTCGCCCCATATCATGCTTGGGGAGGGGTTGCGCGGATTTGCGGACTACATGCAGACCGACGCATTTCAGCGCGCGGCGGCGCAGTTGATGAGCATGGCCGCCCGCAGCGCCACCGCCATCCTGTGCGCCGAACGCGAGCCCGCGGAGTGCCATCGCTCCCTGATCGCCGATTACCTGACTCTGCAGGGACTGCACGTGGTCCATCTGATCGATCTCGGCCGAACTCGGGATCACCAGCTGCGTGCGGAGGCCCGGCGCGAGTCGGCGGCGCTCATCTATGACCGACACCGCACCGGCGATCTGGCGCTGGAGTGACTCACGGGGGGCAGGCCCGGCCCGCCGGCGTCATATAGGCGAGCGCTGGCCGGCTGGTGAGGGCCCCGGTCTGTGTGGAGGAGGGAACGGTCCACTGGGGATATGCCCCAGCGGCGCCCTGATTTTGCCTATAATTCACATTGAGCCACCGGCTTTCATGTTGGCGCCGTCGTTGCCCAAGTCCAAGGCGTGACCTCCGCCGGGAGCATGTGCATCCATGATTGACGTACATATCGATCCTGAGACCGGCACCGGATCCATCGTGTTGGCGCCCAACTGCTCACTGTCGTGGACGCACACCAAGGTCTTCCTGGCCGCTACCAGCGCCTTCGTGCTGGGACTGGCCGGTTCGCTGACGGTGATCGGCTGGTGGCCGGTGCTGCTGGTCGCTTGCATGGAAGTGGCTGGGCTGTGGGCGGCAGGCTATGCCGTGGCCTGCCACCAGCAGAGTCGGGAGCTGCTGGCCTTTACGGCCGATGAAATCATCGTTCAGAGCGGCCGCCGCCGAGCCGAGCATGAGGTACGCTATCCGCGCTACTGGACCCGCCTGGTGGTGAAAGAAAGCTCGGGACAATGGTGCCTGCGGCGGCTGTTTCTGCGTTGTTACGGCCAGGAAACCGAGCTGGCGCGCTATCTGGGCGATGAGGAACGGGCACGTCTGGTGCTGCAGTTGCGCTCCGTGCTGCGTGCCTGAGCGGCGCTGCGGCATGGGCGGAGGGTGGCGCTACCCGGACGGCCCTTGATGGGATCCGTCCAGCCAGTCGTGCAGCTCGAACAGGTCCCTTACGGTGAGGTCGGGCGGGGTCAGGTCCGCCGGCCATTCCTTGGCGGTGCGGTTCACCCAGACCGTGCCCATGCCGACCCGTCGTGCCGCTTCCACGTCCCGTACCGGGTCATCGCCCACATGCAACGCTTCGGCTGCAGGCACCGTGCTGGCAGCCAGTGCACGTTCGAACAGGGCCGGATGGGGTTTGGCAGCCCCGACTTCGGCGGCCGTCAGGGAAAGGTGCAAATGCTCTTTCAGGGGTGTGTGCCGTATCTCGGCGTTGCCGTTGGTCAGCGAGATCAATCGGTAGGCCGGCTTTAAGGCGCGCAATACCGGCAGCACGTCGGGAAAGGGCGTGACCTGGTTGCGCACTTCCCGAAACGCGGCAGTCGCTTGCTCGGCCAGGGAAACGGGATAACCGAACTCCGCGAGCAGCAGTGTCAGCGAGGCGATGCGCAGCGCCGTGAAGTCATGGCTGAGCTCCGGCTTGTCGGCCATCAGCTGGTGACGATGGGCGCGCAGGCCGGTCTGGTCGTGAGCCGCCGTCAGGCGCGGCGCAGCGCGCTGCAGCCACTGGAAATGGGCTTGCTCGGCCCGCGCAATGACCGGATCGCAAGGCCACAGGGTGTCGTCCAGATCGAAGGTGATGAGGGCAAGGCTTTCTGGCATGGCGGCAGGTCCGACCGGGCGTGCGTCCGCCATGATACCGCCGTCCGTTCGTTTGTGCAGGCCGGTGGTGAGCGGATTGCGAGGAAACGACGCCGATGGGCTCGCGAAATCCGCGCGAAAGTCCATGCTGCGGGCGTGGTATCGGTGCTGGCGCACCGCCACGCCGTTGGCCTATAACGTCTTGGTGGGCAAGAGTACGGGATGGGGCCCGGTCATGGCGGTAGGGAGGCACCGGTGGCGCTAGCCCTGGAACAGGCACTGCAGGCGCGCAAGGCCAGGCGCGCCGTTTTCGATGGACTGGACTACCTGCTGTTCAGCGACGATTACCGCGATGTCCCGCGCGGCACCGCCGTGTTCGACGGCGAGGTGGTGTACGGCTATCCGCGCATCGGGCGGATACTGGCGCTCAATCCGGCACTGGCTGAGCAGTTTGCCGGCCCGTTCTGGATCGAGGAGAAGGTGGACGGCTACAACGTGCGGATCGCGCGCCTACGGGATCGTATGGTGGCGCTGACCCGCGGCGGTTTCATTTGCCCGTTCACCACCGACCGGCTGCCGGATTTGCTGGACCTGGCGGTGTTCGAGCGCGAGCCGGACCTGGTGGTCTGCGGCGAAGTGGCCGGTCCGGACAATCCCTACATGGAGAGCAGCGCGCCGTTCGTCCCCGAAGACGTGCAGTTGTTCGTGTTTGATTTCATGCGGCGCAACCAGGCAGCCTTTGTGCCCCAGGCCGAGAAGCATGCGCTCATAGAGCGCTTTGGACTGCCGTCGGTGCAGGCGTTCGGCCGCTTCGGGCCCACCGACGTGGACGCCATACGCACAATCCTGCGGGAGCTCAACGGGCAGATGCGCGAAGGGGTGGTGTTCAAGGAGGACGGGCCCGCGGGCCGGCGGGCCAAGTACGTTACCAGCAATTCGAGCATTTCGGACATCCGCACCACCGCCTACAGCATCCTGGAGCTGCCGCCGGAGTACTTCATCAGCCGTATCCTGCGCCTGGCGCTGTTTCTGGACGAACAGGGCCTGGAGCGCTCCAGCGCCCTGGATGAACGACTGGGCGCGGCCTTCCTCGACGGGCTGGTGGATGGGCTGCGTCAGTTCCACGCCGAGCAGAAGGTCTACCACACCTTCCGGTGCCGCTTCCGGGAGCGGCGCAACGCCCAGCACATGGTGACCCATCTCAAGCGCGCGGCCACCAAGCATGTGCATCTCAGCCAGCGGGCGCTGCGCCGGGAGGGTGATTACTGGGTGTTGGAGTTCGACCGGGTCTATCCCACTCTCAACGGGCTGCTGCAGCAGCTATTGAGCGGCGGACTGCTGTTCGATTAGGTCTTCCAGAATGCTGCGAAGATGTTGAGGCGGCAGGATCTGCACCCCCACCTTGTCCGCCCACTTGCGCAGCCCCTCGTCGGCGGCCACCACCACACCGTCGAGTTCGTAGGCCAGCAGCAGCACGTCGGCGTCCTCGCGACTGTCGATGATGCCTTGGCGCAGCGCGTCCCGGTAGCGCTCCCGCAATCGCCCGATGACCTTGCCCACGTTCTGGTCGGTGCCGGGCTCGCGCCCCATCTTGGTATGCTCTTCGGCGATGCGCAGACCCCGGTCGATCCGCATGCGTACTTCATCGATGAATTCGTACAGCAGGCTGGCGGGTATCTGCAGATTGAACCGCCGTGGTGAGCGGATGCGCACGATGGACTGGAGTTGGGGCGACAGGCTGTCCAGGTCTTTCATCAGGCGCAGCTCGTCGTAGACGGAGCCGGGCATGTAGAACTCAGCCCCGCTCCGGCGTGCCAGCTCGACAAAAGTGGCCAGTGCGGCGAGAGCCGTGTCCCCGAACTGGGCGTAGATGCTAGGATTGGTGAACACGCTTGTATCGAGCACGAAGCGTTCCATGACGCGAATCCTCCGCGCTGGGTCGGTATTGAGCAGAGACTATCGCAAAACGAGAGGCAAGGCGCGGGCGATCTCCGGAGGGTTCTGCCCAGCAGCCACCAAAACGGGCACCGCAGCGTCGTATCGCCGGCCGGTATGCAGGACCACTGGCACGACAGTCCCGCGTAACACACTGCAACTGCAGTATGCTCGAAGACCGTTGTATGAAGTTCTTGAGACGCACCGTTCCTGTGACGCCGGATATTCAGGTTTCCGCGGTGTGGGCGCTGCCCGCCGGTTACCGGCCCGGGCAGGACCCGGCGCTGGTTCTCGCCCATGGTGCCGGCAACGACATGGACAGCCCGTTCATCAGCCATGTGCACGAGGCGCTCGCGGGGCGCGGCGTACTGACCGTCAAGTTCAATTTTCCGTACAAGCAACGCGGTGCCAGGGCGCCGGACCGTGCGCCGGTGCTGGAAGACACCTGGCGCGCGGTGATTGAATCGGTACGTGGCGATTCCGTGCTCGCACCCGGAGCACTGTTCCTGGGTGGCAAGAGCATGGGCGGGCGCATCGCCTCCCAGGTGGTGGCTGGGGGCGAAGCGGCCGCCGGGCTGGTATTGCTGGGCTATCCCCTGCACCCGGCGGGCAAACCCGACAGGCTCAGGAGCGCGCACCTGCCCGGCGTCAGCTGTCCCATGCTGTTCATCGAAGGCACCCGCGACCCGCTGTGCGATCTGGCGCTGCTGGAGACGGCACTGGAGCCGGTGGCCGTGCCTGTAAAGCTGCACGTCATCGAAGGCGGCGATCATTCGTTCCGCGTGCTCAAACGCCTGGGCCGCAGCGAAGCCGAGGTAGGGGCGGAGATCGTGACCACAACCGCCGACTGGATAGCCCGAACCCCAAAACCGGGGTCAGATCCCAGTTTTCTCTAATATACGAACCAGGCCGCACAACACGAATCGGTGCCGGCAGCGGGCCGGAGCGCGAGGGAATATTAGGGAAAACTGGGATCTGACCCCGATTTTGGGCCGGCTCGGGATGGTCGCGCCGGGGAAATCGGACCCTAGGGGTGTAAACAGAAGTACTCTGAATGGCGGCGACGCGAAAGGGCCGTCCGCACCGGTGCAGCGTACTGGCACCTGCGCCTGGCGGGTCCGGAAATCAGGGCGGCCATCAATTTTCCATGGAGGGATAGCCTCTTCTCGTATTCCGGTCCTTCTTTGAAGAAAATAGTGAAGTTCGTGTGAAATCGGAGCGGAGTCTGAGTCTGCTTTTCGCTACCATTCGCCAACGCCGGGCGCCCCGGGGTCTTTCTAACAACGCCGTCAGTGAGGTCCGTTCATGCGCTTCAGCCACAGACAGGTGTTTCTCGTTATCTGGACCGTTTGCGCCGGCCTCATCATCGGCGCACTGTACCTGCAGCATGCCCAGCATCTGGATCCCTGCCCGCTGTGCATCGTGCAGCGCTACGCCTTCATCGCCATCGGCATCGTCGCGTTGGCCGCATTCATCCAGAATCCGGGCAGGACGGGACGCGCCGTCTACAGCGTGCTCGTGGCGGGTCTGTCCCTGGCGGGCGCGGCGGTGGCGATTCGTCACCTGTGGCTGATCCACCACCCGGAGCAGGCCCTGGGCTGCGGTCCGGAGTTGGGCTACATGATCAACAACTTTCCGCTCAGCAGGGCGCTGCCCATGATATTCAAAGGCACCGGGGAGTGCGCCCTGGAGACCTGGCGCTTGTGGGGGCTGACCATTCCGGGCTGGGCGCTGGTGTGGTTCACACTGCTGTTCGCGGCCGCGGCGTTCATGATCGTGCGGCGCCAGCGGCCCCAAGGCTGAGGAAGCGCTCACGGGCGACATTCGAGGCGCAGGGAAAATCGGCGTATCATTAAGGGATTTTCCAACAACACCGAGGTCCCAAGATAAAAATGCGCTGGTTAATGCGCCTGGAACGTACCACCCGACTCATCATCTTGAGTGTCTTTCTCGGCGTTGTGGGCGCGTTCGGCGCCCAAGTCTTCATCTGGCTGCTGCATATGGCAGAAGTATGGATACTCACGCCGATCAGCGGATACAGTTTCATCGGCGTGGAGCAGGCCCATGCCATGGGCGTGGCGCCAACGGATCATCGCTGGTATTGGCTGATCCCGGTCGCCACCACGCTGGGCGGGCTCATCTCGGGCATCCTGGTATACACCTGGGCGCCGGAGGCTGAAGGCCATGGGACCGACGCCGCCGTCAAGGGCTACCATCGCACCGGCGGGCGCATCCGCTACCGGGTGCCGCTCATCAAGACCATTGCCAGTGCCATCACCATCGGATCGGGCGGATCGGCCGGGCGCGAGGGCCCGACTGCGCAGATCGCCGCCGGCGTCGGGGCGATTGCCGGCGGGCTGCTCAAACTGCCGGACGAGGAAAGGCGCGTGCTCCTGCTGGTCGGCATGGCCGCAGGTCTGTCCGCGGTTTTCAAGAGCCCCCTCGGCACCGCGCTGTTTGCGGTGGAGATCCTCTACAGCACCATGGCGTTCGAAGGGCGCTATCTGACCTTCACCCTGATTGCCTCAGCGGTGGCCTATGCCATCACCGGTGTGTTCAGCGGCTGGACGCCGCTGTTCACTCTGCCCCGGGACGTGACATTCGGGGCTCCCATAGACTTGATCTGGTTCGTGGTGCTGGCCGGCCTGGCCGGCTGCCTCGGCGCGCTGCTGCCCACGGTGTTCTACTGGACCCGCGATACCTTCCACCGACTGCAGGTCCCCAACCAGCTCAAGCCCGCCATCGGAGGTCTCGGCATGGGACTGGTGGGTCTGTTCGCACCGCCGCTGCTGGGCGGCGGTTACGGCTACATCCAGTTTGCCCTGCAGGGCGGCGGCGGGATCGCCCTGTGGTTGCTGCTGGTGCTTTCCGTGGGAAAGATCCTGGCCCTGTCGCTCACCGTCGGGTCCGGCGGTTCGGGCGGCGTGTTCGCGCCCAGTCTGTACGTGGGCGCCCTGCTGGGCGCCGCGTTTGCCGCCGTGCTGCACGGCTTCGGCATCTCCGGCATCAACTCCACGGCGCTTGCCGTGGTCGGCATGGCGGCGCTGTTCGCGGGGGCCGCTCGGGTCCCCATCGCGTCGCTGGTCATGGTCGCGGAAATGACCGGTGGGTATGACCTCATCATGCCGACCATGCTGGCGGTGGCGGTCAGCTACCTGGTCCAGGTGGGGCTGACCAGGACCTTCAAATACCCCACCCTCTACGAGGCACAGGTGCCGACGCCCGCGGCCAGCCCCGCGAATCTGGAGATGTATACCGAGATCGTGTCCAGTTTCCTGCGGGAGAAACGGGTCAGTCTGGATCG
The DNA here is from genome assembly GCA_963830105.1 of uncultured Gammaproteobacteria bacterium. Classification (GTDB taxonomy): domain Bacteria; phylum Pseudomonadota; class Gammaproteobacteria; order DATFLG01; family DATFLG01; genus DATFML01. The sequence goes on along the minus strand of CAWHLH010000010.1, from coordinate 624,670 downwards.
CAGTACCCTGCATCGTCACCTCGAGAGCACCCTGGCCAGCGGCGAGGGAATTCCCCTGGCACACGGTGGTATCGAGCATCTGTACAGCATTGCCCTCGATCCGGGGACGCCGGCCGCCGGCCAGCAGGTGCGTCACGTCGCCTGTCCGGGGGTCGTGGTCGTGGGTGTGCTCCGCGGTGAGAAGGAGATCGTCCCGGGCGCGGACACCGTGCTGCTGGTGGGCGACGAACTGCTGATTGCCGCCACCCCGCCCTCGCTGGAAGAGTTCAAGCAGCGTGTCGCTTCGCCGGCCACGCCCGGCGACGAGGCCATCGAGCAGATGGAGGAGTCGCACAACGCGGCACGGCTGTAGGGGAAGGCGCCAGTACTCGCGACCCACGACACCGGGTGTGGGCCCGGGTCTGCGTCGGGCCGGTCCGGCTTACGACATCGACCCGGCCGCTTCCAGTTCCTCACTGACCGCCAGCCATGCCTCCTCCACTTCGGCAAGTATCCGGTCGGCGTCGGCCTGCTCCAGCAGCACCGCCTTGAGCTGTTCCTTGCGGTCATCGTCGTACAGGGCCGGGTCGGCCAGCCGGGTTTCCAACTCCGCCTTGCGGGCGCTGAGACGTTCCAGCTCTGCCTCCAGGCGCCTGGCCTGGTCGCGCAGCGGCTGCAGGCGCTGGCGTTCTTCGGCGGCCTGGCGGCGCTGGTCTCTGCGGGCCACCGCACTGTGCGCGGGGGCAGTCGGGGCGGCGGGACGGGCACCCTCATCGTCCGGTGTGCCGCCGCCGGCGCGGCGCCGCTCCGAGAGCCAGCGCCGGTAATCGTCCAGATCCCCGTCAAATGGCGTCACCCGCCCATCGGCCACCAGCAGCAGATCGTCGGTGACCGTGCGCAGCAGGTGACGATCATGGGAGACCACGACCAGCGCGCCTTCGAAGTCCTGCAGAGCCACCGTGAGGGCGTGACGCATATCCAGGTCCAGGTGGTTGGTGGGCTCGTCCAGCAGCAGCAGGTTGGGGCGCTGGTAGACCAGCAACGCCAGCACCAGGCGCGCCTTTTCGCCCCCGGAGCGGGGTCCCACCGGCTCCACGGCCCGGTCGCCGGCGTAGCCGAAGCCGCCCAGAAAATTCCGCAGCTCCTGTTCGCTGGCCCGTGAGTCCAGCCGGGCCAGGTGGGTCAGGGGGCTGTCGTCGGCGTGCAGCTGTTCCAGCTGGTGCTGTGCGAAGTAGCCGACGCGCAGGTCGGCGGCCGGCACGCGCCGCCCCGCCAGCGGCTCCAGCTCGCCGGCCAGCAGCTTGATGAGGGTGGACTTGCCGGCGCCGTTGGGGCCCATCAGTCCGATGCGGTGGCCCGGTGTGAGCGTCAGTCCGACCCCGGCTACGATGGCTTCGCTGCCGTAGCCGGCGGCCACCTTGTCCAGCTGCAGAAGGGGATTGGGCGTCTTCTCCGGCGGCGGGAAGCGGAAATGAAAGGGCGAATCCGCATGGGCGGGGGCAATCAGCTCCATGCGCGCCAGGGCTTTCAGCCGGCTCTGGGCCTGACGCGCCTTGGTGGCCTTGGCCCGGAAGCGGTCCACGAAGCGGCGCATCTGGGCCACTTCCCGCTGCTGGCGCTGGTAGCTGGCCTGCTGCTGGGACAGGGCCTGGGCCCGGTGCACCTCGAAGTCCGAGTAGTTGCCCGCGTACAGAGTGACCCGCTGCTGCTCGAGGTGGGCGATATGGTGGACCGCCTGATCCAGGAACTCGCGGTCGTGGGAAATCAGCAGCAGAGTGCCGGGATAGCCGCGCAACCATTCTTCCAGCCAGAGCACCGCATCCAGGTCCAGGTGATTGGTGGGCTCATCCAGCAGCAGCAGATCGGAGCGACACATCAGTGCCTGGGCCAGATTCAGCCGCATGCGCCAGCCCCCGGAGAACGACGCCACCGGGGTCTGGATCTGTTCCGGGCGAAAGCCCAGGCCGTCCAGCAGACGGGCTGCCCGGGCCGGCGCGCTGTAACCGGCGATGGCCTCCAGGCGTCCATGCAGCGTTGCCTGTCCTGTACCGTCGTCAGCCGCCTCGGCGGCCGCCAGTGCGGCCTGCACGGCGCGCAGTTCGTGGTCTCCGTCCAGTACGTAGTCGATGGCCGGACGGTTCACCGCCGGCGTTTCCTGGGCCACGTGGGCGATCACCAGGCCCGGTGGCAGGCTGAGCCCGCCCGTGTCGGGATCGAGTTCGCCGCAGATGAGGGCGAACAGGCTGGACTTGCCGCTGCCGTTGGCGCCGGTCACCCCCACCTTCTGGCCGGCGTGCAGGGTGAAGGTCGCGTCCTGGATCAGCAGCTGCGGGCCGCGGCGCAAGGCAAGGTTCTGGAAGCTCAACATGGCGGCGCAGTGTAGCAGCGCGAGGCGGGACGGTCAGCCGCCGGTGAACAGCCAGTAATAGCCGGCGTTGTAGAACACATGCAGGACGATGGGTGCCTGCAGAGCGCCGGTGCGGTCCTTGAAGTAGCCGAACACCAGGGACGGGACGAACACCATCGCGGCCCAGAAAGGCGGGTGGTGGATGAAATGCAGGGATGTGAACACCACGCTGGTGACCAGGTTGGCCAACGAGACGGGGCCCAGGGGACGGTCCGGCAGGTGATCGCCGAGCCATTCCTGGAGTGCGCCCCGGAAGATGATCTCCTCTGCGATGGGGTAGACCAGCGCCGGCAACAGAAACGCCAGGGGCGCGTGCAGGGGCCACGACAGCTGCAGCGGCTCATGGGGCACGAACGCCAGCAATGCCGCCCAGAAGAGCGGCGCGGCGCCCAGGGCCAGCCAGAATCGCAGGTCTCTCCAGTGCATGGGCGTGCATTCTACCAGCGTGCATCCCGGCGGGCGGATTCGAATATGCACCACCGATCGCGAGTTTGCATTGGGAGCATAAATGGTACAGCCTTTGGCGATATTTCAGATCATGGCGGGAGCGATGAGCGACACATTCGAACCGAGAAACGACCTGGAGCGGCGTCTGATGGCAGCCCAGGAGGGCCGCCTGGAGGCCGATGAATTCATGCATGCGCTGCTCGCCGAGCAGGTGTTCATGCCGGTGCGCGAGCAGGACAAGATCGCCAATTTCCAGCGCAGCGACCAGGCCGTGCCCCTGTCCCTGGAGGCCGATGACGGTACCCAGGTGCTGGTGCTGTTCACCAGCCCGGAGCGGGCCAAGGAATTTCTCAAGGATTTTGACGGCTACGACGGCGGGCTGTTGACCGAGTTCAGCTGGGTGCTGGAACGGGTCGGTGGCGGCGTCGGGATCTCCCTGAACCCCGGTTGGGAGGTGGGTATGGATCTGGATCCGGCCATGGTGCAGGAACTGGCGCGACTCGCCTCGGCCGGGCAGCAGGAAAGTCCCAACTGACTTTCCCCCATGCCGTGTCCGCCGGCGGCGCCCGGGGTCGTCCGGCGGCACGGCCCGGGAGCACGCCTCCAACTCCGTTCAATTTTTCCCGCTTCATGTCGCACCGTGCCGGTTGCGAGCCGGCCGCGGTCGCTCCGGCGGTTGGCAACGGCATGTCAGCCGTAAGTGGCACGGGATAGCGGATCCGGATCATCTCGGGGCTTGCCGGCGGCGCTGGGCGCCGGTACGGGGCCGTGCAGCGTTATTCCCACTGGGCGTGGAACGTGCCTGCGCGGTCGACCCGTTCGAAGGTGTGGGCGCCGAAGTAGTCGCGCTGGGCCTGGATCAGGTTGGCCGGCAGCCGGGCGCTGCGGTAGCCGTCGTAGTAGGCGAGCGCCGCCATCAGGGCAGGTGCCGGAATGCCCCAACCGGCCGCGGTTTGCACCACCTCGCGCAGCCGGGGCAGGCTGTGCTGCAGGCGTTTTTCCAGGGTGGTGTCGAACATCAGGTTGGGAAGGTCGGGTGCGCGGGCGTAGGCCGCTCGCAGGTCTTCGAGCAGCCGGGCGCGTATGATGCAGCCGCCGCGCCAGATGCGTGCCACGGTTTGCAGGTCGATGCCGTAGGCGCGGGCGTTGCCGCCCACCTGCAGCAGATGCATGCCCTGCACATACGTCATGATCATCGCGCCGTACAGGGCGTCGCCGAGAGCGCCCATGAATGGGTCGGCCCCGTCGGGGCGCGGATCCTGCCCTTGGGGCCCGCCCAGTTCGTGACTGGCCTGCTCGCGCTGTGCCTTGAAGTCGGACAGGTTGCGCATCGCCACCGCCGCATCGATGATGGAAGTGGGCACCTTGTTTTCCATGGCCTCCTGGGATGTCCACATGCCGGTGCCCTTCTGCCGTGCGGCGTCCAGGATCTCGTCCAGCAGGTAGGCGTCGGTCATGGGATCGCGCTTGGTAAGGATGTCCGCCGTGATCTCCATCAGATACGAGGCCATGTCGCCCCGTGACCAGGCGGAAAACGTCTCCTGGATCTGCTCGCGGCTCATGTGCAGGCCGCGACCCATCAGGTCGTAGGCTTCAGCAATGAGTTCCATCAGCCCGTACTCGATGCCGTTATGGACCATCTTGACGTAGTGGCCGGCGGAGCCCTTGCCCAGCCAGGCGACGCAAGGCTCGCCGTCCACCTTGGCGGCGGCCGCCTCCAGCACCGGCTGCACCCGTTCCCAGCCTCCGGCGTCGCCGCCGGGCATCATGCTGGGACCGTGCCGGGCACCGTCCTCGCCGCCCGAGACACCCATGCCTATGAAACGGATATTTTGGCGCTGCAGATCGTCGGCACGCCGGTCGGTATCGATGAAATGGGAGTTGCCGCCGTCTATCAGCACGTCGTCCTTGTCCAGATGGGGCAGCAGCGACTCGATGACGCTGTCCACCACATCGCCCGCCGGCACCAGCAGCACGATGGCCCGAGGCGTGCGCAGGTCTGCCGCGAACGCCTTGGCATCCGTGGTCGCGGTGACCGATGCCGCGTCCCGGTCCTGGGGGGCGCCGGCTGTGAACGCTTTTGCCTTGTCGTCGCTGCGGTCGAGCCCCGCCACCGGGTAGCCATGCTCGGCGATGTTCCATCCCAGGTTGGCGCCCATGGCGCCCAGGCCCACGATTCCGATTTCAGCTTCCTTGGCGGCCATATTCCCTGCTCCTGGTGAAGGTTGGTGTGTCGGTCGCTAGCCCTAGCGCGTCTGCTGGCGCATGCCATCCAGGGTATTGAGCAGTTGCTTGAACGGGTCCACGAATTTCTTGACGCCCTCGGCCTCGAGCTCTTCGTCCACCTGGCGCAGATCGATCCCCAGGGCGGTGAGGCGCCTGAGCACGTCCGGTGCCTGTTCGCAGGTGCTGCGCAGGAGTTCTTCGGGGTTGCCGTGGTCGCGGTAGGCGTCGAGCGTGTCGGTGGGCATGGTGTTGACGGTGTACGGCCCGATGAGCGGCTCGACGTACTTGACGTCGCTGTAGGCCGGATCCTTGGTGCTGGTGCTGGCCCACAACAGACGTTGTCTGCGCGCGCCATGGTCCGCCAGGCGCCGCCAGCGGTCGTCGGCGAAATGTTCTTCGAAGCGCCGGTACGCTTCCCCGGCGCTGGCGACGGCCGCCTGGCCGCGCAGGGCTCTGGCGTGCTCGGCATGCTCTCCGCCGCCGGCGCTGATGTCATCCAGCAGCGCATCGACCTTGGTGTCGATGCGGCTCAAGAAGAAGCTGGCCACGGATGCCGCGTGATCGATGGGCTGGCCTGCTGACAGGCGCTCTTCCAGCCCGCCCATGAAGGCGTCGATCACCTGCACATAGCGGCCCACCGAGAACAGCAGCGTGACGTTGATGTTCAGGCCGTCGCGGACCAGGGTGCGGATCGCCGGTAGGCCCGCGCGTGTTCCGGGCACCTTGATCATGATGTTGGGGCGTTCCACCAGATTCCACAGACGACGGGCCTCGGCGATTGTCGCGTCGGTGTCGTGTGCCAGCAGAGGCGAAACTTCCAGGCTCACGAAGCCATCGGTACCGTTGCGTTCGTCATACAGACCGCGAAACAGGTCGCAGGCTTTGCGCACATCGTAGATGGCCAGCCGCTCGTACAGCTCTTCTGCGCCCGCGCCACGGTTGGCCAGCTCGGAGATGGCGGCCCGGTAGTCGTCGGTGTGGGCGATGGCTTTCTCGAAGATCGACGGATTCGAGGTCATGCCCGAGACGCCGTCCGCGCTGATCATGCGCGTCAGGGTGCCGTCTTCCAGGATCCGGCGTTCGATGTAATCGAGCCAGATGCTCTGGCCGAGTGCCGTCAGGGCGCGCAGGGGGTTTGTCTGTCGATTGCTCATCCGGTTTTCCTCGAATCGGGGCCCATCGAATGGTCCGTGGAGGGCTCGCTCGCCGGGGGCGCCATGAACTCCGGTCCCACCGGATCGCTGATCTCGTCGGCCACAATTGCGTCAATGGCCTGCATGTCCTGGGCGGTGAGCGTCCACCCCCAGACGGCGTCCAGGGGATCGAGCTGGGCGGGTCGACGGGCGCCCCAAAGACAGGTTGTCACGCCCGGCTGATCGAGCAGCCAACGCACGGCCAGGGTAAGGACGTTGCGGCCATGTTCCTGGTGGGCGAAGCGGTCCAGCCGTTCAACCGCTTCCAGATACCGCCCATAGCGCGGCGCCTGAAACTTGGGATCGGACTTGCGCAGGTCATCGCCCTGGAAGCGGCTGTCCCGGCGCATCTGTCCGCTCAGCAAGCCGCGGCACAATGCCCCATAGGTGATGGTTGCGATATCATTGGTGCGGCAATAGGGCAGTACGTCCTGTTCGATCTGGCGTTCGAACAGATTGTAGGGCGGTTGGTCGGTGTGCAGAGGTGCGACCGAGCGGAAGGCTTCCATCTGCTCGGGAGAAAAATTGCTGACTCCGATGGCGCGCACCTTGCCGTCGTCCAGCAGTTGCTCCATGGCCCGTGCGGTCTCTTCCATGGGCGTCCCCGCATCCGGCCAGTGAATCTGATAGATGTCGATGTAGTCGGTCTTCAATCGGCGCAGGGAGTCTTCCGCCTCCTGCACGATCCGTTCGCGACTGGCGTTGCGGCGGATCCCTTCGTCGCTCCACTCCAGAGCCACTTTGGTGGCGAGTACGATCTGATCCCGGTGGCGGTATTCGGCCAGCGCTCTGCCGACGATTTCCTCGGAACGCCCGAAGCCGTAGATCGGCGCGGTATCGATCAGGTTGATGCCGCTGTCCAGGGCGGTGTGAATGGTGCGCACGGAGCGGTCTTCATCGGTGCCGCCCCACATCCAGCCGCCGATGGCCCAGGTTCCCAGGCCGACGCGGGATATGTCGATTTCGGTGCCGGGTATCCTAGCAAAGTCCATTGGCCCTCCCGTTTCGCTTCAGTCGTCTGGTGCTGGGACGGTGCAGTGTGGGTCGACGGGCTGCGTGTCAGGGAAAGAGAGAAGAGGGGGCGTCCCTGCCCGGGGCCAGTCCGTTGGCCCGGCTTTCCTTGAAAGGTCGGATTTTCCTGAGGTGCCCGAAGCGGCGGCGTAAACCGAGTAAGCCTGTCCATGCGCCGTGGGTTCTCTCCCTAGTCCCGATCATCCCTGACGACCTCCGTTGCCGCGTTCGCCGTTGCAGGTGTGCCGATCGCATCCTTGAGATCCGCCACCGAAGTCCTACTCCAACACCGTGACAGCGTTGTTACGGTTTGGCGTCCGTGCCCGTGGTCCGTCCGTTGACCGTTGTCCTTGCCGGTTCCCGTAACGCGGTTGCCATTGGCTACCGCAGCTTCCCTGCCAAGGGGACCTCTCCGTCGGTCCGTCATCCTTGTGCTGTTGTTCAATCAGGAATCGTGCCAATCGCTAACCGACTGATCGGACGGTTCCCATGGCAGGTGGGAGCAAAGAACGGGCCCCGGGTCATGGTGGTAAAGACCCGGGCGGGGTGCATTTGACCCGGGTCGAAAGCGTTGGCCGGGCGGCCGTTGCCGCGGCCGCCCGGCCGCCGTCACCAAGTGTTGGGTTTCCAGTTCAGATCGGAGCCGTCCTCCATTACGCCGATGCGCAGCACCGTGTCCTTGAGGTAATAATAGGGCATCACCGGCAGGTTGAGCGGCGCCGGCGACCCGTCCATGACCCGACCTGCCAGATCGTAGCGCGAGCCGTGACAGGGGCAGAAGAAGCCGCCCAGCCAGTCGGGGCCGAGATCGGGCGGTGCGACCTGGGGGCGATAGGTCGGTATGCAGCCGAGGTGGGTGCAGATGCCCACGCACACGTAATACTCGGGCTTGATGGAGCGGTGTTCATTCTGTGCCGCCTTGATCTGCTGGGGCTGGAGGGACTTGGGGTCCTTCAGGCGCGAGTCCATCTTGGGCAGCGTCGCCAGCTGCGCCTTGGTGCGGCGCAGAATCCACACGGGCTTGGATCGCCATCTGACAGTGATCAACTGCCCGGGCTCCACCTTGCTGATATCGGCTTCCACCGGCGAGCCGGCGGCCTTGGCGCGCGCGCTCGGTTCCATGGAATCGAGGAAGGGATAGATGGCGGTGCCGATGCCGGCGGCGCCGACCACGGTGGCTGCCGCCACCAGCATGCGCCGGCGGGTCATATCGGGTTCGTCGCTCGGGGGAGTTCCCGGAGCTGTGAGGGTACTGTCAGACATAACGAATTCCTCGTCTGCGTTGAGTCACAGGACAGGTGTAGAAGAAGCGCATGCTGCGGTGCTTCGGTAATGTGCCGACGCCCGAGACCGCAAAGCCGGCCGGCGCGCCGTCGTCTGCCGGAGCGTCGTTCCAGCAGGTGCGACGACCGCTGGCGCGCAATCCGCCTGGTGTCGGCGACCGTTCCTGCGCCGGTGGCGGTTGCCACCGCGCAAGAGCTATGCCATTGCTGCCACCGCGCCGTGCCAACGCCGGCTCCCGCGGAGGCCGAACCAAGGTTCAACGGGGCCTGGTGCAAGCGAAAAGCTCGCCGGCGGCTTGCCAACAGCGAGGCATGTCGTGATAGTGTCGGGACATGCCTGCTGCGCCAGGCGGGGCGTGAAAATGGTGGATATCACCCGCCTTAGGCTCATAACAACCAACAGTGTCAGGCTGCGGTCAAGTGCTGTCGCTGCCGCCGTTAGCCACTATCGGATGCCGGATCCTTTCCGGCTGTCCACGGTCCACGGAGTTCGACATGGCACCGCCGGCCGGCCGCTTCCATGGCCGACACCACAGCATACAACGGGCGGCTTCGGGGTTGGTCAAATCCAGGTGAGAGCGAGTGCGGTCTCCAGTTTTCGATTTTACTGCCTGCCGCGCCGGGGGTCCCATTGCCGACGTGGTGCGTCCGGCACGAGCCGGATGGCGCGCAGCACCTGCGTACCACCTGCAGCACGTATTCACTCACCTTCTGGCGTTACGCGCGGAGCGGAGTGCCGCACCCTGGGGCGGTGTTTGGATGGTATGCTGTCGAGCGTCATCGGCCGGGGAGCGTTGCTGAGCTTGGTTGAGCATCCTGCGAACTGTCCGGAGGCCGGGCGCGGCGCGCCGGCGAACCGGTTGTGAGCGCTTGCGCCGGTCTATCGCGACGCACAGACGGCTGGCAGCGCCGTGCGTCACGCTGGCGGGGAGCGCTGCTGACGTGGGTTCTGGCGTTGCTTGCCGGTTGCGCAGCGCCGGGACAGCAGGGCTCGACGGATACGCCGAGCCTGAACCGCCCGCTTGCCGCTCTGGATGTTGCCGCCAACCGTTTCGTTCACCGCCCGCCGAAGCCCCATCCGTTCGATCCGGACAACGGTATGGACGGCATCGAAACGGCAACCCTCGCGGTACTGAACAATCCCCAGTTGCAGGCCGAGCGTGGTGACGCCAAGGTGGCCGGCGTGCAGCTGTTCGCGGCCGGTCTGCTGCCGCGCCCGGCTGTGGAGCACCAGCCCCGCAGCACACTGGCCCAGGCGCTGGTGGCACGGGTTGCGGACCGCATGGCCCAGGCCGGCGCCGCTACCGGCAAGGTGCACCTGACGCTGCTGTGGGACGAATGGCAGGTCGCTCAGGCCGCTCGCCTGCTGTTCGCCCGGCGGCTGACGGAACAGCAGACCATGAATGTGCTCAAGGGCTTCGATACGCTGTTTCAGGCGCAACAGCGTCGCGAGCAGGCCGCCGGATCCGGCGTGGCCGATACCATCCTGGCCGCACGGCTGGACCTGCATAGGCACATGGACTCGCTGCGCGGCGAGAGCGGCCGTACGCGCCGCACCATGAATGCGGTGCTCGGGCTGGCGCCCGACCTGAATCTGCCGCTGGTGGCGGGCGGCGAACCGCCGGTGTGGGACTCGACACAGGTGTCGGGGCTGTTCAAGGGGCTGGCCGGCCGCCGCGCCGATCTGGTGGCCCTGCAGGTCGGCGAGCGCAGCGACCAGCGGCTGCTGCGCGAAACGGTGCTGGCGCGTTTCCCGCCGCTGCGCATTGCGCTGCAGAGTTCCCCGGGAGGTCCGGGCGCAACGGCGAGTCCGCCGGTGGATGTGCAGTTCCCCTTTTTCGACGACAGTCTCGGGCGTGTCGACCCCAAGCTTGCGACGCGGCGGTTTCTGCGCCAGCAGCTCCAGGGCCGGGTGGCCCACGACCGCGACACGGTCCGGGCGTTGCAAACCCGGTATGAGAGTGCCCGCACCCGGCTGAGCGCACGTGGCGCCGCTCTGTCGCGCCTGCAGCAATCGGTTGAGCGCGCCCGTTCCGCCTATCAGGCGGGGCAGCTGCCAGCCGGGGCCTTTCTGACGCTGGAGCAGACCCTGTTGGCCCATCAGCTGGCCTGGCTGCAGGCCCGGTACGGCGTTCTCCAATTGCACATTGCCATTCAGAGTCTGTTGTTCGCGCCGATCGGGTCCTGAATCCAACGGCCTTTCAGCGCCCGACAGCGACAGTTGGATCGGCCGGTGTCGAGTACGCAGCCCCGCGGCTTTGACGGACCCTCCTCCGAAATTCTCCCCGTGCAGGAAGCCGGCCATGCCCATGCTCCGTCTTGTGCCGCCGGACCGTGGCAACCGTTCATGACGTGCTGACCGCGGGGCCCCGCTGCTGAGCGCCGCCAGCGTCGTGCCGCGGCGACATGCGGGTGGATGGGGCAGGCAGGCGCCGGTAAACGTGGCAGGGTTCACGCTTGCGCAGACGGCTTGTTGCGGGCTGCATGGCCACTGTGTATCGTTGCCTGAGCATAGGGCAACAGTAACAACAACCGGGCATGTGGAGGGATTCCATGGAACCGCTACGCCGTCGAGCCAAAACCTTTACCGCTGTCGTGGTGACGTCTTTCGCCCTGGTGACCACCGGCTTGCCGGCGGCGCAGGCGGCGACCGTTTCCACGACAGACATGGTGCATCAGGCGAATACCGCCAATCAGCGGGCCCGGATCAGCGCCATGCTCAAGCGCCAGGATGTGCACAAGGAGCTGTTGAAGCTCGGCGTGAACCCCGCCGACGTGCAGGCGCGGGTCAACAGCCTGACCGACCACCAGGTGCAGACCCTGGCGGATCGCATGAACCAGCTGCCGGCCGGTGGCGACAGTCTGCTGGGTGTGCTGGTGTTCATTTTTGTGCTGCTGCTGATTACGGACATTCTCGGCTTCACCGACGTGTTCCCGTTCGTCAAGAAGACCGTCCGGTAGGCCGTTGGCAAACGCTGCTGTCCTGACGCGCCGGCGCCTGCGCGCCGGCGCGTTACTGGCAGTCATTGCGCTGGCAGGGTGTGCGTCGCCCGGTCCACGCACGCCGGTCGCCGGTTCCCACGCCGTCGAACTCACCAAGGTGCCGTTTTTCCCCCAGGATGCCTACCAGTGCGGCCCGGCGGCTCTGGCGGAGGTGTTGAGTTTCACCGGCGAGCCGGTCCATCCCGAAGCGCTCGAGCCCTATCTGTATCTGCCGGCCCGCAAGGGCACGCTGCAGGCCGAAATCATCGCCCAGGGCAGACGCCAGGGCCGGCTGGTCTATCCGGTCAAGGGTACCATCGGCGCTGTCACCGCCGAAGTGGCGGCGGGACATCCGGTCCTGGTGCTGCAGAATCTGGCGTTCTCCTGGTGGCCGATCTGGCACTACGCGGTGGTGGTCGGCTTCGACCCCGACGCCCGTACGGTCACCATGCGTTCCGGCGAACAGGCCCGTCACCAGGAACCCTACGAGTTGTTCGAACGCACCTGGGGGCGGGCCAAACGCTGGGGCATCGTCATTCTGCCGCCCGGCCAGCTGCCCGCCACGGCGCAACCGCAAGCCTACCTGCAGGCCGCCGCCGCCCTCGAACAGGTGGCCGGGGCGGGCACCGCACTGCCGGCCTACCGCGCCGGCGTGGCCCGCTGGCCCGATTCCCCGTCCCTGTGGATCGCCCTCGCCAACGGCTTGCAGGCCAGGGGCGACCTCCCGGGCGCCGAGCGTGCATTGCGCAAAGCCCTGGTCCGCGACCCGTCCAACGCCATTGCCTACAACAATCTGGCCATGGTGCTGGCGGACCGCAAGCGCTGGGCCGAGGCGCTGGCGGCGGTGCGCCACGCCATCGCGTTGGGAGGGCCGTTCCTGGGCCAGTTCCGGGACACGCTGGCCACCATCCAATGCCGCCGGCGGGGGGATTGTCCCGACTGACCGGCGGGGGCGGATCCATGGGCGCGCGTTGGGCTTCGCGGTGCCCGGCCCAACCTACATCCTTATAGTCGCGCCGCGTCTGCTGCTCAGTCTTTGCGCAGCCGGTCGTTGACGGCGATGGGGGTGGGGTAGCGCAGCATGATCAGGTACGACGAGACGATGAAGGTGATGAGCGTCGCCGCCTGGATGGTATACGAGGTGCGTTCGTTGACCACCCCGGACTGCGCGGCCAGCACCGCGATCAGCAGGGAGAACTCGCTGATCTGGCCCAGCCGTACGCCGATCTCCCAGGACAGGTGCGACGTCTCCCCCGAGCCGGTCAGCAGCAGCCGGAACACCGCCGGTTTGACCGCCAGCATCACCAGGGCCAGCAGCCCGGCGGGCAGAATCACCGCGGGCAGCATGGGCAGGGCGAAGCCCGCGCCCAGGGAAAAGAAGAACATGATCAGAAAGAAGTCCCGCAGCGGTTTGAGGCTCTCCGCGATGAACCGGGAGATGGGGTTGTAGGCGAGCGCCACGCCGGCGATGAAAGCGCCGATTTCGTAGGACAGGCCCAGCAGGGTGCCGAGTTGGGCCAAGCCCAGGCACCAGCCGATGGCGGCCAGGAAGATGAATTCCTGGATGGTGTCGAAGCGACGCAGCACGCGAATCAGCACATAGCGTTCGAACAGCAGCGCAAATGCGGCCAGCCCGGGCACGCTCACTGCCAGCAGGGCGACTCGCGACCAGCCCATGCCCGCCTGGGCCATGCCCTCCAGAAGCAGCAGAATGACAATGGCGACGATGTCCTGCAGCAGCAGGATACTGATGATGATCTCGCCCACATGCTGGTGGTGCAGTTCGATGGTGGGCAGCAGCTTCAGCCCGATGATGGTGCTGGAGAACATGACTGCCGCGCCGATCACCAGGCTTTGCTCGGGCGAGAATCCGAACAGCCATCCCACCCCGGCTCCCAGCGCCATGAATGCCACCGAACTGGCCAGCGTGACCACCGTCGCTTCGCGCAGCATGTGCAGCAGTTTCTGCGGGTGCAGGTTCAGGCCCAGCAGGAACAGCAGGAAGATGATGCCGATGTGGCCGATCTGCTGGATGGTGGCGGGATGGTTGACCAGGGCGAAGCCCGAGGGCCCCAGCAGCCCGCCCAGGACGATGTAGGCCACCAGCAGTGACTGGCGGGCGAACAGAGCCAACGCCGCCAGTACGGCGGCACCGGCGAACATCATCACGACGGTGGAGACGATCAGATCGGCCGGCATCGCCTGAGCGCCTCAACCCCTGGGAGGATCCTCGTGGGGTGCTGAATGGTCGGTCCGCTGGCCATTCAGTCCTGGGGACGGGTGAGCGCGGTGGGGTCCAGCAGCCGCCGCAGCTCGGCTTCGTCAAGACCGGTGAGCTCGGCCGCCACTTCGCGGATGGGGCGCCCTTGGGCATAGGCCTGTTTGGCAATGGCCGCGGCCTTTTCGTAGCCGATCACATCGTTGAGTGCGGTAACCAGGATGGGGTTGCGCTCGAGCTGCTCGGCGAGTCGGCGGGTGTTGACCGTGAAGCCGGCCATCGCCTTGTCCGCCAGCACCCGGGAGGCGTTGGCCAGCAGGGCGATACTCTGCAGCAGGTTGTGGGCGATCACCGGCAGCATCACGTTGAGCTGGAAGCTGCCGGACTGGCCGGCGACGGCAACGGTGGCGTCGTTGCCCATCACCTGGGCGCACACCATGGCCACCGCTTCGGGAATCACCGGGTTGACCTTGCCTGGCATGATGCTGCTGCCGGGCTGCAGGGCGGGCAAGCTGATTTCAGCCAGCCCGGTAAGCGGGCCGCTGTTCATCCAGCGCAGGTCGTTGGCGATCTTCATCAGGGCCACGGCAGCGGCGCGCAGCTGGCCGCTCAGTTCCACGGCGGTGTCCTGGCTGGAAAGCGCCTCGAAGTAGTTCGAAGCGGTGCAAAATGCCATGCCGGTGCGTTGGCTGACCGCGGCGGCAAAGCGTGTTCCGAATTCGGGGTGGGCGTTGATGCCGGTGCCCACCGCTGTGCCGCCCTGGGCCAGGGTGCACAGACGGGGCAGCGTGCCCCGGATGCGTTCGGCGCCATGGCGCACCTGGGCGGCCCAGCCGCCCAGCTCCTGCCCCAGGGTGATCGGCATGGCATCCATGAGATGGGTGCGGCCCGTCTTGACCCGGGCGCTCAGCTCTGTGCCCCGTGTCTCGATGGTGCCGGCCAGATGGTCCAGCGCCGGCAGCAGCAAGTCGCGCACGGTCAGCGCAGCGCTGACGTGGATGGCGGTGGGGATCACATCATTGCTGCTCTGGCCGTGGTTGACGTGGTCGTTGGGATGCACCGTCTTGCCGAGGCGTGCGCCGGCCAGGTGGGCGATTACCTCGTTGGCGTTCATGTTGGTGCTGGTGCCCGAGCCGGTCTGGAACACATCGATGGGAAACTGGTCGTCATGCTCGCCGGCCTGCACTTCGGCGGCGGCGGCGATGATGGCCTCGGCCCGCTCCGCCGGCAGGCGACCGAGATCGGCATTCACCCGGGCGGCGCAGGCCTTGATCAGCCCCAGGGCCGCGATGAACGGCCGGGGCATGCGCAGGTCGCTGATCGGGAAGTTCTCCACTGCACGCTGGGTCTGGGCGCCGTAGAGCGCGTCCGCCGGCACCCGCACCTCGCCCATGCTGTCATGTTCGCTACGCTGCTTGTTGTCCGCGGTCATACCGCCTTCCTGTGATTCGGTTGTCGCTGTGCGGACCGCTTGCGGGTCCCGCCGTTTGGCCCGTTGCCGCCGGCTCGTGCGGGCGTGCTGCCCGGGCCGCTCTGAAGCCGGGCGACGGTGGGGCGCCGTTCGCCGGTGACAGAATGCCTGCACGCGCGCGGCGCAGAGATCTCTGCATCGATCAAGGGCGTGGTCAAGGATACACGAGAGCGGCGTCAAATGACGCCGACAGCGACGTCACCGGCGGCGAGGCGTCGGTCGGGGAGCGGGTGATTACGATTGAAAGCGGCGCAGCCGGCGAAGCAATCCATCGCTGCGGCCACGCCTGACATGCGTCCCTGCCTGCAGACGCGTCCGTGCGTCTGCGTCCTGCCGGACTTCCGTTTTACTGCGCTGCGCAAGGACCTCGCCGGCTGATCACTGGGTCGTGTTCCCGCCGGCCGGGGCCTGATCCTGCTCGGGTGCGCCGTTCTGCGGGGCCTCCGGGACGCTTTGCGGGCTGCTGGACTGCGGAGCGCTGTTGGGCTCTGCCGGCGGCGGTGCGTCATCGCCGTTGGATCCGCCCTTGTTGCAGCCCTGCAGCAGTAACGGAATGCTGAGCGCCAATGCTGCTGCGAAACGTTTCATAACAGTCTCCTGCGGGCATGAGCCCGCGGTTCACAAGCGTTGCGGCGAACCGGCCGCCGTCCCCTGGCGGCCGAGTCGCTCGGGTGCTTGTGCAACGGCGTTACTCGGTGCTGCCACCCTCGTTCCGCATCTGCTCTTGCTGATGCTCCATGGCGGGGGCCTGCTGCTCCATGCCGCTGTCTTCGTGGCCGGCAGCCGGGGCTGCTTCCATGGCCGAAAATTCGCTTTCCTCCAGGCTGCCGTCCTGGTTGCTGTCGGCCTTGTCGAACTGGGCCGCCACAGACGGATTGGCCGCCGCTTCCTCTTGGCTGATCTTGCCGTCGTGGTTGGTGTCCAGGTTCGAGAAGGTGGTGCCAGCGGCGACGGCGGCGCTGGTGAACAGCGCGGCACCCAGAACGATCCATTCCTTGCGCATCGAAATTCCTCCCTTCATCAATGACTGGCCCGGGTCGAGTTGCTTGCCCTCGGGCGACATCTCAGAGTGTAGCAAGCGCTGTGCCACGCACTGCGGTTATCCATAAGTCACTGATCTGTATCAAATCGTGGAAAGGTGCAGGGGCGCAGGTCGCGGCGGACGTGTCGTCGTACGGCGACGGGCTTTGGTGGGGTTGAGGGCACAATCCCGACCCACTCGGGCTTTGCGGCTGTCACCGTCGGGCGACAGCCGCGATCGAAGGTTGCGGGCGGCTGCGTTGGAGGCAGTCGAAGGGGGCGTTCCACGGCCCGCCAAACGGGATTGGTTGCCGGCTATCGGCGCTGCGAACTGCGGTGGCCCGGCGTCAGGTCGCGATCGGCTGGCACCGTGCCGGCGGCCGCCGCTCAGCTCTGGACGCGGATCGGCAGCTTGCGCACGGGTTTGCCCGTGGCCGCGAACACCGCATTGGCCACCGCCGGAGCGATAGGCGGTGTGCCCGGTTCACCGACGCCTCCCGGAGACTCGGTGCTGGGAACGATGTAGACCTCCACCTTGGGCATGTGCTCGATGCGCAGGACCGGATAACTGTCGAAGTTGCCTTGCTGCACCCTGCCGTCTTTGATACTGATCTCACCCATGAGCGCAGCGGTCAGTCCGTACACGATGGCGCTTTCCATCTGCGCTCTGACGGTGTCGGGATTGACGACCGTTCCGCAGTCGATGGCGCAGACCACCCGGTGCACCCGCACTTTGCCGTTGTCCACCGACACCTCGGCCACCTGGGCGCAATAGCTGGTGAACGATTCCGCCATTGCGATGCCCCGATGGCTGCCGGGCGGGGGAGGTGTGTCCCAGCCGGCTTTCTCTGCTGCCAATTCGAGCACCGCGCGATGGCGGGGGTGATTGGCGAGCAGGT
Source organism: uncultured Gammaproteobacteria bacterium (assembly GCA_963830105.1). Taxonomy (GTDB): domain Bacteria; phylum Pseudomonadota; class Gammaproteobacteria; order DATFLG01; family DATFLG01; genus DATFML01. The sequence continues at coordinate 607,534 of CAWHLH010000010.1, read as the reverse complement.
CGCGCCGCAACTGGTACGGGTCCTTGCCGCCTGCCCTGGCTATCTCGTCCAGGAAGCATTCGGTGATGTAGGCGTTCTGGGAACTACCGACGGATCGCCAAAAGCCCACGGGCACTCCCGGATTCACCATGGCATAGGTGACCAGCATGTTGGGAATGACATAAGGCAGGTTCTTGGCGCCTTCCACCGAGCTGCCGTCGATGCCGTTGTTGACCGCGGCGGGCATTACCCGGGAAAAAATGGAGGGGCTGGCGATGCGGTGAATCCAGGCGACAGGCATACCGCTGTCATCCAGAGCGGCGCTCAAGCGGCTGTAGCTGGCCGGGCGGTAGAAGTCGTGGCGGGTGTCGTCCTCCCGTGTCCAGAGCACTTTCACCGGCGCCCCCACCTGTTTGGAGACCGACACGGCATCGGCTACGAAGTCCTGCTCGGACCGTCGCCCGAAACCGCCGCCCAGGAAAGTGGTATGGACCTGGATTTTTCCCGCCGGCAGCCCGGTAATGCTCATGGCCGTGGCGCGGGTGGCAGTCTGGGCCTGGGTGGGAACCCAGATCTCGCAGCGCCCGTCCCGCACATCGGCGGTGCAGTTCATGGGCTCCATGCAGGCGTGGGCCAGATAGGGCACCTCATACACCGCTTCCAGCGTCTTCGCCGCGCTCTTGAGAGCTTGTTCCGGCTTGCCGTCACGACGCGCTTCAGCGCCGCTGTCGACGGCGTCGGCGAACTGCTTGCGGATGCCGGCGCTGCTCAGGTCGGCGTGCGGGCCCAGGTCCCACTCCACTTTGAGCGCCTTGCGCCCCTGCAGCGCCGGCCAGAAGCCATCGGCCACCACGGCGATGCCGGAGTCGATCTGTACCACATGCTTGACGCCTTTGACCGCCTTGGCGCTGGCGGCATCGAAGCTCTTCACCTTGCCGCCGAACACCGGACAGCGCTCGACGGTGGCTACCAGCATGCCCGGCACCTGAACGTCCTGGCCAAAAAGTGCGCTGCCGTCGACCTTGGACGGGATGTCAAGGCGCGCTACCGGCTTGCCGATCAGCCGGAACTGGTCCGGGTCCTTCAGCAATGCGTTCTGTGGCGGCGACAGCTTCGCCGCATCCGCGGTCAGCTCTCCGTAGCTCACGCGCCGACCGCTGCCTTTGTGCAGCACATGGCCGTCCGCGGTGCTGCAGGTGTCCGCAGCGACGCCCCAGCGCTTAGCGGCGGCAGCCACCAGCAGTTCGCGGGCCGCCGCTCCGGCCTCCCGCACCGGATGCCAGAACCCGCGTATGGCGGTGCTGCCGCCGGTGGCCTGCCTGCCGAACAACGGATTGTTGTAGGCTTTGTTCACGGGCGCGAATTCGGCCCGCACCTTGGACCAGTCCGCGTCCATCTCGTCGGCGATCAGCATCGGAATGGCGGTCATCACCCCCTGTCCCATCTCGGAACTGGCGACCATCAGGGTGACGCTGTTGTCGGGGTCGATGCGGATCCAGGCGTTGGGTGCGTAGGCATCGCCCTGCGTTTGCGGCTTGGTGTCGGGCTTGCGAGCGACCGTTGCCGTGCGGCCCTCCCGGCTGCAGCCCGGCAGGTAGAATCCGACCAGCAGCGCGCCGCCCGCACCGGCAGCCACCTTGAGGAATCCGCGCCGGCTCAGTTTCAGGGGCTCATCCATGGTTCACCTCGCGGGCCTTGATGGCTGCCGCACGCTTGATCGCCGCGCGGATGCGTTGGTAGGTGCCGCACCGGCAGAGGATGCCGGACATGGCGCTGTCGATGTCCGCCGTGCTGGGATTGAGGTTGTTCCGCAGCAGGGCGACCGCGGTCATGATCTGGCCGGACTGGCAGAAACCGCACTGGGGCACCTGTTCGTCGACCCAGCCCTTCTGGACCGGATGACTGCTGTCGGGAGACAGTCCTTCTATGGTCGTCACCTCCTGGTCGCCCACCACCGAAACCGGCGTCACGCAGGAGCGGGTGGGCACGCCGTTCAGGTGCACGGTGCACGCCCCGCACAGGGCGATGCCGCAGCCGTACTTGGTCCCGGTCAGTCCCAGGTTGTCGCGCAGCACCCACAGCAGCGGCGTGCTCGGGTCCACGTCGATTTCGTGGCTCTGGCCGTTGATCTTCAATGACACCATGACCGCCTCCGGTGGACTCCTTCGTGCAGGGGCTTTTCAGGGTCGCAGGTTGCGGCCCCGGCGTGTGAATTGCAATCATAGCCGACCCCATAGCCCGCGCAAGTGATGGTGATCTGCCGGGGTCAATACTCAGTAAAGACAGCTGCCGATCCGGGGCATTTCACGGTGGCGGCGGGGGTTGCCGCGCCGGCATTGCGATCCGGACAGCGCCCATGGCGCCGCAGGCATCTCTGGGTACAATGGCACAGGCGGCGTCAATGGTGGCCGACGGTCGGCCCGGTGCGGACGGGAGCGGGAATGAACCTTATCGAGCGTGTTTTCGAGCGCCTGCTGTGGAACAGTCGGCTGGTGGTGCTGGCGGCGGTGATCGCCAGCGTCGCGGTGTCCTTCGCCATGTTCTACGTGGCCACCGTCGATGTGGTGTATCTGCTGGCGCATCTCGGCCACTATGCCGATCCGGGGCTGGCCGCTCAGACCCGCGTCGAAATGCACGCGACGGTGGTGACCCACGTGGTGGAGGTGGTGGACGGCTATCTGCTGGCAACCATCATGCTGATCTTCGCCCTCGGTCTGTACGAACTGTTCGTGAGCCGTATCGATGTGGCGGAACAGTCGGAATTCGGTGAACGGGTGCTGCTGATCAAGTCGCTGGACGATCTGAAGGATCGTCTCGCCAAGGTCGTGCTGCTCATTCTGGTGGTGAAGTATTTCGAGCATGCCCTGGAGATGAAGTTCGACAATGCACTGGATCTGCTGTATCTGGCCGTCGGTATCGTGTTGATCGCCGCGGCCATCTACCTCAGCCACCACAAGGCAGGGGAAGGGCCGGGCGAGAACCACTGACCGACTGCGCCGATTGCATGCCGCCGATGCCCAAGGCGCGGCCCATGACCCACGGGTCTATAGCGGTTGCGGTCGCTGGATGCCGTAGCCCTGCGCATAGTCGACACCGATTTCCCGCAGGGCCTGCAGTATGGCGTCGCTCTCGACGAACTCGGCGGTGGTCTTGATGCCCATGATGTGGCCGATCTGATTGATGGCCTTGACCATCTCGCGGTCGATGGGATCATCCAGCATGTCCTTTACGAAGCCGCCGTCGATCTTCAGGTAGTCTACCGGCAGGTTCTTCAGGTAGCCGAACGAGGAGACGCCGCTGCCGAAATCGTCCAGTGCGAACCGGCACCCCTGGGCTTTCAGCGCCCTGATGAACTGGCTCGCCTTGGCGAGATTGGCGATGGCGGCGGTTTCGGTGATTTCAAAGCAAAGCACTTCGCTGGGTACGCCGTAGCGCTGGCGCAACTCGGTAATGTAATCGAGCAGATTGTCGTCCCCGATGGAGGCTCCCGACAGATTGATGGAGTAGCTGCAGTCGCAGGTGCCCTGCCCGCCGCAGGCGCCGGCCAGCGCCTGCAGCCGTTCGCTCTGGTGTTCGAAGAAATGTGCGATCACCCAGCGGTCGATGGCGGGCATCAGGCCATAGCGTTCCGCGGCGGGAATGAATCCTCCCGGGGGAATCAACCGGCCGTCGTCGTCGATCATGCGCAGCAGTATTTCGTGATGTCTGTTCCTGTCATCGTTTGGATCTGCAACGGATACAATGGGCTGCTGGTACAGGCGGAAGCGGTTTTCCTTCAGGGCGCCGGTGATGCGCGTGACGGTGTGCATCTCGCCCCGGCGTTGCTGCAGATCGGCGTCATCGGCCTGGTAAACGTGCAGGCGGTTGCGGCCCAGGTCCTTGGCGGTGTAGCACGCCATGTCCGCGGCGCTCAGCACGCCCCCCAGGTCTTCGCTGTGGCTGTCGAGCACCACCAGCCCGATGCTGACGCCCACTTCAAACGCCTTGTCGTGCCAAAGAAAGCGGTATTCGCGCACGCTGCTCCGCAGCTTGGCGGCGATTTCCACGGCGCGGTCCAGGGGGCATTGCTCCAGCAGCACGCCGAACTCGTCTCCTCCCAGGCGCGCCAGGGTGTCGCTTTCACGCACCTGCTCGTGGAGCACGCCCGCCAACTGCTTGAGCAGCTTATCGCCGGCGGCATGTCCGCAGGTGTCGTTGACCACCTTGAACTGGTCCAGATCGAGGTACAGCAGCGCATGGGAGTGTTCGCCGTCCCGCGCGCTGTCAATGGCGCCCTGCAGACGGCGCTCGAAGTCGTAGCGGTTGACGAGCCCGGTCAGCCTGTCGTGAGTCGCCTGCCAGGACAGCTCGGTGGCCATCTGGCGGGCCTTGCTGACGTCGTGGAACACCAGTACCACGCCGATGATTCGCTGGCGGTGATCGCGGATCGGCGCGGCCGAGTCCTCGATGGCGTGGGCGCTACCGTCGCGGCTGACCAGCATGGTGTGGTTGGCGAGTCCCACAACGCGTCCGTCCCGGAGGCATTTTTCCACCGGGTTGGTCATCGGTTCCATGGTCAGCTCGTTGAAGATATTGAACACCTCCTGCAAAGGCCGGCCACGGGCTTCGGTGACGGACCAGCCCGTCAGGCCTTCGGCCACGGGATTGAGGTAGTCGATCCGGCCAGTGCTGTCGGTGGTAACCACCGCGTCGCCGATGGAATGCAGCGTGACCAGCGCCCGTTCGCGCTCCTCGGCAAGGGCCTGTTGTGCGGCCCTGCGCTGGCTGATGTCCTGGGTCACGCTGACGAAGTACGCAGGCCGCTGGTCCCGGCCGCGTACCGGTGCGACCGTGACTTCGACCCAGACCGGTCTGCCATTCTTGCGGATATACCGCTTTTCCAGGGAATAGTTCGGCACGCGGTCTTCGTGCAGGCGCCGCAGATGCTCGCGGTCTGCCGGCAGATCGTCCCTGTGGGTGATGTCCTGGATGGAGAAGGCAAGCAATTCCTCGCGGGTGTACCCGACGATGTCGCACAGGCGCTGGTTGACCCGCAGCCAGCGGCCGTCCAGGGATATATGGGAAATGCCCACCGCGGCCTGCTCGAAGGTGGCCCGGAAGCGTTGCTCGCTGTCGCGCAACAACTGGCCGGTTTCCGAGATCTGGTGCGCCATCTGGTCGACGGCCGCGCCCAGGGTGCCAAGCTCATCCTGGCCGGCAAGTCCGCTGCGGGCTGTCAGGTCGCCGGTGCCGATGCGGCGGATGGTGAAGACCAGACGTTGCAGTCGGCGGGTGACGACGAAATACGCCAGCACCCAAAGCAGCGCGGCCAATCCGGCGACAAACAGGCTGAACGAGATCGCCTGCTGGCGCACGGCGAACAGGGCATGGGCTTTTTGTGGTTTGAGGTCGTCCTGCACCAGCAGCAGCGCGATCCGGTCCGGGCGCAGCGCGGCGCCCCGGCTGCCGAGGACCAGAGGGTAGACGCCGAACACCGCGCTGCGATCGTCGGTCAGAGCGACGGTGCCGGCCTGGATGGCACGGGCGCGCTTCATCGCCGGGAAGTAGCGACTCCATTGCGGCTCAGGCGTTGTCTTTATGACCTCGGCCAGCGCGCGGCCGATGTCATCGCGCCGCATTGCCGCGATGACACGCTCGTGATCGTCGATCACCATGGCCATGCTGACGTCCGACTCAACCCCGAGTGCGGCGACCGCTTCTTTGAGTCTTTGCCGATCGCCGGCGCGCAGCAGGTACTCCAGGCTTTCCTGTTCGCGGGTCATCAGCCGGGTGAGATCCGCCTGTCCGTTCCTTTCCACTCTGTTCAGGGCTCGCGAGGAATCGAAATGCAGGCTGTAGAGGGTGGTGCCGACGGCGAACAGCACCAGCAGCAGGGGGATGGCGGTGCGCAGCGACATGAGCATCTCAGTGCGCCGCCTCCAGCTTCGCGAGCAGCGTGCCGTCCAACATGGCCTTCACGTCCACCGGCGTTCGCAACAGATGGTGGGCCAGCATCACCTGGGCCACTTGCTGAGCGGTTGCCTGCAGAGCGGGCGTGGGGCCGGAGAGCAGGTGCCTGTTCTCAGCCAGGGTCGGCAGCTTCAGCAACGACAGGGCGGCGGTGAACTGCTGAGCGGTGAGCCCTTCGCGGTGTGCCATTCGGCGGGCGGCGTCCTGCGGATGTCCGCGCAGATAGTCCAGGGCGCGGTACCAGCCGCCCAGCATGGCCTGCACCCGGCCCGGATGCAGCTGCAGATAGCTTTGCCGGACCACCAGCACGTCCACGATGGCGCCGGGTATCCGGGAGCTGTCGAACAACTGCCGCGCGCCGGCGGCCAGCAGCTGGGTGCGCCCGGGTTCGGCGGTCACCGCGACGTCGATGCGCCCGGCCAGATAGGCCGGCACCACTTCGTCCAACTCCAGGGGCACCACTTGGATGTCCCGGTCCCGCAGTCCGGCGATCTGCAACACGCGGGCAAGGAAATACGCGCCCAGGGCGGTGTCTTCGACGCCGACGCGACGCCCTTTGAGCTCCGCCAGTGACCGGATATCGGGTCGCCCCATGATCACGTCGGCGCCGTTGGAGAAGTCCATGACGGTCACGATGCGCGGCCGCAGCCCCTCCTGGGCGAGCAACAGCGATTCATCCAGGGTCAGGGCCGTCGCGTCGACGGCGCCGTTACGATAGGAGCGCAGCGCCTGGGAGTCGGAGGAGTATTCCACCAGACGCACGGTGTGGTCGTCGAGATAGCCAAGCTCGCGCGCCAGCAACAGGGGCTCGTAACCCGGCCAGATATTGACGGCGGTGCGTAGCGGGGCCTGGGGCACCGGCGAGCAGGCGCTCAACAGGGCGACGGCTGCCGAAAGCGCGCCAAAGAGCAGTCGACGGATCCATGTGTCCAGCAATCGAACAGTCCCCGCATTGGTGGGTCGAGGCCGTCCGTTGCCCGGTTGTTGTTATTATTCAGCCAGCTGTGAAATCACCCTACAGCACGACATCGGGAACCGCAAATTTCCCGGAAAGTCATCCCGGGGACGGGGATGCCGCCGCCCGAACGTCCCGCGGGTGATGCCGGGCTGAGCGGCCGGGGGGACCGGCGCCCAGCCCGGTGCGATCACTCGACGTTGGCGTGCCGGTCGAGTTTGGGCGCAACCAGGCCTTGCTGGCTGCTGAAGTAGGCGGCCAGATCCTCGCGGTCCTGCTCGGACAGACCGCTGGCGAAGCCCTTCATGATGGCGTTCTTGCGTTGGCCGTCCTTGTACTCCTTGAGGGCCTGCACGATGTAGCTGGCGTATTGGCCGGCCAGGCGCGGGAACTGGGCGCTGGTGCTGTTGCCGTCGGCTCCGTGGCAGGCGGCGCAGGTGGTCGATTTCTGTTTTCCTGCCGCCGGGTCGCCGGCAGCCAGGGTTTGCGCCGCATAACCGGCGAGCAGTACGGAGGTGAGTACGATAGCGACTTTGTTCATGACATGCCCTTTGTGCGATTGGATGTCTCGGTGCCTAGTTGTTCTTGAAGGTGGAGAAGAAGGCAGCGATGTCTTCCATGTCCTGTTCGGACAGCGTGGATGCCTGGGCATGCATGGTGGGGTGGCTGCGTTGGCCGTCCTTGTACTCCTTCAGCGCCTTGACGATGTATTCGGCATGCTGGCCGCCCAGTTTGGGCACGTTGTATTGGGGATAGGCATTGGCGTAGCCCGGGATGCCGTGGCAGCCGAAACAGGTGAAAGCCTTCAGGCGTCCGGCGGTCGGATTGCCGACCGCCAGGGCCGATCCGGCCACGGCCAGCCCTGCGCTCAGCGCACAGATACGCAGCAATGAGTGTTTTCTCATGATCCTCCCTCTCGGCGATAGTGGTTGGTAAGCATTGTTATAGTCGGGTGTTGCCGCTGGAGGCCCCCCAGCCGAACGGCAACTTACGGGTCAGGATTATAGCGAGTCCTGGTCGGCCTGAACAAACATGGTGCTTCGCCACCGACTCCGGCTACTCAATGAGTTGCATTACCCGGGCGGCGGCGCCCACCTGGAGTTCCAGCCAGGCTTGGGCTTTGCCCGCCAAGGATCGGCGCCGCTCGGGATCGTTGGCCAGCAGGCGGCAGGTTTCCACCAGGGCGTCGGTGTCGTCCGCCGCCAGGACCACACCGGCGGCCAGAGCGCTGGCCACCGTCGGATGCCGGCGGTGCGCCGCGCCGACAATGACCGGCCGACCCGAGGCGATGGGCGTGATCAGGTCCGGTGCCTGGCGGGCCCGGGCCTGAAGGGTCCCGCCCGCCACCACGAAATCCACGCAGCCGTAGAGCCGGTTCATCACCTGCGGGTCTTCCACGTGATAGACTCGTGTCTGGTGGGGGATATAGGAAGTCATCAGACGGGCGTGACGGTTGGTGGGCAGGTGGTACTTGAGGGCGTCCCGGTACACCGGTTCGTAGCGCGCCGGGTCCCCGGGCGCCAGCACCAGCAGGCCCTGGCGCTGGCGGGCCAGCTCGAAGAACACCCCGTAGGCGAGCGCCTCCTCGCCCTCGCCGGTGGCCGCGAAATAGGCAACCCAGTAGTCGCGGGCGCGGAACTCGCGGAACCGATCGCAGAGCGCGTCGGACGGGTCCAGCACCGGCAGCTCGTCGACATCGAGCAGCGGGTCGCCGGTCAGGTGGGCATCGGGGATCGCCCGGTGCTGGGCGCGTCCCGCCACCGTGATCCGCCGGCAGCCGACGGCAGCCACGCGGGGGTCGGCCCCGTTGATCCAGTAGACGGGGCCGGTGGCCGCCGACGCCAGCTCGAAGCGGTCCGCGGCCCGGCCCACCATTACCACCCGCGGGGGCGCCAGCCGGCGCAGCCGCTTGATCCCGGCCCGGTGACGCTCGGGCAGTTCCACCGTCGGGTACCGGCCCGCGTATTCGCCGTCCCCCACCAGACCGACGGTCAGCGGCCCGCAGCGCCGTTCCAGGCGTTCGAGGAATGGCCCGGCGCCGGAGAGCAGCGGGGGTTCACCCACCACCAGAGTCCTGCCGGCGGTGCCTTCCGGAACCCTGGCAGTGGTAAGCAGATCGAGCAGGGACATGAGCGGGCCTGCGGCGCCAAAGCGCCGTAGTATAAACGGCGTGGCTTGAGATGTCGCAGCGCCGCGTCAACCGCAGGCGCGTGGGTCAGTCCAAGGGTGGTGCGTATTCGTAGCGGATGTGATCGGGTTTCGGAGGCAGGACGACGCCTGCGGATTTCAACTGGGCTTCGAGCGCCAGGCCGACCTCGTCAAGCGTGTCGTGGAAGCGCTCCAACCCTTCCAGGATGTGTTGGGCTTCCTTTTCGCTGACCACGACGGCGATGTTCTGTTTGCTCTGCTCGCTAATATGCATGGAAAACCTCCTGTTCACTCCATGGTCGGAAACCGGGCGCCCGGTTCCCAAGCGTGTGGCGGCTGGCGAAAATTGTCATTGACCTCGTACCAGGCGCTGCGCAATGCACTGGACAGATTGAGCGCTTCGGTCGGCATGTCATTGCCGGTATATTCCGCGATCTCCGCATCGAGCTTGTGGGCTTCCTTCGGAGTGAACTGCAGAACCACGTGGCCATCAGGCAGTTTCTCGACCTTCATGTATGCTCTTCCTCTCTTGGTTCGATGGATTTGCCGGGCGGGCCGCGTTCGACGCGGCCCTGCCACTAAGTGTAGAAGGTCGTGTCCGCCCGGGCGGCGGTGAGGGGGTTACCAGCTCAGATAGGCGTAGCCCTTTTCCTGCAGGCGCATGATGTCGTCCGCGCCGATCGGGACAATTTCCGCGTAGTCCACCAGGTCGCTCTGGGTCCAGCCCAGCGTCTTCATGGTGTTGTGGCAGGCGTGGAACTGAACGCCGTACAGCGCCAGGCTGGACGCCCGTTCGCGCAGCAGCTTGGGGATCGGGCGCTCCGGCTGTTTGCCCAGCAACTGGATGCCCGGTGCGAACGCCGTCACCACGATTTGGATCTTGTCGCCGTACTTGCGCACCATTTCCCCGACGGAAAACAGCACATGTTCAATGTAGTCCGGATCCGCCTTGTTGAGCTGGTAGACGACTTTGTGCTCGGGCTCGCCGAACAGAGGCGGTTCCGAAGCCGGGGGCTGCTGGGCCCGCGCGGTTCGGCTGAGTGTGAACAGGCCGGCTGTACCTGCCATCCAGCCAAGAAAGCTGCGGCGGCGTCGTCGAACTTCGTCGGTCATCGGATTTCCTCGTGAGTGCTTGGAATACCTGTGTGGGCTTAGGGCCTGTCAACACTATGTGGACCGCCACTCACGGCGCCCCATTTTTCGTCCCGCAAGGCGAAGCGAGCGCGGTGTAGCCCGGCTACATGAGCGAGTGACAACGCCGCGGGACGGAAAATGGGGCCCGTCCCTTCGGGTTGCGGCTGAGAAGCCGCCACTGGGCCTTGCTCGTCACTCATTTGGAACAACCAGACTTCGCTCCTCGCGCCTTGATTGGCGGCTTGTCAGCCGCAACAGTGGTGATCTACATAGGGTTAACAGGCCCTGGTTAGGTAGACTTTGGCGGGCCGGCGGTTATTCCGCCGGCGCATGGACCGGCATCGGGTGCGGCGCCTCGGAATGCCGGAAAATCAAACGTCTTTACCTCAAATTAGCATAACAGGGCGGCGCGCGGACCGGCATACGGGCCGTCCGGCCCCGGGCGTGGTCAATACCGGGATCTTTGCAGGCAGTGCCGCTCCGTACGTCGGGCATCGACTTGCGCGGCGGCGAGCTCCACGGCGCCGGCCCGGCCCCCGTGGTGCGGATGGTACAATCAGGACCCGCCGCCGTCGGGCGCCGGCCGCCGTTCCATCCAGGGTGTTTGTCTTTCGCGTTATGCAACCGTCTGCTCTGGCCGCTTTGGCCCAGGACCTTCCCGAATGCATGCTTGCCGACCGCGGCCCGTTCGAAAAGCGGCTGCGGGCGCTGCAGCGCCGCGCCCGGCAGGGGCGGGCGGTCGATTCGGGCATGAAGGAACTGAGCGCCGCGGTGGCCCGTTCGCGCGCGGTGCGTGAGCGGCGGCTGGCGGCGCTGCCGGTACCTCAGTATCCCGATGCGCTTCCCGTGGTGCTGCGCCGGGAGGAGATACGGTCCGCCATTGCCGCCCATCAGGTGGTGATCGTCTGCGGGGAAACCGGTTCCGGCAAGACCACCCAGCTGCCCAAGATCTGTCTGGAGCTGGGGCGGGGGGTGGCCGGCATGATCGGCCACACCCAACCACGGCGCATTGCGGCCCGCAGCCTGGCGGCGCGGATCGCCGAGGAGCTGCGCTCCGCGGTAGGACGCGCAGTGGGGTACAAGGTGCGCTTCAACGACCGGGTTGGTCAGGACAGCTTCATCAAGGTCATGACCGACGGCATCCTGTTGGCCGAGACCCAGGGCGATCGCGACCTCAGCCAGTACGATACCCTGATCATCGACGAAGCCCACGAGCGCAGTCTGAACATCGATTTCCTGTTGGGCTACCTCAAGCAGCTGCTGCCCCGCCGTCCGGACCTGAAGGTCATCATCACCTCGGCGACCATCGATCCCGAGCGCTTCTCGCGGCATTTCGACGACGCGCCGGTTATTGAAGTCTCAGGCCGCACCTACCCGGTGGAAATCCGTTACCGGGGGGTGGAGGGCGGCACATCGGATACCGGCGAGCGGGATCTGGGACAGTCGGTGGTCGACGCCGTGGACGAACTGGCGCGCGCCGGCAGCGGCGACGTGCTGGTGTTTCTGCCCGGCGAGCGCGAAATCCGCGAGACGGCGGAGCGCCTGCGCAAACATCACCCGCCCCACACCGAGATACTGCCCCTGTACGCGCGCCTGTCGGCCGCCCAGCAGAATCGGGTGTTCCAGAACCATCGCGGCCGGCGCATCGTGCTGGCCACCAATGTGGCGGAGACCTCCCTGACGGTGCCGGGGATTCGCTATGTGGTGGACACGGGGCTGGCCCGTATCAGTCGCTACAGCTACCGCACCAAGGTACAGCGTCTGCCCATAGAACCCGTGTCCCAGGCTTCGGCCGACCAGCGCGCGGGACGCTGCGGGCGGGTGGCGGCGGGCATCTGCATCCGGCTGTACGGCGAAGAGGATTATCAGGCCAGGGTCCGCTACACCGAGCCGGAGATCCGCCGGACCAACCTGGCGTCGGTCATTCTGCAGATGCTGTCCCTGGGGCTCGGCGACATCGAGCGCTTTTCGTTCATCGATCCGCCGGACAGCCGTTATGTGCGCGACGGTTTCAAGCTGCTCCACGAACTCGGTGCCGTGGACGGGCGCGAGCGCCTGACCGACCTCGGCCGCCAGCTGGCGAGGTTGCCGGTGGATCCGCGCCTGGGACGGATGCTGTTGGCGGCACGCGATGAACACTGTCTCGAGGAGGCGCTGGTCATCGTGTCGGCGCTGGCCGTCCAGGACCCGCGGGAACGGCCCCTGGACCAGCAGCAGGCGGCCGATGAGAAGCATCGGCTGTTTAGCGACCCGCGTTCCGACTTCCTGGGTTACCTGAAGCTCTGGCAGAGCTATCACGAACAGCAGCGCCACCTGTCCCAGAACAAGCTGCGCAAATGGTGTCGGGAACACTTCCTGTCGTTCATGCGCCTGCGGGACTGGCACGATACCCACCGCCAGCTCAAGGAACTCGCCACCGGCATGGGAATGCACCTGAACCAGGTGGCGGCGGAGTACGATGCCGTTCATCGCGCCCTGCTGACCGGTCTGCTGGGCAATGTCGCCGTCAAGACCGATGCCCGCGAGTACACCGGCGCCCGCAATCTCAAGCTGACCATCTTCCCAGGCTCGGCGCTGGCCAGGAAAGGCCCGAAATGGATCATGGCCGCCGAGTTGCTGGAGACCGCGCGGCGCTATGCCCATACCGTCGCCGCCGTCGAGCCCCAGTGGGTCGAGCGCCTGGCCGGCGGGCTGGTCAAGCGCAACTACTTCGAGCCCCATTGGGAAAAGCGGGCGGCCCAGGTGGCGGCGTTCGAGACGGTGAGCCTCTACGGCCTGATGCTGGCGGCGCGGCGGCGGGTCAACTTCGGTCCCATCGACCCGGTGCTGTCCCGGGAGCTGTTCATCCGGGGTGCTCTGGTGCAGGGCGACTATCAGACCAAAGCCCGTTTCTTCGCCCACAACCGTGCCCTGATCGAGGAGATCGAGGGCCTGGAAGCCAAGTCCCGTCGGCGTGACCTGCTGGTCGATGAGGCCTTGTTGTACCGCTTCTATGACGAGCGCATTCCGGCGGGGATCTACAGCGGCTCCGCGTTCGAGCGCTGGCGGCGTGAGGCCGAGCGTGCCCGGCCCGGGTTGCTGGAACTGACCCGTGAGCATCTCATGCAGCATGGCGCGCAGGGCATTACCCAGGCGCAGTTTCCCGACCACTTGGAGATCGGGGGTCTGCGTCTCGCGCTGTCCTACCATTTCGAGCCGGGCAGCGACAACGACGGCGTGACGGCGACCGTACCGCTGGCGGCGGTCAACCAGCTTGCGCCGGAGCCCTTCGAATGGCTGGTGCCCGGACTGCTCGGAGAGAAGGTGACGCTGCTCATCAAGTCGCTGCCCAAAGGTCTGCGCCGCCATTTCGTGCCGGCGCCGCAGTTCGCCGACGCCTGTCTGCAGGCGCTGCCCGCCCGCGACGGGCCGCTGCTGGATGCGGTGGGCCGGCATCTGGCGCGCGTGACCGGCGTGGATATTCCCGCGGGCAGCTGGCGTGCGGAGCAGTTGCCCGCTCACCTGTTCATGCATTTCGTGGTCGTCGATGCGCAGGGTCGGCGGCTGGGTGCGGGCCGGGATCTGGTGCGTCTGCAGGCGCAGCTCGGCGAGCGCGCCCAACGCAGCTTCCGGGATCTGCCCTGGAAAGGCCTGGAGCATGAGCGGGTCAATCGCTGGGATTTCGGGGCGCTGCCGGAGGTCGTGGAAGTGTCGCGGGACGGCATGACCGTGCGCGGCTATCCGGCGCTGGTGGACGCCGGCGACCATGCCGCGGTGCGCGTGCTGGATGCCCCCGACGCGGCGCGCAAAGCCCATCGCGCCGGGGTCCTGGCGCTGTTTCGCCACCAGGAGGCGCGGGCGGTCAGGGATGTCGAGCGCCATCTTCCCGGGGTCCAGCGCATGTGCCTGCATTACGCGGCGCTGGGTCGTTGCGACGAGCTCAAACGGGACCTGATGGAGGCGATCCTGCGGGCGGCGTTCTACCTCGAAGACGACGCCCCGGTACGTACCCCGGAGGATTTCGAGGCCCGGGCCCGGGCCGCGCAGGCGCGCCTGATGGCGACCTCAAATGCCGTTTGCGGCTGGGTGGAAGAGGCGCTGGCCGAGTACCATGAGGCGGCGCGCCGGCTGAAGGGTTCCATTCCTCCCCAGTGGCTGTCGGCGGTAGCCGACGTGCGCAGCCATCTGGGCGAGCTGATCTATCCGGGGTTCGTGGCGCGCACACCGCAACGCTGGCTCAAGCACCTGCCTCGCTATGTGAAGGCGGTGAATATACGTCTGAAGAAGCTGGAGCAGAACCCGGCGCGGGACCGACAACACACCCTGGCGCTGGCGCCGTTGTGGCGGCGTTACGCCGAGCGCGGCGGCGATCAGGGCGTCGCCGACGAGAAACTCGAGGAGTATCGCTGGATGTTGCAGGAATACCGGGTGTCTTTGTTCGCACAGGAACTGCGGACCGCCGTCGCGGTGTCGCCCAAGCGCCTGGACGCGCTCTGGCGCGACCTGCAGCCATGACTCGGCACCCGCGCCGACAGCCTGCCGAGCCGATCGAACGGCTCGCCGAACGCCTGCCCGTGTTCGTGGTGACCGGCTTTCTGGGCAGCGGCAAGACCACCCTGCTCAACCATCTGCTGGGCCAGCCGGGCATGGACCGTACTGCCGTGGTGGTCAACGAGTTCGGCTCGGTGGGGCTGGATCACCGGCTGATGGCCACCGCTTCGGAAGATCTGGTGGTGCTGGACGGAGGCTGCGTGTGCTGCTCGCTGCGCGGCGATCTGATCACCACCCTGCGTAACCTGTTCCTCAGGCGGGTGCGCATGGAGGTGCCGGAGTTCGAACGGGTATGCATCGAAACCACCGGCCTGGCCGATCCTGCGCCCATCCTGCACACCCTGCTGGCCGATCCCCTGGTCAACGCCCGTTATCGGCTGCAGACCGTGATTGCCCTGGTGGATGCCGTGCTGGGCGAGTCCCAACTGGAGAGGTTTCCGCAAGCGCAGAAGCAGGCGGCCATGGCCGACCGACTGGTGGTCACCAAGACCGATCTGGCGGGCGAAGATGCCGTGGAGCACTTGATGGGCGCATTACGCCGACTGAATCCGACCGCCACCGTGCTGCGCGCCGCTCATGGCCGCATGGAGACCGACCGGCTGCTGGGCGGCGGGCTCTACGACACCGCGCGCAAGGCCGCCGATGTGCCGGGGTGGTTGGGCGCCCGAAGCGATCCGGGGGCGGGCAACGGTCACGGTGTGCAGTCGTTCTGCATCGAAGTCGCCGCTCCGGTGGCCGGGGATGCCCTGTACCGGGCCCTGGAGATCCTGGTGCGGGAACACGGCGAGGAACTGCTGCGGTTGAAGGGCATTGTCGCCGTAGAGGGCGAACACGGTACGGTGGCGATCCATGCGGTCCAGCACCTGCTGCATCCGCCTGTGGCGCTGGCGCAGGCCGTGCCCGCGCCGCCAACCGGCAGGCTGGTCTGCATCACCCGCAATCTGTCCGAGCAGGCTGTGCGGCGGATCCTGCGGGACACCGGCATGGCACTGCTTCCCGCCGAAGGTTGAGAGCGTTCCGGGCCTCAGAAGTTGTCGGTCGAGGTGAACAGCCCTACCCGCAGGTCCTTGGCCGTGTAGATGCTGCGTCCGTCCACTTCCACAGTGCCGTCGGCAATGCCCATGTAAAGGCGGCGTTGGATGAGGCGTTTGAGGTCGACCCGGTACACCAGCTTGGAGTTGGCCGGGGTGACCTGGCCGGTGAACTTGACTTCCCCCGAACCCAGCGCCCGGCCCCGACCCGGGCCACCGATCCAGCCCAGGTAGAAGCCGACCATCTGCCACAGGGCGTCGAGCCCCAGGCAGCCCGGCATGACCGGATCGCCTTCGAAATGGCAGCCGAAAAACCACAGATCCGGCCGGATATCGAGCTCCGCGACCATCTCGCCCTTGCCGTGGCTGCCGCCGTCCTCGGTGATGTGGGTGATGCGATCGAACATCAGCATCGGGGGGAGGGGCAATTGCGCATTTCCGGGTCCGAACAATTCGCCGTGGCCGCACTTGAGCAGTTCTTCAAACGAGTAGCTGTTCTGTCTGGACATGACGTTCTCGTGTATGGGTTACGTGCAGGGTACGGAGCCCGTCACCGGACCGGAATCGTGCGGAAATGCAAAGGCGCCTATTCTAGCCCACGGGTTGCTGAAGTAGAAAGTCGGGGCGAGGGCGCAGGTTGATTTGCCGGCGGGGCTACCCCATCATGGCCGCCCACGGGCGTGGCGGCCGGCTGCCGGCAATCGCGCGGAAACTACGAGGGTATCATCATGGCAGAGCTTTCCTTCGCTGTGCGCGCCAGCCAGGTTCTCGAGCAGATCATGGAGCGGATCGAGAGTCAGGACGCCCTGGAGGACGTCGACGTGGATCTCGTGGACGGCGTGCTCAAGGTCGAATTCGACGACGGCGGCCAGATCATCATCAACCGCCAGGAGCCCCTGCAGCAGATCTGGGTCGCTTCGCCCCTGGGGCCGGCGCACTTCGGTTTCGATGCGGGCAGCGGCGCATGGCTGGATGACCGTACCGGCGCCACCCTTACCGAAACCCTGGAGAAAGCCTTTGCGGCCAAACTGGGGGGAGAGATCAGCCTGGCCGGGTGATCCGGCCGCTTTCAGTCGCGGAAGTTTTCGTACTGCAGGGGCAGTTCCAGCTCCGCCTTGCGCAGCAGGGCAATGGCTTCCTGCAGATCGTCCCGCTTCTTGCCGGTTATGCGCACCTTCTCGCCCTGGATGCTGGCCTGCACCTTGAGCTTGCTGTCCTTGACCATCCGGACGATCTTCTTGGCGGTATCGGCGTCGATGCCCTGACGCACGGTGATGCGCTGGCGGGCCTGACTGCCGCTCACCTCGGTCTTGTCCTCCTTCAGGGCGGCCACGTCCACACCCCGTTTGGCGATCTTCTTGTAGAGGATGTCGCGTACCTGGTCGACCTGGAATTCGGTGTCGCCCCGTACGGTGATGGTGTCCTCGGCGAGTTCGCTGCCGGCGCTGGAGCCCTTGAAGTCGAAGCGGGTGCCCACTTCCCGGTTGGTCTGATCGACGGCGTTCGAAACCTCGTGCCTGTCCACTTCCGAAACCACGTCAAAGGATGGCATAGGCCGGATTCTCCCCGATCGGTTGGTTGTCTGAGGGGGGAATTATAAAGCACATTTGCGGCCGGGCCGCGAGCGCCGGGACCCTTGTCCGGTCAAGGGGGGCCGCCGCGGCTGCGCACCCGCGGTCCCTGTTCCACCTCTCTGCGGTCGCAGGGTATGCCGCCATGCACCTCGATGGAACGTGAATGGGCGCCGCCCCACCCTGCGAACCGCGTCCCGTGCAGACCGGGCCGGCAGCCTTGCTGCCATATGCCGGCTAGCCGTTGCGGGGGGAGGCCATGTGTTGCAGCAAGTCGCCCAGCGGCCGGCTGGTGGTGCGGCTCCACAGATCCAGCAGAGGGAACGTGCGGCGCACCAACTCATCGAGGTGCGGGCGCAGCCGGTCGGTGTTGCCCTGCTCGATCAATGCCAACGCGGTTTCCAGGTCCGGGGGCGGTGCTGGCGGTTCAGCCGCCGGTGCCGGGGTATGGGCTGAGGGTGCTGCGGCGGCGAACAAAGCTTCGAAGTGCATGCCCGCCTGGATGATCGGTGCTGCCACGCCTGCCTGGGCGCGCAGGGCGAGGGCGGACTGTCCAGCGCCGGCGGTTTCGATCTGCTCCATATCGGCGCACAGTCGTTCCGCCAGCCGCCGGGCACCCACCGGGTTGGCGGCCGGCAGCAGCAGGGCGAAAGCGGTCTCGCCCATGAATGCGGCGGTGTCTTCCCGACGAAGCCTGCTCTTGAGCACCCCGGCAGCCCGTTTCAGCAGACTTTGGAGGACGTCGGCCGGTGCGCCGTCCAGCCCGTCCAGCTGGACGCGCACCACCGCCAGTTCCGTGCGGTGGCGGATCGCATAGGCCAGCTGCTGCTGGCCCAGGGTGTGGAACCGCCGCTCCGTGGCGAGGCCGGTGAGCGGGTCGACGGCGGCCTGCTCGCGCAGGGTGTCCTGCTGTTCGCGCAGGGCGTCCGCGGTGTGCGAGAGCTGGGTCTGGGCCTGTACGCGAGCCAACAGATGCAAGGGGTCGAAAGGCTTGTGGATGAAGTCCGAGGCGCCCGCTGCAAATACCGCTTTCTTGGTCTGGACGTCGTCGTCCTCGGCGCCGGTCACGATGATGACCGGCATGTTCCGCAGCCGTGGCTGATCGCACTGGCGCAGGCGTTGGAGCAGGCCCAGCCCGTCCAGCTCAGGCATGGACAGATCGGATACCGTAACCCTTACACGGGGGTCCATGTGCAGGAGGTCCCACGCCGCCTGTCCGCTCTCGGCCTCCACCACGTCGTAGTGCTTGGCCAGAATGCGGCGCGCGGCGACCCGCATCAGACGGGAGTCGTCGACGACGAGGACTCGGGTGGCTGCGCGGTCGCTGTCCATAGTCTTGTGCCAGAGCGGTTGCGGGTTGCGTATGGACCGTGATCGGCCGTTGGGGGCGGTCCTTTAGTTTCAGGAGCCCGGATAACGCCTTGGGTCGCTGCCGCGGCGGTGGAAAAGCGGTTCCGGGTTGCGGATCCTGTCGTGGGGTGGTTCCCTGCGCCCCACCCCTGCCAGCGACCATTGGCCGCGCCAGGCGGCGGTCCTGCCGGTCAATCGTCCCATGGTGCCCCCGGTGCTGGTGGGCATGGACCACCAGGCGGGAATCTGCCGAACAGGACCTTTGTGCCCGCTCCCGGCGTCGGAAAAAGCGTGGGAAAACCGTGCGCCTGCCGGTTGTTACCCGATGGCGATGTGCTTGATGACAGCTGTGAACGACGGTTTCATGCCGCGCCCCGGCTTTCGTGGTTCAGTAATTGATGGGACGGTTTGTTGGGCTTCGCGTTGCTCGGCCCACCCTACGGTTTCAGTTCAGTCCACAACGGCTTGGTGCAACGTGCAGTCGAAACGCTGCAGCGCTGCTGGCAGGGCTTGAACGCCTTTTCGGCGCGGTGTCGTGGACGGAGCAGGACGATTTTTCTACCATGTGCGGGCCGTCAGGAGGGGCGATTGGTGGGAAACAGCGTTGACAAGGCGTACAAGGCACTGCCGCTGTCGCAGCGGATGGAGCTGGCGCTCAGCCTCGCTCTGCCGGAAGAATATCGACCGTTGATGGTCAAAGAGCAGTGGATGCACGTCAAATGCTACTTTGCGCGTCGGATGGACCTGCGTCCCCGGGAGATCACCGCACTTCTGGACGATCCGGATCATGTGATCCGGCTGTGCATCGCCAAACGGCACGACTTGACCCCCGAGCAGGTGGCCCGCTGCGTGCACGATCCCGACCCTAATGTGCGCTACTTCGTTGCCCGCAATCCGTTGCTGAACGACGACCAGCGCAGGCAACTGCTGGGCGACGAAGACGGGCTGGTACGCCAGGCCGCCCGCAAAGGTCCCCGCCCGGCGCGTACACGCCAGCGTACCGGTCAGGCCGAGCTGATCCGGTAAGCTTTCGGCTTCACCCGCGGGTGCCGGTACGGCCGTGACACTTTCGGAGCCGACGGACATCGGGCCGCGGTCCGGCGCCCGGCACTTCCATCAGGCGTCACCCATGCAGGCGCGGCTTACCTCCACCGTCCGCACGCCTTCCAGTCCCATCAGGACAGTGCGTACCTTTCCCACGATTTCGGCCGCGAACGGGCAGTGGGGGGTGGTAAGCTGGAGTTCCACGTGGATGGTGTCGTCCGCGACATCCACTTCCCGAATCAGCCCCAGCTCCACGAGCCCGTGGTTGAGTTCCGGGTCCATTACACTGTTGAGGGCTGCATAGACGCGTTCTTCGTCGATGACTGCATTCACTGGCCTGTACTCCTGTGCAACCCACCACGGGTTTCCGGCAGTATCCCATTACCGTGCCGAAGAACCTTTGCGCCAGATCAAGGTCCGGACGCCTCGGTCGGTGCCGGGTTGTGTGCGTCATGACGCGGGCTTCGGGGTGAGTTCGAGCGCCGGCCTTGCCATTTGGAGCTGGCGGCGCGGTAATGACTGCGATTGCCGCAGGCCGCCGTCTCCCCGGCCATGGGCCGGGGATGGCCTGCTGGGGGACGTCGTTGGCACACTGACCGCCGGCCGGCCGGCCGGCCGAGTCGGTCGGCGCTAGCCGGTTCCCCACTGGTCGGTCGCGATTCCCACCCCCAGGTCCGCCTCGATAAGGCGGCGGCGCACTTCCAGGAGTTTCTCGATCAGGGCGGGTTCGGCGCGCCCGTAGGCCTCGGCGTCCGGCTGGCGCTTGACCACCACACCGAGCAGTTCGGTAATCGCGTTGCCGATCGAGTTCTGACTGATGGTGACGATCAGCTTGCCCTCGTCGTTGCGGTAGATCACCTGTTTGAAGGCGGGCTGCCAGCGGATCGCGTTGGCGTACTTGCTGTCGCTGATGCAGCGGTCTCGTACTGTCTTCGCCGTCTTCAGAAAATCGTTGTTGAACTGCAGCTTGTTCGCTACCAGTTCGGGAAAGTAGATGCCCTCGGGCAGCGCGGCGTTGCGGGTCGAGACCTGACCGAAAAAGGTGCGGTAGAAATCGATGAAGCCTTTGACGAGGATGTCGTATTCCTTCCAGAAGCGGGGTTCCTTGAGCGATTCCACGCCGCCCGGAACCTCCCAGCTGGGCAATCCCTGGGGGTAGCCGGTCAGCGCAATTCTGCACGAGCCGTCGCGGCAGGGCTGCAGAACCCGCAGATCGAGCTCGTCGAAGAAGCCGCGGTAGACATCACGCATATAGGCCTGGAACAGCGAGTGCTGGCCGCCATCGGTCAGATTCGGGTTGTTAGGGTCGGCCAAAGGGGCATCGCGCAACTGTGACTTGCTGAACACAATGAAATGGTTGTGCAGCATCCGGATGCTCGGTACGCCGGGCATGGTAAGCGGCCAGGTCGCATCCAGGCAGGCTTCGCCGGCCAGAACCAGGTGTTCGTCGGGGTCCGGGTAGCACTCGAGCATGTACTCGATGATGATCTGGTTCATCCGGTTCCAGACATTCTTTACGGGCGGCGGAACCTGGGTACGGCGCACCGGGCGACCCAACGGGTCGAGAATGCTCTGGGAGGTGTTGTAGATGATCGAGGTATCGAACTCGTTGCTGTGACCGATCGCTTTGCGGTAGAGCAGCAGGCCCTCCGGGTTCTGCAGCAGACCGTTGTTGTGCAACAGATCGCTGAGGTTTTCGCAGCTGTTGAAGAACTCGTTGGGTTTCATGCCCTCCGGGACTTCCAGCGGGATCGGGCGAAACGGGGTAACAGTCTCTCTGGGACCGGACAGCATGGGCACTACCTTTCTGAAGTTCCAACGAAGTCGCTATCGTATATCCAATTGCCGACGCAATCGACAAGCCAGGATCGGCACCGCGACAAGAGCGACACCGCAACCCGCGGACAAGGGTTCGCTGTCCGGGTGCCGCGGCATTGTCCACGATAGACCTCCGTCCTATCGGGCGAGTTCCGGCGGGTCTGTGCCGTTCAGCGGCCGGTGCCGGTCTGTGCGTTTGGTTCCATAACATTCGAACAGTCCCGTCGTCACCCCCCCCACCCAGTGAGTATCGGACGCGTCAAAACGCCCCGTCGCCCGCTGTTGTCGGGTCTGTCAGTGCTTGAGATGGTCTTTTGTTTGCTTGGCGTGATGTCGGCGGGCTATGCTTTTCCGGCACCAGCCTCGATAGGGAGGGGGCATGGGAGACCGCGGGGGCTGAAGGTTCTGGGGATCTGCGCCAGCGGACACAATAATGACAAGCGGGAGGGAATTCGCAATGAAAACGACGATCGTTGCTGTTGGAGTGATGGTTCTGTTGGCAAGTCCGGCGGCCGGTGCCGACGTGCTGGACGTGAGCCAGCTGCCCGCAGCCATCCAGGACTGCGTCAACGCCGGACAGTGCCTGTTCAATCCGAACAGTGCCTACAGCCGCAGCGTGCCGGGACAGGTGTCTATCAGCAGCTATTCCTATTTTGACCAGAGCGCCACTACACCCCAGTTGAAATATCTCACCCGTTATCAATTGCTGTCGCCCTCCGCGGGCTCCGGCGACCTGTGGCTGAGCATGAACGCCGCCTACAGCACGAGCGAGGCCTCGCATTCCATGGAACTGTACCTGGACGGGGTGACGCCGACCACCAGCACTTACGGCTACACCGGTACGTACGACACTCATGTCACCCTGGGGCTGTCGAACCAGGACCTGCTGGACGGCGGCGGCTACCGTTACGTGCTCTGGAATGATTTCACCTACCCGGATCCGGCCAGCACGGACGTGGTGAAGGGCGATCTGCTGGTCAACGGCTCGCCGTATATCTATTCGTGCGTGGCGGCCGGCTGCGGAGGCGAGGTGGCGTTGAACCTGGTGGACCTGACGTTCACCTCAAATGGTACCGACCTGGTGGCCGGCTTCAATCCCGGAGACAACCGGGCCCTGCTGTTCCAGGATCAGAGCTTCTATCTGGAAAGCCCGCAAAACGGCGGGTTCCAGACCACCGAGTCGTTCTACGTGCAGCCAGTCCCCCTGCCTGCAGCGGGTTGGCTCTTCATTGGCGGGCTAGTGCCGCTGCTCGGCGGTATCCGCGGCGGCCGCGGACATGTCTAGAGGGCCACACTCGGTCGGCTATCCCGGCTTGCGCGTGGCGAAAATGCCTATGCGGGCCCGGCAACCGCCAACCAAGGACAGCGGGCCTACGTTGCCTGCAGGCGACCTGCCCTTACTGTAAAGCGGCCTTACCCTGCAGGCGGCATCCGTAGAGACCTTGCCGGGGTGATCTTTCAGCCGATGGCGGTCCGTTCTGATGGTGCCCTCGGCGTCGGCACTCATTGAGTGCCGACCCTTTCGCAACGTGCCGTTCAGCAGAGCCAGTGGGTAACCATGCCGGAGATTACGGCGTGGTCCCGCATGTTGTAGTGCATGTTGTGCATGATCCACAGCGAACCGCCCACCACGACCACGATGGCCAGCGCCGTGAAGGTGATCGCCAGTACGTTCCACCGTTCATCGGACGACCTGTCCAGATGCAAAAAGTAATGCAGGTGCACCAGGATCTGCAGGATCGCCGCTGCAAAGACGCCGAATATGATGTCCCCGCGCGGCAGGGCTCCACTCATGACCAGTCCGAACGGAATCACGGTCAGGATGATGGCCAGGACGAATCCCGTCAGGTAGGAGCCGAGAGAACCCTTGCTGGCTCCGGTGCTGTCGATGGCTGCATGTTCCATTACATCACCCCCATCAGATAAACAACGCTGAATACGCCGATCCACACAATGTCCAGGAAGTGCCAGAACATGCTCAGCCGCATCAGGCGTGATTGAACTGGCGTGGTCAGCCCCTTGGTCATGACCTGAGCCATCATGACCGCCATCCAGATCAGGCCGACGGTCACGTGCGAGCCATGGGTCCCCACCAGGGTGAAGAAGCCGGACAGGAAGGCGCTGCGGTCGGGACCGTTGCCTGCCATCACCATGTGGGTGAACTCGTTGATCTCCATGCCGATGAAGCCGAGACCCAGCAGGAAAGTGATCAGCAGCCAGCCGATCACCTGTTGCTGGCGTTCCTTGTGCATGGCCAGCATGGCGAAACCGTAGGTTACGCTGCTGAGCAACAGGAACATGGTCTCACCCAGTGCATAGGGCAGGTCGAAGAGTTCCTTGCCGGTTGGTCCGCCCGCATAGTTGTGGCTGAGCACCACAAAGCCCGCGAAGACCGTCGCAAACAGAATGCAGTCGGTCATGATATAGATCCAGAAGCCGAATACCGTGTTGGCGACGGCGTCTGAGTGCCCGTGGTCCTCTGCGGGACCGGAAAAATTGTCCAAAACGTCGGTAGTCATGATTTACGCACCAGCCTTGTTAGTGTCAGTTCACCGGCTCAAGCAGGAGTCGCGACGTCCCAGTCGTCCTGTTCGCCTTCGCGCACGACCGAGACCGAGCCCAATTGTCCGTACCGCCTGTTCTCGATCCGTTCGACCTCGGCTGCGGGTACGTAGTAGTCCACGTCCTCACTCGTCGCACGGACAACGATCGACGCCAGAATGGACAAGGCGCCGGCTGCCGCCATCCACCAGATATGCCAGATCATGGCGAACCCGAACACGAACGCGAATATGCCGATCATGAAACCCACGCCGGTGTTCTTCGGCATGTGTATGTCGTGGTATTCCGTAGGACGTTTGTAGGCGATGCCCTTTTCCTTCATGTCGGTGAACGCGTCCAGGTCATGCACGACCGGTAGCTGCGCGAAATTGTAGAAGGGCGCAGGCGACGAGATGGACCATTCCAGCGTGCGGCCGTCCCACGGGTCGCCGGTCAGGTCGCGGGTCTCGGCGCGCTCTTTGATGCTCACTATCAGCTGCACGACCTGGCATATGATGCCCGCGAGAATGACAACCGCGCCCAGGGCGGCCACTTCCAGGTAGGGATGCCAGGCCGGATTGGAGTAGTGCCACATGCGGCGCGGCATGCCCATGAAGCCCAACACGTACAGCGGCATGAAGGCCAGGTAGAAGCCGATCATCCACGCCCAGAAGGCGCGCTTGCCCCACCGCTCGTTGAGCCGGAAGCCGAAAGCCTTCGGAAACCAGTAGGTATAGCCGGCGAAGTAGCCGAACAACGCCCCGGGAATGAGCACGTTGTGGAAATGGGCGATCAGGAATTCGCTGTTGTGCAGAACGAAGTCGGCGGGCGGGATGGCCAGCATCACGCCCGACACGCCGCCGATGACGAAGGTCACGATGAAGCCCAGTGTCCAGTACATCGTTGACGTGAACCTGACGCGCCCCCGGTACATGGTGAACAGCCAGTTGAATATCTTCACGCCGGTAGGGACGGCGATGATCATGGTCGTGATCCCGAAGAACGCGTTCACGTTCGCGCCGGCGCCCATTGTAAAGAAATGGTGCAGCCACACGGTGAACGACAGGAACGCAATCGCGATCGTCGCATAGACCATCGACGTATAGCCGAACAGACGCTTGCCGGAGAAGGTGGCAACCACTTCTGAGAAGACGCCGAATGCCGGCAGGATGAGGATATAGACTTCCGGATGCCCCCAGATCCACAGCAGGTTGGTGTACATCATCATGTTCCCGCCCATGCCGTTGGTGAAGAAGTGCATGCCGGCGTAGCGGTCCAGTGTCAGCATCGCCAGGGTGGCCGTGAGGGCGGGGAACGCGAGGATGATCAGCACGCTGGTGCACAACGCCGTCCAGGTGAATACCGGCATTTTCATCAGCGTCATGCCCGGGGTACGCATCTTCAGGATGGTGATGAGAAAGTTGATGCCGGTCAGCAGGGTGCCGATACCGCTGATCTGGATGGACCAGATCCAGTAGTCCACGCCGCTGCCGGGGCTGTAGTGCAATTCGGTGAGCGGCGGGTAGCCCGTCCAGCCGGCCTGCGAGAATTCACCGACGCCCAGGGACACCATCACCAGCATGGCACTGACGATGGTCAACCAGAGGCTGGCGGAGTTCATGAACGGGAACGCCACATCGCGCGCCCCGATCTGCAGCGGCACGGCGATATTCATCAGCCCGACCAGAAACGGCATCGCCATGAAGAAGATCATGATCGTACCGTGCGCGGTGAATATCTGATCGAAGTGGTGAGCGGGGAGATAGCCGTGGGAGGCGCCGAAGGAGAACGCCTGCTGGGCGCGCATCATGATGGCATCGGCGAAGCCGCGCAGCAGCATCACCAGTGCAAGGATGATGTACATGACCCCGATTTTCTTGTGATCGACGGAGGTCAACCACTCCTTCCAGAGATATCCCCACTTTCCGTAGTATGTGATCGAGCCCAGGATCGCGGCGGCGACCAGCACACTGAAGGCCACTGCCCCCATGATGATGGGGTTGTCATAAGGTATGGCGGAAAGAGTCAAGTTACCTAGCATTTCAGTCGCCCTTTTAGGTGTGTGATTTCGTCTTGGCAGCGTTCGAAGCCACGTATTTGTGAATGATGTAGTCGAACAGATGGGGACGAACAGACGAGTAGTAGGCAACGGGATTGTCCGTGCTTGGCTTTTCGAGCTTCTTCAAGGCGGACAGTCCGAGCGTGTCTTGTGAATGCTTGATCTTGTTCACCCAGTCTTGAAAGTTCTGCCTGGAGGTCGCAACGGCCTGGAAACGCATGGACGCGAAGCCGCGGCCGCTGAACTGGAAATTGCGTCCGATATAGGTGCCGGGCTGGTCGGCCAGCAGATGATCCTGCGTCTGCATCCCGGCCATTGCGTAGATCTGGCTGCCCAGCTGTGGGATGAAGAAGGACGTCATCACCGTGTCCGAAGTGAGACGGAAATTCACGGGTACATTGGCCGGAAATTCTATCTTGTTGACGGTCGCTATATGCTGATCCGGATAGATGAACAGCCATTTCCAGTCCATGGCGATGGCTTCGATGCGGATGGGCTTCTGCGCGGACGCCAAAGGCCTATAGGGGCTCAGCTGATGGGTGTCTTTCCACACCAGATAGCCCAGCGCGCTCACGATCAGGGAAGGCACCAGCCAGACCACCAGTTCGATTTTCGTCGAGTGCGCCCACTTGGGTTCATAGGTCGCCTTCTTGTTCGACGCCCGGTATTTCCAGGGGAATATGAACGCCATCACGAACACGGGTATGACGACGATCAGCATCAATGCGAATGACGTCAGGATAAGGGTTTTCTCGTTGGCGCCTATGGGTCCCTTGGGATCAAGAAGAGCCATGTGGCCGCTGCAGCCGCTGAGCACGGTTACAGCGCACAAGGACAGCAGTCTGGGTATAGCGGTGTGTGTGCGTCTGATCATGGGTATAGTCCAGGCTCGAAGTGCATCCGCAGGCCAGTAGCAAGCGGTGTGCCAGTCAATAAACAATTGTTTCTTTACATTCAACACGACCGCCGACGCTGGGACTGGTGGTAATCCACCGGCTCCCTGGTTGATAACGACCTTTCCCGCTGCTGTCGGTGTCCGTGCGGTTAAAACGCTGTCAATGCGACAGCGCTATAGTCCTTCGCGACCGTTGCTGGTCAACTTGAAGTATGTGCAGTGACAGTTAAGAACGACGTTCCTGCTGCGTCGCATCTCGTTCGAGTTGCGGGGTTGTAGCGACCGATGGACAGTTGCGGGCGGTCGGCGTTCGGTCCGCGTCGTGCACCAACGGCTGCGCTTTAGCCGGTTCGGTGAGCCGGTGGCCACGCAGTGGTTCGAGTCATTGGTCGCCGTCGAACGAAGTCGTTGCAGATGTCCGTGCGAAGCGTGCCGGGCGTGATTATATTCAGCGGCGTGTCAGATGTCCGTTAAGAAAGCCGGATTGTTGTCGAAGCATGTTTGGCGCGCGTGGACAGAGGGATGCTTGTCACGCCATATATGTTACAGCTGCGGGCCGGCGCGCACTTGTTGACGGATCTTTGATCAATGAAATGTTCGGGGCGCCGCCGAGCGACTTTGCGAAGTCGCTCGTCTGGACGGCGGGCGGTCCGAGCCCGGGCACATCGGGCCAGCCGACGTAAGCGGAGGTCGTCACCGCGCTCCGCTCGGGCAGGAACGTCGTCTGCACGCGCCGCACAACGAACGGGAAACGAGCCGTACTGAAATGAGACCTCGTGCGTGCTCAATGGTTCACGACATCGAATTGCCGGACCGGACCCGGATAGGGCGGGCGGCGGTGGAGCCCCGGCTCCATCATTCCGATTGACAGCCCATAGGCACGACTTTCATGGATGACTGCATTAACCATGTTCTGTTTGCGGGTAGGGGTCGGATCGGCCGGTGCTTCGGAATCTGGCGGGAACCGCCACGGTACTCGGCCGTGTCGGACTGTTCCTGCGCGGCATGATACTGATGATCGACGGCCTCAAGCTGGCCGCCGGGCAGGCGCTGCGCCCCATACTGGGGCGCTGGACCTCCACGCCCATGCGAGCTCTGGTACTGGATGCGCTGATCACCGCCGTGCTGCGCGCGTACAGTGCGGTCACCGTGGCGCTGATGCGGCCCCTGACCAGACCGCTGCTGCGGTTTCTCAACGGGCGCTTTCGTACGGCCGAGAAGGACGAAGCAGTGGGGATGATGCACACCGCCGTACCCTGGGATTCCGCCTACTCGGTGTGCGATGCCGAACCGCGCCTGGAGACCCTGGAGGCGGATTACCGCTGACTCAAGGATCGCCTGCTGCAGGCGGGGTCCCGGCGTGTGGTTCCCATCGCTGCGCTGGCCCGCCAACTCGGCCGCGTGCGCCGGCTGTGGAACAGGCCACCAAAGAAGCCCGCTACCTGCACGCACTGGCCGCCGTCGCGGCCCGGCGGCAGGCACAGGCGTCTGCGCTGCTGCGGGGTTGAGCGCAGCGGTTTCCGTATAATGCCCTCAATCCACGCGCAGTCCCGGATTTCGGGCTGCCCAGACCGCGAGGTGATTTCATGCAGCCCGACGCTTACCGCCTGCTCAAGGAACTTCTGTCCCGGCCCACGGCACCGTTTCGCGAGCAGCAGGTCAGTGGGTTCGTCGCCGACACGCTCGATGGCTGGGGCGTGCCCTTGTTCGAGGACCCGGCGGGAAACCTGGTGGTCGGCGTTTCCGACCGGCGCGGCTACCAGTGTCTGCTGCGTACCGCCGCTCGCGAACCGGTGCGGCTGTTCATCGCCCATATGGACCATCCGGGTTTTCATGGCATGCGCTGGCTCGACCCGAAACGCTTGCAGGTGCGCTGGCATGGCGGTTCGCCCGCGAAGCATCTCGCCGGCGCCAGAGTGTGGCTTTCGGCCGGACACGGCTACGCCGCAGAGGGCACTTTGCAGAACGTCCAGCTGATTCGTTCACGGCGGGCCATCGAACGCGCCGTGGTGCGTCTGCCCAACAGCGCCCTGCACGAAGCCCATGGTGCGCGCCGGCTATACGGCGGCTTCGGGTTCCGTGCACCGGTGTGGCGAAGCGGCAAGCGGGTCTATACCAAAGCGGCGGACGATCTGGTGGGCGTGTACTGCATCATGGAGACGGCGCGCCAACTGTTTGCCGGGCGGCGTCGGCAGCGGGCGCCGTTCCTGGGCTTGCTGACCCGCGGCGAAGAGGTCGGGTTTGTCGGCGCGGTAGCGCACCTGGAGTTTGGCTGGTGGCGGCGAGCCGCCCGTCCACTGGTGTGCGTAAGTCTGGAAGCGTCCCGGACGCTGCCCGGTGCAGTGATAGGGCGCGGTCCGGTGGTACGTCTTGGCGATCGTCGCACCGTATTCGATGCCGATGCCCTGAAAGTGCTGTCGGACCTGGCCGAGCAGGTGCTGCCGGGTTGCCATCAGCGCCGCATCATGGACGGCGGTGCCTGTGAGGCGACCGCCGCCACCGCATTCGGGTTGCCTGCGATCGGGTTGTCGATTCCCCTCGGCAACTATCACAACGAGGGCTTCGAAGGCGGTCCCGACTGCCGGGCACCCCAAGGGCCTGCGCCGGAGTTCGTGCATCTGGACGATATCGCCGGGCAGCTGAGTCTGTGTGGCGCTCTGATGCAAACCGGGCTGCCGTGGCGGGATGCCTGGCAGGATCAACGTCGGCGCCTTACCCAGATCCGCGCCGGCTACCGGCGACTGTTGGGGAGCTGAGACGCGGTTCCGAGCGAACCGGAATAGCAAAAGGCCCGCCGGAGCGGGCCTTTCAACAAGCGACGTCCAGAGCCGACTACTTGCGGCGGCTGGCGGTCTTGCGCTTGGCGGTCTTCTTCTTGGCCGGCGCTTTCTTGCGCGTAGCCGTCTTCTTCTTCGTTGCAGCCTTCTTCTTTTTCACCACCCGTTTCTTCTTGGCGGCGACCTTCTTCTTTTTGGCCGCCACCTTCTTCTTGGCGGTCTTGCGCTTGGGAGCAGCCTTCTTCTTCGCTGCGGCCTTGCGCTTGGGAGCGGCCTTCTTCTTCGCTGCGGTCTTGCGCTTGGGAGCAGCCTTCTTCTTCGCTGCGGCCTTGCGCTTGGGAGCAGCCTTCTTCTTCGCTGTGGTCTTGCGCTTCGGGGCAACCTTCTTCTTGGTTGCGGTCTTGCGTTTCGGAGCGGCCTTCTTCTTGGCGGCCGTCTTCCGCTTCACGGTCTTCTTCTTCACTGCCATGGGGAATACCTCCCTATCTGTCATCGGTTCGCGCAACATAACGGCATGCGTCGGAGAAACTTTAACAAAAAATAATGCATTACGTCGAGAATATCATAACGAACTCGATGAACTGCCGCTAAGTGAGTAGCCGAAAGAGGATGAGACTCAGGTCGTCAGGTTTGGAAGGATGGCTCTCCGACGGCTGCATCATTCGCGTTTGGCAGCTTTCTACAAGGTGTTTGCATGCGTTGGGCAACGACCCGATGCGAGCCTCGGCAACGATTTCGTCGATGTGCAGATTGTCGGATAGGCCGTCGCTGGCAAGCACCAGTGTGTCCCTTGGCGAAAGCAAAACGGGGGCGCCGACCTCGATTCGCATGTCCGGAGTGCCGATCATGTTGGAGATCAGGTGGCGTTCCTCATGGTGCATGGCTTCCTCGGCATTCAGGAATCCCGCCTCCACGGCATAGCCGATGGGCGAATGGGGCACCGCCTGCAGTTTGATCTTGCCGCGCTGTCCGGTGACCAGTATGAGGGAGTCACCGGCGTGGTAGGGGCGTATGACCCGATGCTGTATTTCCACCACGGCCAGGGTGGTGGCGGCACCCACGCCCAGGGCGCTGACGGCCTGATTGGCATGTTCCATGCCGTCCAGGATCGCCTCGCGCAGGCTCGTGGCCTGCGGTTCGATGCCGTGCAGTGCGTCGGCCAGGCATTGCACGGCCAGGGCGGAGGCCTGTTCCCCGGCCGGCATGCCGCCCAACCCGTCGGCTACCACCAGCACGCCGGCGCCGGGGCCGCACGGGATCAGTGCCACGCTGTCCTCGTTGCAGGACGGCTTGCCGGGTGCACGGGCCGAGTAGGCCACGGCGAGTCCGTCGGCGATTCGGTGGGACTCGCCCCGCTCAAGATCACACTCGAGGTAAAGGGCCGGTTCCTGCATATCTGAGATGGGCATCATCAGTTCCATTGCATGGTTTCCAGATACTCGCGCAGTTGTCCCGCGGTCCTGAATTTCTTCAGGATCAGCGAACGCTTCAGCCCGCAGCAGATCGCCTTGATCTCCGGTGGCTGGCGGGCGTAATGGCGGCGGCCTCCCAGCGCCTCGTAGAAGATGCGGATCAGATCGATTACATCATCGTGGATGTTCTCCGGTCGAGCGGCTCCCCAGTGGAAGAGATCGAGCAGCTTGAGATCGAACCCCAGACCATAGCGCTGAATGATGATGTTCTCGCTGTGCAGATCGCCGTGATATTCGCGCATCTGATGGATGCACTCGATGCCGCTGGCCAGGTCGTGCAGCAGATGCACGGCCGGAAAGGCTGTCAGGCGCTTGCCGGGCTGACGGGCTAGGAAGTCACTGAGCAGTTCACCCTCCACGAAGTCGGATACCAGAAACGACACCGCGATGCTCCGCCAGGTGATGGTCTCCTGGGTGTGGTACTGGATAACGATCGGACAGTGGCGCAGCTTGTGCAGCTTGCGCGCATAGCGGGTGGCGGTGCGGTCGCCCAGGTTGCGCTGGGGGAAGAAGAACTTGGCTGCGCGGTCTATGCCGGTGTTCCGCTCGCGGACCAGGTAGACTTCGCCTTCCCAGCCGGCTCCCAGGTGGGCGAGGATTTCGTACTTGCGAGCGACGATCCGGCCCGGCTGCAAATTGAACGCGTCGATCTGTGGCGCGTGGGCTGGCTGCCGCTTTGCCATGGTTCCCGGGTATGCTCCGTCGCCAGGGAGGCTCTGATCACTCGGTCGAGACGCAGGCCGCGGTACAGGGGTGGCGCGCACAGAGCGCGCAGGCGGAACTCGACTCGGGCTCGCTCGCGAGCCTGACCCTTGCATCGATGTGCGGTACCGATTTGATCGCAGATTCCCGGAGTGAAATCTCGGCGTCGGAACTCGGCGCCGGATGCTTTATAGTTTAAGCGGGCCATCATCGGCCGCCCACGGGCCAAGTATGCCATGACCGAGCTGTGGAACAAGTTCTATCGATGGGGAACACACACGCTGTGGGAGGGGGATATTCGAACGCTGTCCCCCGTCCGGCGGCTTTTGATCTTCATCGCCAGGCTGATCTATGTCATGACACGGGAACTGCTGGGCGGCCAGCTCGGCCTGCGTGCCATGAGTCTGGTTTACACCACCCTGATGTCCATCGTGCCCCTGCTGGCAGTCTCCTTTTCGGTGCTCAAGGCGTTTGGCGTGCACAACCAGATCGAGCCGCTGTTGTACAACTTCCTGGCGCCGCTGGGAGCCAAGGGCGGGGAAGTGGCCGACCGGGTGATGGCATTTGTGGAAAACATAAGGGTCGGGGTCCTGGGTGCGGTCGGTTTGGCGGTGCTGATCTACACCGTCATCTCCCTGATGCAGAAGATCGAGCAGTCCTTCAATTTCGTCTGGCGTGTCGAGCGAATGCGAAGCCTCGGGCACCGCTTTACCAGCTACCTTACGGTGATTCTTATCGGGCCGGTACTGGTGTTTACGGCCATGGGTATCACCGCCTCGGTCATGAGCCACACGCTTGTTCAGCAGCTGATGCGCATCCAGCCGCTGGGAGCACTGCTGGTCGGGGTCGGAGCGCTGGTTCCCTACGTGCTGGTATGGGGTGCGTTCACGTTCATCTATTTCTTCATGCCCAACACCCGCGTGCGGGTGGGCGCGGCCATCGTGGGCGGGTTCGTCGCGGCCGTGCTCTGGCAGAGCACCGGTTGGCTGTTCGCCGCCTTCATCGCTTCGTCATCGCGCTATGCCGCCATCTACTCCAGCTTTGCCATTCTCATGCTGCTGCTGATATGGCTTTACCTGAGCTGGCTGATCCTGCTGCTCGGGGTGCAGCTCACTTTTTACGTCCAGCACCCTCAGTACCTGTCCATGCAGCGGGTACGCATCATGTTGAGTGCTCGCCTGCGCGAGCGTCTGGCCCTGACCGTGATGTTCCTGATC
This sequence comes from uncultured Gammaproteobacteria bacterium, assembly GCA_963830105.1. Taxonomy (GTDB): domain Bacteria; phylum Pseudomonadota; class Gammaproteobacteria; order DATFLG01; family DATFLG01; genus DATFML01. The sequence goes on along the minus strand of CAWHLH010000010.1, from coordinate 574,362 downwards.
GGCTACAACCACTATCACAACCGGCGACCCTGGTCGGCCGAGTCGTTGGGCGAGCACCTGTCGCTGCCGCCCGAAGCCCTGGAGCATGTGCTCTGCGAGCTCCAGGGGACCGGTTACCTGATGGCCACAGGGGGTGACCCGCCCGCCTATCTGCCGGCGCGGGATATCGAAACGATCGGCCTGCTCGATCTGTTGAGGTCGGTGCGCAGGGCCCAGGAGAACCGGCTGCTCGACAATGACCGGATACCCAGGTTGGCGCCGGTGGAAGAGGTGATCCAGAAGCTGGACGGAGTCGTCAGCGAGGCGCTCGGCGAGCAGACCGTGCGATCGTATGGTCGCTCGTCTCACCGCGGCGAGATCTGACCTGGTGCACGGCGGCCTGTTCGCCGGGCTCCGCGTCGCCCGCCAGCTCAAACGGTAGAACCAGGCCGGTCGATGGCCCAGGCGTGTCGGTGATGCGGCGGGCAGCGGGCCGACTGCCTCGACGGTCTTGCCTGCGAATACCCTGGTGTTGTGGCACAGCTGCGCCTGGGCTTTCGTCTTGGCGTTCCCCAGGGTCACCTGTACCCGGGCCGCGGCGGATGCCCGGGTGGGGGTGCCCGGGACTTCGGCACCCACGCTACCGCGCGGTTGTAGGGAGACGCTGTCGCCTCGGCCAGCGGTTCAAAGCTGGCCTCGGCCTGCTGGTCGACCGGAGGCGGAGTGATGCCGGCGCAGGCCCACAACAGAAGTGCCGGTAGCGCAGCGGCAAGGCGCAGCGAAAAACGGAGTATGGTGTGCATAGCGGACCTCCTGCGCGCTCTGTCGGAGGGCCCGGGATCCGGGCAGCGGCGATGCATATAGCGTTAACAGGCCCTGGGAGGCGCAGGGCGTCGATTCCGTGACGCATGTCCGGGAATGTTCCAATCGAGTCTCGGACGGGAGTTGACGGGATGAGCAGGCAGGCCGCACCAAAGGACCGTGGCACAGTAAGGAAGGCACGGTGGCGTTTGGCGCTCGAGCTGGCCGTGGTCTTGTCCCTGGTGGTGGGTATTCAGGCTTATCGCCAGCGGGATACGGCCAGCGGGCCGGCGCCTGCGCTGGCAGGGCGGCTGCTGTCCGGGCAGCCGGCGTCCCTGGCGTCCCTGCGCGGACGTACCGTGCTGGTCCATTTCTGGGCCACCTGGTGCCCGGTCTGCCGGCTGGAGCAGCACAGCATTGCCGCCGTTGCCCGGGACTATCCCGTGCTGACGGTGGCTTTCCAGGACGGGTCCGCGGAACAGGTGCGCCGCTATATGCGCCGTGAGGGCGTCGATTACCCGGTGCTGCTGGACCCTTATGGCGTGTTGGCGTCCCGCTACGGCGTCCGTGCCGTGCCCACCAGCTTCATTGTCGACCCCGAGGGGCGGATACGTTTCGTGGAAGTGGGTTATACCTCGGAAACCGGGCTTCGGCTGCGGTTGTGGCTGGCCGGCCGGCTGCCGACGGTCACCGGCGCCGATCCTGTGAAACACCAGGCGGGCAGGGCCCGCGCTGGGCGTGGCGAAAAGGTTGATGGCCGACGTGTCGGAATGGACTCCGTACGGGAGGAATCCTATGGATGACATCGACCACAGCAAGGTCGAGCGCTGCGTCGAACAGCTCTGCAACGATGGCTGCCAGGCGGTGTGGGGCTATATAGAAGCCCTGGAGACCGGTCGTGATCTGCCTCAGGCGAGCGAGCTGAATGGAGCCGAACGCCAATACCTGTTGGCCGAGTTGCAGGCGATCATGGCCGTCTACGAGCGCCGCTGAACGCCGTCGGCGGCGACGACTCGGGCTCAGGCCAACACCTGGGCGACCGCGTCCAGTACGGTTGTGCTGTTGAACGGCTTTACGATGAATCCGGCCGCCCCCAATTCCAATGCCTCCTTGACCCGTGCCGAGGTGCTTTCGGCGCTGATGATCAGCACTTTCATCTGGGGAAATTCCACACGTACCTGCTGCAGCACCTCTATGCCGTTCTTGTGGGGCATGAAGATGTCCAGGCACAGCAGCTGCGGGCGCAGCCGGTCGCACATCTCCAGGGCTGAATCGCCGTGGGTAGCCTCCCCCACCACCTCGTAACCACCTTCCTGCAGCATCAACCTCAGCAGCTGGCGGACGGCGAACTGGTCGTCCGCAATCACGATCCGACCCTTGCGTGTAGCCATGGTGTCGCGGCTCCCTGGCAGGAGCCGCCCGCGAGCTGCCGACGGGGATGGGGTCAGGAAGCGGCGCGGGAGGCCCGTTTGCGTTCGTGTTCCTTGAGCATCTTCTTGCGCAGACGAAGATAGTGGGGAGTCACCTCCACCAATTCGTCGTCGTCAATGAACTCCAGTGCCTGCTCGAGGCTCATCCGCACCGGCGGGGTGAGTAGTATGTTCTCGTCGGTTCCGGCCGCGCGGATATTGGTCAACTGTTTGGCTTTTAGCGGGTTGACCACCAAGTCATTATCGCGGGAATGGATGCCGATCACCATGCCTTCGTACACTTCGTCGCCCGGATCGATGAACAGCCGGCCCCGGTCCTGAAGGTTGAACAGCGCGTAGCCCAGGGCTTTGCCGGGGCCGTTGGCGATCAGCACGCCGTTGACGCGCTGGCCGTATTCGCCGCGTTTCACGGGGCCGTAGTGATCGAAGACGCTGTAGAGCAGACCGGTGCCCTGGGTGGCGGTCAGGAACTCGGTGCGGAAACCGATCAGCCCGCGGGACGGCATGATGTAGTCCAGACGCACCCGCCCTTTGCCGTCAGGCACCATGTCCTTGAGGTCGCCGCCGCGCTCGCCCAGCTTCTGCATGACGGTGCCCTGATGGTCTTCCTCGACGTCCACCGTCAGCTGTTCGAACGGCTCCTGGAGCTGTCCGTCGACTTCCCGCAGGATGACTTCCGGTCGCGACACGCCCAACTCGTAGCCTTCCCTGCGCATGTTCTCGATGAGAATGGACAGGTGCAGCTCGCCGCGGCCCGACACCTTGAATTTGTCCGGATCGTCGGTGTCTTCGACCCGCAGGGCCACGTTGTGCAGCAGCTCGCGCTGCAGGCGTTCGCGGATCTGGCGGGAGGTCACGTACTTGCCGTCGCGGCCGGCGAACGGCGAGTTGTTGACCTGGAAGGTCATGCTGACGGTGGGTTCGTCCACGGTCAGGGGCGGCAGCGCTTCGATCTGCTTGGGGTCGCACAGGGTGTCGGAAATGTGCAGGTCTTCCACGCCTGTGAACGCGATGATGTCGCCGGCCTGGGCTTCGGGGACCTCGATGCGTTCCAGGCCCAGGAAACCCAGGATCTGCAGCATGCGGCCATTGCGGCGTTTGCCGTCACGGTCGACGATGGCCACCGCGCTGTTGGTGCGGATGCGCCCGCGGGTGATGCGTCCGATGCCGATGACCCCCACGTAGCTGTTGTAGTCCAGCTGACTGACCTGCATCTGAAAGGGGCCGTCCGGGTCCACCTGCGGTGCCGGTACGTACTTGACGACGGTCTCGAACAGCGGCTGCATGTCGCCGCCGCTCACATGGGCGTCCAGCCCCGCGTAGCCCTGCAGGGCCGAGGCGTAGATCACCGGGAAATCGAGTTGCTCGTCGGTGGCGCCGAGGCGATCGAACAGGTCGAAGGTCTGGTCCAGCACCCACTCGGGCCGGCTGCCGGGGCGGTCGATCTTGTTGATCACCACGATGGGCCGCAGGCCGCGGGCCAAGGCCTTCTGGGTCACGAAGCGGGTCTGGGGCATGGGCCCGTCCACGGCGTCCACCAGCAACAACACGGAATCGACCATGGACAGCACCCGTTCCACTTCACCGCCGAAGTCCGCATGGCCGGGGGTGTCGACGATATTGATGCGGTATTCGCCCCAGCGGATGGCGGTGTTTTTCGCCAGAATGGTGATGCCGCGCTCACGCTCGAGATCGTTCGAGTCCATGACCCGTTCGACCACAGCACCGCGCTCGCCGAAGGTGCCGGACTGTTGCAGGAGCTTGTCCACCAGCGTGGTCTTGCCGTGGTCGACATGGGCGATGATGGCGATGTTGCGAAGCTGTTCTATCACGGGTGCGTACCTACATTAGGGCATTGGGACTGGCCGGGGCCAAAACTCACTTATTATACACAGACATGCCTGTCCGCGCCGCAACTACTTGCGATCGCGGGTTTCCATCGCCGGCTGCTTTGTCGGTACCATGGGCCCTTCCGATGCCGGTTTCCCCTGTGACTGCGGCTTACGCCATGATATTCCAGGATTCTTTCGAGATTGTGACCCGTGGGCGGGGTACCTACCTGCTGACCGGTGAGATTCGGCGCCGTGTAGAGAGTGCATCCGTCCGTACCGGTATCTGTCAGGTTTTCGTGCACCACACCAGCGCCTCGCTGATGCATTGCGAGAACGCCGACCCGGACGTGCGCGATGATCTGGAACGCTTCATGGCCCGGCTGGTGCCGGACGGCGATCCCCTGTATGCCCACACCGACGAGGGCCCGGACGACATGCCCGCCCATGTGCGCAGCGTGTTGACCGGCAGCGGACTGACCATCCCGGTGCGGGCCGGGCGCTGCGATCTGGGTACCTGGCAGGGCGTATATCTGTGGGAGCATCGCCGTGACGGGCATCGGCGGCGCATCACCGTTACCGTCTACGGCGAGTAGCCGACTCATGGTGCGGGGACGGTCACAGGGCGGGTTCGGCATCATCATCGTCGGCGACGAGCTGCTCAGCGGCAGGCGCCGCGATCGGCATTTCGACCATGTCGTGGACGTGTTGGCGGGGCGGGGCCTGACCCTGGACTGGGCCCATGTGGTCGGCGACGACCCGGCACGTCTGACCGGGACCCTGCGGGCAACCCTGGCCGGAGCCGATACGGTATTCTGTTTCGGCGGCATCGGCGCCACCCCCGATGACCGTACGCGCGAATGCGCGGCGCGGGCGGCCGGTGTGGAACTGGTGCGCCATCCCGGTGCGGTGGCGGAAATCGAGGCGCGTTTCGCCGCGCAGGCCTATCCGAACCGGATTCGTATGGCCGAGCTGCCGGCGGGTTGCGCGCTCATACCCAACCCCTACAACCGCATCCCTGGTTTCACGCTGTCCGGGCATCACTTCCTGCCCGGCTTCCCCGTGATGGCCTGGCCCATGCTGGAGTGGGTCTTGGACAATTGCCATGGAGACCGGCGGGGGACGCCGCCCGATGTCTACACCGTCACCGTGCTGGATGCCCACGAGAGCGAACTGGTGAGCCTGATGGAGGCGCTGGTTGCCGATTATCCGGAGATCAGACTGTCCAGTCTTCCGCACTTGGGCGACAGCCGGCCCCGTATCGAGGTGGGACTGCGCGGTTACGGTTCCTCACTCGCCGGCGCCAGCGAGAGTCTGCGGGCCGGGCTGCTGCGCCTGGGGTTGCGCTGGCGCGAAGGGGGCGTCGGCAGCAGCGATTGAAATTCAATCGCTGAAACTCAACCGCGGTCCGTGTCCGGCGGTTTGTCGGCGTCGTTGCGTTTGTCGGCACGGGCCGAGCCGAGGTCGGAAATTCGCGGTGTGTCGCCCAGATGGGATTCTTCCTCCTGGTCGCTCGGGTCCGTCCGTTCCGTGGTGGGGCCCGCCGCCTGCGCTGCATCAGGCGCAGGCGGTGCGGTCGGCGCAGTCTGGGTCGGCTGTGGGGCTTCGTTTCGTTCGGCCAGCAGGCGGTTCTCGGGGATGTCCAGCTGCGGCGGGCGGTTCTGGTCGCCGCACAATTCCCCTGCACCCGCGGCCAGATGGGTGTACAGCGTCTTGTAGTTCTCGGTCAGTTCCTCGAACACCTGGGAGGTGCGCTGGAAGTGGCGGGTGACGTCGGCCCGGTAGTTCTCCAGGTCCTCGCGGGTTTTGTCCAGTTCGGTTTCCAGTTGGCGGGCGCGGCGGTCTTTGGGACGGAAAAGCCAGAATGCCAGTACGCCTGCGGCGAATCCCACTGCCAGCAGCACGATAGCGATACCCCAGACGAAGGGTGTCTGCACACCTTCCATGATCGACTCCTTACAGGCTTATGGTCCGACGATACACCCGCCGCAGGTCTTTCATTTGACAGCTTCCGGCCCGCGGCTCCGTCCGCACCGTTCCCGCCCAGTATGCGCTCGACGCAGACCGCCGGGAAGGGCCTGCCGGTCGGTCCGACATAGTGCGCAAAACAGGGACGATTCCACTGGAGGGGGGCGTTGAGAGGTCGCGGGCCTGCGGCCGTGCCCGGCACACGGACGCCGTGTCCGGCAGGTGCGACTCGCCTACGGGTTGCGCTGCGGTTGCTGGGAGGGGGCGACGCAGTGCGGCCGCCGGCCGCACTGCGCTGATCGTCAGGCGACGCCGCGCGCCTTCTGCTCGCTGTCCATCAGGTTCTTCTGGAAGATGGCCTTGTGCACGTCACCCATGCTGATGATGCCCACCAGCTTGTTGTCGATCGCCACCGGAATGCGGCGGATCTTGTGGGCGCACATGACCGATACCGCCTTCAGGACCGGTGCATCGGGGGATACCGTGACGACCTTGGTGGTCATCAGGCGCTCGACCTTCATATGCAGCACGTCGCGATATTCGTATTCCAGCTTTTCCAGATCGACCGGCCGATCCTGCATGTATTCTTCCATGTCCGGATACATCGCGCGCAGGACGTCCTTTTCCGATATCACGCCGATGATATTGTTGTCGCGGTCCGTGACGGGCAGGCCGCTGATCTTGTTGAAGCACATCACCGTCGCGGTTTCGCCGACACTTGCGTCGGGTGCCGTGGTCTTCACGGCGGTGGTCATAATGTCTTTGACCAGCATGGTACCTCCTCATTCATGGCGACGGCAGGACACGAGCTGCCTGCGTCGGTACTGTGAATACGACTCTACGGTAGGGCGCATGTCTGCGCCATGCCCTATTCGGGGTAGCCCGCACTATCCATTCAGCGACAGGTTTGACGTAGCGCTCACATTTTCCCGTCCGGTGTCATGCTACGACGCCGTCCGGTGGTGTTGCCGCTGTCCTGTAGGCACTGTCGGTGCCGACGCTGTGGATGGGATGCCCGTACGGCATGTTTCCTGCGCCGGCAAAGGGAAAGCACCTTATCGGTGATGCCTATCGTGTTAACAGGCCCTAGCACGGTTTATTTGCCCATCTGAAGGGCGAAAACCCCCGCATCTGTCGTTTTGTCTGCGCCGCGTCCGCGACGTCCGCGAGCCGTTTGCATGAGCGGCCCGGCTAATGTTAAGAGAGCGAAACGTGCCGCAAGTTCCCGACCCCAGGACGATCGTGGCGCACCCGCGGCGGATACGGCCGACACCGGCCCGGCTGCGCCCGCCCGGCCGGCCGCTGTGGGGGCCGCGTTGGCATACCCTTTGCCCGCAGTCCCTGGGCAGCGGCTCCTCCCGGGCGGCGTTCTCCGGAGCAATGAACCAACTCCGCTCCGTCTGCGTCTAACGTGAATGCTGCACAGTGGATATCGCCCCGGCCGGCAACTGCCGGGACTATGCACGAGGCGGGCATTTGAGGGAGAAGACGGTCCATGAAACGGACATTGCGCATTGCACGTGTCTTGCAGGGCGGTTGGATCGGCGCTGCGCGTCGCTGGCAGCCGAACTTCCGCGCGGTCATGTCTGCGCAGGACGCGCCTGCGGATACGCCGCTGCGCCTGGCCGCTGGCGCCGTCTGTACGGTTCGCCGGGCGAGGGTGCGGCTGACCACGGCATTGTCGGCGTTGGGTGCGGTGCTGGCCATGGCGTTCGCCATCGTGGCCGCCCGGCGGGGGTTGCCGGCGGTGGCGACCATCGAGGCCACCGCAGTGCTGCTGCTGTGCATCAACCTGCGCTACCTGCGTCGTGCCGGCAACGTCGGAGTCGCTGCCCTGACAGCCATTGTCGCATCGGCGCTGACGGTGCTGCTGGGGGCAACCGGCACCGGGGTGCAGGCGCTGTTCTGGTTGTACACCATTCCCATGCTGTCCTACTTTCTGCTGGGGCTGCGTGCCGGCGTGCTGATCAATCTGCTGGTGACTGTCGGCTATCTGCTGCTGTTGGCCGTTGCGCCGCTGGTAGGAGACCCGACCCACGCAGCGCGGCTGGATATGTTCTTCAGCTACCTGCTGATCGGCATCTTCGCCTATCTGTACGAGCGCGCGCGCAGCGGCAAGGAAGCCGAACTGATCCGCCTGTCCAATACCGACGTGTTGACCGGCGCCATGAACCGACGGCTGTTCAGCGAGAACCTGCGCCGCGAAATCGAGAAGTCGCGCCGCTACCGGCTGCCGGTGTCTCTGCTGATGATCGACGTGGACCATTTCAAACGGGTGAACGATACCTGCGGCCACGACTGCGGAGACCGGGTGTTGCGCGAGACCGCCCAGCGCATCGCCAGCAGTCTGCGACAGGCCGATTACTTCGTGCGCTACGGCGGCGAGGAATTCTGCGTACTGGCTCCCGGCACCTGCCTGGAGCAGGCCAGTGCCATGGCGGAAAAGGTCCGCGAACTGATGGCGGCCCGGCCCTTCGGGGAGGCCGGCAATGTCACTGTCAGCGTCGGCGTGGCGGAGCTGTGCCCCGATGACAATGAAGAAACCCTCGTCAACCGTGCCGATCGGGCTCTTTACCAGGCCAAATGGGCGGGCCGGGACCGCGTCGCGGTGGTCTGACCCGTTTTGCTTCGTCGTTTCCTCCGGCCGGGGCTGGCCGCTCGCCAGCGCATACGCTGTCCGGACAGAGTCCACCGGCCGGCCGTGACTCTCCCACTGACGGATCAATGGGCCCGCCTTCAGCAGGGTTGGGAGGGCGTGCGCTTGTCGGTTATTGTAGGTGGCGGGATGCAGGTCTGTGCCGCGACACGGCGGCGATCCAGGCTTGACGGCTTGCAGCCTGCGTCCTGCAAACTGTCCGATTGCCGCCCGGGAGCGATGGCCATGAGCGAAACCACCGAACAACAACGCCGCCTGGCCGCGCTGGTACGGGACGCCTGTGTGCAGGCGGCCCTGGACGCTTATGAGCAGGCGGGGATCAGCGGTCTGTGCCACGAAGGGGCATGGGAATGCGCGGTGGGTGCCATGCGCTCCCTGGATCTGGACGCTTTGCTTGGCGGGGCGCCTTCGATCCGGGATTGAACGGAGCCGCCCAGTCGGTTCGCTCGATGGATGATCCCTGGGCATCGCCGCCGGCGGACCGGGGCGGCTGAGCGCAGGGCGCTGGGGGAGGCCATGAAACTGTTGCTGTGGACCGATGATCTGATGACGCGCACCCGACTGGCATCGCGCTGGCAGGCAGCTGGCGCGGAACTGCTGCGCCGCGACGGCGACGATATACCGGACCTGGTGGTCCTGGACCTGACCGCCGCCGATGCCCTGTCGCATCTCGCGCAGATACAGGTCCGCTGGCCCCACGCGGAGGTGGTTGCGTTCGGCCCCCATGTGGACGCGGACGTCTTCCGCCAGGCCAAGGCGGCGGGCGCCACCACGCTGGTGCCGCGCGGCAAGGTATTGGAACGGGTACTGGCCCGGCTTTGATCCCATCGGCCGGTCGACGCGCCCGCGCGCTCCGGTAGAATGCGTCTTCCGTAGCGCGCGCCGCCAGCGAGTTGTCCATGACCGAGAGCCACGCCCTGTTCGCCACCGCCCCGAAGGGACTGACCTCCCTGCTGCTGGACGAACTGCGTGCCCTGGGCGCGGCGCCGGCCAAGGAGACGCCGGCCGGGGTGAGTTTCGAAGGCGCCCTGGAGATGGCCTACCGCGCCTGCCTGTGGTCACGGTTCGCCAACCGGATTCTGCTGCCCCTGGCCCGCTTCCCGGCGCCGACCCCGGAGGCGCTGTACGCCGGTGTGCGATCGATTCCCTGGGCGCAACACATGGCGCCGTCCGGCACGCTGGCCGTCGATGCCAACACGGGCGCCTCGGCCATCAGCCATTCCCAGTATGCGGCGCTGAAGCTGAAGGACGCCGTGGTGGACCAGTTCCGGGACGCCGCCGGCGTGCGCCCGTCGGTGGATGTGGAACGGCCGGATCTGCGCATCAATCTGTACCTGTTCCGCGATCAGGCCACCGTCAGTGTGGATCTGTCCGGTGACAGCCTGCACCGCCGGGGCTATCGGCGCGAGAGCGTGCTGGCGCCCCTCAAGGAGAACCTGGCTGCCGCCATTCTAATGCGGGCCGGCTGGCCCGAAGTGGCGGCCGACGGCGGGGCGCTGGTCGATCCCATGTGCGGCTCCGGCACGCTGCCCATCGAGGCTGCATTGATGGCCGGCGATATCGCCCCCGGGCTGCTGCGCCCCTATTTCGGATTCGAAGGCTGGCTGGGCCATCGGGTGGAACTCTGGCAGCGACTGCTGGAAGAGGCCGATGAGCGTCGCGCACGGGGAATTGATCGCATTCCGCCGATACACGGTTACGATGCCGATGCCGCGGCGGTGCGCGCGACCCTCGCCAATATCGAGGCGGCCGGGCTGAGGGGCAAAGTGCACGCCGAGCGGCGCGATCTGGCGCACCTGGTGCCTGTCGCGGGCCGCGCAGGTCGTGCCGGCCTGGTGGTGGTCAATCCGCCCTATGGCCAGCGCCTGGGGGACGTTGAGAGTCTGCGCCCTCTGTACGCGCAGCTTGGTACACGGTTGCGCGAGCACTTCACGGGCTGGCGGGCGGCGGTGTTCACCGGCAACCCCGAATTGGCCAAGGGGATGGGTTTGCGGGCACGGCGCCAGCACGCGCTGTTCAACGGCGCCATACCCTGCAAGCTGCTGCACTTCGAGGTCGAACCCCAGTGGTTCGTGGCGGTCCGCTCACCGGCGTCGCCGCCCCGGCCGCTGGCCGACGCCGGTGCGGGCGGGGAGATGTTCGCCAATCGGGTGCGCAAGAACCTGCGCCAGCTGCGACGCTGGGCCGCACGGGAAGGCGTCTGCTGTTACCGGGTGTACGATGCCGACATGCCCGAATACGCCCTGGCCGTGGATCTCTACCGGGGCGACAGCCAGTGGGTCCATGTGCAGGAGTATGCGGCCCCCGCCAGCATCGATCCGGAGCGCGCCCGGCTGCGCCTGCGCGAAGCGCTCACCGTGCTTCCCGACGTGCTGGAGGTACCGCGCGAGCGGGTGTACTTCAAGGTCAGGCGCCGACAGAAGGGTCAGGCCCAGTACGAAAGACTCGATGAGCAGGGCGAGTTTCACGAAGTGCGCGAAGGGGCCTGCCGGCTGCTGGTGAACTTCACCGACTATCTGGATACGGGGCTTTTTCTGGATCACCGTCTGACCCGCCATCTGGTGGGCGAGTTGGCTGCAGGCCGGCGTTTTCTGAATCTGTTTGCCTACACCGGTGCCGCGACCGTCCACGCGGTGCTGGGCGGCGCGTCGGCCAGCACCACCGTCGACATGTCCAACACCTATCTGGAATGGGCGCGCCGCAACTTCGACCTCAACGGCATCAGCGGTCCCGAGCACGAGCTGGTGCGCGCGGACTGCCTGCAGTGGCTCGAACGGCAGGCCGAGAGCGGCCGGCGCCGCTACGGACTGATCTTTCTGGACCCGCCGACCTATTCCAGTTCAAAGCGCATGGCGTCCACATTCGACGTGCAGCGCGACCATGTCGCCTTGATCCGCCAGGCCAGCCGCTTGCTGACCGACGATGGCGTGCTGATCTTCTCCAACAATTTCCGCCGCTTCCGTATGGATGCCGACGCGTTGAGCGGTCTGAGGGTGCGGGACATCAGCGCCGATACCCTGCCCAGGGATTTCGCGCGCAATCCGCGTATCCACAACTGTTGGCGGATCACCCTGGAGGGTTCATAGTCCGGTCCGCCGCGTGGCGGTACCGGGCGCCTGGCGTTCGCTGCGGGCACGGGCAGGCAGCCAGCATGGAGTCCATGCTCTGCGTCCTGGCCGCAATGCCGTTGACCGGCCTGCGGCGTCGCGGTGCGGGCCCTTGCGGTCGCTGCGGCTGTCGACCACAAGCCCGCATCTGTCCGTTGGTGAGACGACTCAGGGGAGCGGGAACAGCGGTCGAAATGTTGGGCTTCGCGGTGCGAAGCCCAACGAACCGCCGCAGAACGAAACCCACCAACAACCACGACGATTGTTTCAGGCGATCAAACGCCGCCCCAGGCTTGCGTGAGCCATCCCGCGTCGAAGCCGCAGTCCGGTAGTCGATCCACCGGGGCCTGTCTCCCGCGAATGGAAATCGGATACCCGGCGCCCGGACGGCGGCGGCTCAACTGACCCGGTTGCGTTCCACGCCTTGTCCGTAGGCCACCATATTGGCGGCCACTTCATCGAGCACGCGCTGACGGGCTTCGCGGCTGGCCCAGGCCACGTGGGGCGTGACAATGAGCCGGGGCGAGCGAAGCTCAAGCAGGGGGTTGCCCTGGCGGGGCGGCTCTTCGCTCAGGACGTCCACACCCGCGCCGCCGAGGCGCCCGGCGCGCAGCGCATCGGCCAACGCCGCTTCGTCGACGATGCCGCCGCGGGCGGTGTTGATCAGCAGCGCATCGGGTTTCATGAGCGCCAGTTCGCGCGCGCCGATCAGACCGCGGGTCTGCGGGGTCAGCGGCGTGTGCAGGCTGAGCACGTCCACTTGTGCGAGCAACTCGTCCAGGGGCAGACGGCCGGCTCTGGCATCGCCGCCGGGGCGTTGGGCCGCCAGCACTTGCATGCCGAAGGCCTCGGCGACCTTCGCAACGCCGTGGCCCAGTTCTCCAAGACCGACAATGCCGAGCACCTTGCCTGCCAGCTCCCGGACCGGAAAGTCCAGCACGGCGAAGCTGTCCGACCGTTGCCAGCGACCGCCGCGCACGGCGCTTGTGTATTCCTCCAGCCGGCGGGTCAAGGCCAGCACGAGGGCGAACACATGCTCCACCACCGAGGCGGTGGCATAGGCGGGTACATTGCACACCGTGATGCCACGGGCCCGGGCGGCTGCCAGATCGACGTTGTTGGTGCCGGTGGCCGAAACACAGACGAGCCGCAGTCCGGCGGCGGCCTGCAGACCGGCTGCGTCCAGCACCACTTTGTTGGTGATGACCACTTGAGCGTCCCGGATGCGGTCAGCGACCTGCTCGGGCGGTGTGTGGCCGTGCAGGGTCAACTGCGGCAGGGCCGCTTGCAGCGGGCCCAGGTCCAGATCGCCCCGGTCGACGGTGTCCCGGTCCAGGAATACGCCCTGTTGAACAATCCGTGGGGTGTCGGCTTGCGGCGCGGCCATGGGTGCCCTCGCTTCGGTGAATGTGAACACCCCGTAGTGCAGTGGGGTCAGCAATGCGGTGGTCCGCTATGATTGTCCACGGGCCCAGGCGCTGATCCATTATGTTACTTCATCCCGACGATCCCGCGATGGACGATGCCGCGCGCGCAGCACTGCGGGCCGTTTACGTGAGCCGAAGGGCATTGCGCCGGACACGTTTAACCCCCAGGCTGTTGCGTGGCCGGCAACAAGAAAAAGCGCCACGGAATCCACGGAAAGCACCGAAAACAAATAGTCGTTTGTCGCTGCGGCGGCACTTGCAGGCGACATCGTTCAAGAATACCGCGGTGCCGTCACACCAGTTCTCCTGTCCGCGGCACTTCCACAGAGAGGCTCTGCGTCGGCTGAAACGGGGCGTGATGGCCTCCGAATTGTCTCCTTCCGTGGCTTCGGTGACGCCTTTGGTTTGTCGTTTGTTCGGCGCAATGCCCTTCGGTTATTGCGCCCTGGGTGGTGAGACCGTGTCTTCTTTGGACGTGTCGGGTTTTGCGATCGACTCTTCGGCGGGTTCCGTGGATTCCGTGGCTCCAACGGCTTTTGAACATCAGGGACACAAGGTGCGTCGGTCATGGTGCCCTGCATTGGCCGTGGTGCCGCAGGCCGGGGTGGATTGTCGGGCTCTGCGGGGCTCAGCCCAACGATGTTGGTTTAGGCGTCCGGGCGGTGGGCTGCATCGTTGGTAGGTTGGGCTGAGCAACGCGAAGCCCAACGGCTGCCCCTTGGCGGCGACTGGACGGCGATCCGGGCAGAGATGCCGATGGGGATAATCCGGGAGGCGGCGGCGTTCACCGCCGCCGGATTGCTGCCACCTCGTCGAACAGCGCCGTCACCTCGCCGGCCGGCGGCCGGCCGAGCATGCTGACCAGCACAATGGCGGCCAGCGAGAACAGAAAGCCCGGGATGATTTCGTACAGGTCGAACAGCCCGCCATGGAGCTGTTTCCAGACGATGACCGTCACACCGCCCACGAAGATGCCGGCCAGCGCGCCGTTGCGCGTCATGCGCCGCCAGAACAGCGCGAGCAGCACCGTCGGGCCGAAGGCGGCGCCGAAACCGGCCCACGCATAGGCCACCAGATCCAACACCTTGCTGTCGGGGTTCATGGCCAGGAAAAACGCCAGGAAGGAGATGATCAGCACCGCACTGCGACCCACGAACACCAGCTCGGCGGCACCGGCGTGGGGACGGAACAGAGCCTTGTAGAAATCTTCCGCCAGCGCGGAGGAGGCTACCAGCAGCTGGGAGTCGGCGGTGCTCATGATGGCGGCCAGAATGGCGGCCAACAGCACGCCGGCCAGCACCGGGTGGAAGATCATCACCACCAGCCGCATGAAAACGGTTTCCGAGGCGGCCCCCAGCAGGGGCGTGTGCAGAAAGCCGATGCCGGCCACCCCCACCAGCACCGATCCCAGCAGGGTCAGCGTCACCCAGGAGACGGCGATGCGCCGTGCCTGGCCCAGGGTCTCGGGGCGCTGGATCGCCATGAAGCGCACCAGTATGTGGGGCTGACCGAAGTACCCCAGGCCCCAGCCCAGCAGTGACAGGATACCGATCAGGCCGAGCGGCGAACCGTCCCGTGTCGTGAGCGGGTCCAGCAGTTGCGGATTGATATGGCCGAGGCCGGTGACGGTGGCGCCCAGGCCGCCGTCGCGGCCGACGGCTACCACCGGCACCACCACCAGCGCGAACAGCATCAGCAGGCCCTGCACCAGATCGGTCCAGCACACGGCGAGAAAGCCGCCGATCAGGGTGTACATGACCACCACTGCCGCCCCGGCCAGCACGGCATCCAGATAGGGCAGGCCGAACACGGTGCTGAACAGCTTGCCGCCGGCCACCAGGCCCGAGCCGGTGTAGAAGGTGAAGAAGATCAGAATGAAGATTGCCGACACCACCCGCAGCAGGCGGGTGCGGTCCTGGAACCGCTGCTCGAAGAAATCGGGCAGCGTGAGGGCGTTGCCGGCGCGCTGGGTGTAGTGGCGCAGGGGCAGGGCCACCAGCTTCCAGTTCAGATAGGTGCCGACCAGCAGCCCCAACGCAATCCAGCCGGCTTCGAAGCCAGCCACGTAAGCGAAGCCGGGCAGCCCGAGCAGCAGCCAGCCGCTCATGTCCGAAGCCTCGGCGCTCAGTGCGGTCACCCAGCGCCCCAACCGGCGACCCCCCAATAGATAATCGGCCAGATCGTCGGTGCCGCGATAGCCCATTACGCCGATGCCCAGCATGACGAGCAGATAGACGGCGAAGGTCAGCAGTATGGCGTGGGAACTGATGGCGCTCATGGGTTTCGAGCCTTCTTGCTGTTGTGTCGTTCGGCCGCCGGCGGGCCCGCATCGGCCCGGGACAAGGTCAGCCTGCGCGGTTGCGGCTGTCAGTCGCCCGCGTCCATGGGACGCAGAATTTCGCCGACATGAACGCCGAACTGTCTGCGCCGCCGGTCGGCATTGTAGTGTTCGAGCACCTGGCGCATCACCGGAAACGCCAGCTCCTGCCACGGAATCCGGTCAGCATCGAAAAGCGCCACTTCCAGGCTTTCAGCGCCCGCCCCGAAGTCCGGGCGCACCAGCGGCGCGCGGAACAGCATGTACACCTGGTTGATGTGGGGAACGCTGTAGACCGCGTACAGGGCGGCGCTGCCGATCTCCGCAAGCGCTTCTTCGCGGGTCTCGCGGGCGGCGGCCTGCTGTACGGTTTCGCCGTTTTCCATGAACCCGGCCGGCAGGGTCCACAGTCCGCTGCGCGGTTCGATGGCGCGGCGGCACAGCAGCACGCGATCTTCCCAGTAGGGCAGGCAGCCGGCGATGATCTTGGGATTCCGGTAGTGGATGACGCCGCAGCCGGTGCAGACAAAACGAGGGAGGTTGTCCCCCGCAGGGATCTGCACATGCACCGGCGCACCGCATTGGCTGCAAAAATTCACAATGCCGCCTCGATGAACTGTGCCGTAGATACTAACGTCTGGGTGGCTCGTCGGCCACCGTGCCCCGGGTCTTGGTCCACTGTTGCCGGATTGGTGCTTTCCCGCGGATGGCTGTCAAGTTGACCTGGATCAGCGCACCTCGTTCGATCCGCTCGTAAAATTTCAGTGCATGAGCGGCTGTTCACACCCTGTGGGGCGCAAAGGAGGCGCCCGGCAACGATAACGAGGTCCGCGGTATGGAACATCGCTTCAACAGGCGCATCGCCCTGCGCACGCCGGTGTTCATCTATCGCCAAGGCGAGCGGGTCGCGATGGCCCGCGCCCGCAATCTATGCGTTGAAGGGATCTTTCTGGAGACCCGTGTCGCCGGCTTTCGCCGCAACGACTATCTGGAGCTTGTCATGCCCCTGGCGGGGGTGCAGGGCCGGGTGCCGGCGTTGGTGACGCATGTGGCGCCGGACGGCCTGGGGCTCATGCTCGATCCCTGTTCAGTGGCAATGCGCGCCGCTCTGCAGCGGGCCGCCGTGCCGGTTCCGGAAGGGCAATGCGTGGTGGCCTGATCCCACGGGGCAGCCGTGGCGGGTCAGGGTGATGCCCCGGCATCCCGGCCATCGAGACGAGCGGCGGCCAGCAGCAGGCCGATGACGGATTTCGCGTCCTGTATCTCGCCCTGGTGGCACCATTGCAGCGCTGTGCGAAACGCCAGCCAGTGGGTCTCGATCAGCTCGTGGGGTTGGCGCTCGGTGGCGACCGTCTGCAGTTCCATCGCCAGGAACAGCGCAATGCGTTCGTCGCAGAACCCGGGCGTGGTAATGATCGCGCCCAGCGTCTGCCACCGGTCCGCCAACAGGCCGGCTTCCTCGCGAAGTTCCCGCCGTGCGGTCGTCTCCGGGGTCTCGCCACTGTCGACTTTGCCCGCCGGCAGTTCCCACAACCAGCCGCCGGCCGCGTGACGGTATTGGCGCAGCAGGCAGACGCGCCAGTCGGCATCCAGCGCCACCACCGCGGCCCCGCCCGGGTGGCGCACCACCTCCAGTTCGATCTGCTGGCCGTCCGGCAGCTGTGCCGATTCCAGGCCCAGGTCCACCACATCGCCACGGTAAACGGGTTTGCGGATGTCGTTCAGGGTCGGTCTCCGGGCGTGCGGAACGGGCGGATCATGATAGTAGCCGATCGGTGGCGTGTAAAATGGCTGGCGACCCCTGTTTACAGGACGGACGAGCCCCCATGTTTTACGAACACAGCCCACTGCATTTCGAATGTACCCAATGCGGTCGTTGCTGCATTGCCGGTCCGGACTACCACGTGTTTCTGCGCCCCGCGGAGGCTGAGCGCATCCGCGAGCACCTCGGCCTGTCCCGGTCGTGGTTCCGGCGTCGCTACCTGCGCCGTTTGCCGGAAGGCGAACTGGTGGCCGCATCCGATTCTCAGGGGCGGTGCGTATTTCTCGGTAATGACGGACGCTGTCGCGTGTATGCCGCGCGTCCCGTGCAGTGCCGGACGTATCCATTCTGGTCGGAGGTGGTGCGCAGCCGCAGCGCGTGGGAGGCGGAGGGCCGCCGCTGCGAAGGTATCGGGCGCGGCACGGTCGTGCCGCTGGAGCGGGTGCGGGCGCAGCTGCGTCGTCAGCGGGCCGCGGAGGCCGGGATTCTCTGACGGATGTCGCGGTGGCTGCCGACAGTGGGGCCTTCAGCGCGCCGAATGGGGGTCGGGCGGGGGGAACAGCAGGTCCTCGCGGGGCCGGCACTCGTAGAAGGCCAGCAGTTGGCCGCCGCCCGCGGGCGCAACCGGGTCGTAATACAGGCCGGACATTTGCAGCGACAGGGCGGGAGCGAGTTCGGAGCCCCAGATGAAGGTGTCGAAATCCTCGCCGCCCAGGACCACATGGGCGTGGGTCAGGTACAGCCGATCGAGCACGCCGCCGGCGGCCAGGGTGTGCATGACCGACGGGCCGCCAATGGCGTAGATGCTGCGGTAGCCCTCCTCGGCGAGGCAGTGGATCAGGCGCGGGCCGTCCGCGCCGTGGCCGCTGCCGGCCAGGCGCACGTCGATGCCCTGGTCGCGCAGCCCGCGGATGCGTTCGGGGTCCGCGCTCTCGCCGGTGATCACGTAAATACGCCGATGGCCCAGGCCGGTGAGCGTTTCGGCCGGGAAGTCCAGGCTTGCGCTCAGCACCGCGACATCGGGCTGCGGAGGCAAGCCCTGCGTCAGGCGCCACCGGCGCAGGTCCTCGAAATCCGGTGACAGCCCCACCGGCAGCATGTCCTGTGCCTCGCCGATTGCCAGCTGGCGCAGGTAGCGTGCGGTGGTGATGAGCACGTCGGCCTGGGCGCCCAGTTCCTGATAGAGCCGCCAGTCCCGCGGATTGGCGATGGCAGGCGGCACCTGATGGGTGTTGCGCCCCGGTGCGGCGATGGCGATGCGCCCGTCCAGACTGGTGATGAAATTGGTGTACACGAACGGGCGGCCGGCTTGGCCGCAGCGATGCAGCCCGTGCGCCAGGTAACAACCCTGTAGAGACACCGCCTGAGTGGGGATGGGAAACAGGCGCAGCAGATCGTCAGTCACGGGTGGCATCCGGGTGTCGGGGGCGGAGGGCAGCCGGCCAGGCGGCTGCATGGGCAGGTTACCAGAATATCCGGCGCAGCAGGCCGGTGTTGTGTCGGCGCAGTCCACGCAGCAGGGCGGTGAACTCCAGGCCGTAGCGCTCCTCCAGTTGCGCGGCTTTGGTACGCAGTTCCCTGAGCGTCGCCGTACCGATTCGGTGGGGAAAGGCCAGCGCGATCACGTTGCCGCGTTGTTCCACGGGCAGGCGCAGGACCTGATCCTCGAAAGCCGAGCGCAGGCACCTGTAGCCCTGACGGAAGTCCCGTGAATCGGTGGCCCACAGGTTGATCGTCAGCACGCCGGACTCGGTGAGCGCGTCGCGGCAGGCGTCGCAGAAACCGCCGGTGGCTACGCCGGCTGCCAGGCCGCGCGCATCGAAGGCATCCACCAGGATCAGGTCATAGCGGGGGGTGCCGGGGGAGCGCCGCTGCAGGTAGGCGATTCCGTCGCTGGGGATGACGGTCAGCCGCGGATCGTCAGGCAGGGCGAAAAACTCACGGGCGATTTCGATCACCGCGGCACGCGGCTCGATGGCGTCGATTCGGCAATCGGGGAAGTGGTGGAGAAGAAAGCGGGCCAACGAACCGCCGCCCAGGCCTACCAGCAGGACCCGGCGTGGGGCGTTCTGGAACAGCAGGCACGCGCACATGGCCCGCGTATAGGATAACGCGAGCGCGCGCGGGTTGGTGAGCAGCATGCTGCTCTGTTTTGCCGGGGTGCCAAAGTACAGGGTGCGGGTAATGGCGTCGTCTACGACTTCCAGCACACCCGTGTCGTCTCGGCGTCGGCAGATGGTGTCACCGGCGTGGGCTTCCATGACGCCATTTTAACTTACCCTGGCCGCTGCGCGTACCCGGCCGCCGCGCCGATCCGCGGACCCGGCTCGTGTTGCCGGCCAGGCACCGGAAGCTGGGGGCGGCAGCACAGACTACCAGCCCGTACTCGGGGTGCCCGAGTACGGGCTGGCGGTTCCCTCAGTGCGGGTCAGGCCGCTGAGCGTTCGTCCTGGCGAAATCCAGGTCCGAAGCGCAGGTCGTCTTTGGAGGGTTCTTCGCCGGAAGCCTGGTGTTCCACCGCCTCGGCGAGACTGATGTCGTTCAGGAAGCCGTAGATGCGGCCGCTCAGACGCCGCCACAGCTGCATGCTCTGGGGCGCCTCAACGCTGGCGTGGGTGGCATCCGCGCCCACGGCGGGGCTTTGCACCGCATCGTCCACCGCTTCCAGTATCTGGGCGATGCTGATCTCGCTGGCCGGCCGACGCAGGCAATAGCCCCCGCCCGGGCCTCGCAGGCCGGTGACCAGGCCGCTCTTGCGAAGACGTGCGAACAACTGCTCCAGGTACGAAACCGAAATGGCTTGTTCCACAGAGATGTCCGCAAGGGTAACGG
Source organism: uncultured Gammaproteobacteria bacterium (assembly GCA_963830105.1). GTDB lineage: Bacteria > Pseudomonadota > Gammaproteobacteria > DATFLG01 > DATFLG01 > DATFML01. The sequence continues at coordinate 554,254 of CAWHLH010000010.1, read as the reverse complement.
GTCCTTGTTTGTGGCGAATTGCCAGTTCCATCATGGCAGTGATCGCGTGACGTCCTTTGGTTGAGAGTTTCATAAGCTAACCCCTTGTGCTTGCTGTTTCGAGCACCGTTGACGGACAAAACCCGACTTCTTCACTAGGGAATTATCTTAATAATAGTTGACTGCTTTAGTCAAGATTGGTTCCCCACTTAAATGCGGGAATTGTTCCTCTCCGGTCCGGGCATCCTGGCCCTCAGGTAAAGTTAGACACATCCTTTCCCCGACGTTCCCGGCCGGTCGTCCGCAACGGCCCGGCTTTTTGTTACTATCCGGCTCACATAAGAAATAATCGCGCAGAGGGGTACCCATGACAGCAGATCAAGGTGGGGGGCTGGAGAGGCGGTCGGCATCCCGCAATCGCCTGGCCGGTCTGGTAACGTCCCGCAACGAAACGTTGACGCTGTACGCCGAACTGGCACGCTTGCGCCCGTTCAAGCCGGAGCCGGTGACCGCAGAGGCGCTGCAGGAGTTCTGTGAGGCGTTGATTGACTATGCGGCCAGCGCCCATTTTCAGCTCTACCGTTACGCCGCGGAAAACCGCGAGCGCCGTGAGCCGGTGCGCAGCGTCGCTGAAAGCATCTATCCGCGCATATCCGTCATGACGGACAACATCCTGGCCTTCAATGACCGTTACGGTTCGGCAGAACTCGACGGGTGTCTGGACACGCTGGCCGACGACCTGTCGCTGATCGGCGAGGAACTGGCGGACCGCATCCAGATGGAGGATCAGCTCATCGAGGCCCTGACCCGCTGACGGGCCCGGTGTCCTGGCGGGCGGCGATCGTTTCCAGCGCCGCCGCACCCTGGCGGTCCAGCCAGCGCCAGGGCAGGGGAATCAGCCCCGGCACCCGCCGGCGGTATTGCCGGTAGGCGTCGCCGTACAGGGCCACCAGCTTGCGTTCTTCCAGCTGTGAGCCGATGGCGGCGTACACGGTGATGCACACCGCACTGACCAGCCAGGCGGCATCCATGGGACGGCTCCACAGGATGATCAGCCCGAAGAAGTACCACGGATGGCGCACGAAGCGATGCAGGGTTGAGATGCGCAGAGGCTGGGCCGCGTCGGCGGCGGTATCGGCGCTCACACGCAGCCCCATGAACGCCCCCATGTCGTAATAGCGGGTGGTGGCGACGAACCCCGCTATCCCGAGAAGGGCGGCGGCGTCGGCAATCCATTTCCCCAGTCCCGTCCAGTGCCACAGCAGGGGCCCCTGCTGCGACCATATCAGCCCGGCCGGCACTGCCAGCAGAGCGGTCGCGGCGACGTTGTACCAAAGCCGATAACGCCTTCCGACGCCCGGCCAGCGACCTTCGATCCACCGCTTGCACCACAGGGAAGCGAGCACGGAGTGGATGGCGAAATACACGCTCCAGGCCAGCGCCAGCAGCCACAGCCCTTCAGTCATGGCACCTCCATTCCTTTGCGTTCCCTTGATATTTAAGTATCATAATATTCTGATAATATATTAAGCCATTGAATTTTCGTGCAAACCGGTGCCCGTGCCGGAAGCGCCAATCCCTCTCAGCATCGGAAAGTGCTCATGGACCATCACAAGACCCTGACCCAGTTCATCATCGAAGAGCAGCGCCGCATACCCGGTGCGACCGGCGATTTCAGCCTGTTGCTCAACGACCTGCTGACGGCCTGCAAGAAGATTTCCTGCGCCGTTAACCGCGGTGGCCTGATCGGCGTGCTGGGCTCGGCCGAGACCGAAAACGTCCAGGGCGAGACCCAGAAGAAGCTCGACATCATTGCCAACGACGTCATGGTGCAGGCCCTGGAGTGGACCGGCCACCTGGCGTCCATGGCCTCCGAGGAAATGGACGATCCGCTGCCGATCCCGGCCAGGTACCCGAAAGGCAAGTACCTGCTGTTGTTCGACCCGCTGGACGGATCGTCCAATATCGACGTCAACCTTTCGGTGGGCACCATCTTCTCCGTGCTGCGCTGTCCCGACGGGGTCTCCGAGCCCGCGGTGGAGGATTTCCTGCAGCCCGGCACCCAGCAGGTCTGTGCAGGCTATGCCATCTACGGCCCGGCTTCCATGCTGGTGTTGACCACCGGCCATGGCGTCAACGGCTTCACGCTGGATCGCAATATCGGCGAATTCATTTTGACCCACCCGGACATGCAGATCCCTGTCGAGACCCAGGAGTTCGCGATCAACATGTCCAATCAGCGCTTCTGGGAGAAGCCGGTGCGCCGCTACGTGGACGAGTGCCTGCAGGGCAAGGACGGTCCGCGCGCCAAGAACTTCAACATGCGCTGGGTCGCCTCCATGGTCGCCGAAGTGCACCGCATCCTCACCCGCGGCGGCATCTTCATGTATCCCCGCGACAGCCGTCCCGCCTCCGCTCACGGCAAGCTGCGGCTGATGTACGAGGCCAACCCCATGAGCTTCATCGTCGAGCAGGCCGGGGGAGCCAGCACCACGGGACGTGGACGCATCATGGAGCTGACCCCCGAAGGCCTGCACCAGCGGGTGCCGGTGTTCCTTGGCTCCAGGGAGGAGGTCGAGCGCATCACCGAGTACCACGCGGACCACGATAAGGCCGCCGGTGAGCAGGTCGCCTAGGCGAGCGCGTACCGGACCGGTAGGCGGCCTGCGGGCTGCCTTGTCATTGCAGCTCCCGCGATCATTTCACGGGTGTGGGCATGTTGCGGATCAGAGCCGGGCGGATGCGTGCTGTGTCGTCCTGTATGCCCCGTAGGTTGGACTGAGCGTTGCGTAGGTTGGGCTGAGCGGCGCGAAGCCCAACGACCATCACCAGGTGCTGGGCCGCAGCCCGTTGGGCTTCCTTCGTCAGCCCAACCTACATCAGCCCAACCCAGGGTCAGCCCAACCCAGGGTCAGCCCAGTCCACGGTCAGGCCAGTCCACGGTCAGGCCAGTCCACGGTCAGCCCAACCTACGCACGGGGGTGCGCTGGCAGTACACTGGCGGCGCCCTTTGGTCATAGTCGGAGCGTTGTCATGCGGGTGATCGACCAGTCCATGCTGCTGGCCCTGGTGGAGCGGGCCGAACAGGCGCCGCGGCGCCGGATGAACCTCAATCTCCATGACGCACCGGAAGATCCCGTGCAGCGGTTGTTCAACGCCATCGAGCCCGACAGCTACGTGCGGCCCCACCGCCATGTGGAGCCGGCGCGCTGGGAGCTGATGCTGGCGGTGCGCGGCGCCTGCGCCCTGCTTGCGTTCGAGGACGACGGGGTTGTCAGCGAACGCCTGGAGCTGGTCGCCGGGGGTGGCTGCCTGGGCGCCGAACTGCCCCCCGGGGCCTGGCACACCGTGGTGGCCCTGCAGCCCGGCACGGTCTTCTTCGAGGTGAAGCAGGGGCCGTACCTCCGGCCGGCTCCCGAGGCCTTCGCGTCCTGGGCGCCGCCGGAGGGCGACACGGGCTGCGTCGCCTTCGTGGACTGGTATCGGTGTGCCCGGCCGGGAGACCGGCCGCCGCCTCTGGGCTGACGAAGTGGTCTGCGTGCCTCGGTGGGGCGGCGCTGACCCCTGGCATGGGCAGGTGCGGGCCCGGCCATGACAGTGCGGCAAAGATGGTATTCTCGGAGCCGTTCCAGCATGTGAGGCACGCCATGGCGGACGGTCACCCCGGGGTCGACGATCCCCGCGCGCGCAGGGTCGCCGAGGAGTTGCTGATGAGCGGGCGCTTCGAGGACGCCAGCCGCGAGTTGCTGGCGCTCAGGGAGCGGCGCCCGGACGATGCCGGCGTGGCGGCACGGCTCGCCGAGCTGGCGCTGCTCGACAACCGGCCCTGCCAGGCGGTTGAATACCTCGACGGGACGGCGCCCGCGCCACTGGCGCCCCACGCGCGCTGGGTGCGGGCCCAGAGCCTGCGCCGGGCGGGCCGGCTGGGGGCCGCCGCAGAGCAGTTCCTGCTGCTGGGCCGGCCGGCATTCGCCGAGGCCTTGGCCGCCTTCGGCGACCGCCTTCCCTACCGCATCACCAGCCCCGGGAATCGCTGGGCCGTGCCCTTTGTGGCGGCCGAGCCCCTGCCGCTGGTGTCCGTGACGGTCAATGGCAGCCACACGGGTGCCTTTCTGGTCGACACCGGTACCGGCGATGTGCTGCTCGATGAGGATTTCGCACTGCGGGCGAACGTGGCCCTGGGGGGGCGCGAGGCAGGCCAGTTCGCCGGCGGGCGGCACGGCATGGTGCGTCACGGCCGGGCGGACAGCATACGGCTCGGCAGCCTGGAACTTGCCGACGTGCCGCTGGAAATTCTGGATCTGGGCTCGCAGCTCGCCGGCTTCTATCAGGCCCATGAGGTGGCGGGCATCATCGGCCTGGGCCTGTTGTCGCAGTTCAATGTGGTGATGGACTATCCGGCTCAGGCGCTGCGACTCGGCCGGTACGGCCAGGGGCAGGAGCCCGGGGGCGCGCAGGCGCAGCGCTTCTGGATTGCCGGCGATCATTACCCGGTCGCCTGGGGCCGGCTCAACGACCGGCCCCTGCTGTGGTTTCTGGACACCGGCATGTCCGGCTACGATTGCCTGGTGCCGCCGGCGGTGGCCGCCGCCGTGGGCGTCGAGCCCAGCGCCGAGACTGCCGGCCACGGCTATGGCGGCGGCGGCAGAGTGGAGGCGCTGCCCTTCGCGGCGCAATCGGTGTGCCTGGGTGCGGCGTGCACGCGGCCGGGCCGGGGCGTGATCACCGGCGCCTTCCCCCTGGCCAGGCGCTTCGGCTTTCATATCGGCGGGCTGCTGGCCCACGGTTTTTTTCGCAACTACAGAGTGTCCCTGGATTTCGACGCCATGACCCTGGCCATGACGCCGGCGGGGGACGTCCCGGAGAAGGCCGGTGAGTATTGACGATCATGGCAACGGGCAGGTGGAGCGGCTGTTGGCCATCATGGCCCGCCTGCGCGATCCCGACAGCGGTTGTCCATGGGATGTGCGCCAGGACTTTCGCAGTATCGCGCCCTACACCGTGGAAGAGGCCTACGAAGTGGCCGATGCCATCGAGCACGAGGATTGGCCCCACTTGTGCGAGGAACTCGGCGACCTGCTGTTTCAGACGGTGTTTCACGCCCAGATGGCCGCCGAGCGCGGGTGGTTCGGCTTCGACGACGTGGTGCGCACCATCAGCGACAAGCTGGTACGGCGCCATCCCCATGTGTTCGCCGACGCGAAGATCGCCAGCGCGGGGGAACAGACCCGGGCGTGGGAAGACCACAAACAGGCCGAGCGCGCGGCCCGCGGCGGCAGCGAGGCCGGCGTGCTGGGCGGTATTCCCAAGGCGCTGCCGGCGCTGGTGCGCGCCGCCAAGCTCCAGAAGCGCGCCGCCCGGGTGGGTTTCGACTGGGACGACGCAGCGGGGGTGCTGGACAAGCTCGAGGAGGAAATCGCCGAGCTGCGCACCGCGCTCGCGGAAGACCGTCACGAAGCGGTTGCCGAGGAGGTGGGCGACCTGCTGTTCACCTGCGTGAATCTGGCGCGGCGCACCGGTGTGGACCCGGAGAGCGCGCTGCGGGACGCCAACGGGAAATTCCAGCGCCGCTTCGGTTATATCGAGGAGCGGCTGGCCGAACAGGGGCGCGAGCCCGGTCCCGACGTGGATCTGGCCGAGTTGGACGCCCTTTGGGAGCAGGCCAAGCGGCACGGACTGTGAGGTGCCGCCACCCGGCGGTGGAGCGCCAGTACTACGACCAGCTGCTGGCGCGCCTGGACGACGCAGGCGCGGGCTGAGCGCCAGTGGTCGGGATTGTGTTCGCTGTCACGGAATGGCATGCCCCGGTGGCGCCATAGTGTAACTGCCTCATTTGCTCTCTCCCCAAAGAGCGCGATGCATGACGTCTCTTCACCGGCGGCTTGACCGCCGGTTTTTTTTGGCCTGTTTGCACCCTGACTGTGCGCCATGCCCTGAATTGGCCGACCTTGCCGCGCGCGGCGCACCAGATGCGTGCGTTCAGACGCCTAAATGCCCTGTTCTGGTGCGAATGCCGTTGCCGGCGCGCCGTCGGCGTCATGTAACCTACTGATAAATCATCGCTGCGCCCTCAGGCACAATTCGTGCACTAACGCCCCGGATTGGTTCAACCAGAATGACAACGGGGGTCTCATGGAGCGCTTGCAGAGTGCGTCGGATGTGCTTTTTGTTCTACTGGGTGCCATTATGGTGCTGGCCATGCACGCCGGCTTTGCCTTCCTGGAGGTCGGTACGGTCCGGCGCAAGAACCAGGTGAACGCCCTGGTGAAGATCATGAGCGACTTCGCCATGTCCACCATCGCCTATTTCTTCATCGGCTACAGCATCGCCTACGGCATCAACTTCTTCCACGGCGCGGCCGCCCTGACTGTGCACAACGGCCATGAGCTGGTGAAGTTCTTCTTCCTGCTCACCTTCGCCGCCGCGGTGCCGGCCATCATCTCGGGCGGCATCGCCGAGCGCGCCAGATTCTATCCCCAGCTCGCCGCCACCTTCGTGCTGGTGGGCTTCGTCTATCCGTTCTTCGAAGGCATCGCCTGGCACGGCCGCTTCGGCTTCCAGCACTGGCTGCAGACCACCTTCGGCGCGCCGTTCCATGACTTCGCCGGCTCGGTGGTGGTGCACGCCATGGGCGGCTGGATCGCGCTGGTGGCGGTCAGCCTGCTGGGCCATCGCCACGGCCGCTACGGCAAGAACGGCGAGATCTTCGCCCACCCGCCGTCCAACATCCCCTTCCTGGCCCTCGGGTCCTGGATCCTGTCGGTGGGCTGGTTCGGTTTCAACGTCATGTCCGCCCAGACCATCGACGGCATCAGCGGACTGGTGGCGGTCAATTCCCTGATGGCCATGGTCGGCGGCATCCTGGCGGCGCTGGCGGCGGGACGCAACGACCCGGGCTTCGTACACAACGGCCCGCTGGCCGGGCTGGTGGCCATCTGCGCGGGTTCGGACGTCATGCATCCGCTGGGCGCGCTGGTCACCGGCGTGGTGGCCGGCGCCCTGTTCGTGTGGACGTTCACCCTGACCCAGAACCGCTGGCGCATCGACGACGTGCTGGGCGTGTGGCCCCTGCACGGCCTGTGCGGCGCCTGGGGCGGCATCGCCGCCGGTATTTTCGGCACCGCGGCCCTGGGCGGACTCGGCGGAGTGAGCTTCATGTCCCAGCTGATCGGTACCGGCCTGGGGATAGGCGTCGCCCTGCTGGGTGGTCTGATCGTGTACGGCACCCTCAAATTCAGCGTGGGTCTGCGCCTGACCCAGGAGCAGGAATACGAAGGCGCCGACCTCAGTATCCACCAGATCAGCGCGACGCCGGACTACGATCGGCGTTAAACGCGCTACCGCGTCTGTACGGCAGCAACAACGGCGCCCATATGGCGCCGTTGTTTTTTCTGACGCAGCGTCCTGAACGCGCGGGCGGCCTTACCCGCGTGCGATGGACCGCGTTGAACGCGAACGCCCCCTCTTACGTTGTATCCACCCAACCCGCTGTTGCCCGGATAAGTCGTTTACGACGACACGGGAACGGGATTCCCGACCAAAGACCGCCGGCGCTGTCTAGCGTCCCACCCGCCGTTCGCGAATCGGCTGATTTGGCGGTCGTTTCCGATCAAGGTCGCAATGACCGCCCCCGCGGCGCCTTTTTTGCCGCTGCAGCCTTATAACTCCGGAAAGCGGGTGCAAGCACCGCCCGCCCTGAATAACACCCCTCCGGCCAGCCCGCGTGCTGCGGAAACGAAAGGACAAGAAGAATGGACGCCAGTAACACCGCTGGGCGCGCCGTGCTATACCGCTACAGTGGTCTACTCATATGTCAGCCGCCAAGCCGTACCGGGAATTTGAATGAGGCTTTTCTACAAAATTCAGTACCTCATTGGCTTAACGCCCTGGGAGCGGATGCCGTCACTTCCTATTGGTGACCAGGCCGTCGCGCTCCTTGACCAAGAGGAGAGTGGTCGAGAACCCCCTACGGGCGCGCGCTCGATCTGGGATGCGGCACCGGGTTCTGGTCGGTTCGATTGGCTCAACGCGGATGGGAGGTAACCGGCGTCGACATCGTGCCGAAAGCGGTGCGCACCGCCCGCGAACGCGCACGCGGAGCCGGCGTGGACAGTTCTATTCGTCGAAGGGAGTATCACGGCGCTCACGGCCATAGGCATTGGCTCGGGATTTCGCCTCATCCTGGACTTTGGCGCCGTACATGGTCTCGCGCCGGAGCAAGTACGGGCGGTTGGCCAGGAGGTAACGGCGGTCGCCTCCGAGGACGCCACGCTCCTGATGTACGCATTCTCTCCGGCTCGCAGAGGACCGCTGCCGCGAGGGATAGTCGGCAAGAGATCGAACAAGCTTATGGGGGATGGACGATCACCGACGAAGAACCATTCGATTTGGACGGGGCTCCCCGTTTTGTGCAGAAAGCGCGCCCTCGCTTTTACTTACTTCGCCGCAGACGATCGTGAAGGCGCTATGGAAGCGGGCCTACGTCGCCCCATTCCTACGACGGTCGAAAGGATCGTCCAGCGCTGCGCCGGAGATCGAGCGCAGAGGAATCGCGAAGAATAAGTCGGCTAACACGGCGCTGCAGGCGGACTGAACCTGCCGGTGCGCTACGCTACTCTCCACGGCAAGGCGCGGCTCATGTGGACCGTTATGAGAGCTGAAGCTATGGTGTCCGCTCGTGGTTCGCGCACCGTTTCAAAGGCGGCGGAGCGTCGGCGTTCTGTGGTCATTCAAGGGTGGTCCAGCGACTGTGGATGCTGCAACTGCATACGAACGACATGCCCGTGAGTTCCTGCGTGGCCGTGATCGGTCGTCGATAGGGGCAGATGTCGTACGCCGGTGGGCGCGTGGGCTCCCTCGGGGCGCCGAAGTCATGGAAATTGCCTGCGGAGGCGGTTATCCGGTCACCAGGGAACTTGTGGACGCCGGACTGGATGTCTGGGCAATAGACAGCTCATCAACGCTGGTTTCCGAGTTCCGATCGAGGTTTCCTGGGGTACCCATTCGATGCGAAAGCGTCCAGGATAATGATTTTTTCGCAAGAACGTTCGATGGGGCTGTTGCCGTTGGGCTGCTGTTCTTGTTGCCGGCCCCTGAGCAGGCTGCGGTTTTCGCCCAAGTCGCCGATGCCCTGGTCCCTGGTGGACTATTCCTGTTTACGGCACCTAAGGAACCTCTGCTTTTGGAGGAAGCCGGCTTGCGCATACTCGATACCTACGAAGATGAAGGCAAGAACAACTACTACGTAACCGAGAAACTCGGTTCGAACGGAAAACAGTAAAGGGATCGCCTGATTTTGCCGACCCACGCATGTTGATCACTCAGAGACCGGGTTCATCGCCTTCCCAAAAGGGGCGTACCGGACAGGAAATGGGGCGAACGGTAGAAATAGTGGAATACGACCCCTCGTGGCCGGAACTGTACGAGCAAGAGGCAGTGGCCATCCGGGGTGCGTTGGCGGGCCTGAATCTGCAGTGCTTTCACATCGGGAGCACCGCGATCCCGGGTATGTCGGCAAAGGCCGTGATCGATATCCTTCTGGCCGTAGAGTCCCTGAACGCGTTGAGTGCTCGCGAGTCCGGGCTTCAGGGGCTGGGTATTCCGCGCGTGGGGAATTCGGGATCCCGGGTAGGCGGTACTACACCAAGGGCCAAGAGGAGCGTACGCACCACCTTCATGCCTTTGAGTTCGGGTCGCCCGAGGTCGCACGGCATATCAGATTCCGCGATTTCCTGCGCGAGTCCAGCAAGGATGCGGAGGCCTATGCAGCGCTTAAGATTGGACTTGCAAACCAGTTCAGAGACGATCCGCATGGGTACTGCGATGCCAAAAGCGCGTTTATCCGAAGCATCGACCAAATGGCGCAGAAACGTGATTGGCCGGATCGTGGCTGAGACTGTGCCAAATAAGTGCGGATTGACTTCTTGAGGTTCCGTATCCGGGCTTTGCAGAAGGCGGGGCTGCCCCCTCCAGGTGATGGATGCGCGCGCAGCGATTGCCTGCCGATCCCTGCGAACTCTGACTCGAAGGGCCTTTTCCGACGCCCAGCGTGATCGGCTTCACAGTTCTGGCCGCGACTTGGCTTGGTTCCGTGCTTGACGTATTTCTTACGGTTAACATCGGAACGACCATTCTTGCCGGGGCAGCGCCATGGGCAGACCGAGAAACGCCTTTATCCTGTTGATGGCCATTGCGGCGGCATTACTGCTCGATGCCTGCGTCGTCGTAAGGACAACCCCGCACTCCGGTGCCTATATGGGGGTTCGCGGCGCGTACCACTATTGGTATTACTATCCCGACAGTCGTGTCTACTACGAGATTACCGAGCACTACTACTACTATCCCTATGGCGGAACATGGCGACGGGCGAAGCGGCTGCCTCATGGGTGGGTGCTGCACGACAGGGACCGCGTGCGCATGAGAATCGCCGGGCTGCCGTATCTCAGGCACGCGGAACATCGGCGTAGTTACCCGGCGAGATCCGCGCATGGGGACATGAGGAGCACTCATCCCTATGGGCAAAGGGATTTCAGCAGTCGCGAGTACCATGATCAGCGACGGGAGGCTGAGCCCAACAGGGCGCACGGCCCGGAACGGGGTCGGCGCGGAATGGCCGGTGCTGAATTCAGTGCGCGACAGCAGCACAAGGCTGACCGGGATATGCCGCCTGGGCATGGAAGGTCCGAGGACGTGCGCCGGAGGGCACAATACCCCGAACCCCATCGCGACGAGCGGCGTCCTCCACAGAATGCCCGGCGTCATGAAGATGTGCGGCCCAGGGCATACGGGCGCCCGGTGGACAACAAGGCGCAGAGCAGGCGGGAGAGGCCTTCGCAGCATCGATCCGAAGCACGTCAGGGTGCGACGCATAAGAGGGTGTCGCCGCCGGGCAGTCCAGCGCAAGTCACTTCCGACCGGCGCGGAAGAGACAGGCTGGATCGCAGGCCAATCAGGCATGTCGGTGAAGGCGCAGCGCGGCCCACGCCGTCGGTCGCCGCGGAGCCGCACCAGAGGCGCGAACGCGACGTGAGGAAACGGCGAGCCGAGAAGGGTCGCTGGAACGAGTCCGGCGGAAGGCAGGGCCAAGAGGCCGTCGATGGTGCCGACCAGGGCGCTTCGCGCTGACGGCGTGGGGCAGAAGGGTAGAGCGGGATTCCGACGGCGGGTTTCGCATTCCGGTGCGCACGTTGCTCCTGCTCGGACGCAAGCCTTCCGGTGTCGACGCCTGAGCCTGGGAACAGGAAGCAGCTGTTTTTTGCATGACTGTGCATGCCAGGGCGGCGCTGGGGACAGGATGATCCCCGCGCCTGTTCGAAATGAGCGGATGGAGGGAGAGCGGCCGTGACGGACCTGAAGATCAGGGTGTTCAAGGGGGACGATCCGGAGCCGGATACCACGGTCACCATCCCGGGAGGTGTTCTAAAGATCGCGCCCCGGCTTATCCCGAAGCAGGCCATGGATGCTCTGCAGGACAAGGGCATCGATCTCGATGAAATCATCAGACTGTCCGAGAACCCCGAAGCCCGCGGCACCCTGGTGGAAGTCGAGGAACACAAGAAGAACGAGAGAGTCGTTATTGCGCTGGAGTAGCGCGCGCATGAACGAGGTCGGGTCTCTTTGCCCACGGCGCGAGGGCTGGGAAGAATTGCCTGACAGGAGAGGGAGCGGCACCTCGGAAAGACCTGTGACAGAGTGAGCGGCCGGAAGCGGTTTTGACGTCGAGCCCCTTCCTCTGTCGTCGGCAGGGCCCTGGCGTTTCCGTCGCCGTCGACTCACAGGTGCGGGCCGCACCACGCCAGACGCCGTTCCAGGATGTCTTCCAGCGCTTCCAGAGCGAAGCCCATGACCAGGCCGGCCCGGTGGTCGTACAGGTGCACGACGCAGGACACCGGGCTGTGCAGGGTGTCGGGGTTGCGGCTCTGGAATTCCGTCCAGGCCAGAATGGGCCGGTCCTCGACGTCGCTGTCCACGCACAGCCAGCAGTCCCGCTCCAGAATCACCTCCAGCCCCCGCAGGCCGGGCAGTTCCACCCGCAGGGGCGCGCCCAGACGCAGCAGCGCCAGGCGGGCGCGATTGTAGCAACGCGCGTCCAGGGTCTTGGGCAGGGTGCGGATGGGTGCGAGATCCGGCAGCAGGCTGGACATGTCGCCACCCCACGGGTCGCGCCGGCTAGCCGCCGCCCTGATCGCCATCGGGACGGTCTTCCCGGAATACCCGGCTGGCCTTGATGTCCTTGGCCTCGATGGTCATCAGGTCCGCCTTGGTCAGCTTGTCGCCGCCCGCGGCGAACAGCCGGTTGGCCTGGCGCAGCCGGGCCCGGTCCAGGGCGTTTCGGATGGAGCGGGCGTTGGCGAACTGCTCCATGCCCATGCGCCGCTCGATGTATTCCTCGAAAGCCTTCTCCCCCTCCGGGCTGAAGCGATAGTGGAGCTGCTCCAGCATGAGTTCGGAGATCTCCATCAGCTCCCGGGCGCCGTAGTCGGGGAAGTCGATGTGATGGGCGATGCGCGAGCGCATGCCGGGGTTGCTGCGGAAGAAGCGGTCCATCTTGTCCTTGTAACCCGCCAGGATCACCACCAGGTCGTCCCGGTTGTTCTCCATCACCTGCAACAGGATCTCGATGGACTCCTGTCCGTAGTCGCGCTCGTTCTCGGGTTTGTAGAGATAATAGGCCTCGTCGATGAACAGCACGCCGCCCATGGCGCGCTTGATGACTTCCTTGGTCTTGGGGGCGGTGTGGCCGATGTACTGTCCCACCAGGTCGTCGCGGGTCACCGCCACCAGATGACCTTCGCGCACGTACCCCAGGCGATGGAGGATCTCCGACATGCGCAGGGCCACAGTGGTCTTGCCGGTGCCGGGGTTGCCCGTGAAGCACATGTGCAGGGTGGGCGTCTCCGAGGACAGCCCCATCTTCTTGCGCACCCGCTCCACCAGCAGCAATGCGGCGATTTCCCTTATGCGCTGCTTGATGGGTTTGAGGCCCACCAACTCGCGGTCCAGCTTGTCCAGCACCTCCTGAACCTGGGAAGCGCGGTATTCCTTCTCCAGATCCACAGGGGTGTCGTCCGGGAGCGGTGTTGCCGGCTCCTTTTCGCTGGAGTCCTCGTCGCGTTCGTACGTTGCACGATCGTTCATGGCAGTCACCGTCTCGAATGGCTCCACATGGACTACAAGCCGAACAGACGGGCGCCGCCGGCACGCGGCCGTGGCGGCCCCGTTGCACTACCCGGCGTTCCCGCGTGGGTCGGCGCGGGAACGCCGCGAGACCTCACCGGTAACGCTCGCCCTCCGGTTTCTGGGTGGCGTACGGGCGTATGGTATAGCTGACATGACGGCCGTTCTGCTCCTGACGTATGAGGCCGAAGCCCGGCTCCTCCTTGGGCCGGTTTACGATGAACGACATGCGCGGCGTCTCCCAGCTGCGGCTGGAATCGAAGGCTGTCACCCGCACATAGTGATCGGGATAGGCCTTGCGACACTCGTTGACCTCATAGAGGATGCCGGCCGGGTCCCGCAGGTCGAACATGGGCATGCCCCACATTTCCCAGTAGGTGTTGCGCGGGTGCGGGTCGTCGGTGAACTCCACGTTCACGGCCCAGCCGTTCTTGAGCGCGTACTTGATCTGCGCGGTGATCTGCTCGTCGGTCAGATCCGGCAGGAACGAGAACTGTCCCTGTGTGATTCGCATGGCGAGGCCTCCTGCGGTCAGGCGGACGGGGTTTCCACCGGCACGAAATCCGGCGTGTCCGTGGATTCGTAGTTGAAGGTGATGTCCTTCCAGGTGTCCAGGGCGGCCTGCAGAGGCTGGCACCACTTGGCTGCCTTGTTCAGCACCTTCGGACCTTCGTTCCAGATGTCCACGCCCTCGTTGCGGGCCTGGACCATGGTTTCCAGGGCGACCCGGTTGGCGGTGGCGCCCGCCGCGATCCCCATGGGATGGCCGATGGTGCCGCCGCCGAACTGCAGTATCACGTCCTCGCCCAGGTAATGCAGGAGCTGGTGCATCTGACCGGCGTGAATGCCGCCCGAAGCCACCGGCATGACCTTGTTGAGCGACGCCCAGTCCTGGTCGAAGAACACGCCGTGCTGCAGGTTCTGCTCGGTTACCGGCTCGCGCAGGGTGTCGTAGATGCCGGCGATCATGTTGGGGTCGCCCTCCAGCTTGCCCACCACGGTGCCGGCGTGGATGTGGTCCACCCCCGCCATGCGCATCCACTTGGCGATCACCCGGAAGGACACGCCATGGGTCTTCTGGCGGGTGTAGGTGCCGTGCCCGGCGCGGTGCAGATGCAGGACCATGTCGTTCTTGCGGGCCCACCGGGACATGGACTGGATGGCGGTGTAGCCCACGATCAGATCGATCATGACGATCACCGAGCCCAGTTCCTTGGCGAACTCGGCGCGCTCGTACATGTCCTCCATGGTGGCCGCGGTGACGTTCATGTAGTGGCCCTTGACCTCGCCGGTGGCCGCCGAGGCGCGGTTGACGGCCTCCATGCAGTACAGGAAGCGGTCCCGCCAGTGCATGAAGGGCTGGGAGTTGATGTTCTCGTCGTCCTTGACGAAGTCCAGTCCGCCCTTCAGCGCTTCGTACACCACCCGCCCGTAGTTGCGTCCCGACAGACCCAGCTTGGGCTTGGTGGTGGCGCCCAGCAGCGGGCGGCCGAACTTGTCCAGGCGCTCGCGTTCCACAACGATGCCGGTGGCCGGGCCCTGGAAGGTCTTCATGTAGGCCACCGGGATACGCATGTCCTCCAGACGCAGGGAGCGCAGGGCCTTGAAGCCGAACACGTTGCCGATGATGGACGCGGTCAGGTTGGCGATCGACCCCGGCTCGAACAGATCCAGGTCGTAGGCGATATAGGCGAAGTACTGCTGTTCGGTGTCTCCGCCGGTGTTGGGTACCGGGTCCACCCGGTAGGCCTTGGCGCGGTAGAGCTCGCAGGCGGTGAGGCGGTCGGTCCACACCACCGTCCAGGTGGCGGTGGAGGACTCGCCTGCCACGGCCGCTGCGGCCTCTTCGGGATCGACGCCCTTCTGGGGCACGATGCGGAACAGGCAGATGATGTCGGTGTCCTTGGGCTGATAGTCGGGCTCCCAATACCCCATTTTCTTATAGGGTATGACGCCGGATTTGTACCGCTCCTTGCCTTCTGCAATGGTTTCCGAGGTACCCATAGGTGTCTCCTCCCTCGCTGTGACTGAGTCAGCGGTCCGGTCAGGCGCTGATCTGAGTCGGGTGTGGACGGCGGGAGTGGGGGATGCGGGACGAATTTTCCTTTTCCGCTTGGGGTGTTGCCACCCTATCCATAGGCAGTCACAGGCATCGGCTTCCCGCCCCCGCATGAGCGACACGCTGACCCGGAAAGGCGCCCGACGGGGCCACGGTATCCGGCCGCACCGTTTGCGGTCAGGAGACAATCGCCTACGCTTACCATAAATAACAGTCGAAGTTTTCGATTTTCTCCATAGACGGACATCTATCCGTATGGAGCAAAGGATGCGCCACGCGACCATCCGCCAGCTGGAGGTGTTTGAGGCCATTGCCCGACTGGGCAGCTTCACCCGTGCCGCCGAGGAGCTGTATCTGACCCAGCCCACGGTGTCGATGCAGATCAAGAAGCTGACCGAAACGGTGGGCATCGCTCTGTTCGAGCAGGTGGGGAAGCGGATTTACCTGACCGACGCGGGCCGGGCGCTGTACGCCACCTGCCGCGATCTGTTCGATCGTCTCGACCGGTTCCAGATGACCGTGGCGGACATGAAGGGGCTCAAGCAGGGCCGCCTGCGGCTTGCGGTGGTGACCACGGCCAAGTATTTTGCGCCCCGTCTGCTGGGCC
Source organism: uncultured Gammaproteobacteria bacterium (assembly GCA_963830105.1). Classification (GTDB taxonomy): domain Bacteria; phylum Pseudomonadota; class Gammaproteobacteria; order DATFLG01; family DATFLG01; genus DATFML01. Next base: position 538,433 of record CAWHLH010000010.1, on the reverse strand, counting down.
CGTTCTGTCATCGCCATCCCGGGGTCGACGCCTCCCTGAAGGTCAGCAATCGCGAGCGGATTCTGGAACGCCTCGCCGACAACGTCGACGACCTCTATGTGCTGGGTCAGCCCCCCAAGGGACTGGACGTGGTCTACGAGCCGTTTCTGGCCAACCCGCTGGTGCTGCTGGCGCGCCATGACCACCCCCTGGCCGGTCGGCGGCGCGTTCCCGTGGCGGCGCTGACAGATGAGCCCTTCCTGATGCGCGAGCCGGGTTCGGGCACCCGCAAGGCAATGGAGCGGCTGTTCGCGCAACACGGTCTGTCGCCCCGCGTGCGCATGGAACTGGGCAGCAACGAGGCCATCAAGCAGGCCATACTCGGCGGCCTGGGAATCTCCGTGTTGTCGCGCCATGCACTGGGTCTGGACTCGCCCCGCGAGTTGACTGTTCTGGACGTGGAGGGATTTCCCATCGAGCGCCAGTGGCATGTGGTCTATCCGGCCGGCAAGCAGCTTTCCACCGTTGCCCAGACTTTTCTGGACTATCTGCGCGTCGAGGCGCCGCACCTCATGAAGCACCGCCCGTCGCCCGGGGGGATGGCGCTCGGCAAACGCACGTCCACCGCGCCGCGGCATCGCGAAACCGGTTAGCGGCGTGCCGACAGCGTTGGTCGGACGGAGTCGACGAAGGCTGAAGACCCTGCACGGGACCCATCGCCGGATTCGGCGTCCATGAGTGGTGCCCGTTTCCGGGATATCTGGAGATAAGGGTTAAGGTGTCCGCCCAACTCGGCGCCGGAGGGCCGGGTAGCGGCTCCCGTCCGGTGCTGGCCGGGAGCGTGCAGGACGAAGACAGGGAAGATGGCGGGAAGCAGGCGGTGAAAGCGGAAATTGGTCGGGGTGACTGGATTCGAACCAGCGACCCCTGCCTCCCGAAGACAGTGCTCTACCAGGCTGAGCTACACCCCGAAATGGATCAATAGGTCCGGTCGACCGAAAAATCCGCCAGCGCGTAGAGGGCGTCCCGGTAGGGGCTGTCGGGCAGCCGTACCAGCCCTTCGACGGCCTTGTCGGCCTCCGCGCGCGCAGCCCGCGCAGTGTACGTGATGGCTCCGGTGGATTCAATGGCCTCGCAGACCGCCTCGATGGTCTCCCGGCCGCCATGCTCGATGGCGTCGCGGATCACCTTGGCCTGGGCGGGCGTGCCGTTCTGCATGGCATAGATCAGCGGCAGGGTGGGTTTGCCCTCGGCCAGGTCGTCGCCGATGTTCTTGCCGGTCTCCTCGGCGCTGGCGCTGTAGTCGAGCACGTCGTCGACCAGCTGGAAGGCGGTGCCCAGATGCATGCCGTATTCGGCCAGGGCGATCTCCGTTTCCTGCGGCATGCCCGCCCAATACGGCGCCGAGCTGGGCGGCGGCCTCGAACAGCTTGGCGGTCTTGGAGTGGATCACCTCCATGTAGCGCTGCTTCGGTGGTGTCCGGGTCGTGGCAGTTGAGCAGCTGCATGACCTCGCCTTCGGCGATGGTGTTGGTGGTGTGGGCCAGGATCTCCATCACCCGCATGCTGCCCACTTCCACCATCATCTCGAAGGCGCGCGAATACAGAAAATCCCCCACCAGCACGCTGGCCTCGTTGCCCCAGATGGCATTGGCGGTCTCGTGGCCGCGGCGCAGGTCGGAGGCGTCCACCACGTCGTCGTGCAGCAGGGTGGCGGTGTGGATGAATTCGACGATGGCGGCCAGATCCAGATGGCGCTCGCCTTCGTAGCCGCAGGCCCGCGCCGCCAGCAGCACCAGCAGCGGGCGCAGGCGCTTGCCGCCGCTGTTGACGATATAATGGCCCAGCTGGTTGATGAGCTCGACTTCCGAGTGCAGGCGCCGGTGGATCAGCCGGTCCACGGCCTTCATGTCGGCGGCAGCCAGGGCCCGGATTTCTTCCAGGTCCATGGTCCGTCTGGTTTGTTGCAGCGGTTCGCGCATTGTTTTTGGCTGAATTATTAAACTCGTTCGGAAGGGAGCTCGGGGGCGCGTGGTGGTTTGGATCCAAAGGCGGCCTAGTGTACCCGCCTTGCCGGATGCGCGCCATAACGGTTCGGTTTGACCTTCCCGGTCGATGTCTATAAAATGATCGCCCTTTCGCGAACCTATGACAAGTCTTGGAGATTCAGCGATGTATGCGGTGATCATTACCGGCGGCAAGCAATACCGGGTGGCTCCGGGTGACACCGTGCGGGTGGAAAAGCTCAATCTGGCGGAAGGCGACTCGGTGGAATTCGAGCAGGTGCTGATGGTCGCCGACGGCGACGACATCAAGCTCGGCACTCCCTACCTGGACGGCGGCAAGGTGACGGCCAAGGTCAAGGCCCAGGGCCGCGGCAAGAAGGTGGAGATCATCAAGTTCCGCCGGCGCAAGCACCACATGAAGCGCCAGGGCCACCGCCAGGCATACACGGAACTGGAAATCACCGGCATCAACGGTTGATCACGACTCGGCGTTTGAGGTACTAGGCATGGCACACAAGAAAGCAGGCGGCAGCACCCGTAACGGCCGCGATTCGCAGTCCAAGCGGCTCGGCGTGAAGCGCTACGGCGGCGAGAGCGTGCTGGCCGGCAACATCATCGTCCGCCAGCGCGGCACCCATTTTCACGCGGGCGCGAATGTCGGCCTGGGCAGGGACCACACCCTGTTCGCGAAGGCTGACGGGCAGGTGCGTTTCGTGACCCGCGGCCCGCGCAGCCGCAAGTTCGTGGACGTGGTCGCCGCCGATTGACCGGCGCCGCCAAGCGGACTGGAAAAGCCCCGTCGTTGTACGGGGCTTTTTTGTTCGAGCGGAGGGGCGATTGCCGGGACTGGCGATCAATGACGAACGATTGATGCTGAACTGGCCACAGCCTTTGCGGTCCCGAGGCGTGATTCAGGCCATCATTTGTCGTTCGAGACTTCCCTCGGCGTTCCAACCAGTCCATCCTGACGGTATAGACACTCTGGCATATGAAATTCGTTGACGAGGCAAGCATCCGGGTCGAGGCCGGCGACGGCGGCAGCGGCTGTGTGAGCTTCCGGCGCGAAAAGTACATCCCCTTCGGCGGCCCCGACGGGGGCGACGGCGGCGACGGGGGCAGCGTCTACCTGGAGGCCGACTCCGGGTTGAATACGCTGGTGGACTTCCGTCACGAACGCCGTTACCGGGCCCGGCGCGGCGAAAACGGGCGCGGCAGCAATTGCACCGGCAAGAAGGGCGAGGACTGCACCGTGCGGGTGCCGGTGGGCACCCTGGTCTACGAGCAGGACACCGGCGAGCTGATGGGCGATCTGGTCTCGCCCGGCCAGCGCCTGCTGGTGGCCCGCGGCGGGCGCCACGGCATCGGCAACACCCATTTCAAGAGCTCCACCAACCGCGCACCGCGGCAGTCCACGCCCGGCACACCGGGCGAGCAGCGCAACCTGCATCTGGAGCTCAAGGTGCTGGCCGATGTGGGGCTGCTGGGGCTGCCCAATGCCGGCAAGTCCACCTTCATCCGCGCCGTCTCGGCCGCTCGGCCCAAGGTGGCCGATTACCCGTTCACCACCTTGTATCCCAACCTGGGGGTGGTGAAGGTCGCGGCCCATCGCAGCTTCGTGATCGCCGATATCCCGGGGCTGATCGAAGGGGCCGCGGAGGGCGCCGGCCTCGGGGTGCGCTTCCTGAAACACCTGGCCCGCACCCGCCTGCTGCTCCATCTGGTGGACGTGGCGCCGTTGGTGGCGGGCACCGACCCCGCCGACGATGTACGCAAGATCGTCGCCGAGCTGGCCAAGTTCAGTCCCGAGCTGGCGGCGCGGGAACGCTGGCTGGTGTTCAACAAGATCGACCTGCTGGCACCGGAGGAGCGTCAGGCGCGCTGCGATGCCATCGTGCGCGCGCTCGACTGGCGGGGCCCGGTGTTTGCCGTCTCGGCCATCAGCGGGGAGCAGACCGAACTGCTGGTGCGGCGCATCATGAGTTTTCTGGAGCAGGGCGATGACGGACAGTGAACGGGCGCGCTACAGTGTGCCGTCCGGTCAGTTGCGCGTGAGAGCTGATGAAAGACCGTAAACAGCTGGGCGCCAGCCGGCGCTGGGTGATCAAGATCGGCAGTTCCCTGCTCACCAACGACGGGCGGGGGCTGGACGGCGATGCCATTTCGGCCTGGGTCGAGCAGATGGCGGGACTGCGCGCCGGCGGCCGCGAAGTGGTGCTGGTGTCCTCCGGCGCGGTGGCCGAGGGCATGAGCCGCCTGGGCTGGGCGCGTCGTCCCCGCGCCCTGTTCGAACTGCAGGCGGCGGCGGCGGTGGGGCAGATGGGGCTGGTGCGGGCCTACGAGTCGCGTTTCCAGCGTCACGGGCTGCATACCGCCCAGGTGCTGCTCACCCACGACGATCTCGCCGACCGCAAGCGCTATCTCAACGCCCGCAGTACCCTGCGCAGCCTGCTGCGCCTGGGCGTGGTGCCGGTGGTCAACGAAAACGACACGGTGGCCACCGAGGAAATCCGCTTCGGCGACAACGACACCCTGGCCGCGCTGGTGGCCAACCTGGTGGAAGCCGATTTGCTGGTGATTCTCACCGACCAGAGCGGCCTGTTCGACCGCGATCCGCGCACCGATCCCGAGGCGCGCCTCATTCCCGAGGCCCGCGCCGGGGACCCGTCCCTGGAACTGCTGGCCTCCGGCGGCAGCGGGGCGCTGGGGCGGGGCGGCATGCTTACCAAGCTGCGGGCGGCCGCCCGCGCGGCCCGTTCGGGTACGCCCACCCTGGTCGTGTCGGGGCGCGAAACCCAGGTGCTGGCACGGATCGCCGCAGGCGAGCCCATCGGTACCCACCTGAGTGCCGCCAGTGAACCCCTGGCGGCCCGCAAGCAATGGCTGGCGGGCCAATTGCAGGTGCGCGGGCGGCTGCGTCTGGATGCCGGGGCCGTGCGGGTGCTGCGCCAGTCCGGGCGCAGTCTGCTGCCGGTGGGGGTGACGGCGGTGGAGGGGGCGTTCGCCCGCGGCGAACTGGTCGCCTGCGACGGCCCGGACGGGGTCGAGGTGGCGCGCGGCCTGGTCAACTATGGCGCCGAGGAAGCCCGTCGCATCATCGGCCAGCCCAGCGACCGTCTGGAGGCGCTGCTCGGTTATGTGGACGAGCCGGAGCTCATCCACCGGGACAACCTGGTGCTGCTGTGACTCCCCGGCCGACGCCCACGAAAAAGGCCGGTCAGGGACCGGCCTTCGGGTTACTGCCTGGCGGTGCTGCTTCAGCCGGCGTTCAGAGCGCGCACATGCTGGTTCAGCCGGCTCTTGTGGCGGGCGGCCTTGTTCTTGTGGATCAGGCCCTTGCGTGCCATGGCGTCGATGACCGGCAGGGCGTCCTTGTAGGCCGCCTGAGCGGTCGTCGCGTCGCCGCCGGCCACCGCCTTCTGAATCTTCTTGATGGAGGTGCGCAGCTCGGAACGCTGACTGGCGTTCTGCTGGCGGTGCTTCTCAGCCTGCCGTGCGCGCTTTCTGGCTTGTGCGGTATTGGCCAACGTGGAGCTCCTGTACTGATGCGCCGTTGCGAAAGACTGCGTACTATGCGTATTCGTCCCCCGTTTGTCAATGCCGTCTGCCTGGCCCGCCCCCGTCCATGAGCCGCAAGCTGCTGAAGAATACCGTCAAGGTCGGCGGGTTGACCATGGTGTCGCGCGTGCTGGGGTTTGCCCGCGACATGGTCTTCGCCCGGGTGTTCGGCGCCGGGCTGGGGATGGACGCCTTCTTCGTGGCATTCAAGATTCCCAATTTCCTGCGCCGGTTGTTTGGCGAGGGGGCGTTCTCCCAGGCCTTCGTGCCGGTGCTGTCCGAATACAAGGCGTGCCGCGACCACGAGGACGTCCAGGCCCTGGCGGACCGGGTGGCGGGCACGTTGCTGGGGGTGCTGCTGCTGATTGCGGTGGTGGGCGTGCTGGCCGCGCCGGTGGTGGTGACGATCTTCGCCCCGGGCTTTCTGCACGACCCCCACAAGTTCGACCTCACCGCCCAGATGCTGCGCATCACGTTCCCCTATATCGTCTTTATCTCCCTGGTGGCGTTCGGGGCCGGAATTCTCAACTCCTACGGGCGCTTCGGGGTGCCCGCCTTCAGCCCGGTCCTGTTGAACCTGGCGCTGATCGGCACCGCGGTGTTTCTCGCGCCCCACATGGCCGATCCGGTGAAGGGCCTGGCGTGGGGCGTGTTCCTGGGCGGCGTCCTGCAACTGGCGCTCATCCTGCCGGCGCTGCGCCGCATCCGCCTGCTGCCGCGCCCGCGCTGGGGCTGGCACGACAGCGGCGTGCGCAAGATCCTCAGGCTCATGGGGCCGGCGGTGCTGGGCTCGTCGGTGGCCCAGATCAACCTGCTGCTCGATACGCTGATTGCCTCGTTTCTGATCACCGGCAGCGTGAGTTGGCTGTACTACTCGGACCGGCTCATGGAATTTCCCCTGGGCGTGTTCGGCATCGCCCTGTCGACGGTCATCCTGCCCACCCTGTCCCGCAGTCACGCGCGCGCCTCCCGGGAGGCGTTCTCCCAGACCCTGGACTGGGCCCTGCGCTGGGTGGTGGTGATCGGGGTTCCCGCGGCCCTCGGTCTGCTGATCCTGGCGGGCCCGGTGCTGAGCACGCTCTTCCTGTCCAAGGCCTTCGATGCGGAGGACGTGCGCATGGCGCGTTTGAGCCTGATGGCTTTCGCCGCCGGGCTGCCCGCCTTCATTCTGGTGAAGGTGCTGGCGCCGGGTTTCTACTCGCGCCAGGACACCCGTACGCCGGTGCGTATCGCGGTGATCGCCATGGTTTCGAACATGGCCATGAACGTGGCGTTCGTGGTGCCCATGCTGCTGCTGCATGTCGCCGGCCCCCATGCGGGCCTGGCGCTGGCCACGTCGCTGGCGGCCTATCTCAATGCCGGCCTGCTGTACCGCGGGCTGCGGCGCCAGGATGCCTTCCAGCCCCAGCCGGGCTGGGGTCGGCTGCTGCTGCGGGTGGGTGTGTCGGTGGGGGTGCTGGCCGCCGTGCTGGGGTGGGGCGCACCGCCTCTCAGCCAGTGGCTCACCGGCCGCGCATGGATCCGCGCTGCCCATCTGCTGGCCTGGATCGTGGGCGGTGTCGTGCTTTACCTGGTCACGCTGCGGTTGATGGGCCTGCGCCTGCGCTCGCTGTGGACGCCGCCGGCGGCGCTGGAGGGCCATGAATGACAAGCGCGGTGAGTCCTTTATAATCGGCATTTTTATCCGTTGCGCGGGCGGCACTCCCGGGGACTCGGCATGGAACTGATACGCGGTCTGCATAATCTGCGCCCCGAACACCGCGGCTGCGCGGCGACCATCGGCAATTTCGACGGCGTGCACCTGGGGCATCAGGCGGTGCTTGGGCAGTTGTCCGAACGCGCCGGGGCCCTGGGTCTGCCCACCTGCGTGATCACCTTCGAGCCCACGCCCATGGAGTACTTCGCGCCCGAGAAGGCGCCGGCCCGCCTGACCCGGCTGCGCGAGAAACTGCTGGCGCTGCGCCGGTTCTCCGTGGACCGGGTGCTGTGTCTGCGCTTCGATCAGCGGCTGGCCGGGCTGAGCCCGGCGGACTTCGTGCGCACGGTGCTGGCGGACGGCCTGGGGGTGCGTTATCTGGTGGTGGGGGACGATTTTCGCTTCGGCAAGGGCCGCCAGGGTGATTTCCCGTTCATCCAGCGGGCCGGGCAGGAATACGGCTTTCAGGTGGTCAACATGCACACCTTCAATGTGGACGGCGGGCGGGTGAGCAGCACGCGCATCCGCGACGCCCTGGCGGGCGGCGACATGGCCGCTGCCGAGAAGCTGCTGGGGCGCCCTTATCGCATGTGCGGGCGGGTGGCCCACGGCGACCGGCGCGGGCGTACCATTGGCTTTCCGACCGCCAACATCCACCTGCATCGCCATGCCACGCCGGTGCAGGGGGTGTTCGCGGTGGAACTGTTCGGGCTGGATCGCGAACCGGTGGCCGGGGTGGCCAACGTGGGCACCCGGCCGACCGTGGATGGCACCCGTACCCTGCTGGAAGTGCACCTGTTCGATTTCGACCAGGACATCTACGGGCGCTATGTGTACGTGAACTTCCTGCGCAAGCTGCGCCCGGAAATGCGCTTTGAGTCCTTCGAGGCCCTCAAGGAACAGATCCATCAGGACGCGCAGGCGGCGCGGGCCTATTTCGCCGCCATGTGAGGGCACGGTGCCGGGACGGCGCCCAACACCGACATTCATCGCGCCTTGCGCGCGCACCCGACGAGCCTGGATGTGACCGACTATAAAGATACCCTCAACCTGCCGCAGACCGAGTTTCCCATGCGGGGCAATCTGGCCAAGCGCGAACCGGAAACCCTGCAGCGCTGGCAGGAGATGGACCTGTACGGTGCCCTCCGGGCGGCCCGCAAGGGGCAGCCGAAGTTCATCCTGCACGACGGTCCGCCCTACGCCAACGGCGAGATCCACATCGGCCATGCCGTCAACAAGGTGCTCAAGGACATCGTCGTCAAGAGCAAGTCCCTGGAAGGTTTCGACGCCCCCTACGTGCCGGGCTGGGACTGCCATGGTCTGCCCATCGAGCTGAATGTGGAGCGCAAGGTGGGCAAGGCGGGCCAGAAGGTGGATGTCGCCACGTTCCGCAACGCCTGTCGCGAGTACGCCGCCGAGCAGGTCGACCGCCAGCGCACCGACTTCGTGCGCCTGGGCGTGATGGGCGACTGGAGCCATCCCTACCTCACCATGGATTTTCGCTTCGAGGCCGACATCGTACGCGCCCTCGGGCGGGTGGCCGCCAACGGCCATCTGCACAAGGGCTTCAAGCCGGTGCACTGGTGTACGGACTGCGGGTCGGCCCTGGCCGAAGCGGAGGTCGAATACGAGGACAAGCAGTCGCCGGCCATCGACGTGCGTTTCGCCGTCCTTGACGATGCGGCGCTGATGGCGCGCTGCCACCATGTGGCCGGCCACGAGGGCGAGGGGCCGCTGTCGGTGGTGATCTGGACCACCACCCCCTGGACGCTGCCCGCCAACCGCGCGGTGGCCCTCAACCCGGAACTGGACTACGCGGTGGTGCAGTGCGATGCCGGCCAGGGCCCCGAGCGCCTGGTGCTGGCCGATGCCATGCTCAAGGACATCATGGCGCGCTGGAGCGTGTCCCAGTATGAAATTCTCGGCTACTGCACCGGTGCCGCCCTGGAAGGGGTGAAGCTGGCCCATCCTTTCTACAAGCGCGAAGTGCCGGTGATCCTGGGCGAGCATGTGACGGTGGAGGCCGGCACCGGCGCCGTGCATACCGCGCCGGGCCACGGCCAGGACGACTATGTGGTGGGCTCGCGCTACCGGCTGGCGGTGGACAACCCGGTGGGCGGCGACGGGCGCTTTCTTGCGGACACGGAGCTGTTCGCCGGCGAGCATGTGTTCGCGGCCAACGACCATGTCATCGAGGTGCTGAAGACCAACGGCGCGCTGGTTCATGTGCAGGCCATCCGCCACAGCTATCCCCACTGCTGGCGCCACAAGACGCCCATCATCTTCCGCGCCACGCCCCAGTGGTTCATCAGCATGGACAAGCAGGGTCTGCGCCAGTCCGCTCTGGAAGCCATTCGCAAGGTTGAGTGGACCCCGGACTGGGGTCAGGCCCGCATCGAGGGCATGGTGGGCAACCGTCCCGACTGGTGCATCTCCCGCCAGCGCACCTGGGGCGTGCCCATCGCCCTGTTCGTGCATCGCAAGACCGGCGAGCTGCATCCGCAGACCGGGGAACTGATCGAGGAGGTGGCCCTGCGCATGGAGCGGCGCGGCATCGACGCCTGGTTCGAACTGGATGGGGCGGAACTGCTGGGCGCCGATGCGGCCGAGTACGAGAAGGTCACCGATACCCTGGACGTGTGGTTCGACTCCGGTGTGTCCCACGCCTGCGTGCTGGAGCGGCGCGAAGAACTGACTTTCCCGGCGGACCTGTACCTGGAGGGCTCGGACCAGCACCGGGGCTGGTTCCAGTCCTCCCTGCTGACCTCGGTGGCGATGCGTGGCGCCGCGCCCTACCGCGGCGTGCTCACCCACGGCTTCACCGTGGACGCCAAGGGCCAGAAGATGTCCAAGTCCAGGGGCAACGTGGTGTCGCCCCAGAAGGTGGTGGGCAGCCTGGGCGCGGATATCCTGCGGTTGTGGATCGCGGCCACGGACTACCGCGCCGAGATAGCCGTATCCGACGAGATTCTCAAGCGCACAGCCGACGCCTACCGGCGCATGCGCAACACCGCTCGTTTCCTGCTGGGCAACCTGCACGGCTTCGATCCGCAGCGGCATATGGTGGCCCCGGAACATCTGCTGCCCCTGGACCAGTGGGCGGTGGAGCGCGCCCGGGCCCTGCAGGAACTGGTGCGCCAGTCCTACGAGGACTACCAGTTCCACGTCATCTATCAGCGCGTCCACAATTTCTGCGCTGTGGACATGGGCGGCTTCTACCTGGACGTCATCAAGGACCGCCAGTACACCACCCAGGCCGACAGTCATGCGCGGCGCTCGGCGCAGACCGCCATGTACCTGATCGTCGAGGCGCTGGCCCGCTGGCTGGCGCCCGTGCTGAGCTTCACTGCCGAAGAGATCTGGCAGCAGATGCCGGGCGCCCGGGACCCATCGGTATTCTTTGCCACCTGGTACGAGCTGCCGGCGCTGTATGGGCCGGAGGCCGGGGAGCATCCGATGTTCGACATGGCCTTCTGGGAACGCATCCTGGAGGTGCGCGAGGCCGTCGGTCGGGAACTGGAGAAACTGCGGGTGGCCGGCGATATCGGCGCTTCCCTGGACGCGGAAGTCGATCTGTACTGCGATGAGGAGTTGCACGCCCGGCTCAAGCGGCTGGGCGACGAGCTGCGCTTCGTGCTCATCACTTCCTACGCCCGCGTGCACCCGCTCGCCGAGCGGCCGGCCGAGACCGTGGATGCCGACCTGAAGAGCGGCGAGCTGTGGGTGCGGGTGAGCACCAGCGCCCATGCCAAATGCATTCGCTGCTGGCACCATCGCGAGGACGTGGGTTCCCATCCCGAGCATCCGCAGATCTGCAGCCGCTGTGCCGACAATGTGGCGGGCGGTGGCGAGCAGCGCCGCTATGCATGAGCGGCCCGTGGAAGGCGCCGGCCAGCCGCCCGATAGGGCGACTGACGGGGCCGGCGACAGCGCCCTGCGGGATTCGGGTCTGCGCTGGTTGTGGCTGTCGGTGCTGGTGTTGGGCCTCGATCAGCTGACCAAGCTGCTGGCCAACAGCCTGCTGGCCTGGGACCAGCCGCTGCATCTGCTGCCGTCACTGAACTTCACGCTGGTCTACAACACGGGAGCGGCATTCAGCTTTCTCAGCACAGCATCGGGCTGGCAGCGCTGGTTCTTCATCGCGCTCGGACTGGTGGCCGTGGTGGTGATGGTGGTGTGGCTGAGTCGTCTGTCGGTGCGCGACCGCCTGGGCGGCATGGCGGTGGCTCTCATCCTCGGCGGTGCGCTGGGCAACGTGGTGGACCGGGTGTGGCACGGCCGGGTGATCGATTTCATCGATGTCTACTACCGACACTGGCACTGGCCGGCCTTCAATGTGGCCGACTCGGCCATCACCGTCGGCGTTGCCCTGTTGATCGTCGACGGCGTGCTGGGAGCGCGTCGGACCCAGGAGGGGGAATAGCGTGACCGGCGGGCAGCAGATCCAGCCCGGCAGTCGGGTGACCATGCATTTTTCCATCGCCCTGGAGGACGGGATGCTGGCCGAAGACAGCGCCGAAGGGGAGCCGCTCACCTTCGTCATGGGCGAGGGCACGCTGGTCGAAGGTCTGGAGCTGGCCCTGTACGGGCTGCGCGCCGGTGATCGCCAGCGCCTGCAGCTGGAACCCGACCAGACCTTCGGCTATCGGGATCCTGACAACGTGCACAGCCTGCCACGCAGCGATTTTCCGGTTGATATGGACCTGCAGTCGGGCACGATTGTGGGTTTCACCACGCCCGGCGGGGACGAGGTGCCGGGCGCGGTGATGGCGGTGGACGGCGATGTCGTGCAGGTGGACTTCAACCACCCCCTGGCCGGCCACACGCTGACCTTCGAGGTGCAGATTCTCGCCGTGGAGCCGCCCGCTGAGGACGGTGACTGAACCCCGCGGCGCCGTTCCGGTGTTCGCGCCGTTATGCGTTATAATGCCGGTCAGTAGCCGCTGAGGACCGGAGCCATCGGTCATGCATATCCTGCTAGCCAACCCCCGTGGATTCTGTGCCGGTGTGGATCGCGCCATCGATATCGTCGAGCGCGCCCTGGACCTGTTCGGTGCCCCGATCTACGTGCGCCATGAGGTGGTCCACAACCGCCATGTGGTTGAGGGCCTGCGTGCCCGCGGAGTGGTTTTCGTAGAGGATCTGCATTCCATTCCGGACGGTGCGACGGTGATTTTCAGTGCCCATGGGGTCTCGCAGGCGGTCAGGGCGGAAGCTGAACAACGGGGGCTGCAGGTGTTCGATGCCACCTGTCCGCTGGTCACCAAGGTGCATATGGAAGTCAGCCGCCACAGTCGCGCCGGCCGCGAATGCATTCTCATCGGTCACGCCGGCCATCCGGAAGTGGAAGGCACCATGGGTCAGTACGACCGCTCTCAGGGTGGCGACATGTACCTGGTGGAGACGCCGGACGATGTCCGTCGCCTGCCGGTGCGCGATCCCGACAACCTGGCCTTCGTCACCCAGACCACCTTGTCGGTGGAGGACACCGCGCGGGTGATCGATGCGCTGCGTGAGCGTTTTCCCAACATTATGGGGCCGCGCAAGGACGATATCTGCTATGCCACCCAGAACCGGCAGGATGCCGTGCGCAAGCTCGCGCGCAGCAGTGACGTGATACTGGTGGTGGGTTCTCCCAACAGCTCCAATTCCCGTCGCCTGCGGGAACTGGCCCGCCAGCAGGGTGTGGAAGCCTACTTGATCGACAGCGCCGACCAGATACAGAGGGAGTGGGTGTCCGGCCGGTCCGTGGTGGGTGTCACCGCCGGTGCCTCCGCACCGGAGGTGCTGGTCCAGGAAGTGGTGGCGCGGCTCAAGTCATGGGGCGCCACCGAGGCCGAAGAGAGCGAAGGGCGCCGCGAGAAGGTGGTGTTCTCCCTGCCGCGGGAGCTGGCAATCTAAGAACCGGTCCCCGTCGTCGTGCCGCTGTGGCGGTGGCGGCAAACCGATCCGGGCTTTTCCAACACTCTGGTGCGCCATCCGCCGGCGCCGACACCCTTCCGGTCGGTCTTCACCGGCCAGTCCCCGATCCGCGCGCGTCGGATCGAGAGACGGAAGACCCGTCCCGGCTTTGCCATGTCATCGGCCTGCTCAGGATCACTCGGACGAGGTTGCGCCCGCACCGCCAACCGCGCGGCGCAATGCCCTTGGCCCGTGGCCTTCGCGGCTACCAGCAGTCCGCTACGGTGCCGCTTCCCGTGTTGCTCTTCACGCCGTCCTGATCGATGCTGAGTGTGGCGCAGGTGGTATCGTCACTCTGTCCGCCCTGGCCGTTGGGGGTGGCCGTGGCCTTGAAGCAGCTGTACACGGTCCGAGTGCCCACAATGGTGCTGCAGTTATTGTTGGCGATGGCGATGTCGTAGTAACCCTGGGGGCTGGTTGCACCGCCCAGACTGTTGATGTCGGCGTTGGTGGCGTAGCTGTTGTGGTCCATGTACCACTTCTCCTGCAGCGCCGCGGTATTGGTCAATGCCACCTGGGCGTCGGAGCGGCGGGTCTTGATTACCGAGCTGCGGTAGGCCGGGTAGGCGACCGCGGCCAATATGCCGACGATCACTACCACGATCATCAGTTCGATCAACGTGAATCCAGCGGCTTTTCTGTAGGTCATGCCTCGTTTCCCCATGCGATGTGCCGATGTTGCGGTGTCGGACGCAGGGCGTGGCCGCAGTCACGCCCTGCGCGCCGGTTACGGCAGGTTCTGCAAATCGATTTCCCGCCAGGAGCGCCGCCCGCCCAGTACGGCGCCGGTATTGACGTCGATCAGTTTCGTGGCCAGCGTGCTGCTCTGCTGCGACACGCTGTCGTGCCCGGGGGTCTGCCCGCTGCCCCGGTGTACCGAGAGCTGGCCCGTCATGCCCTGGCCGAGATCGATGGTATCGAGCACCTGATACGTGGTTGTGCCGGTATGCTCGTTCGCGTGCAGGGCGTCGAAGGCCAAGGCGATGCCGGCGCGGGCGTCGATGCCGTACAGCAGACTGGTGCCTTCGGGCTCGCAGGCATCGCTGGACGGCGTGTAGCTGGGAAACAGCAGTACCTGGCGGTCCAGCACCGGGCTGGACAGCACCCGCTCGGCGGGGTTGGTGCCGGCGGCCAGGTTGCGGTACCAGCCGTCCATCCCTGCGATGGCGTTTTCCACGTCCGCGGTGGTGGCGACGGAGGTGCCGTTGACGGTGGTCCCCGCGGGGCCGACGGTGCCGTCGCTGTACACGTCGATGGCGCTGACGTTGGCCAGGTTGCTCACCGATCCCCAGGTGAAGTCGCCGCTGCTGTCCACGGGTTCCTTGACGCCGTAGAAGCTCTGCTGGGCGGTGCTGGTGTTGTCCCCGGAGGCCAGCAGGCGGCCGGTGCCGTCATAGACCCAATGGGCTCCCAGCAGGTCGGTGGCCAGCAGCGGCGCGCTCAGAAACGGCTGCCCCGGGTTCAGCAGGGTTCTCACCGCCACCATTGAGCCCGTCGTCAGGATCGGGGGCGTCGTGGTGCCGCCGGTGGTATCCACTTTGGAGTTCAGCACCAGCCGGTCGAGCTGGCCGGTGGGGCTGCTGTCCGTGCCGCCCACAATGCCGAAGTAGGCGGCGTCGTCCAGGTAGTCGCGGTTCCAGTCCCAGCTCGACACGTCTCCCACGAAGCTGTTGGGATTGGCCGTCAGGTCCAGGGGCGAGAACGGTGAGACGAACGCCCGGGTCGTCAGGTCGTACACGAACACCTGGGCGTCCTGGGTGCTGGTGGCCGTGCTCAACTCGGTGGGTCCGGAGCCGAACACCAGGTACCACTGGTTGGTCAGCGGGTTGGCCCAGTCCCCGCTGGTGCTGGGCATGGCCGCCTTCACCACGGCGGGCATGGAGGTGGTGAACCCCAGCTTGGGACTGGTGATTTCCGCCAGCAGCTTGGGTTTCTTCTCCGGGTTGGTGATATCCATGACCACGTAGGCCGAGCGCATGGTCGTGTCCAGGGTGCCGTCGCCGTTCGTATCGATACTGAAGGGCCCGCCGCCCAGCCGCATGCCGGCGACCAGCACCGTACCCCAGCCGTCTGGGTGGTCTGTGTCCGGCGTGAAGATGCGGGCATCGAAGGTCTTCACCGGTCCGTCCACGTAGTAGACATGGGTGTAGTTGGGATCGGCCAGCCACTGCAGGTGGGGCAGCAGGTTCTCCGGCACGTAGGCCCACAGCTCCGAGCCCAGCGGGTCCGGGGTCGCCCCCGAGCCGCTCGGGTCGACGGTATCGAACGACTGGTTGGCCGCGTTCCAGAAGCCCCCGTTGAAGGCGTGCAGCATGCCGTCGTTGGCGCCCACATAGACCACCTGGCGGCGGTTGGCGTAGTGCTGGCGGAAGGTCGCATAGGTGGTGTCGCCGTAGGCGAAGTCGTAGTTGTCGTCCGGCGCGCCCACGGTGGCCGGCGTGGAATGGACGATGTCGCCCAGGCGCCACACCTCCACAGGCTGAGGACCGCTGCCGTCGGGGTCTATGGTGCGGTTGCGGAAGCCGGTGATTTCCTCGCCGCGGATGTAGTTGACGAGGTCCGGTTCCTGAGCGGCGGTCACCCCCAGATAGCGGTAATAGGTGGCCATGCCCGAGGCATCGAAGTCCACGGGGCTGCCGCCGATGGAAGTGAAGATGTAGCGGTTCTGTTGAGCATCGGCGCCGTAGCTGGGGCGCTGGGTGGTGACGTCCGCCACGGTCGCCAGTTTGTCCTCAGCCGTCCAGATAGGCATCAGATCGCCGAGCGGGTGTTCCGTCCAGGTGAGCGGCAATGGCGGCGGCTGAGTGGGATCGCTGCCGGCACTGGCGACTTCGAGATAAGTCCCCGGAGGATTGTTGTTCGGTTTGTAGGCCAGCTCGACGATCGGGTCGTGCTGGTAGTCGTCCAGCTTGCCGTTGTGGTAAGGGTCGCCCGGGCTCGTGCCGTCCTCGCGCAGGTACCCGTAGCTGTCCACGAACAGGGCGTGCACGCCGCCGACCCAGGTTACTGTGGATATGGCGCCGGTGCCGTTCAACTGCTGGGCCATGCTGGGCGTGTAGTACGCCTGGTAGGCGGCGCCGGTGCCGTTGCTGCTGTTGTTCACCACGGTGGCGGCGGTACCGGAGGACGTGCGCTTGGAAATGTCCATGAAGATCTTTTCCAGCGCGTTGAGCAGGGAGGCGCTGTTGGTGGCCAGGTAGGCGCTGGTGGTGCCGCCCGCGTCCGCGATGGTGTTCAGCGTGGTCGGGTCCTGGCCCTGGGGCAGACCGAAGCCGACCACGTAGGTCTTCACGCCGTCACCGGCCAGCTTTCTGGCTGCATTGGCCGCGTCGGTAATGGCGGTGCTGGGGTCGGTCACCAGATTGCCGTCCTTGTCCACCGACGGCAGACCGTCGGTCACCAGAATCACGTAATTCTGGGTACCGCACTGGTTGGCGGGCGGCGCCGTGCTGGGGCCGCCTTCGCTGTTCGGCAGCGACACCCCGTTGAAGTAGTCGTCGGCGGTCAGCAGCGTGCCTTGTATGGGCGTGTAGCCGGCGTTGCGCAACGGCGTGTCGCTGGTCGGATTGGCGAAACTCTCGGTGGCCAGCTTGGCGTCCAGTGCGCTGACCTGGGTCGCGTCGAGGGTGGCTATCGGGACGTGCAGGTAGCCCATCCCCGGATGGGCGCTCGAAAAATAGGTCTTGTTGGTGTACAGCCCCGGATGGTCGGGATCGGGCTCGCTGACCTTCTGCCACGACAGGCGCTGGCCGAAATAATAGAAGCCCTCGGCAATGTCGCTGTCGGTCGGCGTGAAGCGGCCCGACCACATGTAGTTGCTGTAGCCGCTGTTGCCGTCGGACTGGCCCGTCTTGGTGCGATAGCAGGCGTAGGAGTTGCCGGTGAACGGATTGACTGTCTCTGAATAGGCGGCCGAGTAGCAGAACGCGCTGCCTTCATCGGCAGAGGAGTAGAACGGCAGCGCGCGGGTGTAGTACAGGTAGTTGCCGGTATCGGTCCAGTTCGGGACTTCCTGGTTGTTCTTGGTCCAGGTGGTTGGAGAACCGCTGGGCACATAATTGGGGTCGTAGGTGCTCGGATCGTACGTCGTGTAGTAGTAGGAATTGTGGATGTACCACAGGTGCACGTTGCTCTGCTGGTAGGCCATCAGGCCCAGGCGGATGCGCCCTGTCAGGGACTGGACGACGCTCTTGATGGTATGGCGCGCGATTTCCGATTTGCTGGCCGGACTGGCGCTGCCCACGGCGACGCCGTCGGGGGTCTCGTCCATGCTGTTGGAGTTGTCCAGGATCACCAGCACGTTGGGCATGTCGGTCAGCGCGGACGGACTGATCAGCGGGGGAAGGGCGGTGTACTCCAGCATGGTGCCGTTGGCGAAGACTGCCGGCGCCAGCAGCAGGGTGCCGGCCACGGCTGCGCCGAACGTCAGCGCGCGGCGCCCCAGGCGGTGCAGTCGATTTGTCGGTTGTGTTGTTGTGCTGTTCATCGCGTGTCCCCCGTTACCGGGCATTGGGTGGCAGCGGGCGCCCGTGGGCGCCTGCCGTCAGTAGATGGTGACCTTGCGCAGCTGGCCGTGCTCGAACTTGAGCTGTACCTGCGGCCGCTTGTCGCCCTGTTTGCCATCGGCGTCATAGGTGCGCCCGGCGGTATGGGCCCGGTCCAGCAGGTCGACGCCGGAGTCGATGGTGAACTTGCCCACCGTGGTGATCAGGGTATTGCCCTGCCAGGCGACGAATTCCCCGTTGAGGTAGCTGGCTGCGGTGTCGGAGTCGCTGTGGTGGCTGTTGGCGCCCGCCGCCATCATGGCCTGCCCGGGGAGCGGCGCCAGACAAACCGCCGTCGCCAGCAGGCCGAGGAAAACGAGTCCGGTCTTTTTCATGATGTCTGCCCCTTGGTTGAAACGCCGCCGCCCGCAGCCAACGCGGACGTCTCGGTATCGGCCTATTGCTTCTCGTAGGTGGACTGCAGCATCACGCGCGCCTGGGTGGTGCCGCCGGTGGCCAGAGCGGTGATGCGGTACATTTCCGGATCGCCGGGTCCGGCCGTGGTGGCGGTGCTGCCGGTGGGCACCACGTTGCCCAGCCATTCCACGATGTAGACGGGCTGCTCCAGCACTTCCCCGCCGGCTGTCGTGAAGGTCGCGGTGCGGTGCAGGCCGGCATTGCTCCACACGTTCAGTGTCTGGTCCAGCCACACCGGCGTGGTGCCGGAGGCTTCCGTGCACAGTCCGCCGGTGCAGGCGGAGGAGAAGTCGGCCGCCGTCAGCGGCGTTGCCGCGACGAAGGCCTCGCCGTCCCGCAGCGCCGCTTCGGCGGCCTGGAATGCCAGCTGATGGTCACGGTAGTTGTAGGCCATCTTCTGCTCGAGGGTGGAGGTGTTCATGGCCGTCACCCCGATCAGGGTCATCACCAGCAGGATCAGCAAGCTCACGATGAGCACCGAGCCCCTCTGTCCGGTGCGGCGGATGGCGTTGACGGTTCGGTTTGGCATCGTTCGGCGGCCCATGGCTGTCACCTCAGGCCGCGGTTGCGCAGCTTGATGGTGTCCGTGAATATCCGGCGCAGGTAGCGGTCGCTGTAGGTCTGGCCGTTGAAGGTGACCGATACCGGCGTGGGGTTGACCTGCTCCAGGCTGCGCACCAGCAGTTGCACGCGCGCCGTTACCACATTGCCCCAGTCGGTGACCTGGTCGGCAGGCACGTAGCGCACCGCCGCCTGGTCCGGCGCGGCGGCCTCGCCGTAGCGGATCTGCATGTTCTCCACGCCGTCCACCAGCTCCTCATTGGTGATCGTCGGAGCGGTGCCCACCGTGGTAAGCCCGGCGCGGTACAGGGACGGCACGCCGTCGGCGTTGTTGCCGATGTAGTAGGCATTGGCCACCAGGCGCATGAGCTGCCCGTTGCCCTGATAGGTGTACGTCGTGAGATTGCTCATGCTGTTGCAGTCGGCGTACGCCGCGCCGTTGGTGCCCAGGTTCTTGGTGCAGTTGCCGGGGGAGACGGCGTTGCCGGTATTGTGATCCACCTGGGCGCTGGTGGTGGAGCCCGTCGGCCCCGACATCTGGAAGACGGCCGAGTACTTGCAGTCCGATACCAGCAGGATGGTGCCCTTCGGAATGCCGCTGGGGGCCGCCAGGGTAAAGGTCGCCGACGTGGGGTTGTGATGGGTGATGACGTCCTGTTTGCTGTCGTCGCCCCTTACCACGGTCACCGCATCCGTACCGGCCACGACCGATGATGCGAACTGGCTGGGAAAGGTGGTGGTGCTGTTGTAGCCCAGAATCGGCCTTGTGAGGTCGAAGTACCAGGGCAGGGTGCCGCTGTTTTTGATCACGTTCGCCATCCGGGTGCTGCCGGCGCCGCAGCCGCTGTAGCCGGCCATGCGGATGTCCCGGGACAGGAACTGCATGGCGTAGCGCCCGTTCTCCTGCACCTGGGAGGCGGCCTGCTGGATACGGTAGCCGCGCTTGCTGTTCACGTAGACCGTGCCCACGCCGGCCATCAGGATCAGCCCGATGACCATGGCCACCATGAGCTCCACCAGGGTGACGCCGCGCATGGACGAGCGGGGAGGGCGCTTGGCGATGGTCATACCTGGGACCTCAGCTGGAACGACAAGTTGGTGGAACGGGTGAGGACTTTCTTGGTGGCGTCCCAGCTCAGGTCGTCCCACTGGATGGTGATGGTGTAGATGCGCTGTCCCGTCCCCAGGTCGTTGAAGGTGATGGCCGCCCTGCCGCCGGGCAGGGTCTGCTCCAGCTGGGTCTTCCACTGGTAGAGGTCGTAGGCCGCCATGTCGTTGCCGCTGCAGGTGGCTCCGGCCTGTCCGCAGTCGGTGCCCGGCATCGGCAGGTTCGTGTCGCTGAATTGTGTCCTGTAGGCGCTGCCGTTGTTCGCGGTCGAGCGGTTGGCGCGCATGCGATCCAGGATGTCGTAGGCGGCCTGGGTCGCCTGGCTGTACTGGTAGGCCGAATGGTCGTATTTCAAGCCGGCGGTCTGCAGGCCGGCCAGCCCCAGCAGTCCGATGGCGAGCACCACCAGGGCCACCAGCACTTCGATCAGCGTGAAGCCGGCGCCGGACCGTTTCGGTCCCCGGGAAGCCGGCAAGCGGATTGCTGTCCTGTCGGTCATGAGCATGTAACCGTCTTGGAGAGAATCTGACCGGTGGCGCCGACGGAGACCTGCACCCCGTTTTCGCCGCTGCGGCTGGAGTCGCAGACGGTGAAGTTGCCGCTGGAACCCGACAGGCCGTTGGACAGATATTGGATGAAGGTGCTGTTGGCAAAGCCGCTGGCGGTGATGGTGATGTTGGCGGGCATGGCGTTCTGGGTGCGTATCACCTCGCCGGGGTCCACGCTGCCATTGCCGTTGCGGTCCACCCAGAGCTTCCAGCCGCCGGCCCAGTCGCTGCCGCCGCAGGCCAGCGAGCCGGGGGAGTTGTCCACGCAGACCGTCACCGTGCGGCCTTCGCGGATGGCGTTGGCGCGTGCGGTGTTGAGATAGCCCACCAGCGAGTTGCCCGCCGTGGTGATCCGGTTGTTCAGGATCATGTTCCTGAACCCCGGCACCGCGACGGTGATCAGGATCACTGCTATCACCATGGTGGTGAGCAGTTCGATCAGCGTGAATCCGCGTATTCGTTTCATGGCACCAGGGATAACCCGATGCCCGCCAAGTGTCACGAAGTTGACGACGAAGGGTGTAGAATGGCCGATGAGCGGACATTGCCAGGCCGGCTGCGGGTGCGTGCCACCCAGGCGACGGGCCGGGCCGCAGCCCCTGTTGCGAGGTTGCGGCATGGCCCGGTGCGATGTCCGCCGGACACGGATCCGGGCCGCCCCAGGGCAGTGCCGGGGGAGCGGATGGCCACATGACGCAGAACGGGAAACCCGATTGCCTGGTGGTGGGCGGCGGCCTGATCGGCATGCTCACCGCCCGCGAGTTGCAGTCTGCGGGGCTCACCGTACGGCTGCTGGATCGTCAGGTTGCCGGTCGTGAGGCCTCCTGGGCCGGCGGCGGCATCCTCTCACCTTTGTACCCGTGGCGCTATGGCGATCCGCTGACCGAGCTGGCGGCCTGGGGCCAGGAATACTATCCGAAGCTCGCCGAGGAACTGACGGCCGAGACCGGTATCGATCCCGAATGGACCGACAGCGGTCTGTTGGTGCTGGACAGCGAGGAGCAGGACCGGGCCCGCGCGTGGGCTCAGCACCACGGGGTGCGTCTGGAACTGCTGGACCGGGCGGGCATTCGCCGCGCCGAGTCCGCCTTGGTGGAAACCGGAGACTCGGCTCTGTGGCTGCCGGATGTGGCCCAGATCCGCAATCCGCGCCTGATGAAGGCCCTGCGCCGCAGCCTGGAGCTGCGCGAGGTGGCGGTGCAGGAGGACGCCGAGGTGCAAGCCATCGTCGAGCGTGACGGCAGGGTGGTCGGTGTGCAGACCGGCGCCTGTGTGCTGGAGGCCGAGCGTGTGGTGGTGGCCGGCGGCGCCTGGACCGGGGACCTGCTGGCGGGCCTGGGCGTGGCGCTGCCGGTGCGTCCGGTGCGCGGCCAGATGATCCTGTTCCATGCCCGCCCCGATCTGGTGCGTCACATCGTGCTGTCCCGGGATCGCTACCTGATCCCGCGCCGGGACGGGCGGATTCTGATGGGCAGCACCGTGGAGGAGACCGGGTTCGACAAGTCCACCACCGAGGCGGCCCGCAAGGAGCTGTTCCGGGCGGCGGTTCAGCTGGTCCCCGAACTGGCCGATTACGGCGTCGAGCGCCACTGGGCCGGTCTGCGCCCGGGGACGCCCGACGGCGTGCCGTTCATCGGCGAGCACCCCCGGATGGCCGGTCTGTACGTCAACGCCGGCCATTATCGCAACGGCGTGGTGCTCGGCCCGGCATCGGCCCGGTTGCTCGCCGACCTGCTGCTGGGGCGCCCGGCGGCGCTGGCCCCGGCCCCGTTTGCCGTTGCGGAGAAGCGGTAACGGGCTCCACAATAGACTTTGTCTAAGAGTGGGCCGTATACTAGAGACATGATAAAAGCCATGACCAGACAGCCGCTTAGCCGCGACGATCTGATCGACCTGCTGCACAGCCACGGTGTCATGCCGACCCAGCAGCGGGTGGAGATCGCCCAGGTCCTGTTCGCCCGCGATCAGCATCTGTCAGCGGATCAGGTGCTGGGCATGGTCAACCAGGAACGCAACCGGGCCTCCAAGGCCACGGTCTACAACACCCTCGGGCTATTCGCACGCAAGGGGCTGATTCGCGAAGTCATCGTGGATCCGACCCGGGTGTTCTACGATCCCAACACCCGTCCCCACCACCATTTCTACAACGTGGACACCGGCACCCTGATGGATATCGACGGCGAGGATCTGGCCATCGACCAGCTTCCCGATCTGCCCGCCGGCACGGTCGCCGACGGCGTGGACGTCATCGTCCGCGTGCGCAACGCGCCGGCGGCCGGCGACTGACCCGCCGGTCCGGAGTTGTCCGCATACCACCGTTTCTTTATACTCGCCGACCCATGCCGGTGTAGCTCAGTTGGTAGAGCAACTGATTCGTAATCAGTAGGTCGGGGGTTCGACTCCTCTCGCCGGCACCATAAAATCAAATAAGTTAAGAGAGCCCCGCCTTGTGCGGGCTTTTTCGTTTGCCCCCTCCACTTCGGGTTTTCCTATGGTCCGCAGTGGGGGGCCGGGCGACTCGGGCCCATTCAGGCGAAGAGTCTCTGGCCGTGGATGTCCAAGTAGCCGGTCAGCAGGCCCGCCAGCCGATCTTCCGCCTCAGGGGTATAGCGGCTGAACAACAGTCCGATGCCGTGCTCGTCGCGGCGGATGATCATGGCCGGCAGCTCCAGTGCGTCAGGGCCCGGGCCCAGTTGCAGGCGCACGGGCTGTCGCGGCTGCACGGTGCTGAAGTTCTGCGCCGGGGCCGGGCGCATGCCGGCGCCTTCGAAGCTCAGATCCAGGGTTTCCCCTTCCAGACGTTGGTCGTTGGTGATCAGCAGTGCGGGCACGTGCAGCGGGAAACGCACATCCATCCGATGTTCCATCTTGACTCCTCTCCTCTTTGATACAGGGCCCTTTTCGTTCCCATGGGACGATCGGCCTCTGGAAGCCATCTTATGTGACATAAGTTACACATAACGACCCAATAAAGGTAATGACGGCATCAATTTTATTGATGCAAAAGCCGCCGTGCCCAGGCAGGTTCAGGCGATCCGTCTTGCCCTTGTCCTGGCGGCTCGGCGGGCTAGCCTTTATGTGAACCGAAGATCAAATACCCGTTGTCCCTCAGTCGCACGCCGGCCTGGTGTTTCGGACGGTCGGGGCGCCGTGGACATGCCGCGCGGAGGTAAGGCTCTGAAGACATTGACCGCCCTTGTGTTGGTGGCGGCAGTCGGGTTGCCGCCGGTCCGTGCAGTCGCAGTGCCGTCAACCGGTGGCGATGCCCCGGGGTACCGCACGCCCACGGACGCGATCGCGAACCTGGGCAGCCTGGCACCTCGGCCGGACAACAACGTCGCCGGCACCGAGCTTGCCCTCGGCATTCGCTATGCTCTCGGGCAGGGCGTCACCCAGGACTATGTGCGCGCCGGCTACTGGCTGCGGCGTGCGGCCGCGCACCATCAGCCGCAGGCCGAGTACCTGCTGGGCACGTTCTATCTGGCGGGCAAGGGCGTCAGTGCGGATGTCGGCAAGGCGGCGTATTGGCTGGGTCGGGCGGCCGCGGAAGGCGTTCCCGGCGCACAAAACGCCATGGGACTGCTTTATGACAGCGGCAGGGGTGTCCCCCAGGACGATCGTCGCGCGCTGCAATGGTTCAGCAGGGCTGCCCGCCATGGTTATGCTCCGGCGCAGTTCAATCTCGCAACTTCCTATCACTTGGGGCGCGGCGTGGCGCAAGACGATCGCCAGGCAGTCCATTGGTATCGCCGGGCAGCCGAACAGGGGCTGCCTGTGGCGCAGTACAACCTTGCGGTCATGTACGCCCATGGAACGGGCGTCCCCAGGGACCTGCTGCAAGCCTATGCCTGGTACGGGCTGGCCGCCCGCCAGGGGGTCGCCGAAGCAACCCGCTATCGGCGCGCCGTCGCCCGGCGGCTGCCGGCGGATGCGCTGCAACGGGGTCGTATGTTAACGGATCGTTACGCACGCCAGTACGGCCCCGATCGGGTCGGCGTGCGCGCCAATCCCTGACCGCCTTCCTGCTCTCTCGCCCCTGCGGGTGACGCCCTCGGCCTTTGCCGGTCGGGTGGCTCGCTCCGGCCGGGCCGCTGGCACCGTGCAGCGTGCCTTTCGGCACACACCCGCCGCCACAGCGCGCCGATCCGCCCACTTCCGGTCAAGCACAGCCTGCCGACGCCGATCTACATGACGTGGATCAATGCGGCCTGGCCGCCCAGACGGTATTTATGCCTGCCATGGGCGCCCATTGGGCGCGCCGAGGAAAGCCTGTACGGATCGGCCCTTCTGGAGGAGGAGGCGACCGGCCCGGCAGCGGCCATTGCACTGTGCGCCTGCGTCGAGTTCGCGGGCGGCACCCGCGCAGAGGCCGCGTTTCATCAGTGTTCCGCCCGTCCCGGGGAGTGCTGATTCTTGGGCGTACCGCCGTGGCTGGATCGCTGTTGCGGGAGAGGTGTGTCGGGGACCTCGGTGCCGAGTTTTCCACTGATCAGACTGGTGTGACCAATCGTACGCTATCCGGGATTGGAAGGGGCAGGTGATGCAAACATCCCGCGGCAAGGGCCCAGCACTCACCGAAGGAGCATGTGAGGACTGTCTGTTGCGCCAGCTTTGTCCGGGGGTTGCTGATACCCCGGAGAGCGCGGCGCTTGCCGTCGGGATCGTGCAGCGTCGCCGGACTGTCAATGGCGGAGCCGTTCTCCACAAGGTGGGGGACGCCTTCTCCACCGTCTATGCCATACATATCGGGGCGGTCAAGGGCTCCGACTTTCAGAGCGACGGCCGGGAAAGGATTACCGCCTTCTATCTGCCCGGCGAGCTGCTGGGGCTCGACGGGTTCCATACGGGTGCCTATACCTGTCAGGCGTCTGCCCTGGTGGATACCACCATCTGTGAACTCGATCTCAAACGTATTGAACAGTTGGAGGATCAGCAGTGGGAGTTCGTGCGGGTCATGAGCAAGGTGGTTGCCGACCAGAAGCGTCGCCTGATGGTGGGCCGTCTGGATCCCGAAGAGCGTGTGCAGGAAGTGCTGCGTGATATCTGCGATCGCCTGTCGCTGGACCCCGGCGCCCTGCAGGAGGAGCGGCTGCCCATGTCCCGGGCGGATCTCGCCAGCTATGCGGGGGTGGATGTTGGCACCGTCGGGCAGGTGTTGGGGGCGGTGGGGGATAGACGGGCGTAAGCGCAGAGGCATGCAGAATGCGGGGTGTGATCGGCTTATGTTGCGTGGTCCACTGTTCACTGGCGCCGATGCGCGGGGCTTGCCGAAGCGCGCGGGTCGAGTAGACTGATGCCCAATGGCGGTGCCATGGGGGCGCTCCACCGCCGCGACGGATTTGCGCAGCTATCCGGCGAAGCCGTCCCCGTGGTGGACGTGGGCTGCTGCGATGAAATCGATGCCGGATCCTCAATTCCAAGTGCTGGTATCCCCTTCGCCCGGGTACGCATCCGATCCCCGGGCACCGCAGGATGAGCACGGCCGCTACAGCCGCCTGCGCATCTTCCTGATCCTCTTTGCCGCGACCGCCCTGGCGGGTCTCGCTTACACATTCGTTCGCCCGCCCGTCTATCGCAGCACCGCGACCCTGATCGTCGTGCCGCCAAACCCGGTGAGACTGCCCAGCGTTTCGGTCGCCGGCAACGTTTCCGGGAGCGGGGCGCGGCAGTCCGCGGCGGCGGCGTCTTCGCCCGACGGAAGCGCTGCCGTGCAGAGTCAGCTGATCGGCGGCCAGTCGATCATCTCCCGTTTGTACGACCATTTGAAAAGTGTGGACCCCGCGACACAGGGACTGCCCGACTCCCTGGCGGACCTGGAGGGAATGCTGAACGTGGTGCCTGTGAACGGCACCAACATGGTGGAGCTGCGTGCCGAGGGCGCCCCTGCATCGTTGCTGCCGCTGCTGGTCAACAACTGGATCGACGTTTACCTCAAGGCGTATGCCGCATCTCAGCAGAGCGACGCCAACTCGGCGAGCACCGCGCTGAGCGACCAGCTCGCCAGCCTGGAGACGAAGATCGGCGACCAGCGCCAGCAGCTGCAGGCCTTTCGCAAGCAATACGACATCGTGTCCATACAACGGGACGAGAACCGGGTGCTGGCGCGGCTGAAGGGACTGAATACGTCCCTGGACAAGGCCAACGACGAACAGGCTCAGGCCGAAGCCCATCTGGCGGCGTTGCGCCAGGCGCTGGCCCGGGGCGAAGCGATGGTGCGACCCCAGGATCAACGGGGACTGGACGCGCTGGAGCAGCAGACCGTGGATCTGCAGCAACAGCTGTCCAACTATCAGCAGCTGTACACGCCCGCGTACATGACGCTGGACCAGAACATCGTCGCGCTGCGGCGGCGCCTGAGTCTGTTGAAGGAGAAGCTGCGCCAGAAGCGCACCGAGAGTTCGCAGGCGGCTCTGGCGCAGGCCCAGCAGGCGGTGGTGAGCGCGCGGCAGGTGGTCAGTCGGCTTCGCCAGCAACTCTCCGAGCACAAGAAGGCGGCGGCCGACTTCAGCGCGCGGCTGGCCCAGTATCAGGCCATGGACGACGAACTCCAGCAGTTTCAGACCATGCAGCGCAGCGCCCAGGATCGACTGGTGCAACTGCAGGTCGGGCGCTCCGATGTGCTGCCTGCCGTACGGGTTCTGGAACGGGCCTCGACTCCCGGTGCTCCCATCCGGCCCCGCTACCTGCGGGATGCGGGAATCAGCCTGGGGGCCGCCCTGGCGCTGGGTCTGCTGGGAATCTGGTTGCTGGAGTTTCTCACCCGCCCCCGCCGGGAGGCCGCAGGGCCGCAGCTGTCACCCGCCCTGTACACGATTTCCGGTGCTTCGTCGGCCGCCCTGCCCGGTGCGCCGGTCCGACAGTTTCCGCCAGGCGGCGAGCCGCCGCCGGCATTGGCCCACGCGCGGCCGCGGGAGCTGGCGCCGGAGGAAGTACAGGCCATGCTGGGGGCGAGCGACGCACCCAAGCAGGTCCTCATCGGTGCGCTGTTGAGCGGCCTGCGCGCGCAGGAGGCCGCCGCGCTGCGCTGGACGGACGTCGATCTCGAGCACGGTTGGCTGGAACAGTCGAATGGCCGTCGGCTGGCGTTGCCTGCCGCGCTGGTGCGCGTGTGGCAAACGGCATTTCCCGAGCATGCGGGGCCCGGTGCGCCGGTCTGGCGCGATGGGCAGGGCGACGGGCAGACGCCGGCAGGACTGGATGCGGTGATCAACGCCGCAGCGGTGTACGCGGGCTTGGCCCGGCCCCAGGAGGTGGACGCCGCGGTGCTGCGTCACACCTATCTTGCTTTCCTGGCCCGGCAAGGCCTGGAGATGGCCGAGCTCACGCAGATCGCCGGCACGCTGACCGAAGCGGAAATCGGTGTGTACAGCGTGCTGGCGCCGCCGGGCACCGGGCGGCGGACAGCGCAGATGAACACCGTCTATCCCGCGCTGGAGGATATTGCGCCCGGCACCTGATCGCGCCGAACGCCGCTCAGCACCCGCCAAGCCCCCGGCGCCGGACGGCCGACCCGGTCTGCGGCGAGCGCGGTCAACCGCGCGTGCGGGCCGCCTATTTCTTCGGAAGTATGTTCAGATCCATGTCGACGCGCCGCATGGACGCCGCCACATGTCCGCGGATGGGGCAGTTGGGAAACTGCTTTATCCATCGCTGCGTGTAGTGGAACGTGCTCTTCGCGCGTTTCAGCATCGAGCGCTTCTTGCGCATGTTGTCGAAGGTGCGCTCGCCGATGTTCAGGAAGATCAGTCCCTGGCAGTAGTGGTTGATGCCGGGGCCGCAGTTGTTGATGTGGTACTGCGGTTGGGAGTAGTTGAAGTACTGGCCCCAGCAGAACTTCGGCAGCAGCATGACTTCGGCGGCAGGTGCGTGTCTGCTGGTGATTCCCTGCGCTGCAGATGCGCTCTGCAAGGCAAACGGTGCCAATGAAACCAGTCCCATCAGAATCGCTGCCGCCCGATGCATGGCGCATCCTCCTTCCCATGTCCGTCGTTGATTCGATTGTCCCCGCCCGTCGGCGGCTGCCGCTGCCCCGGTTCCGGAGTTTGTGCCGCGGTGTCCGCCGTTCGGAAAGCCCCTGTATCGGGCCGCCGATCCCGGACGGGCGGCCGATGAACGCCCTTGGTTCGCACTGTGCACCGCAATGGATCCTTCGGATCGTCCGCCGGCAAGGCGGGGGAGGTGCTGCATGGGGCGGTCAACGCTGGATGCCCGTGTGTTGGAGAACACCGTAACACCATCGTTGTGCGGCTGCCAATCGCCGCTGTGGGGGCGTTGTGGTGGCCCCTCGCAGTTGATGCCCACGGGGCAGCCCATGGCCGTCCGTCTAGCGCTTGGGGGTGAGCCCGTCACCCGCCATCAACCCCTTGCGCCGGGCGAGCTTTTCGGCCATTGCGTTGCTCAGCACCTGCCCGCGGGCCAGTCCGTTGGGTTTGCGATGGCCGCCGGTGTCGATGCTCACCTCGGCGCTGGTCTGCACGCGCAGGGGGTACTCGGCGCTGGCGTCCGCCACCAGGATACGCACGGGCACGCGCTGGGTGACCTTCACCCAGTTGCCGGTGGCGTTCTCCGGGGGCAGCAGCGAGAAGGCCGTACCGCTGGCCGGGTTCACACTTTCCACGATGCCGTGGAAAGTGTGGTCCGGATACATGTCCACTGACAGCCTGGCCACCTGACCCGGTCGGATGCGGGTCAGATCGGTCTCCTTATAGTTCGCAGCCACCCAGTAGCGGTTGTTGCACACCAGGGCAAACTGGGCCGCGCCCGCGCTTACCATATCGCCCGGCTGCAGTTTCACGCCCGCCAGTTGACCGCTGCACGGCGCGCGCAGCCGCGCGTGGTCCAGGTCCAGCCGGGCGTTCTGTACATGGGCGCGGGCTTGCCGGATGCGCTGGTTTTGCTGGCCCGGTGTGCCCAGGGTCTTCTGCGCCTGGTTCAGTCTGGCCTTGGCGAGATCCAGGGCGGCGCGTGCGCGGTCCAGGGTCGTGCGCGCATCGTCGAGCGCCGACTGGGGCTGCAGATGCTTGGACGCCAGGCGTTTCATCCGCCGGTACTGGGTGCTGGCGTTCTGCAGCCTGGCCTTGCGGTCCCGGACCGTCGCCCCGGCAGCCTGCACGGCCGCTTCGTCGGCGGTCACGGTCTGCTGCGCCAGTGCAAGCTGCGCGCGCGCCTCCTGCAGGCGGTACCGGAAGGGGCGCGGGTCGAGTTCCAACAGCAGCTGGCCCTTTTTGACCTGTGCCTGGTTGCTGACCGGCACGGTCAGCGCCCGCCCGGTGACCTGGGTGCTGACCGTGACGACATTGGCCGCGACATAGGCATCGTCCGTGCTCGGGTAGCGCAGGGTGTGGCGATAGTAGACGTACCCTCCCGCACCTACGGCTGCGGCGGCGATTCCCACCAGAGTCCATCGTAGTGAGCGCTTCATACCGTCTCCTCAATATCCCTCCGCGTTCCGGAGCCTGTCATGGCTCCGGAACGGTGTAAGAACGTCACTGCGCGCCCTCGGCGCCCTGTCGGATGCGGGCCAGCACCTGCATGCAGTGGCGCAGTTCCTCTTCGCTCAGATCGCTGAGCAGGTTGTGGCGCAACTGCGCCGCAGCCGCCTCGATCTGATCGATGGCATGGCGTGCACGGGCGGTCAGATGTATGGTCTTGCTGCGCCGGTCCTGGTCGCTGGGGCGGCGTTCCACCCAACCGTCCTTTGCCATCCGGTCAAGCAGGCCCACCAGCGTCGGGCTCTCGATACCGATCCGATGGGCGAGGTCTTTCTGGGTCAGAATGCGGTCGGCGCGGGCCAGGTGCAGCAACACCAGCCAACGTGCACCGCTCAGTCCGAGAGGCCGCAGCCTGCGGTCCAGGGCGTACCGCCAGGCCCGCGCCGTTTCGCCCAACAACTGCCCGAATTGCTCCACGTCGTTCATCGCTGTCCGGGTTCCTGGTTGTGAATGGAGTTGCGCCGCGCGGTCGCCATCAACGGGGCGCGCCCGCGGCGCACAGAGCCGCCCACGCTCGACGTCACCGGCCCGCTCCCCGTCTTATGAGCAGCAGCAGCGGCAGGCCGATGACCACACTCCATGCCATGACGTAGAAGGCGTCGAGCATCCCCATGAAGCGGGCCTGGTGGTCCAGCAGGTGGCCCAGCAGCACCGGGCCAAGGGCGTCGTGTCCGATGTGGAGCGACTTCAACAGTCCGGTTGTGGCGCCCGGGAAGCGTGTCACATGTCCGCCCAGCTGATTCCATGCGGCCTGGGTCTGCTCGGCCATGACAGCGCCTCCCACCGACACCCCCAGGGACCCGCCGATGGTGCGGGCAAGCTGGCGTACGCCCGCCGCTTCGGCGGCCTCGCCGGCCGCCAGGGTGGCGAATGACACCGTCGCCAACGGCACGAAGACCAGTCCCAGGCCGAAGCCCTGGAACAGGATGGGCCAGATGATCCACCAGGGGGTCACCTGGGGGCTGTAGTGCGCGGTGACCAGAGTGCCGAAGAACACGCAGATCAGCCCGGTGACGATCAGTGGGCGGGCGCCGAAACGGTTGACCAGCCGACCGGCCAGGAACATGGAGACCATGGAGGCGAAACCGCGTGGCGCCAGTACCAGACCGGTGGTGAACGCCGGGTAGTTCAGCAGGGATTCGAGCATCATGGGTTGCAGTGCGAGCACGCCGAACATGCTGAACATGAAGATCGTCAGGATCAGGGTCGAGGCGGAAAAGTTCCGGTCCCGGAATACGCTGAGGCGGAACACGGCGTTGTCGCCCATCTCCCAGTTGCGCAGGATCAGACAGACAAATCCGAACACGCTCAGCACAGTGGCAATCTGAATGGTGTGGGAGGAGAACCAGCCGTCCTGCTGGCCCCGGTCCAGGGCGAACTGCATAGCGGCCACGGCGATGGCCAGGAAACCGAAGCCCAGCCAGTCGGTGCGGCGCTCTTTTTTTTCGGTGTCCGGCACGAACCACCACGCCCCCGCCAGGGCCAGCAGCCCCACCGGCACGTTGATGAAGAAGGTCCAGCGCCAGTTCAGCACCTGGGTGAGATAGCCGCCCAGGGTCGGCCCCATGATCGGCCCCACCATGGCGCCGACGCCGAAGATGGCCATGGCCTGGCCCCGTTCCTCCCGCGGGTAGGCGTTCACCAGGATGGCCTGGGCGCTGGGCACCAGCCCGGCGCCGGCCACCCCCTGGGCGAGCCGGAACAGGACGATCTGGTCCAGGTTGGCGGCCAGCCCGCACAGCACGGAGGCCACCACGAAGCCCGCGATGCTGGCCATCAGGTAGTTCTTCTGCCCGAACCGGTCGGTCATGAAGCCGGTCAGGGGCATGAAGATGCCCGAGGAGATCAGGTAGCTGGTCAGCACCCAGCCGATCTGCTCGGCACTGGCCCCCAACTGGCCCTGCATGTGCGGCAGGGCGACCGTCACGATGGTGGTGTCCAGGATCTGCATGATCGCCGCCACCATGACGACGGCGGTGATCAGGCTGCGGGCGCGTTTGTCTTGAACAACCATGGGCTGGGCGGGGCATTGTTCGGTTACGAGTAGTTAGGAAGCTAACTACTCGTCCGACATGTGTCGTCGGCCAGGGTTCCGCAGATCGCGTGGCCGGCGGCGAGCGCCGACCGCGCTCACCATGAACGAGCCGGTTCAGCGGACCGGAAAACGGTTCCGGTGTGTGCGCCGGCCGGGCGCTGCATGCCCCCCGGTCAGGCTCAGTGCTGCGTTTTCGCGAACAGCGCGTGGTCAACGCTGAACCGGCCGCCGCCCCGTGCAGCGAAATCGCACAGACCGCCGACAAAGGCCAGTTCGGCAAGGGCCAGGATCAGGCCCATATGGTTTGCGGGTGGCAGCAGAAAGATGACGATGGCGGCGATGGAGTACACGGCGAGGGCGGCGGCCACCAGTCGCGTCAGCACGCCAAACGCCAGAGCCAGGCCGCCGATGAGCTCCAGGGCGATGACCGCCGGGAGCAATCCGCCCGCCACATGGTGGGCGGCCATGTAGCCCGCGGTCTGGGCATACCCGCCGATCTTGGAGTATCCCGCGTAGATGAAGATGACCGCCAGCAACACACGGCCGAGGGCAGTAAGCGCGTCATTGAAATCGGACTGCATGGGCAATCTCCTTCTGGTCATGGTGTCGGAGAACCCTCCATTGGCAGCGTCAGTGAATCGGTGCTGACCGACGGAGGTTGGGGACTGCGCCAGCGCGGTTCTGTCCGCTTTGTCGCTACTACCCTGAAGGCGGCCGGACCGGAGTGGCGACTGCAAGTGTGGTTGATCTCTTACGCGGAATAAACACCACCAAACAGAACTGACTTTTCTCCTGAAGGCAACAGAAGCGACACCGTGCGCCGCTCGCCGGGGAGCTTTCACGACTGGCCGACAGCGCGTTGCCTTCATGGTGTCGCTGTAGGGATCTCGGCGCTGGGTTTCTACAGCACCACTGTCACCAATAACTTTAAAGTGCAGATCACCTTCGACGGCACCGCGTCGGCGAGTTATTTGGGAAAAAGCAGTTCCGGTTTTACCCAGGCAAGTTACGGCAGCCACTTCAACGCGCTGACGGCGAGCGCATCGAGCGGCCATGACGCCACTGCGCTGACCAACCTCCCCGCCAGTGATCCCTTCAGTACCGGCACGGTCTTCGTCAACCAATCCAATCCAATCCAATCCAATCCAATGCAATGGCGCTCGGCCTGACCCACGGCCCCTACAGTAGCGGCAACGTCAATCTCAATCTGGGCGACCGGAATTTTTCGGGCATCAGCGGCACCTATGACGCGACGCGGGTTATCCAGCACGAAGTGAATGAGGTGCTTGGCCTGGGTTCGGTACTGGGCCAGACCGACCTCGACTTGATCGGCTACACCACCGTGGCGGCGGTGTCGTGCCACCGTCCCGCTGCGCGAGCGCGCCTTCCGACCTCGCTTCCCTGTTCCCGCTTGAGCGGGGCATCTTGCCCCATAGCAATCCACCTCCCGCCCACCCTCTGGGACGGTACCGTTATCGATTGCGCGCAACACGCGCCGTCTGCACGGCATTGGTGCAGCGCATGCCGTTCGTGCCGGTGGCCATATCGGCCGTTCAACCGGTTAGCCGCGGATCTGCGCTGGCCCGCATATTGCTACGGAAGTTTCGAAACGGCGTAACGGCGCGCCGCGTGGACAACGAGGTCATGCACGGTGCGGGCGGCCGTGGATGGCCTTTTTCTTTTTCGGCGGGCAGTGGAGAGGACGGTGACGGACA
Organism: uncultured Gammaproteobacteria bacterium; assembly: GCA_963830105.1. Classification (GTDB taxonomy): domain Bacteria; phylum Pseudomonadota; class Gammaproteobacteria; order DATFLG01; family DATFLG01; genus DATFML01. The sequence continues at coordinate 504,817 of CAWHLH010000010.1, read as the reverse complement.
GGCCGGAACGACAGCTGCGGGTCATGGTGATCGACATGTCCGCCGGCCGGGCGGCGATCCTGGAGCAGGCTCTGAAGGATCAGGGCTGCGATGTGGTCGCCCGCCTGAGCGGCAACGAGGACCTGGTGGCGCGGGTGGCCAGGCACAGCCCTGAGGTCATTCTCATCGACATGGACATGCCGGACCGGGACACCCTGGAGTCCATGCGCACCCTCACCCGCGAGCTGCCCCGCCCCATCGTGATGTTCGCCGAGCACAGCGACAGCCGCACCATCGAGGAAGCGGTGCAGGCCGGTGTCAGTGCCTACATCGTGGACGGCCTCAGCCCCCAGCGCCTGAAACCCATCATGGAAGTGGCCATCGCACGCTTCCGCGAGTTTCAGGCCCTGCGCGAGGAGCTGGATTTCACCAAGAGCAAACTGGCCGACCGCAAGGACGTGGACCGGGCCAAGGGTATCCTGATGCGCGAGAAGGGCATGAGCGAGGACGATGCGTACGGCGCGTTGCGCAAGATGGCCATGGACCGCAACCAGAAGATCGGCGAAGTGGCCCGCATGCTGATCGCGGCGGCAGACCTGCTGCGCTGAGAACGCACCACGGCGGCGCGCAGCCCCCGGCCCGTGCACCGCAATAGTACCTCCCGCGCCTGCGCACGAACCGTCCCGACCCCCGGCAGAATTCCATAACTGATTGGCTCATAGTGGAATATGAGCCGGCCGGTGGGGCCTGGCACAACGATTGCCTGCCGAGTAGGCAAGCGTGGCGAGCCCAACGACGGGCTGACGCTCACCTTGAGTCAGCGTTGACTCCTCCATCGACAACGGCGTCTTCCGTGCCTGGCGGCATGGGATGGCGCTTTTTTTTGCCTGCAGCATTTCGGGGAGATCGCTATGGACGTGGTAAACAAGGCCGCCCGCATCAATCTTTTCAGTCTGCGCTCGGTGCAGATGCGCACTTTCCATCTCACCTGGTTCGCCTTCTTTCTGTGTTTCTTCGGCTGGTTCGGCATCGCGCCGCTGATGCCGGTGGTGAAGGGCGACCTGGGACTGACCAAACAGCAGATCGGCAACACCATCATCGCTTCGGTAGCGATCACCGTGCTGGTGCGCATCCTGATCGGTTACCTGTGCGACCGTGTCGGGCCGCGGCGGGTCTACACCGTGCTGTTGGCGCTGGGTTCGCTGCCGGTGATGCTGATCGGGCTCGCCGACAGCTACCAGACCTTTCTGCTGGCGCGGCTGGCCATCGGCGCCATCGGCGCCAGCTTCGTCATCACCCAGTACCACACCTCCATCATGTTCGACGCCAACGTGGTGGGCACCGCCAACGCCACCACCGCCGGCTGGGGCAACCTGGGCGGCGGCGTGACCCAGATGGTCATGCCCCTGGTGTTCACCGCCATCGTCACCATGGGCGCCGATCATGCGCTCGGCTGGCGCCTGGCCATGGTGGTGCCCGGCATCGCCATGCTGCTCACCGCCTTCGCCTACTGGAAGTGGACCACCGATGCGCCGGACGGGGACTTCAAAGACCTGCGCGCCAGGGGCATCCTGCCGGCGCCCGGCGCGGAAGGCGGTCACACCCTGGCCAGTTTCATCAAGGCCGCCGAGCGACTACCGGGTGTGGGCGCTGTTTCTGGTCTACGGCGCCTGCTTCGGCGTGGAGCTGACCATCAACAATGTGGCCGCCATGTACTACTTCAACCACTTTCATCTGGATCTGGAGATGGCGGGCCTGATCGCCGGGCTGTTCGGGCTGATGAATATCTTCGCCCGCACCCTGGGCGGCGTGTTTTCGGACCGCTTCGCGCGCAGCCAGGGCCTGAAGGGTCGGGTGCGTTTCCTGTTCGTCGGCGCTGCTGATGGAAGGCCTGGCCCTGATGGTGTTCTCCCAGATGGGCCATATCGTGGTGGCGGTAGGCACCATGATCGTGTTCTCCCTGTTCGTGCAGATGTCCGAAGGGGCGACCTACGGTCTGGTGCCGTTCATGAACCGCAAGGCCCTGGGTGCGGTGGCGGGCATCGTCGGGGCGGGTGGCAACGCCGGCGCGGTGGCGGCCGGTTTCCTGTTCCGCTCGGAGGCGCTGACCACCCAGCAGGCGCTGCTGTACCTGGGGATGGCGGTGGGCCTCGTCGCATTCGCCTCCCTGCTGGTGCGCTTTTCGCCGGAAGTCCATGAGGAAGAGGCACGCCGCTTGCAAACCGCCCTCGAAGAACGCGAAGACCTCGCCGTGCCGGCGACCGCGTGAGCGTGGGGTGCCGGCGGTTTGCGGACCGCCGGCAGCAATCGACAAAGCCATTGCAATTGGGAGTATGCACCATGACACCACAACAGATCCTACTCGTGCGCTCCACCTGGGAGCAGGTGGCGGGGCAACCGGAAAGCGCAGCGGTGCTGTTCTACGGGCGCCTGTTCGAACTCGATCCCGCTCTGCGGTCGTTGTTCAGGGGCGACATGACCGAACAGGGCCGCAAGCTGATGACCATCATCGGCATGGCGGTGGGTGGATTGGGCCGCTTGGAGTCACTGGTGCCCGCGATCGAGGACCTGGGTCGGCGCCATGCCGGTTACGGCGTCAAGGATCGGGATTACGACACCGTTGGTGCCGCGTTGCTGTGGACCCTGGCAACCGGTCTGAGCGACGCCTTTACACCGGAGGCGCAGGACGCCTGGGCGACGGTCTACGGCGTGCTGGCGGAGACCATGAAGGGCGCGGTTCGCGCCGGGGTGGCGTGAAACCGGCTCCGGGATGGGCCGTGCCGTTGCACGCTGGCGGGCGCGAGCGCACCCCTATGGTGCGTGCGATTTCGGTGTCGCTCGGACGACGGAACGCAAGTTGCTGATATGACCTTCAGTTGGGGGATGGCACGCAAGCTGCAATTCCCCTCTCAGACATGCGCCGGCCGCCCAACGAGGGGCTGCCCGGCGATGAGCCGATCGGGCTCGCGGCAAAGGCGTCGCCACCTCCGTGCAGGTCACGGAGGGTAGCGGCGCCTTTTTTGTTTGGCGCAAGGAGTGAACGATGAACGACTCTCAGGTGAAACGGCCCGTGCTGAGCCTGGCCAAGTCCCGCGCAGCGCGTCCCGAAAAGTCGGTGTTGCGGCTGGGTTTCATTCCCCTGACCGACTGTGCACCGCTGGCGGTGGCCGCGGAGCACGGTTTCTTCGCCCGCCAGGGGCTGCAGGTGGAACTGGTCAGGGAGCCTTCCTGGGCCAACATCCGCGACAAGGTCATGCTCGGCGCGTTGGACGGCGCGCAGATGCTGGCCGGTCTGCCGGTGGCGAGCCAGCTGGGCATCACGGCGGTGCGCCGCCCGTTGGTGACGGCGCTCAGCCTGGGTCTGGGCGGCAATGCCATCACGGTCTCCCGCCGGCTGTATGGGCGCATGGCGGACGCGGACCCGGACTGCACGGCACAGCGGCCCGCTACGGCCTGCGCCCTGCGCAAGGTCATCGACGACGACCGCGCCGCCGGTCGCCCGCCGCTGACCTTTGCGGTGGTCTACCCGGTGTCCAGCCACAACTACGAGTTGCGTTACTGGCTGGCCGCTGCCGGCATCGATCCGGACCGGGACGTGCGCATCGTGGTGGTGCCGCCGCCGCAAATGGTGGCCCGCCTGCGTGCCGGCGACATCGACGGTTTCTGTGTCGGCGAGCCCTGGAACAGTGTGGCGGTCCGCGGCGGCCACGGCCACATTCTGATCACCAGCCAGCAACTGTGGAACCACAAACCGGAAAAGGTGCTGGGGGTAACCCAGGACTGGGCGCAGCGCCATCCCGACAGTCACCGTGCGCTGGTGAAGGCGTTGATGCAGGCAGGCCGCTGGCTGGACGACCCGGCCCATCGTGCCGAGACCGCCGCCCTGCTGGCGCGGCCGGAATACGTGGGCGTCAAGGAGGAGGCGCTGCGCCTGCCCCTGACGGACAAGCTGGTGTACGACCCGGACGGCCCTGCGCTGGCACAGCCGGACTTCAACGTCTTTCACCGCCACGCCGCCATGTTTCCCTGGCGTTCCCATGCGCTGTGGTTCATCACCCAGATGTACCGCTGGGGCCAGGTGGAGCGGCCCCAGAAGCTGATCGAGGTGGCGGCCCGCGCCTATCGCCCGGCGCTCTACCGGCAGGTGGCGGCCGAGCTGGGTTGGAGCTACCCGCTCATCGACGACAAGCCCGAAGGTCTCAACGCCCGCGGTTGGACGCTCGCTCAGGCAGCACCCGACCCGCTGCCCATGGGCGCCGACGGCTTTTTCGATGGCAGCCGCTTCGATCCCACCAGCCCGGTGGGCTATCTGCAGTCGTTTGCCGTGGCCAGCCTGCGGGTGCCATTGGATGTGCTTGAGAGAATGAACCGGTTGTCCCCGCCAGGGGCGTCGGATGACGGCTCGCCGGCCGCGGAGCCGGGCGGTGACCTGTGAGAGGAGATGCGATCATGAACAAACCCAGACTGGTACTGGTGGGCAACGGCATGGCCGGCATGCGCACACTGGAAGAACTGCTCAGGCTGGAGCCGGACATGTACGAAATCACCGTGTTCGGTGCCGAGCCCTACGGCAACTACAATCGCATCCTGCTGTCGCCGGTGCTGGCGGGGGAGAAGACGGTCGCCGACATCATGCTCAACGACGAGAGCTGGTACGCCGAACGCGGCATCACCCTGCACGCCGGCAGCCCGGTGACGCAAATCGACCGTACCGGTCGTCGGGTCGTGACTGCCGACGGTACCGAAGCTCCCTACGACCGGCTGATCCTGGCGACCGGATCCAACCCGTTCATCATTCCGGTGCCGGGCCACGATCAGCAGGGCGTGCTGGGGTTTCGCGACATCCAGGACGTGCATGCCATGCTGGCCAGCGCCGGACCGGGTCGGCGGGCGGTGGTGATCGGCGGCGGTCTGCTGGGGCTGGAGGCGGCCAACGGACTGTTGAAGCAGGGCATGGACGTCACGGTGGTGCATCTGCTGGACACCCTGATGGAGAAGCAGCTGGACTGGGCCGCGGCAGCCCTGCTGCAGCAATCGCTGCAGGAGCGCGGTCTGCGCTTCCTGATGAATGCGCGCACCGAAGCGATTCTGGGCGACGGGCGGGTGACCGGGGTGCGTTTTGCCGACGGCCGTCAACTGGACGCCGAGCTGGTGGTGATGGCGGTGGGCATACGCCCCAATACCGAACTGGCCGAAGCCGCCGGGCTGCACTGCGAACGGGGCGTGCTGGTGGACGACACCATGCAGACCTTCGATCCGCGCATCTACGCGGTGGGCGAGTGCGCGCAGCACCGCGGTGCGCTGTACGGTCTGGTGGCGCCGCTGTTCGAACAGGCGCGGGTCTGCGCCAATCACCTGGCGCAGCTGGGCATCGCCAAGTACGGCGGTTCGCTCACCTCCACCAAGCTCAAGGTGACGGGCATCGACCTGTTTTCCGCCGGCGACTTCATCGGCGACGAGGACACCGAGGAGATGGTGTTCCAGGACGCCTCCCGCGGCGTGTACAGCAAGCTGATGGTCAAGGACAACCGCATCCAGGGCGCGGTGATGTATGGCGACACCCTGGACGGCCCCTGGTATTTCCAGCTCATGCGCGAAGCCACCGACATTTCCGATATCCGCGAGCAGCTGCTGTTCGGCCAGGCCCATGTGGGCGATGCCGGCCATGGCGACCAGGCTTCCCGCGTGGCGGCCATGGCCGACTCGGCGGAGGTGTGCGGCTGCAACGGCGTGTGCAAGGGCGAGATCGTGCGCGCCATCACCGACAAGAAGCTGTTCACCGTGGAGGATGTGCGCGCCCATACCAAGGCCAGTTCCTCCTGCGGATCCTGCACGGGGTTGGTGGAGTCCCTGCTGGCCAGCGCCCTGGGCGGCGACTATTCCCAGACGCCGGCCAAGAAGCCGCTGTGTCCGTGCACCGAGCACAGCCACGACGAAGTGCGCGAGGCCATTCGGGCGCAGGGTCTGAAGAGTCTTGCGGCGATCTTCCAGGCGCTGGCGTGGCGCACTCCCGACGGCTGCCATGTGTGCCGGCCGGCGCTCAACTACTACCTGGTGAGCGCCTGGCCCGGCGAGTACGTGGACGACAACCAGTCGCGCTTCATCAACGAACGGGCGCACGCCAATATCCAGAAGGACGGCACCTACTCGGTGGTGCCGCGCATCTGGGGCGGCGTCACCACGCCCGCGGAGCTGCGGGCCATCGCCGAAGTGGCGGAGAAATATGCAGGTGCCCACCGTCAAGATCACCGGCGGTCAGCGCATCGACCTGCTGGGGGTGAAGAAGGAAGAACTGCCCAAGGTGTGGGGCGATCTCGCCGGGCGGGCTTCGTGTCGGGCCATGCCTACGGCAAGGCCCTGCGCACGGTGAAGACCTGCGTCGGTTCCGAATGGTGCCGCTTCGGCACCCAGGATTCCACCGGCCTGGGCATCAAGCTGGAGAAGATGACCTGGGGCAGCGTGGACGCCGCACAAGTTCAAGATGGCAGTCTCGGGCTGCCCGCGCAACTGCGCCGAGGCCACCATCAAGGATTTTGGCGTGGTCTGCGTGGATTCGGGCTACGAGCTGCATGTGGGCGGCAACGGCGGCGTCAAGGTGCGCGTCACCGATTTGCTGTGCAAGGTGGCCACCGAGGAGCAGGTGCTGGAATACAGCCGCGCCTTTATGCAGCTCTACCGGGAAGAGGCCCGCTATCTGGAGCGCACCGCGCCGTGGATAGAGCGGGTCGGTTGACCTACGTGAAGCAGCGGGTGGTGGAAGACGAGGTGGGCCGACAGGGGCTGTACCGGCGGTTCCTGGATTCCCAACGTCCCGCGCAGGTGGATCCCTGGGGGGCGCGCGCCGGTGGTGACGACGCCCATGAATACAGCCCGATTCGGGAGGTGGCCCTGTGAGTGCGACCATGAATTCCGCCTCGATGGCCGACGCGGCGCGTTGGACCGAAATCGGTTCTCTGGAGGCGATTCCCCGCCTGGGTTCGCGCATCGTACGCACGTCCCACGGAGACATTGCGGTGTTCCGCACCTCCGACGATGCGGTGTTTGCGTTGCGCGACCGTTGCCCCCACAAAGGTGGGCCGCTCTCCCAGGGCATCGTGCATGGCCACCGGGTAACCTGTCCGCTGCACAACTGGGTGCTGGAGCTGGCCTCCGGCGAGGCAGTGGGCCCCGATGTGGGCTGTGCGCGCCGCTATGAAGTGCGGGTGCAGGCCGGCGTCGTGTGGCTGGCCCTGGACGGGGCCGGCGATGACTGACGGCCCCGCCACCGTCTGTCCCTATTGCGGTGTGGGCTGCGGGGTGGTGCCGACCGCCGAGGGCGGCGGTTGGAAGGTGCGCGGCGACGGAACGCATCCCGCCAACCGGGGTCGGCTGTGCTCCAAGGGCGCCGCCCTGGGAGAGACCCTGGGCGCGGACGGGCGCCTGCGCCATCCGCAGATCGCCGGTGCACGGGTGACCTGGGACGAGGCGCTGGACGCGGTGGCCGACAGACTGCGGGATACGATCTCTCGGCACGGTCCCGAGGCCGTGGCCTTCTATGTGTCCGGGCAGCTGCTCACCGAGGATTACTATGTCGCCAACAAGCTCATGAAGGGCTTCATCGGCGCCGCCAACATCGACACCAATTCGCGTCTGTGCATGTCCTCGGCGGTGGCGGCCCACAAGCGCGCCTTCGGCGCCGACGCGGTGCCGGGCTGCTACGAGGACCTGGAACTGGCGGACCTGGTGGTGTTCGCCGGCTCCAACGCCGCCTGGGCCCATCCGGTGCTCTATCAACGCATCGCCGCGCAAAAGCGCCGCCGCCCGGAGATGAGGGTGGTGGTCGTCGATCCGCGCCGCACCGCCACCTGCGACATCGCCGACCTCCATCTGGCGCTGGCGCCCGGCAGCGATGCAGTGCTGTTCAACGGGTTGCTGGCCCACCTGTACCGGGAAGACCGCCTGGACCTGGACTACATCGACGCCCACACCGAGGGTTTCACCGCCGCGCTGCTCAGCGCCCGCGCCAATGCCGGTTCGGTGCCGGCGGTGGCCGCCGCCTGCGGTCTTCCGGAAGCCGATGTGGCGGCGTTCTTCCGGCTGTTTGCCCGCACCGAACGCACCATCACCTTCTGGTCCCAGGGGCTGAACCAGTCCTCCAGCGGCGTGGACAAGGGTAACGCCGTCATCAACTGTCATCTGGCCACCGGCCGCATCGGGCGCCCGGGCATGGGGCCGTTCTCGATCACCGGTCAGCCCAACGCCATGGGTGGGCGGGAGGTGGGGGGGCTGGCGAATCTGTTGGCCGCGCACATGGATTTCGACGACCCGGCAGCACTGGAGCGCGTGCGCCGTTTCTGGGGCGCGCCGCGGCTGGCTCAAGGGCCGGGTCTGAAGGCCGTGGAGCTGTTCGATGCGGTCGGACGGGGCGAGGTGAAAGCCGTCTGGATCATGGCCACCAACCCGGCGGTGAGCCTGCCGGAAGCGGAGCGGGTGCGGGCGGCCCTGGAGCGCTGCGAGTGCGTGATCGTTTCGGACTGCGTGGCCGACACCGACACGGCCGCCTGCGCCGACATCCTGCTGCCGGCGGCGCCCTGGGGGGAGAAGGAAGGCACGGTCACCAACTCGGAACGACGCATTTCCCGGCTGCGGGCTTTCCTGCCGCCGACCGGCGAGGCACGCCCCGATTGGTGGATGATTACCGGGGTGGCCCGCCGTCTGGGCTTTGCCGAAAGTTTTGCGTACGACGGGCCCGCCGACATCTTCCGCGAGCACGCCGCGCTGTCCGGCCTGGACAACCAGGGGACGCGCGCGTTCGACATCAGCGCGCTGGCCGCCCTCTCCGACGCCGAATACGATGCCCTGCAGCCCGTGCAGTGGCCGGTCACGCCGGAGCGGCGCGCCGGTACGCCGCGGCTCTACGGCGACAGCGGGTTCCACACCCCCACCGGGAAGGCGCGCTTTGTGCCGGTGGTCGCCCGCGGGCCGGCAGTGGCCGCCGGTGGCGATTGGCCGTTGGTGCTCAATACCGGCCGCATCCGCGACCAGTGGCATACCATGACCCGCACCGCCCGCACGCCGCGGCTGACCGCCCACCTGCCGGAGCCGTTCGTCGCCCTGCACCCGCGGGACGCCGCCGCTGCGCGCCTGCGGGTCGGTGCGCTGGCCCGGCTGGTGACGCCCCAGGGAACGATGCTGGTGCGGGTGTGCATCGACGACGGCCAGCGCCCGGGCTCGGTGTTCGTGCCCATGCACTGGAGCGAGAGCCATGCCCGTCATTCGCGGGTGGGAGCGCTCATCGCCGCGGTGACGGACCCGCTGTCGGGGCAGCCCGAATTCAAGCACGCGCCCGTATGGGTGGAGCCGTTTGAGGCGCGCTGGCAGGGGTTCCTGCTGACCCGCAGTCCCATCGAGTCAGAGGTGGGCGACTATCGGGTGCGGGTGCGCGCGCGGGAGCATTACCGCTACGAGTTGGCGGGACGGGACGGTCCGACGGACTGGGGTGCCTGGGTCGCGGCCCATCTGTTGGGGCCCGGGGAGTGGCTGGAATACGCCGACCCGGCCGCCGGGCGCTACCGTTGCGCCCGCATTCACCACGGACGTCTCCAGCTGGCGTTCTTCGTGGCCCCCGATGCCTTGCCCGACCGAAGCTGGCTCGGGGACCTGTTCGCCGCCGAGCATCTGGATGACGCGGCCCGCATGAGCCTGCTGGCTGGTCGTCCGGCGGCGGGCGCGGCGTCGGTCGGCCAGCCGGTCTGTTCGTGCTTCAATGTGGGTCTGAACACGCTGGCTGATGCCATTGCCAATGACGGACTGGACAGCGTCGAGGCCATCGGTGCCGCTCTCAAGGCGGGCACCAACTGCGGTTCCTGCGTGCCCGAACTGCGTGCGCTGTTGGCCCGCACGTCCTCCGGCGCCTGAGTTGCTGTCGGCTCGCCCCGGTGTGGTCGCAACGCGAAAAAGGGGACGGAGGGATTAATATTTAATCCCTCCGTCCCCTTTTTCCGCGCCATGACAGTCTCTTGATACTTCCCTTAGTACACTGTTGCTTGTCCGGGGCGCACAGACACCACACGGGGTGCGTGGTGGTATTTCGTCGTCGCGCCTTGCAATAATCAGCGTGGGGCTGGGCCAGCCGGCTACCGGCTTGACCGTGTGAGGGCAAAAGGAGCAAGGCCATGAGACGGAGTGTGTTCGCATGGGTCGCGGTTGTGCTGGCAACCGCCAGTGTGGTGTGGGCCGCCGGCAGTCCGGCCGCTCCCCAGCAAGCGGAGTCCCTGATCCGCAACACCGCCCAGGACGTTCTGTCGACGATCAGCCAGGACAGAGAAACCTACCAGAAGCATCCGCAGCAGCTTTACGCCCTGGTCAACAAGCACGTGCTGTCCCATGTGGATGCCCGTTACATGACCCGCCTGGCGCTGGGCCGGTACTGGCGCCAGGCGAACGAGTCCCAACAGCAGGAGATCACCGACGCATTCACCAGTTTGCTGGTGCGCACCTATGCGGACACGCTGCTGCAATACAGCAGCGACCAGATCCGATGGCTGCCGACCCACGCCGGCTCCGATGCACGCCATGTGACCGTGCGGGCGGCGGTGCAGACCGGTTCCGGGTCGCCGGTCGCCATGAACTACCGGCTGCGCCTCAACGGCGGCGAGTGGCGGGTTTACGATGTCACGGTCGGCGGCATCAGTCTGGTGACCACCTACCGCAGCTCGTTCGCGGACCTGATTCAGCAGCAGGGCATGGACGGCTTCATCAAGACCCTGCGCGAGAAGGTGCAGCAGGCGACCGCCGGGGGCTCATAGGTCGCAACCACTGGCTGCGCGGCCGGGCGCCGTCGTTGGTACCAACAACGTTGGATCGGACGGGGCATGGTATCGCCCGGTTCGCGCTATGCCCGCGCGCCCGGGTCGAGGTGAGCCGTCGCCGGTCAGGTTGGCATGTTGGGCTTCGCGGCGCTCAGCCCAACCTACCGCGTACCGCGACGGGTCGAAAGGTACCATTGGGATGGCGTTGCGCTTCAGGCGACCGGCGCACGGGCATGGTGCTACACGCCCAGATACTCGTGCATGATCTGGGGATTGGCGTGCAGATCCTCCGGCGTGCCATGGTAGACCACATGGCCGTTGTTGAGGATGTAGCAGCGCTGGGCAATGGACAGGGCGGCCGCCACGTTCTGTTCCACGATGATGATGGTGCGCCCCTCCTCGGCCAGCTGGCGGGTGTCGGTCAGCAGGTCCTGCACGATGATGGGGGCGAGCCCTTCGAAGGGCTCGTCCAGAAGGATGAGGCGTGCGTCGCGGATCAGGGCGCGGGCGATGGCGAGCATCTGCTGCTCGCCGCCGGACAGGTCCGTGCCGCGGCTGCGCCGGCGTTCCTTGAGGCGGGGAAAATAGTCGTAGATCCGGTCCAGGGTCCAGGGATGCTCCGCGCTCAGCGCCGCCAGCTGGAGATTCTCCTCCACGTTCAGGCTGCCGAAGATGCGCCGCTCCTCCGGTACCAGCTGGATGCCGCGCTGGGCGATCTCGTAGGGCGGCAGTCCGCGGATGTCGTTGCCGTCGAAACGGATCGTACCGTTGTGGGGCTTCACAGCCCCCACCAACGACTTGAGCGTGGTGCTCTTGCCGGCCCCGTTGCGGCCCAGCAGCGCCACCACCTCATGCTCGTCGACGTGCATGTCCACGTCGAACAGCACATGGGAGTCGCCGTAGTAGCTGTTGATGTGTTCGACCTGCAGCAGACTCATACCTCTTCCAACCCTCCCAGGTAGGCATCCTGCACGCGCTTGTCGCCCTTGATGACGTCCGGTGTGCCTTCGGCGAGCAGCCGGCCTTCCTGCAGCACGCTGATGTATTCGGCAAGCTCGAACATGGCGTCCATGTCGTGCTCGACCACCACCAGGGTGCGCCCGGCGCGAATCTGTTTGAGCAGTTGCACGGTGTCGGAGCGCTCGCGCGGACTCATGCCCGCCAGGGGCTCGTCCAGCAGCAGGACGTTGGGCGCATTGGCCAGCGCCAACCCGATTTCCAGGCGACGTTTCTCGCCGTAGGCCAGTTCCGTGACCGGTACATCGGCACGCCCGGCCAGGTTGACCATCTCCAGAGTGGCCTCGATCTGTCCGTGCAGCCCCGGCACCCCGTGCAGGGAGGCAAGCATGTCCGGTCGGAATTCGCCGCGGATGCGGGCCAGCACCGGTATGGCCAGGTTCTGGGCCACGGTGAGCTTGGCGAACAGCTGATTGATCTGATAGCTCTTGCTCATGCCCAGCTGGGAAACAGCCGTGACGCCAAGACCGGTGATGTTGGCGCCGTGCAGGAAAATTTCCCCTTCCGTGGGCACCACTTCGCCGGCCAGCATCTTGAAGAAGGTACTCTTGCCGGCGCCGTTGGGTCCGATGATGCCGCGCAACTGCCCTTCCGGAATGGACAGGGTGATGCCTTCGTTGGCGGCCAGCCCCCCGTAGCGCTTGGTGAGGTTGCGGCATTCCAGGGCCGGCATGCCGTCGCCGCCGGCTTTGGGTGCAATCGCCAGGCCCTTGCCCGGGCGGTGGGGCGTATCGGCGTGAAACGCGTAGTCGCGAACTTCGTCCTCGCGCAGGTGCTCGTCCGGCACGCCCGCGACCGCATGCCGTCGGGTGATTTCGGCCGACGGCTCTGCCACGTCCGGTTCTGTGACGGCGCGGCGGGGCGCCAGCAGGGTCTTCAGCGCCCCCAGCAGGCCCTGGCGGAAAACGGTGATGAGCACCACGAACACGATGCCCAGTATCAGCTTCCATGCCGGTGCAATGGTCGGGAAATCCTGCAGGTAGTCACGCAGCCCGAGCCATACGCCGGCCCCCAGCAGCGGGCCGAACAGGGTGCCGGCGCCGCCGATGATGCTCTGCATCACCAACTGGCCGGAGGTCGCGAAGGCCAGCGCATCGGGCGGCATGTAGGACTGCAGCACACCCAACAGCCCGCCGGCGATGCCGCCATAGCCGGCGGCGATCACGAACGCCGCCAGCTTGTACTTGCGCACCGAGTGGCCGGTGGCCAGCGCCCGGGGCGAATTGTCCCGCAGGGCGGTGAGCACCTGGCCGAAGGGTGACAGCACAATCCGGTGGGCGATCACATAGCCGATAAAGAAGAACACCGCGATGAAGCCGAACAGCTGCCACCCCGACTGCAGCTGCACCGCCCAGCTGCCAAGGCCCAGCGTCGGCGTGGGTACGCCGGTCAAACCGTTCTCGCCGCCGGTCCAGGCCGACAGAGGAGAGAGTTCCAGGAAATGGAACATCTCGGCAAACGCCAGGGTGATCATCGCAAAATAGATGCCGCTGCGGCGCAGGGTGAAAAAGCCGACCAGCGCTCCGGCGAGCATGGCGGCCAGGGTCCCGATCGCCAGTGCCAGCACCACGTTGGTCATGCCGGCCTGGGTGAGCAGAAAGGCCGATACGAAGCCGCCGACGCCGAAGAAGGCGGATTGGCCGAACGACAGCAGTCCGGTGAATCCGAACAGGATATCGAAGCCCAGTCCGAACAGCCCCCAGATGAGGATGCGGCTGGCCATGTCGGCGCCGACCCCCAGCAGGGGCAGCACCACAGGGCACAGCAGCAGGACGATCAGAGTGATGAGTTCGGCGACCCACGGGCGGCCGGCGCTGCGCACAGCGAGATTTCTCAGGATCATTCGCGCCCTTCGATTCCAAACAGGCCTTGCGGACGGACTGCCAGCAGCAGCGCCATGACTGCAAACAGCATCACATGCGAGTAGGCGGGGTTGAACATGGACGTCAGACTGATGATCTCACCGGCGACGATGCCGCCGACCACCGCGCCCGGAAACGAGCCCACGCCGCCGATGACGATGACGACGAATGACTGCACCAGGATCGCCTCTCCCATGTCGGGGGTCACGGCCACGATGGGTGCGTTGATGATGCCGGCGAAGCCGGCGGTCATGGCGCCGATGCCGAACACCAGCAGGAACACGCGGTACACGTTGATGCCCAGCATGTTCACCATCAGGCTGTCCTCGATGCCCGCGCGCACGATCATGCCGATGCGCGTACGGTAGAGGACCAGGTAGAGAATCAACAGAACGACGGCGACGATCACCATCACCTGGATACGGTAGGTGGGATAGAACAGGAATCCGAGCCTGGTGATGCCCTGGCCCCACTCCGGAACCCCAACCCGCTGGCTGATGCCGCCGAAGGCCAGCCGCACCGCTTCGGTGATAACGATGCCGATGCCGAAAGTGACCAGAATCTGGTCTTCGGCGGGTCGCTGATAGTAGTAGCGGATGATGAGCCGCTCCATGAGCAGCCCGACGATGAGCGCGCCGGCCATGCCGCCGACCAGGGCCAGCGCGAACGAGCCGGTATACTGCATTGCCACGAACCCCGCATAGGCTCCCACCATGAACAGGGCGCCGTGGGCGAGGTTGAGCACGCCCAGCGTGCCGTAGATGACGGTCAGGCCTGCGCTGATCAGCGACAGCAACAGGCCAAGCGCCAGTCCGTTGAACAACTGCGACAGAAACAGCGGCAAGCTGGGCATGCTCACGGTAGGGCCTCGTTCAGGTGTAGGAACCGAGCTTGCAGCCGAAGTGATCCGGCGGCGGCATCACGTCCGGGCCGGCAACCGACTCGACGATGTCGTAGTAGTCATCCTTGTTGCGCATTTCCTTGGGCTTCTTGCCCCGGATCACGAACACCGGACGCACCAGCTGATGATCGTGAGCGCGCCACCAGACCTCGCCGATGTCGGTGTCGATGTGGTTGCCCTTCTCGTATTCCTTGATGACCGACGGCGCATAGAAGGTGCCGGCGCCTTCAACGGCATTGGCCCACAGCATGGTCTGCAGGAAAGCGATATGGGCGGACCAGCCGGGCTTGCGGCCGTTGCGTTTTTCGAAGTCGTCGACGAACTGCTTGGCCAGCGGATTGGTCTCGGCCAGCGTCCACCAGAATTCGGTGGTGCCGTAGACGCCCTGCATCAACTCGGGGCCGACTTCCTGAGCCAGGAACGGAGCCATGTAGGGCACCACCATGGTCATGCGGTCCATCAGTCCGAATTGCTGGGCCTGTTTGATGGAGTTGACCGCATCGCGTCCGAAGCAGATGTTCACCAGCACGTCGGCGCCGCTGTTGGCGATGTTCAGCAGGTAGGTGCTGAAGTCCGACGTGCCCAGGGGCGAGAGCTGGTTGGTGGCGGTGGTCCAGCCCTGCGCTTCGGTGAACTCCTTCATGGAGTTGAAGACGGTGTGCCCGTAGGTGTAATCGGGCGTCAGATAGGCGACCTTCTTGTTGGCGCCGAGGGCGTTCTTGATGACCGGGGCAAGCGCCTTGGACGCCGTGTATGCGAAGTGGCAGGCGCGGAAGCTGTAGCGCTGGCAGTCTTTGCCGGTGGTGTCGTTGGAGCCGCTGATGGCCGCCAGATAGATGGTCTTTTCGCGGTCGCACAGTTTTCCGCTGGCGATGGCCACTGCGGAGCTGACGCTGCCGCTGATCATCATGGCCTTCTTGTCGCTGATGTATTTGGAGATGGCCTGCACTGCGACGTTGGGTTTGGTCTGGTTGTCGGTGACGCCGTATTCGATCTTCTTGCCGAGCACGCCCTTCTTGCCATGGGGCGCGTACGCGCGGGCGAGTTCGCTGCCCTGGTTGATGTGGTCGATGGCCAGCTGGTAGCCCTTGATTTCATCCTCGCCCTGGGCCGAGTAGGGGCCGGTACGGGGCACACTGAGCCCCACGAACACCGAACTCCCTTGAACGCCGGCGGGATAGTTGCCGAGGGGGGAATGTTCCGCCGCCCGCGCCAGCCGGCCGAAGCCGAAACCGCCCGACAACAGCAGCCCGCCGGCCATACCGGCACTCGCCTTCAGGAAGTCGCGACGGTCGATGCCGGACTTGGGTTTCTTCGGATCGTTTTGATCGTTCATATGGGTCTCTCCTCCCTACGCCCTTGCATGAAGGGCATCCGCCTTGTCGAAGGGTCCTCACCGCCGGAATGACGGGCCGGACCCACCTGCCATCGTGGCCCGATTTCTCCCTGATTGTTCGTCGCGGACACGCCCTCACACGGGCCCACGTGGGTCGTCCAATACTACGCCATGGGGCGCGCCGGCGCTCGCCGAATCCCGTCCGAGCGCTCCTTGCGATGCGCCAGGACGGCGTCGGACAACAGCCTGGTCGCGCATGCGGAGTCCCGCGCCGTGAACCGCCGCGGGGCCGGCGAACGGATCGGGTCCGGGGGAACATGGTTGATGCGGCGCTCTCAGCTCCGTTTCCACGATTCTGTTTGCGGGCAGAGCCCGGCGGATCGCAGCGCGTGCTCGCGGGCCCGAGCCGCGGACCTCAGCACAGCTTCCAGGGTTTCGACTCTACCGGTGCTTGTTGCTTGTTCCGGATGGCGTGGCTCGGATGGTCCGATATTGGATTTCCACTCTGTTTCGTGTCCTGCTGCCGTCGCTGCGGCGGCCGGCCGCGTCAAATGCGGGTTAGATTGCAGCATCACGCAGCGGTCGGGTCAAGTCCGCTGTGGCCCCAGTGAGCGGGTCCGGCCGACGGGTGGGGTGCGATGGGGAGCTGGCTCGGATCGAACGGCTGATATGAACCAGGTTGGAGTCTGGCTGGGGGGGCAGGTGCGTAGGTGCAGGTTGCAAGGCAGTCCGTGTCGACGGTTCCCGTCCACCTGCTGGCGATGCCGTGTCGGGCTGCCGGGGTCAGTGGAGCCGGTATTCCAGGTTCAGGGTGCGGCCGCGGCGCCGCACTTCAACCCGTGCGCCTCCCCGGGACAGGACCGTTCGGTACAGGCGGCCGACGTTCAGGTCGCCATTGAGGGGCATGCCGTCCACCGCCAGGATCACATCCCCGGGACGCAGGCCGATGCGCGTCCGCAGGCCCTTGTCCACCTGATTGGCGTAGTAGCCGACCACTCGGCCGTTCTTCTGGAAGGGAAGCAACTGCACCTTCTTCATGAGGGTGGGCAGGTCGTGGACCGCCAGCGTGTAGGGACTGTGAGCCCGGCCGGCTCCCTGCTCGATGGAGGCCCCGAAGTTGACCTTGTGTTCGCCCGCCGGGTCGCGGACCAGCACGTAGGTGGGATAGACCCCGATCAGAGTGACGCCGTTGCCCACCGCGGTGTTCACCCGGCACCAGCGCTGGTGCCCGTCCCGTTCCAGCAGCGCCAGACCGGCGGGCGCGCGGGTCACCACCGTTCCCCGCAGTTCCCAGGGTCTTGCGCGGGAGCCGGCCGCGGCCATGGCGGCCGTGCTCCAGAGCATGGCGAAAGACAGCGCCAGCAGACGGCGGGCGGGGCGCTGGCGCCCCGCCCGTCGGATCTGCCGGCATGCTGCCGTCATGTTCCCCTTCAACACTCGGATCAGTTGTTGCGGGGTTGCTGCATCAGCATGATCAGGGCCTGCTTCTGCGCGGTGCTGATGGCGGTGGAGCCATCGGTGGTGCCGCTGATCAGGGTCAACAGATGGGCCATGTTGGTCCGGAAGTCCACCCGGGCCTGCTGTCTCTGGGCCGCGGTGGGTTGGCCGCCCGCGTACCAGATCTCGTCCTGGGTGTTCTGCACGATGGACACATCCTCCATCAGTCCCATGAGACCGGCGAACTCCGCCGGCATACCCATGCCCGTGAAATCGGTGCGGGTCTGGGTGTTGCCGTTCAGCCACGACATGTCGCTGGGCACCGCCAGGGTATCGCGGGTATAGGCGAAGGTGCCGTGGTTCTGGAGCATGTTGGCCAACCAGGTGACCGCCACCGTCTGGGGAATCGGCCAGTTGACCGTGTGGCCGTTGAAGTCGGTGTCCGTGCCCAGGTTGGGGGGCAGGCTGGCGACCGTTACACCCATGGCCGCCGCCACCGCGCTCTTCATAGTGCTGATCTCGGCGGCGGTGGAGGCGATGTCGGTGCTGAAGGTGGTGAACACCTGAGTGTAGGCCTGATCGATCTGGGTCTGCAGAGCCTGGGTCTGGGAGGTGGTGTAGTTCTGCGGGTTCTGGAAGAAGTCCGCGAACTGGCTGTCCAGCGCCTGGTAGCCGGTCATCATGTTCTGCACAGCGGTATTGAAGCGTGTCACTTCGCTGCCGCTCGCCCCCAGGGCGGTGAGCGCGTTGGTGTAGTCCGCGCGCAGCGCCATGGCCCCAATGCGGGTGTGGAAGGCATTCATGGACTGGCCGATGGAGGCCATGAACGCCGAGGAGACCTTCTGCATGTCAGGGCTGGTGTTGGCCGCATCGCCCGCGGCGTCGTGGGCTGCGAGGATCAGGCTGAGGTCGATATGGGCGGCGCTGGCCGCATCGATGAAGATGTCGGCCATGAAGCCGCCGGCCTTGGCCAATTCATCGGCGGCGGTGGTCGCACTGGTGGCGTCCACAGCCTTCTTGAAGTTGGCCATGTAGGAACTCAGGTCGAGCGCGCCGGACGTTGCGTTGTGCACCAGGTTCTGACGCAGGGTGGCCAGTTGGGCGGCCGTGACGCCGTTGCTGGTCAGAAAATCGACGAACCCGCCGGTGCCTTCGATGGCGGCCGTGGCGCCGCTGGCCAGGTAAGCCGCATCGGTGGCGGTCAGGCTGGGCGAGCGCACGAGCACCAGGCCGAAGGCGACCATGATGGGATCGTCGGTCTTGGCGGCGGCCAGGGCCTGCAGCAGGGCGGTTGCCTGCACGTCGGACAGGTCGTTGATGCCCACCAGATTGCTGCTGCCGGCCGCCGGCGCGGCCGCGATGCCCTGACGGACTACCTTGCCGGTGGCATCCTTGACCTGCAGCAGGACGAAGTTGGTCGCCGGTGCGTTCGGCACGTTGCTGAGGCTGAAGCTGATCTTGCCGTTGCTGTCGGCGGTTGCCGACGTGGTGCTGACGGCCGTTACGGTGCCGTCGCTGTTGATCTTGGACAATACGACGGTATAGGCACCGCCGGGTGTCAGTGCCGCGCAGGCGCTGTTGATGCCTCCCAGCCAACCGGCCAGCAGCACTGTGATGGCCAGCAAAGCGCGCACCGCCCAGCCGGCGTGATGAATCTTTGTTGTTCCTTTCATGTTCACGATCCCCTTGAATTCGAGTTGGCTGTGACCTTAACCGGCGCTGCCCGTGATGCCGCCGCTGCTGCCACCGCTGGCGGTTCCGCCGCCGCCGCCGCCACCACCACAGGCCGACAGGCCGAGCACCATGGCTACCAGCAGCGCCCATACCAGGCGCTTGAACGGAGTGCGCTTCGCTGTTTTCACGATGAATCCCCTTGAAGTTGACCCGGCCGCCCGCAGGCGGCGTCCCTTTCGCAACCACGGACGAACTGCCGCGGTTTCCCCCCGGCTTCCGCGCTGCGGCGCGCGCCGCCAGTCACAGAGCCTTCACCCGCTACAGCGGACGCCCTCGGGAAAACTTGACAAAAACGGGTGCTTTCAGCCGAAAAGGCCGTCGAAACGGCCATTTTTGTAAATAATGCGTAAATCTTGATGCGGCCCGGCGGCCCTTTTGCGGAGCCTCAGGTCCCCGAGTCATGTCGGCGAGGGTTTGTCCAGGGGAACGGCCCCGGTTGTGGCCGGTCGCGCGAATTTCTATAGTTCCCGTGAACGGGCGTCAGTCGTGGATATCCGTGCCTGTCGGTCGGTTGCACAGGGTGCGTCTGTCGATGCCGGGTTGGGAAAATGGGGGTAGCGGATGTCTTTGAAGGCCTGTCCCGCCTGTGGGCGAGCGGTGTTGGACACCGCAGTCAAGTGCCCCGCTTGCGGTCGCGGGCTGCATGCCGATACCGCCGCCGATGGCGAGGGTCTATTGACCACTCCTGTGGCCTGGGCCCTGCTGGCCGGTGGTCCGTTGCTGGTGTTCGTGGGGGTGGTCGGCCTGCTGGTGGGGGGGTGGTCCACCCCGCGGGGTCGGTCGGTAGCCTCATACTGGGCGGGGTTCTGACCTATGTCGGAGTGCGTGCCCGCCGGCGCTGAATGCAGGGGCTACGGCCGGAGGTTCGATCGGCTGCCGTGACGCAGCCTTTCGTTGACGTCATCTGCATCGCGGGCGTCGGAGCTGCGCCGACCAGCCGAAGGGCGGACGTTTACCAACTGGTTTGCTGTGCTGAGATGAGATGGCATGGATGTGGCAGCACCACGCGGCCCGGCAGGGCGGTCGAGCTGACCGAGGCCGCCTCCGGAGTCGTAAAGCCGAAGGGCGTTGCCAGGCGACCGTGCCGTCGTTGCTGAAGAAGATGGATCCGCCACCGACACCGGGGTAGCGGTAGTACCAAACGGTTTTTCCGCTCAGTTGGAATTGCTGGCCGGGCTCGCCCAGCAGCGAGTGGATCTGCTGCGAGGTCATGCCTTTCTTGATGCTCTGCCACTTGCTCTTGATGATCCAGGGGCTTTCCGACGTCGATGCAGCCTTGGCTTGCGGCGCCGCCGCTGGGTTCGGGGTGGGTGCTGTCGCCGCGGGCGCCGGGACGGACGATGCCGCGCCAGCCGCGGCCGGCGTCGCTTCACGTTGGGCGTGAAGTTCGTGTTCCAGTCGCTTTACCGTGGCCTCCAGTGTCTGCACCCGTTCCGTCAGCCGGTCCACGCGCGTTGCCAGCGACGACGGTGCCTCTCCGGCGGCCCATGCGGGGGGTGCGGCGAAGACCAGCAGCGCCAGCGCGGCCGGCAGGCGACGCAGCAGCTTGTCAGTGGGATTGATCATCGAGAGGCCCCTTCCTGTCGTTATGCTCTGAAAGACGGGCGGCGGGCCCGGTGGGCCCGCCGCACTGTCCATTACCACATCAACCAGCCCAGCAGGTACAGGGTGTTGTTGTCCGAGGCATTGGTGCTCGTGCCGTTGAATTTGCCGTACGCCGTGTACTGCAGGGAGAACTTGGTGTTTTCCCAGGGCAGGTAGCTGACCTGCGCGATGTAAGACGTGCTGTCCGGACTGACAGTGTCGGTGGCATTGTAGCCGGTGCCGTAGAGATTGTTGAATGCCGATCCGGAATAGTGGCTGCCGCTGAGGTCGTCGTAGGCGAGTGCGACCTCGGCTTCGTTGCCCCAGTGGTAGATGCCATCGACCTTGAAGTCATTGAGGTGATGCGATCCTTCGCCCGGAGCGCTGGCATTGAGGTCCTGCTTCTCATGCATGTAGGTGGCATGCACCGACAGCATGTTGCCGCCGAAGGGCCGCTCGTACTGGGTATCCACCGCCGTATCGGTGTACTTGTCGGTGGCGCCGGTGATGCCGCCCGGATACAGCTTGGTCTGCATCCCGTAGGTGCCCACCATCAGATAGTTCTGCCCGAAGTTGGTCTGGTAGGCCAACCGCCAGTAGGGCGCGACGTTGTCGATGGTGTCGGCGGAGGCACTGGTGGCCGTCGCCTGACCGAATTGCGCCGTGCGGTACAGAGTCAAGTCGCCGTACAGGTGGTTGTTCCACAGGGCGTAGGCGCCCAGACCGGCCACCTGTTGGTTCAGGGTGTCGCTGCCGATGAGCACCGAGGCCGCCGGTGTGTCGAAAGTGTCCTGGCTGGCGAACGGGAAGCCCCACGCAGAGGTACTGTTCCACAGGTCCGCCACCGTGGGTGTGTTGTTGACATCGATGCCGTACGACAGCGGTGCGCCGCCCATCGTGGTGTGGTTGGCGTAACGGATATCGCTGTTGTCAATGCCGAAGCCGCCGCCGTCCGCCTGGGCGATGGTGAACTGCAGGAAGGACCCGATGTGGGGCGTGACCTCGCCGGCGAAGAAGAAGCTCAGCTGCTGGGGGAACTCCACATTGTTGTTCTGGGTGCCGGCCGGTGTCTTGGAGACATGGGTCATGCCCACCTGCAGCATGGCCGACAGGGGCGGGATCTCGTTGATCTTCACGCCGCCGGTGCCGACGCCGCTCTTCTGCTCAATCTGGCGCAGGCCGGTGAGGGTGTAGCCGTTGAGCTTGAAGGTGCGGCCGAACGGGGTGAGTTCCGGGAACACCGTGTGGCAGGCCATGCAGGCCAGCCCGGTCTGCCGTGCGAAGCTCGGCACGGCGTTGGCGTTCATCGCCACCGCCAGGGCGGCGGTGCCGGCCAGGGCGCCGAGGACCTTGGGTCGAAGCATTGCTTTCATTAGTTGTTGCCTCCATGAGCGTTTGTGCTGCGGGAAGAAGTTGGGGAGGAACGGGTCGGCTGGGGACCCTCGCGACGCATCGCGTGCCCCGGTGCCGGAGCAGTTACGTCTGGAACCGAGCCGGGTCGATCGAACGACAGCCCGTTTTGCGATGCGTTTTCTGGTCTCGTCTCAGTCATGACGTGGGCATTGTTGCGATCGGCAAACAGTGTTGCATTGATGCGCATCAATATTAGTATCATACAACTTGTTGACTTAACGGAAAAATAACGGAATAATAACGAAAAACTAACGGTAGCTGGTGATCAACGAGCCAATTGCGGTTGCGTGGTGTCTACAGAGGCTCGAGGGATCGAGCGAGGATGCCGGGAACAGCCACCGGTCAACCGGTTCATCCGACAGGTTGGCCATCGTCGGGTGTGAGCGCGGCGTTAAGCCGCGACCGGTTGCCGTGGCAGTGGGGCTCGACCGGTGCATGGGCTCGGCGCTGCGGTTGCGGTAGCCGCATATCGTTGCGCGAAAGCAACGACTCGCAAAGGTGCTGGATTGACTAAACATGGTTACCAATCCGTGGTGTCCCGGAGCGGGCATCGTGTTCGCGTCGACTGCCGAACGGGGTCGGGCCTGTCCGCCGGTTGGTGGCGGTGGCGACGCATCCCCATAACCGACCGCGCCGTGCCGCATTTGTTCCGGCACGGCCACTGGCAGGGGCGTATTGGCAAGATGGATTCTGTGCGGAAGACGGCCAACGCCGGCCTTCATCCGGGGCCGGCGTTGGTTGCTGCGCTGGGGTCAGTCGATGGGTTCAGTCGATTTCGGGGTACCGGTCGACGCGGTAGCGGGGTTCGCGGCGGACGCGGCTCGTTCTCCAGACCAAACCCCACAGCAGGGCACCGGCCGAACCCCCGGCCAGCACACCGAGGATATCGACGTTCTGAAGCAGTGCCACGGAGGCGCCGAACAGCGCGCCGATGGTGACCACTCGGACCACGTTCCCTTGGTCGAGCGCGAAGATCATGCTGGCGAGACTACGGTCGTCATTCATGGATCGCCCTCCCCGCATCGGATGGTGCTTAGGATTACTCTAGACCATTCACCCCGCCGATGCCCATCCGCCGCGCTGCCGGCCGCAGGGGCGGCCAGAAAACCTTGAATGGTCCGTATGTTGGCGTTCACCCGCAGCATGGACATGCGCCCCTGCGACCGGCATATCGCAGTCGACGCGTAGCCGGTGCGCGCCGGTTGCGCGACGGCCCCTCTCGCACTGGCTGGGCCGATGCCCCGCTTGCCCCACTGCGCCGGTGCCGCCCAGTTGATCCTGATCATGGTGGAGCGTTCACGGCGGTCGCTAGACTGATTCCGTCGTCGAGGACCGCGGCGATCGCTGTCGGTCAGAGGACGAGATTCACAGAGTGACGGAGCACGCCCGGCGTCCCGGCCAAGATTGCGCTGGCGCCTCAATGGGTAGGTACTTTGGGGGAAGATCTTGGAACAGCCCGCGCCAAACGCCGACAGCAGCCCCGAACAGGCCAGCGCCGAGGAACTCTTCGCGCGACTCGACACCAGCGCCGCCGGCCTCACCCAGGAGCAAGCTCGTCGACGGCTGGACAAGTATGGCGCCAACGCTTTGCAGGAGGAGACGGTCAGCCCCCTGCTCAAGTTCCTGGGCTATTTCTGGGGACCGATTCCGTGGATGATCGAGGTGGCGGCCGTGCTGTCCGCTGTGGTCAGGCGCTGGGACGACCTGGTCATCATCTGTGTCATGTTGGTGTTCAATGCCGGCGTGGGTTTCTGGCAGGAGTTCAAGGCCGCCAACGCGCTCGACGCACTCAAACGGCAACTGGCTTTGAAGGCCCGTGCCCTGCGCGACGGCCGCTGGGGTCAGGTGGATGCCGCTACCCTGGTACCCGGCGATATCATCCGGCTGCGTCTGGGCGACATCGTGCCGGCGGACGTCAAACTTCTGGACGGCGACTATCTCTCCGTTGACCAGTCCGCCCTCACGGGCGAATCACTGCCCGTGAACAAGAAGGCGGGAGATGTCGCCTATTCGGGTTCCGTCGCCAAGCAGGGCGAGATGGTCGCCCTGGTGACCGGCACCGGTGCCAACACCTTCTTCGGGCGCACCGCGCGGCTGGTGGAAACAGCCGGCGCGGTTTCCCACTTCCAGAAGGCAGTGCTCTCGATAGGCGACTATCTGATCTATATCAGTCTCGGCTTGGTGGCCGTGCTGATTCTGGTGCAGCTGCTGCGGGGAGCGCCGCTGCTGGATCTGGTGCAGTTTGCGCTCATCCTCGCGGTCGCATCGATCCCGGTGGCCATGCCTGCGGTGCTTTCCGTCACCATGGCGGTGGGCGCGATGGCGCTGTCGCGGATGAAGGCTATCGTGTCGCGCCTGGAGTCCATCGAGGAAATGGCAGGCATCGATATCCTGTGCTCGGACAAGACCGGGACCCTGACCCAGAACCGTCTGACTCTCGGTGAACCGGTGGTGTTCGAGGCCGACGACCCACAGGCCCTGATTCTGGCAGCCGCCCTTGCCTGCAAGGAGGAGGATGCCGATGCGATCGATCTGGCCATCCTGGGCGGGCTCGAGGACAGGGACGATCTGAGCCGATACCAACAGACGGCTTTCGTCCCCTTCGACCCGGTGGGCAAACGCACCGAAGCGCAGGTGCGCAGCGCGGACGGCAGGACGTTCAAAGTGAGCAAAGGCGCACCTCAGGTCATTCTGGACCTTGCAGGCGTGGCAGGCGACGATGCGCAGCGTGCCGGTCGCGTGATCGACGACTTCGCCGCCAGGGGCTATCGCACACTCGGGGTGGCGCGCACCACCGATGAGGGCGCCTGGCGCTTCCTCGGCATCGTGCCGCTGTTCGATCCGCCCCGGGAAGATTCCGAAGACACGATCGCCAAGGCGCGAGCTCACGGCATCGACGTCAAGATGGTCACCGGCGACAACGTCGCCATCGGCAGGGAGATCGCCGACCAGCTCGGCCTCGGGCGCGACATACAGCCGGCTACGCAATTGTTCGAAGGCGAGCAGACCGACCGGCTGAGCGAAGCCGCCGGAGAGAAGATCGAAGCGGCCGGCGGTTTCGCCCAGGTCTTCCCTGAGCACAAGTACGGCATCGTCAAGACGCTGCAGGCCCGCGGCCATCTGGTGGCGATGACCGGCGACGGCGTCAATGACGCACCGGCGCTCAAGCAGGCCGACGTGGGCATCGCGGTGTCCGGTGCGACCGACGCCGCACGGGCCGCTGCCGACCTGGTGCTGACCGCCCCCGGCCTGTCGGTGATCGTCAATGCGGTGGAGGAGGCGCGGCGCATCTTCGAGCGCATGAATTCCTACGCCATTTACCGC
Source organism: uncultured Gammaproteobacteria bacterium (assembly GCA_963830105.1). GTDB lineage: Bacteria > Pseudomonadota > Gammaproteobacteria > DATFLG01 > DATFLG01 > DATFML01. The sequence continues at coordinate 479,440 of CAWHLH010000010.1, read as the reverse complement.
GTGATAGAGACCATCCGCATCATGTTTTTCATGGTGCTGGCGATGCTGGTCTACGACGCCTATCCCATCACCGCCATCATGATCATTCTGCTGGCGCTGCTCAACGATATCCCCATCATGACCATTGCCAAGGACAACACCTGGCTGGATCCGAAGCCGGTGCGCTGGCAGATGCACCGGGTGCTGACGGTGGCCACCGTCCTGGGGCTGGTCGGGGTGATCGAAACATTCCTGCTGCTGGTGATCGCCCATGCCTGGCCGGGTCTGACTGCCCAGCAGGTTCAGACCGTCGTGTTCCTGAAGCTGTCGATCGCCGGTCACCTCACCCTGTTCGTCGCGCGCACCAGGCGTCCCATGCTGACCCGGCCGTTTCCGGCGCCGCTGCTGTTGGGGGCGATTCTGGGCACCCAGGCCGTTGCGGCATTGTTTGCGGGGTTTGGCGTCCTGGTCACAGCTATACCCTGGACCGATATCGGGCTGCTGTGGGTCTACTGTCTGGTCTGGGTGTTCATCGAAGATGCGATCAAACTTGCACTGTACCGCCGCCTGTCCATGCAGGCCCCACGGCACCGTGCGTTCCTGGGGCTTATGGGACGACCCCTGCATTTCCAGGGCCATCCCCAAGGGCATTCCCCGAAGCGGTGACAACAGGAGGTGTGACATGCGCCACTATGACAATCTGCCGGTTATGGTCTGGAATGACGACAACAGCGCGCTGCGGGTCCGAGCGCAGCTTTTGCATGAAGAACCGGTCATACTGAACATGGGCAACCCGTTCGAGATCGGTGCCGGGGGGCAGGCCTGCGGATGCCATCCGCACGTTGACGGTGGCCGCTACCTGGGATGCGATCCGGGGCGCGCACTGGGCATGCTGGCCGACAGCAACGGCTGGCCTGCGCTCAGCGTCGTGGGGCAGGCGGCGGCACAGGCGGGATTCGTTGCCGACCTGGAGCCGGCCCGCGGGCGTATCGTGCTGCACGACTGAGGGTGCCGGATCGACCCTCCGGGCGGTCGCGACGCACCGGCGCCGGGCGTGAATGCCGGGCCGGGCCGCGGCATCACCGGCGCAGGTCGTGCCAATGGCATGGGCTTGCCGGCAGCGGCGCGGAGGCTATCGGGTTCAATTCACAAGCAGGAGGCTGGTGATCATGAGTACCCATGACGAGCTGCAACAGACCATCGAAGATCTGGTCAAGGCAGGCAAAGGCATTCTGGCGGCCGACGAGAGTCAGCCTACCATCGCCAAGCGTTTTGCGCCCATTGGCGTGGAGTCCACGGCCGAGAACCGCCGTGGCTACCGTTCGCTGTTGTTCACCGCGCCGGGCGTGGAGCAGTTCATCAGCGGGGTCATCCTGTTCGAGGAAACCCTCGGCCAGACCACCGACGACGGTACGCCGCTCCCGCAACTGCTTGCGAGCCGGGGCATCGTTCCGGGTATCAAGGTGGACAAGGGCAAGACCGGGCTGGCCAATGCGCCTGGAGACATGGTCACCCAGGGCCTGGACGGGCTGGCCGAGCGCCTCAGGACCTACAAGGAGCAGGGCGCCCGTTTCGCGAAGTGGCGCGAAGTGTATCCCGTGACTGCAACCAATCCGACACCGTTGGGCATCGAGGCCAACGCGGAAATGCTGGCCCGTTACGCGGCGGTCTGCCAGCAGGAAGGTTTCGTGCCCATCGTGGAGCCGGAGGTCCTGATCGACGGCGATCACACTCTGGAGCGCTGTTTCGAGGTTGTCGAAGCCGTGCACCATGCCGTCTTCCACGCTCTTTATCGCCACCGGGTGGTGCTGGAACACGCCGTGCTCAAACCCAGCATGGTGCTGCCCGGCAAGGACCATCCGTCGCGGGCCACCCCGGAGCAGGTGGCGGCCGCCACCATCAGGGTGCTGCGGCGCACGGTGCCGGCCGCACTTCCCAGCATCAATTTCCTGTCCGGGGGGCAGACGCCCGAAGAGGCAACCGCCAATCTCAACGCCATGAATGTCCAGTACCCGGACGCGCCATGGGAGTTGTCGTTTTCCTATGGGCGGGCATTGCAGCAGCCGGTGCTGGAGTGCTGGGCGGGCAAGGAGGAGAACGCTCAGGCGGCCCGGCGGGCGTTCCTGAAGCGGGCCCGGCTGAACGGCGCGGCACGTCGCGGCCAGTATGCCCCGACCATGGAGCAGGAGGTCTAGGGCAGGCTGGAGAGACTGCGGGCATGTTCGACCTCCAGGTGGTCCCGCCGCTGTTGACGCAGTTCGTGCTCACCGCGGCCTTCAGCTTCGTCATCGGGCTGGAACTGCACGGCTACCGGCGGGCCAACCGTCCCGACCTCGGGTTCGGGACCACGCGTACCTTCACGCTCATAGGCATTCTGGGGTTCGTGCTCTACGCCCTGGACGATCACGGGCTGCTGTACGCCGTCGGGCTGCTCGGGTTGCTGGGGTTTCTATGGATCTATTACGCGCGGCATGCGGCGGCCCATGCGTCGCTGCTGACCCCGCTGATCGGTGTGCTGACTTATCTGGTGGGCCCGGCGATCATGGGCTTTCCGGGATGGTTTCCGGTGCTGTTCGTGGTGACCCTGCTGCTGATGCTGGGCGAGAAGCCCGGCATCCGGCGCCTGTCGGACACCTTCCACAGCGAAGAAATGGTGACTCTCGCCAAGTTTCTGATCATGGCGGGCGTGGTGTTGCCCCTGCTGCCGGATCGGCAGATCGCTTCGTTCGTGACGGTGACCTACTATCAGGTCTGGCTGGCTCTGCTGCTCGTCTCTGGCCTCTCGTACGCCAGCTACCTGGCCCAGGCCTATTTCTTTCGGGCGCGGGGGCTGCTGCTGACCGGCCTGCTGGGCGGCCTGTATTCCAGCACGGCCGCGACCGTGGTCATCGGAAGGCGGGCACGGGAACTCGCCATGTCGAGGGAGATTACGCCGGCTCTCATTCTGGCCACTACCATGATGTATCTGCGGCTGCTGATTCTGGTGGCGGCGCTGGGCCATGGCGACGCGGCAGCCCGACTGCTGGTGCCGTTCGGCGCCTTTGTGGCGACTTCGCTCGCAGCGGCCTGGTTCCTGTCACGCGGCGGTTCGGCTCGCGTGGAGTCCGCGCAGATGCCGGCGGCGGCACAACCGCTGAAACATCCCCTGGAGGTGACCACCGCCACGGTGTTTGCCTTGCTGTTCGTGGCGTTCGCTGCCATCACCCACGCCGTGATCGCGCGTTTCGGAACAGGGGGCCTGCATGCGCTCTCCGTCTTCGTGGGTTTCACGGACATCGATCCGTTCGTGCTCTCCTTGCTGGCGGGCAAGTTCCATGTGAGCGTTGGCCAGCTGACCGGCGCGATCATTGTGGCCTCCGGCAGCAACAATCTCCTCAAGGCGGGCTACGCACTGGCGCTGGGCCGCAATCGCTCGGTGGTGCCGGCGGCGCTGTGGCTGGTGGCGCTGTTTGCGGCCTCGCTGGCGTACGCGTATCTCGCGGCGTAGCGAATGTCGTTGACGGGAAGACTGCAATCTGCAGGCGTGTGCGAATCCGCGCTGGCGTCGTGCCCCGGCGCTCGACGGCCCCACTGCCGGCGTCGGTCCGGGTGCGGCATGTGGTTCCGGCCTGCGCGCCCGGTCAACGGCGGGTCGACTGGCCCATTTTCCAGATCAGCCCCCAGAAGATGGCGCCGCCTATGGCCCCGCCGAGCACCGCTCGCGGTGCGGGGCTGATCAGGGCGGTCGCGACTGCTCCGATCAGGGCGCCCATGGCGAGCACCCGCAACAGACTCTTATCGTCGAATCGGAACATAGGATGTTTGTCCCCGGTGCGAAGTCGGCGGCGCGTCCCAGACGCTATGAACCGGTTGTCGCCCCTGTTTGCCGTCGCCCGGCGCGCCGGCGTCCCCACGCACGCCTGGCGCCTTGCGATCACCGTTGTCGGCCAGGTCGCCGACGTCAGGGCCGCCTATGCGAACCGTCCCGCCGAGATCACGCTCTCGTGCTGTTCCAACCGGCTCTGGCCGCTGAACGCCTCTTTGGGCAGCGGATTGGCGTGGGCCTCCTTGAAGTCCGCGCTGCCCACCCAGGCGCGGAAGGCCTGCTCGTTCTCCCAGGTGGTGCTCACCACGTACGGCGTGTCCTCACTGACCGGTTTGAGGACCTCCATGCGCACGAACCCCGGCTGCTGCTCAATGCGCCCAGCCCGACGGCGGAAACGCTCCTCGAACTCTTCTTCCCAGCCCGCCGCGACGTAAACGCGGTTCGCCACTATGAACATCGTGTTTCTGCTCCTTGCCAAGGTCGATCCACGAGAATATGACAGCCTTCCACGGCCCGATCCGGCGGATTCGACGGGCTTGGAACGTCGTGTTGCCGAACCCGAAGCCGCCGCTTCAGTTCCGCGTTCGTCCATCCTTCCCATCAGATCTCAATCTGTATCCCCAGTTCCACTGACCGCCCGGGCGGCAGCCGATAGTACTCCACGGCCCGCAGGGAATTGCGCGACATGAAGGCGAACAGCCGTTTGCGCCAGGGCAACATGGCGCGGCTGCGTCCGGTGGTGACCAGTGTCGAGCGGTCGGCGTAGTAGACGGTCACGTCCGCGTCCAGATCGGGTATCAGCCGCAGGTCCTGACAGAGTTTTATGGCCACCGGCAGATTTGGGCTTTGCATGAACCCGTAGTGCACGAATACCCGGTAGAACCCGCACCTGAGCGCCTCCACCTGCAGGCGCTCGGTAGCAGGCACTCGCGGCACCTCTTCGGTGACCGCGGTGAGCAGCAGGACCTGCTCGTGCAGGACCTGGTTGAGCTTGAGGTGATGGAGCAGACCGCCCGGCACGTCATTGCCGGGGTTGGTGAGAAACACCCCGGTGCCGGGCACCCGGGTGGGGCCGTAGTTCTCGATGCTGGTCAGGAAGGCGTCGATGGGCATGGACCGTTCGTGAATCTGGTCGTGCAGCAGGTCGCGGCCCCTGCGCCAGGTGGTCATCAGCAGCACCACCAGGCCGCCCACCAGCAGGGGAAACCAGCCGCCGTCACCGATCTTGAAAAGATTGGCGCCGAAGAACGACAGATCGCCCACCAGGAACAGGGCCGACAGCCCCACCGCCGGGACCGTGCCCCAGTGCCACAGCTTGCGCATGACCACATAGGCCAGCACGGTGGTGATGACCATGGTCGCGCTCACGGCCACGCCGTAGGCCGCCGCCAGATTGGTGGAAGAGCCGAAGCCGATCACCAGCGCTACCGTGGCGACCATCAGCACCCAGTTGACGTCCGGAATGTAGATTTGGCCGATTTCCTCCGAGGAGGTCTGCACGATGGCCATGCGCGGGCTCTGGCCGAGCTGCACCGCCTGGCGGGTGAGGGAGAAGGTGCCGGAAATCACCGCCTGGGAGGCGATCACCGTGACCACGGTGGCCAGCAGCACCATCGGGTACACGGCCCAATGGGGCACCAGATTGTAGAACGGGTGAATGGCGTCGTGGGGGTGGTCGAGAATGAGCGCGCCCTGTCCGAAGTAGTTGAGCAGCAGGGCCGGCAGCACCAGAGCGAACCAGGCGAGCCGGATCGGGCGCGGCCCGAAGTGCCCCATGTCCGCGTACAGGGCTTCACCGCCGGTCACCACCAGAAATACACCGCCCAGTACCAGGTAGGATTGCGGCGGGTTCTCGAAGAAGAAGGCAATGGCGTGCAGCGGGTCGACGGCCCACAGCACATGGGGATTGCGCAGGATGCCATGCACCCCGAGCACGGCAAGGATAAGAAACCAGAACACCATGATCGGGCCGAACACGCTGCCGATGCGTGCCGTACCGTGTTTCTGGGTCAGGAACAGGCCGATCAGCACGGCGATGGTGATGGGAATCACGAACGGTTCCAGCACCGGCGCGGCGACTTTCAGGCCCTCCACGGCGCTCAATACCGAGATGGCCGGGGTGATCATGCCGTCGCCGTACAGCAGCGCCGCTCCGAACACGCCCATGATGATCAGGGCCGCCATGTTGCGCCGGGGTCGCCGGCTCTGCCAGGGATCGAGCAGTGCCAGCAGGGCCAGTATGCCGCCCTCGCCGTGGTTGTCGGCGCGCATGACGAAGATCAGATACTTGACCGAGATCACCAGAATCAGGGCCCAGAAGATGAGCGACAGCACGCCGAGCACGTTTTCCGGGGTCACGTTCACGGCACCGCTGCCGAAGAAGCATTGGCGGAGGGCATAGAGGGGACTGGTGCCGATATCCCCGTATACGACGCCAAGGGCGGTCAGACTCAAGGCGAACAGGCGCCGATTGACGGGCTCCCGCACCTGTGGCTGGTCCGTGGCGGGACTCTCGGCCGGGGGCTGGGCGGTCATGGCATGCAGGGCGAAGCACGCAGCGGGCGTGCTGGCGCCGGCGTGGCCTGCGGAAATCGCTTGTGGTTCGGCACGGCCACGACGGACTGGGGTATGGGTTTCCGGCAGCTGGGGAACAAAACGCGTGGGATTATAGCGCAATCGCCCGCCGCGTTTGTATGGGGGCGAGCCCGGAAGGTGGCGAGGAAGGAGCGTCCCTGCTGCCCGGCTCCGTCGTTCTCAGGGAGAGATCACTGCATTTCCAGCATACGCCCAGGGCGCGGCCTGTCTGTCAGGGAGTGCCGTCTTCGAGCGTAGGAAAACGACCCGCCTGCACTCGCCCAGCGCGCCCTGCGTGCAGTACCATCTGCTCCAGCGGCGCCCCTTTCCGGAGCGCTCCCCCTGCCAGAATCGATGTCAGATGCCGAACGATTTCATCTACTTGGAAGGCGCCCGTCAGAACAATCTGAAGGGCCTCTCGGTTCGTCTGCCTCTCAACGAACTGATCGTGGTGACCGGAGTCAGCGGCTCGGGCAAGTCGTCCCTGGCCTTCGACACCGTGTATGCCGAGGGCCAGCGTCGCTACGTGGAGACCTTCTCGCCCTACGCCAGGCAGTTCCTCGACCGCATGGACAAGCCCCAGGCCGACCGCATCGAGGGCATCCCGCCGGCCATCGCCATCGACCAGACCAATCCGGTGCGCACCTCGCGCTCCACGGTCGGCACCATGACCGAACTCAACGACCATCTGAAGCTGCTGTTCGCCCGTGCCGCGCAGCTGTATTGCCGGGGCTGCGGCCGGCCGGTCCGCCGCGATACGCCGGACAGTATCGCCAATGAGCTGCTGGCGCGAGCCGGCGATGCGCCGTCCGGCGTGCTGATTACTTTCCCCGTCAACGTTCCTGAAAATTTCTCCGCGGCGGAAGTGAAGGCCTTGCTTGCCCAGCAGGGCTACACCCGCATCCACTGTGGCACGCGCCAGTCGCTGGAGGTGATCCAGGATCGGGTGCGGGTGGCGCCGCAGCGGCGCGAGCGCATGGTGGAGGCCCTGGAAGCCGCGCTCGAGCACGGCCGCGGCCGGCTTGTCGTGTATCCGTTGGATGCGCACCGGGAACCGTCGGCCCCCTGGCGCTTCTCCTCGGATCTGCACTGCCCCGACTGCGACATCCATTACCACGAGCCGCTGCCCAGTCTGTTCTCGTTCAACTCGCCCATCGGTGCCTGCGAGACCTGCCGGGGCTTCGGGCGCACCATGGGCATCGACTATGCGCTGGTGGTGCCCAACGAAGGTCTTACGCTCGCCGGCGGAGCCGTGAAGCCCTGGCAGACCGCCAGCTACGGGGAGTGCCAGCAGGATCTGATGCGCTTCGCCCGGCGGCGTGGAATTCCCACCGACGTACCCTGGCGGCGTCTGACCAAGGCCCACAAACGCTGGGTGCTGGCAGGCGAAGGGGACTGGGACGAAGGCGTGTGGTACGGGGTGCAGCGCTTCTTCGACTGGCTCGAGACCAAGAGCTACAGGATGCATATCCGGGTACTGCTTTCCAAGTACCGCGCCTACAATCCCTGTCCGGCCTGCCACGGCGCGCGCCTGAAGCCCGATGCGCTGCTATGGCGGCTGGGCAGCAGCGAGGATGCCGGCCGCGTGTGCGCATCGGATGGCCCGCCCGGGTTGACCGTCCACGATGTGATGCTGCTGCCCATCGAGCGCTGCCGGGACTTCTTCGCGCAGCTGCATCTGCCCGCGCCGCTGGACGAGGCGACCGAAATGCTGGTGGGCGAGATCAATTCGCGGCTGCGTTACCTGGTGGAGGTCGGGCTGGGCTATCTGACCCTGGATCGCCAGTCCCGTACCTTGAGCGGCGGCGAGGTGCAGCGCATCAACCTGACCACGGCGCTCGGAACGTCCCTGGTGAACACCTTGTTCGTGCTGGACGAACCCAGCATCGGCCTGCACCCGCGGGACATGCAGCGGGTGATTGGCGTACTGCAGCGCCTGCGCGACGCCGGCAATTCCCTGTTGGTGGTGGAGCACGATCCCCAGGTGATGCTGGCGGCCGATCGCATTCTGGATATGGGGCCCGGTCCCGGTGAGCGCGGCGGGGAGGTGGTGTTCGCCGGCACGCCCCGGGAGCTGCTGCGCAGCCGTGCCTCGCTGACCGCCCAATACCTGACGGGCCGCAAGGCGGTGGTGCCCGAAACGGAACGCCGGCGCGCCGCGGCCTCCGGCGGCTCACCGAACATCCGGATACTGGCTGCTGAGGAAAACAATCTCAAGGGCATCGACGTGGTCGTGCCCCTCAATGGCCTGGTGTGCGTGACCGGTGTCAGCGGTTCCGGAAAATCCACCCTGGTGCAGGATGTACTGTACAACGCCCTGCGCAAGCTCAAAGGCAGGCCGGTGGAACCGCCGGGTCGGCACCGCGCCGTGCAGGGCCAACAGCATGTGGACGACGTGGTGCTGGTGGACCAGTCGCCCATCGGCAAGACCACGCGCTCCAACCCGGCCAGCTACGTGGGCGCCTTCGATGCCATCCGCAAGCTGTTCGCCGCCGAGCCCATGGCCGGGGAGCGGGGTTATACCGCCGGGACATTCTCCTTCAATGCCGGCAACGGGCGCTGCCCCACCTGTGGGGGCAACGGGTTCGAACATGTGGAAATGCAGTTTCTGTCGGACGTGTACATCCGCTGCCCGGACTGCGACGGGCGCCGTTACCGCCCGGAGGTGCTGGAGGTCAAAGTGTATCCGGCAGTCCCGGGCGGCGGCTCGGCGTCTGTCGCTGATGTACTGGAGATGACGGTTTCCGAAGCGGTGGCTTTTTTCGCCGCCCATGACGAGGTGCGCCGGGCCCTGGAGCCGCTGGCGGCGGTGGGGCTCTCCTATCTCAAGCTCGGCCAGCCGGTGCCCACCCTCAGCGGCGGCGAAGCCCAGCGCCTGAAGCTCGCCGGTCATCTGGTCAAGGCGGCGAAGCGGGGCGCTTCAAGAGCCGCGGCCACCGCCAAGGGCGGCACTCTGTTCCTGTTCGACGAACCGACCACGGGGCTGCACTTCGACGACATCGCCACCCTGCTGGGGGCGTTCCGCCGGCTGCTGGCCGAAGGTCATTCGCTGCTGGTGATCGAGCACAACCTGGACGTGATCGGGGCGGCCGACTGGATCATCGATCTGGGACCGGAGGGTGGCGAGGCGGGCGGCGAACTGGTCTGTGCGGGCACTCCGGCGCAGGTCGCCGATCACCGGGCAAGTCACACCGGTGCGGCGTTGCGCGCCTATGCGCAGGCGGCGGGCGCTGTGCTTGCGGCGCCCGCCGCCCCGCCGCGGGCGCGCCGGCGCGCCCGCGACAACGTCATCCGCATTCACAACGCACGCGAGCACAATCTCAAGGGCGTGGACATCGCCATCGCGCGTGACAAGTTCACGGTCATCACCGGCATCTCCGGCTCGGGCAAGAGCACGGTGGCCTTCGACATCCTGTTCGCCGAGGGCCAGCGTCGTTATCTGGAATCGCTCAACGCCTATGCGCGCCAGTTCGTGCAGCCCGCTTCGCGTCCGGACGTGGACGCCATCTTCGGCATTCCCCCGACGGTGGCCATCGAACAGCGCACCAGTCGCGGCGGGCGCAAGAGCACCGTCGCCACCATGACCGAGATCTACCATTTCCTGCGGCTGCTGTACGTCAAGCTCGGCACCCAGCACTGCCCCGACTGCGACATTCCCATCGAGCAGCAGACGCCGGAGGCGATCCTGGCGCGGCTAATGACCGACTACCGGGGGCGGCGCATCGAACTGCTGGCGCCGCTGGTGGTGGCACGCAAGGGCTACTACACGGATCTCGCCAAGCTGGGCCGCCGCCCGCGGCTTCGCCACGCTGCGGGTGGACGGCGAGCCGACTGACGACCGGCGCCTGGCCGCGCCTGGACCGTTTCAGGGAACACGACATCGAGCTGCCGGTGGGACAGGTGCAGGTGACGCCCCGCAACGAAACCCGCTTGCGGGCGCTGCTGCGCCCAGGCGCTGGACCTGGGCAAGGGGCGGGTGCGGGTGGCGAGTGCCCGTCGCAGGGAAACGCTGTTCTCCACCCAGCGGGCCTGCCCCGGCTGCGGGCGCAGCTTCGAGGAACTGGACCCGCGTCTGTTTTCCTTCAACTCCAAGCATGGCTGGTGCGAGCACTGCTACGGCACCGGCCTGGAGCTGCCCGGCTTCGACGCCGAGCAGAGCGGTGAGGAAATCTGGTGGAACGCCTGGTGGGAAGGGGACGAACACCCCTGTCCGGCCTGCCATGGCCAGCGGCTGCGTCCCGAGGCCCTGGCGGTGCGCTTCCAGAATCGTTCCATCGCCGAGTTCACCGCCCTGCCGGTGGCCCGCGCCGAGCGCGCCTTTCGCACACTGAAGCTGCGCGGGCGCGAGAGCCCAGATCGCCCGCGACGTGCTGCCCGGAACTGCGCTCGCGTCTGGGCTTTCTGAAAGAGGTGGGGCTGGATTATCTGTCCCTGGACCGCTCGGCCCCCACCCTGAGCGGCGGCGAGGCCCAGCGCATCCGGCTTGCCTCGCAGCTGGGTTCCAACCTGCAGGGCGTGTGCTACATCCTGGACGAGCCCACCATCGGGCTGCATCCGCGTGACAATCGCATGCTGCTCGACACCCTCGGCAAGCTGGGGGACAAGGGCAACACCGTGGTGGTTGTGGAGCACGACGAAGACACCATTCGGCGCGCTGAACATGTGGTGGATCTGGGGCCGGGGGCCGGCGCGAACGGCGGACGAGGTGGTGGCCCAGGGCACCGTGAAGGCGTTGATGCGCAGCCGCCGCTCCGTCACCGGCCAGTGCCTGGCGCGACCCCTGCGCCATCCCTTGCCTGACGTGCCCCGCCAGCCCGTGGACCGCAACACCCGGCGGCTGCGCATCGAGGGCGCCACGCCTGCACAATCTGAAGAACCTGGCGGTGGATCTGCCCCTGGATCGTCTGGTGTGCGTCACCGGCGTTCAGCGGCAGCGGCAAGAGCACGCTGGTGCGCCAGCGTGCTGCACGAGAACCTGCGGCGGCTGCTGGGCGGGGCCAGGCGGCGCCGCAAGCCGCTAGGCCGAGGCGCCGTTGCGCGGCTGCTCCGCGATCGGCGGTTGGGAGCCCGTGCAGCGCGTGCTGGAGGTGGACCAGACGCCCATCGGCAAGACGCCGCGCTCCTGCCCCGCCACCTACGTGGGCTTCTGGGACGATATCCGGCGGCTGTTCGCCGGCACGCCGGAAGCGCGCATGCGCGGCTACGGACCGGGCCGCTTCTCGTTCAATGTGAAGGGCGGGCGCTGCGAGGCCTGCGAGGGCCAGGGCGTGAAGCGCATCGAGATGAGCTTTCTCCCCGACGTCACCGTGCCCTGCGAGGTCTGCGGCGGCGCGCGCTTCAACCAGGAGACGCTCGACCGTGCGCTACAAGGAACGCAGCATCGCCGAGGTGCTGGCCATGAGCGTGGACGAGGCGACCGGGTTCTTCGCCGCCCACAGTCGCGTTCATCATGCCCTGCGCCTGCTGCAGGACGTGGGGCTGGGCTACCTGACCCTGGGCCAGCAGAGCCCCACCCTGAGCGGCGGCGAGGCCCAGCGCATCAAGCTGGTGGCCGAGCTGGCCAAGGCGCGGCCGGACAGCGGCCGCGGCCCAGCGACACCGCACACCCTGTACGTGCTGGACGAGCCGACCATCGGCCTGCACATGGCCGACGTGGAGAAACTCATCCGCGTCCTGCACCGCCTGGTGGCGGCCGGCAATTCGGTGGTGGTCATCGAACACAACCTGGACGTCATTGCCGAAGCGGACTGGATCGTCGACATGGGCCCGGAAGGGGGCGACGGCGGCGGGCGCGTGGTGGCCGCCGGCTCGCCGACGCGGGTGGCGCGTGCGGGCAAACGTTCCCACACGGGTCGTATCCTGGGGGAGTTTCTTGCCGAGCGAGGCCCTGTCTAGTGAAATAGGGTGCGCCACTGGAAGCCCGGAAAGTGGAACCGATGGATGCACCGTTCTGGTCGAACTGCCCGAAAGGGCGTTACCGCTCCCGATTCATCGCTCACCATGGCTCCGGGGCGCCCACCGCGGCAGGTCGGACCGCACCGGGCCTGAACGCGACAAGCACGTGCTGTCGCCGTGCCGGTCGGTGCGTCAGCGTGAACGCCGGTGTCCCCGGGGTGGCGCGGACTCCCGGTGGCGGATTTCACCCCGGCTCCATGGAATGGCGATCGTGGTCACGGTAAGCTTGCCGGGCACATGCCGTTGCATCCCCGGCGTTTCTGCTTCTATACGCCATACAGACTTAAGGAATCTTCCATGACGAGACTGTTGACTCGGTTTCTTTGGGCGCCGCTGTGCGCATTGCTGGTTGCGCAAGGGGCCTGGGGTGCCGAAGCCACTGGCCCCGGCACTGACAAGACGTCTTCCCAGGACACCTACAATCAGCAGGAAATGCTGCGGGAAGCCAACAAGTTCTTCGGCCAGGGCGCCGAGGGATTGGCCAAGGTGATCGAAAAGGCGTTCAAGGAGAAAGGGCGGCCCAACGGCTATATCACCGGCGAGGAAGCCAGCGGGGCGATCGGTATCGGTTTGCGCTACGGCAAAGGCACCCTGCGTATGAAGGACGGCGCGCACCGAAAGGTGTACTGGCAGGGGCCGTCGATCGGTTTCGATTTCGGCGGCAACGCGTCCAAGGTGTTCGTGCTGGTTTACCACCTGCCGGACGTGCAGGCGATCTTCCAGCGCTTTCCCGGCGTGGACGGCAGTCTCTACTTCGTGGCGGGGGTGGGAGTCAATTATGCGCAAAGCGGCAACATCGTTCTGGCGCCCGTACGCTTAGGGGTGGGTTGGCGGCAGGGGGCGAGCGTGGGTTATATGCACGTGACGCCCAAGCAGTCCTGGAACCCGTTCTAGCGCGCCAATCGCATCCGCACCCCGCCGGTGCTCTCGGCGGGGTGGGTGTTTGTCTTCAAAAACATCGAATTGAACGCATTCTGTCCGTTTTTCAATAAGTACGCGTGGGGCGGTCCCTCCTGCCAGGCCACTTTTGCAAATTCGGGCTCAAGTGGAACTGGTGGTGCGCCGATGACACCCTGCAGGATGGATTGATTTCACACCGCACTCACTTGCCTCAGGCAACAAGACCTACGGGGATATGAAGAGGCCGCGTCTCTCCAAGCTACTCACGCAACCAATCAACCGTCTGCTGGTGGCCAGTTTCCTGCTGGTCGCAGCGGTGCCGGTGGCGGTGCTGAGCGTGACGGTTTACCACGCGGCGTGGCAGGACGCCTGGCGGGAGATTCGCGAAAAGCACCAGCTGCTGGCGCAGAATCTTACCGCGCCGATTTCCATCTACGTCAACGATCACCGCTCTGATCTGTCCCTGGTGGCTTCTGGGCTGGAACAGATCAAGAGCAGCCCCGCCGTCCACGGTGCGGAGCTGCGGGTGCTGGATCAGGCGCTGACGGAACTGCCCGGGTTCCGCTCGCTCACGGTGGTGGACCGCACCGGTACCGTGGAGGTGACGACCGATCGCCATCCCGCTCAGCTTCTCGGCGCCGGGGCGTTTGCCCGCGAGCAGTGCTTTGCCAGGACCCGCGCGGATGGCAAGGACTGCGTGTCCGGCATTGAACGCAGTCCTCTGAGCGGCAAGCCCACACTCATACTGTCCCGCCCTCTGACGCGGCAGGCCGCCGGCACGGGGGCGGTCCTGCTCGCCGAGTTGCGGGTGTCGGTCATCGAGAAGCTGCGCGAGAACATTCATTTCGGCAAGCGGGGCCATTCGGCGATCGTGGACCAGTATGGGCACGTCATCGCCCACCCGAATCCGGCGTGGATGGCCCAGATGAAGGACATTTCGTCCTGGCCGGTGGTCCAGAAGATGATGGCAGGCAAGACCGGCGTCACCCAGTTCTACTCGCCGTTCGTGGGTCAGCAGATGGTGGCGGGCTACGCGTCGGTGCCCGGCCTCGGTTGGGGTGTGATGGTTCCCCAGCCCAAGTCCGAAGTGGCGCGCCATGTGTCCTCGCTGGTCGATGATCAGTTCCTGTGGGCGTTGGGAGGCTTAGGCCTTGCCGTGCTGCTGGGCGTTGCGTTGGCGCGTTGGATCACCCGCCCCCTGAACCACCTGGCCGACGGCGCTACCGACTTGGTCCGGCGCGGTTTCCAAGGTCGCCTTCCGCCGCTGTCGGATCTGGCACCCAAGGAAATCGGCCAGCTGAGTCGGGCGATCACCAACCTGATCAACGGCCTCCAGGACTCGCGCGAGAGACACGACGAACTCAATCGTTCCCTGCAGGTGCGGGTGAACGAAGCCACCCGGGAATTGCGCGATGCCAATATCCAGCTCGAGGAGCTGTGCCGCATCGATCATCTTACCGCTCTCTCCAATCGGCGTTTTTTCGAACACAGTCTGTCCGCCAGCGTCGGGCGACGCAGCGATGATCAGCAGCCCCTGTGCCTGATGCTGATCGACGTGGACCATTTCAAACGCATCAACGATACCCACGGGCATGCCGCGGGCGATGCGGTGCTCATGCAGCTGGCCGCTCTGCTGAACCGCAACATGCGCCAAGGAGACCTGGCGGCGCGTTACGGTGGGGACGAGTTCGTCGTGAAGATGAATTGCGACGAAGCCACCGGACGTCAGCGCGCCAAGGAACTTCTGGAGGCCATCAGAGACTGCGACTTCCAATGGCAGGGCGAGGTCATCCATGTCACCGTCAGTATCGGTCTGCTATTCCGCAGCCCGGGCCAGAAGGTGGATATCAGCAAACTGCTGCAGAGCACGGACTCGGCCATGTACAAGGCCAAAGAGGAAGGGCGCGGCACGGTGGTGGAGGCCAAGGCGGCTTCCTGAGGGATTTGCGCGCCAGATCGCGAAAAAGGGGGGCGGCCACGTTGGCCGCCCCCGTCGTTTCAGGTGCCGAAAAAACCGGGATCAGTCGAACAGACCGACGATCCGCTCCAGCAAGCCGGGCCCCGCACCCTGGATGGGCTGCATCAGGGTGGGAGCGGCGATCGAGGTGGGCCGGGTGTGCTTCCCTGTCGGTGCCGGGGCGAATGTCGGTCGGCGGCGGGAGAACCGGTGGTCTATGGTTAATAAGGACTGGTGGAACGGCGGAAGGAGCGGGCAATGGACATGGTCGACGTTGCAGTTCAATTCAACGACAGCCTCGACGAGGGAAGTGAGCAACAGATCGAGGCGTCTCTGAGGAAGTTGGATGGGGTGATCAGCGTTCACATTCAGCGCGCACGACCGCATCCTGCCATGCTGGTGCAGATCAATCCGGAGCGGCTCCGTTCGGACGCGGTGCTGGACTGTATCCGGGCGCAAGGGGTGGAGGCGAGAGTGAGCGTGCCGGACCGGCTGTCCGGCGTCAGCGTGCACTAGGGCCTGCGCGCGGTTTCACCGGCGGACCGCCCGGCTCTCAGCCGGGTGCCGCCGCCTGTTGACCGAGCAGGGCGTTGATGTGCGCGGCGACCGCCCGGCCCAGGGCGGGCGGCACGTAACCGCCTTCCAGTACCGACACGATGCGACCATCCGCGTGGTGGTCGGCGATGGATTTGATCCGTTCGGTCACCCAGCCATAGTCGCGTTCGGTCAGCAGGGTATCCGAGAAATCGTCCTCGTGGTGGCCGTCGAAGCCGGCCGATATCAGCACCAGCTGGGGGCGGAAGGCCTCCAGGCGCGGCAGCCAGATCTGTTCTGCGGCGGCGCGAAACTGCGTTCCCGTGGCACCGGCCGGCAGAGGGGCGTGGACGATATGGTCGTTTTCGGCGCCCAACCGCTCGAACGGAAACAACGGGTGCTGGAAGCTGGAGCACACCATCACCCGCGGCTCGGCCTGGAAGATCGCCTCGGTACCGTTGCCGTAGTGAATGTCGAAGTCGACGATGGCGATCCGCTCCAGACGGTAGCGAGCCAGGGCGTGGGCGGCCCCGACAGCAACGTTGTTGAATATGCAGAATCCCATGGCGCGGTCGCGGGTGGCGTGGTGGCCGGGCGGGCGCACGTTGCAGAATGCCGCATCCGCCTGTCCCTCCATGACCAGATCGACTGCGCGCACGCAGGCCCCGGCGGCCCGCCGGGCGGCCGCCAGGCTGTGCGGGCCCATCGCCGTGTCGCCGTCCAGCTGGACATGGCCGGCGGCTGGCGCGGCGGCGAACACCTTGGCCACGTAGTCCGGGTCATGGACCCGTTGCAGCTGCTCGCGGGTGGCGCAGGGCGCCTCGAAGTGGCGCAGCACGAACTCCAGCCCTGAGGCCACCAGCTGGTCGTCGATGGCCGTCAGGCGCGCCCGGCATTCCGGATGCCCGGGGCCGGGGTCGTGGCGCAGACAGTCGGGATGGGAAAGCAGGGCGATGGGCATGGGTGCGACGGCGAAGGACCGACGGTCATCTTACCGCAGTGCCGTGGTCCCGGCATCTGCCGGGCGGTGCCATGGGAATTGCCCGACCGGCACGCTACCCTAAGCGGCGTTGGCGTCGTACCGCAAGCCTGTGCCGTATGTCGGAGCACAGGACGCAGACAAGAGACTGTCATGGGACCCCACTATCTCGATCGGTTCTTCACACCCCGCTCCATCGCTGTGATCGGTGCCAGCGATCGGCCGGACTCGGTAGGCATGCGGGTATTCCGCAACCTTGTTGATGCGGGTTTCGCCGGCATCTTGTATGCGGTCAACCCGAAGCACGAGCAGGTGCAGGGCCGGCCCAGCTACAAGTCCATGGAGGCGATCGGCCGGCCGGTGGACCTGGCGGTGATCGCCACCCCCGCCAAGACGGTGCCGGAGCTGATCGCCCAGTGCGGAGAGCAGGGTGTACGTGCCGTGGTGGTGATCTCGGCCGGCTTTGCCGAAAGCAACGCCGCCGGTGCGCGCCTGCAGCAGGAGGCCCTCGACAACGCCCGCCACTACGGCGTGCGCATCATCGGCCCCAACTGCCTGGGGGTCATGCGCCCGCAGTCGGGACTGAACGCCACCTTCAGCAACAACATCGCGCAGCCCGGAACGTTGGCCCTGGTGTCCCAATCGGGCGCCCTGTGCACGGCCATCCTGGACTGGGCGCTGCCCCGGGAGGTCGGTTTTTCCGCCATGGTTTCCCTGGGCGATGCCGCCGATGTGGACTTCGGCGATGTGCTCGACTATCTGGCGCTGGATGCCGAGACCGGCGCCATTCTGCTGTATGTCGAGGGGGTGCGCGATGCCCGCGCCTTCATGAGCGGCCTGCGTTCGGCGGCCCGCATGAAGCCGGTGATCGTGGTCAAGGCGGGCCGGCACAGCGCCGGTTCCCGTGCCGCCACCTCCCACACAGGGGCCATGGTCGGTGCCGATGACGTGTTCGATGCGGCACTGCAGCGCGCCGGTGTGGTACGCGCCATGACCATCGAGCAGTTGTTCTCGGCGGCGGAAATCCTGTCGGGCCGTCACCGCCTGCGGGACAACCGTCTGGCGATCGTCACCAATGGCGGCGGGCCCGGTGTGATGGCCGCCGATCGGGCCGTGGAACTGGATGTGGCGCTGGCCGATCTGGGCAGCGCTACGGTGCAGCGCCTCAACGACTTGTTGCCCGCCCATTGGTCCCACGGCAACCCGGTGGATATCCTCGGGGATGCCCCGCCGGAGCGCTATGGCGCCGCCGTGGCCGCCTGCCTGGAAGACGACGGGGTGGACGGTGTGCTGGTGATGCTCACCCCCCAGACCATGACCCGTCCTACGGAGGCCGCCGCCAAGGTTGTCGAGGTCCAGCGCACCAGCCACAAACCGATTCTGACCTGCTGGATGGGGCAGAGCCAGGTGGAGGAGGCGCGCCGCTTGTTCACCGAGCATCATGTGCCCACCCTGGGGACGCCGGAGGCCGCGGTGGAGGCATTCTCGTACCTGGCCAACTACCGGCGCAACCAGCAGTTGCTGATGCAGGTGCCGGGCCCGCTGGCCCCCTATCGCAGCGAGCCGGACATCGAAGGTGCCCGGCTGATCATGGAAGAGGCCCTGGGCGAGGGTCGCAATACCCTCACGACCCTGGAGTCCAAGGCGGTATTGCATGCCTTCGGTATCCCCGTTCAGCAAGCCATGGAGGCCCATACGGCGGCCGAGGCGCTGGTCGCCGCCGAATCCCTCGGTTTTCCGCTGGCCATGAAGATCAGCTCGCCGGACATCACCCACAAGTCCGATGTGGGGGGCGTGCGCCTGAACGTCGGCAATGCCCAGGCCGTGCGGCACACGTTTACCGAGCTGGTGGACGAGGCGCACCGCCAGCGGCCCCAGGCGCAGATACGCGGCGTCACCCTCGAGCGCATGAGCGACCGTCCGCACGGCCGCGAACTGTTGGTGGGGGTGCTGCGCGATCCGGTGTTCGGCCCGTTGATCAGTTTCGGCGCCGGCGGCACCGCGGTGGAAGTGACCCATGACCGTGCGGTGGCGCTGCCGCCGCTGAACCGTTTTATCGCCCGCCGTCTCATTGCCGGTACCCGCATCAGCCGGCTGTTGGGCGAGTTTCGCAATCTGCCGGCGGTGGACCAGCGGGCGCTGGAGGATCTGCTGGTGCGGGTCTCCGAGATGGTGTGCGAGCTGCCGCACATTCGCGAAATGGACATCAATCCGCTGATCGTCGACGAGCACGGTGCGGTCGCGGTGGACGCCCGCCTGGTGGTGGAATTCCCCCCGCCCGCTCTGGATCGCTACGGCCATATGGCCATCCACCCCTATCCCGCCCATCTGGTGTCCCATCTGCAGCTGGCCGACGGCAGCGATCTCACCATTCGCCCGATCCGGCCCGAGGATGCTGAAATCGAGCAGCGCTTCGTACGGGATTTGTCGTCGGAGTCCAGGTACTTCCGCTTCATGCAGAGCTTGCAGGAGTTGACCCAGCCCATGCTGGTGCGCCTGACCCAGATAGACTATGACCGGGAGTTGGCGATGATCGCGGTCACCTCGCAGCAGGGTCAGGAAGTGGAGATCGGGGTGGCCCGCTACGCCATCAATCCGGACGGGAAGAGCTGTGAGTTCGCTCTGGTGGTGGCCGACGCCTGGCACCACAAGGGCATCGGCTCACGGCTGATGCACAGCCTGATGGACGCTGCGCGCGCCAAGGGGTTGACGGTCATGGAAGGGGAAGTGCTCGCCAACAACTCCGAAATGCTGGCGCTCGCGCGCAAGCTGGGCTTCAGCGTTCATACCAGTCCCGATGACGCCAACGTGAAGGCGGTGCGCCGGGAACTTTGAGGTGGGGTCAGATCCCAGTTTTTCCTAATATTGGGGGGAAGAAATAGGGGGCAGACCCCGAAGGCGGGGTCTGCCCCCTATTTCTTCTTTCTTCCAGGCTCGTATATTAGCGAAAACTGGGATCTGACCCCCTATCTTTTTTGGTTGAGCAGTTTGCGCAGTGCGGTGAGGGGACGGGTGTTGAGCACATCGTCCTTCTCCAGCCAGCCGCGCCGGGCCTGACCGATGCCGAAGCGCAGCAGATCGAAGTTGTCGGTGGAGTGGGCGTCGGAGTTGACGCTCACCAGCACGCCGGTCTCCTTGGCGAGCCTGCAGTACACGTCCTGCAGGTCAAGGCGTTCGGGATGCGCGTTGAGCTTCAGGAAACAGCCGGCGTTGCGGGCACCGCGGACGATGCGGGGCATGTCGACCTCATAGGCTTCCCGCTCGCCGAGCAGACGACCGCTGGGGTGGGCCAGCAGGGTGACGTGGCGGTTGTCCATGGCCCGCAGGATGCGCCGGGTCTGCTTGTCCCGGGACAGTCCGAACTGGCTGTGCACGGCGCCCACCACCACATCCAGCCGTTTCAGCACTGGGTCGGGCAGGTCCAGGCTGCCGTCCTCCAGGATATCCACCTCGATCCCCTTGAGCAGGGTGATGCCCGAGAGCTTTTCGTTCAGCCGGTCGATGGCGTCGATCTGGGCGGACAGGCGTTTGGGGTCCAGTCCGTTTGCGACGGTCAGGTGCCGGGAGTGGTCGGTGATGGCCAGATAGGCCATGCCTAGGTCCTTGGCGGCGCGGACCATGTCCTCCAGGCTGTCGTGTCCGTCGGTGGCATCGGTATGGGCATGCAGGTCGCCACGCAGGTCGTCCAGAGCGACCAGTTCGGGCAGTTTTCCGGCGTTGGCCGCTTCGATTTCGCCGCGGTTCTCGCGCAGCTCCGGTTCGATGAAGGGCAGTCCCACCGCAGCGAACACCGATTCTTCGGAATTGCCGGCGATCCGCTTGTCACCCTTGAATACGCCGTACTCGTTGATCTTCAGGCCGCGTTGCTGGCCCATGCGCCGGATGGCGATGTTGTGGGCCTGGCTGCCCGTGAAATAGTGCAGGGCGGCGCCGAAGCTGGCTTTGAGGACGACCCGGAGGTCCACCTGCAATCCGTTGCGCAGAATTACCGTGGAGCGCGTGCCGCCCTGGGACACCAACTCGGTCACTTCGTCATAGCCCACGAAGTGTTCTGCCACTGCCTCGCCGGAACGGGCAGTGACCAGGATGTCCAGGTCGCCAACGGTCTCTTTGCGCCGCCGGAAGCTGCCTGCCACCACCACGTTGCCCACGCCCTTGAAGTCTTTCAGATACTCGACCAGCGGTTCTGCGTACTGGGCGGCGAGCGCCAGTTTGAAACGTCGCTCCTTCGTTCCGACGTCGCTGTGCAGCGACTGCAGTATCCGTTGCTCGGTCTTGGCGCCGAAGCCCGGCAGGGTGCGCACGCGACCCTGCTCGATGGCCTTGCGCAGCTGGGCGGCATTCTTGATCTTCAGATCATGATAGAGGGCGTGCACCCGTTTGGGACCCAGGCCGGGGATCTTCATCAGCTCGGCGAGGGCCGCCGGCGTCTTGCGGTGGAGCTGGTCGAGCGCGGCCGCATGGCCGGTACGGACGATCTCGGCGATCTTGGCGGCCAGGTCCTTGCCGATGCCGGGCAGCCGGGTCAGGTCTTCGCCCTGCTCCAGCAGGCCCGACACTTCGCGGCCCAGGTTGCCGATCGATTGGGCAGCGGCACGGTAGGCACGCACCCGGAACGGATTTTCGTTCTCGATCTCCAGCAGATCCGCCATCTCGTCGAAGATGGCGGCGATATCGGCGTTGTGCACCGGCATGACCGCGTCCGTACCGAGGGCTGGCCGGTTGACGAAAAGCGCCGGCCCACGCTTGACTGTTTAGCAGGCCGGCCCGTCGGCGTCCACGGCAAAGCAGCCGGTCACGGTCCGTCGGAGTCAATCTCGCTGAAGGTGCACAGTTGATCGCGGCCGCGTTCCTTGCCCATGTACAGGGCCTGGTCGGACTGGCGCAGCAGCAGCTCAAGCAACTCTGCACGGTTGCGTCCGTCGCCCTCTTTGCCGCTGATATGGGCGATACCGATAGTGCCGGTGACCCGGAAATGGTGATCCTCGGTGCCGAAGTCGCAGGCCCGTATGGATGCCAGAATGCGGTCGGCCAGCTGCAGCGCGCCGTCGTGGTCGGTGTTCGGCAGCGCCAGCACGAACTCTTCGCCGCCGAAGCGTGCGATCACGTCGCCGTCGCGGATCTGGCGCTGGAGCAGCACCGCAGCCGTCTGCAGCACCTGGTCGCCCATGCTGTGGCCGTGGGTATCGTTGATCTGCTTGAAGTGGTCCAGATCGAGCATCAGGACACTGAACGGCTGCTGCTGGCGCAGGGCGTTGGCCAGCGCGGTGGAGGCTTCCGGAAAGAAGAAGCGGCGGTTGTGCAGACTGGTGAGTTCGTCGACGACTGACAGCTCCTGGTAGCGGTGTCGGAGAGCTTCGGCTTCGGCGAGAGCAGCCTCCAGCTCTCCCGTGCGCCGCTGGATCTGCCTTTCCATCTTGTGGAAATAGCGCCAGTTGGACAACATCTGCCCGAGAAAACTGACGAACACCTGCAGCAGGCGTTCGTGGGAGATGGTGAAAAAGCCGGCTTCCGGATGGGACACATTGACGACGCCCAGGACTTCGTCGCCCGCCATGATGGGCGCGCAAATCAGCGACCCGACAGCTTCGATGCCGCTGGCGCCGCTGCGGGGTGCGAAGCGGGTTTCACGGGTGCAGTCGTCGCTGCGCAACAGCTGGCCGTATTCGGCCGCCAGTCCGACGAGCCCTTCGCCGAGGCGGAAACGGGTCCCCGGGCGCGAAGGACCCGCGGTCCCGGCAGTGGACAACAGCTCGCGCCAGTCCAGACCGGCCGCACAAGTGAGGGTGTCGCCATCCAGGAGAAACACGGAGCAGCGGCGCAGGTCGTGGTGTTCCATCAGAACCCGCAACGCGGAGCGCAGCAGCTCCGTTTCGTCGGGGGTGTTCAGGCTGAGGCCGGACAGCCCGCGCAGCGCCGACAGGTTGTCGAGCAGCTGCAGAAAGCGTTGGTTGATTTCCTGGTAGGCTTCCGCAAAGACGCCGCTATCCATCACCCACCGACCTTTCCTCAGACCGCCAAGCTACGGGCCAGGGTGCGCATCTCCTCGTCCCGGGCGGCAAGTTCACCCAGCACCGCACCTATGGTGTCCGGCTCCAGTGTCAACGAGGGCGGTATCGGCTCGGACGGGATGACATCGAAGCTCCGGGGGTCATCATAGCAGCGGTTGGCCAGTGTGCGACAGTATCCGACCAGGTGTGCCCCCTGCCAGTGGTCGCCCTTGTACTGCGAATCGGCCTGGTGCTCGATGATTCGCAGGATGGCGTAAGGCAGATGCCATTTGTGGCCGATGGTCACGGCGGCCTGATGTTCGTCCAGCCCCAGCACGCTGCACTCCAACGCCTCCTGGTTGGCGAGCGGGTCGGTGCGGACCGTCTGGAGTATCTGAGACATCTGCACCGGATACACATGTACCAGAGCCAGCTGGCCCAGGTTGTGCAGGAGCCCGGCGAGGAACAACACCTCGCGTACGGAGGGCTCGGCGACGACCCGCGATCCAAGGCGCGCCGCCAGTGCCGCGGCCTGCATGGAGCAGTACCAGTAGCGGTCCAGTTCGAATGCCCGACAGCCATGCACGCTGAAGGGGCTGCTCAGGGCGATGCCGACGGCCAGGCTTCTGACCAGTTTCAAGCCGAGTACGCGGATGATGGCGTCGGCTACGGAGTAGACCTTTTCCTTGGTGGCGAAGTAGGCGGAGTTGGCGACGCCTACCAGGCGCGCCGCCAGTGCCGGGTCCTGTTCGATGATGGCGGCCAGTTTGGGAATGGCCACGTCGTCGCGGGCAATTTCCTGCAGCAGTCGCTGGGCGATGGGAGACAGGGGCGGCAGGTGCTGGAGACCGAGGAGATGGGGTTGCGGATCTGAGGTTGGCATCTGGGCATTCATACCCTTTTTCCGCGCGGCCGCCGGGGCTGGGGCGGGCGCTCCTTATCGAGGCCCTGCTTATCCTTTTCAGGCATTATACCCCAACAAGCCGTCCGGTAACCTGCCCAATCGTCGGTCCGGGCCTGTCGTTGTCCACCGCAAGGCGTGGGGAGCCATCATGAAGCTGCAATTTCTGGGAGCGGCCCGGGAGGTGACCGGGTCCTGCTGTCTGATCGAGGCCAACGGCCGACGGCTGCTGGTCGACTGCGGACTGATTCAGGGCAGTGCGGCCGATGAGCGCCGCAATCGGGACCCGTTTCCGTTCCCGCCCAACAAGATCGATGCCGTGGTGCTCACCCATGCCCACCTGGACCACTCCGGCCGGATCCCGCTGCTGATCAAGGCCGGCTACAGCGGTCCGGTGTACACCCAGCGCGCCACCCGTGACCTGTGCCGCATCATGCTGAAGGACGCCGGGCACCTCAACGAGAAGGATGCCGAGTGGGAGAACCGCAAGCGCCGACGCAAGGGGCTCGATCCGGTCGAACCCCTGTACACGCTGCGCGAGGCCCAGGAGTCCATGCATGCCTTCCGGGCCATGGACTATGACGCTCCTCGGGAAATTCTCCCCGGTTTCAGGGTGTGCCTGCGCGATGCCGGTCACATCTTGGGCTCGGCGATCGTGGAATTGTGGGTGCGTGAAGGCGGTGCGGAGCGCAAGCTGGTCTTCAGCGGCGACCTGGGGCACCGGGATGCGCCCATCCTGCGCGATCCGACCCCCGTCGATGACGCCGACCTGGTCATTCTGGAGAGCACCTATGGCGACCGTCGGCACCGCTCCTGGGAGGCCACCTGGGCGGAGATGGGAGAGATTTTCGCCCAGGCACATTCCGGTGCCGGCAACATCCTGATTCCGGCGTTCGCGGTAGGCCGCAGTCAGGAATTGCTGTACATGCTGCGCGAGAACTACCAGAGCTGGGGTATCGATGCGTGGACGGTGTTCCTGGACAGCCCCATGGCCATCGAGGCCACCGAGGTCTATGCGCGCCACTGGAACCTGTACGATCGGGAGGCGGTCCGGGCGCGCCACGGCGACGGCAGTCCGTTCGAGCTGCCCAATCTGCATTTTTCCCGTACCGCCAACCAGTCCATGGCCATCAATCGGATTGAATCCGGCGCGCTGGTGATTGCGGGCAGCGGTATGTGCACGGGCGGGCGCATCAAGCACCACTTCAAGCACAACCTGTGGCGCCGCAACACCCACGTCATCATGGTCGGTTTCCAGGCCCGCGGGACCTTGGGTCGTGCGTTGGTGGACGGCGCGCAGCGGGTGCGGTTGTGGGGCGAGACCATCCGGGTGGCGGCCACTGTGCACACCGTCGGCGGGCTTTCGGCGCACGCCGATCAGCAGGGGCTGCTGCATTGGTACGGGCTGTTCCGCGACCGTCCGCCGGTGGCCCTGGTGCACGGCGAGCCCGGGGCGATGGACAGTCTGGCGGATTGCCTGCGTGGGACGGCTGAGCGGGTCCACCTGCCCGAACGGGGCGATGCACTCGACCTGGTCAGTCTGAGCGCGCTTGATGGAGGGCGCTCAGCGAAAGCGCATTGAAAGGTCTACGGCGCGCAGATCCTTGGTGAGTGCGCCGACCGATATCGAGTCGACGCCGGCGGCGGCGACCGCGCCTATGGTATCCAGGGTGATCCCACCGGACGCTTCCAGCTGCGCGCGTCCGGCGTTGAGTGCTACGGCGGCGCGCAGCGCATCGGGATCGAAGTTGTCCAGCAGCAGGATGTCCGCGCCGGCGTCCAGGGCTTCACGTACCTCATCGAGGTCTTCCACTTCCACTTCCACCGGCAGGTCGGTGTTCAGCGCCTGTGCGGCGCGCACGGCGGCGTCGATGGAACCCGCCGCCAGGATGTGGTTCTCCTTGATGAGGATGCCGTCGTAAAGACCCATGCGATGGTTGTGGCCACCGCCGGCGCGCACCGCGTACTTCTGTGCCTGGCGCAGGCCGGGGAGGGTCTTGCGGGTGTCGAGGATGCGTACCGGCAGTCCTTCCACCGCATCCACGTAGGTGCGCACGCAGGTGGCGGTGCCCGACAGGGTCTGCAGGAAATTGAGCGCCGTGCGCTCGCCGGTGAGCAGGGCGCGCGCCGGACCTTCCACGGTGCATAGCCGCTGGTTGGGCACCATCCGCGCACCGTCCGGGACCTGCCAGCGTACCTGCACCCGCGGGTCCACGGCATGGAATACGGCGTTGAACCACGGCGCGCCACACAGTACGGCATGCTGGCGGCTGATGACGGTCGCCTCGGACAGGGTCGCGGCGGGAATCAGGGCGGCGGTTACGTCCCCGTCTCCCAGATCTTCCTGCAGTGCCCGCAGCACCGTCTCATGAATCTGTTGATCGAGAGTCTCCAACAACATCTATTCGGATATCTCCAACAGTTCGACCTCGAATATCAGTGTCGCATTGGGGGGAATCACCCCACCTGCGCCGCGCGCGCCGTAGCCGAGCTCCGGCGGGATGGTCAATTTGCGCCGTCCGCCGACCCGCATGCCGACGATGCCCTGGTCCCAGCCCGGGATGACATACCCCACACCCAACGGGAAGCTGAAGGGATCGCCCCGGTCGTGGCTGGAGTCGAACTTGGTGCCGTCATCGAGATAGCCCGTGTAATGGACGATCACGGTCTGCCCAGGGCCGGTGGCTTCGTCGCCGGTGCCGGTCTGCTGGTCTTCATAGCGTAGCGCGGAATCTGTGGTGTGCTCGCCCATGGTGGGCTCCTCTGTCGGGTGTCGTGTCGGTGGGCGGCCGGTTGCCGGTCTTGTCAGGACCCGGGCTGGCGCAGGATAAGCCGGTTTCCGCGCTGGCTGAAGTCCACCCGTCGCAGTACGGTCATCCCCAGCAGTACGCTGTCCCCGTCGGCCTGCGGGTTGATGCTGGCGGCCACATCGTGCACGACGATGCTGCCCAGGGACAGGGTGTCGATGACCGTGCGGTACGCGGTAATGGGGCCGTTGGCGGTATCGTACCGCGCGGGAGCGCCAGCGTGCAGACCCAGACGGCGGGCCAGCTGCCCCGGCACCGAAACATCACTGGCGCCGGTGTCCAGCAGGAATTCCACCGCCTGGCCGTTGATGCGGCCGGTGGCCACATAGTGACCGTCGCGGTTGGCCTTGAGGACGACCTCGGCAGCGCCATCGGCATCGCGGCGGGTCTCGGGATCGCGGTTGGGATTGCGCTGCCCGGCGAGATAGCCGTTGAAGATCATCGTCAGCACGACCAGAACGAGAATCCAGGCGGCGGCGATCATGCCCTTGCCGAGTCGCAGGGACGGGTCTGGGTGCTGGGGACGGGCCATGGCTCGATTATACACCGCCGGCCCGCGTTCTCCGGCGACGCAGCAGCAGTTTCTCGCCCTCGACGACCAGCAGCACCGCCGCCGCGGCGCCGGCGATGCGTGCCCAGTCCAGCAGCCCGATGGGCGCGGTGTGAAACAGGTACTGCATGGGCGGTGCGTAGGTGAACAGCAGCTGGAAGGCGCTGACCAGCGCGATGGTCACCAGTACGTACGGGTTGCCGGTCAAGGCCGCCGGCCGCAGGCTCGATGCGGTGATGAACCGACTGCTGAGCAGATAGCCGATTTCCCCGGCGACCAGGGTGTTGACGGCCACCGTGCGCGCCTCGTTGAGGGACGCGCCCGCCGACTGGCTCCAGAGAAACAGTCCCGATACGGCGGCGGTGAGGGCCAGCGACACCAGGGTGATCCGCCATACCAGAAAACGTGACAGCAGCGGCTCGTGGGCCGGCCTCGGCGGGCGGCTCATGATATCCGTTTCGGCCGGCTCGAAAGCCAGCGCCAGGGCCAGGGTCACGGCGGTGATCATGTTGACCCACAGGATCTGCACCGGGGTGATGGGCAGCAGGTAGCCCAGGGCGATGGCCGCCACCACCACCGCCGCCTCGGCAGCATTGGTGGGCAGGATGAACAGGATGGACTTCTTTATGTTGTCGTAGACGGTGCGGCCTTCCTCGATACCGGCGACGATGGAGGCGAAGTTGTCGTCGGTGAGCACCATCTCGGCGGCCTCCTTGGCGGCTTCGGTGCCTTTCATGCCCATGGCCACGCCTACGTCCGCACGCTTCAGCGCCGGGGAGTCGTTGACACCGTCACCGGTCATGGCGGCCACTTCCCCATTGGCCTGCAAGGCCGTCACCAGCCGCAGCTTGTGCTCGGGACTGGCGCGCGCGAAGACGTCGGTGTCCCGTACCGCGCTCCGCAGGGCGTCGTCGTCCATGATCTCCAGCTGCCGGCCGGTGAGTACCCGTTCGCCGTCGCCGATGCCCAGTTGCCGGCCGATGGCGCGGGCGGTCACCGCATGGTCGCCGGTGATCATCTTCACCCCGACGCCGGCCGACTTGCACTGGGTCACGGCGCGCATGGCTTCGTCCCGCGGCGGATCGATGAATCCGGTCAGCCCGAGCAGGCTCAGGCCGCTTTGCGCATCCTCGAACCGCAGCTCGCGCCGGCCCGCGTCCGCGGGCATGAAGGCCATCGCCAGCACCCGCTGGCCATCGGCCGCCATGGTATCGGCGAGGGCATGCCAATGGCCGGGGTTCAGGGGGCGGTCCTCGCTGGCCTGGCGCTGGTGGCTGCACATGGCCAGAATCCGTTCGGGTGCGCCTTTGACGTAGATGAACGCGTGGCCGGCATGGTCGTGGTGCAGGGTGGCCATGAAGCGATGGCGCGAGTCGAAGGGGATGCTGTCGACGCGGGGCCTGGCCTCGCATTCGAAGTCCCTTTGCAGGCCTGCCTTCAGACCCGCGGCGAGCAGGGCGGCCTCCATGGGGTCGCCATGCGCGATCCAGCCGTCGTCGCGTTCTTCCAGGGCGGCGTCATTGCACAGCACCGCCGCGCGCAGCAGTTCGACCAGGTCCGGTATCCCGCTCGGTTCCACGACCCGCTCATGCAGGGTAAAGGTGCCGTGGGGCGCGTAGCCGGCGCCGCCCACTTCCAGGGCGCCGCTGCCGGTCGCGATCTCCCGCACGGTCATTTCGTTGCGGGTCAGGGTGCCGGTCTTGTCCGAGCAGATCACCGTCACCGAACCCAGCGTCTCCACCGCCGGCAGGCGCCGGATGATGACATTGCGCCCGGCCATGCGCTGCATGCCGATCGCCAGGGTGATGGTGATCACCGCCGGCAGCCCTTCGGGAACGGCGGCCACCGCCAGGGCGACCGCCGCCAGGAACATCTCTTCCATGGACGCACCGCGCAGCAGCACCCCGACCGCGAAGGTCGCTGTGGCCAACGCGATGATGGCTACGGTCAGCGCCCGCCCGAAACGGGCCATCTGGCGCAGCAGCGGGGTGCTGATGGTTTGCACCCCGGACAATAGGGCGCTGATGCGGCCGATCTCGGTGTGCCCGCCGGTGGCCACCACCACGCCGGTGCCCTGCCCGTAGCTGACCATCGTGCCGGAGAACGCCATGCCCGTGCGGTCGCCGATCTCCGCACGTTCGGCAACCGGCCCGGTGTTCTTCTCCGTGGGCACGGACTCGCCGGTCAGGGCCGCTTCTTCGACCCGCAGTTCGCGGGTACGCAGCAGCCGCAGGTCGGCCGGTACCCGGTCGCCGGCCTGCAGCAGCACGATGTCGCCGGGGACCAGTTCCTCCGCGGGCAGCTCCCGGTAGTGGCCGGCGCGCAGCACGGCGGCCCGGTGAGACAGCATGTGGCGGATGGCATCCATGGCCCGTTCTGCCTTGCCTTCCTGGACGAAGCCGATGAAGGCATTGATGACCACCACGCCGAAGATCACCGCGCTGTCCACCCAGTGGCCAAGAGCGACGGTGATCATTCCCGCTCCCAGCAGCAGGTAGATGAGCACGTCGTGGAACTGGATCAGAAACCGTCGCAGGGCGCTGCGGCCCCGCTGTGCGGGCAGGCGATTGGGGCCGTGGGCGGCCAGGCGTCGCTCGGCGTCGCCGGCGTCGAGGCCATCGAGACCGCTCGCCAGCGTTTCCAGCACCGCCTTTCCGTCCATGGCGTGCCAGGGCGGGGAGCGGGTGTCCTCAGAGGTGTTCGACATGGAGAAGCACCGTCACGCGTTCGTGGACTGATCGTAGTCGACCGCCCGGCGGGATACCGATGGCCTCGCCGCGCTCGTTCCCAGCTTAGCGCCGGGAAGCGGCACTTAACAGCCGCCGATGGCTCATGTAAGGTGACGGCGGACTGGATGCGGGTACTCCGGCTGTGAAGAAACAACTCGTCGCCTTGCTGCGCGCCTTGTGGGACAGCACCCGCGATCTGCTGCCCATTGTGCTGGTGATCACTTTTTTTCAGCTGATCGTGCTGCGCGAGCCCATGGCTCACCTGGGCAGTCTGCTGGGCGGCACGGTGCTGGTGGTGCTGGGGCTTACCTTGTTCGTGCGGGGCCTGGAGATGGGGTTGTTTCCCATCGGCGAGTCCATGGCCTACGCCTTTGCCCGCAAGGGCAGCCTGTGGTGGCTGCTGGCGTTCGCCTTTGCGCTGGGTTTCGGCACCACCGTCGCCGAGCCCGCCCTGATCGCCGTGGCCGGGGAGGCCGCCAAGGTCGCCGCCCAGGGCGGCATGATCGGTCCCGATGCGGCCGCCCAGGCCGCCTACGCTTTCGGTCTGAGGATCACCGTTGCGGTGTCCGTCGGCACTGCCATCGTGGTGGGCGTGCTGCGCATCCTCAGGGGCTGGCCCCTGCACTGGCTGATCATGGGCGGGTACCTGGGCGTCGTGGTCATGACGGCGTTCGCGCCCAAGGGCATCGTGGGCATCGCTTACGATTCGGGCGGCGTGACCACCTCCACCATTACCGTGCCGCTGGTGACCGCCTTGGGCGTGGGGCTGGCCATGGCCATCAAAGGCCGCAATCCCATGGTGGACGGCTTCGGCCTGATCGCCTTCGCGTCGCTGCTGCCCATGATCTTCGTGATGGGCTACGGGATGGTGATCCGCTGATGGCCGCTCTCTTCGCCGCGGTTCTTCACACCCTGCGGGACGTGCTGCCCATCGCCGCCATTCTGTTCGGTTTCCAGTGGTTCGTGATCCGCCAGCCGGTCCCCAACCTGCGCCGGGTGCTGATCGGTTTCGTCTACGTGGTGTTGGGTCTGGCGTTGTTTCTGGAAGGCCTGGAACAGGCGCTGTTTCCCCTCGGAAAGCTGATGGCCCGCCAGCTCACCGACCCCGCATTCATCCTGCACGGTGCCGGTCAGGTGCTGAACCACGTGAACTGGCTGGACTATCTGTGGGTGTACGCGTTCGCCGCTGCCATCGGGTTTTCCACCACCATCGCGGAGCCGTCCCTGATCGCCGTGGCCATCAAGGCCAGGGACGTGTCCGGCGGCGCCATCAGCGTATGGGGCCTGCGGGTCGCCGTGGCCATCGGCGTGGCCTTCGGCATTGCGCTGGGGGCGTTTCGCATCATCACCGGCACGCCGCTGCACTATTACATCATGGCAGGCTATATTGTGGTCATCGTGCAGACCGTGTTTGCGCCGCGCATGATCGTGCCGCTGGCGTACGATTCTGGCGGGGTGACCACGTCCACGGTCACGGTGCCGCTGGTCACGGCGCTCGGTCTGGGGCTGGCCGGTACGGTTCCCGGGCGCAGCGTACTGCTGGACGGCTTCGGGCTGATCGCCTTTGCGAGCCTGTTTCCGATCATTGCCGTCATGGGTTATGCGCAGCTCAGCGCGTGGCGGGGACGCCGGTCCCGGCGCCGCCGCGACTGAAACCAGCTAAAGCAGCTATTGGTTCGCCTAAGGAGTCAGGTCATGCATTTCAAGTTGTTGGTCGCGCTGGTGGAGGATCACAAGACGGACGCCGTACTACAGGCCGCCCGCGAGGCGGGGGCGACCGGCTCCACGGTCATCAACCAGGCGCGCGGGGAGGGGCTGAAGGAGGCCAAGACCTTCTTCGGCCTGAGTCTGGAGACCCAGCGCGACATGCTGCTGTTCCTGGTGGAGGAACATCTCAGCCGTGCGATCCTTGAGACCGTCGCCACCGTGGGCGAGTTCGAGAACAAGCCCGGTACGGGTATCGCCTTTCAGATCGACGTGGAGGATGCCGTCGGCGTCACCCAGCAGATCCGCAGTCTGAGCGGCATGGTGGAGGACAGGCTATGAACGACCGCAAGCTGATCCGGGTGCGGGAAGTGATGAAGCGCGACTTCGATACGGTGGACGGCATGGCGAGTGTCGCCGATGCGCTGGCCCGCATGGAACATGTGGAGACCAAAGCCTTGATCGTCAACAAACGCCACGAAGACGACGAGTACGGCATGCTGTTGATCTCCGACATTGCCCGCCATGTGCTCGCCCAGGACCGGGCTCCGGAACGGGTGAACGTCTACGAGATCATGGCCAAGCCGGTGGTCAGCGTGGACCCGGACATGGATATTCGCTATTGCGCGCGCCTTTTCGAGCGCTTCCATCTGTCCCGCGCCCCGGTGCTCGAAAACGGCGACGTCATCGGCATCGTCAGCTTGACCGACATGGTATTGAGGGGATTGTGGCAGGTCCCCGAATGACGCCAATCCGAGCAAACGGAACAAGCGCCACGGAACACGGAAACACGGAAAGGGAAGCACGGAAAGCACGGAAAGCACGGAAAATTGCAATGACGGGTGAGCAGGTTTTGGTGACGTGGTGCCCTGTGGGTGTTGCCGTCTGCGGGATTCCAGGAGCCATGGAACCCACGGAACCCACGGAAGGGTTTGAACTCAATAATGCCTAATTCGGATCGATGAGCGTTGAGCGGGAAGAAAGCACCTGTCCGTTCGGGCTGCGGTTAATCGTTCATTGATGAAGTTCTTCCGTGCTTTCCGTGTCTTCCGTGGCGCTTTTTTCTCCCTTCAATACACCACCCGCAGTCCCGCGAAGATGTGGCGTTTGTCGGGCTCGTAGAAGTTGCGGAAGCTGGCGCGCTTGACGGCGGGGCGGGTGTGCAGACTGCCGCCTTTGAGGGTGTAGTGGTCGCCGCCCAGCCAGGGGGTCGAGTACTCCCGATAGGGAAAGGGTTCGAAGCCTTCGTAGGGATGGAAGGTGTTGGCGCACCACTCCCACGCCCGTCCGCTCTGTTCCAGCAAGCCCAGCCGGCAGGCGGTCTCCCATTGGTATTCGTGGGGCAGTTGTCCCCCGGCCCACTCGGCGCAGGCGCTTGCCTCGTAATGATTGATGCCCAGCACCGGCTCATCGGCCGCCAGCTCATAGGGCCCGCGGGCGGCGATTCCGAACCACTCGCCCCGGCGGTTGCGGCGCCAGTGATCCGGGTGGGTGATGCCGCTCGCCTCGCGCCAGGCCCAGCCCGGGGCGCTCCACCAGCGGGCGTCCTGGTAGCCGCCCGCTTCCATGAAGGCGAGGTATTCGGCGTTGCTGATCGGTCGGGTTGCGATTTCGAAGGAGCCGAGTTCGGCCCGTTGCGCCGGCAGTTCGTTGTCGAAGGCCTCCGGGCGCCGACCGCCGATGCGGTAGTGGCCGGCGCGGACCTGACGGCTCTCGCGAACCGGCTGGCTGGGTCGCAGGGGCGTGTGCACCGGAAAATCTTCGGGCGCGGCGGCCAGGGCCCGCTGGGTCAGCACCATCAGCATGGTTTCGTAGTGCTGGCTGTGATGCTGCAGCAGAAAGCCCTGCAGGTAACCGTCCTCGAACAGCGGGTGGTCGGCAAGGCCGGCGGGCAGATTTGCCAGATAGCTACGGTTGAACGCGTACAACTCGTTCGCCCATGCGAGCAGCTCCGCCTGCGGCGGCAGCAACCTGCCGCGCTCGGGTTTGGGCGTGTGGGGTGGCGTATAAAGCCGCGCCAGAGGCGCGGTGACCGTGTCGTCGCCCCGCACCTGCTCGTGCAGCCAATAGCATTCGACGTACACGCAGTGACCCAGGTGCCAGCCCAGAGGGCTGAGATCCGGATGGTGCTGGGCGCGGCAGTCGGCATCATCCACCGACCCGGCAAGAGCGCTCAGCAGCTCATGGGTGATCTCCAGCTGATCCGGGATGCCGGCGGCGCTCATATCGCAAGCAGCTCCGGCGGCTCGTCGGGATCCAGTATCAGGATGTGGTGGTCCGGCACCGGCTGCCAGAAGCCGGTTTGCGTCAACGGTTCGGAGGCGACCAGCTGACCGGCAGGGAATGCTTCATCGTCTGTGGTGTAGTACAGCGACGGGCAGTCGTGATTGATGGCATGACGCATGGCGTACAGCCTGGAGCCCTCGGTGACGATGAAGTTGAGCAGCGCGGTGCCGTTGTCCAGCCAGTCCGAAAGGCGGGTGCAGAGTTCGGCCAGTGCAGACTCCACGGACAGGTCCGGGTCCTCGGCCAGCAGCTGGCGTACCAGGGCGAACAGATATTCGGAATCGGTGTTGCCGCGCACCTCGGCACCGATGGCGGCCGACAGCTGGCGCTGCACCGCCGGGCGAAGGTTCAGCGCGAACTCCTGTACATAGCCGTTGTGCAGGAACAGGATCTCGTCGTCGCAGAACGGCTGCGTGTTGACATGATTGACCGGGTTGCCGGGCGTTGCGCTGCGCACCGCCGCCAGCCACAGATCTGCTTCCAGGCCACGGGCGAGATGGGGCAGGTTCGGGTCGGACCAGATGGGTTGCGGACTGACGTACACGGCGGGCCGCTCGTCCACTGCGTACCAGCCGAATCCATAGCCGTCCGCGTTGAGCTTGGCGTAGCGCAGTTCCTGCGGTGCCCATGCCTGGTGGATGAGGCTGTGGGGCGGATCCATCAGCAATGTCTGCAGCGCGATGGGTGGACCGAGATAAGCGGCCATGCGGCACATGAGAAGGCACTCCACGCCCTGTGACTGTTGCAGCGTTATTTGCAACCCCTTGACCTTGCAGGGGGCTGGGGCCGCCCGGCTTGAAAGCCGTGACTGGGATGGTAGCCTATGTTCATAGCCCGGCCAACTGGACGACCTGCCGCGTGTTTCCCACTCATCCGGTCGACCCGAATTCCGTGACAGCCGATGCAGTGCCAAGGGATCCGTCGCCCGCGGATGACAACTCCTGTTCCCCGTCGCGGCCCGTGCAAGGAGATCGCCCATGTTGAATACCCACCCCGCCGCCAACGATCGCTTTTCCCTGCGACAGGTTCCGCCGGCCCGCCCGGTGGCCGATCTTGCCCAGGATGCGCGCGACGGGCTGATCCGGCGACCGCGTTCCCTGCCGCCCAAGTATTTCTATGACGATCGCGGCTCGCGGCTGTTCGACGCCATCTGCGATACCCCGGAGTACTATCCCACCCGCACGGAGAACGCTTTGCTGGAACGCTACGCCGGGCAAATCATGGCGACGGCCGATCCGGAGCACATCATCGAGTTCGGCAGCGGTACGTCCCGCAAGACACTGCACCTGCTGGAAGCCTGTGCGGCGGACGGGGTCGACGCCTGCTATTGGCCTTTCGATGTCTGCGAGTCCATGCTGCGCGAGAGCGGTTCGGCACTGGTGGAGAGCTACGATTGGCTGCGGGTCAATGCCCTGGTGGGCGATTACCTTGGCGGACTGGCGCAGCTGCCCCGGCCCGAAGGCAGGCGTCTGCTGGTCTTTCTGGGTGGCACGATCGGCAATTTCGAGCCCCGCCAGGCCCACGATTTTCTGCGTGAACTGCGCCATTCCATGGAGCCGGGCGACGCTCTGCTGCTGGGTGCGGACCGGGTCAAGGATCCGCAGGTGCTCAATGCGGCCTACAACGATGCCGCCGGCATGACCGCGGAATTCAATCTGAACCTGCTGCGGGTGCTCAACCGGGAGTTGGAAGCGGACTTCGACCTGGATGGGTTTCGCCACGAGGCCCGCTACAACCGGACCCTGGAACAGATCGAAATGTACCTGGTGGCCCGGCGGGTGCAGCAGGTGCGCATCGCCGCCCTGGACGCGGAACTGCAGTTCGATGGTGGCGAGGCGATTCTCACGGAGATCAGCCGCAAATTCACGCCTGAGAGCCTGGAAGGACTGCTCGGCGCGGCGGGGCTGGCGGTGGACCGCCACTACGAGCCGGACAATGGTTACTTTTCCCTGGTGCTCGCGCGGCCTTCCGCGGCAGCGGTGTAGAAGGGTGTAATACAGCTGTAACACGACTGGGTTCTAATCGGCCGCCGAATATAATAACCAGGATTCCGCCTCTTGCCGGGTGGAAAGGGCCGCGCTATGAATGAAGCGAATATCCTGATTGTCGAAGATGAACCGGCAATCCGAGAAATGGTAGGGTTTGCCCTGGAGCGGGCCGGCTTTGGCTGGCAGGAGGCCGAGGATGCCGCCGGGGCCCAGGCCCGCATCGCCGACCGGGCGCCGGACCTCATTCTGCTGGACTGGATGCTGCCCGGCACCAGCGGCATCGATCTGGCCCGGCGGCTCAAGAGGGACGAGCTTACCGACCAGATTCCGATCATCATGCTGACCGCACGCGGCGAGGAAGAGGACAAGGTGCGCGGCCTGGAAGTCGGGGCCGACGACTACATCACCAAGCCCTTTTCGCCCCGGGAGCTGGTGGCGCGCATCCGGGCCGTGCTGCGTCGGGCGGCGCCCGAACAGGGCGATGCGACCATAGAAATCGACGGTCTGAGCCTGGACCCGGCCGGCCATCGGGTCAGTGCCAATGGGATCGGCCTGGAGGTGGGGCCCACCGAGTATCGGCTGCTGAACTTCTTCATGACCCACCCGGAACGGGTGTACAGTCGCAGTCAGCTGCTGGACAGGGTTTGGGGACGGAACGTCTATGTGGAAGAGCGTACGGTCGATGTGCATATCAGACGTCTGCGCAAGGCCTTGTCGCAGACCGGTCACGACCGCCTCATTCAGACGGTGCGCGGCGCCGGTTATCGTTTCTCAGCACGGGAGTAGTGCTGGTTGAACCCGTGGCTCGGCGAGTTCTGGCGAGCTGTCGGCCTTGGAGTGCTGCTGCTTCTGGTCGGCGAACTGGTTGGCAGGCCGGCGCTGGTGGTGCTGTTGGGCGTGGTGGCGTATGGACTCTGGCACCTGGTCAATCTGTATCGCCTGGAACGCTGGCTGACCGAAGGCAAGCGCTTCCATCCCCCGGAAGGCTACGGCATCTGGGACAACATCTTCCAGCAGATCTATCGCCTTCAGCAGCGCAATCGGCGCCGCAAACGCAAACTGGGCAACATGCTCAGCCGCTTTCAGGAAGCCACCGAGGCCATGCCCGACGGCACCGTGGTGCTGGACAGCCGCGGGTCCATCGAATGGTGGAATTCGGCGGGCGAGGAGCTGCTGGGTTTGCACTACCCGCGGGACGTGGGGCAGCGGCTGGCCAACCTGGTCCGCCATCCGGTGTTTGCCGACTACCTGCGCCGGGGCGACTACACCCATTCCGTGCAGTTTCCTTCGCCGGCCGACGAGCGGCATAGCCTGTCCGTGCGAGTGGTGCCCTACGGCAAGAACCAGCTGCTGGTCATTATCCGCGACGTGAGCCGGCTGCAGAAGCTCGAGCAGATGCGCCGCGATTTCGTGGCCAACGTCTCCCACGAGCTGCGCACCCCCCTTACCGTGGTCATCGGTTACCTGGAAACCCTGGAGGACGACCCGGAATGCGTGAGTCGCTGGGGCCGTTCCGTGCAGGCCATGCACGAGCAGACCGAACGGATGCAGCGCATTGTCGAGGACCTGCTGCTGCTTTCGCGCCTGGAAACCGACGTGCAGAGCGAGTCCCGCGAACCGGTCCGCGTACCCGACATGTTGGCCCGCCTGCGGGATGAGGCGCAACGACTGAGCGGCAATCAGCATCACGAGGTCACGCTGCAGGCCGATGACGGTCTCTGGCTGCGCGGTGAGGAGAGCCAGCTGCGCAGCGCCTTTTCCAATCTGGTCTACAACGCGGTGCGCTACACTCCGACCGGCGGTGCGATTCAGATGCGCTGGTACGCCGATGCCCAGGGTGCGTGCTTCGAGGTCACCGACACCGGCATCGGCATCGCGCCCCACCATGTGCCCCGTCTGACGGAGCGGTTCTACCGGGTCGATATCGGCCGTTCCCGCCAGAGCGGGGGTACGGGGCTGGGTCTGGCCATCGTCAAGCATGTGCTGCTGCGCCACGACGCCGGCCTGGGAATCGACAGTGTGCCGGGCAAGGGCAGCACGTTTCGCTGCTCGTTTCCGGTGGAGCGGATTGTTCGCCCGGAAGTGGAGGCGGCCCAGGGAGCGGGGTAGGGGAATGCAGGATGCAGAGTGAAGAACGGCGAATGATGAATGATGAACGCAAGGGAACGACCGGCTTGCCGGGGTTCATCGCCGGCGGTGAGTGCGCCTTGTGCCTGGGCCTTGCAGTTGATCATTCTGCGTTCACCGCTCTGCACTCTGCATCGGCTATTACGCCGCTGTTCGCAGCATGTAACGCAGGGCGTCGAAATCGTCGTACCCTACATGGCGCAGCATGAGCCCGACGCCGTCGCCGTTGCCGTGCACCACGTAGGCGGGCAAACGGTGCTCGCAGTTGCCTGCCGAGCCGGCGGTGTGGAAACTCACTTCCACTTTCGCGTGGGTGGGCAGAAATACGCCGCCGGTGTGCACGAACATGCCCTCCATACTCACGTCCCGGGTCCGACCCGGTACCGAGCCGATCGGCGGATAGAACACTTCCACATCCATGGCGATCGGTTTGCGGGCGCTCCATCGGTGTTCCATGGTCATGCCCCCATCCCTCCTTTGTCAGTTCGTCGAAAAAATGTCGCGGAAGTGAGCCTAAGCAATATCGATGCCAGATCCACATGTGGTTGGTTCGCAGGCGCGCTGCTATAGTACGGCGCAGCCACCTGCGGATGCCGTCCGCGGAAGTGTGGATTGCTAAATCGATCAAGTACTTGCCTACCCACCGTTGGTGGAGCCCCGTGCCGGACAACAAGCCTCCCGATACCATCGCCGCCGTCGACCTCGGCTCCAACAGCTTTCACATGATCGTCGCCCAGCGGGACAACGGGGAGCTCAAGATCGTCGACCGGCTGCGCGAGCCGGTCCGTCTGGCGGGCGGGCTGGATGCCAAGCAGCGCCTGACGGAGGAAGCGCAGAGTCGGGCGCTGGCCTGCCTGGAACGTTTCGGTCAGCGCGTGCGCAGCCTGCCGCCCGGCAGCGTCAGGGCCGTGGGTACCAATACCCTGCGCAAGGCCCGCAACGGCGCGGCGTTCATCGCCAAGGCGCAGGCCGCACTGGGGCATCCCATCGAGATCATTGCCGGCGTCGAAGAGGCGCGCATGATCTATCTGGGGGTCGCCAACAGCCTCGCCGGCAACGGCGGACGGCGGCTGGTGGTGGACATCGGCGGCGGCAGCACGGAGCTCATCGTCGGCGAGGGTTTCGAGCCCCTGCAGCTGGAGAGTCTGTACATGGGCTGCGTCGGGATGAGCCGTCTGTATTTTCCCGACGGACGCATCAAGAAGGAGCGGATGCGGGATGCCGAACTCGCCGCCGCTTTGGAGTTGCAGCCGGTGGAAGAGAGCTTTCGCGCCCTGGGCTGGAGCGCGGTGACCGGCGCGTCGGGCACCGTCCGGGCGGTGCGCGATGTAGTCGTGCAGGCCGGCTGGAGCGACAGCGGCATCACACCGGAATCCCTGCAGCGGCTGCGCGCCGCCATGCTTGAGAGCGGTGATGTCGCGTCGCTGAAGCTCAAGGGACTGTCGGACGACCGCCGTCCGGTGTTTCCCGGCGGTGTCGCTATCCTTATCGCGGTATTTCGGGCGCTGGGGATCGAGCGCATGCTGGTGGCCGACGGAGCGCTTCGCGAAGGGTTGCTGTACGACCTGCTCGGGCGTATCCGCCACGAGGATGTCCGCGAGCGCGCCGTGGATGCGCTGGCTGCCCGCTTCCGTACCGATACCCGCCATGGCCGGCAGGTGGAGCAGACCGCCCGGCAACTGCTGCGGCAGGTGGCCGGCGACTGGTCGCTGACGGAGGAAGGGCCGGAACAGATGCTGGCCTGGGCCGCCCGCCTCCATGAGATCGGGCTGGTGATCGCCCACAGCCAATACCACAACCATGGCGGTTATCTGTTGGCGAATTCGGACCTGCCTGGCTTCTCGCGCCGGGACCAGGCGCTGCTGGCCGTGCTGGTGCGCGGCCATCGACGCAAGCTGCGCCTGTCCGAGTTCGACGCCGTGCCTGAATGGATGCGCCAGAGCGCTGTGCGGCTGTCCGTGCTGCTGCGCCTGGCGGTGCTGCTGCATCGCAGCCGCTCGCAGGTCCGGTTGCCCACGGTGGCACTGGCGGTGACCAAGTCGGGCTTGAATCTGCGGTTTCCCTCTGGCTGGCTGGACGAGCATCCGCTCACCCGGGCCGACCTGGAGCTGGAAGCCGGTTATCTGAAGGCGACCCGTTTCAAGCTGCGTTTCGATTGACGATGTGGACCTCAGGGGCAATCGTCTTGCCAGTGCCCGGCAAACAGGCATCAACGCGGCCGCAACCCGGATCTCTCCCGCCCCGGGGCGGCCTTGGGCTGCCGCCATTGGAGCTTCGGGCGTCGCCGTTGCGGGTGGGGCTGTGCGGTTGCGGGTGGGGCCGTGCGGCTGTGGGTGAGGCTGTGCGGTTGTGGGTGAGGCTGTGCGGTTGTGGGTGAGGCCACGCGGTTGTGGGTGAGGCCACGCGGTTGTGGGCCGGCTGTGCGGTTGTGGGGTGGGCTTCGTGTTTGTAGGTTGGGCTGAGCGGATGCGAAGCCCAACAATTCAAGGCGCGAACCCATCCCATGCATCCGACCCGGTTGGGGGTCACGCTGACCCGTGACGTCGGGCCCGGGGCGTTTCGGGTTGGTTGGAACGTTGGGCTTCGCGTTGCCCAGCCCAACCTACGGGGTGGTTCCTGCGCGCAGCCGGGCGGCAATCAGCGCCGGTGACGGAGCCGCACGGAGCCGGTCGGCGGTGTCCGGGTAAAGTCGGCAGCAACCGTGCCCGTCCAGGTCCACCTCCGGTGCGACGTCGCGACCATCCACCAGCACGGTAGGCGAACCGAAGCGCCGCACATGCTCCGGAGCCCGCTCGTCGTCCCGGCGCCATTCCTGCCAGTGCGCCGCCAGCCCCGCCAGCCCGAAGGCCTCTATCAGCACCCGTCGTGCAGCAGTGACGTTGGGGCAGTCCGGATCGTAGATGAGTTCGACGGCCGGCATCAGGGCGTGTCCCGGGGATCGAGCGCCTGCAGGATGGGGCATTCGTCGATCGGCGTCGGGGCGCTCTCGCAGGTGGCGGCCAGATCGGTCAGCACGTCGCGCATGCGTGCCAGCTCCGCCAGTTTGCGCTCGATGGCAGTCACCTTCTGCCCGACCCGGGCTCTGATGTCCGCGCAGGTGCCCGCGGGATCCGCGCGCAGGGAGAGCAATTCGGCGATCTCGCGCAGGGAGAAGCCCAGCGCCTTGGCTTGGCGGATAAAACGCACGCGCCGAACGGCTGCGGAGGAATAGCTGCGGTAGCCGGCCCGACTGCGCGGCGGCGTTTCCAGCAGCCCCTGGCGCTCGTAGTAGCGGATGGTCTCGATATGGACACCCGCTTCGCGGGCGAGCTTGCCGATGGTAAGGGACATGGCCTGGCCTCCTGACATGGGGCAGTGTAGGCCCTGTACCAAGGTACGGGGTCAAGAGGTCAGCGGCGGGCAAGGATCTTCAGGGCGGGTCGCTGAGCTGGTCCAGGAGGGTGTTTTGGGCCGAGCGGGCCTTCTGGTGGCCCACCGGCTTGAGGTGCTTGTACTCGCCATCGCTTTGCAGCACCCAGGCCTGGGTGTTGTCGGACAGGTACAGTTCGAGGGATTCCTTGATGATGCGCTGGCGCAGCCGGCGGTCCTCGATGGGGAAGGCCACCTCCACCCGCCGGAAGAAGTTTCTGTCCATCCAGTCGGCGCTGGAGCAGAACAGCTCGTTCTCCGTATCGTTCTGGAAGAAGAACACCCGGGTGTGCTCCAGAAAGCGGCCCACCAGGGAACGGACCTGGATGTTCTCCGATATGCCCGGCAGGCCCGGGCGCAGGCAGCAGATGCCGCGGATGATCAGGTCGACCTTTACGCCGGCCTGGGAAGCCCGGTACAAGGCCTGGATCACCTGCGGTTCGATGAGC
The DNA here is from genome assembly GCA_963830105.1 of uncultured Gammaproteobacteria bacterium. Lineage (GTDB taxonomy): Bacteria > Pseudomonadota > Gammaproteobacteria > DATFLG01 > DATFLG01 > DATFML01. The sequence continues at coordinate 437,818 of CAWHLH010000010.1, read as the reverse complement.
GCATTCATCTTGGCGACGATGTGGGCCGGTTTGCCGGCGGCAGCGTGGCCCGCTTCCCGTTCGATCTTCTTGATGAGCGTCTTGTGCAGCGTGAAGGGCGCCTGCAGCAGTTTTCGCAGCCGTTCCACCCGTCCCAGGCTGGTCAGCTGCTGGAAGACCTTGTAGACATCCTCGCCGATCACCCGGTCGCCGGTGAGCAGGCCATAGTCGGTGTACAAGCGGGCGGTGCGGGGATGGTAGTTGCCGGTGCCCAGATGGGCGTAATGACGCAGCCGGCGGCTCTCGCGCCGGGTCACCAGGATCATCTTGGCGTGGGTCTTGTAGCCCACCACCCCGTAGACGACGTGGGCGCCGGCCTCCTGCAGGCGGTTGGCCAGCGCGATGTTGGCCGCTTCGTCGAAGCGTGCGCGCAGCTCGATCACCACCGTGACTTCCTTGCCGTTGCGCGCCGCTTCCACCAGCGCCTCCACCACCGCTGACTCCGGACCGGTGCGATACAGGGTCTGCTTGATGGCCAGCACGCGCGGGTCGGCGGCCGCCTGACGCAGGAAGTCGATCACCGGCACGAAGGACTCGAAAGGGTGGTGCATCAGCACGTCGCCGCGCTGCAGGGTGTCGAACACATTGGTGTCTACCGGCAGAGCGGCCGGCCGGCGGGGGGTGAAAGCCGGGTAGATGAGATCCGGCCGGTCCACCATGTCGTAGATGGCCTGCATCCGGTTCAGGTTCACCGGTCCGTTGACCTGGTACAGGTCGTCCTCTTCCAGAGCGAAACGCGTGAGCAGATAGCGGGCCATCTCCGGCGTGCAGTTGTCCGCGATTTCCAGGCGCACCGCGTCCCCGTAGCGTCGCGACAGCAGCTCGCCTTCCACCGCCCGCAGCAGGTCGTCGATTTCCTCTTCGTCCACGAACAGGTCCGAGTTGCGGGTGACCCGGAACTGATAGCAGCCGGTGACCTTCATGCCGGGGAACAGGTCGCCCACATGGGCGTGGATGATGGAGGACAGGAACACGAAATCGTTGGGCCCGCCGCTGCGCTCCCGGGGCATCTTGATCAGACGGGGCAGGGAACGGGGTGCCTGCACGATGGCCACACCGCTGTTGCGGCCGAAGGCGTCCTTGCCCTCCAGGGAGACGATGAAGTTCAGGCTCTTGTTCAGCAGGCGCGGAAACGGGTGCGCCGGGTCCAGTCCCAGCGGACTGAGCACCGGCTGCAATTCCTGATTGAAGTGGCGCCGCACCCATTCGGCCTGTTTGGGGTTCCACTGGGTGCGGCGGATGAAGCGGATTTTTTCCTTGGCCAGGGCCGGGATCAGCACGTCATTGAGCACCCGGTATTGCTCGGCCACCAGTTCATGGGCCGCCCGGCTGATGTGCTTGAGGGTCTCCTGGGGGGTGAGGTTGTCGGCGCCGGCGTGCACCGAGCCGGACAGCACCCGCTCCTTGAGCCCGGCCACCCGGATTTCGAAGAATTCGTCCAGATTGGTGCTGGCGATACAAAGGAAGCGCAGCCGTTCCAGCAGTGGCGTGCTCTCGTCCTTGGCCTGTTCCAATACCCGCTTGTTGAAGGCGAGCAGACTGAGCTCGCGGTTGATGTACAGGTCGGGTTGTGAGAGATCGATGGCGTCCATCGGGCGGTTCGCTGTGCGGAAACACCGACCATTATGCCTCAAAACCGCAGCGCCTGCGGTGCTGTCCCTGCATTGTCACGAAACTGTAATACGCCCGCCAGCACCCCGTGGGTTACCTTATGGCCGGACCGCTGGTGCCTGTGTCTGCCTCGAACCAGGGCCTGATGCCGGCTGCGTCGGCGGGCTGCCCGCCCCTGAACACGCGCCGGCCTTGATCAACGCCAAGCGGTTGGCGATGATGTGTACATTCAGGCGCAGGAAAGCGTGCAGCCGCGCCCGCTGCCTAATGCGCCCGGGGCCGCCGCCGGCGGCCTTACGTGGAGAAGACGATGGACAAGATCAATTTGGGCCACCATATCTCACAGCAGTTCAATGCCGAACTGGAGGACATTCGCAGCAAGGTGTTGGCCATGGGCGGGCTGGTGGAACAGCAGATCGCCGACGCGCTCACCTCGCTGGTGGACCGCGACCAGCGCATGGCGGAGATCGTGGTGGGCAACGACTACAAGGTCAACGCCATGGAGGTGGCCCTGGACGACGAGTGCAACCGGGTGCTGGCCCGCCGTCAGCCCACCGCCAGCGACCTGCGCCTGGTGGTGGCAGTCATCAAGACCATCACCGACCTGGAACGCATCGGGGACGAGGCCGAGCGCATCGGGCGCATGGCGCTGCGCCTGTCGGGGGCCGAGGACACCCACAACCACTACGGCCAGATCGAGCACCTGGGCAACCGGGTGCGCCAGATGCTGCACGACGCCCTCGATACCTTCGCGCGCATGGATCCCGAAATGGCTGTGCAGGTCTGGCAGGAAGACAACAAGGTGGATGCGGAGTACGAGGCCATCATGCGCCAGCTCATCACCTACATGATGGAAGATCCGCGCGCCATTCCGCGGGTGCTGGACGTCATGTGGTCGGCCCGTGCCCTGGAGCGCATCGGTGACCGCTCCCGTAACATCTGCGAATACGTGATCTACCTGGTCAAGGGTAAGGACGTGCGCCACACCAGCCTGGAGCGCATGGAGCAGGAGGCCCGCGAAACTCACCGCGGCAGTTGATCTTTCGCCGTGCGAAGTCATCAACCGCGGTGGCCTGCACGGCGGTGTCATGCCTTGCCGCTATCCCACCAGCGCCACGCTCTTGACCAGCGCATGCACGGCCATTCCCTTGGCAAGCGCCAGCTGGCTCTGGGATTTGCGGGTGATGCGCGCCAGCAGTTGGGCGTTGCCGGCATCGAGCTTGACCATCACCTGGGCGGGGCCGTCAGCGGCCATATCCACGATGGTGGCGGCGAATTGATTGAGCACGCTGGTGGGCCCCGGCGGCGCGAGCATCAGGCTCACGTCGCGGGCGGCGATCCGCACCCGGGTGCGCTGACCCACCTCCAGTGCATGGCCGGGCAGGGTGATCGGTCCTGCCGGCGAGTCCAGATAGGTGAGGGCGAAGCGTTCGTCCACTGCCGTTACCACCGTGTCCACCACCGCGCCCGCATCGCCGCCGTGACTGAGGGGCAGGTCCAGGCGAGCGAGCATATCCGGCAGCGGGCCGGCGGCGCGGCAGCGACCTTCTTCCACGAAAATTACGGTGTCCGCCAGCCGCGCCACTTCATCGATGGCATGACTGACGTATAGCACCGGGATCGCGAGTTGTTCGTGCAGACGCTCCAGGTAGGGCAGGATTTGCGCCTTGCCGGTCTGGTCCAGGCCCGCCAGGGGCTCGTCCATCAGCAGCACGCTGGGGCCGGTGAGCAGAGCGCGGGCGATGGCGACCCGCTGGCGTTCGCCCCCGGACAGACGGTCTGGGCTGCGCTGCAGCAGGTGGCTGATGCCCAACCATTGCACCACCTCGGCGCTGTCCAGCCGCCGGTGTTGCCGGGAGGCACGGCGCCGCGCGTAACCGAGGTTGCCTTCCACGGTGAGATGGGCAAACAGCAGGGCGTCCTGAAACACGTACCCCAGCGCCCGCCGGTGGGGGGGCATGAACACCCCATGGCGGGAATCCTGCCAGCAGATGCCGTTCACCGTCACCTGCCCGCGGGCGCGGGGCTCCAGCCCGGCCAGGCAGCGCAGCAGGCTGGTCTTGCCGGAGCCGGAGCGCCCGAACAGGGCGGTGACGCCCCGGCCGGGCACCTCCAGTTCCATGTCCAGCTGGAAGTCCCCTTGCTGCAGTTGCAGCTGCGCCTGCAGTCCGTTCATAGGCCGGGGGTGCGCAAGCGGCGGTTGACGGCATAGACCGCGGTCAATGCCACGAACGAGAACGCCAGCAGCCCGGCCGACCAGAAATGGGCGGCGGCGTAGTCCAGCGCTTCCACATTGTCGTAGATGGCCACGGACAGCACCTGGGTGCGCCCTGGGATGTTGCCGCCGATCATCAGCACCACCCCGAATTCGCCGACGGTATGGGCGAATGCCAGGGTGATGGCACTGAGAAAACCGTTGCGGGCCAGGGGCACGGCGACCGTGAAGAAGCGGTCCATGGGAGCTGCGCCGAGGGTGGCGGCCGCCTCCAGGGGGCGCTGGCCGATGGATTCGAAGGCCCGCTGCAGGGGTTGGACGGCGAAGGGCAGGGAATACAGAGTGGAGCCGATGACCAGGCCGGTGAAGGTGAAGGCCAGCGTCGGTCCGCCCAGGGCGCGCATCAGGCCACCGATGGGGCCGTGGGGTCCCAGGGCGATGAGCAGGTAGAAGCCGAGTACGGTGGGCGGCAGTACCAGCGGCAGTGCCACCAGCGCTTCCACCACCACCCGTCCCCGGGCGCGGGTGCGGGCCAGCCACCAGGCCAGAGGCGTGCCCAGGCACAGCAGCACCGCGGTGGTGGTGGCGGCCAGGCGCAGGGTGATCCACAGGGGTGCCAGGTCCGGCTGGTGCATCGGGTCGTCCGTTGCAGCCTCGATGCCGGCCGATTGTACCGGATCAGGGCAGTCCGTACCCGGCGCTGCGGATGATCCTGCGGGCCGCCGGGCTGCGCAGGTAGCGCAGGAACGCCTGCCCGCCCAGGGGATTGTCGCCGTTGGACAGTGCCACCGCCTGCTGGTTGATCGGTTCGTACAGGTCGGGCGGCACGGTCCAGTACTTGTGGGACGTGCCCTTCAGGGCCAGCACCTGGGACAGCGCCACGAAACCCAACTGGGCGTTGCCGGTGGCCACGAACTGAAAGGCCTGGCCGATGTTTTCCCCCCGCACCATGACGGATTGGAGCTTGTCCCAATAGCCCAGGCGTTCCAGCACCGCGCGCGCGGCGGAGCCGTAGGGGGCGGTCTGCGGGTTGGCGATGGCCAGGCGCTGGAAGGTCGGGTTGCTCAGCGCGCCGGGCATGCCCTGCAGCCATTTGGGATTGGGGCTCCACAGCACCAGTTGTCCCACCGCATAGGTGAAGGGCTGGCCGGGGCCGGTCAGCCCATCGTCCTGTAGCAGGCCCGGGCGGCGCGCATCGGCGGCCAGGAACACGTCGTAGGGTGCGCCGTTTTCGATCTGCGCGTAGAGCTTGCCGGTGGAACCGACGCTGATCCTGACCGGGGTGCCGGTGCGGTGGGTGAAATCGGCCGCCAACACGCGGACGGTGGACAGGAAATTGGCCGCCACCGCGACCTGTACGGCCTGTGCGGCCCACACCGGGCCGCCAGCAAGGGACAGCAGCAGCAACATCAGCCAGCGCTTGCGCACGGATGGTCACCTCGATGGTGGGTTGATGGGTGCAGCCAGCCCGCGTCGGTGGTGGCGGGTGCCGCCCGACGCGGGCAGCGCTGCGGATTACAAGACTATCTGACCGGCGGGCAGAGCAGGAGTTCTAGCAACGCCTTCTGGGCGTGTAGGCGGTTCTCGGCCTCGTCCCACACCACGCTGCGCGGCCCGTCGATCACCGAGGCGGCCACTTCTTCACCGCGGTGGGCGGGCAGGCAGTGCATGAACAAGGCGTCCTTGTCGGCGGCGGCGAGGACGGCGTCGGTGACCTGATAGGGCGCGAACGCCGCCACCCGCTTGGCCTGCTCTTCCTCCTGCCCCATGCTCGCCCACACGTCGGTCACCACCAGCTGGGCGCCGGCCGCGGCGGCGGCGGGGTCGCGCAGCAGATGCACTCGCCCGGGGGCGCTGGCGACGATATCCGCGTCCGGTTCGTAGCCTTCCGGAGCGGCGACATTGAGGGTGAAGTCGAACTGGCGGGCGGCGTTGATATAGGAATGGCACATGTTGTTGCCATCGCCGATCCAGGCCACGGTGGCACCGCGCATGTCGCCGCGGTGCTCGACGAAAGTCTGCACGTCGGCCAGCAGCTGGCAGGGGTGGTAGAGGTCGGTGAGCGCGTTGATCACCGGCGCCTGGGAATGATTGGCGAAACGCTCCAGCTTGTCGTGCTCGTAGGTGCGGATGGTGACCGCATCGGCCATGCGTGACAGCACCCGGGCGGTGTCCTCGATGGGCTCGCCGCGCCCGAGCTGGGTGTCACGGGGCGACAGGAACAGGGCATGACCGCCCAGCTGGGCCATGCCGGCCTCGAAGGATACCCGGGTGCGGGTGGAGGACTTCTCGAACACCATGGCGAGCACCTTGCCTTTCATGGGTTCGTAGCGTTCGCCGGCACGCCGCATGGCCTTGAGCTCGACGGCCCGGCGCACCAGCGCCTGCAGCTCGTCGGCCGACAGGTCCAGCAGGGTGAGGAAGTGACGGACGGCCATGGCGGCTAGTCCTGGGCGAGGAAACCGCGGATCAGGGTGCTGACGTCGTGCACCAGGCGCTCGGCCTGCGCATCGTCCAAAATCAGCGGCGGCAGCAGCCGCACGACCTTGTCTGCGGTCACGTTGATGAGCAGGCCACGATCCAGCGCCTGGGCCACCAGTTCCTTGCAGGGCCGGTCGAGCTCGATGCCGATGAGCAGGCCCTGACCCCGTATCTGCACCACGCCCTGCTGATCTTCCAGGGTGCTTCTGAAACCATCGATCAGGCGCGTGCCCAGCGTCGCGGCGCGGGCCGGTAACTGCTGCTCCTCCAGGGTGCGGATCACCGCCAGGGCCGCACTGGCGGCCAGCGGATTGCCGCCGAACGTCGAGCCGTGGTTGCCCGCCTGGAAAACGTCGGCGGCCGGGCCCTGCGCCAGGCAGGCGCCGATGGGCACGCCGTTGCCCAGCCCTTTGGCGAGGGTCATCACATCGGGCAGTACGTCCGCGTGCTGATAGGCGAACCAGCGTCCGCTGCGGCCCATGCCGGTCTGGATTTCGTCCACCATCATCAGCCATTCGTACTCGTCGCACAGCGCGCGGATGCCGGCCAGGTAGCCGGCATCGGGCATGCGGATGCCGCCTTCGCCCTGGATCGGCTCTACCAGCACCGCCACCACGTCCTTGCTGTTGCGGGCCACGTTGGCGAGGGCGTCGAGATCGTCGTAGGGGACCCGCACGAAGCCCTTCACCAGCGGCTCGAAGCCGGCCTGGACCTTGCGGCTGCCGGTGGCGCTCAGGGTGGCGAGGGTGCGCCCGTGAAAGCTGCCTTCCATGACCGCCACGGTGGGACTGGCGACTTCCCGGCGGTGGCCGTACAGGCGCGCCAGCTTGATGGCCGCTTCATTGGCCTCCGCGCCGGAATTGCAGAAGAACGCGCGCTCCATGCCGCTCACGCGCGTGAGCTGGCGCGCCAGTTCCTCCTGCAGGGGAATGCCATAGAGGTTGGAGGTGTGCACGATGCGCCCGGCCTGCTCGCACAGCGCGCGGGTGACCGCCGGATGCGCGTGCCCCAGCCCGCACACCGCGATGCCGCTCAGGGCATCCAGATATTGCCGGCCGTCGGTATCCCACAGCCATGCGCCCTCACCCCGTTCGAAGCTGACCGGGAGTCTGGCGTAGGTGGACATCAATACTTCGCTCATTGCCAATCGTGGGTTCCCAAAAGCAAACGGCAGCCCCACGAGAGACCGCCGCAAAAAACGAATATTATCCCGTTGCGGCGGTGGTGGCAAATCAGGGCGGGGTGAAAAACGCCCTGCCCGGCGGCGGCCGGGCAGGGCGCTGGAACGATACGCTGTGGGGTCAGCCGCCGAAGTTGCCGGCCACGAAGTCCCAGTTGATCAGGTTCCAGAAGGCCTCGACGTACTTCGGACGGGCATTGCGGTAGTCGATGTAATAGGCGTGTTCCCACACATCGCAGGTCATCAGCGGGGTGTCGCCGTCGGTCATCGGATTGCCCGCGTTGCCGGTGCTGGCAATGGCCAGGGAACCGTCGGCCTTCTTCACCAGCCAGCCCCAGCCGGAACCGAATGTACCCACCGACGCCTTGGTGAACTCTTCCTTGAACTTCTCGAAGGACCCGAAGGCCTTGTCGATGGCTGCGGCCAGATCCCCGCTGGGGGCGCCGCCGCCGTTGGGGCTCAGGCAGTTCCAGTAGAAGGTGTGGTTCCAGATCTGGGCCGCGTTGTTGAAGATGGGGCCCGATTTGGTCTTGACGATGATGTCCTCCAGGGAGGCATTCTCGTACTCGGTGCCCTTGGCCAGGTTGTTCAGGTTGTTGACGTAGGTGGCGTGGTGCTTGCCGTAGTGGTATTCCAGGGTCTCCGCCGAGATATGGGGTTCGAGTGCGTTTTTCTCGTACGGCAGTGGGGGAAGTTCAAATGGCATGTTGCCCTCCTGTTGTTCATGTGTGGTTATCGAAATTCGCACCGCGGATCCGGTCGGGTCCGCACGTGCCGTAATCCTATCCATTCAGCGTCCGATTGCCACCGTGCCGTCGTGACACAGCGGCCCGCCCTGCCCGATCCGGCAGGGGCATCGCGTCGGCAACGCGTGATTGATGCCGCTCGACGCCCGCTTGCCGGCCCGGGTCCGTCCCGAGGCGAGCGGCCTGGGCGGCAAGCGGTGGTGGCGTCCCTCGTAGTCGGAGGGTAGCAGCGTGGATCGGCTTTTGCTGCGGTCGCTGAATATATGACTAAATTGGTAAGGTAAAGCAGGATAGGCCAGCGCCGGCAATATTTCAATACGGCGCACCGTCTGCGCCGGACCAGCCGCGTGGGTACAATGGGCGCGGCCACATCCGGGAGAGGCCGATGGATCCGATCGAGCTCAGCATCTTCTCCAGCCGTATCGAGGCGGTGTGCGATGAGATGGGCGCCGTGCTGCGCCGTGCTGCGCTGTCGCCCAACATTCGCGACCGTTTGGATTTCTCCTGTGCCGTTTTCGATACCGCCGGCCGCCTGTGTGCGCAGGCGGCGCATATTCCGGTGCACCTGGGCAGCATGGCCTATGCCATGGCTGACCTGGTACAGGGCCGGGACTGGTCCCCGGGCGATATGGTGGTGGTCAACGACCCCTATCTGGGCGGTACCCACCTGCCCGACGTGACGCTCATCGCGCCGGTGTTCGTCGCGCACACGCCCATCGGATTCGTGGCCAACCGTGCGCACCATGCCGATATCGGGGCGAGCACCCCGGGCTCCATGCCCATTTCCCGCACCCTGCAGGAGGAGGGCATGGTCATTGCGCCCGCCCATCTGCTGCGGCGCGGCGTATTGGACGCCCGCTTGCTGCACTCCATCACCGGTGCGACCGCCAACCCGGCCCATGCGGAAGGCGACTTCGCCGCCCAGATCAGCGCCAACCGCGCCGGCGCCAGGCGGCTGGCGGAACTGGCCGGGGCCATGGGTGCGGCGCAATACGCCGCGGCGCTGGACGTACTCAATGCCTATGGCGCGCGGTTGGCGGCCAGTGCACTCGGTGCCGTTCCCGACGGGCGCTATGTGTTTCGGGACGTGATGGACGACGACGGCATCGGCGAGTGGGACATCCCCATCGTGTGCGCCGTGCAGGTGTCGGGCGGGCACGTCCATGTGGACTTCACCGGCACCGGTGAACAGGTGTCCGGCAACATCAACTGCCCCCTGTCGGTGGCCGCGGCCGGGGTATACTACGCGTTTCGTTGCCTGATGCCGGAGCAGACGCCGGCCTGCGCCGGTGCATTCAGTCCCATCACGCTGTACGCGCCGCCCGGCTGCCTGTTGAATGCGCGCCGCCCGGCGGCGGTGGCGGCCGGCAACGTGGAGACCAGCAGCCGGGTGGTGGATGTGGTGCTCGGCGCGCTTGCCCAGGCACTGCCCGAGCGCATTGCGGCGGCGAGCCAGGGGACCATGAACAACCTGGCCATGGGCGCCCGCGGCGCAGATCGTGCGTGGGACTACTACGAAACGGTGGCGGGCGGCATGGGCGCCGGACCCGACCGGGACGGTCTGAGCGCGGTCCAGAGCCATATGACCAATACCCGCAATACGCCGGTGGAAGTGCTGGAGATGACCTATCCTGTGCGCGTGCGACGCTATGCGGTGCGGCGCGGCTCGGGCGGGGCGGGCCTGCACCGGGGCGGCGACGGCCTGATCCGGGAGTTCGAATTTCTCCAACCCGCCATCGTCACGCTGCTGACCGAACGTCGTCGCCATCGGCCCTGGGGGCTGCAGGGCGGAGCGCCGGGCCAGGCCGGCGAGAATCTGCGCGGCAGCGAAGTGCTGGCGCCCAAAGTGACCGTGGAACTTGCGGCCGGTGAACGGCTGACCCTGTGTACGCCGGGCGGTGGCGGTTGGGGAGCGGCGGTGGAAGAACTGACAGGAGAGCGCCGTTGAAAAAGCTTGGAACGGTGGTGGCAGGTTCGTTGTCCCTGGCATTGCTGGGTGGCTGCGGTACGCTGGTGGTGGGCGGTGCGCCGGCGGGCGGCTATGATCCTGCGGACGGACGCACACACCAGCAGTTCATGGCGGACGCCAACATCAGCGAAGCGGTGACCACCCGGCTGGTGCATGACGCGCAGGTCAACGCCATGGATATCCGGGTGTCCACCTATCGGGGCGTGGTGACGCTGGACGGCGCCGTGCGCGACGGGCACATCGCCCGGCGCGCCGTCACCCTGGCCCACGGCGTGCCCGGCGTGCGCCGCGTCGTCTCCAACCTCAAGGTCGCCCGTTGATGACGGCCTGTCGTTCGCCTGTCTGAGGTTTCCACAGGATACGTTCTATGTGCGGTATTTGCGGAGAATTACGTTTCGACCACCGGGTGCCGGATCTGGGTACGGTGGCCCGCATGATGGATGCGCTGGCGCGCCGCGGTCCGGACCATGACGGCAGTCATTCCGACGGGCCGGTGGCGCTGGGCCATCGGCGCCTGGCCATCATCGATCTTTCGCCCCGCTCCAACCAGCCGCTGGTGGATACCGAACTGGGGCTGGCGCTGGTGTTCAACGGCACCATCTACAACTACCGGGACCTGCGCGCCGAGCTCAAGGGCAAGGGCTATCATTTTTTCTCCGACGGTGACAGCGAAGTCATACTGAAAGCCTACGCCGAATGGGGCGAGGACTGCGTGCAGCGCCTGCATGGCATGTTCGCCTTCGGCGTATGGGACGTGGCGCGCCAGCAGCTGTTTCTGGCCCGCGACCGCTTCGGGATCAAACCGCTGTACTACAGCCGGGTGCGCGAACACCTGCGTTTTGCGTCCAGCGCCCAGGCGCTGCTGGCGGCCGGCGACGTGGACACCGATCTGGACCCGGTGGCTCTGCATCACCATTTCACTTTGCATGCAGTGGTGCCCGCGCCGCGTACCGTGCTGCGCGGAGTGCGCAAACTGGAGCCCGGCTGCACCCTGACCGTGGGCGCCGACGGCCGCGCGCGCCGGCGCCGCTACTGGGAGTTGCAGGCGCGTCGGCCCGAACGGGCCATGAGCGAATTCGAGTGGATCGATGCCATCCACGATGCCCTGCGTCGGGCGGTGGAGCGGCGGCGGCTGATCGCCGACGTGCCGGTGGGCGTGCTGTTGTCCGGCGGCCTGGATTCCAGCCTGCTGGTGGCGCTGCTGGCCGAGGCGCGCGGCGGCAGCGAGAATCTGCTCACGTTCTCGGTGGGCTTCGAGGATCAGCCCGAGGAAAAGGGCAGCGAGTTCGAGTACTCGGACCTGGTGGCCCAGCAGTACGGCACCGATCATCACAAATTCCGCATCCCCAACGACGAGGTGCTGCGCCGTCTGCCCGAGGCGGTGGACAACATGGCCGAACCCATGGTGGGCCAGGACGCAGTGGCTTTCTACCTGCTGGCCGAGCGGGTGTCCCGGGAAGTGAAGGTGGTCCAGAGCGGGCAGGGTGCCGACGAAGTGTTCGGCGGCTATTTCTGGTACCCGCGCATGGATGCCGAAAGCGGCAGCGACGTGGACCGCTTCCGGCTCCATTATTTCGACCGCGACCACGACGAGTACCTGGAGATGGTCAGCCCGGCGTTGCAGGGGCCCGACTACACCACCGCCGCCGTGGCCGCCCGGCTGGGCCGGCCGGGGGCCGACGAGTTCCTGGACCGGGTGCTGCGGCTCGATGTCACCACCCTGATCGTCGACGACCCGGTCAAGCGGGTGGACAACATGACCATGGCCTGGGGGCTGGAAGCCCGGGTGCCGTTTCTGGATCACGAGTTGGTGGAATTGGTGGCCCGCATGCCGCCCCACCTGAAGACCAGGTCCGGCGGCAAGCATGTGCTCAAGGTCATCGCCCGCGGCCTGGTCCCCGATGCAGTGATCGACCGGCCCAAGGGTTACTTCCCGGTCCCGGCGCTGAAATACGTGCGCGGGCCGTTTCTGGAATTCATGCGCGAGATTCTGTCCTCGGACGCCTGCCGGCGGCGCGGCATCTACCAGCAGGCCTATGTGGACCGGCTGCTGGCCGATCCCGAGCGCCACCTGACCCGCATCCTGGGCAGCAAGCTTTGGCACCTGGCGCTGCTCGAGTACTGGCTGCAGCGCAACGTGGATGCTAAACCCACTGGAAAAATGCCTTTTTAACCCGGGGTGTTGGAGAGTAGACTGTTTGGTCAACGTAAAAGGTGGCGGTGCCGCCTCTGAATTCAGGTGTTAGCGAGGTGAATGTTCCTATGGACGTAATGGACCGGATCAAGAAGGCGGTGGACGACAATGCCATCGTGCTGTTCATGAAGGGTACCCCACAACTGCCTTCCTGCGGGTTTTCCAGCCGCACCGCCCAGGCCCTGCAGGCCTGCGGTCACGATTTCGCCTATGTCAACGTGCTGGCCGATCCGGAGATCTTCGAGAATTTGCCTCGCTTCGCGAACTGGCCCACCTTCCCCCAGTTGTACGTCAATGGCGAACTGGTGGGCGGTCATGACATCACCATGGAACTGTACCAGAAGGGTGAGTTGCAGAAGATCGTCGAGGAGGCGGCCAAGGGCCAGAACGCTGCCGAAGGCTGACTTCGAACTACCGTTGTGATCCGAAAGGCCGGGCTTGCCCCGGCCTTTTTTGTGCGCGCAATGCCGCCGACCTAGGCCGCAAGCACCGGAGAGCCTGGCGCCGCACAAGCATATGGGAGAGCCACGGAATCCACGGAAGGGAAAACCGACTTAAAGGCGCCACGGAAAACACCGAAAGCACGGACGAACAATCGAGTGATGAACGGGGCGGCAGTTCTACCAAGGGCGCAATAACCGAAGGGCATTGCGCCGGGCAATGGCTGGATGGAAAGGGCCGCGGAACCCAAGGAAGGAAAGGCTCGAATTCAAAGCGCCACGGAAGATACGGAAATCATGGAAGATGCTCGAATGATGGATGGGGGATCGGAAGAGTCCATTGGGGCCGTACCCAAGTCCGGAAGCCACGGCCGGACGAATTCGGACACGGCGGCGCGCACGGTCACAGCGGCGGTGCCGGTTGCGGCACTGGGCAGGGGGTCGAAATCGTCTCCGATCGCTGGGGCAGATTCGGGGGCATCCGGTCGATCGCTCCGCGGCCAAAGGTCGACGACAGTTCTCGGATATAGTCGGGCCCTGATATACTATGCAGCTGCACTTACACGCTAGCGTGCAGCAGTACACCACGCTGCGCCGCCGGCGCAGCTGCCCACGAGACCCCCATGCAGGCCGCCCGCGACATTTTCTCGTACCGCCGTTACTGGGCCCACAAGTTCGGGCCGGCGCCGGTGCTGCCCATGTCACGCGAGGAGATGGACGCCCTGGGCTGGGACGCCTGCGACATCATCCTGGTGACCGGCGACGCCTACGTGGACCATCCCAGCTTCGGTATGGCGGTGATCGGGCGGGTGCTGGAAGCTCAGGGGTTCCGGGTCGGCATCATCGCCCAGCCCGACTGGACCGGCGTGGAGGACTTCGCCGCCCTGGGCCGGCCCACGCTGTTCTTCGGTGTCACCGGCGGCAACATGGATTCCATGGTCAACCGCTACACCGCCGACCGGCGCATCCGCCGCAACGATGCCTACACGCCCAACGACGAGGGCGGCAAGCGTCCCGACCGTGCGGTGCTGGTGTACTCCCAACGCGTGCGCGAGGCCTACCATGACGTGCCGGTGGTCATCGGCGGCATCGAGGCCAGTCTGCGCCGCATCGCGCATTACGACTATTGGCAGGACAAGGTGCGCCGTTCCGTTCTGCTGGACGCCAAGGCCGACCTGCTGGTGTACGGCAACGCCGAGCGCCAGATCGTGGAGGTCGCCCACCGCCTCGCCGCCGGGGAGCCCATCGACGCCATCCGCGATCTGCGCGGCACCGCCTTTGTCGCCGGGGCGCTGGCCGAGGGCTGGGTGGAGATCGACTCCAGCCACATCGACGAACCCGGACGCGTCGATCCCCATCCCGATCCCTATGCCGATACCACCCGCACGCCGGCCTGCGATGCAGGCGGCGACGATGCCAAGGTGGTACGCTTCGAGCGCCGGCCACGCGTGGACCGGGCCCACAGCGTAATCCGTATGCCGACCTTCGAGGCGGTCAGGGCCGACCCGGTGCTCTATGCGCACGCCTCGCGGGTGCTGCACCTGGAAACCAATCCGGGCAACGCCCGCGCGCTGGTGCAGCGCCATGGCGACCGCGACGTGTGGCTCAACCCGCCGCCCATCCCGCTCAGCACCCGGGAGTTGGATGCGGTATTCGAGCTGCCGTACACGCGCCGCCCCCATCCGGCCTACGGCGATGCCCGTATCCCGGCCTACGAGATGATCCGCTTCTCGGTGAACATCATGCGCGGCTGCTTCGGTGGCTGCACCTTCTGCTCCATCACCGAGCACGAGGGCCGCATCATCCAGAGCCGTTCCGAGGATTCCATCATCCGCGAGGTGGAGACCATCCGCGACAGCGTCCCCGGCTTCACCGGCGTGATCTCCGACCTGGGCGGGCCCACCGCCAACATGTACCGGTTGGCCTGCAAGAGCCCCGAAATCGAAGCCGCCTGCCGCCGGCCGTCGTGCGTCTACCCGGACATCTGCAACAACCTGGGCACCGATCACGGCCCGCTGATCCATCTTTATCGCCGCGCCCGCACGCTGCCCGGCGTCAAGAAGGTGCTGGTGGCCTCGGGCCTGCGCTACGACCTGGCGGTGAAGTCGCCCGAGTACGTGCGCGAGCTGGTCAGCCACCACGTGGGCGGCTACCTGAAGATCGCCCCGGAGCACACCGAGTCGGGGCCCCTATCCAAGATGATGAAGCCCGGTATGGGCGCCTACGATCGCTTCAAGGAACTGTTCGATCGCTATTCCAAGGCGGCGGGCAAGGAGCAGTACCTGATTCCCTACTTCATCGCGGCCCATCCGGGCACTACCGACGAGGACATGCTCAATCTGGCGCTGTGGCTGAAGCGCAATGGCTTTCGCGCCGATCAGGTGCAGACCTTCCTGCCGTCGCCCATGGCCACTGCCACGGCCATGTACCACTCCGGCAAGAACCCGCTGCGCAAGGTGACCCGCACCAGCGAGGTGGTGGCGATTCCCCGCGGACTGAAGGTGCGCCGCCTGCACAAGGCGTTTCTGCGTTATCACGACGCGGAGAACTGGCCGCTGTTGCGCGAAGCCTTGAAACGCATGGGTCGGGCCGATCTGATCGGCAACGGCAAGCGTCACCTGGTGCCGTCCTGGCAGCCGACGGGCACGGGCAAGCGAGCGGAAGGCCGCCGGGACGCGACAGCCGGCGTCGCCAAGCGCGGCGGCAGGTTCCTGACTCAACACACGGGTCTGCCGCCGGCCGGCGACGAGCGTCCCGCAACCCGGGGCCGCAAGCGCCCGCGGCGGGCGCGCTGAAGGCGCGGTCCGCAAGACTTCCACCACCTGCCGATGCCCACCCCGTGTTTAGGGGGAAAGTGGCGCGCGTCGTCACCCGCATATTGGTGTTCTTTTTGAAGGTCGTTCCCAGGAGCGGTCGCCAGCCTGCTAGGCGGGTCGCAGACGTTTGTTCCGCGTACTGTCCCGCCAAAACCCGCTTGAGTCGCAGGTTTCGGGCAGCCGTTGTCGGTGGGCTGCCCGTTGGGCTTCGTCGTGCTCAGCCCAACCTGCAAGCCTGGGCGCAACGCCAAACAAACACCGCAGGTTGGGCTGAGCCGCGCGAAGCCCAACAAACGTCCATCAGGGCGATGACGGACACCCGTAGGTTGGGCTGAGTTTCGCGAAGCCCAACAAACAGTCACCAGGGCGAGACGGCTACCCGTAGGTTGGGCTGAGCCACGCGAAGCCCAACAGACCGTCCTCAGAGAGAGCGCCGTCGTTGGCTGGAACGTCACAGCGGACCCACGGAATGCAGCTGCCACTCAAGGCCGGTGTGAAGCAGGTCGGCGTCTCGGTCGCTTCGCGCCGGATCCCGTACCGCACGACACAGCGTTCTGAGTTGGCGGCCGAGAGGATCGCCACGGGAGGGATCCGTTCGGCAGACCGTTGGGCTTCGCTGTGCTCAGCCCAATCTACCGAGTGTGTCCGGCGTTGCGGCCAGCTCTCCGGCTATTGCACCGCCGTCTTGTGAAGAGCCACGCAAGACACGGAACCCGCGGAAACCACAGGATCCAAATCGAGGGCGCCGCAGAAGAAGCGGAAAATGGGAATTGATGAACGCTGATTGGCAAAGGATAGGCCGGGAAGAGCCTTTCGTTTTCAGGCCGTTATTCGGCCTTCACCGCTCATCGCTGTTTTCTTACCGTGTCATCCGTGGCGCATTCTTGCTTTTCTTTTCCGTTCACCCCAAATGTCCCCCATCCAGCAACGGGATCATCCAGTAGTGCAGGTCGGCGCCGGAGAAGTCCTGTTTGAGACCCGCCAGGGTCTGTTGGAGTTGCTCACGGTTGCCGTGGATCTGAAATTGCACCCGTCGGCGGCGGCCGGCCACCTGCTCGGCAGCGCTCAGGTTCACCAGTCCGGAACCGTGGCCGGATACCGGCACGGTGCTGAAGCCCGTGCCGTCTTCCCGGTCCAGCAGCCAGTCGGCCAGGGCTTCCTCCAGACTGGGGGAAGCGATCAATACCAGCAGGGCCTCGTTCATAGCGAGCTTCCTTTGTCGTCACCGAAACGACGGTACAGGATAGGCAGCAGGATCAGGGTGAGCAGCGTGGAACTCACCAGCCCGCCGATGACCACCACCGCCAGCGGCCGCTGGATCTCCGAACCCGGGCCGCTGGCAAACAGCAGCGGCACCAGGCCGAAGGCGGCGATGCTGGCGGTCATCATCACCGGCCGCAGCCGCCGTCTGGCTCCTTCCACCACCACCCGCGCCATCTCCATGCCGCGGGCCCGCAACTGGTTGAAGTACGTGACCATCACCACGCCGTTCAGCACCGCAATACCCAGCAGGGCGATGAATCCCACCGAGGCGGGCACCGACAGGTACTCCCCGGAGATCCACAGGGCGAACACGCCGCCGATCATGGCGAAGGGAATGTTGGACAGTACCAGCGCTGCCTGGCGCACCGAACCGAAGGTGGAGAACAGCAGCAGGAAGATCAGGCCCAGGGCCACCGGCACCACGATGGACAGACGCTTGGCCGCGCGCTGCTGATTCTCGAACTGACCGCCCCAGGCAACGGTGTAGCCGGTGGGCAGCTTCACCTGTTTGCCCACTGCAGCCTTGGCTTCCTCCACGAAGCCCACCAGGTCGCGGCCGCGTACATTGGCCCGCACCACCACGAAGCGGTTGCCCAGTTCGCGCTGCACCGATACGACGCCTTCCACGCGCTCGAGCTTGGCCACGGCGGACAGCGGCAACTGCTTGCCGTCGGGCAGGGTCACCGGCATGGTGGCGAGGGCCGAAGGATCGGCGCGCAGGTCGGCGGCGCCGCGCAGCAACAGCGGCGTGCGCTGGACGCCCTCCTGTACGATGCCGGTGGGCAGACCTTCGATCTGAGCGCGCAGCAATTGCTCCAGGGCGTCCACGGTGAGACCCAGGCGGCCGGCCGCCGTGCGGTCCACTTCCACCCGCAGGTACTGCACGCCCTCGTTGCGGGTGGTGAGCACATCCTCGGCGCCGGGCACGGCGCGCAGGGTCTGGGCGATCTGCTCGGCCTTCTGGTTCAATACGCCAAGATCGCTGCCATAGAGTTTCACCGCCAGATCGCCGCGCACGCCGGTCAGCATCTCCGAGACCCGCATCTCGATGGGCTGGGTGAAGCCGAAATTCACACCCGGAATGTCCACCAGGACCTTGCGGATCTCCTCCTTGAGCGCTTCCTTGTCGGGCATCCGCCACTGCTCGCGGGGTTTGAGCACCAGGAAGCTGTCGGTTTCATTCAGCCCCATGGGGTCCATGCCGATTTCATCGGAGCCGGTGCGGGCCACCACGCGGATCACTTCCGGCACCTTCTCCAGCAGCGCCTTCTGGATCTTCAGATCCAGCGCCGTGGATTGTTCCAGGGTGATGGACGGCAGCTTTTCCAGCTGCACGATCATGTCGCCCTCGTCCATGGTGGGCATGAAGGTCTTGCCGATCTGGGTGTACACCAGTGCGGTGACGCCCAGCAGCACCAGAGCGCAGATCACCACGGCGCGCCCATGGGCGAGCGCCCAGTCCAGCGCCGGGGTGTAGATGCCGTGCAGCTTGCGCACCAGCCAGGGATCCTCATGGGACACCTTGCCGAGCAGGAACGAGGCCAGCACCGGGATGACCGTCAGGGACATCAGCAGCGAGCCGCCCAGGGCGAACACGATGGTCAGCGCCACCGGGATGAACAGCTTGCCTTCCAGGCCCTGCAGGGTGAGCAGGGGCAGGAAAACGATCATGATGATGAGGATGCCGGAGGTGACCGGCGCGGCCACCTCGCGGGCGGCCCGGTAGACCAGATGCAGACGCGGCAACTGCTGTACCTTGCGCTCGTCGGCCAGCTCAGTCACCACGTTTTCCACCACCACCACGGCGGCGTCCACCAGCATGCCGATGGCGATGGCCAGCCCGCCCAGGCTCATGAGATTGGCCGACAGGCCGAACCAGCTCATGAGAATGAACGTGATGAGCGCCGCCAAGGGCAGCGCCAGGGCGACCGTCAGGGCGGCGCGCAGGTTGCCCAGGAACAGCACCAGCAGCACAAGCACCAGGGCGATGGCCTCCATCAGCGCCTCGGAGACGGTGCCCACGGCCCGTTCCACCAGCGTGCCGCGGTTGTAGAACACCTTGACCGAGACGCCCTCGGGCAGGGCGCTCTGCAATTCATCGAGCTTGGCGCGCACGCCTTCGACCACCGTGCGGGCATTGGCGCCGCGCAGGCTCAGCACCAGACCTTCCACGGCTTCGCCTTCTCCGTTCTGGGTCACCGCGCCGTAGCGGGTCATGGCGCCGATGCGCACATCGGCCACGTCCGCCACGGCGATGGGCATGCCTTTATGGCTGGCGACCACGATGTTGCGCACGTCGTCGAGATTTCGGATGCGCCCCTCGGAACGCACCATCAGGGCCTCTTCGCCCTCGTTCATGCGTCCGGCACCGTCGTTGCGGTTGTTGGCGGCCAGCGCATCGCGCAGGTCCGCCATGGTGAGCCCGCGGGCGCTGAGCCGGGCGTTGTCCGGGACCACCTCGAAGGAGCGCACGAAGCCGCCCAGCGCATTCACGTCAGCAACGCCGGGCACGGTGCGCAGGGCCGGGCGGATGGTCCAGTCCAGCAGGTTGCGCCGTTCCATCAGCGACAGGTTGTCGCCTTCCACGGTGAACATGAACATCTCCCCCAGGGGCGTGGTCATGGGAGCGATGCCCCCGGTGATGCCTTGGGGCAGCTTTTCCCATACGCCGTTGAGACGTTCGGCCACCTGCTGGCGGGCCCAGTAGATGTCCGTGCCCTCCTCGAAGTCCAGGGTGATGTCGGAGAGCGCATACTTGGCGACCGACCGCAGCATGACCTGTTTGGGGATGCCCAGCAGTTCCACTTCCACCGGTGCGGTGATGCGCGCTTCCACCTCCTCGGGGGTCATGCCCGGCGCCTTGATGATGATCTTCACCTGGGTGGGCGAGACATCGGGGAAGGCGTCGATGGGCAGGCCCTTGAAGGCCAGGTAGCCGCCCCCGGCCAGCAGCACGGTGAACAGCAGCATCAGCAGGCGCTGCGTGAGAGCAAAGCTGATCAGTCGGCCCATGGTTTACTCACCCCCCATGCCGGCCCAGGCCGCCTTGATGGCGGCGATGCCGGATACCGCAAGCTGTTCGTTGCCGGTCAGTCCTGCGGTGATTACCACCTTGCCGTGCTCACGCTGAGCCACCTGCACCGGCTGCACGCGGAATCCGGCATCGGTGTGCACGAACACGTAGTCCTTGCCGCCGCTGCGTGCGACCGCCGCCGCGGGCACCTCGAAGGCGTTGGCCCCGGATGGATACGGCCGGTGAACGCGTACCTGCACGAACTGGCCAGGGCGCAACCGGTCGCTGCCGCGGGTGACCTCGGCGCGCAGATACAGGTTCTGGGTCTTGGGGTCCACGTGCCGCCCAATGGTCTGCAGCGTGCCGGCCGCGTCAATGCCCACCACCTGGACGGCAGCGCCGGTGGCGAGCCCGGAGGCCTGATCGGCAGGGGACTGGATTTCCAGCCACAGGACGGACAGGTCGGCGATGCGGTACAGGGGCAGGTTGCCGTCGGTGCGCTGGCCCGCCGTGGCGAGCTGTTCCAGTACCGACCCGGAGGCGGGTGCGTGCAGGTCCAGGGTACGCATCAGCTTGTGGTCGCTGGCCAGCCGGTCGATGCGGGCCTCTTCCACCCCGGCGATGCGCAGCCGGTTGTGGCGCTCGGTGCGGTTCGCCCGCGCCGCCTCGAAGCGTGCGCGGGTCGTTTCCCAGCGCCGCGCCGCAATGATGCCTTCCTTGTACAGGGTCTGGTCGCGCCGGTATTCGCTGCGCGCCAGGCGCAGATCGGTGTCGGCCTGAAGAAAGTCCCGCTGCAGGGCGAGAAAATCCGGGCTGTACAGACGGGCCATCAGCTGGCCGGTCTGTACATGATCGCCGGCCGCCACCAGCATCGCCTCCACCCGTCCGTCCAGCGGGGCGCTCAACACGAACTCATGGGCCGGCGGCACCACCACCTTGGCGGACAAAGTCGGGCCGGCTGCGCTGTCAACCGGACTCGGGGCGGCCAGCTGGATGCCCAGGGTCTGCATCTGTGTGCCGGTGAATTTGACTTCGTCGGCGGCGTGCAATGGCGCAGCCACCGCCAGCAGCATCAGTACCAACCACTTCTTCATGGCATTACTCCAACGGTCTGGTTGTAACGGGCGATGGCGCGCTGATGCTCCACGACGCGGATCCGAGCGGTGCGCTGGCGCATGAACGTCGCGCTGCGCACGCGCAGAAACTCCACCAGATCCAGCTCGCCGTTGTCGAACGCCACCTGCGCGAGCCGCAGCCGTTCGCTCGCCACCTGAGCCTCGCGTCGGGCCAGTGTCATGGACGCCTCCGTGACCTCCAGGGCGTGCTTGGCTTCGTGCAGTGACAGTGCCAGCTCGCGAAGCAGCAAGTCGCGTTGAGCCAGTGCCTCGGCGTAGGCGCGCGCCGCCGCGGCCCGTGCCGGTGCGGTGTGGGCTGCGGTGCCAATGGGCACGCGCAATATCAGGCCGATGCTGTTGACGTAGTAATGGTCCGAGACGTCCCGTTCGTGGCGGGTGCCTATGGTGACCGTCGGGCTGGCAGGGCCGGCGGCCCTTACCAGCGTCTGTTCCGCCCGGGCCCGTTCCACCATGGCGTTGGCTTGGGCCAGGCGGGGGTGGTCCGCGCGGATACCGGCGATCGTGCTTGGCCGTTCGCGAAAGTCGGCGGGCATGCGGTCCAGACCGGTGAGGTTGCGGTAGCGCCGGCGGGCATGCATCTGCTCGGCCTGGGCGGTGAGCAGAGCCGACTCACGGGTGAGTAGCTCGCTTTGCGCCAGCAACCGATCCTGCTTGGGCAGGTCGCCCAGCGTGACCCGCCTGTCGATGTCTTTGGCGAGCGCCTGAGCGGCCTTCAAGTCCTGGCGCGCCTGGGCGAGTTCACGATCTCTGAGATCGATGTTCCACAACGCCTCGCGCACCGCGCCGGCCACTTCCAGTGACAGCTCGCTGCCGTAGGTCTGTGCGCCCAGAGCCGCTTTGCGGGCCACCGTCTGACTGGCGCTGCGCTGACCGGGTCGCCACAGGGGCAGTTCGATACCGGCTTCCCACTCGCGCAGTCCGCCGTTGCTGCCGAACGTGTCGTTCTGGTGGCGCAGGGCGACAGACGGAGAGCCGGATATCAGGCTCGACCCGTGTTGGGCCAGTGCGCGGGCCTCGTCCTGTTGGGCCGTGACCACGCCCTCCCGCGGCTCGCGTTGAATGGCCACTTTGACCACCTCGGCCAGCCCCAGCGTGCTGTCGGTGGGCAACGGGTCGGCATGATGCACTTCGGCCACCGTGTTGGTGGGCGACGGCGCTGCAACGCGGGGCGGCGGCGCCGCCAGTACCGACAGCGAACCCGCCATCAGGGGAATCGCAAGCCAGATTCTTGGAGTCATGGTGTCTATGCCTTGGGACGGTTGCCTTGCTGATGGAGGCATTGTCCGCGCCAAGACTTAATCCAAACTGAACGCGGATCTCGTGGCCTTTTCCCCATTGCCTGTCGACAGTGGCGAAAGATACGCTGCCGGTACGGCGCTCACGGCCCGCGTCATGCTCCCTGTACCGGGTTTCAGTTTGGTTTCAGAACACCGCGTTACTCTCGCCGCCAGGAATAGAGAATCCCTGTCGCAGAGGTTGAAGACCATGGTGCCGGAAACTGAAGTCAAGGTTTGGGACCCGCTGGTGCGGGTGTTTCACTGGACGCTGGTGGCGGCGTTCTTCACCGCGTACTTCACCGAGGAGGACCTGCTGCAGGTCCATACCCTGGCCGGTTACACGGTGCTGGGGTTGGTAGCCGTGCGGCTGGTGTGGGGACTGGTGGGGACGCCCTATGCACGCTTTTCCAGTTTCGTGTTCCGTCCCCGCGCCGTCGTTGCCTATCTGAAGGATGTCGTTGCGTTGCGCGCCCGGCGTTATCTGGGGCACAACCCCGCCGGCGGCGCCATGGTGGTGATGCTGCTGTTGAGTCTGGTGATCACCACGTTCAGCGGTATGGCGATCTATGCGGCCGAGCATCAGGCCGGTCCGCTGGCCGCCTGGCTCGGACAGGTGAGCCACGGCTCCAAGGAGTTCTTCGAGGGTCTGCACGAGTTCTTCGCGAACTTCACCCTGTTCCTGGTGGGGCTGCATGTGGCGGGCGTGATCGCCGAGAGCCTGCTGCACCGGGAGAGTCTGGTGCGGGCCATGTTCACGGGCCGCAAGCCGATCCGGGATGACGGCTGAGCCGTCGATGGGGCGCGGCGGCGCAGTGTCATTTGCCGCCGCCGGCGGAAAGAGGTTGGCCATGAACGCGCGCGCCGCAAAGCGGGTGGTCACGACAGCGCTGGTTGCGATACTGCTGAGCGGCGGGCTCGTGTGGGCGGACGACGGGCAGGAGGAAGTCCGCAGGCTCCAGCAATCGGGCGAGATTCTGCCTCTGGAGGATATTCTGAAAGAGGCCCACTGGCAGCGTTACCGGCGGCTGCTGGAGGCAGATCTGGCCCACCGCGAGGGCCGATACTATTACGAACTGGAACTGCTGGACGAGCGGGGGGTAGTATGGAAAGAGCGCTTCGATGCCGCCAGCGGTGAACCCTTGACTCGCGGAAGGAAGTGACAGCGTGCGGTTGCTTCTAGTGGAAGATGACAGTCAGTTGGCCGGCAGCCTGCGCCAGGCGCTGGAGCTGGCCGGCTTTGCGGTGGACGGCATAGACAACGGTGTGGATGCCGAGTTCATGGGCGACCAGGAGCCCTACGACGCGGTGATCCTGGACCTGGGTCTGCCGCAGCGCAGCGGTCTGGAGGTGTTGCGCAACTGGCGTGCCCGCGAGAACCGCGTCCCGGTGCTGGTGCTCACCGCGCGGGATGCCTGGCACGAAAAGGTGGAGGGTTTCCAGGCAGGTGCCGACGACTACCTGGGCAAGCCGTTTCATGTGGAAGAACTGGTGGCGCGCATCAACGCGCTGGTGCGTCGCGCCAGCGGTCAGACCGGCGGGCGGCTGCAGATCAATGGACTCGTCCTGGACGAGGAGCGCCAGGCGGTGCAGAGGCCGGGCGGGGAACTGGTGGAGCTGACCGGCACCGAGTTCCGTCTGCTGCGCTACTTCATGCTCCACCCGCAGACCGTCCTTTCCAAGAGCCGCCTGACCGAGCATGTGTACGACTACGACTCGGACAAGGACAGCAACGTCATCGAAGTCTACGTGCGCCGGCTGCGCCAGAAGCTCGGTGAGTCGGTGATCGAAACCCGGCGCGGCCAGGGTTACGTGCTCGGCAAGACCGCGCAATGAAATCCATCGAGACCCGCCTCAACCTGGGTCTGGGGCTCAGTCTGGTGCTGGTGTTCATCGCCGTGGGCATCGGGGTCAGCGTCTCCATCCGTCTGCTGACGGAAGATTATGTGGCTTCGCGGCTGGAGCACGACACCGACAGCCTGCTGGTGGCGCTTACCTTTCCCGAGCCCGGTGTCCGGGGTGCGCTGCGGCCGGGGCGCATCAATCCCATCTACGGTCAGATCTTCTCGGGGCACTACTACCGCATCCAGGTGGGCAATCACATCATC
The DNA here is from genome assembly GCA_963830105.1 of uncultured Gammaproteobacteria bacterium. Classification (GTDB taxonomy): domain Bacteria; phylum Pseudomonadota; class Gammaproteobacteria; order DATFLG01; family DATFLG01; genus DATFML01. The sequence continues at coordinate 413,333 of CAWHLH010000010.1, read as the reverse complement.
CGTTCCCGGTCCCTGTGGGATCAGGACCTCAAGGCGCCGACCCTGGCGCCCGGTGAAGTGACGCGCTTCCGGGAGGCCGGTCCCCAGGGTCAGCTGCTGCTGGTGCGCACCGCCGGTTTCCGCAAGAACGGACACGACCTGTCCATCGCAGTGGCCGAGGACCTCACACCCATAAGGGTCGACGTACGCCGTTTCCAGCTGCGTTACGCGTTGTTCAGTCTGGGCGCTCTGGTGGTGCTGTTGCTGCTGCAGCGCTACGTGTTGCGGATGGGCTTGGCGCCGCTGGCCCGTACCCGCGAGCAGATCGGCGAGCTCGAGCGCGGCGAGCGCCGCCAGTTGGGTGAGGACATGCCGCGGGAGATCCGTCCGGTGGTCGGCGAGATCAACCACCTGCTGAACGCCCTGCAGCAGCGCCTGGAGCGCTCACGCAACGCCCTCGGCAACCTGGCCCATGCGTTGAAAGCCCCACTGACGCTCATCGGCCAGCTGGCCGACGGCAAGGAACTGGCTGCCCACCCGGAAGTCCAGGGCCGCCTGCGCGATCATGTGGAGCGTATCCGCGGTCTCATGGACAGGGAACTCAAGCGGGCCCGTCTGGCCGGCGCCGCGCCTGCGGGCGGGCGTGTGCAGCTGGACCGGGAAGTGGACGCTCTGGTGCAGGTGCTGCGCAGCCTGTACCGGGACAAGGTGCTGAGCATCGATGCCCGTGTGCCGGAAGGCGGCACCTTTCCGGCGGACAAGGAGGATCTGCTTGAGCTGCTGGGCAACCTGCTGGATAACGCCTGCAAATGGGCGCGCGCACGGGTACGGATCACGGTGGAACTGTCGAATGGGGATCTCGATCTGCGCGTGGAGGATGATGGTCCCGGCCGCTCGCCGGACGATCTCGCTGCGCTGAGCCGCCGCGGCGTGAGGGTGGACGAGGACGCGACCCCCGGCCACGGTCTGGGGCTGGCCATTGTGCGCGATGTGGTGAAGTACTACGGCGGGACCATGGAGTTCAGCCGTTCGGTCGATTACGGGGGGTTCCAGGTGGATGTGAGGCTGCCGGGAGCGGGGAGGATACATAGCGCAGAATGAAGAGTACACCCGCACCCGCTTCCCGCTCCACCGCCTATGCCCGGTGCAATGCCCTTCGGGTATTGCACCGCTGTAGCGCGGCGCGAAATAAAGAAATGCGCCACGGAATCCACGGAAAGAAACATTCGTCCGCATGTGCGGCACCAGCCGCTGCCGTTGCTGAACAAGGCCGCGGTGCTGTGACGCCAGTTCTTCCGTCCGTGGATTCCGTGGGTTCCGTGGCTCTTCACAATACAAGGGCGCAATAAGCGCAGCGCATTGCGCCGCATCCGCTGTAGTCTCAGTGCGCTTCCAGCCTGGCCAGTTCCTTCAGGATGTCCAGCATCAGCTTCTCGCCGGCATCGCCCATGCCTTCGCACAGCTTGTTTGCGTCCCGTTCGCCGAGCACCAGCGGTCGGATGGCCGCCGCGAGCTGGGCCATGTCGCCGCCTGCCTGCAGCATCTGGGTGGCCATGTTGGCGATCAGCTGCAGGGCGTCGGTGTTGCCGGTGCGTGCCGAATGCACCATGGACGCGATGCCCGGTGCCGCCATGCTGGCATCCATTTGGGCGTTCAGGTCCGGCAGGGTGGTCGGGTCCTGCAGCCCGCGCAGAACGGCTTCCGCGATCGTGCGGTCTTCCTCGTCCAGCGGCCGCAGCAGGGATTCGTCACGGCTGCCCTCCAGAATCCGGCGCAGCGTTACCACCAGGTCTGTCCAGCCGTTCTTTTCCGCCATGCCGAGCACCTGGTCCAGGTCCGGCACCAGTTCGCGGTTTTTGCAACCCAGCACCACGCGGTGAATGAGGCCGGCGTGGGCCTGCAGGATCTGCTCGCGTTTTTCGGGTAGTGTGGCCATGGGGCCCTCGCCTGTTCGAACGGTTGCTTGTCAGTGTAGCGAACGCAGTTGGTCGGGAAAACCGCGCCGGGCTCAGCCGGTCCCGTCCGCCGCCCGGGTGCCGGCGCCGCTTTCCATGTCGGTCAGGTCCTGCCAGCGGTTCACGATCGTGCAGAACAGCTCCGCGGTGCGCTCCGCGTCATAGACCGCCGAGTGTGCTTCCTCTTCGTTCCATTCCATGCCGGCCGCCTGGGCCGCCCGGGCAAGCACCGTCTGGCCGTAGGCCAATCCGCCCAGCGTGGCTGTGTCGAAGCTGCTGAAGGGATGAAACGGATTGCGTTTGATGCCGGTGCGGTTTACCGCGGCATTCAGGAACGACAGGTCGAAGGCAGGATTGTGGCCCACCAGCACGGCGCGCGTGCAGTCATGGTCCCGCACCGCCTTGCGTACCGACTGGAAGATCAGCTGCAGGGCTTCGCGTTCCGCTTTGGCGAACCGGAACGGATGGTAGGGATCGATGCCGTTGAAGGCCAGCGCCGCCGGATCGAGATTGGCGCCCGGGAACGGTTCCACGTGGCTTGCATGGGTCTCCTGAGGCTCCAGGCGTCCGTCTTCCGCCATGTGCAGCGTAACGGCCGCAATCTCCAGCAGTGCGTCCTTCTTCGGATTGAAGCCGGCGGTTTCGACGTCCACCACCACCGGCAGAAACCCGCGGAAGCGCAGGGCCATAGGGTGTTTCGCAGGTTCTGTCATGGGTACAGCATAACCAATGGCGTATCGGTTTTCGATGCGCGTGAGTACGAACGGGTCATCAGCTCAGCGTCCACGCCAGGGTTTCGCCGGCGCGCATGGGCACGAGGCGGGCATCGCCCATGGGGTAGTCGCGGGGAACGTCCCAAGGCCGTTTCGCCAGGGTGATGGCGGTGCGGTTGCGCGGCAGGCCGTAGAAGTCGGGGCCGTTGAAGCTGGCGAATGCCTCCAGCTTGTCCAGCGCGCCGGCTGATTCGAACGCCTCGGCATACAATTCCAGCGCGCCATGGGCCGTGTAGATGCCGGCGCAGCCGCAGGCCGACTCCTTGGCGTTGCGTGGGTGAGGGGCGCTGTCGGTTCCCAGGAAGAACTTGGGATCGGCGCTCGTCGCCGCTTCCATCAGTGCCCGGCGGTGCTCTTCGCGCTTGAGCACCGGCAGGCAGTAATGGTGGGGGCGCAGACCGCCCTGGAACAGGGCGTTGCGGTTGAGCAGCAGGTGGTGAGCGGTCACCGTGGCGGCCACCGTTTCCGGCGCGCTGCGCACGAACTCCACGCCGTAACGGGTGGTGACATGCTCGAGCACGACCTTCAGCTCCGGAAAGCGGTGAACCAGGGGTGCCAGATGACGCTGTATGAACACCGCCTCGCGGTCGAAGACATCCACCTCCGGGTCTGTCACCTCCCCGTGCACCAGCAGGGGCAGGCCGTGTTTCTGCATCGCCTCCAACACCGGATAGGTGCACTCGATGTCGGTGACCCCCGAGTCCGAGTTGGTGGTGGCGCCCGCCGGATAGAGCTTGACCCCATGCACCACCCCGCTGGCCTTGGCAGCGGCAATTTCCTTGGGCGACAGGTTGTCGGTGAGATACAGAGTCATCAGCGGCTCGAAGCTCTGCCCCTCCGGGACCGCCTCGACGATGCGGTCCCGGTAAGCCACCGCCTGGGCGGTGGTGGTCACCGGCGGCTTGAGATTGGGCATGATGATGGCACGGGCGAACTGACGGGCGGTGTGGGGCACCACGTCGTCCAGCACGGCGCCGTCGCGTACGTGCAGGTGCCAATCGTCCGGCCGGGTGAGGGTGAGCTGCATGCGGATCTGTTGTCGACTTGCCAGCGGGCAGTATACCCGCCGCAGGACTCAGCGGCGAGGGACGATAAATGGCGCCACGGAAAGCACGGAAAACACGGGAAGTGAAGAATGATGAACCAGGAATGTTGAAGGATGGCCCGAGCACTCGATGTAAGGCGCAATGCCGTCCGGTTATTGCGCCCCATATTATCCAGGGGCGGACCATGCGGAGAACGGAAGAGCCACGGAATCCACGGAACCCACGGACGAGCAGGTGCGAAAGGTGCGATGCATTGGCCGATAGTGCCGGTGCCTTCGGATTACCGTGCTCTTACGAGCAATTGCTTCCTCCGTGTTTTCCGTGGATTCCGTGGCGCATTTGTCTTTGAGCGGCCAGTGGCGCCACGTCGTTCTGTTATTGCGCCCGACGTGAGCTTAAGGGCTACGGAACCGACGGAACGATCGATGTGACCGTGGCGATGCACTGCCTGAAACCGCTGGGGTCGGTGCGTCGCGGCACCCTCACGAGCAATGATTTCTTCCGTGTTTTCCGTGGATTCCGTGGCGCATTTTATTATTTGTTCTTTCAGACAATCGGCGGCTCGTTAGCCGGCAGGTCGCTCTCGGCGTTGCGTTCCTGAAAGTGCTCCACGGCGGCCTCGGCTTTGTGGGGGGCGCTGAAGCGCGCGATGTGGAACAGGGCTTCGCCTTCGTTGACCAGCGGCAGGTTGATGCGGCCGATGACGATGCCGCTGGCCGGAGCCTCGACGTTCACTTCGTGGGCGCCCAGGGGATTGGCGATCACGCCCAGGACGTTGCCTTTGGCGACCCGGGCGCCCAGGGCCACCGTGGCCCGCAGGATGCCGCTCTGCGGCGCTCGAACCCAGCTGCTGGAGCGTGCTTCCACCGGCGCGTGCCTGTCGCGGTGTTTTCGGCGGGCGGCGGGCAGCATGCCCAGCTCGCGCATGACCGAGACCACCCCGTGCAGACCGGCGCGGATAGCCAGTTCGTTGAAGCGCAGCGCCTCGCCGGCCTCGTACAGCAGCATGGGAATGCCGAGTTCGGCGGCGACCTGGCGCAGGGAGCCGTCGCGGATGTCGGCGTTGAGCAGCACGGGTACCCCGAAGGCGCGGGCCAGCCGTTCGGTTTCCGGGTCGTCCAGGCGGGCGCGGATCTGGGGCAGGTTCTCGCGGTGCACGGCTCCGGTGTGCAGGTCGATGCCGTGGGTGCAGTTGCGCACGATCTCTTCCATGAACAAATGGGCCACCCGGGCGGCCAGGGAACCCTTCTCCGAGCCGGGAAAGGACCGGTTCAGGTCGCGGCGGTCGGGCAGGTAGCGGGTGTGCTGCATGAACCCGTGTACGTTGACGATGGGCACGGCGATCAACGCCCCATGCAGGCGGCCCAGCGCGGTGAGCTTGAGCAGCCGGCGTATGACTTCAACTCCGTTGATTTCGTCGCCGTGGATGGCGGCGCTGACGAACAGGCGCGGGCCCGGTTTGCGGCCGTGTATGACTTCCACGGGGATGGTCACGGGTGTGTGCGTGTAAAGAGCGGTGACAGGCAATTCCATGGAGACGCGGGCGCCGGGCTCGATCACCCGGCCTCCCACTTTCAGCAGCGGCCTGCCCATGGAGTCGCCGCTCAACCCTTGCCGCGGGTGCGGGTGCGGTTGGGGCGCGCGTGTTTCTCGATGAACTGGATGATTATGGCGGCGACATCCTTGCCGGTGGCGCGTTCGATGCCCTCCAGCCCGGGTGAGGAGTTCACCTCCATCACCACCGGGCCGTGATTGGAGCGCAGGATGTCCACGCCCGCCACGTTCAGCCCGATCACCTGGGCGGCGCGTACGGCGGTGGAGCGCTCCTCGGGGGTGATCTTGATGAGCTGGGCAGTGCCCCCCCGGTGCAGGTTGGAGCGGAACTCGCCCTCCTTGGCGGTGCGCTGCATGGCCGCCACCACCTTGCCGTTCACCACGAAGCAGCGGATGTCCGAGCCGCCCGCCTCCTTGATGAACTCCTGCACCAGGATGTTGGCCTTGAGGCCCATGAAGGCCTCGATCACGCTCTCGGCGGCCTTGCGGGTCTCGGCCAGCACCACGCCGATGCCCTGGGTGCCCTCCAGCAGTTTGATCACCAGCGGGGCGCCGCCCACCATCTTGATCAGGTCCTGTACGTCGTCGGGTGAGTGGGCGAAGCCGGTCACCGGCAGACCGATGCCGGCGCGCGACAGCAGCTGCAGGGAACGCAGCTTGTCCCGCGCCCGGCTGATGGCCACCGACTCGTTGACGGGAAACACGCCCATCATCTCGAACTGGCGCAGCACGGCGGTGCCGTAGAAGGTGATGGAGGCGCCGATGCGCGGAATGACGGCGTCGAACCCGGTCAGCACTTCGCCCTTGTAGTGGATCTCCGGCTTGTGGGAGGTGATGTTCATGTAGCAGCGCAGGGTGTCGATGACCCGCACTTCGTGGCCGCGCTGCTTGCCGGCCTCCACCAGCCGGCGCGTGGAGTACAGATTGGCCTTGCGTGACAGGATCGCGATCTTCAAGGCAAAGCTCCGTTGCGGTGGTGCGGCGGACGCGTAACGCGCAGTGTGGCCTAGAGACCGCCGGTTTGTACAGCCAGGGCAACCCTGGGGCGGCGCAATTCAGACAACAACATTAAAGCGCCACGGAAAATGACAATTGATGGGGTCAATGGGGTCGGAGTCGGAAAAACGTCGCCTGCGCCCCGTTGTCTTTGCGAAGCCAGAGGCGCCACGGAAAACATGGAAAGCACGGAAAGGAGAAGTGTCGGTTGGCTGGCGGCGGTCTGCTCAAGGACTGAGGAGAAGGGGTGAATGCACAGTAGTTCCATTTAAGACCCCCACACCTTCCTGTCGGTGAAGCGCACGATCCAACCGGCGGGCTGCGCGGCGACCGGCGCCCCCAGCCCTGCATTGACTTTTCCGTGCTTTCCGTGTCTTCCGTGGCGCCTTTGAATTCAGCCGTCCGTGCTTTCCGTGTTTTCCGTGGCGCAGTTCTCTTTGCTACAGCCCGGGCGGATTGCCGGCCAGGTACGAGCGTCTGGGATCGACCAGAAAGCCCTTGCGCAGGGCAGTGCGCCCGAGCAGCATGCGGAAGTTCATGGTGTCCCGGTCGGTGAGGGTGATTTCGATGGGCAACTCCCGGTCGGCGATACGCACCGGCGTGTTGATGACGTAGCGCCGCTCGCGATGGCCGCCGGAGTCGCTGACCAGGCGCTGATCGATGACCTTGCAGTTGCACAGCAGTTCGATGTCGGCGCGTTTTTGCACCGGATGGATGGCAAAACGCACCCAGTGACCGCCGCCGCGCCGATAGAGCTCGACGTGGAAGGCGTGCAGGGCCGAGGTGCGCGCACCGGTGTCCACCTTGGCCTTGATGGCGGTGATGCCCAGCTCGGGCAGGCTCACCCATTCCCGCCAGCCCAGCACCACTCGTCCTTTTGCGTCGTGGCCCACGGTGCCTGCGGTCTCAGAGCATGCCGCGTGCGCCCAGCAGGGCGAGGGTGAAACGCACCCCGAAGCCGGTGGTATCGGTGGGGATATGGGCGAGGCCGCCCTTGTGGTTGCCGGAGGCCAGGTCCACGTGCAGCCAGGGAACGTCGGGCGGCACGAAACGGTTCAGGAAACGGGCCGCGAAGATATGGTCGGCCTCGTTGTCCACGGTGCACTGTTTGACGTCGGCGATGGTGCTGTCCAGGGCTTCGTCGAAATCCCTGTCGGTGGGAAACGGCCACACCCGCTCGCCGCTGGTGCGCCCGGACTCGATGACGGCGTCCAGCATGTCCGGCTGATTGCAGAAGCCGCCGCTGTAGCGGGTGGACAGGGCTTCCACGCAGCTGCCCGTCAGGGTCGCATAGTCCACCAGCAGGGCCGGTTTGCGCTTGCCCGCCAGCGCCAGGGTGTCGGCCAGCACCATGCGGCCTTCGGCGTCGGTGTTCACCACCTCGATGCGGGTGCCGTCGGAGGCGGTGACCACGTCGTTGGGCTTGTAGGCCTTGGGGCCGATGTGGTTCTGGGCCAGCGCCAGCCAGCATTCCACCGGCAGCCCGGCCTGCACGCGGGTGAGGGCCAGCAGGGTGCCCAGGGCCACGGCGCTGCCGGCCATGTCCTCGTGCATGCCCAGCATGTGGCGCGCGGACTTCACGTTCACGCCGCCGGTGTCGAAGCAGATGCCCTTGCCCACCAGGCTCAGGGTGCCGCGGTTGCGCCGCACCGTCTTGGGCCGGTAGCTGAGGTGCACGATGCCGGCGTCGGCGTCGGGACTGCCCTGGGCTACCGCCAGAAAAGCGCCGGCCTTGCGCCGCACCAGCGTGCGGGTGTCCCAGAACTCCATGCGCCAGCCCTCCTGGCGCGCGAGGCCGGCGACCAGGCGCCGGTAATGCCCGGGGGTGAGTTCGTTGGGGGGTAACGTAATGAGGTAGCGGGCGAGGGCGTTGCCTTCGGCCTCGGCGCGGGTGCGCCGCAGGTCCAGCCGGCGTCCCACCCCGTAGAGCTCGATGCGCTTGAGGGCCGGGGTGGGGTCGGGCTTGCGCTTGAAACTGGGCATGGGCGCCACCGCCGCCAGCAATGCCGCCACCAGCGCCTCGGCCACCGCCGGGGCGTGCTCGTCCAGACCCGCGGTGCACAGGGCCACGGTGCGCGGATCGGCTTCCAGGGCGGCGGCGGCCAGCTTGCGACCCAGGGTCAGCAGCTCGAAGGCCGACGCATCGCTGCCCACCCAGCCGACGGTGACCCGCGTGGCGCCGGCATTGGGCAGATCGGTGGTCAGCACGGCACGGCCGCCGCCCGGGCGCTGGCGGCGCCGGTAGCGGTTGCGGAGCAGTTCCCCGTAGGGAAGCGCCGGCCAGGATGCTTTTGCGACAGCGTCAGGCAGTACCACGATCAAGGCTTCATGGCCGTCGACCTGGCGCTGGGTTGGGATGCTTAGATGCTGATTTGTGGTTATTTTCTGGAGGCGTTCCAGGGGGATGGGCATAGCGCTCGCCTTGACCTTGTGAGCCGGAATGCCCATCATATCGCGCTTATTCTTTTTCCGGTACCGTGGCCGGCCCCTGGGGTGCCCTGTTACCGGCGTGCGTTGAACGTCCGCCTCACACGACCCCGGCAGCGCCAGCAGCGGCTGGGACGGGCGAACGCACGCCCGGCCTCCCCCGGCCCGCTGCCGTCAATTAATTGAGACTTGAGGAGCCCCATGAACGCCGCGGACAAGAAACGGTTGTTGCGCGAGATGCTGTTCGCGCGCCGCTTTGAGGAGCGTTGCTACGAGGCCTACGTGGAGCGCAAGATCGGCGGGTTCCTGCACCTGTATCCGGGGCAGGAGGCCTGCGTGCACGGGGTGATGGAAGCCGCCCGCCCCGGCCACGATTACGTCATCACCGGCTATCGCGACCATATCCATGCCATCAAGTGCGGGACCGACCCCAAGGCGGTGATGGCCGAGCTGTTCGCCAAGGAAACCGGCTCCAGCAAGGGCCGCGGCGGTTCCATGCACATCTTCGACGTGGACCACCACTTCATGGGCGGCTATGCCCTGGTGGGCGGTCCCTTCCCCCTGGCCGCCGGCATGGCCAAGGCCATCAAGATGAAGGGCGGCGACGAGATCGCCATCTGCTTCCTGGGCGATGCCGCCAACAACCAGGGCACCTTCCACGAAACCCTCAACATGGCCGCCCTGTGGAAGCTGCCGGTGCTGTACGTGTGCGAGAACAACCTGTACGGCATCGGCACCCGCATCGACCGCTCCACGGCGGTCATCGACCAGTACAAGCGGGTGTGCGGCTACGACATGCCCTCCGCCCAGGAAGACGGCCAGGATATCGAAAAGGTCATCGCGGCGGCGACCAAGGCCGTGGACCACGTGCGCTCCGGCAAGGGGCCGTACTTCCTGGAGCTGCTCACCTACCGCTACCGCGGCCATTCCATGTCCGATTCCAACGCCTACCGGGCCAAGGAGGAGGAAAAGGAATGGGGCGGCCGGGACCCCATCATCATGCTGCGCGACCGCCTGATCGACGCGGGCGAGATGACCAAGGACGACTACAAGGCCATGGACACCGAGGTGCTGGACGAGATCGAAAACGAGATCATCCCGTTCGCCGAATCCTCCCCCGAGCCCAAGCTCGAAGACCTGGAGAAGTACGTGCTGGCGGAGAACGATCCCTACGTCCTGGGAGGAGCGCACTGATGGCGGAGATGATGTTCTGGGAAGCGCTGCGCCGCGCCCACGACGAGGAACTGGCCAACGATCCGCTGGTGATCGCCATGGGCGAGGACATCGGCATGGCCGGCGGCACCTACAAGGCCACCAAGGGCCTGTACGAGAAGTACGGCCCGGAGCGGGTCATCGACACGCCCATCTCGGAGAACGGCTTCACCGGTCTTGCCATCGGCGCCTCGTTCATCGGCGTGCGCCCGATCGTGGAGATCATGTCGGTGAACTTCGCCTGGCTGGCCCTGGACCAGATCGCCAACACCGCCGCCAAGGTGCGCTACATGTCCGGCGGTCAGCTGGAGGCGCCGGTGGTGATCCGCTCGCCCGGCGGCACCGCCCACCAGTTGGGCTCCCAGCATTCGGCGCGCATGGAGAAGGTGTTCATGGGCATCGCCGGGCTGCGGGTGGTGACCCCGTCCAATCCGCGCCAGGCCTACGGGCTGCTCAAGTCCGCGGTGCGCTGCGACGACCCGGTGTTCATCAACGAACACGAGCTGATGTACAACCTCAAGGGCGAGGTGCCCGACGAGGAGTACTTCCATCCCCTGGAAGGCTCGGAGGTCGCCCGGCCCGGCAAGGACGTGACCCTGTTCGGCTACAATGTTTCCGTACACTGGTGCCTGCAGGCCGCCGAGATGCTGGCCCGCGAGCATGGCATCGATGCGGAAGTGGTGGACCTGTTCGCCCTCAATCCCCTGGACCGCGCCGGCATCCGCGCGTCGGTGGCCAAGACCCACCGGGCGGTGGTGGTGGAAGAGGCCGAGGCGCCGGTGGGTGTGGGGTCAGAGGTGATGGCCATCCTCAACGAGGAATGCTTCTTCGAGCTGGATGCGGCGCCGGTGCGGGTCTCGGCCCGCAACGTGCCCATCCCCTACAACCACACGCTCGAAAAGGCGGTCATCCCCAACGCCAAGGACGTGGTGGCGGCCGTGCGCAAGCTGTTCGGCAAGTAACCGCATCCGTCACGCAGTGCACGGAGGGCGCACAGGGAGCGGGGTAGCGATTGCCGCGCCGGCAACGTGTCTTCCGCCGCGCCCTGTGGCGAAACCTATCTGAATGCCAGGATCCAGCATGTCTGAACCTTACGCCATCAAGATGCCCCAGCTCTCGGACACCATGACCGAAGGCGTCATCGTCAGCTGGGAAAAGAATCAGGGCGACGCCGTCAAGCGGGGCGACATCGTGGCCACCGTGGAGACGGACAAGGCCATCATGGACGTGGAAGTGTTCCGCGACGGCTACCTGTCCGGCCCCATGGCGACGGTGGACAGCACGGTGCCGGTGGGTCAGCCCATCGGCTATATCGTGGCCAGCGCCGATGAGGTGCAGGAAGGCGAGCATGCACCCGTCGCCCCGGCGCCGGCCCCCCAGCCCGAGCCGGCCCCCCAGAGCGCAGAGCCGGAGCCCGCCGCTACCCCGGCCGCCGCTACCCCGGAAGGGGCCAGCCATGTGATCAAGATGCCCCAGCTTTCCGACACCATGACCGAAGGCGTGGTGGTGAGCTGGGAGAAACAGCCCGGCGACAGGATTTCCCGCGGCACGGTGGTGGCCACGGTGGAAACCGACAAGGCCATCATGGACGTGGAGGTATTCCGGGAGGGCTACCTGTCCGGTCCCATCGCGCCGGTGGACAGCACGGTGCCGGTGGGCGAGGCCATGGCCTATCTGGTGGACAGCGCCGATCAGGTGGTGACCTCCGAGGCCGCTGCGTCGGCCCCGCAGGCGCCGGCCGCGGCAGCCGCCCCGGCCGCGGCCCCGGCGACACCCTCAGCGCCCCGGCCCGCCGCACCGGCGCCCGGCTCGGCGCCTGCCGGCGGAGGCGCGCCCGCACCGCGCCCGGCCAACAAGCGCGCCACGCCCTATGCCCGCAAGCTGGCCGGCGAACAGCAGTTGGACCTCAATGCCGTGCAGGGCAGCGGTCCCGGCGGGGCCATCGTGGGCGCCGACCTGCTGGGCGCCCGTGCGGCGGCGCCGAGCGCCGGCGCGGCTCTGCAGGAAGCGCCGGTGCCCGGCGAAGGCCGGCCCATGAGCGGGCTGGAGAAGGCCATCGCCCATGCCATGGCGGCGTCGGTCACCATGCCCACCTTCCGGGTGACCACCGAGATCAGGCTGGGCACCCTCATGCGTGCCGCCAAGCAGCATGGCGTGTCGGTCACCGTGGCCATCGCCAAGGCCTGCGCACTGGCCATGGGCAAGCATCCCAAGATGAACTGGTGCTACCAGCCCACCGACAAGCTCATCGAGCGCGCCAGCGTGGACGTGGGCATGGCGGTGGCCGCCGAGGACGGCGGGTTGGTGGTGCCGGTGCTGCGCGGCTGCGAGTCCCGCGAGCTGGCCGAGCTCAACGAGCAGTGGAAGGACCTGGTGGCCCGTTCGCGCAAGCGCCGCCTGAAGCCCGAGGAGTACACCGGCTCCACCTTCCAGATCTCCAACATGGGCATGTTCGGGGTCAGCCATTTCGATGCCATCGTCACCCCGGGGCTGGCCGCCATCCTGGCCATTTCCGCGGAGACCGAGGCCGGCAGTCCGTTCACCATCACCGGCGACCACCGGGTGGTCAACGGCGCCGATGTGGCCATGTACCTGAACACCCTGAAGGGGCTGATCGAGGACCCGGTGTCCTGGATGGGACATGTGGGGCCGGCCATTCCCGAAGGGGACTGGGACTACGACGTGGTGGTGCTGGGCGGCGGCCCGGGCGGCGAGGACTGCGCCCGCGACCTGGCCGGTCAGGGCCTCAAGGTGGCGATGATCAACGATTCCCCGTTCCCGGGCGGCGAGTGCCTGTGGCGGGGCTGCATTCCCTCCAAGGCGTGGCGGGCGGCGGCCGACCGCATCCGCGACCGGGCCGAGGACGCGCACCTGGGGGTGCAGGGCACCACCAAGGCGCGGCTGGTGTGGAAGGAGCTGGAAGCCTCCCGGCGCGGGGTGGTGGAAACCCGCGGCGACATGGCCCTGAAGACCGACAAGGGTGTGCGCATCAAGTACATGCAGGGCTACGCCCGCTTCGTGGACGACCACCATGTGTTCGTGGACACCGGCGGCAATGTGGATGATGGCCACAAGCGCGCCAAGGCCGGCAAGGGCACCGAGGGCGAGGCCATCAGCTTCGGGGCGGCGGTGATCGCCACCGGCGCGCCGCCGTTCATCCCGCCCATTCCGGGCGCCCGGGAGAAGGCGAAATCCGGCGGCGTGCTCACCTCCGACACGGTGTGGGGCCTGAAGACCCTGCCCAAGCGTCTGGTGGTGGTGGGCGGCGGCGCCATCGGCGTGGAGATGGCGCAGATCTTCCAGGATTTCGGCGCCGAAGTGACCCTGCTGGAGGCTCAGGAACGGCTGCTGGCCGAGGTGGAGCCGGAAATCGCCAAGAACCTGGCCAAGCTGCTCAACGACGATCCCCGCCTGACCGTCTACACCGGCGTGCAGGTGAAGAAGATCGACGGCAAGCCCAAGGCCATGACCGTGACCTACCAGGACGCCGACGGCACCGCGCACAGCACCGAGACCGACTACGTCATCATGGCCACCGGCAAGCGCCCGGTGCTGGACGACCTGGGGTTGGACAAGGCCGGTGTGACCGTGGACAGCGGTGTGGTGAAGGTGGACGCGCGCGGACGCAGCAGCGTGCCGCATATCTTCGGGGTGGGCGACGTGATCGGCGGCTACATGCTGGCCCACACCGCCGCCCAGCAGGGCCGGGTGGCGGCGGCCACCCTGCTCGGCGAGGACATGAAGTACGACCAGGACAAGGACTGCGGCGTGATCTTCACCCGTCCCCAGGCCGCCTTCGTGGGCCTGTCCGTGGACCAGGCCAAGGCCAAGGGCATCGATGCCGTGGAAGTGAAAGTGCCCATGAGCGTCGACGCCAAGGCCATGATCAACCACGAGACCGAAGGGCTGATCAAGCTGGTGGCCGACAAGGCCAGCCACCGCATCGTGGGCGTGCACTACCTGGCGGACCACGCCGACACCCTGATCGGCGAAGGCGTGATGATGGTCAGCGCCAACATGACCCTGGAGCAGGTGGCCCACGCCATCCATCCCCATCCCACCCAGACCGAACTGTTCGGCGACCTGGCCCGCCGCCTGCTGTCGCGCCTGCGCCGCAGCGCCAAGGTCAAGGCGAAGTAGGGGCTGGCAAACGATCAAAAAGCGCCACGGAAAACACGGAAAGCACGGACGTGGTGAGTTGATTGGAAACGGTGGCGCTTGGGACTGATGCTTTCCCGGTTCGAAGGTGCACAAATTCTGAACTGCAAAAGCAGAGACGCCACGGAAAACACGGAAAGCACGGACGGGATGAATTGATTGGAAAGGACGGCGCTTGAAATCGATGCTTTCCCGATTCTGAGCCCAATTCCTTATTGAACCGCAAGAACGGAGGCGCCACGGAAAGCACGGAAGACACGGAACAGTCATTTGTTTTCGGAGGCGGTTACGGTCTTCGTGCAGCACCGTGTTGAACGGTACCGCTGCCGCCAACTGATTTTTTCTTCCGTGCTTTCCGTGTTTTCCGTGGCGCTTTTGCTTTTTGACTAAGTACCGAGGTAGCAACATGGCGAAGGTCAACAAGGTCGTACTGGCGTATTCCGGCGGGCTGGATACCTCCGTGATCCTCAAATGGCTGGAGGACACCTACGGCTGCGAGGTGGTGACCTTCACGGCCGACATCGGCCAGGGCGAGGAGGTGGAACCGGCACGCGCCAAGGCCAAGGCCCTCGGCGTCAAGGAAATCTACATCGAGGACCTGCGCGAGGAGTTCGTGCGCGACTACGTGTTCCCCATGTTCCGCGCCAACACCATCTACGAAGGCGAGTACCTGCTGGGCACCTCCATCGCCCGGCCGCTGATCGCCAAGCGCCTGGTGGAGATCGCCAACGAGACCGGCGCCGACGCCATCGCCCACGGCGCCACCGGCAAGGGCAACGACCAGGTGCGCTTCGAGCTGGGCGCCTATGCGCTCAAGCCCGACGTGAAGATCATCGCCCCCTGGCGGGAATGGGATCTGCTGTCCCGGGAAAAGCTGATGGCCTACGCCGAGCAGCACAAGATCCCGGTGGACTTCGCCAAGAAGGGCAAGAAATCCCCCTATTCCATGGACGCCAACCTGCTGCACATCTCCTACGAGGGCGGCATCCTGGAAGACCCCTGGGCCGAGGCCGAGGAGGACATGTGGCGCTGGACCGTGTCCCCCGAGAAGGCCCCCGACAAGCCTACCTACCTGGAGCTGACCTTCGAGCGCGGCGACGTGGTGGCCATCGACAACAAACCCATGAGCCCCGCCCAGGTGCTGGAGACCCTCAACAAGCTGGGCGGCGCCAACGGCATCGGCCGGCTGGACATCGTGGAGAACCGCTACGTGGGCATGAAGTCCCGCGGCTGCTACGAAACCCCCGGCGGCACCATTCTGCTCAAGGCCCACCGGGCCATGGAGTCCATCACCCTGGACCGGGAAGTGGCGCACCTGAAAGACGAGCTCATGCCCCGCTATGCCTCCATCATCTACAACGGCTACTGGTGGAGCCCCGAGCGGCGCATGCTGCAGGAGATGATCGACGCCTCCCAGGCCACCGTGAACGGCAAGGTGCGCCTCAAGCTCTACAAGGGCAGCGTCAGCGCCGTGGGCCGCGCCTCCGACACCGACAGCCTGTTCGACGCGCGCATCGCCACCTTCGAGGAGGACGCCGGCGCATACGATCAGAAGGACGCCGAAGGGTTCATCAAGTTGAACGCGCTGCGCATGCGGATCGCGGCGGCGAAGGGGCGCAACTGAGAGTTTCGTCCCTTCACGCGTGCGGGTGTGTTGGTGTCGCCTGCGGCGACGGGTTTATTGAAATCGGGGCTCGTCCCGATGGCCGAGGTACTTTTTCTTTGCTCGTCCAAAGAATAAAGTACCCAAAAAGAAAGGACGCCCGAGTGTCGCACCCTTTCGGGTGCCCTGCGCTTCTCGCCCGAAGCGGCGCGCGCCCAACTCGCCGGCTGACCCGGCGCCCTGTCGGGCTTGGGTCATCTCGGTCTCGAACAGGGGGCGCGCTTTGGCCCGCTTCGGGCTGCGATGCTCGGTGCGACACACGGGACCCGAAAACCCCGGACCGACAGCGACGTACGGTGCAATAAGCGCAGCGCATTGCCCCGAAAAAACCGTCCGTGCTTTCCGTGTCTTCCGTGGCGCTTTTCTTTTATTCCGTGGGTTCTGTGGATTCCGTGGCTCTTGTATGAATGCGGGCGCGAGATCCCGCATCCAGATTACTCGTCGCCGCAGGCGACACCAAACAAGGAGCAAAG
Organism: uncultured Gammaproteobacteria bacterium; assembly: GCA_963830105.1. Taxonomy (GTDB): domain Bacteria; phylum Pseudomonadota; class Gammaproteobacteria; order DATFLG01; family DATFLG01; genus DATFML01. The sequence continues at coordinate 397,097 of CAWHLH010000010.1, read as the reverse complement.
CCACCATGCGTATACTCCACACCATGCTCCGGGTCGGCGACCTGGACCGCTCCATCGACTTCTACACCACCGTGCTGGGCATGAAACTGCTGCGGCAAAAGGACTACCCGGACGGCAAGTTCACTCTGGCCTTCGTGGGCTACGGCCCGGAATCGGAAGGGGCGGTGATCGAGCTCACCTACAACTGGGATCAGGACAAGTACGATCTGGGCGACGGCTATGGCCACATCGCCATCGAGGTGGACGACGTCTACCAGGCTACCGATGCCATCCGCGAGCGCGGCGGCAAGATCCTGCGCGACGCCGGTCCCATGAACGCCGGCACCACCGTCATCGCCTTCGTGGAAGACCCGGACGGCTATCCTGTGGAGCTGATCGGCAAGAAGCACTGAGCCGGTCGCACAGCCGGCGCCGCCCGATCAACGTTGTGGGTCGGGCGTGTCTTCCGGCGCGGGCGGGTGGCCAGCCTCGCTCGTAGCCGCTGTGCGTCGTTCCTCGCCCCGGTCCACCGGCGTCGTTGACGGGGCAACCCGAGCCCTGTTACTTGATGCCGAACAGCCGGTCGCCGGCGTCTCCCAGGCCCGGGACGATGTAGGCATGATCGTCCAGACGCTCATCCAGGGCCGCCGTATACACCGGGACCGTCGGATGGGCGGCCTGAAACACCTCCATACCTTCCGGCGCTGCCACCAGCGCCATGAACCGGATGTTGGCGTCGTCCACGCCGTGGCGGTTCAGCACATCCGCCGCATAGGCTGCCGAATTGCCTGTGGCCAGCATAGGGTCCACCAGGATGAAGAGCCGTCCTTCAGGTTCCGGCAGTTTCACCAGGTACTCCACCGGCCGCTTGGTGGCCGGGTCGCGATACAGCCCGATATGGCCTTCCCGTGCCGACGGCATCAGTTCGTTGAGTCCCGCCGTCATCCCAAGTCCCGCCCGCAGGATGGCCACGATCGCCACCTTCTTGCCCTGGATCACCGGCGACAGCATGGGCGTCAGCGGCGTTTCGATGGCGCGCGGCTCCAGGGGCAGGTCCCGGGTGATCTCGTAGCCCATGAGCAGCGAGATCTCCTTCAGCAGACGCCGGAACTGAATGGTCGGCACATCGGCGCGGCGCGCCAGGGTGAGCTTGTGCTGGATCAGCGGATGGTCCAGCACATGGAGGTTGGGAAACGAGCTGGCGGCAGTCACGAGCGGGCCTCTGGTGTTGGCGGAGCGCCCATTGTAACCGCTGCCACTGAAGCCCTGCGTAAGGCATTTCCCGCCTCGCACCCGGTTGGTGCGACGCGCCCCTTTTCAGTCCAACGGACTGCGGACTCCGTGCCCGCCGCGGTTCAGCACATGGGTGTAGATCATGGTGGTCTTTACGTCCTTGTGCCCGAGCAACTCCTGGACGGTGCGGATGTCCTGGCCCCGTTCCAGCAGATGGGTGGCGAAGGCGTGACGAAAAGTGTGGCAACTGGCCTGTTTGGTTACGCCCGCCGCGCGGATGGCGCGGTGCACGGCGCGCTGCACTGAGTCAGGGGACACATGCTGGCGCCCCTCGTTGCCCGTGTGCGGGCTCACCGAGCGCTTGTAGGAGGGCAACAGGTACTGCCACATGAGCTCTTTGGCTGCGTTGGGATACTTGCGCGCCAGTGCGTAGGGCAGTTCGGTCGCTCCCAGCCCTTCGGCCACGTCCAGCTCGTGGTAGCGCCGCGCCCGCTCGGTCATGCGCCGCACGTACGGCACCATGCGGTCTGGCAGCATGGTCACCCGGTCCTTGCGGCCCTTGCCGTCGCGCACCCGCACCTCGCGCCGCTCCAGGTCCACATCCTTGATGCGCAGCCGCAGGCATTCCATCAGCCGCAGCCCCGACCCGTACAGCATCGCCGCCACGAACCAGGGCACGCCGCGCAGCTCGGCGAGGATGCGCTTCACCTCGTCGGGCGTGAACACCACCGGCACCCGCTGCGGCCGTTTCGCCCGCGCCACTTCGCTCAGGCGTCCCAGCGGCTGATCGAGCACGTGCCGGTAGAGAAAGCACAACGCGTTCAACGCCTGGTTCTGGGTGGAAGGGGCGACCGAGCGGTCGATGGTGAGATGGCTCAGGAACTGCGCGACTTCCATCTCGCCCATCTCCCGGGGATGCCGGAGGCGATGATAGCGGACGTACGCCCGCACCCAGTGGCAGTAGGCCTGCTCCGTGCGCCTGGCTGTAGTAGCGCAGCCGCACCGCCCGCCGCACCTGATCCAGTAGCCGACCGCCCTTAGGCGCGCCCGCGCCAACGTCCTGTTGCGCCATGACAACCTCCCTGTTGTCTTGAACCAATACTAGACCTGTGTTTTTATACAGTAATCGGACAAGCGCCGCAACAGCGGCATAACACCCCACGTCGGGTTTGCGAAACGCCTGATTTGGAGGTAGTTTGCGGAAAGGCCCGAATATCACCGCTGCCGCGGTACTTTTTTGCCGCTGCAGCCGTATAAGTCCGGAAAACGGGTACAAACGCCGCTTGAGCCGTATAACATCCCGGGACCCCGCCTGTATGCCGCGGATCTGAAAGGACAAGAAGAATGGACGCCAATAACACCGCTGCGCCCGCCGTGCTACACCGCTCAAGCGGTCTACTCATACGTTAGGGCTCTAGGTAAACCATGATTGATCTGCCAGAATTTGACACGGGGCTTTATGAGGGATGTGAATTACACATGCTTAATGGTGGAGCGTTGTTAAAGGTGAATGTCGCGGAGAACCCGAGCTTTTCAATTCGTTTCAATAAGGTTCGGTGGCATCAATTCACTGCGCTTCCGAATTGCAGTGCAGAAATCATAAAAAACTCATATTTCAAGCTCAGCGAACTACACAATTCAGATAAACTTTCCAGTTTCCTAGCTAGCGACACTGCATCCGTAAAAGCATATACAGAGCTTCATCATTTCAGAATATTTTTGGATGAGACCGGATGCCATGAGTTTTTAGCGGAGTCAGCTCATGCAGAATGGCCCTAACAATCACTTCAACTTCGCTCCCTTCGGTCGCCGGACGCTCCTGTCGTCGCGCCGGTTAAGTGGCCGTAGAGCGTCTATGACCGAGCACCGTCCATGGTTCACCGCAAATCAACCTGATGAACCGCCCCGGAATTGCGGCAGACTGCTTGGTTTAAGTCAGGCCGCCATCGGGGCCTGACTGGTGAGTTGCCGGTAGTAGTGTGCCTCAGCTTCTGCCGGAGGGATATAACCCAAGGGCCCCATCAGTCGCTGATGATTGAACCAGGACACCCATTCCAGCGTGGCCAGCTCCACCGCCTCGCGGGATTTCCAGGGGCCACGGCGGTGGATCAATTCGGCTTTGTACAGGCCGTTGATGGTCTCGGCCAGAGCATTATCGTAGCTGTCGCCCTTGCTGCCGACCGACGGCTCGATGCCGGCCTCGGCCAGCCGCTCGCTGTAGCGAATACTGACGTATTGCGACCCGCGATCGGAGTGATGAATCAGGCCGTCCGAGTCCGCAGGCTGACGGGCATACAGGGCCTGCTCCAGGGCGTCGAGCACGAAGTCGGTGGTCATGGTGCGGCTGACGCGCCAGCCCACAATGCGCCGGGCGAAGACGTCCACGACGAAGGCTACGTACAGCCACCCCTGCCAGGTCGAAACGTAGGTGAAGTCCGACACCCACAGCTGGTTGGGGCGATCGGCCGTGAATTGCCGATTGACTCGGTCCAGCGGACACGGCGCCGATCGGTCTGGCACCGTGGTGCGAACCGTCTTGCCACGGCGCGCGCCCTGCAACCCCAACCGGCTCATGAGCCGCTCCACGGTGCAGCGCGCCACGGGAACGCCTTCGCGGTTCATCTGCCTCCAGACCTTGTCGGCGCCGTAGACCTCGAGGTTGGCCTGCCAGACCCGCTCAATGTGCGGAACCAACCTCTCATCGCGCTTGGCGCGGGCGCTGCGCAGATCCGGATTGCGCTGGCGGGCCGCATGGCGCCGGTAGGCCGACGGGGCAACCTGCAACACGTTGCAGATCGGCTCGACCCCGTAGGCATCGCGGTGCTGGTCGATGTAGGCATTTACGACTTCAGTTTGCGGTCGAGCTCCGCTTGGGCGAAAAAAGCGCTGGCGGTACGCAGGATCTCGTTGGCACGGCGCAGCTCCTTGACCTCACGCTCCAGCGCCTTGATGCGCTCACGCTCGGTCGTGGTCAGGCCGTCCCGCTGGCCGCTGTCGATTTCGACCCGCTTGACCCATTCCAGCAGCGTCTGCGGCACGCAGCCGATCTTCGGGGCCATCGACTCCACCGCCGCCCACAACGACGAATACTCTCCACGGTGCTCCTGCACCATACGCACCGCACGCTCGCGGACCTCTGGGGAAAACTTATTGGACTTGTTCATGGCTCCATTCTCTCAAGAGTTGGAGCCTCCGCCAAACCCGGGGCGGTTCAGCGACGGCGGTACGGCTGAGTCGGCTGGAGGGCGTTAGCGCGCATTTTCCGCGCCGCCCGGGGTTTTGTGACATGATATGTTGATGAAAGCTCTACAGCTCTTATTTCGGCTCGTCCATGGGTTGATGGCATTTCTCTTTGCCTGTGCCGCACTCATGCTCATCACAATTGCCGCCCGCATGGGATGGGTGGCCTTCATCGGTGCTTGGGACGGTGCGACAGCGCAGGCGATCATCGAGGCCGTGGGGTTGTTAGCCGCAGCTGTTGTCGCATTGCAGATTGCCGAGACCATCTACGAGGAAGAGGTCATTCGTGATGCCGACATCAGCGCGCCAACTCGCGTACGGAGATTCTTGTCAAGATTCTTTGTAGTCGTCGTGGTCGCGGTCGCCATCGAAGGCCTCGTTGCGACTTTCAGGGCCTTGCACGAAGATCCAGCACAACTTCCGTATGCGGCGAGCGTCTTGGTGGCCGACGGAGTACTTCTTGCCGCCTGGGGCCTATTCGTTCACCTCAATCGTTCTGCCGAGGAATTGGAGCCGGAGGCGATGGCTGACGCAAAGCAGGAAGACAAAAAGTTCAAGTAGTCTCCATCCAATGCGCGCCAGCCCTTCCAACGAGCCGACCTTCTCCGGCCTGCGGCCTCCGTCGCCGCTCATGTCAAACGTTAGAGGTCATTTGGACAGGCTGACGCTCTATGCCTCCGTCGACGGTTGCGACTTAGCGGCCATCGCAGCCTGTCTTCTGGGCCTCACAAGGAGCCCAAGCCGATGATCCTGACGACGATCATCCTTCTGGTGCCAGCGCTTTATATAGTGCAGATCTTCCCGCAGGAAACACCGCGCTTGGGTTTCGACCTGTGGGGCATCGTGGGCAACCGCGACAATCAGCCTGAGCTGTCGGTTGTCGCGGGCCGACTGGACCGCGCGAAGAACAACATGCGGGAGGCTGTGCCGATATTCCTCGCCCTGGGGCTACCAGCGCGGGTCAAGGGCGGCGACACGAGCGAGGAGGCCCAATGCGGCATGGATTTTCCTCATCGCGCGGCTCGTCTATATGGCGGCCTAGGTGAGTGGTGTCCCCGTGCTGCGGTCGGTGGTGTGGTTGGTGGGAGTTGCCAGCCTCGTCATGATGGCGCTGCCTCTGATCTAGAGCGTCTGGTCACCCACCCGGCATGACCTCTATCCAAGCAGCGTGGAGATGGGAAGTGTCGTTCGATAAGGGTCGTTCGGCAGAGACCAGAGCGCGGAGTATGAGATCGTTGAATTCCTGCCGTCCATGTCCGACGCCGTGTCCGGACAAACCCAGGGCATCCCCGTGCCTTGTCCCACGGAACATGTCCAAACGGCTCGTGCGTTCGTGCGTTCAGGCTGGCTCGACCCCATGAAAATCGTCGGTCTCGACCATGTGCAGCGGGCGATGCCGGAAGGTCTCGAAGAGAAGGCCCGGGCGTTCTATGGCCGGTTGCTCGGATTGCGGGAGATCCCAAAGCCTCGGGAGACCGCGGGGCGCGGCGGGGTGTGGTTTGAGTGCGGGTCTGTGCAGCTTCATCTTGGCGTAGAGCCCGGGTTCCGGCCGGCGAACAAGGCGCATCCGGCGTTGGTCGTGGAGGGCTATGCGGAACTTCTGGAGATGCTGGGTCGGGCGGGCTATGAGGTGCGACCCGATGAGGCCCTTCCGGGGGTCACGCGATCATTCACGTTCGATCCATTTGGTAATAGGATCGAACTCATCGCGGCGGTTGAAGGGCCCTAATAGCGAACGGGCGGGTCCGCGCGTCGCGGGCGGCTTCGACTCGACGGAAAGCTTGGGGACGCCGGGGACAGCGGGAATGTCGATCACGCGGATACATCAGAACGCCGGAGGGTACCGTGAAGCTCATGCAATACCAAGTGGATGCTTTCACCGACAGGGTCTTTGGCGGCAATCCGGCCGCCGTGGTGCCGTTGTCAGCCTGGCTGGACGATGGCCTTCTGCAGGCCATCGCCGAAGAGAACAACCTTTCCGAAACCGCATTCTTCGTACCTTCCGCCAAGGGCTTCGAACTGAGGTGGTTCACGCCGCTCAAGGAAGTCGATCTCTGCGGCCACGCGACTCTGGCGAGCGCCCATGTGGTCTTCGAGCGGCTTGACTATCCGGAACCGGTTGTTACGTTCGAGACGCACAGCGGTGAGTTACTGGTGGAAAGCAGGGAAGGGCTGCTGGTGATGGACTTCCCGGCACGCCCTCCGACGCGCTGTGAGTGGTCTGAGACATTGGTGCAGGGGCTCGGCGCACGGCCGGTCGACATGCTGGCCGCGGCCGACTACCTGGCCGTCTTCGACAGCGAGGCCGCTGTTCGGAGGATAACTCCCGACCAGGCGTTATTGGGCCGGCTGGACCTGCGGGGAGTCATTGTCACGGCACCCGGCAAGGAGGTGGATTTTGTCAGCCGGTTCTTCGCGCCAAAGTTCGGCGTTCCGGAAGACCCCGTCACCGGGTCCGCCCATTGCACGCTCGCGCCGTACTGGGCCGACAGACTGGGTAAGAAGGTCCTGACCGCCAGACAGGTCTCCAAACGCAGCGGAGAGATTCTCTGCGAGAGTAGGAGGGATCGGGTATTTCTCTCGGGACGCGCGGTCACCGTGATGGAGACCGAAATGGATATTCCGGAGTGACCCTGTTCCCGTGACCTTAGGGGAGCCGCTCTGGGTCGCCAACGACGCGGTTCCAGGAACGGCCGGAGGCGGCGCCAGCGTACGGGGCCGGCTCAGTCGGCGGCAGCCGACGGGCGCTTGGCTGAAAGCATGTGGAAACCATGACCATGAGCGTACAAACAAGAGTCTTTGTGGCCGGCGCCGGCGGCGCCATCGGGAGGCGGCTGTGTCCCTTGCTTGTGGAGGCGGGCTGGGCAGTCACCGGCACCACGCGCTCCCGCCATAAGGCGGCTGCCCTTCAGGCCATGGGCGTCGAGCCTGTGATAGTGGACGTGTTCGACGCCAACCTGCTGAAGGAAATCGTGTGCAAGGCACAGCCGGATGTCGTCATGCACCAGTTGACCGATCTGCCGCCCGCGCTGGATCCGGACCGGATGGAACAGGCTCGGGTCCGCAACGCGCGGGTTAGGCAGGATGGCACCAGGAATCTGGTGGCCGCCGCCGTTGCCGCAAATGCCAGGCGGATGGTGGCCCAGAGCATCGCTTTCGCCTACGCGCCGGGCAAGATGCCGCATTGCGAGGACGCGCCGCTGGACCTGGACGACTCGGGCATGGGCTTGACCGCCCGGGCCGTCGCCAGCCTGGAAGAACAGGTTCTGAATGCGCCTATGGAAGGCATCATCCTCCGGTACGGCAGGCTGTACGGCCCGGGGACGGGGTTCGATTCACCCCGACCCGGTGGGCCGCTGCACGTCGATGCGGCGGCGTACGCGGCCCTGCTGGCCGCCACCGGCGGAGAAGGCGGCGTCTACAACGTGGCGGAAGACGACGGCACCGTGTCCGTCGAAAGGGCGGTGAAGGAACTCGGTTGGCGGGCGGGGTTTCGCGCTACGCTCAAGAGCGAACCGCCGCTCGGGGAAGACGTAGGGCCTCAATAGGGAACTGGCGTGCAGGCATTACGGTCAGGTCCCGAGCGTGAGCAGTCGCACGGGGAGGGGATTGCCAACAGCATCAGCCACCGTATGGCACTGGCGGCCATGCTGGTCGGGATTCCGTTTCTTATCATGCACGGAGCCCGGCAAGGTGCTGTCGTGCGCATCGAGGGCGCAGGCGTCTTCTCAGTGTCTTCCATGCTCTTATACCTCTCCTCTACGCTGTACCACGCGCTATCAGTGGGTGAGGCCAGGCCTTTCTCAAGTGGAATCTTGGCGGCATGAGGCAGCATCCATGAGTTGGCCTAAAGCGTTGGCGGTCTGGCTTCTGATTGTGATTGCCGAATCAATCCACGGAAGCATTCGGCAGTTCTTCATTGCACCATTGACAGGCGACATGCCAGCACGCCAGGTGGGTGTGCTGATCGGGTCGGTCATCATATTCGCAATTGCGTTGGCGTGTATTCGCTGGATCGGTGCCGCCGTTTTCCGGGAGCAGCTTCAGGTCGGCTTGCTCTGGGTCATACTGACCGCACTCTTTGAGTTCAGTCTGGGAACAGCGCTCGGCTATTCCCGTGAGCGTATGCTTTCCGATTACAATCTGACGGACGGCGGGTTTATGGGCCTCGGTTTGATGTTCATGCTGTTCGCCCCTGCCTTGGCAGCCAAGGCGCGTGGCGTGCGTTAGGTTGGCGAGCGCCGGTCGCGGTCGACGACGCGATGATTCCTTCTCGGCGCTTCGTTCGGACGGCTTATGGGCAACGGTCAGTCGACTGATAAGAAACATTGCATGCCACTACAACATTACCTGTGGAAAATTGGAACGCATGATGGCAATAGAACAACGCATTCCCTTGTTGGAGGAAATACTGGGCAAGTGGCAGGCGGAACTCGGCAAGGACTATGCGGGGTACAAGAATCACGTCTATCGCATGATTAATTTCTGCTTGGCTTTGCGCGACTGCAGTGCGGAAGAGCGGGAAAAGATCATCGTTGCCGGCTGCTTCCACGACCTGGGCATCTGGGCCAACGGCACCGTCGATTACCTTCCGCCCTCGATTGCGCTGGCGAAAGAGTATCTGGAGAAAAATAGCCGGGAACAGTGGGTCGGCGAAATCGAACTCATGATCGATATGCACCACAAATGGAGAAAATATCGAGACGACCGCTTCCCGTTGGTGGAAGTGTTCCGAAAAGGCGACCTGGTCGATTTCTCGCTGGGCCTGGTGAAATGGGGTTTACCGAAATCGTATATCAAGCGCGTCAAGGACCAGTTTCCGAACGCCGGGTTCCATAAGCGACTCGTGCAACTGGCGGGGGGGTGGTTTGCAAAGCACCCCGTCAGTCCGCCGCCGTTTTTGAAATGGTAGCGATCTGACCCCGATCTTAGAGCCCTTGGTGCGCTCATGACAAAGAACCGGCTTGAAGCGTTCAGTGACGGCGTAATCGCCATACTCATCACCATCATGGTGCTGGAGATGAAGGTGCCCCACGGCGTGGGCATCGAGGCTCTGGTGCCGGTGATACCTGTCTTCCTGAGTTACGTTCTGAGCTTTGCGTACCTCGGCATCTACTGGAACAATCACCACCACATGCTGTATACGTGCCGCCACGTCACCGGGCCGATACTGTGGGCGAACCTGCACCTGCTGTTCTGGCTGTCCCTCATCCCATTTGCGACCGGCTGGCTGGGCGAGAACCATTTCGCGGCGGTGCCCGCGGCGCTGTACGGTGTCGTGCTGCTGATGGCGGCGATTGCATATTTCATACTGCAGCGACTGATTATTGCATCCCAGGGCCCCGATTCGCTTCTCAAGAGGGCCATCGGCGGGGATTGGAAAGGCAAGCTGTCGCCGGTTCTCTACGCGATTGCCATCGTCCTGGCGTTCTATTGGCGCTGGGTGTCGTTGGGGCTGTACGTGTTCGTTGCGCTGCTCTGGCTCATACCGGACCGGCGCATCGAGAACGTGCTGAGAGACCCGGAGAAACCACCGGGGTCAGATCCCAGTTTTTCCTAATATACGATTTCTGCGAATCGTCTGATCGATGCCGGTTCTCTATTTGGCACCGGGTATATTAGCGAAAACTGGGATCTGACCCCGACCTTAGTCGTCGGGGTCCGACAGCAGTATGCGGGTGCTGCCGCCGAGGGCTTCGGTTTCGGCGACAAAGCGGAATTCGTGGGTGCCGGTCTTGAGGATGTCCTCGTGGTGCAGACGCTGGTGGGTCACCGGTTCGCCATTGATCAGGGTGCCGTTGGTGCTGCCCAGGTCGTCCACGAACACGTCGTTGAGGCCGTCCATGTAGGGGCTTGGCTGGATGGTGACGACGGCGTGGTGGCCGCTGACCGTGGAATCGTCCAGGCGCACGTCATTGTCCAGGTTGCGGCCGATGCGCAGGGTGCCCGGCTGCAGCGCATACTCGGCGGTGATGGTGCCGTTGCGCACGTGGAGCAGAATGGCCATGAGTGGTTCTCCTTTGGTGACGGACTGCTCGGGCCTGTGCCCCAGCCTATGGCACGCCGGGGCGCCCTGACTGGGACGTGGTTGGCATTTCTGCCGTTGTCATTTGCGCTGCCGTGCCGCCCGGGCACCGCCGCAGCGGCGCAGGGCTTCGGCCATGTCGGCGCCGTTGGCGTAGCGGTCGCCGGGATCCTTCTGCAGCGCCTTGTTGACGATGCGGCTGGCACAGGCGGGCAGCCCGCGCCGCACCCGCCCCAGGTTGGCGTGCTTTTCCTGGGTGATGCGATAGGCCAGATTGGCGACCGAATCGCCCCGGAAGGGCAGCCGTCCGGTCAGCAGCTGATAGAGGGTCACGCCCAGGGAAAACAGGTCCGAGCGCCCGTCGATGCGGTTGCCGGTGATCTGTTCCGGTGACATGTACGACGGGCTGCCCAGCACCATGCCGGTGCGGGTCTTACGGTCGTCCACCAGTGAAGCCACTCCGAAATCGGTGACCTTGACGGCGCCGCTGTTGGGATCGTAGATCACGTTGCCGGGCTTGATGTCTCGGTGCACCACCTTGCGGGCATGGGCGTAGTGCAGGGCCTCGGCCACCTCGGCACAGACGTACAGCACCTCGTCCACGGCCAGCAGGTTCTCGGCCTCGGTCCAGGCGGCCAAGCTGCGCCCCTCCGCGTAGTCCATGGCAATGTAGGCGAGGTCGCGCTCTTCGCCCACGTCGTGGACGGCCACGATGTTCGGGTGCTTGAGACGCCCGGCGGCCTCGGCCTCGCGCTTGAGCCGCCCGCGGGCTTCCTGCAAGGCGGCCCCTTCGAACTCCTCGGCCAGGGGCAGCGCCTTGACCGCGACCCGCCGGCCGATGTTGGGATCTTCCGCCAGGTACACCGCGCCCATGGCGCCCTGACCCAGCAGACGCTCGATGCGGTAGCGCCCGAGAACGGGCTTTTCCACCGCCGGGTTGTCCAGCGCCACCGTGCTGGTGCCGGCGTTGCCCAGGCCGGTGCCGGTGGGCAGATGGGCGGTGAGGGTTTCCAGGTGCGCGCGGCGTTCGGCAACGTCCCTGAAGCCCGGCTCGGACTGCTCCAGTTCCTGGTAGACCGCCAGCGCCTTGGGAAACTGGCGGCGGCGTTCGTATTCCAGGCCCAGTTGATAGAGGGGCTCGTCCACGTCCGGGTCGCCGGCGCAGGCCTGGAACTGTTCGAGCGCGGCGTCGAGCTGACCCTGGTTCTGCAGGTTCAGTCCCAGTTGCCGGCGCGCGTCGGCGGCGTCGCTGCGGGCGTCCCGCAGGGCCGACTCGCTGCGGTGGTTGAGCGTCAGCAGCAGTTGCCCGCCGAGCAGGAACAGGGCGGGGGTGACCACCGGCAGCCACAGTGCCCGGGTGAGCAGCGCCAGCAGGCCGGCGTTCAACAGGGCAATGGTGATGACCGTCCCCAGCACGAGCCCCAGGCGTCCCCGCAGCCCCCAGGGCAGCAGCATCAGGCACAGGCCGGCCAGCAGCACGCCGCCCCGCTGGGCCCCGTAGAACCACGGGGGCATGCGCACGCCCTTACCGTCGAGCAGGGCCGCGACGGATTGCGCGGTCCAGGTGAGGGGCGTCCACCGGTCGCCTGCCGGTCCAAGCAGCCGCGGGGTGCCCGTGCCTCCGTCGACGCCCACCAGTACCGGCCGTTCGTACAGGGTCCGCGTGCCGACTTTGCCGTCCAGCAGGGCGTGCAGGCTGTAGACGGCGACGCGCTGGCGGGCGGCGGCTTTTGCCAGCGGCAGGGGATAGAACTGCCCGCCGGGGCCGACTGGTATGCGCTGGGAGCCCATCCGTACGGAGTCGCGCCGCACTGCAATGCGACCGGCGTTGTGCGGCCGGGCCGCTGCCGCCAGGGCCAATGCGACGCTGGGCAATCGGACGTTGCCGTCCCGCACCCAAAGCGGCACCCCGGTCACCCGCGCGCCGTCCCGCCAGGTGGGTGTCACGCCCAGAGCCCGGGCGCCGGCACGCAGGGACGCCAGCGGTGGTACCACGTGGGCGGGTGGGTCGGTGGGATCGAGTATGAGGTCTGTGGCCCTTCGCAAAGGGCCGCTGCGGGTGTCGGATGCGGGCAACCCGTAGTGCGCGAGACTTGCGGCGTCGGGACCGCTGCCGGGACGGACGAAGCCGGCGAGGACCGTGTCGCGGAAGGCCCCCATGGCGTCGGCGAGTCGGCCGTCCACGTCGAGGCGGTCCACCGCCTTCAGGAGGGCGGCGGCGCGCCGGCGCTGCGCAGCGTGCAGCTCGGCGGCCGCCCGCCTGACCTCCGCCAGAGCGGGGGGATCGGCCGGCCGGTCCAGGGGGAGCAGGAGGGCGACCGGCCCGGCGCCCAGGGCGCGCAGGCGGTGCAGAGCGTCTGCGGCCTCGCCTCTGAGTTCGGCAGCCGAAGCAGGCTCTAGGGCGATCACGATGACCCGGTGGGCGGGCCTGTCGGCCGGCGCGAAGGACGCGGCGAGCCGGTAGCCCCAGGTCTCGAGGGTCTGGCCGGCGCCGCTCCAGGTCGCCACGACGGCGAGGACGGTGAGTAGCAGGGCGAAGGCACGATGCCGACTGCGGAACGCTGGCTTCACTTCAAGGCAACCGGTCCTTATCGTTAACCGAGGTTAGCGACCGCCGTGCCACAAACCTGAGTGCGGCGCGGGTGTTTTTCGGTCGTCGCGACCAGACTTCGGGGGGGCGCGCCATCCGCGTGCGGCGAAGGAGGAATGCTGGGCCGTGGGGCAGGCCGGCGCCGGCGTCTCGGGCCCGATTCTCAACATTCAGGGGGTTTCCGCCGTTGACGCGTACAAACGTGCCGGCGTTCGCGGTGCGTGTCATTGCAGGAGCGATGAGTCCGCGGCCTGGCCGCCAAGGGGGGATATGATGAAGTCGGTGAAAATGGCCCAGCTCAGTACGGGCAGCGTCTACAAGCTGGTGGCATTGGGAAGTCTGTTCGGGTGCGTGCCCTTGTTCGTGTTTTTCGGCCTGCTTGCCTATGCCGGTCTGCTGGATCTGAGCTGGAACGGTGCGCCGGTGACCGGGGTCAAGGCCATTGTGGTCGCCCCGCCGATGGGCCTGTTCGCTGCGTTGCTGGTGACGGCCATGGTCGGCAGCGCGGTCGCATTGGGTCTGTGGATCTACGCCCGCATCCGGCCTGTGGCCATCGATTACGTTGCCGTCGACGATGCCTGATGGCACCGGCGGCTACCCCGGCTGGGTGGTGGCCCGGCAGTGGGGATCGTCGGGGTGCCTTGCTGGGAACGAAAGCGGGGCCGCCGTTTGCGGCCGACCTGCGCCAGCCGATGGTTGCCGCACTGCCGGTGGCCGGTGGCCGGTGGCCGGTGGCCGGTGGCCGGTAGGCGGCCGCCACATCCGTTCCAACGTTGCCCGCGTCTCGCGCCGATAGGGTATGTCACACCCGCCGGACTCCGTGGACGGGCTGCCCCGCAGGCGACCATACGCCGCGGGCAACGCTGCCGGCGTCCGATGGCGCTTCCGCTGCCGGCAGGCGTTGCGGGACGGTGCGGCCCGGGTCGATAATGCCGCTCACAGGGCCCGCATCACGGCCGCCGGCCATTTGCGGTGCAGGCAGGGGGTGTCCCTTGGATTTCGAAGGCGCAACCATTACCAGCAAGGCGAAGCTGCTCCATGGCGGCAAGGTGGCGGTCCGCTCGATAATCACCGCGGCTGGCGAGATGAAGAGCCTGGGGCTCATGCATGCGGGTACCTACCGTATGACCACCGAGGCGCCGGAGCTGATGGAAATTTTGGAAGGCAACTGCCGCGTCAAGCTTGCCGATGACCAGGCCTGGAACAGCTACCAGGCGGGCGACCGTTTCTCCGTGCCGGCCAACTCCGGCTACGAAATCGAGGTGGAAGGCGTGCTCGACTATGTGGTGCATCATGGTGAAAGCGGGCCCATCCCGGCGTCGTCCTCATCATCATGAGCCAGCGGGGCCCGGTGGCGTCCATGCATCTGCCGCAGCGCACGGGCGCTGGGATCGCACACCGCCTGGCAGGTCTGCCCACGGCACACAAATCTGAGGAGGTCCATAGCGGATGAACGCCAAGACGTCAGGCAGACAGCGCTACGTCCACGTCGCCGGCGTGGTGCTGGGCACCGCGGCGGCGGTTTTGTTCCCCCGCTTGCTGCCGGCGCATACGGCCGACTGGGACATGTTGCGCTACACGGCCAATCTGTACGGCGCCATTGGGCTCGGGGTGGGACTGATCTGGCCGGGCGTGAGGTGGCACTGGGCCTGGTGGCTGGGGTTGCCGCTGCTGGCCGTGCAGGGGGTCGGCGCGCTGCTCGGCCGCGGGGCCATCTGGGCCACCCCCCATCTGCTGCGGCTGCTGATCGCTCTGTTCACTGCCGGGGTCGGCAGCCAGTTCGGCGCATTCCTCGGTTCCAAGTTGCGGCCCAACGGCACCGGCCTGGAGCCGGGGGGCCGGTAAGCATTGCGCCTGCAGGTACTGCAGACGAGATACCGCTGACCCGGGCGCTCGGCCTGCGGGTGCAGGCGTATACCGGAACCGAGCTGGTGCTGGTCGCGCCTCTTGCCGGCAACACCAACCACCAGTCCACCGCGTTCTGTCGGGGTCAGATCCCCGTTTTTCCTAATATAGCAGCTGCCGGCCGTCTCCTCTTCGGTGACGCGCCGGCGGTGGTCCTGGGCGTGCCGTGTACCCAAGCCTGCCGTAGGCGACCGATGGGAGTGCGCAGTCCTGACTGCCGGTTTTTGTGGTGCGGCATTTGTCGTGGCGCACAGCAGGACGGGTGAATATTAGCGAAAACTGGGATCTGACCCCCGGTTGTTTGAACTCGGGGGCGGGGTTGGGTGTCTCAAGTGGCAAGCGGGTAGGGACAGGACCCGCGGTGTCGGGCCGTGGGTCAAGCGACCACCGGCAGTCTCTTGTCCGATCCAGGAGGCGATCGTATGAGAAGCACGTTTTCGCAGCGCCACCTGCTCATCCTCGTCGGTACGCTGTCGCTGGTGGGTACCGCATTGGCGGGCCAACCGATGCCTATCGGCGTCACACCTTCGAGCAGCAGCTATGTCAGCCGTGCCAACGTTCCTGGGCATGAAATCATGAGTGCTGCGGGTCCGACCATGAACATCCTTTTCGACCGGCTGGATACCAACTCCAACCAACTCATAGATCCGCACGAAGCGAAGGCGTCGAAACTGATCAGCAGCCATTTCGCCCAGATCGATACCAACCACGACCTGCAGATCTCCGCTTCCGAGTTCGCTGCCTTCGAGCAGCGCTGGACCCAGGCCCAGGAAAAAACGGGGTCAGATCCCAGTTTTCGCTAATATAGGGGTCCGTCAGGCCCCGATTCGTAAATGCCGATCATATCCTCGACACGAGGACGGCCATCTGCACCCCGGCGAATCTGTCGGTGCGCCACCGCTTCCAGAACCTTCTTGAAAGCCTCTTTGCCCAGTACCAGTTCCCGGTTCAACGCGTCCCGCAATTCACCAAGGATCGGTTCATCTATCGGCTCATCGAACAACTGACGATAGGCGTGGCGGCGCTGGGCCGGTTCGGCAGCCAAGGCACAATAGAGCGCGTGTTGGCTGATGACCGGATCATGTCGCCCAAGCGCGTTGGCGGCGAAACTTGACCAGGGATAGTCGCCCGGACGGGCAACCATGCCGGCTCTGACCGGATTCAACTCGACATAGCGCATACATGTCAGCAGATAGACCTCGCTGTCCACCAGGCTTGCCTTGTAACGGCCTTCCCACAATGTTCCCGACCGTCCGTAGCGGTCATTGACGTAGCGGACGTACTTGCGTCCCAGGTCCTGCATCGTGTGAGAGACGCTGTGCTTTTCCAGCGGCGTGAGGACCAGATGCACATGGTTGTTCATCAGCACGTAGGCATGGGCACGGCAGCGGTTGTGTTCCAGGGCCGCTCTCAGAGCATTCAGGTAGTATCGATAATCCGCTTCGGAAAAAAAGCAGGGGCAGCGGTTGTTGCCGCGCTGAATGACATGCTGGGGGATTCCCGGCAAATTGAACCGAGGTTTGCGTGGCATGGTTCACCTCCCTGTGAACTCTGTGGTCGGCTCATCTTAGCCAAAAAGTGGGGTCAGATCCCAGTTTTTCCTACTATGGCCAGGCGCCGGCAGCTCGGTTCCCAGCCGAGCGCGACGCTCTCAGACCGACAGCGATGGGCCGTGATACGGTTGAATGGTCTGGCGGGTGACACCGGGTGGCTGGGCGCCGCGTCCGGATGGCGAGACTCGTGTCCTGGTGCACAATGGCGCGAGGGAATATTAGCGAAAACTGGGATCTGACCCCGATGATGTCGTTTGTGTTCGAGTACGCGGGACGGGCGCGGCGCGTGCTGCGCCAGGGCAGTGGCGCTGCGGTGATCGTCATGCACGAACTGCCGGGCCCGACGCCGCAGGTGCTGGCCTTTGCGGATCGGCTCGCCGGGGCCGGTTTTACCGCCGTGCTGCCGGTGCTGTTCGGTGTGCCGGGCAAACCCCTGTCACGCGCCTATCTGGCCGGCGAGTTCGCCCGCGTGTGTGTGAGCCGGGAGTTCCATTGTCTGCGCCGCAACCGTTCCAGTCCGGTGACCGACTGGCTGCGGGCGCTGTGCACTCACATGCACGCCGAATGCGGCGGTCCCGGCGTTGGGGTGGTCGGCATGTGCCTGACGGGCGGGTTCGCCCTGGCGCTCGCCGCCGATCCTTCCGTGCTGGCGCCGGTGATGGCCCAGCCTTCATTGCCCCTCGGCATCACCGCTTCGCACCGCGCGGCGCTGGGTGTTTCTCCACAGGAACTGGCGGCGGTCAGGGCGCGGGTTGCCGGCGGCGCCCGCCTGCTGGGACTGCGCTTTTCGCAGGACCGGCTCTGCCCGCGGGCGCGTTTCGAGCGGCTGCGCCGCGAGCTTGGTGAGGGATTCGAGAGCGTGGAGATCGACTCTTCGCCGGGCAATCGCGATGGCATCGATGCCACAGCCCATTCCGTGTTGACCATGGACCTGGTGGATCGCCCCGGGCATCCCACCCATGACGCCCTGGAACGGGTATTGGCGTTTTTGCGCGAGCGTCTCGGTTAATGGCTTGTCGGTGCCGGCGGCGCCACGTGGTAGCTGCGGGTGCTGCCGTTCCCGCTGACCTGCACATCCACCTGATTCCTCCCGGGGACGAACCACCAGCGCGTGGTCCGCTCGGGTCCGGCGATTTCGCAGCCTACGCGTTTGCCGTCCTGTAGGCGCGTCACCCGGTAGCGGGGCGGGCCGGCGTCGCGCAGCGAAGGCAGCAACACGGTCAGAAAGTTCTGCTCCCGCTGCTGGTCCGAGGGGTAGACCTCGATCCGCCAGGCGCCCAGCTCCGTGTCGCCCACCCGGCGCGCCTTGGCGTCGACCTTGCCGTGGCCGTCGTAGTTGCGTCCGTCCACGTAGAACCGGAATCCCTTGCCGCCGATCACGTGTATGTCGGGATGTTTCGGAAGCAGGACATGTCCTTCCAGGCGCCCCCCCGCGTGGCCCGGTCTGTCGCTGCCGGCGACCGTCACCGTAAACATGTCGCCGCTCACCACAGGGCGCTGCAACGTGTGCAGCAGCCAGCGCTTGCGAAAGCGGGCGTGGGTCGATATCACCTGGTCGAAGATCACCACCGCGTCGGCTTTGTGGTCGTAGGCGAAAATCCTCCAGAAGCGCTCCACCCGCCGGGTGCGGTTGGTGAAGGTGCCCTCGCCGGAGTACCGGTTGGTGTAGGCCGGCGTGATGTCCGCCAGGGCCACGGTCAGTCCGTCTTCGCGGAACACGCGTTCCATGGTGCCGGTGTGATAGATCGCCCGGTGGGCCTGCCAGTCGGCCAGGTCCAGGGGCGCGGCGTACACGCCCCAGCCGGAGCCCACCCGGCGCTGTCCGCCATCGTTGGCGATCGGTCGTGGCGGCTCGCCCGGCTTGGCCGGATTGGGAACGGTGTCGGCCGGGTCTTTGACCGTAAGGGTGTTGTGGGCGATGGTCTGATAGGTGTAGTTCATGTGGTGGTCGGCGCCGTAGGACGGCCCGTACAGTCCGCTGTCCACGGCCAGCGGGCCGCCCTTGTAGATGGTGAACGCCCCCTGGTCCAGATGCACATGGGACCAGTAGTTGTCGCCCGCCTTGAAGGTGACGTAGGTGGCGTCCGGTCCCCAGCCGCTGCGCATGACCAGCATGCCGATGCCGTCGAAGAAATGGGTCAGCGGCAGCCGGGCAACGGCATCAGGGTCGTACAGGGATGGCTCCGGCAACGGCCCCCAGGGCCACGAGGTGGGGCCGAACGGCGGCGGGCGCTTGAGGCTGTAGCCGGCCTTGTCCCGGTATTCGATGGCCAGGGGGATGCGGTCGGGGACCGCCTTGGCGTGGAAGGCCCCGTCGCCCCAACGATAATTCTGACCATCGGGCCGCTGGCGGTAGATCAGAAAATCCAGAAAATGGTGCAGCTCGGGCTCGCTCTTGAAGAGGTCTTGCCCGGTGGCTTTGCGCCACATGGCGGGCAGCTGGTAGACGGCCTGGCCGATGCCGATGCCGACATACTCGTTGCCCTCATGCCAGCCGCCGCCCTTGCCCATGATCTGCCGCCACACCGGCAGCACCCGGTGCAGCCACAGGTCGTAGGTGAAGCGCATCGGGAGCTCGGCTTCGGGGCTGTCGCCGTAGCTGGCGAGCGCGCCGGCCATCAGTGCCTGCAGCGGGCTGTTGTACAGGTACACGTTGTAGGGGGACAGGCGCTGCTTCACCCGGATGCGCTCGACGATGTAGTTGCAGCCTTCCACCAGCTTGTGCAGCAACGCTGCGCGCTGGCTGTCGCTCCACTGCCCGTACAGCCAGTCGTAGGCCATCGCCAGGGGCTTGACCTCTCCCTGGCCGCGCCACGCGAACTTCAACGCCATCAGGCGGCGGAACAGCAGGTCGAGATCCTGACTGCCGGGCACCATGTAGGCGGCGATGACTACCTCGCGGAAACGGCCCTTCCCGTTGCGGGCGCGCTTCTCGATGCTTTTCAGGTAACCGGGGTCGTGCGCCTGCAGTCGCTGGATGTCGGATTGCGAAGGGGCCGGCAGGCGCGGATGCTCATAGCGGAAGCGGGGCAGCGATACCGGTGGCAGCCGGTCGGGCGCCGGCAGCTTGGGCAGCAGGCTTTCGTCCACGTGACGTTCCGGCGGGACTTTGGGCAGCGACCAGGCGGCCGCGGCGGCGGCGGCGAGCAGCACGGCCGCCGCCAGCCAGGCGCGTCGCGGACGTTGTCCGGAGCCCCGCGTGGCGTGGCTGCGCGCGTCCTCGGGGTGCGTAGCGGCGCTGCGGCGCACCCCGGGGTGCAACCAGGGCAGCAGCCACGCCAGCACCGGCGTGACAACGTCGGTGATGTCGCCATAGCGTCCCGGCAGCGCCTGCTGGTGCCATTCGAGGAGGAACATCAGGGCGCCCAGGCCCAGCGCGCCGGCCACGGCAACCATCCCCGGACGGACAGGCCTTGTCAGCAAGGCCAGGTAGGCCAGTGCGACGAACGGCCAGATATCGTCCAGCAGATCGGCCACACCGATCAGGTCGTGGGCCAACTGGCCGCTGAACGGCACCCAGTTGAACGCCGTCAGGGCGCCGCCGGCACCGAAGCGAAGCTCGTCGATCACCACCGCACCCAGTATCAGAAAAGCAGTGGACAGCAGCCGCACGCGGCCCGTCGAATGGCGCAGCACGCCCGCCAGCAACACCCCCGCGCCCGTTCCGGCGATCGCTTCCAGGGAAATCTGGCGGCTCACGATCGGGATCTTGAGCAGCAGCACGGCGCCCACGAACGCGCCGAACAGCACCGCTGAGCGGTACTGGCGGTGCAGCACCGTACGGGCCAGCAGGGCGAGCCCGCCCACCGACAGGGCGTAGGCCATGGCCTGGGCGCGATCGAAGGGCACCTTGCCGGTCAGGGTGTACCAGGCCGGTTTCAGCCCGGCCCGCAGGCTGCTCATATCCAGCGACGGTACCAGGGGGGTGAGCTGGGAAAGGGTCCACAACCCGATGGCGACGAGCCCGACATTGGCGAGCGTGCCGGCAATCGCGTATTCGTCGCGCCATTTCAACAGGTACCGCCCGAGGCGTGCATCGGGGCGCAGCACGGTGGCCGCCAGCGCGCCGAAAAGCGTGCCGCTGGTGTTGAGGGCGACATCCCCCAGCGATGACACCCGGGCGGGGTTGAAGGCCTGCAGGTATTCCACGCCCAGACTGAACGCGCCGCCCAGCAGGGTAACGGTGACGACCAGTGCGGCGGACGCGCGGCGCGCGGCCGCCACCCGCATCATCAGGAACCCGAAGGGCATGTAGACCAACAGGTTCGTCAGGATGTCCGAGTAGGGGTCGTGACCGCCGCGGGGCAGCATGATCCGCCAGGGGCTCTGGAACGGGATGCGCCAATGGTCGAAGGGGTAGAGAGAACCGTACAGCAGCAGCCCGATGTAGATCAGCAGCAACAGCCGGCCCATTTCCACGGTATTGCCCACATAGGCGTGGCTGCGGCGGTGATGGCGTTGCATCGGAATCGAGTCCGTCCGGTGGCCGGGTACGGCACCGCGCCGCTGCCTGCGATGCACCCGCATGGCGTTCGGCGAGGGTCCCCGTATAAGGTAGCGGAACCGCCTCCGAATGACCATCGCGGCCAGCGTTGGCGGCGCAGCGGAATGAACATAACGCGCCGTTTCGCGTCATAATAGGGGTGCTTCACAAGCCCCGGAAGCCTTGTCGGAGTGGCCTGCGCGCAGCGCCATTCCATCAACGGGAACTGCCTCTGCCGTGCGCCTCAAGACGCTGCTCATCGCCTTTGTGCCCACCGCCCTGCTGGTGTATGCCAGCTACCGGTTTCTTGATGCGCGGGTCGCATGGGCGGCTCAGCGCCTGCTGATCGGCCGCACGGGCACAGGGTCCGGGATGCCCCGCCTCCCCGATCTGCTGCTGCCGGTGGTGATCGCCGTCACCGCGATCGGATGGGCCGGACGGTTCATGCTGGCCGGCGACCCGTCCCGCACCCGGCTGCGGGACTGCCTGACGCTGCTGGGAATCGTGGCGCCCCTGTCCTACGGCGCCAAGGAGGTCCTGAAGCTGGTGTTCGGGCGCATAAGGACCCGGGACTGGCTGCACCATCCGCAGCTGGACGGTTTCCACTGGTTTCATGGCACCGGTGCGTTCAACGGCTTTCCGTCCGGCCACATGACCGTGTTCGTGGCTCTGGCCGCGGTGCTGTGGCGTTACTATCCCCGCTATCGGCCGCTGCTGGGCGCGCTGCTCGCACTGCTGGGAGCCGCCCTGGTGCTGCTGGACTACCATTTCGTGAGCGACGTGATCGCAGGGGTCTATCTCGGGCTGCTGGTGTACTGGCTGGGCCGGCGTCTGTTCGACTGAGCGGGGAGTGCCAACGGTGGAACTGTCGTCACTGACTCAGTTGCGCGCAGTGCTCGGGCAGGACGCCGTGGTGGTGTTCTTCAGCGGGCCCGACTGCGGGGTCTGCCATGTGCTTGGGCCGAAGGTTGCCGGGTTGCTGCGCGACCAATTTCCAGCCGTGCGGTATTACGAAATCGATACCGCCCGCGCCCGGGAGGCGGCGGCTCAGTACGGGGTGTTCAGCGTGCCGACGGTGATCGGCTGGTTCGAAGGTCGCGAGCTGGTGCGCCTGGGCGGCGCTTTCGGGCTGGATCAGCTGCGCAGCGCTCTGGCCAGACCCTACGCGCTGATGTTCGGCTGAAACCGATCAGTTGGCCCGGCGCTGCAGGCTGACGCTGGCGCCGCCGGTGCGCGGTTCGGGGTAGATCTCGTCCAGCGGTATGGAAACCCCCTGTTCGGTCACCATGCGTGCGTGGAAGCGGCGCAGATTGCGTGGATTGGGGACGCCGCAGGCGTGCGCGATGGTGCCCACCTCGTGCACCATGTTCTGAACGTAGTTGCTCACCCGCACGGCTTTCAGGCGCGGGTCGAGGCCCTGCTGCAGCCGGGGGTTGTGGGTGGTGATGCCGGTCGGGCAGGTGTCCTTGTTGCACTGCAGGGCCTGGATGCAGCCGAGGGCGAACATGAAGCCGCGCGCCGAGTTCACGAAATCGGCGCCCATGCACAGCGCCCAGGCCACGTCCGCGGGCGTGATCAGCTTGCCGGCGGCGATCACCCTGATGCGCTCGCGCAGGTCGTGGGCGATCAGCATGTCCACCAGCAGGGGCAGACTCTCGCGCAGCGGTATGCCCATGTTGTCCATCAGACTCATGGGGGCCGCGCCGCTGCCGCCCTCGGCGCCGTCCAGGGTGATGAAGTCCGGTGCCGATTCGATGCCGCGGCGGTGAATTTCCGCAAACAGCTCGTCGAGCCAGCCATAGGCGCCGATGACGGTCTTGACGCCCACCGGCTTGCCGGCGATGCGGCGTACCCGGTCGATCATATCCAGCAGGTCGCCGACGCTGCTGACCTCCTGGTGACGGTTGGGGCTGATGGACGACTGGTAGCGCGGAATGCCGCGAATGGCGGCGATCTCCGGTGTGACCTTGACCGCGGGCAGGATGCCGCCCTTGCCGGGCTTGGCGCCCTGGCTGAGCTTGATTTCCACCATGCGCACGGTGTCGTGGGCGGTGACTTCTCTGAGCTTACGCTCATCGAGCTGGCCGTACTCGTCGCGCACCCCGTACTTGGCGGTACCGATCTGGACGATCAGGTCGGCGCCGCCTTCCAGGTGGTAGGGCGACAGGCCGCCTTCGCCGGTGTTCATCCAGCAGCCGGCCATATGCGCGCCTTTGGACAGCGCCAGCACCGCCGGGCGCGAGATGGCGCCGTAGCTCATGGCCGAGATGTTGAACAGCGACTCGGTGATGTAGGGCTGATCGCAATAGGGGCCGATGGTGACCGCGACCGGCGGTTTGGTGTCCTCGCCCAGGTCGGGAAACGGGCAGTTGACGAAGTACACCGAGCCCAGGGGCCGCAGATCCCGGGTGGAGCCGAACGGTACCGTGCTGTCCAGGTTCTTGGACGCCCGGTAGACCCAGCTGCGCTCGGCGCGGTTGAACGGCAGCTCCTCGCGGTCCATGGCGAAGAAATACTGGCGGAAGAACGTGCCCAGGTGTTCGAACAGGTAGCGGAATCGTCCGATGACCGGATAGTTGTGGCGGATGGCATGGCGGGTCTGGCTGGCGTCCAGGATGTAGGTGCCGACGCCCCAGAGCACCAGCGCACCGACCAACATCACGAACGCTACGGCCATGATGTCGAGAACGGCGAGCAGAAATCCGTTGCTGTGGCCTGTCAGCATACCTCGGCGACCCCCCTTGGTCAGGTTATGGTGCAATTTCCTGCGCTTGCATGGCTTAGCGGCGCCTGTGCTGTCCGGCTTGAGCCGGTGTCGGGCCGGCGGTGGTCAACTGCACAGGGTTGGTCGGCCCGCAGCGGGAATTGTTACACCGCGGTGCCCGCTGGCCGTGCTCAGCGGGCGAGCCGCTGCAGGCACTGCAGGTAGCCCGCCTCGTCGGGGGCGATGCCGTCACGCTGGGCGCGCCAGATCATTTCGGTCAGGCAGTCCATGATGCGGTGCTCCACCTGATGAGCGTCGCCGGTGGCGGCGAGCAGTTTGCGGTACTGGTCGCGGATACCCGCCGGGCGGTCGGTGCCGATCTGCTCATGAATGGCGATATGCAGGCCCATATGCAGAAACGGGTTGGTTTCGCCGTTCTCCGGCAGATACTCGCGCTGCAGCGCCCGGTCCGGATCGGTCAGCAGCCCCTGGTATTCGGGATGGTCCAGGATCACGTCCCGCACCATGATTTCCAGCGGCTCCAGGGGGTCGCCCGCCAGCTGCTTGCGCCACACCTCATGGTAGAAGCGGCGGATCTGATCTCTGTCCTGTCCGAATAGCATGGTGAACCCGTTGGCGGCTGCGGCTCGCAAACCTGCCGCAGTTGGACATATACGATGGACGGCGCGTGCTCCCAGACAAGGTAGCACGCGCCCGCTCCCTGGGCTTTCACTGGGCGACGGTCTTGTGGCGATACTCGCACAGGTCCCGGATCACGCAGGCCGGGCAGCGGGGCTTGCGGGCCACGCAGGTGTAGCGTCCCAGGAGAATGAGCCAGTGGTGCGCATCCTTCTTGAATGGGGGCGCCACGAACTTGTCGAGCTTGCGTTCCACCTCCAGGACGGTCTTGCCGGGCGCCAGGCCGATGCGGTTGGCGACCCGGAAGATATGGGTGTCCACGGCGATGGTGGGCTCGCCGAAGGCGGTGTTGAGAATCACGTTGGCGGTCTTGCGGCCCACCCCGGGCAGGGCTTCCAGAGATTCGCGGTCCCGGGGCACCCGGCCCCGGTGGCGTTCCTGCAGCATCTCGCAGGCGCCCACGATGTTCCTCGCCTTGCTGTTGAACAGCCCGATGGTCTTGATGTAGTTCTTCAGGCGCGCCTCGCCCAGTTCCAGCACATCGGCCGGCTTTTCCACCACCTCGAACAGCCGGTCGGTCGCCTTGTTGACGCCCTTGTCGGTCGCCTGCGCGGAAAGGATCACCGCCACCAGCAACTGGAAGGGATTGCCGTAGTTCAGCTCGGTAGTGGGTGCGGGGTTGTCCGCCTTGAGGCGCTCGAAGATGAGCCGGCGCTTGTCTTTGTTCATGTCAGCCCGTGGCTGCTTGGCACACAGGTTCAGCAACATACCCGAGATGGAACCGGATGGCGAGGCCGCGCACGGCGGTCATGAAAAAGCCCCGTCGGACGGGGCTTTTCCAAAGTCGGCGGCGCTGGCGGTTCAGGTGTGCCGGAAATAACCGACTTCCGGGATTTCCAGTTCCGCCGCCGTTTCGGCTTCCTTCTCCAGTTCATGGACCACCTTGTCGTGGTCGGCTTCGAGCTGATGGAACTGCTCCTCGCTGAGCTTGGGCAGAATGTTGTCCCGTATCAGGTCACCGAGGTCGGCGAGGGTGATGGCCCACAGTTTCTTGTTGAGGTGAAAGCTGTGGTGGGCGTGCTGGCCGTAAGGGTAGTGGGAAAATTCCACTGCCTTGGTGTAGCTCAGGTCCGGGTCGTTCTGCACGAAATTCTTGGCCCAGTCGTACCACCATTTGTAGTACTTCTCCTGGGTCGGCAGGCCGAAGCCATGGTGCTCGAAGAAGGCGCTGATGGTCAGACGGGCGCCGCCGTAGCGCACCCCTTTTCCCAGGAAGGGAAAGTGTCCCGACATGGTGATCACTCCTCTGTTTCCGATATGCGGTTACGCAGGCGTATTGGCCGGCTGCGCGGTGGGCACGGCTGCCGGCGCGACGCGCCGTTCCCGACGGGCATCGATGACGTTCTTCAGGGCGATGAGCAGACCCAGGCCGAGGAACGCGCCGGGCGGCAGGGTCGCGACCAGGAAGCCCCGGTAGTGGTGCAGCACGTGCAATGTCCAGTCTTTGGCGACGGGGCCGAACATCAGCTGGGCATTCGCCAGCAGCGTGCCGTGGCCGACCACCTCGCGGATGGCGCCCAGGGCCATCAGCACCAGGGTGAAGCCGATGCCCATCATCAGGCCGTCCAGGAACGCGCGGTCCGGGGTGTTCTTGGAGGCGAACGCCTCGGCCCGTCCGATGATGACGCAGTTGGTCACGATCAATGGAATGAAAATACCCAGGATGTTGTACAGCTGGTGGAAGTAGGCATTCATCGACAGCTCGATGGCGGTCACGATGGAGGCGATCACCAGCACGAACACCGGAATGCGAACCTCGGGGCGCACCACCTTGCGGATCAGGGACACGGTGGTGTTGGAGGCCACCAGCGTGGCGGTGGTCGCAAGCCCCATGCCCAGCCCGTTGATCACGGTCGATGTCACCGCCAGCGTCGGGCACAGGCCCAGCAGCTGCACCAGCCCGCTGTTGTTGCTCCACAGCCCGCTGACGGCGATCGACTTGTAACTCGGTCCGGTCATGATATGAGCATGGGTGTGTCAGGTCGCGGATGCCATGACGACGGTCAATGGTTGCGCATTGGGTTTGACAGCCGCCGGTCGAAGACGGGGGACCCCTGCGTCCGTTCCTCAGCCGGTGCCGCCGGCCCTGAACAGGCTGTCGCGATGCGCGGAAAAGTATATCAGAGTCTTCCGAATTGCTTTTACTACCGCCCGTGGGGTTATTGTGGCGCCGGTGAACTGGTCGAATACGCCGCCGTCCTTCTTCACCTTCCACTTGGCCAGCGGTGGATTGCCGATGGATTTGCCGTTGAAGCCGAAGATCCAGTTGGAGCGGTCCGCCTCGATGGCGTCGCCAAGGCCCGGCGTTTCATGTTCGGAAAGCACCCGCACGCCGGCGATGGTGCCGTCGTGGTAGATGCCCACCAGCAGCTTGATGGCGCCGCCGTAGCCGTCCGGCGCGACCGGCGTGAGTACCGCGGCCACCGGCTTGCCCTGCTTGCGCAGGCGGTAGACGGTCACCGGGTCGGCGGTGCCCAGCATGTCGGCGTCGTGAACCTGCAGTGTGTCGTCCAGCGGGTCGTTGTCGTAGGCACTGCGCGGAATGAGCAGCTGCAGGCTGTGCAGCAGGGCGGCGCGCTCGTTGGCGGCGATGCGCCCGCGGGTCTGGTCGTAGGTGAGCGCGACCAGGGCGGTGCCGGCGACGGCGAACATCAGCAACAGCAGCGAAGTGACCAGCACCTGGCGATAGGTCATCGTGTATTCCCGGATTGGCCGAACACCCGCGGCCGGCTGTAGTAGTCGATGGTCGGTGCCGCCATGTTCATCAGCAGCACGGCGAATGCCATGCCTTCAGGGTACCCGCCCCAGGTGCGGATGACATACACCAGGATGCCGATGCCCGCGCCGTAGATCAGCCGTCCCCGGTCGGTGGTGCTGGCCGAGACGGGGTCGGTGGCAATGAAGAACGCCCCCAGCATGGTGGCGCCGCTGAACAGATGGAACACCGGCGACGGATAGCCGTCCGGGTGATTGAGATAGAACGCCAGCGTCATGAGAACCAGCGCGCCCAGCACCCCGACGGGGATCTGCCAGCGGATGACGCGCTCGCGCAGCAGCCAGATGCCGCCCACCAGGTACCACAGATTCACCCATTCCCAGCCGACGCCGCCGAAATCGCCGAACACCGGGCTGGCGCCGATTTCGGTCATGGTCCTGTCGAGTCCGCGCCCGATCTTGACTGTATCCAGGGGCGTGGCGGACGTCACGGCGTCCCAGTTCAAGCCGGCGGGAAAGTGGTTGGCGAATACCAGTTGGGCCGTTTGGGCCAGGCTCAATGCGTGTGCGCCCAACCCGGCCGGTGACGCCCACAGGGACAGTTCGCGCGGGAATGAAATCAGTACCACCACATAGCCCACCATGGCGGGATTGAACGGGTTGTAGCCCAGGCCTCCGTAGAGCTGCTTGGCGACCACGATGGCAAACAGCACTGCCACCACCGGTATCCACCAGGGGGTCAGCGGCGGCAGTGCCAGTCCCAGCAGGGCGCCGGTAACCACCGCGCTGCCGTCGACCAGGAAACGGCCCACCGGCCGACCGCGCAGCCGCAGCATGGCGGCTTCGGCAGCCACCGCCACGCCGATGCAGAGCAGGAGATTGAACACCACACCCCATCCGAAGAACCACCAGTAGGCCAGCGCACCGGGCACCAGGGCATAGAGAACGCGCCGCATGACAACGGCTACGTCGCTGTGGGCCGGCAGGTGCGGCGAGCTGTAGGTATGGAACTCCATCAGGCGTTTTCTTTGGAATCCGGTGGGGGCGCGTTGGCCGGAGTGTCGGTATTGTCCGCGCCCGCACCTGCCGGCGGCGGCTGCGTGGCGGCGGCGTCGTCGGCTGCCGCCTTCTTGGCTTTGGCCCGGTCCAGCACCGCCTGGATGGCGGCCTTCTTGGCATCCTCCGGTGCGCCCTTGCGCCGTTCGCGCAGCCGCTGCTCGCGTTCCTGCTTTTCGCGTTCCAGGCGTTCGAGACGGAACTCGTGGCGTCGACGGGCCTGGTCGGCGTGGTGCCGTTCCCTGTCCTGGGCCCAGATCTCGGTCTTGGCGAAACGATAGTACTGCACCAGGGGAATATGACTTGGGCACACCTGGGCGCAGCAGCCGCACTCGATGCAGTCGAACAGGTGATAGTCCTGGGCCTTGTCGAAATCCTTGGCGTGGGCGTACCAGTACAACTGCTGGGGAAGCAGGTTCGCCGGGCAGACCTGCACGCACTCGCCGCAGCGGATGCAGGGCATGGCCGCCTGCGGCGCAGGCAGATCGGCGCGGCTGGCCACCAGAATGCAGTTGGTGGTCTTGACCACCGGAAGGGCGTCGTCGGGCAGGGCGAAACCCATCATGGGGCCGCCCATGACCAGCCGGTCCGCCGCGTCGGTGTAGCCTCCGCACTGGGCCACCAGATCGGCGATGGGGGTGCCGATGAGCACCTCCAGGTTGCGGGGTTCGGCGACGCCCGCGCCGGTGACGGTCACCATCCGCGATACCAGCGGCTCGTTGTCCAGCATGTTGCGATACACCGCCGCGGCCGTGCCCACGTTGTGGCAGACGATGCCGATGTCCGCAGGCAGTCCCTGGCTCGGCACCTCCAGGTCGGTGAGCACCTTGATGAGCTGCTTCTCGCCGCCGGTGGGGTAGCGGGTCGGCACGGTTGCGACATGCACGCTCGGATCGCCCATGGCCTGCACTTCGCGCTGCAGGGCGGCGATCGCCTCCGGCTTGTTGTCTTCGATCGCGATCACGCACTCGCGGGCGCCGATGGCGTGGCGCAGCACGGCCATGCCGCCGACGATGTCCGCGGGGCGCTCACGCATCAACATGTCGTCGCAGCTGATATAGGGTTCGCACTCGGCGCCGTTGATGACCAGCAGATCGATGGCATGGCCAGCCCCGGGGTTCATCTTGATGAAACTGGGGAAGCCCGCGCCGCCCAGGCCCACGATGCCGGCATCGCGGATGCGGTTGCGCAGCTCGCTGGGATCTAGGGCTTTGTAATCCGCGACCGGTTCGTCCCGCCGGCGCCAGCGCTCCAGGCCGTCGGTTTCGATGACCACGCACAGGGCGGTGAGGCCCGAGGGGTGCGGCACCGGTCGTTCGCCTACCTCCACCACCCGGCCCGAACTGCTGGCGTGCACCGGGGCGCTGACATAGCCCTGGGCGCGTCCGATCAGCTGACCTTTGAGGACGTCGTCGCCCACCTTGACCAGCGCTTCAGCGGGCTGGCCGATGTGCTGGTGCAGGGGCAGAATCAGGCGCGGCGGCACCCGGGCGGGCACCACGGGCGTGCTGGTGGACGGGTCCTTGTGGCCGGGCAGGCGCAGGCCGCCGTGGAAGTGAAACAGCTTGTCGAAGCGAGCTGCCATTCAGTCAGGATTGCCGGCCATGGAAGATCGTCCTAGCGGGCCGCCTGGCGCAACGGAGCCTCGGCGATATCGACCCAGCGGTCCTCTGGGAACGGCCACTTCCAGGTGCTGATGTCTTCCCTGACCGGCACCATGTCGATGCAGTCCACCGGGCAGGGGTCCAGGCACAACTCGCAACCGGTGCACTCCTGTTCGATGACGGTGTGCATGTGCTTGGCGGCGCCCAGAATGGCGTCCACAGGGCAGGCCTGCAGGCACAGGGTGCAGCCGATGCAGGTGCTTTCGTCGATAAGCGCCACTCGCCTGCCCTTGTGCTCGCCGTGGGTTTCGTTGAGGGGCAGTGCATCGCGTCCCAGCAGGTCGGCAAGCGCCTGGATGCCCGCTTCGCCGCCGGGCGGGCACTGGTTGATTTCGGCGTTACCGGCGGCGATGGCTTCGGCATAGGGGCGACAGCCGGCGAAGCCGCACTGGCCGCATTGGGTCTGGGGGAGGATGGCGTTGATCTGCTCGACGATGGGCTCGCCCTCCACCCGGAAGCGGATGGCGGAGTAGCCCAGCAGCAGGCCGAACGCAGCGGCCAGAAGGCCAAGTGCCAGCATGGCGGTCAGCATGGTCTGCTCCCCGGATTATTGCCCTTGCGCCCGTTCATGGCTGCCGCTTCAGCCCCTGACCAGGCCCGAGAAACCCATGAAGGCCAGCGACATCAGTCCGGCCGTGATCAGCGCGATGGCCGAACCGCGGAACGGGACGGGCACGTCGGCGGCCGCCACCCGTTCGCGGACCGCGGCGAACAGGATCAGCACCAGCGAGAAGCCCACCGCGGCACCGAACCCGTACACCGCCGACTGCATGAAGCCGAGGTGCTGCTGGACATTCAGCAGCGCCACGCCCAGCACCGCGCAGTTGGTGGTGATCAGGGGCAGGAAGATGCCCAGCACCTGGTACAGCAACGGGCTGGTCTTGTGCACCACCATCTCGGTGAACTGCACGACCACGGCGATGACCAGGATGAAGGTGATGGTGCGCAGATAGCCCAGGCCCAGGGGTTCGAGCAGGTAGTGCTCCGCCAGGTAGCTGCAGATGGAGGACAGGGTCAGCACGAACGTGGTGGCCAGCGCCATGCCGGTGGCCGTTTCCAGTTTGCGCGACACGCCCATGAACGGACACAGTCCCAGGAACTTCACCAGCACGAAGTTGTTCACCAGCACCGTGCTGACCAGGATCAGGGCGTATTCGGTCATCGCTCATGAACTCCGTGCGGCAAGGGTGGAGTCAAACAAGCAGCAAGTATACAGCTTCCAGACATGGGCCCGCACACCGTGCCGGCCGGACCCGATGTCGCGGCGCGCTACTTGACGCGCATGCCCGGTTGGGCGCCGCTGTCCGGCGACAGGATCCACAGATCCCGGCCGCCGGGACCGGCGGCGAGGACCATCCCTTCCGAGACGCCGAAGCGCATCTTGCGCGGCGCCAGGTTGGCCACCATCACGGTAAGCCGTCCCTGCAGGTCCTCCGGTCGGTAGGCCGACTTGATACCCGCGAACACCATGCGGGTTTCGCCGCCCAGATCCAGCGTCAGGCACAGCAGCTTGTCCGCCCCTTCAACGTGCTCGGCGCCCGTGATGCGGGCCACCCGCAGATCGAGCTTGGCGAAGTCGTCGTAGCCGATCTCGGCGCCAATCGGGTCGTCCTGCAACGGGCCGGTGGGCGCGGCGGCGGCCGGCCCCCCGGCGATGTCTTCATGAGACGCTTCCAGCAGCGCATCCACGGCGTCCTGTTCGACCCGCGTCATCAGCGGCACGAACGTCCCGATAGTATGCTTGACCAACGGCTCGCCGACCTTGATCCAGGTCAGCGGTTCGATGCCGAGAAACGCCTCGCTGCGCCCGGCAACGCCCGGCAGCACGGGTTTCAGGTAGGTCATCAGCACCCGGAACAGATTCAGGCCCATGGTGCACACCGCCTGTACTTCAGCTTCCCGGCCGGCTTCCTTGATGGCCACCCACGGTTTTCTGGCGTCGATGTACTGGTTGGCCTTGTCGGCCAGCTGCATGATTTCGGACATGGCGTGACCGAACTGGCGGGTTTCGTAGAGCCCGGCGATATGCTCGGCGGCGCCCGTGAATTCGCCGAACAGCCCGGGCTCGGGCAGCTCTGCAGCCAGCGCGCCGTCGAAGCGCTTGTTGATGAAACCGGCGCAGCGGCTGGCGATGTTCACCACCTTGCCCACCAGATCGGCGTTCACCCGCAACCGGAAATCCTCCATGTTCAGGTCCAGGTCCTCGATGCCGTCACCCAGCTTGGCAGCGAAGTAATAGCGCAGGTATTCCGGATCCAGATGCTGCAGATAGGTGCGCGCCATGATGAAGGTGCCGCGGGACTTGGACATCTTCTGGCCGTTGACGGTCAGAAAGCCATGGCAGAACACGGCGCTCGGCGTGCGCAGTCCGGCGCCGGCGAGCATGGCCGGCCAGAACAGGGTGTGGAAGTAGGCGATGTCCTTGCCGATGAAATGGTACAGCTCGTGCCGGCTGTCGGCCCCCCAGTAGGCGTCGAAATCCAGCTCCGGGCGACGCTGGATCAGGTTCTTGAAGCTGGCGATGTAGCCGATGGGGGCGTCCAGCCAGACGTAGAAATACTTGCCCGGCGCGTCGGGAATCTCGAAGCCGAAATAGGGCGCGTCCCGGGAGATGTCCCAGTCCTGCAGTCCGGTCTCGAACCACTCGTTGAGCTTGTTGGCGATGCCGCTCTGCAGGTGGCTGCTGGCGATCCACTGGCGCAGCATGGCCTCGAAATCGCCCAGCTTGAAGAAAAAGTGTTCCGACTCCTTTTCTATAGGACGCGCGCCGGAGATGGCCGACACCGGGTTCTTCAGGTCGGTGGGGCTGTAGGTGGCCCCGCACACCTCGCAGGAGTCCCCGTACTGGTCCAGGGCGCCGCAGCGCGGGCACTCGCCCTTGATGAACCGGTCCGGCAGGAACATGTGGCGCTCGGGGTCGTAGGCCTGGCGGATGGTGCGGCTGACGATATGGCCGGCATCCCGGTTGCGGGTATAGATGTACGCCGCCGACTCGCGGTTCTCGGGAGAATGGGTGGTGTAGTAGTTGTCGAAGTCGATCAGGAACTGCGCGAAATCAGTCCGATGGTCCTGCTCCACCTTCTGAATCAGCGCCTCCGGGGTGATGCCCTCCTTTTCGGCGCGCAGCATGATGGGGGTGCCGTGGGCGTCGTCGGCGCACACGTACAGGCAGTCGTGGCCGCGCAGCTTCTGGAAGCGGACCCAGATGTCGGTCTGGATATACTCGACCAGATGCCCCAGGTGGATGGGCCCGTTGGCGTAGGGCAGGGCGCTGGTGACCAGGATGGTGCGGTGAGAATCGTTCATGAGCGGCGGGCGGCGCTAACCCCGGGAATCAAAGGCGCATAAGTTAACAATTATCCGCTGTGCCCGCCAGCGGGGCGGGGCAAATCCCCCTCCCCGGGGGCGGGAGACGCCGTTGTGAAACTTGTGTACAATCGCGCCACTTTTTCGGTTTCCGCGCCCAGTGACGCGGTGTGCGCGCTCAGAGGACCACTGACATGACTGACGTATCCCAGCTGCAGGTCGAGACTGCCCTGAAGGAGTACATCGATCCCTATCTGGAAAAGGATCTGGTCTCCACCAAGTGCATAAAGAACATCGCCGTCGACGGGGACAAGGTGACGGTGGATGTGGCGCTCGGTTTTCCAGCCAAGGGCTATGTCGACGAACTGACGCAGAAACTGGGCGAGAAGATCAGCGGCATCAACGGCGTAGCGCAGGCCACGGTGAACGTCACCAGCAGTATCGTAGCCCACGCGGTGCAAAAGGGCGTGGAGCCCATCAAGGGCATCAAGAACATCATTGCCGTGGCCTCCGGCAAGGGCGGGGTGGGCAAGTCCACCACCGCGGTCAACCTGGCTCTGGCCCTGTCCCAGGACGGCGCCAGCGTCGGCATCCTGGACGCCGATATCTACGGTCCCAGCCAGCCCCGTATGCTGGGTGTGCAGGGTCGTCCGGAGTCCAAGGACGGCAAGACCCTGGAGCCTATGGTCAGCTATCACGTGCAGGCCATGTCCATCGGTTTTCTGATCGACGAGGAGACCCCGATGGTCTGGCGCGGCCCGATGGTCACCCAGGCTCTGCAGCAGCTGCTCAACGATACCAACTGGAAGGATCTGGATTACCTGGTGATCGACCTGCCTCCGGGTACCGGCGACACCCAGCTGACCCTGGCCCAGCAGGTGCCGGTCAGTGGTGCTGTCATTGTCACCACCCCCCAGGACATCGCTCTGCTGGATGCGCGCAAGGGGTTGAAGATGTTCCAGAAGGTGGAAGTGCCGGTGCTGGGCATCGTGGAGAACATGAGCATCCACATCTGCAGCAAGTGCGGCCACGAGGAGCATATCTTCGGCGAAGGCGGCGGTCACCGTATGGCCGAACAGTACGATGTGGATTTCCTCGGCGCCCTGCCCCTGGACATCCATATCCGCGAGGAAACGGACGCCGGCAAGCCCTCGGTGGTGGCCGATCCGGACAGCCGCATCGCCCAGATCTACCGGGACATCGCCCGCCGCACGGCCGCCAAGCTGTCGCTGCAGGCCAAGAACTTCGCCGCGAAGTTCCCGAAGATCGTCATCCAGAACAACTGACGCAGCGTATCGGGGTCTGCCGCACCCCGCCCGCCGGGCGGGGTGCGGCGTACCTGGCAGGCTAACGCCCCATGGCAATCAAATCCGACCGTTGGATCCGCCGCATGGCCGAGCAGTGCGGCATGATCGAACCCTACGAACCCGGGCAAGTGCGCGAGACGGACGCGGGGCGGGTGATTTCCTACGGCACGTCCAGCTACGGCTACGATATCCGCTGCTCAGACGAGTTCAAGATCTTCACCAACATCAATTCGGCCATCGTCGACCCCAAGAACTTCGACGCCAACAGCTTCGTTGACGTCCAATCGGACGTCTGCATCATTCCCCCCAACTCCTTCGCCCTGGCGCGCACGGTGGAGTATTTCCGTATCCCCCGCGACGTGCTCACCATCTGCCTGGGCAAGTCCACCTATGCCCGCTGCGGCATCATCGTCAACGTCACGCCCCTGGAGCCCGAATGGGAAGGACATGTGACCCTCGAGTTCTCCAACACTACGCCCCTGCCGGCCAAGATCTACGCAAACGAAGGCGTGGCGCAGGTGCTGTTCCTGGGCGCCGATGAAGTCTGCGAGACCTCCTACCGCGACCGTGGCGGCAAGTACCAGGGACAGCGCGGCGTCACCCTCCCGAAAGCCTGATCCCGTCCCGCCCCCCCCGTTTCGCTGCGCAGTCTAAAGACAAAGGCGCCACGGAAGACACGGAAAGCACGGAAAAAGGAAATGTAGGGGGCAATGCCCTTCGGTTATCGCGCTCTGCATGACTGAACGAGAGCTACGGAACCCATCAGCCGAAAACAACGATGAATTATGGATGCTGAACGATGCACGGAAGGGGCGGATCCCCAGTTCATCATTCATCACTCGGCATTCATCACTTCCCTTTTTCCGTAATGGGATGGACTCCCCCTGCTCTTACGGCATCGGATGTGCCAGATTGAAGGTGTAAACGGTCAATCACAGAGAGGGGGAGTCCGATGAAACAGATTAGGCGAATTGGAGTGGATTTGGCAAAGAACGTGTTCCAGGTCCATGGGGTGGACAGCCACGAGCGGGTGGTGTTGCGCCGTGCGCTGAGCCGGACCAAGCTGCGTGGGTTTTTCGCCCAGTTGCCCCCGTGTCTGATCGGGATGGAGGCCTGTGGCAGTGCGCACTACTGGGCGCGCGAGCTTGAGCAGCTGGGCCACCAGGTGCGTCTGATGGCTCCACAGTTCGTCAGCCCCTACCGCAAGAATGACAAGAACGACGGCAACGACGCCGAGGCGATCTGTGAGGCGCTGGGGCGGCCGACGATGCGCTTTGTGCCCATCAAGGGCACCGAGCAGCAGGCGGTGTTGTGCGTGCACCGGGCCCGCTCGCTGCTGGTGGCCGAGCGCACCGCGCTGGTCAATCAGATCCGTGGGCTGTTGAGCGAATACGGCATCGTGGTGGGCCAGGGGGTGAGCCGCCTGCGCCGGGCGCTGCCCGAGGTCCTGGAGGACGCCGACAATGGCCTGCCGGCGCTGGCCCGGGGGGTGTTCGCCGAGCGCTACACTCACCTGCGGGCGCTGGATGGGCGTATCGAGGACTACGATCGGCGCTTGAGTACCCTGGCCCAACAGATGGCGCCGGCCCGGCGGCTGATGCAGGTCCCGGGTGTGGGCCCATTGACCGCTACCGCGGTGGTGGCCAGCGCCGGCGATGCACGGGTGTTTCGCAACGGGCGCCAGTTCGCCGCCTGGCTGGGTCTGGTCCCTCGTCAGCAGTCCAGCGGCGGCAAAGCCCGCTTGGGGCGCATCACCAAACGCGGTGATGTGTACCTGCGCACCCTGCTGGTTCACGGGGCCCGCTCGGTGCTGTGCCGCCCCGGCGAGGGCCCCAGGGACCGCTGGGCCCAGGCTCTGGTACAGCGGCGCGGCTTCAACAAAGCCGCCGTGGCCCTGGCGGCCAAGCAGGCCCGCCTGCTGTGGGCGCTGCTCGCTCACCAGGACGATTACCGACCCGCGCCCTGAAGGCCGCGGCCACCCACGTCACTGACAGCACGAGGACCCACCACCACCGATTGCGACGATGACAGCGTGATGGCAACACAGGTCGGACCGGCGTCGGGAAAACCTGAACGGAAAGATGGCCCATCAAGGCCGATTCCGTAGTGAGGACCCGATGCGCGGATCACCATCAGGGCGCGAACCCAACACACGGTTCACTCAGACGCCGAATATATGCTTGCACTCGGACCTGGCCGCCACACACTGCCATCTTGCAACCAGGGGGAGTCCATATATGCTTTCCGTGTCTTCCGTGGCGCTTTTGCGGGTTCGTTCAGCGCGGATCGGGCTCGGTCCGCAGGCTGGGGCTGACGGACTGCAGGATGCTGCGGTAGTGGGTGCCGTCGGTATGTTCCAGCTGCTCGACCTTGATTGGCAGGTAATGCAGGGACGGTGCGCACCACAGGTCGGTGACGCGTTTGTTGTCGCTGCGTCGGCGTTCGACCTTGACGGTCTCGAACTGACCGGCCGGCGTGGTCAGCTGTTCCCGGCCGACGACCTTGAAACGGTATACCTTCAGCTTGCCGCCGTCGGCGATGTTGAATTTCAGATCCGTGCGGCCGTCGTACAGGTCCACCATCAGGGCCAGCTGCACCACCAGCTTGTCCAGGGTGCCGGGCGGGATGTGCATTTCCCAGCTGTGGCCGGCGACGGTGTTCTCCACCGCGGCTTTCGGCCAGTCGAAACGCAGGTCCGCATGGCGTTCCCGGTCACTGCCCGTGAGCGCGTAGTGGTATTCCAGGGGCCGCAGGGTGCTGGAGGACAGCAGACCGCGGCTGCTTTCGTGCAGGCGGTCGTCCCGAAACCAGGAGACCAGCCGGGTGGGTCGGGTATAGGACTGATAGAGATAGCGTCCGGGCGCCGGGTAGGCGAGCGTGATGGTCGCGCGGGCGACGCGAAAGCCGTTGCGGCTGAGCTGGTATTCGGCCGCAAACGCCGGGGGCGTCGGCGATGCCGCCAGGGCAGGGAGGGCCGCCAGCAGCAGGAGCATGGCCGCGCATCCGCCGAGCAGCGTACGGTGCCGTCGGCCGCCACTCATGGACCGGCCGTCTCCGCGTCTGACAGCCGCACGGGGGCGTCCAGCAGCCTGCCGTCCAGGCGCACGCGATTGCCGTCCAGCTGCAGCCGCCCCTGGGCAAACCAGCGCACCGCTGCCGGATACAGGCGGTGCTCCTGTTCCAGTACGCGGGCCGCCAGGCGTTCCGCGTCATCGTCCGGGTGTACGGGGACCGCCGCCTGGACGATGACCGGCCCGCCGTCCAACTCGTCGGTGACGAAGTGGACGCTGGCTCCGTGCTCGGCAGCCCGTTCCGCCACCGCCCGCTCGTGGGTGCGCAGGCCGGGGTACGCCGGCAGCAGGGAGGGATGAATGTTCAGCAGCCGTCCGCGGTAGTGGGCGACGAACGCCGGTGACAGAATACGCATGAAACCGGCCAGCACCACCAGCGCAGGCCGGTAACGGTCGATGAGCGCCTGCAGGGCGTTGTCGAAGCTCTCCCGCGTTGGATAGTCGAGGTGCTCCAGGACATGGGTGACCAGTCCTGCCCGTCGGGCGTGCTCGAGTCCCGGTGCCCGCGGGCGGTTGCTGATCACGGCGCGGATTTCCACCGGCAGGGCGCCGGCCTGCATCTGTTCAATGAGGGCCTGCAGGTTGCTTCCCCGCCCCGAGATGAGCGCCACGGTGGGCAGCGTGCTGCCGGCGGGCTCCTTCACTTTCACGGGACGGTTCGCCGAGCAGCGGTTCAGGGACGGATCTCGACGTCGGTGGGGCCTTCGCTGCTCTCCACGCTGCCGATGATGGAGGCGGTTTCGCCGTGGCTGCGCAGGTGCTCCAGGGTATGGTCGGCATCCTCGGGAGCCACGCACAGCGCCATGCCGATGCCGCAGTTGAAGGTACGGTACATTTCCGAGTCGCTCACCCGGCCCTGCTCCTGCAACCAGTCGAATATCGCCGGGCGCTGCCAGCTGCTGGCGTTGATGACCGCGCGCGTGCCGTTCGGCAATACCCGGGGAATGTTTTCCAGCAGCCCCCCGCCGGTGATATGGGCCAGCGCATGAACCGGCAGCAGTGCCAGCAGGCTGAGGATCGATTTGACGTAGATATGGGTGGGAGTGAGCAGCAGTTCCCCCAGCGGGCGGCCGTCGATCTCCTGGGTCATGCTCGCACCGCTGCGTTCGACGATCTTGCGGATCAGTGCGTAGCCGTTGGAATGGGGGCCGGAGGAGGCGACCCCGATGAGCAGATCGCCGGGTCGTACGGCACTGCCGTCAATGATGTGGTCCTTTTCCACCACCCCGACGCAGAAGCCGGCGAGATCGTAGTCGCCGGTACCGTACATGCTCGGCATTTCGGCGGTTTCGCCCCCCACCAGCGCGCAGCCGGCGAGTTCGCATCCCCGTGCGATGCCGCCGATCACCGCCGCCGCCACGTCCACATCGAGCTGGCCGGTGGCGTAGTAATCCAGAAAGAACAGCGGTTCGGCGCCCTGTACCAGGATATCGTTGGCGCACATGGCGACCAGGTCGATGCCCACCGTGTCGTGTTTGCCCAGCTCGATGGCCAACCGCAGCTTGGTGCCCACGCCGTCGGTACCGGAAACCAGTACCGGCACGCGGTAGCGGTCCAGAGGCAGTTCGAACAAAGCGCCAAAGCCCCCCAGTCCGCTCAAGGTCCCCGGGCGGCGGGTCTGCGCCACCGCGGATTTGATGCGCGTTACCAGTTCGTTGCCAGCATCGATATCCACGCCGGCGTCGCGGTAGGTGAGCGGGGCGTGGTCGTCGGTCGAGCTGGGAGGTTGCTGTGAGTTCACTGGGGACTCCCGTAACGGTGGTTCGCCGGCCGGCGCGGGCTGTCGGCCGCATCGCAGACCATGTATGGTATTTTACGCCCGGGCGCTACGCCGGGAAGGACAGCGACGATTGTAGCCGGGGGCGGGGCGTGGAGAAACCATTGCGGCTTGTTATATGCTCGCCAATCCTGACGCGGAACGGTGGGCCCGTGGTTTGCGTGGAGCGGTGAAGATGCGCACGATGACACAAGGCCGGATGCGAATCTGGCTGTGCTGCCTGTTGCTGCCGGTGCTGATGTGGACGCGCAACTTGTCGGCGGCGCCGGTAGAGCACCTTTTCCAGGCGGAAGTGCCGGTCTCCGACCAGGGCGTCGGCGAGCGGGCCGGTGCCGTGCGCGACGCGCTGACCGAGGTGCTGGTGAGGCTGACCGGCGAACGGGACGTGGCCCAGCAACCGGTGGCGGCCGATCTGCTCAAGGACTCGGACCGTTTCGTTCAGCAATACCGCTATCGGCGCGAGCCACCGCCCGATGCCGGCGCCCAGGCCTCTGCGCTGTGGTTGTGGGTCCGGTTCGATGCCCGCGGTATCGAGCGGGCGGTGCGTCGGGCCGGCCTGCCCCTGTGGGGACGGGAGCGTCCCCTGACGCTGATCTGGCTGGCTGTGCAGGACGGCGATCAGCGCTACCTGGTGGCCAGCGACGCCGACAGTGATCTCCGTCGCACGGTTGAGCGCGAGGCGCGCCGCCGCGGGGTGCCGGTGCTGTTTCCGCTGCTGGACCTGGAGGATCAGGCTCGCGTGCAGTTCCCGGACGTGTGGGGCGGGTTCGTGGATATGGTGACCGACGCCTCCAAGCGCTATCACGCCCCCGACGTGCTTATCGGCCGACTGGCTCACAACGCCGGGGGCGGCTGGAGCGCGCGCTGGACCATGGAGTTGGACGGCGATGAAATCAATTGGGTCGCCAGCGACGCCTCGGTGGACACGGTGCTGGCCGCCGGCGTGGACGGTGCCGCCGACCGGCTGGCCGGCCGGCTGGCCGTGCGGCTCGGTGCCGGTGGTATGACGCCGCTTTCTCTGACCGTGGACGGTGTCCAGTCGCTGGCCGACTATGCGCGGGTCAGCAAATATCTGGCTTCGCTGACCCCGGTCCAGCAACTGGATGTCAGCCGGGTGGACAACGGGCAGGTGACCTTTCAGCTAAAGCTCGATGGTGCCGCCGGCGCATTGGACCAGGCCATCGCCCTGGGATCGGTGCTGCACCCGGTCGCCGGCGGCCCGGCGCGTACTTACCGGCTGAGCCCGTGAGAGCCCGTGATCTGCCCAACCTGATTACCCTGCTGCGCTTTCTGCTGGTTCCGCCGTTGGTGGTGCTGTTGCTGCAGCAGCATTACAGCCTGGCACTGGCGGTGTTCATCCTGGCCGGTTTCTCCGATGCCCTGGACGGCTACCTCGCCAAGCGTTTCGATTGGACCAGCCGCCTGGGAGGGCTGCTGGATCCGCTCGCCGACAAGGCCCTGTTGATTTCGAGCTTTCTGGTGCTGGCCGCGCTCGGCCGAATTCCGGCGTGGCTGGTGGTGCTGGTCATTGTGCGCGACCTGGTGATCGTCGGAGGTGCACTGGCCTATCACTTCTGGGTGGAGGCGCTCGAGCCCCAACCCCGGTTGCTGAGCAAGCTGAATACGGCCTCCCAACTGCTGCTGGTGCTGGCGGTGATGTTCAGCGCCGGCGTGGTGGCGGTCGAGCCGTTCTGGATACGGGTGCTGGTGGGTCTGGTGCTGGTCACGACCGTGGCAAGCGGCGCGGATTACGTCTGGGCCTGGAGCCGGCGGACGCGGCAGCGCCGCCAGGCGGCGCGCAGGTGACCGAATCCAGGACCTGGCTGCTACTGGCGCTGCTTGCCGGCGGCGGCTGGCTGCTGTATCTGCTCGCGCCGGTGCTGACGCCATTTCTGGTCGCGGCCTTGTTCGCCTACCTGGGCGATCCATTGGCCGATCGCCTGGAAGCCCTGGGCCTGTCCCGTACCCTGGCGGTGGTCGTGGTGTTCATCGTTATGGGGGCCGGTCTGTTGCTGGCACTGGTGGTGCTGGTGCCGTTGCTGGAGCGCCAGGTCGCTGCCTTCGTGCAGCGTCTGCCCGCATACCTGGATTGGCTGCAGACCACGGTGGTGCCACGGCTGACCCAACTGCTCGGCATGGAGCCGGCCCAGGTGCTGGACGTGGCGGCGCTGAAGGCATCACTGGGCAGCCACTGGAAGGAAGCGGGTGGCCTGCTCGCCGGCATGCTGGGGACCGTGTCGCGCTCGGGCATGGCGCTGGCGGGCTGGGCCGTCAATGTGCTGCTGGTGCCGGTGGTGGGTTTCTACCTGCTGCGGGATTGGGACGTGCTGGTGGCGCGGGTGCGCGAGTTGCTGCCCCGCAGCATCGAGCCGCAGGTGGTCGGTCTGGCCGGGGAGTCCAACGAAGTGCTGGGTGCGTTCCTGCGCGGCCAGCTGCTGGTCATGCTGGCCCTGGGGGTGGTCTACAGCGTCGGGCTGTGGCTGGTCGGGCTGGATCTGGCGCTGTTGCTGGGGATGGTTGCGGGGCTGCTGAGCTTCGTGCCGTACCTGGGTTTTGTCGTCGGTATCGGGGCGGCGGGGATCGCTGCAGTGATGCAGTTCCACCAGGCCATGCCGGTGCTCTACGTGCTGGCGGTGTTCGGAGTCGGGCAGCTGCTGGAAGGCACGGTGCTGACGCCGACGCTGGTGGGAGACCGCATCGGGCTGCACCCGGTGGCGGTGATTTTCGCGGTGCTCGCCGGCGGCCAGCTGTTCGGATTCTTCGGGGTGCTGCTGGCGCTGCCCGCCGCCTCGGTGATCATGGTGCTGGTGCGCCATGCCCATCAACGGTATCTGAGCAGTCGGCTCTACGACAGCCGTTCCTGAACGCCCATGCATCCGCAACTGCCTCTGGGACTGCGTCTGCAGGACAACGCGCGGTTCGAGAACTTCCATCCGGGCCCCAATGCCGAACTGGTGCGTGTGCTGCGCCAGTGCGCCGCCGGCGAGGGCGAATCGGTCATCTATATCTGGGGCGGGCAGGGTGTCGGCAAATCCCATCTGCTGCAGGCCTTGTGCAAGGAAGCGGAGCGGTGCGGTTCGACGGGGGTCTACCTGCCCCTCGCGCAGTTGCGGGCGTGGCCGCCCGACATCCTGGAAGGTCTCGATCAGATGGATCTGGTGTGCGCGGATGACGTCGATGCCGTTGCCGGACTGCGCGATTGGGAGGAAGCGCTCTTTCACCTGTTCAACCGTGTGCGAGAGGCCGGCGGCCGACTGGTTGCCGCCGGCAATCGCCGCCCGGCCGAGGCGGGACTGGCACTGGCCGACCTGGTGTCCCGCCTGAGTTGGGGGCCGGTCTATCCGCTGTCGCGGCTGGATGACGACGATCGGTTGCAGGCGCTGCAGCTGCGGGCGCAGCGCTGCGGCCTGGAACTGCCCGCCGAGACGGCACGCTACCTGTTGCGACGCTATCCGCGGGATCTGCCGGCGCTGTTCGGTTTGCTCGACCGCCTCGACGAGGCGGCGCTGGCCGCCCAGCGTCGGCTGACCGTACCGTTCGTCAAGGCGGTGCTGGAAACGCAAAGCGACGGCGGCTGACAGGTCTCAGTCGGTGGCGTGCACAGCCCGCAGGGCGCGCACGTAGCCAATGGCCCCGACGAACCAGACCACCACCAGTGCGATTTCCAGCAGCGCGTAGGGGCGGTCGGCGGGACTGCTCCACGCCGTGACGACTCCGTACGCGAAATAAGCCAGCGCCAGAAACAGGCTCCACTGGTTGGTGTATACGCGCCCGTGCAGCAGGCCGCGCAGCGGGAACAGCAACGGAACGCCCACGTAGAGCAGGGCGACGGCGGTGGGCGTCTGAGTGGGGGGCACCAGCCAGCCGAACCAGACGACCATAAGACAGAACGTACCGAGGTAGCCTGCGAGGGTCAGCAGGTACCAGCCTTTCGGCGACATCATCCGGAGTGCCCGTCCTGGCGGCCGCCCGCGAGCGTGGCGGCGGTTTGCGCCACCCGCCTTCCCAAAGCGCGGCACAGACGGATCTCGGCATCGCTCAGGGGGCGCTTGCTGTCCGCGCCGGCGAGGTGGCTGGCGCCGTAGGGTGTGCCGCCGGTTTCGGTGGTGAGCAGATCGGGCTCCGTATAAGGCAGTCCCATCACCAGCATGCCGTGGTGGAAAAGGGGCAGCATCATGGAAAGCAGGGTCGTTTCCTGTCCGCCATGAAGGCTGGCGGTCGAGGTGAACACGGTGGCGGGTTTGCCCGCCAGCGCGCCGCTCAGCCACAGGCTGCTGGTGGTGTCCAGGAAATGCTTGAGCGGCGCAGCCATGTTGCCGAAGCGGGTGGGGCTGCCCAAGGCGAGGCCGGCACAATCGTGCAGATCTCCGAGCGTCGCGTACGGAGCGCCCTCCGAGGGAACGCTGTCTTCCACCGCTTCGCATACGGTAGACACTGAGGGAACGGTGCGCAGGCGCGCCTGCATGCCGTGGATTTCCTCCACGCCGCGGGCCACCCGTCGGGCCATTTCCGCCACCGCCCCATAGCGGCTGTAGTAAAGGACCAGAATCTCCGCCACCTTAAAGAATCTCCAGGATCTTCTCCGGCGGACGACCGAGCGCCGCCTTGTTGTCGGTGACCACGATAGGTCGCTCGATCAGCTTGGGCCGCTGTACCATGGCACGGATCAGCGTTTCGCGCGTCAGTCCGGGGTCGTCCAGAGCAGCCTCGGCGTATTCCGGCTCCTTCTTGCGCATCAGGTCGCGGGGTTCCATGCGCAGCATATCCAGCAGGCGCGCCAGTTCGTCCGCGCTGGGGGGCGTCTTCAGGTATTCCACCACATTGGGTTCGATGCCGCGCTCGCGCAGCAGCTGCAGTGTCTGGCGGGACTTGCTGCAGCGCGGGTTGTGGTAGATGGTGACGTCTGCATGTCGGGGCATCGACGCTTCCTCGCTGGGGACGACTGGGGCGTTCCGGCCTGGCGCCGGATCCGCCGGGGCGGTATTGTCCCAGACCATCGTCACGGCGTCCATGTGCGTCGGCTACCACGTTCTTGACGCGTTCGGAGGGGAGTGCTAGTTTTCCGCGGTATTCCGCGCTGCATGCCGTGCGCTGGCACCCTCAGGTGGTACGGGACATACTTCCGCAATGAAACCCGTTCGTGTACTGCGAATCCTGCTGCTTTGCGGAATCATCGCCGGATGCGCCGCAGCGCCGGTGCAGGAGATGAGCGACGCGCGTCAGGCCATCGAGGCCGCCCGCGAGGGGGGGGCTGAGCAGCATGCCCGACAGACGCTGTCCCATGCCCACGCGTTGCTTGACCAGGCCCAGCACCAACTGGAGCTGAAACACTATTCAGCCGCCCGGGAACGGGCCTTGCGTGCCAAGCAACAGGCCATCGACGCGTTGGACGAGGCTCGTCAAGCCGAGGGTGCCAAGCCCTAAGCCCCTTAGCGGT
Source organism: uncultured Gammaproteobacteria bacterium (assembly GCA_963830105.1). Lineage (GTDB taxonomy): Bacteria > Pseudomonadota > Gammaproteobacteria > DATFLG01 > DATFLG01 > DATFML01. The sequence continues at coordinate 352,353 of CAWHLH010000010.1, read as the reverse complement.
CGGGAGAAAATGCCGAGCCGGGCGCCCGGTCTGTGCATTCGTCACATAACCCAATGACTTAGCTTGACATTCCAAAACTGCGGGTGGTAGGGTCAGCCGACAACGCGATACGTCGAAATAACCATGGTTTGCGCCAGCAGGCCGTTCTTGTGTCAACAGTTATGCACAACAACAACCCACTAGGGAGATGTACCGTATGAAACTCATCCGCGCAGCTAAGTATCTCTCAGTGACGGTTTTCGCCCTGGTCGTGGCAGTGGGTTGTGCCACTGCTCCCAAGGAGGAGGCGGCACCGGCTCCGGTGGCTCAGGGTCCGAGCCAAGCGACTACTCAGGCTTTGGCAGAGGCCAAGGCGGCCATCGCCAAGATGGATGCGCTGGATTGGAAGTGGCGGGACACCGCAAAGATCATGAAGAAGGCGGAGGCGGCGGCCGCCAAGGGTGATGATGCCAAGGCCCAGAAGCTGGCCAAGGTGGCCCAGCTCCAGGCCGAAGACGCGATCAATCAGTACTACCTCGAGAAGGCCAAGTGGATGATGGAGAAGGTCTCGCGCGCCTCGGGTCTGAACGCCCAGCAGCAGGCGATTCGCAGTGAGGCCAAGACCGCCATCGACAACGCCGAAGGCAAGAAGGCCTACGACATGCTGAGCCAGCTGACCGCGGAGCTGAAGGCTGCCAACATGAACTACACCGTGGTGCGCGGCGACAGCCTTTGGGCGATCGCGGGACGTTCCGATACCTATAGCAACCCTTACGAATGGCCCCTGATCTATAAGGCCAACAGCAGCAAGATCCAGGACGCCGATCTGATCTACCCCGGCCAGGTGTTCGACATCGAGCGCAACCCCTCGGCGGCTGAGGTCGATGCGGCGGTTCATCACGCCAAGACTCGCGGATCCTGGTCGTTGGGCAAGGTCGAGGAATCCGACCGCGCCTATCTCGGGGCTCTGCGCGTTCGCTGATCCGAAATAGCAGTCCGGCTGTCTGGAAGTTGCAAAGGGCCTACGGGCCCTTTGCTGCGTCTGGGCGATGCATTGCGCTGTACCTCCCTGACACCCTGGGGGAACATTTTCGCCGTTGCCGCGTCCTTCTGGTAGGGTCGGCGGTAGTTGCGCGCCGGGCGCGCCGATGGCACCGTATTCGTCGTTCGGTCAGGTCACCAGGGGAGTGAGCGGTTTTGAGTCGTAGTCGTTGTGGTTTTTTCCTGGTCGCGATGCTGGTCGCGCCGTTGGCTGCCGCCGCAGTGAATTTTTCGTTGCCCGGGCTGGATGGGGCTCGGCACAAGTTGTCCGACTATCGCGGCAAATGGGTGGTGGTGAACTACTGGGCGACCTGGTGTCCGCCGTGCCGTGAAGAAATTCCGGAACTCGAGAAATTCTACAGGCAGCACAAGGGAAAGGATGCGGTGGTCTTGGGCGTGAATTTCGAAGATATCACCGCCGAGCAGCTGCGGGCATTTGTTCGCCAGCACCGGATGACGTACCCGGTCCTGCAGGCGGAACCTGCGGCGCGCACGCCCCTTGGATCGATTCCCGGATTGCCCACCACCTATCTGATTTCGCCCGCCGGTAAGCGCGTCGCGCGGCAGGTGGGGCCTTTGACCGCCAAGGCATTGAACGACTTCATCAGCCGCGAACAGCTGAAAGGTAACGAACAGGCGGCGTTGCTGGAACGCCATTAGCATGGCTGGAGGTTATGTGTGATGTCGATTCGACGATTTTATCTGGTCTTCATTGCATTGCTGACGATTCCGCTGGTCCATGCGGCAGCGCCCCGCGATCCGTCCACGCACTTTTTCAGCCAGACGCTGGGGGACTTCCAGGACGAACTTGCCACTGCGAAGGCCCAAGGCAAGGACGGCATTCTGCTGTTCTTCGAACAGGCCGATTGTCCGTTCTGCCACCGTATGAAAGAGACCGTCCTGAACCAGCCCCAGGTGCAGGAGTACTTTACCAAGCACTTCCTGTGCTTCCCGGTCGACATCGAAGGCGACGTGCAGATCACCAATTTCCAAGGCCAGTCCGTGAGTGAGAAGGATTTCGCCTTCAAGGAAAACCGGGTACGCGCCACGCCCGTTTTCATGTTCTACAACCTGCAGGGAAAAGCCGTGACCCGCTATACCGGCGAAACCTCGGGTGTGCAGGAGTTCATGCTGCTGGGCAAGTACGTGGTTGACGGCGTCTACAAGAAAATGCCGTTTATCCGCTACAAGCGCGAGCAACGGGACAGCACGCTGCAATGATCCCCGCACGGGCTGTCGGTGTGCGGCCGCTAGGGCTGGCCGCAGTCTTGCTTTGCGCGACGGCGGCCCCGGCGTTCGCCGCTGGGCCGGCCCTGGCGCCGACGGATCTTCCCGATCATCTGACGCTGGCAGAGGCCCTGGCGCTTGCCGACGGCCCGCATCCGGATCTTACCGTGGCCAAGGCCGACGTACAGGCGGCTCGTGCCGAACGCACGGCGGCCGACGCCAACATGGGACTCAATGCGTCGGTGGATGCGCGGGGCATGTGGGTGGACCCTTCGCCGGTCGCACCGTATCAGTCCCACAACGATTCCAGCGTCAGCGTCCTGTTGACCAAGCGGTTGTACGATTTCGGGCACACCAGCGCCCTGCGTTCGGCCGCGGATGCGACGACCAGGGGCAGCGAGCTGCAATACATGGATGCCCGCAATCGGCATCGCGTCGATGTGGTCGCCAGGTATTTCGACGTGCTGCTGGCGGATTTGAAGTTCGCGGTGACGGACCAGGCCATGGCGGTCGCCTATGTGACCTTTGACCGGGTCCGGGACCGACACAAGCTCAAACAGGTTTCCGACGTCGCCTTGCTCGAATCGCAGAACGCCTATGAAAAGGCCCGCACGGCGCGCTATGCCGCGCAGGGCGCCCAGCGCACGACGCGGGCGCGGCTTGCCGAGGCGCTCGACCGTCCCGGCTCGCTGCCGTCAACCCTCCAGGCTCCCAGGCTTCCCGGCATCGCCCGGCAGTTGCCCGATGTGGACGAGCTGACCCGCCAGGCCATGGCGGATAATCCCGTCGTGCAGGCGTTGCGCCAGGACCTGCGGGGCGCCCGCGATCGCCTGGCCGCGGCGCGGGCCAGCGGCGGCCCCGTACTGAGCGCCGAGGTCGAGGGGGCGGACTACAACCGTCAGTTCGGTTCCCGCGACCGGTGGCGCGGTGGACTGGTTCTGCATGTCCCACTGTTCACGGGGGGCAGCGTCGATGCCGCGGTCGGCAAAGCCCAGGCCGAGATGCAACGGGCCACGGGCCGGTTGGGACAGGCCCGGCTGCGGGTGCGCCAGGCCGTACTGGACGCCTGGGAGAACCTGCAGACCCTGCGGGCCAAGCGCCAGCAGGACAAGGTGATGCTCGACTACCGGGACCTGTATCTCGATCGGGCGCGCGCGCTGTATGAGTTGGAGGTACGGGCCGATCTTGGCGATGCCATGGTCCGTTACACCGAGGCTCAGCTGCAGCATGCGCGTACCCGTTATGGGATGGCGCTGGACTGGGCGCGTCTTGCAGCGCTTACCGGCGACAGCAAATACAATCCCTGGACCGCGCCGGCAGGTGCAACGGCCAAGGAGGATAACGAACAATGAGAGGTTGGCTGCAAGGCGCCCTGGTGTTGATGGCGTTATCTGTCTGGACAACGACCCTGATGGCGGCCGAAGTGCCTGCCCGCCTGGACTGGACGCGGCAGGTGACCCTCAGCACCCTGGTGTCCGGCACGGTGGTGGCGGTACCGGTCAACCCGGGTGATCGGGTGAACAAGGGTGCGCCTCTGGTGCTGCTGGATCAGCGTGATTTCAAGGCGCGCCTGGCGAAGGCGCGGGCGCAGCTCAGCGCTGTCAGCGAATCGCGCAAGGAAGCTGCCCGGGAGCTGGACAGGGCAAAGAATCTGTACGAGCGCACGGTGCTGTCCGATCACGAGCTGCAGCTGGCGCATATCGAGGACGCCAAGGCTCAGGCCCGGCTGGAGGCGGCGCGGGCAGCCCTCATACAGGCCCGGCTGGATATGGAACACAGCGTGGTACGTGCGCCCTACAACGCCCTCGTGCTGCGCCGCCGGGCGGCGCTGGGCCAGACGGTGGTGACCGGGCTGCAATCCGTGCCGCTGGTCACCGTGGCCGAGGCGGGCCGCATGGTGGCGCGCGCTGGCGTGTCCCTCGAGCAGCTCGCCCGGCTCAAGCCGGGCCAGACGGTGTCGGTGTCCGTGGGCCGGCACCGCTATGAGGGTCACGTCAGCCGCCTGGGCCTCGACCCGCTGCCCGGCAGCAGCCCCGCACGCTACGACATCGAGGTGGAGTTTGCGTTGCCCGCCGGGACGATCCTGCGGGCCGGGCAGGTGGCCGATCTGGAGCTGCCGTGAGCCTGTGTTGGCGCTGCCTGGTGAGCGGCCGTGTACAGGGTGTGTTCTTCCGGGCCTCCACCCGCGAGCAGGCGTTGCATCTGGGCATCACGGGCTACGCCCGCAACCTCGGCGATGGCCGCGTGGAGGTGATGGCCTGCGGAAGCCGCGATGCCCTGGAGGCGCTGCAGGAATGGCTGTGGCAGGGTCCGCCGGCGGCACAGGTCCAGCAGGTGGACTGCGAGGCGGTCGAGCGGCGCGACTACCGGGATTTTGCCACCCGCTGAAGCGGTTGGCGGCGGGATTCAGTGCGATGCTGTGGTCTGCGCCCCGGAGCCCGTGCCGTAACCGGGCGGCGCCAGTACCGTGGAATGGGGCGGCTGGCTCGTATCCGGTTCGGGGTAATCCAGGGTGTAGTGCAAGCCGCGGCTTTCGTGGCGCTGCTGGGCGGAGCGGATGATGAGCTCGGCCACCTGCACCAGGTTGCGCAGCTCCAGCAGATCGTTGGTCACCCGGAAATTGCTGTAGTACTCATGGATCTCGTGCTGCAGCAGTTCCACCCGCCGGCGCGCTCTTTGCAGGCGTTTGCTGGTGCGTACGATGCCGACGTAGTCCCACATGAAGCGCCGCAATTCCTCCCAGTTGTGGCTGACCACCACTTCCTCGTCGGAATCGGTGACCCGGGACTCGTCCCAGTCCGCCACCTGCGGGGGCATGGGCGCCGCCTCGAAACCGGACTCGATATCCTCGCTGGCCGACTTGGCGAATACCAGGCACTCGAGTAGCGAGTTGCTGGCCATGCGGTTTGCCCCGTGCAGGCCCGTGCAGGCGGTTTCCCCGACGGCGTACAGACCCTCGACGTCGGTGCGTCCGCGGCGGTCGGTCAGCACCCCGCCGCAGGTGTAATGGGCGGCCGGCACCACGGGTATGGGCTCGCGGGTCATGTCGACGCCGAATTCCAGGCAGCGCGCGTAGACGTTGGGGAAGTGTTCCTTGATGAACGCAGCCGGCTTGTGGCTGATGTCCAGCAACACCGATTCCGCTCCCAGTCGCTTCATCTCGTGGTCGATGGCACGGGCCACGATGTCCCGCGGCGCCAGCTCGCCGCGCGGGTCGAAGCGATGCATGAACGGCGTGCCGTCGGGCAGCAGCAACCGGCCGCCTTCGCCGCGTACCGCTTCGGTGATCAGCAGGGACTTGGCCTTGGGGTGGTACAGGCAGGTCGGATGGAACTGGTTGAACTCCATGTTGCTGACCCGGCAGCCGGCGCGCCACGCCATGGCGATGCCGTCGCCGGTGCAGGTGTCGGGGTTGCTGGTGTACAGATAGACCTTGCTGGCGCCGCCGGTAGCCAATACCAGATAGCGCGAACGGAAGACTTCCACCCGCCCCAGTTCCCGGTCCAGCACGTACGCGCCCAGGCAGCGGGTGGTCGGCAGTCCCAGTTTGGTGCCGGTGATCAGGTCCACCGCGATATGGCGCTCGAACAGGGTGATGTTGTCCAGGTCGCGCACCGAGCGCACCAGGGCGCTTTCGATGGCGCGGCCGGTGGCGTCGGCGGCATGAATGACCCGCCGGCGGCTGTGTCCGCCTTCCCGGGTGAGGTGGTAGCGTCCGTTGCCGTCGGTGGCCGGTTCGCGGGTGAAGGGCACCGCCAGATCGATGAGCCAGCGGATCGCTTCCGGCCCGTGCTCGACCGTGAAGCGGACGATGTCCGGGTCGCAGAGGCCGGCGCCGGCGTTTAGAGTGTCCTCGGTATGGGCTTCGAAGGAGTCGGCGCTGTCGAGCACGGCCGAGATGCCGCCCTGCGCATAATAGGTCGATCCTTCGGTGAGGGGGCCTTTGGACAACACGGCGACCTGCATGGAGCGCGGCAGCTGCAGAGCGAGGCTCAACCCGGCCGCCCCGCTTCCGATGATGACGACGTCGAAATACCGTTGTTGGTCCATGACTTGTGGCCGGGTGAGTAAATCGGTTATGGTGTCTGGTCAGGTGGCCGTGCAGGTGATGCTGGCCGAGCGTCGGGGCTGTCCGTGGTGACACGTACCGTCTGGCAAACCATAACCTTACCGTAATCCGTCTCCCTGGGCGAACTATCGATAGTCAGGGTTGTCTACCTGTCTGGGCCGTGAGCTTGTCCGGGGTGAAAGGGGAATGTGCCCGGATGGGCGAGCAGAGTGCTGATCGGGTACTGGTCGAGCGGGTTCAGCAGGGCGACACCCAAGCGTTTGATGTCCTGGTCCGCAAGTATCAGCACAAGATCACGAAATTGATTTCCCGCTACATCCACGATCCCAGTGACGCGCTGGATGTAGCCCAGGAGGCCTTTCTGAAGGCGTACCGGGCCCTGTCTTCCTTCCGGGGTGACAGTGCCTTTTACACCTGGCTGTACCGGATCGCGATCAATACGGCCAAGAATTATCTGGTCGCCCAGGGTCGCCGGCCGCCCGGAGACGATATTGATGCTCAGGAAGCGGAACAGTTTGAGGGGCAGTCGGGTCTAAAGGAGTACGACACGCCGGAGCATTTGGTCCTCAAGGATGAGATAGAGCAGACCGTGTTGCGGGCGATCGACGAGTTGCCCGAGGATCTGCGAACGGCGGTCACGTTGCGTGAGCTCGAAGGGATGAGCTATGAGGAGATTGCGCAGGCGATGGGGTGCCCCATAGGCACCGTAAGGTCGCGGATTTTCCGAGCGCGCGAGGCCATCGACAACAAGCTGCGTCCTCTGCTGGACTAGCCGAGCGGGGTGGTGGGTGATGACGGACAGATTGAAAGAACAGATATCGGCGATGGTCGATGACGAGTTGCCGGCCGCTGAGCAGGAGCTGCTCATCGCCCGCATGGCGCGGGACCCGGAGCTGCGCGATTGCTGGGGCCGTTACAGCCTGATAAGCGATGCGTTGCGCCAGCATCTGCCGGACCGGCCCAGTCCGAATCTTTCCGATCGCGTGATGGCGGCCGTCGCGAACGAGCCGGCGCCGGCGCCGGTCCGGCGCACGCCTGCGTGGCTCAAATCCGTGGCCAGCGTCGCGGTTGCCGCATCAGTGGCGGTGGTGGCGGTGATCGCCGTTCAGACCGTCAACCAATCCACCCAGCCGGTCCCGGCTCCCGTTGCCACCGAGAGTTCCGGTTACGGCGCGCCATCGGTGCGTCCGGTGGACGCCGAGTGGAAGTTGCCCGCCCGCGGGACCGCCACCCCACTGGACGACTATCTGGTAAACCACAACGAATACGCGGCCAGCAATGGGGTCCAGGGGATGTTGCCCTACGTGCGTATTGTGGGCTACCACAACAGTCCGTGACGTGCCCATGACGATGTGGAAAGTCTGCGGATGGTGCCTCTTGCTGTTGGCGGGGCCCGCATTGGCATCCGCAGACGATGCCAGGCAGTGGCTGCAGAAGATGTCCCACGCCGTCGAGACGCTGAATTACGAAGGTACCTTCGTGTACCTGCACGCCGGGCGCATGGACGCCATGCACATCATCCACCGCTATGGCCCCGACGGCGAGCAGGAGAGGCTGGTGTCCCTGACCGGCGCCGCCCGGGAAGTTATCCGCAACAACCGCACCGTCACCTGCGTGCTGCCCGACAGCAAATCGGTGGTGGTGAACAAGAGCCTGCCACGAACGCCTTTTCCGGGCGTGTTGCCGGACAATCTGGACCGCCTGAGCCAGGATTACAGCTTCCAGGTGCTGGGTTCGGACCGCATGACCGGCGTCGCCGCGCGGGTGATCGCGATCAAACCCAAGGACAGATACCGCTATGGTCACCGGCTGTGGTTGGCCAAGGACACCGATCTGCTGCTCAAGTCGGATGTGACCGATCGGCATGGCGTGCCCGTGGAACAGGTGATGTTCACCCGCCTCGCGGTCAAGCAGGATATTCCGGAGAGCGTGTTCAATCCGGCACTCAATGGCAAGGATTTCACCTGGTACCGGTCTTCCGGCGGGAAAGTCCCCCCTACCGGCAAACTTCCCATCGAGTGGCAGGTCGCGAATCTGCCGAGCGGCTTCCAGTTGGTTCACCACAGCCGCCACCGATTGCCTTCGGGCGACAACCTTGTCGATCATATGGTTTATAGTGATGGTCTGGCAACCGTGTCGGTGTATATTGAGAAACCCGACTCGGATGACCGGGATCGTCTGCGGGGTGCGTCCAGCATGGGGGCGCTGAACGCCTACGGAGGCACAGTGGACGGCTACCAGGTCACGGTGGTCGGCGAAGTGCCCGAAGCGACGGTGAGCATGATCGGCCGCTCGGTCCGGCGGGCCCGCTGAACGGAACAGGTTTTTCATGATTGAAGAGTCCGCGAGGGTAGTGGCCCTTGACGGCGAATTCGCGTGGGTGGAGACCGAACGCAAGAGTGCGTGCGGTAGCTGCGCGGCCAATAAGGGATGTGGCACCGCCGCCTTGGCCAAGGTGCTGGGCCAGCGTCGAACGCGGGTCCGTGCGCTGAACCGGCCGGGCGCTGCCGTGGGTGACGAGGTGCTCATCGGCCTGGACGAGCGGGCGCTGGTACGCGGTTCTCTGGCGGTATACGCTGTACCCCTGCTGGCGCTGCTGGCGGGGGCCTTGTTCGGGCAGTACATGGCCGTTCAATTGGGCCTGGCCGACGTGGAAGGCACCACCGTATTGGCCGGCCTTGCCGGACTTGGAGTCGGCCTGCTATGGCTGCGCGGCTTCGGGCGCCGGATTCAGCGCGACGGGCGCTATCAGCCGGTGATATTGCGCCGTGCCGGTGCGCCGCCAGGGTTGTGGGTCAATCGACTTTCTTAGGGGCTCGGGAGTCCGAGCCCCTTTTGTTGTATACGGGGATAACTGATGAATTATCGTGTGCGCAACCCGTACGGGTATTTGCTGATAGCTGCACTGCTGTGGCTGACCGCAGCGGCACAGGCGCCGGCGGCGACCTTGCCGAACTTCGTCACCTTGGTGAAGGAGAATGCGGCGGCCGTGGTCAATATCAGTACGACCCAGAAGATCAAGAGCCGCGGGCTGCCGCCGGGAATGAATCTTCCCGACGTGCCCGAGAACAGCCCGTTCGGGGAATTCTTCAAGAAGTTCTTCGGCGACCAGGGCGGCGCACCCCACGAGTACGACGCGAAGTCGCTGGGCTCGGGTTTCATCATCTCCCACGATGGCGACATCCTGACCAACTACCACGTCGTCAAACATGCCGATTCGATCATCGTTCGCCTCAGTGACCGGCGCGAGTTCAAGGCCAAGGTGATTGGATCGGACGAGCGCAGCGACATCGCCCTGCTGAAGATCGATGCCAAGAATCTGCCGACGGTGCAGATCGGCAGTTCCAGCAAGCTGGAGGTGGGCGAATGGGTGCTTGCGATCGGCTCTCCGTTCGGTTTCGACCATTCCGCTACCGCCGGTATCGTCAGCGCCAAGGGGCGCAGCCTGCCGCGGGAGAACTACGTGCCGTTCATCCAGACGGACGTTCCCATCAATCCCGGCAACTCCGGCGGTCCGCTGTTCAACCTCAAAGGACAGGTCGTGGGCATCAATTCCCAGATCTTCAGCCGCACCGGCGGCTATATGGGTCTGTCGTTCGCGATCCCCATCGAAGTGGCCATGGATGTGGCCAAACAGCTCGAGACAACGGGGCATGTGAGCCGTGGCTGGCTCGGGGTGCTGATCCAGGATGTCACCCGTGAGCTGGCCGAATCGTTCGGGATGAAGAATCCGGAAGGCGCTCTGGTGGCCAAGGTGCTGCCCGACAGCCCGGCGGCCAAGGCCGGTGTGGAAGTGGGCGACGTCATCCTGAAGTTCGATGGCAGGAAGGTCATCGATTCCTCCAGCCTGCCGCCCATGGTGGGCAGCACGAAGGTGGGGGACAAGGTTCCGCTTGAAGTGCTTCGCAACGGTAAGATCCGTCATCTGACGGTTATGCTTGCCGAGCTTCCTCCGCAAAAGAAGCTGGAGGCGGAACAGCAGGGCGGTGAGAGCGCGCCGGCCGACACCGACCGACTGGGGATCGCCGTCGCCGCGCTGACCGCCGATCAGCGCAAGGAGAGCGGGGTATCCGAAGGCGGTGTGCTGGTGCAGGAAGTCAAGGATGGGCCCGCCGCCGAGGCCGGGCTGCGGCCGGGTGATGTGATCCTCATGGTGCGCGGCAGCAAGATCAAGAGTGTCAGCCAGTTCCGGAAACTGGTCGCCAGTCTGCCGGCCGGCGAGTCGGTGGCGATGCTTGTGCAGAGGGGCGACAGCCCGATCTTCCTCGCGCTGCGTGTGCCGACCAAGCGCTGATAGTCGCCACGAGGAACTGTATGGCTGACGGCGCCAGATTGGCCTTGTACGGACGTGCCTACTGCCATCTTTGCACGGACATGGAGAGTGCCCTGCGGACACTGCAGGGCACGCTGGGGTTTACCCTGGATGTGCACGATGTGGACGCGGATCCGGTCCTGGAACGCCGTTTCGGGGAGCTGGTTCCGGTCCTGATGGCGGGCGACACCGAGATCTGCCACTATTTCCTCGACGAGCAGAGGCTGCGGCAGTACCTCGTGGACCGCTGACGGTGTTATAATAATCCTCCGATCTGACAGCAGCTTATCTCTGTCCGTTCCCATTTCCATGTGTGATCCCCGGCAACAGCCGTTCGGCGGGGCGCCGGCAAGTGATAATGTCGTGTTCGAATACTCTGTGAACCCACTCTGCGGCCGGGGACTCCGTTCCCGGGCCTGCGGCCATCCGGCGCTGCTGCCATGAGCTCCATGGACCGCATTCGCAACTTTTCCATCATTGCCCATATCGACCACGGCAAGTCCACCCTGGCCGACCGCTTCATTCAGGTCTGTGGGGGGCTGACCGAGCGGGAGATGGGGGCCCAGGTGCTCGATTCCATGGACCTGGAGCGCGAGCGCGGCATCACCATCAAGGCCCAGAGCGTGTCCCTGAACTACCGGGCCCGCGACGGGCAGACCTATCAGCTCAACCTGATCGATACGCCGGGCCATGTGGATTTTTCCTATGAGGTGTCCCGGTCTCTGGCAGCCTGCGAAGGCGCGCTGCTGGTGGTCGATGCCGCCCAGGGCGTGGAGGCCCAGAGCGTCGCCAACTGCTACACGGCAATCGACCAGGGCCTGGAAGTCGTGCCGGTGTTGAACAAGGTCGATCTGCCCTCGGCGGACCCCGAGCGGGTGATTCAGCAGATCGAGGAAATCATCGGCATCGAGGCGCACGACGCCCTGCGGGTGAGCGCCAAGACCGGCGTGGGCATCGAGGACCTGCTCGAAGAACTGGTGCGGCGCGTACCGCCGCCGGTGGGCGAACCCGACGCGCCGCTGCAGGCGCTCATCATCGATTCGTGGTTCGATAACTACGTGGGCGTCATTTCCCTGGTGCGGGTCGTGCACGGAACGCTGCCGGCGGGACAGAAGATGAAAGTCATGTCCACGGGCCGTACGTTTCAAGTCGACAACGTGGGCATATTCACGCCCAAGCGTACGGCACGCGATGCTCTGCATACCGGCGAGGTCGGGTACGTGGTCGCCGGTATCAAGGACATCGACGGCGCTCCTGTGGGGGACACGTTGACCCTGGCCGACAGACCGGCCAGCGTACAGCTGCCCGGCTTCAAGAAGGTCAAGCCGTACGTATTCGCGGGCATGTTTCCGGTGATCACGGAAGACTATGAGGACCTGCGCGAGGCGTTGCAGAAGTTGCGGCTCAACGACGCGGCGCTGCACTTCGAACCCGAGACGTCCCAGGCGCTGGGGTTCGGATTCCGATGCGGGTTCCTCGGAATGCTGCACATGGAGATCGTGCAGGAGCGGCTCGAACGAGAGTACGATCTGGACCTCATCACCACCGCGCCCACGGTGGTTTACGAGGTGCTCACGTCCAAAGGCGAAGTGCTGCACATAGACAATCCGTCGCGGCTCCCTTCGCCCAATGAAATCGCCGAGATCCGCGAACCTATCATCCACGCCAGCATGTTGGTACCCCAGGACTATCTGGGCGGGGTCATCAACTTGTGCGTGGAAAAGCGCGGGGTGCAGACCAAGCTGCAGTACCTGGGCAACCAGATCTCCCTCGAGTACGACATGCCGCTCAGCGAGGTGGTGCTGGATTTCTTTGACCGACTGAAATCGGTAAGCCGGGGCTACGCATCGTTCGACTACAGTTTTGCGCGTTTTCAAGCCGCGAACCTGGTAAAGCTTGACGTGCTGATCAACGGAGAGCGGGTGGACTCCCTTGCGACCATTACCCACCGCGAGCAGGCCGATTACCGGGGGAGGGGATTGGTCGAGAAGATGAAGGAACTGATACCCCGGCAGATGTTCGAGGTCGCCATCCAGGCGGCGCTCGGGTCCCAGGTCATTGCGCGCAGCACCGTGAAGGCTTTGCGCAAGAACGTCACCGCCAAGTGCTATGGCGGCGACGTCAGCCGCAAGCGCAAGCTGCTCGAAAAGCAGAAAGCCGGCAAGCGACGCATGAAACAGTTCGGCAAGGTGGAGATTCCCCAGGAGGCGTTCCTGGCGGTGTTGCAGGTGGGCAAGAAATAGGCGGCCGTCCGGCGCTGCGTTCGTCGGACGCTATCGACCAGAAGGGAAAAAAATTCATGAATTTCGACTTCGCGGCCGTGTTGGTGATTGCGACCTTGCTGACCGGCCTGATATGGGCGGCGGATGTCCTGTGGGCGTCGCCACGGCGCCGTGCCGCGGCCGCCCGGCTCGCCGCAGAGGGCGAGGGCGGGGTTGCCGACCCGGCCGCCACCCAGGCCGCGCTCAAGGAGCCGGTTGTCGTCGAATACGCCAAGTCGTTCTTTCCGGTCATTCTTGCTGTATTGCTGCTGCGGTCTTTTGTGATCGAGCCGTTTCGGATTCCCTCCCAATCCATGATGCCCACCCTGCTGGTCGGCGATTTCATTCTTGTGAACAAGTTCGACTACGGGCTGCGCCTGCCCGTGGTTGACTGGAAGATATTGCCAATAGGAGAGCCTCACCGGGGAGACGTTGCCGTGTTCCGTTATCCTCGCGATCCGTCCGTGGACTACATAAAACGCATCGTCGGTCTGCCGGGCGACCATATTGCATATTACAACAAGACGTTATATATCAATGGCAAGGAAATGAAACAGGCCAATGACGGCAGTTATGTCGGAGTCGGCGCCGGCGTGTCGATGTCGGGTGCGGACCTGAGAACCGAAACCCTGGGCGGTGTGAAGCACGACATTCTCACGCTGTCCAACGTCACCGGTCTTTCGGGCGATTACGTCGTGCCCAAGGGGCGGTATTTCGTGATGGGGGACAATCGGGACAACAGCAACGACAGCAGGTACTGGGGTACCGTTCCCGAGCGGAATCTGGTGGGCAAGGCATTTCTGATCTGGATGAACTGGGATCCGTCCAATGGCGGTATCGGATGGAGTCGTATTGGAACCACTATTCACTAGGAGCCTGTCCTCGGGTTCCGACCGCCGCGGCAGCGATGCGGTGGCTCGGACAGTCCTCCGGCCCAATCGAACAGGGGTACGCAATGCATAGTCTACGCGCTCAGAAGGGTATGACGGCAATCGGCTGGCTGCTCACGCTCGCCCTTATCGGCTTCTTTACGTTGATTGTCCTGCGGCTGGCTCCCGTGTACATGGACTACTACGAAATTGCCGCGTCTCTCGACTCCCTTCAGCAGGTGCCGGAGGTGACCCAGAAGAGCCCCGCAGAGATTCGCGACCTGCTGCAGCGCCGGTTCGATATGAACAACATAGACAGCCCTTCGGCCAAGAACGTCAAGATCACGGAGGCCAATGGGGTGCTGAACGTGGTGCTCGACTACGAGGTACGTCGGCACTTTGCCGGCAACGTCGATCTGGTCGTTAATTTTAACAAGGTTGTCAAGGTGATCGGCCATTGACGCGCAGCGCGCAACAGCTGAGTGGCATTCTGGAATATCAGTTCCAGAACCCGCAGCTGCTGGCGTACGCCCTTACGCACCGAAGCGCAGGGAGCAGGAACAACGAACGCCTTGAATTCCTGGGGGATGCCATCCTGAGCCTGGTGATCGCCGAAGCGCTTTACCGGCAGCTGCCGGCCGCGACCGAAGGCGAGCTCAGTCGCCTGCGCGCCACCCTGGTCAGACGGGAGACGCTGGCGGAACTCGCTCGTGGGCTGGATCTGGGTGAATATCTCACCCTTGGATCCGGAGAGCTGAAGAGCGGCGGCTTCAGGCGCGACTCGATCCTGTCGGATGCGCTGGAAGCCGTATTCGGCGCGCTCTATATGGACGGCGGGTTTGTCGTTGCCAGCCGGTGCATAGGCCGCCTGTTCGCCCAGCGGCTTGAATCGCTGCCCAGCGCCGCCGCCCTGAAGGACCCGAAAACGCAGTTGCAGGAATATCTCCAGTCGCGGCGCCTGGAGTTGCCGGTGTACGAGGTTCTCGAAGTGCACGGGCAGGCCCACAACCAGACGTTCCAGGTCCAGTGCCGGATACCCGGTACCGACCACAGCAGCCGCGGGCGGGGCGGCAGCCGGCGCAAGGCCGAACAGGATGCGGCCCGGAATCTGCTGGATGCGCTGGGCGCCGGTTGATCGCAGTCATGTCTGAGGATACATCCATCGATTCATTCCGTTGCGGCTTCGTCGCCCTGGTGGGCCGTCCCAATGTCGGCAAGTCCACCTTGCTGAACCGCATCCTGGGACAGAAGATCAGTATCACGTCGCGTCGTCCCCAGACCACCCGCCATCGTATTCTCGGAATCAAGACCGAGTCCGACAGCCAGGTCATCTACGTGGACACACCGGGCCTGCACCGCAAGGCGAGCCGTGCGATCAACCGTTATATGAACCGGACGGCAGGCGACGTCCTGCAGGACGTCGATGTGGTCGTATTCGTGGTCGAAGGCACCCGCTGGACGAACGACGACGATTTGGTGTTGCAGCGCCTGCGGGAAGTGCGGGTGCCGGTCATCCTGGCGGTCAACAAAGTGGACAGAGTGCAGGACAAGACGGTGCTGTTGCCGCATCTGCAGGCGTTGGGCGAGAAGTTCACGTTCGAACATATCATTCCCATATCGGCGGAGCGCGGCGAGAATGTCCCGGTTCTGGAGCGGGCGGTGACTGACCTGCTGCCGCAGGCACCGCCCATGTTTCCGCCCGACCAGATTACCGACCGCAGCGAGCGCTTTTTGGCCGCCGAGCTGGTGCGGGAAAAGCTGTTTCGACATCTGGGCCAGGAACTGCCGTATGGATTGACCGTGGAAATCGAGCGATTCCGTGAGGAGCGCGACATGCTGCACATCAACGCCCTGGTCTGGGTGGAGCGGGACAGCCAAAAGTCCATCGTCATCGGCAAGGGTGGCGCGCTGCTCAAACAGGTCGGACGGGATGCCCGGCTGGACATGGAGACGGCGTTCGGGCGCAAGGTATTCCTGGAGATATGGGTAAAGGTCAAAGAGGGCTGGGCGGACGATGAGCGTGCCCTGCGCAGCCTGGGTTATCATGACTGATATTGGCCGGTACGGCAGCTGAGCGCCATGCCCCGGTTTTCTCATGAGAGTAACTCTACAGCCCGCGTTCATTCTGCATCAGCGCCCCTTTCGGGACAGCAGCACCCTGCTCGAACTGTTTACGCGGGACTTCGGCCGGGTCGGTCTGGTGGCCCGTGGTGCGCGGGGCGGCAAATCGCGGCTGCGCGGCACCCTGCAGGCATTCCGGCCTTTGTTCGTGTCGTGGGTTTCCCGCGGCGAGCTCGGCACCTTGAGCGCTGCGGAACCGGCCGGACCGAGCCAGCCTTTGTCCGGTTCGGCGGTGTTCAGCGGCTTTTACGTCAACGAGTTGTTGCTGCGCCTGCTGCCTCGCCAGGATTCGCACCCGGAGCTGTTCGCGCCGTACGCCGATGTTGTTCGCGAGTTGGGGGAACATGACGGGGAGCGACCGCTGAGGGTCTTCGAAAAGCGCCTGCTCGAGTCGCTGGGTTACGGGCTTCTGCTGGATTGTGATGCCGAGACCGGGGCCGTCCTCGAACCGCACGCCCTCTACGAATATCGCCTGGAAATCGGGCCGCTGACGGCAGCCGGCGGCCGCCCGCAGGGGCTGCGGATGGCGGGCAGCAGCTTGCTGTCGCTGCATCGCGAAGAACTCATGGATCCGCAGAGCATGGCCGACGCCAAGCGGCTGCTGAGGGCCGCGTTGGCGCTTTACCTCGGCGACCGCCCCCTCAAGACCCGCGAAGTGCTGACGCGGCTGCTGCACCGGTAGCGCTGCGGCGCAGTTATTGGCGGTGGCTGTACGGCGGTGGTAGCTTTAGCGACAACAAACGTAAATTGTCGCCGGGTCAGGCGGGCGGCCGGAGGTGGGAGTCGATCATGGGTGACGGCAACATACTGCTGGGTGTCAATATCGATCACGTGGCAACCTTGCGCCAGGCGCGGGGTACCCGCTACCCGGATCCCGTTCAGGCGGCCATCGAGGTCGAGCAGGCAGGCGCCGACAGCGTCACTTTGCATCTGCGTGAGGACCGACGGCACATCCAGGAGCGCGATGTGGAGATCCTGCGGGAAATTCTACTGACGCGCATGAATCTGGAGATGGCCGTCACCGATGAGATGCTGGACATCGCCGAGCGCCTTCGCCCCCGTGACTGTTGTCTGGTGCCGGAACGGCGCGAAGAGCTCACTACCGAGGGAGGGCTCGATGTGGCCGGGCAGCAGCAGCGCATAACCGATGCCTGCACGCGCCTTGCTGCGGCCGGCGTGCGCGTTTCGTTGTTCATCGATGCCGAACCGCAGCAGGTCGAGGCGGCGGCGCGCACGGGTGCGCCCGCCGTGGAACTGCATACCGGACACTACGCGGATGCCGCGTCCGATGCGGGGCTGGTTGAGGAACTGCAGCGCATCGGCGCCGCCGCCGCAATGGCTGCCGAAGCCGGTCTGCATGTGCATGCCGGTCATGGCCTGAGTTACCAGAATGTTGGCCCGATCGCGGCGCTGGCCCAGGTCGAAGAGCTCAACATAGGACACGCCATTATCGCCCGCGCTTTGTTCACCGGCATGCGGGAAGCCGTGCGGGAAATGAAGCGGCTCATGCAGGCTGCGCGTCGCTGAAGGCGGAGACCGCGGATGATCCTCGGTATCGGTACGGATATCGTTCGAGTCGCCCGGATGGAGCGCATTCTGAAGCGTTTCGGCGCGCGTTTCGCCCGCCGCATTCTGACGCCCAACGAATTGCGCGATTTCGAGCGCGCGGCGCGGCCCGCCCACTTTCTCGCCAAACGTTTCGCGGCCAAAGAAGCTGCCGCCAAGGCGTTCGGCACCGGCTTTCGCGACGGGCTGCTGCCCCGTCACATCGGCGTCGTCCATGATGAGTTCGGGCGTCCTTGTCTGGAGTTCATCGGTCCGGCCTCGCTCGCCAGGGACCGCCTGGGCCCTGCAGCGGACCATGTCAGCATTGCCGACGAGTGCGAGTATGCCGTTGCCTTCGTCACCCTGTCCCGCATGGACCACTAGGCGCTGACCGCACGGGGTGGTCCGCCGGCCGAGCCGCGGTTGCCGGGCAGGTCCGGCGGGCAGTGGGACCGTCGGTACGGTCCAGTCATGTCAGCCCGGTTCTTGCGGCTTTCACAGGTGGGCGTTGCGCCGGGTCAGTGCTCACGGAAAGGTCGGGCCAGCGCGCCATTGCTGAGGGCGGCCACGGGCAGCGTGCGCTACGTCCGCTCCGTCGAGCCGGAAGAGATCCTGCCAGCGCGCGCCGTGGCCCTTTCGGCCAACAGGTCGTCCACAGCCTTAAGCAGGTTTTCAACTGCTGCGGGGACAGCTCCGCGGTCGTGATGTGTTGAGACCATTTCCAAGCGGGCGGCGGCGGCCTTCAGCTGCGGCACTCCACAATACGCGGCCGAGCCGTGCAGCTTATGGGCATGTTCGCGCAGTCCGTCCAGATCCAGGTTGGTCGCGGCGTGCGCGACTTCGCGTCGGCGCTGGGGCAACTCGTCGAGCAGCATCCGGAACAGTTCGTCCGCCAGTTGCCGGTTGCCGCCCGCCAGCTGGGCCGACTGTTTCATGTCCAGGGTCAGGTTCCTTTGTTCGTCAATCTCGGTTCCGGATTCCGCATCCCCCCGGCCGCTCCAGAGTGTCAGGGCGTGCCAGAGTACCGGTTCGGGGATTGGCTTGATCAGACAGTCGTCCAGGTCCGATGCGAGCAGACGCTCGCGTTCGCCTGGTTGCGCGTTTGCGGTCAGAGCGATGATCGGCGTGCCGCGGTTGGCGTTCCGGTTGGAATGAATCGCCTTGCTGGCTTCCTCGCCGCTCATTTCCGGCATGTGTATGTCCATGAGTATGATGTCGAACGGCGTGCTGTCGGCGCACTGCACCGCTTCGCGTCCGTTGACGGCCTGGGTCACCTGTATGCCCAGCTGTTCGAGCTGCATGCCGATCAGTTTGCGGTTGATATTGTTGTCGTCGGCCAGCAGCACCCGCAGCCCCGTGAAATCGGGCGGTCTTATCGGGCTCCGTTCGATGGCCGGTGTCGCGGATGCGGGTTCGACGGCCACGTCCAGCAGTTCGCACAGCGTGCGCCGGAGCGTTTCCTGGCGCGGCGGTTTGCACAAGCAGGTGTCGGCTCCTGCATCGCAGACCCTCACCATCCGGTCATGGTCCACCGAGTTCAGCAATGCGAGAACGGGCAGACGCCGTATCTGGAACAGTTCCGTGAAGAAGTCCGTCAGCGTGCTTGCATCGGCCTCGTCGGTCGACAGGCTGATGATTGCGATCTGGTGCGTGCCGGTGTTGTTCCGGCTGTTGGCCAGTTCCTCGAACAGCTGTTTGCGGCTGACGGTCTCCGTGACGTCCATCTCCCAGGCGCTCAGGCTGTGGCGCACGGAAAGGCGGGCAAGCGGATGGGGGTCATGAAGCAGTACACGGAAGCCCGCAAGAGCGCTGATCGTCGGCTGGCCGGCGACGGTTCCCTGTTTCTTGCAGCGCAGCGTGAACCAGAAGGTGGAACCCTTTCCCGCCTCGCTCTCCAGCCCGATTCGCCCGTTCATCTGCTCGAGGAGCTTCTTGGAGATCACCAGCCCGAGGCCGGTGCCGCCGAACCGGCGGGTCGCAGACGTGTCCGCCTGACTGAACGCCACGAACAGGCGGGTCTGCTCTTCCTCGGAAAGTCCGATGCCGGTGTCGGTCACGCTGATCTTCAGCAGCACCCCCTCGTCGTCGTCCTCTTCGACCATTACACGCACGACGACGCTGCCCTGATTGGTGAATTTGATGGCATTTCCGGTCAGATTGATGACGATCTGACGGATCCTGATCGGGTCGCCGCTCAGATGCGTCGGCACATCGGAGTAGATCAGGGAGACAAGTTCCAAGTTCTTCTCGTGGGCGGCCGGCGCCAGCAATGCCAGAGCGTCTTCCACTGTCTCGCGCAAGTCGAACGGCACCAGGTCGATCAGCAGCTTGCCGGACTCGATCTTGGAGAAATCGAGAATGTCGTTGACGATGGCAAGCAGGTTGGTAGCAGACTTGCGGATCGTTGAGACGTAGTCTTGCTGCTCCACAGTCGTGGCTGTGCGCGACAACAGGTCGACGAATCCTAGAATGCCGTTCATCGGAGTGCGGATTTCGTGACTCATGTTGGCGAGGAACTCGGATTTCACTTTGCTCGCCTGCAGTGCACGTTTGCGGGCGATATCGAGCTCGACATTCTGGATCTCGACCGCTTCGAGGGTTTCTCGCAGCTCGGCAGTGGCCCGGTCGACCTGCTCCTGAAGCTCGCCGTGGGCGGTTTGCAGTGCGGCGGCCATGTTGTTGATGCCGTGTTCCAGAGTCCCAAGCTCTCCGGTCGAGCCCCGCTCGACCCTGGTATTGAGTTCGCCGCGCCCGAGCCGCTCGACGGTACGGGTCAGGCGCATGATGGGTATCGTGACGCCGCGCCCGATGCGCAGGGCCACGAACGCACTGCAGATCAATCCGATCAGGGTTATCAGCAGACTGTTACGCAGGATTTGATGCTGTCGACGAGTGGTCGCCGCATGGGAAAGGTTCACGTTCACCCACCCGATGACCGGTCCTTGTGCAGAGTGCGAGTCCGCGGCACCCACGTCGCTGTTCACATCGAAATCATTGACGGGGAGTTCGGTCTGGTGAATGGCGGCGCGGAAAGCGAGATCGTGCCCGACGCCGGACACGGACTGTTCCGTTTCGCGGGAAACCCGGATCAGCACCCGGCCGTCAGGGTCGGTGAAGATGACCGAACTGACGTCAGGTTCGTGCAGGACGGCGTCGGCGAGGCTGCGCAGGAAAGCACGATTGCCGGAGAATACGCCGTATTCACCGGCGGGAGCGAGCTGGTTTGCGATGGCCTGACCGCGTTCGGTCAGTGCCTGCTCCAGGTCGTCGATGCGGGTATTGATGAAATAGGCGCCGAGCAGCAGGGCGATGGCGGCCGCCGGGGCGATTGCGAGGGCCACAACACGGCTGCGAATGCTTTGTCGTGTCATTGCCGCCGCTCCAGCTTTTCGAGCTCTGCCTGCAGTTGCTGACCGGTCGGAACGTCCAGGCGCAGGGAACGGGCCACCTGCCGGTTGACCGTCACCGTATAGTAAGCCGGATAGGACGGCTTGGGAAGCTGCCACCGCCCCAGTCTGGCCATCCGCGATATCAACTCGCCCGCCTGGCGTCCGATCTGCTCCGGGGTCGAATAGACGGCGGCGAGCGCGCCGGCCTGGACGTAGGCATGCGAGAAACCGATGACGGGTATGCTCATCCGGTAGGTGCTGAGCAGAATGCCTTCCAGGTTTCCGCGGTTGAAAACAACCGGGTCGGGTTCTGCCAGCAGCGCATCGCTGTCGTCCAGTACCGATGTGAGGGCGGCAATGGGGTTGTCGTCCGGGCCGATTTCGCCTATGTGCACGCTGATTCCACGTGCGTGCGCCGCGCTCTCGAGCGTCTTGCGGGCCATGCGGGAGTTGGGGCCCAGCAGAACCCCGACCTGCTGCAGGGTGGGTACCGTGAGCCGCACCAGGTCCAGCTGCCGGCCCATGGGCTGATCCAGATAGATGGCGCTGACAGGTCGCCCGGAATCGCCGGTGTAGACTCTGCGCAGCATGTCAAAAGTGATTTGCGGTACCAGCACGCACAGCACCGGCGTGGGTCTTGAGCTCTGCAGTGCCTGGGCCGCGGCCCGTACGCCGACGGCAACGACCAGACTGTCGTCCGGTTGCGGTGCGCCGTCGGTGTCACCCACCGTGGCGACGGTGACCCGCAGAGAGTTGCGCACCTGCGGGTTCAGAGAACGTACGAGCGCCTGTTCGACACGCGTATAGGCCCAGCTGTCCCCGCTGAGAAGCACCAACAGGCGCTCGGCTGCGTGGGCGGAAGGGGGCGCCAAGAACGGGAACAGGAACAGGAACAGGAACAGGAACTTCGGCAGTGCCATGGACGTGCGCGGACGCGCCGCGCCATGGGTTGGCGGGCGTCGGCGGTTGGATGCTCGTGGCTGCACTGGCATGTCCGATGGGCGCGCGCCTGCACGCCGGCATTTCTCAGGGCAGGTTTACGTTGAGCTGTGCATAGAGGCGGTGTTTGAAGACATTCGCAGTGCGAAACTCCGTGTAATCGTGGATGGCGTTTTGCAGCACAATGGAAATGCGCGAGTAGGTGTTTCCAACATGAAAATTCTTGGCGAGCCTCAGGTCCAGACGATCCTGCGGGCCCAGCGCATCGCCATTGCCCAGCCAGCGCATGGCGCTCACCCGGTAGTACATGGCGCTGGCCTCCAGTTGGTGCGGCAGGCGCCGGATGACCAGCACGCTCTCGGTGTGCGTGGGCACCGTGTTGGAACGGTCGCGGTACTCGGGGGGCTTGGGCGGATCAATGCTGTTGAGGACATTGCCGTCGGCGTGGGCGTAGGCGTAGTTCACCAGCACCATCGACTTGCGGCTCGGCTGGTAACGCAGGGACAGCTCGGCGCCGTTGATGATCAGGCCGCGGGAATTGCTGAACACCAGTCCGTTGGAGGTGGCGCCGAACGGCTCGGGGTACTGCTTGTAATCGACCGTTGCGATGCGGTCCTGCACCACGTGGTGATAGGCCTCGGCGTCCAGCGACAGGCCGTAGCGTTCGGCAGTTCCCAGGTACCCCAGTTCGTAGGACGTGATGCGTTCGGGTTTCAGGTTTCCCGGTCCGATGAAGCGCACGTACAAGGGCGTGCCGCCCTGGGTGATCAGGCCGGCATGGGCGAAGTCCTCGTAGAGTGTCGGCAGACGGTAGGCACGGGATACGCTGGCGCGCAACGTCTGAGTCGGGCGGATGTGATAGTTCAGCGCTGCGCGCGGTGATACGCTGGTGCTGGTCAGGCTGCTCTTTTCAACCATGGCGCCCAGGTTCAGCACCAGCTTCTTTCGCGGGTGCCATTCCACATTGCCGAACAGCCGGTACAGGTGGGCGTCGATCAGGTCGGTGCGATTGAAAAACCACTGTGGGCCGCCGCCCTGGTCGAGGCGCACGCTGCTGCCCCACACCACCCGGGTCGTTCCGTTGATGCGGAAGCGGTGCTGGAACTCGAGCTCATAGCGGTGTTCCAGGGTGCTGTAGTCCAGTGGCAGGTGCTGGTCGGGCTCACCGGTCAGGGATTGGAACAGCGCCGGTGGAATGCCGAGTTCGGTGGAGGCCAGCATGGGCTGCTGGGCATACTCGGAGCGGCGCCGGTAGTTGTGGTAGAACTGCAGGCTGTACTCGCCGCCGTCGGCGCTGATGTGGTGCCAGCGCAGCTGTTCGAAGTGTTCGTGGACCTGGGAGTCGTGCAACGGCAGCAGGTCATCGGTTGCCGACACCCCCGCTCCATGGGGTCCGCCTGCGTAGCCGGTGGTGATGTCCAGGCTGTCGGTGGGGCTGAAATGGTAGTCGCCGCGGAAGGTGGCCAGCGAAATCCGGCGGTAGTCGTAGCGGGTCGGGAGCCCGTCGTCCTGACGGTAGCCCAGGGTTACCCGATAGCTCATCCTGCCCAGGGTGCCGCCATGGCGCATGACGGCCTTGCGGAAATCGTCGTTGCCGGCGGCCGCGCGCAGGAACGTACCCCGGTCCCGGGAAGGGTCGCGGGTGACGATGTTGATGGCACCCAGGAAGGCATTGGAGCCATAGGCGGCGCCGTTGGGGCCGCGGATCACTTCGATGTGGTCGATGTTCTCGATGGCCACTGGCAGATCGGTCCAATCCACGCCGCCGTTGACCGGATCGTATACCGAGCGTCCGTCCACCAGCACCTGCATGCGCTTGGCGTATTCATCGCTCATGCCGTGATAGGTGACCACCGGCTGATTGCCGCTGGCGTAGGCGACCTGAAAGCCGGGGGCGAGGCGAAACAGGTCGGGAATGTTGGTGGCCCCGCTTGCTTCGATCATGTGGTGGTCGATGATGGTGACCGCGGCCGGGGCGTCATCCTTGGGCTGGGCCAGCCGGGTGGCCGACAGCACCACTGGCATCTGTTCCAGAAAGTACTGTTCGCTGGGCAGCTGGTTCAGCTTGGCGTTCGTGCCGGCGCTGCGGGCTGTACCGGCAGCCATCAGGGCAATGGCGGCCGCCGTCAGTGGCGCAAGAAGGGGCGTTGCCCTGGAACGGATGCACGTCGGACAATCTGGCATGGGTCGGTGTCTCGGTCGCTGATAGGGCCTATCGACAGGCTCTGTTTATCGTGGAATGTATCGGCCGGATACCGGATATGGTGCAGGGAATAGGGGATTGCGTCAAAAGACCGACAACGCGGTGCCCGCCCTGCTTCTTTCGGGCGTCGGCTTTGGAGTAGACTGGTGCCCATGGATTTTCCCACGCTCGAATCTTTTGTCGGCAACACCCCGCTGGTGCGTCTGCAGCGCCTGCCCGCCGAGGGCGGCAACCGTGTCCTGGTGAAGCTCGAAGGCAACAATCCCGCGGGTTCGGTGAAAGACCGTCCCGCCCTGAGCATGATCCGCCACGCCGAGGAACGCGGCGAGATCCGTCCCGGGGACACCTTGATCGAGGCCACCAGCGGCAACACCGGCATCGCTCTGGCCATGGCCGCCGCCATCAAGGGTTACCGCATGGTGTTGATCATGCCGGAGAACATGAGCGTGGAGCGGCGCGCGTCCATGAAGGCCTACGGCGCCGAGATCATTCTGGTGACCCGTCAGCAGGGCATGGAAGGCGCGCGCGACCTGGCCAAACAGATGGAGGCCGACGGGGAAGGCAAGGTGCTGGATCAATTCTCGAACCCGGACAACCCACGGGCTCACTACGAAGGCACGGGCCCGGAGATCTGGCGCGATACCGGCGGGCGCGTGACCCACTTCGTGAGCGCGATGGGCACCACGGGGACGATCATGGGGACCTCCCGGTACCTGAAGGAGGTCAGTCCGGCGGTTCAGATCGTCGGCGTACAGCCCCAGGAGGGCGCCTCCATTCCCGGCATCCGGCGCTGGCCCGAGGCCTACCTGCCCAGTATCTTCGAGGCCTCCCGGGTGGACCGGGTGCTCGACGTCGGTCAGCAGGAAGCCGAGGACACCACCCGCGCGCTGGCGGCTCGCGAGGGCATCTTCGCCGGGATCTCCTCGGGCGGCGCGGTGGCGGCTGCGCTGCGGCTGTCCCGGCAAGTGGACAATGCCGTCATCGTGGCCATCATCTGCGACCGCGGCGACCGGTATCTGTCCACAGGGATATTCTCCGCCTGAACGGTGGCCGTACCGACCCCTCTCGCCCGCTTTTTCGTCCTGTTCGTATTGATTCTGGCCCGGCCGGTGCTGGCCATGGACGGGGCGCGTCTGTCACTGGGCAGCGTGCACGGTCCGGGATGGTCGGCCGACGGCGTGGTCGTGACTCTGGCCGGGCTCCAGGCGGGCACGCCCAGCTTGCGCCTGCAGGCCGCCCGTGTGCAGGTGCCCGGCATCGGGCAGACGATCGCGGACCTGCAGGTCAGTTGCACCCGTCTGCACTGGGACCCATCCCGTATCCAGTGCCTGCAGGGGGTCTTTTCCGCTGCCAGCGCTGCACTTTCCGCCCCGCTGGCCGGTGCGCTGGCTTTCGACTACCGCCCGGCCGACGGTTCCCTGGATCTTACCCTGCACGATGTGGCCTTTGCCGGAGGTGTCCTGACACTCACCGCGCGGCTGCAGCGCACGGAATGGCAGGCCGACTTGCAGGGGACACGCCTGCACGCCGACCGGCTGCTCGCCCAGTTGCGAACCCGTGGGGTGCTGAAGGGCTACAGCGGCAAGGGTGAGGTGGGCTTGCGCCTGCAGGTGAGCGGCGTGAACACCACCCTGCGAACGGTGCGGCTGGACGCCCATACGCTGGGTTTGAGCTTTGCCAATGCCAGCGGCACCCGTGCCGGCGAGAATCTGGGGATTGAGATCACCACCGACCTGGCTCGCAAGGGAGGCGCATGGACCGTGCGTTCACGGGTGCACGCCGGCAAGGGGCAGTTGTACGCCGACCCCCTCTACCTGGAAGTGCCTGACAAACCCATCGTCCTGCAGGCGGGCGGGCAGTGGTACCCGGCGCGCAGGCAACTGCAGGTCACTGCCTTCCGGTGGGAGCACCCGGGCGTAGTGGACGCACGCGGGACGCTGAAGGCGGCACTCGGCAGCCGCCCGGCGCTGGAGGCGCTCGATCTGGAGCTGGTGAAGGCCCGCCTGGGCGGCTTGTACACCAACTATCTCCAGCCCTGGCTGCTGGGGACCCTGGCCGGCGATCTGCAGGACGTCGCCGGGAATCTGCACGGGCGGCTCAGTTATCGCGATGGGGTGCTGGGGGCGTTGAACCTGCAACTGGACGACGGCGCCCTGCGGGACAAGCAGGGCCGGTTCGCCTTCGGGGGGTTGTCCGGCCTCCTGGACTGGGCCCGGGACGACGCGCCGCGCCGCTCGGAGGTCAGTTGGCAGTCGGGCAGTGTCTACCGCATCGCCCTGGGGCCCGCGCAGGTCGCGCTGCAGTCCAAGGGCATGGCCTTCAGCCTGCGCAAAGCCGCCCGGATTCCGGTGCTGGATGGCGACCTGCTGATCGACAAGGCCGCCATCGAGGAGGCTGGTACGCCGAATATGCGCTGGGACATCACCGGTGTGCTCACGCCCACTTCCCTGCAAACGTTCACCAAGGCGGTGGGCTGGCCGGTGTTGTCGGGGAAGCTTTCCGGAGTCATCCCGGAGGTGCGCTACCGGAGCGGCGTATTGCAGGTGGGCGGTGTGCTGCTGGTCCGGGTATTCGGCGGCGATATCACGATGCGTGACGTGCGCATGGAGCGACCGTTCGGATTGGTGCCGCGCCTGCAGGCCAACATCAACGTGGACCGCATCAACCTGAATACGCTCACGCGCACGTTTTCGTTCGGCAAGATAGAGGGTCTGCTCAGCGGCCACGTGCGGGACCTGCGCATGGTCGACTGGCAACCGGTATCGTTCGACGCCGCCTTTGCGACGCCGCCCGGTGACGATTCCAGGCACCGCATCAGCCAGAAGGCATTGAACAACCTGTCCAGCATCGGCGGCGGCGGTATGGGCGGGGCGCTGTCGCGTGGCTTCCTGCGACTGTTCAAGGACTTTCCCTATGACCGGCTGGGCATCAGCTGCCGGTTGCGCAACGGCATCTGCGCCATGAACGGGGTGGCCCCGGCCAAGCAGGGTTACTACATCGTCAAGGGCCGCTTCCTGCCTCCACGGGTGGATGTCATCGGTTTTGCACGCGAAGTGGACTGGAGTGCACTGATCGAGCAGCTCAAAGCGGCCACCCAGGCCCAATCTCCTACGGTGCGCTGATGCGCTGAGCGGCGCTTTCAGCCCGTGCCGGCAGAGGGGCATGGGGGGTGTGGAGCACAATCCGGGGGAGCCGCGCCGGGCACCGCACGGGGCGCCGATCACGGAAATTCCTTCGGCCGCACCGCCCCCGATGCGGCGCGGTCCGCCAAATCCCGGTAGAATGTCCGCCGGAATCTCCAAAGCCACAGCGAGGATCGGTCGATGAGAGCATCCCGTGTATCCGCCGCGTTGCTGACCACGCTGCTGCTGGCCGCGTGCGTTACGATCAACGTGTATTTTCCGGCGGCCGCCGCCGAAAAGGCGGCTGACCGCATCATCCGGAATGTCTACGGCTCCACGGCTGCCGAGAAACCCAAGGCGGAGCCGGCCCCGAAGACACCGCCCGTTCCCCAGAGCCTCAGGGAAGACCGGCATGAACCCCTGCTCGTGGTGGCGCTGGACTGGTTGGTCCCGCCGGCCCAGGCGGCCGCCAACATCAACATCCAGACGCCTGCCATTCAAAGCCTGCAGGCCTCCATGGCGGGGCGTTTCCCACAGCTCAAGCCTTACTTCGACAGCGGCGCCATCGGCATGACCAACAGCGGGTTGATCACCGTCCGCAACCTCAACGCCGTGCCCCTGCGGGACCGGCGCCAGCTGCAGCAGCTGGTGGCGGCGGAGAACCAGGACCGCAACGCGCTGTACAAGGAGATTGCGCGGGCCAACGGTCATCCCGAGTGGGAGGGCGAGATTCGCGGTACGTTCGCCCGGCGTTGGGTGGCCAACGCCCCCGGCGGTTGGTGGTACCAGGACGGCAGCGGTAGCTGGCGGCAGAAATGAGCCGGGTTGACGCAGCGCGCCCCGGCCGGAGGTACCCATGAACCTGTTCGTATTCGATATCGAAACCGTGCCGGACGTGGACGGCGGACGCCGCCTGTACGATCTGCAGGGACTGAGCGACAAGCACACCGCCGAGGCCATGTTCCATCTGCGGCGCGAACAGACCGGAGGCTCCGACTTTCTGCGCCATCACCTGCAGCGCATTGTTGCCATTTCCGTGGTGCTGCGCAGCCGCGACATGGTCAAGGTCTGGTCCCTGGGCGATCTGGATGCAACGGAGGACGATCTGATCCGGCGCTTCTTCGACGGCATCGACAAGTTCAGCCCCACCCTGGTGTCCTGGAACGGCGGCGGGTTCGATCTGCCGGTGATTCACTACCGTGCTCTGCTGCACGGGGTGCAGGCGCCCCGCTATTGGGAGACTGGCGACGAGGACCGGGAGTTTCGCTGGAACAACTACCTCAACCGCTTCCACGAACGCCATACCGATCTGATGGACGTGTTGGCAGGCTACCAGGGTCGCGCGGTCGCGCCCCTGGACGAGATCGCCACCCTGCTGGGTTTTCCCGGCAAGATGGGCATGAGCGGCGCGAAGGTCTGGGACAACTATCTGGCCGGCGATCTCGCCGGCATCCGAAACTACTGCGAGACCGACGTGCTCAACACCTATCTGGTCTATCTGCGCTTCGAGCTCATGCGCGGGCGCCTGAGCGGCGATCAGTTTGCGGCCGAATGCGGGCTGCTGCGCGAGGCGCTGGCCGCGGAAGACAAACCTCACCTCAACGAATTCCTTGCCGTCTGGCCTGATCGGCCCTGAGACTTTTCCCGCAGCGACTCCAGCCATGGCCCGACGCCGACGCGCCCCGTCCACCGCTCCCGTTGCGGCCGACATCGACTCCCTGGCCCATGACGGACGCGGCGTGGCCCATGTGGAGGGCAAGGCCGTTTTCGTCGACGGCGCCCTGCCGGGCGAGCGGGTGCGGTTCGTCTACATCAAGCAGCACCGCAATTACGACGAAGGCCGCGCCGTGGAGGTGCTGGCGGCGGCGCCGGAGCGGGTCGACCCGCGTTGCCCCCACTTCGGCGTGTGCGGCGGCTGTACCCTGCAGCACATGGCGCCGCAAGCGCAGATTCTCGCCAAGCAGGACATCCTGCTGGAAAATCTTTCCCGCATCGGCGACGTACAGCCGGCCAACGTGCTGGCACCGCTGACCGGGCCCTATTGGGGGTATCGGCACAAGGCCCGTCTGGGCGCCAAGTTCGTGCTCAAGAAGGGCCGCATGCTGGTCGGTTTTCGCGAGCGCCACGCCCCCTACCTGGCCGAACTCAGCCGCTGCGAGGTGCTGCACCCCGCCGTCGGGGAGCGCATCGTGCCGTTGACCGAGTTGCTCGCCGGCCTTTCGGTGCGCATGCGGGTGCCCCAGGTGGAGGTGGCCGTGGGCGATCGGACCGCCGCCCTGGTGTTCCGGCACCTGGATCCGCTGACCGCGGATGACCGCGCTGCGTTGGAGGCTTTCGGCGGCACCCACGATTTCGCCATCTTCCTGCAGCCTGCCGGTCCCGACAGCGTGGAACTGCTGTATCCCGAGGCGGTGGAACTGACCTACGGGCTGCCGGCCCACGATGTGACGCTGGTCTTCGAACCCACGGACTTCATCCAGATCAATCCGGCCATCAACCGTCAGATGGTCGACCGGGTGCTGGCTCTGTTGGAGCTGCGCCCCGAACACCGGGTGCTGGACTTGTTCTGCGGGCTGGGCAATTTCACGCTGCCCATGGCCCGGCGGGCTGCCGAAGTGGTGGGCGTGGAAGGCGAGGCGGGTCTGGTGCGTCGGGCGGAGCACAACGCCGCACGCAACGGCATCGCCAACGCCCGATTCCACTGCGCGGATCTGAACGAGGACCTGGTGGGCAGCCCCTGGCTGGAGCGCAGCTACGACCGGATCCTGCTGGATCCGCCCCGCAGCGGCGCGGCGGCCATGATGGCCAAGCTGGCCGCCCTGGGCGCGCCGCGCATCGTGTACGTGTCATGTCATCCGGGTTCTCTGGCGCGGGATGCCGGCGAGTTGGTGCACCAGCACGGCTACCGGCTGCTCAGTGCGGGGGTGATGGACATGTTTCCCCATACCGCCCACGTGGAGTCCATCGCCCTGTTCGAACGCGCCTGACGGGCGTGCCTTATTGGCGATACCAACGGGTCTGCAGCGTCTGAAAGACCCGGTCCGGATACCAGCTCTTGCCGACGCTGCCGTTGTATCGCGCCAGGGCTTTCTGGTAGTCCCCGTGAGCCTGCTGCAGGTAGTAGCGCAGAATGGTGCAGCCGATGCGCAGGTTGGTGTGCAGGTGAAACAGGTTGCCGTTGGGCTCGCCCACCACCTTCAGCCAGAAGGGCATGATCTGCATCAGCCCCTGGGCGCCCGCCGACGAGATGGCAAAGCGGTGGAAGTTGCTCTCCACCTGGATCACCGCCAGCACCAGATTGGGAGGCAGGTGGGCGCGAGCGGCTTCCTCGTGCACCGCCTTGAGCATGCCGATACGGGTTTTCGGATCCGGGACGGTGGGTGCCAGCCGGTGGGACATGTCCATCAGCCACACCTCGGCGTCGAAGCGGTCCTTGAAGCTGGTGCTGCTGTGGATGGCCTTGACCAGCAGGGCGCGCAACTGGGGAGTGGGCGGCTCGGTGGTGGCGGCCTGCCCACCGGCAGCCGCCAGCAGCATGCCCGCGGCAGCGGCCAGCGCGCCGGCCGTGCGCCATCGTCGGTGAGGTGCCTGTCGCTGGGTGGTCGGTCCGCCCTTCATGCTCGTCCTGGCCGCTGCGGCGTGCCGATTGCGCCGCCTCACGCAGGTTAGTCGGCGGTTGTCAGGCGTTCCTTGAGGTACTGCACGATCTCGGCGCGTGCCACCGTCCGGGACTCGTCCTCTGTCCTGGCCTTGAACTCCACCCGGTCCTGGTCCAGGTTCTTTTCACCCACCACTACCCGGCAGGGAATGCCGATCAGCTCCATGTCGGCGAACATGACCCCCGGGCGCACGTCCCGGTCGTCGAACAGCACCTCGATACCGGCGTCCTGCAGTTCCCGATACAGGGCCTCGGCGGCCTCGCGCACACGTTGGGACTTCTTGGCGTTCATGGGCAGCAGAGCCACCTGGAAAGGCGCGATGGGTGCCGGCCACCGGATGCCGCTGTCGTCGTGGTTCTGCTCGATGGCGGCGGCCACCACGCGCGAGACGCCGATACCGTAGCAGCCCA
Source organism: uncultured Gammaproteobacteria bacterium (assembly GCA_963830105.1). Lineage (GTDB taxonomy): Bacteria > Pseudomonadota > Gammaproteobacteria > DATFLG01 > DATFLG01 > DATFML01. Next base: position 321,207 of record CAWHLH010000010.1, on the reverse strand, counting down.
TGGCCATCACCACGTCCCGGCCCTGTTCGTCCAGCACCGTCGCGCCCATGGCCCGGCTGTACTTCTCGCCGAGTTGGAAGATATGACCCACCTCGATGCCGCGGGCAATGGCCAGCGCACCGTGACCGTCCGGGCTCGGGTCGCCGGCCATCACGTTGCGGATGTCGACCACGGGCGGTTCGGGCAGATCCCTGCCCCAGTTCACGCCGGTCAGGTGCTTGCCGTCCTGGTTGGCGCCGCACACGAAGTCGGCCAGATGGGCTGCGCCGCGGTCGGCGTAGACCGGGATCGACAGACCCACCGGCCCCAGGGACCCGGGCGAACAGTCGACGGCGTCGCGAATCTGTGCCTCGGTGGCGAATGTCAGCGGGGCCGCCACCTCTTCCAGCTTCTCGGCCTTCACCGCATTGAGGTCGTGGTCGCCGCGCAGCACCAGGGCCACCACGCCGCCGTCGTCACCCTGCACCATGAGGGTCTTCACGCACTGGTGCGGCTCCATCTTGAGGAAGGCGCTCAGCTGTTCGATGGTGTGCTGCCCCGGGGTGTCCACCGTTTCCATCACCGTGTAGGGGCTCGGGCGCTCGCCCGCCGGCGCCAGCGCCTCGGCCAGCTCCACGTTGGCGGCGTAGTCGCCGGTCTCCGAAAAGGCGATGGCATCCTCGCCGGATTCGGCCAGTACGTGGAATTCGTGGGACGCATGGCCGCCGATGGAACCGGTGTCGGCCAGCACGGCCCGGAACTCCAGGCCCAGCCGGCTGAAGATGCGGCTGTAGGTTTCGTACATGGTCTCGTAGGTCGCCTGCAGGGATTCGGCGTCGGCGTGGAACGAGTAGGCGTCCTTCATGAGAAATTCACGGGCTCTCATGACGCCGAAGCGGGGTCGGATCTCGTCCCGGAACTTGGTCTGGATCTGGTAGAAATTGACCGGCAGCTGCTTGTAGCTGCGAATTTCCCGGCGCACCAGGTCGGTAATGACCTCCTCGTGGGTGGGGCCGAAGCAGAACTCGCGCTGGTGGCGATCCTTCAGGCGCAGCAGCTCCGGGCCGTACTGCTCCCAGCGGCCGGATTCCTGCCACAGCTCGGCCGGCTGCACAGCAGGCATCAGCAGCTCCAGGGCCCCGGCCCGATCCATTTCCTCGCGCACGATACCCTCGACCTTGCGCAGCACGCGCAGCCCCAGGGGCAGCCAGCTGTAGATGCCGGTGGCCAGCTTGCGGATCATGCCGGCGCGCAGCATCAGCTGGTGGCTGACGATTTCGGCGTCGGCGGGAGTTTCCTTGATGGTGGAGAGGGGGAATCGGGATACGCGCATGTCGTAGGGGCCTGTCGCTGCTCGATGTCGGTAAAGGGAGGATTCTAGCGGTCCGGGCCCATCGCGGTACAGTGCGCCGGAGCGCGCGGCGGTGGCGCCCAACGCCGGCATGACTCTTCGCGGGTCCGTTTCGCCCTATACTAGCGCCCACCAGCTTTAACCGTGTCGGAGAGCGGGAGACCCCCGAAGCCCGTCAAAGGAGCGCATGTGAGAGGTTCAATGGCGTTAGCGATGGTGTTGTGGCTGATCGCCGTGCAGGCGGTGTTTGCTGCAACGCTGCCGGGTACCGGCGAGACCGAGTTCGATCCGCTGGCGTCGGGCGCCCTTCAGGGTGGGATGGTGCGGCTCAACACTGCGTCAGGCTTGGCCTTTAAGGCCTATGTCAGCGGCGCTCAGAATGCCGGTCGGGGCATCGTGCTGATTCACGGCTGGCGTGGACTGACCCGCAGCGTCAAGGCCTGGGCGGACCGGTTCGCCGGCCTGGGTTACCGGGCCATGGCGGTGGATCTGTACGGTGGGCGGGTTGCCGATGATCCCGCCCAGGCGCGCCGATGGTTGCAGGTGCTGGGCCGCAAGACCGTTGATGCCAAGCTCAAGGCCGCAGTGCAGGCCATGCAGGCCGCGGGCCGTCCGTTGGTCGTTCTGGGTTGGGGTCTCGGCGGTCGCGAGGCGTTGCAGGCAGCACTGCAGGCGCCCGGTGCCGTGTCGGCGGTTGTCGACTACTACGGGGTTCCCGTGCGTGATGTCTCCCGCCTGTCCGCCCTGCAGGGGCCGGTGCTGGGCATCTTTGCGCTGCGCGACGATCAGGTGACGCCGGATCAGGTGGCCGCATTCTGGAAGGCGATGCGGGCCGCCGACCAGCCCCTGGAAATCCACGTCTACAATGCCGACCACGGTTTCGCCTCGCCGTCCAGCGACGGCTATGACGGCGTGGCGGCGCAGGCGGCCTGGCGCGCGACCGTGTCCTTCCTGGATCGCACTCTGCAGTGATGTGATGGGGCACTACTCAGAAGGTACCGCCGTTCCAGCCCCACATCTTGCGGGGAGCATCCACGAACTCGATGTACACCCGTTCGGCGGCCACGCCGAGTTCCTGCTGGGCCAGTTGGCAAAGAGCCTGGGAAAAGCCGGCGGTTTCCGAGTCCGGCAGGCCGATGCTCTTGAGCTCCATGTATGCCAGCGGGGCGTCGGATCCGCCGAACAGCATGTCGCGCGCCGGTTCCAGGGCGACCATTACATAGCGTTCGGGTTTGCCGAGCAATTCCGATACCAGCGCCGAAGCCCGTGCGGCGAGCGCGGGGCGCTGCTCGGCGGCAATGGGGCGATTGGTCTGGATTCTGAGCAGTGGCATGGCATCACTCTCCTTTTGGGGGGCCGCAACTCTTGTCGATCTGCTGCTGGGCTTGTTTGATGCGGGCCTGGGTCTGCTCGGGCGATAGATAGGTCACCGTGCCGTCGGGCAGCCGGTAGCGCTTTCGTCCGCCGCTGGTCAGCACCTGCAGGTTGGCTTGTGCGTGCCGGCAGTTGTCCGCCCGCTGGGTCTCGTGCTGCTCCTTGTCGCGTTTCTTCTGCTTCGTCTTGTCCTGCGCGTCCTGTTGCTTTTGCATGGCATCGACGCGGGATTTGAGCTCCGACCTGACCTTGTCCGGGTCTTGCGCCGGGGGAGGTGCCGGTGGCAGTTCCTGCGCCTTGTTCCCGGCAGGCGGCTGCTGGGAGTAGTGCACTCCGCCCTGGTTGTCGATCCATTTGTAGATGGCGCCCCGGGCCGGGGATGCGGCCGCCAGGACCAGGGCCAGCAACAGGCCGGTGGATGGTTTCATTGTGGTTGCCTCGACGATTGTGTAACTGCGCTGCGGCTTGGACTTGCCGATCAAATCCGGTCTTTACCATGCCCGCAGGAGGGAAAACAGCGCCTGTGTCACACATTATGGCTGCGGGGGCTGCGGCTGAGAAGCCGCCACTCGGCGTTGCCCGTCACTCATTTGGAATCAACAAACTTCGCTCCGCACTCCTTGATCGGCGGCTTCTCAGCCGCGACAGCTATGATGCATATCGTGTTAACAGGCCCTAGAATACAGGTTTTTCCGCCCGCGATCCTCGTTATGCAAGCCGATCTCAAAGAGCTCGAATTCGAAGCGATCCGGCGCCTGTTGGAACGGTTGTCGGAGAGTGCCTACGGCGCCGATGCGGCCCGCAACCTGGAGCCCGCTCCGGAGCTTTCGGTTGCCCGTCGCATGCAGGCCTCGGTAACAGCTGCCAGAGAAGCGTTGGATTCCGGGCAGGCGCCGCGCCTTGGTCAGCTTCCCGACGTGCGTGCGGCGCTTCGCCAGGCGTCGGCGCCGGGCGCGGCGCTCAGCGGCACGGCGCTGTTCAACGTCCAGCAGGTGCTGCGTGCGGCTGCGGACATGGCTGCGGCGCTCGCGGATCGCCCCGACCTGTTTCCCGGGGACCGAGACATCCTGCGGGCGCCGCCGGCGCTCATCGGGCTTCTCGATCGCAGCATCGAAGGCGGTGGGCACCTACGGGCCGATGCGAGCCCGGAACTCGAGGCGCTGTACGGTCAGTGCACCGCGTTGCGAAGGGATGCGGAGTCGATCGTCCTGCAACGCATGCAGCGCCAGGACGTCAGGGAACATCTCAAGAACCCCGAGAAGGTCGTCTGGCATAGCGATCGCGCCGTGCTGGTGATCCATGAGCGGTTGGCCGACCGGGTGCGAGGCGTGCGCCGCGGCAGTGCCATGGGCGGTCGGGACGCTGTGGTCGAACCGATGGAAGCGGTACAGGCCAACAACCGGCTCGAGACGGTCACCGGCAGGCTCAATGCCGAACAGCAGCGCGTGCTGCGCAGCATCACCGCCGAGCTGCGCACGCACCACGTTGCTCTGGAGGAACTGATCGCGGCGCTGACCTGGATCGATCTGGCGCTGGCGGCGGGCCGGCTCAGCGCCACCATGAACGCCCACGCGCCCAAGCTGGTGGAGGAGCGCCTGGTGGAGCTCAACGAAGCCTATCATCCGCTGCTGCTGTTGCAGTTTGCCGACGGCACCCTGGGCCGGCCGGTCCCGCTGTCGGTCCGCCTGGATTCGTCCCGGCGTTTGATGCTGATATCGGGGCCCAATACGGGCGGCAAGACGGTGGCGCTCAAGACGGTGGGTCTGCTGGTCGCCATGGCGCACTGCGGCCTGCACATTCCGGCCGAGGGCGATTGCGTGATCGGCCACTACCGGCGGGTGATGGTGGATGTGGGCGACCGGCAGAGTCTGTTCCATCACCTGTCGACCTTCGCGGGCCATGTGGAGGTGCTCAAGCGCATCCTGCTGGAGGCCGATGCCAGTACCCTCGTGCTGCTGGACGAACTCGGCACCGGCACCGATCCGGAGGAGGGGGCGGCGCTGGCCATGGCCGTGCTCGACGAACTGTCCGAACGGCAGGTGCAGGGCATCGTCAATACCCACCTGCCGCCACTGAAGGCCTATGCGGCCGGCCGCCCGCACCTGCTCAATGCCTCCATGCGCTTCGACCATGAGCGCCTGCGCCCCACCTACGTGCTGCAGGTCGGCGTGCCCGGCCAGTCTCTCGGGTTGGTGGTGGCCGAGCAGAACGGCTTGGAGCCCACCCTGATCGAGCGTGCCCGGCGCCACCTGCAGCACATCACGCAGGGGCGGGAGGGGGGCCACTAGGACGCCGCCAGGCGTCCGGTCCCGGCGGGTCCGGTGGCCGGTATTCCCCTCGGCGCGGCACCCGCCGAGCGCCAGCCGTGGAATCTCTTGACCATCGGTGGCAATATAAGTAGTTTCCAATATCGCGCCAGTGCGGCGCTATCGCCCGGTCGTCGGGCGTTTTTTGTTGACGTTCGCGTGGTTGTGGGAAAACGGCAGGGCCTGCGGGCGTCGCTGCCCGAGGCTCATCGCCAGTTCAGTGAAAGCCGTCGATCTGCGGGAGACCAGAGTGGAACTGACCGGTGCCGAAATCTTCGTCCACTGCCTGAAAGAGGAGGGCGTCGAGTATATTTTCGGGTATCCGGGCGGCGCCGTGCTGCACATCTACGATGCCTTGTACCGTCAGGAGGACGTCAAACATGTGCTGGTGCGCCACGAGCAGGCCGCCACCCATGCCGCCGACGGCTACGCGCGCGCCACCGGTCGTCCCGGCGTTGTGATCGTGACCTCCGGGCCGGGGGCCACCAATGCCGTGACCGGCATCGCCACCGCCTACATGGATTCCATCCCGCTGGTGGTGTTTACCGGCCAGGTCAACACCAACCTGATCGGCAACGACGCCTTCCAGGAAGTGGACAACATCGGCATCACCCGCCCGTGCGTCAAGCACAACTTCCTGGTGAAGGACGTTCGCGATCTGGCCAGCACCATCAAAAAGGCCTTCTACGTGGCGACCACCGGCCGCCCGGGGCCAGTGGTGGTGGACATCCCCAAGGACATCAGCGCCAACCGCACCGAATTCGCCTATCCCGAACGCATCAGCATGCGGTCCTACAACCCCACCGTCAAAGGCCATCCCGGGCAGATCAGAAAGGCGGTGGACCTGATGCTCGCCGCCAAGCGGCCCATGGTCTACTCCGGCGGCGGCGTGATTCTCGGGGAGGCGTCGGCCGCCCTGACGCGGCTGGTGCGCCAGCTGAATTTCCCTATCACCAACACGCTGATGGGGCTGGGCGCCTACCCGGCCACTGATCGCCAGTTCGTGGGCATGCTGGGAATGCACGGCACCTACGAGGCCAATATGGCGATGCACAACTGCGATGTGCTGATCGCCATCGGCGCGCGCTTCGACGATCGGGTGACCGGCAACATCGCCAAGTTCTGCCCGACCGCCAAGATCGTGCACGTGGACATCGACCCGGCCAGCATTTCCAAGAACGTGAAAGTCGATGTGCCCATCGTCGGTTCGGTGGAGCCGGTGCTGGCTGCGATGGCCAAGCTGATCGGGGAAAGCGACCGCAGGACCGACCAGGAAGCGCTCGGCGAATGGTGGAAGCAGATCGACCAGTGGCGGGCCATGGATTGTCTCAAGTACGACCGCGACAGTGAAATCGTCAAGCCGCAGTTCGTACTGGAACATCTGTACAAGGTCACCGAGGGCAACGCTTTCGTCACTTCCGATGTGGGCCAGCACCAGATGTGGGCGGCCCAGTTCTACAAGTTCGACGAGCCGCGGCGCTGGATCAATTCGGGCGGCCTGGGCACCATGGGGTTCGGTTTTCCAGCCGCCATGGGGGTGCAGTTCGCGTTTCCCGACGAGACCGTGGTGTGCGTGACAGGCGAAGGCAGCATCCAGATGTGCATACAGGAGCTGTCCACCTGCCGCCAGTATGGCTTGCCGATCAAGATCGTCAATCTGAACAACCGGTATCTGGGCATGGTGCGTCAGTGGCAGGAATTCTTCTACCAGGGCCGCTATGCCATGTCATATATGGAGTCGCTGCCGGACTTCGTGAAACTGGCCGAAAGCTATGGACATGCGGGCATGCGCATCGACAAGCCGGCCGACGTGGAGCCGGCGCTTCGCGAAGCGATGAAGATCAGGGATCGGGTCGTGTTCCTGGACTTCATCACCGATCAGACCGAAAACGTCTATCCGATGATTCCGGCCGGCGCCGGCCAGAACGAGATGATTTTGGTCTAGTGCACTTGTTTGGCGCGGGCCCGGGGCGGGCCTGCGAACGCAGGCGTTGCGTAGCGCCTTGGTTTGGGCTCGTTAGCGGATTTCTCAGATGCGGCACATCATTTCTATCCTGATGGAGAACGAGGCCGGCGCGCTGTCGCGGGTGGCAGGGCTGTTTTCCGCGCGCGGTTACAATATCGAGTCGTTGACCGTGGCGCCGACCGAAGATCCGTCCCTGTCGCGCATGACGCTGGTGACCAGCGGGACCGACGAAATCATCGAGCAGATCACCAAACAGCTCAACAAGCTCATCGACGTGGTGCGCCTGATGGACATGACCGAGGGCGAGCACATCGAGCGCGAAATGCTGCTCGTCAAGCTGCGCGCCATCGGCAATGCCCGCGAGGAACTCAAACGTCTGAGCGACATCTTCCGCGGGCGCGTCATCGATGTCACCGATACATCCTATACCATCGAGTTGACCGGCACCGGCGACAAGCTGGATGCCTTCCTGCAGGCGGTCGACGGCTCGCTGATCCTGGAGGCGGTTCGTTCGGGCGTGTCGGGGATCGCCCGCGGGGAAAAAGCCCTGCGAATCTGAACGCTTGGGCACGAGGTTACCGGGCAGAGGCGCGGGCGGTCTACGGCTTGTGCGCTTCTTCGGGTACTTGGCACACAGAATCTGCACTACCGCAACTGGAGCACGGCATTGACCATGAATATCTATTACGATAAAGACGCGGACCTGTCCGTCATCAAGAAGCGCAAGGTCGCCATCATAGGCTACGGTTCCCAGGGCCATGCGCACGCCAACAACCTGAAAGAATCCGGGGTGAACGTAACAGTCGGTTTGCGGCCCGGGTCGGCGTCGGAATCCAAGGCCAAGAAGGCCAAGCTGAAGGTCAAGTCCATCGAAGATGCGGTCAAAGGCGCCGACGTGGTCATGATTCTGGCCCCCGATGAGCATCAGCCCAGCCTCTACAGGGAACAGATCGAGCCCCACATCAAGAAGGGCGCCGCGCTGGCCTTTGCCCATGGCTTCAACATCCACTTCGGCCAGGTGGAGCCCCGTGCCGATCTGGACGTGATCATGATTGCGCCCAAGGGCCCCGGCCATCTGGTGCGTTCGACCTACACCCAGGGCGGCGGCGTGCCCAGCCTGATCGCCGTCTTTCAGGATGCGTCCGGCAAGGCGAAAGACATCGCCCTGGCCTATGCCTGTGCCAACGGCGGCGGCCGCGCCGGCATCATCGAGACCAGCTTCCGCGAAGAGACCGAGACCGACCTGTTCGGCGAGCAGGTGGTGCTGTGCGGTGGCACCACCGCCCTTGTGCAGGCCGGATTCGAGACCCTGGTGGAGGCGGGTTACGCGCCGGAGATGGCCTACTTCGAGTGTCTGCACGAACTGAAGCTGATCGTCGACCTCATGTACGAGGGCGGCATCGCCAACATGCGCTATTCCATTTCCAACACCGCCGAGTACGGCGACCTGACCCGCGGTCCGCGTATCATCAATGACGGAACCAAGGACGAGATGCGGCGTATCCTCAAGGAAATCCAGAACGGCGAATTCGCCCGCGAGTTCATTCTGGAGAACAAGGCCGGTGCCGCCACGCTCAAGGCCAAGCGCCGGCTGGGTAGCGAGCACCTCATCGAAGATGTCGGCGGGCGGTTGCGCAACATGATGCCCTGGATCAAGGCCAGCCGCATCGTCGACAAGAGCAAGAACTGAGAGGCCTGCCGTCGCCGTCCGCTCCGGCCGGGAGCGGACGGCGACGGTCGCGGCAGACGATAGGCGCTCCCCGCGGGACCAATGGCCAGCGATCATGTCCGACCCGGAAACGGAAAGCCAAGAGCCCAGACGCCGCAAAGGCATCTACCTGCTTCCCAACCTGCTGACTACCGCAGGGCTGTTTGCGGGTTTCTACGCCATCGTTGCGGCCATGAGCGAACATTTCGGCCCCGCTGCGGTTGCCATCTTCGTGGCCATGATCATGGACGGCCTGGACGGGCGGGTTGCCCGTCTGACCAACACCCAGAGTGACTTCGGTGTGCAGTACGACAGCCTGTCGGATCTGGTGTGCTTCGGATTGGCGCCGGCGCTGGTGATGTACGAATGGGCGCTACGGGACATGTCGGGGTTCGGATGGGCCTGGGCCAAGCTCGGTTGGCTCGCCGCCTTCATCTATGCGGCCGGCACGGCGCTGCGTCTGGCCCGCTTCAACACCCAGGTCGGCACCGCCGACAAGCGTTACTTCCAGGGACTGCCCAGTCCGTCGGCGGCCGCCGTGCTGGCCGGGCTGGTGTGGGTGGGTTCCGACATGGGCATCCCCGGTGCGGAAATGATCGTGCCGGGTTTCGTGCTCACCGTGTTGATGGGCCTGTTGATGGTGAGCAATATCCGCTACCACAGCTTCAAGGAAATCGATTTCCGCAACCGCGTGCCTTTCGTGGCGGTGCTGATGGTGGTGCTGGCCTTCGTGCTGACTTCCGTCGATCCGCCCAAGGTGCTGTTTTCCGTCTTTCTGGGGTACGCGCTATCCGGCCCGATCCTGACCCTGTGGGGCTTGCGCAAGCGCCGCCAGGAACGGGCCAATCGCAGCGGCGGACCCCAGGGGTAGCGTGGCGTTCGAGGCGTGTATTGGGCCGGTCCGCCGTCTTTGTGATCGTTTGGCGCGGCCGTTTGTCGGCACGTCGGCCGATGTGGTTCCGATGTTCGTCATCGGGGCTGGTTGCGGGGTCGTTGCTGAACTCGTAGGTTGGGCTGAGCACCGCGAAGCCCGACATACACCCTAGGCGTTGAATCCAACCCCAAACCCAACCCGCGCCTGGATCGCCCCATCCCTTTCGATAGCCATCCGCTCCGCGTCATCAGGCTTCAGGCGGCTGTATCTGTGGCCAGGCGGACCAGTCGGAGCGGTTCTCGGCGACGTGGAACAGCGCCGCCACCACTTGGCGGTCGTAGCGGCTGTGACTGTCGGCCAGCAGTCGGTCAAGCGCCGTTTCCAGTGAAACCGCATCCCGGTACGCCCGCGGACTGACCATGGCGACGAAGGCGTTGGCCACGGCCAATATCTTGGCCGTCAACAGCATCTCTTCGGCCACCAGCCCCTTCGGATAGCCGCTGCCATCGCTGTGCTCCTGTTTCTGGGCGATGGTTTCCAGCACCGGTCCGTCGAACTCGATCCCCGACAGTATGTCCAGGGTGTACTGGACATGCTTTCTGAGGATCGCCTGATCGGCCTCGGTCAGCGTGCCGGTCTTGATGAGTATCTCCTTGGGCACGAAGATCTTGCCCAGGTTGGCAAGATGCGCGGCAAGTTCCAGGGTTTCCAGTTCCATCTGGCTCAGCAGCATTGAGCGTCCCACCGCCAGCGCCACCTCGGCCATGCGAGCGGAGTGATTGGCCGAGTAGGGGTCGTGCATGTCGACCACCCGCACCAGTGTGACGATCAACTGTCGCAGCAGCGTGGCGCGCTTGATCTGAGCCTGCTGCAGGTCCGTGATGTCGTGCAGCACGGTGAGAACCGTGCGATCGAGCCCGCTCACGTGGACAAGCGGGATGAACGCACAGTGGAATACCCGGCTGCCGCTGCCCAGCTCCAGGGAGCGGGTTACCACCAGCGGGTGGTTGTCCTCCAGCGCCTGGTCGGCAAACTCCGCCAGGCGTTCGGCTGTTGCAGGGCCCAGCACGCTGGTCAGGGACTTGCCGGCAAAATCCCCGCTGGCAAGCCCGGTAGTCTGCGCCAGCGGGCCATTGGCGAATACGAAGTGCTGCTGCGGATCGGACAGGTAGATATAGTCGGTGACGTTGTCGGTGATGGCGTGCAGCAGGGCGGTGCGCGCTTCCAGATTGCGTGACGCCGTGCGCAGGTGCTCCGCCATGGTCAGCGCGCGTACACTGGTCCCGTGGCGCCAGGCGGCCACCAGACTGGCGGCGACCAGGAATATTGCCAGCAGGAAAGCGGTCAGCAGGAAGCGGCGATGGTCGTTGGATTCCTTCAGCGCGAGCGCCGCGCCGGTCTCCTGCACCACAACCCAGGGTACCGAACTCAGCTGCCGGCTGGTCATCAGTACATCCATACCCTGGTAGTTGTGCAGGCGCGAGAACACGCCCGGATGTTGCAGGGCGAACGCGGCGGCGAGGTCGGCATTGTTCAGGGCGAGCCGTCGGGTGGTGGGCCGACTGCTGTCAGCGAGCGGGGACAGGTACACCACCGAGTTGCCCTCGCGGCGCACCAGCAGGGTCTGGTCCTGGTCCGTGAGCAGGTTGTGGCTCGCCACCAGCGGATAAAGACTGCTGCGGACGTTCTTGACGCCCAGGATGACGCCAATTGCCTGCGCCGTGTGGCCCTGCTTCGCGCCCTGCACCGCATAGACAGGTATGAGAAAGCCCATGACCGGTGTGCCGGCCGGATTCAGATGAATGCCCCGTACCGTTCGTTGGCCGGTCTCGATCGCCCTGTGAACGGCGTTTTGACAATCGGCGTCGATGGCGGGCATGCCGGGAGTGGCCACCACGACCTTGCCGGCGGGATCGAGCAGGGCCAATCCCGCGTCGCTGTGGCCGGGTACATTGGCGCGGATGACTGTGCTGAGGGGGCGCTGGTCGATGAAACCGCTGCGCTCGGCAGTGGCGATGATCAGGTTGCGCAGATAGCTGATCTGGGCCGGCTCGACGTCGCTACTGTCCAGTTTGGGTTGCAGTTCCAGTTGAGTCGCGTACATCTGCAGGGATGCATTGTCGGCCAATTCCTGCAGCGCATCGAACTGGGACGCCACCCAGCGATCGACCGAGTCGGCTCGACTGTCGGCGATCAGCCCGAGACGGATTTGCCAGTCGTGCAGGTCCCGCTTCTGTTCCAGGGAAACGTACCACAGGACGGCTGCCACACCGGCGGCGATCAGCAGCAGCAGGACCGCGCTGCCCACCACTGCGGGATTTCGATAGATGCGTCTCATGGTTCGTGCCGGCCGTGCAGATTCCTGCAAGGGAAAGCGAAGACGCTTGTATCGGGCATGGCGTTTCCCATCAGGACGTAGGCGGCGTGTACAGCCACCAGTGCTTTTCGTTGATCGAGTAGACGGGCACGTAGTGGACGATCTGCGTGTCGCTCACCACCTGCTGCGTCTGGTTGTCCAGAATGAATGTCTTGCCGCCCAGGTAGACGGCCAGCACCGCATGGGGGACCCGGAGGTTGGTGTCCTGGAGCACGACCAGGCGTACGGCATCCGGTGAAAAGCCCAGCCAGCGCAGCGAGAACAGCTTGGTGATGGCGTAGTCCTCGCAGTCGCCACCGTTGTAGAGAAACTCTCTGGCGTCGGCCCAATAGTCAGGGACGCCGTAGTTGTCGATGTCCAGGACGTACCTCACGTTGTTCGCGTAGGTGTTGACGCGTCGAATCTGTTCCAGCTTGGGGAGCTTGCGGATGGAGCGAAGGAAAGCATACCACTGGTGCAAGTGGCAGGTGTTGAAGCGGCGTTCGCTGCAGTCGCCCTCGGGTACGTCGTCCCGTATATGACGTTCCAGGACCGCTATCCACTGGTGGAAGACCCGGACGCCGGTTTCCTCGGTTCCCCGGTAGCCGAACAGCGTGTCGGGTTGAGCCGAAGCCTGGGCGCTACTGTTCAGGGGTGCCACGCAGCCGGCCAGCAGCGACAGCAGCAGGACGAGTCGACGGGTCATCGAGCCTCTGGATTTTGTTCTCGGCCGCCGGCAGTGTGGGGCATGTTCCGACGGCCGGCTTTGGCCGGAGTCTAACAGCTCGCGAAGAGACCGCCAACCATGGCGTCGGGCGAGCGCCGGCGGAACGCGCGCATTGTGGAGCTTTCCGCGACCCTCTATCATGTGTGCTCTGCACCATACCTGAATACCTAAGAACAATCGGCGATCTGACGCCGGGACGGACGGACCAATGCTGCTAATAACAATAGATCGGGCTGTGCTCAGGCGCGTTTCCTCAGTGTTTCTGGCCTTGCTCATCGGGGCGATGTCCTGGCAGGCAGAGGCGGCGGAGCCGACGGCCCAAACCCCGGATCCCAATCAGGTGCTGTTCGAGCAGGGCATGCAGGCACTGCACGGCGATCAGCTGTTCTCCGCCATGGAGGCGTTTCAGCAGATCCTGAGCAGCGCGCCGGGTCTGCACCGCGCGCGCCTGGAGCTGGCTGTGGCGTACTACCGGGCGCTCGATTACGCCAAGGCACGTGCCGAGGCTCAGCGGGTGCTCAAGGATCCCCATGTGCCACCCAACGTGCGGGTGAGCATCCTGGCGTTCCTGGCCCAGGTCAACGAGGATCAGAAGAAACTGGCTGTGCCGAGTCACTTTACGCCGTTCGTGTCCGTGGGCGCGATGTACGATTCCAACGTGAACGTCGGACCGGTCAGCGACATCGTCCAGTCTCAGGGTCGGGTCCTGACGGTGCTGCCCGGCTCGCTGCCCAAGAGCGACAGCGCTGTGGTGCTGTCCGCCGGTGTCACCCACCGCTATCAGCCCGGTCGGCGCTTCCGGTCGGGACAGCAGGTCGGGCAGTTCCTCTGGCAGAGCGAGCTCGATGCCTATCAGCGATCATATTTTCAGCAGCATGCCTACAACCTGAGCGTGCTGAGCGCCAGCACGGGGCCGGCGTGGGTGGTGCTGCGCCACTGGCGGGCGGCCGTGCCGCTGCAGTTGGATTACATCTGGCTGGGCGGGCATGATTTGGCGCTGTTCAGCTCCCTCAACCCGCGGGTGACCTGGCAGCTGCCCCGTGCGGAAGTCTCCCTGGACGGTACCCTCGCCAAACGCCACTACCGGGATAATCGGCCCACCGACCAGGGCGGCAATGCCGGTCACGATGGCGTGTACAGGCGTGCCGGCGTGTCCTACGCCCACTATTTCAATGAGCGCAAAGTGGCTGTCCAGGCCGGCGTGGACTGGTACGACTTCAGTGCCGACGACGCCCAGTTCGGCTACAGCGGGCCGGGCGGGTACTTGGCGACGTTCGTGCGCGCGTGGAGCGGCGGCACGGTCTACGGACGTGTTTATTACAACGATCTCAAGTACGACGGAATCGACACATTGGGCGTGGTGCGCGACGAGCAGGAGCGTGAAGCAACGGTCGGCGTGGAGCATCGGTTCACAGCCGGGCGGCTGGAGAAATGGTCCCTGAACGGCTCGTTCCGCTATACCGACAACCGTTCCAACGACCCTGTCTACCGCTATCGCCGCCGCCAGCTGAATCTGACGCTGTCACGCAACTTCTGACGGATCCGATGGCTAGCGCGGGATGTCGATATAACTTACACATTAAAATACGCTCCGCGGTCGGCGAGATAAATTCAAGTTATTGATTTAGCAAATATTGTCTGCGAAAACCTGGGGTGAGGTTCTCACGGGTTGTCGGTAAACCTTACGAACAGAGTCTCATCAACCGGCGGGCGATTTAGGTAGTTCGTTGTTTTTAAAAAAAATATAAGCTGTGGCACAAGGTTTGCTTTGTGGGTCAGAGTTATGCCTGACCTGCGAGGTCGGCCACAGTTGGAGGAGAAAACCATGATCCGTTCCATAAGCGTGCTGGCAGCAGGTATCGCCTTTGCTCTGGCTGCCGGCCCGGTGGCCGCCAATAACAAGAAAGTCACTGACGATGATTCCGTCTACTCCTGGGGCCCGTGGGCTGTGCTGGCCCCGGCAGCAGGTCCTCGGCAGGTCGCCCTGCGGGGTCTTTCGACGCAAAACACTCCACGCAACGTCAAGAATACGCCTCAGGTGGAAAATCCGGTTCCGGTCGACCAGCCGCCGTCCGGGGAAGTACAGGGGCCCTGCGCGGCGGGGGCCGCCTGCGGCTTCGCCACCTATTCGCGCGATTCGGCTTATGTCTCGGCCGCCGGAGAGACCGCCGCCCAGGGATATCACGGCGGCCCGGTGCCGGCGAGCTTCGAGACCAGCGTGGCCGCGCTGGTGGCGGCGGCCACGAACGGAGGGGAGGGGCATGCCGCGTCCTATGTGGTGACCCCGACCAATCCGGCCGACGGCAGCTCGCCCCAGGTTTCGGTCCAGAATCTGCCGGTCGCTCAGACCACGCCCGGCGGCTTCGTGGGCTCGGCGACCGATACCACGTTTCACCCGGCCCTGGGCCCGCGTTCGCCGGCGGAGCGCTTCGACCACAAATCCGAGGTCAGCGGGGTGCTGCCCTATGCGGCCAACCCGGACGTGGTGGCCGGCTACTGGTCGGATGGCACGCTCCACTACGAGGCCTATACGGTGCTCGCGACGGTGGACAACATCATCTATAACCGTACGCCCGACCACACCGGCGGCGCCGGTCAGTTCGTGGCCGGTGTCACCACGCCCCAGGCCGATCTCGACAAGCTGCAGGCAGGCAACGTGCTGGCCAGCTATGGCGGCAGCATGTTGGCCAGCGGCACCCCGGTGGGCATCACCGTGGATTTCGGCCACGGTACCTGGAACGGATCGTGGGGCCACTCCACGGGGGCGCTGGACACCAGTGGCGCACACATCGAACACCTCAGCAACGGCGACTATCTGGTGGGCCAGGTGGCGTTCACCGCGTCCGGCACCGTGTCCGGCGCCAATGTGGTGTCCAGCCGGCTGAGCGACGGTCTGACCGGCAAGGTCCAGGGCGCGTTCTTCGGCGCCAACGCCGGTGCGCTCGGCGGTACGGTGGACGTGCATACCGTCATTGGCGGCGACAATGTGCGCCACACGGACGTGTTCCTGACCGGCAAGGGTGCCGCGCCGGGCGGAGCCGTGCGGTAACACCGCTGTCGCGTATCGTACCGGGAAGGCGCCTGCGGGCGCCTTCGTACGTTCAGGGCGCGGCGCAGCCGGCCGGTCAACTGCGCGTGCGCGGTTTTGCAATATAATCAGGACGATTTGCCGGACGCGTGGGGCTGAACGGCGCTAGCCGCATCGTTCGTATCCGCTGCCGCAGCCGAGGCCCGCGAGGCCCCTGAGGGAATCCGTCGACGAGCACAAATCGGGTCGCTTTGATATGCTGATGCCCGGCGCGCGCGGTATTCCCGGTGAGGGTGCGTTGTCGCTGCCGAGCGGAGCGAGGGCATGAGCGAAAAAGACAAACTGATCATCTTCGACACCACCCTGCGGGACGGCGAGCAGAGCCCCGGCGCGTCCATGACCAGGGATGAAAAGATCCGCATCGCCAAGGCACTGGAGCGCATGCGGGTGGATATCATCGAGGCGGGCTTCCCCATCGCCAGCGTCGGCGATTTCGAGGCCGTACAGGCGGTCGCGCGCAGCGTCAAGGACAGCACCGTGTGTGGCCTGGCGCGGGCGCTGGACAAGGACATAGCCCGCGCCGGCGAAGCGCTGAAGGAGGCGGAGCGGGCCCGCATCCACACCTTCATTGCCACCTCGCCCATCCACATGAAGATGAAGCTGCGGATGGAGCCCGACCAGGTCCTCGAGCAGGCGGTGCGCGCCGTCAGGCAGGCCCGCCAGCTCACGGACGACGTGGAGTTCTCGCCCGAGGATGCCGGTCGTTCCGAGATCGATTTTCTGTGCCGGATCATCGAGGCGGTGATCGATGCCGGTGCCGGTACCGTGAACATCCCCGACACGGTGGGCTACAACGTGCCCGAACAGTTCGGCGGTCTCATCCGAACGTTGCGCGACCGCATTCCCAACTCCGACAGAGCCGTTTTTTCCGTGCACTGCCACAACGATCTCGGCCTGGCGGTGGCCAACTCCCTGTCGGCGGTCATGAACGGTGCGCGCCAGGTGGAGTGCACCATCAACGGCCTGGGGGAACGGGCCGGCAACGCTGCGCTGGAAGAGATCGTCATGACCGTGCGCACGCGGCGGGACATCTTTCTCTGCGACGTGGACCTGGACACCACCCAGATCATGACCTGCTCGCGGCTGGTGTCGGGCATTACCGGTTTCGCCGTGCAGCCCAACAAGGCGATCGTGGGGGCGAACGCGTTCGCCCACGAATCGGGCATTCACCAGGACGGCGTGCTCAAGAGCCGCGAAACCTACGAGATCATGCGCGCCGAAGATGTGGGCTGGGCCACCAATCGGATGGTGCTCGGCAAGCACTCCGGGCGTAACGCCTTCCGGACCCGGCTGGCCGAGTTGGGCGTGACCTTTGCCGCCGAGGAGGACCTGAACGCGGCCTTCTCGCGCTTCAAGGACCTGGCCGACAAGAAGCATGACATCTACGACGAGGACCTGCAGGCGCTGGTCACCGAGATCGACATTGCCCAGGAGAACGAGCGCATCAAGCTGGTGGCCATGCGGGTGTGCTCGGAGACCGGCGAGCAGCCCCAGGCAGACATGACCCTGTGGGTAGACGGCGAGGAGCAGCAGGCCAGCGCCCCCGGCAGCGGTCCGGTGGATGCCACCTTCAAGGCCATCGAGGCGGTCGCTGACAGCGGAGCGACCCTGTTGTTGTATTCCGTGAACAACATCACCTCGGGTACGGACTCCCAGGGCGAGGTCACGGTGCGGCTCGAGAAGGCCGGGCGCATCGTCAACGGGCAGGGCGCCGATACCGACATCGTGATCGCCTCGGCCAAGGCCTACATCAACGCCCTGAACAAGATCCTGCAGCGGGTGGACAGGGAACATCCGCAGCGTGGGGATGTGTGAAACCCGGCGAGGGTCCGCTATGCCACCAACAGCCCTGCAGCAGGCATATCTCCAGGCCATGGGCGTCCAGCTGTGGGTGAGGCGCGATGCCCGCAGCGTTGAGGCTGTCGCGGAGGACGGCGCTGCCGCTGAACCGCCCGCCGCGCCAATCGGAGCGCAGCACGCCGGCGTCGAACCGCCGGCCGCAGGGGTTGGGGAGGCGCCGGGGCCGGCCGGCGCGACCAGCGGGCTCGACTGGCAGGAGCTTCGCGCCCTTGTGCAGACCTGCACCCTGTGCGATCTGCACAAGGGCCGCACTCAGGCGGTTTTCGGGGTCGGCGACCCGGTCGCGGACTGGATGGTGGTGGGCGAGGCCCCCGGCGCGGAGGAAGACCGCCAGGGCGAGCCGTTCGTCGGTCGAGCCGGGCAACTGCTCAACGCCATGCTTCATGCCGTAGGCCTGCAGCGCAACGCGGTATACATCGCCAATATTCTCAAATGCCGCCCACCCAACAACCGGGACCCGCGGCCGGAAGAGGCGGCGTGCTGCGAGCCGTACCTGCAGCGCCAGGTCGTCCTGGTGGCGCCGCGATTGATCCTGGCGGTGGGACGGGTGGCGGCCCAGAATCTGCTCAAGACAGACGAGCCGCTGGGCCGCCTGCGCGGCCGGGTGCATCGATACGGCCCGGCCGGCACCCCGGTGGTCGTCACCTATCACCCGGCCTACCTGTTGCGCTCGCCCGCCGAGAAGCGCAAGGCTTGGCAGGACCTGTTGATGGCGCGCCAGGTGCTGGCCGAGCCGCACAGTGACGAGGGCGTCGGCACAGCGCGCCGACAGTGACGGATCATGAGCGCGGTCTTGAAAGCCCCCGATGCCCGCATGCGCCCCATGGTGGAAAACGACCTCATGGCGATCATGGAAATCGAGCGCCGCGCGTACGAATTTCCATGGACGCTCGGCATTTTCAGGGACTGCCTGCGGGTGGGGTACTGCTGCTGGGTCTACGAGCGCGGAGCGGTCATCGAAGGCTACGGCGTGATGAGCGTGGCTGCCGGTGAATCCCATATCCTGAACCTGTGCGTGCGGCCCGAATCCCAGGGAGAGGGTATCGGGCGGCGCATGCTGCGCCACCTGATGGACCTGGCGCACCGCCATGAGGCGGAGATGGTGCTGCTGGAGGTGCGTCCGTCCAATGCTGCTGCCGTCCATCTGTACGAAAGCATCGGTTTCAACGAGGTGGGCGTGCGCAGGAACTACTATCCGTCCAAGCGCGGGCGGGAAGACGCGTTGATCCTGGCCTGTGCTTTGAAATAGCCGCCTGGAACCAAATCGCGGTACAATATGCCCTTGTAAATTCTTTCCCACGCAGAACCCCGCAAGTATGTCGACTATTGCCAGCGAAGCCGCGCGTCGCCGGACTTTTGCCATCATTTCCCACCCGGACGCCGGTAAGACGACGCTTACCGAAAAGCTGCTGCTGTTCGGGGGCGCCATCCAGCTCGCCGGCACCGTCAAGGGCCGCAAGGCGGCCCGCCATGCCACCTCCGACTGGATGGAGCTGGAAAAGCAGCGCGGCATCTCGGTCACCTCGTCGGTCATGCAGTTTCCCTACCAGGAACGCATCGTGAACCTGCTGGACACGCCCGGTCACGAGGACTTCTCCGAGGATACCTACCGCACCCTGACGGCTGTCGACTCGGCCCTGATGGTCATCGACGGCGCCAAAGGCGTGGAGGAGCGCACCATCAAGTTGATGGACGTGTGCCGCCTGCGCAGCACGCCCATCTTCACCTTCATCAACAAGCTGGACCGGGAAGGGCGCGAGCCGGTGGAGCTGCTCGACGAGATCGAGGACATCCTCAATATTCGCTGCGCCCCGCTCACCTGGCCCATCGGGATGGGCAAGCGTTTCAAGGGTGTCTACCACCTGGGCGAGGACAGCGTGCATCTTTATCTGCCCGGCCAGAGCAGCCGGCGCCAGGACGCCACTGTCATCAAGCGGCTGGACAACCCTATGCTGGATGAAGTCCTGGGCCCGCAGGCCGCCGAGCTGCGCGAGGAGATCGAGCTGGTGCGCGGCGCCAGTCATCCCTTCGACCCCGAAGCCTATCTGGCCGGCGGGCTGACCCCCGTGTTCTTCGGCTCGGCGATCAACAATTTCGGCGTGCAGGAGCTGCTGGATTGCTTCGTCGAGTATGCGCCGGGACCGCTGCCCCGCCAGACCACCGGGCGGGAGGTGGAGCCGTTGGAGGAGAAATTCTCCGGCTTCGTGTTCAAGATCCAGGCGAACATGGATCCCGCCCATCGCGACCGCATCGCTTTTCTGCGGGTTTGTTCAGGCCGCTACCAGAAGGGCATGAAGATGCGCCACGTGCGCATCGGGCGTGATGTGCAGGTGGCCAACGCGGTGACCTTCATGGCATCGGACCGCGGTCATGCGGAGGACGCCTATCCGGGCGACATCATCGGGCTGCACAACCACGGCACCATACGCATCGGGGATACCTTCACCCAGGGTGAGGAGCTGAAGTTCACCGGCATTCCCAGCTTCGCCCCGGAGCTGTTCAGACGCGCGATTCTGCGTGATCCGTTGCGCATGAAAGCCTTGCAGAAGGGGCTCGACCAGCTCAGCGAGGAAGGCGCCTCGCAGCTGTTCCGGCCCCTGAAGAACAACGATCTCATCCTCGGCGCGGTGGGCGTGCTGCAGTTCGACGTCGTTGCCTATCGTCTGCAGCACGAGTACGGCGTCGACTGTCATTTCGAGCCGGTGTCCGTGGCCACCGCCCGCTGGGTGGAGTGTGACGATCCGAAGATGCTGGAGCGCTTCCGGGACAAGGCGTTCGAGAACCTGGCCCTGGATCAGGCCGGCGATCTGGTCTACATCGCTCCCACCCGCGTCAACCTCGATCTGGCCGCGGAGCGCTGGCCGGACATCCGCTTTCGCACAACCCGCGAACACTAGGACGCTGTCATAGGGCCTGCCGCGGTGCGCGACGCGTCACGATGGTGCAGGCCGCCGGAATGCCGGCAGCTGGCCTATCGCTAACTAGTTGAATTGGAGTGGGAACGTAGTTGGCACGGATAGTGCTCAGACTACCGTGAAGCTTTTCAGGACAGGGAGCTTCATTGATCGTCTCTCCTCCATCTCGTGGGTTTCGGGGTGCGTATTACGCACCCCGTCTTTTTTCCGTTCCGGCCGCCAAGCCTCGCCCGTTACTGGAAGCGATAGCCCTTGGGCACGACCACGATGCCTTCGGGAGACACCGTGAAACGCGCGCGGTCCGCTTCCGGATCGTAGCCGATGCGCTCGCCGGCGGGCACCGATACCTGCTTGTCGACGATGCAGCGCTTGAGACGGGCACCGTCGCCCACTCGCACGCCGTCAAAGAGCAGGGATTCCTCCACCAGCGCTTCGTCGCCGATTTCCACCTGGGAAAACAGAATCGAGTGCTGGACGCTTCCCCCGGCAATCACCACCCCGCCGGCAACAATGGAATTGATGAAGATGCCTTCGTTGCCCGAGGTTCCCGGAACCGTACGCGCGGGTGGGCTTTGGCCCTGATAGGTTCTGATGGGCCAGTCGTGCTGATACAGATTCAACGTCGGTATCGGGTTGAGCAGGTCCATGTTGGCCCTGTAGAACGCGTCTATGGTCCCGACATCGCGCCAGTAGCGGTCCGGTGTGACTCGCCCGCGGGGCTCTCCGAACCGGTAGCCGTAAACCCGGCGGTTCGTGATCAGTTCGGGCAGGATGTCACGGCCGAAGTCGTGGGTGGAGTCGGCCCGCTGATGATCGGCGCTCAGGACATCCAGCAGCAACTCCATGGAGAACAGGTACACGCCCATGGAGGCCAGCGCGTGCCCGGGGGCGTCCGGCATGGGATGCGCCTCGATGGGCTTTTCCGCAAAGGCGGTGACCCGCTGGTCGGCGTTGGTTTCCATGATCCCGAAATCGGCCGCCTCGGCCAGAGGCACCGGCATGCAGGCCACGGTAGCCTCCGCGTCGTGTTCCCGGTGGAAATCCAGCATGGCTGCATAGTCCATGCGGTAGATATGGTCGCCGGACAGCACCAGCGCCCAGTTGGCGCCGCTGCGTTCGAGCAGGTACAGGTTCTGGTAGATGGCATCGGCGGTCCCGGCATACCACTGCTCTCCGGTGCGCATCTGGGCAGGCACCGGCGTGATGTACTCGCCGAGTTCGGGGTTGAAGATGGACCAGCCGTCCCGCAGGTGTTTTTGGAGAGAATGGGACTTGTATTGGGTCAGCACCAGGACCCGGCGCAGTCCGGAATGCAGGCAATTGGCCAGGGTGAAGTCGATGATGCGGTATTTGCCGCCAAACGGCACAGCGGGCTTGGCCCGGTCGGCGGTCAGCGGGTGCAGCCGGGAGCCAACGCCGCCGGCCAGGATAAGAGTCAGGGTCTGATCGAGCATGGCAGTGTGGCTCGTCTGCGGAATGTGGCCGCTATTCTAGCGCAGTTGAAGTTGTCCGCACGCGGTTATGACGGGCCGCCCGGGCGATCGGCGCCGCCGGCGTTTTCGGACGCCGTCGCAGGCCTCGGGGCCGGGTCGGTGGCGTAGGGAGCATGCCGGGATCAGCCGCTGGGCGATCGCGAACGGGACCTCGGCGGCGCCGACCGTCGGAGCGGGCGCTTTGCCGGATGTTCCGCCGCTACGGTGCCGCGCTGCGGGGGCCGGCGAGCAGCCAGATGATCAAGCCCAACACGGGCAGCAGCAGGATCAGGACGGTCCAGAAGACCTTTGCGCCGGTGGAGGCGCGGCTCTGGAATATGTTGACGATCGCCCAGACGTCGACAATCAGCAGCAACAGCCCCAAAAAACCGCTCACTTCGATTCTCATCAGCCTGTTTCCGAGTTGCCCTTCCTGTGCAGGATTTTCACAGGGCTCTGGCGACGCCGATCGCGAACACGATCCATGCGGCGATGAACGCCGTTCCGCCGAATGGTGTGATGGCCCCGAGCCAGCGCATATCCGTCAGCGCCAGCACATAGAGGCTGCCGGAGAACAGCACGATACCTGCAGTCATCAGCCAGCCGGACCAGCTCAGATACTTCGATGTGGGCAGATGAAGCGCGGTCAGACCGACCGCGAGCAGCCCCAGCGAGTGATAGAAGTGATACTGGTTGCCGATATGGAACACGCCATACATCTGTGCGGACAGCTGGGATTTGAGCATATGGGCGCCGAAGGCACCGAGTATTACCGCCAGGGCACCGTTAACCGCGCCCACGGTCATGAACAGTCTGGCGTTGCGCAATCTTTTGCGTCCTCGTTGCGCCTGGAGCGGCGCGCTCAGTCGTCGAGCCGGAACCCGACCTTCAGCGTCACCTGCCAATAGGCTACGTGGTCGTCGCGGATGTTGCCGCGGGTCTCCAGCACCTCGAACCAGTCCATGTGACGTACCGATTTGGCAGCTTTGGCGATGGCATTCCGGATGGCGTCGTCGGTCCCCGCGCTGGAGGATCCGGTCAGCTCGATGGTCTTGTAGACATGGTCGGTCATGGCTGCTCCCCGGTTCTGCGAGTCTTGGCGGTCGGTCGTGCAGTGGGTGGTCTTACGCGCCGTTTCCAGTCTGGATGGTACGGGGCCGGTCGAGCCAACGCAAATGGTGGCGGGTGGCGGCCCGGCAACGATACGGTCACGCACATTGGTGCGATTGATGTATATAATCCGGTCTTTGCCTCCCGCAACCAGGTCCGCTTATGAACGAACTGCACGTATTGCTGTTTGCCGTGATGCAGGGGATAACCGAACTGTTTCCCATCAGCAGCCTCGGTCACGGGGTGTTGCTGCCGATCATGCTGGGTTGGGACCTGAACAGGGACAATCCCGATTTTCTCCCGTTTCTTGTCGTGCTCCATCTGGGCACGGCCAGCGCTTTGCTGTTGTTCTTCTGGCGCGACTGGCGCGCCCTGCTGGGGGGTGTCATTCAGGCGCAGGGGCGGGGCGTCCAATGCCGAGGCACGGGTGTTCTGGCTGCTGGTGGTGGCTACCGTGCCCGCTGGACTGCTGGGACTGCTGCTGGAGAAGAAGCTCAGGCTGTTGTTCGGCGACCTCACCGTGGTTGCGGTCTTTCTGGTGATCAACGGTTTCGTGTTGTTCGCCGGTGACGCCCTCAAACGTCGCGCCGGCGCGAGCAAGCCGCTGGAGACCATGGGCTGGGGCCGCGCCCTGCTCATCGGCCTCGCCCAGTCGCTGGCTCTCATACCGGGAATGTCCCGGTCGGGCGTCACGCTGGTTGCCGGTCTGGCCAACGGCCTGGACTATGGCGCTTCGGCACGCTTTTCCTTCCTGCTGGCGACGCCGATCATCGGGGCCGCGGGTTTGCTCGAGGTGCCCAAGCTGTTTCGTGCCCACGCCCATATGCAGTTCGGGACCGTGTTCGGGGCGGGTGTGGTGGCAGGAATCTGCGCGTATCTGAGTACGTGGGTTCTGATGCGCTACTTCAATACCCATGAAGTGAAGGCCCTGCGGCCATTCGGGTTCTACTGCGTGGCCGTCGGTGTTGGCGCATTGGTCTGGTGGTTTGCGTGAGCACAGCCTCCCGCGTTCGCCGCGCTCAAGGTCCGGAGATCGGTGACTGAACCGCCTCTTCCCGGGTCGCCGCCGACGCCTGCCCGGGAGAGCCGCCGCGCCGTCTGGTCATGGGCGTTCTACGATTGGGCCAATTCGGTCTTCGCCACCACTGTCATGGCCGGGTTCTTCCCGGTCTTCTTCAAGCAGTACTGGAACGCCGGCGCTCCGGTGGTGGAAAGTACGTTCCGGCTCGGCGTCGCCAATTCCGCGGCCAGTCTGGCTGTGTTGATGCTGGCACCACTGCTCGGTGCGCTGGCGGACCGATTGCGTTGGCGCAAGGGGCTGCTGGCCGTGTTTGCCCTGTTGGGCATCGTCATGACAGCGGGGCTGTATTTCGTGGGGCAGAACGAGTGGCACCTTGCGGCGCTGCTCTATGGGCTGGCGGTGCTCGGATTCGCCGGAGCGAACCTGTTTTACGATGCGCTGCTGGTGGTGGTTGCGGGCCGAGCCGACATGGATCGGCTGTCGGCGCTCGGCTACGCGCTGGGCTATCTGGGCGGCGGGTTGCTGTTCGCCGTGAACGTGCTCATGACCCTGTATCCCGACTGGTTCGGCCTCGACAGTCGCGCGCAGGCAGTACGGGTCTCGTTCCTGACAGTCGCGCTCTGGTGGGCGGTATTCTCCGTGCCGTTGCTGCTGTTCGTGCGCGAACCGGCGCGCGGCGCGGTGCGAGGGCCAGGCAGACCTCTGAGCGACAGTCTGCGGCGTCTGTTGCAGACGCTCAGGGAAGTGGGCCATCTACCTCAGGCATTTCTGTTCCTGGGTGCGTACTGGCTGTACATCGACGGAGTGGATACCGTGATTCGTATGGCGGTGGACTACGGAATGTCTCTCGGTTTTCCCAGCAACAGCCTGATCGTGGCCCTGCTGATCACCCAGTTCGTGGGCTTTCCGGCAGCCATCGCCTGCGGGTGGCTGGGCGCTCGCATTGGCGCCAAGACCGCCATCCTGTTCGGTTTGGCCGTATACCTTGGGGTTACGCTGCAGGGTGTGTTCATGACACATGTCTGGCAGTTCTACCTGCTGGCGGTGCTGGTGGGGCTGGTGCAGGGTGGTGTGCAATCCCTCAGTCGTTCCATGTACGCGCGGTTGATTCCGGCGCAGCGTGCTGGGGAGTTCTTCGGCTTCTACAACATGCTGGGGAAGTTTGCCGCGGTGCTGGGGCCCGCGTTGATGGGCGGGGTGGCTTTGCTGACCGGCAGTCCGCGGCTGTCCATTCTTTCGGTCGTAGTGTTGTTTATCGCCGGCGGCGGCCTGCTGCTGGCGGTCGATCCCTCCCGGGGCGAGCGGGACGCGGCACGCCAGTGAAACCGCTCACAAGCCCCCGGCCGCCGGCAGCGCCTCCAAACGGTACACCGGCGTATTCAGGCGCGGAATCCGAAAGCGACTCTGACCGAAGCGGGCGGTGATCACCATGTCCCGGTTGCGGTACGGGCCGACCGGGCTGGGCGCGGTCTGCAGCCTGTAACGTCCGGGTGCCAGCGCGTGGGTCTCCAGCCAAATGGCGTCGGGGCGCATTTCCAGCCGATATCCGCCAAAGGGGTGTGCCAGCGGTTCGCCGATGAACAGACCCTGGCCGGGCCAGGCTACGCTTTTCCAGTAGGCTTCGAGCAGGGTTTCGCCCTGCAGGTACCAGCGCAGAACGACGGCGGGGTTGGGGAACTTCTGCAGGTAGTTGCAGGGTTCCACCACGGTGCCGTAGCTGCCGGTCGCGCCGGCCTGCAGCCAGCGCAGGATGCTCATTTGACGGCTGCCGAACAATTGTCCGCCCGCGGATGTCAGGTGATCGGCGATCGCTCCCGGACGGAAGGTGAGAGTCTTCAGGCCCGGGACGTGAACTTCGCCGGTGAAGTAGAACAGCACGTCATGACGGTTGCGGATTGTGTTGGCGTGCACGATCGTGATCCGGATACGCCGCCCGAACAGTGTTTTGACGCGCGGGTAGAACACCGCTCTCACGTTGCGGGCATGGTCGCTGGTGCTGACCAGATACGCGGTTCCGGGGGGGTGGCTGTCGTCGGCCGCCACGCCGCGGTCGATCAGCGCCTTGGCGCGGGCAAAGCTGGTGGCCGCCAGTTCCATGGTGGGGCGTATGCCATAGTCGCGGTAGGGCGTGATGCTGGCGCTGTCGAAGTAGGCGCTGGGGTGAGTGGTGCCGCAGCGCTGCGCCGAGCAGTAGCGGCGGTCGAAACCCACGGCGAACGCGGTGGTGATCGACATGCAGCCCACCCGGAAGGGGACGGCCCAGGTCAGGGCGTAGGCCTGCACGAGCGTCGGTGTCTGGCGATCCACGTCCGCTTTGATGCGTTTGAATTCATCAGGGGGCATGTAGTTGTGGCCGGGCGTGAATCGCACGTGAATCATGTTCCGGCCCGGGATGTGGCGCTTGTGCTGGTAGTAGCGGGCGATGCGCACGCTCAACGGGTCTTCGTCGTTGACGATCACCCCCAACTGATCCGGCTGCAGGCGGTAGTCCGGCAGCACGACCATCGGGCGTGTCGCCGCCGTGCCCGACAGCACGACGCCGGTCAGCGCCAGCGCCACAATGGTCCGGATCAACAGTCCCATCAGCGAAGTCGCCCTATGGCTCGCAACGCAGCCTGAGTTCGTCGGGGGGCGGATTCAGGTACAGCTGTCGGCGGGTATGCGGATGGGGATGGCGCCGGAAGTGGTGCCTGAACAGGGTGAGGGGTACGAGCCGTGGGACGTGGCCCTGACGGTAAGCCTCGATCAGCATGAGCAACTCCTGTTTGTCCCCGTTGTCCAGATCGGGGCGCAGATATCCGAGCAGGTGGCGAAAGACGACGACGTGCCGGCGTCGCGTGGCACGATGCTTCAGTGCCGCCATGAACAGGGTGATGTATTCCCCGGCCAGCGGTTCGAGCTTTGCATCGCCGATACGTGCGATGACGCGGTCCAGGGCACGGCAGTGTTCGGTTCCGTGCGCCATGATAGACAGGCGATGGGCCGTATGGAAGTCGACCAGCGCCGCGCCGGTCAGCCCGGCATCGGTGCATTCCTGCCAACGTCGGTACGCGAAAACCCGTTCCAGGAAGCTGTCCCGCCGCTCGGGATCCCCCAGGCGCTGTTCCTCTTCGACCGGTAACAGCGGCTGGGCGTTCATAATCTCCCGTGCATAAATGCCCACGCCATTGTCGCTGGTGCGCCCTGAGCCCGTGCTGTGGACCGTTACCTGCGCCATGCCGCAGCTGGGCGATCTGCTCTTGAACAGATAACCGCTGATGTCCGCGAGCGCGGCGGCGGTGTGGCGCCCGAAGTCGCGCAGGGCATCCGTCACGTCGATGCCGGCGTCGTCCACGCCGCAGGCTCGCGGTCGCTGCACGTCGCCCACCAGATGAATGGGCGGGCGCGGTACGCCCAGTCCGACCGCCACCTCGGGACATACGGCGACCAGCTCGAAATACCGGCCCAGCGTACCGGTGATGTAGGCGTCGTGCTTGTGGCGGCTGTCGTAGCGTACCCGTTCGCCGAGCAGGCAGCTGCTGACGCCGATGCGGATGGCCCGCTCGTTCATGGCTTCGAACTGCAACCTCGCTGCCGGGTTCCTGGTCCGTGCGGACGAGAGGCGTGGCTGCGCAACGGCGGGCACAGCCGCTCAGCGGTCGGCGCCAGCCGCCAGCGCCCTCCGCCGGGAGGCTTCCCGCGCCTCACGATCGGTTTGTTCGGCCCACTCCGCGCCGCCTTCCGGCCAGCCGCCCGTGTGGCGTGCCACCAATTCGGCCAGGGCGTCGATGTGGTCGGATCTGTCGTTCAGGGCCGGAATGTACTCGTAGCGTTCGCCGCCGGCGGCAAGGAAAAACTCGCGATTCTGCTCCGCGATTTCCTCCAGCGTCTCCAGACAGTCGGCACTGAATCCCGGGCATACTACCTGCACGGACCGCACGCCGCTGCCCGGCAGACTCTTGAGCGTATGGTCGGTATACGGCTGCAGCCATTGTTCGCGTCCGAAGCGGGACTGAAACGTGAGCTGCCAGCGTTCGTCGGGCAGCTCCAGCGCGTCGGCCAGCAGTCGTGCGGTGCGTTGGCACTCGCAGTGGTAGGGATCGCCCGCGTCCAAATAGCGCTTGGGGACTCCGTGGAAGGAAAACAGCAGGCGATCGGCCTGTCCGTGGGTTTTCCAATGTTCGCGGACGCTGGCGGCCAGGGCGGCAATGTAGCCCGGATCGTCATGGTAATGCTGGACGAATCTCAGCTCCGGTATCCAGCGCCAGGTCTTCAGCACGTCGGCGACGGCGTCGAAGGTGGATGCGGTGGTGGCGGCCGAGTACTGGGGGTACAAAGGCAGCACCAGCAGTCGCCGAGCCCCGCGGCTGCGCAGTTGCCCCATGGCCTCGCCAATCGAGGGGCGGCCATAGCGCATCCCCAGGGCGACCTGCACAGGGCCGCCGAAGTGCCGCTGCAGTACCGCCTGCAGGGTGGCGGCCTGGCGCCGGGATATGACCAGCAGGGGCGAGCCTTGCTGCGTCCACACACGGGCATAGCTGCGCGCGGCGCGGCGCGGGCGTATGCGCAGAATGATTCGCAGGATGAGCCACCAAAGCGGGCGCGGGAATTCCACCACCCGCGGGTCCCACAGGAACTGCGCCAGGTAGCGGCGCAGGGCCGCCGGCGTGGGGGCATCCGGCGTGCCCAGGTTGGTCACCAACACGCCGGTGCAGGCTTGGCTGCCATGCTGGTAGCTTGCCTCGCCCTGGTATCGAGTCATGTCTGAGCCCGCATTGAAGTGTTGCGGCCCAGTATAACGAACGCGCTTGCCCGGTGTGCAGTGGTGGGACATGCTCTGCCCTTGTTCCCTGACTGATCCGGCTGTCAGACAGTGAGTGTTGCCATCGTATGGTTCCGGCGTGACCTGCGCCTGACCGACCAGCCGGCGCTGGGCGAGGCCCTTGCCGCCCATGACGCCGTGGTGCCGGTGTACATCCATGCGCCGGACGAGGAGGCCCCGTGGGCGCCGGGCGCGGCCAGCCGCTGGTGGCTGGGTCGGAGCCTGGACAGCTTGTCGCGCACTCTGGAGGCCCGCGGGTCGCGACTGGTGGTCCGCGCCGGGCCGTCGCTGGAGGCGCTGCTGGCGTTGCGGCGGACCACCGGGGCCGCCGCGGTGTACTGGCAGCGTGCCCACGAACCTCAGCGGGCCGGTCGCGATGCCGCCGTAAAGGCCGGATTGGAAGCGGACGGGGCACTGGCAGTCGCCTGCCCCGGCGCCTTGCTGGTGGATCCCGATGCCGTGCGGACCCGCGCAGGCACGCCCTACCGGGTGTTCTCCGCCTACTGGAAGGCCTGGCGTGAGCACCTGAACGTCCCGGCTCCATCGCCCGCTCCCACGCGTATTCCCGGTCCCCGGCGTTGGCCGCAGGGGCTGGCGCCGCAGGCCCTTGGTCTGGATCCCGGGCTCGGGTGGACTGACGGCCTGGCGGGGGCTTGGGAGGTGGGCGAGGAGGCTGCCCGCGTCCGGCTGGCGGCATTCTGCGCACAGCGCTTGGAGCGTTACGCCATCGATCGCGACCATCCGGGCGTCGACGGGGTGTCCCGCCTTTCGCCCTATCTTCACTTCGGGGAACTCTCGCCCCGGCAGATCTGGTATACGGTGCGGGCGGCCGAGGAAGACGGTGGTGCGGCCGGGCGATCGGGGGCGGAGAGTTACCTGCGCCAGCTGGGCTGGCGCGAGTTCGCCGCCTACGTGCTGCATCACTGGCCGGAGACGGCCAGCCGCTCCATGGACCGGCGTTTCGAGCAATTTCCCTGGCGCACCGACTACGGCGATCTGCTGCGTCGCTGGCAGCAAGGGCGCACCGGTTACCCGCTGGTGGACGCCGGCATGCGCGAGTTGTGGCGTACCGGCTGGATGCACAATCGGGCCCGGATGCTGACGGCGTCCTTTCTGGTCAAGAACTGCCGGATTCCCTGGCAGGAAGGCGCCCGCTGGTTCTGGGACACCCTGGTGGACGCCGATCTGGGCAGCAACTCCCTGGGGTGGCAGTGGACGGCCGGCACCGGTGTCGATGCCGCGCCCTATTTCCGTGTCTTCAGCCCGGTGCGGCAGGGCGAGCGCTTCGACGCCGGCGGAGCCTATGTGCGCCGATGGTTGCCTGCTCTGAGCGGCGTGCCGGACCGCTGGGTGCATCAGCCTTGGGCCGGCGGGTCCGCGTCCCGGCGGGGGGAAGCCTGGGGCACACCGGGTTATCCGGAGCCGGTTGTGGATTTCGATCTCAGCCGCCGGGAGGCCCTTGCCGCCGACCGCCAACTGCGGCGCGGCAGGCGCTGACACTCGCCGTCCGCGGTCCGACGCATTCTGTTTCAGTCCGGGTTGCCGCTGAGGTAAGCTGCGCAGGAACGAATCTTTCCTGGTCAACCGCCGCAGTGGACGCAAACGATGCCAGTCGCGTGGGTCGCGACACCCTTGTTCGGCGCCTGGCGCATCTCGGCGATCGGCGGCAGGACGCCGAACACGAGCAGGCGTTCATCCGGGTGGGCATCGCCATTGCCTACCTCGCCTATGTGGTGACACTTGCTCGCTTGGGGATCGGTTCCGTTGACGGCATCACCGATCCGGTGGTGGTGATCGGCGCGGCATTCGCCCTGCTGGCCTGCGGCTGGGTGATGCTCATCGCTTACCGCCCCAACCCCTCCGCCGCGCGGCGCATCATTGCCCTGGTGGCCGACATCGCAACCCTCAGCGCTGCCGTCCATTACCTGGAAAGCTACGGCGTGCCGCTGTTTCCCGTCTATCTCTGGGTCGCTGTGGGCAACGGGTTTCGCTACGGGGGCCGTTACCTGCTGGCTGCGACGGCACTGGGACTGGCCGGTTTCCTGGGTATGGCCGCCGCCACGCCGTTCTGGCGCGATCAGCAGACCTTGATGGCCGGCATGGTGATCGTGCTCAGTGTCGTCCCCCTCTATGTCTGGCGCATGCTGGGCCAGATCAATACGCAAAGGCGTCGTGCCCAGGCAGCCAACCAGGCCAAGAGCCGCTTTCTGGCCAACATGAGCCACGAGTTGCGCACGCCGCTCAACGCGGTCATCGGCCTCAGCCACCTGCTCGAAATCCGCGCACTGGATGGCCAGGAGCGGGAATTGGTGAGGGATATCCACGAATCTGCCCTGACGCTGGGGGCGCTGGTCGATGAGGTGCTGGATTTCGCGAAGATCGAGGAAGCCCGGATCACGCTGGAAGACAACCCGTTCGATCTGTACGAACTGCTGGCGTCCGTGTGGCACATGTTCAGAAGGCAGGCGGAGGAGAAGGGCCTGCGCTTGCTGCTGGATGTGGACCTGCTTTCGGGTTTCACGTTCCGGGGCGACGCCAGCCGGCTGCGGCAGGTGGTGATCAACCTGGTAGGCAACGCCATCAAATTCACCGACCGCGGCCGGGTGGTTGTGCGCCTGCGCGGGAGCGAGTCGGGCCGGTCCGGCCGACGGTGGCGCTTCGAGGTGGTGGATACTGGCGTGGGAATCGAGGAGCAGGCGCAGGCCCACATATTCGAACGTTTCCGCCAGGCGGATGATTCCACGGCACGCCGGTTCGGGGGCACGGGCCTGGGCATCACGATCTCCAAGCAACTGGTGGAGTTGATGGGCGGCCGGATCGGGGTTCGAAGCAGCCCCGGGTCCGGCAGCTGTTTCTGGTTCGAGGTGGAACTCCGGCCGGAAGTGGCGCTTCACGAGGCCGTTTCGATGCCGCTCGGTACCGAAGCGGTGGTCTATCCTCTTGCGCCCATTGACGAACAGGACCTGCTTGGCCGGCTCCGGGCTCTGGGCGCCACCTCCGTCACGCTATGCCGGTCACGGGGGGAACTCGTCAATGCCCTGGAGCGCAAACCGGACGGGCACCGGCCCCACTGGGTATGGGTCGCCGCGGGCAGCTGCGAAGATGCGGCGGCGTTGGCGCTGCCTGCATACCGGTGGGGTGAAGACGCCGAGTTCCGCCAGCGCTGGCTGCTGCTGGCCCCGGATCCGTTCGGCAGCGGCCGCGATCGCGCTCTGGAAGCTGGCTACAGCGTAATAGTCCGGACGCCGGTCGACGCCGGCGAATTCTCTGCGGCCGCGCACCTGGCCGCGGCGCTCCAGGAGCGGGCGCTGGCGGCCGACGGACAGTCCGATGTGCGGGCCCGTGCAACGCAGGGCGTGCGGGTTCTGGTGGGCGAGGACAATCGAATCAACCAGCTGGTGATACGGCGCGTGCTGGAGGAGGCAGGCTACCGCCCTGAGGTCGTCGGCTCCGGTGCTGCGCTGCTGGCCGAGTTGGGGACCGATCGGTACGCGTTGGCGATCGTGGATATACAAATGCCCGATTTGTCCGGTCTGGAAGCAGTGTCCAGGCACAGGGCAACGTCGGCGCCCGATGTGCGAGGCACAGCCATCGTCGTGCTTACCGCCGACGCCACGCGGGAGAGTCAGGAAGCGGCTTACCTGGCTGGGGCGGATTATTTTCTGACCAAGCCTGTGGAACCGGACCGTCTACTGGAGGTGGTCGCCGCGGCACTTGCAGCGGCCGGTGAGCCGGAGCGAGTCCGCCAGGCCCCATGACGGCCGGGGCCGGGCCGGCGCGAGGCCTGTGGCCTGAGGTCAGTCCACGGGCGGCGTGGAGTTTGTCACGGCGCCGCAGTCCGCAAGCGCACGGAAGGTCTTGTATACGCTGGCGTGGATGTCGCGCAGCTGGTCAGCCCCGGTTTCAAGCAGGTCTTTTGCGCCCAGGTCCAGCGCCTTTTGACAGAGCAGGTATAACTGCCGCGCCCCTATGTTGGCGGCGTCGCCCTTGAGCGCATGCAGGTGATCCCGATAGGATCCATAGTCGTTGCCGGCAAGCGCCTGGTCCAGGTCACGCAGCAGGCACTGGGTCTCCTTTACGAAGCCGTCGGCGAGCATCGCCAGGAAGCCGTCCCCGCGGCCCAGCCTTTGCAGGTTCGCCAGAACCTGTCGGTCCAATACCTCGTTTGCAGGCACTGTCGCTGCGGCCGACTGCCGCCCTTCGTTCATGCCATCGTCCGCATCGGCGGACCTGACTGCTGAGTGCGCCCGTCGAGCAGCGACGCAAGCCGAACCGGCAGCCCGCTGGCGCAGCAGGGCGTCCGTGTACACCATGGCGATGGCGAGCGCCATGGCAACTCCGACCGCCATCTGCGGAACATCCAGTGCAGGGTTCCCGAATGCCAGTACATACAGAAGGCCTGCGGCGCTCAAGGCGGCGGCCCACCACAGGTAGCGGTCTCCGAAGCGCAGGCCGTATTCTCCGGCCAGCGTCACATACACGGGAAACAATGCCACGGCGCCGCCGCCCGCACAGTAAACGCCGACGGTGGTGACCGTCACGTCCGTGATAAGGGCAACGGGTCTCATCAAGGCGGGGCGGATTGTTGCGCATCGGCTAGCCAGCAGGGAGCCTGCAGCGAGTGCGCAATAGGCGCAGATGACAACAAGTGCGGCGGACCAGGCGCGAGCGCTGCCCGTTTGCGCCCACGCGACGACACTGAGCGCGCCTGCGGTGGCAACCAGTCGCAAATAGGCCTGCCGACTGTCCGTGCGGCCGGTCGGGTCGGTGGTGGGCGGCGGACCGAGCCGCCCGTGCGGGCGTGTGAAAGGATATCTCATGCAATCCGATGACCGGTTGCGTTGGCGTGCCGGAGGGCGTTGTCCGTTGCGGTGTGGTGCCCCGGCCCGGCGCGGAGGGGTGTGCACCGCGCCGGGCCGGCGCCCCGGTGTCCCCGTCCACGCTTTGGTCGAGAACGGGCTGTAAACCGGTTTTCTCCGATTCAAAGGTGTGAATCGGCCCCGGCTGGGCAAACTTGAGATACCGGGGGAGCGGGCAGGCGGGGGATCAGCTGAGCTTCTGGGTACTGGTGTCGTCGTCGCGCAGCAGGTACTGGATCTTGAGCACCTTGTCCAACTGGGAGTTGAAGACGTCCAGACAGCGGGGATCGAAATGTTTACCCCGCTCGGCGTTCATATGCCGGATAGCCTCATCGACGGACCAGGGTTGCTTGTAGGGCCGCTCGGACGTCAGCGCGTCGTAGACGTCCGCGACGGCGACGATTCTCGCCACCAGGGGAATCTCCTCGCCTCGCAGACCTTTTGGATAGCCGCTGCCGTCGAATTTCTCGTGATGGCCGAGGGCGATGACCGCACCCATCTGCAGGTATTTGGACGGGCTGTCCCTGAGGATCTCGTAGCCGATCTGGCTGTGGGTCTTCATGATCTGGGATTCTTCGTCGGTCAGGCGCCCGGGTTTGCTGAGGATATGGTCCGGAATACCGATCTTGCCGATGTCGTGCATTGGAGCGGCCAGCTCGATGACGCCGCATTCCTCCTCGGACAAGCCGAGCCTTTCCCCGATCAGGCGGGAAAATTTCGCCATCCGGATGACATGGTTGCCGGTGATCTCGTCGCGGTATTCGCCGGCCTTGGCAAGCCTCAGCAGCGTTTCCTGTTCACGTACCCGGATTTCGCTGGTGGCCTCCGATACCCGGCGCTCCAGCCAGCGTGTACGGTCCTGGATGATCTTCTGCTGCCGGCGCTGGGTAAGCAGGTTGCGGCACCGCACACGGCATTCGATGTGATCTACGGGCTTGATCAGGAAGTCGGTGACGCCCGCCTCGAGGGCGCTGTAGCGGACGTTCCTGTCCTCCAGGGAGGTGATCATCACGATAGGAACCTGGCCGCAGCCGGACAGGCTGCGCAGGCGCTGCACGAACTCGATGCCGTCCATCTCGGGCATCTTGTAGTCGGTCAAAACGAGGTCGGGTTGGTGCCAGTGGGCCCAGCGCAGCGCCTCGGTGGGCGACGCGAACGTCTCCACCGTCAGGTGCTCTTCGATCCCCTTGACCAGTTCCACCAGGATTTGGCGACTGGTGAACTGGTCATCGACGATGACTATGGTGGGCATTGACAGCCTTGCTCCTGTGCTTCTTTGGAGGCGCATGCGAGTGTCAAGGCTTCCGTGCCGCGGTCAGGGTCGCTGACTGCCGCAACATGCACAACTCATCGTTTTATCAATGTAAATTTACGGTTGACAAGGCGTTTAGCGGCAGCGGCTTCAACAACTTGAGGGGCTGCGTTGCGGTGTCCGCTGGAGGTGCGAAGGACGTCATCGTACAATGGACCGGCGAGCAGACACAGCGTGAAGAAGGGCAGATATCATGAGCCAGCAGCAGTCCCCGTCGTTGCGTAAGGTCTTTGCCAGCGTGTTTGCCAGCATGTTCGGCGTGCAGAGCAGCCGCAAGCACCAGGAGGACTTCGCCAGCACCAGTGCGACGCCCTACATCGTGGCGGGTGTGGTCGCCACCGTTCTCTTCGTGCTGACTGTCTGGAGTGTGGTGAAGCTCGTGCTGCGGTCCGCCGGGCAGTAAACGCCGCCCCCTCGGGGGGAGGACCGGCGCAGGCCGCTACAGGGCGGCGATCCGGTCGCGCTGGCTCTTCAGGTCCGCCAACGCGCCCTTCAGGTCTTTGGCGCGATCCTGTTCCTTGGCCACTACGTCTGCCGGTGCTCGCTGTACGAAGTTGGCATTGTCCAGTTTGGCCTCGCAGCGCCCCAGGTCGGCGGCCATGCGGTCGATTTCCCTGCCCAGGCGCGCCAGTTCCGCTTCCTTGTCGATCAGTCCCGCCATGGGGATGAGCACCTTGAGCTGGCCCACCAGTGCGGTCGCAGACTCGGGCGGCGTTTCACCGTCAGCCAGCCAGGTGATCGATTCCAGCCGCCCCAGTGCCGTCAGGTAGTGGCGCTGGCGCGCTTCGCGCTCGCGGTCCTGTGCCGATCCGCCGCTCAGCAGCACCGGCAGTGGCTTGCCCGGGGCGATGTTCATGCCGCTGCGGATCTTGCGAACGCCCAGGATCAGATCCATGACCCATTCCATTTCGGCCGTGGCGGCTTCGTCGATCAGTGTCGTATCCGGTTCCGGGAACGGCTGCAGCATGATGGTGGCGCCGTCGCATCCCGCCAGCGGTGCGGCCCGCTGCCAGATTTCCTCGGTGATGAACGGCATCAGCGGATGGGCCAGTCGCAGCAGGGTCTCCAGCACCTGCACCAGGGTGCGGCGCGTGCCTCGACGTTCGCTGTCTGTGCCGTCGGCCGCGGTCAATGCCGGTTTGGACAGCTCCAGATACCAGTCGCAGTACTCGTTCCAGGTGAACTCGTAGACGGCCTGGGCCGCCAGATCGAAGCGGTAGCCTGCCATCGCTTCGGCGACGGTGCGCTCGGT
Organism: uncultured Gammaproteobacteria bacterium; assembly: GCA_963830105.1. Taxonomy (GTDB): domain Bacteria; phylum Pseudomonadota; class Gammaproteobacteria; order DATFLG01; family DATFLG01; genus DATFML01. The sequence goes on along the minus strand of CAWHLH010000010.1, from coordinate 284,876 downwards.
CTGCTGCAGCCGCGAAACGATCCAGCGGTCGGCGGCGCTGAGGGTCACGTCGCCGCCGCTTTGCCCGCAGTCTTCGCCCTCGGTATTCATCAGGACGTAGCGGGCGGCGTTCCAGAGCTTGTTGCAGAAATTCCGGTAGCCTTCCACCCGCCCCATGTCGAAGTTGATGTCCCGGCCGGTGGAGGCCAGCGCCGCGAATGTGAAGCGCAGGGCGTCGGTACCCAGGGCGGGGATGCCGTCAGGGAACTCCTTGCGGGTGGCCTTCTCGATCTTGCCGCGCATCTGGGGCTGCATCAGGCCGGCGGTGCGCTTGGCCACCAGAGCCTCCAGTTCGATGCCGTCGATGAGGTCGATGGGGTCGAGCACGTTGCCCTTGGATTTCGACATCTTCTGGCCGTGGGCGTCGCGCACCAGTCCGTGGATGTACACCTCCCGGAACGGCACATCGTCCATGAATTTCAGGCCCATCATGATCATGCGGGCGACCCAGAAGAAGATGATGTCGAAACCGGTGACCAGCACGCTGGTGGGATAGAAAGTTGCCAGTTCCTCAGTCCGTTGCGGCCAGCCGAGAGTGCTGAACGGCCACAGGGCCGAGGAGAACCAGGTATCCAGCACGTCCTCGTCCTGGGTGAGAATCACATCGGACCCCAGCCCGTGGCGCTCGCGCACGTCCTCCTCCGAGCGCCCCACGAACGGATGGCCGGCTGCGTCGTACCAGGCCGGGATGCGGTGGCCCCACCAGATCTGGCGGGAGATGCACCAGTCCTGGATGTTGCGCATCCACTCGAAATAGGTGTTCTTCCAGTTGTCCGGCACGAAGCGGATGCGGCCGGTTTCCACCGCCCGGATGGCGGGCTCGGCCAGAGGAGCGATCTTCACGAACCACTGATCGGTCAGGAACGGTTCCACCACCGCCCCGGAACGGTCCCCGCGGGGGACCATCAGCTTGTGATGGTCGGTCTTCTCCAGCAGGCCCAGCTCTTCCAGGTCGTGCACGATGACGTCCCGGGCCTCGTAGCGGTCCAGGCCGCGGTATTTCTCGGGGATCAACTCACAAGTGGATTTTCCCGCGAGGCCCTCGCCGTCGGCGAGCTGGGCTCCTTCGGCGTTCATCGCCCTGTGGCCGAAGCCGAAGTCGTCCAGGGCGCTGTCCTTGAGCCGCGCATCGACCTTGAACAGGTTGATCAGGCCGCCGAAGGGCTGACCATCGAGTTCGTCCCGGTGACGCTGCCAGACCGCGTAGTCGTTGAAATCGTGGGCCGGGGTGATCTTCACGCAGCCGGTGCCGAATTCCGGATCCACGTAGTCGTCGGCGATCACCGGGATGTCCCGATTCGCCAGGGGCAGGCGCACGGTCTTGCCCACCAGCTGGCGGTAGCGCCCGTCATCGGGATGTACGGCCACCGCCGTATCGCCCAGCATGGTTTCCGGGCGGGTGGTGGCCACCACCAGGTGGCCGGAGCCGTCGCTCAGGGGGTAGCGCATGTGCCACAGATGACCGCTTTCCTCCTGCGAAACCACCTCCAGGTCTGAAACGGCGGTATGCAGCACCGGATCCCAGTTGACCAGCCGCTTGCCGCGATAGATCAGGCCCTCCTCGTGCAGCCTCACGAATACCTCGCGGACGGCTTCGGACAGACCCTCGTCCATGGTGAACCGTTCCCGGGACCAGTCCAAGGAGGCGCCCATACGGCGCAGCTGACGGGTGATGGTGCCCCCCGAGGAGTGCTTCCACTCCCACACCTTGTCGATGAAGGCGTCGCGGCCCACGTCGTGGCGGGTCTTGCCTTCGGCGTTGAGCTGGCGCTCCACCACCATCTGGGTTGCGATACCGGCGTGGTCGGCGCCGGCCTGCCACAGGGAACGCTCGCCGCGCATGCGGTGATAGCGGACGAGGGCGTCCATCAAGGTGTCCTGAAAGGCGTGCCCCATGTGCAGGCTGCCCGTGACATTGGGCGGCGGAATCATGATGCAGTACGGTTCGCCGGTGCCGCGGGGCGCGAAGTGGCCGCGGCTCTCCCAGGTCTCGTACCAGCGCTGTTCGATGGCGTGGGGGTCGTATGTCTTGTCCATCATCGGTCGGCTTCGGGTTTGTTATGGGGTGCGGACAGCTCGCAGCAGTCGCGCATTATACTCCAGCGGCACGGTGGCCGGAGCGACGTCAATACGGTTTCAGTGGCCGGCCCGCCTCTGCAGGACCTCGGCGATCAGCGCCGGCAGGGCATGGTGGAGCTGGCTGTGCAGATCGTCGCGCAGGCGCCGCTCCGCCGTGCGCAGCGCCTGCTCCATCGCATGCTGCAATGCCTCGTCGACGGCCGCCTCGACGCGGGCGCGCAACAGCGTCTCGAGCTGCAGAACGATATCCGCGGGCGGTTCTCCGCCGGCATCCACCGCCGCGCTGTCCAATTCGTGCCAGCGTTCGGGCGCCACCACCTCGTAAAGGATGGGAACGCCGTGCTCGTCCACCGGATAGTCGGTGCCGCGGCTGTCGCAGTCCGCAGGTTCGGTGTGTCCTGGCTGGTGGTTGCTGCCGGCCTGGTTCATGGCGTTATCCATTCAGCTTGTGCGAGGCCAACTCGTAGCCGCGCTCCTTGTAGAACCGGTAGCGTTCGCGACCGGTCCGCAACTGGGCATCGTTCTGGTCCACCAGTTCGGCCACCCGCGCGAAGCGACTGAAGAACAGCGGTACATCGGGGGCCAGGTTGATGAGCACCCCGGTGTGACTGTCCGGTTCACCGCTGTCGCTGATCACCACAGGGACCTGCTCCGCTTGCTCGCGCAATCCGTGGGGCACGAAACTGCCTGCCCGAAAGGTCCACAGCAACTCGTCCATATGCCTGCTTTGGGCGGCGGACTCGGTATGAATATAGACCCGATGACCGTGCTGGAAGGCCTTCTCGGCCAATCGGCACGCCAGCAAAGCCCGACCGTTGGCATCGTGCCCCGAGAGAACGTAGAAGTCGATGCGTGTCATGGCGGCGTTCCTGGCATGGGGACAGGTCCGTTGTCGTGCCGGTCAGTCCTGACCGGCAACCCCCAGCAGGTACTGGGTGAGCAGCGGCACCGGCCGTCCGGTGGCGCCCTTGTTGGCGCCCGAGTTCCATGCCACGCCGGCGATGTCCATGTGTGCCCAGTGGAATTTCTTGGTGAAACGGGACAGAAAACAGGCGGCCGTGATGGTTCCCGCTTCCCGACCGCCGATGTTGGCCATGTCGGCGAAGTTGCTCTTGAGCTGTTCCTGGTATTCGTCCCACAACGGCATCTCCCAGGCCCGGTCGCCGGCAAGACGGCCGGCATTGAGCAGCTCGTTGGTCAGCGCACCGTGGTTGCCCAACAAGCCGGATGCGTGGCTTCCCAGCGCAATCACGCAGGCTCCGGTCAGTGTCGCAATGTCGACCACCGCTTGCGGCTCGAAGCGCTCCGTATAGGTCAGCGCATCGCAAAGAATGAGCCGGCCTTCGGCATCGGTGTTGAGGATTTCCACCGTCTGCCCCGACATCGTGGTGACGATGTCACCGGGCTTGCTGGCGTCGCCGTCGGGCAGGTTCTCCGTTGCCGGAATGACGCCGATGACATTGACGGGCAGAGCCAGGGAGGCGCAGGCGCTCAGGGTGCCCAGCACGCTGGCCGCGCCGCACATGTCGAACTTCATTTCGTCCATGGCCTGTCCCGGCTTGATGGATATGCCGCCGGAGTCGAAGGTCACGCCCTTGCCGACCAGCGCCACCGGTTTCTGATCCTTGCCGCCGCCGCGGTAGTTGATGACGATCAGCTTGGGGGGCTGGCGGCTGCCGCGGGCGACCGACAGCAAGGCGCCCATGCCGAGTTTTTCCATGTCGGCCCGCTCCAATACGTCGACATGGATCCTGCGGTGGTGCTTCTGAAGGGCGCGCGCCTGCCCGGCAAGGTAGGTGGGGGTGCAGATGTTGCCCGGAAGATTGCCCAGGTCCTTTGCCAGGCGTACGCCCGCGGCGATGGCCTGCCCGACTTTCACGGCCTGCTCGCCGGCGGGCAACTCGCGTTTGCTGGGCACGCTCAACACCAGCCGTTTCAGGGGCCGCTTCACCTTGTCCTTCTTGCTCTTGAGCTGCTCGAACCGGTACAGGGCGTCCTCGGTGGCTTCCACGCACTGGCGGACTTTCCACGGGACGTCGCGGCCTTTGACGTTCAGGTCCGTCAGGTAGCTCACCGCTTCGGTGGCGCCCGAATCGTTGAGCGCCCTGGCGGCGGCGCCAACCGCTTCCCGGTAGCTACGGTCGTTGAATTCGCGTTCGGGGCCGCAGCCTACGATCAGTACACGGCCGCACAGGGTATCGGGCACGGCATGCAGCATCAGTGTCTGGTTCTTCCTGCCCTGCAGGTCCCCGCGCCGGAAAAGATTGGTAATGAAACCGCCGCTGGTCTTGTCCAGCTGGCCTGCCGCCACGGGCAGCTTGCGGTTCTCGAACACGCCGACCACTACGCAGTCGGTGCGCTGCTTTTCGGGGTTGCCGCTCTTGACGCTGAATTCCATGCAGGGCTCCTCTTGGAACAATGGCGCGATTGCAGTTGATTGGGATTGTGGTGTACGGTAGCGCGGGCTCGCCCGGCGCCTACCGTATACCTTCCACAGGAAATTTCCCGAGAACGCCAGTTTAATGCAAATCGGGTCTGCTTTCATGGGCAACAGCAAGCTAACTTCCGGAAAATGGTACGGATAGTTGACCGTTACCTGTTGAAGGAGGTGGTCGTCAACTGGTTGGCCACCACCCTGCTCCTGTGGCTGATCGTGCTGGGCAACCGTCTGGCCAACTACCTGGCGCAGGCTGCCGCGGGAGACATCCCCGGTTACGCGGTTTTCACCCTGCTTGGTCTGAAGTCCGTCACTTACCTCGACGCCCTGCTGCCGTTCTCTCTCTACCTGGGCGTGCTGCTGGCTCTGGGTCGGCTGTACAAGGACAGCGAAATGGCGGCTCTGGCCGCCTGCGGGGTGGGGCCTGCCCAACTGTATCGCCCCCTGCTGCTGTTGGGTGTGTCGGTGACGGTGGCCCTCAGCTGGCTGTCGCTGGTGGTCGTTCCCCACGCCAATGCCGCCGCCTATCGGATCGAGGCCAGTGCGAAGCAGTCCACCAGCCTGGCGCTGGTGGCGCCGGGCCGCTTTCAGGAAGCCAGGGGCGGGGATCTGATCTACTACGTGGAGAAGGTCTCTCACGACCGGCGACAGATGACCGATATCTTTGCCGAAGACCGGCAGGACGGGCGTCTGGGTATCATTTCGGCTGCCAGGGGGTATCAGCGCATCGATCCCAAAACCGGCGACCGCTATCTGGTGCTGGAGGACGGTTACCGCTATGAAGGCTTTCCCGGCGACCCCGGTTACCGGGTCATGCGATTCCAGTCCCAGGGCATGTTGATCGAGCCGGCGCAACCGGTGGTCAGAATGGACCTGGATGCGTTGCCCACGGCGCAGCTGTGGCATGGGACCCTCCCCACCGAGATTGCCGAGCTTCAGTGGCGTCTGTCCATCCCCCTTGCCGCTCTGGTGCTGATCGTGCTCGCCGTGCCCCTCAGTCGCACCACCCCCCGTCAGGGGCGCTACGGCCGGCTGTTTGCGGCGGTGCTCGTCTTTATCATTTATTACAATCTGTTGGGATCCGCACGGGTGTGGGTCCAGCACGGCAACCTGCCGCCGGCGATAGGCATGTGGTGGGTCCATGGACTGGCGTTGGCGGTTGCCGGCGTGCTGCTTTCAGGCAGGAATCTTTTGCCGCCCAGACGACGGTCCGCCTCATGAGCCTGCTGGATCGTTACATTGGCCGGGCGGTGGTCTCGGGCACCCTCATCGCCTTGCTCGTGCTGCTTGCCATTCAGGCCTTCTTTTCCCTCATGGGGGAGTTGAGCAGCGTTGGGACCGGCAATTACGGTCTGGCCGAGGCCTTCGAATACGTCGCCCTGACGCTGCCGCGTACGGCTTACGATCTGTTTCCGACCGCCGCCCTGGTGGGCAGCCTGTTCGGACTCGGTCAACTTGCCGCCAACAGCGAACTGGTGGCGGTGCGAGCTGCCGGCGTGTCGGTGGGACGTATCGCCCGCTCGGTGCTGCAGGTCGGACTGGTGCTGCTCATTGCCGCGTCCGCCATGGGCGAGTGGATTGCCGCCCCGGCCGAACAGCATGCGCTGCAGATGCAGGCGCTGGCGCAGTCCAATCGCATTACCTTCAAGGGCAGATTCGGTTTCTGGGCCCGGGACCAGGACCGGTTCATCAATATCGGCCAGATACTGCCTGGCGGCATTCTGGCGGACATCCATGTCTATCAGTTTGACGACCAGCACCGTCTGAAGCTGGCCACCGAAGCAAAGCGGGCAACGTATCGGGACGGCGACTGGCTGCTGGAGGACGTGCGGCAGAGCCGGGTAAGCGCTGACGGTGTGGACGTTCGCCACGTCAAGAAACTTGCCTGGAAAACGCTGATCAGCCCGGATCTGCTCAAACTGGTGGTGGTCCGGCCGGACAATCTCTCGGCACGGGAGCTGCTGCGCTATATCCAGTATCTGCAGAACAACGGCCTGGATGCCGGACGCTACAAACTGGCGTTCTGGATGCGCGTGGCCGCGCCCTTGTCCGGTATGGTGATGCTGTTTCTCTCGATTCCGTTCGTATTCGGCCCGCTGCGCTCGGCCGCCATGGGCCAACGCCTGGTGGTCGGGGTGCTGGTCGGTGTCGGCTACTACCTGTTCAGCCAGATGGTGAGCCATCTGGGGCAGGTATACGGATTCAATGCCCCATTGAGCGCGCTCGCTCCGCCTCTGGTGTTCTTTGTCGGGGGCATGGCGGTACTGCGGCGGGTACGCTGAGCTTTCAGGCCTCCTCCTGGTGCGGCTCCGGTCCGGATGGCTCGATGGCAACCACGACGGTCTTGGCATAGCGGTCATGCCAGCTCAAGCCGTTCTTGTCGATCAGCACCCATAAATAGTCCAGCACCACCAGCGCGGCCCAGCAGACCAGCGCGATCTTGAAGACCTTGGTGGGCACGAACATCGCCACCGCCAGCAGCAGCACGGGCGTGAAGCGCAGCAATGCCTGGGTCCAGGAAATGAGGCCGCCGTCCGGGCGCTGAACGCGAATCCTCCATGCCCGCATCCCCACTGTCTGGCCCCCATGGGTCCAGAACCAGCCGAAAAAGAAATAAGTTACAAAGAACAGCCAGGCCTGGTTGACAGGGTTGCCTGCCGGCACCGCATGGCCGCCGTTCAGAGCCAGGGCGATGGCGGAGGCAAGCACCAGGACGGCGAACAGCACGAGCCCATCGTAGACCATTGCAGCCAGACGTCGGCCGAGGCCGGCCGGCCGGGGCGCGGCGTGCGGGTTTTCCGTAGTAGCCATTGGAGTATCCGGGGCGAGGACATCAAACCCGCTAAGGGTAACCAGTTCGACCTGGCGCGCGCAATGGTGGCAAGGCGCAGCGGGGTATGGTAATAACGATTTCACATACAAATAACGATAACTGCTGAGAAAAGGGGTGGAGGTGACATGTCACTGGTTGCTGAACTTTCCAGTCTCAAAGGGGTATTTGCGGCCGGCGAGTATTCGTACCGCGGGGACCGCTTTTCGTACAAGGGGCAGCTCGACGAAGAACAGGCGCGTATGGCGTCGATCATGTGCCGCGCAACGACCATGGGTGTGCACATGCAGGCCGACATTCTCGGCGCCTACTGCGACCAGTGCGCGTTCACGCCCTCGCGTGGCTGGGTGGTGCGCGGTCCAAGGTTCACGGTGTGCGTGATGGCCAACGTGTTCTGCTTTATGGACAACGCCGATGCGTCGATGAACGACATCATCAGACTCATGTACCAGCGACTGGCCGATGTGGAAGCGATCGTCTGAGCGAAGACGCCAAGGGGACGAGGAGGATACCAATGAGCAATCTTGATGATTTGATGAATTTGCCGGGGGCACTGGCGGCGTTCGAGTTTTCCGATCGGGGGGAATTGCGTGAGCATCGCATCGCCCAGGGAAACGAGCTTACGCCCGACACGCTGGATCTGCTGTGCCACGTGTGCGTGGCCAACATATCCATAGCCACCATGCAGGCGCGGGGCTGGGAAAAGATGACCGGCGCCCAGGGCTTTTACCCGATCGACGGCTTTACCATGATCGGTTTCGACTGGTCTGCGGTGGCGAGCGGCAACCGTGGGGTCGTGCTGAGCAATGAGGCGGCCGACTATCAGGCCGCCTACGGCGCATTGGCCGGCTGAGGGGGCGGAATGATCAAGAGAATGCTTGCCATCGACGGGGTCGATGTTGTCTGTCAGTTCCGCGACGACGGAGCGCTGGTGCAGGGTTATGGCGTGCTGGACGACGAGCAGATGGTCAATCTGGCGAAATTTGCCCATGACTACAAACGGATGGTTCAGGGCAATGCCGACCAGCTCTCCATGTTTACCCAGACCCGGGGGTGGACGCCGCCGCGCGGATGGATCGTTCGCGGCAAGGCCAATACGGTGTGCAGCGTGGGCAATGTGGTCTGTCTGGTGGCCAACGCCGATGGGTCAGTGACCGAAGTGATGAATCAGCTGGCCGATGTCGCTCACGATTGACGGGTAGCGCTCAGGCGACCGGTGGCGTCGAGGAGGCTCGGTGGTCGCCGGTATCGATCGGGGGCGGCGTCTGCACGGCCAGCGTTCCGGAGCGTCCGTCCACGGTGCCCTGGGCCAGTTCGCATACCGGTATGTCCGCCGGTCGGGCCAGGCGCCCTCCTGCGTATCGGTCCAGGCGTACGAACTGCACATTCGCGCCGTGCGTGCGCCGAAGAAGCTCCTCGAAAAGCTCGAGCTTGGCCATGCCCTCGATCTCGGCGTGGGCCGTGAGGACATTCAACCGATCGGCGCGCAGCAGGCCCAGGTAATGGTCCACCAGGTGCGATTCCGGATATTCCGGGCGCCCCAGCAGCTCGTCCAGGGTTGGCAGGGTGGTGGGTATCTGCAGGGTGCGGTAGCGATGACCGTCGATCGATGGGAAGAACGGCTCCGTGCCCCGGGCATCGCTGGCGTAGGTGAAGTCGGCGGCGTCGTAGGCGTTCAGGCTGGCGGCGTTCGCCTGCCAGCCGGCCGCGCCCGCCGTGCGCGCCGGTTCGCCGAAGATCCGCTCAAACTCCCGTCTGGCCTTGTCCAGTTCGGCAGCGACCTGCTCGGGTGTCATGCGGGCCAGCCCGTCCTGCCAGCGAATGTGGTCGTAGCAATGGATGCCGACCTCGTGGCCCGCGTCCCTCACCGAACGCATCAATGCACCGTGGCGGCGCCCGATGTGGGGTCCCGGCAGCAGCACGCCGTTCATGAGCGTGCGCAGACCGTAGGTGCTGACCACGCTGGTGCGCACCACCTTGCCGAAGAAGCCCGGGCGGAAGATGCGCTTGATGGCCCGCCCGGTGTTGTCCGGACCGAGGGAAAACAGAAACGTTGCCTGTACGCCGAGCCGGTCCAGCAACGCCATCAGGTTCGGGACGCCGATACGCGTGCCGCGCTCGGTGTCCACGTCCACCTTGATCGCGAGCTGCCGCTCGTTCATTGAGCGGTGCTTCCCGCGCCGAGCGTCTCGGTCTGCCTGGAGTAGTAGTCGAGGGTCTTGCGCAAAGCCGTTTCCAGATCGGTCTTCGGTGCCCAGCCCAGGTAGCGCCTGGCATTTTCGATCAACGGGACACGGGTCATGATGTCCTGATAGCCGCTGCCGTAATAGCTTTCGGACTCGGTGGTAACCAGCTTGACCTTGTCCGCGCGTTCGCTCCACTGAGGATACTCGCGTATCAGTTTGACCAGCGTTTCGGCCAGATCCTTTACCGACATGTCATTGGCCGGATTGCCGATGTTGAAGATGCGGCCCTCGGCGCAGTTGTCCTGGTTCTCTATGATGCGCAGCAGGGCGTCGATGCCATCGTCGATATAGGTGAAGCTGCGGCGCTGGTTCCCGCCGTCCACCAGCAGAATGTCCTTGCCGTGCAGTATGTTGCTGATGAACTGGGTCAGCACGCGGGAACTGCCTTCCTTGGGTTCCAGCACGTCATCGAGCTTGGGGCCGATCCAGTTGAACGGCCGGAACAATGTGAAGCGCAGCCCATGCTGCTGGCCGTAGGCGTAGATGACCCGGTCCAGCAGCTGTTTGGAGCAGGAGTAGATCCAGCGCTGCTTGTGAATGGGCCCCAGCACCAGGTTGGAGTTCTCTTCGTCGAACTCAGCGTCCGGAGACATGCCGTAGACTTCGGATGTGGACGGGAACAGCACACGCTTGCCGTAGCGTACGCACTTGCGCACGATGTCCAGATTGGCCTCGAAGTCCAGCTCGAACACCCGCAGGGGATCCTGTACGTAGGTGGCGGGCGTGGCGATGGCCACAAGCGGCAGCACGACGTCGCACTTCTTTACGTGATACTCGATCCATTCACGGTTGATGGTGATGTCGCCTTCCACGAAATGGAACCGGTCGTGGCCGAGGCTTTCGCCCAGCTTGTCGCAGGCCATGTCCATGCCGTAGACCTCCCAGTCCCGATCCTGCAGTATCCGTTCTGTCAGGCTGCTGCCGATGAAACCATTAACGCCGAGAATCAGGATCTTCATTGGTGTGACGCCCTCCAGGGCTGCTGTCGTTCAAAAAGTGTTGCCCAAGCGCTGCCCGACGCGCAAACCGTGATCGGTGCCGTCGTTGTCGCGTTGCTGCTGACCGTTTTCCCACTGCCATTGCCGGATCCGCAGGGTTCCCCGGCTGCAGGCGATGCTCAGCGGTGCGGTGCCGGTGACTTCGCCGGGTGGGGCGCTGCCGCTATCGGTCGGCTCGGCCCACCAGATATAGAGTCTGCGTCCCTGCACATCTGTGAAGGCACCCGGGTAGGGATGGGTGACGGCCCGCACCAAGTTGAAGACCGTTCGTGCGTCCCAGCGCCAGTCGATGCGACCGTCATCAGGGCGCCGTCCCCTCACCACGCTGGCCTGGGTCTCGTCCTGGGGCCGGGTCTTGACCTGGCCGTTCAACAGGTCCTCGACCTGGCGGGTGATGACTTTCCTCGCCGCCGCGACCACGCCGTCGTAGACCTCTCGGATGCTGTCCCGGGGGCCGATGGCCACCGGTTGCTGATCGACGATGTCGCCGGCATCCGCGCGGGCCACCATGCGGTGCAGGGTGACGCCGGTTTGCGGCTCCCCCGATACCAGCGCCCAGTTGACCGGTGCTCTGCCCCGGTACCTGGGCAGCAGAGAACCATGCAGATTGAACGCACCCAGCGCGGGCATGTCCAGTATCGGCGTACCGATCAAATCCCGGTAGTAGAAGGACAGCACCAGATCCGGGCGCAGTTCCCGGATGCGTCCGATCCAGTCCTGCGTGTTCACCGATTCCGGGGTATGAACGGCGATGCCATGGGCGGCGGCCAGCGCGGCCACCGAGCGAAACCAGATGTTCTCGCCGGGCGCGTCGGCATGGGTGAATACCGCGACGGGCTGCACGCCGCGGCAGATCAGCTCCTGCAGGCAGACGTAGCCCACGTCCTGATAGGCGAACACCAGGACCCGCGGCGCGCCGCCGGTTTCACTCATCGGGTTTCTCCAGCACCGTGCGGATCATGAAGCCCGGGCGGTTGCGGACCTGCTCGTAGATTCTGCCCACGTATTCGCCAATGACGCCCAGCCCGAAGATGACGATGCCCACCAGGAAGAACAGGATGGCCAGCAGAGTGAACACGCCCTGGGCTTCCGGCCCCACCACCAGACGCCTGATCGCCAGGTAGAACACGAACAGGCCGCTCATCAGGGCGACCAGCATCCCGAACATGGTGAATACCTGCAGCGGTACCAGAGAAAAGCCGGTCATCAGATCGAAGTTCAGGCGGATCAGCCTGTACAGGCTGTACTTTGAAGTGCCCGCCGCACGAGCGGCATGAGCCACCTCCACCTCGGTGGGATTGCTGGCAAAACTCAGTGCCAGGGCGGGGATGAAGGTGGACCGTTCCCCCGTGTGCACGATGCAGTCGACCACCTCTCGCCGATAGGCGCGCAGCATGCAGCCCTGGTCGCGCATGCGGATGTGGGTGGTATGTTCCCTGACCCGGTTGATCGCCCGCGACGCGTAACGGCGGAACCATGTATCCTGGCGCGCCCGTCGGTAGCCGCCCACCACATCGTGGCCGGCCTCGATCTCGGCGACAAGCTTCGGAATCTCCTCCGGGGGATTCTGCAGGTCGGCATCCAGAGTCACAACCACATCGCCCCGTACCCGCTCGAAGGCGGCCATGATCGCCTGGTGCTGGCCGAAGTTGCCGTTGAACTCGATGACCCGGACCTGATCGGGCCGCTGTTCGTGGAATCCCGCCAGCAGCACCCCGGAACGGTCCCGGCTGCCGTCATTGGTGAACACGATCTCGTAGGGCTTGCCCATGGGGTCCAGGGCGGCGGTGAGACGGTCGAACAGCGGCTGCAGGTTGTCCTGTTCGTTGTAGACGGGTACGACAATACTCAGGTACGGACGCATGGTTCAGCTCTTTGCGAAAATTTCGGCCATGGCGGCAAGCACGCGATCCTGGTCGGAATCGGTCATGCCGGGAAACAGGGGCAGACTGACGATGCGCTCGCCGATATGTTCGGCGGCCGGGAAATCGCCCGTTCCGAATCCAAAGTGCTCGCGGTAATACGGGTACAGGTGGACCACTCGATAATGCAGCCCGGTACCAATGTTACGGGTTTTCATGGCTTCCATGAATTGATCCCGGTCCATACCCGCGGTTTCCGGATTGACCAGGGGCGTGTACAGGTGCCATGCATGGTGGCAGGGGTATTCCGGGACGGCCGGCAGTGTGAACTCGGGCCAGTCCTTCAGAATCCCGTTGTAGCGCTGCGCGAGTTCGGTGCGCCGGCGTATGAAGCCGTCCAACTCGGGCAGTTGATGAAGCCCTAGGGCTGCCTGGATATCCATCATATTGTACTTGTAGCCCGGCATGACGATTTCGTAGTGCTGACTGCCCGCCTTGCCGAATCGGTTCCAGGCTTCGCGGTCCATGCCGTGAAAGCGCAGCAGGGCCACCTTGTCCGCCAGTTCCGCGTCGCGGGTCGCGACGCAGCCGCCTTCGCCGGTGGTCATGTTCTTGTTCGGATGGAAGCTGAACACCTGGGTGTCGCCGAACGACCCGATGCGCCGGCCTTTGTATTCCGTGCCGATGGCGTGGGCCGCATCTTCGATGACACGCAGGCCGTGCTCCTGCGCCAGGGCGTAGAGGGGATCGAGATCCACCGGCAGTCCGGCGAAATGCACGGGAATGACGGCCCGAGTGCGCTCGGTTATGGCGCCGGCCAGGCGCGAGACATCCATGTTGAAGGTGCGGGGATCCACATCCACCAGTACCGGCGTGGCGCCGGCCAGCACGATGGTGTTGAGGGTGGCGGCGAACGTCAGCGGCGTGGTGATGACTTCGTCGCCCTGCTGGAGGTCAAGGGCCGCCAGTGCCAGATGCAGGCCCGCCGTTGCGGAGGACAGGGCCAGCACGTGGGGTGCGCCCAGATAGGCGCCCAGCGCTTGCTCGAACCGCTTGACGCGCGGGCCGGTGGTGATCCAGCCGGACTCCAGACAGGCAACCACTTCCTCGATGGCGGCGCGGCTGATGGAGGGCCGCGAAAAGGGCAGGAACTCTTCGCTCATGGTCCGGGTCGGCTCCTCACTGTTGATCCGCGGCCGTGGCCGGCTGGTTGCTGAGCAGTACATGGTAGGCATTGCGCGCCAGCAGCCGGTAGTGTCCGTGGGCACCGGCGGTCAACTGTGCATATTCGCTGGCGTTGGCGAATACGTATACCCTGCGGCCGCTGTTCCACAGCTTCCAGAACCGAGCTTTGTCGATCATCCATCCGCTGGTGTCCTGGTGCTGGGATCCGAAGGTCAGTTCATTCTTCCAGTTCACGATGATTACCCGCCGCTGCAGGTAAACGGGCAGTTCCTGGAAATAATTGTTGTAGGTGACCACGGCATCGTCGGGTTTCAGCTCGGGTTTGATGAGCTCGGCCATGGAACGGACCGACCATTTGGGGTCCAGGGCTGTCAGGCTGTGGCCGACCACAATGTGGAAGCCGCCGAACAGCACCGCCAGGCTCACGAGCGTGGCATTGAGCCGGGCGCGTCGGGCCAGCAGGTAGGGCACTGTAGCGGCGAGCGCCAGCGCCGCGGCCATCACGTAGATCTGCGCGCCCACCGCATGGGTGAATTCCAGGGCGCTGCGGCTTGCGGCAAGTCCGTGAGGAAGCATGGCCAGGGCGCCCGCACCTGCCAGACCCAGCGCCGCCAGTATGCCCAACGGTCGCCGCACTGCGGCCGTCATCGCCGGCTGCTGCGCCAGCCAGCGGCCAATCAGCAGGGCGAGGGCCGGGAATATGGGCAGGATGTAGGGCACCAGCTTGGACTTGGACAGGGAGAAGAACACGAAGATGAGCACTGCCCACAGCACCAGGAACAGGGTTTCCCGGTTCTCGTGGCGCCGCGCCCAGGACGCGGGCAGGCCCTTCCACAGGGCCTGGAACAGGAACACCGTCCAGGGCACCATGCCCAGCAGCAGGATCGGAATAAAGAACCAGTTCGGCTGGTAGCGGTGCGCGGTCATGGTCAAATAGCGCAGAAACTGCTGCTGGATGAAATAGAAGTAGGGAAACTCCGGATTGGCGATGCTCACCAGGACATGCCAGGGCGTGGCGACCGCGAAATAGATCAACAACCCCGAGGGCAGGTGGATGTTGCGCAGCAGCCGCCATTCGTTGAGCACGGCGATCCATGCGACGATGACCATGCCCGGCAGCGCGATGCCGATCAGGCCCTTGGTGAGGGTCGCCAGCGCCATGAGCACATAGAAGGCCCACAGATAGTTGCGCCGTGTCGGCCCCGGGGGGCCGCGCACGCCCAGCAGAAACATCAGCATGGCCGCGGCCATCAGGATCGATACGGCCATGTCCAGGATGATCGCCCGGCCCAGAAAGTAGTACAGCAGGCTGGTGGCGAGTACCGCGGCCGACAGCAGTCCGGCCCGTCGTCCGAACATCTGCCGTCCGGCGCCGTAGACCAGCAGGCAGCCGAAGATGGAAAACAGTGCGGGCCACAGCCGCAGGTTCCACTGGTGGATCCCGAAGACCTCGATGGAAGCGGCCTGCAGCCAGTAGAACAGGGGCGGTTTCTCGAAGTACTTGACGCCGTCAAGATGGGGCGTGACGTAGTCGCCGGTGAGCACCATTTCCCGGGGGATTTCCGAATAGCGCCCTTCGTCCGGGTTCCAGATCGCCCGCTGGCCGAGCTGGAACCCGAAATACAGGCCCAACAGCAGTGTCAGCAACAGCAGGTCGCGTACCCAGTGGCGACGGTCGCCCTTCGGTGCGGCCGCGACGGCGGGCTCATGGTCAGTTCTCGACATTACAGTTCACCGGCTGCCCTGCCTGCAGGCGGGCTGTGATCTGGGCAAATGCGCGTCCACCGGGAGTCGCCGCTGCCGCCCAGGTACGGCGCACCCGGCGCCGACCGCGTTCGGTGCCGGCCCTCGCTCCCGGAGTCGTCGCCCAGCCCTGGTTCGGTGTGGTGGATGATGGCCTTAAGCTACTAATTCGATGTGTGAAAAGACAACGCTCACGTTCTGCCAGTCCGCGCTCCTCCAGCCGCTGCCTATGGCCAATGGCTGATCCGGGGAATTGTACCGGGGGTTGAAGTCCCCAAGCCAGTCCCGGTTTTGCGCTGCCGCCGCGATTGCCGAGTCCGCGCGTGGTTTGCAGCCGGGACCCCGCGGGACAGCGGATCGCGGCCGGCGCGGCGCAGACGGTTCGGCGTGTCATCGGGTTTGTGGGGGGGGCTGGCGGCCGGCCCCGGGGTTTCGGTGCGGCCGTTTGCGGCGCGACGGATATGGCGCTCCCACGGGGAATCGAACCCCGGTTTTCGCCGTGAGAGGGCGACGTCCTGGACCGCTAGACGATGGGAGCGGAGCGTTGCTCGCGATCTGCACGCAAATCGAAGGGATGGTATTATACGCGCCAGTTTCGAATCCACAAGTGGAGCGCTGTGACCAGCGAAGAGAAGACACCCGCGTTCGCCGCCGAGCCTGAAGTGATTGCGCGGCCGGACCACGCCATATCGAGGGCCGGCATCAGCCCGAATGCCGTCAAGGTGCTTTATCGCCTCCACAACGCCGGCTACCAGGGCTATCTGGTCGGCGGCGGAGTGCGCGATCTGCTGCTCGGGCGCGAGCCCAAGGATTTCGATGTGGGCACCGATGCCCATCCCGAACAGGTGCAGCAGCTGTTTCGGAACTGCCGGCTGATAGGACGGCGGTTCCGGCTCGCCCATGTGATATTCGGGCGCGAAGTGATCGAGGTGGCCACCTTCCGGGCCCTGTACGAGCCCGACGAGGCTGAAGACGAAGAAGACGACGGCCAGGCACGCCGCATCGAGAACGGGCGGATCCTGCGCGACAACGTCTACGGTACCATTGAGGAGGATGCTTGGCGGCGCGATTTCACCGTGAACGCGCTGTACTACAACATCGCGGACTTCTCGGTGGTGGACTTCGTCGGCGGGATGGCGGATCTCAAGGAAGGCGTGCTGCGCCTGATCGGCGATCCCGAACGTCGGTATCGGGAAGACCCGGTGCGGATGTTGCGGGCGGTGCGCTTTGCGGCCAAGCTCGGTTTTCGCATCCATCCGGACAGCGAGCGCCCGCTGTGGGAACTGGGGCATCTGCTGAGGGAGATGCCGCCGGCCCGGCTGTACGAAGAAATTCTCAAGCTTTTCATGTCGGGCGCCGCGCTGCCGAGCTACGAACTGCTGCGCCACTACGATCTTTTCGACCACCTGTTTCCGTTCACCGAGGAAGCGCTGTCGCAGGAGGCCGGGGGTTTTCCCCAGATAATGCTCGCCAAGGCGCTCGCCAATACCGATGCCCGGGTGAACGCCGACAAGCCGGTGACGCCGGCATTCCTGTTCGCGGCATTGCTGTGGGCTCCCATGAGCCGCTGGTTTGCCAGTTTCAAGAGCGAAGGGATGACCGAAGCCCAGGCGATGCAGTCGGCGGGCCGGCAGATCGTGACCGAGCAATGCCGGCATGTGTCGCTGCCCAAGCGGTTCAGCCTGCCCATGCGGGAGATCTGGGCTCTGCAGCCGCGCTTTGAGCAGCGTACCGGCAAGCGTCCGATGCGCCTGCTCACTCATCCGCGCTTCCGCGCCGCCTACGATTTTCTGCTGCTGCGGGGCGAAAGCGGTGAGGTGCCCGAGGAGCTCTGCCAGTGGTGGACCGAGTTTCAGACCCTGGAACCGGTGGAGCGTGAACGGCGCACGGCCGGCGGCGCACCGCGCAAGCGCCGCCGCACCCGCCGCCCGTCCCGCCGCTCCTCCGGGGAGGCGGCCGGTTGAGCCTCGAGAGGGCTTATATCGGGTTGGGCAGCAATCTCGAGGATCCGGTGGCGCAGGTTCGGCGCGCCCTGCGGGAATTGGATGAATTGCCCGATACGGACCTGACGTCGACGTCGGTTCTGTATAGCAGCGCGCCCATGGGCCCGCCGGACCAGCCCGACTACGTCAATGCGGTGGCCGCCCTGGACACAGGCCTGGCGCCGCGGGATCTGCTCGCTCATCTGCAGGCTATCGAATCCGCCCACGGTCGCGTGCGGACCCGCCACTGGGGCGCCCGCACCCTGGATCTGGATCTGCTGCTGTACGGACAGCTCCGGTTGCGCGAAGACCGTCTGGTGGTGCCCCATCCCGGAATGCACGAGCGTGCCTTCGTGCTCTACCCGTTGGCGGAGATCGCGCCGGGGCTGCGGATCCCGGGGGGCGGGTTGGTGGACGATCTGCTGCGGGCGTGCCCCCGGGCGGGCCTGGAGAAACTGGAACCGGCATGACGCAGCTCAATCCCGACTATATCGTGGTGGAGGGTCCCATTGGCGTGGGCAAGACCAGCCTGGCCAGACGCCTCGCCAAGAGTTTCGGCAGCGAGTTGCTGCTCGAAGGCGCTGAAGAGAATCCGTTCCTGGAGCGCTTCTACCAGAATCCCCGCGAGGGCGCTTTGCCCACCCAGCTGTTCTTCCTGTTCCAGCGCGCCCGACAGATGCAGGAGCTGCGCCAGCATGATTTGTTCCGCCCCGTGCGGGTGTCCGATTTCCTGATGGAAAAGGACCGTCTGTTCGCGCGTCTCACATTGGACGATCAGGAGTACAAGCTCTACGAGCAGGTATACGCCAGTCTGACGGTGGATGCGCCGGTGCCGGATCTGGTGATCTACCTGCAGGCGCCTGTGGAGGTGCTGCGCCGGCGCATCACCAAGCGCGGCATCGACCACGAGCGGCGCATCGAGACGGTGTATCTGGAGCGGCTTTCGGATGCCTACACCGCATTCTTCCATCATTACAGCGAGGCTCCGTTGTTGATCGTCAACGCGGCGGAAATCAACTTCGTGGCAAGCGACGCCGATTACGGCACGCTGCTCGATCGCATTCGCTCGGTGAGCAGCGGAAGACACTATTTCAATCCCGCGCCCGTTTGCCTGTAAACTGATACATCGGTTTCAACTCGCCACGCATGACGCCGCTTTCCCTGCCGGCGGCCTGTGGCCCGGACGCTTCGATCATGACACCTGAGAACCCGAGCAAACCCATTACCCTGCCCGACCTTGCCCGCATGAAACAGGCGGGTGAGAAAATCGCCTGTTTGACCGCCTATGACGCGAGCTTTGCCGCCCTGGCGCAAATGGCCGGCGTGGAAGTGGTGCTTGTAGGGGACTCGCTCGGCATGGTGATTCAGGGGCGTGACTCCACCCTGCCCGTGACCTTGGCGGATATGATCTACCATAGCGTCTGTGTCGCCCGCGCCGGCGGCCGCGCGTTGCGGGTCGTGGACATGCCCTTCATGAGCTACGCTTCGACGGCCCAGGCGCTCGCCAATGCAGCCCGCCTGATGGCCGAAGGCGGGGCCCATATGGTCAAGCTGGAGGGGGGCGCGGTGATTGCCGAAACCGTCGGGAGTCTCACCGCCCATGGCATTCCCGTGTGCGGACACCTCGGGCTGCTGCCCCAGTCGGTTCACAAGCTGGGTGGATATCGCGTTCAGGGACGGGACGCGAGTTCGGCCCAGGCCATTGTCACCGACGCCCTTGCCCTGCAGCAGGCGGGCGCCGGGCTGTTGGTCCTCGAATGCGTGCCGACGGAACTGGGCGGGCAGATCGCACGGCAGTTGTCCATTCCGGTGATCGGCATCGGCGCGGGTCCCCAGTGCGACGGCCAGGTCCTGGTGCTCTACGACATACTCGGCATCACACCCGGCAAGCGCCCGCGCTTCTGCAAGGATTTCCTCGCCGGGCACGACGGCATTCCCGCGGCGCTGGGGAGTTACGTGCAGGCGGTCAAGTCCGGTGCCTTTCCGGCACCGGAGCACGGCTACTGAGCAGCCGGCGAGTATGGAGACGGTCGGCGAAGTGGATGCGCTGCGCCGCTGCGTCGCCAACTGGCGGGGCCAGGGCGAGCGGGTCGGATTCGTGCCGACCATGGGCAATCTTCACGACGGCCATCTGGTGCTGGTGGCGCGGGCCAGGGCGCTGTGCGAGCGGGTGGTGGCCAGCGTATTCGTCAACCCCCTGCAGTTCGGCCCGGGCGAGGATTATGCCGCCTATCCCCGTACTCCCGAGGACGACCGGCGCGCATTGCGGCAGGCGGGAACGGACCTGCTGTTCCTGCCGGGCGTGGATGTGATGTATCCGTGCGGGCCGGCGGCGGCCACGCGCATCGAGGTGCCGGCTTTGAGCGCCATGCTGGAAGGTGCATCGCGGCCTGGGCATTTCACCGGGGTGGCCACAGTGGTGGGCAAGCTGTTCAACATGGTGCAGCCCGACGTGGCCGTTTTCGGGGAGAAGGACTACCAGCAGCTGCTGGTGGTGAGGCGCCTGGCCGCAGACCTTTGCTGGCCCGTGGATGTGGTGGGAGTGGAGACCGTCCGGGAGCCCGATGGTCTGGCGTTGAGTTCGCGCAATCAGTATCTGACTGCCACCGAGCGCGCCCGCGCGCCGCTGCTGTACCGGGTTCTGCAGGAGGTCGGCAGTCAGTTGCGCGGCGGTTCCCATGACTACGATGTGCTCGAATCGAAGGCGGTGGCAGCGCTGACGCAGGGTGGGTTCGTACCGGAATATGTCAGCGTGCGGCGGGCGGCCGATCTGGGCCTGCCTGCCGGCGGAGCGTCGGAACGCCTGGTGGTGTTGGGCGCGGCCCGGCTGGGTCGGGCGCGCCTGATTGACAATATATCGGTTTCAATGGCTTAGTGCGCATTGCGCGCGTTTTTGGCGGGCCGTGCGTTGCGCGCTGCTGGACGATCGCCGATAATGTGGCGTTCAGATTGTTGTGAGCTGGAGCCGTTCCGCCATGCAACTCACCATGCTCAAAGCCAAGCTGCACCATGCCCGCGTGACTCATGCGGAGCTGGAGTACGAAGGTTCCTGCGCCATTGACGGTACCCTGCTCGAGGCGGCGGGCATGCGTGAGTACGAGCAGATCCACATCTACAATCTGGAAAACGGCGAGCGGTTCGTGACCTATGCCATTCGCGCCGAGGATGGTTCGGGCATCATTTCGGTCAATGGCGCCGCCGCCCACAAGGCCAATCCCGGCGACCGGCTCATCATCTGCGCCTACGCCGTGCTCAGCCAACAGGAAGCGGTTGCATTCAAGCCGACGCTGGTTTACCTCGACGCCGCCAACCGCATCAGCCACTGCCGCAACGCCATCCCTGTCCAGGTCGCCTGACCTGACTGCACGTGTCTCAACGGCCCGCCGGCCGATCAGCCGGTATTGCGCTGGCCGCCGGCGATGGCGTTGATGGAGCGCAGCAGGGGGTCGCGCCAGTGCTCGCGCTGCTCCTCGGGAACCGTGGCATCGCGGTAGCGTTTCAGCAGCATCAACTGGATGTGATTGAGCGGATCCAGGTAGGGGTTGCGCCGCGACAGTGACAGGAACAGCGCCGGGTTCTCCTCCAACAACACCTGAGCGTGGGCGACGTTCAGCACCTGGGTGACGGTGCGCTGGTATTCGTCGCGGATGCGCCGGTAGATCTGTCCGGCGGATTCGGCGTCCCGGGCCAGCGTGCTGGCGTATTCCCAGGCGGTGTCCATCTCAGCCTTGAACAGCGACATCTGGGTGTTGCTGAGCAGCGCGCGGAAGAACGGCCAGTCCCGATACATGGTCTGCAGTTTTGCCAGTCGCTCGGGGTTGTTGCCGCGCCAGCTCTCGATGGCGTACCCGAGTCCGTACCATGCCGGCAGGGTATGGCGCGACTGCGCCCATCCGAACACCCACGGTATGGCCCGGATCGACGATTTGGAGCGGTCCGTGCGGGCCCGGTGGGACGGACGCGATCCGATGTTCAGCAGCGCGATTTCGTTGACCGGCGCCACCTCGTAGAAGTAGTCCAGGAACCCTTCGGTGCGATCGGTCAGGTCGCGATAGGCCTGCTCGCCCAGCCGTGCGAGCTCGTCCATGATGCCCAGATAGTCGTTGCGGTCCTGCGCCGCCGACTGCACGATGTTGCGGCTGGCCTTGAGCAGGCCGGTGAGGCCCATGGTCAGCTCGTAAACGGCCGTCTCGGCGTTGCTGTACTTGTAGGACAGCACCTCGCCCTGCTCGGTGAACTTGATCTGACCGTGCACGGTGCCAGGCGGTTGAGCCAGGATCGATTCATGGGTCGGGCCGCCGCCGCGCCCGATGGTGCCGCCGCGGCCGTGGAACAGGCGGCAATCGATGCCGCGTTCCTCGGTAATCCTGATGATCTTTTTCTGCGCCTCGTACAGGTTCCAGCCCGACGCCAGGATGCCCCCGTCCTTGCATGAATCCGAGTAGCCGAGCATGACCTCCTGCAGGTTGCCGGATGCCGTCAGCAGGGCGCGGTACACCGGCACGTCCAGCAGACGGGTGAGCACCTGCTGCACGTGGGCGAGATCCTCGATGGTCTCGAACAGCGGGCTGACCTGTATCTGGCAGAACCAGCCGTCGGCGGTTTGTCCCGCCAGACCGGCAAGGCGTGCCATGAACATCACCTCCATTACATGGCTGGCGCAGTGGGTCATGGAAATGACATAGGTGCCGAAAGCACGCGGGCTGACGTCCTCGCGCATACGTCGCATGACATCGAAGACTTCGAGCGTTTCGCGGGTGCGGTCGTCCAGTGCGGCGCGGTCGACGTCCGGCATGTCATGCGCGGCAATCGCACCGGCGAGCGTCTCAAGGCGCTCGTCCTCGTCCATGGCCCGGTAGTCGGGGGCGCCGGGAAAATGAGAGAGTAATTCGCCCACCGCTTCGGTGTGGCGGGTGGATTCCTGGCGGATATCCAGTTGCAGCAGGTAAAAGCCGAACGTCTCCACCAGGCGGATCAGGTCCTTGAGCTCCCGGTCGGCGACCTCGCCGTCGCCGTGCTGATGCAGCGAATCCCGGATGAGGTAGAGTTCCTCCAGCAGTTCGGCCTCCGAGCTGTAGCGGTGCTCGGTACTGCCCTGGGCCAATCCGCCCTGCTCGTCCAGAAGTCGGGTAACCTCGCGCAGGTTGTGCCGCAGGCGATAGCGCATCACATACAGTTTGCGGCGGTAGGGCTCGTGGCTGAAGCGTCGCGGATGATCGCCGAACGCCAGTGGGAAACGTTCCTCGTCGGCCTGGATGCTTGCCAGCAACGCATCGGAAGGCTGGCAAAGCAGGATGGAGTGGGTGAGCAGGTGACCCAGGGCCTCGGTGCGCCGCAGGTACTCGCACAGTGCTTCGCGCATCTGCAGCCGAAGGGCGAGGACGGTGGTTTCTGGCTTGACGTTGGGGTTGCCGTCCCGGTCTCCGCCGATCCAGGAGCCGAAACGCAGCATGCTCGGCACTTTGATCGCGGGCGTGCCGTCGGGTCCGGCTCCATAGATCCGGACCATTGCCTTTTCGAGATTGCGGTAAGTGCCTGGCACCGCCGTAAACAGGCTTTCGCGGAAATAGAACAGCCCGTTGCGAATCTCGTCGCGGACCCGCGGTCGGTGGATGCGCACTTCGTCGGTCTTCCAGAGTATCTGGATCTGGGTGCGCAGGTCGTCGATAACCTCTTCGCGTTCTTCCTTGTTCAGTTTCGCGCCGTACAGTTGTTCGCTGGTCACGAAGATGCGCCGCAGAGCCTCCATGATGGTACGGCGTTTGGACTCAGTGGGGTGGGCGGTGAAGACCGGCACATAGCAGGTCTGGTTGAGCAGGCTCTGCAACTGCTCGCGGGTCATGCCGTCGGCATTGAATTCCCTGAGGGTGTCATCGAAGGAGCCCCGCCACAAAGGCCCGCCCGAGCGGATCACCCGCCGGCGCTGACGGTGCTGGAAGGCTTCTTCGGCGATGTTGACCAGACTGAAATAGACGTTGAACGCCCGTACCACATGGGTGAGAACGTCCGGTTCGAGGCGCTCTATCATGGTGGCAAGACGCAGGCGCAGGCGTGGACTTTCCTCCTGGCGCAGTCGAATGTAGCCCTTGCGCAAAGCCTCCACGGCGGCCAGTACCTTGCCGCCGGCCTGATCGCGCAGCACGTGGCCCAGCAGGTTGCCGAAAAGTCGGACCCTGGCCCGCAGTTCGTTGTCCCGCTGGGACGGTTGGACACCCAAGTTCTCTTTGCGATTCGCTGACATAGGCATAAAAAAAGCCACGACTGGGACGCGGCGGACAGGTCCAAAGAAAAGCAATTATAACCCCTACGGGTGCCCGCTTGCCTAGCCCGCATCCTCCGCGGCCGGCGAAAGCCAGGTGGATGCTCCTGCAACCGCCTGAGAATCGGTGGTTCGCAGACCAAACACCGGGTTCATTGCCGGAGCCCGCCGCGGCTCCGGCCGGTCCGCGTGTCCGTGGGACCGCTGTCGCCGGGCCCATCCCCGGCGTTTCGCCTGATGGAGGGTCAACGCGGTACGCGTCGTTCCAATTCGCCGTCGGCAAGTTTGTCACCCAAACCCCGGACCGAACGACGGTTTGAGCCAAGGGCGGCACCTGTGCCTCGGTTCGCCCGGCGCCATTTCCCGCGGCAGCCGTGGGAAGCGCGGGCTACTGGGGTGTGGCGGGCGGAGTTTCCACGGCGCGGCGATAGAGGTCCAGGTAGCGCTCCGCGCTGCGGCCCCAGCTGAAATCCTGTGCCATACAGGTTGCAGTAAGCTGCCGCCAGGCGTCGGCGTGAGCATAGAGGATCAGGGCGCGGTCAATGGCGCCCAGCAATGCAGCGGGTGTTGCGTCGCCGAAAACGAAGCCGGTGGCGAGTCCCTCCTGCAGATTGAACGCATCGGCGTCGACAACCGTATCGGCCAATCCGCCGGTGCGCCGCACGATGGGGGCGGTTCCGTAGCGCAGGCTGTAGATCTGGTTCAGGCCGCAGGGTTCGAAACGGGACGGCATGATGAAACCGTCGGCCCCGGCTTCCACCAGATGGGCCAGCGTCTCGTCATAGCCGATAGTGACGCCGATGCTTTCCGGGTACTGCCGCTCGGCTGTGCGCAGCGCTTCCTCCAGCGTTTTCTGCCCGCTGCCGAGCAGCACCAGCTGCATACGGCGCTGGGCTAGTTGGGGAAGAATCTCCAGCAGCAGGTCGATGCCCTTCTGGTCCACCAGGCGTCCCACGTGGGCCAGAAGCGGCACCGCGCCGTCAACCGGCAAACCGAACCGGCGCTGCAGCTCGGTCTTGTTGGCGGCTTTGCGGTCCAGGGAATCGGCATCGTAGGTCTGTGCGATCAGAGTGTCGTGACCCGGGTCCCACACGGTGTAGTCCACGCCGTTGAGAATGCCTTCAAGGCGGTCCGTCCGGTGGGCGAGCAACCCCTCCAGGCCGCAACCGAATTCAGCCGTGGTGATTTCCTCGGCGTAGTTCGGGCTGACGGTGGTCAGCCAGTCCGAGAACACCAGTCCGCTTTTTATGAACGACATCTTTCCGAAGAATTCCAGCCCGTCCATGGTCCACCACTTGTAGGGCAGGTTGAGCCCCTGGAAGGTCGCCCAGTCGAACAGGCCCTGGTACGACAGGTTATGGATGGTGAACACGGTGGCGGGGCGACGCGTTTCCTCGGCCAGCAATGCCGGTACCAGGCCGCTTTGCCAGTCATGGCAATGGACGATATCGGGGCGCCAGTCCAGGCCGGCCCGGTCCTGGGCGATGGCCACGGCGGCACGCGCAAAACACGCGAAGCGTTGCGCATTGTCCGGCCAGTCGATTCCGTCGGCGGTGACATACGGGTTGCCCGGCCGGTCGAAGTAAAGCGGGTAGTCCACCAGATAGACCGGCACCGGTGAATCGGGCAGCCGCCCCTCGAGCAGTGTGACAGGCTCGGGTACAAAGGGCAGCGTCAGGGATGCGACCGTTCTCAAAGCCTGCGCCCGCTCCAGCGCTTGCGGATAAGCCGGTATTACCAGGCGCACATCCTGACCCATGCCATGCAGGGCCGGCGGCAGACTGCCGCATACATCGGCCAATCCGCCGGTCTTGATGAGCGGGTGCGCTTCGCTGGTGACGAACAATACATCCATCGGAGATCTGCCGTATGTCGGGGTGTCGGCGGGCGACCAGACCCAGAAGGGTGAGGCAACGGGCACCGGCACGTCAAGGCACTGTGGTTGGCTTCGCGTGACGCTTGGTGTCTATACTTGCCCAGGCGCGTGGGGGGCGGTAGCACGTTCCATCCGAACGGCAGGGTCGTTGCGCCGGTCGCGCTTCAACGTCGGCAGCACCACACAAGGGAGACAGGCAATGCGAATGGCAATGGTCGGGTTGGGCCGTATGGGCGCCAATATGGCACGGCGTCTGTGCCGCAGCGGTATCGAAGTGGTCGGCTACAACCGCAGCGCCGACATTGTGCAGACGCTGGCGGAAGAAGGACTGATCCCGGCCCGCTCGCTTTCCGATGCTGTCGAGCAGCTGACGGCACCGAGAATCGTGTGGCTGATGCTGCCTGCCGGTGCAGTGACCGAACAGCATGTGGAAACGTTGGCGGAACTGCTCGCCCCCGGCGATGTCGTCGTGGATGGGGGCAACGCCAATTACCATGACAGTCAGCGCCGCGGTGCATTACTGGCGAAGCGGGATATCCAGTTCGTCGATGCCGGTGTCTCAGGCGGTATCTGGGGTCTTGAAGAGGGTTATTGCGTCATGGCCGGCGGGGACAAGCCGGCGCTCGAACTGTTGGAGCCGGCGCTGAAAGCGCTGGCGCCTGCGCCGGACCGCGGCTGGGCGCATGTCGGGCCGATCGGCGCGGGCCATTTCACCAAGATGGTGCACAACGGCATCGAATACGGAATGATGCAGGCGCTGGCCGAGGGGCTGGCGTTGCTGCGTGGCAAGTCCGAATTCGATCTGGATCTGGCCCAGATCACCGAGCTCTGGCGCCACGGGTCGGTGGTGCGCAGCTGGCTGCTGGACCTCACTGCCGACGCTCTGCGGGACGACCAGGAGCTGACAGACGTCGCGCCGGTGGTGGCGGATTCGGGGGAAGGGCGTTGGACGGCGGTGGAGGCTATCGACCAGGGCGTAGCGACGCCGGTCATGACCCTCGCCCTTGCGATGCGTTTCGCCAGCCAGGACAGCGAGGGTTATGCTAACCGCCTGCTGGCGACTATGCGCAATGCATTCGGCGGGCATGCCATTGTCAAGCCGGACTGAATCTTCACCCGGGCTTCACGTCCGGCTCAAAAGTCATCGAAATGACCGGGAGTGCGTAAATGCTCGAGCCGTGCACGTTTGTGATCTTTGGGGCGACGGGCAACCTGTCGTGCAACAAACTGATGCCGGCGCTCTATCGGTTGGAGGAGGCCGGGAGGCTGCCGGCGGATATGGCCATCGTCGGATTCGGCCGCCGCGAATGGGATGACGACGCCTGGCGCAAAGCGGTGCGCGAGTGGCTGCAGGAGCGCGTACGCCGCGGTGTGGACGAAACGGTTTTCGAACGCTTTTCCCGTCGCCTGCGGTTCTTTTCCGGCAATCTCGGCGACGAGGGCGTGTATCCGCGCCTGCGCCAGTACCTGGAAGAACAGCCCGATCTGCCCGGCAACCTGGTGTTCTACATGGCGATCCGTCCGGCCGATTTCAGCGTTGTGAGTCACCAGCTGGCGGTAGCCGGTCTCAACGAACAATCCAACGGCTGGCGTCGGCTGGTGGTGGAAAAACCCTTCGGTTATGACCTGGAAAGCGCCGAACTTCTCAACGAGCGCCTGCACAGGGATTTTACCGAAGAGCAACTGTTCCGTATCGACCACTATCTGGGCAAGGGGACCGTCCAGAATATCCTGGTGTTCCGCTTCGCGAACCTGATGCTCGAACCGCTGTGGAACCGCAACTACATCGACCATGTTCAGATAACCCATTCCGAGTCGCAGGGTATCGAAGGTCGCGCCGGTTATTACGACGAGGCCGGTGCCTTGCGGGATATGATCCAGAGCCATCTGCTGCAGATGTTGACGCTGGTGGCGATGGAGCCGCCGGCGAACCTGGATGCCGAGTCCCTGCGCGACGAGAAGGTCAAGGTGCTGCGCTCCATACGTCCTATCCCCAACAGCGCGGTGCATGCCCATGCTTTTCGGGCCCAG
Organism: uncultured Gammaproteobacteria bacterium; assembly: GCA_963830105.1. Lineage (GTDB taxonomy): Bacteria > Pseudomonadota > Gammaproteobacteria > DATFLG01 > DATFLG01 > DATFML01. The sequence continues at coordinate 257,309 of CAWHLH010000010.1, read as the reverse complement.
TATGTGCGCGGAGCGATCCGCGGCGAGAAGGTGCGCGGCTATCAGGAGGAGCCCAACGTGCCTGGGGGCAGCACCACCGAAACCTACGCTGCGGTCAAGCTGTACATCGACAACTGGCGATGGCGCTATGTGCCGTTCTACCTGCGCACGGGCAAACGCATGGCCGCCAACAACTCCCTGATCAGTATCCGCTTCAAGCATCCGCCCCAGCAGCTGTTCCGGGAGACGCCCATTGAGCAGCTCAAGCCGAACTGGCTGCTACTCAATCTGCAGCCCAACGAGTGCCTGCGCCTCGAACTGCAGGTCAAGGAGCCGGGACTGGAGATGCGTACCCAGACCACCCGCCTGGATGCCAGCTACTGCAGCGTGAACGAGTACGATCTGGATGCCTACGAGGCGCTGTTGCTGGACGTGATCGACGGGGACCATTCGTTGTTTCTGCGCTATGACGAAGTGAGCTGGGCGTGGAAGGTGGTCGATCCGATATTGAAGGTCTGGTCCATGGAACGCGACTTCATTCATACCTATCGGGCCGGCAGCTGGGGGCCGGTCGAGGCGACCAGACTGCTGGAACGCGAGGACCAGCAGTGGCGCAATACCCTGGAAGATGAGGCGCCCGGCGGGGAGGATACCGGCCACTGATCCGCTCCCTTTCTGCATCGTCTTTCAACAATCGGCCACCGGAACGGACCCCTATGTCAGAACTCACCCATACCGACGCTTGGCGCGCTTTGACCGACCACTACTACGAAGTGCGCGGTCTGCACATGAGCGACCTGTTCGCTTCCGACCCACAGCGCTTCGCCCGTTTTTCGCTGCAGTTCGAAGACATGCTGCTGGACTATTCCAAGAACCGCATTACCGGGGAAACCATGGGCCTGTTGCTCGATCTGGCCCGTGAGCGGGACGTGCCGGGCTGGATCGCGAAGATGTTCGCCGGCGAGAAGATCAACGTGACCGAGGATCGGGCGGTACTGCATGTGGCCCTGCGCAACCGCTCCAATCGTCCCATATTGGTGGACGGTGTCGACGTCATGCCCGAGGTCAACCGGGTGCTGGCGCAGATGCGCGGTTTCACCACAGCTGTGCGCGACGGCCAATGGCTCGGGTATACCGGCGAACCGATCACCGATGTGGTGAATATCGGGATCGGCGGCTCGGATCTGGGGCCGGTGATGGTGACTGAAGCCTTGCGCCCGTATGGCCACGAACGCCTGCGGGTGCACTTCGTGTCCAATGTGGACGGAACCCAGATCGTCGAGACCCTCAAGCCCCTGGATCCGGCGCGCACCCTGTTCGTCATTTCCTCGAAGACCTTCACCACCCAGGAAACCCTCACCAACGCCCATACGGCGCGCGATTGGTTCCTGGCGTGCGCCAAAGACGAGCGGGCTGTCGCCAAACACTTCGTGGCCGTTTCCACCAACGCCGAGGCAGTGACCCGCTTCGGGATCGACCGAAACCACATGTTCGAATTCTGGGACTGGGTCGGCGGGCGCTATTCCCTGTGGTCCGCCATCGGCCTGTCCATCGCCCTGTTCATCGGTATGGACGGGTTCGAGGACCTGCTGGCTGGCGGGCATGCCATGGACGAGCATTTCCGCAGCACGCCGCTGCAGGACAATCTGCCCGCAGTGCTGGGCCTGCTGGGAGTCTGGTACAACGGTTTTTTCGGCGCCCAGAGTCACGTCATTCTGCCGTATGACCAGTACCTGCACCGTTTTCCCGCCTATTTCCAGCAGGGCGACATGGAGAGCAACGGCAAGCGGGTGACCCGTGACGGACAGGTGGTGGACTACGACACCGGTCCGGTCATATGGGGTGAGCCCGGAACCAATGGCCAGCACGCTTTCTACCAGCTCATCCATCAGGGGACACGGCTGATCCCGGCGGACTTCCTGGCGGCGGTCGAGAGCCATAATCCGGTCGGCGACCACCAGCGCATCCTGCTGTCCAATTTCTTTGCCCAGACCGAGGCGCTCATGAAAGGCAAGTCCGAGGAGCTGGTACGGGCGGAGCTGCAGGAGCAGGGGCTGGACGGGGAGGCGCTGGCGCGGTTGCTGCCCCACAAAATGTTCCCGGGCAATCGTCCCACCAATTCCATCTTCTACCCCAAGCTGACGCCCCGCACCCTGGGCAGCCTGGTCGCGCTCTACGAGCACAAGATCTTCGTGCAGGGAATTATATGGAATATCAACTCGTTCGATCAGTGGGGGGTGGAGCTGGGCAAGGCGCTGGCGAAGGCGATCCTCCCCGAACTGACCGGCGGCGAGCCAGTGGCCGGACATGACAGTTCGACCAACGGTTTGATCAATTATTACAAATCCTGTAAGAACTAGGATGTAGCGTCCAAAGCGGGAGGCGGGCGCGCGCAGAACGGAACTGTCCGCAGTTCCGTGGATTCTGTCACGGAAGACAGCAAACAACAGGAAGGAGAGATGCCATGCGTGATCCATGGTCGCCGTTGCAGGTGGAGGAGAGGGTCAGCGATGAGTTTCAGGTGGGGCTGGAGCATTTCCGCAGGCAGGACTGGCGGGGCGCCGTCTGCTGGTTTCGCCAGGCGGAGGCGCGGGCCGACCGAGTCGATCTTCACCGTAACCGTTACACCGCCTACCACGGGCTGGGGCTGGTACTCATAGGGGACCTGAGCGGGCTCAATCTGTGCCGTCGCGCAGCCAGCGATGAGCGTCACGATGCCGAGGTGTTCGCCTGTCAGGCGCGGGCCGAGCTGCAACTGAACCACCGCCGGCGGGCCTGGGAGGCGTTGTGCCGTGGTCTGCACTTGGAGCCGGCCCATCCAGCCCTGCGTCGCTTGCGGTTGCAGATGGGCGTCAGGCGCTCCCCGCTGGTGCCGTTTCTGAGCCGGGATCATGTGGTGAATCGCATCCTGGGCAGGCTCACCTACCGTCATGGCCGGAGCCACCAGGGCGCGGCAGGCGACATGATATACTGACAATTGAGAGCCGGCCGGACAGCCGCTGCGGTCCTTGGTGACCGGGGAGGAAAGTCCGGGCTCCACAGGGCAGGGTGCCAGGTAACGCCTGGGGGGCGCGAGCCCACGGAAAGTGCCACAGAAAACATACCGCCTAAGCACCGTAAGGTGCCGGTAAGGGTGAAAAGGTGCGGTAAGAGCGCACCGCGCGGGTGGCAACACGCCGCGGCACGGTAAACCCCACCCGGAGCAAGACCAAATAGGGGAGCATTGGCGCGGCCCGCGTCGCTCCCGGGTAGGTCGCTTGAGGCGCGTGGTGACGCGTGTCCCAGAGGAATGGCTGTCCACGACAGAACCCGGCTTACAGGCCGGCTCTCTACTTATTTTTCTGGAGATTCTCTTTTACCTATATTATGTTACCTGGTTTTTTCGGGAAGAACTCCAGCAGCGATGCCAGGCAAGCTCTACATCAAGACTTTCGGGTGCCAGATGAACGAGTACGATTCCGCGAAAATGGCGGACGTGCTCGCAGAGTCCCATGACCTGACCCTCACCGACCAGCCCGAGCAGGCCGACGTGCTGTTGCTCAACACCTGTTCGATCCGCGAAAAGGCCCAGGAGAAAGTGTTCTCCCAGCTGGGCCAGTGGCGCGAATGGAAGCTCGAACGCCCCGACATGATTATCGGCGTCGGCGGCTGTGTGGCCAGCCAGGAGGGGCAGGCGCTGCGCGAGCGGGCGCCCTATGTGGACCTGGTGTTCGGGCCCCAGACACTGCACCGCCTGGGCGCGATGTTGGACGACGTGCGCAGTTCCCGGCGGGCGGTGGTGGATGTTTCGTTTCCAGAGGTCGAAAAATTCGATCACCTTCCTGCGCCGCGGGCCGAGGGCCCCGGTGCATTCGTCTCCATCATGGAAGGTTGCAGCAAATATTGCAGCTTCTGCGTAGTGCCCTACACCCGCGGCGAGGAGGTCAGTCGAGCTTTCGATGACGTGATCGCCGAGGTGGCGGCGCTGGCCGAGCAGGGCGTGCGGGAGGTGAACCTGCTGGGGCAGAACGTGAACGCCTATCGCGGGCCCATGCATGACGGCGAGATTGCCGATCTGGCGCTGCTGATCAGCTATGTGGCGGCCATCGACGGCATCGACCGTATCCGTTATACGACCTCGCATCCCGTGGAGATGACTGACAGCCTGATTCAGGTTTACGGGGAGGTGCCGGAGTTGGTCAGCCATCTGCATCTGCCGGTGCAAAGCGGCTCGGACCGCGTCCTGGGGCTGATGAAGCGCAAGCACACCGCACTGGAATACAAGGCAATTATCCGCCGCTTGCGCATGGTGCGGCCGGACATCAGCCTGTCCTCGGATTTCATCGTCGGCTTCCCCGGAGAGACCGAGCAGGACTTCCAGGACACCATGGACCTGATCGAGTCGGTGGGCTTCGACCACTCCTTCAGCTTCATTTACAGCCCGCGTCCGGGGACGCCTGCGGCGGCTCTGCCCGACGAAGTGCCGTTGTCGGTCAAGAAGGCCCGCCTGGCCCGCCTGCAGAGCCGCATCGGCGATATGACCATGGCCATCAGCGAGGCCATGGTAGGCACTGTGCAGCGGGTTCTGGTGGACCGGCCGTCACGCAAGGATCCGAACCGGCTGGCCGGGCGCACGGAGAACAACCGGGTGGTTAATTTCAACGGTGCCCCGACACTGCTCGGCGGGTTTGCCGATGTGCATATCACCGAGGCGCTCCCCAACTCCCTGCGCGGCGAACTGGCCGCGGCCGTCGGCGGCCGCAGAGTCGCCGGCGGCGCCTGAGTCGCGCCCGCCCCCACCCACGGCCCCCTCTTTTGGATCCCCAACCCGAATCCGTCGATCTGGTATTGGAGCCCGCCGACAATCATCGGCTGGCCAGTCTGTGCGGGCAGTTCGATGAACACCTGCGACAGGTGGAGCGCCGCCTGGGTGTCGAGATCAACAATCGGGGAAACCGCTTCCGGGTGATCGGCGAGCACGACGCAGTGGGTGCCGCCAGCGCCGTGCTGCGTGAGCTGTATGCGGCTACTGAAGGCGAGACCCTGACCCCGGACCGGATCAATCTTCACCTGCAGCAATCGGGCGTCGAGGCACTGGTTCAGCCTGCCGGGGAAAGCGAGGAGGACGAAGTCAGCATCGTTACCGGGCGGGGCGTGATCCGCGGGCGAGGACCGAATCAGCAGCGCTACCTGCGCAACGTGTTGAACCACGACATCAACTTCGGGATCGGGCCGGCGGGCACCGGGAAAACCTATCTGGCCGTGGCCTGCGCGGTACAGGCGCTGGAACGCGAACAGGTGCGGCGTCTGGTGCTGGTGCGCCCGGCGGTGGAGGCCGGCGAGCGGCTGGGTTTCTTACCCGGCGATCTGGCGCAGAAGGTGGACCCGTATCTGCGGCCGTTGTATGACGCATTGTACGAAATGCTCGGCTTCGAGAGGGTGGCGCGCCTGATTGAGCGCAACGTGATCGAAGTGGCGCCGCTGGCCTACATGCGCGGGCGCACCCTCAACGATTCGTTCATCATTCTCGATGAGGCCCAGAACACCACCGTCGAGCAGATGAAGATGTTTCTGACCCGCACGGGCTTCGGGTCCACCGTAGTGATCACCGGCGACGTCACACAGATCGATCTGCCCCGCTCCACCGCTTCGGGCTTGCGTCATGTCATCGAAGTGCTGAAGGACGTGCAGGGGATCAGCTTCATCTTCTTCAATGCCCACGATGTGGTCCGCCATCCGTTGGTGCAGCGCATTGTGACAGCGTACGAAGCCTATGAGCAGGGTAGTGCGGACGACGATCCCCCCGTCGGCAGACGCTGAGCCGGCGGTGGCGGCGTCGACGCTGAACCTGGAGCTCCAGCGGGCCGTGCGGGGTGTCAGCCTGCCTGCCAGGGCCGAATTCCAACGGTGGGCGGCGGCGGCCCTGGTTGCGGTGAGGCCATCGGTGGAGGTCGTTATCCGGGTGGTGGACGAAGCGGAGAGCGCGGTCCTCAACGAGACCTATCGCCACAAACGCGGCCCGACCAACGTGCTGTCGTTCCCATTCGAGGCCCCGCCGGGCCTGGACAGCGAACTGCTGGGTGACCTGGCAATCTGTGCGCCGGTGGTCATCCGCGAAGCGCGCGAGCAGGGCAAGTCCTTGTCGATGCACTGGGCGCATATGGTGGTGCACGGCATGCTCCACCTGCAGGGCTACGATCATGTGGAGGCTGCGGCGGCCGAGGAGATGGAGAATCTTGAAAGGCGGATATTGGGCCAGTTAGGCTATCCGGACCCTTACGAATAGGGGCCGCCCGGCGTGGTGGTCACGCGAGAGAACGGCACCGCGGGCGCTTGGATCGTCCACTCGGTGTCGCACAGAACGAGACTTTATGAGCGAAGATCGACCTAGTAACGGATCCGCACAGCGTTCATGGCTGGAACGGCTGAGCCATGCGCTGCTCGGTGAGCCGAGGGACCGCGAGCAGCTGATCGAGGTGTTGCGGGATGCACAGAGCCGCAACCTGTTCGATGTCGATGCACTTGGCATGATCGAGGGCGTGCTGCAGGTCTCCGAAATGCAGGTGCGGGATGTGATGATTCCGCGTTCGCAGATGGTGGTGGTGGCGCGCGATGCGACCCCCGAGGAAATTCTGCCCATGATCACTGATTCGGGCCATTCCCGCTTCCCGGTAGTAGGGGACAGTCGTGACGAGGTGGTCGGCATTCTGCTGGCCAAGGACCTGCTTCGCTACTGCTCGGAGGGCAGGGAAGGGAACTTCAGCGTGCGCGACGTACTGCGCCCGGCGGTGTTCATTCCGGAGAGCAAGCGCCTTAACGTGCTGCTCAAGGAATTCCGGTCAAGCCGCAACCACATGGCAATTGTGGTGGATGAATACGGCGGTGTGGCCGGCATGGTGACTATCGAGGACGTGCTCGAACAGATCGTGGGCGAAATCGAGGATGAGCACGACATCGACGAGGCGGGGTTCATTCTCAAGCACAACGACACGCATTATACCATCAAGGCTCTCACGCCCATTGAGGACTTCAACGACTATTTCGGCACCACATTCAGCGACGAGGAGTTCGACACCATCGGGGGCCTTGTCATGAACGCTTTGGGGCATCTGCCCAAGCGGGGCGAGACCGTCACCATCGAGCACCTGCTGTTCAAGGTGCTCCGAGCGGACAATCGCCGCATACATATGCTGCAGCTCACCGTGCTGCCGACCGGGACCGGACCGCAGCAGGCCCACCAAGGGTGAGGCGGGCTCTGAGCTCACGGACGTCGGGTGCGGTTGCCGCCGGGCGACGGGTTTTGCCCCGGACACGCGCCGAGCGGCGTACACGGTCGGCGGGACGGGGGTGAGCCCGTCCTTGTTGTCCCGGCGCCCGTGGCTGGGTGACCTGCTGGCACTACTGATGGGGCTGCTCATGCCCCTGGCCTACGCGCCCTTCGATTTCTATCCGCTGCCGGTGATCGCGCTCGCCGTGCTGTTCCTGGTATGGCAAGGGCGCACACCCCGGCCGGCCCTGCGCGTCGGCTGGTTGTTCGGGGCCGGCATGTTCGGCGGCGGCGTCTATTGGGTTTACATCAGCGTTTACGTGTACGGCCATGCCGCACTGGCGGCGGCCATCGGCGTCACCATGCTGCTGGTGGCGTACCTGGCGCTGTTTCCTGCTGTGCTCGGCTATGCCGTCAGCCGCTGGTGTCCGCGCGGGCCGGCGGTGCGCCTGCTGCTGGTCCTGCCGGCGGCATGGATGCTGCTGGAGTGGATACGCGGTTGGCTGTTCACCGGCTTCCCCTGGCTCGACCTGGGCTACAGCCAGCTGGACGGGCCATTGGGGGGGCTGGCGCCCGTGATCGGCGTCTACGGTGTGAGTTGGGCGACCGCCCTGAGTGCCGGTCTGTTGGCATTCATGCTGAGCACACGGGGCCGGTGGCGCTGGGGAGCGGTGGCGGTGGTGCTGTGGATCGCCGGCTACGGATTGGGACGTGTCGACTGGACGGCGCCGGCCGGGGCGCCGCTGCAAGTGAGCCTGGTGCAGGGCAACGTTCCCCAGAACATCAAGTGGGATCCGAAGCAGCAGGTGGCGACGATCGAGCGCTACATCGACCTGACCGCAGGTCACTGGAACAGCGCGCTGGTGGTCTGGCCCGAGACGGCCATCCCCGCGTTCTACTACCAGGTCAAGGACAGCTTCGTTCCCCAGATCAGGACAGAGGCGGAGCGGCATCACGCCGAGCTGCTGACCGGCGTGCCGGTTCTGAACCGCCAGAGCTGGAAGTACTACAATGCGGTGGTCGGCATCGGCAAGTCCCAAGGCTTCTACTACAAACAGCATCTGGTGCCGTTCGGCGAGTACCTGCCGCTGCGCGATGTGCTGGGACACCTGCTGGACTTCATGCCGGTGCCGATGTCCGATTTCAGTGCGGGCGGACCCGATCAGCCGCTGCTGCGGGTGCGCGGCTACGGAGTGGGCGTGTCGATCTGCTACGAGATCGCCTTCAGCGCCATCATCCGTCAGACCGTGCCGGCGGCCGCCTGGCTGGTGACGGTCAGCGACGACGCCTGGTTCGGCAATTCCCTGGCCCCCCATCAACTGCTGGAAATGGCGCGCATGCGCGCCCGGGAGACCGGACGCTACCTGCTGCGCGCCACCAACACGGGCATCAGCGCCGTCATCGGTCCGAAAGGGCAGGTGTTGCACCGTGGGCCGCAGTTCAAAGAAGCGGTGATCGACGGCACCATTGTGCCTATGCAAGGGGCGACGCCCTATGTGCGCATGGGCAATGGGCCGTTGGCAGGAGCGGCGTTCGCCGTGCTGGCCGGTGTCGCATGGCGTCGCCGCCGGGGGGGCAGGCGAACCGCGCCATGACCGGATTTCGGATCGGCGGCGCCCGCACGGGCGCCGCCGAAGCGGGTTGTCCGGTCTATTCCTCGGACCCCGGGCGCTGAAAGGCAGTACCGTGGCAGGCAGGGCAGGGTGGGATTCGCCCGGTCTGGTGAAAGTGGATTTCCTCGCCGCAGCCCGTGCAGCGCAGGGCACCGGGCCCGGTGACCTCGCCGGTGTGCCAGAGTGCGTGCTCGGCCAGTTCATCCTGGAACTGGAGCATCTGCAGCCGGGTCTGGTCGGCGACCCCGAACATCGCATCCAGCATCCGATCCTCGATCAGCTCCAGGTCAATTTTCAGCCAATCCCGCAGGTCGGTGCCGCTTTCGCCGATGTACCGTGCCGCGTCCTGCAGGTCCCGCTGCAGGTACATGGCCACCTTGTCCGCCTCTTCCCGACTGAGTTCGCCGAGTTCCACCGCCTTTTCCCGGGCCTGCTCGATGTTGTGACGCAGACTCGGGATCGCCTTGTCTCCGGCCTCGTCGATGGTCGCCTTGACGCGCTCCATCATGCGGTTGTAGCCGCCGCTGAGGCGTTCGTCGTGGGGCCGTTCGGGGTGTTGTTCGCTCATAAGGTTGCACCTGACCTGGGTCCGATTCTCACGGGTGTTAGTTTGGACCATGGTGGCACGCAGGGGAAGCGCAGGCGGCGCGGCTGTTTGTTGTTCGCCCGGGCTTGCCTACGGTATGCTTGATTTTTTGAGCCAGCAGAGTCACCTAGTCGGCCATGTCAGAACCCTACAAACCCGAGCTTATCGAAGCCCAGGCCCAGCGTTACTGGGAGGAAAACGAGACTTTCAGGGTGGTGGAGCGTGGCGACCGGCCGAAATTCTACTGCCTGTCGATGTTCCCGTACCCCAGCGGACGGCTGCACATGGGGCATGTGCGCAACTACACCATCGGCGACGTGATCGCGCGCTATCGGCGCATGCGGGGCGACAATGTGCTGCAGCCCATGGGGTGGGACGCATTCGGCCTGCCGGCGGAGAATGCGGCCATCCAGAACCGGGTGGCGCCGGCGCGCTGGACCTACCAGAACATCGACTACATGCGCGCCCAGCTCAAGCGGTTGGGGTTCGGCTACGACTGGAACCGGGAACTGGCGACCTGCGAGCCGCGCTACTACCGCTGGGAACAGTGGCTGTTCACGCGCCTGTTCACCAAGGGGCTGGTCTACAAGAAGACGGCGCCGGTCAACTGGTGTCCCCATGACCTGACGGTGCTGGCCAACGAACAGGTCATCGACGGGCGCTGCTGGCGCTGTGACACGGTGGTGGAGCGCAAGGAAATCCCCCAGTGGTTCATGAAGATTACCGATTACGCGGACGAGCTGCTGGCCGATCTCGACGACCTGCCGGGCTGGCCCGAGGCGGTACGCACCATGCAGCGCAACTGGATCGGCCGTTCCGAAGGCCTTGAGGTCCAGTTCCAGGTACAGGGGCACGGCGAGCCGCTGACCGTGTTTACCACCCGCCCCGATACCCTCATGGGCGTGACCTACCTTGCCGTGGCCGCCGAGCATCCGCTTGCCCTGGAAGCGGCCCGCAGCACGCCCCCCTTGGCTGCCTTCGTCGACGAGTGCCGCCATGCCAGCGTTGCCGAGGCGGCGGTGGAGACGATGGAAAAGAAGGGCATGGCGACCGGGCTCAACGCCGTACACCCGATCACCGGCGAGGCGGTGCCCATCTGGGTGGCGAACTTCGTGCTGATGGGGTACGGCACCGGGGCGGTAATGGCGGTGCCCGCCCACGACCAGCGCGACTTCGAGTTCGCGTGCAGGTACGGCCTGCCCATCCGGCAGGTGATTTTTCCGGCCGATGGCTCCCGGGCGGATGTGTCCGATGCGGCCTATACGGAAAAGGGGCTGCTGGGCGATTCGGGCGCGTTTGACGGACTGGATTTCCAGGGCGCCTTCGCTGCCATCGCAAAGCAGCTGGAGGGCGCCGGTCGCGGTCGTCGGACCGTGAATTACCGGCTGCGGGACTGGGGCGTGTCACGCCAGCGCTATTGGGGCTGTCCCATCCCCATCGTCAACTGTCCCGCCTGCGGCGCGGTCCCGGTGCCCGACAAGGACCTGCCGGTGGTGCTGCCCGAGGACGTCGCGTTCGACGGTGTGGGCTCGCCCATCAAGAAGATGCCCGAGTGGTACGGTACGACCTGCCCGCGGTGCGGAGGTGCGGCCGAGCGGGAAACGGACACCTTCGACACTTTTATGGAGTCGTCGTGGTATTTCGCACGTTACGCCTGTGCGGACAACGACCAGGCGATGCTGGACGGGCGCGCCAACTACTGGCTGCCGGTGGATCAGTACATCGGGGGCATCGAGCACGCTATTTTGCACCTGCTGTACGCGCGCTTCTTCCACAAACTGCTGCGGGACGTCGGCCTGGTGAATTCCGACGAGCCGTTCGCTAACCTGCTGACCCAGGGTATGGTGCTCAAGGACGGCACCAAGATGTCCAAGTCCAAGGGCAATACCGTCGATCCGCAGGCGCTGATCGACCGTTACGGCGCGGACACGGTGCGCTTGTTCACGATGTTCGCCGCGCCGCCCGAGCAGTCCCTGGAGTGGTCGGATGAGGCGGTGGCAGGTGCCTATCGCTTCCTGAGGCGTTTGTGGGCCCTGGGCGGGCGGCCGGAGTACGCCCTTGGAGATTTCGACAGCGTCGCCAAGCGCCACGCCTTCCTGGCCGGCTTCGATTGGGATTCGCTGGCCGATCCGCAAAAAAAGACCCGCGCGCTCATTCACCAGTCCGTGGAACAGGCGGTGCGGGATTTCGAAAAGTATCAATTCAACACAGTGGTGGCGGCCTGCATGAAGATGGTCAATGCCATCGGTGCCATGGAGCCGGTGGAGGAGCACGACACCTCCGCGCGTGGGCAGGCCGCCGTGCTGTTGGAAGCGGTGGACATGTTGCTGCGCCTGCTGGCCCCTGTCGTACCCCATATCAGCCATGCCTTGTGGTCCGCTGTGGCGGTGACCGACGTGCCTGCGGTGGTGGATGCGCCGTGGCCCTCCGCCGACCCCGCCGCCCTGGAGCGGGACATGATCGAACTGGTGGTGCAGGTCAACGGCAAAGTGCGCGGGCGGGTGTCCGTCGCCGCTGACAGTGACAGGATTGCACTGGAGGCGGCCGCCGTGGCCGACGAAAACACCCAACGTTTTATCGCAGGCAAGCCGGTGCGCAAGGTCATTGTGGTGCCCGGCAAGCTGGTCAATATCGTCGTTTGAGGCCCGCCGCGGGCGCGCCGGCAGGAGAACCACGTTGACGACGGATTCCCATGGCGGCTACCCGGTACCGAGGCTTTGGCTGCGGCTGGCGGCACTGTGCTGTCTGACGGCCTTCCTCGGGGGATGCGGCTTTCACCTGCGCGGCGCCGTGCACTTGCCGCCCCAGATGAACACGACCTATATCCAGGGCGGCAACCGCTTCGGTATCTTGATAACGAGTCTGCGCCAGTCCCTGAAAGCCTCTGGCGTATCGGTGGTCGACAAGCGCGAGAATGCCGGTGCGGTGCTGCGCATTCTCAGCAGGGGCGCCCGTCAGCGCGTGCTGTCGGTGGACGCGGACGGCCGTCCGCAGGAGTCGGAGCTCTACTCCAGCGTGAGTTTCGACGTCGTCGATGCCAACGGCCGCCAGTTGCTGGCACCCCAGGCGCTGGATGTGCGTCGCGACTACCTGGTCAGTGCGACCGACGTGCTGGGAACGGCCAGCGACGAGACATTTGCACGCCAGCAGATGGATCGGGATCTGGTTCGTATGATGATGATGCGTCTGGAGGCGCTCACCCGCTGACGGGGTCTGCGGGCGCCGGCATATCAGGATAAGGCCCATGCAGGTGCGCCTCGAACAATTGGACAGTCACCTCAAGAGCGGTCTGGCTCCCGTGTACCTGTTGTACGGGGAGGAGACTTTGCTCGTGCAGGAGGCCGCCGACGCCGTGCGCGCCCGCGCCCGCGCGCAGGGCTATAGCAGCCGGCAGGTCATGCATGTGGAAAGCGGCTTTGACTGGAACGGCTTGGCGCAGGCCTCGGACAGCCTGTCTTTGTTTGCCGAACGGCGCATCATCGAGCTGCGCATGCCCGGCGCCAAGCCGGGAGACGCCGGCGCCAAGGCGTTGCGCGCCTATGCCGAACGCCCGCCCGAGGACACACTCCTGCTGGTGATCGCCGGCAAGCTCGACGCCGGCGCCCGGCGCAGCCAGTGGGTCAAGGCCCTGGACGGGGCCGGCGTTGCAATACCGGTCTGGCCGGTGGACGCGCGCCGGCTGCCTGCCTGGATCCGCCGGCGCATGGAGCGGGCGGGCCTGCAGCCGACGCCGGCCGCGATTTCGCTGCTTGCCGACCGGGTGGAAGGCAACCTGCTGGCCTGTGCCCAGGAGATCGAGAAGCTCCGCCTGCTGCAGGGGGCGGGCCCGGTCGATGCCGACGAGGTGGCTGCCGCGGTCACCGACAACGCGCGCTTCGATGTGTTCACCCTGGTGGACAGCGCCCTGCAAGGGGGCGCGGCGCGCAGCAATCGTATTCTCGCCGGGCTGCGCGCTGAGGGCGTCGAGCCCGTACTGGTGCTGTGGGCGCTGGCACGTGAGGTCCGCACCGTGGCGGCCATGGCTCGCGACGTGGCCGGCGGCGGGCGAGCCGAGCGGGTGCTGGCGCAACACCGGGTGTGGGATTCGCGCAAGCCGGTATTGAAGGCGGCCCTGGGGCGCCACAGCGTGGCGACCTGGCAGAGTTTGCTGCGCGAATGTGCCGGTATCGACCGGGTCATAAAGGGCCAGGCGCCGGGCAACCCCTGGGATGAACTGGTACAATTGACATTGTGGATCGCCGGACACCCTCCTGTCCCGGTGCATTAATCTGAAAGTTATTGATATTGCAGAGAAGTGACGCACGGTCGCCGACCGGGTCGCTTACCTTTAGACGGGCCATGAACATGGGTGCCAACGCAGAATCGATGGATTTTGACGTCGCGGCGTATATGCAGGATCTGGGGCGCCGCGCCCGGGCCGCCGCGCGGGCGCTTAGTCGTGCCGAAACGGGTGCCAAGAATGCTGCGCTGGTGGCCGCAGCCGACGCCATCGAGCGGGCCGCGGGCCACCTTCAGGCGGAGAATCGGCGCGATCTGGAGGCAGGTGCCCAGCGCGGCCTGGACGCCGCCATGCTGGATCGGCTGGAACTGAACGATGCGCGTCTGGCCGCCATGGCCGAAGGGCTGCGGCAGGTGGCCGCCCTGCCGGATCCGGTGGGCAGCATCAGCGACCTCAACTACCGCCCGTCGGGTATCCAGGTGGGCCGCATGCGGGTGCCCCTGGGGGTGATCGGCATCATCTACGAATCCCGGCCCAACGTCACTGCGGACGCCGCCGCGTTGTGCCTGAAGGCCGGCAACGCGGCCATCCTGCGAGGCGGTTCCGAGGCGATTCATTCCAATCGCGCCATTGCGGTCTGCATCCACGAAGGCTTGGCCGCCGCCGGCCTGCCGGCCGATGCGGTGCAGGTGGTGGACACCACCGACCGGGCGGCGGTGGGCGAACTGCTGCGCATGAAGGATTATGTGGACGTGATCGTGCCGCGCGGTGGCAAGGGCCTGATCGAGCGTGTGAGCAACGAATCGCGGGTGCCGGTGATCAAGCACCTGGACGGCGTCTGCCATGTGTATGTTGACGACCGGGCCGACCTCGACAAGGCGGTACGGGTTGCGTTCAATGCCAAGACCCAGCGCTACGGTACCTGCAACACCATGGAAACCCTGCTGGTGGCCGAAGGCATTGCCGAGCGCCTGCTTGCCGAGCTGGGTCCGACCTATGCCGAGGCCGGTGTGGAACTGCGCGGCTGTGCACGTACGCGGGAAATTCTGCCCGCCGCGAAGGCCGCCACCGATGCCGACTGGGATGCCGAATACCTGGCCCCCATTCTTGCCGTGCGGGTGGTCGACGGGTTGGACAGCGCCATGGAGCATATCGCCCGCCACGGTTCCCAACACACCGATGCCATTGTCACCGAGGATTTGAGCCGTGCCCGCCGTTTCCTGCGGGAAGTCGACTCCAGTTCGGTGATGGTCAATGCCTCGACCCGCTTTGCCGACGGCTTCGAATACGGGCTGGGTGCGGAGATCGGGATCAGTACCGACAAGCTGCACGCCCGCGGCCCGGTGGGTCTGGAGGGTCTGACGACCCTCAAATACGTGGTGCTGGGCGACGGCCATGTACGCAAGTAACCGGTAACGGCGGCGGTGGCGGTCAGTTACAGCCTTTCGATCATGGTTTGTGCCCGTTGGCCCGGGGCGGCGCGCGCCGGCGAGGATGCTGCGCGGCGGCGTGGGCGGCGGGCGGCCTGACTGTATCGATGATCGGTCTCCTCGGCGGCACCTTCGATCCCATCCACTTCGGCCACCTGCGTCCGGCCCTGGAACTTCAGCAGGGACTGGCCCTGGAGCATGTACGGCTGCTGCCGGCGCGCGTGCCGCCGCACCGGGACGCGCCGTATGCCAGCCCGATGCAACGGCGCCGCATGGTGGAACTCGCCGTCCGGGATCAGCCTGGACTGTGTCTGGACGACCGGGAGTTGCAGCGCGACGGACCGTCCTACATGGTCGACACTCTGCGGTCGTTGCGCGAGGAACTGGGCGAACGGCCGCTGTGCCTTATTCTGGGTATGGACGCCTTTCTCGGTCTGCCCGGCTGGCACCGATGGGACACTCTGATGGGGCTCGGGCATCTGGTCGTCATGCGCCGGCCGGGCTGGGAGCCGCCGGGCGGCGGACCTCTGAAGGCGCTCATTGACGCCTGCCAGGTGCAGACGGCGGGGGAGATGCAAGAGCGCGCCGCCGGAAGCCTGCTGTTTTGCACGGTCACCCAACTGGAAATTTCCGCCACCTACATCCGCGAGCAGCTGGCACAAGGCAGGAGCCCCCGCTATCTGCTTCCGGATCCGGTGCTGGAATACCTGCGGGACGAACATATTTACGTTTAGCGGCCACTCACGAAGCGGCGTTGCGGAGCAAAGACGGGGCGATATGCAACTTGAGGCGTTGAAAGACCTGGTGGTGAAGGCCTTGGAGGATCTCAAGGCCAGCGACGTACGGATACTGGACGTGCGTGAGCGCACCTCCATCACCGACCTGATGGTTTTCGCGAGCGGCACGTCGGACCGGCACGTGAAATCACTGGCGGACAACGTGATTCACGAGGCCAAGAAGGCGGGTATGCCTCCTATCGGTGTGGAAGGCGAACGCGAAGGCGAGTGGGTGCTGGTGGATCTCGGCGAAGTGGTGGTGCACGTGATGCTGCCGCGGGTGCGGGACTTCTACAATCTGGAGAAGCTCTGGTCCGTCGCCGACGGTGACGAAAGCGCACTGCCGGCGCGGAACGCGGGAAAATGACACCCGCCAGGGGTGTCCAGTGCGGGCCGTCATGCAGATTCACCTGATCGCGGTCGGTACCCGCTTGGAGCGTTGGGTGGAGGATGGCTACCGCGAGTATGCCAAGCGCCTGCCCAAAGAGTGCGCCCTGCGACTGGTGCAGATCCCGCCCGGCAAGCGCACCCGCGGTTCCGATCCGGGCCGGGCGGTACGCGAAGAAGGCCAGCGCATGCTGGCCTCTATTCCGCGGGACAGCACGGTGGTGGCGCTGGCGGTTGACGGGCGCGGCTGGAGTACCGAAGCGCTTGCGGATCAATTGCGGGACTGGCTGGCCGACGGGCGGGACCGTGCCCTGCTGATCGGCGGTCCCGACGGGTTGTGGGGGGACTGTGCCGCCAGGGCCGATACGCGCTGGTCGTTGTCCCCGTTGACGCTGCCCCATCCCCTGGTGCGCATTCTGGTGGCCGAGCAGCTCTACCGCGCCTGGAGCGTGGTGGCCGGCCACCCCTATCACCGCGGTTAGGCGGCCCAGTGCAGGCGACAATGGCGTCCGAGATCACCTCCGACAATCGCCCCGGCATCCATCTGGCATCGGCTTCGCCGCGGCGCCGGGAACTGCTGACCCAGATCGGCGTTCCCTTCCAGCGCGTGATCGTCGATGTGGACGAGACCCCGGCGCCGGGCGAGAGCCCGGACCGCTACGTCAGCCGCCTGGCGATACAGAAGGCCCGCGCCGGCTGGCAGGCGCTGGGCCCGGCGGCGAGCGGGCCGGTTTTGGGCGCGGATACCGCCGTGGTGGTGGATGATCGGATGCTCGGCAAGCCCCGCGACCGGCAGGATGGTCTGCGCATGCTGGGGCAGCTCAGCGGGCGGACCCATCGGGTGCTGAGCGGTGTCGCACTGGTGGAAGGTGCGCGCGAGGCGGTGCGCGTCAGTACCAGCGCGGTGACGTTCCGGGTCGTAGACGAGCGCGAGCGCCTGGCCTACTGGGAGAGCGGAGAGCCGTCGGACAAGGCCGGCGCTTATGCGATCCAGGGTCTGGGCGCCATGTTCGTCAGCCGTCTGGAAGGCAGCTATTCCGGTGTCATGGGTCTTCCCGTTTACGAGACGGCGCAGCTGCTGGACGACTTCGGTTTCGTGGTGATCCCCGCCTGGGGCCGCGCCGGCTGACGGGGAAGTACTTGTGTACCGGTGTCTGTGGTATGCGTCGCAGTTCCGGCTCCCGTCCCGGGATAAATAGACAAAGAGCGCCAAACCGCCCGCCGGCGACGACCGGCCAACGGCAAAAGGACCCGTCATGAGCGAGGAGATTCTGGTCAATGTGACACCCCGCGAGACCCGCGTGGCGCTGGTCGAGAACGGGGTCCTGCAGGAGGTGTTCATCGAGCGTGCGCGCCGCAGGGGGCTGGTGGGCAACGTCTACAAGGGGGTAGTGACGCGGGTGTTGCCCGGCATGCAGGCCGCCTTCGTGAGTATCGGACTGGAGCGGGCGGCGTTCCTGCACGCCTCGGACATCGCTACCGCGGCGGATGGAGAAGGGCCGGGAGGTGAGCGCAGGACCGACAACATCACACAGCTCGTGCACGAAGGGCAGCAGGTTCTGGTGCAGGTGATCAAGGATCCGCTGGGCACCAAAGGGGCGCGCCTGACCACGCACATCACCATCCCTTCCCGTTGCCTGGTGCTGATGCCGGGCGCCCGCAATATCGGCGTGTCCCAACGCATTGAGGACGACGCGGAGCGCGCCCGCCTGAAGGAGACCGTGCAGCGCGGCATGGATGAGCCCGAGGACCACGGCTACATCGTGCGCACCGCCGCGGAAGGGGCCAATCCGGAGGCCTTGACCGCCGATATGGCGTTTCTGCGCAAGTTGTGGGCCTCCATCCAGGAGCGGGCGACCCGGGCAGAGCCCGAGTCCATCGTGTACGAAGATCTGCCCCTGGTCATGCGGGTGCTGCGCGACATGGTCGGAACGGCCGTGGAGAAGGTGCGTATCGATTCCCGGGAGACGTTTCAGAAGGCCATGCCGTTCGTCCAGGAGTTTATTCCGGAACTGGCCGCCCTGCTGGAATACTATCCGGGCGAGCGCCCGGTGTTCGACCTGTACGGCGTCGAGGACGAGATCCAGAAGGCGCTGGAGCGCAAGGTGCAGCTCAAGTCGGGCGGTTATCTGATCATCGATCAGACCGAAGCCATGACCACCATCGATGTCAACACCGGTGCCTACGTAGGCCACCGCAACCTGGAAGAGACCATCTTCAAGACCAATCTGGAGGCGGCGCAGGCGATCGTCCGGCAGCTGCGCCTGCGCAACCTGGGCGGCATCGTGATTGTCGATTTCATCGACATGCAGCAGGAGGATCACAAACGCCAGGTGTTGCGGGCATTGGAGAAGAGCATCGAACGGGACCACGCCAAGACCCATATCAGTGAAGTCTCCAATCTCGGCCTGGTACAGATGACCCGCAAACGTACCCGTGAAAGTCTGGAACATGTGCTTTGCGAGCCTTGTCCTACCTGCGGTGGGCGCGGTTCGCTGAAGACGGCTGAGACGGTCTGTTATGAGATATTCCGGGAAATTCTGCGTGAAGCCCGTCAGTTCGACGCTGACAAGCTTTTGGTGCTGGCCGCCCAGGATGTGGTGGACCTGCTGCTGGATGAGGAGTCCACCAGCCTGGCGGAGCTCGAAGCGTTCATCGGCAAGCCTATCCAGTTGCAGGTTGAACAGCTCTATACGCAGGAACAGTACGACGTCGTGTTGATGTGAGCACGGTTGCCCGGTGATCTGGATTTCCGCAACGCCCCACCCCTTGACCTGCCCAGCGAGCGGCGCGCTCCGTAAAGGGAGCGCCTGACCCGTGCTGCGGCGTCTGTTCCGAGTGTTCTGGTATACGGCGGCCGCGCTGGTGGTCACGACCGCCGTGCTGGCCAGTGCCGCGCGTTTCCTGTTTCCCGTGGTCAGCGGCTATCGGGCCGACGTGGAGGCCTGGGTCAGCCAGCGAGTGGGCGAACCTGTGCGTATCGGCAGCCTGCGGGCGACCTGGTGGGGGTTGGAGCCGGTTATCCGGCTTGGTGATGTGCGGGTGCTCGATCATCAAACCGGACAGGTTCTGCTGGCCGCCAGGGAGCTTCGCATCTCCCTGGATCTGTGGGCCTCGCTCCGCGCGCACCACCCGATGCCGGGCGGTGTCACCGTGGTGGGGACTCGTCTGGACCTGATGCGCCTGGCAAACGGCCGCATAGTGCTGCGCGGTTTCGAAGACCGGCCGGTGCAGGATCTGCCGCTGGCGTTGCTGCTGCAACAGCAGCAGGCGGCGATCATGGGGAGCAGTATCAGCTGGACCGATTTGGGTAAGGCGGGACGGTCGCTGCGGTTCAACGACGTCAATATCCGGTTGCGAAACCGCGGCGATGAGCATCGGCTGGACGGCGAGGCCGTGTTGCCGTCCACGTTGGGTCGGACAGTGGAATTTTCAGCGCAGCTGACCGGGTCGCTGCGCGGGCCGCGGCACTGGCAGGGCGCGGTGTACGTCCACGGCCAGGGGCTGCGGGTCGGCGCCTGGTCGGTCGGGCACGCGCCGGCGGGCCTGTCGCTGGCAGGGGCCGCCGATCTTAGCCTGTGGGCCGGTATCAAAGACAGCCGGCTGAACACCCTCAGCGGCATTGCGGCGACCCGTGATCTGGAGGTTGCCGGTCAGGCACCGGCCGCCGGCGACAGGGTGCGGTTTTCCTCTCTTGACGGGCGCTTCCGCTGGACGCGCGCCGCCGACGGCTGGCGGTTGGACGTGGACCGCCTGCAGGTCCGTGCCGACGGGACGGATTGGCCGCAGACGACCTTCAGCCTGGCGGTTTCGGCACCGGACGGTGGTCATGGGCAAGAATGGCGGGTCCGTGCCGGCTACGCCGACATCGGTATCGTGAGGCGGCTCGCGGGTGCCAGCGATCTGCTTACCGACAAGCAACACCGTGCGCTTGCGGAGCTGGCGCCGGTCGGGCGTGTACGCGGGCTGCAGCTCGCACTGCTTGAATCCGGCGGGACGGTTCAGCACCTCGGATTTCGCCTCGGATTCGACGGCCTGGGCGTGCACCACTGGGACAAGTACCCGGCGGTGGCGGGTTTGAGCGGTACCGCGCACGGCGACCTCAAGTCCGGCGAGGTCGTGTTGCAGAGCGCGGGGACAAGCTTCGATGCCCCGCACCTGTTCGCTGCGCCCATCGGCGCGGACAGGCTCTCCGGGACCGTGAGCTGGCACCGCTATGGGGATCGATTGCGGGTGCAGTCCGAGCGCCTGGATATCGGCAACCGGGATCTGCAGGCCCGCGCTCGGGCACGCCTGGATTTTCCCAGTGACGGCAGCTCGCCGGTACTGGACATGGAGGTCGCCTTCGGCAAGGGGAATGTCGCCCATGTCGCACGATATCTGCCGGAAGGCATCATGCCGGCGCCCGCCGTGCGGTGGCTGCATCGGGCGCTGATCAGCGGTCGGGTGAGCGACGGGGCGATGTTGTTCCATGGCCGGCTGGCCGATTTTCCCTTTCGGGACAATCAAGGCGTGTTCCAAGTCAGTTTCAACGTACGGGATGCGGTCCTCGATTACCTGATCGGTTGGCCGCGCATCGAACAGCTTGCGGGCCACGTGGATTTCGTCGGTGGGTCCATGCAGGTGCATGCGGACAGTGCCAAGGTGCTCGGCAACGACCTGCAGGACGTCCAGGCCGGCGTCGCTGATCTGCGCCACCCCAGGCTGACGGTCACCGGCACAGCTAACGGTCCGCTCAGCGACATGCTGGGTTTCCTGCGGGCGAGCCCCCTGTCCCACCGTTACACCGGCATGCTGGGTCAGGTGCAAGCCACCGGCACCGCCTCGGTGGATCTCTCCCTGGATGTGCCGCTGCATGGCCGCAACAGCCCGGTGACCGTCAAAGGCTCGGTGCGGCTGTCCGACAATGGCCTGACTTTCGGTGATTGGCATGTCGGACTCAAGAAGTTGCAGGGGACGCTGAATTTCGCAGGCGATGAGTTGACCGCCGATGACCTGCGGGCCCGGTTCCTGGACCGGCCGGTGCGCATTTCCGTCGCCACCGAGCACCCCGCCCGCCAGCCACCGAGCACCCGGGTGGAGCTGGTGGGGCAGCTGAATCTGATGGATCAATTGCGCAAAACCGATGCCGGTCGGCCGCTGGCAAAGCGTATCACCGGCGCCGCGCAGTGGCAGCTGCTGATGACGGTGCCCAGGCCGGCGGACGCTGGCAGCGCGACATCGGCGACCCTGACGCTGGAGTCGGATCTGAAGGGTGTTGCGGTGAGTCTGCCGTCGCCGCTCGCCAAGGCGGCGTCCGAGGCGCGCACTCTGGTGCTGCAAACCACCGTTTCCGGCAGTCACGCGACTCCGGTCAGTGTCAGCTACGGCAATGTGCTGAGAGCCCGGTTGGCCTTGGCCGTCGACCAGGGGCGTCTGCAGCTGCGGCGCGGCGAGGTGCGTTTCGGGACGGCGCCTGCCCGTTTGCCGGCAGCGCCCGGTTTGACGGTGACCGGCGAAATCCCGCAGCTGTCGGTGGCCCAGTGGATGGATGGTGTCGATCCGCTGCTGGGTGCCGGTGCCGCCGAGGCGGGCGCGATGGTGCGCGAAGTGGATCTGCGCGTGGGCAGGCTCAATGCCTTCGGACAGCATTTCGGCGACACTCGGGTGCAAGTCCGGCGTGCGGCCGCTGCCTGGCTCGTCGAGCTGAGCGGGGCGCGTATCGACGGGCGTATCGACTGGCCGCTGCACCCGAGCCGGGAAAACCGCGTGCAGCTCACGTTGCGGCACCTGGCGCTGGAGTCCGGTACCGTCGGGGGGGCGCGACCCGACACCGGCATGAACCCGGCCCGCATTCCACCGCTCAAGGTCACGGCCAAACGACTGGATTACGGCGGCGTGGATCTTGGCCGGCTGGAGCTCAAGACGGTGCCCGAGCCGTCCGGTCTGAAGGTGGAACGGACGGACCTGATCTCGGACTGGCTGCAGCTGCATACCCAAGGGGACTGGCAGGAGCGTGACGGGCGGCAGACATCGCGTTTTCAGATCACCGTTACCGGGGGGGATTTGGGCAAGATGCTGACCGCCTTCGGGTACGCCGGCAACATCAAAGGGGGGCAGACCCGCGGGGACGTCAGCGCGAACTGGCTCGGATCGCCCATGGCGTTCTCGCTGCAACGCCTGCAGGGCCATCTGCAGCTGCATATCGGCGAGGGCCGGATACTGCGGGTGGAGCCGGGGGCGGGACGCGTATTCGGTCTGCTCAGTCTGCAGGCCCTGCCCCGTCGCCTGTCGCTGGACTTCAGCGACCTGTTCAGGAAGGGTTTCAGCTTCGACTCCATTGAGGGGAATTTCACCTTGAACGAGGGGGACGCCTATACCAGCGACCTGACCGTCGACGGCCCCTCGGCGCGCATTGAAATCGCCGGACGGACCGGCTTGGTTGCGCGGGACTACGACCAGCTGATTACGGTGATTCCCAGGATCCGATCCAGCCTGCCGCTGGCCGGGGCTATCGCCGGCGGTCCGGCGGTCGGGGCAGCGCTGTTTCTGATGGACAAGCTGTTACCCGGTCCCATGACGGAGCTGACCAGCCTGGCGAACTACCAGTACACCCTCACCGGCAGTTGGGACAATCCCATCGTCAAGCGCCTCGGCAAGGATTCCGCCGGCTCCCGGTCGTCCCCGAGCAAGTGAGCGGCGGGTGCAGACCGCGTAGGGGTGATGCCCCATTTGTGCTATGCTGCGCTGCGATGCGCAGGCTGCTATCCGTCCTTCTGCTGTGCGTTGCCGCAACCGCTCAGGGTGCGGATAAGCACTATGCAATTTCCATCGACGACTGGGTCCGTCCCAAGGACGGGCGTGCAGTGGCGCACATGCAGCCGCTGGCGCAGGCCGTACGGGCCCTGGCGGCCAGTGGGGATTCCGAATTGGTGATCAATTATCCAGGTGGCGAGCAAGGCTCGTTGTGGGCGCATGAGTTGCGTTCGTGGCTGGTTGCACTGGGGGTGTCGTCCCGGCGGCTGCGGCTCGCACCGGGCAGCCAGCGGGAGGATGCTTTGGATATTCAGGTGGTACAAGGGAGCGAGTCGCTGCAATGACGACAGTGGCCTGCATCCAGATGGCTTCCGGCCCGAACGTCGGGGCCAACCTGTTCGAGGCGGAGCGGCTTATCGCCCAGGCAGCCGCTCAGGGCGCACGCCTGGTGGTGTTGCCCGAGAACTTCGCCATCATGGGGTTGCACGAGACGAACAAGGTGGGCGTGCGCGAGCCGCAAGGCGAGGGTGCGATCCAGGATTTTCTCGCCCAGCAGGCCGATCGCCACAGTGTCTGGCTGGTGGGCGGGACCGTCCCCCTGGTGGCGGATTCCGATCGCAAAGTGCGGGCGGCCTGCCTGTTGTACAACGATCGCGGCGAGCGTGTGGCACGCTATGACAAGATGCACCTGTTCGACGTGCATCTGGTGGACAGTGACGAGAAATACAACGAATCCGAAACCATCGAACCCGGAAATCGGGTCGTGGTGGTGGACTCGCCCTTCGGTCGTTTGGGCCTTGCGGTCTGCTACGATCTGCGTTTTCCGGAGCTGTTCAGGAACATGCTGGACGCGGGCATGGAACTGGTGGCCGTGCCCTCGGCGTTCACGGCGATCACGGGCAAGGCCCACTGGGAGACGCTGGTGCGTGCTCGGGCGCTTGAGAATCTTTGCCACGTGATCGCGGCCGCTCAGGGCGGGTATCACGTCAACGGACGGGAAACCCACGGTGACACCATGATCGTCGATCCCTGGGGGACCGTCCTCGACCGCCTGCCGCGGGGCTCTGGCGTGGTGCTGGCAAAGATCGACCGCAGTCGGCTGCAGAACATACGGCGCAATTTTCCGAGTATCGATCATCGGCGTCTGTTCTGCGGGCTGCGCGATGAGAATTCCTGAGCCGCTCCCGGGACCGGCTTGCCGCCGCCGTGTCGGGGCGGCGCCTGGCGCGGCGCATCCAATACCCTACTGAGCCGGCAGGAACTTTACAGCACCGTTCCGCCGTGTACCCTGTAATTGCCGGGCACAGCCTGCGCCCGGTCGTTACCTAAGGACTGCCATGTTATCGAACAACCTTGAGATCGCGCGTGCGCAACTGCTCTCCCCGACGGGGCTCGGGGATGACGACCTCAATCGGGTACTCGATCAGTTGCTCGGTCATGCCATCGACAGCGGGGACCTGTATTTCCAGTCCAGCCGATTCGAATCCTGGGTACTGGAGGACGGCATCGTCAAGGAGGGCACCCACAGCATCGAACAGGGTGCCGGCGTACGGGCGCTCAGCGGGGAAAAGACCGGCTTTGCGTATTCGGACGAACTGGCACTGCCGGCCCTGCTGGAAGCTTCCAAGGCCGCCCGTGCCATTGCACGCAGCGGTCGCCAGAACAGCTTGCAGGCTTGGCGGGCCGGCGGCCCGAAGGCCCTGTATCGCCCGGTCGATCCGCTGGAAACGCTCTCGGCGGACGCCAAGGTGCAGCTGCTGCAACGTGTGGATGCGGAAGCGCGTCGACAGGACCCTCGCGTGAGCCAGGTGGTGGTCTCATTGGCGGGGGTCCATGACGTGGTGCTGGTGGCTGCCAGTGACGGCACCCTGGCCGCCGACGTGCGGCCGCTGGTGCGCATGAGCGTGAGCGTGATCGTCGAGCAGCAGGGGCGGCGCGAACGCGGCAGCGCCGGCGGTGGGGCACGCACCGGCTATGAATACTTCCTGGATGCCGACCACGCTGCCGACTATGCCCGCGAAGCGGTGCGCCAGGCGTTGGTGAACCTGGATGCGGTGGACGCGCCGGCGGGCACCATGCCGGTGGTATTGGGTCCGGGTTGGCCCGGCGTGCTGCTGCACGAAGCGATCGGGCATGGGCTGGAGGGCGATTTCAATCGCAAGGGCACCTCGGCATTTGCCGGCCGCATGGGTGAGCGGGTGGCGTCGCCGCTGTGCACGGTGGTGGACGACGGTACGCTGGAAGAGCGGCGCGGGTCGCTGACGGTGGACGACGAGGGTACGCCCAGCCAGTGCACCGTCCTGATCGAGGATGGCATCCTCAAGGGGTATATGCAGGACAAGATGAATGCTCGCCTGATGGGGATGGCGGCCACCGGCAACGGGCGGCGCGAGTCCTACGCCCACCTGCCGATGCCGCGCATGACCAACACCTATATGCGGGCCGGCGATCACGATCCTGAGGAAATCATCGCCTCGGTCGAGCGGGGCTTGTACGCCGTGAATTTCGGTGGCGGGCAGGTGGACATCACCTCCGGAAAGTTCGTGTTCTCGGCCAGCGAGGCCTACCTGATCGAAAACGGGAAGCTGGCGCGCCCGGTCAAGGGCGCCACGTTGATCGGCAATGGGCCGGATGTGCTGACGCGGGTCTCCATGGTGGGCAATGACCTTGAACTGGACTCGGGCGTGGGTACCTGCGGCAAGGAGGGCCAGAGCGTGCCGGTGGGGGTTGGCCAGCCCACCCTCAAGGTGGACAGCCTCACCGTGGGTGGCACTC
Organism: uncultured Gammaproteobacteria bacterium; assembly: GCA_963830105.1. Taxonomy (GTDB): domain Bacteria; phylum Pseudomonadota; class Gammaproteobacteria; order DATFLG01; family DATFLG01; genus DATFML01. The sequence continues at coordinate 231,563 of CAWHLH010000010.1, read as the reverse complement.
ACGCTTGAGTCGGCTATACGTAACAGAGCAGGCCCGCTGTCGAGAGGGGAGTGCGTCGCGGGCCGGCGCCGGTCGGGTCGCTGCGGGGCTTCGCCATGCAACAGCACGATGTGCTCTCCCACGAACGCTCCCTTCCCCACGGTCAGAGCGGGAATAGCGTCGTCCAGTGGCACGCCTTTCGGGCGCGGGAAGCGGCCGAGGCCTTCATCCCCTACATCCAGTTGGGCCCGGGACAATACCTGGTCGGGGGCGTAACCCGGGACAGCGTGGGCCCGCTCTGGTGGGTAGGGGTCGAAGTGGACGACCCCGCGCAGTGGGGCAACCGGCTGGCGGTCAACAAGCACGCCGGGTGACGGCGTTCAGTCGCCGTCGGTCAACTCGCGCAACAACCGGAACAGGGTCCGGGCACTGCGCGGTGCGCGGTTCTGTTCATGTTCAATTCTGGCCTGCCGGACGAGTTGACGCAGGCGCTGATGGTCGGCATGGGGATGGGATTCCAGAAATTCGGCCAGCGCGGAGTCGCCTTCCGACAGCAGCTGTTCGCGTAACGCTTCCAGACGCTGAAAGCGCGCAGCTTCCTTACGGTCCTGGCGGTGCAGGGCGTCAAGGGCGGAGAGGATGGGGCTTGCGTCCGTCTCGCGCAGCAACCGGGCGATGAATTTCAGTTGGCGTTTGCGGGCGCCGCGGGCGTCCATGGTTCGCGCGAAGCGTACCGCTTCGCGTACGGATTCAGGTAGACCCAGTGACTCCAGCTGGGCCGGCGGCAGCGCCACCAGTCGCTCGCCCAGTGCATGCAGCGCCTGGGCGTCGCGCTTGCGCTGGGACTTGCTGGGGACCTCGGGTTCCAGGTTCTCCGCATCATCCATAGGTGTGATGGCTCATGGCGACAGAGGTGACATTATCGGGCCGGCGGCGTCGCTGACAAGACACGCGCCGGTTTGTGGCCAATCGTGTTTGACCGGTAGAATTCGGCTATTCCAGAGACGAGGCAAACCATGACAGACAAGGCTGTGGCGGACGTCGCCCCTATTCTACCCGACCAGCGCGTGCTGGCCGAACTGGTTGGGCAGATTCTCGATGAAGCGCGCGGTCAGGGCGCCTCCGCCGCCGAGGCCGGTGTGAGCATGGAAGCCGGGCTGTCGGCCACCGTACGGCTCGGCGAAGTGGAAACGCTGGAGTACCATCGCGACCGGGGGCTGGGGGTGACGGTCTACTTCGGGCAGCGCAAGGGCTCGGCCAGCACATCCGATCTCGATCCCAAGGCCGTGCGGGAGACTGTCAGGGCCGCCTGCGATATCGCCCGCTACACCGGCGAGGACGACTGCGCGGGGCTGGCCGATGCGGCCCTGCTGGCCAGCGAGGTTCCGGACCTGGACCTGTACCACCCCTGGGACCTTCACGCCGAACGGGCGATCGAACTGGCCCGCGACTGCGAGGATGCCGCCCGGGCCTTCGACAGCCGCATCGACAATTCCGAGGGCGCCAGCGTTTCCAGTCACCAGGGGCTGCGGGTGTACGGCAACAGCCTCGGCTTTGTGGGTGGATACCCCAGCACCCGCCACAGCCTGAGCTGCGCCGTGCTCGGCCGTCATGGCGATCAGATGCAGCGCGATTACTGGTACACGGTGTCGCGCGTGGCCGACGAACTGGAACCGCCCGCGCAGGTGGGACGCAAGGCCGCCGAGAGGACCGTGCAGCGCCTGGGCGGTCGACGTCTGTCGACCCGCCAGGTGCCGGTGGTGTTCGCCGCCGATGTGGCCAGCAGCCTGATCGGTCATTTCGTGGCCGCTGTGCGGGGCGGCAGTCTTTACCGCAAGTCGTCGTTCCTGCTGGATTATCTGGGAAAGCCCGTGTTCCGCTCCTGGATGGCGATCTATGAACGGCCCCACCGCAAGCGCGCCCTGGGCAGCGCACCCTTCGACAACGAGGGCGTTGCCACCAGCGACCGGGATCTGATCCGAGATGGCATTCTCCAGGGCTATGTGCTGGACAGCTACTCCGCCCGCAAGCTGGGCATGCAGACCACCGGCAATGCCGGGGGGGTGCACAATCTGACGGTGGAGTCCGGCAGCCACGATCTTGCCGGCCTGCTGCGGCAGATGGGGACGGGTCTGCTGGTGACCGAACTGATGGGGCAGGGCATCAATCCTGTCACCGGCGACTACTCTCGCGGCGCCGCCGGATTCTGGGTCGAGGGCGGGGAGATTCAATATCCGGTCGAGGAAATCACCGTGGCCGGCAACTTGAAGGACATGTTTTCCCAGCTGGCCGAGGTCGGCAACGATGTCGAGCGGCGCGGCAACATTCATACCGGATCGGTGCTGATCGAGACCATGACCGTTGCCGGTGAGTGATCGGCGGGCGCAGGCGGGCCCGTTCCCGGGGGGCGTCCGTCGCCACGACCATCAGAAGATCATATCCTGCATCCCCCACTTGCTGGCCATGGTCTCGGCGGCGTTGAGTAGTTCTTCGCTGCGGGCGGGGTGGTTGAAGCGGCCCTCCGCGAGCCAGCGCAGGGCGGTATCGCGGTCGGGCGCCAGGGCCAGCAGGTGGATCAATTCGCCGGCTTCCGCACCCACGATCTCGCCGCCCAGCAGGGCGCCGCTGTCCATGTCGCCGATAAGACGCACGAAACCGTCAGTGTCGTCCTGGCCAAGCGCCCGCGGCGAAGTCCGGAATGCCGCGAATCCCACCGCCGGTTCCAGTTCCTCGTCCTCGGCCATGTCCTCGTTCATGCCTACCCGCGCCAGTTCCACCGCGCTGTAGACCACGAACGGAACCCAAAGATCGTCCCGTCGTTTACTGCCGCCTTCCAGGATATTGGCCACCGCCACCGTGGCGTCCGCCAGGGCCTTGTTGGCGGTCATGATGGGTGAGGCGCAGTCGCCGATGGCGTAGATGTTGGCCACGCTGGTCTGCAGGCGGTCGTTGCAGCGCACAAACCCGTGGCTGTCGGTTTCCACGCCGACCGCTTGCAGGCCCAGCCGGTCGGTATTGGCGTGGCGTCCGGTGCCGAGCAGCACCCAGTCGGCCTCCACCGTGGCACCGTCTTCCAGGTTGATGTGCACGCCCGCGTCGGTAATCTCGCTGGAACGGATCCGTCCGCCTTCGCTGCGGGGTTCGACGCTCTCGCGCCTGAGCGCCTCGCGCAGCACCGCCAGCGCCTGGGGGCTGTAGTGCGCCTTGCGCAGCAGGCTGGAGCGGGCCAACCAGGTGACCTCACAACCCAACATGGCGAGAATGTAGCTGAACTCCACCGCTACCACGCCGCTGCCGACCACCGCCACGCGCCGCCCGTCCGGAACCGGGGCGTCGAACAGCATGTCGGTTGTCAGAATGCGCCCGGGCGTGGCGGGCAGCGTCTCGGGTACCCGCGGACTGGAGCCGGTTGCCAGGATGACATGACGGCTCTCCAGCGTCCGGGTCTCGCCACCGGACAGCTGTACCTCCACCTGCTGTGCCCCTTTCAGCATCGCGTGTCCTTCCAGGGCGTCGATGCCGAGGCGCTTCATGTAGTCCTTGTAGCTGTCGCGAACGGTGTCGACCACGCCTTTTTGATGGGTCCATGCAGCGGCGAGATCGCCGCGCAGTTCGCCGGCTATGCCGCGATCCGCCAAATGATGTCGGCTGGCCGATATCAGGCGGGCGCTGTGGTGCCAGGTCTTCTTCGGTACGCAGCCGCGATTCAGGCAGCACCCGCCCCACTGGGCGCGTTCCACGATGGCGACATCGAGGCCGCGCAGGGCGCCGAGGACGGCTGCCCGGTACCCGCCCGGCCCGGAGCCGATTACTACCACATCGTAAGGCTTATTCATTGGCAACACCGCATCTGTCGGTCAGAGGAGAAACACCGTAGCGAGTCCCAGAAACGCCATGAAGCCCACCACGTCGGTGACGGTGGTCAGCAGCACGGAGCCGGCCAAGGCCGGATCGATCTTGATCCGACGCAGTAGCAGCGGCAGCCCGAACCCTGCCAGGGCCGCACATACCAGGTTGATCATCATGGCTGCGGCGATGATCAGGCCGATGTGCACATTACCGAACCAGGCAGTGGCAATTACGGCTACCACCAAAGCCCATATGATGCCGTTGAGCACGCCGACTGCCAGTTCCTTGAACAACAGCCAGCGGGCATTGGTCTGGCCCACCTGTCCAAGTGCCATGCCCCTGATGACGATGGTCAGGGTCTGACTGCCGGCGATGCCGCCCATGCTGGCCACGATGGGCATCAGCACGGCGAGCGCGACGATCTTATGGATGGTGCCCTCGAACAGGCCGATGACCCACGAAGCGAGGAATGCGGTGAACAGGTTGATGCCCAGCCACACCGCCCGGCGCCGGGCGCTGGACACCACTGGCGCAAAGATGTCCTCTTCCTCGTCCAGGCCCGCCATGCTCATCAGGGAATGGTCTGCCTCGTCGCGGATCACATCCACCACATCGTCGATGGTAATGCGTCCGATCAGTTTGCCGTTCTCGTCGACCACCGGGGCCGAAATCAGATCCCGGTCCTGGAAGAGCTTGGCCACTTCCGTGTCCGCAAGGGTGGCCGCAATGCCTTCGATCTTGCGCTCCATCACCTCGGCGACGGTGTGGTCCGGTTCCATGGTCAGCAGGGTGGTCAGCGGCAGAAGGCCGAGGTATTTGTCATATCGGTTCACGACGATCAGGCTGTCGGTGAGATCGGGAATGGTGCCGCGCAGGCGCAGGTAGCGCAGTACCACGTCGAGGGTCACGTCGGCGCGCACCGTGATGGTGTTGACATCCATCAGCCCGCCGGCAGTGTCTTCGGCGTAGGACAGTACCGACTCCAGGCGCTGGCGGTTCTGCTTGTCCATGGCGCGCAGAACCTCGTGGATGACGGCCCCCGGCAGGTCCGCGAGCAGGTCGGCCAGGTCGTCCGTGTCCAACCCCTCGGTGGCGGCGACCAGTTCGCCGGTCTCCATGTCCCTGATCAGTCCGGCGCGCACCTCGTCGTTGACGTGCAGCAGCACCTCGCCCCTGTCTTCCGGTTCCACCAGCTGCCACAGCACGGCTCTGGGATCGCGGGGCATGGACTCCAGCAGATGTGCGATCTCGGCAGGGCGCAGACTGTTGAGGAGCGTGCGCACCGGTTCGACGGTGCCCTGCTCCAACGCCTGCGCGAGCGCCTGTAGGTGGTCCTGCGGGTGCTGCGATTCGGAGGGCTCTGCCATGGACGAATCCTCGGGCTGATGTGCGCTGTCCGGACGCCTGTGCGGCGTTGAATGCAAACGGGCGCGGGTCCTATCCGGCGGTGTTGGAGCCGCAGTGTAGCGGCGCGCCCAGACGCGGTCCAGGGGACGGAGCCTGTCCGATCAAGCGGCGCGTGGCGAGGCGGGTTCCCGTCGTCCCGGCAGCGACATGGCTATCCGGAAACGCTTCTAGTCCCCGGCGTTGATGGCGGCGAACAGGCGTGCGCCTTCCTGGGGGTCCTGACTGCGCACCAGGCGACGCGCAAGGCGGGCGAGCGGTTCGATCTCGCTGTCGTTGATGATGCGCTTGATTTCCAGTACGGAAGCGGCCTGCATGCTGAATTCGGTCAGTCCAAGACCCAGCAGCAGCCGTGTGTAACGGGCGTCGCCGGCCATTTCGCCGCACATCGACACGGGAATACCCACCTTCTGGCCCGCCTCGATCACCATCTGTACCAGGCGCAGGACGGCCGGGTGCAGGGGATCGTAGAGATAGTTCACTTCGTCGTCGGTGCGGTCGATGGCCAGGGTGTACTGGATCAGGTCGTTGGTGCCGATGGAAAGGAAGTCCAGATGGCGTGCAAAGAACCCCGCCGAGAGGGCGGCCGCCGGCACTTCGATCATGCCGCCCACCGGCAGCTGCGGGTCGAACGCGCGGCCTTCCCGCGCCAGCTCGCGCTTGGTCTCCTCCACCATTGCCAGCAGCTGGAAGAGTTCCTGGCTGTTGGACAGCATGGGGATCATGAGTTTTATAGGTCCGTGGGCCGCGGCGCGCAGAATGGCGCGCAGCTGTGGGCGGAACAGAGACGGGTCCTTGAGGCACAGCCGGATGGCCCGCAGACCCAGGGCGGGATTGGTACACAGGCGTCCTGTCGGCCGTGAGCCGTCCACCTCCTTGTCGGCGCCCAGATCCAGGCTGCGGATGGTCAGGGGAAGACCTTTGAGTGCCTTGAGGACTTCCAGGTAACGATCGAGCTGCTCATCCTCCTGCGGTGTGTCGTCGCGGTTCATGTACAGGAACTCGGTCCGGTACAGGCCGACGCCTTCGGCTTTCACCTGGCGCACTGCGGCGACGTCTTCGGGCAGCTCGATATTGGCCCGCAGGTGCACGACCTGGCCGTCCCGCGTGATGGTCGCCTTTCCCTTCAGGCGGGACAGACCGCGCTGGTAACGGCGCTCTTCATGCTGTCTGTCGCGGTAGTGGCGCAGGATCTCGCGACCGGCACCTGCAATGATCGCCCCTTGCTGACCGTCCACGATCAGCAACTCATTGTCCTTCAGATAGCGGCGCACGTTGCGCGCTCCCACTACCGCCGGAATGCCGAGGCTGCGGGCCAGAATCGCGGTATGGGAAAGGGGGCCTCCGTATTCGGTCACGAAAGCCAGGATGCCCTGGTGTTGCATGAGTACCGCATCGGCGGGGGTCAGGTCGTCGGCGATCAGTATGCGGCCGCGCAGTTCTTCGTCGCCGTCGCCGGGGTGGGGTTCGCCGCGCTTGAGCAGAATGCGCTGGATTCGGGTGACGACATGGTCGACATCATCGCGCCGGGTGCGCAGGTACGGGTCGTTCATCTGGTCGAAGACCTGTACCAACGCGTCGCGCTGCAGCTTGAGCGCCCATTCGGCGTTGCAGCCCTGGGAATGAATCAGCTCCACCGGGGCCTGTGTGAGGGTGGAATCCTCCAGCATCAGCAGATGGGTGTCGATGAAGCTGGCGATGTCGGCACGCGTCCCCTTGGGGATGCGCTGACGAATCTCCCGCAGCTGACGTTTGGCGATGGCGACGGCCTGCTCGAAGCGGGCGATTTCATCGGGTACCAAGTGTTCGGGAACGGCATACTCGAGCAACTCCAGCGCGTCGCGCTGCAGGATATGCGCCTCCGCGATGGCGATTCCCCGGGATACGCCGATTCCCGACAGTTGTACTGCCATTTCGCCCGCCCTCTGGTGCAGCGGCCCGATCGAGCCGCCGAGCCGCGCGATACTACTCGTTTTCCCCGAACCGCCCCTGGATCAATTCCTGGAGGCTCTGAATGGCCGCTTCTTCGTCTTCGCCGTCGGCGGTGATGTTGATACTACTGCCTTTGGCCGCAGCCAGCATCATCACGCCCATGATGCTCTTGCCGTTCACCTGCTGGCCGCCGCGCGCGACTTGGATACTGCTGGAGTATTGGGACGCCAATGTGACGAATTTCGCCGCCGCACGGGCATGCAATCCCAGTTTGTTGATTATCTCGATGTCTCTTTGCTGCATGTTCAGTCGTCTTTGGTCTGATTGCATGGCAGAACGCCGTCCCGTCCTCCGCTGACCGCCTTGTCGGCCAGCTCGTCGAGGCCGAGCCGGGGATAGTTGAGTACTCGCACCAGCATGGGCAGATTCACTCCCGCAACCACCCGTACGCCGTCGTGTCCAAGCAACCTTGCGGCTATGTTGCTGGGTGTCGAACCGTACATGTCGGTAAGTACCAACACCCCGCCCCCCTGGTCGAGTTCTCTCACCAGTGACTGGGCTTCCAGCAGAGTTGCGTCGGGATTGCAGTCACCGGACACCGACACGGTGCGGGTGGCAAGCGGGCAGATTCCAAGCATGCGCGTGGCCGTGTCGAGCAACTGTCGACCGATGCGGTCATGGGTAATGATCAGCAGACCAACTGTCATGACAACTCCCGATGACGGGTGACAACATTTTCGTGGCGGTTCCGGAAATGCGCCGCCAGGCGTTCGGTCAGGTAAACGGAACGGTGCTGGCCGCCCGTGCAGCCTATGGCCACGGTCAGGTAACTGCGTTTGTCGGCCTGAAAGCGCGGAATCCACGACTCCAGAAATGTGATCAGGTCGGCGAGCATTTCGCCTGCCATGGGATCGTTCTCAAGATATTCCGCGACCGGCCGGTCCTTGCCCGTATAGGGCCTCAGCTGGGGGTCCCAATGGGGATTGGGCAGGCAGCGCGCATCGAACACGAAATCCGCATCCACCGGAACGCCGTGTTTGTAGCCGAATGACTCGAACAGCAGCGAGAGCGTCTCTGTACTCTTGCCGGCCACGCGCTGGTGTATCAGGTCTCGCAACTGGTGGATGTTCGTGCGGCTGGTGTCTATGTACACGTCGGCGTTGCCGGCGATCGGGTCGAGCAATTGGCGTTCCAGGCCGATAGCGTCGGCCAGCGATACACCCGGCCGGGAGAGAGGATGCTTGCGACGGGTTTCGCTGAAGCGCTTGAGCAGGGTGTCCTCGTCGGCGTGCAGGAACAGGATCTCGCACTCGATGCTCTGCTCCCGCAGGTGTCGCAGGATGTCCGGAAAGCGCTTCAGTCCGCTCGGGTGAGTGCGCGCATCGATGCCCACGGCAGCCAGTTCCTGGAGGGGGTCGGTCGCCTCCGCCAACTGGGTGGCAAAGGCCTCCAGCAGACTTACCGGCAAGTTGTCGATGCAGTAGTAGCCGAGGTCCTCGAGCGTATGCAGAGCGACGCTCTTGCCGGAGCCGGACAGGCCGCTGACGATGATCAGTTTCATGGCGTGCTCTGCTCGATATGCCGCTGCTGGCGTTCTATGAACACGCGGCTTGCGTCATAGCCTTTCAAGCGCAGGATATGATTGCGGGCGGCAGCCTCCACCAGTACTGCGAGGTTGCGCCCCGGCGCGACCGGCAGGGTGACCTCCGGAATGTCCACCCCCAGCACCGTGCGGGTGCACGCGCTGCCTCTGAGGCGATCGATGCGGTTGAGCTGTTCTTCGCTCATGTTTTCGATCCGGATGACCAGCCGCAGGTACTTGTTGTGCTTGATGGCGCTGTCGCCGAACATGGCCCGGATGTTGAGCACCCCCAGGCCGCGCACTTCGAGGAAATCGCGCAGCACCTCCGGGCAGGTGCCGCTGAGGATGTCCGGTGCGATGCGTGCAAATTCGGGTGCGTCATCGGCGATCAGCCGGTGGCCGCGGCTGACCAGCTCGAGGGCGAGTTCGCTTTTGCCGACGCTGGCATCGCCGGTGAGCAGGACGCCGATGCCCATGACTTCCATGAACACGCCGTGCAGCGTCACGGTTTCGGCAAATCGGTTCGTCAGGTAGTACTGCAGATTGTTCACCAGCTCGGAGCTGTTCAGGCGGGATGCGAATACCGGCGTGCCGGTGGCTTCCGCCCGTTGTCTGACGTCGTCGGGGACCGGGTGTCCGCCCGAGATCACCACACAGTCGGACTTGCCGGAGAACAGCTGGGTGATGGCGTCTTTGCGGGAGTTCTTGCGCAGGCTCTGCAGATAGTCCAGTTCGGTTTTGCCAAGCACCTGGACCCGATGGGGATGGATGAAGTTCAGGTGTCCGACCAGCGATATGGTAGGGTCTTCGTCCTCGCTGGCCTCAATGATGCGCTGGGCCCCGAGCTTGCCTGCGGCCCAGACGAGCTCCAGTTTGGTCTGCAGCGCTTCGCACAACTCGTTGACGGTGAGGCTGACGCTCATGCCGGTTCGCGCTGGGACTTCCAGTGTTCGATCAGCGCGAAGAGCTCATTGTCATCGGTGGTTTGCCGCAGCCGGGTACACAGCGCGAGATCACTGAACATCTCGGCAAGCTGCGCCAGCAGCTGCAGATGCGCCTCGGTGGATTCCTCGGGCACCAGAAGCGCAAAGACCAGGTCCACGGGCTGATTGTCCGGTGCGTCGAAATCCACGCCATGCTTGAGTCGTATGAATGCCCCGATGGGGCGATCAAGACCCGCCATCCGGCCGTGGGGAATCGCTACGCCATGGCCCAGCCCGGTGCTGCCCAACCGCTCACGGCTGATCAGGCTGTCGAATATGCCGGACTCCGTGAGCTGCGGTGCGCTCTCAGCGAGCAGTCCACTGATCTGTTCGAGCACGCGCTTCTTGCTCGTGCTCTGCAGGCAACAGGCGATCCGGTTGGGGGCGATCAGATCGAAGATGCGCATGGCTTTGCTACCGAGCGCCCGGGGCGAGGCCCGGGCACCTTCACGTTTGGTTACACCGGCTGGTTCTTCAGGGAGCCTTCGCTGCGATGGTGGTCCGTCGCCTTTTCCTTGTGCTTCTTGACCTGCCGGTCGAGCTTGTCCACCAGGGCGTCGATGGCCGCGTACATGTCTTCCTCGGTGGCCTCTGCGTGAATGTTGCCTCCGCCGGTGTGGACGGTGGCCTGGGCCTGATGGCGCAGCTTCTCGACCTCCAGCACCACATGAACATCCGTGACATTGTCGAAATGGCGTTCCACGCGTTCCATTTTGCCGGTCACGTAGTCCCGCAGGGCGGGCGTAATCTCGACATGATGTCCGGTGACAGTCAGTTGCATGATGAAGTTCCTCTTGTCTGCCCCGCGAATTTGCCGTCGTTCATGGGGTATTTGCGGATGATAAGGGAAAGCGCCTGCGGATTCCTAGATTCCAGAAGGGATGGGGACTCCCGATGGGCGGCGCCGTCCGGCCCACTCCTCCTGGATCGGGTGCATGTCAGGCGAGACGCTTGCGCTCGTTGGATGGCGGGATCGCCATGGCCTCTCGGTACTTCGCAATGGTGCGGCGTGCGACCTTGATGCCTTCGTCGGCCAGCAGTTGGGCGATCTTGCTGTCGCTCAAGGGCTTGGCGGGTGTTTCGGACGCGACCAGCTTCTTGATCATGGCGCGGATCGCGGTGGCGGAGCATTCGCCGCCGTCGGCTGTGCCTACGTGACTGGAGAAGAAGTATTTGAACTCGTAAATGCCACGCGGGGTGTACATGTATTTCTGGGTGGTGACCCGCGAAATGGTCGATTCGTGCATGCCCACCGATTCGGCTACGTCCCGCAGCACCAGGGGCTTCATGGCCTCGTCGCCGTATTCCAGGAATCCGCGCTGCTGTTCCACGATGCAGGTGGCGACCTTCAGCAGCGTTTCGTTGCGGCTCTGCAGGCTTTTCAGGAACCATCGCGCTTCCTGCAGGTGGTTCTTCAGGTAAGTATTGTCGTCGCTGCTGTCGGCCCGTCGTATGAGATCGGCATACTTGGCGTTGATGCGGATACGCGGTGCCGCCTCGGGGTTGAGTTCCACCCGCCAGACCCCTTTGCGTTTGCTCACGATGACATCCGGGACCACGTACTGGGCGGTGCTCGGGGTGATCTGGGAGCCGGGGCGCGGGTTGAGGGACTGAATGAGCCGGATGACCTGCTGCAGCTCCGATTCGGTCAATTTGAGCCGCCGCATCAACTGGTTGTAATCTCGAGCCGCGAGCACGTCCAGGTGTTCGTTGACCAGCGTGCGGGCCTCGTCCAGCCACGGCGTGGACGAATCGAACTGCTGGAGCTGGATCTGCAGGCACTCGCCGGGGCTGCGCGCCCCGACCCCGATGGGATCGAAGTGCTGAATCCGGTGCAGTACCGCCTCCACTTCATCCGGCTCCACGCCAAGCTCGTCCACCAGACCCTGATGGATCTCCTCCACGGAGGCGGTGAGGTAGCCGTCGTCGCTGATCGAATCGATGATGGCCGCCGCGATGGCCTGATCCGTTTCGCTGAACGGGGTCAGACCCATCTGCCAGGACAGATGCTCGTGCAGGGTCTCTGCACCGGCGTTGTGGGTTTCGAAATAGTCACGGTTGTCGGAATCGGGTGCCGGTGCCGATCCGCCGATGCCGGCGTCGTAGATGTCGTCCCAGGCGCTGTCCACCGGCAGCTCGTCCGGGATGGTGTCGGTGCTGGCGGCGGCCGGCTCGGCCGCTTCCCTGGATTCGGCTTCCGTGCCGTTGATGCGGTTTTCCTCGGCGGTCTCGAGGGTTTCCTCGGCACTTTCCCCATCGACGGCTTCGAGCATGAGGTTGGAATCCAGCGCCTGCTGCACCTCGAGCTGCAGCTCGATGGTGGACAGCTGCAGCAGGCGGATAGCCTGCTGCAGCTGGGGCGTCATGGTCAGGTGTTGCCCTAGGCGTAGCTGGATGGATGGCTTCATAAACGTCTTCGGTTGGTCATCGCTGCGGACCCGGAGCTCATGGTACTGCAGATATTATGCCATTGCAGCCGGCCCGACGGGGAAGTGTCTACAGCCGGAAGTCGTGGCCCAGGTAGACTTCCCGCACCTGTTGGTTTTCGAGGACGGCTTCGGGTGCGCCTTCGGCGATTACGCGGCCTTCGTTCAGTATATAGGCGCGCTGACAAATTCCCAACGTCTCCCGCACGTTATGGTCGGTGATCAGGACGCCGATGTCGCGCTCGCAGAGGTGTTCCACGATGCGCTGGATATCCACCACCGAAATGGGATCCACGCCGGCGAACGGTTCGTCCAGGAGCATGAAGCGGGGCGCGGTGGCGAGCGCGCGGGCGATTTCCACCCGCCGGCGCTCGCCACCGGAAAGGCTGATGCCCGCCTGATCCCGCAGGTGGCGGATGTGCAGTTCCTGGAGCAGGTCATCGAGCATTTCCCGGCGGGCCGCCTTGCCGAGATCCTTGCGCGTTTCGAGGATCGCCAGCACGTTTTCCGCCACCGTCAACTTGCGGAATACCGACGGTTCCTGAGGCAGGTAGCCCAGTCCGCGGCGGGCCCGGACGTGCATGGGGCGGTGGGTCAGGTCCTCGTCGTCCAGCCGGATCTCCCCCCGGTCGCAGGACACCAGCCCGACGATCATGTAGAAGCAGGTGGTCTTGCCGGCGCCGTTGGGCCCCAGCAGTCCCACCACCTCGCCGCTGGCGACCTGCATGGAGACGTCGCCGACCACGGTCCGGGCATGGTAATGCTTGGCCAGATGACGGGTACTGAGCAGGCTCATGGCATCAGCGGGTGCCGGAGTCTCTGGGGGGGATGGTGATATGCACCCGGTCTTTGCCGTTTTGGGCGCCGGCATTCACCACATCGTTCTTTATCTGATACACGATGCGGTTGCTCTGGAATACGTTGCCGCCCTGCCAGACCTTGGCCTGGTCTACCAGCACCACCTGGTCCTGATCGGCAAAGTATTCGATCTGCTGCGCCCGGCCCTTGATGTCCTGTTTCTTGTTGTCGGGCAGCTGGCGGTAAGTGGCCGGTTTCCCCACTGCCACGATCTTCTCCACCTGTTCGTTGCTGTCGGTGTAGACCGTCATTTTGTCGCCGGTCATGTGCATGCTGCCGCGCGTGACCTGGACGTCGCCGGTGTAGACGCTGATACCCGTCTTGCGGTTGACGTCGGCACGGTCGGCCGCCAGGTGGATGGGCTGTTGGCGATCCGAGGACAGCCCCCAGGCCGGCGTCACCAGCGGGCCCGCCAACAGGGCGCCCAGCACGGCCGCCGCCGCGCTATCGGCGAGGCGTTTGCTTGTCATAGGTGCCTCGCACTTGGGACAGCAGCAGGAGTCGGCCTTGGTTGAGGTAGGCTTGCATGCCGACGGATTTTACCTCAACGCCGGGGCTGATGGCGGTAATCGGGCGGTCGGTCTCCGCGTAATCATCGTCGGGGCGGATCAGCAGCCAGGTCGTGTAGGCATCCACGGCCCGCGTGTGCGGTCCGGCGCCGCGATGCATCTGCACGTCGTCCTGCAGCCGGACCTCTTTGCCCTGGGACGATACCCAGCCGAGGTCGGAGCGAATACGCCAGGACGGGGCGCCGTTCTCGAAGACCTGCAGCCGGGGTTGGGTGAGTTCGGATGTGTCGTCGTCCATATAGTGCACCAACCGTGCCGCTTCCAGACGATGGCGCGGCTTGCCGTTGTCATTCATGGCGGTGGTCGTGAAGTTGACGGCGTAGTAGTCGATCACGTGCCGGGGGGGCGGGGCCGCGGACTGAACCGTGGCTTGAAGCTGGGCGTACAGCCACCAGCTCAGGCCGGCGCTGAGGGTCAACGCAACTCCGATTGCTGCGCCGCGGGTGGAGATCAAAGGTATTTTTCCAGTTCGCTGTCCAGCTTCCCCTGTGCTTCGAGCAGCAGTTCACAGACATCGCGGGCGGCGCCGCGTCCGCCTCGACTGGGGGTCTGCCAGTGGGCGTGCTGCTTCACCGTGGGATGGGCATCCTGCACGGCGATCGCCAGTCCGACGCGCCGCATGACCGGCAGATCCACCACATCGTCGCCCACGTAGGCGGCTTCGTCGGCCGCCACCGCGAGCTTGGCGAGCAGGTCCTGCAGGGCAACCCGTTTGTCTTCCTGGCCCTGGTAGACATGGGTCACACCGAGGTTGTCCATGCGGTGCAGCACCACCTGGGAGGTGCGGCCGGTGATGACGGCAACCTGCACGCCGCTGGCCTGCAGCATCTTGATGCCATGTCCGTCGCGGGAATGGAAGGCTTTGTACTCCTGGCCGTCGTCGCCCAGGTACAGGCTGCCGTCGGTGAGCACGCCGTCGACATCGAAGATCAGCAGGCGGATGCGGGCGGCTCTGGCGAGGATATCCTTCAAGGACGGGCTCCATAGCAGTGCGTGGTCGCGCCGCCCGCGGGGGAGCGCACAAAGTCGGCGAGCGGGCGCATGACAGGCGTTGCCATCACACCACTCCGGCGCGTAGCAGGTCGTGCATGTTCAGGGCCCCAACCAGCTCCCGGTCCTCATTGACCACCAGCAGGGCGTTGATCTTGCCCTGGTCCATGATGCGCAGCGCCTCGGCGGCCAGCAGACCGGCTGTGACTGTCTTGCACCCGCGCGTCATGACGGCGCTGATGGAGGTCTTATGGACATCGATCTCCCGATCGATGGCCCGCCGCAGGTCCCCATCGGTGAATATGCCGATGACATGGTCGGTGCCGTCGACGACGGCCGTCATCCCCAGGCCTTTGCGACTCATCTCCATCAGGGCCTCGCTCAGGGGGGTGTTCTCGCCAACGCTGGGGATCCGTTCTCCGGTGTGCATCAGGTCGTCGATGCGCAGCAGCAGCCGACGGCCCAGCGAGCCGCCCGGATGGGCCAGGGCGAAGTCCTCCGCCGTGAAACCGCGGGATTCGAGCAGCGCCACTGCCAGGGCGTCGCCCATGGCCAGTGCCGCGGTGGTGCTGGATGTCGGCGCCAGGCCCAGCGGACAGGCTTCCTTCTTCACCCCGACATCGATATGAACAGTGGCGGCCCGTGCCAGCGTCGACTCGGGGCGGCCGGTGAGTGCGACCAGGGGCACGCCCAGGCGCTTGATCAGCGGCAGCAGGGTCACGATCTCGTCGGTTTCGCCCGAGTTGGACAGGGCCAGCACCACGTCCTTTGCGGTGACCATGCCCATGTCGCCGTGGCTGGCTTCGCCCGGATGGACGAAGAAGGCCGGCGTGCCGGTGCTGGCCAGGGTGGCGGCGATCTTGCCGCCGATGTGGCCCGATTTCCCCATACCGATGACCACCACCCGTCCCTCACACGCCAGCATGTGACGGCAGGCTCCCAGGAAGTGCTCGTCGATGCGGTCGGCGAGGGCGGCCACCGCGGCCGCCTCGGTGCGGATGACCGCCAGACCGAGCTCGCGCAGTCTGTCCCCATGGGTGGCGGTGCTGGTGGAAGGCCTTTTCGGCACAGGACACATATCAGGTGCGGCTCCCGCCGTTGCGGGCCGGGCGCCCGTGGCTTGCTCGGCCGGTCAGCGGCTGTCCCGTCAGGTGGTCTGCCATGATCGTTCCCATCAGCTGTGTCATGCGCCGCAACCGCGGGCGGAACAGTACAAAAAGGTCTGGTAGCCGCAGTAGCACAGGACCAGAATCGCACCTTCGAGCCGGTTGATGCGGCCCGGGGTGCGCAGGCCGTAGGCCATCAGGAACAGCCCGATGGTCAGCCCGAACATGACCGGATAGTCCCG
The DNA here is from genome assembly GCA_963830105.1 of uncultured Gammaproteobacteria bacterium. Taxonomy (GTDB): domain Bacteria; phylum Pseudomonadota; class Gammaproteobacteria; order DATFLG01; family DATFLG01; genus DATFML01. Next base: position 215,643 of record CAWHLH010000010.1, on the reverse strand, counting down.
TGTCAGCACGGCCGGGTCCACCGGCCCGGGGCGAATCACGCCGGGCAGTCCCAGCACGGCGAGTAAATTGAACATATTGGACCCGATCACGTTGCCGATGGCAATGTCGTGTTCACCCTTGCGGGCACTCACAATCGATGCCGCCAGTTCGGGCAGGCTGGTGCCCAGGGCGACGACGGTCAATCCGATGATCAGGTCGCTGACCCCGAAGGTATGGGCGACCCCTACGGCACCCCACACCACCATCCGGGAGCTGAGCAGCAGCACGCCCAGGCCGATGGCCACCCACACCAGCGCGGCCCGGGTGCTGAGGTCGGCGCGGATTTCATTGGCATATTCCTTGGCCATGGGGTCGGGAGCCCGGTTGCCGAGCCCAAGACGCGTCACCCACAGGATCAGCACAGCAAGCACCGCCAGCAGCACCATGCCGTCCAGGCGTCCCAGGGAACCATTCAGCAGCAGCAGAAAAGAGAGGGCCATGACTGCCAGCAGTACGGGCAGTTCCCGTTTGAGTATCCCGGAATGCACGTGCAAGGGGACGATGAGCGCGGTGATGCCGATGATCAGCCCTACGTTGGCGATATTGGAACCGACCGCGTTGCCGATGGCCAGTCCGGTGTTGCCCTGCCAGGCAGCTACCGCCGATACCAGCATTTCCGGGGCCGACGTCCCGAACCCCACGATGGTCAGGCCGATGATCAGCGGGGAGACGCCCAGATTGCGGGCACTGGCGGCCGCGCCCATTACGAAACGGTCCGCGCCCCACATCAGCAGTGCCAGGCCGCCGCCCGCAGCGAGCAGATTCAGCAGCACGATTCAGTCGCCGCGTTCATCGGCCTGCGCCCGGTGCCGGGTCGCAGGCCCGCCGATGGATGGGGCAGCCCCACGGGTCAGGTGGTTTCGATACGGGTGGCGCCGCAGCGCGCGCAGCGATAGCGGGTGACCAGCCGACCGGTCTTGACCGCGAACGGCGTAGTGGGGACTTCTTCCCACTTGTGAAAGCCTCGCTTGCAGAGGGTGTTGCCCTGATGCTTTTCGCTGGGCTTGGGGCGGCGGAAGGGGATGACATTGCTCATGCTGGCGGCCGACTGCGGATGCTATCGACGCAATCATACACGCTCCGGCGCGGCTGCCAAGCGAGCTGTTCCCGGGCCCGGCCGCAGTCCAGTGCCAGCGGCCAGCGCATTGCCGCCACCCAGGCCGGTTCCCCGGCCGCGCCGGTCAGTGGCCACAGAGCCCGCACCAGTGTCTGCAGCACGGGGAACGGTATCGGGATCGCCCGGCGGTGCCCGTGGCGTTGCAGATCGCGAAACCCCACCGCCGGTTCGGCGGCCAGGTTAAAGGGTCCGGCGGCGTCGGTATCGAGGGCCTGCAGCACCGCGCTCACCACGTCCTCCTCCCACACGCACTGGGTGACGGGCTGTGGGTCCGGAAAGCGTGGGTAGGCGGGCTGGCGCAACAGAAACCGCAGCAGCGGCAGGGCATTGGGCCCGAGGATGGCGTGCGGACGGAGTCTGATCACCCGGATCTGCGGATGGGCCGCCTCGAGGGCGTCCAGTTCCCGTTCCACGGCCACCTTGTCCTCGCCGTACGCAAAGCCCGGGTTGGGACGCAAGGGCTGGGTCTCGCGGATGCGCGCCGGGTTGTCGGGCCAGGCGCCGTACACCGCCGCGCTGGACAGGTGGACGATGCGCTGCACGCCCGTCCGGACCGCCGCCTCGAACATGTTGCGGCTGCCGTTGACGTTGATGGCGCGGATCAGGTCCCGGTTGTGGCGCCCCCGGCCAAGATCGCCGCGCATCACCACGAAGGCCATGTGTATGACCGTGTCGTGACCCCGGACGGCGGCCGCGGCCTCCGCACTGCGGACATCGCCTGAGCGACCTCTGAAGCACGGATGGCTGAAGCGATGGGGGCGCAGATCCAATCCCGTGACAGTCTCCACCGCCGGGTGTTCGCAAAGACGGGGCAGCAGGGCGGCCGCGAGATGCCCGGCGCTGCCGGTGACCAGAACCTTCATCGGGTGCCCTGCCCCGGCGGCGGGTCAGCGGATTGGCCGCCCATGACCTCAGCGGTCCGTCGGTGAGCTTGCGAACCGGGGAATCACCTGCTCGGCCAGCACTTCCATGGACGCGCGTACGTGCGCGGTTGGCAGCACGCCGGCGCCGATGGCGCACAGCACATGGTCCACGCCGGCTTTGTGCAGTCCCTGCAGGCGACGTACACAGTGCTCGGGATCTCCGACGATGACCATGCCGAGGCTTTCCAGCACTTTCAGGTTGATGGCCTTGCCTACCAGTCCTCTGAGTTTTCCCAGTCGACGGTAGTATTCGTAGCCGTCATACAGGCGTTCCAGTACCGGCAGGGTCTGGGCGAACAACTGGCGGTAGAACCACACGAAGCCGTCGCGGGCCAGATCCCGTGCCCGTTGGCCGTCTTCCAGGCAGAACACGCCGACGGTCATGCCCACGCACGGATTCTGGCCGTCGACCGGCGGCTGCCCGCCGTGCCGGTCCCGCCAGTGCTGCCGGTAGCGGCGGATGTCTTCCTTGACCATGAACCAGGGTTTGAACGGCCCGGCCAGGGCGCCCAGCCCCAGGCGCGCGGCGAGTTCGAAGCTCTCCGGACTCACCGCGGCCGTCCAGAGGGGAGGATGCGGCCGCTGTACCACCTTGGGTATGATTTCAACGTTATCAATATGGAAATGGGTGCCGTGGTGGGTGATCGGCCGGCCGTCGAACGACTGACGGATGATCGCCAGGGCCTCTTCGGTGAGGCTGCGGCTGTCGGCCATGGAGACGCCGAAGGTGGCGTACTCCAGCGGGGAAAAGCCGCGTCCGAAGCCGAATTCCAGGCGTCCCTCGGACAGCACGTCCAGGGTGGCCAGCCGTTCGGCTACCCGGACGGGGTGCTCATAGGGCAGCGGCACAATGCCATGCCCCAGGCGCAGGCGGCGGGTGCGCTGGGACGCCGCGGCCAGGAAGAGGTCCGGCGCCGAGCTGTGGGAGTACTCCCGCATGAAATGGTGTTCCACCAGCCAGGCGGTGCGAAAGCCGCAGTGCTCCGCCAGCTCCAGCTCCGCGAGGGTATCGCGGTAGACCTGCCGTTCGGTACGGCCTGCGAAGCCGGGCACCGACAGTTCGTAGAAGAGGTCGAAATGCATGGCGTGGAAGTTTCGGGGTTCGGATGGGCCGTTGCAAGTGCTTGCAGGTTATACTGTATTCAATGACGGGTGAGCCGAAAGCGACAATGGGCAAGAGCGGGCGGCGGCCAACACTGGAGGTGGGCGCCCGCGGTTGGGATCATGACGCCTGGGTCGGGCGTTTTTATCCCGACGACCTGCCTGCCGCCTGGCGGCTTGCCTATTATGCCAATGAATTTCCAAGCGTACTGGTACCGGCGCAGCAGTGGCAGCATGTCGATCCCGGCGAGGTGGCGGGTTGGGGCGCCGATGTTCCCGAGCGCTTTGTGTTCTTCATCGAAATGGAGATCGGCGCGTCCGGGCGTCCGCGGGATCCGGTCAGGGACTGGCGCACGCGGCTGGATCCGCTGAAGGATCAGCTGGGCGGCGTGTTGGTGCGCACCGCACACACCGACCTGGATCACGAGGGTCTGCAGGCCCTGGTGGCGGAGCTGGTCGCCGAGTATCGGGTGTGGGTCGAACCCCCCGGCGCGGGGGAGCCGCCGGCGTGGGTCGAACAGACCGGCGCCCATTGGAGCTGGGTGGGTCAGCAACGGCTGAGCGGCCGGTCGGTGCTGGGGTTGGTGGAAGTCGCCGGCGAGCGGGTCGGGCTGCGCGCATTGCGCGATCTTCTTCAGGGCCTGCTCGATGCCGGTGTCCAAGCCGACGAGGCGCATCTGATTTTTGCCGGCGATCCGCCGGATATCGAAGCGCTGCACCAAGCCATTACCATCGCCCGGCTGCTGGGCGCATGACGGCAACGCAGTTGACTCAGAGGCTCGTGTTGGCAACACTTTGCGGCGCCGGTGCGGTCCATGGGCCGGTATTGGGTAGTGCGTCACCCCGGCCGCATCGGGTCAATCCGCACTTGCGGCCATCGTTGCCATGCCAGCAGCGCGTCCGGCAGCTGCCGGTGTGTCATGCGGCGTATTAGAATCGTAGCAGGGGACATGGAAACAACAGAAGAATTGTCCGCCGAAGCCTTGGTAAGGATACGAGACTTGCGTTTCAGCCGTGGTTCGCGGTCGATTTTCGACGGCGTGGATCTGGATATCCCGCGTGGCAAAGTGACGGCCATCATGGGTCCGAGCGGCACCGGCAAGACCACCCTGCTGCGCTTGATCGGCGGCCAATTGCGCCCGCAGACGGGCACCATCGAGGTGGACGGCCAGCAGGTTACCCGTCTGCGGCACCGCGCGCTCTACGAGTTGCGAAAGCGCATGGGGATGCTGTTCCAGAGCGGAGCGCTGCTCACGGATCTGAGCGTATTCGACAACGTCGCCTTTCCCCTGCGCGAGCATTCCCGGCTGTCCGAACCGATGATTCGGGATCTGGTGCTGATGAAGCTGCAGGCCGTGGGTCTGCGCGGCGCCCGGTACATGATGCCCAGCGAGCTCTCCGGCGGCATGGCGCGTCGTGTGGCCCTGGCCCGCGCAATCGCCTTGGATCCCATGATGATCATGTACGATGAACCCTTTACCGGCCTGGATCCGATCTCCAAGGGTGCGGCGGTGCAGCTGATCAGGCTGCTCAACGACGCGCTGGGGTTGACCAGCGTCATTGTCTCTCACGACGTGCAGGAGACCGCAGCCATCTCAGATTATATTTATGTGATTTCCGACGGGAAGGTGGTGGGCCACGGCACGCCGCGTGCCCTGAACGGGTCGGATTCGGAGTGGGTGCAGCAGTTCATGAAGGGCCTGCCGGACGGTCCGGTGCCGTTTCATTATCCGGCACCGGAATACCTCGACGACCTGCTGGCGAGCGTCTGAGATGGGCTGCATCTTTGCTCGCGGTATGCAATGCGATTGCGGTCGAACCAAGATCCGCCGTGCAGGCGATGGTCGCTGCGCAGAGGTGGTCCGATGCTGAACACCTTGCAGCAACTCGGCAGGTTCGGGCTCGGTTTTCTGGAGCGTCTCGGGCGCGCCTCGGTGTTCCTCGGGCAGACCGTGACGGGATTGCCCAACCTGCTGGCGCGGCCGGGCCTGGTGATAGCCCAAGTCTACTCCACCGGGGTGCTGTCGCTGCTGATCATCGTGGTTTCCGGGCTGTTCGTGGGCATGGTGCTCGGGTTGCAAGGGTACAATACCCTGGTGAAGTTCAACGCCGAGGAGTCCCTGGGTGTGGTGGTCGCGCTGTCGCTGGTCCGCGAGCTCGGTCCGGTGATTTCCGCCCTGCTGTTCGCCGGCCGGGCCGGTTCGGCGTTGACTGCCGAAATCGGTTTGATGAAAGCCACTGAACAGCTGTCCGGTATGGAAATGATGGCGGTGGATCCCATGAAACGGGTCATCGCGCCGCGCTTCCTGGGCGGCGTGATCGCATTGCCCCTGCTGGCGGCCATATTCAGCCTGGTGGGCGTGTTCGGGGGGTACTTGGTAGGGGTGTCGCTGCTGGGTGTGGATTCCGGGGCATTCTTGTCCCAGATGCAGGCCAAGGTGGGCTTCCATGAGGATATCGTCAATGGCATCATCAAGAGTGTCGTATTTGGGGTCGTGGTGACCTGGATCGCGGTATTCGAAGGTTACGATGCGGTTCCGACCTCGGAAGGGGTCAGCCGCGCAACCACCCGTACCGTGGTGTACGCCTCACTGGCAGTCCTCGCCCTGGACTTCGTGTTGACTGCTGTCATGTTTAAGGAAGGATAAGATGCAGACGAGCCGCTGGGTCGAAATCGTCGTCGGTCTGTTCGTGCTGGCCGGTATCGGCGCGTTCTTTGCGCTGGCCATGAAAGTGAGCAACCTCAGCCAGATCGGGAACGGCAAGGGCTACACGTTGACCGCCGATTTCGACAATATCGGCGGACTGAAAGTGCGTGCGCCGGTCACCGTCGCCGGGGTCACCGTGGGCCGGGTCGCCTCCATCGGTTTCGACAGTAACACCTACGAGGCGGTGGTTCATATGACCATCGAGCAGCGCTACGACAAATTCCCCAAGGACACTTCGGCCCGAATCTTCACCGCGGGCCTGCTCGGAGAGCAGTACGTCTCTTTGCAGCCAGGCGGATCGGAGCAGTACCTGAAGAACGACGACCGAATCCAACTGACCCAGTCGGCGCTGGTGCTGGAACAGTTGATTGGCCAGTTCCTGTTCAGCAAGGCCGCTACGCCGGGCAAACAATAGCCCGCATTGGCGTCTTTTCTCGGTGAACGGCCCGCCCGGGCCGGCAATGCACTTGGTCTGCGTCCCCAAAGCTGGGAGAATTGAGCGTCCGTCTCGGGGTAGTGCCCCAGACGGGGCGCACCGGCCCCGATCGAATGCCGGTCTGATCGGATCCCGTATTCAGCCACAGGTAGCTCATATGAAATGGTTTGCCGCTGCGACGTTCGTTCTGGCTCTGTTCGCGGGCAGTGCCGGTGCCAGTGTGGTGGATTCGCCGCAGGCGCTGGTGCACCAGACATCGGAGCGCATGCTGACGGCCCTGAAGGAGAACCACGAGGCGATCCGCCAGGACCCCGGCAAGCTGTACGGATTGATCAAGGACATCGTGCTGCCCCATTTCGACTTCGAGCGCATGTCGCGGTGGGCTTTGGGCCGGGCCTGGCGGCAAGCCACGCCGGACCAGCGTCAACGCTTCGTCGAGGAGTTCCGCACCTTGCTGGTGAGGACCTATGGCAGCGCCCTGCAGGAGTACCGGGACCAGAAGATCCGGTACCTGCCCGTGCGTATGGACCCGGGTGCCACCGACGTCAGTGTTCGCACTGAGGTGATACAGTCGGGAGGGCCCCCCATTCCCATCAACTATGGCATGGAAAAGACGGGCGACGGCTGGAAGGTCTATGATATCGCGGTGGACGGCATCAGCCTGGTCTCCAACTACCGCAGCACCTTTTCCAGCGAGGTCCGTGCCCACGGCATTGACGGGTTGATCGATATGCTGGCCAAGCGCAACCGCAAGGACGACTCGTGACAGCCGGGTCCATCGAAAGCGGGGAGGACGGTCGGCTCTACCTGCGCGGCGAGGTGACGTTCAGCACTGTGCCCGACATCTGGGGCCGTTCGCGGGCGCTGTTTGATACCGGCGCGGAGATGGTCGTGGACCTTCGTGACGTCGAACGGGCCGATTCGGCGGGCCTGGCGCTGCTGGTGGAGTGGATGCGCACCGCCAGACGCCGGCAGACGGCCGTCCGCTTTGTGAATATGCCGGCCCAGATGCTGGCCATTGCGCGGGTCAGCAGCCTCGACCAGATTCTGCCCCTGGGACGGGACTGACGTGGCGCCGGCGGTTCGTTTCGATCAGGTTCGCAAGGACTACCACGCGGTGCGCGCGCTGAAAGGCGTGGATTTTTCCATCGAGCGGGGCGAGTTCTTCGGGCTTCTCGGTCCCAACGGCGCCGGCAAGTCCACGCTGATCAACATCATGGCAGGGCTGGTGAAGGCCACCAGCGGCCGGATCAGCGTGCTGGGCTACGACGTGGTGCGCCAATACCGCCAGTCCCGGGCCGCCCTGGGGGTGGTGCCCCAGGAACTGGTCTACGATCCGTTCTTTACGGTACGGGAGATGCTGCGCCTGCAGTCCGGCTACTTCGGCCACGGCCGAGAGAACGACGCCTGGATCGACGAACTGCTGGAAGTGCTTGATCTGTCCCACAAGGCGAACGCCAATCTGCACGACCTGTCCGGCGGGATGAAACGTCGCGTGCTGATCGCCCAGGCCATGGTCCACAAGCCCCAGGTGGTGGTGCTGGACGAGCCCACGGCCGGGGTGGACGTGGAACTGCGCATGGCGCTGTGGGATTTCACCCGCCGTTTGCACAAGGCGGGCCACACCATCGTGTTGACGACGCACTATCTGGAAGAGGCCGAGAGCCTGTGCGACCGCATCGCCATCCTGCACCACGGCGAGGTGCAGGCGCTCGATAGCAAACTCGCCTTGCTGGCCCGTCATCCGTACCGCCTCCTGTGCCTGACCCTCGACAGCCCGGGCAGCGTATTGCCGCCGGCTGTCGACCGGCTGGTGATCGAGCGCGACGGCGCCGCCGTGACTCTCAGGCTGCACAAGCTGGACAACCAGATTGGAGCGCTGCTGGATGCCGTGAAGCAGGCCGGCATCGGTATTGTGGACCTGCGCACCCGCGACATGGGGCTGGAGGACATCTTCCTCGAGCTCACCCGGAGTGCTGCGGCATGACCAACGGGCGCGGGCTCTATACGGTATTTCGCAAGGAGGTCATGCGCTTCCTGAAGGTGACGGTCCAGACGGTACTGACGCCCGTGGTGACGGCGCTGCTGTATCTGGTGGTATTCGCCCAGGCGTTGGCGGCGCACGTGCAGGTCTACCCGGGCATCTCCTATACGGCTTTCCTGATCCCCGGGCTGATCATGATGAGCGTCATCCAGAACGCCTTCGCCAACAGTTCCTCCAGCCTGATCCAGTCCAAGATGACCGGCAACCTGGTGTTTCTGCTGCTCTCGCCGGTCTCGCCGGTGGAGTTTGTGGTGGCTTTCGTGTCTGCCGCGGTCCTGCGCGGCCTGATGGTCGGACTGGGGGTTTACCTCGTGGCCCAGTTTTTTGTGGAACTGCCGGTCAGCCACCTGGGATGGGGCCTGCTGTTTGCGCTGCTGGGCAGCGCCTTTCTCGGCGGCCTGGGGGTGGTGGCCGGCGTTTCTTCGGACAAGTTCGAGCAGCTGGCGGCCTTTCAGAACTTCATCATTCTTCCGCTGTCGTTCCTGAGCGGCGTGTTCTATTCCATCCATTCCCTGCCCCCGCCTTGGGATGCGATTTCCCGTTTCAATCCGTTTTTCTATATCATTGACGGTTTCCGGTTCGGGATACTCGGTGTCTCGGACGTCTCGCCCTGGCTCAGTCTGTCGGTCGCCGGCGGTTTCGTGGCGGCGGTTGTGACCATTTGCCTGGTCATGCTGAACACCGGCTACAAGCTCCGGCAGTGACCGGAGCCTGAGCGGGGCGACACACTTCATATTTTGGACAAGCGGGTGGCAAGTATGCGTGCAGAGGAACTGAAGAACCTCATCGAGACCGGCGTTCCGGGCGCCCAGGTCACGGTCAAGGGTGACGGCGACCACTTCGAGGCCATCGTGATCAGCGAGGCCTTCGTGGGCAAGAACATGGTGCAGCAGCACCGGATGATCTACGGTGCGCTGGGCGAACTGATGCAGAAGGAAATTCATGCCCTCGCGCTGCATACCTACACGCCAGAGAAGTGGGCCGCCCAGCCCCGCATCCAATAGCTCCGTGGACAAGCTGATCATCAGTGGCGGCGCCCGCCTGGAAGGCGATATCCGCATCTCCGGTGCCAAGAACGCCGTCCTGCCCATTCTGGTCGCGTCGTTGCTGGCCGACGACACCATGACGGTGGGCAACGTGCCCCATCTGCACGATGTCACCACGACCATGGAGCTGCTGGGCCGCATGGGCGTGGATCTGGTGGTAGATGAGCGCATGAGTATCGAGGTGGATCCGCGCACCATCCGCGAGTTCTACGCCCCTTACGAACTGGTCAAGACCATGCGGGCCTCCATCCTGGTGCTGGGACCGTTGCTGGCGCGCTACGGTCAGGCCGACGTGTCACTGCCCGGCGGCTGCGCCATCGGGTCGCGGCCGGTGAACCTTCATATCAAAGGCTTGCAGGCACTGGGCGCTGATATCCGGGTGGAAGGCGGCTACATCAGGGCGCGCGCCAAGCGTCTGAAGGGCACGCGCCTGGTGATGGACATGGTTACCGTGACCGGCACCGAAAACCTCATGATGGCGGCCTGCCTGGCTGCCGGCACCACCGTCATCGAGAACGCGGCCCGCGAACCCGAAGTCGTTGACTTGGCGAATTGCCTGAATCAGATGGGCGCGCGTATCCGCGGCGCAGGTACCGACACCATCGAGATCGAAGGGGTGGAAAATCTCAAAGGCACCAGCTACAGCGTGCTTCCCGACCGGATCGAAACCGGCACCTACCTGGTCGCAGCCGCCATCACCGGCGGGCGGGTGAAGGTCAAGAATACCCGTCCGGACGTCATGGACGCCGTGCTGCAGGCCCTGCGGGAGGCCGGCGCTGAGGTGACCTGCGGGGAGGACTGGGTGGAACTGGACATGCAGGGCCGCCGGCCGCAGGCGGTGAATGTGCGCACCGCCCCCTACCCGGCGTTTCCCACCGACATGCAGGCCCAGTTCACCGCCCTCAACGCCATCGCCGCGGGCGTGGGCACCATTACCGAGACGGTATTCGAGAACCGTTTCATGCACGTACACGAAATGGAACGTATGGGTGCCGATATCCGCCTGGAAGGCAATACGGCCATCAGCCGGGGCGTGGAGCGCCTGACCGGTGCCCCGGTCATGGCCACCGACCTGCGGGCTTCGGCGAGTCTGGTGCTGGCCGGCCTGGTGGCCGATGGGGACACGGTGGTGGACCGCATCTACCACATCGACCGCGGCTATGAATGCATCGAAGAAAAGCTCGCTCAGCTCGGTGCCCGCATCCGCCGAATCCCCTCATGATCGGCCGCCGGTGCAGCCCACGCCACGTCGGGTGCGTGCCCGCCTGTGGCACAATGGACACCGGCCGAGCCGGCGAACGTTAGGACCCCGTGCCGATGTCAGAGTCGTTGACCATCGCCCTTTCCAAAGGCCGCATCTTCAAGGAAACGCTGCCGCTGCTGGCCCATGCCGGCATACAGCCTCTGGACGATCCCGAACGCAGCCGCAAGCTGATTCTGGATACCAACCGCGAGGATGTGAAGCTGGTGATTATCCGGGCGGCGGATGTGCCCACCTACGTGGAGTATGGGGCCGCTGATCTGGGGGTGGCCGGCAAGGACGTGCTCATGGAGCATGCCGGCGACGGCCTCTACGAGCCCCTGGATCTGCGCATCGCCCGTTGTCGCATGATGGTGGCAGGGCCGCCGCAGGAGGTGCCCGCAGGCACCCGCATCAGGATCGCCACCAAGTACGTGCAGAGTACCCGACGCTACTTCGCCGCTCAGGGCAAGCAGGTGGAAATCATCAAGCTGTACGGGTCCATGGAGCTTGCGCCGCTGGTCGGCCTGGCCCACCGGATCGTGGATCTGGTGGACACCGGCAACACCCTGAAGGCCAACGGCCTGGCTCCACTGGAGCATATTGCCGACATCAGTTCCCGGCTGGTGGTCAACAAGGCCTCCCTGAAAATGAAGCACGAGCCGGTGATGGCGTTTGTCAGTCTGATGGAAGAAGCCGTCCAGCAGCGGGTCGCCGCCGGGACGTGAACCGTTTTTTTCCGCGGGATCCGGTTGCGCGGAGCCCGCTCTGCGATGGAAGCCGCGCCATGGTGGATATCAAGCAACTCGACAGCTCCGATTCCGGATTCTGGGAAGCCTTGGAGGGCCTGCTGGCCTGGGACGGGGTCTCCGATCAGCAGGTGGCCGACACCGTCCGCGGTATTCTCGCGGATGTGCGCAAGCGCGGCGACGCCGCCGTGATCGAGTACACCAACCGCTTCGATCGCATGCGGGTCGCGGCGATGGCGGATCTGGAGATCCCCCACGGGCGCCTCAGGGAGGCGGCGGCGGCCATTCCAGACGAGCAGCGCCGCGCTCTGGAGCTGTCGGCCGAACGCCTGAAGGCCTACGCCGCCCACCAGAAGATGGAGTCCTGGTCTTATACCGAGGCTGACGGCACCGTGCTGGGCCAGCAGGTCACGTCCCTGGATCGGGTCGGGCTGTACGTGCCGGGCGGCAAGGCCGCCTATCCGTCGTCGGTGTTGATGAATGCCATCCCCGCCAAGGTGGCCGGCGTGGCGGAGCTGATCATGGTGGTGCCCACCCCCGGCGGCGAGCTCAACGAATTGGTGCTGGCGGCGGCCCATATCGCCGGTGTGGACCGGGTGTTCGCCATCGGTGGTGCCCAGGCGGTCGCGGCGCTGGCCTACGGCACCGAAACGGTGCCGCGGGTGGACAAGATCGTGGGGCCGGGCAACATCTACGTGGCCACCGCCAAGGGCATGGTATTCGGCGCTGTCGGTATCGACATGATTGCCGGGCCGTCCGAGATCCTGGTGGTCTGCGACGGCCACACCGATCCGGACTGGATTGCCGTGGATCTGTTCTCCCAGGCCGAGCACGATGAGGATGCTCAGGCCATCCTGGTGAGCCCGGACGCGCAATTTCTGGAACAGGTCAGGGCGAGCATCGAGAAGCTGCTGCCCCAGATGGAGCGCTCGCAGATCATCGGCCGCTCGCTGGCCGGCCGCGGTGCCCTGGTGCGCGTGCGGGACTTGCAGGAGGCGGTCGAAGTGGCCAACTACATCGCCCCCGAGCATCTGGAGCTGTCGGTGGCCGATCCCCAGGCATTGGCGGCCCACATCCGCCACGCCGGCGCCATCTTCATGGGCCGCTACACGGCCGAGGCGCTGGGGGACTACTGCGCCGGCCCCAATCATGTGTTGCCCACCTCCCGTACGGCCCGCTTCTCCTCGCCCCTGGGCGTCTACGACTTCCAGAAGCGCTCTAGCCTGATCCAGTGTTCGGCCCGGGGCGCTTCCGTGCTGGGCCGGACCGCCTCGGTGCTCGCCCGCGGCGAGGGGCTGACCGCCCACGCCCGCTCGGCCGAGTACCGGATCAAGAGTTGACCGAAGCGTTCATCCGGAGAAGACAGTGTCCCACCCGTGGAGCGTCCGCGATGGCGCGTGAGCTGATAGAGCGCTGGATCCGTCCGCAAATCCGAGGTCTGACGGCGTACCACGTGCCGGACGCGCGCGGCTACATCAAGCTGGACGCCATGGAGAATCCCTATTCCTGGCCTGCGGAGCTGGTCGAGGAATGGCTGGCGATGCTGCGTACGGTAAGCCTGAACCGCTACCCCGATCCCTCCTGTGCCCGGCTCAAGGCGGGTCTGCGTGCCGCCATGGAGGTGCCCGATGGCATGCAGCTGCTGTTGGGCAACGGATCCGACGAGCTGATACAGATGATCGTCATGGCGGTGGCCGGGCCGGGGCGGACCATCCTGGCGCCCGAGCCTGCGTTTGCCATGTACCGCATCATCGCCGCCCTGGTCGGCGTGGACTACGTGGGCGTCCCGCTCGATGCGCAGTTCGATATCGACGTGGCGGCCATGGATGCGGCGTTGCGGACCCATACGCCTGCGGTGGTGTTTCTGGCCTATCCCAACAACCCCACCGGCAATCAGTTCAGCATCGAGCGGATCGAGCGGGTGATCGACGCGGCACCCGGGCTGGTGGTGCTGGACGAGGCGTACGCCGCCTTCGCACGGGACACGCTGATGGACGCGCTGGAGCGCTACGACAACCTGCTGGTGCTGCGTACGGTGTCCAAGATGGGACTGGCGGGATTGCGGCTCGGGCTGCTGGCCGGGCCGGCGCCCTGGTTGGCGGAGCTCGACAAGGTGCGCCTGCCCTACAACATCAACGTGCTGACTCAGGCCAGCGCCGAATTCGCACTGGCCCATCGCGACGCGCTGGACGTACAGACCCGGCGCATTCGGGAGGACCGCACTGACCTGATGCGCCAGTTGAGCGGCCTGCAGGGAATCCATCCTTTCCCCAGCGATGCGAACTTCATTCTTTTCAGAGTTATGCAGGGTCACGCCAATGAGATCTTCGAGGGCCTCAGGGCCCGCGGCGTGCTCATCAAGAATCTCAGCGCCGCCGGCGGGGCGCTGGCCGACTGTCTGCGGGTCACCGTGGGTACACCGCAGGAAAATCAGGCCTTCATCGAGGCCCTGCGCGAGACGCTGCCGGCCGTCGCCTGAAAGGGCGGGCCGGCTCAGGAACTGCTGCGCGGCGGCCGCTGGGTAACCCGGGCCCGGAGTTGGAACTGGGCGCCGCGGCGCACCCCCCGCAGTTCGATCATGGTCCCTGGAGCCGCGCGGCTTATACGTTGCAGGGCGGTGCGGGCATTGTCCACCGGGTCCCCGTTGATGGCCGTGATCACGTCCCCGGGCAGCAGGCCGGCGTTGTCTGCCGGGCCGTTGCGCAGCACGCCCGCGATCAGCACACCTTTGGTGGTCTGCAGGCCGAAGCTCTCGGCAAGCGCCGGCGTGAGATCCTGGGCCTCGATGCCCAGCCATCCCCGGATGACATGGCCGTGTTCGATGATCTGTTTCATGACACCCTGGGCAAGGCTTACCGGAATGGCGAAGCCGATACCCTCGCTGCCGCCGCTCTGGGTGAAAATGGCAGTGTTGATGCCCACCAGCTCGCCGTTCGCGTTCACCAGTGCACCGCCCGAATTGCCCGGGTTGATGGCCGCATCGGTCTGGATGAAGTCTTCGAAGGTGTTGATGCCCAGCCGGTTGCGGCCGGTGGCGCTGACGATGCCCTGGGTGACCGTCTGGCCCACCCCGAAGGGGTTGCCGATGGCCAGCACCACGTCACCGACCTGCAGGTGGTCGGAGTCGCCGATGACGATCGAGGGCAGGTTGCGCAGGTTGATCTTCACCACCGCCAGGTCCGTGTCCGCGTCCTCGCCCACCACCTTGGCTTCGCTGCGCCGCCCGTCGTCCAGCAGCACCTGTATTTCGTCGGCGCCTTCCACCACGTGGTGATTGGTCAGCACATAGCCCTGGGGGCTCACCAGCACGCCGGAGCCCAGGCTGGTCTGTACATGCTTCTGGATCCGGGAGTACTGGTTGCCGAAGAAGTATTGGAACAGCGGATCGTTGGACAGCGGCGTGCGCTCGGTCACCATCTTGGCAGTGTAGATGTTCACCACTGCCGGGGCCGCCTTGCGCACGGCGGCGGCGTAGGAGGCGGGGGCGGGCGAGCGGGTGCCGCGGGCCGCGGGCGATTCGTTGATCTGCTGCACTTCGACCACCGCCGGGCGCAAGCCCAACAGATCGGGACGTGCCACCACAATTACGAAGGCCAGTGCCAGCCCGACGGTAACGGACTGTAAAGTGAAGGTTAAAACTTTGCGGACGGACATGATTGAGATACCCTACCACGGCCCTGCGGGCCCGGTCAGCTTGCCGCAGCGGCCCCAGGACGGATGAGTCGCCCGATGGTTGCACTGCATGAACTGGTTAGCTACGCCGATCGCCTGCTGGCGGCGGATGAGTTTGCGGATTATTCCCCGAATGGGCTGCAGGTGGAAGGGCGCCCGCAGGTGCGCAAGCTGGTCAGCGGCGTCACGGCCAGTCTGGCGCTGATCGATGCGGCGATCGCGGCAGAGGCCGATGCGCTGCTGGTCCATCACGGGTATTTCTGGAAGGGGGAAGACGCGCGGATTGTCGGCATGAAGCGTGCCCGACTCGCGAGGCTCCTGGCGGCGGATGTGAGCCTGCTGGCGTACCATTTGCCGCTGGACGCGCATCCGGAATACGGCAACAACGCGCAGCTTGCAAAGGTACTGGATTTCACGGTGGAGGGACGCTTCGGCACTGGGCGTGGGCCCGATCTGGCCATGCACGGGACTCTGCCGCGGCCGCTCAGTCCGACGCGCCTGGGGGAGCATCTGGCCGCCCGACTCGGTCGTCCTCCGTTGCATGTGGCCGGCGGCCCCGAGACGATCCGCACCCTCGGATGGTGTACCGGCGCCGCCCAGTCGCTGATCGAAGCGGCGTCATCCTGCGGACTGGATGCTTTCATCAGCGGAGAGATTTCCGAGCCGACCGTCCATGTGGCGCGCGAGTGCGGCATCCATTTTTTTGCCGCAGGCCATCACGCCACCGAGCGCTATGGGGTACGAGCACTGGGCGCACACCTGGCAGCGGAGTTCGGTGTCGCGCATGCCTTCATCGACATGGACAGCCCTGCTTGAACGGTGGAGGCGACTTGACCTGAACCCGCAATTGTAAGATTCTATGCGGTTTATAGCCCACTGTAGACCAGCTTCTTCCGACACAGCGAGCACGAGAACTCTTAAACGGTACCCCGCTTGTATGCAGGCCTGATATCCGGTTTCGAAGTAAACCCACTCTGGAGAGCTCTTCATGAGTACTGATGGCGTAGACAAGAGCCGGCGTCGCTTCCTCACCGCCGCCGCCACGGTTGTGGGCGGCGTAGGCGCCGTGTATGTCGCAACACCGTTTGTGTCCTCCATGCAACCCAGCGCCCGTGCCAAGGCGCTCGGCGCACCGGTCGAGGCAGATATCAGCAAGCTCGAAGCGGGCCAGCTCATGCGGGTGAAATGGCGTGGCAAGCCGGTGTGGATCGTAAACCGCACCAAGAAAATGCTTGACGACCTGCCCACGCTCGACAGCCAGCTGCGCGACCCCAAATCCCTGGAGCCGCAGCAGCCCAAATACGCACAGAACGAATACCGTTCCATCAAACCCGAGTACCTGGTCGCGGTCGGAATCTGCACGCACCTCGGCTGTTCGCCGACCTATCGTCCGGAAGTGGCCCCCGCCGATCTCGGCGTTGAGTGGAAGGGTGGCTTCTTCTGCCCCTGCCATGGTTCGCGCTACGACCTGGCCGGCCGGGTGTACGACGGGGTGCCCGCGCCACTTAATCTCGAGGTGCCCCCCTACCGGTACCTGACCGACACCCTGGTCAGGATCGGCGAAGACAAAGGAGCCGCGTAAATGAGCGAAAATTCAGAAAAATGGAATAAGGGGCTCCTCGGCTGGGTGGATCAGCGGTTTCCGCTGAGTTCGCTGTGGAACGAGCACCTCGCCAAGTACTACGCACCGAAGAACTTCAACTTCTGGTACTTCTTCGGCTCGCTCGCGCTGATGGTGCTGGTCATGCAGATCGTGACCGGCATCTTCCTCACCATGAACTACAAGCCCGATGCCACCCAGGCGTTCGCATCGGTCGAGTACATCATGCGCGAGGTCAACTGGGGCTGGCTGATCCGCTACATGCATTCCACCGGTGCCTCGGCATTCTTCATCGTCGTGTACCTGCACATGTTCCGCGGGCTGATGTACGGCTCCTATCGCAAGCCGCGCGAGCTGATCTGGATCTTCGGCATGATCATCTACGTGGCGCTCATGGCCGAAGCCTTCATGGGCTATCTGCTGCCCTGGGGCCAGATGTCCTATTGGGGCGCGCAGGTGATCATCTCCCTGTTCGGCGCGATTCCCCATCGGGGCAATGACCTGTCCTTGTGGATCCGCGGCGACTACGTGGTATCCGATGCCACGCTGAACCGCTTCTTTGCCTTCCACGTGATTGCGGTGCCGATCATTCTGCTGGCGCTGGTGGTGGCCCACATCATGGCTCTGCACGAAGTGGGGTCCAACAATCCCGACGGCATCGAGATCAAGAAGAACAAGGACGCCAACGGTATTCCGAAAGACGGGATTCCCTTCCACCCCTACTACACGGTGAAGGACATCGTCGGCGTGGTCGTGTTCCTGATGTTCTTCGCTGCGGTGGTCTTCTTCATGCCGACCATGAACGGGATCTTCCTCGAGGCGAACAACTTCATACCCGCCAACCCTTTGAAGACACCGCCGCACATTGCCCCGCTGTGGTACTTCACGCCTTACTACGCCATTCTGCGTTCGGTGCCCAACAAGGGACTGGGTGTGCTGGCGATGGCGATGGCGATTGTGGTGATGTTCTTCCTGCCCTGGCTGGATCGCAGCAAGGTCAAGTCCATCCGCTACCGCGGCTGGCTCTATAAGGCCTTTCTGGTCCTGTTCGTCATCAGCTTCGGCGCCCTTGGCTACCTCGGTCTTCAGCCCCCTGAGCCGGTGCTCACGCATCTTGCCCGGGTGTTCGCGGTGTTCTACTTCGCGTTCTTTCTGCTGATGCCGTTCTATACCAAGCTGGACAAGACCAAGCCGGTTCCGGAAAGGGTGACGAAATGAGAAAAACGATCATTGCCATATTGTTCTCCTTGATCCCTCTGGTTGCAGTCGCCAGTGAAGGCAACCTGCATCTTGACAAGGCCAATATCGACCTGAACAACAAGGAAGCGCTTCAGCGCGGTGCCCGGTTCTTCGTCAACTATTGCATGGGCTGTCACAGCACGAAGTACATGCGCTGGAACAGGGTGGGCAAGGACCTTGGTCTGACCGACAAGCAGGTGAAGGACAACCTGATCTTCACCGGTGCCAAAGTCACCCAGTACATGACCAACGCAATGCCCGAGGAGGAAGCGTCCAAGTGGTTCGGCGTCGCTCCGCCGGACCTGACGCTGGTGGCTCGCAGCCGCGGCGTGGACTGGCTGTACACTTACCTTCGCACCTTCTATCTGGACCCCACCCGTCCCATGGGCGTAAACAACGTGGTGTTCCACAACGTGGGCATGCCGGACGTGATCTGGCAGTTGCAGGGCTGGCAAGTGCCGGTCTACAAGACGGTAATCGCCGAGGACGGCCAGAAAGAGAAGGTAATAGACCACCTTGAGCTCGTCAAAGCTGGTAAGCTGACCCCGGTGGAATACGATCAGCATGTCCGGGACCTGGTGACCTTCCTTGCCTATATGGGAGAACCCATAAAACTCGAGCGTGAGCATCTGGGCGTTTGGGTGCTGCTCTTCCTGGCCGTAATGTTCGTCATCACGTACCTGCTGAAGAAAGAATATTGGAAGGACGTGCACTGAAGCGGGGAGCCGGTGCCGGCGGAGCGCGCCGGTACCGGAGTCCAGCGACGGGTTGCGCCGTTGCGTTCAAACAGGAGAATCTTCCATGGCGTTGATCGCCAATCGACGTTCGGTGATGACCCTGTTCTCGGCGGCCACCTGCCCGTACAGCCATCAAACCAGAATCGTGCTGGCCGAGAAGGGAATCACGGTCGAGATCCTCAATATCGACCCGGACAACAAGCCCGAAGACCTGATCGATCTCAACCCGTACGGTACGGTTCCGACCCTGGTGGATCGGGAACTGGTGCTGTACGAGTCCAAGATCATCATGGAATACCTGGACGAGCGTTTTCCGCATCCGCCGCTCATGCCAGTGGACCCAGTTTCGCGCGCCAAATCCCGTTTGGCCATGTTCCGTATCCAAAAGGACTGGTACAGCCTGCTGCCGGAGCTGGAAGCCAAGAACGACAAGGCCGCCGCCAAGGCCCGCAAGATCCTGCGCGACAGCCTGACTGCCAGCTCCGAAGTATTTGCTGTTCGCCCGTTCTTTCTGAGCGATGAATTCAGTCTGGTGGATTGCGCCATTGCGCCGTTGCTGTGGCGACTGCCGTACTACAAAGTCGATCTGCCGCGGCAGGCAAAGTCCGTGTTGGATTACGCGGAACGCATCTTTTCCCGCGAATCCTTTCGTGCCAGTCTGACCGACGCGGAGCGGGAGATGCGGGACTAGGACGGCTGGAAACCGTCTGCGCGATAGCGTAGGCTGGGCGTGAATTTCTGGTAAGAATAGGCGCGCGACGGCCATGCCGATGACCCCTAGCCGACCCTACCTCATCCGGGCCATCCATGAATGGATCCTGGATAACGATCTGACCCCTTACCTGCTAGTGAACGCCGAAGTCACGGGCGTGCACGTCCCTCAGCAGTTCGTGGAGGGCGGCAAGATCGTTTTGAACATCAGCCCGCAGGCCGTTCAGGGGCTCAGCCTCGGCAATGACGAAGTGGGCTTTCGGGCGCGATTTAGCGGTGCCCCTATGGAGGTGCTGGCGCCCGTACACGCCGTGCTGGCCATCTATGCCAAGGAGAATGGCCGCGGCATGATCTTCACCGAAGAGGATGGTCAACCGCCACCGGATGCGCCCTCACCTACCAAGTCATCCGGCCGACCCAGCCTCAAGGTCGTCAAATAGCCGGACGGCTTCAATCCCCGGGCGACTTCCGGGAAGCCATTCGCGGCGATCATGCCGTCACCGCCGCCGCGCCAACCGCTTCCCGCGCCGTACCTCTGCGGGGCGGTCCTGTCCGTTGGACAGTACCATTGTGCCGCCCCTTCGTCCTATGGCCACCGACGTCCCTGGCGGGGCCGAAATCCGCCCCCCCGAATTGCGCCCGCTTGGTTGTTCGACGCCGACGGACCCTCATGGGCCTTCGCCCACCACCACCAGGATACTGCAGGGTGCCGATTCGAGCAGCGAGGAGTTTACCGAACCCTGCCACCAGCGTGCGAAACGGCTGCGATTGCGGTGACCAAGGATGATCAGGTCCGCACCGACGGCGTTCGCTGTCTCGACAATGCGCGCCACCGGTTCGCCGACCGCCAGGCGCCCCTGAACCTGCAGTCCGCCGGCACTGAGTTGGGACACCCCCTCGTCCAGTATCTCGCGCACCACCCGAGCTTCTTCACTGAACAACTCCGCCGAGCACATCGCCTCGGCGGCCGCGGTTTCCGCACCCTGGCGCAGTACCGCGAGCAGATGAACCTCGGCGCCGCAGGCCGTGGCCAGGTCGGCGCCCTCGCGTAGAGCGACGCGGCCCGCCATGGAGCCGTCATAGCACAGCAGCATGCAGTGGTACATGTTGGCCTCCGGTCTGGTGAGTGGGGTGCCTAGAAGTCCATCAGCAAGGCGGCGGGCGGCTCGTCGGCCCGTGCCTGCCGGTCAGCGTACCACAGGCGCGGGCGGCGTTCGTCCGAGGGCGTGCCGCGCCCGGGCCCCGGACCGTGCGTCACTCCAGTACCTGAGCTGGCGTGCCAGGGTGTTGAATGGGCGCCGCGGCGGCCACGTTGGGGCGGCGCGCGGTTGCCCGGCAATGTCGGTGGCCGTAGATTGTAGGGCAACGCAATCCCGGGGCCGGTGCGAGCCGTCAGGCCGTCGCCGAGGCGGCGCAAGCGTGGTCCAACTTCCGAATCCCTCTTGGCCCACGATTGCTGCGAGGGTCCTCCTGGACCGAAAGTCCGTCCTCGCTTTCGCTTTCACGCCGCCGTGGGCGGATCCCCCGGACAGACCGCCAACGCGCGCGGCAGGAGGTCTCGATGACGATCGAAGTGGTGCAGGGCGACATCACCGGGTTGCACGTCGATGTGATCGTCAACGCCGCCAATCAGTCGCTGTTGGGCGGTGGCGGCGTCGACGGGGCAATACACCGTGCCGCTGGACCGGAGCTCAAGGCGTACAATCGCAAGTTGGGAGGTTGCCCGACCGGTGAGGGGAGGGTGAGCCCCGGATTCGCGCTGCCGGCCAAATGGATCGTCCACACCGTCGGGCCGGTCTGGCGTGGCGGTGAGCACGGCGAGTCCCGGCTGCTGGACAGCTGCTACCGCAACGCGTTCGAACTGGCTATGGAGAAGGGCGCTGAGAGCATCGCGTTTCCCGCTATCAGCACGGGTGTCTATGGCTATCCAAAACAGCAGGCGGCACAGATCGCAGTGGCAGCCATGCGCGATTACGAAAGGCACTTCAAGCGCGTTGTCGCGTGCTGCTACGATCCTGATGACGGTGCATTGTATCGGCAGATGCTGGGGTCCGCGCCGGAGAAGTGACCGCTCCGCTGCCGATGCGCGCGGCCGACACATCCTGCGGCGAAGGCGAAATCAGGGCTGCTCCTGGTCGATCGTTGCCGGCATGAACGGCGACGGACCGGCGCCGGCGGCACGCTCCGGATTGGGATTTGTGATGACGCATACGACAAAGAGGAAATTCGGATGACCGGGGAGAATGAGTCTCGCGTGGTGGTGACTGACGTGCGCATGCCGTTTCTTTCAATGGTGATATTCATGGTCAAGTGGGCGGTCGCGTCGATCCCTGCGCTGATCATTCTGGCGCTGCTGTGGTCCCTGGTGACGGCGCTGTTCGGCGGTTTGACAGGAGGCTTCATGGCGGGCGGCTACTTCGGACATGGGCGTTTCTGATGGGTATCCCCTGGCCGGCGGTGGCGTGTGCCGGGAGGGCGGCGATCGGTGGCCGCCAATGCCTTGGCCTAAGAGCCCGCGACGGGCTTTATCGCCGGCAGAGCCGGCGGTGGTAGACTCGGCCCAGGCCGATGGCGGGGCAGGGTCGGACGGAACCATGACGAAGGCGGTGTGAAGCGAGGACCACACGGGTGGAACAGGCAATCCCGGGCAACGACCTGCTCGCCAGACCGACTGCGTCGGTGGTTTGCGAAATGGCGATTTCATTGCTTGACGATGCGGCCGCTGCCTGTGCGCGCCTGGAAACCCAGGCTGATGACCGGGCGCTGCACGATTTTCGTGTCGCGTTGCGACGGCTCAGAAGTACTCTGCAGGCCTATCGCGACCATATTGATCATTGCGTGCCCGCCAAGCTGCTGCGCAAGGCGCGCAAACTGGCGCGAACCACGAATGTCGCCCGGGACAGCGAAGTGCAGGCTGACTGGCTGCGTGCGATCAGGGCGCAGATCCGCCCCCATGAACGGCCCGGCTACCAGTGGCTGGTGCGTACCATTGATGCACGTGTGCGGGCGGCCTATCAGGACATGCGGGCCGACGATATCCCCGCGCGATTTCGCAAGTTCGATGCCAGGCTGCGGCGACGGTTGTCCGGCGCCGCGCGGAAGCGCGAGAGCGAGTCGTTCGGGCCGGTGCTGCGGCAGCGGTTGCAGGACGCAGCTGCTGAGTTGGACGTGCACCTGCAACGCATCCACTCGCCCGCCGATGAGATCGAGGCCCATCAGGCGCGCATTGCGGCCAAACGGCTGCGCTATCTGCTGGAGCCGGTGAGCGGCTGGGTGCCCCGCGGTGCGCAGGCCGTACAGGCGCTCAAGCAGCTTCAGGACCTGCTCGGGGAGATCCACGATACCCAGGTGATGGAAAAAACACTGGTCTACCTCGTGCAGATCGCTGCTGCCGAGAAAGCGAAATGTCTTATGGAATTGACCTTGGACGAAAGCGGCGCGCCTGCCCTGGCGCTGGAGCGGCGTCGGGCCTATCGGGCAGGTATGCTGGCCGTGGGGGCGCTTTGCCGGGAACGCCGTCAGGCATTGTTCGCCGAGCTCCATCGGCGGCTGGCGTCCGGCGAGGCACTGGAGGCAGTCGGCGCAATCCGCCGGCTGGAGCAATACCCCGACTAACGATCGGACGGGTGCGGCAGTGGGATCGTCTTGCCGGGATTGAGTATGCCGTTGGGGTCGAACTGGGATTTGATGGCCCGCATCAGGTTCAAGGTCACCGGATCGATTTCCCGAGCCACGAAATCGCGCTTGACCAGGCCGATGCCATGCTCGCCCGACAGGGTGCCCCCCAGCTCCAGTACCAGCGTGAACACCCGGTCAAGACACCGATCGGCGTTGATCATCTGCGTGGGATCGTCGGGATCAACCAGCAGGTTGACATGGATGTTGCCGTTGCCGGCATGCCCAAAGTTGACGATGGTGATGCCGAATTCGCGGGATAAGATGCCGAGGCCGTCGATCAGCGCAGGCATATGGGAGACCGGTACCACCACGTCTTCGTTGATCTTTTTCGGGGCCACGTTGCGCAGCGCCGGCGAAAGCGCCTTGCGGGTGGCCCACAGCGCCTCCACCTCCGTGTCCGAGGCTGCCGTGCGTACTTCCACCGCGCCTGCGCGTGCCGCGTCCGCAATGGACTGGGCCGCCTCGTCGATACATGCGTGCGGGCCGTCCACCTCGATCATCAGCATGGCGCCCGCCTGGGTTGGAAGATCGGCCTGGGAATAGCCGCGGATCATCTCGATGGCGCTGCCGTCGATGAATTCCAGGGCGCAGGGCGTCGTGGGCTGAGCCATGATGCGGGCCACGGCCGCAGCGGCGGCGTTCATGTCCGGATACACCGCACGCAGCGTACGGCGGGCGGGTTGCGCAGGGGTCAATTTCAGGGTCGCCTCGGTGATTACCGCCAGCGTCCCTTCCGAGCCGATGAGCAGCCGCGTCAGATCGTAGCCCACCACGCCCTTGGTGGTGGAGACCCCCGTGCGGATTTCGTCGCCGGCAGCGGTGATTGCCCGCAGTCCCAGGGTATTGTCCCGCGGCGTCCCATACTTGACCGCTCTCGGTCCGGCCGAATTGTATGCCAGGTTGCCGCCCACGGTGCACACCGCGGCGCTGGTCGGATCCGGCGGCCAGAAGAAACCGTGGGCCGCCGCCGCCTCCTGCACGCTCTGGTTGGTCACGCCCGGTTCGACGACCATCAGCCGGTTTTCCGGTTCGATCCTGAGGATCCGGTTCATGCGCTCCAGGGCGAGTACCAGGGCATTGTCCAGGGGGACGGTCGCGCCGGTGGTGCCGGTGCCCCGCCCGCGCGCCACCACGGGAATGCGCGCGCGGTTGCAGAGCCGCAGGATCTCCTGGATTTGCCCATGCTCGCGGGGAAAGACAACGGCCCCGGGCAGCGCCTGGCGTCGACTGTTATCGTAGCCGTAGGGCAGGACGTCAGCCATGTCCGTGAGCAACTGATCGGCGCCCGCAATGGCCGCCAGCTCATCGAGCAGCGCCTGGGTCAGTGTGCCGTAGACATCGGTTGCCACGTGGGCCGCCTCCCGGTCCGCTACCGAGCGTCAGTCGATGTATTCGAACAACTTGACCACCCGCTGGACCCCTCCGACCTGCCGCACCTCGTTGGTGACCGCGGTCGCTTCGTCGTGCCTGAGCAGTCCCATGAGATAGACCGTGCCGTTTTCCGTTACCACCTTGACCCGTGTCGGATCGAAGCCCGGATAGCCCTGCACGTGAAACAGACTGGTCTTCACTTTGGCGGTGATCAATGTGTCGCTGCTGCGGCTCATGATCGAGCTGGGCGCCGCGACCGTGATTTCGTTATGCACTCTGCGTACATGGGCGATGTTCCGAACCAGATCCGTGGCCTGTGTGCGCAGGGCTTCGGTGGGGGCTTCGCCGGTCAGCAGGACGATGCCGTTGTAGCAGGTGACACTGATATGGGTCTGGGAACTGAGGCCGGTGTCATCGCTGATTGCCTGCGCCCCCTTGAATTCGATTTCCTGGTCTTCGATCACCTGGCCTGCCGTGCGCCGGTCGTGGACGACCGCGATACCGGTGGCCGCACCGGCGGCGACCAACCCGGCGCAGCCGGTGACCGTGGTGGACAACAGGCAGCCAAGCAACAGTGGCACAAGCGCCTTGTTCATGAATCAACTCTCCTGTCCGAGCAGTTGCTGATCGATGAGGTCGCACAAGCAGTGAATGATCAGCACGTGCACCTCCTGGATACGGGCGGTTGATGGATTGGCAACGCGGGTTTCCACGTCGTCGGGGTTCAACATGCCGGCCACCGTGCCACCGTCGCGGCCGGTCATGGCGATGACCGTCATGCCGCGATCATGGGCGGCATGAACGGCCTGGACGACGTTGGGCGAGGTGCCGCTGGTGGTGATGGCCAGCAGCACGTCCCCGTCCTGGCCGAGCGCTCTCACCTGTTTGGCGAACACTTCGTCGAAGTCGTAATCATTGGCGATGGACGTAAGGGTGGAACTGTCGGTGGTCAGGGCGAAAGCGGGCAGCCCGGGACGCTCCATCTCGAAGCGATTGAGCAGTTCGGACGCAAAGTGCTGAGCGTCGGCGGCCGAGCCGCCGTTGCCGCAGCTCAGCACCTTGCCGCCATCGAGCAGCGCCCGCGTGATCTCACCGGCTGCGCGGGCGATTGCGGGAGCCACGCTCGCCAGAGCCTGCTGCTTTGCGACAATGCTGTCCTGAAAATGTCGGGTGATGCGGTCAATCGGGTTCATGCGTGCTGGTCCTGGGGCTCGCTGCCCTTAGGTGCGGCGCCGAGCCCGGCTGTTAGCCCTTGGTCCCCTTGAAGCGGCGCGAGTTCCCTGTGTCGGAACTCAGGTCCGGAAGGCATCCGGTATCCAGCTTACCTTGCCGCCGGCTGTGATGGCGACGACGTCGAAGCGGGCCGGCCGAGCAGCCAAGTCCGGGTGTTGCTGCAGATAGTAGGATGCGCAGGCGATGATGCGAGCCTGTTTTCGGCGATCGACGCTTTCAGCACCGCCGCCAAACCGCAGGGTGCGCCGGTATCGTACCTCAATGAAGACCAGGTTGTCCCTGTCTTCCATGATCAGATCGATCTCACCGCGCCGGCAGCGGTAGTTTCGCGCCACCAGCCGCAACCCGCGGCGCTCCAGATAGTGGCAGGCGGCGTCTTCGGCCTGTCGACCGGCAAGCTGGGTGTGAGCCATGGGTTCCCTCCCATTGGGCAACGTGTCATCGCAGCGCGGCTTATTGCTGTCCGGATGTCTCCCCGGCGTCGGCGGCGGGCGGTGCGGATGCCGGCGCTGTTGCCGGCGCTGTTGCCGGCGTCGATTTCGACCCCGGTGCGGGTAACGGCGACTGTGCCGGCGCGGGTAGCAGCTTTGGCAGTCCATCGTCGAACCGGGCCCAGCGCAGCTCGCGATGCAGGCGCCGGTTGCCGTCCAGGTACAGGTTGCCGGTGGCGCCGTTGAAACGACTGAGCGTACCTCCCTGCCCGAGTTCCTGCAGGTAGGGCAGCACATCGTAGGCATCCAGGCCCAGTGCGTACAGGCGCGCGTAACGCTGGGTCCTTTGCGGCCAGAGGTTGTCGAGTTCGGTGTGTATTGCGGACCAGGCGTTGTCGTGCTCCAGCGTCCAGGGCATGTCGCAGAACCGGATGCCGTCCAGGTCGCGGTCCGTTTCCTGATCCGGTTCGCCGCCGTAAACATGGGAGGTGGCAAACACCGGCAGGTCGCCGGCGTGGTGGAAACGCAGCTGCGGACGCATGAGCCGTGCCTGGCGCGGCTGCGCCACCAGGAACACGAAATCCACATCGCGGCGCCGGCGAGGCTCGAATTTGACCCGGCCTACCAGCCCCTCCAGCGCCCGTTCACGGGCACGGCTGGCGTCAATATTGAACAGGTGGGTGATCGACTTGGAGTAGTCGGTCTGGTCCGGGTCGTAGGTCTGGGCTTCGACGAAGGTCCCGCCCAGCCGTTTCCATTCGTCTTCGAAGGCGGACAGGACTCGCTGCCCCCACGGCCCCTGGGGCACCAGGGCAACTCCCCGGTCGTGCCCATCCTGGCGGGCGCGGTCGGCGGCGGCGATGGCCTCGTCCTCCGGGGAGAGGCCGAACTGGTACAGATCGCCCGGCGGGTCGGCGTCGTTGTCCAGGTAATTCAGGCTCAGCACCGGTACCGACAGGGTCCCGGACTGGGTGAGTTCGGCGACCGCCGCCTTGTCCAGCGGGCCGACCACGAACTGGGCGCCTTCGGCGACCGCCTGCTGATACAGTGCCCAGGCCTGATTGGCCTGATCGGCGGTGTCGTAGATCCGGATCATCGGCCGCGGAACGCTGGCCGGCTGGTTGTAGTAAGCCGCCAGGAAGCCGTCCCGCACGGCGTCGGCTGCCGGTGCCAGCGGTCCGCTGAGGGGCAGCAGCAATGCGATCTGACTGGGTGGCTTGCGGGTCCTGGACAGGCGGGCCAGTACCCGGTCAAGCAGTTGCTGCTGCGCGGGATGGTTGGGATAGCGCTGCTTCCACTGGGCGATGGCCTGCTCCAAGGCCTCGGGCTGCTGGCCCAGTCGGCGAGTAATGCGCACCAGCTCCATCCATCCGCTCAGCACATCGGGTGGTCCCAGGCTGAGCTGCTGCAAGGCGCCGTCGGAGAGCTGGGAGAGCTGCTGCCACAGTGCGGTCTCGTTGGCCAGCCGGGCGGCGGCATCCGGCAGCATGGGGTCCAGCCACACCCGTTGCCGGGCGCTTTCCAGGTGGTTGCCGGCCATGGCGAAGGCCTGGGCGTGCAGTTCGTAGTACCGGTTGTTGTACTCGCCGGGAACCTGGCTCTCCGACGGTGCCTGCTGGAGGGCATTGAGGGCGTCCTGGGGCCGGTGCTCGGTCAGTGCCAGTTGCGCCCGCAACAACTGCAGCCTCAGGGTGGTGGTCGGATCGGGCGTTTTGGCAGGCAGGGTGGCAAGCAGGGTGGCCGCCTTGTCCAGCGCGCCGCCTTCGATGAGCAGGTCGGCCGCCCGCAGCCGGTACTCCAGGGCCTGGGCGGCAGGCGCCGTCTTGGCGGCCTGCAGGTAGACCTGTGCGGCGCCCTGCCGGTCGCCCTTTTGTGCCAGCGCCTGGGCTGTGTTGACAGTGGCGCTCTCCAACGCCGGGCCGCCGGGGCGGGTGGGCGCGACGCCGCACCCGGATACGCCCAGGGCAACCGACACGGCAAGCAGGCAAAGCCCCAGCAGGCGGTGCAGGACGACTTGCATTGATGGTTTGCTCAAGGGCACGATGCGGTGGCTGGCCCGGCGCCGGCGCTCGGGCGCGGAGGATCAACTGGTTGTGGACGCAGAGGGCAGTATCGTGATGGGAGCGTGGTGTGTCAATTGAAAAGGGCGCGCTTTATGTGGTTGCCACGCCCATCGGCAATCTGGACGACATGTCGCGGCGCGCCGTGGACGTGCTTGCCGGCGTGGATCGGATCGCCGCCGAGGACACCCGTCGCAGTCGCCGGCTGCTCGATCATTACGGCATCGCCACGCCCATGGTCGCCGTCCATGAACACAACGAACAGCGTGTGCTGGGGAGCCTGCTCCAGCAGTTGCACGACGGACGTACTCTGGCGCTGATTTCCGATGCCGGCACCCCGCTGATCAGTGACCCCGGCTTTGCCCTGGTGCGCGCAGCCCGTCAGGACGGTATCCGAGTCATTCCGATACCCGGTCCCAGCGCGGTGGTGTGCGCGCTGTCTGCGGCCGGCCTGCCGACCGACCGTTTCGTGTTCGAGGGTTTTCTGCCGGCGCGTTCGGCCGGCCGCCGCGGGCGGTTGCAGGCGCTTGCGGACGAGCCGCGCACGGTGGTGTTCTATGAGGCCAGCCATCGCATCGTGGATACGCTGGACGATCTTGTGGATATTTTCGGTGCTGCGCGCGAAGCGCTGGTGGCGCGCGAGCTGACCAAGACGTTCGAGACCATCCGCAGCGGCCCGTTGGCCGAACTTGCGGCCTGGGTGCGCTCGGATCCGGACCAGCAGAAGGGTGAGTTCGTGCTGGTCATCCACGGCGCGACGCCCCCCGGTTCCGGTGAACTCGATAGCGAGGCGCGGCGGGTGGTGGACCTGTTGCTGGAGGAATTGCCGGTAAAACAGGCGGCGGCCCTGGCGGCGCGGATCACCGGCGTGGCCCGCAACCGTCTCTATGCCTACGCGCTGCAGACGTCGCGCGAGCCTTGAATGCAGGGAAGCCGGGCTCCGCCCGGCTTCCCACCCTCTTTCGTGACGCAGTGCTTGCCGCGCTGGCCGGATCAGTTGGGCCGGCGGCGCCTGCTCACACCCACCAGACCGACCAGGCCGGAGCCGAACAGCCATATGGCGGCCGGCAGCGGTACGGGGGCGAGCTCCAGGTTGCCAACGGATGCCAACAAGATGTCGCCGTTGGCTGCAATTGCCGTATGTGTTCCCACGCCGGTGACATTATTCAGAAAGCTCGTCGAGCCACCCGAACCTGCCCCCTGCAGCGTGATCAAGGCGGTGCCCCCCCCAATGCCCGGGCTGTACACGCTCGAGTTGTAACCACCTGTCGGTACGTTGATCGTCAACGAGCTCACACCAAAGCCCGCCGGACCGAACGTTCCGATGCCACTCACGAAGTTTCCAGTCAGAATTGAAGTGCCGTCTGTGAATCCGGTGCCGTTGTTCAGAAAGTTATAGTTGACTGTGGAGCTTGCATAGAGCTGGGCGCTGCCGCTGGTGATGCTGAACTGCGCGACGCCGCTGCCAACGCCTGTCACGGTTTCCGTGAAGCTGCCGGCTATGGTCAGCTCATAGGGGGTGCCACTGTTGGCGGTGTTGTTGAGGTTGCCCTGACCGATGGTGTTTCCATTCAAGGTGTGATTGGAAATATAACTCTGGAAGTAGCCGTTGTAGGTGTCGCCTACTTGCGGCGCCGAGGGCGTACCGGAACCGCTAACGCGTTGCAGCAGCACATCGCCGGTGCCGATGCCGTACGCGTCGAACGGGCCGACGGTCGGCGCGCCTGATGCGATGATCCCGTAATTTGCGGTCCCGACCCAGGACGCATTGGCTGTCCCCGCCGCGAGCAGGCCGACTAATGTGATTGGGATTGCGGAGCTGATTTTCATGTAACCCTTCCTCCGTGAAGCAACCGACCGAGAGATGTAAAGCCCCTTCCTACTTTCCTATTGGTACCCTGCGCCATGACTGGGCACCCTGGGGGCGTTTATGCTTATTTACGCCGGCAATGGCCTGCATTCCCCATGCCATCATCGGGTGCTCAAGAAACGATATACAAAACAAGTAAATAACGCCGGTGCAGTCGGCTGGAGATTTCCATGTGGAAAGTCTGCCGACACGTCTGGGATTTGGCGAAATCGACGAGAATTCAGGAATGTCAGTGGGTTATGCATCTGTAAGGGAGAAGTTGAGGCAAATCTCGAGTCGTAAGAAATTTCGACGCATTTTCCGGTTTACGACAGATTCCGTTCCGGGGTATCCCGGCTCTGTGGACGCGCTATGGCTAGCCTTCCACTGTGGCCCTGGGGGAGGCCTCAGCCAGGCGTTGAAGCGCCCACGCCACGTGTTCGCCCACCAGCGCGGAGCCGTGGTTTCGGCGGGCCCGCAGCGCGCCTATAGCCTCGGGGGTGGGCGGCCCGTTGCCCAGTGCCACCGCAATGTTGCGCAGCCAGCAGGCGTAGCCGATGCGGCGAATGGCGCTGCCTTCCGTGCGGCGCAGAAATTCGGCCTCCGTCCAGCCAAACAGCTCCACCAGAGCGGGGGCATCCAGATGATTGCGCGGCGTGAAGTCCGGTTCGCCGCCCGGCTGGGAGAAGCGGTTCCAGGGGCATACCAATTGACAGTCGTCGCAGCCGTAGATGCGATTGCCGATCAGTGTACGCAGCTCTTCGGGGATCGATCCCCGCAACTCGATGGTCAGATAGGAGATGCAGCGCCGCGCGTCCAGCTCATAGGGCGCCACGATGGCGCCGGTGGGACAGGCGTCGATGCAGGCCCTGCAGGTCCCGCAATGGTCGTCCGCCGGGTCGTCCACCGGCAGTGGCAGGTCCGTGAACAGCTCGCCCAGAAAGAACCAGGAACCGGCCTGGCGGTGCAACAGATTGGTGTGTTTGCCGATCCAGCCCAGGCCGGCATTGCGGGCCAGCGCCTTTTCCAGCACCGGTGCGCTGTCCGTGAACACCCGGTAACCGAACGGCCCGATCTGTGCTTCGATGCGCTCGGCGAGCCGTTGCAAGCGCCGGCGCAGCACCTTGTGGTAGTCCCGCCCCAGGGCGTAGCGGGACACGTAACCGAGCTGCGGGGCGGCCAGCACGGACCAGGGTTCGCGTGCTGGCTCCGGCCAGTAGTCGAAGCGTCCGCTGATGATGCGCAGGGTGCCGGGGACCAGCTCGGTCGGCCGGCTGCGGCGTGTGCCATGGCGGGCCATGTAGTCCATTTCGCCATGACGGCCGGCGCCCAGCCAGTTCAGCAGGCGGGCTTCGTCGGCGGCCAGCTCCGTGGTGGTGATGCCCATCTGCTGGAAGCCCAACTGGAGGCCCCAGTCCTTGATGAGCGAAGCCAGGGCTGCGTAGTCGAGCTTGTGCGGGGCGCTTGGGCGGTGCATGGGCAGCGGGTGGATTCGGATAGGGACTTGAAGGTAAGTTGTCAGTTTAACGCAGCACTTCAGGGAAGGGGACGCGGATCATGAATGATGCTGAATCGGTTCCCCTGTACCGCGCCGACCAGGTGCGGGAATTGGACCGCATCGCCATCGAGGAACAGGGCATCGACGGCTACGACCTCATGTGCCGCGCAGGTGCAGCGGTATTCTCGGCCCTGCGGAGCCGGTGGCCGGCGGCGCAGCGCCTGACGGTGCTGTGTGGCCCGGGCAACAACGGCGGGGACGGTTATGTGATCGGGCGACTGGCCCATGAGGCCGGCTTGTCCGTGGAGGTTCGCCATTTCGCCGACCCGCAGGGGCTCAAAGGCGCCGCCCGTCAGGCGTGGGAGAGTCTGCGTCAGGCCGGCATCGAGTCCCGTTCCGACGGCGGGGATCCGTCCGGCGGCGCCGATGTGGTGGTCGATGCGCTGCTCGGCACGGGGTTGCAGCGTCCGGTGGAAGGCCCGATGGGGGCCGCCATCGACGCATTGAACGGGGGACGCACACCGGTGCTCGCCGTGGATATCCCGTCCGGGCTGTCGGCCGATACCGGCAACCCCCTCGGTCGCGCGGTGCGGGCAACGCTGACCGTCACCTTCATCGGTCGCAAGCGCGGCCTGTACACCGGCGCAGCACCGGATTACACCGGAGCGGTGGTGTTCGATGACCTGCAGCTGCCCCCTGCGGTGTACGCGCGGGTAGCGAGCGATGCCCGTCTGCTGTGCAGCCCGCCATTGGGCGCGTTGGGACGCCCGCGCTCGCGCGTCGCCCACAAGGGCCACAACGGGCATGTGCTGGTGGTGGGCGGCGACCAGGGCACGGTCGGTGCGGTGCGCATGGCCGGCGAGGCGGCGCTGCGGGTGGGCGCCGGGCTGGTGAGCATCGCCACCCGCGCCGCTCATGCGACTCTGCTGGCGGCCGTGCGGCCCGAACTCATGCCCCATGGGGTGGAAGGTCCCGCCGAACTGGCGCCGCTGCTCGAGCGGGCTACCGTGGTGGCCCTTGGCCCGGGACTGGGTCAGGGAGACTGGGGGCGCCGGATGTACCAGACGGTGCTCGCCAGCGGCCTGCCTCTGGTGGTGGACGCGGACGCCCTGAATCTGCTGGCGAAGGGGCCTCGCATGCTGGAGAACTGGGTGCTGACGCCGCATCCCGGTGAGGCAGGTCGGTTGCTGGGGGGCAGCGCAGGGGAAATCCAGGCGGACCGCTTTGCGGCCCTGGGTCGGCTGATAGCGCGTTATGGAGGCACTTGTGTGCTCAAAGGTGCAGGTACGTTGATCGGTGATGCGGGCGGTCCTGTGTCCGTGTGCGGCCTTGGCAACCCCGGCATGGCGTCGGGCGGCATGGGAGATGTGCTGACCGGGGTGATCGCCGGTCTTTGCGCCCAGGGCCTGTCATTGCCCGCGGCGGCACGTGCCGGCGTTTGTGTGCATGCGGGTGCCGGCGACCGCGCCGCCCGGAGCGGTGAGCGCGGGTTGCTGGCGGGCGATCTGATAGGTGAATTGCGAGCGGAGCTGAACCCCTGAGCGCGCAGCTGCAGTTCACGACCGCCGATGAGGGAGCCCTGCAAGGGTTGGGGAGCGACTTGGCGCGGGCCTGTCCGGGCGGTTGCCGAATCTATCTGTACGGTGAATTGGGTGCCGGCAAGACGACCCTGGTACGGGGGTTTCTGCGCGGGCTCGGCTATGAGGGACGGGTGAAGAGCCCTACCTACACCCTGGTGGAACCCTACGCGATCGGCAACCGTACCATTTACCACCTGGATCTCTACCGCCTGGCCGATCCGGAAGAGCTGGAATGGATAGGCGGCCGGGACCTGTTTGCGGACGAGACGGCCGTTTGTCTGGTGGAGTGGCCCGAACGGGGCATCGGCGTCTTGCCGCCGGCGGATCTGGCGGTGGCCATCGGCTACCGATCCGGGGGGCGGCAGGTGGATCTGGCCGCTGCCACCCGGCGGGGTCGTGAGGTCGTCGCCCGGCTTGTGCCGACAACCTAGACTGGCTCGCAAATAATGGCTCTATCCCAACGAGATTGAAAGAAATTCTTGCATTTCCCACGGGAATATGACTAACTGTCTGTGCGTATCACCTCGCCCGGGGAGAGGAGGATGGGGGTCCGGCAACTGACGGCCTGGCTACTGTTGTGTTGGTCCGGTTTCTGCGCGGCGGCAGGGGCGGCGACCAATGTCGATGGTGTGCGGGTTTGGGCGGCACCGGACAGCACCCGGGTGGTGTTCGATATCAGCGCCCCGGTCAGCCATAACCTGTTCGTGCTGCACGATCCCGAGCGGGTGGTCATCGATCTGCCGCACGCCCGCCTGAAGACCCGCTTGAGTACCCCGGACCTGTCCAAGGGGCTGGTCAGGGACATACGTAGTGGCCCACGCCCGGATCACGGTCTGCGTATCGTGCTGGATCTCAAGGGCAAGGCCCATCCAAAGAGCTTCGTACTTCCCCCCCAGGGCCCCTACGGCGATCGCCTGGTGGTGGATCTGACCGACACGGCGGCCGAGCGCGCCGACGCTGCCGCCGCCCGTTCCCGCGAGGTCAAGCACGCGGAACCGGATCGGCCCAGGGAAATCGTGGTGTGCATCGATCCCGGTCATGGCGGGGAGGATCCCGGTGCCCACGGGCCGCACGGCACGCTGGAAAAGAATGTCACGCTGGCCATCGGCCGTCGGCTGGAGAGGCTGGTCAACAGGGAGCCGGGCATGCGGGCGGTCATGACCCGGACCGGCGACTACTACGTGGGCCTGCGCCAGCGCATAGAAATTGCCCAGCGGGCCCGGGCCGACCTGTTCGTCGCCATCCATGCCGATTCCTACCACGACCCCAGCGTGCGGGGATCCACCGTCTACGTGCTGTCGCGTCACGGCGCCAGCAGCGAGATGGCGCGTATCCTGGCGGAGCACGAAAACGCGGCCGACCTGGTGGGCGGTGTGAGCCTCAGCGACAAGGATCCGCTGCTCAAGCATGTGTTGCTGGACCTGTCGCAGTCGGCCAGCATCGAAGCCAGCATGGACGCGGCGCGGGACGTGCTGCATCAGCTCGACCGGGTGGGTCGGATTCATCGCTCCCACGTGCAGCGCGCCGCCTTCGTGGTGCTCAAATCCCCGGACATCCCGTCCATGCTGGTGGAGACCGCGTACATTTCCAATCCCCGCGAGGAACGGCAATTGCGCAGCCCCCGTCACCAGCGACAGATCGCACGGGCCATCATGGCCGGTATTCGCACCTACTTCGACCGCCATCCGCCGCCCGGCACCGTTCTGGCGGAGCGCAAACATGTGATTCGTCGGGGGGAAACCCTTTCCCAGCTGGCACACCGCTATCGGGTCAGCGTGCGCGAGCTGCAGGTGGCCAACGGTCTTTCCAACGACCGGGTGCAGGCCGGCGACGTGGTGGTCATACCGGCGGGCGAGGGCAGCTAGAATCCACCGCCCAGGGGCAGCGACGGCGGGAAGCCGGCCCCTATCCGATATTTTGTCGTGCCTTGGTCGCCGCTCTATGCCGCCGGCGTTCGACCGTCTGTTCCCGCCTCACCGCTTTTGCTTGTCGCGGGCAGACGACCCGGACACGTTCCGAGACCGGCGCCCGTCGGCGGATTGCCGTTCGCCGCATACCCCCCGCTTCGCCGGCCCGTGCGCGGAGTTTGCGCATTGGCGCTGTCGCGGGCCGGGTTGGGCGTGGCAAAATGGTAGGCGATACGGATCGCCCGTTGCGGTCCGGCGGCTCCCAAGAAGTCTCCATGCGAATTCGACTGCTTCCCCCCCAACTCATCAACCAGATCGCCGCCGGTGAGGTGGTGGAGCGCCCGGCGTCGGTCGTCAAAGAGCTGCTGGAGAACAGCCTGGATGCGGGGGCCACCCGTATCGAGGTGGACGTGGAGGAGGGCGGCAAGCGGCTGATTCGCGTGCGCGACAACGGTGCGGGCATCGCGCGCGAGGACCTTGGATTGGCGCTGGCCCGTCATGCCACCAGCAAGATCGCCAGTCTGGATGACCTGGAACAGGTGGTCAGCCTGGGTTTTCGCGGCGAGGCCTTGCCGAGCATTGCGTCGGTGGCGCGCCTGACGCTCACATCCCGGGTAGCCGGCGCGGATACCGGTTGGACGGTGAGCGGCGACGGCACGGAGGTGCGGCCTGAGCCGGAACCGGCTGCCCATCCGCCAGGAACCACACTGGAAGTGCGGGATCTGTTTTTCAATACCCCAGCGCGGCGCAAGTTTCTGCGCGCCGACGCAACCGAGTTCAAACATCTGGAGGATGTCGTCAAGCGCGTCGG
This sequence comes from uncultured Gammaproteobacteria bacterium, assembly GCA_963830105.1. Classification (GTDB taxonomy): domain Bacteria; phylum Pseudomonadota; class Gammaproteobacteria; order DATFLG01; family DATFLG01; genus DATFML01. Next base: position 179,862 of record CAWHLH010000010.1, on the reverse strand, counting down.
GCTCAGTTGCAGTGATGTGGAGCTGGTGTTGCGCCATAACCAGAGGCCGGTCTGCCGGCTGCCCGTGGGCGACAGCCCGCCCGCCCGCATGCGGCGTGTCGCCGGGGTGTGCGGCAGCACTTTTGTCGATCAGAGTCTGCAGCTGGAGCATGCGGCGGCGGGTTTGCGGCTCCACGGCTGGATTGGTCTGCCGACGTTTTCACGCAGTCAGAGCGATCTGCAGTACTTCTTCGTCAACGGCCGCATGGTGCGTGACAAGCTGGTAGCGCACGCCGTGCGCCAGGCCTATGCCGATGTGCTGTTCCACGGTCGTCACCCGGCCTTCGTGCTGTACCTGGACATCGACCCCACGGCGGTCGATGTCAACGTGCATCCAGCCAAACACGAGGTGCGCTTCCGCGACAGCCGGCTGGTGCACGATTTCCTGTTCCGTACGCTCCATGAGGCGTTGAGTGACCTGCGGCCGGGCGATCAGCTCCGCCCCGCACCCCAGCAATCGGTGCCGCCGACGCTCGGCGTTGCCGGGCAGCCCCGCCACCAGCAGGCCATGGTCTTGAACGTGAATGAACAGCTGGCGGCCTACGGTGCGCTGCATCCAGCAGCGTCGCCCGCGCCGGCGCTGCCCGCCGGCGGGGAGTCGGGCGCAGCAGCGCCGCCTCTGGGCTTTGCCCTCGCACAGCTGCACGGGGTCTATGTGCTGGCGCAGAACGACCGCGGGCTGGTGCTGGTGGACATGCACGCCGCCCACGAGCGCATCACCTATGAGGGGCTGAAGACCGCCCATGGCAGTGGCGGCATACGGTCTCAGCCATTGCTGGTGCCGGTGACGGTGTCGGTCAGTGGCCGGGACGCGGAGCTCGCCGAGGCCCATCGGGCGCTGTTCGAGGAACTGGGCTTCGAAGTGGATCGGTTGGGGCCGGAGGCGCTGGCTATACGACGGGTTCCCGCGCTGTTGCGGGACGGCGACGCGGGTGCGCTGGTGCGCGATGTGCTGTCCGATCTGTCCACCTACGGCACCAGCAGCCGGCTGCATGAGGCGTTCAACGACGTACTGGCCACCATGGCCTGTCATGGCTCGGTGCGTGCCAACCGGCGCCTAAGCGTCGAAGAAATGAATGCGTTGCTGCGCGAGATGGAGCGTACCGAGCGCAGCGGCCAGTGCAATCATGGACGTCCCACCTGGGTTCAGCTGGGCATGGGCGAGCTCGACGGCCTGTTCCTGCGCGGTCGTTGAGCGGTGTCGAGAGAAGTCGCCAAACCGCCCGTTTTGTGCCTGATGGGGCCCACTGCCTCGGGCAAGACCGAGCTTGCCGTCGAACTCGTGCGTCGGCTGCCCTGCGAGGTGGTCAGCGTGGATTCCGCCATGGTCTACCGCGGCATGGACATCGGCACCGCGAAGCCCGGGGTCGACGTGCTGCGGGTGGCGCCCCACCGGCTCATTGATATTTGCGATCCCAGCGAATCCTATTCGGCCGCACGCTTTCGCTCGGATGCGTTGCGTGAGTTGGAACTAATCAGGGACGCAGGCCGTCTACCTCTGCTAGTTGGCGGCACCATGCTGTATTTTCGGGCGCTGGAACGAGGGCTGTCCCCGCTGCCATCGGCGGACGCCGAGGTGCGCCGGGAACTGGAAGACGAGGCGCGCCAAGGCGGTTGGAGCTCCCTGCACGCCCGTCTGGCCCAAGTGGACCCACAGGCCGCCCGCCGCATTCACCCGAACGACCCGCAGCGGATCCAGCGGGCGCTGGAAGTCTTCCGGTTGACCGGCATGCCCATGAGCGAGTGGTTCGCGCGCGTGCCGGAACAGGACCCACTGCCTTACCGGCTGGTCAAGCTGGTGGTGGCGCCCGCCGACCGGGACGTGCTGGGTACCCGTATCGCCAGGCGGTTCCATTCCATGCTCGAACAGGGTTTTCTGGATGAAGTGCGCGGCTTGTGGCAGCGTCCGGATCTGGGCCCGGAGCGGCCATCCATGCGGTCGGTCGGCTACCGCCAGGCCTGGGCCTATCTGGACGGTCGCCTGACGCGCGACGGGATGGTCGAACGGGCCATTGTAGCGACCCGCCAGTACGCCAAGCGGCAATTGACATGGCTGCGCAGCGAGGCCGGGGTTGAGCGTTTCGATGCACAGTCTCCGCAGCTTCTGAATAAGGTATTGAAAAGGCTGGACGGCATTTCGCGCTTGCACCAATCGGGTTTGTGACTATGCTACAATTTTCACACCGACCCTACATGTGCGGCGAAGGGATTTGCCCAGATGGTTTCTTCCGCAAACTTTAGTCAGTAGGAGAGATAACTTGGCTCAAATAATTAAAAAAAGGAGAAACGACATGGCTAAAGGGCAGTCGTTGCAGGAGCCTTTCCTGAATGCCCTGCGCAAGGAACGCGTTCCCGTCTCCATTTACCTTGTGAATGGCATCAAGCTGCAGGGACAGATCGAGTCATTCGACCAGTTTGTGGTGCTGCTGAAGAACAGTGTCAGCCAGATGGTATACAAGCATGCGATCTCCACCGTCGTGCCCGCGCGCAATGTGCGTCTGCAGGGCGCCGACGAGAGCGGGCCCGAGCCCGGCAATGCCTGAACGTCTCCGCGCGCGGGGAAATGCTGTTGTTTGAACGCCCCCACAGCGGCGAGCGGGCGGTTCTCGTTCACCTCAATCTTCCCGACTACAAGGATCAGGAGGACCTGCTTGAGTTCACCGAGTTGGTGCGCTCGGCGGGCGGCGATCCCGTGGCGACCGTCACAGCCACCCGCGCCAGTCCCGATCCGCGGTATTTCGTGGGCGCCGGCAAGGCCGAGGAGATCCGCCAGCACGTGCAGCGCGAAGAGGCTGATCTGGTGCTGTTCAATCACGCCCTGTCGCCCAGTCAGGAACGCAACCTGGAACAGCTGCTGCAGTGCCGGGTGCTGGATCGCACAGGCCTCATTCTGGATATCTTCGCCCAGCGGGCCCGCTCGTTCGAAGGCAAGCTGCAGGTGGAACTGGCGCAGCTGCGTCACATGTCGACCCGTCTGGTCCGGGGCTGGACTCACTTGGAACGGCAAAAGGGCGGCATCGGGCTGCGCGGTCCTGGTGAGACGCAGCTCGAAACCGACCGCCGCCTGCTCGGGGCGCGCATACAGCTGCTGAACCGAAGGCTGGAAAAGGTCCGCCGACAACGACAGCAAGGGCGTCGGGCGCGCTCGCGGGCCGAGGTCCCCACCGTGTCGCTGGTGGGCTATACCAACGCCGGCAAATCCACGTTGTTCAATCGGCTCACCGGCGCCCATGTGATGGCCGCCGATCAGCTGTTCGCCACGCTGGATCCGACGCTGCGCCGCTTGGACGTGCCGGAAATCGGGCCGTTGGTGCTGGCCGACACCGTCGGGTTTATCCGCCATCTGCCCCATGATCTGGTAGCGGCATTCAGGTCCACCCTGGAGGAGACCCTGGAAGCCAACCTGCTGTTGCATGTCATCGATGCCGGTGACGAGCAGCGTCTTGGCCATATCGAACAGGTCAACCAGGTGCTGACCGATATCGGCGCAAGCTCGGTTCCACAGCTGGAGGTGTACAACAAAATTGATGTGATCGGAGAGGCGCCGCGTCTGGAGCGCGACGCCGACGGCACGGTTCGACGGGTATGGTTGTCGGCCGCCACCGGCGCCGGCATCGAACTGCTGGAAGCCGCGGTGGCGGAGTTTTTCCGGGGCCAGTTGGCCCGCGGGTGGCTGTGCGTGCCGCCCAGCGCCGGGCGGCTGAGGGCGCGCCTGTACGGTGTCGGTACCGTGTTGGACGAGCGAGTCGACGCCAAAGGCAACTGCTGGATGGAACTGCGCATGTCTCGCCGCGAGCTCGATTACCTGTGCCGTGGCCAGGGCCTGGAATGCGTCCTGGAACCCGATGCGCGCGGGGAATTCCTTGCGGGAGCCTCGCAAGCCCCATAAAATCACCCCCTTGGCAATCGTTCCGCGATGACTCGTGTGGCAGATTTCGTCCCCCAGGGCGCGGTGGTCTGCGCCCGCGCTAATTGGCAGCGGTTGCACCTGGCGGTCTAATCGGACGGCAACGACGGAGTACTTGTAATGGCCTGGAACGAACCGGGTGGCGGTAATCGAGATCCCTGGGGCGGCCGGGGCGGAGACCAGGGGCCACCGGATCTGGATGAGATCGTTCGCAAGATGCAGGAGCGCTTCGGGCGGTTGTTCGGCGGGCGCAAAGGAGGCGGTGCGAGCGGATCCGGCTCCTTCGGGATTGGCGTCGTGGCGCTGATCGCGCTGGTGGTATGGCTGGCCTCCGGCTTTTATATCATCGATCAGGGTAAACGCGGCGTGGTGTTGCGCTTCGGCGCCTACCAGGCGATCACGCTGCCGGGACCCCACTGGCACATCCCCTACCCGGTCGAGTCGGTCAAGAAAGTTGACGTAGAACAGCGCCGCTATGTCGAGGTGGGTTACCGTTCGGCCAGCGGGCGGGCGACCAAGATCGTGCAGGTGCCCCGGGAGGCGCTGATGCTGACCCAGGACGAGAACATCGTCAGCGTGCAGATCGCCGTCCAGTACCAGGTCAAGGACCCGCGGGCCTATCTGTTCAATGTGCGCGATCCCGAAGGTGTGCTAAAGCAGGTGGCTGAAAGTGCGGTGCGCGAAGTCGTGGGCAAGAGCAAAATGGACTTCGTGCTCACCGAAGGGCGCAGCGCAGTGGTGGCCCAGACCAAGGAGCTGATGCAGCATATCCTCGATCAATACGACACCGGCCAATTGGTGGTCAACGTGACCCTGCAGGATGCACAGCCTCCGGATCAGGTGCAGGCGGCATTCTCCGATGCGATCAAGGCGCGCGAGGACGAACAGCGCCTGAAAAATGAGGCTCAGGCCTATGCCAACGGGGTGATCCCGGTGGCGCGCGGCAATGCCGCCCGGCTCCTGGAGGAGGCGAACGGCTATAAGCAGCGGGTGGTCGCACGCTCAGAGGGCGACACCAAGCGCTTCCTGGAACTGCTGACGGAATACGACAAGGCCCCGGCGGTCACCCGCCAGCGCCTGTACCTCGATAGCATGGAGGACGTGTTGTCCAAGAGCAGCAAGGTGCTGGTGGACATCAAGAAGGGCAGCAATCTGCTGTATCTGCCTCTGGACAAGATCATCAAGAACAACAGCCACAAACCGCCAGCGCAATCGCAGGCCACGCAGACCGGTGAGACGGACTCTTCTGGCAACACACCGGGTGCGTCTTCCCGCAACGATCCCCGTTCCGGGCGGGAGACACGCTGATGTCCAAGACTGCAACCACAACTGTCGTTATCGCTGCCGTTGCCCTGCTGGTGGCGTCGTTTTCGGTATACACCGTGGCTCAATGGCAGAAAGCGATCCTGTTCCGCTTGGGCGAAGTGGTGAAAACCGACGTTAAACCGGGCATCCACTTCAAGATCCCGTTCGTCAACAATGTCAGGAAGTTCGACGGGCGCATTGTGACGCTGGACATGGAGCCTGAACGGTTCCTGACCAGCGAAAAGAAGAACGTTATCGTCGATTCGTTCGTTGAATGGCGTATTGCCGATGCGAAGACCTATTACACGAAAGTACTCGGCGACGAATTGCAGGCCCGTCAGCGCATTGAACAGCTGATCAAGGACCGCATGCGCAGTGAGTTCGGAAAGCGCACCATCAACGAGGTCGTGTCGGGGGAGCGCGCTCAGATCATGTCCATTCTGACCAAGAGTGCGAACACGGCGGCTCAGCAGTTGGGCATCCAGATCGTCGATGTGCGCATCAAGCGCATTGACCTGCCGGACGCGGTAAGCAGTTCCGTGTATCGGCGCATGGAGGCCGAGCGCGAACGGGTGGCCAAGGAATTCCGGTCCCGCGGTGCAGAGGCTGCCGAGCGCATCCGCGCCGACGCGGATCGCCAGCGCGAGGTGATTCTGGCCGAAGCTTATCGGGATGCGGAGGCGATTCGCGGTGAAGGCGATGCGCGAGCGGCGGATATCTACGCGAAAGCGTACAAGAAGAATCCGCAGTTTTACGCCTTCTACCGCAGTCTGCAGGCTTACCGGAAGACCTTCAACAGCAAGAGCGATCTGTTGGTGCTGGAGCCTGATTCGGAGTTTTTCAATTTTTTCAATGACGCCAAGGGCAAGCGCTGAGCCTGGCGAAACAGCGCGGGATGCCGGTCCGGGTGGGCGTTGGACCCGCCCGGCTTTTTTTTGGACGGACTGATGTGGCACGATCTGCTCACAGCCCTGGGGCTAATGCTGGTTATCGAAGGCGTGCTGCCGTTTCTCAGTCCGTTCGGGTTGCGCCGGTTGCTGCTGCTGGTGGCGCAGTCCGACGATCGGCAACTGCGCATTGCCGGGTTGACCAGCATGCTCGCCGGACTGGTGCTGCTGCACCTGCTGCGTTGAGCGCGCGGCCTGGCGCCCGAGTAGAGTAAGGCGGATATGACGGCAATCGACCGATGGCTGCTGCCGGAAGGGATCGAGGAAGTGCTCCCGCCGGATGCGTGGCGCCTGGAGGCTCTGCGCCGACGGCTGCTGGTTCTGTACCGAAGCTGGGGTTACGACCTGATCGTGCCGCCGCTGATCGAATACCTCGATTCGCTGCTGACCGGTACGGGCCACGACCTCGATCTACAGACTTTCAAGCTTACCGATCAGCTGAGCGGCAGGCTCATGGGGTTGCGGGCCGACATCACGCCGCAGGCAGCGCGTATAGACGCCCACCAGCTCAAGCGCGAGCCGCCTACCCGGCTTTGCTATCTCGGCCCGGTGCTGCGTACCCGGCCGGAGGGCTTCGCGGGCTCACGTTGCCCCCTGCAGGTCGGTGCCGAGCTGTTCGGCTACGCGGGGGTGGACGGCGATGTGGAAATCCTCGCTCTGATGCTGGAGACATTGCGGGTGACCGGCATCAGCGATGTTCATCTGGATCTCGGGCACGTCGGCATCTACCGTGGGCTGGCGCAGCAGGCGGGACTCGCGCCGGAGCCCGAGGCGGTGCTTTTCGATGCTCTGCAGCGCAAGGCCCGTCCGGAGATCGAAGGATTGTTGGGCGAGCTCGATCTGCCTGCTGCGGTGCGCGATCCTCTGGCCCAGCTGGCGACCCTGCACGGCGATGGTCAGGTGTTGGAGCGGGCCCGGGGGGTGATGGCAGGCGCCGGGGCGGAGGTTTGTGCGGCGCTGGACAACCTCAGCGCCATCGCCGAAGGCGCGCGCCGCCAATTGCCCGGTGTGCCACTGTACTTCGATCTGGCGGAGCTGCGAGGCTATGGCTATCAGACCGGGGCGGTGTTCGCGGCCTATCTGCCCGGCCACGGCCAGGAGATTGCACGCGGCGGACGTTACGACGAAATCGGCAAGGTATTCGGCAGTGCCCGTCCAGCGACCGGGTTCAGTACCGATCTGCTGACCCTCATGCGCCTGGGGTCCGGCGCCGGCGATGGTCTTGAGGGCGGTATATTCGCGCCGGCCGAACCGGATCCCGACCTGCAACGGATCATCGCGGAGCTGCGTGCCGGCGGCGAGCGGGTGGTATGTGCACTGCCCGGGCAGTCCGGTGGGGCCCGGGAGATGGGGTGCGACCGCGTGGTGATGCAGATCGAGGGGCGCTGGAGCGTGCAGGCGCTGAAGTGAAGGGTATTCGTTGACTGGATCGGTATTGGGAGAATTCGGGGTATGGGCAAGAACGTGGTGGTGATCGGCACCCAGTGGGGTGACGAGGGCAAGGGCAAGGTCGTGGACCTGCTCACGGAGCGGGCAGCCGCCGTGGTTCGCTTCCAGGGCGGACACAATGCCGGTCATACCCTGGTGATCGATGGCAAAAAGACCGTGCTGCACCTGATTCCCTCCGGCATCCTGCGCGATGGCGTCCAGTGCCTGATCGGCAACGGGGTCGTGCTTTCCCCGTCGGCGCTGCTGGAAGAGATCCGCATGCTGGAGGCCAATGGCTGCCCGGCCCGGGAGCGGCTGAAGATCAGCGAAGCGTGTCCGTTGATTCTGCCCTACCACGTGGCCCTGGACCACGCCCGCGAAATCGCTCGGGGCAAGGCTGCCATCGGTACCACCGGGCGCGGCATTGGGCCGGCTTACGAGGACAAGGTGTCGCGCCGCGGCCTGCGCCTGGGTGAGGTCTTCCATCGGAAGCTGTTCGCCGCCAAACTCGGCGAGGTGCTGGATTACCACAACTTCGTCTTGCAGCACTACTTCAAGTGCGATCCGGTCGATTTCCAGCAGGTGTTGGAAGAGACCCTGGCGATGGCTGAGGAGATCCAGCCGTTGGTGGGTGATGTGCCCGAACTGCTGTACCAGTACCGCCAGAACGGCGACAGCGTCCTCTACGAGGGCGCGCAGGGGGCGTTGCTGGACATCGATCATGGCACCTATCCGTATGTGACATCGTCCAACACCACCGCGGGCGGGGCGTGTACCGGCAGCGGCATGGGGCCGCGTTACATGGACTATGTGTTGGGGATCACCAAGGCGTACACCACCCGGGTGGGCGCGGGGCCGTTCCCCACCGAACTGTTCGACGAAATGGGCGAACACCTGGCCAACCGCGGCCACGAATTCGGTTCCACCACCGGGCGGCCGCGTCGCTGCGGCTGGTTCGACGCGGTGGCCTTGCGCCGCTCGAATCAGATCAACAGCGTTTCAGGGTTGTGCATCACGAAGCTGGATGTGCTGGACGGTCTGGATACCATCCGGCTGTGCGTAGGCTACCGCTGTGGAGATTCCGAACGGTTGACGCCGCCGGTCGGCGCGGACGCCTTTGCCACCTGCGAACCGATGTACGAAGAGATGCCCGGCTGGAAGGAATCCACGGTGGGCGTGCAGCGTTACGATGACCTGCCGGTCAACGCCAAGGCCTATCTCAAGCGGATCGAGGAAATCGTGGAGACCCCGATCGACATCATTTCCACCGGCGCCGATCGGAACCACAACATCATCCTGCGGCATCCTTTCGATGAATAGGATGTTGCAGGTCGGTATCTTACTGGAAGGTCGGGCCTGGGCCCGGCCTGTAAAGAAGTGGTGCCGAGGAGAGGACTTGAACCTCCACGGGGTTACCCCCACTAGCACCTGAAGCTAGCGCGTCTACCAATTCCGCCACCTCGGCAAGCATCGAAACCGATGCCGCCTTGGGCACCGTCCGATAGGGCGCGAACTTTACCCGTAGCGGTCCAGGTTGTCAACGTATCCTGGCCGGCCGGCAGAGCGTCTGTCGGATATCTTAAAAGGGATCCAATGAGCAAGAGAGCACGAAAGAAAGACAGGTCGGACCCGTATGCCGAGCGTGAGGCGACCAAGTACGATCGCCCCATTGCCAGCCGGGAGTTCATCATCGAGATGCTCGGGGAAAAAGGGGTGCCGCTGGTGCGCGAGGAGATCGCCCAGGTCCTGGAGCTGGAATCCGAAGACGACCTGGAGGCTCTGCGCCGGCGTCTGAAGGCGATGGAACGGGACGGACAGCTGATCCGCAACCGGCGTAACGGCTATTGCCTGGTCGACAAGGCCGATCTGGTCCGCGGCCGTATCATTGGCCACCCGGACGGGTTCGGATTCCTGGTGCCCGACGAAGGCGGCGATGACCTGTTTCTCGGTCCCCGTCAGATGCGTTCGGTACTTCACGGTGACCGGGCCGTCGCTCGGGTGACCGGCATCGACCGCCGCGGGCGCCGTGAAGGTTCCATCGTCGAAGTGCTGGAGCACAACACCCACCAGGTTGTGGGCCGCTTCTACAGCGAGAGCGGCATCGGTTTCGTGGTGCCGGACAATAAGCGCCTGTCCCAGGATATCGCCGTGCCGCCCGCCATGCAGGGCGATGCCCAACATGGCCAGATCGTCACCATCGACCTGATCGAGCAGCCCAGCAAGCATGCCAAGCCCATCGGACGGGTGGTCGAGGTGCTCGGGGACCATATGGCCCCGGGTATGGAAATCGACGTGGCCATACGCAGCCATGAACTGCCCATGCAGTGGCCGGAGGGCGTGCGGGCGGAAATTGCCGACCTGGGCAAAGAGGTCCCCGAACAGGCCAAGGCGGGTCGGGTCGATCTGCGCGGTACGCCGTTGGTGACCATCGACGGCGCCGATGCCCGTGACTTCGATGATGCCGTCTATTGCGAGCGCAAGCCCAAGGGCTGGCGCCTTCTGGTGGCCATTGCCGATGTATCGCACTACGTCAGCCCCGGCAGTGCGTTGGACGCCGAGGCTTATGAACGGGGCAATTCGGTGTACTTCCCCGAACGGGTGGTGCCCATGCTCCCCGAGGTGCTCTCCAACGGGTTGTGCTCTCTGAATCCCGACGTGGATCGCCTCTGCATGGTGTGCGAGATGTACATCAATGCCGACGGCGATATCACCCGCTCAAGCTTCTACGATGCTGTCATGCGGTCCCATGCCCGTCTGACCTATGATCAGGTAGCGGCCATGGTGGTGGACGGCGATGCCGGGTTGCGCGAACGGTATTCCCGACTCGTTCCTCACCTCGATGAACTGCATGGCCTGTACAAAACGATGCGAGGGACGCGCTCAAAGCGCGGTGCCATCGATTTCGAAACCACCGAGACGCGCATCGTGTTCGGCACCGAGCGCAAGATCGAGCGTATCGTGCCGGTGATGCGCAACGACGCGCACAAGATCATCGAAGAGTGCATGATCGCCGCGAACGTGGCGACGGCCCGTTTCCTCGCCCGGCACAAGGTCCCCACGCTGTATCGCGTGCACGAAGGTCCGAAGGTCGACAAATTGCCGGACGTGCGCAGCTTTCTGGCCGAAGTGGGGATGCAATTGGGCGGCGGTGACAGTCCGGAACCCCAGCACTACGCGAAGCTGCTGGCCAAGGTCCAGGGCCGGCCGGACGCCCATCTCATACAGACCGTTCTGCTGCGCTCGCTGGCCCAGGCGGTATACAGTCCCGACAACACCGGCCACTTTGGGTTGGCCCACGACAACTACGTCCATTTCACCTCGCCGATTCGCCGTTATCCGGATCTGCTGGTACACAGGGCCGTGCGCCATGCCATCGCCCGCAAGGAAGGCGCGGTGCGCCGCGCGGTGCGGCGCATCACCGGACGCGGCGCCGCCAAGGGTTTTCTCTACAGCCATGACGACATGGTCGTTTATGGCGAACACTGCTCCATGACCGAGCGGCGCGCCGACGAAGCGACCCGCGACGCTGTCGACTGGCTCAAATGCGAGTACATGCTGGACAAGGTCGGAGAGGTGTACGACGGCCTTATCACCAGTGTGACCAGTTTCGGCATTTTCGTGGAACTGGCGGATATCTATGTCGAGGGCCTGGTGCACGTTACCGCCCTGAAGAACGATTACTATCACTTCGACCCGGCCAAGTTCCGGCTCATGGGCGAACGCACGGCGACCAGCTATCGCCTCGCCGACCGGGTGCGCGTGCGGGTGGTACGCGTCGATCTGGACGAGCGCAAGATCGACTTCGAACTCGAAGGAGAGCCGGTGCATGGCGGCGCTCCGGGCGAGCGTGGGGCGAAGCCGACCCGCAAGAAGCGCCGCGGGCCCGGACAACGCGCCGGCGCCAAGAAGGCCGCCGAGCCTGAAAGCAAGCGCGAAGGCCCCGGTAAGGCCCGTGGGCCGCGCAGGAAATCCCGCGCGAGGAGCAAGCAATGAAGCGAATGCTGACCTTTCTAGCCGTGGCCGGCTTGACCGCGGCGCTCATCGGCTGCGCCGCCAACGACCCCAACCGGCGCGCCAAGGAAGGCGCCGCCATCGGGGCCGTGGCGGGCGCCATCCTCGGCCATCAGATCAACCGGGATTCGGGGCGTTTCGTCGGTGCGGCGGTGGGCGCGCTCGCCGGCGCCGCAGTCGGCGATTACATGGACAAGCAGCAGCAGGCCTTCGAGACGGAGTTGGCTGCCGAACAGCGCCAGCATCAGGTGGAAATCGAGCGTCTGAAGGACCAGAGCCTGAAAATCGACGTTAACAGCGAAGTCTCCTTCGCCTTCGACAGCGCAGCGCTCAAACCGGCATTCCTTCCCACTCTGGACAAGGTGGCGGGGATTCTCAAGCGTTACAACCGTTCCGTCGTGCATGTGCTCGGGTATACCGACAACGTCGGTTCGGCGGCGTACAACCAGAAGCTGTCCGAGCGCCGAGCCGGCAGCGTCGCCCATTACCTGGCCGCTCAGGGCGTCAACCCCGGTCGGCTCTACACGGAGGGGCGCGGCGAGCGCGATCCCCGTGCCAGCAATGCCACCGCGGCGGGCCGCCAGCTCAATCGCCGGGTGGAACTGATCATCAAGCCGGTGGTGGAAGGTCAGCAGCAACCGGCCTACGGGTCACCCGCATCCCAACCCCAGCGCTGAGGGCGAGGCCGGTTCCGTGACTGCGGAGTACGTCTTCGGTATCCATGCCGTGGAGGCGGCCCTGGCGGAGGGTGCCGGTCGTTGTCGCGCATTGTGGGTGCAGGCAGGACCGGGCAATGCGCGGCTGGAACGGCTGTGCGGCCAGGCCCGGGCGGCCGGTATCCGGATCGAAAGCGTGCCGCGTCGGGCGCTCGACGAACTGGTTGGCGGGGCGCGCCACCAAGGGGTGGTGGTTGAAATGCACGCGCGCGGTCCCGGCAATGAGGCGGGGCTGGCCGAGTTGCTTGGCACGCTGGCCGAACCCCCGCTGCTGCTGGTGCTCGACGGGGTCCAGGACCCCCACAATCTGGGCGCGTGCCTGCGCAGCGCCGATGCCGCCGGCGTTCATGGGGTCATCGTGCCCAAGGACCGGGCCGCGGGGCTGACGCCCGTGGTGCGCAAGGTGGCCTGTGGCGCGGCCGAAACCGTGCCGTTGTTCACCGTCACCAATCTTGCCCGCACCCTGCGCAGCCTCAAAGACGCGGGCGTTTGGATCTACGGGGCTGCCGGGGAGGCCGAGCAGTCGGTTTATGGCCTGGATTTGCACGGTCCGGTCGCTCTGGTGCTGGGCGGCGAGGGCAAGGGCCTGCGGCGCCTCACCCGCGAGTTGTGCGATGGGTTGGCGCGCATTCCCATGGCGGGACAGGTGGAAAGCCTGAATGTATCGGTGGCGGCCGGTATTTTGCTGTTCGAGGCGCGCCGTCAACGACTGGCGGCCGGGCGCTGATCGGGCCATGATCGGAGCCGTGCCGCCAACGCGTTGAATCGCAGCCACTACTCGGGTACAATTCCCGCCTTTGCGGTCCCGCCCCCGGGGTCGCGGACTCCTTGCCTCACTGCCCTGAGCGGGAGGCTGTTCAATCCACGAGGAGCATTACGATGCGTCACTACGAAGTTGTATTCCTGGTCCATCCGGATCAGAGCGAGCAGGTTCCCGCCATGGTGGAGCGCTATCGCTCGACCATCGAGTCGGCAGGCGGCGCGATTCATCGGCTCGAGGATTGGGGCCGGCGGCAGCTCGCCTATCCGATTCAGAAGCTCCATAAGGCTCACTACGTGCTCATGAACATTGAGTGCGACCAGCCGACGTTGGACGAACTCAGCAGCGCGTTCCGGTTCAACGATGCCGTGCTGCGCAACCTGGTCATTGCCCGCAACGAGGCGGTCACCGAGCCCTCCCTGCTGGCCAAGCGGGACGACAAGGACCGTGACCGGGATGAGTCTGCCGATCGCGGGGCGGACGATGGCGCGGGTGCTGGCGACGGAGACGACAGCGACGCAGCTGCCTGACGGGCACGGCACGCAGGGCGGTAGCCCGTGAGCCTGCCGCAGTCTGTAGGCGATAATGTCCTTGTGATCGGTGGTTACGTGGCGAAGGCCCCCCAGACACGGGTGTCGCCGGCCGGAATTCCGATCACCCGCTTTCTGCTGGACCACGGTTCGCAGCAGGTGGAAGCAGGATTGTCCCGAGAGGTTCGCTGCCGGATTGCGGTGGTTGCCAGCGGGGCCGATCTGCAGAACATCGCCGGCGGTCTGAGTCGCGGTCGCGCCGTGCGGGTCACTGGGTTCATGGCTCGCAGCGGTTACCGCGACAGTGAACTGCGCATTGTGCTCCATGCGCAGCGTATCGAATATCTGGATTAGCACAAGGGGTATACAACATGGCTCGTTTCTTTCGCCGCCGGAAGTATTGCCGTTTCACCGCGGAAGGCGTCAAGGAGATCGATTACAAGGATATTGCAACGCTGAAGAACTACGTTACGGAGACGGGCAAGATCGTGCCGAGCCGTATTACCGGCACCAAGGCGCGCTACCAGCGACAGCTGGCCACCGCCATCAAGCGGGCCCGCTATCTGGCCCTGTTGCCCTACTGCGATTCGCACTGACGGAATCGGTGGCCGTGGCCGCCGAGCCCGTGGAGGCCAACCCAGCGGGATCGCTGGACAGTGGCCGCGAATGATCCCATGCGCGCGCTGGCCGGATTCATCATGGGAGGCCGCCTGCGGGCCATGCTGGTCGCCGCGGCCAGTGCGGTGCTGGCGTTGCTGGCTCCGCCATTCACGGCGCCGCTCAGCTATCTGGGCGGGGCGGCAGTAGCGCTGGTATCCTTGCGGGTCGGCATGTGGGAGGCTGCGCTGGTACTGCTGGGGGGTGCCGCCGGGACCGCGCTTCTCTCGCAGCTGGTGCTCGGTCACGCGGTCCCGGTGGTGCTGGCTGCGTTGTTCCTGTGGGTACCCGCATGGCTGGTGGCGGGAGTCCTGCGATACACCGTGTCTTTGACGCGCGCCGTGCAGAGCGCAGCTGTCATCGGTGTGTTGGTAGTGGTCGGAGCGTACGCCATTCACGGCGATCCTGCGGCCTGGTGGCAGCATATTCTTGCCCCGGTGCTCGGTCCGGCACTGAAGCAGAGCGGTGTGTCGGGCGACCCGCAGCAGGTGCTCGCGGCGGTGGCGCAGCTGATGACCGGGGTGGCAGCCGCTGCGCTGGTGTTGGGGCTGCTGGTATGCGTGCTGCTGGCCCGTTGGTGGCAGGCGCTGCTGTACAATCCGGGCGGCTTCCGGCGCGAATTCCACGCCTTGCGGATGGATCGTAGCAGCGGCTGGATGACGGTCGCGGTGGTGTTCGCAGCGGCGGCCGGCCACGGCAGCGTTCTCGCCACGGTCGCCGTTCAGGTGGCGATGGTGCTGCTGGTCATGTACGCCCTGACGGGATTGGCGCTGGCGCACAGCCTGGTGGCCGGTTATCGGGCGCATGTGGCCTGGTTGGCGGGGCTGTACGTCGCGCTGATCGTCCTGCGGCCGATGGTGTTGTTGTTGGCACTGGCAGGGTTGTTGGATGCGTGGTTCGATTTTCGGCGCCGCTTGCCGGCTCAGTAGTTGGGTGTGTTGCTGATTTCACTTGAATTGGCGGCCGACGGGTCGTCCGTGAGCCGTCCGGGCTCGATGGGGTATAGACGATGGAAGTGATTCTGCTCGAAAAGGTGGAAAACCTGGGTGATCTGGGTGACCGTGTGAAGATCAAGCCTGGCTATGGGCGCAACTATCTCATCCCGCAGGGTAAGGCCACCTCTGCCACGCCCAAGAACGTGGCACGCTTCGAGGAACGGCGGGCGGAGTTGGAGAAGGCCGCTGCCGACGCGGTCGCCGCTGCCAACACCCGTCGGGAGGCGCTGGAAGCCCTGGTCGGCGTGACCGTCACGGCCAAGGCGGGTGACGAAGGCAAGCTGTTCGGCTCGATAGGTACCACGGACATTGCCCACGCCATCACCGAGGCCGGTGTCGCCGTGGAACGTCACGAGGTGCGTCTGCCGGAAGGTCCGTTCCGGGCGGTGGGCGAGTACGAGGTGGAAGTGCATCTGCACAGCGACGTGAACGCCTCTGTCAAGCTGACGGTTGCCGCCCAGTAACTCCTCTCCCGCCACGACGTCCGGACGCCGTCCGGACTGCGCAGGGCAATACAGCGCCCCCGCTCCCGCCTCGTTCCGGGGCGGGCGGTTGTGGCTTCCCCGTCCGGTTGTGTATCCTCCGAAGAGCCTTCGGTCTGCGGCCGCCTGCTGAAGCAGGCGGCGCTGTGGCTTACATTTTTATCCTTTTATACAATGACTTATTCCAGGTCCGGCGGCGGAACGGCCACCGGTGCCCGGGTTGAGGCGTAGCGGACTCGGAAGCGATTACAATGAATGTGTCCAGGCGGCCTGCCCGAATCGGGTGCCGTGCTTTGTGCGGTAGACCGGATTGCACCCGACGATGACCGATATCCAAGCCGGAGGCTTCATGCCCGAATCCGCGCCATCGGCGCACAACCCTGCCAGTGCGGCGGAGGCCCTCAAGGTTCCGCCCCATTCGGTCCAGGCCGAACAGGCCGTGGTGGGCGGCCTTATGCTCGAAAACAGCGCCTGGGACCAGGTGGCGGACCGCGTCACCGAGGACGATTTCTACCGCCGCGACCATCGGCTGATCTTTCGCGCCATCAGCGAGTTGGCCGAACGCAGCAGCCCCTTCGACGTGGTCACTCTGTCCGAGTGGCTCGACAAGCATCAGCATCTCGATGACGTGGGGGGACTGGCCTTTCTCGGCACTCTGGCGAAGAACACCCCCAGCGCTGCCAACATTCGCGCTTACGCGGACATCGTGCGCGAGCATTCCGTGCTGCGCCAGCTCATCCGGGTGGGTTCCGATATCGCAAACGGCGCCTTCTTTCCCGAAGGTCGTGGTTCCGCGGAACTGCTCGATTTCGCCGAGCAGCAGGTATTCCGGATCGCCGAGCAGGGCAGCCGCGGCAGCCGTGGTTTCGTGGGCATCAAGGATCTGCTTACCAAGGCCGTCGACCGCATTGATACCCTTTTCCAGCAGGACACCCACATCACGGGCGTACCCACCGGGTTCACCGATATCGATGACATGACCGCCGGTCTGCAGCCCTCGGACCTGATCATCATTGCGGGACGCCCATCCATGGGCAAGACCACTTTCGCCATGAATCTCGCCGAGAATGCCGCCATCAAATACAAGACACCGGTGGCGGTGTTCAGCATGGAAATGCCGGGCGAGCAGCTGGCCATGCGCATGATGTCCTCGCTGGGACGCATCGATCAGCACAAGGTGCGCACCGGCAAGCTCGACGACGACGACTGGCCCCGGCTGACCTCGGCGGTGAGCATTCTTGCCGAGGCGCCGCTGTACATCGACGATACGCCGGCGCTCAGTCCCACCGAACTGCGCGCACGGGCGCGACGTCTGAAGCGCGAACATGACCTGGGCATGATCGTCATCGACTACCTGCAGCTCATGCAGGTGCCGGGCGGCAAGGAGAATCGCGCCACCGAGATCTCGGAGATCTCGCGCGGGCTCAAGGCGCTCGCCAAGGAAATGAGCGTGCCGGTGATTGCGCTGTCGCAGCTCAACCGGGGACTGGAACAGCGTACCGACAAGCGGCCGATCATGTCCGATCTGCGCGAGTCGGGCGCCATCGAGCAGGACGCCGATGTCATCGTCTTCATCTACCGCGATGAGGTCTACAACGAGGACAGCGACCACAAGGGATCGGCCGAAATCATTATCGGCAAGCAACGCAACGGCCCTATCGGCATGCGCAGATTGACGTTCCTGGGGCAGTACACGCGCTTTGAGAATTATGCCAACGATGTCTACGGTGACGGGGACTATCCGTGACGCGGCCGATCCGTGCGCAAATCGATGCCGCAGCGCTGGAGAACAACCTTCGGCGGGTGCGCCAGGCCGCCGGCGGCAGCCGGGTCATGGCGGTTGTCAAAGCCGATGGCTACGGCCATGGGCTGCTGGCGTCGGCCAACGCCTTGCGCGACGCCGATGCATTTGCCCTTACCAGCCTGGAGGAGGCGCTGGTGTTGCGCGAGAGCGGCGTCGGTCATCGCCTTGCTCTGCTGGAAGGCTTTTTCGAGCCGGCGGAACTGGAGATCATCAGCCGTCATCAGCTGGACATCATCGTCCACCAGCCCGAGCAGATCGACGTTCTGGAAAAGGCGCGCCTGGCCCAGCCCGTCGCCGTATGGCTCAAAGTGGACAGCGGTATGCACCGGCTCGGATTCGCGCCGCAGCGGGTCGCCGCCACCGCCGCCCGCCTGCATCGCTGTGCCGCCGTCGGTTCGCTGGGATTCCTTTCGCACCTGGCCCGCGCGGACGACCGCCGGAATCGGGGCACGGACAGTCAGTGCGAGACCTTTGAGAGGGCGATCGGGGAGCTGCAGGGGGCGCGCTCGCTGGCCAACTCGGCCGGCGTACTGGGCTGGCCGGCTACCCACCTGGACTGGGTCCGGCCCGGCATCATGCTTTACGGCGTCTCGCCCTTTCTGGGCGGGACCGGTTCCCAGGAGGGATTGCTCCCGGCAATGACCTTCTGTACGCAGCTGGTGGCCATCAATCACCATCGGCGCGGCGATCCGGTGGGCTACGGCGGCAGCTACACCTGTCCCGAGGACATGCCCGTTGGGGTAGCCACCGTCGGTTACGGAGACGGCTATCCCCGCCACGCCGGCTCCGGGACGCCGGTGCTGGTCAATGGCCGGCGGGCACCACTGGCCGGACGCGTGTCGATGGACATGATCACCGTGGACCTGCGTGAACAACCGCAGGCCCGCGTCGGCGACCCGGTGGTGCTGTGGGGTGACGGGCTGCCGGTGGAGGAGGTGGCCGAGCGGGCCGGGACGATAGCCTACGAGCTGCTGTGCGGGGTGAGCGCCAGGGTGCCCCGTTGTTCGTTCAGTGCGTCGACACCGGCGCTCAGGGTCGCCGATGCGGCCGTGCCCATCGTCTAGCCCGCGTATTGCATCCCCAGGCCACCCGATGGCGAAGCCCAAGAGTCTGTACAGCTGCGCCGAATGCGGCGCCCAGAGTCCCAAGTGGGCCGGCCAGTGTGCTGACTGCGGTGCGTGGAATTCTCTTGTTGAGGTCGCCGTAACCCCATCGGCGGCCGCCTCCAATCCGCGTCTTGCCGGTTATGCGGGCGAGGGCGGCCAGCGTCCGGTGCAGACGTTGGCCGACGTGGAGCCCGAAGCCCAGGCGCGTACGCCGGTGGGCCTGGACGAACTGGATCGCGTGCTCGGCGGCGGCTTGGTGGCCGGCTCGGTGGTGCTCCTGGGGGGCGACCCGGGTATCGGCAAGTCCACCTTGCTGCTGCAGACCCTGGCTACGGTCGGGGCGCGCCTGCCGGCGCTGTACGTCACGGGTGAAGAGTCCCCCGAACAGGTCTCCATGCGGGCCCGCCGGCTCGGCCTGGTGGGCGACAGCGTGCGGCTGGTGGCGGAGACTTCCGTGGAGGCGATTCTGGAGACCGCGCGCCGCGAGCGTCCCCAGGTGATGGTGGTGGACTCGGTGCAGACGCTGTTCACCGCTGTGCTGCAGTCTGCGCCGGGTTCAGTTGCGCAGGTGCGCGAGAGTGCCGCCCAGCTGGTGCGTTTCGCCAAGCAGACCGGCACTGCCTTGTTTCTGGTGGGGCATGTCACCAAGGAAGGCACCTTGGCGGGTCCGCGGGTGCTGGAGCATATGGTGGACACGGTGCTGTACTTCGAGGGCGAGTCCGGCAGCCGTTTCCGGGTGATCCGGGCCATCAAGAACCGTTTTGGCGCAGTCAATGAACTGGGCGTGTTTGCCATGACCGAGAAAGGTCTGCGGGAGGTGAGCAATCCCTCCGCCATCTTTCTGTCCAGGCATGACGAACCTGTGCCGGGCAGCGTCGTCATGGTGACCCGCGAAGGCACGCGTCCGCTGCTGGTGGAGGTGCAGGCGCTGGTCGATCAGAGTCAGCTCAGCAACCCGCGCCGGGTGACGCTGGGCCTGGAGCAGAACCGGCTGTCCATGCTGCTGGCTGTACTGCACCGTCACGGCGGAATTGCGGTGCTGGACCAGGACGTGTTCGTGAATGTGGTGGGCGGCGTGCGGGTGGGCGAAACCGCTGCGGACCTGGCGGTGCTGCTGGCCATCCTGTCCAGTTTCCGCGACCGTCCCCTGGCGACCGATCTGGTGGTGTTCGGGGAAGTGGGGCTGGCGGGCGAGATCCGCCCCGTGCCCAACGGTCAGGAGCGCCTCAGGGAGGCGGCCACCCATGGCTTTGCGCGGGCCATCGTGCCTCTGGCCAATGCTCCCCGGAGTAGTCAGATCAATGGCATGGAGATCGTCGGTGCCCGCCGCTTGGCGGATGTGATCGACGAGATCTAGAACTGTCTGCCGGTTGGACTGCGCAGCCCAACCTACGCGTGTCCATCCTGGCCCAGCCAGGCAGGTTGAGCCGAACATCGCGAAGACCCCCCACAAAAACTGAGAGGCCGGCGCTTCCCGCGGCGCGCCTCCGTAGGAGGATGCCAGGATGGGGACGGGTCCTCCTGGCTGTTAGCCGAGCGCCGCCAGCTCCCGTTCCAGCAGGTCCGCGCTGCCCAGGTTCAGTTCGACCAGTCGGCGCAGGTGGGTGACGCTGTCCACGTCGATGTCCCGGCAGGTCAACCCCACCCGGTCTTCCTCCACATGGGCGACGGTCACGTCCATGTCGATCTCGACGTCTTCGTCCAGCTGCAGGCGCAGCCGATAGTGGTTGCCCGTAAATCCCGACCAGTCCGCCGGTCGCCGGATGAGGGCGCCCTTGAGGGACAGGTCCATGACCTCGGTATCCCATTGGTGGTCGGCGTCGCTCAGGGTGGCCGATGCATCGAACGGCACGCGGCTGAAGCGGCGCTGGGGCGCCTTGGCCGGTACCGGGTTCGCTTCTTCGAGAAAGAAGTGCAGCTCCAGGTCGCCGATACGCACCGTTTCGCCGTTGCCGAGCCGGTGGGTGCGTTCGCCGATGGACTGATCGTTGACCAGGGGGGAGTCTTCACCCTGCAGGTGCGACAGGTAATAGCCGTCGTTGCGGCGCACGACCATGGCGGTCTGCGATTCGGACTTGCCCAGCCGGGTCATGGCGCGGTCCAGGCGTATGGTTCGACCCAGGTGCGAGCCACTCATGATCTGCATCCAGCCGGTGACCAGGGGGCGGTTGTTGCCGACCGACGCCGATGTATCGTCGACGGGCGCTTCCTGGGCGAACGTCAAAGTGTGCTTGCCTATCTGAATGAGATCGCCGTCGTGCAGCTGGCAGTCGCCGCTGATGGGGTTGTGATTGACGACCACGCCGGTCACGCCTTCGGCGGGAACCAGATGATAGTCGGCTCCCAGGCGGTGGATACGGGCGTGGACGGGTTCCACAGCCAGGCTGTCGATATGCACGCCGCAGGCCGGATCGCGGCCGACCAGCAGCTCATCCTCCAGCAGAGGATAGATCTTCAGTCTCTTGTCCTTGAACGACAGCGTCAATCTGGGCATGGATACACCCTAGTGGTCCCGGCGGGAGCGGGGATCGCAAGAAGTATAAGTCTGCGATCTGTTCATATATCGTGCACAGCGCACATTTTCTTTATTTTTCCGATTCGGCTCAGCCTCCGCCCGAGGCCACCTTGGGCAGGCGGTCCAGGGCCGCGCGAATGGCCGCTTCGGGATAGGCGTAGTCCTCCAATTCCCCGTTGAAGTACTTGTCATAGGCGGCCATGTCGAAATGGCCGTGCCCGGACAGGTTGAAGAACAGGGTCTTGGGCTCGCCCGATGTCTTGCAGGCCAGTGCCTCGTCGATTACGGCGCGCACGGCGTGGTTGGATTCGGGCGCCGGAATGATGCCCTCGGCCCGCGCAAAGGTCACGCCGGCCTCAAAGGTGGGCACCTGGGGAACCGCCACGGCGTCGATCAGCCCCTCCTTGAACAGCTGGGAGACCAACGGGGAGTCGCCGTGATAGCGCAGTCCGCCGGCATGGATGCTGGGCGGCATGAAGTCGTGCCCCAGCGTGTACATCAGCATCAAGGGCGTCAGCCCGGCCGTGTCGCCGAAATCATACGCGTAGTGGCCGCGGGTGAGGGTCGGGCAGGACGTCGGCTCCACTGCCACCAGCCGCACGTCACGTCCTGCGGCCTTGTCGGCGAAGAACGGGAAGGCGACGCCGCCGAAGTTGGAGCCGCCGCCGCAGGGTGCGAACACCATGTCGGGATACTCGCCCACCTTCTCGAACTGCTTCTTCGCCTCCAAGCCGATCACGGTCTGATGGAGCAGCACGTGATTGAGTACCGAACCAAGGGCATAGTTGGTGTCTTTGCGGGAGGCAGCTTCCTCCACCGCCTCGGAAATGGCGAGACCCAGAGACCCCGGGTTGTCCGGATCATCGGCCAGCGCCCGGCGGCCGGCTTCGGTCTGGTCGGTGGGACTGGCCAGCACTTCGGCGCCCCAAGTTTGCATCATGGAGCGGCGAAAAGGTTTCTGTTCATAACTGACCTTGACCATGTACACCCGGACCTCGATCCCGAACATCTGGCCGGCCAGAGCGAGGGAGGAGCCCCACTGGCCGGCGCCCGTCTCAGTGCTCAGGCGCCGGATACCGGCCTCCCGGTTGTAATAGGCCTGGGCGACCGCCGTGTTGGGTTTGTGGGAGCCCGCCGGGCTCACGCCCTCGTACTTGTAATAGATCTTGGCGGGGGTACCCAGCGTTTGTTCGAGCCGGTGGGCGCGATACAGGGGCGAAGGGCGCCACAGTCGGTAGATTTCCCGTACCGCCTCGGGAATCGCGATCCAGCGCTCCCCCGAGACCTCTTGGCCGATCAGCGCTTCGGGGAAGATGGCCGCCAAGGCGTCCGGTCCCACGGGTTTGCCGTCCGGGCCCAGAGGCGGCGACGGCGGTGTGGGCATGTCGGCAACGACGTTGTACCAGTGGGTGGGAATGTCGGATTCGTCGAGCAGCACCTTGGTTTGCGGCATCGTAACAAGGCCTCGTGGTCACGGCGGGACGGCCCGCACAGGGTAGTTCAACTGTACCGTCCGAGTGACGCTATTGCCACATCGTTGAGCCGGGTCCAGGGCCGGATTCCGCGCACAGGACCAGTGGCAGCGGATTGTCACGCGCCGGGTTTCGCGGTAAAGTGAACCAATCTGAATACTTCCTATTTGCATTCCTAGGCCTGTCCGAATCGTCCGGACGGATCCCCGGCGATTCCCACCTGCGCGCCTCCGGGCAGGAAGACTGCGGTCGGACGCGTGCGCCAGACGATTCTCCCGACAAGGTACGGTCCGACCGGTGCAACGTGGACGGACCCGCAGGTCCCAATACGACTTCGGAGTGGGTGATGGAAAAACCGGTCGTGATCGTAACGGGTGCCGGGCAGGGAATAGGGCGCGCCATCGCCCGGGATCTGGCGGGTCATGGCTGGCGGGTGGCGGTGATCGACGCCGATGCGGAAGCCGGCGAGGAGGCTCTTGCAGAGTTGCAGAAGATCGGTGAGGTCCGGTTCATCGCGTCCGATGTGGCACGCGAGTCGGATGTCACCGCCATGACAGCGAATGTACTGGAGAGCTACGGCCGGGTCGACGCACTGGTGAACAACGCGGCGATCGCCTGCAACAAGCCTTTGATGGAGCTCTCTCTGGAGGAATGGAATCACGTACTCGGTGTCAATCTTACCGGCGCGTTTCTGTGCAGCAAGTATGCCGCACCCCACTTGCGGGCGACCAACGGCAGTATCGTCAATATGGCGTCGACACGCGCGCAGATGTCAGAGCCCGATACGGAGGCCTATTCGACGAGCAAAGGAGGCGTGGTGGCGCTGACCCACGCCCTGGCGCTCAGTCTCGGGCCGCAGATCCGGGTGAACTGCATCAGTCCGGGATGGATCGAAACCGGTGAATGGAAGAAATCTTCGGCGCGGTATGTGCCGCAGCTTACCGGTCTGGACCACGCCCAGCATCCGGCGGGCCGGGTCGGCCGGCCAGAAGATGTGGCGGCGCTGGTGCGCTACCTGTTGTCCGATGAGGCCGGTTTCATCACGGCAGCCAACCTGGTGATCGACGGCGGTATGACCCGAAAGATGATCTATGCAGAGCCATGACCATGTCACAGTTGTCTGAGAACGGCGCGACCTCCGCAGAGCATAAACGTCAGGTGACGGAACTCTTCGACCAGTTGGCCCCGCACTACGACTGCGCCGCGCTGCGCTTTTTCCCGTTCTGCGCCGACCGCCTGGTGCAGCGTCTGGAGCTTACGGCCGGCGAAAAGGTCCTGGATGTTGCCACCGGTACGGGCGCAGTGGCCACCGCGGCCGCTCAGGCCGTCGCACCGACCGGGCGCGTGACCGGCATGGACCTTTCGGAAGGCATGCTGGACAGGGCCCAATTCAACGCCCGCAAGCTCGGACTCGGCAACATCGACTTTCACTGCATGGATGCCGAAGCGCCGGAATTCCGTTCCGCCTATTTCGATGCCGTGTGCAGTTCGTTCGGCCTGTTCTTTCTGACCGACATGGACAATGCGCTGAGCCAATGGCGGCGTGTGCTCAGGCCCGGTGGACGAATCCTGTTCACCTGTTTCGGTCCGGATGCCTTTCAGCCCATGGCGGAAATTCTGCGTGCCCAACTGGAGGCCAACGGCGTGGAGTTCCCCGAAGGCCGGCGGTCGTTTCCGTGGCTGCGCCTGTCGGAGGAGCGCGATTGTCGGGACCTGCTCGAGCAAGCCGGATTCGTGGACATCTCGGTGCAGCGCGAATCGTTGGGCTACCACCTGGCCGGTGTGGAGGAATGGTGGGAGGTGGTCTGGAACACCGGCTTCAGGGGCTTCGTGGAGCGTCTGGCTGCGCCGGAGCGGGACTCGTTCCGTGAGCGGCACCTGGCCAGCCTGCAGGATCTGGTTACCACCAACGGCCTATGGCTGGAGATAGATACGCTGTTTGTCTACGGACGTCGTGCTGTCCGCGACTGATTGCGATCGTGGCGGCCCCCTGGCTTTCCGGTCCCGTGCAAGTCTGCGGCCGCCCGCAGTGCCCCTCCAAATGCCGTGCCGTCCTACGCTGGCCGCCTGCTTTGTGGCAGCCCGGACCAAACCCCAATAACGCAGGGTAAATCATGCAATTACGAATGCGGGCAGGTAGAATGCCCAATTCCATGTCCCTGCCAGCAGGGTCTCGACAAGCGAGCCGCGCAAGAATTTTCCCATGACCCAACCGACTCTGAAGCTAGACGACATCGGATTCCACGACCTGTTCACCCCCGAGGGTCTGCAGCGACTCGATCAGCAGTTTATCGCCCGGCTGGGCGGTCTCGAGCCGGCCTGGCATCAGGCTCTGCTCGACTACCGTGGCGGCGAGCGCGGGTTCAGCGCCACCGAGGTGAGCGAACTGCTGCTTGGCTGTGCGCCCGTGCTGGAGGCGTTCATTGCGGAGCTGTTTGGGATCGAAGGGGAATTGGAAGAGTCCACGCGCGCCACCCTCGCCCATGACCCCGTATTCGACTTCAAGAAGCAATACGTTCAGCGCCGGGCGCGCCGTCTGCGGGTGGACCCGAAGACGCTGGAGCCGTTTGCGCAACTCGATACCCGGCTGCAGGCGGCAGTGGCACGCGCCGGGCTGGGGGGGCCGGACCGCGAATTGGCGCTGGCTCGCTATGGGACGCAGCTGCTGGAAGATGCGGGGGCGAACAAGGAGGCCATCGACACCCTCACCCGCTGGTGTATCCAGGCGCGCAACACGCCCGAGGGCCGCCAGGTGATCCAAGACTGGCCGAGCTTTCGTCTGCCGGAATTGCTCGATTACGGTCAGCTGGTTCCGCTGGCCCCGGTGCAGGGCGACCCGGTGGGTCGCCTGGAAGGGCCGCCGGCAACCAGGCGGGCCCGCGACGGGTTCAAGCTCACCGATCCAAGAATGCCGCTGCGCGACGCCCTGAGCGAGGTGCATTACTGCATTTACTGCCACGACCACGACGGCGATTTCTGCTCGAAGGGATTTCCGGAGAAAAAGGGCGATCCCGGTCAGGGGCTGAAGGAAAATCCGCTGGGCGTCACGCTTACCGGCTGCCCCCTCGAGGAAAAGATTTCCGAGATGCATGTCCTCAAGGGCCGCGGACAAACCATCGCGGCGCTGGCGATGATTACCGTCGACAACCCCATGTGCGCCATAACCGGCCACCGGATCTGCAACGACTGCATGAAGGGTTGCATCTACCAGAAGCAGGATCCGGTGGACATTCCTCAGACCGAGACCCGCATTCTCACCGATGTGCTGGACCTGCCCTGGGGCGTGGAAATCTATGACCTGCTGATTCGCTGGAACCCCCTGCGTCGTCGCCAGTGGCTGCCCAAGCCGTACAACGGGCGCAAGGTGCTGATCAGCGGCATGGGTCCGGCGGGACTGACCCTGGCCCACTGCCTGCTCATGGAAGGGTGCGCGGTGGTCGGTACCGACGGTCTGAAGATCGAGCCGCTGCCCCGCGAACTGCTCGAACGGCCGGTTCGCAACTATTCGGAGCTGGTGGAAGACCTGGACAGCCGTGTCATGGCCGGCTTCGGGGGGGTCGCCGAGTACGGCATCACCGTGCGCTGGGACAAGAACTTCCTCAAATTGGTGTATCTGTCGCTGGCCCGTCGCCCCCTGTTCCAGGTCTTCGGTGGTGTGCGTTTCGGCGGCACGGTCACCGTGGAGGAGGCCTGGGCGCTGGGCTTCGATCACCTTTCCATTGCGGTGGGTGCGGGCCTGCCCCAGGCGCTGCCTATTCCCGGCAGCCTTGCGCCCGGCATGCGCCAGGCCAACGACTTTCTGATGACTCTGCAGCTTACCGGTGCCGCCAAGGCGGACAGCCTGACCAATCTGCAATTACGCCTGCCGGCGGTGGTGGTAGGGGGCGGTTTGACGGGCGTGGATACCGCCACTGAAGCCCAGGCCTACTACATCGTGCAGGTGGAGAAGACGCTGCGGCGTTTCGAGGCGCTGGTCGAAAGGCATGGCGAGGCTCATGTGCGGGCACGCCTGGATGAGGCGTCCGAGGCCGTCCTGGACGAGTTCGTCGGGCATGGCCGGCTGGTGCGGGCCGAGCGCGAACGGGCCGCAAAGGAAGGGCGCGCCCCTGATTTTCTGCCGCTGATCCGTCAGTGGGGAGGGGTGACCATTGCCTACCGACGTGACATGCGGGAGTCACCGGCCTATGTGCGCAACCACGAGGAACTCGTCAAGGCCCTGGAGGAGGGCATTTTCTATGCCGAATGCCTGAATCCCAAGGCCGCGCGTCTGGACCGGCACGGTCACGTGGACGCGTTGCTTTGTGATCGTCGGGCGCAGGACGATGAAGGGCGCTGGCGCAGTAGCGGGGAAGAAGTCCTGCTGCCGGCCCGCTCCATCCTGGTGGCGACCGGTGCGCGGCCCAATACCGCTTATGAATTCGAGCACCGTGGCCATTTCGTGCGGGCCCATCAGTTCTACCTGCCTCACGATGAGCAGGACGGCGACTTCAAGCCGGTTCCCGAGGCAGATCACTGCAAGGTCGAGCAGTTCGGTCCCTTCACCTCTTACCAGTTGGATGACAAGCGGGTGAGCTACCTGGGAGACACCCATCCGGCCTTCCACGGCAGCGTGGTCAAAGCCATTGCCTCGGCGACCCGGACCTATCCGCACATCATGGCACAGCTTGGCGAGCGGACTGAAGCCGAGGGCGATCCGCTCGAATACCGGCGCTTTCGGCACCGCATGGACGATCTGCTGCAGGCACGCGTCGAGCGGGTGGTGAGACGCAGCCCTTCGGTCATCGAACTGCGGATACGCGCACCGCTCGCTGCCCGGCGTTTTCGGCCGGGGCAGTTCTTTCGGCTGCAGAACTTCGAAACCCAGGCGCCGACCATCGACGGCACGCCCATGCAGACCGAAGCGCTGGCCATGACCGGTGCCGGGGTGGATCCCGAAAAAGGCACCCTGTCCCTGCTCATCAAGGAAGCCGGCGCCAGTTCGCGGATCTGCGCCATGCTCCGTGAAGGCGAGCCGGTTGCCTTGATGGGGCCGACCGGGGTCCGCACCAACATCCCGGAAGGCGGGGAGACCGTGTTGGTCGTAGGCACCCGGCGGGGCGTCGCCCATGTGCTGGGAACCGGGCCTGCCATGCGTGAGCGTGGCAACCGCGTGGTGTTCATCGGAGCGTTTCCGTCCGCTGACGAAGTGTTCTGTCAGGACGAGTTGGAAGCGGCGACGGACATGATCGTTTGGGTCACCGGTGCTGGAGAGCCCGTCATTCCTCGCCGCCCCCAGGACCGCAGTACCACCGGCACCCTGGCAGAAGCGATGAGGGCATACAGCCGCGGCGATCTGGACGGCACTGGCAAGGCCGCCCCGGTGCCCTTGGATGCTTTCGACCAGCTGATGTTCATCGGCAGCCCCGATCTGGTGCGGACCATGAGGGAGTTGCGCTATGGCGAGCTGCGATCCGCATTCGCACGGGATCCGCGCACCGTTGCCTCCATCAGCGGTCCCATGCAGTGCATGCTCAAGGGCGTGTGCTCCCAGTGCCTGCAGTGGCAGATCGATCCTCAGACCGGCGAGCGCACCAAAGCCGTGTTTGCCTGCTCATGGCAGGACGAGCCTCTGGAAATCGTCGATCTGGATAATCTTGACGAACGTCTCATGCAGAACCGGCTGCAGGAGCTTCTGACGGCTATGTGGCTGGACTACCTGCTGGAGCACAACCGCATCAAGCGCGTGTAATGGGGGTCAGAGCAGGTTGAAGTCTTCGGTGAGCAGGGCATACAGCGTGTCCTGCATGGTGGTCAGCACCTGCGCCGTGTAGGGGCGCGGCGGCACCGCTCCCCACACCGGACGTGGCCAGGCGGGATCGTTCTCGTAACGGGCCACGTGGTGTATGTGCAGCTGGGGCACCTGGTTCCCCAGGGCAGCGATGTTGATCTTGTGGGCGTGGAGGCCTTCCTTCAGCTGCCGGGCAAGGTAGGAGGACTCGCGGATCAGGCGGCGCTGGTCGTTGGCGCTGAGCTGGTAAATCTCTCGAATGCCTTCCCGGCGGGGTACGAGGATCAGCCAGGGGTAATTGGCGTCGTTCATCAGCAGCAGGCGCGTGAGCGCGAAGTCACCGATGGGGATGCAGTCTCGGGCGAGCTGCGGATGCAGTGCGAACATCAGTCCTGCTCCCGTGCGACAGGACGGCTGGTGCCGCAGTTCCAGCACACTCCGAACTGGGGCTCGATGATCTCGCCGCAATCGGGGCAGGTCCAAGGGCTCTGAGCGCCTTCGGCCGGCCTCAACTGATCGTCGATGATCGAGCGGGCGCGGTCCGAGTCCAAGTCGTCGGTGACCCAGAGCTCGGGCCAGATTTCGGTTGGGGGCAACTCGCCGGCGCCGCCCGAGAGATACTGATTCTTGATCAGGCAGTCGATGCCGTGGCCCTCCAGCACGTTCTTCAAGTGGCCCACCATCATGATGTTCTCGGAGGTATAGACCTTTTTCATCGCGCAGGCCCCGGCTGATTCGTGTCCCGAAGGGTCGGTTCCCTCCGCAGTCGTTCTTATCCGCCTGACTTTACTGGAAGTGCGCTGTGGTGCCTAGCGCGCATCTGTTCCTTGCCGCCAGTGTGCCGCTCGCCCCGGGTTGCCGATTGGCAACGGCGCAAGCGGGCCTGGAACCCGGCTGCTCCAACGGCAGCGGCCCCGCAGACCGGGGCCGCATACTCCATTGCCGGACGTTGGTGTCAGTCGCCGAACGGCCACCACCAGCGTTTGCGGTTGCCTTTGTCGTCTGCGTCGGCGCCGGCTTTGTTCCGGTCCTGGGTCATGGACCGGTCGCGCTGCTGGGACTGGCCGCCGCCACTGCCGTCCATTGCTTTGTCCTGTGTGCGCGTGCGGTCCTGTTTCAGGTCGCCGCGGCCGGTTTCGTCTCCGTAGGCCTTGGCTTTGGCCTTGGCGGTGTCGCGTTCGGCGTCCGAATCCCGGTAGCGTTCCTGGTCCCGGTCCTGATCGGCCTTGCGCGTTTCGGCCTGGCCCGCGGTCGATCGGCTGCCTTGGGAGCTGGCGCCGCCCATGCCGCCGCCGCCCGCGCCACCGCCACCGCCGGCCCACACGGCGCCGCTGATCGCGGCCAGTACGGCGGCGGCGAGGATGTTGCGAATCGGTCTGCGTTTCATTGTTGAGTTCTCCTGTCGCCATCGTGATAGAGCATGGTCCGCTCCTTTCATGGCATACAGTGTTGCAGGGCAGGCTTAAATCAGGCTGAACGCGGCCGGGCCCGGCGTCAGTGCGGCTGGTCGCCGGGGGCGGCGCGGCGCAGCGCGGGGTGCAGACGGGCGGTCTTCACCGCGTTGTCCTTGGTCTGGACGATGTCCACCGGGTAGCCGTTGAGCAGCAGGCTGGTGCCGGGCTCGGGGATGGTCTCCATGTATTCCAGTATCAAGCCATTGAGGGTCTTGGGGCCGCTGGTGGGCAGCTGGATCTGCAGCGCTCGATTGATTTCGCGGACGCTGGCGCCGGCGTCGACGAGAAAACTGCCGTCGTGCTGAGGAATGATCTCGCGCACCGTTGCGGAGGGATCGGTGGTGAACTCGCCGACGATTTCCTCCAGTATGTCTTCCAGCGTCACCAGCCCCTGGATATCGCCGTATTCGTCCACCACCAACCCGATCCGGCGCCGCTCGCGCTGGAAATTCAGCAGCTGGCGGTTCAGGGTTGATCCCTCCGGGATGAAATAGGGCTCGCGCATGATCTCGCGCAGGTCATTCTTGTGAAAGCGTCCCTCGGTCACAAGGGGCAGTGCGTTGCGCAGGTGCACCAGCCCGATGACGTTGTCGATGGAATCCTCATAGACCGGCAGCCGGGTGTATTGGCTGTGAACGATCTGGTTCATGATCTCGTCGTCGGACTCGTTGATGTCGATGCCCACGATTTCATTGCGCGGGACCATGATGTCCTCGACGGTGGCCTTCTCCAGGTCCAACAGGTTGAGCAGCATGCGCTGGTGGCGCTTGGGAATCATGGCTCCCGCCTCCAGTACGACGGTGCGCAGTTCCTCGCTGCTGATGGATTCCGCCGCGGCCGCGTCCGGTGATACCCCCACCATGCGCAACAGGGTGTTGGCGATGGCGTTGACCACCCACACAAGGGGGTACAACACCTTGAGCATGGGCACATAGACATAGGCGGCGGGAAACGCGATGCGCTCGGGGTGCAGCGCCGCCAGGGTCTTGGGGGCGACCTCGGCGAAGATCAGTACTACCAGCGTGAGCAGACCGGCGGCGACGGCGATGCCCGTTTCCCCCATCAGGCGCAGGCCAATGATGGTTGCTAGCGACGAGGCCACGATGTTGGCAAAGTTGTTGCCCAGCAGAATCAGGCCGATCAGGCGGTCCGGGCGTTCCAGCAGGCGCTGGGCCCGCATGGCCCCCGGATGCCGCGCCCGCGCCAGATGACGGAGGCGATAGCGGTTGAGTGTCATCAGCCCGGTTTCCGAGCCCGAGAAGAAAGCGGACAGAACGACCAGGAAAATCAGCGTGCCGAATAACGCACTTAGGGGGATATCGTCCAAGCGGCAGGTGCCTCGGTGATGGCGTTGCCCGAGATTGTAGGGGATTTGACCCTGCCTGTCAGGGCGCAGGCCTGTGTCGCAGCCGCGGGCCTGCCGGAGTCCCGCATGGCTGAAGCCGGAACAAAAGACCGGTTTCCCGCCCGTCGGCGCCTAACGGTGCAGCACGAACTGCAGGGCGATCTTGGTGCCGAAGTAGCCGAGCATCAGCACCGCGAATCCCCCCAGCGTCCAGCGGATAGCAATGCGTCCGCGCCAGCCGAAACGCCACCGGCCCCATAGCAGCACCGCGAATACCACCCATGCAACGATCGACAGCACCGTCTTGTGGACCAGGTGCTGGGTGAAGATGTCTTCCAGAAACACGAACCCGCTGATCAGGGCGAAGCTCAGCAGGACGAATCCGACGCCTATCATCTGAAAGAGCAGACTCTCCATGGTCTGCAGCGGCGGCAGCGAACGGATCACTCCCCCGGGGTGACGGTTGTGAAGCTGATGGTCCTGGATGGCCAGTACCAGCGCCTGCAAGGCTGCCATGGCCAGCAGACTGTATGCGAGCACCGAAAGAGCGATGTGGATATCCAGTGCCCAGCTGGGGGTGTCGTCCACGATGTGGCGGGTTGGAAATGCGAACATCAGCGCGATGGTCAATGCCGCCAGAGGCAGCATGGCGATGCCCAGGTTTTCCACCGGGCGCCCCAGGGCGGTGAGCAGCAGCAGCAGGGCCATGAACAGCCCTATCAATGAGGAGGCGTTGAAAAAGCCCAGGTTGAGGCCGCTGGCGGTGACCAGTTCAGGGTACAGAACCAGCCCGTGGAGCGCGACGCCGGCCAAGCCGATGCCGATCGCGGTGTACTTGCCGCCTACGATACTGGCTTTGCCGCGCACGAGGATCACGGCGAGCAGTGCGCTGGCAACCAGATAAAGGATGATGGCCAGGATGCCGATTAAGTGGCTGTGCATGCGTATGTAAGAGCTGGCAGTATGCCTTGATCGCGGGGAAAAACCGCCTGCATGATGGCACAACTGCTGCCTGCATTGAAGGGGGGAGGTGACGCACAGTGTCACCTGGGTGCCCTCAAGGGGCATCCGTGGTCGGAAACGGCCGTCGCGTCTGGGGAATTTGTGCGCCGGTATCCGGGGCGGTTGTGACCGATCTGGCAGTTCGGCCCCGGCTCGGCTGGCATGATATTCGCTAGGAACAGCTATCCACTAGAGACAAGGTTAGAGTCGCCGTCCATGCAAATCAGGGTCCTCGGATGCAGTGGGGGAATCGGAGCGGGTCTTCGGACCACGTGTCTGCGGGTGGATGACGATATCCTGCTGGATGCCGGCACCGGGGTCGGCGATCTCAGTCTGGCCGAGATGGCCGACACCCGCCATATCTTCCTGACCCATTCCCACCTCGACCATGTCGGCGGTATCCCCTTGATGGCCGATTCGGTGTTCGAGCGGGTTTCGGAACCGGTGACGTTGTACGGGCGGGCCGAGACCCTCGAAGCGCTGCGTACCCATGTCTTCAATTGGGTCATGTGGCCGGATTTCACACAGCTGCCGGCCGCAGAGCGGCCCGTGCTGCGCTATCGGGTCATGGAGCCCGGCGAGGTGGTGACGGTCGGCGGCCGAGCCGTCGAGATGATCGAGGTCAACCATGTGGTGCCGGCGGCGGGCTATCGCGTCCAGAGCGCCGACGGCAGGGCTTTCGCCTTCAGCGGAGACACCACCACCAACGAGACGTTCTGGGCGGCCCTCAACCGTCATGCCAACCTGGAACTGCTCATCGTGGAAAGCGCCTTTGCCGATCAGGAACTGGATCTGTGCCACAAGGCGCGTCATTACTGCCCCAGTCTGCTGGCAGCCGACCTTGCCAAGCTGAACCACCGCCCCACCGTGTGCCTCACCCATCTCAAGCCCGGTGCGGAGGAGCGCATCTACGCGCAGTGCAAGGAGCGGATTCAGGATTTTCCCGTACGCTGCCTGTTCGGCGGCGAATCAATCCAGCTATAATCACCCCTTCGCGGCCCCTCGCACGGGGCGCCCGCCTGTTTGCATTCACCAGCACCTGTGTAGGGGCGCATTTGGCATGTTCGAGAACCTCACTGAACGTCTGACGGGAACCATCAAGCGCCTGCGCGGCCAGGGGCGTCTCACCGAGGACAACATCAAAGACACCCTGCGTGAGGTGCGGATGGCGCTGCTGGAGGCGGACGTCGCCCTGCCGGTGGTGCGTGATTTCGTCGAGCGGGTGCGCACCCGCGCCATTGGTCAGGATGTGCTGCACAGCCTGTCGCCCGGACAGGCGCTGGTGAAGGTGGTCCACGACGAACTGGTCTCGATGATGGGCGAGGCCTGTGATGAACTCAATCTGAGCGTGGCTCCGCCGGCGGTGATTCTGATGGCCGGGCTACAGGGCTCCGGCAAGACCACCAGCACGGCCAAGCTGGCGCGCTGGCTGGGCGAGCGGCGCAAGAAATCGGTTCTGGTGGCCAGTTGCGACATCTACCGGCCGGCGGCCATCGAGCAGCTCAAGACCCTTGCCGCAGAAGTGGGAGCTCAGTTCTTTCCCAGTGACGTTTCCCAGGATCCGGTCGACATTGCCCGCAATGCTGTCGAGCAGGCGCGCAAACGCTTGGTAGACGTGGTGATCATCGATACCGCAGGGCGGCTGCATATCGATGCCGAGATGATGGGCGAGATCCGTCGCATTCACGATGCCCTGAACCCCGTGGAGACGCTGTTCGTGGTCGACAGCATGACGGGGCAGGATGCGGCCAACACGGCGCGCGCATTCCACGATGCGTTACCCCTCACGGGCGTAGTGCTCACCAAGGCCGACGGCGATGCCCGGGGCGGGGCCGCGTTGTCCATCCGGGCGATCACCGGCAAGCCCATCAAGTTCATCGGGGTGGGGGAGAAGATTGCCGCCCTCGAACCCTTCCATCCCGATCGGGTGGCTTCGCGTATCCTGGGCATGGGTGATGTGCTGAGCCTGGTCGAAGAGGCCCATCAGAAGGTGGACCAGGACAAGGCCGCCAAGCTCGCCAACAAGCTGAAGAAGGGCAAGCGGTTCGATCTGGAGGACTTCCGGGATCAGTTGGAACAGATGATGGGCATGGGCGGACTGGCCGGCCTGATGGACAAGCTGCCCGGGGTCGCCGAATTGCCCAAGGAGGTTCGCGGTCAGGTCAATGATCGCGAGGTTCACCGAATGGTGGCCATCGTGAATTCCATGACGCTGCAGGAACGCCACCATCCGGACCTGATCCGCGGCTCACGCAAGCGCCGTATCGCTGCAGGTTCCGGCACTCAGGTACAGGACGTCAATCGCCTCCTGAAGCAGTTTACCCAGATGCAGAAGATGATGAAGAAGCTGTCGAAGGGCGGCATGAGCAAGATGATGCGGGGATTGAAGGGGCGGTTGCCGCAGGGGCTGCCCTTCTAGTGCCTGTTAACCCTGATATGCATTGCCGCTGCCGGCGCCCCATTTCCCGGCCCTTCGGGTTGCGGCTGAGAGCCCGCATCTGGGCGTTGCTCGTCACTCATTTGGAATCACCAAACTTCGCTCCTCGCGCCTTGATTGGCCGGCTCTCAGCCGCAACATCGGTGATGCATATCGTGTTGACAGGCCCTAGGACACTGCAGCGGATCCCGGTCGGGCGGGCAACGAGCGGTTCGCACGGGCGGATGGCAGTGGTCGGGTCGGAGGCGGGCGGCGGCCGGTCATTTTGTAGCTCCGGCTGCAGGCAATAAAAAACGGCGGCCCAGGAGGGAACCGCCGTATAGGAATTGCGTAGCTGAAGCGAATGTTATCGTTTTAGTTGCCCCACTCCGCCTAACGCATTGGGCCCTGCTTGGCTGTGTCCAACCGCCGGGCTACTCCTCCGACCTCCGTGTTTATTGTGTCACACCGTGCCCTGGTGATTGTGCTTTAGGCAAGGAGCAAGGCTCGTGCCAGTTCGGCAAAATTTTTATGCTTCAATAGGTTGAGCTGATGTCTCTTGAGTGGCCCTCGGTGGCTGCGGGGGCACTTGTAAGCTTTGTCGACACTCGCCTTGGTGACATAGGTTCCACAGGCTCGGGTCGTGTTGTTTGTAAAACAATCTCTTAGCCCTGTTCCGATTGACGGCGCGCGGCCAGGGTTTGTGTAAGAAGTGCCGACAGATTCAATCCCTCCGGACGTGTGGGGCGGCGGCTGGGTGATAACTGGCTGTTTCGGATCTGATCTCGCCATCGCTGACAACGTAAGCTTTGGCGACAACCAGGGATGTTCAACGACCAGGGCAGCGCCGGGCCGGAGACGTTGCAAACCAAGGCCTTCCATTCTGCGGAAAATTGCGTAAAATGCGCTGTTTATCCCGCGCCGCGTCCAGGGCCGATGGCCGCGGCGGCCGGACCAACAGCAGGCATCAAGGATTCAAACGTTTATGGTAAGCATTCGTTTGGCACGGGGCGGCGCCAAGAAGCGGCCCTTCTACCACATTGTGGTGACCGACAGCCGCAACCGACGCGACGGGCGGTACGTAGAGCGCATCGGGTTCTTCAATCCCATTGCCGCGGGCGGCGAGGTCGGGTTGCGGGTTGACCAGGAGCGTGCCGAGTATTGGCTGGCGCAGGGCGCCCGGCCTTCGGAACGGGTGGCCGGCCTCCTCAAGCAGCAGGCCAAGGCCGAGGCCTGAAGCCGATCCGCGGGGCCCCGCCGGCGGGTCGAGCGGGCCGGGACGGGTGTGGCGCCGATGGCCAGTGGGCCGAAAGACCGGGTAGTGATCGGGCAGATTTCCGGGCTTTACGGTGTGCGTGGCTGGGTACGCGTGTATTCGTATACGACGCCGCGTACTGCCATCCTCGATCTGCAGCCCTGGATGGTCCGTTGCGGCGAGCGCTGGGATCGTTGGGCGCTGGCGGAAGGCCGAGGACACGGCAAGGGTGTCGTCGTGCGGCTGGATGGCATTGACGATCGCGATGCGGCTGCGGGTCTGATCGGCGCGGATATTGCGGTTCGGCGCGAGCAGCTGCCGAGTCTCGGCCCAGGCGAGTATTACTGGACCGATCTTGAAGGATTGCGCGTGCGCACGGTGGATGGTCGCGAATTGGGCATTGTGGACCATTTGTTCGAAACCGGCGCGAACGATGTCATCGTGGTGCGGGGCGAACGGGAGCGGCTCATTCCCTTTATCAAAGGGCAAGTGGTGCGCCGCATCGATCTTGGCGGCGGCGAGATAGAGGTCGACTGGGATCCAGACTTCTAGGCGCCTGTCGGAGCGACCTGACGCCAAACCCGAGACGCTATGCGCATAGACGTGGTCACGCTGTTCCCCGACATGATCCGGGACCAGTTGCGGTACGGGGTTGTTCACCGGGCCATGGAGCGGGGTCTGGTGGCGGTGACTACCTGGAACCCCCGCGACTATACCCATGACCGGCATCGGACGGTGGACGACCGGCCTTATGGTGGCGGCCCCGGGATGGTGATGCGGGTCGAGCCGGTACGGGCCGCGATTCAGGATGCGCGGCAGGCGGCGGAACCGGCGCAGGTGTTGTACCTGACGCCCCAGGGTCGGCCGCTCGATCAGTGTGCAGTGCGGGAGATGGCCGCGCGCCGGCGGTTGATTCTGCTCGCCGGACGCTACGAGGGCATCGATGAACGGCTCGTCGATCTGGAGGTCGACGAGGAATGGTCCATAGGCGACTACGTGCTGAGTGGTGGCGAGCCGGCGGTGCTGGTTCTGATCGATGCCGTGACGCGGTTGCTGCCGGGGGTTCTGGGGGACGAGAACTCGGCCGAACAGGATTCATTCATGGACGGGCTGCTGGATTGTCCGCACTATACGCGGCCCGAAGTGATCGACGGATTGACGGTGCCGCCGGTGCTGCTTGGCGGACACCACGCCGAGATCGAGCGCTGGCGACGCAAGCAGGCTTTGGGCCGCACCTGGTTGAGGAGGCCTGATCTGCTTGAGCGACTTAGGTTGAACGGGGAACAGCAGGCTTTGCTCGAGGAATTCATCCGCGAGCATGAGCAGGAACAGCACGGTAACTGAAGGCGAGCGAGTTAGGGGATAGCGTCATGAGCAACATTATTGCAGAGCTGGAAAAGGAACAGATGACCCGGGAGGTACCGGCGTTCGGTCCCGGCGATACCGTGGTGGTCGAAGTGAAGGTGAAGGAAGGCAACCGCGAGCGTCTGCAGGCCTTCGAGGGCGTGGTGATAGCCCGGCGCAACCGCGGCCTGAACTCCTCGTTCACCGTGCGCAAGATCTCTCATGGCGAAGGGGTGGAGCGGGTGTTCCAGACCTACAGCCCGACTGTCGAGACCATCAAGGTCAAACGTCGCGGCGATGTGCGGCGTGCCAAGCTGTATTACCTGCGCGAGCGCCAGGGCAAGTCGGCACGCATCAAAGAGAAAATCTGAGCCGCCGGCGAGCGCTGCCGCGCGGCGGACCCCATGCGGTTTTCCGGGGCGCATCGTTTTGAATCACCGGTATCATGATGACAGGCGCCGCTCTATGCGGCGCCTGTTTTGTTTGCGGCCCGGGAACAACTGCCGATGTTTGGGCGGCGCCCAGAAGCGGCTGCTCAAGGTTCTGCTTTGTCTTGCCGCGTTGGTGTCCGCGGCGCCTGTGGCGCTGGCCGATGACGGTGCCCTGCAGACTGTCACTGCACTGGCCCAGGCCGGTGCGCGGCAGCTGGCGCTCGAGCGCATGGACCGCTTGCAACCCGATGCGCGGAGCGATCCGGTCGGTTGGATGAACTGGGAGCGCGAGCGGTTCTACATCCTGCAAAGCGAACAGGACTGGGCCGGTGTGGTAGCGCGGGTCCGGCATATGCCGGATGGCTTGCCCGCCGATTTCGTGCGCTGGGCCAAGACCCAGGCCGCCGCTGCCGACCTGAAACAGGGCGAGGGGCGCGATGCCCGCCGTCTGCTGCGGACGCTGCTCTGGTCGCCCGCTGCCGATGCCGATCCGGAGACCTTTGCTCACTGGCGTCGCATGGTTATTCGCAGTTACCTGCTCGATGACCAGGTGCAGGACGCGCGCACCGCGCTGGCACGTTACCGCCAGGACTACGGCGAACAGGACGGCGAGAGCCGATTGCTGCAGGCCCGCGTGGCCCTGCAGAGCGGCCATCCGGGCGACGCGGTCAGTCTGTTGGCCAAAGCAGACGGTGCCGAAGCGCGTGCGCTGGGTTTGCTGGCCCGTCTTCGAAGCGGCGACCTCGCGCCGCAGGAAGCGTACAAGCGCGCGGCGGGTCTCGCCGCCCAGACGAGCAAAGACCTGCGCGCTCAGGCGGATTTGTGGGCGGTGGCAGCGGCGGCGGCCGCTTCCGCCAATGACCGTGAAGGCCTGATCACCGCTCTGGAGCATTCTCTGGCCGTCATGCCCGGCGGCCCCCGGGATCCGCTGCTGGGAGCGAGTGCCGACGAGCTCTGGGACGCTTACCTCCAGTACGGCCACGCCATCGGAAATCGCAGACAGCTGCTGGTCGGAAACGACGACCAGTGGTACTTCGCGGCGACCGATGCCTTGAAGACCGATCCGGTCCGTGCCCGCGCCCTGTTCGCGGTGCTGGCTTTCACCGGCAGCGCGCCCGAGCGTCGTGATGTCGCTCATGAATATCTTGCTTCGTTGATCGCGAAACTTCCCGACGGCAAGCGCCTGCTAGCCCGCCTGTATCTGCATTCGAAGCGATTCCCGACGCCGGCCAGCCTGCCTCTGCCGGTGCGCTATCGTCTGGTGGACTACGCTCTGGGGCAATCGGATCTGACCCTGGCATCGCGGTTGATGGCCGGGTTGGATGAACCCCCGGCGGGCACCGATCCACTGGACTGGCAGCTGCGCCGGGCCCGCGTTCTTGTTCGCGCCAACCAAGCGTCCGCCGGCACCGCCTTGCTGGACAAGGTGCTCGAACAGCATCCGAAGTTGGACAAGACCGCGCTGGACCGCTTCGTACAGGTCATCTTCGATCTGCAAACCGTGCAAGATCAGCAGGATGCTATCCGGCTCCTAAAGCAACTGCTGGGGCGCAAGTTGCCGCTGCAGCGACGCCGCGAGCTTCTGTTCTGGACGGCGGACTCCTACAACGCGCTGCACCGTTACAAGGAGGCGGGCACCCTGTACCTGGAGTCCGCGATTGTGCAGGATCCGTTCGCCATGGACCCGTGGGCCCAGACGGCCCGGTATCATGCCGCCGGAGCGCTGGCCAAGGCGGGGCTGACCGGCGATGCCCGTCGTTTGTATCAGGGGCTGCTGAATGCGACCCGTGACGCATCAAGACGCATGGTCCTACACCACCAGATCGACCAGTTGCTCGATGCCCCCCAGATGCCCGGCCGGAGGGATGCTGTGGGAGGCGTTCCGCGGTGAACGGTGCGTCCGGCTGCAGCCATTACGCAGCCGCCGTGGACATGCCGTTCGGCAGATTGGAGGTCCGGCTGCAGGACGAGGCAGTGGCGGCCATCGACAGGCTGGAGCGGCAGGTCATCCCGCTCCGAAACCCCAGCACGCCGGCGGCGCGGCGTCTGGTGGATGAGCTGAAGGCCTATCTGGAGGATCCCGGCGCCGGTTTCGCCACTGCTCTGGCGCCCCGGAGGACGCCTTTTCAGCGGGCCGTCTGGCACGCGCTGGGCGCCATTTCTCGCCTGCGGGGAACTGGCCCGCCGTGTCGGCAGTGCGCCCCGGGCCGTGCGGCAGGCGTGCCGACGCAAGGCCATTCCGGTGGTCGTGCCCTGCTATCGGGTGGTGGGGGTGGGTGGGGCCGGAGGCTATGCAGGGGAGACGGCCGGTGCGGATCCGGGCGTCAAGCTGTGGCTGCTGAGGCACGAGGGCGCCGCCATTTGATCGGCCGGGCATCCGGGTCCGCCCCGGGGGCCTTGAAACCACGCCGGGGGACCCCCATGTGTTGGGGACCGTGTTCGCAACAGAGGTGAGAACAACAACATGACCGTGGCAGCCCACAAGGAGACGCTGGAATTCCAGACCGAAGTCCGGCAGTTGCTGGACCTGATGATCCACTCGCTGTATTCCAACAAGGAAATCTTTCTGCGCGAATTGGTCTCCAATGCTTCGGATGCTTGCGACAAGCTGCGGTTCGAGGCACTGACCGACGATGCACTCTTCGAAAGCGATGCAGATCTGCAGATTCGCGTGGACTTCGACCGCGAGCAACGCACCGTCACGGTCACCGACAACGGCGTCGGCATGAGCCGGGCGGAGGTGGTGGAGAATATCGGTACCATAGCCCGTTCCGGTACCCGCAAGTTCTTCGAGGCGCTGACCGGCGACCAGGCAAAGGATTCCCGCCTGATCGGCCAGTTCGGGGTGGGGTTCTATTCTGCCTTCATCGTTGCCGACAAGGTCACCGTGACCACCCGCCGCGCCGGTGCCGGGTCCGAGCACGGCGTGCGCTGGGAATCCGATGGTCAGGGCAGTTATACCCTGGAGACCTGCGACCGCCCGGAGCGCGGTACCCAGGTTGTGCTGCACCTGCGTGAAGGCCAGGACGAATTTCTGGATGGTTTCCGTCTGCGGTCGATCATCCACAAGTACTCCGACCACATATCCCTGCCCATCCAGATGCCTTCCCAGGAGGAGGACAAAGCCGACGAGTACGAGACCGTCAATCGGGCGACCGCTCTGTGGGCGCAGCCCAAGAAGGATATCGGCGACGACGAGTACAAGGCGTTCTACAAGCATGTCGCCCATGATTTCGAGGACCCGTTGGCGTGGGCCCACAACCATGTGGAGGGGCGGCAGTCTTATACGACGCTGCTGTACATTCCGGCACGGGCACCCTTCGATTTGGGGGACCGCGACGGTCGGCACGGCGTCAAGCTGTATGTGCGGCGGGTGTTCATCATGGACGATGCCGAGCAGCTGATGCCGCACTATCTGCGCTTCGTGCGCGGCGTGGTCGACTCCGATGACCTGCCGCTCAACATTTCCCGCGAAATTCTGCAGCACAACCGTCTTATCGACACCATGCGGTCGGCCTCGGTGAAGCGCGTGCTGGATCTGCTGCAGACCATGGCCGAGAAGGAGCCCGAAAAATACGCCGGTTTCTGGCGCGAGTTCGGGCGGGTCATCAAAGAGGGGCCGGCGGAGGATTTTGCCAACCGCGAACGTATCGCCGGTCTGCTGCGCTTCGCTTCGACCCACAGCGACGGCGATGCGCAGGATGTGTCCCTGAGCGACTACGTTGGCCGAATGAAGCCACAGCAGGACAAGATCTACTACATAACGGCGGACACTCTGGCAGCGGCGCGTCACAGCCCCCATCTGGAGGTGTTCCGCAAGAATGGCGTGGAGGTTTTGCTGCTGCACGATCGGGTCGACGAGTGGATGATGTCGCATCTCACCGAATTCGAAGGCAAGTCCCTGGTATCCGTTGCCAAGGGCGAGCTGGATCTGGGGGAGATCGAGGACGAGCAGAGCAAGAAGGAGAACGAAAAGGCCCAGGACGAGTACAAGGATCTGCTCAAGCGCATGCAGGATGCGCTGGGCGATAAGGTCAAAGAGGTCCGCATCAGCCATCGGTTGACCGACTCGCCGTCGTGCATCGTGATCGAGCAGCACGACATGGCCATGCATCTGCAGCGGCTGCTGAAGGAAGCCGGCCACCAGGTGCCGACCTCCCAGCCCGTGCTGGAGATCAACATCGAGCACCCGTTGGTGGCCCGGCTCAAGGACGACACCGATGAGACGCGGTTTGCGGACTGGAGCCATGTGCTGTTCGACCAGGCCATGCTTGCCGAGGGCGGCCAGCTGGAAGACCCGGCCTCATTCGTGGGTCGCCTCAACGAGCTGCTACTGTTATTGAGCGGCCGGTGAGCCACGCGGCACACGGCCAGGCCGCACGCGATCGGCGACGGAGGCGCGCGGCGGCGTGAACGAAGCGGCGAAAAAGCCCCAGCTGCGAGCCACGGTGTTTTCGGACTATGTGTGTCCGTTCTGCTATGTGGGTGATGTGCGGCTGAATCGTCTGCGTGCGGACTACGATCTGCGAGTGAACTGGTGCTTTGTTGAAATCCACCCCGAGACGCCGCCCGATGGGCAGCCCGTGGAGACGCTGGGCTACGCACCCGAGCAGTGGACGCGCATGATGGCTGCGTTGAAAA
Source organism: uncultured Gammaproteobacteria bacterium (assembly GCA_963830105.1). Taxonomy (GTDB): domain Bacteria; phylum Pseudomonadota; class Gammaproteobacteria; order DATFLG01; family DATFLG01; genus DATFML01. The sequence goes on along the minus strand of CAWHLH010000010.1, from coordinate 137,533 downwards.
CGCTTGCCGGGGAGGAAGGGTTGCGGCTGGTTCCCCCCATCCGTGTCGCCAACTCCCATCGGGCGCTGCTGCTCGCGGAGGCGGCCAAGGAAGAGGGGGCTGAACGGTTCTACCGGCTGCATCGTCGTCTGTTCGAGGCCTATTTGTCGGAAGGGGAGAATATTGCCGATCCGACAGTACTCGAGCGCCTGGCCGAGGAAGCGGCGCTGCCGCCCGGCTTCACGGCGAGTGCGTGGCGGGAACCGCGCTTCGAGAAGCGCTTGGTGCACAACCGGGCTGCAGCCAGGGAGCTCGCGATCACGGCGACGCCCACTATCTTCATCGGTGAGCGGCGCCTGACGGGCGCGGTGGCCGCCGAGGAGTTTCGCGAGGCGGCCCGCATGGCTCGGCCGGACCACTGAACGCCCGCCGTGGGCTGCGGACGCCAACATGCATGATTCTGATGTTCCGGAACCGGTGCGCATCGACAAGTGGCTGTGGGCGGCGCGCTTTTTCAAAACGCGTTCCCTGGCAGCCGAGGCCGTTTCGGGAGGCAAGGTGCATGTCAACGGCGCACGGGTCAAACCGGCCCGAACCGTGAAGCTCGGTGATCGACTGAGCGTCCAGAAAGGGCCTGTGGCGTACGAAGTGGTGGTGGAAGGTCTGGCGGTGCACCGGGGGCCGGCAACGGTCGCTCGTGAGTTGTACTGCGAGACAGCTGCGAGCGTCGCTGCCCGGGAGGCGAGGCGGCGACCGGAAGCGGTTAGCGCGCCCCATCCGCCACACCGGCCCGACAAGAAAGCTCGGCGTCAGCTCGCGCGCGTGCGGCGCGGCGACTGATCCGGCCCCCTGCTGCCATGAGTCGTCCTGTCACTCCGCTGCTCACTGTCGATGTGATCATTGAGATGAGCGATCGGCCGGAGCGGCCCATTGTGTTGATCGAGAGGCGCAATCCGCCCTTGGGGTGGGCTCTGCCGGGCGGGTTCGTGGACGTCGGGGAGCGATTGGAGCGTGCTGCCATGCGCGAGGCCAGGGAGGAGACCTGCCTGCAGGTGCAGCTGCAGACGTTACTGGGATGCTATTCCGACCCCGCTCGCGATTCCCGCGGACACACCGTGAGTGCCGTCTACGTGGCCCAAGCCGAGGGAGCCCCCCGGGCACAGGACGACGCGCGCTCGCTGGCGCTCTTCGATCCCCAACGTGCGCCGAAGCTGGCCTTCGACCATCGGTTGATTCTGGACGACTACCTGCGGTTTCGCAGGCTCGGTGTTATCGCACCCCTGCGCTTCTGAACGCCTTGCCGTACGCGACCAGCGGCGTTCTGTCGACGCTTGCGAAGCAGCGTATGGTTTCCACCAGTCCGGCTGCCGTGCCCACCGGTCCCGCTGCCCGGGCGTCGTCGGCGTCGTCCATGATGCGGTAGGTGGAGTGAAGAATGACGGGTGTGTCCGAGCTGGCGGCCCTTACCATCGGTACGGCCTGCCCCTCCGGATCGTCCGGAAGGTCGGGGTTGATCAGTATCAGGTCGAAGCTGCCGCGCAACAGTCTGCCACGCAAGTCCGCCAGTGTCCTTGCCTGCGTCAGATCGGCGCAGTCCCTCAGACTGCGGGCGGTCAGTTCAGCCGCGTAGGCATCGGTCTGCACCTGCAGGATGTGCGGACGAAATGCCGGCATCGTGTGTACCGCCGTTTTGACCGCGAAGATCAGCCGCGCCTGCTCGCTTGCCGTGTCCAGCCAGTCGGCGGTCTGGCCCAGGGGTAGCGCCAGGCCTTGGCGACGGGAGATGCCCCGAATACTGAGCCCCAGCACCGGCAGACCGCGACCTGTGCTGTGCAGCTCGTGCATGAAGGAAATCCCGTCCTGGTCCGGCAGCAGCAGGTTCACGGTCAGGGCGTCGTAGTCGTAGCGGTCGAGCCACTGCCGGGCTCGGCGCACACTGTGCGCCCAGTCATAGGTGATGCCGGCTCGTTCCAGCCAGCGTCCGAGATGCCCGGCGACATGCTGGTCGCCATCGCAGACCAGGATATGGGGAGGTCCCCATGCGGCGCTGGTGCCCAAGCGGTGCTCCTTTGTTGTTGCTATGGCCATAGGTCTCAGCACGAATGACCACGGCTGCGGAGTGCGTGGCCTGTTGTGCACCCTATCGACCGGTACGGGCAGATGTTTAGGGACCGGTGATGATGCGGTGCATTTTCGAAGCGTTCTGAGTAACATAGGCGAAACTCTGCGCCCCTGCGGCGGCGCGGGCCCTTTTATCAGACTTGTACCGGAGCCGGCATGCGTCCATCCCATTTGTCCAGGATCCTTGAGCGGGAATTTCTCAGTGCGCGGGAAGGCCAGCACACGCCCGTTATGCTATGGGGGCCGCCGGGGGTGGGTAAGTCCCAGATCGTGGCCCAGGTAAGTGAACGCCATGCGGTGCCGGTCATCGACGTACGCCTCTCGCAAATGGAACCCTCGGACCTGCGCGGCATCCCGTTTCGGGTTGGCGAACACGTCGAATGGGCCATCCCCGCCATGCTGCCGGACCGCGAGCGCCACGGGGCGTTCGGCATTCTGTTCCTGGATGAAATCACCTCCGCACCCCCCAGCGTGTCGGCCGCGGCGTACCAACTGATCCTGGATCGGCGCCTGGGGGCTTACCGGGTACCCGACGGCTGGGCCATTTTCGCCGCCGGCAATCGGCAGGGGGATCGCGGCGTGACCTATACCATGCCGGCCCCGCTGGCGAACCGTTTCTCCCATTTTGAAGTGGACGCGAATCTGGACGACTGGGTGGCATGGGGTTACCGGTCCGGCATCGACGAGCGGGTCATCGCCTTCCTGAGATTTCGTCCCGAGTTGTTGTTCGATTTCGATCCGGCCCACAACCCGGTTGCCTTTCCGTCGCCGAGGTCGTGGGAATTTGCTCACCGCGCGCTGCAGAAATTCAGCAATGACGAGGGATTGCTGACCGAGGCTCTGCAGGCGTGCGTCGGGCCGGCGGCCGGCATCGAACTCGCCGCGTTCGTGGAGAACATGGAGCGCATGCCCGATATCGATGCGATCCTGCGTGGGGAACCCGTGCCGGTCCCCGATGAGACCGACCTGCAGTATGCGGTGGCCACAGCGCTGGTGGGGCGCGCCCTGCACGTGCAAGGCGAGGACGATGAGCAGACGGTGTTGGGCAATATCATCGAATATGCCGCTGCCTTTCCCCAGCGGGAAATGGGGGTCATGATGGTGTCGGACATGCACCGCGCTATCGGTCGGCCGCTGTTCCAGGTACCCCAGTTCTCCCAGTGGGCGAAAACCGTGGCCGACGTCATGCTCTACGACGCCTGAGGCGGCGTGCTTCGCGGAGGTGGCGGGTATGGCCGATGATGTCCACACGAAGTTGAGCGCCGCGCGGGCGCGCCTGATCCTGGATAAACCGTTTCTGGGTGCGTTGGTGTTGCGTTTGCCGCTGCGGGCTGCGGATGCCGGCTGGTGTCCCACGACGGCCACTGATGCACGTGCGCTGTATTACAACCCCGACTACGTGCAGTCCCTGAGCGTAGAGCAAACCCAGTTCATGCTCGCCCACGAGGCGCTGCATTGTGCACTGTCGCACTTCGCGCGCCGCGAGCATCGCGCCCGCCAGCGCTGGGATGTGGCATGCGACCTGGCGGTCAATCCGCTGCTCTTGAAAGACGGTTTGATATCGCCGCCCGGTGCGCTCGTGCGCGACGGTTTTTCGGAAATGAGTGCCGAAGAGATTTACCCCTTCATCGAGGACAGCCCGGATGATCGTCCGCTGGACGGTCATCTCTACGACGCCGACGACAGTGGCGAGTCCGGGGATTCCAGGGCCCGGGACGGTTCGCCGCAGGATACCGAAGCGAGTGCCGCGGAGGACAGCGAGTCCGCGGGTGAGCCGCGGCCGGCCCCGCTCGGTGACAGTGAACGGGAGCAGTTGGCCGCCCAGTGGCGCCAACGTCTGGCCGGCGCCGCCCAGGAGGCCCGCCGGGCCGGCAAGTTGAGCGGTACCATGGAGCGGCTGGTGGATCGTCTGCTGCGACCCCAACTGTCGTGGCGCGCCCTGTTGGCGCGCTATCTGACCGGCATCGCCCGTGACGATTACAACTACACGCGTCCCGCGCGCCGGGAAGGGGAGGCGATTCTGCCTAGCCTACGCAGCACGCAGGTGGACGTGGCTGTGGTCCTGGATACCAGCGGTTCGGTCACATCGGAAGAAATGAACGACTTCATAACCGAGGTCAACGGCCTGAAGGCGCAGGTGCGGGCGCGGGTGATTCTCCACGCCTGCGATACGCAACTGGCTCAGGATGGTCCATGGGTGTTCGAGCCATGGGAGGAATTCCGCTTGCCCCGCGCGTTGCGCGGCGGTGGTGGCACCAGCTTTGCGCCGGCATTCGAGTGGGCGGACCATCAGGACTTGCGCCCTGATGTGCTGATCTACTTTACGGATGCCCATGGTGAATTTCCCAAGCATGCACCGACTTATCCGGTGGTCTGGCTGGTAAAAGGCAACGGCACGGTGCCTTGGGGCGAACGTATCCAGCTGAACTAGTGGTCCATGCGGGTTGCGGCTGAGAACCCGCCACTCGGCGTTGTTCGTCACTCATTCCGGAACCACCAAACTTCGCTCTTCGCGCCGTGATTGACGGCGTCCCGGCCGCGAAAGCGGTGATCCATATCGTGTCAACAAGCCCTGGTGCAGTGCGTCGAAGCGGGTGGTCCGTGTTGGACGCAAGCAACAAGCGTTGTACATCCACGTCAACGAGTGTTTCCGGAGGGATCAGAAGCGCCCATTCCCTCGCCTTCGCTGCCCGCCAAGGAAGTGCGAAGCACGAGGCGGGTAGTCCCCGGTAGGTGTAGGGCGCGGGCGTGTCGCGGAGTAGGCGACATGCAAGCGCATCCGACACGCCGTCCAGCCGTTGTGGGAGTCCTCGCGCAGGGCTTGCCAACGAGCAAGTCCTGCGTGGGGAGGGACGCAGGGTGGCCGGAGCAACAATGGCTGTGGCGTAGGCGAGTCGATTTTGGCGACTTGGACATCCCAAAATCTTTCACGACGTAGCGACACCCCGGTCAGCTTGATGGGCTCCAGTCGTGGGATCGCCCTCCTCAAGCCTGATTGCAGCGCTGAACCAGTCGTGCTGCGGGGGTTATGTTGCCAGGCGATGAGTTGTGATGTCGTGGCGCCCGCGCGACGAATGTGGCGTTTTTGCAGAGTCGAATGCGGACGCGAGCTGGGCGGTTTCCTCGCGTTGCGCATTAGCTGCAATGTGGCGACGGTAAAAAGCGAACAGTGTGAACCACTTCCTTTATCTGATTAAAGCAGATGGCTAGACTCGCCCATGGAACACCGAGTATAAGGGTGGTGTAGCCGGTGCCGGATGCAGAGGCACGGTGGGTGTCTAGATAACAATTCTGGGGGACACCGGATGGAGAGGATGGACGGCGGCAACCTGCCCGACACGCGTAGGTTGCCGGGGCGGGATTTGAAGTCTGTTTTGGGTAGCCGCCTCAGCGCCGCCCATGGTCCGAACGATGCGTGCATGACGGACCTGACTGACCGTTGATACCCGGTTGTACCGGGGGGGATGGAATGAAGCAGCAAGCCACTGATCGCCTATCAGCCTGTGGCGAGATCCAGCGCCGGATCTCGCAAATCTACGAATTGCCCGCAATGCCGGATATGGCGCAGCAGATTCTTACCTTGCGCAGCAATCCGGACGCTTCCGCGCGGGATCTCGCGAAGGTTGTCGAACTCGACCCCAGTCTTTCCGCCCAGGTAGTGCACTACGCCACGTCGCCGTTTTTCGGTTACCGCGGCACCGTCGATTCCATCCACGATGCAATCGCCCGGGTGCTTGGTTTTGACATGGTGGTAAACATGACATTGGGACTTGCCACCAGCAAGTCGTTTCGCAATCCGATTGACGGGCCTCTGGGCCTGCATGCCTTCTGGCGGCACGCCGTATACAGCGCCGCGCTGGTGCAGGCACTGGCGAGCGCCATGCCGCGCGAGCAGAGGCCAAAACCCGGCATGGCATATCTCGCCGGGCTGCTGCATAACTTTGGCTTTCTGCTTCTCGGTCATCTGTTTCCGCCGGAGTTCCAGTTGCTGAACAAACTGGTGGCGGCCAACCCGGAGACCCCGGTAACCGACCTGGAAAAGCGTGTACTGGGGATGGGGCAGGCGCGCCAATGCCTGGATATGGGCCACGCCCAAGTGGGGGGTTGGCTGATGGAGCACTGGCGGATGCCCGAAGAAATCACCGTCACCCTCAAGGAACACCACAATCCGGACTATGCCGGGGATCATGCGAACTATCCCCGTCTGGTACTGGTCGCCACCCACCTGCTGAAGCGCTACGAGATCGGCGACGCACCCCATGGTGAGATACCCACTCCGGTGATGGATGCCCTGGGTCTGCAGGAGCTCCAGTTGGAGGAAATTGCCGAACGGCTGGTTCAGGACGCCTCCCACCTCGATACCATGGCGCGCCAGCTCACGCCCCTCTAAAGGCGGCTGTTCCCCGGAAGCGCGTACCGAGCCGTCACGTGGCGACAAATCGGCCCATGAGCGGACCCCATGGAGGGCTTCGCTCAGCCCCGCCCCCTTCGAGCCGGCGTTCCGCCGCAACACTTTTTGGAACTCCACCCGATCCTCGTTACATGGTCACCAGCGGGCTTCCCGCGCGGCAGGGCCGTGGCATCGCGCAGCTGGCGGAGAGACAGGCAGCCCGCGGGATCCGTTTTCGCGACCCCTTCGGCCAGCGCATAAACCCGCTCCATCGGCCCATTTATTCTGCTGAGTGGCCGTGTCGTCTGGCATAGGCGATAATTGTCTGTCTTTATCGATGGTTATCGAGCCACCAGGAGATCAGATCGATGCGACTCATTCTGTTGGGCGGCCCGGGCGCCGGCAAGGGCACCCAGGCCAATTTCATCAAGGAAAAGTACGGAATTCCCCAGATTTCCACCGGTGACATGTTGCGTGCCGCCGTCAAGGCGGGCACCGCCCTGGGTCTGGAAGCAAAGAAGATCATGGATGCGGGTGGGCTCGTTTCGGACGACATCATCCTCGGTCTGGTTAAGGAGCGCATTCAGGAGCCCGATTGCGCCAACGGTTTCCTGCTGGATGGCTTCCCGCGCACCATTCCTCAGGCCGACGGTCTCAAACAGGAGGGTGTCGCCATCGATTCCGTGGTCGAGATTGCCGTGGACGACGAGGAGATCATCAAGCGCATGAGCGGGCGCCGCGTCCATCCCGCTTCCGGCCGCACCTATCACGTTGTCTTCAATCCCCCCAAAGAGGAGGGCAAGGACGATGCGACCGGCGAGCCCCTTATTCAGCGCGACGATGATCAGGAAGAAACCGTGCGCAAGCGCTTGGCGGTCTATCACGAACAGACCGAGCCGCTCATCGAGTACTACGGCAAGTGGGCGGATAGCGGCGAGCAGGCTGCACCCAAATATGTAAAAGTTTCCGGCATCGGCAAGGTGGATGAGATCCGCGATCGCATCTTTGCCGCGCTCGGCTGAGGCCCGCTGTCCGGGTCGGGTGCCACACTCGACCCGGACATCCTCTTTCGGCGTCAAAAACGTGACTCAAACAGGTTATCCACGGGCCTAATCCCTGTAGGTGCGGATGCCGCACCCCGTAAGCCAATGACTCATGATGTTGTAAGCATTAGCCTACAAGACGGGCCGCCCAGTCCAATCGTTCGCGTCTGTCTGCTGGGCGAATGCCGATAACTAATTGTATATAGGCTGTTTGTTTGATCTGTATGGGCAATACTCCCCGTCTATTGCCAGTACGTTCCCGGCCACTCGTGTCCTCGTTCTGGTTCCGAATCCATGGGCACAGGACGGCCCATCCCAATTGTTCTTTCGCGGATTCCGGGGTACCTTGACTCTGCAAATTCGCAGCCGATTTGCGGGTTTTAACAGGCGAGGTCGACGGGGGTCGTGGTTCGACACGCCGAGCCCGGGCACCGGAAGACGGGCCGGGGTAATGCGACACGCTCAGCGACAACAAAATCGACAACGCGTAGAGAATAACTAGAATTCTGGGCGGCTGCGAGCCGGCCCAATGCGGACAGGGATGCGTTCGCGGGAGCTTCTCATACTTATGGCGAGTGGCAACGAATCAGCTTCCTTTGACGGTAGCGCTGTCCGCAAAGTGCTGCGCATGTTGGAAGCCCTGCGCCACACCGAATCGGGCAGCGTCATCTACCGTCAGGTGGAACGCATGCTCGATGAAGTGGTGGGCGGCCACCGCCAACTCGAACAGGCCTATGTCGACCTGATCGATCTGCTGCTGGACGCCTTCTGCCGGCAGTTGCCCACCGGTTCTCCGCTGCAGGTGCAGGTCAAACTCCTACAGGCGCGCTTGGAGCCGCCGCTCACGCTGTCCGATCTTGCCGCACTGCGTTCCTACGTGGAGGTCTACGGCGACCAGCTGCGCGACGTCGATAGTGACCTGCTCCAGGAGGCGGTCGCGCCCCTGCTTCGCTCTTTCGGCATCAGTGCCGAGGCCCGGGACGCTGTGCGCCCCCCCGAACCCGCCGCTGAGCCTGCTGCGGTGGCCCCGCGGGATGAGCCCGAGATCGCGGTTCCGGCGCCCGCCGAGCTGGCCGCTTCCGAGCCGGCCGCCCCCGAGCCGGCCGCCCCCGAGCCACCCATGGGGGCCGCCGCCGAATTGCGCCAGCCCGAGATGCCGCAGGCTACGCCCACGCGGCCGCCTTTGCCGGAGTCGGTTGTGCTTGACGAGGCCAAGCATTCACGCGGCGACACCAAGGTTTCATCGGTCTACCGAACCCATCTGGACGCCAAGCAGCGGGATATCCAGAAACTCCAGGCGACCCTGGCACAGCAGGTACTGGAGACCATTACCCAGAACGAAGAGTTCGGGGTTCTTCTCGAAGTGGTCCTGAGCGAATTGCGCCAAGCCGGCGAAATTACCGAGCTGGAGAACCTGCGCTGGACTCTCATCCGAGAAATCGAGAAGCTGGTGCACGCTCACCACGGCCTGGCGGACAAGCTGGATAGCACGCATCAGTACCTGCAGATCGTCGAATCCGACAGCCGCCAGCTCAGTGACGAGTTGACCCGGGTTCGCCTGTTGAGCCTGACCGATGAGTTGACGGGCCTGCCCAATCGGCGTGCTTTTCTGCGTCGGCTGGAGGATGAGGTCGCCCGTGTGCAGCGCTATGGCTTCCCGCTCTCACTGGCCTTGATAGACCTTGATAAATTCAAGGAAGTCAACGACAAATACGGCCATGCGGGGGGCGATGAAGTTCTGCGCGTGTATTCCAGGAACGTCTTGTCTATCTTCCGTCACCATGATCTGGTCGCCCGTTACGGAGGGGAGGAGTTTGCAGTACTGCTTCCCAACACCGATAACGAAGGTGCCGTGCGTGCGCTCACCAAGGTCAAGAAGCGCGCGACGGAGACGCGCTGGCAGTATGACGGCACCGTTCTGCCCATCGCGACGTTCTCCGCAGGGTTGGCGCTGTATAAACCCGGCGAAACTTCCAGTGCGTTCGTGGACCGCGCAGACAAGGCGCTCTATCGAGCCAAGCGCCTGGGGCGCAATCGCATTGAATTGGACATGACCTATATGCCTGACGGCGAACAGGAAGCACGCGAAAATCGCGGCGCGGACGGTCGCCCGACGGAGTCCTGATTTGCGATCCCGCCAGGCGAAGGCTTTGTGATCGCGTTCCGCGACTCTGAGCTGCCCCGCACCCGGCCCCTACCACCTGCCGATCGCTTTCCCGCCCACCCAGCCCTTGTATAGAACGGTGTGGGCGGCAGTATAATGTCTTCCGACCACAGCCCATTCATGGGACGGCAACCGGGAGAAGTTGTGTGCCTACAGTCGAGTTGACCAAAGAGAATTTCGAAGAGCTGGTGACCGGTAACGATTTCGTGCTGGTGGATTTCTGGGCCCCTTGGTGCGGTCCCTGCCGCAGTTTCGCCCCCATCTACGAAGCGGCGGCGGAAAAGCACGATGACATCGTCTTCGCCAAGGTGAACACCGAAGAGCAACAGGAACTCGCCGCTCATTTCCAGATTCGTTCCATCCCGACCCTGATGATGTTCCGGGAGAAGATCATCATCTTCTCTCAGCCCGGCATGCTGCCGGAATCGGCATTGGAAGAGATCATCGGCAAAGCACGCGAGTTGGACATGGACGCGGTGCGCAAAGACATTGCCGAGCAGCAGGGCGAGCCTCCCCAAGCCTGATCCTGCATCGCAGCCGCCCTCCGCAGGGGGCGCTCAGCCGAACACGAGCTTGGCGACTTCGCTGTAACGGCCGACGAAGTGCACATCCAATCCGTCTCGGACATGTTCCGGCAGTTCGTCGAAGTCGCGCTTGTTCGCAGCAGGCAGGATGAGTTCCCCGATGCGGCTTCGCCGTGCGGCAATCACCTTCTCGCGTATGCCTCCAACCGGCAGCACCTGGCCGGTGAGCGTTAGCTCGCCGGTCATGGCGAGCGGACGCCCAATGCGCTGGTTGCGGGACAGGGAGAGCAGGGCGGTGGCCATGGTAATGCCTGCGCTGGGGCCGTCCTTCGGCGTCGCCCCTTCCGGTACGTGCAGATGCACGAACGCCCGGTCAAAGAAGGTCGGGTCGCCCTGGAAGGCCTTCAGGTGCGAGGCGATATAGCTGTAAGCGATTTCCGCTGATTCGCGCATTACGTCCCCGAGCTTGCCGGTCAGCTTGAAACCCCGGTTGATGGTGTGTACGCGCGTGGCTTCGATGTTAAGAGTGACGCCGCCCATTGGTGTCCAGGCCAGGCCGGTCACTACGCCGACGCCGGTGAATGGCTTCTCGCGCTCGAACAACGGTTTGCCGAGATACCGTTCCACGGTTTTTGCGCTGATTCTCAGCCGCGGGACCTTGTTCTTCACGAACTCGACGGCCGCCTTGCGGATGATGCGGGCAAGTCGCTTTTCCAGGTTTCGGACGCCGGCCTCGCGGGCATAGCCTTCGATGATAGCCCGCAGCGCCGCGTCGCTGATTGGCAGCCTGCCCCGCGGGATGTTGGCGCGCTCGAGCAGTTTCGGCCACAGGTGATTGCGGGCGATCTGCAGTTTTTCTGCGGTGATATAGCCGGACAGATGAATGATTTCCATGCGGTCCAACAGCGGGCCCGGAATGGTGTCGAGTTGATTCGCGGTACAAATGAACAACACTTTGGACAGGTCGAAGCGCACGTCCAGATAGTGGTCCAGGAAATCGGTGTTTTGCTCCGGATCCAGCACCTCGAGAAGAGCGGATGCCGGATCGCCCATGAAGGACGCGCCGATCTTGTCGATTTCGTCCAGCATGATGACCGGGTTGGCAACCCCAACCTCCCGGATGGCCTGAATGAACTTGCCCGGCATGGCGCCGATGTAGGTGCGTCGATGCCCTTTGATCTCGGCTTCGTCGCGCATACCCCCTAGACTGAGGCGGTAGAATTTCCGACCGAGCGCATCTGCCACCGAGTGCCCGATGGAAGTCTTGCCGACGCCGGGGGGGCCTACCAGCAGCACGATGGAACCGCCGACCGAGCCCTTGAGGTTGCCGAGGGCAAGGAATTCGATGATGCGGTCCTTGACGTCCTCGAGTCCGTCGTGGTCACGATCCAGCACCATGCGGGCATGGCTCAGGTCGAGGTGATCCGAGGAGTACCTGCCCCACGGGAGCGCTGTCACCCAGTCCAGGTAGTTGCGGGTAACGGCGTATTCGGGTGATCCGGACTCCAGCACGGCCAGCTTCTGCATTTCCTCATCGATGCGTTCACGGGGCGCTGCGGGGACTTCCTTGTCCTGCAGGCGTTCGCGGAACCGTTCCAGGTCCGCGGTCCGGTCATCTTTGGCGATGCCCAGTTCCTGCTGGATGGCCTTGAGCTGTTCGCGCAGAAAGAACTTGCGCTGCTGATCCGACATCTTTTCCTCGACCTGCGCGCGGATCTGCGCCTGCAGGCGCGCCACCTCGAGTTCCTTCTTGATGAGTACCAGCACCTTCTCCATGCGGCGCAGCACCGGTGCGGTTTCCAGGATGTCCTGGAGCTCGTCACGGGATGCAGTGGTCAGGCTGGCGGCGAAATCCGCCAGTGCGGACGGTTCGCTGGGTTTGAAGCGGTTCAGAAAATATTTCAGCTCTTCGCTGTAAAGCGGATTGAGAGGTACCAGTTCCTTGAGCGTATTGATGATGGCGATGCCGTAGGCGCGCAGTTGGTCGGCATCCTCCAGCGTTTCCTCCGGGTATTCCACCCGCACCAGATAAGGGGGTTCTTTGGATAGCCAGCGCACGATCCGGAACCGCTGCACGCCTTCGGCGATGAACTGAATCTTCCCGGAAGCCCGCAGCGGATGATGGATGCGTACGACCGTACCGATGGCATTGAAATCGCCGGGGCCGGGCAGCTTGCCGTTCGGTTCTTTGACCATGGCCAGCCCCACCAGCCGGTGTGCGGTTTCCCCCACCGCTTCCACGGTCGCCACCCACGGGTCGTCTTCCATCAGCACCGGCACTGTCTGGGCGGGGAAGAACGGACGTTCTCCCACCGGCAGCAGATGAAGCGTCGTTGGCCGGATCTGCGAAGGAACGGCCAGCTCGGATCCGGGCGTGTGGTTGTCGTCGGCGAGGATCTCGGCGTCAAGTTCTGCGTTCATGTCTTCTTCTTGATGTTGGTCGTTTGGGGTAGCCGGTGACCCGCCTCGGCTTCCGTGCCGGCGGCGGGCAGGTCTCGTCGCCCGTCGGTTACGGGTGTACACCCCAGGATGTGGGGGGCTCGGGGGCCGAATTCAATGGAATGAGCGGTCCAGCCCTGCCAGGTATGCGGCGCGGGCGGTTGCGCACCCCCGCCGTTTCGCCATTCCGGCCCGGGTATCCGGCCGTCCCAGGTGGCTCTTGACCGACCGGCAGGTCTGCCTCACAGCAGACCCTCGAAGGGCTGGACTTCCACCTGTTCGCCGGCTGCCACCCCTGCGCATTCCCCGGGCAGGATGATGAAGCAGTTCGCCCGGCTCATGGAGCTGAGCACGTGGGAGCCCTGCAGTCCGGTGGTGTTGACTACAAGACGGCCGTCGCGGTCGCGTTCCAGGCAGCCGCGCTGGAATTCGGTGCGCCCCGGCACCTTGCGCAGCGTGCCGGCGCAGGGCACCCGCACCGTAACAGGGTCGGTGTTGTGCTCGCCCATCATCTGACGCAAAGCCGGCTCCACGAACTGGTAGAAAGTGACCATGACCGATACCGGATTGCCCGGCAGCCCGAAGAACAGGGCGTCGTTTACACGCCCGAAGGCCAGGGGTTTACCGGGTTTCATGGCAATTTTCCAGAAACCGACCGAGCCCAACGCATCCAGCGTTTCTTTCACATAGTCGGCTTCGCCCACGGACACCCCGCCGGAGGTGATGACCACGTCGGCGGAGCGCGATGCTTCAAGAAACGCATTGCGGACCGCGTCGCGCTCGTCGCGGATTACGCCCATGTCGAGCACCTCCACGCCCAGGCGTGTCAGCATGCCGTGCAGGGTGTAGCGGTTGCTGTCGTAGATCTGGCCGTCGCCGAGGGGCTCGCCGATGGAACGCAGCTCATCGCCGGTGGAGAAGAACGCGACCCGCAGGCGCCGGCTCACGCGCACCTCGCCGATGCCCAGGGATGCGATCAGTCCGAGTTCGGCCGGCATCAGCCGTTTTCCGGGCTCCAGCACGGCCTCGCCGGCGGCCATGTCCTCGCCGGCCAGGCGCACGTTCTGGCCCGTCTGGTGGCCGCCCTGGATGGCGATGCGATCGCCTTCGCGCTCCACCTGTTCCTGCATGATAACCGTATCGGCCCCCTGGGGCATTTTGCCGCCGGTCATGATGCGTACGCATTCGCCTTTGCCGACAGTCCCCGCGAAAGGCTCGCCGGCGAACGCGGTACCGATGACCGTCAGTTCTGTGCTGCTCTGGGCCGGCAGGTCGGCGCCGCGCACCGCGTAGCCGTCCATCGCCGAGTTGGTATAGGGCGGCACGTCGATGGCGGAAATGATGGGCGCTGCCAGGACGCGCCCGAGAGCGGAACGCACATGTACCTGCTCTTCGCCGCGCACGGGCGCCAACTGGGCGGCGATTTGCCGGCGCGCTTCGGCGACCTGCAGCAGACCTGAAATGTTTTCCGCGCAGCAGTCCGGCGCAGTGGCGTTGTTGTCAGTCATGATGTCCACCTTGCGTGCGATGTGTTGAGCCGGTTCGTCCGGTCCGATTGGCATATTCGATGACGAAATCCGCGATGGCCCGAAGGTCATTCAGATCCAGGGTGGGCAGCCCGGTGGTTACCGGCTGGTCGCATGCCACCGCAATGATCGAGTTGTCCCCGGTAAACAGCAACGGCTTTTCGAGTGCTGCGCGATGCAGCTCTATTTTCGGGAAACTCAGATGCTTGAACCCTTCCACCAGGATGAGATCCAGGCTGGTGCGGTCGAAATGTGTCAGCAGTTCCTCGAGCCGCGGGTCTTCGTTCCGGGTGCGCTCGACCATCAACGCCCAGCGTTGACGCGATGCGACCAGCACCTGCTCGGCTCCCGCCTTGCGCAACTCATAGCTGTCCTTGCCCGGCGTGTCGACGTCGAAGCCGTGGTGTGCGTGCTTGATCATGCCGATCCGCAGGCCGCGTTCGCGCAGCAGCGGCAGCAGCCGGGTCAGAAGGGTCGTCTTTCCGGTCCCGCTCCAGGCGGCAAAGCCCAACACGGGGGGGTGTGCGAACAGGTCGTTCATCAGGCGATCACCAGCTGCCGTTCCAGCCAGGCCCGGTCGGCTGGCGTGTTCATGTTGAAGAACCACTCGCTGCGACCGCTGAAGTCCGCGAGCGTCGGCTGCAGCGATTCGACCCATGTAAGGGCACGGCGTCCGCCTGCGCCGAGGAAGGCGCGCAGGGACTGCGCGAGTTCGCAGTGCAGCAGTGCGAACATGGGCTGGCGGCGCTGTCCGTCCCAGGCCAGACAGGCGTTCCCTGCGCCGGCGGCGAAAGCGTCTGTCATGGAGCTCACGAAGCCCGGCCGCAGCAGCAGGGCGTCGCAGGGCAGCGTGAGCAGGTAGTCCGTGCGCGCAGCATCCATGGCGCTCAGGATGCCGGCCAGCGGACCGGGGAAGCCGCTTTGACTGTCGCCCACTACAGGCACGCCGTAAGTGCGGTAGCTTGCCTGGTTGCGGTTTGCGCTGATCAGCAGCGCGCCGACCTGGGAGCTCACGGCATCGATTGGATATTCGATGGCTGGGCGACCGCCGACTTCGATCAGTCCCTTGTCCTGTCCGCCCATGCGCAGGGCTCTGCCGCCGGCCAGCACGACAGCGGTAATCGATTCACGAGAGATGGTCGGGACGTGGCGCATGGACGAGGCGATCCGAGCTTTCAGCGGACTCAGAGTGACCGGCGCGAGGATTGCAGTGTAGCATAAGGCAACCGTCGCGGGCGTCCCGCATTGCGCCCACGCCATGGGCTTGGGCAGGGCAACCAGGGGGAAGGCGATGCTTCACCATGCGCGTATACCGGCATATGTAATCATGCTCCTGTGGATGGGTGCCGCTGCCGCCGGGCAGGCAGGCCACACGCAGTATGACAGGATACATTTCCAGGTGCGCAGCAGCACTGAGGTGACCAATGACCGCATGCAGGCGCTGCTGGTCGCCCACGGGGAGGATCGCGATCCCGCGCGACTCGCCGACAAGATCAATCGGGCGATGCAGTGGGCTCTGGAACGGGCGCGCGAACGCAAGGACGTGCAGGCCGACAGCCGAGGGTACCGCATCGTCCCGGTCTATCAGAAACAGGTGCAGCAGGGCTGGCGGGGCAGCCAGGGGTTGCAGCTGCAAAGCGGTGACTTTCAGGAACTGGCCGCGCTGGTCGGGGAATTGCAGACGCGCCTGCAGGTCCAGTCCATCGACTTTGCGGTTTCCCCTGATCGGCGGCATGAAGTTGAGAATCGGTTGATCGGTCAGGTGCTGGGCGCCTTCGGAAGGCGGGCTGACATCATTCGCAAGCAACTCGGGGCCAGCGGCTACCGCATCGTCGAGCTCGATATCAATACAGGCAACAGACCGCCGAGGCCTGTTCCCATGATGGCGACACGGGAATCGGCGGCCTCTCCTGCGCTGGCGGCCGGTACCAGTACCCTCGCGGTCACGGCCGATGGCGTGATCGAACTCACGGGACGCTGAGCGTCAGACGCTGGTCGTTGCAGCGGGCACGGCGAGCTCTGCGTCCACCAGGTCCGGCTCGCCGCAATTGGCGACGATTTCAGCGCGTGCCCGATGATGAAGCTCGGTTGCCGCCCGCCAGTCAGTGCCGGAAGGTTCCAGAGGCGGGCCGATGATCACCGTCAGCCGGCTCCGGCGGGGAAACCACAGGTCGCCGCGCAGCATGCTGCGGGTACCGCGGATCGCAACCGGCACCACCGGTGTTCCGGCCTGCGCAGCGACCACGAAAGCGCCGCTGCGAAACGGGCGCAGACCGGCCGCTCGGGTAAATGTCCCCTCCGGAAAAAAAGCCAGTGACCGGCCCTGATGCAGAGTTTCCAGCAGGCGTTCGCTGTCCTTGACGCTGCGGCGCAGGTCGAAGCGGTCCACGAAGCGGGTGCCGAGCCGGTCCAGCATGACGCGGGCGAAGAACCGCTGCCGCAATTCGCGTTTGGCCACAAAGGCCACCGGCTGGCCGATGGTGGCGGTCAGTACGATGGCATCCAGGTAGCTGGCGTGATTTGCCACCAGCACGAACGGTCGGTCCGCCGGTAGGTGTTCGCCGCCCCGCACGGTCAGCGGGGTGGCGCTCAGCAATACCGCGAGCCGGGCTCCCAGCCGGGCGGCGCGCTGGCGCAGGCCAAAGCCCGGCAGTAGTGCAATAGCCGTCCAGGTCAGCAGCGCCGCCACCGCGAACACCGACCACGCATAACCGGCATACAGGTAGTCACCCACCAGGCGGATGGTGCGGCAAAGCCCGGGTCCGACCCCAGAGAGCGCCAGACGAGCGTACTGGCGCCAAACCGGCAGCGGCTTGCCGATGTCGCCGCGCTCGTACAGTTCCCTGCAGGCGCTGCGTCTGATCTTTCCACTGGATGTCTTCAACACCGTCCGAGGCGGCGCCAGCACGATGTCGTCCGGCGTCCCGTCCACCAGATCCAGGGACAGCGCCTCGATCTGGCGGCGCAAATCCGTGCGTTTGTCGGGTCGGCGTTCCCGGGTTTCGGCAAGCACCACCAGCCGGTCGCGCCCGGTGCCGGGGTCGGGGTTGGCGAATACCGCCACAGCGTCCTTGCGGATGCCGTTGAGCTGACCGACAGCCTGTTCCAGCTCGTAGGGATAGATGTTGCGTCCGGCGCGGATGATCAGGTCCTTTGCGCGGCCGGTGACATAGACTTCGCCACCTACGGCGTAGCCATAGTCGCCTGAATCCAACCAGCCGTCATGCAGCAGCGTGCGGGTCGCTTCGGGGTTTCGGTAATAGCCGCTGGTGGACGACGGGCCGCGGAACTGCAGATGGCCTTGCTGGCGATCGCCCAGTTCGTGATCGGCGGCATCGACAACGCGGATCTCGTGACCGGGTAGGGCGTGCCCGCAGGCCACGAAGCGCAGCGCATGGCCGTCGTCTCCGGCGGCGGGTTCGGCGAAACCGCCGCTCACAAACCGACCCCGCCGCACCCGATCGATGCGCGGTCCCCGCCCCAGGGGCGGAAAGGCGAGCCCCACCGAGTCCTCCGCCAACCCATAGACCGGCGTCATGGCCGCGCGGGAGAAGCCGTAGGCGGCAAAGCGCTCGCAGAACCGCTCCAGGGTGTCGGGATGCACCGGTTCGGCGCCGTTGAATGCCAGTCGCCAGCTGGACAGGTCCAGCCCCTGCAAGTCCTCATCCTGCAGGCGCCGGGCGCACAGGTCATAGGCGAAGTTGGGAGCGGCCGACAGGGTGCCGCGATGGCGATGAATCGCGTGCAGCCAGCGCTGCGGGCGCGCGATGAACGCCAGCGGCGACATCAGCACCAGGGGTATGCCGTGGTACAGACTGCCGAAACAGGCTCCGATCAGGCCCATGTCGTGGTACAGCGGAAGCCAGCTAACGAACACGTCATCCGCCGAGGCCCGTGCCGCCTCGCCCATCGCACGCACGTTGGCGAGCAGGTTTGCGTGGGTCAGCATCACCCCCTTGGGCTGACCGGTGCTGCCGGAGGTGTATTGGATGAGCGCAAGTTGATCCGTCCGTGACGGGACCCGGCCTGCATGTCCGGTCTGACGCAGTTCGTCGACCGTACAGATGGCGTTGAGCTCGGGCAGCTGGGCTTTGAGGATGCGCCCCACCGGTTTGGCGGTGTCGGTGCTGATCAGTATGCGTGCCCGGGCGTTGTCCAGAATGCCGCTCTGGCGGCGCAGATGATCCTCCAGTCGGCTGCGACTCACGGGGGGGTAGATGGGAACCGGTACCGCGGCCGCCAGCAGAATTCCGTAGTAGGCGAAGAAGAAATCCGCCCCGGTGGGCAGCATGATGGCGACGCAGTCGCCCGGTTCGATGCCCCGCTCGCGCAGTCCGCCGGCGACCAGTTCGGCGCCGCTGCGCAGTGCCTGATAGGAGATGGGTTGCACCGCGTCGCCATCGTCGTAAATCTGGACATAGGTGCCATCCGGATTGCCTTCCGCATGCCAGTCGAGCGCTTCAACCAGCGTGGCCGCATGGTGGGGAGGTTGCATCCGCCGCGACCCCGCGGCCGTTTGCCGCTGCGGGAGCGGGGGCGAAACTGCGGCTGCGCCCGTGGTCTGCTCCAGCGCCGCCAACAACTCGCGCGGAGTTTGGGCGTCCAGTGCGCTTTCCTCGGGTACCGCCACATTGAAGCGCTGCTCGAGACGCAGCAGAAGCTCAATCCGGCCCAGGCTGTCCAGCCCGAGGTCGCGTTCGAGCTGGGTATCGAGTTCCACCACCGGCGGGGTGCGGCCGGGATGCAGTTCGCGGGCCAGTTGCTGGAGTATGCCGAGCAGCGCATCCATCCGGCGGTCTGCGGATTGGTCCTGAATTTCGCTTGCCAATGGAATCGCGTTCCGGGTCGGTTCAACCTGTTGACAGATGGGGGCTGAAGTTATGCTACTGTAGCATCAAAGAGGTTCGGACACGGAACATGCGCAAGAGCGTCTGGCGGCTGCTGCTGGCCTTGAGTCTGTTCGCACCGGTTGTTGCACTGCTGGGGCAACAACCGGTCGCTGTGCAGTTGCATATCCAGGGCCCGATCGGGCCCGCTACCAGCGACTATGTCCACCGCGGTCTTGCCGTGGCCAGGGAAGAGGGCGCCCGGCTGGTGATCCTGCGCATGGACACGCCCGGCGGGTTGGACAACGCCATGCGTGCCATTATCCAGGACATCCTGTCGTCCCCGATTCCGGTCGTCAGCTATGTGGCACCGAGCGGCGCGCGGGCCGCCAGCGCCGGTACCTACATCATGTACGCCAGCCAAGTGGCCGCCATGGCGCCGGGGACCAACCTGGGGGCCGCCACGCCGGTACAGGTGGGCGGACTGCCGGGCACCAGTCCCGGCGGTGGGCAGCCAGAAAAGCCGGGGCAGGGCGGCGGGAGCCCCCAGCCGGGCGATGCCATGAAGCACAAGATCGTGAACGATGCGGTGGCGTACATCCGCAGCCTGGCCGAGTTGCGGGGCCGCAACGTGG
This sequence comes from uncultured Gammaproteobacteria bacterium, assembly GCA_963830105.1. Classification (GTDB taxonomy): domain Bacteria; phylum Pseudomonadota; class Gammaproteobacteria; order DATFLG01; family DATFLG01; genus DATFML01. The sequence goes on along the minus strand of CAWHLH010000010.1, from coordinate 117,886 downwards.
AGTGGGCCGAAAAGGCCGTGCGAGAGGCCGCCAGCCTGCCGGCCTCCGAAGCGCTCGAGAAGCATGTCATCGATGTCATTGCGCCCGATACCTCTGCATTGCTTGCCGCCATCGACGGGCGCACGGTGACCGTCCCGCGCGGGCAGATCACCCTGCACACTCAAGGTCTGACCCTGCGCGCGTTCGAGCCGGACTGGCGCACGCGGCTGCTCGCCACTTTGACCGATCCGAACGTGGCCTACCTGCTCATGCTGCTCGGCTTCTATGGGCTGTTCTTCGAACTCGCCAATCCTGGGTTCGTGCTTCCGGGGGTGGCGGGTGCCATCTGTCTGGTGCTGGCTCTGTATGCGTTTCAGGTGCTGCCGGTGAACTACGCGGGCGTTGCCTTGATTCTGCTCGGCATCCTGTTCATGGTCGCTGAAGTATTCGTGCCCAGCTTCGGCGCCCTCGGTATCGGCGGCGTGACCGCCTTTGTGTTCGGCTCTGTCATCCTGTTCAACGAAGGCAGCGGTGTTTACGCCGTTTCGGTGCCGCTGATCGCGTCGGTGGCTCTGGTCAGCGCCGGTTTCTTCATCGGCATCGTGGGCATGGCGATCCGGGCCCGTGGCCGCCCGGTGGTGAGCGGCCAGGAACAGATGCTCCATGCGGTCGGGGAAGCGCTGGAGGACTTCCAGGGGCGTGGCCGCGTGCGGGTGCACAGCGAACTGTGGACCGCCGAGTCGAATACGGCGCTGCAGCGCGGTCAGAAAGTGCAGGTCACGGGCATCGAGGGTCTGGTGCTGAAGGTGGAACCGTTAAGGGAGGAACATTGACATGCCAACGTTCTCGATTGCCGTTCTGGTCCTGGTGCTGGGGCTGCTGTTCTCTTCGATCCGGATACTGCGCGAGTACGATCGCGGCGTGGTCTTCATGCTGGGGCGCTTCTGGAAGGTCAAGGGCCCGGGACTGGTGCTCATCATTCCCGTGGTCCAGCAGATGGTGCGTGTGGACCTGCGCACGATCGTGATGGACGTCCCGAGCCAGGACGTGATCTCCAGGGACAACGTCTCCGTGAAGGTGAATGCGGTGCTCTACTTCCGGGTCATCGATCCCGAACGGGCCATCATTCAGGTGGAGGACTACTACGGTGCCATCAGCCAGCTCGCGCAGACAACGCTGCGTTCGGTGCTCGGGCAGCACGAACTCGACGACATGCTGGCCGAGCGGGACAAACTCAACGCCGACATCCAGAGCATTCTGGATGCCCAGACCGATGCCTGGGGGATCAAGGTGGCCAACGTGGAAATCAAGCACGTGGACATCGACGAGAGCATGATACGGGCGATCGCGCGCCAGGCCGAGGCGGAACGCGAACGGCGCGCGAAGGTGATTCATGCCGAGGGCGAGCTGCAGGCGGCCGAAAAGCTGACCCAGGCCGCGGCCATTCTGGCGCAGCACCCCGAGTCGCTGCAGCTGCGGTATATGGACACCTTGGCGGGTATCGCCGGCGAAAAGAACTCCACTATCGTGTTCCCGCTGCCGATGGATCTGATTACCCCGTTCCTGGACTTGGCCAAGGGTACGCGTTCGGAGCAATGAGCGGGCAACAGGGTGCAGCACGACGGGACCGGTCAGATACCCCGGCGTTTCTGACGGACCTGGAGCGTTTTATCGATGCCTTGTGGATGGAGCGGGGCCTGAGCGCCCACACGCTGGCCGCCTATCGGCGGGATCTGACGGCTCTCGGCATGTGGCTGGAACGGCGGGGACGGGCGTTGGCCGCGGCCAGGCGCGAGGACCTGCTGTCCTACCTGGCCGAGCGCGTGGCGGCAGGGGCCAAGCCGCGTACGACGGCCCGCCTGCTTTCCAGCGTGCGGCGGTTCTACCGATACCAGGTGCGCGAGGGACGGCGGGCCGAGGACCCGAGTGCACGCATCGAGTCGCCACGTCTCGGTCGTCCATTGCCCAAATCACTGAGCGAGGAGGAGGTCGAGGCGCTGCTCGCTACACCCGACACCGATGACGTGCTGGGCCTGCGGGACCGGGCCATGCTGGAGGTGCTGTACGCCTGCGGCTTGCGGGTTTCCGAACTGGTCGGGCTTACCCTGGAGCAGTTCAATCCCCGCCAGGGGGTGCTGCGGCTGTTCGGGAAGGGCAACAAGGAGCGCCTGGTCCCTCTCGGGGAAGAGGCCCTGGACTGGATAGACAGGTATCTGCGTGATGCTCGTCCGGATCTGATGGGCGCGCGCATCGGCAACTGCCTGTTTCCCACCCGTCGCGGCGGACCGATGACACGCCAGGCATTCTGGTATCGCATCAAGGGTCATGCCGCACTGGCGGGTATCGCCAAGCCGCTCTCCCCGCATACCCTGCGACATGCCTTCGCCACCCACCTGCTCAATCATGGCGCCGATCTGCGGGTGGTGCAGGTGCTGTTGGGACACAGCGACCTGTCCACGACCCAGATCTACACCCATGTGGCACGGCAGCGGCTCAGGGAACTGCACAGCCTGCATCACCCGCGCGGCTAGCCGGGTTGGCCGCGCTCAGTCATAGCCCCATATCAACCGCGGATTGACCGGTACGGACGGATCGCGGGCCACCATTTCCCGGATCGCGTAGTGCTGCTTGTCGCAGGCCCGCCGCAATGGTCGGGCGTACGGTCCTCCCCGCGGGCTGATGACACTGCTCACCACCGGGCAGGTACCGTCCTTGCCGCGTTGAACGACAATGCCGGTTTCGCCGTTTTCGAGCATCACGAACGCGCCGGGAGGGAAGACGCCCAGTTCCTTGATGAATGTCACCGCCATGTCCTCGTCCACGGATTTTCCGCGCTGCACGAATATCTCCCGCAGCGCCTCCTTGGCAAGGACTTCCTGGCGGTACGCGCGGGGACTGATCATAGCCAGATAAATGTCGGCAAGGGCGATAACGCGCGCTTCGACGCCCACGGCCGGTCCCGAGAGGCCGAGCGTGTAGCCTGAGCCGTCCAGCCGTTCGTGGTGGTACAACACCGCATCAAGCCACACCGGGTCGCTGACCCCGGCCCGCTCCAGCAATTCCCGCCCGGCCGCCGGGTGTCGGCGGACGCGGGAGTATTGCGCCTGCGTGAGGGGTCCTGCTTGCTCGGTCAGGATGCGCTGCAGGTCGAGCATGGCCAGGTTGCTGGTCAACGCCGCGGCGACCGTCGACAGACGGCGCTGTTCGTCCCACTCTAGACGTCGCATCACCACTTCGCAGAGGATGGCCTGATGAACCATATGGCTCACCGGGTCCGATGCCCCGGGCGACAGATGCACCGCGCCAAGCGATGCATTGGTGTCGATGTTGCAGGCTTCCTGCACCTTTCCGGCGGCGCGCAGGACAGCTTTCGCCGCCCCGGTTTCGCCACGCTGCAGGTCCGCGAGAGCGTTGGCAAGCTGCTGTGGCAGGTCATTGATCAGGTCGAACGGGCAGTCGTGCGGGCGTGCCGGCGGCGGCGCGGCCGCCTCGGCGGGGTCATGACGGCGATAGAGTCCGCGGGCAATCAGCGCATCGAGCTGATGCGCGGATTGGACGATGCAGCCCGCTTGCAGCAGCAGCCGCCCGTTGGCGTCATAGGCGGCCCAGGGCAGCGTGCGGCCGACGGCGATTTCGCTTCGCCGGACACGGATGTTGTTCATTGCCAACAGCTCCTTGCTATTCGTGCGATCGTTGGTTGGGACCGCATGCCCAACAAGGCCAGGTTCCTGCAATTGCCAAATGAGGTATTACGGCGGCGGCCGTAAGGCAGTCCGCAGGTTCCCTGCTTGTAGGGGTTAGCGGCTGTCACGGATAAAACTTTACAGTACTGTGACGGTGACGCGGATGCATTTACCCGGACCACCGTTTGCGGGACAATCGCGCCTGCGGCCGGGACCTTCGATTGGCGCCGGTCCCTACGGAGAATTCCATGTTGCGACGCTGGTTGGTGCTTTTCGTGTGCCTGGGCTGTTTGTCCGCCACCGCGGCCACGGCGGGTGTGAGCGCGGATATGCAACGGGTAAGGAAGGCGGTCGCGGCCGTCATGCCGGGAGTCAAGCCCACCGGCATCAGACCGTCGCCCGTGGCGGGTCTCTATGAAGTCACCCTTGGACCGCAGCTGTTCTATGTGAGCGCCGATGGCCGCTATCTGGTCGAAGGGGACGTGATCGACCTGCACACCCATACCAATATCACTACGGCACGGCGCGATGCGGCCCGCATCCGGGCCATCGACGCGGTCGGTAAGGACCAGATGATCGTGTACAGTCCGCCGCATCCGCGTCATACCATCACGGTGTTCACCGACATCGACTGCGCCTACTGTCGCAAGCTCCATCACGAAATCGGCGACCTGGTGAAAGCCGGAATCCGGGTCCGGTATTTGTTCTATCCGCGTTCCGGTGTGGATACTCCGTCCTACTACAAGGCCGTGTCGGTATGGTGTGCGCCCAATCGCAAAAAGGCGCTGGAAGCGGCGGAAGCCGGCGAGGCGATGCCGCGCCGCAACTGCGAGAATCCGGTCAAGGAGCAAATGGCATTGGGCGATGTCATCGGGGTGCGCGGCACCCCGACAATCGTGCTGGGTGACGGCACTGTGCTGCCGGGCTACCTGCCAGCCGCCAAGTTGGTGCAGGTGGTGGACCAGGTAAACGGCAAGGCTGCCGGGAGTTGACGGCGGTTCAGTGCAGGGCGTTGAACATCTTGCTGCGGTAGCCGCTCACCAGAGGATGCTGATCGCCCAACAGGGTGAAGACCGACAGCATCCCCTTGCGCGCGGCATCGTCACCGAAGCTGCGATCGCGGCGCAGCAAATCCAGCAACATCTCCAGCGCCTGTTCATGTCGATCTTCGAGTATCCACCTGGCCGCCAGTTGGTAGCGCGCCTGGTGGTCATCGGGGTCTGCAGCGATGGCCTTCTCCAGCGCCTCGCTCTCGGGGGCGCCGTCGACAATGCGCGCAAAGTCCAGCAGGCTCATCAGCGCCTGGGTTTCCGGTTCCTGGCGCACATCAAAGGGCAGGGAGGCTAGAGTGGTCTCAGCCTCCCGCAGGTGTCCGGTGGCCATGGCGATACGGGCATAGTCCAACAGGAGCCGGTGGTTGTCCGGGTCGTCCGCCGCCGCTACCTGCAGCATGGACATGGCCTGGTCGGCATTGCCCTGTTCATAGGCTTGCCAGGCGGCATCGCGGACCTTGTCGGAGTCGCGGGCGATATAGCGTTCCAGCAGCATGCGCAGAGTGCTTTCGGTCTGCGCGCCGAGGATGTCTTCCACGACCTCGCCGTCAACGAACAGCTTCATGGTCGGTATGCTGCGAATGCCATGGCTGCTGGCAAGTCCGCGTTCCCGGTCCGTGTCGATCTTGGCGATTACGAACTTTCCCTGATAGCCATCAGCCAGCTTTTGCAGGATCGGCAGCTGCATCTGACACGGTCCACACCACTCAGCCCAGAAGTCAACGAGCACGGGTACTTCTCTGGATTTCTCCAGAACCAATTGGTCGTAGTTCGCCTCGGTAACTTCGAAGATGAACGGTGATTCGTCCATGGCGTCCCTCGACTGCTGGTAAGACGGGATTTTCGATATGGAAGCGCGCGCGGATACGCGCGCGCGGCACCATCAGCGGATGCATGGTACCACAATGGCCCCAAGCCATGATTGCCTGGGTTGTTGTGGCTTACTTGACGCCGGGTACTTAGGCGGTCTGCGGCGCGGCCGGTGTGCGGCACAGCGGCGACTCGCGGTGCAAAAACTGTGAGCGCCCCATCACGGGCGTCGCCCGCCGAGGCCGACTAGCGTTCCAGGTACTGAAGCTTGTCGGGTTTCCCGTTCCATTCGTCCGCGTCGGGCGGTGCGTCCTTCTTCTGCGTCAGCACCGGCCACTCTTTAGCCAGTTCGGCGTTGAGCTCGAGGTATTGTTCCTGTCCGTCGGGAATATCGTCTTCGGGGAAGATCGCTTCGGCCGGGCACTCCGGCTCGCACAGCGTGCAGTCGATGCATTCATCCGGGTCGATGACCAGAAAGTTCGGCCCCTCGTGAAAGCAGTCCACCGGGCAGACTTCGACACAGTCGGTGTATTTGCACTTGATGCAGTTTTCGGTGACGACGAACGTCATGGTGTACTCCAACTCGATTCGGCCGATGGTGCCGGTCCGCAAGACCTAAACCCTGGCGGCAGGCTGTCGCTATGGTAATCGGAATCCCCATGCCTGGCGAGCAAGCAGACCGCCTGGATTGCGGTAGGCACAACATTTGCATGGGCACTGTCCCGATGGTGCGCGCGTCAGATTTCTGTTGGCTGACCGCGCTGAGGCCCGCCGGGTGCAGCGCATTGTCCCGGTATTGTAGCGAAACCGGCGACCTGGGAAAAACTTGTGTTGGGAGACACGGCGGCTCGACCGCGCTATGAAGACTCTGTTCAGCTTGTCCACGGTCGTCGAACCCGACCGGCAGCGCCTGGTGCGCTTTGCCGTGGACGTGGTGCGCTCCCTTGGCGGCAACCTGTTTGCGGCCGTTGCCGCACTCAATGCCGTGCTCGATAGGCTGCGCGAGGCGAACGCGGCCAGCGACGTTCCGTTGCAGGTGATCCTCGGCTGTGATGTCGACCGGGTACTCTTGTGCTGGGGCGAGATGCGTCACGAGCTTACCCGGCTGCGCGACGCGCCGGAGCCAAGGGCGCTGGAGGCACTGGCGCAGCGACTGCGCAAGGCCGGCGAATCCACCGACCCGGAGTTGTTGCGGCGTCGCAATCACCAGATTGCGGCCGACCTGGAGCGCGCCAAGCAGCGTGCGGCCCAGGAGATGGCCGAACTGGAGTCGATGCTCGAGCGCAAGAAGGAAGAACTGCAGGAATCCATCCATCTCGCCGAGACGGACAGCCTGACCGGGTTGCTAAACCGCGGCGCCTATGACGACCGGCTTCGAACGGCGGTGCTGCGCTGTTCGCGCCAGCACGAAGAGCTGTCCCTGATCCTGCTGGACCTGGACAAGTTCAAGGCCATCAACGACACCCACGGGCACCAATACGGGGACGCCTATCTGCAGCGGATGGCGGGCGCCATGTGCGCTGCGATACGCCAGCACGTGGATATCGCGTGCCGCATGGGCGGTGACGAGTTCGCGATCATCGCTCTGTGCGCCGCGCCGGTGGCGCTGCGCATCGCCGAGCGGGTGGTCGCGTCGATGGACGGCAAGGTGAGCGCCGGCATTGCACAACTGGTGTCCAACGAATCGGTGGTGTCCCTGGTGGCGCGCGCCGATGCGGCTTTGTACGACGCCAAGCGCAGTGGCCGCGGACGGGTGAACACGGCAACCAATCAGGGCACGGAACTAGGGCCTAAAGGCAGGCAATGAGTGAACGTTAGGGAAGAAGCGGTGGCTGCGCCCATGAAGCTGCTCATAGAACAGCCGGTGAATGGCGAAAGCGGGCAGGTCTTGCTGCGTTCGAAGCTGCGCGCGGTGTCGCGGAGGATGGGCTTTTCGCCGGTGGCCAGGGAACGCATGGAACTGGTCTGCAATGAAATGGTGAGCAATCAGATCAAGTTTGCCCACGCCGCGGGCATGGTGCAGATCTGGGAGGTGACCCAGCCCTGCCACGCCATTGATCTTTTCGCCCTCGATTTCGGACTGGGAATCGCCAATCTGCCCGCCGCACTGGAGGACGGCTACACCACCGCGGGCACCATGGGCAAGGGCCTGGGGGCTATCCGGCGTCTGGCCAACGAAAGCGAGTTCTACACGGTGCCGAGCGGGGTGGCCACCGGGGCTCCGTGGCACGGCATGGCGGTGTGGGCTCGCTTCTATGTGAAGCCATGCGTGCCCGGATCTTACCAGGTGGGCCAGTATCTGAGGGCGTACCAGGACGACGTGCACAACGGTGACAGCATCTGTCTGGAAACCAGTAACGGGAAGTTGCGCTGGCTGCACATGGACGGGCTCGGGCACGGCCTGCAGGCCGAACAGGTGGTCAAGGGAAGGGATGACATCCTGGGCATCGATGCCCCGCTCAAAGAAGTGATGCAGGTGCTCAGCAGTCGCCTCCGTGGGACCCGCGGAGCGGTGGGTATGCTGGCGGAAGCGGACGCCGGCGGCGGTGTGGCCCGCATCTGCGGGGTCGGGGACATGGCGGCCTATCTGATACTCAACGGTGAACGCAAGAACGTGTTGTTCGCCCCCGGCGTGCTGGGCCACGAACATCGGAGTTTCGAAGAAACGGAACTGCAGTTCCCGGCGCAGGCAATGCTGGTGACCGGCTCCGACGGTCTGCGCAGGAACTGGAATCTGAGCAGCTTTCCGGGGCTGTGGCGTCTGCACCCGCAGCTCGTCGCCTTGCTGCTCGGCCAGGTCATGGGTCGCGGCAACGACGACAAATCGATTTTCGTTCTAAGGACATCGCCCTCCAAGGGAGAACACTAATGGCTAAGAAAGCGCTGACGGCGAAATCCGTTAATGAAGTCCTGGTAGAGCAGTTGATGGTGAACATCGGCAAGATCTCGCACGTGATGGAACTCCAGGGCCACAGCATCTTCGGGCAGGCCAACATCCTGTCGAACGACGAGATCAACGACTACAGCATCGAGTTCCTGGAACTGTTCGTGATGTTGCTGCAGTCCGGGGAGAAGCTGAATCGCCGGGGGGCGGAGTACAAGGCGCTGCGGCAGTTCTTCAGCACGTTTTCCCAGCAGATCCAGGTGCGCGGGGGCAGTCTGGAGGAGTTCGTCCGCTATATACAGTTCATGCAGCGGGTCATGATCGAGGACCTGGAAACCGATGCGGCGCTGGACTCGCAGCAGGTGCGCGGCATTCTGCTGCTGCTGGCTTCCGTGTTCAACGACATCATCCTGGATGTGTTCCACGTCTATCTGGAGGAAAAGGAACGTACCATCCAGGCCCAGCAGGAGGAGCTGCGCGAGATCTCCACGCCCATCACCGAGATCTGGGACGGGGTGCTGACCCTGCCCATCATCGGGACGCTGGATTCGTCACGCACCATGATGGTGATGGAGCGGCTGCTGGCGCGGATCGAGTCCGATCGGGCCAAGGTGGTGGTGATGGACGTAACGGGGGTGCTGGCGATCGATTCCCAGGTCTCCCACCATCTCATCCAGATGATCCGCGCCGTCGGGCTGATGGGGGCCGAGGCGATACTGACCGGCATTCGTCCGGAGATCGCCCGGGCGCTGACCAGCCTGAATATCGACCTCGGCGGAGTGACCACGCGCTCGACGCTGTCGGAGGGGCTCAAGGAAGCGTTCCGCCGACTGGACGTGCATGTGGTCAACGCCGCTCAAGGGTGACACCCGCGCTGGCGGCGGGTCCACGGTCATGCGAGTGAAACGGCAATGATCCAGGGAATGCATCTGACCCCCATCGGCTCGGGCATCGTGCTCCTCGAGCCGGGCGAGGGCATGGATCCGTCAGATCCCGATGCCTATCTGGAGTCTCTGGTCGGGTACCTGCAGGGTCAGCGGGCTTCGCGGCTGATCTACGACCTGACCAGCGTGCCGCTGATAGACCGTATCTATTACAACTGGCTCAAAATGCTGTCCGATATCTGCCGGGTAGCCGGTGTGCAGCTGGTGGTGGTGAATATGGCGCCGCCCGCCGCCTTCGCTCTGGCCCAGTTGTTGGACGGACCGCCGCCGTTCATCTGCGCCCTGAACGTGGATCGCGCACGGTAGGTCGCTTGCGCGGCGATAAAAGCCCGGTCCGTATCTTCTCCGTCATTCTCACCTCGCCCCTCCCCGTGCCGCCCGCCTGCGGGAGTGCCCCGCGCCGAGCGGTTCGGCCCTGTTGCCGGTTTGTCGCGACATGCTCGCCGCCCGATTTTCCCGCGTGCCCCGCTATGCGCAAATGACGCGGACCGGCGTCCCGGACGCTATTCCACCAGGCGCTTGAGGGCGTAAAGGGTGTCCAGGGCCTGGCGCGGCGTGAGGCTGTCCGGGTCTATGCCTTCCAGCGCCTCGGTCAGCGGGCTGTCGGCCGGTGGCGAGAACAACGGCATCTGGCTCTGTGGGGCCGGTTGGGCAGGCGCCGGCCGCTGGCGCTCCAGTTCCTCCAGGCGCGTGCGCGCCTGCTGCAGCACAGGCAGCGGGATGCCCGCCAGTGCAGCCACGTGCAGCCCGTAACTGCGATCGGCCGGGCCTTCCTTCACGGCATGCATGAACACGATGCGATCGCCGTGCTCCATGGCGTCCAGGTGCACGTTGACAATGCCTTCGTAGTGTTCGGGCAACTGGGTCAGCTCGAAATAGTGGGTGGCAAACAGGGTGAATGCCCGCACCCGGCCGGCCAGGTCCGCAGCGCACGCCCAGGCCAGGGACAGACCGTCGTAGGTGCTGGTGCCGCGTCCGATCTCGTCCATCAACACCAGGCTCTGCTCGGTGGCGTTGTGCAGGATATTGGCCGTCTCGGTCATCTCGACCATGAAGGTGGAACGTCCGCTGGCCAGGTCGTCCGAGGCGCCGATGCGGGTGAAGATGCGGTCGACGGGGCCGATCACCGCGTGCTGGGCCGGCACATAGCTGCCGATATGGGCCAGCAACACGATCAGCGCGCTCTGGCGCATGTAGGTGGACTTGCCGCCCATGTTCGGCCCGGTGATCAGCAGCATGCGGCGGCTCGGGTCCAGACGCAGGTCGTTGGGCACGAACGGCCCGTCCAACACCCGCTCCACCACCGGGTGACGGCCGCCCTCGATCAGCATGCCCGGCTGGTCGGTCAGCTCGGGGCGGCGCAGATCCAGGCTGTCGGCCCGCTCGGCCAGCCCGGTCAGCACATCCAACTCGGCCAGCGCCTCGGCGCAGGCCTGCAGGCCGGGCAGATGTCCGCCGAGATGGTCGAGCAGCTCTTCGTAGAGGGACTTCTCCCGGGCCAGGGCCCGTTCCCGGGCACTTAGCACCTTGTCCTCGAAGGCCTTGAGCTCCGGGGTGATGAAACGTTCGGCCCCTTTCAGGGTCTGGCGGCGCCGGTAGTCGTCGGGCACCTGTTCGGCCTGGCTGCGGCTCACCTCGATGTAGTAGCCGTGCACCCGGTTGTAGCGCACTTTCAGAGTGGCGATGCCGCTGCGCTCGCGTTCCCGGGCTTCCAGATCCACCAGGAACTGGTCGGCATCGCGGCTCAGGGCGCGCAATTCGTCGAGTTCGCCGTCGTAGCCGGTGGCGATCACGCCGCCATCGCGGATCAGCACCGGCGGTGATTCGATCAGTGCCGCTTGCAGCCGTGCCTGCACCTGGGCATGATCGCCGCTTTGGCGGGCGAGGATGCTCAACAGCGGGTCGTCAAGGTCTGCCAGCAGCCGCTGCAGGTCCGGCAGCCGGGCGAGGGTGTCGCGCAGACCGGACAGATCCCGTGGTCGGGCCGAACGCAGGGCGACCCGGGCCAGCACCCGTTCCATGTCGCAGATGCCTCTGAGCCCTTCCTGGAGGTCGGCGTAACGGCGGTTGTCCAGCAGCATACCTACGCTCTGGTGGCGACGGCGCAGGGCGTCGCGGTCGCGCAGCGGGCGGTTGATCCAGCGTCGCAGCAGGCGACTGCCCATGGCGGTGGCGGTGCCGTCCATGACACCCGCCAGGGTGTGCGCGGGCAGACCGGACAGGGACCGGTCCAGTTCCAGATTGCGGCGGCTGGCCGCATCGAGCACGATGCTGTCCTCGCGCCGCTCCACCTGCAGGCCGCGCAGGTGGGGCAGGGCGGCGCGCTGCGTATCCTTGACGTATTGCAGCAGCCCACCGGCGGCCCCCAGGGCGGCGGTCAGGCCGTCGCAGCCGAAGCCGCTCAGGTCGCGGGTGCCGAACTGGGCGCTGAGCTGGCGCACGGCCGCCTGCGTGTCGAAATGCCAGGGCGGCTGGCGCCGCAGGCCCGCGCGCTCGCCGACTGCGGCGGCCAGTTCGGCGCTGTCACTGATCAACAGTTCCGCCGGACGCAGGCGCTCGAGCTCGCTCGCCAGGGCCTCGGCGCCCTCTACCTGCTGCACGGTGAACCGGCCGCTGGACAGGTCCAGGGCGGCCAGACCGAACAGTTCCACGTCCTGGCGGCAGGCCACGATCAGGTTGTCCCGGCGGTCCTCCAGCAGGGCCTCGTCGGTTACGGTGCCCGGCGTGACGATGCGCACCACCTTGCGTTCCACGGGTCCCTTGCTTGCAGCCGGGTTGCCGATCTGCTCGCAGATGGCCACCGACTCGCCGAGCCGGACCAGCCGCGCCAGATACTGCTCGACGGCGTGCACCGGGACGCCGGCCATGGGGATCGGCTGTCCGGCGGATTGACCGCGTTGGGTGAGGGTGATGTCGAGCAGGCGTGCGGCACGGCGGGCGTCGTCGTAGAACAGCTCATAGAAATCGCCCATCCGGTAGAACACCAGGATTTCCGGATGCTCCGCCTTGACGCCCAGGTACTGCTGCATCATGGGGGTATGCTGGGAGGGCTGTTCAGGGCGGGCCGACATGCGCGGAAGTCTAACCAAATCCCCAGGGTCCGCATATCCCCAGGGTCCGCATAGGCGCCGGAACCGCATGTTCTTGCGTCGCGCGCCGGGCTTTGGTACCAAGAGCAGACCATCAGACGGGGAGAATGCCATGGTGCCGCCCGGGCGGAATTATTCCGAAAAGCGGGACTTTCTGCGCATGGGGGTGGATTGCCCTGTGCGCTGCACCGAGCTCGAGAGCGGCGAGGCCTGCACGGGGCGGGCCCACAATCTCAGTGCGCGGGGTATTGCGCTCACCGTGGCACGCCGGTATCCGCCCGGCACCCGCCTGGAAGTGCGCATCGAACCCGAACGCAGCCTCGTGCCGCCACTGCACGCACTGGTGGAGGTGGTGCGTCTGGAAAGCGTATCGGACGGCAGCTATCAGCTGGGCGCCGAGATCCGCGAGATCCTGTCCTGAGGGATATCCTATGGATACGGAACTGGCGCAACTGTCCCGGCAAGTCGGCGAAGTGCTGGTCGCACGTCACTGGTTGCTGGCTACCGCAGAGTCCTGCACCGGCGGCTGGGTGGCCAAGGTGGTGACCGATATCGCGGGCAGTTCGCAGTGGTTCGACCGTGGGTTCGTCACCTATACCAATGCCGCCAAGCAGGACATGCTGGGTGTGCAGGGCGCCACCCTGGAAGCTCACGGCGCGGTCAGCGAAGCCACCGTCGCCGAGATGGTGCGCGGTGCCCTGGCCCATAGCCGGGCCGATCTCGCGCTGGCCATCAGCGGTATTGCCGGCCCCGGCGGCGGAACGGCTGCCAAGCCGGTGGGTACCGTGTGTTTTGGGTGGGGCGTTCGCGACGGCGCGCTGCGAACCGCAACCGAGCGATTCGACGGGGACCGGGAGGCGGTACGGCGTCAGTCCGTCGGCCATGCCCTGCGCGGGGCCCTCGATGTCATCACCGGACGTTGAGCGTGAGCGGCTGTTCTTTGCCCTGTGGCCGGACCCGCTGGTGCGCGCCCGTCTGGAGACGCTGGTCCGGGAGACGGTGGCCCGCAACGGCCGGCCGGTGACGGCGGAAAAGCTCCACCTGACCCTGGCCTTTCTCGGATCCCGGACGCCGGAGGAGCGCGATTGCATGACGGCTGCGGCCGCGCAGGTGTCGGTGGCGCCGTTCACGGTGTGCGTGGACCAGGTCGGGCACTGGCGCCGGCCGCGCATCCTGTGGGCCGGCGCCAGTACGACCCCTCCGGCGCTGATCGAGCTGGTCGGCGCGCTCAATCGCCATCTCGCCCCGTGCGGCTACCAGCCGGAATCCCGTCCGTTCCAGGCCCATCTGACTCTCGCCCGCAAGGCCGCCCGGCCGTTTCCCCTGTCGCCGGTGGAGCCCATCTTCTGGCCGGTGGACAGCTTCTGTCTGGCCCGCTCGGTGACTGCATCCAGCGGATCGACCTACGAAATCCTCCGCACCTGGCCGCTGGGGCAAGCGCCCGCGGCCGGCGCGCCCGAGCCCTAGTCCGGCTGCCGCCATCTGTGTGATAATCCTGCAGGTTGAACGCAATTCATGCCGCGGTGACAGGGAATGGTCGCTGCGCCCGTTAAGGCAATGGGAGATATCGAATGGACGACAACAAGCGCAAGGCCCTCAGTGCAGCATTAGGCCAGATCGAGAAGCAGTTCGGGAAAGGTTCCGTGATGCGCATGGGCGACGTGGGCGCCGTGCGCGACGTGGATGTGGTTTCCACCGGTTCGCTGAGCCTGGACCTGGCATTGGGCATCGGAGGCCTGCCGCGCGGTCGGGTGGTGGAGATCTACGGACCGGAGTCTTCCGGCAAGACCACCCTGACGCTGCAGGTGGTGGCGGCTGCCCAGCGCGCCGGGGGCACGGCGGCATTCGTGGACGCCGAGCACGCTCTGGATCCCACCTACGCCGAGAAGCTGGGCGTCAACGTGGATGACCTGCTGGTTTCCCAGCCCGATACCGGCGAACAGGCCCTGGAGATCGCCGACATGCTGGTGCGCTCGGGTGCCGTGGACGTGGTGGTGGTGGATTCGGTGGCGGCGCTCACCCCCAAGGCCGAGATCGAAGGCGAGATGGGCGATTCCCATGTGGGTCTGCATGCCCGCCTGATGTCCCAGGCCCTGCGCAAGCTGACCGCCAATATCAAGCGCTCCAACACCCTGGTTATCTTCATCAACCAGATCCGTATGAAGATCGGCGTGATGTTCGGCAGCCCCGAGACCACCACCGGCGGCAATGCCCTCAAGTTCTATTCCTCGGTGCGCCTGGACATACGTCGCATCGGCGCCATCAAGAAGGGCGACGAGGTGGTCGGCAACGAGACCCGGGTCAAGGTGGTCAAGAACAAGGTGGCGCCTCCGTTCCGGCAGGCCGAATTCGAGATTCTCTACGGCGAGGGCATTTCCCGCGAGGGCGAGCTCGTCGACCTGGGCGTGAAGCTGAACCTGGTGGACAAATCCGGCGCCTGGTACAGCTACAACGGCGATCGCATCGGTCAGGGCAAGGAAAACGCCCGGCAGTTCCTGCGGGATCATCCGGAAACCGCTCAGGAGATCGAGGACAAGATCCGCGCCCAGGTGCTCCCGCCCAAGGCAGCGCCGGCCGAGGAACGTGAGCAGGTCGAAGCGCAGGCCTGAGGCCGGCGAGGGCGACGATCCGGTCGTCGCCGCCCGCCAGACGGCCCTGGGGCTGCTGGCCAGGCGCGAGCACAGCCGTCGCGAGCTGGCCCGTAAGCTCGCTCAGCGCGGCTACGACCCGCAGATCGTGGATCCGCTGCTGAGCGCGTTGATCGCCGAGGGGCTGCTCAGCGAGGAGCGCTTCGCCGAAGGTTACGTGTATGTGCGCTCCGCGCGCGGCTACGGGCCGTTGCGGATCCGTGCGGAACTGCGGGAGCGGGGTGTGCCCGAGGAACTGGTGGACAGTTTCCTGGACGATCGCGACCCCCAATGGGCGGATGCCGTGGCAGCGGTCCATCGCAAACGCTTCGGTGCGGACCGGCCGTCCGATTTCAGGGAACGCGTCAAACAGGCGCGTTTTCTGCAGCAGCGGGGCTTTACCCCGGAGCAGATTCGGCGTGTGCTGAACGACCCGGACTGAAAGCTCGGGACCAATGGGGGCGGCCGGGCCGGCGTCGTTGCGGGGTCGGTCGGTGTTTGGTGTTTTCAATTTCTGGACCTGAGCAAGTCATGAAGAGCAGCGCCGAACTTCGTCAGGCATTTCTCGATTTCTTTCGGGAGCGGGGCCACGAGATCGTTCCCTCCAGCCCGCTGGTGCCGGCCAACGATCCGACCTTGTTGTTCACCAACGCCGGCATGGTCCAGTTCAAGGACGTGTTCCTCGGCCGTGAGGTGCGCGCCTATACCCGCGCGGCCAGCAGCCAGCGCTGCGTGCGTGCCGGCGGCAAGCACAACGATCTGGAAAACGTCGGCTATACCGCCCGCCACCACACCTTCTTCGAAATGCTGGGCAACTTCAGCTTCGGCGACTACTTCAAGCGCGAAGCCATCGGCTACGCCTGGGAGTTTCTGACCGGCGTGCTGAAGCTGCCGCCCGAAAAACTGTGGGTGACCGTGTTCGAGGAGGATGACGAGGCCGCCGATATCTGGCTGCAGGAGATCGGGGTCGCTCCGGAGCGCTTTGCCCGCATCGGGGCCAAGGACAATTTCTGGTCCATGGGCGATACCGGGCCGTGCGGGCCCTGTTCGGAGATCTTCTACGATCACGGCCCGTCGATTGCCGGCGGCCCGCCGGGCAGCCCCGATGCCGACGGCGATCGCTACGTGGAAATCTGGAATCTGGTGTTCATGCAGTACGATCGGGCCGCCGACGGTACGCTGGCACCGCTGCCCAAACCTTCTGTGGACACGGGGATGGGACTGGAGCGGCTGGCCGCGGTCATGCAGGGTGTGCACAGCAACTACGACATCGAGATGTTCCAGCACCTGATGCGCGCCGCCGCGGGTCTTGCCGGCATCGAGGATCTGAACAACAGTTCCCTGCGGGTGATCGCCGATCATATCCGCTCCTGCGCATTCCTGATCATCGACGGCGTGCTGCCCAGCAACGAAGGCCGCGGCTACGTGCTGCGACGCATTATCCGTCGCGCTGCGCGCCACGGCAGCCGGTTGGGAATCAAGCAGGCATTTTTCTACAAGCTGGTCGGTACGTTGTGCGAGGAAATGGGCGTCGCCTATCCCGAGCTCGATCGCACCCGCGAACAGGTGGAACGGGTGCTGCGCCAGGAGGAAGAGCGCTTCGCCGAAACCCTGGACCAGGGTATGCGGATCCTGGAAGAGGATATCGCCCGGCTTGCGGGCACCGTCATCCCCGGCGCGACGGTGTTCAAGCTCTACGATACTTACGGATTCCCGGTGGACCTGACCGCCGATATCGCCCGCGAGCGCAATCTGACCCTGGATATGGCCGGCTTTGAGCGACAGATGGCGGCCCAGCGCGAACGCGCCCGGGCGGCCAGCCAGTTTGGCGCCGATTACGGCGGCGGCCTGGATCTGGAAGGGGTCACGGATTTTACCGGCTACGACCGGCTGGTGGATCAGGCGGCCGTGACCGCACTGCTGCGGGGCAGGGAATCGGTGCAGCGCCTGGAGCCCGGCGAGCAGGGCGTGGTGGTGTTGGATCACACCCCCTTCTACGGCGAGTCCGGTGGCCAGGTGGGCGACAGCGGCGTGCTGGAAACAGCGGCGGCGCGCTTTACCGTACAGGAGACCAAGAAGCAGGGCGGCGGTGTGCACGCACATGTCGGCGTTCTGGAGGGTGGCGCATTGCAGGTGGGCGACACCGTCGAGGCGCGTGTGGACGCGGCGCGCCGGCGGGCCATCATGCTGAACCATTCCGCCACCCATCTGCTGCATGCCGCCTTGCGCAAAGTGCTGGGCGAACATGTCCAGCAGAAGGGTTCGCTGGTGGAGCCCGAGCGGCTGCGGTTCGATTTCTCACATTTCGAGCCGGTAACCCCTGAACAGATGGAGACCATCGAACGGCTGGTCAACGAGCAGATCCGGCTCAATGCGGACGTGCAGACCGAGGTGATGCCCATCGATCAGGCCATGCAGGCCGGTGCCATGGCGCTGTTCGGCGAGAAATACGGCGATCGGGTGCGGGTGCTGACCATGGGCGATTTTTCGGTGGAATTGTGCGGCGGCACCCACGTGCGCCGGGCGGGCGACATCGGCCTGTTCAAGATTATTTCCGAATCCGGCGTTGCCGCCGGCGTGCGGCGCATCGAAGCGGTGACCGGGGAGCGGGCTCTGGACCATGTACGGGAGACCGAAGCGGCCCTGCAGCAGATCGGCGAGCTGGTGAAGGCCGGCCGCGACGATGCCCAGTCCAAAGTCGGTCAGTTGGTGGAACGCACCCGCAAACTGGAGAAGGAGCTTGAGCGCGTCAAAGCGAAGCTTGCCAGTCAGCAGGGCAGCGACCTTACCAGTCAAGCCGTGGACGTGGACGGCACCAAGGTGCTGGCGGCGCGCCTCGATGGCGCCGATCCGAAGGTCCTGCGTGACACCGTCGACCAGCTGAAGAACAAACTCGGCACGGCAGCCGTCGTGCTGGCGGTGGTCGACGGCGAGAAGGTCAGTCTGGCAGCCGGCGTCACCAAGGACCGCACCGACCGTATCAAGGCCGGGGAGATGATCAATGCGGTCGCCCAGCAGGTGGGCGGGCGCGGCGGTGGTCGCCCGGACATGGCGCAGGCCGGCGGTAACCAGCCCGAACACCTCGATGACGCCCTGCAATCGGTGGTGGGATGGGTGCGTGAGCGTCTCGGGGCCGGCCAGACGGTTTAATCCTGCCCCGATTTGTAGTTTAATCTAGCCCCTTTGCCGTACTCTCCGTCCTGACCAGCCCCGACACGCTTAAATGGCCCTGATCGTACAGAAATATGGCGGTACCTCGGTGGGTACACCCGAGCGCATTCAAGCCATAGCCGAAAAAATCCATCGTTTCCGGGAGCGGGGCGACGAAGTCGTAGTGGTCGTATCGGCTATGAGCGGGGAAACCAACCGTCTGGTCGGACTGGCCAAGAGCATCGATTCGCACCCCGATCCGCGCGAACTGGACGTGCTGCTGTCCACCGGCGAGCAGGTCACCATCGCCCTGTTGAGCATGGCGCTGCACCGACGCGGCTGCCCGGCCCGCTCCTACACGGGCGCGCAGGTGCGCATTCGAACCGACAGCGTGTACAACAAGGCCCGCATCCAGGATATCGACGGTGCGCGGGTGCGGGACGACCTGACCGCCGGGCGTGTGGTGGTGGTGGCGGGCTTTCAGGGCGTGGACGAGCACGGCAACATCACGACTCTGGGGCGCGGCGGTTCGGATACCACCGCCGTTGCCCTGGCAGCGGCGCTGCACGCGGACGAATGTCAGATATACACTGATGTGGACGGCGTGTACACCACCGATCCGCGCGTGGAGCCCAGAGCCCGGCGGCTGGATCGGATCACCTCCGAGGAGATGCTGGAACTGGCCAGCCTCGGGTCCAAGGTGCTGCAGATCCGCTCCGTGGAATTTGCGGGCAAATACAACGTCCCACTGCGGGTTTTGTCTTCTTTCGAAGAGAGTGAGGGCACTTTGATTACGTATGAAGAAGAAGGTATGGAAGAGCCCCTGATTTCGGGCATCGCCTTCAACCGCGACGAGGCCAAGCTGACCATTCTGGGTGTGCCGGATCAGCCGGGTGTGGCCTATAAGATTCTGGGCCCGGTTGCCGATGCTAATATAGAAGTGGACATGATC
The DNA here is from genome assembly GCA_963830105.1 of uncultured Gammaproteobacteria bacterium. Taxonomy (GTDB): domain Bacteria; phylum Pseudomonadota; class Gammaproteobacteria; order DATFLG01; family DATFLG01; genus DATFML01. The sequence goes on along the minus strand of CAWHLH010000010.1, from coordinate 98,716 downwards.
GTGCAGAACGTGGCGCCTGACGGGAGCACCACGGACTTCACGTTCACGGTGCATCGCAACGATTACGACACCGCGATGGAAGTCCTCCAGCGGGTGGTCAAGGAAATGGGCGCGCGGGAGGTGACCGGGGACACCAAGATCGTCAAGTTGTCGCTGGTGGGTGTCGGTATGCGGTCGCACGCGGGTATCGCATCGACCATGTTCGAGGCTCTGGCGCGCGAGGGCATCAATATCCGGATGATTTCCACGTCCGAGATCAAGATCTCCGTTGTGGTGGATGAAAAGTACCTCGAACTCGGGGTACGCGCCCTGCACGAGGCATTCCATCTCGATGAGGCTCCGCAGACGCAGCACTCCTGAGAGTGCGGAGATACCAGTATCTTTCGGGGTCGCTAACGGGGCGGCCCCGGGGGTATCAGAAAGGACGCCAATAATAAGAACCGCAAAGGCATGTACTACAGGTTTGTGGGTAACCGGCCGAAATACCCTATGGTCAGGTACAACGGATCATCGGGGTGGTCGGAAACGCGGTCTTTTAGTGATGAGCAAGGAGATTAGGGAATGCTGATTCTCACTCGCAGGGTAGGTGAAACCCTGATGATCGGCGATGAAGTCACCGTGACAGTCCTCGGGGTTAAGGGTAACCAGGTTCGCATCGGCGTGAATGCGCCCAAGGATGTGGCTGTCCATCGGGAAGAGATCTACGAGCGCATCAAGCGCGAACAGGAGCAGCAGGAAGGCGGTGCAGTAGGGGAATGAGGGACCGGCGCTGCGCCTTTACGCGCGGAGCGCCCGCCTGTATCCTTACGCCAGCCGTCGTAACCGGACTGTCCGGTTCCCGCACGGCGCTTGAGGAGAGATGGCCGAGCGGCTGAAGGCGCTCCCCTGCTAAGGGAGTATGGGGTTAAAAGCTCCATCGAGGGTTCGAATCCCTCTCTCTCCGCCATTTTTTATCGAGTGTGGAATCGGACCTCTACCAGGCACCCCGCATTTCCGTCCACCTTGCATCCCGCCTTGACCCCGGATTCCTGGTTGGAGATAATTCGCCGTTCACAACGCGCCCGTAGCTCAGCTGGATAGAGTACCTGGCTACGAACCAGGCGGTCGGGAGTTCGAATCTCTCCGGGCGCGCCATATTGCATCAATGATCCCAAGGGGTTAGCGCTTTCGCACTAACCCCTTGTGCTTTTCAGCAACGTCACTTCGGGCATTTTTCGGGCACAGACCCGATTCGCCGCCTCAATCAACTCGCCGATCTCCGGTGCCGAATAGTGGGTTGTGATGTCCCCGTTCTTGTGTCCGAGTCTTGTGTCCGAGCTCCTTGACCAATGCGCCTGGCAGCTTCCGTACTGTGCCCGATGTGACGTTCATTATCCCTTCCTCCTCCGAAAAAGGGGGTGCGGTATCCGAGGTGGGATTTGAGCGAATCGAGACGGTTTGGGTAACTGTCAGAACTGACAGGCGTGGGCATTCAGTACCGGGTTTGCAGGGCGTGGCGGTTGCTTTGGCGGGCTCGTCGACCGCCAAGGACTGCTGGTAGCCTACAATGAACATGCGCGCCGCAGTTTCCGCCCTGCCGGCCACCAGCTTCGGGGGCAGGTATTCCGCGAACTTCGCGCATCGCTCCCCATCCAGACTGTCACCGAAACTCTCAGCCCCGCCAATCTCATCTACGAGGCTTGGTTCGTGGCGTTGGACGGCAGCCGCTTTCTGGCCGAAGTGAGCTTCAGCGCCATCACCGACGGGGACGACGAGTTCTACGTCGGAATCTTCCGGGACATCACCGCCCGTAAGGAAGCCAGCGAGAGGGATCAACTGGTATCGGCCGTTTTCCGGGCGTGTCCTCAAGGCACCGTCATCATGGACTGCGAACAGCGGATCGTGACCGTGAACCCGGCGTTCGAGGAGATCACCGGGTACTCCATCGAGGACGTCGAAGGCTCTGACCTGGCTATGCTGGTCGAGGTCGACCCCGGCGCGGCCGCTGTCATGGAGAGCGTGCGCGCGGAGGGCTCGTGGGAGGGCGAGATCGACGCCGCCCGCCCGCCGCAGGGACGGGGCCCGGTACCGGGCGTGGTTGAGCATCAGTGCCGTGAACAACGACGGCGGCGCGGCATCCAACTACATTGCCCTTATTGCGGACGTTACCGAGCGCAACCTGGCCGAAACCAAGTGGCGCAGACTGGCGAGCCTGAATGCCATCCTCAGCAGTGCCAATCAGCTGATAGCGAGGGGACCGGAGCCGGAGGCTCTGTTCGAAAAGATCTGCCGGTCGATCGTGTATCACAGCGACATCGCCCCCGCGTGGATAGGTCCGACGCACGGCATCGGAATGCGAACGGCGGCTCGAAGCAGGAGCCGCCGTTCTTCGCGCAAGACCGCTAAGGACTCGATCAGACTCTTCGTTTGCGCATCGCCCAAAGACCCGCCAACCCCGGCAGCATGAGCGCCAGCGTGGCGGGCTCCGGAATGCCCGACGGTGGTAGGACCTGGGCGTAGTTCACGGAAAGGTCTTCAATTCCGTTGGTCACGCCCGTCAAGGGCAGCGTTCTTATAAGCGCTCCGCTGGAAGACCACTCGCTGAGGCTGGCATCGTAGATATTCGAGGTCCAGAAGCTGGATCCGTCGAAAGCGATGCCTGTCGACAACATCGGATTCGAGATCAGATCGTTGATCAGTATGTTGCCGTTCAAATCGTAAACGTCATAGGCGACTGGCGTCCCTCCGCAGCATCCGTCCACGCGGTTGGATATCAGCTTGTTGTCAAAGTATTCAACGCCGTCGCAGTAGCCTGTGCAGTTGGTGAGGTTGATCGTCTTGAGCAGGGTTCCTGTCGGTGAATACAGATGGGCTTCATTGGTGCCGGAATAGTCGGCCACCCAGAAGTTCGTTCCATCATAGGCAATGGCGGACAGGCCTGACGCGCCGGCGACAGAGAAGGCGATCCCGGATCCGATGCTTGCTCCGGTGGTCGCATTCATGGTGTACACATGATTGTTGTAGGCGTTTGTCAGGTACAGCGTATTTCCGACCTGCACGACGCCTCTTCCGTTCCACGACGTATTGAAGGTGGACGCCGGATTGAACGAGTGGATGAGCGAGCCGTCGGCAAGGCTGAATTCCTGCACGGAACTTCCAAAATTGTTTCCCCAGATCGTCGTGGGCATCAGGACGGCGTTTGCGGATTGGCTGGTCAAAGCGGCAAAGAAAGACACAACAGTGACGACCAGGGCGTTTCTCCAGCGGCGGCGGCTGGATAGCCGTCGGTGCGTGCCATGACTGACTGGGCAGGTGGTCGTATCCATTTCGTTGCTCCTCAAGTTTGTTTCTCGGTTGTCCGTTACTGAGTGGATGGGCTGAAGACGGATGCCGCGTACGCGGCAGCTGCAATGCGATGAGTCCTCCCCCACGCAGGTACAAAGTGAGTTGCCAACCCGCGACAGTGCCACCGTATTTGGGTCATCGGGTCAGGTGGTGACTACCGCTGTGCACGGCGTGCCCGCATACAGCTGCGATGACCAAACAGCGACGCCAAGCTGGCGTCGTGGCAACTCAAAGCGCTATTTCCCCCGAACTTGTTGTGGAGCGGGTGCTGCAACCAGAACGTCTGCATATTGTGAGCCAAGCTGAGGTATTCCCGATATTTCAACGTCATCCGTTCACTCCGTCGTTGTACCTGTAAATTCGATTGACATGGCCGGTTTGCGCTTTGCAGGAGTGTGCCTGTCCGGCATAGTGGGGGAATGACGCGGGGACGGTGTTGGTCATGTCCGCAACGAGGACGATTTCGTTTCGCTGCAAGCAACTAAATCCAGACTGTTTTTTAACAATGCCCAGGAAGCGGCCGGCCCATGGGCGGCCGATCACGACAACCGTATTCGGCTCTCGGCCATGTACAAGCGGGCGCTTGACGCAGACCGGGCGGGCGTCTTGCGTGTAAAGCTAATTGACTGCAAATAAAAGGTAAACAGTTCGTTAAGTGGCAGGATAAAGGCTGGATTGGGATCGAGGTGGTGCATGCGCTGTGCGCCAGGCGTGGGTAGCCCCATGTATTGACCGGGCGTGGCGTCCGGGCGGCGGAAAGCCCGCCCGTGGCCGGTTTCGGTCCGGGGACGGCCCGCAGAGGAGGGGGTGTGTACGGGAGAACTCCCTCGCCGGGTTGGGGTCCCTGTATCTGATGCCTCGACGGCGACCGATCCGGCACCGGAGCCAGCCTGGGTCGGAAGGTCCGCAAATGGGACTTCGCCTGTCGATATGCGGGCCGCACGACCGGTTGAGCGAGAGCAGTCCGGCGCGTTGAAGTTCTGAGCGTCGTCGTTCATCGTAGCGGTGCTAATGCACCAGCTCCCATTGAGCCCGCTCGCGCCCGGAAACGGCTGGTGTCGTGCCGGCTTGGATCTGCGGAGAGTCCCGACGATGCTTGTTTGCGTGAGGTCGACGCGATTGCGCAATCTGTTGGTGTTGATCGTCCTGTGTCTGGCTGCGGTCATGCCCGTGCATGCCGGCGAGCCGCAGTTTCCCGCTCGCGCGCCCTGGTTCAACGTTACCCGCGCACTCTCTTCGCAGGATCTGCGCGGGCATGTGGTGCTGCTCGATTTCTTCACGCCCGGCTGCATCAACTGCATCCACCTGCTGCCGGAGACGGTCAAGCTGGAACGGGAGTTCGGCAGACGGCTGCTCGTCATCGGCGTCAACTCGGCCAAGTTTACCGCCTCGCGGCAGAGCGGGAATATCAAAGGCTTCATCCAACGCTACGACATCCGCCATCCCATCGTCACCGACCGCGGCATGGTGCTGTGGAATCACTATGGCGTGATTGCCTGGCCGACACAGATATTGCTCGGCCCGGACGGTGCCGTGATCGGGCGCTACATCGGCGAAGGGCACTATGCGGATATCCGCGAGACCGTGATCAGAACCCTTGCACAGGCCCGCAAGGCCGGTACCTTGAGCGCCGGCGCCCTGCCTCTGCAACAGGTCGTGTGCCGCCGTCACGGGCTGCTGCAGCCCGGCAAGGTGGCGGTCGGCGTCCACTATGTGGCGGTGAGCGATAGCGGCCACAACCGGGTCATTCTGCTCGACCGTGGGGGCACGGTGGTGAGAGTCGTCGGCAACGGGCACCGTGGGGCGCGCGACGGCGCGGCCGGCCAGGCCGAGTTCGACGGCCCGCAGGGGCTCGCTTTCGCAGGCTCCACGCTCTACGTCGCTGACACCGGCAATTCGCTCATCCGTGCCGTGGACGTCAAGACCGGACAGGTGAGCACCGTGGCGGGCAACGGCCGGCGCGATTTCGGCGTGAGCGGCGTCCATGCGGCCCGCAGCGTGGCGCTCAATTCACCCTGGGGGCTGCGGGTGATCGGCAGGCAGCTCTACATCGCCATGGCGGGCGATCATCAGGTCTGGAAATTCGATCTCGCCAGCGGGCGCATCGGTCCTTTTGCCGGCAGCGGCGAGGAAGGCATCGGCGACGGCCCGCGCAGCGAAGCGAGTTTCGCCCAGAGCAGCGGGCTGGCCTATCACGAGGGCATGCTGTACGTGGCCGATCCGGAGGCCTCTGCCCTGCGGCGCATCGACCTGCAGACCGGCCAGGTGCAGACGCTGATCGGCAAGGGGCTGTTCACGTTCGGGCTGCGCAACGGGCCTGCCGGGCAGGCCCTGCTGCAACACGATCAGGGTCTCGCTTGGCTGGACCATCGCCTGTACATCGCGGACACGTTCAACAACGCCATCCGTGTCTTGAATCCGCGAACCGACGTGGTCAGTACCCTGAGTGCCGGGTTTGCCCAGCCCGGCGGCATCGCTGTGCTGGACGGCCACGCGCTGCTGGTGGCCGATACCAATGCCGACCGGATCGTAGAAGTCGATCCGCGCACCGGGCAGCAGCGCCGATGGGCCATTACCGGTTTGTGAGCCTGCGGACCGAGGAAAAAAAGCTAAGCTAAAGGGGTCTAAGCTAAAGGGGTCAGTACCCTTTATCGATATTTGGCCAACATCCCATGCCTTTGGCGGATCCGAAAAGGGTGCTGGCCCCTTTAGTCCTGGCAGCCATGCCCGCATCCGTCGTATGCGTACGGGGGTGTTGTTTGTCAGTGGCTTGTTGGGCTTCGCTGCGCTTAGCCCAACCTACGACAGTCAGCGCAATCTACGGCGCGAGGCCGTGGGGGCTGTTTCGATCATGTGAGTCCGATTCGGGACTTAGCGGGAGTCAGCCACGGTTTGGACGGCCGCTGTGGAGGCGGGGCGGCGGATGGTATGAGACTGCGGCCAGGGCCTGAGGGTCCAGGGACTGCGTGCGCAGACTGCGGAGGCAGACTGCGCCGCGAAAGCCCAGCAGGTCCGGCTTCAACGCCAGCAGCGGTGCAACGTCGCCGGCGAAGCCGGCCGCCGACAGGGTCGGCAGAAGTTCGGGATCGATGCCCGGGTCGGCGAACAGCACGGCCACCAGCTTGATGCCACCACGGCCGAGTTGGCCCAGTACGGACAACGTGCCGTAAAGGTCGCCGCCCTGGAACAGTCCGACCTTAACGTAGTCCACCCCTGTCGCGGCCTTCCGTTCGGCGGCCCGGACCACGAGCGCGGGCGCCATGGGCAGATCGCCGGTGGTGGCGCTCACCGGGACCTGTCCACCCACCTGCGCGACGACCGCGCTTGCCACGCTGTCGGCCACCGCACCGAGGGCGCCGCCCGCGCGCGCTGCCCGGCGAGCTCCCGGGGATACAGGGAGTCGAAGCTCACCCGGTGGCCCGGCCCTAATGCAGCTTGATCTCCGGATCGATGCCGCGCCGAACCAGGTTGGTCAATGCCAGTATGCCGGTGCGTATCCAGCCGTGCAGCGCCAGCAAGTGCATCTGGTAGAGGGAACGGTAGATCAGGCTGGCGACCATGCCCGACACCGACAGGTTGTTCAGGGCCTTGCCCATGAGATTGCCCACCGTCGAGTAGTGGCCCAGCGCCACCAGCGATCCGTAGTCCCGGTAGCGGTAGCGGGGCAGGGTTCCCCCCTTCAACCGTACGGCCAGCGCCCGGGCCAGGAAGGAGGCCTGCTGATGGGCGGCCTGGGCGCGGGGCGGCACCAGGGCGCCGCCGTCCATGGGGCAGGCGGCGCAGTCCCCCAACGCGAAGATGCTGTCGTCGTGGGTGGCCTGCAGGGTCGGGCGCACCAGCAACTGGTGGGTCGTCGTGGTTTCCAGGTCCGGCAGCCGGCTGAGAAACTCCGGGGCCTTGATGCCCGCCGCCCAGACCTTGAACGCGGCGGGTATGAACTCGCCGCCGGCGGTACGGATGCCGTCGGCGGTGACTTCGGTGACCCGCTCGTCGCAACGTACCGCGATCCCCAGACGTTGCAGCTCGCCGGCGACCGCTCGGGAGAGACGCTCGGGCAGCCCCGGCACCAGCCGCGGCGCGGCCTGGATCACCGTGAGCCGGATGTCGGTGTCCGGTTGCACTTCGTCCAGGCCATAGGCCGGCAGCAGGCGGGTGACCCGGTGCAATTGAGCGGCCAGTTCCACGCCGGTGGCGCCGCCGCCCACGATGGCAACGTCCAGCTGACCGGGACGGACCGGATCGCCCTGGGCATGGGCCTGCAGCAGCCGGTCCAGGAGGTTGCGCTGAAAGCGCTGGGCCTGCTGGGTCGTGTCCAGGAACAGACAGTGTTCGGCGACCCCGGGCAGACCGAAATCGTTGCTCACGCTGCCGACGGCAATTACCAGGGTGTCGTAGGGAAAGGTGCGTGCGGGCGTGACGGCCAGGCCCTCCTCGTTGTACACGGGCGCCACCTGCACCAGCCGCCGTTTCCGATCCAGACCCTCCATGCGTCCCAATCGGAACCGAAAGTGGTGGCGTCGGGCCTGGGCGAGGTATTCCAGCTGGTGCTCGCCCACATCGAGGCTCCCTGCGGCTACTTCGTGCAGCAGCGGCTTCCAGACGTGGGTCCAACTGGTGTCGATGAGGGTGATTTCGGCCCTGCCTCGACGGCCCAGTCCATCGCCCAGGCGGGTGACCAGTTCCAGCCCGCCGGCGCCGCCGCCGACGATGACGATTTTGTGGGGGTGCGGTTGATCTGATGGCATTACGGTTTCCATTGTTGTGGGTTCGGCGTTGCGTCCATGCCGCGGGCGCTTTGCAGTGCAGCAGCAAGCGGTGTGCCAAGTCCGCATTGGTACGGCCACGATGCCGGCGGCCTTGCAGCCGTGCGTGGTCTGCCCGGGCCCTGCGCCCGCTCGGGGATGGGGCTACGGGTCGTCCCAAATTCGGCGGACCCGGTAAGGCGCAACCCGCCGACCTGCGCCTCGACGACCACAGGCTGAGCCGGTGCATCCTCGAATGGCTCGCCGGTCACCCACCTGCCGCCTCAGTGGAAAACGGCCATATGACTGCGGGCCGTGATCGCTTTCCCGCCGGTCGACTGCGGGATTCCCTTGTCGGTCGGGCGAATCCGTTGCCAATGCCTGCTGCCGGCCAGCGAGCAGGTCCGGGATCGTCGCATCATGCGCAGGTTCCGATAGGAACCTGTCGCCGGGCCTATCGGCCGGCACCGATGCAAGCAGCAACGTCATGGCCGTATCTGTATCGACTTGTATACGGACCCGGGCAGTGTAAACTCGCGCTGAATCGGTTGTGGTTGCCTCATGTGGGGCGCCGTCGACGCAGCCGAGGGTCGCGGCCGGCAGTGTCCACTCGCCCGCGGTCATGTTGCGGAAGGCCAATAGTATTGACGCCGCTGTTTGTCCGGAGCGTGAACAGGTTCTGGTACTCGCGATGGAAAAGAGTCACAACAACAAGCTCTCGAATCAGTATAAAGATCCGCCGCGAGACAAACCACTCGTGGTCATCGACTCCGGGACATCTAATAGATTGCATGCAGTAGATTGCATGCAGCCCGAACTCATTCAGCGGCTCAAGGTGCGGGTTCCGATGCAGGTCCGTTTCAGCCTGGAATTACATGACCGGCGCCCCGAATCGGGCGCTCACTTGACATCTTGCGGGTGTTTGCTGCGTTGACCAACGGAGATGCAGGCATGGCCCTTGAAATCATCGGTGCAGGGTTTGGGCGAACGGGTACATTGTCGGTTTATACGGCACTCAATCAGCTGGGCTTTCCGTGCTATCACATGTTCGAGGTGCTGGAGAACAAGGAAAACAAGTCGCACCTGGATTTCTGGCGCAAAGTGGCGAATGGGGAATCCGGCGAGAAACATCGCTGGGAAGAGGTGTTTTCGAAATATACCGCCACGGTGGACAACCCGGCGTGTTGCGTATGGCGTGAACTGTTGGCGGCTTATCCTGATGCCAAAGTCGTGCTCACCGTTCACCCCCGCGGCGCCGAAGCCTGGTATGAAAGCACACTGGATACCATCTATTTCACCGAAACGATGTGGCAGTTCAAAGTGCTGGAATTCGCGACGCCTTTCGGGCGCAAATTTGGCGATATGTCACGAAAATTGATCTGGCAGCGCTCGCACAAAGGTACGATGGGCGATCGCGACAAGGCTATCGCGCACTATCACCAGCATATCGCGGATGTCCGGGCCGCCGTTCCGGCAGATCGACTGCTTGTGTTTTCCGTCGACCAGGGCTGGAAGCCGCTTTGCGAGTTCCTGGACGTGCCTGTACCGGAATCGGAATTCCCCAGCGTCAATGATCGTGCGGCCATCAAGAAGACATTGAACGAGTTGACCCGAGGTGCCTATGTCATCCTCGGCGTTGGCGCGGCAGCATTGGCCGGTTTGATTTACGGGGCCATGAGTTATTTCTCGTAGGCCAGTTGACCGCAATGGAGAGAATACGGCGGGCCTGCCGCGGAGCGCGTCGTTTACGCTGACGCCTGAACGCTGACGTGCTCTTCCTGCGCCGCTGCTCTACGCCCAACAACCTTCTAGGACAGGCGCCGCCGGCAACCTGCACAGGAAGACGCGCAGTACGGGATGCCGCTGTCGTTCACAACCCACGGTAGGCACATCAACTCGCGGTCGGAATCGGTATCCGACATACACAGGCATGTTTTGGGCTGGCGGGGGAAACGAGCACAAGCCCGCCGTGTGGCAGCGTCACGCTTCAAATGCCGGTGGGCGGTGCCAAATGAATCGGAGGTGCATGGGCGCCCGGGAACCCGTGACAGTCAACTCAGTATTCGCCGGATTGCGGACGGCAGATGCTGCAATGTGCCGACCGTATCGGTGGCACTGTCCAGTTCTTCCGCAGTTCCATAACCCCAGGCGACCCCCAGGGATTGAATGCCGGCTTCGGCGGCGGCGATGAAGTCCGAGTCCCTGTCGCCCACCATGACGCTCCGTACATCGGTGGACTCGGCTGTGGGCAATATCCGACGCAGCAGCTGGCCTTTGGATATGCCCGCATCACAGCCGTGGATCTGGTGGAACAGCGGCGCAATGCCCAGGTGCTCCGCGACCATGACCGCGATGTCGGAACGCTTATAGGTGGCGATGCGCAGTTCCAGTCCGCTGTCGGCCAGTCGTGCGAGCGTCTCCGGGATGCCGTCATAGAGCCGGTTCTGGGAATAACCGACTGCCTTGTAGTGTTCGCGGTACAGCTCGATGGCACGCTCAATGAGTGCCCGATCCGCCGTGTCCATCAATTCGGAGAAGGCCACGCCGAGCGGCGGGCCGATGTAGCGGAGCAGCTCCGATGACGGCCGGGTAGGGTGACCCAGTTGTTCCAGGGCGTGGTTGAGCGAACCGGTGATGCCCTCGGCAGGATCGCTGAGGGTGCCGTCCAGATCGAAGATCACCATTGCGCCAGCCCGTTCGGTGCGCAGTGACGGCCTCCCGGTCCGGGCCGGATGGATGGGGCCGGCCGGCGCATCAATGCATCCGCCGCCGGTGTGGAGCCAAACGCCGGGATCATCCCAGCGCCCCGCGCCGGCTCATTGGGCATCGAGAAGCCGTTCCGCGCTGTCGTTCCACACGTCCATCCGCACGATCTTGCCGTCGCGTATCAGGAACCGGTCGATGAAGCGGTTGTGCTCGAAAGGGGTGCCGTCCGGCCAGGCGCCGTACAAGGTGCCCAGGCTGTACACCACCGTACCCTGCGGCATCTCGCACACATCGAACGGCCCCAGTTCCTTCTTCACCCACTGGTAGCGCCGGCCGTTGAACGCCGCGATCTCGCGGGGATGATGGAACTGGCGGCCACCGGCAAAGGTGATCTGCAGATCCGGTGATATGTAGCTCTCGGCTTTTTGAGGGTCGGGGGCCATGGTGGCATCCAAGAACTCGCGCACCAGGGTGATGGCCGGATTTTCGCTGCTCATCGGGTTGCGTTCCGTGTGTTGAGAGTGGTGTGTATGGGTTGTCGCTGCCGGCAAACTGCATGTTTCGGGCCATTCCAGGACATCGGCGTGGCGGCGCTCGCCGAGGGCGGTGCCGGCGTCACGGATATTCGGCACCATCGCCGCTTGGGATCCTTGGTATTCCGCGTTCCGGGCCGGCGCAGGTTGGTCGGCATGGCAGCGGGTGCCCGGTGTTTCGTTCCCCGCTACTCTCGGATCCGACCTGCCCTCATGCGCCAAAGGGGGTCCGTCGGCGGCATGGGTGAGCGGTTATGGTGCGCGATGCACGCGCGCACCGGCGGCGAGCAGACATTCGGCCCCTGCACGATCAGGCTGTGACCTACGGAAAAGGCGGGTGGTTGGCCATCCGTCGAATCGACCGCAGCCCCTGCGGTCACACGCCGTGCCGCAGGCAGGCAGGCGTTCGCTCGCCGTCGCCTTCGCCGTCCGCGCCGCGCCAAGGCGGTCGCCTCGCAGCGCACGGTGAAGTCCTGGCACAGTACTTGCCAACATCCTGACTCCGACGGCTGTCGGGTGCGCGCCGCAGCGAAGCACCGGATGCCGCGTTCCCCGCCGTGCAGACGGGCAGGCCGTCTGCACGGCGTACCCGCGAATACAGCCCCTCCGGGAGTGACCATGACAACGATACGCAGCGGCCTGCTGATCCGCAATGCGATGGACGTGATGACCGGCTTGCCCGCACCGGCGGCGCGCGCCGGTGCGGTGGACATCCGCGTGCGCGGTGGCCGCATTGCGGAAATGGCCTCCAATCTGCAGCCGGAGCCGGATGAACGGACGCTGGACGCCGGCGGCTGCGTCGTCTACCCGGGCTGGGTCAATACGCACCATCATTTGTTCCAGACCCTGCTCAAAGGGGTCCCCGCCGGCCTCAACCAGAGCCTTTCCGGCTGGCTGAGCAGTGTGCCTTATCCGCGCCTCGGCCGTTACGATCCGGATATCGTGCGCACCGCGGCGCGCGTGGGCCTTGCCCAACTGCTGCTGTCCGGAGGTACCACCTGCGCGGATCACCACTACAGCTACCACGCCAATGCGTCCACCGAGACCGCGGACGTCATCTTCGAGGTGGCCCGGGAACTGGGTGTGCGCATGGTGCTGTGTCGCGGCGGGGCGCTGCAGAGCAGCAGCCAGTCCGGATTCAGCGCCAATGTGCTGGTGCCTGAGAGCCTCGATGCCATGGTGGCGGACATCGAACGTCTCAAGCACCGCTACCACGACCCGGCGCCGCAGGCCATGGCGCGGGTGGTGGTCGCGCCCACCACTCCGACCTTCTCGGTGTCGCCGTCCCAGCTGCGCGAGCTTGCGCGGGCGGCGCGGGCAATGGGCCTGCGCCTGCACACCCATCTCTCCGAGACCCGCGACTACGTGACCTTCTGCCGCGAGCAGCACGGCCTGCTGCCGGTGCAGTTCATGGCCGAGCACGAATGGCTGGGGCCGGACATGTGGTTCGCCCATCTGGTGCACATGACGCCCGAGGAAATCGAGCTGGTCGCCCGCAGCGGTGCCGGTCTGGCCCATTGTCCGTCCAGCAACTGCCGGCTCGGCAGCGGTATCGCGCCGGTCCCTGAAATGGCGGCGGCCGGCATACCGGTATCCCTTGGCGTCGACGGCCCCGCCTCCAACGAATCCGGCGGCATGCTCGCCGAGTTGCGTATGGCCTGGCTGCTGCACCGGGCGACCCATGGCGCGGCGGCCACCACCGTCGAGCAGGTGATCGGATGGGCGTCCCGTGGCGGCGCGCAGGTGCTCGACCTGGCTGGCGTCGGCACGCTGCAGCCGGGTATGGCGGCCGACCTGGTGGTCTACGACCTGAACCAGATCCGCAACCTGGGGTTCCACGATCCGGCCCTGGCGCCGGTGGTCAGCGGTGAGCCGGTCAAGGTCCGTCATTCTCTGGTGCAGGGCCGGGTTGTGGTCGACGATGGCGCTATCCCGGGGTTGGACGAAGCGGCGTTGCGCGAAGACGTGCGCGCGGCGCTTGCCAAGCTCGGCTGAGTGAAAGCCGGTTGCCGTGCGGCGTGATCGCCTTTTCGGCGTCGCCTCGGGGATCGGCGCGCCCTGGGCGGGCCTCCTTGTCGGTTGCCTGCGTTTGTTTGGCGCAGGTGGCGTGGACACGGCCTTGGATGCGCCACGATGGCGCGCTGCTGCGTCATTACGCACTCGGGCGGTGCGCGTGACGTCGGCGCGCGGGGCCGAAGGCGGCTGCCCTTGGCGGGCGGCGCGACACCGCCATGCCAGGGAAACGTCTTTGCGACCGGTCTGAAGACCTGCGCGAGGCGCTGCGGTTACCGCTCTGGCATGCAACTTGCCAACCTCCGTGCAGCCCTGCGCCGAGACGGCGCGACGAACGCGAGCTTCAGATACGTGACAATGCATCCCTGGATCTACGATTTGTGGCGCATCCCGGTATCGGACCCCGGCGATGTAGGCGGTCTGCGTGAGCGCCTGCAGCGCAACCCGGAATGGCAGGTGCTGGCCGTGATGGGCAAGACCGAGGGCAACGGCTGCGTGAACGATTTTTCCCGCACCCTGGCCGCCCGTGCCTACAAGGACCTGCTTCTGGACTTTGCCGCGGGCGGTTCGACGGAGCCGTTGCTGATCATGTCCGGCGGCACGGAGGGCGTGCTCAGCCCCCATGTGTCGGTGTTCGTGCGCCGTCCGGTGCGTTCGGACGATGAACCGGGGCCGGCCCTGGTATGCGGCACGGCGCGCACCGCCGATATCCCCGTGAGCGATCTGGGGCGCATGGGGCAGGTGGGGGCAGTCGCAGACGCAACGCGTGCGGCGTTGGACAGTGCAGGCATCAGCGATCCGGCCGACGTGCACCTAGTGCAGATCAAATGCCCGCTGCTCACCGACGCCAGAATCCATCAGGCGCTGGCGGAGGGCAGGGTGCCGGTCACCGAAGACACCTATCTGTCGATGGCCTATTCGCGCGGCGCCTCGGCGCTGGGCGTGGCGCTGGCGCTGGGTGAAGTGGACGCGGCCCTGCTGGACGATGCGCGGATCTGCCGCGACTGGGAACTGTTCTCTTCGGTGGCGTCCATGTCGGCAGGGGCCGAGCTCACGGCCTGTGAAGTGCTGGTGCTGGGCAACAGCAGCGCGGCCTACGGGCCTCTGCGGATCGGTCACGCCGTGATGGCCGACCCGGTGGACGCGGCAGCCGTGCGTGTAGCGATGGCGTCGGCGGGCGCCGCCGAGACGGCCCGGGTCAGGCAGGTGTTCGCCAAGGCGGACCCGGTCGCGGTGGTGCGCGCGCGCCGGACCACCATGCTGAACGACTCCGACATCCATTCGACCCGCCACGCCCGTGCCGCCGTCGGGGGCCTGGTCGCGGGGCTGGTGGGCGACCCCATGGTCTACGTGTCCGGCGGCGCGGAGCACCAGGGGCCGCTGGGCGGAGGACCGGTGGCAGTGCTCGCAGAGCGGGAACGATGAGTGCAATGGACGCAGCCTGCGAATCGCCGTCCTGGCGACCACGCGCCGGGCGCCAAGTCCGGGTTGGCCGGGGCATTCGGTCCCGCCACCGGTGTTCGCCAACCCGATGCCGCAGCCGCTTGGCCGTCGAACGGGCCGGCGCCTCGACGGTGTGCGGTACAGGACCGCGGTCATGAGCCGCCGGCTGCCCGGCCACGGACGCTACGACTATTCCCCCATCACCCGCCGGGCGGACTACAGCTGGCCCGAAGGCCGGCGACTGGCCGTGTACGTGGGACTGAACATCGAGCACTTCGCTTTCGGCGAAGGGTTGGGCGCCAGCCTGGGTCCGGCCAGCCCGCAGCCCGACGTGCTCAACTATGCGTGGCGCGACTACGGCAATCGCGTGGGCGTTTGGCGCCTGCTGGAGTTGTTCGAGGAACTCGGGTTGCCCGCCGGCGTGCTCGTGAACACGGCCCTCTACGACTACTGCCCGGAAGTGATCGCGGCGTTTCGCGAACGTGGCGACGAAATCATCGGCCACGGCCACACCAACTCGGAACGCCAGGGCGAACTGAGCGAAGAGCGGGAGCGGCGTCTGATTGCCGACTGCACCGAACGCCTGGCGCAGGAGGAGGGCGTGGCGCCGGGCGGCTGGCTGAGTCCGTGGATATCGGAGAGCACGGTGACCCCGGACTTGCTGCACGAATGCGGCTACCGGTACTCGCTCAACTGGTGCCACGACGATCAGCCGGTGCGCTTTCGAACACGCAACGGCAGTCTCTGGTCCGTGCCCTATCCCCAGGAGCTCAACGATATTCCCGCGATCATGGCCCGTTACGCGAGTGCCGAGGAGTTCGCGGCCATGATCGTGGACGCCTACGACGAAATGATCGCGCAGAGTGCTGCGCAGCCGCTTGTCATGGGCATTGCGCTGCACCCCTATATCGTCGGCCATCCCCATCGTCTGAAGCATCTGCGTCGTGCCCTGCGGCATATCGTGGCGGATGGCCGGGCGTGGCTGACCCGTCCGGGCGCCATCGTCGACTGCCTGGATCGGCTGGATCAGGGCACCGGACCCTCGTTGGGTCGGCCGACGCTGTAGCCGCTGTATTGGCCCGCCGGCCAAATCCAACTTGACGTCCGCCGTGCCTGCCGCTGACCGCCGTGCGGCGCGAGTGCGTTCAACCTGACCGGCAACGCGCTTGCGCACGGTTGGGTGGTGCGCAGCCTGTGCACCAAGTGTGCCCATGTCCGCCGCGCTGCGCCGCATGGTGGTGCGGTGCAGGGGCCGGTCCTTCCTGCAGGTGCTCCGCGGGCGTGTCAGTGGACGGTCCGACAGGCCCTGCAAAAAATTGCGGACCAACAGCTTATTAGCGGTTGTCAGGTTGAATGCATACATCCGGTCCGTGTCTTACGCCGGCTCCTGGCACGCTTGTTGCTCAATGTATACAACGTTGGATGTAAAGAACGGTGAACTCATGTGTCAAGTCCAGCACCAACACGCACCGTCAGCGCGCGATGAAAGGGTAGCGGCATGAACGGCACTAAACGCGGGGCAGTCGAGCTGGTTGCGGTCAGTAAGCGCTATGGCGAAACCGTCGCCGTGGACTCGGTCGACCTCAAAGTCGAGGGGGGAACCTACTGCTGTCTGCTGGGAGCCAGCGGCTGCGGCAAGACCAGTACTCTGCGCATGATCGCCGGTCACGAAACAGTGACCGACGGCGATATCCTGATCGGTAACCGGAACGTGACCGTGCATGCGCCTTCGCGCCGTGGCACGGCGCTGATGTTCCAGGACTACGCCCTGTTTCCCCATCTGAATTGCGAAGACAACGTCGCCTTCGGCTTGAAGATGCGCGGCGTGTCCAAGACGCAGAGACGGGCACAGGCGCGCGAGACGTTGCGCCTGGTTCAGATGGAGCAATACAAGGACCGCAAGCCAGCCCAGCTGTCGGGCGGCCAGCAGCAGCGGGTGGCCCTTGCCCGCGCCCTGATCACCAGCCCCGACGTACTGCTTCTGGATGAGCCCCTGTCTGCGCTGGACCCCTTTCTGCGGGTGCGTATGCGCGCCGAGCTCAAGCGTATTCATCAGGAACTGGGGCTCACCTTCGTTCATGTCACCCACAGCCAGGAAGAGGCCATGGCGCTGGCCGACCTGGTGGTGGTCATGAACGGCGGCCGGATCGAGCAGGCCGGCTCGCCTCGCGAGATCTTCGAGCGCCCCAGGACCGAGTTCATTGCCCGTTTCATGGGCGGCCACAATGTGATAACGGCCCCGGCAGAACGCAGCGACGGGGCGGTCACTGTCCTCGCCGGCACCCATGGAGCCAGCTTCACCGTGCCGCTGCCCGATGTGCCCGCGGACTCATTGGTGTCGTTCGCCGTGCGCGCCGACCGGGTCCGCCTGCGTGCAAGCCCTGCCGAGCCCGTGGAGCAGGCAGTCAGCCGGCTGCCCGCCACGGTCAGTTCGGTGGAGTATCAGGGATCGTGGGTGCGTGTGGGCCTGGACAGCCCTGAGTCAGACGATTTCTCCCTGGTCATGAGTGACCGCCAGTTCCTCGAGGCCCCGGTGCGGGTCGGCGAGCGGGTGATGGCGGGCTGGAATCTCGAAGACGTTCATTGCCTCGATCCATACCGGAGCGAGGCGGATGACAAAGTGGACCCAAACCAACCTAGTTCGGAGGCGTTATATGGCTGACAGCAGCGACAACAACGGCGGGAACAGCAGCGGAGGCATCAGCCGCCGCGGCTTCCTGAAGTCAGTGGCGGTGACCGGTGGCGCTATCGCGGCCAGCGGTATCACCGGATTCCCCTATGTGCATGCTGCAGAGCCCGTGACGCTGCGCCTGCTGGGAACCGGCGTGACCCACTACAAGGAAATTGCCGACCAGGCCAAGAAGGATCTGGGAATCAACATCCAGTTCACCACCCTGGATTCCGACGGTGCCGTCAAACGCGCCATTACCCAGCCCACGTCCTACGACCTTCTGGACAGCGAATACTTTGCGCTCAAGAAGGAAGTGCCGGCCGGCATCATCCAGGGCATGGACGTCAAGCGCATCAAGAACTACGACGACATCGTCTCCATCTTCACCGACGGGACGTTCGACGGCAAGGCGGTTTCCGTCCAGGGTACCTCGCCGTTCGAAGTGGGCTTCCTGGAAGGGCGGACCTCGCATCGCTTCTCGAAGACGCCGACCGAGTGGATGACCGTGGTTCCCACGGTCTACAACGGTGACACCCTGGGTCTGCGCCCCGATCTGATCAAGCGCCCCGTGACCAGCTGGGCGGACCTGCTGAACCCCGACTTCCAGGGCAAGACCGCCCTCATCAATGTGCCGTCCATCGGCATCATGGATGCCGCCATGGCCATCGAGGCGATGGGCAAGATGCAATACGCCGACAAAGGCAACATGACCCGGGATGAAATCGACAAGACCATCGCCATCCTGATCGACGCCAAGGGAAAGGGGCAGTTCCGGGCGTTCTGGAAGGATTTCAACGAGTCCGTGAATCTGATGGCCTCCGGCGAGGTGGTGCTGCAGTCCATGTGGTCGCCGGCCGTCACCAAGGTGCGGGCCATGGGGATCGCCTGCAAGTACCAGCCCCTCAAGGAAGGCTACCGCGGGTGGGGCATCGGCCTCGGCCTGCCCGCCCATGTCAAGGGCAGGAAACTGGATGCCGGCTACGAGTTCATCAACTGGTACCTGTCCGGCTGGGCCGGCGCCTTCCTCAACCGCCAGGGCTATTACACGGCTGTTCCGGCGACCGCGAAAAAATTCATGAGCGCCGACGAGTGGGGCTATTGGATGGAAGGCAAGCCGGCCAAGGGCGAGATACTCAGCCCGACCGGCCAGAAGATCGACGGTCCCGGCGCGGTGCGCGACGGCGGATCGTTTGAGGCCCGCATGAGCCGCATCGCCTGCTGGAACACGGTGATGGACCACGACCGGTACCTGACACGCAAGTGGAACGACTTCGTCGCCGCCTGACCTGGATACCCTGCTCCGGCCGGACCGCCGGGGCAGGGGCTGAGGAGTTATCGCCTGTGGATCGTCAATCGGGAGCAGCGCCCTACCTGCAAGTGGCACCGTTGACTGCGGTGTTTGCGCTCTTCTTCGTGATTCCGGTGATCCTGGTGGTCGTGATCAGTTTTTTCGACTACCAGACCTACGATATTCTGATCCCGGATTTCACATTCATGAACTACCGGGATGTGTTTTCCTCTGCGGTGACCTACCGTACCTATTGGCTCACCGTCGAGATCAGTTTCATCGTGTGGGCCGTCACTTTGCTGCTCGGCTTCGCGATCGCCTACTTTCTGGCTTTTCATGTGCGCACCCGCACCTGGCAGCTTGTGCTGCTGCTGCTGTGCACGATCCCGTTCTGGACCTCCAACGAAATTCGCATGATCGCCTGGATCCCCCTGCTGGGGCGGGACGGGGTGGTCAACTCGGCGCTGATGGACGCCGGCCTGATCAACAAACCCATCCTCTGGCTGCTGTACTCCGATTTCTCCGTGGTGCTGGGCTATGTGCACCTCTATACGGTCTTCATGATCGTGCCGATCTTCAATTCCATGGCGCGCATCGACAAATCCCTCGTGGAGGCGGCGCTGGACTCGGGCGCCAAGGGCTGGCAGGTGGTCTGGAACGTGGTGCTGCCGCTCAGCAAGTCGGGGATCGCCATCGGCTCGATCTTCGTGCTGTCCATCGTGATGGGCGATTTCGTGACCGTCAACGTGCTCGGCGGCGGCAAGGTCGCATCCGTGGGCAAGATGATCGTGACCGACCTGTCGTCTCTGCAGTTCCCGCCGGCGGCCGCGGAGTCCATCGTGCTGCTGGTGTTCGTCATGGTGATGATGGCGGCCCTGCTGCGCATCGTCGACATCCGCAAGGAGCTCTGAGGTCATGAATAGAACCGCGCGACCGGCCAGCTTCTACTTCCTGGCAATCCTGTTCGGGTTGTTCGTGCTGTTTCTGTACGGCCCGGTGGCCGCCGTGGGCGTGCTTTCCTTCCAAGGACCTCAGGGCGGACTGACCTTTCCCATGCGGGGGGTCTCCACCCACTGGTTCCACGAGCTCTTTTCCGGCGCATCCATAGGCGACATCTCCGGCGCTTTCACCCGCTCGCTGGAGCTGGGACTGATCGTGATGGTGATCACCACCGTGCTGTCGTTTCTGGCCGGGCTGGCCTTCCGCAGGCGTTTCAAGGGCGACGGCGTGGTCTTCTACATGGCCATTGCCAGCCTCATCGTGCCGTCGGTCGTGGTCAGCCTGGGTATCGGCTCGATGTTCGAGCTGCTCGGGCTGCCGCGCTCGTGGTTCACCTCCGCGCTGGGGGCCCACCTGAGCTGGACGCTGCCTTTCGGTCTGCTGATCATGTTCGCGGTATTCAACCGTTTCGACCGCTCCTATGAAGAGGCCGCCAAGGGACTGGGCGCCAGCCCCCTGCGCGTGGTGTCGGACGTGATTGTCCCCATCGTCGCGCCCGGCCTGCTGGGCGTGGCCCTGTTCGGCTTCACCTTGTCCTATGACGAACTGGCGCGCACCTCCCAGGCGGCCGGGCCTCTAAACACCCTGCCGCTGGAGCTGCAGGCCATGCAGACCAACGCCACCAGCCCGATCATCTACGCCCTCGGCACCATGACCACGGTGTTGTCGTTCCTGGTCATCGGGATCTCGCTCGGTCTGTTCGTGTGGCTTCAGCGCCGGCGTCTGCGCGCCGGTTCCGACGCCGGCATCGGGGTCTGACGCAACGGCTACGGGCGTGCGGCGCGCCGGGATGTCGCCATGAGGACCATCGGCGTTGGACGGGCGTCCACCGTCCGGCTATACGGAACATCCTCTGTTGTACTGCAGTAAACGGGAAGCAAACCATGAAAACGATTATTCGCAACGCCACCGTCGTGACCGCCAGCGACACGTTCTCGGCCGACGTACTGATGGAAGACGGCGTCATCTCCGCCATGGGGACGGCGCTTAGCGCGCCGGATGCGGTGGAGGTGAATGCCGCCGGCAAATATCTGCTGCCCGGGGGCATCGATGTCCACACCCACCTCGACATGCCTTTCGGCGGGACCAAGACCTGCGACGACTTCTACAGCGGTCACGTGGCCGCCGCCTTTGGCGGCACCACGACGCACATCGACTTCGCGATCCAGCCCAAGGACGGGTCGCTGCGGGACGCGGTCGACCGTTGGCACGAAAAGGCCAACGGCAAGGCGGTCATCGATTACGGCTTCCATGTGATCGTGACCAACGTGAACGATGCCGTGCTCGAGGAGATCGGCACGTTGCCCGACCTGGGCGTCACATCCATCAAGATGTTCATGGCCTACAAGGGCGTCCTGCAGGTGGACGACGACACCTTGTTCAAGGCCTTCGAGAAGTGCCGCGAGGCGGGCGTGCTGCCGATGGTGCACGCGGAGAACGGCTGCGCCATCGACGTGCTGGTCAAGCACGAACTCGCGGGCGGAAACACCGACCCTGTCTACCATGCGCTCACCCGTCCCCCGCAGTTGGAAGCCGAGGCGACCGGCCGTGCCATCGCGCTGGCCGAGGTGGCCAAATCGCCTTTGTTCATCGTCCACATGAGCTGCGAGGAGTCGCTCGCGCAGCTGCAGGCCGCCAAGGAGCGCGGCAGCCGGGTATACGGGGAGACCTGCACCCACTACATGTTCTTCACCCGCAAGGACCTGGACCGGCCGGACTTTGAAGGCGCCAAATGGGTATGCTCGCCGCCGTTCCGGGAAGCCAAGGATCACGAGCAGCTTTGGAAGGGCCTGAAGAGCGGCCTGCTCAGCGTCATATCCACCGACCACTGTGCGTTCAAGTTCGACGGCCAGAAAAGCCTGGGGCGCGACGACTTCTCGAAGATCCCCAACGGGGTGCCCGGCATCGAGGAGCGCATGATGGTCATGCACCACAATGCGGTCAACGACAGCCGCTTCGATCTCAATCATCTGGTGGCATTGACTGCGACCAATCCCGCCAAGCTGTTCGGTCTGGAGGGAAAGAAGGGTTCCATCGCGGTGGGCTACGACGCCGATCTGGTGCTGTGGGATTTCGACGAGGAGAACACCTTGTCGGTGGACAACCTGCACTCGGCCGTGGACTACACCCTCTACGAGGGTCACTTCGTGCGCGGGGTTCCCGAGAAGGTGTGGGTGCGCGGCCAACTGCTGGTGGACGGGCGTGAGTTCCTGGGCGAACCCGGTTACGGGCAGTTCCAGCCCCGACGCGGGTTCGATGGCGGCGGTGTGTAGGATGGGAAGCCGGCCGCGCTGGGCGTCCGGCGGCAGTGGGAAGGGCGAAAGATGCAGACAGTGAAGGATCGCGTTATCCGGGCTGACGACGAGGGACGACGCGCGGCCGCCGCGGTGGACAGCGAGCGCCTGTGGCGGCGTCATGGGGATATGGCGGCTATCGGTGCCATTGAGGGCAATGGTGTGAACCGCCAGGCGTTGTCGATCGAAGACATCGCTGCGCGGCGGCTGCTGATCGGCTGGGCGCAGCAATTCGGCTTCGAGATCACCGGCGACGAAATCGGCAACCTGTTCATCCGCCGCCCGGGGATCGAACCGGAGCTGGCGCCCGTCATGACCGGCAGCCACATGGACAGTCAGCCCATGGGCGGGCGTTTCGACGGCATGTACGGCGTGCTTGCCGGTTTCGAGGCGCTGCAGGCGCTGGAACAGGCCGGCGTGCAAACCCGGCGGTCGATAGAGCTGGTGGCATGGACCAACGAGGAGGGCAGCCGCTTTGCGCCCGGGGCGATGGGCTCGATGGTGTATTGCGGCAGACATCGCCTCGAGGATTTCCTCGGCGTTGCGGACGCCGACGGCACGACCCTGGAGCAGGCCCTCGCCGAGACGCTCCAGGCGATCCCCGAGGCGGCCGTGCAGCACCATGACCGCACGGTGGCGGCCTATGTGGAAGCGCACATCGAGCAGGGACCGCAGCTGGAGAACGCCGGCCGTAGCATCGGTGTGGTGACCGGTATTCAGGGCTGCCGCTGGTTCACGGTCGAGGTGTACGGTGAGGCCGCCCATGCCGGAACCACGCCCCTCGCGGGGCGCCGCGATGCGGTGCAGGATGCCCTTGCATGCGTTGCGGCGCTCAATCGGTTGACCCGTGACGAGTCGGACATCGTGCGCTTCACGGTGGGGCGCTTCGACGTGACGCCCGGGTCGGTGAACTCGGTGGCCTGCCACGTTTCCTTTTCAGTGGACTTGCGGCATCCGGATGGGCGCGTGCTGGAGGAACTGGGCGATGCCATCGACGCCACCTGCCGGCAGGCGGTCCGGGGTTGCGACGTTAAGGTGACCGAGCTGTTGAACCATGCGCCGTGCGTGTTCGACGACCGTGTGGTCGATGCCGTGGAACGTGTTGCCGGGGACCTCGGCTGTTCCCACATGCGCATGCCGTCGGGTGCGTTCCACGATGCCCAGTTCATGAATGACATCTGTGCCACCGGCATGGTGTTCATCCCCTGCGAAAAGGGGATCAGCCACAACCCCGCGGAATATGCCAAGCCCGACGACCTGGCTGCCGGCGCGCGGGTGCTGGTGGCGGCTCTGGTGGATCTCGCAAACAGTCTTTGAACGCGGTTCCGCGTCCCCTCAAAAAACTCAGTCTCCGCCTGTTCACCGCAGCGTCCACCTCGCGGTGGGCTGCGGTGAATCTTCCGGTCGTCGTTTGACCGGACTTTTGTAGAGTCTTGCACTGCTTTGGGGCATTGCCCGCATCGGCCGGACGGTCTTAGGCAGCCGGCAGAACTCCCTCCTTCGCCGTGGGTCACACTCAACACCATCTATACTTTGCCGTGTAGTGGTGTTCATAACGATATGGAGACGGCGCGCAGACGCCGCAGGAGCAGTCCCACTATCCACGAGAACAGGAGAACCATCATGCGTGCAGTCATCATATCCCTGCTCGGTGCTGCCGGCCTTGCGGCATGTGCGGCACAGCCTGTCAGTCAAGGCACGAGCATCACCCTCAAACCGATGAATAATTCAGGCGAGAGTGGCACTGCCATGTTGACGGCGGAGGGTCGAAATACGAAGGTAGTGATTGCCCTCGCCAACACCCCGCCCGGGGTGACTCAACCGGCCCACATCCATGCCGGCACCTGCAGCGATCTAAACCCCAGACCACTGGTAGGTCTGCACAGCGTGACGGGGGGTGGTTCGACCTCCGTGGTTCCCCTGCCGCTGACGTCGCTGTTGTCCGCGCCCTATGCGATCAATGTGCACAAGAGCCAGCAGGACATCGGCAGCTATGTGGCGTGCGGCGACATCGCCAGTGCGGCGCCCTACGGCGGGCGCAGCCAGCCCGGGTTGGGGTGGGCCGGGGCTTACTAGTCGGCCGTCGATCGACCGGCGGTTGCACCCCGATGTGGCGCCTTGGCTGCGCCGGGTACCGACCGGCTGGATAGGCTCGGAAGTCTCTTTCCCTTGTACGGAGCTGCCGCGCACGAGCCGCGGCGGCTCCGCTTCTCTGTGGACAGGCGCGCGACGCGTACGCTCCGCAATCCAATCGCACACGATAGGCGGCTCGGCCACTCCCGTGCCGTGAACTGCGTGGCGTTGGCGGAATGGGTCGATCCCGGCCGGCGCTGCCGTCCGCCCTTGTCCTGACAGGGCGAACATGGTGCCGGACGCGAACAGTGCAACGCCTTGGCGATATGTAGCCCCCGTCGGGCCACTGTGAAGCCGTCCCTTCTGCCGTAGCTGTGCGCAACCATACAACGGCTGCCCCATGCTTTCGCGCGGCGGCCGTGTGCGCTGACTCAGCTGTTCTGTGCACAGTAGTAGTGCCCCGCGCGGCTTTCGTGAGCCAAAACCTTTCATTGTTCTTATTTTCGCTGCGTGTAGAAAGTCTCCACAGTCCCTCCCAAATGGCCATTTCCCAAATAAATATCCATTAACTCAGCAACGTACTTAATGTCGTTCTGTCCGCTGGCATGCTAATTGCTCTGTATACAACGTTGCATGGATTTAGTCGCCGCAGGGAGTTCGCTTAACCGTTTTTTTGTTTCCGATCGTAAGGGGGAGTTCTATGTTTAGCGTGGCACAACGTAACAGTGGCACTGGCCTTCGCTGGCTGAGGCCGACAGTGGGTGCATTGTCGGTGGCGGCCGCCCTGACAGCGGTGCCGTTGGCCGCCGGTGCGGCCACCTGGAGCGATGCCTCGGTGGGCTATCGCACCAGCACCCGGTTTACCGAGCCGGGCATCAACGGCGATATCAGGAAGAACATCTACTCGTTCACCTATGTGGGCGGTTACAAGTACGGCACCAACTTCTTTACCGCCGACTTTCTGATGTCTGACAACAATGATCCCGCCGCGGGCGGCGGTGGCGGTGCGCAGGAAGTGTACGCCGTCTACCGCAACACGCTGAGCCTGGGTGCGGTGACCGGCGATAAGCTGGCTTTTGGGCCCGTGAAGGACGTCGGCATCACCGCCGGCTTCGATCTGAACGCGAAGAACAACGCGTTTGCACCCCGGGTGCGCAAGTTCGTGATCGGTCCCACCCTGAGCTTCGATGTGCCCGGCTTCTTCGACGTCAGCCTGCTCTATCGCACTGAGGCCAATCACAACGGCATCGTCGGCAAGACGGTCGTGTTCGACCCGACCTACGGGGTGAGCCTGGCCTGGGGCATTCCGCTGAACCAGATAAATTCCAAGTTCA
The DNA here is from genome assembly GCA_963830105.1 of uncultured Gammaproteobacteria bacterium. Classification (GTDB taxonomy): domain Bacteria; phylum Pseudomonadota; class Gammaproteobacteria; order DATFLG01; family DATFLG01; genus DATFML01. The sequence continues at coordinate 73,296 of CAWHLH010000010.1, read as the reverse complement.
CCGGCTTTCTGGACTACATCGGAAAGAAGGGCAAGAACGGCTTCGGCGCGCAGACCGCCGCCGAGACGTTGATGCGCGCCTATCTGATGTATGACGTGGGCGCGCTCGCCGGCAAGAAGCAGACGTTCTATGCAGGGGTCGGCTACGAATACTGGCGCAACAAGTTCGGTGTTGCATCAGGACCAGGCAAGGACACCAGCGCGCCAATGCTGGCCGTGGAGTGGCACCTGTAGCATCCGATCCGTTGTCCGTTGTCCGTGAACCGGCCGACCGAGCCCGCAGTATGGGGCGGCGCAGTGTGGAGCGGGGGGCATGATCTGTCCGCCACCCGTTGTGCAGACGGGCCCCGCCTGCGCGACGCCCGTTAACGCGTACGTCGCGCAGGCTTGTCGGTGTGAGGCGGTCGGGTTCCGGCGGACATGGCAAGGACGTGTGCGCGAGGTCGTGGCGAGCCGCCGCACATCGGGCTCCGGGGCCAGGGATTCAGCGCAGCGCGTCCAGGTCGCTGCCGGGACGGCCGGTAGGCATTTTGTCCTGTTCGGACGATTTAACGGGAAGGCATCCGGTTGTGTGGCACCGGGGCCGGCGCTGGCGCGCGAGCGGGCGCGGGTCGGGGAGCGCTTCCATCCTCAATAGCCGCCATTGGTCGCTGTTGATATACTGGCCGTCAGACGTCACACCGATGTCTTCAGGCAAGGGTCTGTTATGCGCGAACAGCCGGCACGACGCGCTTCGAGAGCTGCCGCCCCCAAGGGCAAAGCTCCCGCGGCGCGCACGCGGAAGCGGAAACGCATGTCCTCCCAGGATGTGTATGCCGCGCTGAAGGAGATGATCCTTTCCTTCGAGCTGTACCCGGGTTCACGCGTCACCGAGGCCGAGTTGGCCGAACGGTTCCAGGTCAGCCGCACACCGGTCCGCGAGGCGCTGCAGCGGCTGGAAACGGAGGGCAACCTCACCATCCGCCCCAAGCAGGGCTGCTTCATCCGCGAGTTGGACATCCTGGATCTGACCCAGCACTACCAGGTGCGCATCGAGCTGGAGATGCTGTCCCTGAAGCTGGCCTGCACCAACATGCCCGACCGGGAACTGCTCGAGCTGGCCGAACAGTGGAACCCCGAGCAGCAGAGGGGGCGTTCGAGGCGCCCCACGCAGATGGATGTGAGGGAAGAGTCCTATCACATGGCGCTGGCGCGAGGCGGCGGCAACATGGCCCTTTGCCGCTACATGGAAGACATCAACAATCACATCCGCATCGTCCGTCGCCTGGATTTCACCAGCGCCGAGCGCATCGACCGCACCTATCAGGAACACTTCGACATGGTGCAGCACCTGCTGCGCCGGGATCTGAAGGCCGCGCAACGCCAGATGCGCGAGCACATCACCCATAGCATGGAATACGCAAAGACTCTCACCCTGATGGAGCTGGCCCGCCGGCGTCCGCGCTGACGGACCGTCTGCCTTGCAGTCCTGCCGATCGTCCCTTGGGGCGCACCCGGCGCAGTAACACCTTCACCCTCAGAACTGGTGGCCGCCTGTCGCGGTATCGGTTCTTTGCGCGGGTGCCCGCACGCCGGATTTGCCCACCTGGCTGTCCCGCCCAAACGGTCATATGGCGTCCCCGCCCGCGCCATGCACCTCGTCGAGGCAAGCCCTGCAGAGTGCTGCCCGCTTTGTGTGCGGAGGGCCGCGGCGTGGAACCCTGCCGGGACCGCTTCGCCGGTCCGGCCATCAATCCCTAACTCTCTTCAATACCGCAACTTAGCTCAGCTTCGTTCGGTCGCCAGCCGGGGCTGGCACAGGAAATGCTGTATACAACGATGTATTTTGATGGGCGGGCCAGCATGGCGCGCCAGGTCCGGATCGTGAAGCGGGAGCAACGATGGGCGCCGATGTTCTTCATCCCTTGGGACTGGACGGCAACCAGTGGCGAGTGGGGTCCGATACGGTGGACATGTGCCGTGCGTCCCTGCCGCCCCGGCGCCTGCACCTGCGCGCCGCGCCCCAGGATGTGGTCGTGGACGCCGCGCGTACCGCGCTGGTGATCATCGACATGCAGAACGATTTCTGTTCGCCGGGCGGCTGGCTGGACCACATCGGCGTGGACTACACGCCGGCGCAGGCGCCCATCGCACCGCTGGCGACGCTGTTGCCGGCAGTGCGCGAAGCCGCTATGCCGGTGATCTGGGTCAACTGGGGCAACCGTCCCGATCGCGCCAATCTCAGCCCGTCGCTGCTGCACGTGTACAAGCCCACCGGCACCGGCGTCGGGCTGGGCGATCCGGTCCCGGGCTACGGGGCGGCAACCCTGGAGCGCGGCTCCTGGGGCGCCGCTGTCGTGGAGGGTCTGGTGCCCGTCCGCGGCGACTATCAGGTGGACAAGTACCGCATGAGCGGCTTCTGGGACACCGAATTGGACAGCATGCTGCGCAACCTGGGGGTGTCCACCCTGCTGTTCGCCGGCGTCAACGCCGACCAGTGCGTGATGGCCACCCTGCAGGATGCCAACTTCCTTGGCTATGACTGTCTGTTGCTGGAAGACTGCAGCGCGACCACCTCGCCGGCTTTCTGTCTGGATGCAACGTTGTACAACGTCAAACAGTGCTATGGCTTCGTGACCGAGTCGCCGGCCCTGCTGGAGGGGTTGGCGTGCTTGCGGGAATTGCATTCCCAGGGCGCGGTGGCCAAGCGGCCTGGGGACTACCGTGCCTACCGCATCAGTCCCGACGACAGCAACCGGCTGGTCATCGTGTTCGATCCGGCCGGCGACGACACGCCGTTCATCAGCTGCGTGGAAATCTTCGACGAAGGCGGGCGCACGCCGCCCAACGTCCATCGACTGGCCTACGAATCGTTCTTCGTGCTGCGCGGACAGGCGCGTGCCACCTGCGACGGCAGCGCCGTCGACCTCGGCCCGGGCGACAGTCTGCTTGTGCCGCCCGGCGGCTTTCATTTAATCGAGAACATCGGCGCAGGGCGTTTGTACATGCTGACCACCATGGTGCCCGACGAGGATTTCTCGGCACTGATACGGCGGGGTACCCCGGTGTCGCTGGATGCCGAGGACCTGGCGGTGCTGGCGGGTTGACGTCCGTGGATTTCCCTTTACCCGTGCGGCCCGTCCAGACCGTGTCCATGGTCACCCGCGACGGCGTGCGTCTGGACGCTGACGTGTACCGCCCCGATGCCGACGGCGAGTTTCCGGTGCTGCTCATGCGCCAACCCTATGGCAGGCGCATAGCGGCGACCGTGGTCTATGCCCACCCGGCCTGGTACGCCGCCCAGGGTTTCCTGGTAGTGATCCAGGACGTGCGCGGGCGCGGTACCTCCGAGGGCGTGTTTCGGGTGTTCGAGCACGAAGTGGACGACGGCTTCGACGCCGTGGAGTGGGCCGCCCGCCTGCCGGGCAGCTGCGGTCGGGTGGGCATGTACGGTTTTTCCTACCAGGGCATGACCCAGTTCTATGCGGCAGCCGGGCGGCCGCCGTCGCTGCGGGCGATCTGTCCGGCCATGGCCGGCTACGACCTGCACCGGGACTGGGCCTACGAAGGCGGCGCCTTCCGCCTGCAGGACAATCTGCGCTGGGCGGTACAGCTGGCCGCCGAGCAGGCCCGCCTGGGCGGCGACGAAGCGGCGTTCGTGGAACTGGCGCAGCGTGCCCGCGATGTGCCGGGCGTGGGGCCGGTGCCGGCCGCACCGGAGTTTCTCCGGCGCCTGGCGCCGGACTCGTTCTATTTCGAGTGGCTGCAGGCCGACGTTCCCGACCATGCCTACTGGCAGCGACTTTCGCCGTCCGTGCTCATGGCCGACGTGGATGTTCCGGCCCTGCACATCGGCGGCTGGTTCGACGGTTTCCTCTCCGGCACGGTGGGTGCGTATCTGGATATGGCGGAGCGCCGCGGCGCGCACCAGCAGCTGGTGGTCGGTCCCTGGCAGCACCTGCCCTGGGGCCGGGTGACGGGTGCCGGCATGTTCGGTGCCGGGGCCGTCAGCGACATCGACCGCCTGCAGGTGGGTTGGTTGCGGGACCGGCTTGCCGAGGTACCCGAGCAGACGCCGTTGGCAGAACCCGCCGTGCAGCTCTACGACATCGGTGCCGAAGGCTGGGCGTCCTTCGCCGACTGGCCCGACGCCGAGCCCACCGTGCTGCACTTTTCCAGCTCTGGGTTGGCCGCCGTGCGGGAAGACGACGGCTGTCTGCTGTCCGGAGTTTCTGAAAACGCGGCAGGCGTGCCTGATCGCCTGGTCCACGACCCCTGGCGGCCGGCGCCCGCGGTCGGCGGTCCGGACGGTACCCCGGGGGGGTGCGCGGACCGCACCGCGGTCGACGCCCGCACCGACGTCATCACCTACGACACCCGTCCTCTGGACCGGCCGTGGTCGCTGGCCGGCACCCCGGCGGCGGACCTGCAGTGCCGGTCGGATGCACAGAGCTTCGATATCTGCGCGGTGCTGTCCCAGGTCGACGAGGCGGGACGGTCCAGCTACCTCACCCACGGCGCGCTGCGGGTACGAAGCGCCGTTCCCGAAGGTCGTTACCGGTTGGCAATGCGCCCGCTGTGCGCGCGCATTGACGTCGGCCGGCGCCTGCGGGTGAGTATCAGTGCGGCGCGCTACCCGGCGCTGGACGTGAACCCGGGCACGGGCGCGCGGAGCGCTGATGCGCGCCTGGTCGAGCAGCGGGTGATCACGCTGGTGCTGGATCCCGGCCAGTCGCGGCTGCAGTTGCCCGTTATCGACAGGGAGGCGGCCTGACCATGGCCCGGCAGACGCTTCAGGGGCTGCGCTTTTCGAATTCATTTCCGTCTCCCCGTCACGGGGGCGGTTCTATGCGCTTGGACAATAAAAGGGGTACTGCCATGTCACTGTCCATCTTTCGTCATCGTCGCCCGAGCATTCCGCGTCCGGGCATCGGGCGCGCCGCCCGCGCTCTGCTGCTGGGTGCGGCAGGCCTGGTGTGCGTCCAGTCGGCGCAGGCCGCCGACAAGCTCTACAAGGTCACCTTCGGCACCAACTGGTTCGCGGAGGCCGAACACGGCGGTTTCTACCAGGCCAAAGCCACCGGTCTGTACAAGAAGGCGGGCCTGGACGTCACCATCAAGATGGGCGGGCCCCAGGTCAACGGCCTGCAACTGCTGCTGGCCGGGCGCACCGACTTCTACATGGGTTACGCGATCCAGACCATCAAGGCGGTCGCCGACGGCCTGCCGGTGGTGGCGGTGGCCGGCACGTTCCAGAAGGATCCCCAGGCTATTCTGGCCCACAAGGGGGTGAAGTCGCTGGCGGACCTGAAGGGTACGCCCATTCTGGTGTCCAACACCGCCGACGCGACATTCTGGCCGTGGCTCAAACAGAAATACGGCTACACCGATGCCATGAAGCGCCCGTACACCTTCAGCGTGGCGCCGTTCCTGCACGATCCGCATATCGCCCAACAGGGCTATATCAGCGCCGAGCCGTTCGCCATGGAAAAGGCGGGGGTGAAGCCGGTGATCCTGCTGATGGCCGATTACGGTTATCCCCCCTATGCAGAACCGATCGTGACCACCCGCAAGATGATCGAGGAGCACCCGGACATTGTGGCCAAGTTCGTCAAAGCTTCCATTGAAGGCTGGAAGAGTTATATGGCCAATCCGGCGCCGGGCAACGTGCTCATCAAGAAGGACGATCCGCAGATGACCGACGCCCAGCTGGCCTACGGCCTGAAGAAGATGAAGGACTACCAGCTGGTGACCGGCGGCGACGCGGCGAAAGACGGTATCGGGGTGATGACCGACGCGCGCTGGAAGAGGATTCGCGACTTCATGGTGCAGGTGGGCATGATCAAGCCGTCGGTGGATTACCACAAAGCCTATAGCCTGAGGTTCATCAAGAATGTTCATGTTTTCCCGTAGCCACAGGCCGCAGGAAACCGTGTCCCGCGGCGGGGATGGCCCCGGTCAGCCGGAGCCGTCGTCCCGGGACGCCGAGTCCGCGGAACACAACGACGAGCCGGATCTGGACATCGGGCGCCCGGTGGTCCAGGTCAACGGCGTCAGCAAGGTGTACGGCAACGGCACCGTGGCGCTGACGGACGTTGACATGGCCCTGAAGGCCGGCGAATTCGTCAGCCTCCTGGGTCCGTCCGGCTGCGGCAAGAGCACGCTGCTGCGGCTGATGGCCGGGCTCGGCAAGCCGAGCAGCGGGCGCATCGCCTGGTGGGAGCAGGACCAGGGCGTGATGGGCACCCGTGGACGCCGGTTGGCGTACGTCTTCCAGGATCCGTCCCTGATGCCGTGGGCGAACGTGGAGAAGAACGTCTACCTGCCTCTGAAGCTCGCTTCCGTGAGTCGGCGCAAGGCGGAGGAACCGGTTGCCAGGGCGCTGGAGATGGTCGGTCTCAACGATTTCCGCACGGCCTACCCGCGCGAACTGTCGGGCGGCATGCAGATGCGGGTGTCCATCGCCCGTGCGCTGGTGACCAGTCCCGATCTGCTGTTCATGGACGAGCCCTTCGGGGCGCTGGACGAAATGACCCGCGGACGCCTGAACCAGGACCTGCTGTCCCTGTGGTACGCCAACAAATGGACCGTCGCCTTCGTGACCCACAGCATCTACGAGGCGGTCTATCTGTCCAGCCGGGTGATGGTGATGGCGGCGCGTCCCGGTCGGGTGATCGCTGACATTTCCATCGACGCCCCCTATCCGCGCACCGAAAGCTTCCGGGAAAGCGCGGACTATCATCACTACTGCCGGACCCTGAGTCAGTGCCTGGCCAAGGCCAGCGAACCGCAGCAAGGGGAGCAACGCGATGGCGAACCGAAAGCCGCTGATTGAGAACGAGCGATTCGTGCGCATTGCCGCCCCGGTGGCGGTTGGGATTGCCCTGCTGATGTTCTGGCAGGTCGGCGTCGTGGTGAGCGGCGTAAAGCCCTATATCCTGCCGGGCCCGGCGGCGGTGCTGCACGCCCTGTTCACGGACGGACCGACGTTGTTGTGGTCGCTGCTGGAAACCATGGAAGTGACGTTTCTGGCGTTCCTGCTGGCGGTGGTACTGGGTACGGCCACGGCGCTGGTATTCGTGCAGAGCAAGTGGATAGAGCGCAGTTTCTTCCCCTACGCCGTGCTGCTGCAGGTGACGCCCATCGTCGCCATCGCGCCGCTCATCATCATCTGGATCAAGGATACCCAGCTGGCGCTGGTGGTGTGCGCCACCATCATCGCCATCTTTCCGGTGATCTCCAACACGACCCTGGGGCTGAACAGCGTCAATCACAACCTGAAGAACGTGTTCGAAATGTATCGGGCGTCCCGTTGGCAGACCTTGATGCAGCTGCGCATTCCGGGCGCGCTGCCCTACTTCTTCGGCGGGCTGCGCATCAGCAGCGGGTTGGCGCTGATCGGCGCGGTGGTGGCCGAGTTCGTGGCCGGTACCGGCGGCAGCCGGGCGGGCCTGGCTTATCAGATCCTGCAGGCCGGCTACAACCTGCAGATCCCGAAGATGTTTGCGGCTTTGCTGTTGATTGCGGTGGCGGGCATCGCGCTGTTCGGTCTGATGGTGTGGCTTTCCAACCGCGCCCTGGGTCGCTGGCACGAAAGCGTGCTGCGCCCGGAGAACTGAGCGGCGGGTCCCGACTGAGGCATGTTCGTACGATGTTCATGAACGACCAGGATATTGGCGCCCTGTGCGCGGACTGGCACGGGATGGAATGCGTGACCGATCCCGACCAGCTCAAACGCCTGTCGCGGGATTTCAGCTGGTTCAGCCCGGTGCTCAAGGAGCGCCTGGACGGCAAGGTCGCCGACCTGCTGGTGCGCCCGGCCAGCGAGGAGGATGTCCTGCGGGTGGTACGAAGCTGCGCGGGCCGGCGCATTCCCCTGACACTGCGGGGCGCCGGCACCGGCAACTACGGCCAGTGCACGCCCCTGCGGGGGGCGTGGTGATGGACATGACGCGCTTGGACGACATCCTGTGGGTGCGTCCCGGAGCTGCACGGGTACAGAGCGGCGCACGCCTGCATGCCATCGACACCGAGGCCCGGCGCATCGGCTGGGAGCAGCGGCTGCTGCCGTCCACCTTCCGCCTCGCCACCGCCGGCGGTTACGTGGCCGGCGGCTGCTGCGGCATCGGGTCCATCGCCCATGGCGCCCTGAAGGACCCGGGAAACTTTCTGGGTGCCCGCGTGGTGTCTGTCGAGAAGACGCCGCGCATCCGGGAACTGCGCGGGGAGACGGCCCGTGATCTGCACCACAGCTACGGCGTCAACGGCATCATGACCGAGCTGGAGCTCGCCTTGGCGCCGGCCCATGACTGGCACGAGTTCATTGTGTGTTTCGACGATTTCATGGATGCCGCCCATTTTGCCCGCCGGGTGGGCGAAGCGGACGGCATTGCCAAGCGTCTGGTGACGGTGCTGGCCTGGCCGATACCGGCGTACTTCACGCCGTTGAGCGCCCATCTGCCGACCGGCCGTCATGCCGTGATCCTGCTGATCGCGGAGTCCTCGGTGGAAACGTTCTATGAGCTCTGCAGCCATGCCGGCGGGGAAGTGACCTACAGCAAGAGCGCCGAGGAGCTGCGGGCCGGCGGCCGCACGCTCATCGAGTACACCTGGAATCACACCACCTTGTATGCACTGAAGGCCGATAAGTCGATGACCTATCTGCAGACCGGCTACCGTCCGGAACGGGACCTCAAGACCATGGAGCGGATATGCCGGTACTTTGGCGACGAGCTTATGATGCACCTGGAATTCATTCGCGCCGACGGGGCGGTCACCTGCAGCGGGCTGCCGCTGATCCGGTTCTCGGACGAAGCGCGTCTGAACGAGATCATCCGCTACCACGAGGCCAACGGCGTGTTCGTGGCCAATCCCCACACCTATGTCATCGAGGACGGCGGCAAGAAAGTCATCGATCCGCGCCAGCTCAGGAGCAAGGAAGAGCTCGATCCCGGCGGCATACTGAACCCCGGCAAGCTGAAGGCCTGGGACAGTCATGGCCCCGGTGCCGGCGAGGGGGCGGCATGATTCACGGATTCGTCCCGCCGCACCGCTACCTGCCCTACCTGACGGCGGCCCAGGTGGCTGCGCTGCCGGCGCGGGAAGCGACGGTGGTCATCCAACCGGTCGCCGCTGTGGAACAGCACGGCGCGCACCTGCCCATCGTCACCGATGCGGCCATCGCCGAAGGGGTGGTCGGTGCGGCGCTGGAGCGCCTCGATGACAACGTTCCCGCCTTCGCGCTGCCGCCGCTGTTCTATGGAAAATCCAACGAGCACTTCCACTTTCCGGGCACCATCACCCTCACCGCGCAGACGCTGCTGCAAGTGCTCATGGAGGTGGGTGCCAGCGTATACCGCAGTGGTTTCCGCAAGCTGATCTTCGCCAACGCCCACGGGGGTCAGCCCCAGCTCGTGCAGGTGGCGGCCCGGGACCTGCATCTCGAGCATGCCGACTTTCAGCTCTTCCCCCTCGGCATCTGGTCCGTTCCCAACGAGGCCATGGCCCTGATCCCCGAACCCGAGTGCAGCACGGGCATCCACGGGGGCGACGCCGAGACCAGTCTGATGCTGGCCCTGCTCCAAGAGCAGGTGCAGTTCGCCGAGGCCCGTGCCGAGACGCCGCCGGCGCTGCCGGACGGGGCGCTGCTCAGCGTGGAGGGCGCCCGTCCTTTTGCGTGGGTGACCCGCGACCTGTCCGCTTCGGGCGTGGTGGGCGATCCCACCGGGGCGACGGTGGAGAAGGGGCGGGCGCTGCTGGACGGTCTGGCCAGCGGGTGGGCGCAGGTGATCGGCGAAGTGCATCGGTTCGAGCCGCCGCGGGTGGGTTGGATGGCGAACCCGGAAGCCGGCGCCGGCCCGGGCAGGTAGACACAGAGAGCGAACGGGCCGGCGCAGGGTACGCCGACCCGCGGGAGAACAATGTGACCGACGAAAACACGGTGGTGCGCGGCGGCTTCGACGCCGATCCCGGCGTTGTCATCGCTGCGCGATGGCTGTTGCCCATGGCTCCGGGTCTGCCGTCATGCATCGACGACGGCGCGGTATGGGTGCGGGACGGGCGCATTGCGGCCGTGGGCACCCTCGGGGATGTGCTGGGGCAGATTCACCGGGACGGGTTCCCGGTGAGCCGGGTACCCATCGACAAGGCCGCCGGCAGGGTACTGATGCCGGGGCTCATCAATGCCCATACCCACCTGTTCCAGTCCTACCTGCGCGGGGTCCATGACGACGGCACCCTGGAGACCTGGCTGAGCGCCGTGATCTGGCCCTGGGTGGAGCATTTCACCGACGAGGACTACCACCAGGCCACCGCCCTGGGCGCCATGGAGAACCTGCGCGGCGGTGTTACCACGGTGGCCGAACATGCCTACATGACCGGCAGCGAGGACACCGTGGAGGCGGTGGCCTCGGCCGTCGCGGGCAGCGGCCTGCGGGCGCAGATCGCCTTCGCGTTTGCGGATCAGAACTATCCGCGCATGCTGCGCGAGAGTGCCGACAGCGTGGTGCGCAAGCTGGATCGCCTGCGGGCGTTCTGCGCCCGCTACCCCGATCGTCTGCAGGCGGCGGTGGGTCCCAACACCCTGTGGGGCGTGTCCCGGGACCTGTACCGGCTGGCGGGCGAGTACGCCACCGACCACGATCTGCGGCTGCACGCCCACGTGGCGGAAACGCGCCTGGAGGTGGACTACACCCTGGCGCACTACGGCATGCGCAATGTGGAGGTGCTGGACGACCTGGGGCTGCTCACGCCGCGTCTGCAGATGGTGCATTGCGTATGGGTGCAGGACGACGAGCTGGAGCGTGCCGCGCGGGGCGGGGCCCACTTCGTGCACTGCCCGATCTCCAACATGTATCTGGCCTCCGGCGCGCCGCCGGCGTGGTCCGCCGTCCGGCACGGCGTCAACGTGGCGCTGGCCACCGACGGGCCGGCCAGCAACAACAGCCAGGACATGCTGGAGACCGTCAAATTCGCCGCCTGCCTGCAGAAGGTCACACTCCAGGATCCCACCGTGATGGACGCCGAACGGGTGCTGCGCATGGCGACCCTGGACGCGGCACGCGCCCTGGGTCTGGACGCCCAGGTCGGCAGCCTGGAGCCGGGCAAGCTGGCCGACATGACCCGGGTCGATCTGGGCGGCCTGCATGTCGGTCCGGTGCACAACCCCGCCTCGGCGCTGGTCTACAACGCCAATGCAGCCGATGTGCGCGACGTGTGGGTGGGCGGTCGTCAACTGCTGCGCGACGGCGAAGGGGTGGCCCACGATTTTTCGGCCGCGCTGGAACGGGCGCAGCGGCGGGTGAGCGAGCTGGCCGGCGAGGTGACGGTGTGGGACGCCAACCGCCTGCGTGCCGAAGGTCTTCAACAATGACAGCGGGAGATACCTCATGTTGGTAACCAAACAGCCCGTGCTGAGGCGCTTCTGGTACCCGGTGCTGCCTGCCGCGGCGCTGGACGACGGCCCGGTGCCGTTCACCCTGCTGGGCGAGGACATCGTGCTGTGGCGCGGCGCCGACGGCGTACCCGCCGCGCTGGAGGACCGCTGCTGTCATCGCACCGCCCGGTTGTCCAAGGGCTGGGTCACCGACGACGGCCATCTGCAGTGCGGCTATCACGGCTGGACATTCGCCTGCTCCGGCAAATGCGTGCGGATTCCCCAGAGCCGTGGGCCCGTGCGGGGCGGCGTGCGGGCGTTTCGCTGCGAGCAGCGCTACGGCTACCTGTGGGTGTGCCTGGGGGATCCCCTTGCCGGCATTCCGGAAATCGAGGAGGCCGACGACGCGGGTTTCCGGCAGATCGACGAGTTCTACGAGTCCTGGCAGTGCGCCGGCCTGCGGGTGATGGAGAATTCCTTCGACAATGCCCATTTCAGCTTCGTGCACCGGGCCACCTTCGGCATCTACGAGAACCCGCTGCCGGCGGACCTGACCATCACGCCGTTCGACTACGGATTTCGCATGCACTCGGTGGCGCCGGTGCGCAACCCCGAGCTGCAGAAGCGCCTGCTGGGCATGGACAGCGAGCGTACCGAGCGGCACATGCGCAGCATCTGGTGGCTGCCGTTTTCGCGCAAGCTGCAGATCACCTATCCCAACGGCCGCGTGCATTCCATCGTGACCTGCGCCACGCCCATGGACGACCGCCGTTCGATGATCGTGCAGTTCGCGTATCGCAACGATACCGAGCAGGAGGTGCCGGCCAGCGACGTCATCGCCTTCGACCGCCAGGTGACCGCCGAGGACCGGGAGATACTGGAGTCCACCGACTACGACGTGCCCATTGAAACGGGGTCCGGCGAAGAGTTCCACATGGCCTCGGACAGGCCCGGCATCGTCATGCGCCAGCAGCTGGCGAAGCTTTTGCGGGACCACGGCGAGACCGAGGCGCGGCGTGCGTCCGACGAACGGATTCCCGCGGCGCCAGGCGTTGCCATGACAGGGGGACAGCGATGAGCGGATTCAAGGTGGCGGCCGAACCCTATGGCTGGCCGTTCAACGGAACGGTGGCGCCCTCGCAGGTGGCGCTCGTAATCATCGACATGCAGCATGATTTTTGCGGACCGGGTGGCTACGTGGATGTCATGGGCTACGACGTGTCGCTCACCCGCGGCGCGGTCGAGCCCATTCGCAGCACCCTCGATCTGGTGCGCAAGGTGCCGGGCATGCATGTCATCCACACCCGCGAGGGCCATCGCCCCGAACTGGCCGATCTGCCCGCCAACAAGCGCTGGCGCAGCCGCCAGATCGGCGCGGGTATCGGCGATCCCGGGCCCTGCGGCCGCATCCTGGTGCGCGGCGAGCCGGGCTGGGAAATCATCCCGGAGCTGGCGCCCATCGACGGCGAGGTGGTGATCGACAAACCCGGCAAGGGCAGCTTTTATGCCACCGACCTCGAACTTGTCCTCCATACTCTGGGTGTCACCCACTTGATCCTTACCGGTATCACCACCGACGTGTGCGTTCATACGACCATGCGGGAGGCCAATGACCGGGGCTTCGAGTGCCTGCTGCTGACCGACTGCACGGCGGCGACCGTGGAGAGGCACAAACAGGCGGCCATCGGTATGATTCACATGCAGGGCGGGGTGTTCGGCGCCACCACCGACTCTGCCCTGCTGCGCGCGGCGCTGGCACCCTGGGCGCAGGCGGTGGACGAAGAGATGACCGTTTGATGGGCGGGTGCCGGTTCATGCATGTCAATGTCTGCGCTGTGGGAGGCCGACGTCCGTGAGGTTGTGGATTCGCAATCCGCTTGCCATTCTCGCCGCGCAGGCCGACGGCGGACTGGTGGTGGACGACGGGCGCATCGTCGAACTGGTGCCCCGCGGCGCCCAGCCGGCCACGCCCGTGGACCGGCTGTTCGACGCCGGTGCCCACGTGGTGCTGCCGGGTCTGGTCAATATGCATCATCACTTCTACCAGACCCTGACCCGCGCCTGCCCGCCCGCCCTGGACAAGCCCCTGTTTCCCTGGCTGCAGACCCTGTATCCCATCTGGGCGGGGCTGTCGGCTGCGCAGCTGCGGGTGGCGTCGAGGCTGGCACTGGTGGAGCTGCTGCGTTCCGGCTGCACCACGGTGTCCGACCATCACTACCTGTTCCCCGCCGGGCTGGAAGAGGCCATCGATATCCAGGTCGAGGAAGTGCGGGCGCTGGGCATGCGCGCCGTGCTGACGCGCGGTTCCATGAGCCTGTCCCAGGACGAAGGCGGTCTGCCGCCGCGCTCGGTGGTGCAGAGCGAGGAAACCATTTTGCGGGACAGCGAGCGGCTGCTGGACGCCTATCATGAGGCCGGTGACGGGGTCATGATGCAGATCGCGCTGGCGCCCTGTTCGCCGTTTTCGGTCACCGCCGGGCTGATGCGCGACACGGCGGCCCTGGCGCGCCGCCACGGCGCGCGCCTGCATACCCACCTGGCGGAAACGGCCGACGAGACGGCCTACTGTGTCGAGTGCTTCGGCCAGCGCCCGGTGGACTACCTGGAATCCCTGGACTGGCTGCACGACGATGTGTGGGTGGCTCACGGCATCCACTTCAACGATGGCGAGATCCGCCGCCTGGGGGAGGCCGGCGTGGGCGTCTGCCATTGTCCTGCCTCGAACATGGTGCTGGCCTCCGGGCAGTGCCGGGTCAACGAGCTGGAGGCTGCAGGCGTGCCCGTGGGGCTGGGCGTGGACGGGTCGGCTTCCAACGATGCATCCAACCTGGTGCAAGAGGTGCGTCAGGCCTTTCTGCTGCAGCGGCTGCACTACGGCGCCGGCAAGGTGAGCCACCGCGATGCCTTGCGCTGGGCCACCGAAGGCGGGGCGCGCTGCCTGGGGCGCACCGACATCGGTGCCATTGCGGTGGGTCGCCAGGCCGACCTGGCACTGTTCCGGCTGGACGAGCCGCAGTTTTCCGGCGCCGGCGATCCGCTGGCGGCGCTGCTGCTGTGCGGCGCGCAGCGGGCCGACCGGGTGATGGTTGCCGGTCACTGGCAACTGGTGGACGGCGAAGTGCCGGGGCTGGATCTGGGTGCTCTGACGGCCGAGCATCGTGCGGCGGCACAGGAGCTGATTCGCAACGTGAGCGCGTCACCATGAGCACCGTCCTGTTCCGCGCGCCGCTGTTGAACCCGACCGGTCCCGATTCCCTGCAATGCTGGTCCGACGGCGCACTGCTGGTGCGCGACGGGCGCATCGTGGGGAGCGGGGCGTTCGACACCCTGGCTGTCCACGGCGCCCCGACGATCCTGGAGCTGGACGGCGTGATCGTGCCCGGCTTGGCCGACGTGCACAACCATTGGGTGCAGCACCGGGTACGGGGGCGCCTCGGCCTGGAGCTGATGCCCTGGCTGCGCGAGCATATCTGGCCGGAAGAGGCGCGTTATGCCGACCCGACGTTCTGCGCCGCGGCGGCGCCGGAGTTTTTCGACGATGTGGTCCGCGCCGGCACGGTCATGGGCATGAGCTACTCCAGCAGCCATCCCGACGCGGCGCGCATCGCGGCCGCCCACCACATCGGCGACTGGCTGATCGGCGATTCGGTCATGGTGCAGGGCGCGCCGTCCGCGTTGACCCGGGCGAGCGTGGACTCGATCGAGGCGCTGCAGGCGCTGGCCCGCGAACTGGGACCGGCCCGCTACGCCCTGACCCCGCGCTTTGCCCTCAACTGCAGCCGCGAACTGATGGCCGCGATGGGCGCCTATGCCCAGGCGGGCGGCTACCACGTGCAGACCCATCTTTCGGAATCCCGGACGGAGATTCGCGAAGTGCTGCATGAATTTCCCGAGGCGGAAGACTACACCGACGTCTACGACCGCGCCGGCTTGCTGGGGCCGCGAACGGTGCTGGGCCATTGCGTGCACCTGAGCGAGCGCGAATGGGCGGTGCTGGCGGCCCGCAAGAGCTGGGTGGCGCACTGCCCGTCCAGCAACGAGGCGCTGGACTCCGGGCGCATGGATCTCGAGGCGGTGCGTCGCCACGGCGTTGCCTATGCGCTGGCCAGCGATGTGGGCGCCGGCCCCAGCCACAGCATGCTGCATGTCATGCAGCGCTACCTCGAACTGCACCGCCGCGCCGGGGTGCGGGTGAGCGCCGCCGAGGCGCTGTACCGGGCCACTCTGGCCGGGGCGCAGTGCATGGGGCGCGGGACGGTGGCGGGCAATCTGGCGGCGGGCAAGCGGGCCGACTTCGTGCTGTTGCCGCGTCCGTCGGGCCCCATGGAGCCCGACGCCTGGATCGAGGACTGGACCCGGGGGACCATGGACGCGTTGGAGCGGCGGCCCCTGGGTACCTGGATCGAAGGCACCGCAGTGGGTACGGAGCGGGCTGCCCGTGACCACCAAAACCGTCACCCCTTGCCCACTGTGCTGGAAAGCTGACCAGGAGAGCGCGTTCATGGTCAAGCCGGTTTCACGCGTTGCGGTGGTGGTCGACAGCCGCTACGGCAGTACCTTCGAGCTCGCTCAGGCCATCGCCGAGGGCGCCGCGGGCGAAGGCGCCCAGGTGCGTCTGCGGCGCGTCGGGCTGACTGCGCCCGAGTTCAGCGTCGACCCGCAGCGCGAAAGCTACGTCAGTACCCGCCAGCAGCTGGAAACCCTGCCGCCGGCCCACATCGACGACCTGCGCTGGGCGGACGGTCTGGTGTTCGGTTCGCCCACCCGCTACGGGCTCATGTCCACGCCCCTGCGGGCGTTCATCGACGAAGTGGCCCCGCTGTGGCGCGAGGGCGCCCTGATCGGCAAGGTGGGCGCGGCCTTCACCAGTTCCGGCGGTATGCATTCGGGCAACGAGCTTACTTTGCTGACCACGCTGCTGCCGTTCCTGCAGCACGGCATGGTGATCGTCGGCGTGCCCCACAGCGTTCCGGCACTGGTGCGCACCCGCAAGGGCGGCTCGCCCTACGGGGCCAGTGCGGTCACCGGTTTCGACGGCCTGGACGGCGTCAACGACGATGAGCGTGCCATTGCCCGCGCCCTGGGTGCGCGCGTGGCTCGGTTGGCGAACCAGGTGCGGCCGGAGCCCTGCCCGGTGTCCATGCCAAGCGCGGGTTAGCAAAACTGGGGTCAGATCCCAGTTTTCTCTTATATACCTAAAGATCGTAAAGGTCGTGGTCAGAACCCCAGGGCCAGCGTCTGGCCGCTGTGTTCTGCATTTTTCCATCGCGTCCGGCGGGATGCACCTGCTGGGTATATTAGCGAAAACTGGGATCTGACCCCCTGGGGGTTGGAGCATGGATGGAGTCGCCTCTTGTATGGGCGACGACCGGTGTCTGATTGCGATTTTGCCGGTTTGGTGCACCGGAGGGGTGCGTTGTCCGCCTCGTTTGCGGTCACCGCGGGAATGCATTTCCTATCGACCTGTCTGCGGTGTTCCCGGCGCTGTTGGTTTTGCGCGGGTGCCGTGGCTGCATGCCGAAGCGCAGACTGCGCTGGCATGGTTTCTGCTGTGGGCAACCTACAACACGCATTGAATTCACTATGGAGTGAGCAGCATGAGTGCCCTTTTGATCCGCGGTGCGGAGGCCGTATTGACCGGTCGTTCCGGCGACCAGGCGCGCGCAGGCGCTGTCGACATCCGCGTCAGCGACGGACGCATTGTGGAACTCGGTGCGGCTCTGGAGCCGCTGGACGGGGAGCGGGTCCTGGATGCACGCGGATGCGTGGTCTACCCGGGCTGGGTCAACACCCATCACCACCTGTTCCAGAGTCTGCTGAAGGGCGTGCCGGCCGGCATCGACCAGCCGCTGTTCGGCTGGCTGGGCACGGTGCCCTATCCGCGCCTGAAGCGCTATTCGCCCGAGTTGCTGGAACTGGCCGCCACCGTGGGACTGGCCGAGCTGCTGCTGTCGGGCACCACCACCTGTGCGGACCATCATTATCTGTACTTCGACGAAGGCGACGACGAGCTGGGCGACGTGCTGTTCTCGGTGGCCGAACGGCTGGGCATCCGCTTCGTGCTGTGCCGCGGCGGCGCCACCGAGATCGATCGCCATCCCCAGTATCCCAGTCAGGTGCGGCCCCAGTCGGTGGAGCGTTTCGCCTGGGACGTGGAGCGTCTGGTGAGCGGCTACCACCAGGATGCGCCCGGACGCCATGCGGCGGGTGGTGATGGCGCCTTCCACACCGACCTTTTCGGTGTCGCCTGCCGCGCTGCGCGAGTTGGCGGCCCACGGCCGCCGACTGGGCATCCGCCTGCATTCCCATCTGTCCGAGACCGGCAACTACGTGGACTACACCAACGCCACCCATGGCATGAGTCCGGTGGCGTTCTGCGCCGAGCACGACTGGGTGGGACCGGATGTGTGGTTCGCCCATCTGGTGCACGTGGATGACACGGAGATCGGCATCCTGGCCGAGACCGGTACCGGCATGGCCCATTGTCCGGCCAGCAACTGCCGTCTGGGCAGCGGCATCGCGCCGGCGGTGAAGATGGCCCGGGCCGGCGTGCCGGTGTCCCTGGCCGTGGACGGTGCCGCCTCCAACGAGTCGGCGGACATGATTTCCGAGGCACATCTGGCCTGGCTGATCCATCGCGCGGTCGGCGGCGCGGGTGCCCTGTCCGCCGAGGATGTCGTGCATTGGGGGACCGAGGGCGGCGCCGGTGTGCTGGGTCTGCCTGCGGTCGGCGTCCTGGCACCCGGCATGGCGGCGGATCTGGTGGCCTACGAACTGACCGATCCCCGCTATGCCGGCTTGCACGACCCCGCCATCGGGCCGGTGGTGGCGGGCGGCTCGGCGCGGGTGCGTTTCAGCCTCGTGCACGGGCGGCCGGTGGTGGAAGACGGCGCCATCCCGGGGCTGGACCTGCAGGCGCTCCAGCAGGCCGGCGCGCAGGCGGTGCGCACCCTGAACTGAACCTTCCTTCCGCGGGCGGCCGGCACGGCCATGGCGCAGCCGCCCGCGCGGTTGCACCAAAGGGAGGCGGCGGACCGCTGCAAGTCCCCGCCGGGCACCCTTGGTGCCACCGCGAAATCATCAGAAAAAATCAAAAAAACAAACCACTAGTGCATGCGGGGAGGCCGTCGTACGGACTGCGCCTGACTTGGCACGGGAACTGCTGTATGCAACGTTGTATAAACAAGGACGCTGCCATGCACGTTGAACTGCGCCATATCGACAAGCGTTTCGGGAAGGTCCACGCCAACAGCGATGTGAGTCTGGAGATCAGGGCCGGTGAAGTGCTGGCCTTGCTGGGCGAGAACGGCGCGGGCAAAAGCACCTTGATGAAAGTGCTGTACGGCTTCTACAGGCCCGACGGCGGCGAGATCCACATCGACGGTCAACGGGTCGACATCGATTCCCCCCGCACCGCCATGGCCGCCGGCATCGGTATGGTGTTCCAGCAGTTCAGCCTCATCCCGGCACTCACTGTGCGTGAGAACCTGCTGTTGGGTTACCCCCATGCGCCCTGGTGGCTGGGCAGTGCATCGGCCGATGCGGTGCTGGGACGGTTGCGCACCCTGGCGCCCGAAATCGACCCCGACACGCCGGTTCATGCGCTGTCGGTGGGTGCCCAGCAGCAGGTGGAGCTGGTCAAGGTGCTGAACCTGGACGCCCGTCTGGTGATCCTGGACGAGCCGACCTCGGTGCTGACCCCCCAGGAGGCGGAGCGGCTGTGGGCGCTGGTCCGCCAGCTGGCGGAGGCCGGGCACAGCGTGGTGTTCATTACCCACAAGCTGGAGGACATCCAGGCCTGCGCCGACCGCGTCGCGATCCTGCGCGGCGGCGCTCTGGTGGCTTTGCAGAACGCTCGCGACCTGTCCGGCGACGATCTGGTCACCATGATGGTGGGCAGCACCACCACCCAGGCGGTGCAGACCGATGTGCCCAGGGACGATGTGCCGCGGGTATGGATCAAGGGCGTCAGCGCACGGCGCGGCGAGGTGTCCATCACCGATGTGGACCTGAAGCTGAGCACCGGCGAAATCGTCGGCGTGGCGGGCGTTGCCGGCAACGGCCAGGACGTGCTGGCCGATGCGGTGGCCGGCGTGCAGCGCCTGCAGCAGGGCGAGGTGATCCTGGAAGGCATGGCCATCCACAGCGCGGACGGCAGCTGCGCCCACGATCCGCGCGTCGGCTACATACCCGAGTCCCCGCTGCACAACGCCGTGGCGGCGGATCTCAGCAACTGCCTCAATCTCGCCCTGCGCGAGTACCGACGCTGGCCGTTCTTTCCCAACTGGAACGGCCAGTGCGATCAGGTCGAAGCGCTCATGCGCGACTACGACGTGCGCCCGCCCAATCCGCAGCTGCCGGCACGGGGGCTGTCGGGCGGCAACCTGCAGAAGCTGGTGTGCGCCCGCGAGCTGTCCGTGCCCCGCGGGCTGGTGGTGGCGTGCTACCCGACCATGGGTCTGGATGTGCGCGCGGCCCATGCGGTGTACGAACGCCTGTTTGCCCAGGCCACCGCCGGCGCGTGCGTGCTGTGGATTTCGGAAGACCTGGACGACCTGCTCGCCTATGCCCACCGCATCGTGGTGCTGCACCGGGGACGCATCGTCGGCGCGGTGGAGGCGCGCGGTGCCGACCGCAAGCTCATCGGACGCTGGATGACAGGAGGTGCAGGCCGTGAAGCCGCTTGACCGTGTGTTGGATTCCCGCCATGCGGGACTGGTGCTGTCCGTTATGACATTCCTGGCGCTGGCGGGGCTGTTCTTCTCCCTGAACGGACGCCACCCCCTGGCCATCTTTCAGCAGATCGTGGTCGGAGGTTTCGGCGACAGCTTCGCGCTGTCGGTGACCCTGACCAAGACCATTCCCATCGTGCTGTGCGCCCTGGCCGTTGCTCTGCCGGCCCGCATGGGCCTGGTGTCCGTAGGGGCCGACGGGCAGCTGTATTTCGGCGCCATGTGCGGCACGGCGGTGGTGCTGGCCATGTCGCCCGCCACACCGGGGTGGGAGCTGCTGCCGCTGATGGTGGCCGCCACCTGCGCGGGCGGTTTCGTGTGGGGCGGTATCGCCGGCAGCCTGCGGGCCTACCTGGGCGTGAACGAAACCATCATCACCATTCTGATGAACTACATCGCCCTGCGGCTGGTGGAATACAAGGTCTACGGCGACTGGAAGGACCCCAGCAACCTGGGCTGGCCGGCCACCATCAGCTTTCCCCACGGCGCGCGCTTTCCGGACCTTTCCCTGTTCGGCGTCGCCACCAACTACGGTCTGGTGGTGGCGGCCCTGGCGGCGGTGGCGCTGCACTACCTGGTGGCCCGCAGCCGCTGGGGGTTCGGCCTGACGCTGCTCAGGAGCAACCCGCGGGTGGCGCTGAGCGCCGGGGTGGGCTATACGCGCAACGTCATCCTGGTGATGGGCCTGGGCGGGCTGCTGGCGGGCCTTGCCGGCATCATCCAGACCGCCAACGTGCAGGGCCACCTGCAGCCGGGCATCTCCAACAACTACGGTCTTGCCGGCTTCCTGGTGGCCTGGCTGGCAGGCCAGCGCTTCGTGTACATCCTGCCCATCGGCCTGCTCATGGGCGCGCTGCTGGCAGCCGGCGACGCCCTGCAGCTGTTCGCCCAATTGCCGTTCTCCAACACCGTCGTGCTGCAGGGCCTGCTGTTCGCCTCCGTGCTGGCGGTGACGGCGTGGCTGCGCCGCCGACGCGCAGGACAGGGGGGCTGACGCCATGGGTGGATTGCTGGCCATTGCGCTGCAAAACGCCACGCCGGTGCTGTTCGCCATGCTGGGCGAAACGGTTTCCGAGCGCGCCGGTGTGATCAACCTGGGCCTGGAGGGCCAGATGCTGGTCGGTGCCGCCACCGGCTTCGCCGTGACCTACTGGACCGGCAGTCCGGCTCTCGGGCTGCTGGCGGGCGCCGGTGCCGGCGCCCTGCTTTCCCTGGTGCACGTGCTGCTCTCCCAGGGCTTCGGCGCCAACCAGATCGCCAGCGGGTTGGCGGTGCTGTTTCTCGGCAGCGGTCTGTCCGCCTACTACGGCACCAGCCTGGTGGACAAGCAGATCAGCGGTTTCTCCCAGGGCTTTCAGCACTGGCTGGGCCATGTGCCGGTGCTGGGCGACCTGCTGGGCAGCCTCACGCCGACAGTGTATCTGGCGCTGGTGCTCACGCCCGTGGTCGGCGTGTGGATGTACCGCACCCGTTCGGGACTCAAATGGCGTGCGGTGGGCGAATCGGCCGAAGCGGCCCGCATGATGGGCGTCAACCCGCTGCTGGTGCGCGTGCAGGCCATCATCGTGGGCGGCCTGTTTTCCGGGTTGGGGGGTGCCGCGCTGGCCGTGGACTACACCCAGACCTGGATCGAGAACATGACCGCGGGCCGCGGGCTGCTCGCCGTCGGTCTGGTGATCGTGGCGCGCTGGAACCCGTTCTGGGCGCTGCCGGCGGCGCTGCTCTACGGCGGCTCCGAAGCCCTCGCCCTCAACCTGCAGAGTCAGGGTGTGCAGATCTCCCCCTATCTGCTGTCGCTGCTGCCGTATGTGATTCCGATGCTGGTGCTGGCGGGCAGTTACCGCGCGGCCCGCCAAGGCAGGGGGATGCCGCGCGAGCTGAGCGCGGTCTTCAAGGGGATGGAATGAACGACATGGGTGCATGGTGCGCTGAAACGACAAACGCTCGGAGGAAACGCAAGATGAAACGCAATTTAACCAAGATAGCCGGACTGTGCATGGCACTGGCCGCCACCACCGCATCGGCGGGGACCAACATCGGGTATATCTACGTGGGCGCCAAGACCGACGGCGGCTACAACCAGGCCCAGGACTACGCCCGCATGTATGTGCAGAAGCACATGTCGGGCGTGCGCACCAACTACCTGGAGAACATTCCCGAGAACGCGCAGGTCTCCCAGGCCATGGAGCGCATGATCCGCGGCGGCGACAAGATCATCTTCGCCACCAGCTACGGGTACCTGAGCTATGCCCTGGAGGTGGCCAAGAAGCATCCCGACGTGAAGTTCATGCACTGCGCCGGGGCGAAGACGTCCAAGAATCTCGGTACCTACTATGCAGACATGTTCCAGGCGATGTACCTGTCCGGCATGGCCGCCGGCAAGGCCTCCAAGACCGGCAAGATCGGTTTCGTCGGGGCCCATCCGATCCCCACGGTGCTGCAGGACATCAATGCCATCACCCTGGGCGCCCAGTCGGTGAACCCGAACATCAAGACCTATGTGGTCTACACCGGTTCATGGAACGACCCCAGCAAGGACGTCGCCGCCGTCAACAGTCTGGCCGATCAGGGCGTGGACGTGGTGGGCATGCACGTGGATTCGCCCATTCCCGTTATCCAGGCCGCCAAGAAGCGCGGCATCTACGTGATCGGCTATCACTTCGACGACCACAAGTTCTATCCCAAGGGCTGGCTGACCGGCGGCGCCTGGAACTGGGGTCCCATGGAAGTGAAGGTCGTCAAGGCGGTGGAGAACGGTACCTGGAAGTCGACGCCCATCTACGGCGACCTGCGCAGCGGTGCGGTGGTCATGACCAAATTCGGACCGGCGGTGACGCCTTCGGCCCGCAGTATGATCGAGGCCAAGCAGAAGGAAATCATGGACGGCAAGTTCAACGTGTGGACCGGACCGATCTACACCCAGGACGGTAAGGAGCTGGTGCCGGCCGGGAAGGTGCTGCCCCGCCCGCAGGTGGATGCCATGAACTTTCTGGTCAAGGGCGTGGTGGGTTCCAAGCAGTAGGCCGGCTGCGCGCAGTGCGGTCGTTTACCGGGATCGGGCTGGTTCGCCAGCCCCGACTCCCTGAATCATTGGGAAACCAGGTGGTGTTGCAATGAGCGGTCTGGGAGGTCTGAACAAATCACCCGATGGGGTTGTTCTGGGGATGGTGCAACTGCAACTTCCCGTGGTGGTCACGCCGGATGATCTGGCCCGTCAGACCGAAAAGGTCTGTGCCATGGTGGCGAAGGCGAAGAACGGGATGCCGACCATGGATCTGGTCGTGTTCCCCGAATATTCCCTGCACGGGCTGTCCATGGACATCAACCCGGAGATCATGTGCCGCATGGACGGGCCGGAAGTGGCCGCCCTGTGCGCGGCCTGCGAGCGCCACGATATCTGGGGCTGCTTCTCGATCATGGAGTACAACCCGGACGGCAACCCCTACAACACCGGCCTGATCATCGACTCCACCGGCGACATCCGGCTCAAGTACCGCAAGCTGCACCCGTGGGTGCCGGTCGAACCCTGGGAGCCGGGCGATCTTGGCATCCCGGTGTGCGACGGGCCCAACGGCAGTACCCTGGCCCTTATCATCTGCCATGACGGCATGTTCCCCGAGATGGCGCGCGAATGCGCCTACCGGGGCGCCGACATCATGCTGCGCACGGCGGGCTATACCGCGCCCATTCGTCACGCCTGGAAGATCACCAACCAGGCCAATGCGTTCTGCAACCTGATGTACACCGCCAATGTGTGCATGGCCGGCACCGACGGTACCTTCAATTCCATGGGCGAGGGCATGATTGTCAATTTCGACGGTACCCCGCTGGTGGAAGGCGGTGGATTTGCCGACGAGATCATCACCGGCGAAGTACGCCCCGATCTGGTCCAGGAGGCGCGGCGCACCTGGGGCGCGGAGAACAATATCTATCAGTTCGGTCACCGCGGCTTTGTGGCGGTGGCCGGTGGCGCGACCGACTGTCCGTACACCTATATGCAGGATCTGGTGGCCGGTGACTACCGGCTGCCCTGGGAAGAGGATGTTGCGGTGAAGGACGGCACCAGCTGCGGGTTTCCCAAGCCGGTCAGGACATATCGGGGGCGTTAGGGTGTCGGGCGTTGGGCGGCCCGACGACGTTATCGCGGCGTACGGGCCAGGAGCGGTGCCGGGCTGGGACGGTGGGAGTCGTGTGTGGTGTGCCCGTTGGGTTTTGCGTTGCTCAGCCCAACCTACGACGCGGCCCAACCTGCGCCTGTTTCCCCGACACTCGGCGTGCATAGGATGGTTAGGCGGACGCGCAGCCCAGTGCTCGTACCTCGATAAGGGATGAACGCAATGGCGGTTCCGGTTATCGACTTTTCGGGCTTCACCGCCGGCAGCGTAGCTGATCGTAACGCCGTCGCCGCGGATGTGCGGCGGGCAGCCGAGCAGGTCGGTTTCATGACACTGACCGGTGCCGCCATGTCCGCCGAGCTGCTCGATCAGGCGTTCGCTGCCAGCCGGGCGTTCTTCGCATGGCCGCTGGCGGACAAGAATCGCCTTCGCTACCGCAGTACCCAGCTCAATCACGGTTATGTCGCCCAGGGACAGGAAGCCCTGGATCCCGCCCGTCCCACCGATCTCAAGGAAAGCTTCACCATGCGCAACGTGACGGGCAACCGGGTGCGCACGGAGTTGTGGCCCGATCCTTCATTCCAGGAAACGGCGCTCGCGTTCTTCCAGCAGGCCCAACGGGTGGCCGCCGATGTGCTGGCCGCATTCGCCATCGGGTTCGGGTTGCCGGCGACGTTCTTTTCGCAGCATCACACCGGCGAGAACCAGACACTGCGGTTTCTGCACTACCCGCCGGTGGCGGGCGATCTGCAGCCCGCGCAACTGGGTGCGGGCGCCCACTCGGATTACGGCAGCGTCACTCTGCTGTGGCAGGGTGACCAGGTGGGCGGCCTGGAGGTGCTGGCCAAGAATGGCAGCTGGCAGCCCGTCACCCCTGTGCCCGGCGCAGTGGTGGTGAACATCGGCGATCTGCTGGAACGTTGGACCAACGGCGTGCTGCGCTCCACCCGCCATCGGGTGCAGCCCCGCGTCGACGGCAGGGAACGCTACTCCATCGCCTTCTTCTGTGATCCCGACAGCGCCACCGAGGTGGTCACCTTGCCGGCCTGCGTTTCCGGCGAGCGCCCGGACCGCTATCCGCCGGTGCAGGCTGGCGAGTATATCCGGCAGCGTCTGAACGCGACCTATTAGTGGTCCATGCGGGCCGAAGGGGCGCACCACGGCACGCGTGCAGTCGCGACGGCCGGGCGTGGCCGCTGGCTATTGGACAGAGGACGTCTATTCTTCCTATACACCTTCTTTGCATGTTCCACGCACATGACCCGGGAGCGCTTCATGAGCGTTTACTCCGAGTGGGGGTCGGCACTATCAGCCTGGTATCGTGATCTGTTGGCCCACCTGGGTGAATTCCTGCCCGATCTCTTCGGTGCATTGATCGTTCTCCTTGCCGGGTGGCTTGTCGCGCGCATCCTGCGGGGCATCACAGTGCGCGGCGCCCGTGCGTTGGACCACCTGCTCGAACGGGCTGCACATGCCCGCGGCCTTGCGTCGGACCGCATCCCGCATGTATCGGCGGAGATTATCGGCAGCGTCGTATTCTGGATCGTGGTTCTGCTGTTCGTCACTGCAGCAGCCCACATCGTGGGCCTGGCGGCATTCAGCGAGGGGCTGCAGCGGGTGTTCGCGTACCTGCCGACACTGGTGGCAGGCGGACTTATCGTGCTGGCCGGCTTTCTGGTCGGTGTGCTGGCCCGGGACATGGTTGTGGCGGCGGCGCCTACAAGCTTTCACGAACGTGCCCTGTTGGGCCGCATAGTCCAGGGAAGCGTGCTCGCCACCGCTATCGTCATCGGCGCCGATCAGGTCGGCGTCGATGTGACCTTCCTGATCATCCTTGCCGCGATCATGGTGGGCAGCATTGCGGGGGCGGTGGCCGTCGCCCTTGGTCTGGGCGCACGGACCTTTGTCAGCAACCTGATCGGCGCTCACTATCTACGCCAGTCCTGCCGCATCGGCCAGCAGGTGCGCATCGGCGGGTTCGAAGGCCGCATCCTCGAGCTGTCCATGACCGGCGTGATCCTGGAAACCGAGGACGGCCGTGTAACGGTCCCGGCCAAGGTCTTCCACGAGGAACCGGTGATCCTGCGAATGGCGGAGGAACACCATGATAAAGGCGCGTGACCTGACCCTCAGCTATCTCGAACACCATCCGGCCGAGGCGGCCCGGGTATTGGAGATGCTGGACGCGGACAAAGCCGCGGCATTGTTGGAGGCCAGCCCTATTCGCCTGTGCGCCCCGGTTTTGGCGCAGATGCTGCCGCCGCGGGCCGCGCGTTGTGTGGAGCTGCTCTCGGACGCCACCGCGGCCGCGCTGGTCCGTCGCGCCGGCCCGCAGCACGGCGCATCGATGCTCCGCTATCTGAATCCGTCCCGGCGCAACCGGTTGTTGGCTCAGCTGCCGACCGCCCTGGCAATGGCCTACCGCCTCCTCATTGGATATCCCGAAGAATCGGTGGGCGCGTGGATCGATCCGGACGTGCTTACCCTCGCAGGCGATACCCAGGTAGAGGGAGCGCTCCAGAGTGTGCGCGAGCATGAGCGACTCTCCGCGCACACGGTCTATGTGGCGCATCGAACACGCAGACTGGCAGGCGCCGTGCCGCTCGAAAAGCTGCTTCGCGCTCAGCCTCATGTGCGACTTGACTATTTGATGGAGGACGTTCCCTACACGCTGCCCGCCCAGGCGTTCCTCGGCAGCACCCGCGATCATGTGGGTTGGGAGTCGTATGCAGCCCTTCCCGTTGTGGAGCACAACGGCGGTTTTATCGGCGTTCTGTACCATTCGACGCTGCTGCACGCGATCAAGGTCCAACGTACCGAACTTCCGCCATATCCACTGGACAATACCCTGGCCACCCTCGCCGGCATGTATTGGCTGGGATTTTCAGCGGTTCTGCGAACACTGGTTTCCGCGTTGCCGGACAGCCGCCGGAATCGATCCGCCCGGGACCTGTCGCCATGACTGATACATGGGCAGCGTTCGAAGCGCTCAATCATCGCTTCCTGGTCGATCACCCCGCGGAAGCGGCCCGGTACATCGAGGATCTGTCACCCGAAGAGGCCGCGTATGTAATGTCACGCGAACCGATCAACATAGTTCTACCCGTCTGGGAAGCGCTCATTCAGGACCAGGCAGCCCGCATATTGCCCAATTTTCCAGACAACCTGCAGGCCAAACTGATCGTCGAGCTGGAGCCCGCGCGCAGCGTCAGCCTGTTGATGCGCCTGGACGAGGACGATCGGGAACGCTACCTGGGCAAACTGGAACAGTCCGTGGCCGGGGAGCTGCGCAAGATCATGGCCTACCCGCCGTCGACGGCCGGCCAACGCATGGATCCTACCATTATCCCGTTTCGCAGCACGATGACCGTGGAACAGGCACTGAACAAGCTGCGCCGGCACAAGCGCAAGGCGCTGCAGGAAATCTTCCTGGTGGATGAAGAAAACCGGTTGGCAGGGCGCATTGCCGTTCAGACTCTGGCGTTGGCCGAGGGCGATCAGACTCTCGGTGAGCTCGCCGGTCCGGTGCCGGTTGCGGCGGTGGATACCGACCCGCAGGACGAGGTGGTGGCACGCATCGAACAATACCGGGTCTCGCAGATGCCGGTGGTCGACTATGCAGGACGCCTGGTGGGCGTAATACGTCCGACGGAACTGGTGGATGCTTTGCAGCAGGAGGTCAGTGTCGACATCCAGACCATGGTGGGGGTGAGCAGGGACGAACGGGCGCTATCCAAAGTGGCCTTCGCGGTAACCAAGCGGCTGCCCTGGCTCGAGATCAACCTGCTGACGGCCTTTCTCGCCGCTTCCGTGGTTGGTCTGTTCGAGAACACCATTGCCAAGTACACCGCACTTGCCGTGTTGCTGCCCGTCGTGGCCGGCCAATCGGGCAATGCCGGCGCCCAGGCGCTGGCGGTCACCATGCGGGGCCTGGCATTACGCGAGATCGGCATCCGTCATTGGCGTCAGGTGACCTCCAAAGAAGTGCGGACCGGATTTCTCAATGGCGTTGCCATCGCCTTGACGACCGCGGCCGGGGTCTACTTCTGGAGCGCCTCGTCCGGTTTGGCCCTGATCATCGCCCTGTCCATGGTCATCGCAATGGTGGCGGCGGGCCTTGCCGGTGCGAGCATTCCGATCATGCTGACCCGTCTGGGACACGATCCTGCCCAGTCGTCCTCGATTCTGCTGACAACGGTTACCGATGTGGTCGGCTTTTTTTCGTTCCTGGGCATCGCCACGACCCTGTCGTCCTTGCTGTAGCAGCCTGGGAAGGGCAATGGCGGGATTGTCCGGGACCCGCCGATTCGGCGTGTTGGGCTTCGCTGCCCTCAGCCCAACCTACGGTATCCCCGTGGCGGTGCGCCCCGTGGTCGGGGTTCATTGAATCTGCCATCAGTGGTTGAGTCGGACAGGCCGCCGGCGCCGGTAACGGCGCCAAGCCTCGGGTGTGTTGAGATTGGGCTGAGAGCATGCGCAGGCCAGCCGCACCGTGCGTCTGCGCTGCGGGTCGATGCGCCGCAACTGGACATCCAGTCGCGCTTCCGGCATCCATGGATCGAGACTGCGCAGTTGGCGGACCACGGTCTGGGACAGCAGGACCGGGTGGCCGCCGCCACCGTCCCGGCGTCGCGGGGCCACGGTATCCGCGCCGGGCAGGGCGCCGATCAGCCGGCGCAGGCCATGGGGTGGCGGCACCGGTATATCCAATGGCAGAACCAGTACGGTGCCGGTCACCGCGCGCAACCCCGCCTGCAGGGAGCCGAACGGTCCCAGCGCGGGTCGGCGGTTGACGCTCACGGTCACGCGCCGATGCAGGCAGCGCAGCACCCGTTTCGGCCGGTAGCCGAGTACCACCCGGATGCGGGTCACGCCGGCTGACCGCAGCCTGTCGATCTGGTGGTCGAGCCAGGAGACAGTAGCGGGGCCTGTCCCCAGGCGCCGGCACGCCTTGTGTCGCCGGCCGGAACGCCGCGAGCGGCCGCCGGCGAGAATGACGGCAGTCACCATGGGTGCGCAGGGCCGCGGTCCGGCCGGCGTGTGATGGCTCCATTCAGCAACAGTGGGCCCGCCGCGGGCGTTGCGGGATCGTTGCGCCCGGCAATGCCTTTCTGCACTGCATGATCCACCCCGCTAGCCTTCAGCCAACGCCACGTCGGGGCACAAACGGCGGCTGGCAGGGACCGCAGGCAGGACTCATGCCGGCGCTTCCTGCAGCAGGCTCACATGGGCCGCCACTACCCGCCAGCCTTCGGGCATGCGCGCCCAGGTCTGGCTCTGGCGCCCGTGCACGGTGCCCCGCCGGAATTCGGTGTTGGCGGTGGCGACGTCGCGGCCGTAGGTGGTGATGACGGTGTTGAGCAATTCCCGTTGCAGGCCCTGGGCGGGGCGGGCGGCGCGGAACGCCGCGATCGCTTCGTAGCCGTACAGGTTTTCGGTCGCCCCGTAGCGCAGGGTGTGGGGGCTGTTCCAGAACAGCTCGTCCAGCACCTGAACGTCGTTGCTTACCAGTGCCTGTTCGTAGCGCCGGAATTGGGCGACGACCTCGTCGACCACGTCCGGAAGGTTGATCTCCAGCATTGCGTCCTCGTCCTCAGTTCGTCAGGTTTGCATTGGTGCCGCGAAACCGTTGTGTTCCAGCCAGGCGGCGACCCTCAGTGCCTTGGCTTCCTGCCAGGGCGCGGCCACCACCTGCACGCCGATGGGCAGGCTGCCGGGGGTGTGTACCGGGACCACCACCACCGGCAGGCCGATGAAGGAAATGGGCTGGGTGTACAGTCCGAGATGGGGTCGCACCATCATCTCTTCGCCATCCAGGGTCATGTAACGCTGACCGATGCGCGGTGCGGCCATGGGCGTGGCGGGCGCCAGCAGCACGTCGTGGTGATGGAATACCTCGGCTACCTGTTGGCGGTACCAGCTGCGAAAGCGCTGGGCCTGCAGGTACCAGGTCGCAGGCAGCAGCGCACCGGCCAGCATGCGGTCGCGCACGTCAGGGTCATAGTCCGCCGCCCGCTCGCGCAGGCGCTCCAGGTGCAGGTTGCTGCTTTCGGCGTTGGTGATGAGGTAGGCCGCGGCGCGGGCGCGTTCCACCTCAGGGAGATCGACGGTGGTGTCCGTGCCCAGGGCCGCTGCCACCCGTTCCACCGCTTCCATTGCCTGAGGCGTGCCGCTGTGCCGGAAGTAGCCGCCCGCGACGGCGATGCGCAGTCCGTCGATACCCTCCGCGAGCGCGGCGCCGGTTGGGTCGGGCGCGAGGCCGGCCGGGCACACCGGGTCGCGCGGGTCGGCCCCCTGCATGGCGTCGTAGGCCAGCGCCAGGTCGGCCACCGTGCGGGCCAGCGGTCCCACATGGTCCAGGCTGGCGCAGAAAGGGAAGGTGCCGGCCCGCGACAGCCGCCCGAAGGTCGGCTTCAAACCGAACACGCCGCACAGGGACGACGGTACCCGGATGGAACCGTTGGTGTCCGAGCCCAGGGCAATGGGCACCATGGCCGCGCCCACCGCCGTGCCGCTGCCGCCGCTGGAGCCGCCACTCATGTGATCCGGGTCATGGGGGTTGCGGGACGGGCCGTAGTGGGCGTTCTCGCCGGTGAAGTCGTAGGCGTATTCACCCATGTTGAGGGCACCGACCAGCACCGCACCGGCCCGGTTGAGGCGCTGGACGAGGGTCGCATCGACGGCGGCCGGCGGGTCGTCCCGGTTGATCTTGGAGCCGGCGAGCGTGGGCCGACCGGCGATGTCGAACAGGTTCTTGACGGCAAACGGCACGCCGGCCAGCGGTCCGACCGGCTCGCCGCCGGCGACGGCGCGGTCCACCGCGTCGGCTTCCTCCAGGGCACGCTCGACGGTGATCCCGGTGAAGGCGTTGAGTCGACCGTCGAGGGTATCGATGCGCTGCAGGGCCTGTTCGACCACGTGTCGGGCGCGGGTCGTGCCGGCGCGCACCGCGGCGGCTATTTGCACGGCGCTGGTGTGGTCATCGCTCATGGCTCGAATACCGGGGCCGGTTCCACTTCGGGCGGCAGGGGCTGCTCGTACAGCCGCGCCGCCATCTGCACGGTCAGCGAGAAGTAGGCGCACACCGATGCGCGGTACTCGGGTGCGATAGGCAGCCCTATCCGGGCCGCGGCGTGCTCCAGATAGGCATTGATGTCGATGTCCTCAGGGTTCATGGCTGTCGTAACTCCTCACCGTGTCATTCGGTCTGCAGGGCCTGTTCAACGGCGCTCAGCGTGGCGGTCCATCCCACGATGGCGGCCTGGGCGCGGATCATGGCCAGGGTGGCCTGCTTGAATTCAGGGAAATAGCTTTCCGTGGCTTCCTCCACCAGCAGGCAGTCGTAGCCCCGGTCGTTGGCTTCGCGCAAGGTGGTCTGCACGCACACCTCGGTGGTCACGCCCCCCACCACCAGATGGGTCACGCCCAGCGATTCCAGCCGCTGTTGCAGATCGGTACCGTAGAACGCGCCTTTGCCCGGTTTGTCGATGACGGTCTCGCCGGGCAGCGGGGCGCACTCGGGAACGATATCGGTGCCGAATTCGCCGGTGATCAGGATGCGTCCCATGGGACCGACATCGCCGATGTGCAGCGGCGGGTTGCCGCGCAGCCGTTTGCTGGACGGGCAGTCCGACAGGTCCGCCCGGTGGGCCTCCCGGGTGTGAATCACCGGCAGGGATCGCGCGCGAAAAAGTTCGAGCAGGCGGCGGGCCGCGGCCACGGCGGGACGCAGCCGCGAGACATCGTTGCCCAGGGTCTCACCGAAGCCGCCGGGTAACAGGAAGTCCCGCTGCATGTCGATCAACAGCAGCGCCACGCGGTCTTCGGGGAACGGGTACGGAAAGGGCAGGGCGTCGACTTCAGGCATGAGCACTTTCCTCTGTTGGGGCGCTTTGCGCCTTGACTTGCCGCGCGCGCAGCGCCAGCAGCTCGGCGAGTACGCTGACGGCGATTTCAGCCGGTCGCTTGCCCAGGTCCATCAGTCCGATCGGCATATGCAGTCCGCTGTCGTCCAGGCCTTCGCGGCGCAGGGCCTGACGGAAGCGCGCCGCCTTGGAACGGCTGCCGATGACACCGAGATAGGCCAATGGGCAGCGGTGAAAGCGTTTCAGCAGTGCATAGTCCAGGCTGTGGCTGTGGGTCATGATCAGCACGACGGTGTCGCGGTCCGGCGTCAGGTCCGGCGGCGGTTGGTTGATGGCGTACACGCTGCTCTGGCGTGGGAACGCCGTCGGGTCGGCCCATTCCGGGCGGCTGTCGAACACGTGCACGGCGTAGCCCAGTTCCGCGCCGAAACGCGCCACCGACCGCGCCACATGGCCGGCGCCGAACAGCCAGAGCGGAATCGCGCGCTGAGCCGGACGCACGAACCACTGTCCGTCGGGGGTCGGTCCCAGGGTGCTGCAGGCGGGCCAGGGCGGGGGAGGGGAATCGCTGTTTCCCAACCAGCGCCCTTGGGCGTCGTATCCCCCCGCCAGTTGCAGCACGCCAGCGGCGCCATAGCGGTAGACCCGCGTCCACCGGGCGGCGAACAGCGTCGCCAGCGGCGGGTCTATCGGCACCACCTGCGCCTCCACGCGGCCTCCGCAGCACTGGTCCGTGGCGGCGCCCAGGGTGAAACTGAGGTGCTGGGGCTGCTCCGGCCGGGACGTCATGGTGGACTGCAGCGCCCATTCGAGTTGCCCGCCGCCGACCGTGCCCTGCCACCGTCCGCCGCTGAGCAGCTGCAGGGAGTCGCCCGCGTTGACCGGCGCGGAGCCGCGCACGGCGGTGATCAAGGCTTCGACCACCACCCGCGGTTCGGCGGCAGGGATGCGCATGGCCGGGGCGCTCATGAGGCCCGCGCGATGATGGCCACCGGGCCGCCGCCCAGCGGGCCGTGGTGTTCGGCGCGAGTGGACACGTACACCGCCGTCTCGCCGGTGACGCCGGCCAGCAGGGCGGAGACCACGCAGCGCGAGTAGCGCATGTCGCTGAAGTCGGCGTCGGTCCACATGGTATGACGTCGTCCGCGGATGCGGTTGCGCGGGTCGGCGTCGGACTTGGCGAAGATGCCTACCAGCCGTTCGGTCCGGGCCCGCGACAGCTGGCCGTCGACCGGGATGCCGAGGCTGTCCAGCACCCCGCGGATGGCCTCGATATCGATGATGTCGTCCATGACGCCATGGGCGATGTGCAGGTCGCCGTCCCAGTAGGGCGAGTTGGCGAACAGGGTGATCTCCGAGCGCGCCAGCCCCGGCTTGGAGGACACGCTGGCCACGCTGGAGTACAGCGACCAGTCCCGACAGATGGCCTCGTCGGACAGTTCGTCGGCGGACACTTCGCCCACCGCCAGTGCGACGCCGAGCGCCGATGCGCCCCGCGAATAGCTCATGTCGCAGCGCAGCGGGCGGCCGGCCTGCTGCGCCCGTTCGCCCGCAGCAGGTTCGTAGTCGGGAATGGCGCCCTTGATCTGCACCAGATGGACGTCCGCAGGACTTTCCAGGCGCAGCGCGTCCATCAACTCGCGAACCACCCGGGCGGTTTCCCCCACCATGGACAGGTAACCCACTTCGTCGGGTTCGAAGGCGCGGGTATAGCCGGTGGCGATGGCCAGCCGTTTTTCCTCCCGCGGCGTCGAGCGGGGCTCGCCGGTGCGGCTCAGCACCAGCATGTGGGGGCTGGCGACCCCTTCGGTGCCGCCCGAGAACGACAGCACCACCCGATCCTCCACCTGCGCCGGCGCACAGCCGAGCCGCGGCGCCAGCACCTCGGCCAGGGCGCGCATGGCCAGTTCGCGGGTGAAGTCGTTGATGCCGCCGTTGCCTTCGGTCTTGCCGATCACGGCGAGAATGTCGTGGGCGGCGATCACGCCGTCGTCCAGCAGCCAGGCGAGGCCCGACACATCCGAGGGACCGTCGGTGTAGAAGCGATGGGCTTGCACGCGCATGGCTGCTCTCAGAACGGTACCCGCAGGGTCTTGCCGGTGTGTTTGGGGATATCGATCTTGTAGACATCCCCCGTGTCCATGTCCTCGGGCGCGGCGGCGCTGGCCAGCGCCTTGACCACTTCCTCGGAATTCATGGTGAGCACGGTGATCGGTTTGTCGAGGGCCATGGGAAAGTCATGCCAGGTGCCCTGGTGGATCATCACGCCGTGGCCCGGCGCAATGCGAAAGGCGATCACCTCATCCAGGTCCGGAACCTTGGCACCGCTTTCGTGGTTGGGTTTGCCCAGCACCATCACGTAGGGCTGGTCGCCCAGGCCCACGAACAGCTGGGTCATGCGCAGATGGCGCTCGAGCCAGGTGATCTCCGGGCTGCGGTGGGAGATGCGGGCGGTGCGAACCACCGCGCGGCCGTGGTACACGAAATCCATGTTCTCGCCTTCCTCCACGCTGTCCTTGTAGAAGGGAATGGCCAGGCCCGGGCGATGGACCGAGTCGCCGATGAGCATGCCGTAGGCGGCGAAGTTCTCGGGGGTGGCGTCCACCAGGGGTACGTCGATGTATTGGGTTTCCCGTTGTTCTGCCTGCATTGTCGTCTCCTGTTGTGACCGGGTTGATGGGTTGGCGCCGTGGGTCAGGCCGCTGTCGGCGGCGTTTGCAGCGCCTGCATGACCAGCCGGGCCGCCACTTCGCGCCGATAGGCGGCGGTGGAGCGGATGTCGTCCAGGGGCTGGATGTCCTTGGCCAGCAGCTCGCGCACCGTGTCCGGCCGGATCTGCCCTGGCTCCTTGCCGACCAGCCACGCGCCGAGCGTCGGCAGCTGCGCCGGCACCGGCGCGACGCTGGCCAGCCCGAAGGCGGCACTGGCCAGCCGGCCGCCGTCCCATACCAGCAGGGCCGCCAGGCTCAGCTTGGCGATGGCCTGGGCCTGCCGGGTGCCGACCTTGCGGTAGAACTGCACAGCGCCGCTGGCGGGCGGCGCCGGCAGGTGCACGGCGGCCAGCAATTCGTCGGGGCGGCGGGCGGTGCGCTTGTAGCCCAGGTGAAACTCGCGATAGGGCAGCCGGCGGGTGCCGGCGGGTCCGGTCAGCTCGACGCTGGCGTCGTAGACGAGCAGCGCCGGCGGGTTGTCCGCCGCCGGTGACGCATTGGCAAGGTTGCCGCCCAGGGTGGCGCGGTTCTGAATGGGTGTCGCACCGGTGACCGCCGCCGACGCGGCGAGCAGGGGAAAGCGGGCGCGCACCTCGGCGGACTGCCCGATGCGGCGCAGGGACGTGGCGGCGCCGATGCGCAGTCCGCCCCCCTCGGTACTGATGCCTTTCAGCGGCGGCAGGCGGCTGATGTCCAGCCAGCCCGCCGCCGGGTCCGCCCCGCCCAGCTTGCGTTCCACCATGAGGTCGGTGCCACCGGCGATGACGCGCAGGGCCTCGCCATGCTCGGCCAGCAGGGCGGTGGCGCCGGCGAGGGAATCAGGGCTAAACCACATGGCGCTGTCTCGTGGCGCCTGCGGCGGCGGCTTGCTGAACCGCCGCATAGATGCGCCCGTAGCCCGTGCAGCGGCACAGGTTGCCGTTCAGGGCTTCACGGATCTCATCCAGGGACGGGTCCGGATTGTCGGCCAGCAGCGCGGTGGCCGCCAGCATCATCCCCGGCGTGCAGATGCCGCACTGGGCGGCGCCGGCAGCGGCGAAGGCGTGCGCCAGCGGCGCGCTTTCCGGCAGGCCCTCCACCGTCTGCACATGGGCGTTCTGAAGCTGTCCCACGGGCACCAGGCAGCTGTTGACCAGCACGCCATCGACCAGTGCGGCGCACGCCCCGCATTCGCCCTCCCCGCAGCCTTCCTTGGTGCCGGTCAGCTGCAGCGCCCGCGCAGCACATCCAGCAGCCGCTCGGTGGGGTCCACTTCAAGGGTGACGGCCTGTCCGTTGACAGTGCAGCTCAGGTTCATTGTTCAGGCCACCTCCAAAGACGGTGTGAGCGCTGCCAGCAGGTGCTCGGGGAGAATGGGTATGCCGTCGATGTCCACCCCCAGGGCGTGGCGCACGGCGTTGGCCACTGCCGGCCCCGGGCCATCCATGGGCAGTTCGCCGATGCCCTTGGCGCCGGCCGGTCCGGGGGCCGTTCCCAGTTCCTGGAAGTAGACCCGGATGGGCGGCAGGTCGGCGCTGGTGGGAATGATGTAGTTGGTGATGCGGTCGTTGGCCATCACACCGCGCTCGTTCCACACCACGTCCTCGAACAGGGCGAGGCCGATGCCCTGGGCCACGCCGCCTTCGATCTGGCCGCGCGCGATCACCGGGTGCACGGCGCGGCCGATCTCCTGCACGGCGACGAAGTCGTTGACGCGCACTTCCAGGGTGGCGGTGTCCACTTCCACGTCGGCCACGTAGGCGGCCCAGGCGTAGGACGCATAGGCGGCGCCGCGGAACCGGCTCTCGTCCCATTGCACATCGGGGGGCGCGCGGTAGGTCGCCATCTCCAGCAGTTCGCCGAAGCGTTGCCGGTAGCGCCGTGCCGCGGCTGCGAAACCGTCGGCATCGTAGTCGGTCGGCAGCCCCGCATCCCGGCGCAGGCGTTCCAGCAGTTGGGCGGCGGCGTCCTGCAGGATGCGGCCCACCACCATGCAGGTGCGCGAGGCGACCGTCGGGCCGGAGTTGGGGACCTGGGTGGTGTCGGTGGGCGCCACCCGCACCTGGTCGACGGGCAGCGCCAGGGCATCGGCCACGATCTGGGTAAAGGTGGTCGCCATGCCCTGGCCGATTTCGGTACTGGAGGTGAGGATGTGTATGCGGCCGTCGCCGTCCGCCCGCAGGCCGGCCTTCGAGCGCAGGGTGACCTCGCCGCTGCCCGTGAAACCGGAGCCGTGAGAGAAGGTCGCCAGTCCGATCCCCCGGCGTATGCGCTGGCCGCTGCGGTTCCACGCGTCGTAGTCGTCGCGCCGTTGCCGATACGCGCTTTCCGCCAGCGCCTGATCGAGCACCGTGTCCATGGCGGTGTCCGGGCCGACCGGGTTGCCGGTGGGGGAGATGTCGCCGGCGCGCAGAATGTTGCGCCGGCGCAGTTCGGCGGGGTCCAGGCCCAGCCGATCGGCGAGCCGGTCCATGGCCGATTCCATGGCGAACGTGCTCTGGGGCGCGCCGAAGCCGCGGAAGGCGCCGAACGGCGGGTGGTTGGTGGCCACCGCCCGGCCGCGCACCCGGATGTGGTCGCAGCGGTAGGGGCCGGCGGCGTGGATGACGCCACGGGACAGCACCACCGGACTCAATGTCAGGTAGGCACCGCCGTCCAGCACGAAGTCGACATCGACGAACTGCAGCTGTCCGTTGCGGCTGGCGCCCAGCCGCACCCGGGTGCGGGACGGATGGCGCTTGGGGGTGGCGATCATGTCCTCGGCGCGCTCGTAGATCAGCTTGACCGGCCGTCCGCCGGCCTTGAGGGTCAGCAGGGCGGCGTGGCAGGCGATCACCGACGGGTAGTCTTCCTTGCCGCCGAAGCCGCCGCCGGTGGTGGTCTGGACCACCTGGATGCGTTCGGCGGGCAGGCCGGTGGCCAGGGCGAGGGCGTCCAGCACGTAGTAGGGGCACTGCATGGAGCCTTCCACCCTGAGCATGCCGTCCGGGCGCAGCTGGGCGATCATGCCCTGGGGCTCGATGTAGACATGCTCCTGGGCGCCGGTGGTGAAGATGCCCTCCACGACCACGTCCGCCGCGGCCTCGCCGTCGGCCAGCTCGCCCTTGTTCAGGCGGTAGTCGGTGAACACGTTGTCCGGGACGATGGGGGTGCGGGCGTGCAGGGCCGCTTCGATGTCCAGGACCGGCGTCGCCAAGGGTTCCTCGACCACCTCGATGGCAGCGAGGGCCGCCGCCAGGCGCCGGCGGTCCGGGTGCGCCACCAGGGCCACCGCCTCGGCGGCATGACGGAACGTCCCGGAGGCGAGCGCCGGGTGGTCCTTGTCGATGAACTTGATGCAGTTCTCGCCGGCGATGTCGGCGGCGGTGACCACTACCACATCGGACCAGTCGAAGTCCGTTGCGAAACGCAGTCCGCCCAGCGCGCCGCCGGGGCATTGCGGGTGCGCACGGTGGCACCGTACAGCATCCCCGGATAGTCAATATCGTCGATATAGCGGGCGGCGCCGCGGACCTTGTCCACGCCGTCCACGCGAATGGGTGAAGTTCCCACGGTGTCCATCGGGTTGTCCCGGTTGTTTGTCATGGAATCGTCTTTCGCGCCGTGGCTCATTATTGGCGCCGGCGTCATTTCATGCAACGATGTATGCAAGCAGTAAGCGTGCCAGCTACGATCCCTGGTTCACCGCGGTTTCGGGCGCTTTCAGACTCCGCAGCGCATGTCGCCAGGCACAGCTGTGGTGCGCGGGAAGGCGCGGTGCACCGTTGGGACGCAGAGCAAGCGCGGTCCGGTCCCGTGTCCCGGGGGCCCGTCGGGGCCTTTTCCGCCTTACCAGGCGAAGGGTCTTCGCTCGGCGGCGGTTCCGCTGTCGGGAGTTGGCATCAAACCTGTATGCATACAACGATGCATGTATGGTGCTCGTTGTGCGGACCGCGTCGCCGCCCTGGAAAGTCGGAGTGCCGGAGCGCAACGGTGCAGAAAGGAGAACCATGGTGGACGCGCAGGTACTGGTCGAAAAGCTGCCCAAAGTGGAGCTGCACGTGCATATCGAAGGCACGCTGGAACCGGAGCAGCTGTTTTCCTTTGCGCGGCGCAACAATGTGCCGCTGCGCCATCCCACGGTGGAGGCGCTGCGCGGGGCGTACCGCTTCACCAATCTGCAATCGTTCCTGGACCTGTACTTCGAAGGAACGGGCGTGCTGCGACAGGAGATCGACTTCTACGAATTGACGATGGCCTACCTGCAGCGGGCCGCCGCGCACGGGGTAGTGCACACGGAAGTCTTCTTCGATCCCCAGTGCCACACGGACCGGGGATAGCCCTCGCGACCGTCGTCGATGGCATTGCGCGGGCGTTGGACGAGGCGAAGAGCGTCTGGGCATCAGCTCCGAGTTGATCATGTGTTTTCTGCGTCACCTCGACGAGACCAGTGCCTTCGAAACCCTCAGACAGGCGGAACCCTTTCTGCATCGGATCGCCGCAGTGGGGCTGGATTCCAGCGAAGCGGGACGTCCGCCGTCGCAGTTTCGCCCGGGTGTTTGCCGCCGCCCGTTCCCATGGCCTGGAGACGGTCGCCCATGCCGGTGAAGAAGGTCCGCCCGAGTACATCTGGCAGGCGCTGGACATGCTGCGTGTGTCACGCATCGACCATGGGGTGCGTGCCGTTGAGGATGAGGCCCTGGTGGCCAGACTGGCCGAGGAGGGCGTTCCGCTCACTGTGTGTCCCCTCTCCAACGTGCGCCTGGGCGTGTTTCCCGACATGCGGGCGCACCCCTTCAAGCGGCTTTTCGACGCCGGCGTGAAGGTGACGGTGAATTCGGACGACCCGGCCTATTTCGGCGGCTACATGGCGGAGAATTTCATGGCCGTTCAGAACACCTTCGAGCTCGATGCAGGGCAATTGCTCACCCTGGCGTTGAACGCGGTGCAGGCGTCGTTTCTGGATGAAGACCACAAGCGCCGGCTGGGGCAGCAGGTCCGCCAGGCGGTGGAGGGCTGAGGTGGACGGAAAATCGGACGGCACGGCCGGCGCAACGCCCTGGTCGACAGAATCGGGTGCTCTGGACGTTGCGACGCTGAAGGCGGCCTACGCGGACGGTGGCCTTTCCCCCGAGACGGTGGTGCAGGCGGTCTACGCGCGTATCCGGGCCTGTCCTACCCGCAACATATGGATCCACCTGTTGGAGGAGTACGACGTGCTGCACAGGGCCCGCGCCCTTGCCGCGCTGCCGGCCGGGCAGCGTGCCCGGCTGCCTTTGTACGGCATCCCATTCGCGGTCAAGGACAACATCGACGTTGCCGGGCATCCCACTACCGCGGCCTGTCCCGAATTCGGTTATGTGGCGGCGCATACCGCGTTCGCAGTCGAGCGCCTGCAGGGCGCAGGCGCGATTCTGGTGGGCAAGACCAATATGGATCAGTTCGCCACCGGCCTGGTGGGGACCCGCTCGCCCTATGGCGCGTGCGAAAACGCGATCGACCCCGACTACATCTCCGGAGGGTCGAGCTCAGGGTCGGCGGTGGCCGTCGCCCGGGGTCTGGTGACTTTCGCCCTCGGTACCGATACGGCCGGCTCCGGCCGTGTGCCGGCTGCCTTCAACGGCATCGTGGGGCTGAAGCCCACGCCCGGCCTGCTGAGCACGGCCGGCAGCGTGCCGGCATGCCGATCGCTGGACTGCCTGTCGATTTTCGCCCGCTGCGTGCGGGACAGCGCCGCCGTGTTCGATTGCGCCCGGGCCTATGACCGGGGCGATCCGTATGCCCGTGAGGAACAAGCCCAGAGCCCGGGACCCGGCTTGGGCGGCGGTTTTCGGTTCGGCGTTCCCGCCGCCCGATACCTGGAATTTTTCGGGGACCGTGAGGCGCAGACGCTGTTTCAGAACGCAGTGGCGCGTCTGGAACGGATGGGGGGGCAGCGGCAGGAAATAGACTTCCAGCCGTTTCTGGAGACGGCTGCACTGCTGTACGGCGGTCCGTGGATCGCCGAACGGATGGCGGCGATCGGGCCGTTCTACCAGCAGCACCGGGACGCCATTCTCTCTGTCACCCGTTCGATCATCGAGCGTGCGCTGCACTACGATGCGGTCGATGTGTTCAAGGCCATGTATCGCCATGTCGCGCTGAAGCGGCGGGCCTATGGTGAACTCGAGGGCGTCGATGTGCTGGTCGTGCCGACCACCGGCACCATCTACACGCGACAGGAGGTGGACGCCGACCCGGTCAGCACCAATAGCAATCTGGGCTATTACACGAACTTCGTGAATCTGCTGGACCTGTGCGCGGTCGCGGTCCCTGCCGGACGGCGTGGCAACGACCTGCCTTTCGGCATCACCCTCATCGGTCCACCGCTGCACGATGACGCGATGCTGGAACTTGCGGGGCGGTGGCTGGAGGAGGACCGGCCGGTCGCCGGCGTGCCGGACGCCTCGGAGCCCGGTCCGGACGTCGCAGCGGCGCGGTCCTCAAGTGCCGAGGTGGCCGTGGCGGTGGTGGGAGCCCATCTCAGGGGCCAGCCCCTGAACCATCAACTCACCGATCTTGGTGCGCGCTTCATCCGTCAGTGCCAGACCGATGCCTGTTACCGCCTGTATGCACTGGCCGATACGCAGCCACCCAAGCCGGGGATGGTGAGAGTGCAGGACGGTGACGGTGTGGCACTGGAAGTGGAGGTGTGGAGCATCCCGGTGAGCGGCTTCGGCGCTTTCGTCGACATCGTTCCGCCGCCGTTGTGCATCGGGTCGATCACCCTTGAAGACGGCTCGGTCGTGAAAGGCTTCCTGTGCGAAGCCCATGTACTGGCCGGCGCCCGCGACATCTCCGAGTTCGGCGGCTGGCGCGCCTACCTGCAGTCCCGACAAGAACCCGAAAAACCCGGGTCAGATCCCAGTTCTTTCTGATATTCGCTGACGTCCCAGTGGTCCGTCCGCAGTCAGCCGCGACCGGCGCGGCTGCTGTCCTGTTCGGTGCTTTCGCGGAATCGCGGCGGGCGTATTAGCAAAAACTGGGATCTGACCCCGGTCCTTATGACCCCCATGTGCGTCTTCCCAAGGTGGTGTTCCCCGTCTAGTGGACCACTAGCATGGACGGGGCGCGCCGCTTCTCGCTACAGACGTGGGCCGCCCCGTCGCTGCTTCAGACGATTGACCAGGGTCTTGCAGTCCACGCTGAGGATCGGTTCGCGCCCGAACAGATGCTGGGATGCGAAAGCTTCCAGTCCGTCGATGTTTTCGGTCAGTGTGTGGATGTGCAGGCTCTTCATGTCGTTCATGATGTACAGGCTCACCACTTCGGCCAGCTCGGACAGTTCCTGGGCGATGATCTCGATCGCCTGAGGGGTTACCTTTACGTCGAAAAACGCCGACACCGCCTTGCCCAGCTTTTCGGGGTTGACCACTGCCGTGAACTGCTCGATCACGCCTTCGTCGACAAGCATCTGCACACGCTCGCGGGTGTAGGCGCGGGACACGCCGAGCTGGCGGGCGATCTCGGCGTAGGACGCCCGTCCGTCCTTGATCAAAAATCCCAATATACGCGTATCAAGTGTGTTCATCGGTCCTCGTATCCCTTTCCCAAACCCGCGGGGGGCAGTCCCCGCCCGTTTACCTGGAAGCCATCACTGACTGCTTGTGCAGCAGTTTTCATGCCATCGCCCGCCACCCAGGGTGTGACGCCGGGTGATGCCCCCGCTTGTACGCGGCGCCCCTGCACGGCGCCGTAACGGCCCAGCCCGACCGTGTCCCTGTCCGGGGGGGCTGCGCGTGAGCGGTGCAGATCGGTCGGTGGCAACTGTTTCCGGCGCGCAAACGGTGCTGTCGGCAGCTCATGGATACGACCAATGGCGGGAGGCTTTCCGGCGGATGTCATCTGCCGGCCTCAGCTGTGTCGGGTCGTGGGAACGGTTGTCGTGGTGCCGCGCACCAGTGCGGGGCGATTGCCTCGGAAGCGTCGCGCGGGTGCGCTGTGGTGGTGCGCGACGACAAATGTAAGGTCGTCCGCGGCTGCGGGCTGCATTGCGGATTTACATAGAATTCACCGGCCTAGAGCGACGATAAGGTGCATGGCACAGCGGTTGCAAAGACCTGATGCAGGGCGAACCTGACATTCGCAACCGGCGTTGATACCGGTATGAGGGAAGAGTAGTCATGAGTGTTGACCGTAGA
The DNA here is from genome assembly GCA_963830105.1 of uncultured Gammaproteobacteria bacterium. GTDB lineage: Bacteria > Pseudomonadota > Gammaproteobacteria > DATFLG01 > DATFLG01 > DATFML01. The sequence goes on along the minus strand of CAWHLH010000010.1, from coordinate 30,383 downwards.
AAGTTCCTGAAGGGCGGTTTTGCCGCCGCTGTAACCGGCGCCGCCGTGGCGGCGCCGGCCATTGTCCGGGCCGATTCGAAGAAAACGTTCCGGTTCAAGATGACCAGCGCCTATCCGCCCGGTTCCCCGTTCTATACCACCGGCCCCGGCAGCGCCACCGACTTCTGTCAACGCGTCGAAGCCATGTCCGGAGGACGGCTCAAGATCAAGTTCTACGCGGCCAAGGAGTTGATCCCGGCGCTGGCCGGCTTCGATGCGGTGCGCGAAGGCACCGTCGACATGAATTGGGCCAATGCGTATTTCTGGGCGGGGAAGTCATTCGCCGCCCAGTACTTCACCACCGTCCCGTTCGGACTGGATGCACTGGGCATGAATGCCTGGCTCTACCATGGCGGCGGCCAGCAGCTGTGGGACGAGGTCTATGCGCCGTTCGGATTGAAGGCGCTGCCAGTGGGCAATACCGGCATGCAGATGACCGGCTGGTTCCGCAAACCCATCAATTCAGTCGGTGACTTCAAGGGGCTGCGCATGCGTATTCCCGGTCTTGCGGGCAAGGTCTACGAGCAGTTGGGCGTGAGCGTGAAGCTGTTGCCGGGCGGCGAGATATTCCCCGCGCTGCAGCGCGGAGTCATCGACGCGGCGGAGTTCGTCGGTCCCTATCTGGACCGCAAGCTCGGTCTGCACAACGCGGCCAAACATTACTACACACCGGGCTGGCACGAGCCGTCCAATGTCAGCGAGCTGCTGATGAACAAGAGTACCTGGGATTCGCTGCCCAAGGACTTGCAGGCGGTGGTCGTCAATGCGGCAGCGGCCTGCAACGAGGTCAGTTTCGCATGGTGCAACGCCAACAACGCAGAGGCGCTAAAGGATCTCGTCGACAACCATGGCGTCAAGCTGGGCCGCCTTTCGCCGCAGATCATCGAACGCCTGCGGGAAGTGACGTTCGATACGCTGACGACGTTGACCGCAAAGGATCCCATGGCCAAGAAGGTCCATACCCACTACTTCGCCTTCAAGAAGAACGTCGACTCCTGGTTGAACACCAGTGAGGCGGTGGTCCTCAACGAGAATCTCTAGCGGGGGCGATGATGGCTGTGCTGGAAGACGGTATCCGCCTGCCCGACCGCGGCGCGGGTTGCGTCGACGGGAGCCCGCCGCAGGCGGGTCCGGTAGTCGTGCATGTGGACAGGCTGGCGAGCTTGCTCGATCGAACGGTGGAACGGATCGGCCAGGCAAGCGCCTGGCTGACTCTCCTGCTGGTGATGCTGGTGGCGGGCGATGTGGTGGCCCGTTACTTCTGGCACGTGGGCTCCGTCGCCGAGCAGGAGCTGGAGTGGCATGTGCTGGCGGTGATTTCCATGTTGTCGGCGTCCTACACGGTGCAGCAGGGCGAACATGTGCGGGTGGATATCTTCTACCAGCACTACAGCGAGCGGGTGAAGCAGTGGATGGAAGCGCTGATCCCGCTGCTGGTGATCCTGCCGGTGGCGCTGTTCCTCGCCGCGGTGTCGCTCAAGTTCGTGTCCATGTCCTATCTCATCCATGAAACCTCGCCCGATCCTGGCGGGCTGCCGGCCCGGTGGCTGCTCAAGGCCTTCATGCCGCTGGGCTTCGGGCTGGTGGCCGTGCAGGGCCTGGCCATGGCGGTGAAGAATTTCGCAATGCTGCGGCGCGCAGGCGGAGGTTGATTGTGGGTGTTGAAACTCTGGCCGTGGTAATGGTGGTGGCGTTGTTCGCTCTGATCCTGGTGGGGATTCCGGTACCGTTCGCGCTGGCGGTGAGCGGCATTCTGTTCGGTCTGGCAGGGTTCGGAACGGATCTGTTCAACCTGGTGCCCATGCGCGTATTCGGCGTGATCACCAACTACACCTTGCTGGCCATACCGCTGTTCGTGTTCATGGGCGTGCTGCTGGAAAAATCCCGTCTGGCAGAACGCATGCTGGACGTGGTGGGCCATCTCTCCGGGCGGCGTTCCGGGGGCATGGCGATGGCGATCGTGTTTGTCGGTGTGCTGATGGGGGCGTCCACCGGCATCGTGGCGGCGACGGTGGTGACGGTCGGCCTGATCACGTTGCCGACCCTGCTGCGCCGCGACTACGACAAGCAGATCGCCTGCGGGACTATCTGCGCCTCGGGAACCCTGGGCCAGATCATCCCTCCCAGCCTGGTGCTGATTCTGCTGTCGGATATCACCGGCAGCTCCGTGGGCACGTTGTTCGCGGCTGCGCTGATTCCCGGGCTGGTGCTGGGGGGACTGTATTTCGCCTACATCCTGGTGCTGGGTCGTCTGCGCCCGCACGCCATGCCGCCGATCCCAGCGGAAGAACGGGACGCCATGCCGGTCGGCACCCTGCTGAAGGATCTCGTCAAGGTGGTGCTTCCGCCGCTGGCGCTGATCGTGGCCGTGCTGGGCTCCATCATCGGCGGTGTGGCGGCGCCGACCGAGGCGGCATCCATGGGCGCGTTGGGCGCGCTGCTGGTGGTGCTGGTCTCGGGGCGGCTTAACATGGGCGTGCTGCGCGAGACCGTCGAGTCCACTTTCAAGATCACGGGAATGACCTTGTTCGTGCTGATTGCCGCCCAGGTATTCAGCCTGAGCTTCCGCGGGCTGGGTGGCGACGATCTCATCGATCGGCTGTTCGAGTTCCTGCCGGGCGGCGTGTGGGGCGGCATTGCCTTCATGATGCTGCTGCTGTTTGTCCTGGGTTTCTTCCTGGACTGGATTGAAATCACCTACATCGTGCTGCCGCTGCTGCTGCCGTTCTTCGAGCATCAGGGCGTCAACATCGTGTGGCTGTGCATGCTGGTGGCCATGAACCTGCAGACTTCGTTTCTCACCCCGCCGTTCGGCTGGTCGTTGTTCTACCTCAAGGGGGTTGCGCCGCCGGAGATCAGTACTCAGGATATCTACCGCGGTGTGATGCCGTTCATAGGTATCCAGCTGTTCGGTCTGGGGCTGGTCATGCTGTTTCCCGCGCTTGCCACCTGGCTTCCCAAGACAGTGGGCTGGTAGACGCTCCGCCCTCCAACTCGAACCGACAAGAAGGGGACACACTTGCTCAACACCCTACAAGCCACGCACGGCATGGCGGTGGCACCCCATGCCCTGGCAGCGCAGGCCGGGCTTGGCATTCTGCAGGACGGCGGCACTGCACTGGAAGCGGCGGTGGGTATGGCCGCTGCGCTGTCGGTGCTGTATCCGCACATGACCGGTATCGGCGGCGACAGTTTCTGGGTGGTGGCCGCGCCGGGCGAAGCGGTCACGACCATCGACGCCTGCGGGCGCACGCCGGCTGCCCTGGACTCCGACTACTACCGCCAACGCGGCCTGGGCGCGGTGCCAATCCGCGGCCCCCATGCGGCCAATACGGTGGCCGGCACCTTGTCGGGTTGGCACGCGGCGTTGGAACTGAGCCGGTATTGGGGCGGGCGGCTGCCCCTGTCCCGGCTGCTGGAGGAGGCCATCGGCTATGCGGACAGCGGCTATGAGGTGTCGGCCAGCCAGGCCCGCTGCACCGCGCGCAAGTGCGATGAATTGCGGGATGAGCCGGGGTTTGCCGACGTCTACCTGCCGTCAGGCAGAGCGCCCGGCGTGGGTGCTACGCTGCGCCAGCCGGCATTGGGGCAAACCCTCGGGCGGCTGGCGGGGGCGGGAATCGATGACTTCTACCGGGGGGAACTGGCGGCCGCCGTTGCCGCTGACCTGGCCGTAGTGGGCAGTCCGGTGGCGCTGGAGGATCTGCAGGCCCAGCGGGCGCTGACCGGCGCGCCGTTGGCGCTGTCCCTGGGCGGACATTTGCCGGCGGGCATGCTGTACAGCACCGCACCGCCGACCCAGGGCATTGTGACCCTGCTCATTCTCGGCCAGTTCGCCAATCACAGCGACGCTCTGCCGCCAGTGGACAGCCCCGATTATGTCCATCTGCTGGTGGAGGCGACCAAACAGGCCTTCCCGGTGCGCGACCGGATGGTGTGCGATCCCCAGGACATGGCCGGCGTGGATCTTGGCGCACTGCTCGAGCACGCCGCACTGGCGGAACGGGCGGGAGCGATCGACATGCACGAAGCGGCGCCCTGGGGCGAGGCCGGGGACCCCGGCGACACCACCTGGTTCGGGGTGATCGACGGCGAGGGCCGGGCGGTCAGCTGTATCCAGAGTCTGTATCACGAGTTCGGCAGCGGCGTGGTGCTGCCGACCACCGGCATCTGCTGGCAGAACCGGGGCAGCAGCTTCAGCCTCGACCCGGGCCATCCGCGCTACCTGCGTCCGAACCGCAAGCCCTTTCACACGTTGTGTCCGTCCCTGGCCCGTTTCGACGACGGTCGGGTCATGCCGTTCGGCACCATGGGCGGCGACGGCCAGCCCCAGACCCAGGCGGCGGTGTTCACCCGCTATGCCGCTTATGGGCAGTCCCTGCAGGAAGCGGTGAGTGCGCCCCGTTGGCTGCTGGGGCGCACCTGGGGGGCGAGTTCCGACAACCTCAAGCTCGAAGGTCGGTTCGGAGCGCACTTCGCACAGACGTTGGCGGACCGTGGCCACGCGGTGGAAACGGTTGCCGACTACGACGAAATGATGGGTCACGCGGGTGCCTTGGTGCTGCGCCCGGACGGCGTCATCGAAGGCGCGGCCGACCCGCGCAGCGACGGCGCGGCGGTGGGGTACTGATGATGCTGAGTCCTGATATTTTCCTGTTGATCGGCGCGTTGCTGGCCTGCGGTGTGGTGGCCGGCGTGCTCGCCGGACTGCTGGGGGTGGGCGGCGGCATCGTCATCGTGCCCATGCTGTACCACGTGTTCACGGTCTACGGAATCGCACCGAACATCGCCATGCCCCTGTCGGTGGGCACGTCCCTGTCGACCATCGTGCTGACCTCCTGGGTCTCGGCCCGCAAGCACCACCAGCGCGGCACGGTGGGGTGGTCTCTGGTGCGCCATTGGGTGCCGGCGGTGCTGGTGGGTGTGTTGGTCGGCACGGTGTTCGCCCATGACATTCCCGGCCTGGTGCTCAAATCGATGTTCGGCGTGCTGCTGATCGTCGTATCCGTGCACATGCTGGCCACCGCCCGCCATTCGCTGAGCCTGTTTCCCGATCTGCCGGGACGCTGGCTGCAGTCGCTGCTGGCGGTGGTGGTGGGGTCGCTGTCCAGCCTGCTGGGCATCGGCGGCGGCACACTGATGGTTCCTCTGTTGAGTCTGTTCTCCTACCCCATCCACCGGGCGGTGGCGACGTCCTCGGTGTTCGGCTTCGTCATCAGCGTCCCGGCCACGATCGGCTACGTCATCGGCGGCTGGCATGCCCATGGCGTGCCGCCCGCGTCCACCGGCTATGTCAACTGGCTGGCCTTCGCCGCGCTGGTACCCGCCACCATGCTGTGCGCGCCGGTCGGCGTAAAGCTGGCCTACCGGTTGGACGTCGGACAGCTAAAGCGGGTATTCGCGCTGTTTCTGTTCATCGTGGGTGTGAAAATGACGTTCTTCTGATGCGCGGAGGGCACGCGTCGAGGCTCCCGCCTTGCCCGGCTTGTTGGCCCGCGGCACGGCTGTCCGGCGTCGGCGTTTCAGTCCGCAGCGTGCGGTGGGTTGGGAGCCAGGCGTTGCGCCCAGTGCAACAGGATCTCATCGGAGCCGGGCGGACCGACGATGGACAGGCCCAGCGGGCAGCCATCCAACTCGGCGTACGGCAACGTCACCTGCGGCAGCCCCCCATGACCTGCGATGGCGTTCAGGGTCAGGGCGACACGGTAGAATTCACCGCGCTCGACGGCGCTTGCCGCCTTGTGCAGGGGCAGGGCGGGTGTGGTCGGGATCAGCAGGGCGCGTCCATCGCCGAGCAGCGCAGCGAGCCGCGAACGGATCGCCTGCCGGACGGTCAGCGAGGCCGCAGCGTCCGCTTCGGCAATGGCCCGGGCGGCGGCGAAGCGGGGTCCGATGTTGGCTCCGAAACGGGGTTTGCACTGCCGGATCCAGGTGCCCAGGGATTGCCAGATCTCGAAACCCTGCAGCGTCTGGTAGGCGTTCAGCCAGCTTTCGGGGTCGCCCCCGAAAACCTGCACGGAGTCGCGCGCGCCCAGGCCGGCGGCCGCTTCGCGCAACAGGGCCGCGCAGCGCGGATCGGCCATGGCAAAGGCATCGTCGGCGACCACCGGTTGCAGTGCCCCGCCATGGGGTCGGGCCTGCTGCTGAGCGCTTTCATCGGGTCTGGCGGCGGATGACGCGTGACGTTTCCCGGAGTGGTCCGGGCCGGACGCGAGAAGTGTTTGGCCCACCTGCGCGAGGACGTCCGCCGAACGGGCAAACCACCCCACCGTGTCGTAGCTGGGCGCGAACGGAATCACACCGCCCGTCGGTACCCGGCCGTGGGTCGGCCGGAAGCCGTACAGACCGCAGAACGAAGCCGGCACCCGTACCGACCCGCCGGTGTCGGTGCCCAGGGCAAAGTCGCCAAGCCCGGCGGCGACTGCCGCCGCCGAGCCGCTCGACGAGCCGCCGGGCAGGCGCTGTGGGCAGCGCGGGTTGAGCGGAGTGCCATAGTGCGCATTCTCGCCTTCCAGGCTGAAGGCGAGCTCGTCCGTGATCGTTTTGGCGATGACGGACGCACCTGCGTCCAGCAGCATCTGCACCACCGGTGCCGAGCAACTTGCCGGCTTTTGGCCGGCCGCCCAATCCGGGTTGCCGCCGCCGGTGACGCAACCGGCAACGTCGATCAGGTCCTTGACCGCGAAGCCCAGCCCATTCAGCGCTCCGGCGCCGGTCGCGGCAACCCGGCAGTCGACGCCGGGTACGAAAGCCCCTGTGCTCGCGCCGGACAGCGGGGTGTCATCGGGGGCGCTGCTCACCGGGCTTGCCCGAGCGCCTCGATCAACTGCGAGGAGTCGGTGACGAAGCCGAAGCACTTCTTCACGTTCCAGACCGTGGCCTCGGTGCAGAACTCCGGCGAGGTGGTGGCGCAGCAGTCTTGCACCAGCAAGCAGCCGTAGCCGAGGAAGTTGGCGTCGGTCAGCGAGTGCAGCACGCACTGATCCGTGTTCACGCCGGCGAAGAGCACTGTCTTGATGTCCAGATTGCGCAGGATGCTGTCCAGCGGCGTGTCCCAGAATCCGCTGATGCGGTACTTGTCCACCTTGATGTCTTCGGACTTTTGTTCGAGCTCGTCCACCACCGCTGCCGCCCAGGAGTCCTTTTCCAGCACCCGCGCGCCGCTGTCCGGCAGCGGGTCGCCAAGACCGATGCCTTCGCCCTGTGGCTTGTAGAGGTGGATCTGGTTCGGCGGCATGTTGGCCAGATCCGGGCGATTGCCCCAGTTCACCCAGATCACCGGAACACCGGCGGCGCGCAGCGCGGGCAGCAGGCGCTGCAGCGGTTCGATGGGTGTCCGGTCGGGCGTGTAGTCCACGCCCAGATGATCCACCCAGCCGCCGCCCGCGCAGAAGTCGTTCTGCATGTCGATGACAACGATCGCGGTGCGGTGCAGATCAATGACCACCGACTGGGGCTCGGCGGCGACAGGTACCGGCACCGGTGCAGGAGCGGCCATCGCCATATCGACCGTGTCTGCGGTGGCGTGCCAGCGGTAGTTGCCGGAGACGCCCAAGGCACCCCCCGGCGTTGCGGCGGTCGATATCGGTCTGGAGTCGGACATCCGGGTTCCCCTTGTTGTGATTCATGAACGCATCCGGTTCTGCAATCGTCATGCCACCCGGTTGTATGCATTATGTTGGTGCGGTTAATGGCATATGAATCACGAAAAAAGCGCTCTATCCAAGTGTTCCAAAATGGCATGGCGTTTGCTTGTATACAACCGGAATTCGATTGATCAGAACAGAAATTTCATCGCGCCACACCAACTAAAAGGGGAACAACCCATGTCCGTAAAACCCGCTCCGCGCCGCTGCAACCGCTTCCTGGCGTCGGTCGTTTTCGTCCTCGGAACTGTCTTTGCGACGGTGCTGCCGCAGTTCGCCTTTGGTGCAAGCGCACTTAAAGTGGGCGTGCTGATTCCAGGTTCCAAGTCCGACAAGGGATGGATGGAGTCCGGCTACGACGGGCTGGTGGCTGCTGAAAAGAAATTCGGCAGCAAGATAAAGGTGCAGATGATCGAGAACATCGACTATGCGGACATGGAGCAGGCGCTGACCAATCTGGCCGTGCACAACCAGTTGGTCATCGGTGTCGGCGGCCAGACCCAGGCGGCCGTCATGAAGGTGTCCAAGCGTTTTCCGAACACCAAGTTCTCCATCGTGGGCGGCAACAAGGTGGCCGCGATGCCGAAGAACGTGGCCGGCTACGACGTCAAGCAGGCGGAGATCGCCTTCGTCGCCGGCGCAGCGGCGGCCATGCTCTCCAAGACCGGTGTGGTGAGCTATGTGGGCGGCATGGAGCTGCCCTCGATCGTGAATGCGGGCAAGGAATTCGGCATGGGGGCCAAGTACATCAACCCCAAGATCAAATACATCGAGAACTACACCGGCGATTTCGATGATGTCGCCAAGGCCAAGGAGGCGACCCTGGCGGCCATCTCCCAGGGGGCGGACATTCACTATCACATCCTGAACCTCGGCCTGCGGGGCATGGAGCAGGCTGCGCGGGAGAACGGCACCCACATCATCGGCAGCTACACCGACCGCTGCGGCAGCGATCCGCTGTATGTCGGCTACAGTGTGACGGGCGTGGGCTTCCAGGTGGAATACGCCATCAAGTCGCTGGTCCACGGAACCTGGAAGCCGGGCTACAAGCCCTTCGGCCTGGCCATGGGTCCGAAGTCGTCGGACATGGTGATCTGCAACGCAACGCCCAAGATGAAGGCGAAGATCCACGAGATCGAGCAGGACATCCTGAAGGGCAAGATCAAAGTGCTCGAAGGCTGACCTCCGTTGGACATGGGGGTGGCAGCGATAGCGGAGCAGGCGGCACGGACGCCGCTGCTGTCGCTCGGGGGAATGTCCAAGTCCTTTGGTGCCCTGCAGGTGCTCGATGACGTTTCCCTGGACCTGGCGCCGGGGGAGGTTCACTGCCTGTTGGGGGAGAACGGTGCGGGCAAGTCGACGCTCTGCAACCTCATCTTCGGGGTACACGCCGCCGACGCCGGCGAGATGCGCCTGCTGGGAGAGCGTTACACGCCGAGCGGCCCGGGCGATGCACTGGCCCGTGGCATCGCCATGGTGCATCAGCATTTCAGCCTGGTCCAGAATGCGACGGTGGTGGACAACCTGTTGCTCGGTCAGGCCCGCGGGTTGCTCGACCGCAAGGGTTATGCCCAGCGCGTGCGTCGTCTGGGCGAGGACTTCGGGCTGGACCTCGATCCCTGGCGGCGCGTCGACGAGCTTTCCGTGGGCGAGCGCCAGCGGGTCGAGATCGTCAAGTGCCTGATGCGCGAGCCGCAACTGCTGGTGCTCGACGAGCCGACCGCAGTGCTGCTGCCCGATGAGATCGATGGGCTGCTCGGTCTGTGCCGGCGCCTCGCCGAGCGCGGCTGTGCGGTCCTGCTGGTCACCCACAAGCTGGCGGAGATCAAGAAGGTCGCCGACCGGGTGAGCGTGCTGCGGGGCGGCCGGGTGGTGGCGCGCTCCACCGACGCCGTTGGGGACATCTCCGCGCTGGTGCGTGCCATGATCCATCGCGATCCCGGCACGCTCGATCAGACGGTGGGCGCGGCGGTGGCTGTCGGCGCGGTCGAGTCTGCTCCGCCCGCCAGAACGGTAGCCAGGGATCTGGCCGCCGAGGTGCTGCAGACCGACGGCCTTACCCTGCGCGATGCCGACGGCGTCACCCGGCTCGACACCTTCAGTCTGGTGGTCAACCGCGGCGAGATCGTCGGCGTGGCTGGCGTCGAGGGCAACGGACAGAGCGAGCTCGCCGCGCTGCTGTCGGGCATGCTCAGGCCCAGCGCCGGGCGCTTCTTCGTCGCCGGCAGGGAACTCACCGACGCCACGCCTGAACGGATCACCGCCACCGGGGTCGGCGTGGTGCCCGAGGACCGCCACGCGGTCGGCTGCATTACGGCCATGAGTCTGGCGGAAAACCTGTTCCTGAACCGGCTCGGGGAGTTCACCCGCTACGGATTGCTGCGCCGCAAGGCGTTGCGGTCCCGGGCACGGGCACTGATGAAGACATTCGATGTGCGCGCTGCCGGTGCCGATGTCCCCTTTTCCTCCCTGTCCGGGGGCAACCAGCAGAAGGCGGTGCTGGCCCGCGAGCTGACTCTGGACAATCTTGTTTTCCTGCTGGCTGCGCAGCCTACGCGCGGGCTCGATGTCGGTGCGGTCGAAGCGGTCTACCGCCATATACGGGCGGCCTGCGGGCGTGGGGTGGGCGTGCTGTTGATATCTTCGGAACTCGACGAGCTGCTCGCCGTATGCGACCGCATCGTGGTGCTCTACCGGGGACGGATCATGGGCAGCTGCCGGCCTCACCCGGGCGAACGCGAACGCATTGGCGCAATGATGGCGGGGCACGCGCCATGACGAACCTGTGGCGTGGTGCAACCGAATGGATGATGAGCCCCGCGGTGCGCCTGTCGGTGGCCGCGGTGGCGGCGGCCATGGCGGTGGGTCTTGCGTTGGTGGTCGTCATCGGGGTGCCGGTGTCCGATGCGGTGTCCGCCTTCATGGACGGCGCGTGGGGTTCGCCCTATTCGATAGCCGCTTCCATCAACCGCAGTCTTGCCTTCGGACTGGTGGGCCTGGGGTTTGTGTTCGCCGACCGGGCCGGGCTGACCAACGTGGGCGGTGAAGGCCAGATCGCGGTAGGGGGTATCGTCGCCACCGCCGTCAGTCTGTACGGCGGAGTGGACACGCTGCCCTACGGACTGTCCTACATTCTGCCCATGGCGGCGGCCGCCGCGGGCGGTGCATTGTGGGCGGCGGTGGCCGGCTGGCTCAAAGCAAGGGCCGGTACCAACGAAGTGATCAGCACGCTGCTGCTTTCGTTCATCGGCGTGTGGCTGCTGTACTGGAGCGTGCAGTCCGAAGCGCTGTTGCGCCAGCCGATGAGCAATTCCGCCACCCTGCCCGAATCCCTGGAGATCCCCGCCAGCACGAAGCTGCCGCTGCTGACCGGAAACTATTCCATGCCGCTGCACGTGGGGCTGCCGGTGACTGTGGTGCTGGCGCTGGTGGTGGCGGTGATACTGACCAGGACGACATTCGGCCTGAAACTCCGCGCGGTGGGGCTGAACCCTGCGGCGGCCCGGCGCGCCGGCATTCCCGTGCAGCGCTCCATCATCATGGCGCTGGCGGTCGCCGGCGCGCTCGGCGGTCTGGCGGGCAGTCTGATGCTGCAGGGCGACCAGTATGTCCTGAAGGCGGGGTTCTCTTCGGGCTACGGCTTTGACGGACTGGTGGTGGGTCTGCTGGCCCGCGGTTCGGTGACGGGTGTGGTCGCGGGAGCCCTGCTGTTCGGCTTCATGCGCTCGGGCGGCATCAATATGGAGATGAGCGCATCGGTGCCCTCGGCTCTGGTGGTGGTCATCCAGGGGCTGATCATCGTTACCCTGGCCGGCGCGTCGTTCTGGATCGACCGCAGGGGGGCCGGCCGATGACCCTGGAAACCGTTGCGGTGTTCATCGGCTCGTCCATAAGACTGGCGGCGCCACTGCTGCTGAGCGCCACCGGCGAACTGGTGAGCGAGCGCGCCGGCGTACTGAACATGAGCGTGGAGGGCATGATGCTGACCGGCGCCTTCGGCGGCGCGGTCGGCTCCTGGGCCACTGGCAGCGCCCTGCTGGGGCTGCTCATCGGCGTGCTCTCGGTCGTTCCGGTCGCCCTCCTGCAGGCCTGGTTGAGCAATACCCTGCGTGCCAACCAGATCGTGACCGGCATCGGCATCAACATCCTGGCGTTGGGCGCCACGACTCTCGCTTATCGGGAGATATTCGGAGCGCGGTCCCGGGACACCATACCGGGCCTGTCCAAGTGGGCACCGCCGCCGCTGGACGTGATTCCGGTGCTCGGGAATGCGGTGTTCAGCCAGTCCTGGCTGCTTTATCTGGGCATCCTGCTTGTTCTGGCGGTGGTGTTCGTGATGCGCCGCACCGCTGTCGGCCTGGCCATACACGCCGCAGGGGCCTCGCCGCAGGCCCTGGACAAGTCGGGCATCTCCGTCACGGCGATTCGCTACGGCGTGGTGTTGTTCTGCGGGCTCATGTCGGCCCTTGCCGGCATATTTCTTTCCCTTGGCGACATCCACACCTTCACCGAAGGGATGACCAACGGAGCCGGCTATCTGGCGATCGCGGCGGTCATCTTCGGCAACTGGAAAATCGGCCGCACGTTGTTTGCCTGCCTGTTGTTCGGAGCGGCGACAGCGTTGCAGTTCCAGCTGCCCGCCATGGGTGTAAACGTGCCCAATGCGCTGCTCATCATGCTGCCGTACGTGCTGGCGTTGCTGGCGGTGGCGGGATTGATGGGGCGCCAGACGGCGCCGGTGGCACTGACCGTTCCCTATCGCCGGGCGTAGGCTCTGTCGCCGTCCTGGCCGGTCACCTTGAACCCGTTGGCGGCTCCGGTCTGACTCGACGTCAGTCCCAGACGGTAGCAGGAGCTGGACGGAACCACCGGGGTCGTGCCCTTGGACCGGTGACCTTGCGTGTCCGTCCCGCGGCTGTCGTCGACCGCGCCCGGGCTGGCGTTGGTTCCGTGGGCACCCATGCCCTGCTGGGCATAAACCAAGGCGGCGCAGCCCGTTCTTCCCGAGCAGGACCTTGTCTTGTGGGGCTATCGTCGACCGGTGACAACGCTTTACGATACCAGGGTGTAGGAAACACCGTCCGGCCTGGGCGGCGCCGGGCACGGTACCGGGCGCCGCTCGCCGCGGGCTCGGCGTATCTCATATAAAGGGCTGATTACCAAGTGAGTACTTGCCGTACAAGACATGTGCCGGCACTTCGAGGCAGGGCTGACGGCTATGAGTAGAGGCCATGCCGGACCGCGTGTTCCCGCCTGGTGCGTGGCGCTGTTGCTGTGCGGCGGCATGGGTATCGCCGGGCCCGCCCTGTCCCAGGCCCCGACCGCCGGCGGGGGTCCGGGCGCCCTTGTCGGCAAGGATCCGGTGCTGGACCGGGCGCTGGCCGCGGCCCGCGCCGGCAAGCCGCTCGCCGAGTATCGTCTGGCGCGGCTGTACAAGGCCCGTAAAGACGATTCCGGCTACTTCGACTGGTTGCGCCGGGCGGCTGAGCAGGGACTGGCCAAGGCGCAGGATGCCCTTGGCTTCGACTATGCGTTGGGGCAGGGGGTGCGGCAGAACTATAGGAAATCGGTGCGCTGGTACGGCCGGGCGGCGGCACAGGGGGACCCGGATGCCGAGTGCGAGCTCGGTCTGGATTACGCTTTCGGGTTGGGCGTTCCCAAGAACCGTGGCCGCGCTGTCAGGTTTTACCGGGAGGCGGCGGCCGACGGCTATCAGCCGGCAAAGACCCTGCTGCCGTATTAACCGCTGCCGCGTTCGAAAGGGTGCGGCAACCAGAGGCCCCGGCTTGCCGGCCCAGTGGGGCGGCTTCAAAATGTTCTCCGTTGCCGTTGCCGTTGCCGTTGCCGTTGCCGTTGCCGTTGCCCGGGAGCGCCAAAGGGCAAAACGCCTGTTCCAGGGCGTTTGCGGGGCGGACCAGAATGGTCCCGATACCGCCCTTGTTTCTTGACTTGCAATGGCGCCGCGGCTACGTTTTCGTTCGTTGGCGGCCGTCGGGATGTTCAGGGACAAGCGAATAAGGTCGGGAAGGGCGCGGCAACATCGGCTCAACGACCAGCCGTTGGCTTTGTCAATGCCTTTATGGTTTGCATCCGAACCCCTATCGAGACCACACTTGTTTCATGCGGGTGCGCCCCCATTCTCTCGGGGCGCCAAAAGCCTCTCAACATCACTCATCGAAGCCATGGCGGCGGGGCGGCAAGACGGCGCCCGGTACGGAGCTGCTGCGCAGCAGCCCGGCACAAGGCAACACCGTACGATCAATTCATGGGGGAGTACTATGGACGGCGTTCGACGGCGGTCAATTGCATTTCGTTATCTCGCTTTGGGGGCCGGACTGTGGGCCGCGTCGTGCGGGCAGCCGGCAATTGCCTCTCCGGCACCCGTTGGGGGGCAGGCGGGTGCCGCGTCGAACCTTCCGCGACCGGACCACGTGGTTATCGTCATCGAAGAGAACAAGTCCTTTTCCGACATCATCGGCAGCCCGAAGGCACCGTATATCAATTCCCTGGCCGGCCGGGGCGCCGTGTTCACCCAGTCGTACGCGGTGGCGCATCCGAGCGAACCGAACTATCTTGCGCTGTTCTCCGGTTCCACCCAGGGCATTGATGACGACTCCTGTCCCCATACCTTCTCCGGCGGCAACCTGGCCAGCGAGCTGTTCAATCGGGGCAAGACATTCGGCATCTATTCCGAGTCCTTGCCCAAAGTCGGTTTTACCGGCTGTCAATCGGACAGCGTACTGGCGCAAGCACAATCCGGCCGTCAACTGGCAGGAGGTCAACATCCCTCGCTTCGCCAACATGCCGTTTCTGCTGTTCACCATTGTCGCGGGCGACTACAGCCATCTGCCTCAGGTCGCCATCGTGGTGCCGAATCAGACCAATGACATGCACAATGGCACCATCCAGCAGGGCGACAGCTGGCTGAAGCACAACATCGATGCCTACGTGAAGTGGGCACAGTCGCACAACAGTCTGCTGATCGTCACCTGGGACGAGGACGACGGGTCCGGCGACAATCGCATTCCCACCCTGTTCGTCGGACCGATGGTCAAGGCCGGCAGCTATAGCCAGCGCATCGATCACTACGACGTGCTGCGCACCCTGGAAGACATGTATGGGCTGAAGCCGCTCGGCCACAGTGCGAAGGCCCATCCGATAACGGGGATCTGGGTCGACCGCCCGGCCGCACCGTCGCCGGCGTCGACCACGGGAGTCCCTTCGCGCTGACAACCCGCGTTGGCCTGTTGGGGCATTCCTTCGGCTGTAGGATTCGGCTAGCATTGACTGGTGCGCAACGGCGACGGGCGCCCACAGGGCATCGCCATGGCTTTGTTGAGACGGCCGGTTGTGTCCAAACGGTGTCCGTTGGGCTTCGCGTTGCTCAGCCCAACCTACGGGGCTCAGGTCAACTTGCGGGTTCCGTGGGATCTGCCTTGACGACTGCGGCCACGGCCGCGCGGTGGTGCTGTTTGACTCAGTGGTGCTTGATACGTCGATGAATGCCCAGTCCGCGCAGCGCAACGATCTGATTTCGGTGATCATGCCATGCTTCAATGCCCAGCGTTTCGTGGGCGAGGCCGTGGACAGCGTTTTCTCGCAGACGGACGTCACCGTCGAACTGATCGTGGTCGATGACGGATCAACGGACGGATCCCGTGATGTGCTGGCGAGTCTGGCGCAGCGCCATGCCGATCGTATGACCGTGCTCCATCAGCAGAACCGGGGTCCCTATCCGGCGCGCAACCTGGCCCTGGAGCACAGTAAAGGCGATCTGGTGGCGTTTCTGGACGCGGACGATTACTGGGATCCAACCTGTCTGGCAAAGCTGCGCGGGGCCCTGCGCGACGCCGATCTGGCCTATTGCGGTTGGCAGAACGTGGGCACAGGGGGGCCCGGCAGTCAGCCCTATGTCCCGCCCCGGTACGAGGCGGAGGATATTTCCGCCCTTTTTCTGAAGGGCTGCCCCTGGCCTATCCATGCCGCGCTGGTGCGCCGCTCGGTGGTGGATGCGGTGCACGGCTTTTCAGAGCGCTATCGCACGTCCATGGACTACGATTTCTGGCTGCGTGTGTCTGCGGTGACGCGCAGCTTCGTGCAGGTGCCGGAGGTACTGGCATTCTACCGCTGGCACGGTGGCGGGCAGATTTCCTCGGTTCGCTGGGAGCAGGTGCTGGACTCGTGGACGGTTCGGCGCGACTTCATCCGCGAGTACCCCGACGCCGTGAGCCATGTCCCGAGTGCCGAGCGCCGCGCCAAGGTGGACGGCTTTCTGCTCAGCTCGGCTTACAATGCCTACTGGAAGCGGGACCTGGTGTCGGCGCAACGGTTGTTCCGCCGGGCGTTGGGTACCGGATACTGGCGGGTGCGGGATCTGAAATACCTGGTGCCCAGCCTGCTGCCGACCCGGCTTTATCGGGCGTTGGTCGCCGGTGCGGACCGATACCGGCAGGATGTCCCCTGAGGGCGGAATGACGGCATGTCACGGCTGACCATTCTCATGTACCACATGATTGCGGAGCCGCAGACCAGCGCCGAAGCGCGCTACGCCTGTCCGCCGGCGCGCTTTCGCCGGCACATGAAATTTCTGCGCACCCGCGGCTATCAGCCGGTGTCGCTTCGCGACTTCGACCGCTATGCGGCCGCGGATGCACCGATCCCGGCGAAGGCCGTTGCCGTGACGCTGGACGACGGCTTTCTCGACAATTACGAGAACGCCCTGCCGGTGCTCCAGGAATACGGGATACCGGCGACGGTGTTCATGGTGTCCGGGCTGGCTGGTCGGGGCTAACCAGTGGATGGCCGGATCGGGGCTATCCGGAGCGCCCCATGCTGGGTTGGGCGCAGGTGCGCGAGATGAGCGAATCCGGCGTTGATATCGGCGGCCATACAGTGAGCATCCGCGCCTGACCGAGTTGTCGCCCGAACGGATACGACAGGAGGTGGTGGACTGCAAGCGAACCATCGAGGACCAGATCGGACAGGAGGTCGGTTCGTTTGCCTACCCCTACGGATTGTTCAACGACAGCGCGCAGTCGGCGTTGGCGGAGGCGGGTTATAGGCGTGCCTGCAGCACCCGGTCGGGATTCAACCGGCCGACAACGGAAAAGTATCTGTTGCGCAGGATCGAAGTGCAGGGAACGGATCCGGTGTGGAAGCTGCGCCAGAAGATGGAATTCGGCACCAACGAGGCGGGGTTGATGATGCCGCTGCGCTACTATTGGGGGCGTCTGCGAGGCCGGGGCGCGTAGGGTACAGAGGTCTATGGATATCAGCGTCATCGTCTGCACTTACAATCGTGCCTGCAATCTGCCCGAATGCGTGGAGTACCTGACTCGACAGCAGGGCATGACGGGCGTCCACTGGGAAGTGGTGATCGTCGACAACAATTCCAATGACGATACCGCACGGACGGTGAGCGAGCTGCAGCGCAGCAACGCGATCGCGATACGATACGCATTCGAGCCCGAACAGGGCCTGTCGGCGGCACGCAACCGCGGCATCGCGGAGACGGACAGCCCGTTCCTGTGTTTTATCGACGACGACATCCGGGTGGAGCCGCAATGGCTGCGTGCCATATACGACGGTTTCACGCAGCGCTCCGCCGACGCGGTGGGCGGACGAATTCTCGTCCAGAGCGCCCGCCCCTTGCCGACCTGGATCAACGACGATATGCGCGGGTTCCTCGGGCACCGGGATTTCGGCGACCAGCCTCACGACATGGACGGAATCGAGGAGTTTCCGTTTGGCGGCAACATGGCTCTGAGCCGCCGCATCATCGAGCAGGTCGGGGGGTTCGACACCCGCATGGGGCGCAAAGGGGAGGGCGCCAAGCGCGAAGAGTTGTTCAAAGGCGAGGAAACGGACTATTTCCGCCGGGTGGCGACGGCGGGGGGCAGGCTGTTCTATGCACCCCAGGCCACCGTCCAGCACAAGATTCTTCCCCACCAGCTGAAAAAGAGGTTCTTCCGGACCATTCACTTCAACGCCGGTTACCAGCGCGCCATGCTGGATGATACCCGATACGGACGCAGCTTCCGCGGCGTGCCGCTGTTCCTGTTTCGCCAGACGGTCAACGCAGCAGGGCGGTATCTCTCGCAACTGCTTGCGAAGGGCCCGAGCGGGGCTTTCCGCCAGCAGATGAATGTGGGCTATTTCTGCGGCATGATTCTGGGCTATGCCCGCCGTCCGCAGATGGCGTCCAAAGAAGTGCCGTCGGATTGAGTGCGTAACCGTGCGCCGCCTGCGCTGCGGCGTGTTTCCCGCAGGAGAAGGGCGCATCGGTGCCGCTGGGCGGTGAGTGGGCCGCCGGCGGTTCGGGATGGGGGGCCGATGGCTGGAATAACCGATAGGCGCATGTTGGCGAGCATGAGGGGCGAGTTCGTCGGTCGCTCTCTGGCGGAGGAGCGGTGGCCACGGTAGCGGCGTGGTGGCGGCGATGGACCGAGCCGGCCGCGGACGTTGCCGATCCGGTGGATCGGCGGCAGGCGCGGCTGCTGGCCGGCGTCGTTCTGTTCATCCTGGCGTTGGGTTCGACGTCCATTGTCCTGCAATTGATTTTGACCCCGGATTTCTGGCCGGTCTTTCTGGTCGTCCTGGGTGCCATGGTCGTGCTGCTGGGTGGCTACCATCTTGCCCGCCGGGGCCGCTACGCAGCGGGCACGCTGGTGACCTGTACGGTGGCTTGCCGCCGGCGTTTACGGGGTAATGGTGGTCGTACCCCGGAATCTGCTGGTCTACGACTTCCTGATTGTACCTATCATCCTCGCCTACCTGCTGTTGCGCGAACGAACGGCGGCATCCATTACCGCCGTGCGATACTTGGCGGAGCCGTACTCCTGCTGGTGTTGGTGCGCGACCAGGGCGCCACAGGAGCTGCCCACATGGGCGCCCTCGACGGCGGTCATCCTGCTGGCCAGCCTTGGTACACCTTTCGTATCCGCCAGCGCAATCTGGTCGAACGCGATCGCCGCTCGCGCCTCGCGGACAGCGAACAGAACCTGCGCGCACTGGCCGACAACGCCGATGACGGCATTCTTATCACGTTCCAGACCCGCCATGTCGTTCGCCAATCTGGCCGCGGCCCGCATGCTGGGCTACACGGTCGAGGAGCTCTGCCAGACCAGCGTGGAAGACCTGCTCCATCCCGACCAACAGGCGTCGGTGACCGACCGCCAGCGCCGCCGGCTGGCCGGCGAGGTCTTGCCCAACCGCTATGAGACGGTGCTGGTGACCAAAGACGGTGCACCCTTACCGGTTGAGCTCACAGCCACCGTCACGACCTGGATGGGCAGACCCGCAAGCCTGGCGTTCGTTCGCGACATCCGGGCGCAGCTGGCCGCGGAAGCCCGGATGCGCAAACTTTCCTATGCCGTCGAGCAGACCGCCGACTCGATACTGATCACGGATTGCAACGGGGTCATCGAATACGTGAATCCGGCCTTCGAATCCATGTCCGGATACAGCGCCGTCGAAGCCATCGGCCGAGATCCCAGTCTGAAGAAATCCGGCAAGCAGAGCGAAGCGTTCTACAGGCAGATGTGGCAGACGGTTCTCGAAGGCAAAGTGTTCAGCCGACGTCTTTGTCAATCGGCGCAAGGATGGCGCTCTGTATTACGAAGAGCAGACCGTCACCCCGCTGAAGGGACCGGACGGATCCATCACTCACTTCGTCGCCACCGGGCGGGATATCTCCGAGCGCATGGCGATCCAGGAACGTCTGCAATACATCGCGCACCACGATGTGCTCACCGACCTGCCCAACCGGGCGCTGTTCATGGATCGCCTCAAGCAGGCCCTGGCCAGGGCCCGCTGGCACCGCCGCCTGGTGGCGGTGATGTTTCTGGATCTGGACCGCTTCAAGCAGATAAACGACAGTCTCGGGCACGATGCCGGCGACCGGCTGCTCAGCGAACTTGCCCGAAGGATCACTGCGAACCTGCGCGACGGCGATACCGTTGCCCGCTTCGGCGGCGATGAGTTCGTGGTCCTGCTGGAGGATCTGGATGCGGTCGGCGACGTGGACAGGATCGCCCAGAAGACCCTGGGGATATCCGCCCGGCCGTTCAGTGCGGCGGGCCAGGAACTGGTCATGACCGCAAGCATCGGTATCAGCGTATTTCCCAACGACGGGGACAACGCCGGTGTGCTGATGCAGGCGGCCGACACCGCGATGTACCGCGCCAAGGAAACAGGCAGGAACAACTATCAGTTCTACTCCAAGGAAATGGGCGATCGTGCAGTGCGTCGTCTGAGTCTTGAAAGCGGGTTGCGCCGTGCGCTTGAGCGCGGCCAGTTCGAGCTTCACTACCAGCCGATTGTCGACGTGGACACTGGGCGCGCCGTCGCCGCCGAAGCCTTGGTGCGCTGGCGCCATCCCCAGCGCGGCCTGATCGCCCCGGGCGAATTCGTCGGCTTGCTGGAAGAGACCGGCCTCATTGAGCCGGTGGGCGCATGGATACTGCGCACGGCCTGCTGTGAGGCAAAGGCCTGGACCGGCGTTGCCGGCACCTGCAGCGTGGGCGTCAACATCTCGGGCCGCCAACTGGTCGCGCCCGCGTTTCTCGATACGGTGCTCGATGCGTTGCGCCAAAGCGGGCTTGCGGCGGAACGGCTGGTGGTGGAAGTCACCGAAACCTTCCTGATGCACACCATCGACGTCGCAGTAGAGACCCTGAAGGCGTTGTCCGCCCAAGGCGTGCGAATCGCGATCGATGACTTCGGAATCGGCTATTCGTCACTGAGCTATCTCAAGCGCCTGCCCATTGACGTGCTCAAGATCGACCAGTCGTTCGTCAGGGACCTGGTCAGTGACCCGAACGACGCCTCCATTGTCAGCGCGACCATAGCCATGGCCCAAAGCCTCAACCTGGAAGTCATCGGCGAAGGCGTCGAAACACAAGAGCAGCTGGCTGCGCTGCGCGAACTGGGTTGTCGCGAGGTGCAGGGATACCACCTGAGCCGTCCGGTCGGCCAGCACGACATTGCCTCCCTGCTGCAGAGCCCGTTCGTCCACTGACGTAAACGATTGGATCGCGGCGTGCCCAAAGCGATAGTGGCCGCGACAGCCATTTGGCTGCTGAAAGTCAGTATGACGGCATGTCTGCCAGCGCCTTCCCCCGGCCCGGAAAGTCCCGGCTTGACCTGTGTGCAGGGCCGCCGTCGGGCTGCCTCGACTGCCGTTATTCGCCAGCTTCACTCTCTGATCCGTACGTAAAGCGGACACCATCTGTCGCGTGCAAAGCGAATCGAGTAATCCGCTGACAGGTGCGTTGAGCGGATTGCTTCAATTGTGATTCAATTCGCGGCTCAGTATGCAAAAAACCCTATATTGGCCTTACGAAGTCGATATTGGACGAAAAGAAATCGTGAATTGTAAAGGCGGAGAAAGCGTTTCGTGAAAAGCCTGCAATGCGGTGAGACCCGACTCAAGAGAAATTGCATCGCGTTGTAAAAGTCGGCAGAAAAATGTCCCGCACAGTTTTCGTGAGAATGTCCGTTGTCGCTGTAATCGACTTGATGGAGCGCGTTATGGCAGGACTATAGAGCCACAAAATGGGTATTGAATGTCAGTAATGTGCTGGGTGTAGATCGATTCGTTGCGGTAAAAATGTCAAGAAATAATACGAGTTGTTAACCGGTAAATGACGTTGTTCTCTTAAACTTCACGCAGTGGACGCAACATCGTTGGCGGTTGGAAGCAAAGCCGGGAAGCAGCCCTTAAGTGCGATGGGTGCGTGCCGATAGGTAGAGCGCGAAGGGTCACGACATGGTGCGTTTCAATCTGCACGTCAATGGATCGTAGTGTTGGGCGGCAATTGCGGCGGACAATCAAAAATTCGTGAAAGCACGGGCGGCAAGGGGCGTAGGTAGTAGGAGTCGGGCTGCAGTGGAATCACGGAATATCCGGATGCAGGGTGGTCAGCGCAGTACCGGAAATGGGCGGGCAGGAAGAATTGGATAACCCGTTCAGCGGAGCGTTCCCTTACGGCGAGGTAGTGCACATGCTTGCAGCCACAACTTTTCGGCGACTGGTCCAGAAGGCCGCCAACGTCATCCTGCCGGCAGGCTTGATTGTCACCGTTGCCCTGCAGGGCACGTTGGCGGCCACCACACCTGCACCCATTTCCCTTTCCAACATACCCATGGTGCTGGCCCAGCCTGCGCACCCGCAGGTGTTGTTCCTGGTGGGTAATTCGGAGTCCATGGACGGCAATCTTTCCGGCGCCATCAAGACCGGCGCCTCCGGCGACTACCACATTCCGGCCGGATTCACGCCGCCGGTAACTCCGACTGACACCGGCACAGCGCCTTACACGGTCACGTCCAACAGCGTCGAATACGACAACTCCGCCAGCCGCCTGAACGTGGCCAAGGCCGCCATCAAGGCGACCATCAACCAATACTCGGCAATCACCGATTTCGGGCTGATGGATTTCGGCGTCAGGGGCAGTCCGTCGCTCTACGATACCTGGGTTTACTACATGAGCAAGGACGGCGGCGGGTTCACGTTTACGAATACGCCGGGCACCGACACGTACCCGAACCCATGCGATGGGTCCACCTCGAACCAGTGTGCGGGTCTGGATGCGCACTACGGAAATACGGACGCCACCACCCTGAAGTACCTGGTGGCGAAGACCAGCAGCGACGCCGCGAGTGTCAACGACGTGCTCTATGGGTCGGGTCTTCCAGACGTCATGCTGACCTACAACGGTCCGTACGACTATTGGAACGGAAATGCGGTTACCAGTCCGTATACCGAGTTCACGCTGTCCCAGTACAACAATGCCAATATCTATCTCGCCTACTATAACGGCGTCGGTGTTAATGGTTTTGTCACCGGTCCCACCAACGCGGGGTATGTCCCGTATTCGCCGGAGGTGCTCTACGCCGCCCGCGGGTTCGGCTACAACAACAGTCCGAACAACACGGGGCATTTGCTGGTGGGTGTCGGCCAGCATACGTTGAGCGACTTTTCCTCATACCTGGCCCCGGAGACCAACCAGACAGACACAAACGAGATCAAGTCGGAAGCCGTCAATGCCGAAATTGCGGGTCTGCTCAAATCGGCCCTTGGCTACTACGTCAATACCAACCCGCCCTCCAACAACGGCTGCGACACTCAGCGTTATGTGGTGCTGGTGACGGACGGGCTTCCCACCTATGACCTGGATGGCAAGAACTGGCCTCCGCTGGGCAGCGAGGCAGCCAACGGCTACGGGGTGACGTCGAGCTACGATGCCAGCACGAAGACGCTGACCACCAATAGCCAGGCGGTCAACGATGCCATCGACAAGATCAAGGCCCTCAACGACGCAGGGATCAAGACCTATGTGGTGGGGCTCGGGGCCGGCGTGGATGCGAGCAACAATCCCGCCGCGGCCGATACCCTGACGGCCATGGCGGCGGCGGGGGGTACAGGGAACTACTTTGCAGCGACTTCGGCTGCCGATGTGGCGAATGACCTCGGGCAGATTCTGGGGCAGATTCAGTCGGCCAACAGGGCCACCAGCACGGCGGCCGTGGATTCGACCAGCCTGACCACCCTGACCCAGGTGTTCCAGAGCCGCTTCACCAGCGTCGATACCCCCGATGCCGACTGGACCGGCGACGTCTGGTCGTTTCCGGTGGACTCCCAGGGCAATGTGAATACCAATACCAGTTCCACCTCAACAGCCACGTGGAACTGGGAGGCCCAACCACTGCTGGACGCCAAAGCGAGCGGCACCGGCTGGGATACCGCGCGACGGATCGTCACCTGGAACCCCACCACGGGGGCGGGGGTTCCCTTCCGGGCGACCGTTGCGAATCCCACGCAGTATCTGGACACCACGCAATTCGACGATCTGAAGGCGACCAGCAGCGATACCAACCAGCAGGTGGTGGACCGCCTGGATTATCTGCGGGGCGACAAGAGCAATGAAGGGACATCGGGCACCCAGTTCCGGCCGCGCTCCCACATTCTGGGGGACATCGTCGACAGTGCGCCCGTGTACGTACAGATACCCCATGGGCCGTATCCGGATGCGTCCTATGAGGCATTCCGTGCCGCGCAGCAGAACCGGCAGCCGATGCTCTACGTGGGTGCCAACGACGGCATGCTGCATGCCTTTACGGCGAACCAATCAGGCGGCGGACAGGAGTCCTATGCCTTCATACCCAATGGTGTGTTCGATCACCTCATCAATCTCACGGAACAGACCTACAACAATGCGCATCGCTTCTATGTGGACGGCTCGCCCACGGCCGGGGATGCGCTGTTCAGCGACAAC
The DNA here is from genome assembly GCA_963830105.1 of uncultured Gammaproteobacteria bacterium. GTDB lineage: Bacteria > Pseudomonadota > Gammaproteobacteria > DATFLG01 > DATFLG01 > DATFML01. The sequence continues at coordinate 6,424 of CAWHLH010000010.1, read as the reverse complement.
ACATGGCACACGATTCTGGTCGGAGGCCTGCGTAACGGCGGGAACAGCATCTACGCACTGGATGTCACCAACCCGCCGTCCAGCTCGGTGACCGAAGCGCAGATTGCTCAGAACGTCTTGTGGGAGTTTACCGATGCGAACATGGGTAAGACGTACAGCCGCCCGATGATCGCCCGCCTGCATGACTCCACCAGCAGCGCAACCACGCCGCAGTTCGTGGTGGTGTTCGGTTCGGGCTACGACAACAGCGACCAGAAGCCGTATCTGTACTTCGTCAACGCCCAGACCGGGGCTCTGGTGGACAAGATGGACCTGTGTGCCCAGGATGCCAGCGCCTGCGACACGACTCAGCCTAACGGCCTGGCGAGTCCGGCGGTCGTGGCACCCAACGGCGACGGCATCGTCACCACGGTGTACGTTGGCGACCTGCAGGGCAACATGTGGAAGGTGGACATCTCCAGCGCAAATCCCACCCACTGGAGTGCCACAGTGCTGTTCAAGGCGAAGGATTCCAGCGGCAACCCCCAGCCCATCACCACCGCCCCTGCCGTCAGCCTGCACCCGCTGTATCCGGCCAAGCAGGGATATATGGTCTACTTCGGCACCGGCCGCTTCCTGGGTCCCACCGATATTCCGGACGGGACCACCACGCCCCAGACCGAGACGTTCTATGGCGTGTGGGATCAGCCGAGCACCAGCAATGGCAACACCAGTGCTCTCACGCGCAGCAGTCTGGTGGCGCAAACCCTCAGCGTAGCGAACCTGACCACTCCGATCTTCAACGGCCAGACCCAGGTGCGGCTGCTGACGTCCAATTCGATCGACTGGAACACCAAGAGCGGGTGGTACATCGACTTCGACGTGCCGTCTGGCACTGGCGAACGGATAATCACGAATCCTGTGTTGGACAGCGGTCGGGTGATATTCACGACCTTCATCCCTGCAGCCGCAGGCGATATCTGCACCGGGGGCGGTACCAGCTGGCTGATGACGGTGAATTATTCGAACGGGGGCGCATTCCCCAGTCCGGAGTTCGATCTGAACAACGACGGCAACCTGAACATCCAAGACCAGGTCAACGGCAGCAACCCTGTGGGGCTGCCTCTGGGCGATGGTCTCGCGTCGGGCACGACCGTAGTCAAGGGCGGACCCGGGGCGAATCAGCACACCAAGCTGGTCAGCCGCTCCAACGGTGAGATATCGACCATTCACGAACGCGGTGGCACGGTCACCGGCCGTGTGTCCTGGCGCCAACTCCAGTAGCCGTCACAGAACGAGGGGCAGGGTGATGATGAAGGTACTTCGATACGCACTGATGGGCATGTCCTGGGGCCTGGCGGTGTGCGGATGGACGGGGGTTGCGCAGGCGTCTTTCGCCTTGCCGGACACGGTAGGGACCGTCACGGGGGTTGACCCGTCCGGTCATACGGTCGATATCGGAAGCCTGCATTGCCACGTTCCGGCAAACGCCACCATCCGCGGGGTCTCGGCTCAAGGCAAGGCGGGGCTGAGCGATCTGTACCCGGGATTGAAGGTCCGATATGCGGTGACACGGGTACCAAAGCAGGGCTGCGTGGTGCGATCCCTTTGGGTACTCAGGCCCGGTAAGGAGTAGAGGCGATGCACGCCGACGCAACGCGAACACGGGTATCCGCGCCGGGAACGACGAGCGGCTTTACGCTGATAGAACTGATGGTCACGGTGGCCATCGTCGCCATCCTGGCGGCGATCGCCTATCCCTCGTACATGAACAAGGTGCGCCAGACCCGGCGATCGGACGGTCAGACCACGCTCATGGACATCATGCAGGCCGAGCAGCGCCATTACACCATGGTCAGCCCACCCACCTATACCACTGACCTGGGCAGCCTGGGCTACACGGTCAACGGAGGGGCGGTGACCTCGGCGAAGGGCTGGTACAGCATCACCGCTGCGGCTTGCGGGAGCGGCATCACCTCATGCGTCAAGCTGACAGCCGCGCCCTTGAACGACCAGCAGAACGATACCACCTGCGGCAAGCTGACCATCGACTCGAGCGGCAAGAAGATCGCTTCGGGCGGCGGGACAGGGTGCTGGTAGCGGCCGGCCATGAGACGGACACGGGGATTCACGTTGATCGAACTGCTGGTGACCCTGTTGGTCGCCGCCATCGTGGTCACCTGGGCGGTGCCGGATTTCCGGGCGATGATCAACAACAACCGCATGCTCTCCCAGGCCAACGAGCTGGTTGTCGCCATCAATATGGCGCGCTCCGCGGCGGTTACTCGCGGCATGCCCGTGACGGTGTGCGCGAGCGCCAATGGCAGAAGCTGCTCGCAGAGTGCGAGCTGGGGGACCGGCTGGATCGTCTTCACCGACTCCGACACAGGTACGGCGGGAACGGTAGATGGAACCGACCAGGTGATCCGGAGCTGGGCCGCCCTGTCCGGAAGCTCGACGCTCACCGGCACCGAGATCGACAGCAGTCAAAACACGGTGAGCAGCAACGTGGTCTATCTGCGCTATCTTCCATCCGGCCTGCTGGGCAACACGCCGGCGTCCGGAGACCAGTACCGATTTCATCTGGGTCCCCCAGGTCCCTGCACGGGGGGGGAGCAGTCACGCAACATCGACATCAACCCGGTCGGCCGCCCTGCGTCGGCGGTTGCGGCCAGCTGTCCTTGAGAGTGGGTGGCCATGCGAACGGTTGAGCCAGGGCGATACGGTGAAGGCGGGTTCACGCTGCTGGAGGTGCTGATCGCGCTCGTGATCCTGTCCATCGGACTGCTGGGTCTCGCCGCGCTGTTCAGCTCCGGCCTGCAGTCCAATCATGGCGCATACATGCACACCCAGGCGACACTGCTCGCCTATGACATGGCCGACAGGATGCGTGCGAACACCGGGGGTGTGACCGCCGGCGACTACGACAACATCGCGCTGGGGGTGCCGAGCAGTTGGACCAACTGTGCGACCTCCGGCACCAATACCCCGACCGATTGCACCCCGGCGCAGGTCGCCACCTTCGATGACTACCAGTGGGAGAGCGAGCTGAAAGACCTGTTGCCGAACGGCAAGGGCAGCGTGAAAAAGAGCGGCACCAACTACGTGATCACCGTGATGTGGGACGACCAGCACACCGGCGCGACCGGCACCAGCTGCAGCGGCAACTCCCAGGTGGACCTGACATGCTTCACCACGAGCTTCCGGCCATGAAAAAGATGAAAACCAAGCGTAGAGTGCTGCAGTGCGGGCTTACCCTGGTCGAGCTCATGGTGGCCATGGTGGTCAGCCTCATCCTGATGGCGGGCGTACTCAAGATCTATCTTTCCTCCAAGCAGAGCAGCCGCGTATTGACCAGCGAGGCGCGCATGCAGGAGAACGGGCGGTTCGCCATGCATTTTCTCGTCCATGACATCCGCATGGCGGGCTATATGGGGTGCGCGAGCTTCAACCGCATCACCCCTAACATCATTGCAAATCCGCCGCCCGCCCAGCCGGTGTTCAGCTCGGACAACATCATCCGCGGCTTCGATTACACGGGTTCGTCGTGGCCCGGCAGCTTTCCCCAGAGTACGGGCCCCAACGGCGCACCGCCCAACATAGTGAGCGGGACATCGGTGATCGTGCTGCAGTACGGGTCGTCTGACGGGGCGGAGCTCACAGGCAATGTGAACCCGGTGAATGCCAATGTTCAGGTGACGCACAACGCCGGGAACTGGGTCAAGGGATCGTATGTACTGATTACCGATTGTTCCGGCGCGGACCTGTTCAAAAACACCAACAATACAACGTCCAGTAACGGGAGTACCGGCTACACACTGGCCTACGGCTCCAGCGGCAACACTACCAACCGGCTGAGCAGGAACTACGGACGCGATGCCCAGACCATGAGTTACGAGAGCGACATGTACTACATCGGAACGGACGCGAACGATCTCGACAGCCACGGCCAGCCTCGTCCCGCGCTGTATCGCATGGATTTCAGCGGCAACAGGCAGGCGCTGGTGGACAATGTCCAGAGCATGAAGATTCTCTACGGTCTGGATACGAGCGGCGATCGTGCGGCCAACGAGTACCTGACAGCCGCCCAGGTCGACGCCATCAGTCCTGCGACCAACGGGTGGCCGGATGTGGTGAGCGCGCGGGTCAACCTGCTGCTGTCCACCACCGACGACAATCTTGCGCCCAGCAGACAGACGGTGACGTTCGACGGCAGTAACTACAATGCCGGCGACCGGCGTCTGTACTGGACCTTCGGCGACACGGTGACGCTGCGCAACCGGGCCAACTAGGCGGACTCCCCCATGTGCTCAACCAATCGCTCAAACCGCAGGCGCCAACGAGGTGCGGTACTGATCATCAGTCTCCTGATCCTGCTGGTAATGACCATGATCGGCATCGTCGCCATGGACAGCACCACCCTGGAAGAGAAGATGGCGGGCAACACCCGTCAGCGGGACCTCGCGTTTCAGGCGGCCGAGGCCGGGCTTCGGGACGGCGAAACCGATCTCGTCATGCACAGCCCGGTGGGCTTCGATACCAGCTGCACCAACGGGCTGTGCCTGGTGGTCACCAGCGGGAGCACCAGTACCACGCCCTACTGGGAGATCCCCAGCGATTGGAACAACGCACGGACTTACGGCAGCGCCACCAATGCGACGGCTCTGACCAATGTACCCGCGCCCAAATACCTCCTGGAGAAGCTGCCGCCGGCGGCGACGCCGGGGCAGAACCTCGGCAACACCGGCTCCTACAATGGACCGTTGCCGACCCAGCTTTACCGGGTGACGTCCAAGGCGACGGCGGGCAACGGCAACCTGACCGTGGAACTGCAGAGCGTCTACCTGCCCTGAAAGCGTCCGGTCATGGACGGCCCGATTGCCGGCCTTCGGGCCGACGGAATGGCGGCCGCAGCCGCCCGTCGGGTCCATGGCATGCCCAATCCTGTCGCAGCCAACGCAAATATCCGGAACTTGTGCATGACGGCACCACCGCGGTGCGGTGTCGTGCCCGGTGCTGTCCGGCACCGGTACGTTAAGGCTATGTTCTGAAAGGCGGCGTTGGCCGCCTGGGGGACCGCCCGGAGATTGGCAGGTATCTTGCCAGCACATTGGGAGGGAATTTCCGGGTCTCGAGAGCCACCTGGATCGGACTCCTGAGTCAAGATGGCGCGCCCCGCGTCCGGAAGGAGACCAAGATGGAAGTCATTCACCTCAACCAGAAGCAACTGGCTGCCCGCTGACACCTCAGCGAAGCCTGTCTTGAGCGCTGGCGCAGCGAAGGTGTCGGGCTTCAGTTCCTGGAGCTCAGCGGACAGGTGCTCTACCCGCAGGTCGGCATCGAGGTTCACTAGGAGTCGTGCCTGGCGACATCGACCCAGACCGTCGGCTTTTTGGGCGTGTTCTGCCGGCTGACCCCTGCTGACGTGGCGAGAGCGCCTTTAAGTCCGCTGAGCAGCCGTTACAACGTAGCCTGCTCGTTTTCGGGATCGTCCGGGTCAGTCGACAATCCCGCGACCTCGACCTGCCCGTCTGCTGCGTTGTTTTTCTTGATGTCGAGGTGGAGGAATCCGCCCTTCACGCGTTCCCTCTGTTGTTCGAATTGTGCTCTGGCGGCAAGACCCTGCCCGTGCGCTAATGCCGCGGCTGGTGTGCGGTCACGAGTACGCGAGGATCGCCGGATTTCAGCACGGCCCCGCGCGTCGCGCAGGTCGTCAGGGATGGGATGCGGTACCCCACACCACAACGGTTTCGATACAGATAGCGGGTATATGAATGCATAGAGCAGCCCGTTTGGAGTACTTTTTTGGAGTACCACCGCTTGGGCTGCTTTAACGGATTGATTATAAGGAGATGGTGGGGCGGCGACTACCGAAAACGTTTCCATAAAAGCATTTGAATATCTGCGCGTTGTATATGGTGTCCCCTAGTGTGGTGCCCAAAGTCACCCTGACAGATTAGTGCGGTGTCTTCTCCTGTGGTGCAGCTATACCCTAGAAACCCGCTGAACCATCCCCGCCAACGAAATCTGCACGAAAGCATCATGCTCGGCGGTCAGCCGTTCGAAGGTCCGCCAGTGCATCCCCTTGGGCTTCCAGCCGTTGCCGTTGAGGATACCCGGCTCCCATGCCAGCTTTTCCCGGATTCGGGTCCGCCCGTCGTGCTGCCCGGTCATCATGTGTTTCCCGTTGGCTGGGGTAGGCGAGTTGGTAGCAGTGACGGCAGGCGAAGATGGTGCCGCCGTAAAGGAGGGCCGCGCGCCACCCGCCGAACCCACGGACGGGGCAGAGAAACCACGGGCGCGATCCGCCCAGGTTGCAGGGGTGTCCAGTCCAGATAGACCGGGTAGCTTTCGTCCGTCCACTCTCCGCCGCCGCTCCGGTGGCGGTAGCTGAGAACGACGCGGCCGTTTTCGGCCCGCGCCTGGATGGATGTCACCACTTCGC
>CAWHLH010000009.1:0-483784 GCA_963830105.1 uncultured Gammaproteobacteria bacterium | reverse complement strand
CGCCCGCGGTTCGCGCACCGTCGCCTATCTTCGGCGGAGTTTCTGCTCGGGCCCGCATCTGGGCAACAACCTCCTCAACCTGGGCATCTACGACGAGGTGCGCGAGGCGGTGCAGGAGCTGGGCCTGAACTTCGACGCCCTGCTCGCGCAGGAGGAGGAGCCGGGCCTGGGCAACGGCGGCCTGGGCCGGCTGGCGGCCTGTTTCCTGGATTCGCTGGCCACCCTGGAGATCCCGGCCCTCGGCTACGGCATCCGCTACGAGTTCGGCATCTTCGACCAGGAGATCCGCGACGGCTGGCAGGTGGAGATGACCGACAAGTGGCTGCGCCTCGGCAACCCCTGGGAGATCGCGCGCCCGGAGTGGGCGGTCGAGGTCAAGTTCGGCGGCCACACCGAGCGCTACACCGACGAGCACGGCCGCCGGCGCGTGCGCTGGGTGCCGGCCTGGACCGTGCAGGGCGTTGCCCTACGACACGCCGATCCTGGGCTACCGCATCAACACCGCCAACACGCTGCGGCTGTGGCAGCGCCGAGGCGCCGGAGTCCTTCGACTTCGCAGTCTTCAACCGCGGCGACTACTACGGCGCGGTCGACGCACAAGATGGTCTCGGAGAACCTCACCAAGGTGCTGTATCCCAACGACGAGCAGGTCCAGGGCAAGGAGCTGCGCCTGCAGCAGCAGTATTTCTTCGTGTCCTGCTCGCTGCAGGACATGCTGCGCATCATGCGGGTGCAGAAGCTGCCCCTGGCGCGCTTCCACGAGAAGTTCGCCGTGCAGCTCAACGACACCCATCCGGCCATCGCCGTGGCCGAGCTGATGCGGCTGCTGGTCGACGAGCACGCGATGGACTGGGACGCGGCCTGGAACGTCACCCGCCGCACCTTCGCCTACACCAACCACACCCTGCTGCCCGAGGCGCTGGAGACGCTGGCCGCTGGACCTGTTCGCGCGCCTGCTGCCGCGCCACCTGGAGATCATCTACGAGATCAACCGCGCTTTCTGGACGAGGTGCGCGTGCGCTTCCCGGGCGACGATGCGCGGGTCGCGCGCATGTCGCTTATCGACGAGCACGGCGAGCGCTACGTGCGCATGGCCCATCTGGCCTGCGTCGGCAGCCATGCCATCAACGGCGTCGCGGCGCTGCACACCGCTGCTCAAGGCAGACGTGCTGAACGACTTCCACGAGCTGTGGCCGGAGAAGTTCAGCAACAAGACCAACGGCGTCACGCCGCGGCGCTGGTGGTGCTGAGCAATCCGGCTCGCAGGCTCTGATCAGTGCCGCCATCGGCGACGGCTGGGTCAGCGACCTGGACCGGCTGCGCGACCTGGAGCCGCTGGCCGACGACCCGGTGTTTCGCGCCAAGTGGCGCGAGGTCAAGCGCGGCCAACAAGCGCCACTTCGCCGTCCATGTCCGGAAGCTCGCCGGTGTGGCCATCGACCCGGACTCGCTGTTCGACGTGCAGGTCAAGCGCATCCACGAGTACAAGCGCCAGCACCTGAACATTCTGCACGTCATCGCGCTCTACTATGCGCCTGAAGCACGACCCCGACCTGGACATGGCCCCGCACGTTCATCTTCGGCGGCAAGGCGGCGCCCGGCTACCGTCTGGCCAAGCTGATCATCAAGCTGATCAACTCGGTGGCCGAGGTGGTCAACGCGATCCCGACGTGCGCGACCGGCTGAAAGTGGTGTTCCTGCCCAACTTCAACGTCACAACGGCGCAGCGGATCTACCCGGCCGCCGATCTCTCCGAGCAGATCTCCACCGCCGGCAAGGAGGCTTCCGGCACCGGCAACATGAAGTTCTCGATGAACGGCGCGCTCACCATCGGCACCCTGGACGGCGCCAACATCGAGATCCGCGAAGAGGTGGGCGCGGAGAATTTCTTCCTGTTCGGGCTGACCGCCGAAGAGGTCGGCGCGCTGCAGGCCGGCGGCTATCGGCCCAGGACGCTACCGGGCCGACCCGGAGCTGCACCAGGTGCTCGACCTGCTGCGCTCCGGCCTCTTTTCGCACGGCGACCCGGAGCTGTTCCGCCCGCTGGTCGACGACCTGCTGCACCGCGATCCCTTCCTGGTGCTGGCGGATTTCGCGGCCTATGCCGACTGCCAGGCCAGGTGAGCGCCGCCTACAGCGACAGCGATCACTGGACCCGCATGTCCATCCTCAACGTCGCCCGCTCGGGCAAGTTTTCCTCCGACCGCACCATCCGGGAATATTGCGACGACATCTGGCGCGCGGAGCCGGTGCCATCCGGCTGCTGTCCCAGGAGGCGGTCAAGGCGGGATTTCTGCAGTAGGCAATGCCGATGGCGGAAGGCGGAACGATGAGCGATGAACTGAAGATCGGCGGTCGGGGCTGAGGAAAAAGCCGAAGGCGCCACGGAAAGCACGGAATACACGGAAGAGGGAATTCGCGTGCCTGGGCGCCGCATGTCAGCGCCGCAGTACCGATCAGGTCAGACGCCCCGCCAAGCAGTCCTTCTCTTGGTGCCTTCCGCGACCCATTGTCTTGCTCCTGGCCGCATCCACTGAGCAGAAAGCCGAAGGCGCCACGGAAAGCACGGAATCCCCGGAAGATGGAATTGCGTGGGGGGGGGAGGGGAGGGGAGGGCGAGGGGGGGGGGAGGGGGGGAGGGAGGGGGGAGGGAGGGGAGGAAGGGGAGGGAGGGAGGGGGGGGGGGGGGAGGCCTGGGCGCCGCATGTCGGCGCCGCAGTACCTCAGGTCAGCGCCCGGCGCCAAACCGTCCTTCTCTCGGTGCCTTGGGGGGGGAGGAGGGAGCGCGCGCCCATTGTCTTGCTCCTGGCCGCCTCCACCGAGCAGAAAGCCGAAAACCCACGGAAAGCACGGAATACACGGAAGAGGGAATTCGCGTGCCTGGGCGCCGCATGTCAGCGCCGCAGTACCGATCAGGTCAGGCGCCCCGCCAAATCATCCTTCTCTCCGTGCCTTCTGCGACCCATGGTCTACGCTTTTGTTTGACACGGCTGCCGTTCGGAAAAGGGAATCGATATCCCCGCGCGACGGCGTTCCGGTGTGTGCCGGAAAGGAGGGAGTCGTGGATGACTATGGGATTACGGGGAAAGTCAGTCCATTCGTCGCCCGGGTCATGAATCGGCTTGTCAGGCCGATGGGACTCAGGTGCGTGCCCGTGCCCGTCATTTCCCCCGCGCCGGAGCTTCCCGACGTTTGCCTGGAGCATGCCCGCATCCTCCCGGAGCGCTCGGACATTCTCCATCTGCTGCCCACGGGCGGCGTGGTGGCGGAAGTCGGTGTCGCTTTCGGAAAGTACTCGCGCAAGATCCTGGAGGTCATGGAACCCCGCCAATTCGTGGCGGTTGACACCTTCGAGCTGGACGGGCCTTCCTGGTCCGGCCACCAGGCCTACGGGAAGGTTTTCGCAGGCCGCAGCCACGAGCAGTACTACAGGGACGCCTTTGCCCCGGAAATCGCCGCCGGCAGGGTGTTGGTAAAGAAGGGCTTCAGCTTTTCGGTCCTGGAGGAATTTCCCGACCGGTATTTCGACATGGTCTACATCGACGCCGCCCACGATTACGAAAGCGTGCGCAGGGACCTGGATGTCATCTCGCGAAAGGTAAAGGAAGACGGGTTCATTCTGTTGAACGACTACACGCTGGTGGATCCTCTGCTGCTTCAGCCCTACGGTATCGTTCAGGCGACCCATGAGTTCTGCATGCGCGAAGGCTGGGAGATCGTCTACCTGGCCCTGCACCGCTACATGTTCTGCGATGTCGCGCTGAGGAAGGTGAAGGGATGAGAAGGCAGAAACCGTAGGTTGGGCTGGGCGATCGTAGGTTGGGCTGAGCGCCGCGAAGCCCAACACGCCCATCTTTCCGATCCGGCGGACGGTTGGTGAAGACCTCCGGGTCTTGTTTGAATTTGAAAGCGGGCTCTCGCGCCCGCGCGGCGAGGAGAAAAGTGGGGTCAGAGTTGCCACTCTGACCCCACTTTTCTCCCCAAAGAAAGGCCGCCCGGGTGTCGCCCCCCTGCGGGGTTCCCTGAGCTTCTTGCCCGAAGCGGGGCGCGCCCCAACTCGCCGGCTGCCCCGGCGCCCTGCGGGCTTGGGTCATCTCGGTCTCGAACAGGGGGCGCGCTTGTTTCCGCTTCGGGTTGCGATGCTCGGTGCGCCACGCGGGATGCGAAACCCACCGTACAAAACCGGGTACCGACGATTGGAGGGTGTTGGGCTTTGCTTCGCTCAGCCCAACCTACGAACGTGTATGTAGGGTGCAATAACCGAAGGGCATTGCACCAATAAACCGCATTGGTGCGGCGCAATGCGCTGCGCTTATTACGCCCTACATTGGCCGGGCTCTGGGTTGGGTGTTCGAGAGTAACCGGACGGGATGGCCTCAAATCCCGTGTGCGGCGCCGAGCATCGCAGCCGAGCGGGGACCAAAGCGCGCGTCCTGTCTGAGCCGGGCTTTCGCAAGCGCCTGCGGCGCGCCACGAAAACCGGCGAGTTACGCGCGCGCCCCGGGTGGCGAGATGCGCAGGGTACCCCGACAGGGGCGCAGCACCCGGGCGGCCTTCTCTTTGAGGAGAAAAGTGGGGTCAGAGTTGCTACTCTGACCCCACTTTTCTCCTCGCCGCGCCGGCGCGAAAGCCCGCATTCAATAACCTCTAGACCGGGAGGTCTTCACCTACCCGACAGGTGGAGCATCAAGATGGGCGCGTCGGGCTGCGCGTCGCTCAGCCCAACCTGCATGCCTTCAACGCACAACGACAGCGCTGCCGCCGCGCCGCGGGTCGCCCGCTCCGGAGAAGGCCTCTCCATTGCCCATCACCGCATGGGTGCCGCCGAAGAACAGGTTGCGGTCCTCCCAGATCGCGTGTTGCGGATAGTGGGCCAGTAGATCGCCTAGCCGGTCCAGCTCGTAGCCGCCTTCCACGCTGAGGTGGTTGCCCTCCAGGTGGATGCGCGGGGCGTGCACGGCCGCTTCCAGGGGCAGGGCGAAGTCGATGAGGTTCACCAGCACCTGCAGGACGGCGCTGCGGATGCGGTTGGACCCGCCCGAGCCGATCGCCAGCCGCCGTCCGTCGGAAAACTGCACCAGGCTGGGCGCCATCATGGACGTCAGGCGCTGGTCGGGCGGCCAGCGGTGGAATCCGCCGGGGTTGATGTCCTCCTCGCCCAGCAGGTTGTTCAGCATCACGCCGGTGCCGGGGATGAGATGTCCGCAGCCCTCGCCGTTGCTCGCCGTCATGGCCGCCGCATTGCCCGCCCGGTCCAGCACGCTCACATGGGTGGTGCCCCGCAGACTCTGGGCGCGGCCCGCGATCTGCGCCCGGTACGCGGCCAGCAGGTGCGGATCGAGCAGACGCTCCAGATCGGGATGCAGGGTCTGGCCGACGCCGACGGCGGCGCGCGCCCGGTTGGTCAGTTCCATGGCCGCGGCGAGCACGCCCAGGTGGCCGGCGGAACCGAACGGCAGGTCGCCGACCGCGACCTGTTCCAGCAGATCCAGGGCGAAGGCGATCAGGATGCCGCCGGAGGCCGGCGGCGGGTTGGTGAACACGGTGGCGCCGCGATACTCGGCCCGCAGGGGTTTGCGGCGAACGGTGCGATAGCTGTCCAGGTCTTCGCGGGTGAGGTGACCGCCGCTCTCGCCGCACAGCCGGGCGACGGCGTGGGCGACCTCGCCCCGGTAGAACAGCTCCGCCCCTTCGCGGGCCAGCGCTTCCAGAAAGTCGGCCTGGGCGCATTGGCGCAGCCGTCGACCGGCGCCCGCGATGCGCGTGCTGTCGGCGGCATCGGCAAAGACCTCGCGGGCCGCCGGCGTGGCCAGATAGATGGGAGCGACGATGCTGAAGATATACGCCTGGAAGGCGTTGAGCTCGACCCCCTCGCGGGCCAGTTCCACCGCCGGTTCCACCAGTCGGGTCATGGGCAGGGTGCACAGCTCCCGGTGGACATCGAACAGGCCGCGCACGCATCCCGGCGTGGCGGCGGCGCCCAGCCCGATATGGAATTCCTGCTGGGCGGTGCCGAAGTCGGCCAGCACCGGGTGGAAGTCTACGCCGTCGAGGGGACGTTTCGTCCGGGGCGTCTGGCCGAAGAAGTCGTACAGCACCGGCTCGCCACCGGCCGGGTGGGCCAGCAGAAAGCCGCCGCCGCCCAGGGACGACAGCACCGGCTCGGCCACGCAGGCGGCGAGCTGGGCGGCGACGACCGCATCGAAGGCATTGCCGCCTTCCCGGAGCACCGCTTCGGCTGCGGCGACGGTGGCCGGATGGCCGCCGGCGACGGCACCCAATACCCTGCTCATGGACGGTCTGTCTCGCACATATCGTGGCGCCTGCCTTGCGGTTTGCGCTTGCCGGATCGGCCGGCCGCCATGGCGAACCCAGTCAGTGTGCCTTTTATACCGCAGGTTGCCGGGCGTCCCGCGTTATGCTTGCACACCGCAGCCCTGCCCCCAGCCGCCGCGCGGACGTGGGATTGACGGAAAACTGATTAACGTCAAAGGATTTGACAGCAAATGCGGGCCGATTCCGGTTCGCTGGCGCCTGTGGCTGCCAAACCTTTGTAAACATTACGATGCCTCCCGGTGGTGCGTGTCTGAAATCCTAACATTTGCAAAGACATACCTAATGCGAAAATCGCCATTTTATTGTTTTATAAAGTACTGATGTTTGTGGCATAGTAACTGCAAATCAGGCCCGGTCGTCCGTGCGGTCCCGGCAGGGGGATCGGAATGAGTGCGCGGCCGCGCTGAACCGGATCCCCGACATCCGGGTCATAGCAAGCAGTGACCGGCGCTTTGCGCCGGAATGTCCGCTGCCGGCCAGCAGGGCCGTCGAGGGCCACAACAATCAAGAGAAGTCGCCACCAAGGAGCAACAACAGAATGACATGCAAGAATACCCTGCGCGCCGTCTTCGCGACGGCCGCACTGGCGCTGGCCGCCCATGCCGGTGCCGCCACCGCCATGACCACCATCTGGCAACCCACCGACAACAATGTGAACCTGGCCGGCGCCCAATGGGTCTGCAGCCCCGGTTACTCCTGCGCGCCGCTGGGGGTGTCACCCTCCGGCATCGAGTTCGGTTTGTTTGCCGCGACCAGCGCCGGCCTGGACACCAGCCACTATCTGCCCATCGCCGCCACCGGCGACCAGGTCACGTTCGCGCAGCAGGGCTCCGACTGGGTGTTGACCAACCATGCGGGCGATACCCTGACCCTGTCCAGCAAGCGCTTCAGCCTGGGCGCCAGCGGCGACAACGGCAGCACCTGGATCGCCAACACCGGTCAGTTCCAACACGGCACCGCCCCCAACTGGTACTACGCCCAGTTCGGCAACCTCACCAGCAGTTCCCCCCTGGGCGGCACCGGTCAGGTGCTGCTGGACACGGCGGATGTCTCTGCGGTACCCGCCCCGGCCGCCGTCTGGCTGTTCGGCAGCGGCCTGATCGGCATGGTCGCCGTCGCCAAGCGCAGCGCGAAACGGCGCGGGTAGGGCGGGACGCAGAATGCGGAGTGCAGAGTCAGGCGTGGCTCGGGCCTGGTGAGGTTCCCTCCACCGGAGTGCTTTCACTCTGCATTCTGCGCTTTGCGTTCCGCATTGGCCCCATACCCCACCGTCTGCGAAACCACGATCCGCTGTCCCGCTTTCAGCCCCATGGCCTCGCCCAGGGCCTTGCGGTCGATCCAGCCCCGCACCACCACGTTGAGTCCCGCCGAGGCGCAGAACAGGTACACGTTCTGGGCGATGACGCCGGCGTCCACCGCCGAGTAAAGCTGCCTGTCTTCGGCGCTCGCGCCTTCCATGGCGTTCAGGTCAGCCACCAGGATCAGGTCAAGGGGCGCGCTGGCCACGAAGTCCTGTTTTCCCGTCAACGCCCGGATGTCCCTGTCCAGCACCGGCTGCAACCGATTCTTGTGGGGATCGTAGCGGTACAGCCCGTCGGCCATCGCCAGGTACAGGGTGATCTCCTGCCAGTTGTGGGCCGACGGCGCGGTGCGCCCCCCGGCGGCGGGCCGGTTGACGCCGAAGGCGGCCCACAGCAGGTCGGACAGCACCTGGGGCGGCAGCGCCCTGGCGCTGAAGTCGCGGCTGGAATGGCGCGCCTGCAACGCCTCCATCAGCGGCAGGCCGCCGGTGGTGCGGGGCGCCGGCAGCTGGATGGGCTGCAGGTTCGCCGCCATGCCCAGGGCCGGCACCATCAGCAGCAGCGCGGGCCACCGCAGGCGCCACAGCAGGCGCCAGAGCAGGCGATCGGCGGGCGGTTTCATGGGGCGCTCTCCTTTGCGTCATGGTTGAACGGTTACCCCTGAAAGGGTAGTCGTCACCGTCTTGCTCCGCGCCAGTCCCGGGCGCCCCGCGGGCGGCCGGGACAACGGCGCGGCGGCGCTGCCGGATTCGCCTGAGACCCCCCGCAGCGTTCCCGCGGCGTCGGTTTTCCGGGCCCTCGTCCTCCTCAGCTTTCGCGGTGTTCGGCCGTAAATAAAGTGGGATCAGGCAGTTTTCGGAGCTGACCGGACGGCGCGAGCGGTCCGCAAGGCGACCCGAATCTCCAGGTCCGTGGTTTGCGCGCGCCGTTGGACATGCCGGGCCCGCCATCGCCCAACCCCGGTGGATACACTGGCAAGCCGGTCGGCCGCGTGGAATAATCGTGGCGCCCGGGTCCGGAAGGCGGCGCCGGAGGAGCAGTTGCAGAACCCCATGCGCAGGCCCGTTCCCCAGTACATTCCTCCCCTGCTGATTGCCATCGTTATCGGAGTGCTGGTCG
The DNA here is from genome assembly GCA_963830105.1 of uncultured Gammaproteobacteria bacterium. Lineage (GTDB taxonomy): Bacteria > Pseudomonadota > Gammaproteobacteria > DATFLG01 > DATFLG01 > DATFML01. Next base: position 475,028 of record CAWHLH010000009.1, on the reverse strand, counting down.
GGCTGTTCGACTGGACCATGCAGGCCCGCTACGTGGCCCAGGAGCGCGTCGACGTGCTGCACCGGGTGAGTGCGGTGCGCGCCCGGCTCGAAGGCGAGCTCAACTCCCGGCTGTTTCTGACCCAGGGGCTGGTCAGCTACGTGGCCACCCATCCCGACGTCACCCACGGCGAATTCAAATCCCTGGCCGAAGGCCTGATCGCCGGCCACAGCGCCGTCATCAGCATCCAGCTCGCCCGCGACACGGTGGTGAGCGACGTCTATCCCCTGAAGGGCAACCGCGAGATGCTGGGTCTGCATCTGCTGGACCTGGCTGGCCAGCAGGCGGCGGTGCAGCGCGTCCTCGATACCCGCGGTACCGTGGTGGCGGGACCGCTGCGCCTGATCCAGGGCGGTCTGGCCTTCGTCGCCCGTACGCCCGTCTACCTGACGCCCCCCGGCGGTCGTCCGGGCAGCGGGCCCTACTGGGGGCTGGCCACCATCATCATCGACGCCCACGCCCTGCTGCGCAAAGCCGGCCTCACGAGCGATTCCCACGGTCCGGTGCGCTACGCCCTGCGGGGTAAGGACGGGCTGGGGGCCGCCGGCGCGGTGTTTTTCGGCACTCCGGATTTGTTCCGGGAAGACCCGGTGCTGATGTCCGTGGACTTCCCCAACGGCAGCTGGCAGGTGGCGGCGGCGCCCGGTGCAGGCTGGCAGGCGCTGGCGCCGGACAGCTGGTGGTGGCGTACCGCCGGTGCCCTGCTGGTGATCCTGGGAACCATGCTGGCCTGGCTGTGGGCGCGCTATCCCGGTCGCCTGTGGCGCGAGGTGCAGCGCGCCACAGGCGCCCTGCGCGGGGCCCAGCAGGAACTGGAGGCCAAGGTCGCCGAGCGCACCGCCGAGCTGACCGCCGCCAATCGGGTGCTGCGCGAGCGCGAGGCGGAGCTTGCCGAGGCCCAGCAGATCGCCCGCATGGGCAGCTGGATCTGGGACATCCCCAGCAACACCATCAGTTGGTCCAACGAGGTCTACCGTATCCTGGGCTGCCAGCCCAAAGAGTTCGAGCCCAGCTACCCGGCCTTCCTGGAACGGGTGCATCCCGACGATCGCGATGCGGTGCAAAGCGCCGTCAAGGCGTCGCTGCAGCGCCGCCAGCCCTACTCGGTGGACCATCGCATCGTGCTGCCCGACGGCAGCTCGCGCATCGTGCACGAGCAGGCGCGGGTGGATTACGATGCCGACGGCACGCCCCTGCGCATGACGGGCACGCTCCACGACATCACCGAGGCCAAGGCCATCGAGCGCCAGCTCGAGCACATGGCCTACCACGATCCGCTCACCGGCCTGCCCAATCGGGCGCTGCTGCGCGAGCGCCTGGCCCAGGCCGTGGCCCGCAGCCGCCGCAGCGGGCGCCTGATGGCGCTGCTGTTTCTGGATCTGGACCGCTTCAAGAACGTCAACGACAGTCTCGGGCATGCCGTCGGCGACCGCCTGCTGGTGCAGGTGGCCGAGCGCCTGGCAACCCACATGCGCGCCGAAGACACCCTGGCGCGGCTGGGGGGCGATGAGTTCACCGTGCTGCTGGAGGACCTGGACAATGCCGAACAGGCCGCCACCGTGGCCCGCAAGCTGCACCAGGCGCTGACCGAGTCATTCCATATCGACGCCCGCGAGATCTTCGTTGCCGGCAGCGTGGGCATCAGCCTGTATCCCGGCGATGGCGAAGACGTCGACACCCTGATGAAGCACGCCGACGCGGCCATGTACCGGGCCAAGGAGCTGGGCAGAGGCGGCGATCAGTTCTTCTCCCGCGACCTCAGCGAAAGGGCTCATGAACATCTGGCCCTGGAAATGGCCCTGCGCCGCGCCCTGGAGCGCGACGAGCTGTGCCTGTACTACCAGCCCATCATCGAGCTGGCCAGCGGGCGCATTGCCGGCTTCGAGGCCCTGGTGCGCTGGCAGCACCCCGAACGCGGCCTGCTGCTGCCCGGCGACTTCATCCCCCTGGCCGAGGAGACCGGTCTGTGCGTGGACATCGGCCACCATGTGCTGCGTTCGGCCTGCGAGCAGAGCCGCGCCTGGCGCACCGCCGGCGTGCCCGCCCTGCGGGTGATGGTCAACCTGTCGCCCCGCCAGTTCAGCGAAGGCGACCTGCCCGGCGAAATCGAGACCCTGCTGGCGGCCAACGGCCTGCGGGCCCAATGCCTGGGACTGGAGATCACCGAACATGTGCTGGTCAAGGACGATGACGCCATGAACGGCCAGCTCGGACGGTTGCGGGAAATGGGCGTGCCGGTGGCCATCGACGACTTCGGCAAGGGTCATTCGTCCCTGGCCTATCTCAAGCGCCTGGCCATCACCACCTTGAAGATCGATCGCGCCTTCGTGCGCGACCTCACCACCGACGTCAACGACACCGCCATCGTCGAAGCCATCATCGCTGTCGGCCACACCCTCGACCTGGTCGTGGTCGCCGAAGGGGTGGAGACCGCCGAGCAGGCCGAGCAGCTGCGCGCCCGCGCCTGCGACTTCGCCCAGGGCTTCTACTACAGCCGCCCGGTGCCCGCCGCGGAAGTACCCGCGCTCATCCGGGCCCGCGGCGTCGCCGAATCCTGCGGCGGCTGCGACAGCGACGACGACCGGCGGTGCGCAGCCTCGTAGGTTGGGCCGCCCCGTAGGTTGGGCTGAGCGCAGCGAAGCCCAACAACACCGCCCCTAACGCATCCCGCACCCTACCGGCGCCGCCGCCCCACCGTCGCCCCCAGCCCGATCAGACCCGTCGCCATCAGCAGCATCGCGCCCGGCACCGGCACCGCCGAGGTCGCCACACTGCTGGTCGCTACCAGACTGCCCTGCAGGCTGGCGATCACCGGCACGCCGTTCAGCAGGGTGCCCAGTGCCCAGTCCACCGGCAGGGTCAGGGTGCCGTCGGGCGCGAGCGTTCCGCCGCCGGCGCCGTTGAAGGCGTTGAGCCCGGTCAGGTCGGCGGTGGGTGTCGCCATGCCACTGCCCGTGGCACCGCTGTACTGCATGTCCCCGCTGGCGGTGCCGTCGGTCAGCGCCCACTGCACGCCCGTGGCGTCGAAGGCGCCGCCACTGAGCGCCATGGCGCCGCTGCTGCCCGTCGCCTTGAGATCGCGCAGGGCCACCTGTGCAGACAGGCCGCTGACGGCCACATTGAAGCCGTAGTTGGCGGGCCCCGTGCCGGGCGACCAGTTGCCGCTGTCCGCGGCGGTCAGGCTGGCGCCGAGCAAGGTGATGTGACCGGCGGTGACGTCCGCCGAGAGGGTGCCGCTGTAGCTGGTGCGCAACCCGGCGCCGCCTTGGCCGTCGATGGCCGCCGCCGCAAAGCTGCGGGTGGACGTGGGCTCCAGGGTCAGGCTGCTTCGAGAGGGGTCGAGCGTGAAGGTGACCAAGCTGGCCGACACGCCGGTACTGAGCAGTGCGAGGGGCACAAACAGCAGCGCGTGCCGAGCCCGGGCGAATTTCCAGTTCATAACCGTTACCTCCGGCTTCCGGTGCCGACAATCGGAGGGTCAAAGTATAGTGAATTCCTGTGCGCTGCAAGCGCAATTGCGCCAGTAAAGGGCATGTGTATCAGCGATGTAACAGCCCACCAGGAAACGGCCGGGCAAGGTCCACGGGAAGCATGTGCAAAACGCGTCGCCTGGCTGAAGCGCAATGCAATCCGGGAGCAACGACGTCGAATCCCTCAGAACTTCGGAACACCCGCCAAAATGGTCGTCCTCTGGCCACCTGGTGTCGGGTTCGTGGCAACGCACAACGCCAGCGCCACCTTAAGTGGCCGAGCGCTTTAAAGAACGCGCTATTTGCGTCGAAAAACTGACTGACCCAACCACGGGCATGTCAGGGGACGACACGCGAATGCGAAAGCGGCGGAAAACTCTGTTCGAAGACCTTATGGAAATGACCGCGGCCTTGCCTTGGTGGGTCGGCTTCGCGCTCGCCCTGATCGCCTATGGCGTGCTGCACCAGGTCGCGGTCGCCCGCGCTGTTGTTCTGCCCAATGTCCACGGGCTGAGCGCCGCCATACCCGGACAGTTCTTCAAGACTCTGGCCATGCTCGGCCAGTACTTGCTGCCCGCCGCGTTCGGGCTGGGCGCCGTTGCCTCCCTGTTCGCTCGCGCCAAACGCAGGCGCCTGCATGCCCACGTCGCTGGCAACGGTTCGGGCGAATCCCTCGGCGATCTGAGTTGGCACGACTTCGAGCTGTTGGTGGGCGAGGCCTTCCGGCGCCGGGGCTACCAGGTCCGCGAGCGGGGCGGAGCCGCGCCCGACGGCGGCGTGGATCTTGAGCTGCTGAAGGACGGCGCCCGCTATCTCGTTCAGTGCAAGCACTGGAAAGCCCGCAAGGTGGGCGTGAGCGTCGTGCGCGAGCTCTACGGTGTGCTGGTGGCCGACGGCGCCGCGGGTGCCTTAGTCGTCATATCCGGTGTGTTCACCAATGAAGCCACGGCGTTCGCGCGGGACAAGAATTTGGAGCTCATCGACGGGTCCAGACTGACCAGCCTCGTGGCCGCTGCCGGTGCACAAGCAAGCGAGCCTGAGCCATCGCCGGACGCACCTCTGCATGGTCGTCCCTGGGCAGCTAGCCGTCCGCGCACCCAAGCCGGCGCATTTATCGCCGCTGCTCTGGTCGTGTCCGGCTTCCTGTGGCTGGCATCGGCAGATCTGCGGGTCGAGCGCCAGCCGGCCCCTGTCGCCGCGAAGCCAACCAATGCCGTGCGCCTGCCCGCGGCTGCCGTCCGGCCAGCGCCCCAGGCTGCATCAGACCGGTGGTCCCGACAGCAAGCCCTGGAGCAGGCGTTCGAAGCCCAGTACAAGCCCCCCAAGGGCTGCGAGAACTGGGCATCCGAAGCGGCGATGGTGGCCTGCGGCAATGACTACATCAAAGCCAGGAGGGCGTTTATGGCGGATGCCGCGCGATAAGCTGCTGCAAGAGTTATTGCGTCTGGGCTACAGGCACCAGTGGTGCGGCAGAAGCCTCGTCTATTAGAGTGACCTTAGAGACGCCCGATCAGCGGCAATCCTTTGGGCGTCAAACCGTCCATGAGAAGATGAATTCCGTACGCTGTCGCCGCGCTCATGCTTACTACTTTCAGGAGTTCATCGAAGCTGTCCTCCGGTTTCCGCTTGTTGAGCGCATCCAACAGGTAACCAATACCGCCCAACACCGGCACGCTGTGAAAGAACTGCCGATGATTCGGATGCAAGGCCGGTTCGAGAACGTCGGGCAGCGTGCCGCAAAGGCCCGCAATGCCGGCGCCGATCAGCGGCTTGGCGGTGGATTCCCCGCGCTTGCTCTCCGCGTGAGCCAATGCCGCGCCGACGCCCAATGCCGCGACTGTCCGATGGGCAGCGCCGTTAGCCATGGTGCTTCTCCTTACGCACGCCCTTGAAGGGGCTGCGGTCGGCCTTCTGATCCATGAACCGCCCGGTCCCGCTGTCCCGCTTGATCCACCTCCCGTTTCGGGGGTTATAAGTTTGGGAGCGGTCCCGGACCGCACCGTTGCGATGACCGTCGCCGGCCGGAGGATTTGTTGCCATATCAGTCACCTGTCGTTCTGTGGGTGCGCCTGGGCCTGGTTTCTCTTGACAGAAGCGACCCTATTTCGTAGGTTTACATAAAACAATATCTATATCAACTTTTGTAAACCGCTCAGGACGGAGCATCCTACGGAGAGGACACAATGATCGGGGACCGCATCAAGCAGGCTCGCCAGGCGGCGGGCCTTTCTCTGCGTGCGCTCGCGGAGCAGGCGGGCGTGTCCGCCATGGCCATTTCCAAGTACGAGAACAACAAGTCCACCCCCTCGTCGAAGGTACTGCTGGCCCTCGGCCAGGCGCTGGGGGTGCGGGTGGAGTACTTCTTCCGCCAGGCCAAGGTGGAGCTGGAAGAAGTCGAGTACCGCAAGCACGCCCGCCTGCCCAAGCGGGCGCTGGCCCATATCGAAGGCGATGTGATCGAGCAGGTGGAGCGTTTCCTGGAGCTGGAGGAGTACCTGCCCACCCGCCCCATCGAGACCTTCCGGGTGCCCGCCGACTTGCCGCAGCGCATCGACGAATACACCGAGATCGAGGCGGTGGCCCTCAAAGTGCGTGAGGACTGGAAACTTGGGGTCAACCCCATTCCTGAGCTGACCGACACCCTGGAGGAGCGGGGCATCCTGGTGTTCCAGTCCGAGGCGCTCCACGGCGATCGCTTCGACGGCCTGGCCGCGACCGTCAACGGCATACCCGTGGTGGTGGTGGGCGCCGGCTGGCCCGGCGACCGCCAGCGCTTCACCCTGGCCCACGAACTGGGGCATCTCATGCTCAAAGGTCGCTTGAACCCGGCGCTGAACGAGGAGCTGGCCGCCAACCGCTTTGCCGGCGCCTTCCTCGCGCCCGAGTCCGAGGTCAAGAAGGAGTTGGGCGCGCGTCGCACCCGCCTGGAAGTGCGCGAGCTCTGCGTCCTGAAAAAGGCCTACGGCCTCAGCATGGGCGGCTGGCAGCACCGGGCCCACGACCTGGGCGTGGTGTCGGACGCCGCCTATCAATCCATGGTCCGTTACTTCCGAATGCGCCGCTGGCACAAGCAGGAGCCCTGCGACCAGTACCCGTGCGAGCAACCCCAGCTCTTTGTTCAGCTCGTCTACCGCGCCCTGGCCGAAGACCTGATCGGCGAGTCCAAGGCCGCCGAGCTGCTACGGATGCCGCTCGCCGAATTCCACGCTCAACGGAACATGGACCGTGCCGACCAAGCTGCTGATCAGTGACAGCAATATTCTCATCGACATGGACGTCGGCGGCCTCTTGGGAGCGATGTTCCGACTGGACTTCCAGTTCGCCGTGCCGGATGTCCTGTTCGAGGAAGAACTGAAGGTCCGTCATCCGGAACTGCCCGGATTGGGACTGAGCATCCTGGAGTTGACCGGAGAGTCCGTCGAGCATGCGATGGAACTCGTAGCCCGCTACGGCCGCACCCGCACCAGCCGCAACGACCTCCTGGCTCTCGCTCTGGCCCGCCAGGAAGCGTGCCCGCTCCTGACCGGCGACGGCGACCTGCGCCTTGCCTGCAACGAGCAGGGCGTCACCGTGCATGGGACGATCTGGTTGGTGGAGCAGATGCTGAACGCAGAGCTGGTGGGCGTAGAAAAGCGGCCCAAGCCTACGAGGCCATGCGGGAGGACGGGAGTCGTTTGCCGTGGGGCGATATTGAAGAGCAACTACGCCGATTCCAATGAAGAACTTTCGGTCTCCACCGTGCGCAACAACTGGAGGTCCATGGAGTGCCGCATGGGATTACAGTTCCGGTGAGGCCCCAGGCGAACCGCGCCGTCGGTTCTCCGGGAAATGCAGACAGACCAACGCCCCGATGCAATCAGCTGATTCATAGGCCATTTCCGAGTCGAGAAATATACCCATGCCACCCTGATGGATGATAGGATTGTTTCGCTATTGATACACCGTCTACGTCCGGGGGGACATGACACTACAACGACAAGAAACGGTGAAAATTCTTGCGCCTGCCTTTTTCGGAGTGAGGTTGATTCCCCTCCCAGTCGATGCCGCTTGCCGGGCCATGCTCGGCGTGTGTCGTTCGGCTGTTCTCGACTCGCGTGTCTTGCGGCGCTCGCAACCACGCCTGGAGACTTGCCTATGAGGAACATCTTCATGATGTACATTCCTCCCGGCAACGCCCAGGCGGTGGTCAACTACGAGCAGACGATCGTCAAGAAGGTGGCCCCGGACCGGGTCAACCGTTACGTCGAGCCGGTGCTTCGCCAACGGCTGGAGCAGGTCTTCCCGGGCAGGCCCCTGACGATCTGGGGATCCCGGGACTCGACGGCCAACAGGGCCAAGTTCGAAAAGATGCGCCCCGGCGACGAGATCCTTGTCGTTGAAGGTCCGACCATCAAACTCCTGGGAAAAATCGCTGCCAAGACAGTCAACCCCGATCTCTCCAATGAACTGTGGCCGCCTATCCGCGGCAACGCCGCCCAGGACTGGAGTCTCATCTACTTCATCGCCAACCCCCAGCAGATTGATCTGCCGTTCGCCGAGTTCTGTCGGCTCATGGGGTATGAGGAAAGCTATCAGCTTCGAGGGTTCACGACGGTCAGCCAGGATAAGCTGCACACGTTCTACAGGCGATACGATGACCTGTACTCCATCCTCATGCTCCGTAAGAAGGGCGAGCAGGTCTACCGGATTCCAGAGCACGACCTGTTCGGTAACCGTCTTGGCGAGGAACCCGACGTTCCCGCGCCTTTACCGGCACCTCCACCAGACAACTCCGGTTCAGACGCGCCCGTCTCCGACCATCTGCGCATGCAGTGGACTCTCGCGAATCTCGGGCGCAAGGCGGGCAACAAGGTCTGGGTGCCTTCCAGTGATCAGGGGCGTATCCGCACCCAATACCAGTTCGACGATTTTGAAACGGATTTCGCTGCGGGGCTGGACACCCAGACCAAGTATGTCGAGAACATTGATGTGGTGTGGAAGGAGGAATATCGGATCGATGCCGCCTTCGAGATCGAGAATTCCACCGCCATCTACTCAGGTCTGCTGCGCTTTGCTGACCTGACGCTCGTTGCCCCCAACACCCTTTACCCGCTGTTCATCGTGGCACCCCAGGAGAAGCGCAACCGCCTCATCGAGCAACTGCGCCGCCCTACGTTCCAGAAACTGCGGCTGGACAGGAAGGTCCGCTATCTGCCCTATGAAGCCGTCGAAAAGATCGACCGCTTCTTCGAAGGCCAGGAGCGCGGGTTGACGGTGGACGTGATCGTCGGCCACTCCGAGGAAGCCCACTTCCATCATTGACCCGACGTGACAAGAGACGCATCCGTATCCCATGAATGACAAGACGTACAAGGAATCGCCGGAAAAGCTCCTGTTGGGCCTCGTTCCTGATGACGGCGAAAGTATCGGCAATCGCAAGCTGCAGCAGCGCTTCCTGCAGGTCGCGGATGATCATGGCTTCAAGGTGACCGAGCGGGATTTCGTAGCGCTCAAGGAGTCACTGGTGACCAGTGGCGCACTGGTTCTAGGAAGGGGTCGTGGCGGATCGGTCCGGCGTGCCCAGGGCGCGGGTGATGATTTCGCGCTCGATACGCAAACTCCGACGCCTGACTCGGGCAAGCGCAAATCCGCAAGGGCTGCGCCGAAGCGCAAACAGAGTGGGAAGCGTACAAAGGGCGGCGACGAAGCCAAGATCGTCAGCTACCGCTACGACGACATGTGCAAGAACAATCCGCCGGTAGGGCTAGTCAAGCCGGCAAGTAATCGGGGACAGACCAATCGGGGACAGACCACGGTTTCCAACAACCGTGTCTAATCCCGCCCGTACCGGAATTATCGGCTACGACGACCGCCGCCAGCATCATTAAAACTAGGGGTCCAGCATGGCGCGCTACTGTCCGGAAAACACTGAGTCCGTTCTGAGGGGAATAATTGGGGACAGACCCCGATTTCATTAGCACGGCTGAGATCCCCGGGGGTTGGGATACCGTATTTGGGCGAGCACATGCGAGCTTCTGTCGTACGAAAGGCAGCCTTCGACTGGCTTGCCCAGCGGGTGGTGCTCCCCGGAGAGTCGGGGACAGGCGGCATCTCTCGCTTCAATTGACAAACAACACCGAATCGTCACCAGGATCGACGATTTGATAGCACTTTGCGACCAGTTGGAAGCCAGTTTCCGAGACAGAATCAAAACAGCTACTCGCTACGTCGAAGTTGTAATCCAACAGATAGCCGCTGCTTAACGCAGGATAGGATCAGCGTCGTGGAAAACGAGAACAACACTGCCGGGAATCAGATGATCGACCAGTCGCCAGCGCTTAAGGCGCTGGAAAACCTACGCATGCGGCTGCTCGATCTGACGGCTCGCAATCGTCTGATCAATTTTCGCCACACGAAGACGGGCAGCCTCCGCATTATCGACGAACTACCCAATCAGCTGGTGGAAACGCTGTTGGCTGATACCGAGATGCGCTTTCTGGCGATCCCGGAGCCGACGGAAGGCGAACTGATCGCGGCCGGTTATCTGGAACGGTGACCCGGAGTCGGGGCAGCTCGTTCGCCTGCGCAACGATCCCACAGCAGAGGAATGGGCAAAACATCTCAGGTTTTCTATCAGTTACGAGGTGCCGGAGCCCGTGGTTGATGATGATTCCGAAAAGCACTCAGATACAGCTATCCAGACCCTGCTATATCCCTATGAGATGGAAGCCCGCCTGAAGAGTCTGCTACAGACCGCGGAATCCGGCATTCAGGAGATGGGGGCCAATATCCTCTATCTGGCGTTCGGTTTCCTCGAATGGTACGAAGCCGCGAGCACTGACAGCGCCCGGATGCGCCGCTTTTCCTGGTGCCCGTGACGGCTACATAAGGGTAGGCTGAATCCAAAAACCCGCACCTATGAGTACACCCTCAGTTACTCTGGCGAAGACATCATCCCCAACCTGTCGCTGCGCGAGAAGCTGCGGGCCGATTTCGCCATGGCCCTGCCTGAACTGGATGAGAATACCGTTCCGGAGGACTACTTCCGGGAAGTCCAGGCGCTGATTGAAGACAAGCAGCCGCGCTGGCGGGTGCGCCGCTATATCTCGCTGGCTCTGCTCAACTTCAGCAAGTTGCTGATGTATCTCGATCTTGGACCCGGCACGCTGGCCTGAAGATGCCAACATCGTGGATCACCCGGTCGTATCGCGTTTCTTGTCCGGCTATGGCCAGGAAGGCGATGACGAGGACCACTCGGCGGGCGCCGGGTTTGGCGAAGAGTATCCCATCGATGAAATGGATGAGCGTTCATGCCAACTATCCGTTGATCGATGATGCCGACAGCTCCCAGCACAGCGCCCTGATCGATGCGGTCGATGGGAAGAACCTGGTTATTGAGGGGCCGCCCGGCACGGGCAAGTCGCAGACCATCACTAACCTGATTGCCGCCGCCATGGCGCAGGGCAAGAAGGTACTGTTCGTCGCCGAAAAACTAGCTGCGCTGGAGGTGGTGCGCAGCCGGCTTGGATAAAGCCGGGTTGGGTGAGTTCTGCCTGGAACTGCATAGCCACAAGTCCCAGAAGCGCAAGGTGCTCGATGAAGTCGAAGAGCGCCTGAAGAAACACGGCCGTTACCGGAAGCCGAAAGATATCGAGGTCGATATCGCGCGCTATGAAGAACTCAAGACGGCGCTTAAAAACCATGCAGAAAAGATCAATCGTCCACTGGAAAAACACCGGCAAAACGCTGCACGAAATCTTCATGGCGGCAACCCGCTATCGCAATGCTATTGGCATCAACCCGGAGGCAATTCATCCGGAAGGCTATGATGGTAGATAACTATGATGCAGCAGCGCAGCGTCGTAATGAAGATCAGGTCGAGGCCTATCGCAAGGTCTATCAGGCCGTGCCGCCCAGCTCGCGGGGGGCGCGATACTTGCAGGAACATCCCTGGTGCGGCGTGCGTAATGCCGACCTGCAGATTTTCGACCTGGATCCAATCAAAGAGTCGCTCGCTGCCTGGCAGACCACCTTGCGGCGGCTGGACGACGAGCGAGGTACGGTCGCCGGGACAATCGGTTGCGAACCGGCCGACGTCGCTGACACCGTGCCCACAATGGCGGCGTTCCTTGGCGAGCTGGAAGCGATTCCAGCTTTGCAGGGAGACGAAATACTCGAGCCGTTACCGGTGTTGCGCGGCGATGTGCTGGAGAAGACCCAGCGATACTTGAAGCTGTTCCTCAATATTCAGGAGCTTTACGCATCGCTGGCCAAGCAGGTCGGGCCGGAGGTGCTTGACGACCTGTCGGTAGTGGACCGACTGGTCGAAGGCAGCGAACGGCTAAAGCAGTTGGTCGGCCCCAATGTCGAGCTCGGGCGGCTGGCTGAGGCGATCAATCGGCTTGCCGCGATCCGGGATCAACTGGCGCAGCTTGGTGAGCCGTTGGAGGGCGTGCGCGGCGCCCTGGGTCAAGTGGCGGCCGAGTATCTGACCGTCAGTGAATCCGGACTTAGCGAATTCAAGACCGTAATAGAGCTGATCTCCTCGCTCAGCCCCTCCTATTGGAAGCATCGGGACGACAGCTTCGACAACGACGAACTCGATGAACTGCTGCCGCAATTGCGCACCGAGGTGAGTGCCCTGCGCGAGCTACATGACTTGCTCAACGGGCTATTTGTATTGGATGCGCTACCCTCAGAAATCGAAATCCAGCTACTTCAAAAAACGCTCGTTGCGGGAGGGCTGTTTAAGTGGTTCAAAGGCGGCTGGCGGGCGGCACATAAGCAGGTGATGGGGTATGCGGCTCCCACGCGACCCAAGTTCACGAGTCTGGTGGCCCGGCTCGGCGAGCTTGCGGAATTTGCTGGAAAGCGACGGAACCTAGAACAAAACACCGCCTACCGGCAGGCACTCGGGGATCATTATCAAGGTATCGATACCGATTTGGACGCCCTGGAGGGATTGCGAAGCTGGTACAAGCGGGTGCGCAAACAGTATGGCGTGGGCTTTGGGCAGAAGGTCGCGTTGGGCGACACCATCCTAGACTTGTCTCCCAGTGTTGCCAAAGCCGTGCGTTCCTTGTCCGAACGCGGTGTGCAGAGCCAACTCAACGAGCTGATAGACGATCTAAACAGTCTGAAACAGGTATTCGCCCCGGTAGTCGAACTGCAGCGCCGAGATAGCTTGCTGGTTGGTGAGGATGGCGTTATCCCGTACCTGCTGCGCGAGGTGGACGAGGCGATACGTGCTTGTGGGCCATTGGTGGAAGATAGCTCTCTTTTGTTGGAAGACGTGGCGGACCGCATCGAGCGGATTGGCCAACTCAAGCACAAGGTAGACAAGTGGCAGAAGGCAGATTTCGATCGCAAGCTCTTCCAGGGGCGACTTGGCCTGGCGGTAGGTGTCGGTATCGATAATCATGCGGGCGTATCAACCCTGCGCAACACGCTTAACGTGGCAGCCTCTATCGAAGGACAGCTGAGCAATCCGCCCCTTGTGCAATACCTCTACCGGGACCCGGCTCCCTCAGTATTCAAATCACTGGCTGCACATGCGCAGGCTCTTCGCGCGGTAAAGTCTGCACAGGATGCGGCTTGCGATGTCTTCAATGAAATCGTCCGACTGGATTGGTCGCGTTGGACGGCGCAGTCTGGTGAGCATTTCGAAAACCTCGTCCCGCGCAATCAGCGGGCGCTGGAACACGGTGCCACCCTGCAGAATTGGCTGGACTACGTGCGCGCACGTGATCAAGTGGAGGCGTTGGGCCTAGGTAGGCTTGCCGAGAGCGTCGAGAATGGTGATGTCGCGATTGAACAGGTTGAAGAGGCCTACCAAGCCGGAATCTTCGACGTGCTGGCGAGAGAAATCCTGCGGGAAGATCCTGAGCTCGGACGTTTCTCAGGGCAATCACAACAGGCGTTGCAAGCGCAGTTCAGGGTATACGACAACCGACTTAAGCGGCTTCAGTGCGAGCAGGTTGCCTGGAAGATTGATCAGACCAAGATTCCGTCCGGCAACATGGCCGCACGAGTCAGTGGGCGCACCGAGCGAGCGCTGCTAGAGCATGAGTGTGGTAAGAAGACGCGACACCTGCCAATCCGGCAGCTGCTCCAGAGGGCGAGTCATGCCCTTGTCGCATTGAAGCCCTGCTTCATGATGGGTCCGATGTCGGTCGCCCAGTACCTCGCACCCGGAAAGCTCGCCTTCGACCTCGTAGTGATGGACGAGGCATCTCAGATCAAGCCCCAGGATGCACTCGGTGCCGTAGCGCGCGGAGCTCAACTGGTTGTTGTGGGCGATCCCAAACAGCTGCCGCCGACTAGCTTTTTCGATCGCGTAGTGGGTGATGACGATGAAGACCCGACGGCTATAGAAGAGTCGGAGAGCATTCTCGACGCCACATTGCCGATGTTTCCCGCGCGGCGCCTGCGTTGGCACTATCGTTCTCAACACGAAAGCCTGATCGCTTTCTCGAACCACTCGTTCTACGACAGCGATCTAGTCTTGTTCCCGTCGCCTCACAAGCAGACGGAGAACTATGGCATTCAGTACTCCCGTGTGCGCCGCGGCTGCTTTGTAAACCGGCGCAATATGGAAGAGGCGAAGATCATTTCCGAGGCGGTGCGGGAGCATTTCAGGTATCGCCCGAAGGAAACACTAGGCGTAGTGGCTATGAGTTCCGAGCAACGTCTGCAGATCGAGCGGGCGATTGAGACGCTCGCGAAAGACGATCCTGCGTTCCAGGCATGGTTGGACAAGGACTCGGCTCGACGCGAATCGCTGTTCATCAAGAATCTGGAAAACGTGCAGGGTGACGAACGCGACGTCATCTTCATCTCTATGACCTACGGTCCGCAGGAACCGGGCGGCAAGGTACTCCAGCGGTTCGGCCCTATCAACTACGACGTGGGCTGGCGACGCCTGAATGTGCTGCTGACCCGTTCGAAGAAGCGGATGCATATTTTCAGTTCCATGGGGTCCGACGACATTGTCGCCGGACAAGCCAGCAAACGTGGTGTTCGGGCGTTGCGCGACTTCCTGAGCTTCTGTGAGACAGGCATTCTCCACAAAACCGAACGCGATACAGGTAGAGGCCCGGACAGCGACTTCGAGATCGCTGTGATGACCGCACTGCGAGATGAAGGTTTTGAATGTATCCCTCAGGTGGGCGTTGCCGGATTCTTCATTGACGTAGCGGTTGTCGATCCCGGGAACCCCGGTCGGTACCTTATGGGTATCGAGTGCGATGGGGCGACCTACCACTCGGCCAAGTCGGCACGGGATAGGGACCGCCTGCGACAGGCGATCCTGGAGCGCCTTGGCTGGAGAATCCGTCGAATTTGGTCAACTGACTGGTTCAAAAACCCCTATGGGACCCTGGCGCCGATCATCCGTGAGCTGCATGACTTGAAGTCGCCCGTGATCACGGCGAAGGCGGAACATGAGTCAGAGATCGGTGAGATCGACGAGATCATCGAAGAGGCCGATGCCAAAGAAACTCAGGTGGATCAGTTTGCTTTCAATGGGGCAAGTCTGAAAGACAAACTGATTCGATTCGATCGCGAGGTGATTCGCAAGAAGTTTCCGGAAACACCTGAAAACAAGCGGCTACTTCGACCGGCCATGCTAGAGGCGCTATTGGAATACACGCCGACCAGCAGGGTCGAATTTCTAGAAGCGATCCCCTCGTACATTCGACAGGCTACTGAGGGGACGGAAGGCAGGTACCTGGACGAGGTTTTCGACATTATCAACGCTTCTCTGGAAGAAGCATGAAATATACCAAGACATGAAAGGAATTAAAGCGGGAAAAGCGGGTCAGTACCCTTTTCTGAAAAATTTGGGAAATCTCGTAACAGGGCACTGATCCCTATTCCGGTGACGGACCCGGTACCGATCGAACAGCGATGGGGGGCGCATGAGCGTAGCAGTAGTCCACGGGGGTACCTTGGACCGATGGTTTGAGGCGCTCTGCAGAATTGGCATATCTCCGCTTAGAGATGTGGTGCATGACCGAGGTGATCGGCTTGCTCCAGGTACGCTGCCCGCTCAAGGCGGTGTGTACACCTTCTGGTGGGTGGGGCCGCATACACTACTAAGCTCGCCGAAATGCAATCGGGCACTCGAACTGAAGGGGCCGCGAGGGCGATCCGTTGTCCTTCACCTTGACGACGAATGGCTGGGGCTTGCGGCGGGCCTGCCTGTGCCCTTATACGTGGGAAAGAACGCCGACTCCATTGCGAGGCGCGTTGGCCAACACCTGCGGTTGAGCGAAGTGCGGATGCTGCCGACTGGGGGTGGTCAGCAAAAGGCCGCACGGCCAACCACCAGCTGCCAGCTGCGAGCCGGGGTTGAACACCTATTCCCCCATGTCGAAGACACCCGATCCTTGATATTGGAAAACGTCGGATTGTCCTACGTGATTCTTGATGGCGATGATCATGCGGCGAACCGCTTCTACCTGGAGGACTTGGCCATAGGGCGCATGCGACCCCCGCTCAATGTGGATATTGAGCGATGATTGAAATTCATTAGTCAGAAGTCTTGAGGACGAACTCGGATGTCCAATTTGTGGCTGCTCAGCCTTTCAGAGTATGACCCCCCACTCACGAGTGAGGGGTCAATCGATCCCCTTGGCCTCTATCCAATCGCCGACGCACTGGGCGTCAGGCTGGTTCCGGGTGTCCGTGAGCGGCAAAGTTGTGATTAGGGGACAGACCACGGTTGAGGAAATGGGGGACAGACCACGATTTTGGGGTTCGGTATGATCCCGGCACGTGAACCTGTGTCCTGATCGGCCAAGTGATGAATTCCAGTTTCTGTCAAGCATAGAAGGAGGTGTGACTGTTGAGTTCCATTGACGGACTGGCTAGTTACCGGCGGGGAGTCGAGCGCATCCGGGCGACGTGGCCCGCCTTCCTCGACAAACGCCTGGCCCGGCTGGAGCAGCAGCGCCGTCACGGTGTCGCGGCCGAGCGCGTTGCCGAAAATATCCTGGAAGACCTCTTCACCCAGGTACTCGACTGGACGCTGGCCGATCTCAACAACCAGGTGGGCTATGCCGACCTCCTGCTGTCGCGACTGGGCATCAAGTACCTGCTCATCGAAGCCAAGCGCCCGGGAGCGCTGGCCTGGAATCGCCGGGCGGTCGAGCAGGCTTTGGATCAGGCGGGGCGCTATGCGGCCGAGCAGAAGGTCGGGTCCATTGCCGTCAGTGACGGCGTCATGCTCTATGCCGCCGATATCCAGAACGGCGGTCTCAGGGATCGGGTGTTCGTGTCCCTGGATTCAGCAGATGCGCCGGAAACCTTGTGGTGGCTCAGCCTCCATGGCATCTATCGGCCCCGTGAAGACAACGAGGGCGCAGCTCTGGACCTGCTGCCGAGGCAGGAGGAGTCACCTCGGGCTGACACTGTGGCCCCGGTGACAGTGGATGTGCTTCTGCACCCGAAGTACAAGGTGCCGGCCAGGTGCTTCGCCTACGTGGGTGACGCGAGCAATCCAACTACGTGGAAACTTCCCTACCGGCTCGCCGACGGCGATACGGACGTCAAGCGTCTGCCCAAGGCCATTCAGGCCATTCTCAGCAATTACCGCGGCGCCAAGGTGTCCACGGTACCCGAAAGCGACATCCCCGATGTCCTGGTGCGCCTCGGGCACGCCGCGCTCAGCCTCGGTCGCATGCCCCATCAATCGGGCAATGCCGCTGCCGTGTATGTGCAACTTGAGGAGGTACTGCGTCAACTCGGTCGGCTGGAGGAGGTGTTGGGTGACTCAGGTAGCCGTGAATAAGGGCGCGGTGACAAGCAACTCTCTGAGGAAGGGCCAGACCAATTTTTGAGCTATTGCCAGGAGCATCGACCGGATGGCTGACGGGATGACGGATGCCGCCATCCGCCGGGCTGCTTTCGAATGGCTCGACCGACAGGTCGCAATATATGGCGACGTACTGCCGCGGAACGTTCTGGCACAGGGGTTCGACCTGCGCGGGGAGCGGGTGCCGCTGCTCGGGCCGCAGGGAATCTTCAAGCCTCGGTTAATGGCGGTTCCGCTGTCGATTACCTCCATTTCCTCCGGGCCCTACGACGACGGTTTTGATGGCAATGGGCTGCTGCTCTACCGCTATCGCGGCACCGATCCGCAGCACCGTGACAACGTCGGGCTGCGTTACGCTATGCTGCATCGCATCCCGCTCGTCTACTTCTATCGGGTCGTGAAGGGAAAATACATGGCGGTCTGGCCCGTGTTCGTGGTGGGGGACAACCCGGAGACGCTGACATTCACAGTAGAGGTGGACGACGCCCGCTATATGAGCGCGGGACTGGGCGAGGAATTGGGTGCGTACCGAACCGAGGATGACGCCACTGCAGCCCGCCGGTCGTACATTACGGCGACGGTGCGGCAGCGCGTGCATCAGCGGTCATTCCGGGAACGGGTATTGCGCGCATACCGTCAGCAGTGCGCCCTGTGCAGGCTGCGGCACGAGGAATTGTTGGATGCCGCACATATCATTCCCGACACGGAGCCCGACGGTGAGCCGGTCGTGGATAACGGCTTGGCTCTGTGCAAGCTTCATCATGCGGCCTTCGATCGTCAGTTTCTGGGTATTCGGCCTGACTACGTGGTCGAAGTGCGCAGGGACATTCTGGAAGAGTCGGACGGCCCCATGCTCCTGCATGGGTTGAAGGAAATGCATGAGCGCCAGATCTGGGTCCCCCGCGATCGCGGCTCGCGACCGAAGCAGGATCTTTTGGCGCGCCGCTATCAGCGTTTTCTGGACAGAGGCCCTTTGTCCTGATGGACTCAGCGGCATCAAGGAAAATGGGGGTGAATCCGTCTTGGGAAATGATTCTTCGCGACGGACGGCATCTGTGAATACCGACAAGTGTCCCTTCTGCACTCTATCGGTCGACCGCATCGTCACCGAATATAGTCACTGTCTTACCATCCGCGATGGCTATCCCGTCTCGCCGGGTCACACGCTGATCATTCCGAAACGCCACGTGGCTTCCTTCTTTGAGACCACACCCGAGGAGCGCGAGGCCATTCTCAAAGCGCTGGACGAGGCCAAGCGGGCTCTGGACGCGGAGTTCGCGCCAGCGGCGTACAACATCGGCATCAACGACGGCCCGGCTGCCGGGCAGACGGTGGGGCATCTGCATGTTCACCTGATCCCCCGCTACGAGGGCGACCAGGACGATCCCCGTGGCGGGATACGCTGGATCATTCCCGAGAAGGCCCGCTATTGGAGCGAGGACCCATGACCCTGGAGCCCAATGCCGAGACGGGTGCCATCGGGCTCGCTGAGAAGATCCTCACGCTGCTGGATCAGGGGCGCTTTACCGCGACCTACAAGTACGCGGTGCTGCTGGCTCTGATGGACCTGTGTCTTGAGGGGACATCCAAGCTCGGCTTGCCTCCGGACGTGGTCACTTCCCGCCAGTTGGCGGAGAAGGTCATCGAGCTGTACTGGCCCCAGGCGGTGCCCTTCGATTCAGGGGACGGAGGTCGGGTCCTGAAGCAGAACCAGGGCGCCGCCGGCAGTCAGGCCGCCATCGTTTCGGCGATCGCCCGTTTCCGCGCCCGCTCGGGAGCTGCGCCCCTGTCCCGCGTGAAACTGGAGCGGGCCGGCGCTTTCGCCCGTCTCACCGACACGGTGGAATGGAAGCTGATTGAGATGCCGCTACCCCGTCTGCAGACGATCGGCGGACGGCCTCACCGTTTTCTTTATGAGATCGGCTGGGATGAGACGGTGCGCAACGCCGATGTCCGCGCGTACCAGCGCCGAGAGCCCTCGGACTTCGACAACCGCATCATGCTGAGAGCCGGGGTGGCCGATTCCCTGGTTCGCCTCAATGGACTGCTGCGCCCGCTGGTCCATCGCCAGTGGACCATTCAGGTAGCCCGTCTGAACCACCTGCCGGAGTCCCGCCTGGAGAGCTTCCTGTTCGGCGCCACCCGTATAGCCACCGAAGCCATACGGCCCCACCTGGAGGACCTGCAACACGGACGTTGCTTCTACTGTGAGCGTTCCCTTGATCGATCAACACAGGTGGACCACTTCATCCCGTGGGCGCGTTACCCGGACAACGGGCTGGCCAATCTGGTGGTCGCCCACGACCGGTGCAACTTGGACAAGCGGGACTTCCTTGCGGCGACAGATCACGTCGAGCGCTGGCTGGCCCGCAATACCGACCGTGGTGCCGATGTCTTGGAAGAGATCGCCCGCGACACCCGATGGGAGCTTCGCAGGGAGCCGGTGCTCGGGGTGGCGGCGGCCGTGTACTTGAATCTGCCGCCCGACGCGGAGTTGTGGCGAAGCAAAGGACAGTTCGAGTTGGTGGATCTGGAAAGGCTGCGGCGGGATTTTCATGGCTGACGATATAGGAAATCGAAGGATTTGCTCCTCCAGACCCGCCGTAGACGATACCTAGTCGTTCCTTGACATCATTCCTGCCGGTGTTATCGTCTATTCGCGAATTGCGAATAGACGATAGGCCATGAATCTCAAGCCCCAGGACATCCTGTTTCTGCTCAAGCTCGTCGCTTTGGGTGAAACGCATTGGACTTTCAGTGGGATAGCTGCTGACCTCGGGATGAGCGCGTCCGAGGTGCACGGGGCGGCCAAGCGCGCGGTGGCGGCGCAACTGGCGCGCAGGGAAGGGGCCGCCATCCGACCGGATCGCCGCAACCTGGAGGAATTTCTTCTCCATGGCGTCCGTTATGCGTTCGCACCGGATCTGGGCGGTCTCACGCGCGGGATGCCCACGGCCAATGCCGCGGCGCCGCTGGTTGATCATTTCCCGGCCGGCAGTGAACCCCCGCCGGTGTGGCCCGACCCCGAGGGTGAGATGCGCGGAGAAGCCTTTTCGCCGTTGTACAGGTCGGTGCCGGTGGCGGCGAAGCGCGACCCGGCTCTTTATGCCCTGTTGGCGCTGGTGGATGCGATTCGCGGTGGACGCGCGCGCGAGCGCGCATTGGCGATGAAGGAATTGAAACAACGCCTGGCTGCCGCGGCCGGGCACCAGGCCGTTCCCACGGCAGGCAAACGGGACACACTGGTGATCGGTGGTGCGCTTGAAGTGTCGCGTGCGGCGCTGCGCAGACTGGCGCAGCGCTATCACATTGACCGTCTTGCGCTGTTCGGCTCGGCGGCCCGGGGCGAGCTCAGCCTGGACAGCGACGTGGATCTGCTTGTGGAGTTCGAGCCGGGCCGGGCGCCGTCCTTGTGGGCCGCCCAGTCGCTGCAGGATGACTTCTCGCGCATATTCGGCGGCAGGCCCGTGGATATCGCCGCGCCGGAGATTCTGCGCAACCCCTACCGCCGGCGCACCATCGAAAGGGACATGAAGGTGCTGTATGAAGCCGCTTGAGCGCGACGCTGCCCATCTGTGGGATATGCTCGATGCGGCAAAGCAGGCGGCCGCATTCACCGCCACCCTGGACTTCGATCAACTGCTCGCCGACGCCCGTACCCGCTATGCCGTCGAACGGGCGCTGGAGATCGTAGGCGAGGCGGCGCGCCGCGTGTCCTCGGAGACCATGGCCGGACACCCGGAAATTCCATGGGCGGGCATCATCGGATTTCGCAATGTGCTGGCCCACAAGTACGGTGCCATCGACTACCAACGGCTCTACACTGTTGTGAAGGAGGGCGTTCCGGCGTTGATCGTCGCCCTGGAAGGGATTCTGGATTCGCTTGGCGAGCCGTGAGCGAGTGCCGGCATAACGAGGGGGCGGATTCACTATTCGGATCTGAATGATTGTCCATTGCACACAGAAGCTGGCGGCAAAGCTGCCAGAGGTCAGCACGACGCCGCTGTCGGATGCTAACCCGCTCGGCAGCTGGCATGCCAATCTCTACATCATCGACCGGCGCCAGTGCGTGATGTTCTGCCACGACAGGACACGATTCGTTCTGTTTGTGCCGGGACTGAAGAAGAAGGATTTCGCCCATCTTGATTTCTGGTTCGCGGACCTGTTTGCCAATACCCTGCTGAAGCTGGGTTACGGGACGAAGCTGATTGACAGGGCGCTGAGCCATGTGGACGCCTTGCGCTTCGACACGGTCTGCGACCGGTCCGTCCATGGTTCGATGAACACGGTAAAGTGGCAGGACCTCGATGCCATCATGCTGGATGTTCCGAATGTCATGGACTTGCCCCTGTATTCCGTTTCGGCTCGGTTGAACGAGCGCCCGGTGCACATCAAGGGTATGAAGACGAGCGAGTGTCTGTGGCCTGACAGAGCGATGCGCGAACTGATCCGTACGCTGGATTGACGAGATCTCACGATGACCAACGTAGATACTGTTGTCGGTTTCAAGCGCCGTGCAATGAGGGATTGAAAGGTCGTCCGGATTTGAGCACGCCGAAGGCGACGTGTACGAGCTTACGCATCATGGCGCCAAGGATGACCATGGGCGGCTTGTGGCGCCGGAGTGCCGGGGTCGAACCCGCGCATCCCAATGAAGAAATGACTGCTTGGAGGAGGGAAGCACCAAAACGAAAAGGGGTCGCTACGTTATCGCGCTGGCGCGACCGTGCCGATGAAACCGGCATCCCGCCGCCACGCGCGGCCGGATCCACCGAGCGCTTCTTCGGAGAGGGGGTGCGTGGCGGGTTCAGAATGGTTTCTTGCCCGGGCCTGCGACGTACCAGATCACGAGCCCGATCACCGGTAGCAGCAATACCACCAGCACCCAGACCAGTTTTTCGCCGGTCGTCGCCGAACTTTGCAGAATCATCAAGATCGCATAGATGTCCGCGATCAGAACGATCAGGCCAATAACGCCAGTCAGTTCCATGGATTTCTCCCCCACCCGGTTATCGTTGTTGGCTTACCACAATGTAGGCCACATGCTGTGAGTGATCGCCCTGCCTCGGCGCCAGGCTTGTGTCCCCCCCCCGCTCGATCTCCCAATTGGGTTGTCGAACCGTCCTCCTGGGTGCGGTTCCGCCCGGGACCCGTGGATCCGTAGCGCCCATACGCGGCATCACCCTGGCCAGACGCCCCCCGACTGCCAGGCCCGGAACCGCCATGGCGCCCCCTCGATAGGCCAACTAGACTGAACGAGCGTCGGACCCGCATGGAGGGGGACGATATGTTCGCACCTCCGGGCGCGGCGGCGGCTCCGCCGTCGTCATGTGCGCTGCATCCGGCAGTACGGCGCCGCGCCCGCACGCATTGTCCCTGCCCACCCAACCGTGGGTCGGCCCATGACATTCCCGATTCGCCAGCTTGACCGTCATCATCGGTAGCAACAGGAGGCTCACTGTATGGCCAACCGGAAACAGCACCCACCCGCTAAGTCACATGGCTCCGGCAAGGATTTCGGGTTCGGCGTCCCGCCGCGCGCATCCGCGCCGATTACCAAGGAGCAACGCGAACACATGATTGAAGAAGCCGCCTACTACATCGCAGAGCACCGCCATTTCAAGGGCGGCGATCCGCACGACGATTGGATGCAGGCACAGATGGAAATAGATCGCCAACTCCAGAGCGCCGCCCGGTTGTCGGACATCGATAAAGGCAAAGGGCATCATTGACACGATGCGCCGGGAGTGCCGGGAGTGCCGGAGTGCCGGGGTCGAACCCGTGCACCCCAATGAAACCGAAGAGCTTCTTGCGTAGAATCAGGCCGTCGTGAGGTTTAGAATGGCCTTTCCATGAAGGAAAGGACTGCTTCAAGGAGGGAAGCACCAAAACGAAAAGGGGTCGCCACGTTATCGCCCTGGCGCGACTGCCGATGAGGCCGGGATTCCCGCCGCCACGCGCGCTCAAATCCGCTGCACGCGGCGTCTGGAAGCTTTCTGACACAACCCGCGCAATTATGGGGACGGTATTTGGGTGCAACAAGCCTCTGCCTCGATCCGCGTATTGTTTTTGTAAACATATTCGCCTTTAGTATAGTTGCGTGATGTCACCCATCGTCTCCATCTCCAACTTGTCCAAGACCTATGCCGGCGGTTATCAGGCGCTGAAGGATGTGAGCCTGGACATCCAGCCGGGTGAGATTCTGGCGCTGCTCGGCCCCAACGGCGCGGGCAAGACGACTCTCATCTCGATCATCTGCGGCATCGTCAACGCAAGCGCCGGCACGGTGAGCGTCGGCGGTCATGACATCGTGGCGGACTATCGCCTCACGCGCAGCCGGATCGGCTTGGTGCCGCAGGAGCTCAGCCTCGGCGCCTTTGAGAAGGTGTGGAACACCTTGTGTTTCAGCCGCGGGTTGTTCGGCAGGGAACCGAATCCGGATTATCTGGAACAACTGTTGAAGGACCTGTCGCTGTGGGAGAAGAGGGACAGCGTGCTCATGGCCCTGTCGGGCGGCATGAAGCGGCGCGTGCTGATCGCCAAGGCCCTGGCCCACGAGCCGGTGGTGCTGTTTCTGGATGAGCCGACGGCGGGTGTGGACGTGGAACTGCGCAAGGACATGTGGGCACTGGTGCGGCGGCTGCGCGCCTCGGGGGTCACCATTATCCTAACCACGCACTATATCGAGGAGGCAGAGGCGATAGCCGACCGGGTGGGGGTCATCGACCAGGGGAAACTGCTGCTGGTGGATGAGAAGGAGGCGTTGATGCACAAGCTGGGCAAGCGCCAGTTGGTGGTGGAGCTCGAAGCCCCGCTGCCGGCGCTGCCCGAGGCACTGAGTCCCTGGTCGCTGGAACTGGCGGGGGACGGTACGCGGGTGGTCTATACCTATGACCCGCGCAAGGCGCACACCGGTATCCACGAGCTGTTGCAGGGCCTGCGCGACGCCGGGCTGGTGATCAAGGACGTGAATACGACCACGACCTCGCTGGAGGAGATCTTCGTCAACCTGGTGAGCACCAAATCGTGAACATCTACGCGATTCGCGTCATCTACAAATACGAAATGCGGCGGGCCTTCGAGACCGCGCTGCAGAGTTTCGCGTCGCCGGTGCTCTCTACGGTGCTGTACTTCGTGGTGTTCGGCTCGGCCATCGGGTCGCGCATCGCGTCGGTGGGTGGCGTGTCCTACGGCTCGTTCATCGTACCCGGGCTGGTGATGCTGGCGGTCCTGACGCAGAGCCTGGCCAACGCCTCCTTCGGGATCTTCTTTCCGAAGTTCACCGGTGCAATTTATGAGCTGCTGTCCGCGCCGGTGTCGTTTGTGGAGATCGTGATCGGCTACGTGGGCGCGGCGGCGACCAAGTCGTTTCTCATCGGGCTGGTCATCCTGGCGACGGCCGGGTTTTTCGTGCCCCTGCACATCGCCCATCCGGTGTGGATGTTCGGCTTTTTGATTCTGACCTGCATTTCGTTCAGCCTGTTCGGTTTCATCATCGGACTGTGGGCGACCGATTTCGAAAAGCTGCAGCTCATCCCGCTGCTGGTCATCACCCCGCTGGTGTTCCTGGGCGGCACGTTCTACTCCATCGACATGCTGCCACCTGTCTGGCAGACCGTCACGCGCTTCAACCCGGTGCTGTATCTGGTCAGCGGTTTTCGCTGGAGCTTCTACGAGATCGCCGATGTGAGCGTGGTGCTGAGCCTCGGTGTGGTGCTGGGATTCCTGATCGCCTGCCTCGCCCTCGTGTGGTGGATGTTCAAGACCGGGTATCGGTTGAAGCAGTGACGGGGTCGGACCCGAGCATCCCAATGAAGTCAAAAGCGCTTCTCGGGTAGAATCAGACCGTCTTAGCGCTTAGAAGCGCCTTTTCATGGAAGAACTGACTGCTCCAAGGAGGGAAAAGCACCATGCCGCGCGCCAATCGCTACTTTTTGCCAGGCCATGTTTGGCACATCACCCACCGCTGCCATAAGCAGGAATTCCTGCTCAAGTTCCTGCGCGACCGTCGGCGTTGGCGCCACTGGTTGTTCGAGGCCAGGAAGCGCTACGGTCTGTGCGTGTTGAACTATACGGTGACGTCGAACCATATTCATCTGCTGGTGCGCGACCGTGGTAACGGCGAGATTGCCAAGAGTCTGCAGTTGATCGCTGGGCGTACCGCACAGGAGTTCAATCAGCGCAAGGGGCGCAAGGGCGCGTTCTGGGAAGACCGCTATCACGCCACGGC
The DNA here is from genome assembly GCA_963830105.1 of uncultured Gammaproteobacteria bacterium. Lineage (GTDB taxonomy): Bacteria > Pseudomonadota > Gammaproteobacteria > DATFLG01 > DATFLG01 > DATFML01. Next base: position 449,494 of record CAWHLH010000009.1, on the reverse strand, counting down.
GGTGGACACCGACCAGTATCTGGCCCGTTGTATGACGTACATCGATCTCAATATGGTGCGGGCCGGTGTGGTGCGCCACCCCGAGGAATGGCCGCTATGCGGCTATCGTGAAATACAGCACCCGCCTGCCCGTTACACGGCCATCGACCAATCGGCGCTGCTTGAGCTGTTTGGGCTGAGCGATATGGCAGGTTTGCAGCAGACCTGCCGCGAGTGGGTGGACGAGGCGCTGCGGGCCGTGCGGCCCAGGCGCGAGCCGGCATGGACAGAGAGCCTGGCGGTCGGTGGGCCGGAGTTTATCGAGGAGATCAAGGACCGTTTGGGTCGCCGGGCGGTGCACCGTCAGGCGATTCATCGGGATGGAGCCGTTACGCTTCGGGAGCCGGTGCCGTCCTACGGCACGGATTTCGCCCATAAAATGGCCTGTCTAATCGGCGACAATGCCGTGCAAATCGAGGAAGTCATAGGGTAAACAGGCACTTTGCCAGGTCCGACCCTCAACACGCAACACACCCTCAACACGCCAGGCAGGTAATCAGTGCGGGTGGCGATGCCCCCTCTTGAGTTTGTTGGCTTGTTCGGGGTTCGCATGCTTCCATCCCAATACATAGGAATCCAGTACCCAATATCGATGATTTTTCTCGATCAGAGCGATCTTGCGGGCATAGTCCCCCGGATACTTCCTGTTGAAATAGTTTTGCTCGGCGACCTTGATCGCGTGTGCGGGCAGGTTGACGTCTGTGACCACCGCCACATGGCCGGTGCCCAGGTAAGCCCTGGCATAGATGAGGAGATCCCCCGCCGAAGGAGGGTGGGAAGATCCGTTGGGGTAGTTTTGTAGGGGAATGACACCTTTGTGGTCCACCCGTTCCAGATGGTCGATCTTGTTCCAGATGTCGGCCGCCACATCGACGTCCGCAAACACGGCGCCCTCGTGCCTTAACAGCCATCGGCGGGCGTACTCCACGCACTGCCATTTGATACCCGTGTAGACGCCGTTTACCTTCACCGGCTTGAGATCGACGCACTGTGCACTGCAGTTGGAATGGGCAGGCACGCCGCCCGCCACACCCAGGACCGTGCCGAATGGACTGATGCAACGCGTGCGGCAAGCCGCGGGGAGGCCGCCGTTGGCCGTCGCGGTTCCGGCCCAGGCTAGGCCGCAGCATGCAAGGCACAGAGCCACGGTCAGCATACGCAAGAACCGGGCGCCGCGGGCGAATGGAAGATTTTGCATTGCTGTGCGGCCTAGGCGGACAAGGGCGAAATCGGGGTGGATGTTGGGCGGTTGGTGCATTCTCGCATCGTGTCGCGGCAGGCAGGGCTTTAAGTGCCCGGGCGCTGTTCAGGATACGGAGGGGGTCAGATCCCAGTTTTTTCTAATATTCCGTTTCGACAATCACGGGCTGCAGATGTGTTGCAGGGAATATTAGAAAAAACTGGGATCTGACCCCGGCGGTTGACCCCGGCGGTTCGGGGGTTGGTCAGGCGGCGCGCTGGTCCTTCTTTTGTTGCTGCACCACGTCGTCCAGGCTCTGGGTCTCGTAGGGCCAGTTGCGGATGCCGCCGTCGAGGGACAGGACCTCGAACTGGTTCTGGGTGAGGATAAGGGTGGCGACGGCGCTGCGGGCGCCGCCGTGACAGTACACGATGTAGGGTTGGCTTTTGTCCAGCTCGTCCATGCGGTTGCGCAGCTCGAACAGCGGAATCAGGGTGGCGCCGGGGATGTGGTGGTCGTCGAACTCCTCGGGGTAGCGCACGTCGATGAGATGGTGGCCGGTTTCGACCATGGTCTTGGCGACCGCGGGATTCACGGTCTTGATCAGCGGGCTGCTGATCAGCTCCTGGAAGGCTTCTTCGTCCAGCACCAGCAGTTCGCCGTCCTCGGTCATCAGCACGGATTCGTTGCGCTGGCAGCCGGCGATCAGCGCCTCGCAGCCGAAGGCGTCGCCTTCGCCGATGTCGGCGATCTTCTGGGGCTCGTCGTCGTAGATGCCGCGCTGGTAGACCTCGGCCTTGCCGCTGACGATGACGTAGTAGGCATCGCCTTCCTCGCCCTGCTGGATGACGTATTCGCCGGCTTTGACATGCTGGCTGCGCATGCGGTGGAAGGCCATCTCCACCGCTTCCAGGGGCAGGCGGCGGAACACCAGGGAGTTGCGCACCTTCTCCAGCAGCTTCGCGGTGTCGTCGCCGGCTTCGTCCAGCATGTTGACCACCTCGTCCCAGGAGATGAGGTTGTCGAGCAGGCCGCGGTCGGCGTGGCAGATGATGGAATCCTCGCGGGCCATGAGGGTGCTGGTGGCCGGTGCCGCCGGCAGCACCACCGGACGCTTCTTGGTGTCGTTGGGGCCGGCCAGGGAGCAGATCGATCCCGAGTGGATGATCTCCAGGCGCCCTTCCACCACGAACAGGTAGTCGTTGTCCGCGCCGCCGGCGATCTGAAAGATTTCGCCTTTGCGCATCTCCATGAACCGCACGATGCTGGCGACTTCGTTGAGCCGTTCCGGCGACAGCAGATTGAAGGGCTGGTAGTGGTGGGCCAGGCGGTCGAGAACATGCTCCAATTTTGCACTGAACATAAAGGCTCCTTTGGTGTTTTCAGTTCGTGTCTTGGCGCGGCTTTTTATTCTTATAGGAAGTTGACCGGTATCTTCAGATACGACACTTCGTTGCCCTCGGGGACGGGCAGCGAACCGGCATTGATGTTGACCTGCAGGCTGGGGAACAGCAGGCGCGGGGCCGACAGCTTGCGGTCCCGGGCGGCGATCTTGGCGACGAAGTCCTGTTCGCGCAGGTCCGCAGGCAGGTCCACGTTGGCGCGCTTGGATTCGCCGATGGTGGTCAGGTACTGCATCGGGCGGTTGGACGGGTAGTCGTGGCCCACATAGACCTGGGTGTCGTCGGGTAGGCTGTAGAGCTTCTGCGTGACCGAATGGAACAGGTCCGCGGCGCTGCCGCCGGGAAAATCGCAGCGCGCCACGCCGATGTCGGGGGCGAACAGGACATCGCCGGTGAACAGGGCGGTGCCGATCTTGTAGGTGAGGCAGGCCGGCGTGTGGCCGGGAGTGTGCAGTACCTCCACCTGCAGCGCCCCGGCGTCCAACTGGTCGCCGTTTTTCAGCAGGCGGTCGAACTGGCGCCCGTCGGTGGGAAAGCGGCTGTCCAGGTTGAAGGTGTCCTTGAACACTTCCTGCACCACCCGGATGTTCTCGCCGATGGCGCAGCGGGCGTGCAGGCGTTTTTTCAGCTCCGCCGCACCGCTCATGTGGTCGGCGTGCACATGGGTATCGAGTATCCAGTGGACGGTGAGATGGTGGTCGTTGATGAAGCGTTCGACCTTCTCGATGGAATCGGTGAAGGTGCGCCAGGGCGTGGTATCCAGGTCCAGCACCGGATCGATGAGCACCGCGTCCTTGCTGGCCTCGTCGTACACCACATAGGTCAAGGTGCAGGTGCGCCCCTCGTCGAAAAACGCTTCTACCTTCATGGCGAGTCCTCATGGTGGTTCGGCGCGGCAGCCAGCGCGCCGCGCGTCTTTCTGTTGTTGCGTCACCGCGCCATACAGGCGGCGGCGGTTTTCAGGCTCTAACGGCTGTTCCGGGTAGTACTTGAGGGGATTGCTCGGAAAGCAAATGTGCGTGAAAACAACTGTAAATGAAATGAATAGTGGGCTACGCAACTTCTAGGCATGGCCGCAGCCCCACCATGGATGGGTATCGGCCGCCGGGCATGGTACGGGCGGCCGTAGGTTGGGCTGACGAAGGAAGCCCAACGGACTGCGGCGTGGGACGAGGGTGCGACGTTGGGCTTCGCGGCGCTCAGCCCAGCCTGGGATGGATGGGTATCGGCCGCTGGGTAAGGAGGCCCAACGGATCGCGGCGTGGTATGGGGACGCCGCGTCGGGGCGATGCTACTGCGGATGCGCCTTGAAGAACGCGATGGTGCGCTGCCAGGCGAGTTCGGCGGCGGCCTGGTCGTAGCGCGGTGTGGTGTCGTTGTGGAAGCCGTGGTTGACGTTGGGATAGATGTACGCCGTGAACTGCTTGTGGTCCGCCTTGAGCGCCTTTTCATAGGCGGGCCAGCCGTCGGTGATGCGCTTGTCCAGGGCGGCATAGTGCAGCAGCAGCGGCGCGTGGATCTTCGGGACCTCGTCCGGGTCGGGCTGGGGGCCGTAGAACGCCACGGCGGCCGCCAGATCGGGCAGGTGCACGGCCATCTGGTTGGCCACGCCGCCGCCGTAGCAGAAGCCCACCACGCCCACCTTGCCGGTGCAGTCGGGGCGGTCCTTCAGATAGCGGAAGCCGGCCATGAAGTCCTGCAGCATCTTGGCCGGGTTCAGGGTGCGCTGCATCCGCTTGCCGTTTTCGTCGTCGCCCGGGTAGCCGCCCAGGGAGGTGAGCCCGTCGGGGGCCAGCGCCATGAAGCCGGCCACCGCCAAGCGCCGCGCCACATCTTCGATATAGGGATTGAGGCCGCGGTTCTCGTGTACTACCACCACACCGGGCAGTTTGCCCGTCGCACCGGCCGGACGGACCAGGTAGGCGCGGACCTTGCCGTAGCCCCTGGGCGACTCGTAGTCGATGAACTCGGCCCGGATACGCCCATCGGTGGGCGCGACCTGGGTGGCGAGCGCGTACCGGGGCGACAGCATGTCCAGCACGGACGCGGCAGTGAGCCCGCCGAGCGCGTACCTGCCGGCCTTTTCCAGGAACTCGCGCCGGCTGATCAGATCGTGGGCATAGCGATCGTAGAGGTCCAGCACCCGCTGGTCGAAATCACTTGCCTTCCTGCGCGCCATCGTCCGTCCTCCGTCGGGGTCAGATCCCAGTTTTCTCTAATATTAGCGAGAACTGGGATCTGACCCCGTTGTAGGCTGTGGTTGCTTGGGTTCGCTCGATTCAGGGTGTTTGGGGTCCGTCTTGAGGGTGACATCGAGACCCCCCTGGTGGCCCCGTTCGGGCACGCGGTAGCGAATGAAACTCATGCCCAGCGCGCTATGGCAGGCATTGCAGCCCTTGACGGCTTCCAGGAAGCGCGGGTTGAACTCGGCCAGGTTCTTCTTTTCGATCGCCGCGTCGATCGGACCCAGGTGGGTCTGCCCGAAGGCCTTGAGCATCGCGGCCCGCTTGGGTCTTGTCGTCTCGGCCACCTCCATCGCCTCGCGCAGTTCCTTGAGCTGGTACTGGGCCAGTCCCCAATTGCCGCCGTGGGCCGCCCGGTAGAGGCTGGAAAAGCGGTAGCCGACCTCGTGCATCACCACGCCCAGGCCGGGCTGAATGGATGCCAGGGCGTCGACGCGGCTCTCGATGCTGCCCTGGTAGATGTCCCGCTCCGGTTCTGCGGCGGACACGGCGGAACCCAGCCCGCAGGCCACCAAGAACAGCGTCGGCACTCTGAGATTCATGGCGCCTCCTCGATTCGGGCTAAGATCCCGGTGTTTCAAACGGTGGCGTGCCGCGCTTGGCCGTAGGCTCGACGGCGCGCACCCGGCCCAGAAAGTCGTTGCCGGTCATTTCCGGCATCCACTGGTCGGCGATGACCAGCGCGATCTCCCCGCCGTCCTCCTTGAGTCTGGTGACCGCCTGCAGCGCGGTTCGCGGGGAGAGGTGGGGTTCGACGCGGTAGTCGCCGCCGAAGCGCCGGGTGAGGGCATCGAGCATGGCGGCCAGCGTGGCGGGCTCATCGTCCACTGCCGGAATCACGGATCTCTCGGCCATTGCTGTATCTCCTCCCTGGGAGCCGCCTGGGGACGGCACATTGATACGGCTGCTGTCGCACGAGAACGACCGGCTCCCGGGAGGGCAGGGCAATGTCCGCGAAGGACCGGCTGCGCCTGTCCCCGAGTACTGGAATTATAGTTAAGATAATATAAAGTTCAGGCGGGCTTGTGTCATTGCGAAGCGGGTCTCCAACAGCCCCCTTTCTTGCTCGGGGGGCCGAGTGAAAGACTGTCGTTCGCCGGGGGTGCCGGCGCACGGGAAAGGGCGGATGGCCGCGCCGCGGCGGGATGCCGATCCAGGGGGGACGGACCATGAGCCCTGACCACGGGGCGGTACGGGGGTGGCGCCCGGGCGGGTCGCGGCTGGCGCTGGTGCCGCTGGGGTTGTTCGCCGCTCTGATCTGGGGCCTGGCAGCCGTGCCCCTGCCCTGGCAGGCGCACGTGCAGTGGGTGCCGAGCCTGGGTGTGAATATGGACTGGCGGGTGGACGCCCTGTCGGCCCAGTTCCTGCTGCTGATCACCGGCATCGGCACCGTGGTGTTTGTGTACGCCGGCGGCTACCTGGCCCATACACCCTCCGCCGGACGCCTGTATGGCGTGCTGCTGGTGTTCATGGGGGCGATGATCGGCGCGGTGTGCGCCGACAATCTGCTGGTGCTGTTCCTGTGCTGGGAGCTCACCAGCCTCACCTCGTTCTTTCTGGTGGGTTTCAAGCACACCGACGCCGCGGCGCGCGCCGCGGCGCGCCAGGCCTTGTTCGTCACCCTGGGTGGCGGACTGGCGCTGTTGGCGGCGTTCATCCTGCTCCACCAGATCACCGGCACCTGGTCGCTGCACACCATTGCCGCCTCCGGGCCGCTGCTGGCCGCGGACCCGCGTCTGCCGGCGGTGCTGGGTCTGCTGTTCATCGGCTGCTTCACCAAGTCGGCCCAGTTTCCGTTCCATTTCTGGCTGCCCAATGCCATGAGCGCGCCCACGCCGGTCAGCGCCTACCTGCATTCGGCCACCCTGGTTAAGCTCGGCATCTACCTGCTGGCGCGCCTGGATCCGGCCTTCAACGATCTGCTGCTGTGGGAGACGGTGCTGATCGGCGTCGGCACGCTGACGGCGGTGTGGGCGGCGGTGCTGGCCCTGCGCGAGCGCGACCTCAAACGCATCCTGGCCCGCTCCACGGTGTCCGCCCTGGGCACGCTCACGCTGCTGATCGGGCTGCCCAACGACGGTGCCGCGCTGGCGGTGATCGCGTTCCTGTTCGCCCATGCCCTGTACAAGGCACCGCTGTTCTTCGTGGCCGGCAACATCGACCACGCCACCGGCACGCGCAGCATCGATCACCTCATGGGCCTGCGCCGGCGCATGCCCTGGACCACGGCGGCGGCGGTGCTGGCGGGCATTTCCATGGCCGGGCTGCCGCTGTCGTTCGGTTATGTGGCCAAGGATGCGGTCGGCGCCGCCAAGTCGGGCGCCGACCTGCTGGTGGTGGTCAGCTACGGGCTGCTGTTCGTCAACGCGGTGGCCGTGGCGGTGGCGGCGGTGGCTGCCATCCGGGTGTTCTGGGGGCCCATGAGCCCGGCATTCGACAAGGTGCATGAGGTCTCCTGGCGCATGCTGGTGCCGCCGCTGCTGATCGCCCTGGCGGGCCTGGAGTTCGAGTTGCTGCCCAGGTTCATCGATCCGCTGCTGGTCGAGGCGGCGCGGGTCATGGCCCCCGGCGCCGATGTGGGCCGGCTCGCGGTCTCGCACCCTTTGGGCATCGGATTGACCGCCGTCGAAGTGACTCTGGCCATCGGTGTGCTGCTGTTCCTGTTCTGGGACCGCCTGCATCGCCGGCTGGGCGGCTGGGCGCGCTTCGACCGCTTCGGTCCGGCGGCCGCCTTCGATGGACTGCTGACCGGTCTGAGCCGCGTCGCCGCCTGGCACACGCGTGCCCTGCAGCGCGGCGATCTGTCCGGTTACCTGCGTCTTACCGTGACGGCGCTGCTGCTGGTCGGCGCCGCCGGCTGGTTGGTGGGCGGGCCCGGCTGGCCCGTGGCGTGGCCGCCCGGGGGTGGGGGCTGGGCGTTGGCGGCGGCTGCCGTGTTGATCGGCGCCGGAGCGCTGGCGGCGCCGTTTCTGCGCGATCGCCTGGCGCTGCTGATGGCGGTCGGGGTGGTGGGCTACGGCAGCGCCGTCCTGTTGCTGTTCGCGGGGGCGCCGGACGTGGCCTTCACCCAGTTCCTGATGGAGACGGCGCTGGTGGTGGTGGCCTCGGCGGTGCTGCCCCGCTATGGACCACCGGCACGCTACGCCGAGCCCCGGGTGCGCAACGGGCTGCTGGCCGTCGCGGCCGGGATCGGTGCCTTCGTTGTCCTCGCCGGGCTGTTCAGCCTGCCGGCCGATCCCACCCTGGCCCGCTGGTTCGCCGCCCACAGCCTGTCCGAGGCCCACGGGGGCAACGTGGTCAACGTCATCCTGGTGGACTTCCGTGCCCTGGATACCCTCGGGGAAATCACTGTGGTGGTGTTTTCGGCGCTGGCGGCCTGGCCGCTGCTGCGCGGCCTGCGCAAGCGCGGAGGCGCGTCATGACGCCCCGCGCCGTAGTGCTGGAGCGGGTCGCCGGCGGGGCGTACTGGGTCATGCTGGCGGCCGCGGCGTGGGTCCTGCTGCGCGGCCACAACGCACCGGGCGGGGGGTTCATCGCCGCCCTGGTGGCGGTGGCGGCCACGGCGCTGGTGGCGATCGTGTACGGCGCCGAGACGGCGCGCCGCCGGCTGCCCTTGCAGCCTGTGGGGCTGGCCGCTGGGGGTGTGCTGCTGGCGCTGGTCAGCGGCCTGCCGGCCGTGGCGGACGGCCAGCCGTTTCTGACCCATCTATGGTGGACCCTGTCTTTCGGAGACACCTCGCTCAAGCTGTCCACCGTACTGTTGTTCGACCTGGGCGTGTTCGCGGCCGTATGGGGCGCGCTGGCGGCCTACCTGCTGGCGCTGCTGGATGACCGGGAGGACGGGCCATGACGCTGTGGGTGCTGATCGCCATTTCGAGCGCCGTTGCCGCCGGGGTGTACCTGGCCCTGTCCCGGGATCTGTTCCGGGTGGTGGCGGGTCTGGCGCTGCTGGGCGCGGCGGTCAACCTGGTGGTGTTCGCCAGCGGGCGACTGGCCTCACGGACGCCGCCGCTGCTGACCGGGATGGTCGACGCCCGGACGGCGGCGGCGGCCGACCCGCTGGCCCAGGCCTTGGTGCTCACTGCCATCGTCATCGGTTTTGCCCTGCTGTGCTTCGCCCTGGTGCTGGGGGCGCGGCTGCGCAGCGCCGGCGGCGGCGACGACGTCCAGGGTCTGCGTGCCGCGGAGCCGCCGGCCACCGATGCGGTGAAGCCGCCGGTACTGGAGGACTGATGCTGGTCCTCAGCCCCCTGCTGGTGCCGTTGTTCACCGCTGTGCTCAGCGCGGCACTGTACCGGCATCGACGCGTTCAGCAGTGGCTGAGCGTCGCCGGCGCGACCGTGCTGCTGCTGTGCGCGCTGGCGCTGGCGGTGCAGGTGGGCAGCGCCGGGCGGCTGTCGGTGGCGCTGGGGGGGTGGCCGCTGCCCTACGCCATCGAGTTTGCCGCCGACCGGCTGAGCGCGGCGCTGGTGGTGATCAGTGCGGTGCTGGGGCTGGCCGTGCTGGTGTACCAGACCAGCAGCGCCGATCCGCCCGCCGAGTCGCCCATGCTCCATCCTCTGGAACATGGGCTGCTGGCGGCGGTCGGGGGCGCATTCCTGACCGCCGATCTGTTCAACCTGTATGTCTGGTTCGAACTGATGTTGATGGTGGTGCTGGGGCTGCTGGTGTTGGGCGGCGGGCGCCGGCACCTGGAGGCGGCGTTCAAGTACTTCGCCCTGAACATGATCGGCACCCTGCTGTTCCTGGCGGCGGTGGCGCTGCTCTACGGCGCCACCGGGCAGCTCAATTTCACGGCGCTGGCCCAGGCGGTGCGCAATCCGGCGATCCATAGCGCGATGCCGGTATACCTGGCACTGCTGGCGGCGGCCTTTCTGCTCAAGGCGGGGGCGTTTCCCCTGTTCTGCTGGCTGCCCGCCAGCTACCACACGCTGCCGGCGCCGCTGCTGGCGTTGATCGGGGGGCTGATCACCAAGGTGGGCGTGTACGTGCTGCTGCGCCTGTCGGGACAGGTGTTCGTGGATCAGCCGGCGGTGTTCTACGACGCGCTGGGCTGGATCGCGGTGGTCACCATGGTCAGCGGGGTGCTGGGGGCCGCCTATCATTGGGACCTGCGTCGTATTCTGGCTTTTCACATTGTCAGCCAGATCGGTTACCTGTTGCTGGCGGTGGCGCTTGCCAGCCCGCGGGCGGGTACGGCGGGGTTGTTTTTTCTCGTGCACAACATCCTGGCCAAGGCCGCACTGTTTCTCATTGCCGGCATCATCTGGCGCAGCGCCGGCCACTACGACCTGCGCCGCATCGGCGGTCTGTATGCTGCGCGGCCGGGACTGTCCCTGTTGTTTCTGGTCGCCGCCTTCTCGCTGGTGGGCGTGCCGCCCAGTTCGGGCTTCTGGGGCAAGTTCCTGCTGGTGCAGCAGGCCTTCGGGGAGGGCCGCTACGCCTGGGGCGGCTTCGCGCTGGCGGTGGGTGCGCTGACGTTGTACTCCATGGTCAAGATCTGGCTGGAGGGATTCTGGAAGCCGCACCCCGAGCCCAGTGCGCTGGCGCTGCCCACGCCCCGTTTGGCTCCCGCCTATGGCGCCGTGCTCGCGCTGGTGGGATTGCTGGTGGCGCTGGGCCTGTATCCCCAGCCCTTCGTGCATTACGCCCAGGCCGCCATGGTGGGTTTCTGGCCGGGGGGAAGACCATGAGCAAGAGCCGCGCGGTGCTGCTGCTGATCGGGCATTTCGCCCGGGCGCTGGTGCTTTCCACCTGGGCCACCGTCCATTTGATCCTCACCGAGCCCGACGCCCCCCGGCGCGGCTTCGCGCGGCTCGAGTACGGTGACTTGAGCGAGACCGGCGTGGTGCTGCTGGCGGCGCTGGTCACCCTGACGCCGGGCACCAGTACGGTGGACGTCGATCTCGAACGGCGCGCGCTGCTGCTGCACGTGCTTGACAGCGCCCACCTGGATGCCACCCTGTCGGGGATTCGGCGCGATTTCGTGCAGCCTGTCCGCTGCCTGTTCGGAGACGCGCCGCCATGACGGTTACCTACGTGTTCGTGCTGCTGGCGACCCTGGCCGCCCTGGCCGGCTTCTTCCGGCTGCTGGTCGGGCCGGCGCGGGCCGACCGGGTCATCGCCCTGGACCTGCTGTTCGCCGTGGGGGTGGTGCTGTGCATCTGCGCCGCGCTGGCGAGCGGCAGCCCGGCGTTTCTGGATGTGGCCATCGGTCTGGCGTTGGCGGGTTTCGTGGGCACTATCGCCTGGGCGCGGCTGATCGAGCGCCAGGCCGGCGAGGAGGAGGGCGACCAATGATGGCCTGGTTCGGGTGGGCGCTGTGCGCGCTGGGCATGCTGCTGGTGCTGGTGGCGGCGCTCGGGTTGGTGCGCCTGCCGGACGCCCTGGCCCGTCAGCATGCGGTCACCAAGGCGGGCACCGTCGCCGTTACCGTGTTCGCCGTGGGCGCGGCGCTGGTTGCGGGCGATGCCGCCTGGGCCGCGCGGCTGGCGGTGATCGTGGTCGTGCTGCTGTTCACCCTGCCCTTGGCGTCCCACACCCTGAGCCGCGCCGCTGCCCGGGAGATGTCGCGACTGCAAAGAAGGGTCGGTGGTCAATGAGAATCGGTTGCCGCCCACCCGCTTGTCGACAAAGATCCGGGGGGTGAGTTGAGGACATTTTCCGTTTTGGGCGCCCATTGGCCGCCGAATGCCCTATAATCGCTTCAATTTCCCAGCCCCGAGCCAGCCCGTTTTGCGCTTCGGGGCGCTCCCACAGGTTCCCCAATGACTACCGAAACCGTTTCCCGCTTCTCCGAACTGGGACTGGCCGCCCCCGTTCTCCAGGCCGTCGATGAGGTCGGCTACGAGGCGCCGACGCCCATTCAGGCGCAGTGCATTCCGCCGCTGCTGGCAGGGCGCGACCTGCTGGGTACGGCCCAGACCGGCACCGGCAAGACGGCGGCCTTTGCGCTGCCGTTGCTGAGCCGGCTGGACCTGTCCCTCCGCCAGCCCCAGGTGCTGGTGTTGACGCCCACCCGGGAACTGGCGATCCAGGTCGCCGAGGCCATGCAGACCTACGCGCGCCACCTGAAGGATTTCCACATTCTGCCCGTCTACGGCGGCCAGGGCATGGACGTCCAGTTGCGCCAGCTGCGCCGCGGTGTGCACGTGGTGGTGGGGACTCCGGGCCGTGTGCAGGACCACCTGCGTCGCGGCACCCTGGCACTGGACCGGCTTGCCGCCGTGGTGCTGGACGAGGCGGACGAGATGCTGCGCATGGGCTTCATCGACGACGTGGAACAGATCCTCGAACACACGCCGGCCGAAAAGCAGGTCGCCCTGTTCTCCGCCACCATGCCGGAGCCCATCCGCCGGGTCGCCCAGAAGCACTTGCGCGATCCGGTGGAGATTCGCATCAAGACCAAGACCACCACCGTCACGACCATTACCCAGCGTTACTGGCAGGTCAGCGGCGTGCACAAGCTCGATGCGCTGACCCGCATGCTGGAGCTCGAGGATTTCAAGGCGCTGATCATTTTCGTGCGCACCAAGACCGCCACCCTGGAGCTGGCCGAAAAGCTCGAAGCGCGCGGCTATTCCAGCGCCGCGCTGAACGGCGATATGAATCAGGCGCTGCGGGAAAAGACCATCGAACGGCTCAAGAGCGGCGCCCTTGACATGGTTGTCGCCACCGACGTGGCTGCCCGCGGCCTGGACGTGGAGCGGATCAGCCATGTCATCAACTATGACATCCCGTACGACACCGAAGCCTATGTGCACCGCATCGGCCGCACCGGGCGTGCCGGGCGCAAGGGCGAGGCCATCCTGTTCGTGGCGCCGCGCGAAACCCGCATGCTGCGGGCCATCGAACGGGCCACCGGCCAGCGCATCACGCCCATGCAGCTGCCCAGTCAGGAGGCCATCGCCGACCGCCGGGTGGGACGCTTCAAGCAGATGATCACCGACACCATCGAATCGCAGGAGCTGGGCTTTTTCGAGAAAGTGGTGGAGGACTACCAGAGCGAGCACAACATCGGTTTGAGCGAGATCGCCGCGGCGCTCGTTTACCTGCTGCAGCGCGAACGCCCGCTGGCGCCGGCCAGGTCCGAGAAGGCGGTCAGGCCCGAAAAGGCGAAACCCGCCGAAGTGGAACGGGTCCACCCCAAGGCTGAAGGGGCCCACCCCAGGGCCGAACGCGAACCTCGTTCCGGGCGCGAGCCGGTGCGCAAGCGGAGCGCGTCGGAGTCACCGCGCGCCGCCGAAGCGGGTATGACCCGCTACCGCATCGAGGTGGGACGCGCCCATGGCGTGGAAGCGAAGAACGTCGTCGGGGCGATTGCCAACGAAGCGGGGCTCGACAGCCGCGACATCGGCCATATCAAGTTCTACGACACCTACAGCACCGTCGACTTGCCCGACGGCATGCCCAAGCCGGTACTCAGACATCTGCGGACAGTCTGGGTATGCGGCCAACAGCTGCAGCTCAGTGTCGCGGGCGAGGCGGGCTCTGCGCCTGAGCGCAAACCGAGAAAGCCGCGCAAGGCTCCCGATACGCGCCCCGGCAAGAAGGCGTCCAGCAACAAGGGCGCTCCCAAGCGCGCGCCAAGAGCCACCTTAACGAAGCCGAAGCGCACACGCTCCTAGCCCCAACATCGGGGTCAGATCCCAGTTTTCGCTAATATTAGCGAAAACTGGGATCTGACCCCGATGTTGGGGCGCCGGGGCACAGCCAGAGCGTGGGCTGGCCGATGATATTGCCCTGGGCGTAGTCCACACCGATGTCCCTCAGCTTGCTGAGAATCTCCGGCCTCTCCACGAACTCGGCGATGGTCTTCAGCCCCATGACATGGCCGATATTGTTGATCGCTTCCACCATGGAGTAGTTGATGCGATTGGTGTGAATGTCGCGAACGAAGCTGCCGTCGATCTTCAAATACTGAACCGGCAAATGCTTGAGGTAGTAGGAGGAACTCAGCCCGCTGCCGAAATCGTCCAGCGTAAACCGGCAGCCCCGTTCGGTGACGCGGCTGATCAGCTTTATGGCGTTATGCATGTTGGAAATTGCCGCGGTCTCGGTGATCTCGAAGCACAGATTGCCGGCGGGGACGTCATGGCTGTCCAGTGCGTCCAACAGGAATTTGCTGAATCCGGCATCGGCAATGGACGACCCCGACAGATTGATGGAAAACACCCGGTCCAGTGCCTGCCTGCGGTGCATCGCGTCCAGATTCTCCAGCGCCTTCTGGATGACCCAGCGATCGATCTTCTCCATGAGGTTGTAGCGTTCGGCGGCAGGTATGAACGCCATGGGTGGAACCAGCTCGGTGCCGTCTCGGTGCCGTTGTCGATCCTGATGAGGATTTCGCAGTGATGCCCGGCGTCGCACTCATCGCTGTTGAGGGCCATGATGTCCTGGGCATACAGGCAGAAGAAATTTTCCTGGAAAGCGCGCTGGAGTCGGTGGTGATGACGCCATCGGCAATGGATTTGAGGGTCACTTGCGCTTTTTCGCGTTCGTAATCGAGTGCCCGCTCGGTCAGTCTGCGGCTGGTGATGTCGCGGATGATGCCTTCAAGCCCGGCCACATTCCCGTCCGCATCATGGAAGTGGCGCACGTTGATCAATACCCATACGCCATGCCCCTGCCTGTGTCGAAGCTCCACCTCGTAGTCGTCGAGGTGGCCATTGGCATCGGTCAGGCGCTGCAGGAACTCGGTGCGCTTGTCCGGGCGCATATACAGGTCCGTGACCGGCTTGCCGAGCAGTTCGTTCAGGGCGTAGCCGGTCAACGCCTCTCCCGAGGGGCTTGCATAGACCAGGCGGCCGGCGACGTCCACGCGGTACAGAGTGTCCCGCATATTGCGGATGATCAGCGCCGCATCCTGCGCGGTTATCTGTTGGGGCGTGAGGGGCGCGGCGACTGGTATGTCTTTGGGTGTCACGGCCTGTGGTGTCGGCGGTTATTCGCTTGTTGTCCTTATGGTGCCAGTGGCGCCGACTGAACGCCGTGTTGTACGAACACGGTCAGCCGGTGCGTTCCGGATCCTGGGGAGGGTCCGGGCCAATGCAGCATGCCACGAGTCGCGATACCGGTACCAGGGGATTTGCGTGTGCGCCGCACATGTTCGCTGATGGCGAGTCCGTTGCGTTCGGCCGGCAATGACCGACGACGCGGAGCGGGAGCCCTTCGCTGAACAGGGTGCGTCGGCTTGCGACCTGCCGTCGCGTTCGTGGGGTTTGCGGGAGGTGATGGTCTGACCCAGGCGGGGCGCCTGGTGGTCGCCTATGGAGAATGCCCCTGGGGTTTCACCGGACGCTGGTTCCTGACCGGTGGATGCCGGACGCGGCGTCTTCGAATCCAGGTGTCGCCCCGCAGTGCGTTCCTTCGCCGTTTTGCCGTGGATTGCTGGCAGTGGAAGGAAATGAGCCGGGATCAGAAATCCCGCTTGTTCCAGATGTCTTCCGGCTTGTTGTTGGCCTTGCGCCGGTCCTTGCCGGAACGGCGGTCGGCGCGCTCCTTGTCGGGCTCAAAACGCACCATTTCGCGTCGGTCCCGCGGGCCTGTCCGGCGTTCGTCGCCCGTACGGTGCTCCGGCCCCTCGTAGGTTTTGTCGTCGGCCGACGCGTCCGCTGCCGGCCCTTCCGGGTGAAGGCTGGCTTCCAGCTCCTCATCGGACATTATGCTCAGCTTGGGGTCATCATCAGGCATCGGCGTTCTCGCAGCACGGGATCGATGTCGACCCCAGTATTATGCATTGCCCCGGCATTATCTGTGAACCGGGGTCAGATCCCAGTTTCGGCTAATATTAGGGAAAACTGGGATCTGACCCCGGTTTTTGGCTGAACAGCGTGAAGAGTGCGCGGCGCAGGGGGCGGATCGCCATGGCGGCAAGAACGATAGCGCTGGCCAAGGCCAGCCAATGGGGGATGAGTTGGCGGCCGGTGTGCAGCTGCGCCTGGATGTCCAGTCCGAAAGCGCCGGCGAGATGGTTGGTGAGCAACCCGAAAGCCAGTGCGCAGACCGAGATGCCGGCCAGGTAGGCGGCGACGAAGCGCGCGCCGAACTCGCGGTTGAGCGCACCGACGGTTCCCAGGTTGGTGGCGGGTCCGGCCAGCAGAAACACAAGCACCGTGCCGGGGGAAACGCCGGCCACCAGCATCGCAGTGGCGATCGGCGTGGACTCGGTGGCGCAGACGTACAGGGGAATGCCGACCACCAGCATCAGCAGCATGGCCGACAGGCCGCCCCCGTACTGCGCGAGGGTGCTCGGCGGCACCAGGGTGGACGTGATGCCGGCGACCACCAGTCCGATGAACAGCCATACACTGAAATCGTCCAGCACATCGGAGAGTGCATAGCGCAGCCCCGACCAAGTTCGGGTCCACGGACCGGTCGGTTCGGCAAACGCCTGTTCGGAACCGCAGCCGGACCCGCAACAGGCCGCGGACTCCTGCGGAGGGTCTGCGGCGGGTCCATCGCAGCCGCAGTTGGCCGCAGCCGCCGGGGAGACCGCTACCGGTACCGCCCGGGTCTCCGGCGTCAGGCCGGCGACGACGCCGGTGATGATGCCGCTGAGAATTGCCGCCACCGGGCGCATGACGGTCAGGAAGGGACCGAGCAGGGCATAGGAGACGCCGATCGAATCGGCGCCGGTTTCAGGGGTTGCGATGAGGAAGGCGGTGGTCGACGCCCGGGACGCGCCAGCCCGGTGCAGGCCCAAGGCCGCCGGAATGACCCCGCAGGAACACAGCGGCAGGGGCGCGCCGATGAGCGCGGCCTTGGTGACCGGCCACAACCCGTTGCCGCCCAGCCAGGCTACCATGCGCTGCTCGGGTACCCAGGCCTTGATCAGCCCTGCGGCGATCAGCCCCACCATCAGCCAGGGCGCCGCTTCCAGAAACAGCGTCCAAGTGTTATCGAGGATATTCAGCAGCATAAGTCAAGTGTCCGGCTACGGTGAGACGGCGACACGGGTGCGGGATAGCCGTCGGCGAATCCTGGGACCCGTGAGCACCCTGGGACAGGCGCTGATCAGGGCAAACGGTCATGGTTGCGGCCCCCGTCTATGATACGCCTGTACGCTGCCGAAACGGACTCCAGAGCCCGCCCGTTGGCGGGGGTATTGGTGCTTTCCCGGAACCACTCCCGCATTTCCGCCGGGCCGCGAAATGCGCACCAGCCGGAGGCTACGGATCCCGACCTCTCTATTGGCGCTGCGGTTGCGGGAACCACTCCCCGGATGTCGAGTCCAGCGGTCCGGGAATCTGGCCTCGGAAACACTTTTCCGCGTCTCAATATATTTATAGTATGCTACAGAATTAAATTATGCCCTGGATGGCCCGGGAAGAGGCATGCCGGTCGTTTCGCCGCCCTGCCCGCGGGACCCGAGTGGCGGCACGGAGAGACCACTCCGGCCCTGGTGTCAATTATCCTTACAGTCGGTAATGGTGAGGTTGTGGTTATTAGTTGCTTGAAAAGCTGGGAGATATTTTAGCTCGGCGTGTCAATTTCAATTCTTGAACTCCGGAGCCAGAATGTAAATCAAACGTAAAGTGTTAATAAAATTTACATGATGGAGCTTGGAGCCCGAAGGGGTGTTTTCAACTCTTTGATGTGTGAGCCTTTATGGGGATGGCATGGTTGGTGCTTCGTCCTGAGCATGCAGCGGTTATCGACTGTGAGCTGCGTGCGAGGCGGACCCGAGTGGGGATTTGACGCCACCGCTTAGTGACCAAAACGGAGGTACAGAAGCCATGTCACGATTCATCCATAGTCATCTGGTCCGACTCGCGTCCGTGATCGGACTGCTCATGATGGCAATGCAGGTTCAGGCGGTGCCCGTCACGACCGAACTGGGTCTCGCCATCGACCGGTCCGGGAGTATCAGCGGATCAAATTTCATCCTACAGCGCGATGCCTATGCCAACGTGCTCAACAACGCCAGCGTCCTGCCTCAGGACGGCAGTGTGGCTATCGGGGTCTGGAGTTTCGGGGCCACGGTGATTGAAGAGTTTCCGCTCACGCAGATTGACGGCACGAGCATCGCCAGCCTGATCGCGGCGATCAACGGCATGACCCAGGTCAACTCCGGCGCGACGGCTCTTGGGCCGGCCATCGGGGCAGCCACGACCTCCCTGGTGAACTACATCGCGACAGGCAGCCGGCAGGTCATCGACGTGTCCACGGACGGTTTTGGCAACACGGGCACCGATCAGGTCACGGCAGCCAACGCCGCCATTGCGGCCGGTATCGACCAGGTGAACTGCCTCGGAGTGGGGAGCGGCGCCAACTGCAACTTTGCCACGGGTACCGACTCCTTCTCGGTGCAGGTGTCCAGCTTCAGCGACTTCCAGGTCGCTCTGGAGCGTAAGATCCTGCGTGAGACCCAGCAGATCCCCGAACCGACGACCCTCATGCTGATGGGGGCCGCGGCGCTGGGGTTGGGCTTCAGCCGGCGCCGGCGCGCCGCCTGAACCGGCCCGGAACGGGCATGGGACGGCGACCTTCGGGTCGCCGTTTTTTTGTGCGCCTGAAAAGGCGCGGCGCCACTGAGAATCAGCTGTCACTGCCCCTTGAACCCTTCCGCGGCCTTGTCCATTGGGGTGCTTTTTTCCCGCTTTTTTCCAACCCCTCTCTTTTTTCCGGACAACGGCAAGCAGCCCCGAGCGGACGCAATAGAAAACCCGCTTATCCCGCCTATACTCGAAGTTAGCCTCGGGGGACCGGCACGGACGATGAGCCTTGCGACATGCCGCGGCGCGCACTCGCGCATCGAAATGCCGCACGTTGTCTTCACATTCATTTAGGGACGCCACCACGAAGGCAGGAGACGACCACCATGCTACGAGCCCTGCAGCTTGAGCCGGCCAAGTGCACCGGTTGCCAGCAATGCGAACTGGCCTGTTCCTACGAAAACGAAGGGGTGTTCAACCCCGCCAAATCCCGTATCAAGGTCTTCACATTTCACCATGAAGGACGCTTCGCGCCTTATACCTGCACCCAATGCGACGAGGCCTGGTGCATGCACGCCTGCCCGGTGGAGGCCATTACGCTCAACGCCGACACCGGCGCCAAGGAAGTGAGCGAGCAGGACTGCGTGGGCTGCAAGGTGTGCACCATCGCCTGTCCGTTCGGTACCGTCAATTACAATCACGACACCGGCAAGGTTATGAAATGCGACCTGTGCGGCGGCGATCCCTGGTGCGCCAAGGCCTGTCCCACTGGCGCGATCACTTATGTCGATGTGGACAACGCCGGCCTGGAACGCATGCGTGCCTGGGCCCAGCAGAGTCCGCGCGGGCCGTCCAGCTACAACGCGCCCCGGCCCAAAGACATCGCCACCTATACGCGCGTCAATTGAAAACCGTGGCAGGAGGATCGCGACATGGCTTGGACGGGAAACGTACTGCGAGTGAACCTCACCACCGGTGAGATCGGCAAAGAGGCCCTCAACCAGCAGTGGGCCAGGGAGTATCTGGGACAGCGCGGGCTGGCGACCAAGTACCTGTACGAAGAGATCGACCCCAGGGTCGACGCCCTGTCCCCCGACAACAAACTGATCATGGTCACAGGCCCCCTGACCGGCACCATGGCGTCCACCGGCGGACGCTATTCGGTGGTCACCAAGAGCCCCCTGACCGGGGCGGTGGCCTGTTCCAACTCCGGCGGCTTCATCGGTGCGGAGCTGAAGATGGCCGGCTGGGACATGATCATCTTCGAGGGCAAATCGCCCACGCCGGTCTATCTGCGCATCGATAACGACTGCGCCGAGCTGCTGCCCGCCGACGATCTGTGGGGCAAGTCGGTGTGGGAAACGGACGAACTGCTGCACCGCAAACACCAGGACCCGCTGATGCGTATCAGCTGCGTGGGCCGGTCCGCCGAGCAGGGCAACCTGTATGCAGGCGTCATCAACGACCTGCACCGGGCGGCCGGGCGCTCCGGGGTCGGTACCGTGATGGCCTCCAAGCATCTGAAAGCGGTGGCCTGCCGCGGCACCAGAGGGTTGGGCAACATCAAGGACCCCATACGCTTCCTGCAGGCCACCGAACAGGCCAAGAAGGTGCTGGCCGACAGCGCCGTGACCGGCCAGGGGCTGCCCCAATACGGAACCCAGGTGCTGATGAACGTCATCAACGAAGTGGGTGCCATGCCGACCCGCAACATGCGCGAAGTGCAGTTCGAGGGTGCCGGCAGGATTTCCGGCGAGGCCATGCACGAGCCGCGCCCCACGGATCATCAGCCCAACCTGACCACCAACGCCGCCTGTTTCGCCTGCACCATCGCATGCGGGCGCATCTCCACCATCGACAAGGGCCACTTCACCGTGGAGAACAAGCCCCAGTACTGGGGCGCCTCCGGCGGCCTGGAGTACGAGTCGGCCTGGGCCATGGGATCGGACACCGGCGTCGACGATCTTGAAGCCCTGACCTACGCCAATTACCTGTGCAACGAGGACGGCTTCGATCCCATCACCTTCGGGTCCACGGTGGCCGCCGCCATGGAGCTGTACGAGACCGGCGTGATCACCGACGAGGACACCGGCGGCATTGCCCTCAAGTTCGGTTCCGCCGAGGCGCTGGCGCGCTGCGCCGAGCTCACTGCGCGGGGCGAGGGCTTCGGCAGGATCCTGGGCCTGGGATCCAAGCGCCTGTGCGAGAAATACGGCCACCCCGAGCTGTCCATGACCGTCAAGGGCCAGGAGTTTCCCGCCTACGATCCGCGTGGCATCCAGGGCATGGGTCTCGCCTACGCCACTTCCAACCGCGGCGCCTGCCACCTGCGGGGCTACACGGTGGCCTCCGAGATCCTCGGCATTCCCGAGAAGACCGATCCGCTGGTCACCGATGGCAAGCCGGAACTGGTCAAGGCATTCCAGGACGCCACCGCGGCGGTGGATTCCTCCGGCCTGTGCGTGTTCACCACCTTCGCCTGGACCCTGGAGGACATCGCACCGCAGCTGGACGCCGCCTGCGAAGGCGAGTGGACCGCAGACAAGCTGCTGGAAGTGGGCGAGCGCATCTGGAACCTGGAGCGGGACTTCAATCTCAAGGCAGGATTGACCGGCAAGGACGACACCCTGCCCAAGCGCCTGCGCAAGGACGCTGCCAAGACGGGGCCCGCCAAGGGCATGGTCAACGAGCTGGACAAGATGCTGCCCCATTACTACGAGATCCGCGGCTGGACGCCCCAGGGCGAGCTCACGGACGCCACCCGCCGTCGGCTCGGTCTGTAACGTCACACGTGCGCGCCGCGCGCGCACCGGGGCACGCCGTGCGGCCCGCGCCGCCGGCTCCGCTGAAGGAGGATCGGATGCATCACATCATCATCGGTACCGGCCCGGCCGGAGTGGTCGCCGCCGAGACGCTGCGCAAGCTCGACCCGGACAGCGCCATCACCCTGATCGGCGACGAGCCCGAGCCGCCGTACTCGCGCATGGCGATCCCCTATTATCTGATCGATCAGATCGACGAGCGGGGTACCCATCTGCGCCGCAGCGAAGGTCACTTCGAAAGCCGCCGCATCGAGGTGCTGCGCGACCGGGTCACCGCCGTGAAACCCAAGGACAGCACGATCGGCCTGCAAAGCGGCGGCGCCCTGCGCTACGACCGACTGCTGGTGGCCACCGGCTCGCACCCGGTGTCGCCGCCCATTGCCGGCGTCGACAACCCCGGAGTGCACCACTGCTGGACCCTGGAGGACGCGCGCAACATCGTCGGGCTGGCGCGGCCGGGCGCCAAGGTGGTGTTGATGGGCGCCGGTTTCATCGGCTGCATCATCCTGGAGGCGCTGGCCGCCCGCGGCACCGAGCTGACGGTGATCGAAGCCCAGGACCGTATGGTGCCACGCATGCTGGGCCAGATACCCGGCAACCTGATCAGGCAGTGGTGCGAAACCAAGGGCGTGCGCATCCTGACCTCCACCCAGGTGCAGAGCATCGAGCAGGGGGTGGGCGATGATCCGCTGCGGGCGCAGTTGAGCGACGGGACGTCGCTGCCGGCCCGGCTGGTGATTTCCGCCACCGGTGTGCGTCCCAATATCGGCTTCCTGGAAGGGGTCGGCGTGGATACCGACCAGGGCGTGCTGGTCAACCAGCAGTTGGAGAGCAGCGTCGCCGGCATCTACGCCGCCGGCGATGTGGCCCAGGGGCTGGATTTCTCCACCGGCGGCTACTCGGTGCAGGCCATTCAGCCCACCGCCGCCGATCACGGCCAGATTGCCGCCGCCAACATGGCGGGCCGGACCCGCCAGCACCGTGGCAGCGTGAACATGAACGTGCTGGCCACCATGGGGCTGATCTCCAGTTCCTTCGGATTGTGGAACGGTGTGGATGGCGGCGACTCGGCGGAGCTGTGCGACCCGCAGGGATTCCGCTACCTGAACCTGCAGTTCGCCGGCGACCGGTTGGTGGGCGCCAGCAGCCTGGGCGTCACCGAGCATGTGGGTGCCATCCGCGGTCTCATCCAGAGCCGGACGCCGCTGCGCGACTGGAAGCCGCGGCTGCTGAAGGACCCGACCCGCTTCATGGAAGCCTACGTGGGCACCGTGCAGCCCATCGGCTACAACGCGCGCGCGGTATGAAGATCACGGTGAAGCTGTTCGCGACCCTGACCGACCTGCTGCCTCCCGGCACCAAGGCCAACGCGGTGGAGGTGGAAGTGCCGGAGGGCGCGACCCCGAACGGTATCGTCGACCGCTTTCGCGTGCCCCGCAAGATGGCCCATCTGGTGCTGTGCAACGGCCTTTTCATCGAACCCGAGCGGCGCGACCAGTCGGTGATCAAGGACGGCGATGTGATCGCCATCTGGCCGCCGATCGCCGGTGGCTGATGGTCTTCCTGAAACCCCAATCGGCTCGGTGACCGCGCCCATCGAGCTCACCCGGGATATGGGGCTGACCCGGGACGAGTTCCTGCGCACGCTCCCGAGGGTGGTCGCCGGCCAACGCTGGCACGACGATGGCACCCGCCTGACCAACGTCGACCAGGACCGGCGCATCGAGATATCCCTGATCGAACAGTCCCCGCGGGCCCTTGGGGCGCTGCGTCTGCCGTCCCTGCTGGTGGACCTGCGCTTTGTCGGGTTCACATCCGCCCAGGTGGAGGCGTTCATGGCGCGTTTCGAACGCTGTTTCCAACGGGGCGGTGGCTGAGGTTGCGAAGACGGGCAGGCCGGCAGTCGCCGGTTTTCCCGCGCTCAGCGTCATCGGTCCCCAACCGTCATTTCGATCGCAGTGCGGCGCAGCGTGCAGAGCGCAAGCTTTCCCGCTGGCGGAGGTGTCCCCATATGGCTCGAGACCTCCGCCAGCAGGTCCTTTTCTTACGGATACGCGTTGCCGCCGTCTTTCGTGCAACGGATAGCCGTCAACGGCCGTTATGCGACAGCCAGACAAGGGTATGGCGACAGAGGGCAGAAAAGATCCGACGGCGATGGCGACCGTTGGTGGGCAGCGACGTGATGCGCGCCGTTGTCCAAGCGGCGCCCGGATCGCTGCCGTGGCGGCAGCGACATGATGACCGGGCTAGTCCAAAGCCTTCCAAAAGCGGTGGGCGTAGTCTTTGCCCGCGTCCGTCACCGGCACCGCGCCGTAGCCACGCTTCCGGAAGAAACCGGCTGCCTCGCGCTGGGCTTTTACCAGCACCCCGGCCAGCCCCCGGGTACGGGCCGCCGCTTCGGCCGCCTGCAGCAGTCGCGTGCCCACGTGTTGGCCATGGTGCTGCGGATCCACGTACAAGCCGTGCAGCGCCAGCCCTCCCCGGGGATCAGGGACATCCCCGGAGGGCGCCGGCTCCCAGGCCGCCACCCCGATGGTGGTGTCCCCGGCCTGCGCCACCACCAGTTCCAGGTGGTCGAGATCGGACTCGGTGTAGCGGTAGACAGGCAGGGACAGGCGCTTGACCCGTTCCGCCAGCTCCCAGCTCATGACCGCGCGCTCGATCACGCCGTTGATGGGCTGCAGATCTGCAACCGTGGCGGGGCGAACAATCACGACGGTGGCTCCCTTATTCGTATTCCGACGCCCGAGGGGCTGCCCCGATACGGTTCGTTGGGCTTTGCGTTGCTCAGCCCAACCTACACGGCCTGGCCGGACAACGCCACAACCCCGTAGGTCGGGCTGAGCCCGGCGAAGCCCAACACCAAACTCCCCCTCCGGCCGCACTGCGCCGGTGACACTTCGGCGTCGGCCATGATTCAGGCATAAAGCTGCCGACGTGGAAATCCGGCATGACCTTGCTGAACGGCAAAGTCATGCCCCGGACGGCATGCGCCTTTCCCCCTGTCTCAGAGCGCGCCTTCGGCGCCGGCGCGCATGATCTGCTTGAGGTCGTCGATCACCCGCTGCGCCTTCTTTCTGAGCTTCGGAGGCATGTTGGGTGACAACAGCTGCTGGGGGTCCATCATCACCAGCCAGGCCCTGCCTTCCTTGTCTTCCACCACGGCGATCCGGCATGGCAGATACGCCGCATACGCCATGTTGAAGCGGACCATGTCGTAGGCGGTGGCCGGATTGCAGAACTGGTAGATCTCCAGCCGGCGCACGTTCTTGACGCCGGATGCCTTGAGTTGCTCGGACAGCGGCTGGTGCGCCACCAGCTTGAAGTTGAGCATATTGGCGCGCAGTTTCATGGACGAGATCGCATCGTCGATGCTGACGCCTTTGGCGAGCGGCAGCTTGAGCACCGTGGCGGTGATGTCCATTGCCGAACTGTTCTGTTGCGCCGCCATGGCCGGTCGCAAGGCGAGCGCCGCAAACAGTAGCAACCATGGGAAGGCGACGTGGCGAAGGGTGTAGCTGGACATGGCAGACTCCTCCGTTTGCGGATCTGCGAAACCATCGGGGTGGAGGGGTCTGCCCCGCCCCGGTTGACTCAAAGGTTAGACGCCGCAGCGGGAACAGGGAGGACGACAAGCGGGAATAATGTGTCGGCGCCCCTTGCTCCGTCCTTCTGGAGGCAGGTGTCGCCAAGGGCGGCGCTGATGGTGAAGTGGTACATGCTTAGCGGTTTGTGATTCCGGACATCGATCAGTTCATGGACCGCGTCGTCAAAACAGCAGCCGATTCCGGTGCCGCGCACGCCAGCCGCCTTTTCAGGTCTGAGATTGTCCGCGCAGCGGTCAGGGCGGCCGGGATACGGGTTCGGGCGGGAACATGGTGTAATGGGTGGGTGTTGTGCGGAACGCGGTACGGGTTCCGTGGGCGTCAATTTCTGAAAAAGGAGTCGGGTGTGGCTGAGGTAACTCTGAAAGGAAGTTGCTTGTGCGGTTCCATCCGCTACCAGATCACCGGCGAGCCGGCGCGTTTCTATCATTGCCACTGCCGGCGCTGTCGCAAGGCGACGGGTACCGGCCATGCGAGCAACGTCCTGGTGAAGGCGACGGACATCGACTGGATCGGGGGCGAAGAGCTGTTGCGTCGCTACAAGGTGCCGGAAGCCGAGCGTTTCTCCACCCAGTTCTGCGGTAACTGCGGCAGCCTGCTGCCGCGTACCGTGCCGGCATTGGGCATGGTGCTGATTCCGGCGGGCTCGCTGGATTCCGACCCCGGGATCGAGCCCATGTCCCACATTTTCTACGATTCCCGGGCTCAGTGGTCCTGCCCCGCAGGCGACCTGCCCGCCTTCCCCGAATACCCGCCCAGCGCGGATCCCAAGAGCAGGGTCGGCGACAAGTGAGCATTGCCTGTCACCGCCCGCTGTCGGGCTGGCGTAGTCTGGGCGTGGTTCTGGCAGCGGCGATGATGCTTCCTGCGCAGGCGCGATCGGCGCCGACGCTCCCGGCGCTGGAACAGTTGCGTGCCCATGGGGACCTTGAGATATCGGCGCTTGCCGTCGATCTGGAATCGGACCGGATGGTCGCGTCCATGGCGCCGCATACCCGTCTCATCGCGGCATCGCTCACCAAGCTCTACACCGCGGCCGCGGCGCTCCAGCGCTGGGGGCCCGAGCATCGGTTCGTGACCCGCCTCGACTACCGCGGAGAGCGGCGCCGGGGGCGGCTGCACGGCGATCTGGTGCTGGTTGGCGGCGGCGATCCCGGCCTGGTCAAGAACCAGCTCTGGGAACTTGCCGAGCGGGCCCGGCAGACGGGGCTGCGTCGCGTGAGCGGTGATCTGGTCGTGGACCAGTCACTGTTTGGCGAGGTGGGTTGCGATACGCGGGACCGTTGCGGCGCGCGGCGCGGATCGGCGCACGCCTACAATGCGCCGCTGTCGGCGGCCGGCGTGGACTTCGGCACATGGTGCGTCGACGTGGCGCCTGCCGCCAAGGCGGGAGCGCCCGCCCGCACCGTCGTCTGTGCGCCACGGCCGCCATCGGTCACCCTGGCGGGGTCGGTGCGGACCCTGTCCGCCCACAAGCGCCCGCAGGTCACCGTAGAGCGCAAGACGGTGCACGGTTCCGACAGCCTCCACGTCGCGGGCGGCATCCCACTCGGTTCGCCGGCGCGGCGCTACTATGTGGCGGCCTCACATCCGGCGCGCATGACCGGCGAGATGCTGCGGGTGCTGCTTGCCCGGTCGGGGGTGCGTGTCGACGGTCGGGTGCGGGTGGTGTCGCTACCCGTCCTGTCCGTCAAACCGCTGGCGAGCATACAGGGCTTCACCCTCGGCCACGAGATCGCCATGATGCTGCATTACAGCAACAACTATATGGCCGATACGCTGGCGCTGGATCTTGCCGTCGACCGACCGGCGGCGGACAAGGCGCCGACGCTGACAGCCGCCGGCCGGCGTCTCGGGCGTTTCGCCGCCCGTATCAACCGTGACGCCGGCACTCGACTGAAAACGCCGGCGGCGGCGCCGACCATCGAGAGCGGCAGCGGCCTGACGCCGGAAAACCGTCTGTCGGCCAGCGATATTGTGGCGCTGCTGAGCCATGTCTACCGTGACACCGCCGTCTTCCCGGCCTATCTCGCCGGCCTGTCGGTGCCCGGCAGCGCGCCCCTGCGGATGCTGCGCGGGGGCGGCGCCGCATGGATGCAGCGGGTCGCCGTCAAGACCGGCTCCATGAACGAGCCCGTGTCGGTGCTGAATGTGGCGGGCTACTACCGGACCCCAAGCGGCGGCTGGGGCGCGTTTGCGGTGCTGGTCAACGGTACCGCCCGCCATCCGCATTTCCCCTGGTGGACCGCCATGCACGCCATCGAGCAGGACGTGGGCCGGCTCAGCGGGAAAGGGGCCGGTGACCGGTGAGGATCATCGGTCGCCGACCCCGTTACGTTTGGTCAGCCGGACAGGGCGATGAACATGGCCATCGAGCCGCGCTGGATCTGCAGCAGCAGGCGGTGGGGTGACTTGCGGACCTGTTGTTCGAAAGCCCCCACGGTCGGCGTGGGGCGGTGATTGACTGACACGATGATCTCGCCCTTGCGCAGTCCGCCCTCACTGCCTGCGCTGTTCCGGGCCACATGCAGGATGTCCACTCCCTGAATCTTCCCTGCCAGGCTGGAACTTTCCGGAATCTTTCCGAAGCTGGCGCCGGCCAGCAGCGGGCTGAGCGTCCCGCCTTGCACATGTGCTGTCTCGGCGGATGCTTTGACGCTCAGACGAACGTCTTCGCGCCTGCCCTGGTGGTAGACGGTGAGCGCGACCCGGTTTCCGGCGCGGATCAGCGACAGGTCGTTGCGCAGTTCCGTGGAGCTGCATACCGGACGGCCGTTCACCTCGGTGACGATGTCTCCCGGCGCGAGGCCCGCCTGCTGCGCAGGCATGCCCTTGAACGTCTTGCTGATCAGCGCGCCGCGGTAGATGCCGTGGACGTCGAACGCATCGGCCAGCTTGGGCGTCAGGGTCTGGGCAGCCACCCCGATGCTGCCCTGTTTGACGTTGCCGTATTTTTCGATTTGATGCACGACGGACATCGCATCATCGATCGGAATGGCGAAGCCGATGCCGACATTGCCCCCGTGGTGCCCGGGCGCCAGGATGGCGGTGTTGATTCCCTCCAGTTGTCCTTCCATGTTCACCAGCGCACCACCCGAGTTGCCGGGGTTGATGGGTGCGTCGGTCTGGATGAAGTTGTCCCAGCCGTCCACTGCCAGGCCGGTGCGCCCCAGGGCGGACACGATGCCGGAGGTCACTGTCTGGCCAAGACCGAAGGGGTTGCCTACCGCGACCAGGTAGTCGCCCACCCGCAGCTTGGAGGAAGCGGCGATCGGCAACTGCTTGAGGTGGCGGGCGTGCACGTGCAGCAACGCCAGGTCGTGGCGTCCGTCGATGCCCACGATCTTGGCCGGATACTGGCGGCCGTCCTTCAGAATGACGGTGATCTTCTTGGCGTCAGCGACAACGTGGTGATTGGTGAGGATGTAGCCCTTTGCGCTGTTGATGATGACGCCCGATCCCAGGGACACGAAATGCTCCTGAGCCTGAAGCGCCGGCGGCTGCATCCCGAAGAACTGCTGGAAGAAGGGGCCGGCGAGGGATGGGCGATTGACTGTCTTGACGCCCTGGGCGGAAATGTTGACCACCGCCGGCAGCACGTTCTTGAGCATGGGCGCCAGTGACGGCAGTCCCTTGGCGGGTTGCGCGCTTGTGGGCGAGGGCGTGGGTTGCGCGTCGGCAGGCGGTGTCATACCCGCTGCCAGCATGGCGGTAATGAAAAGTATTGGGGCAATGGCGTTGCGCATCATCGGCTTCGCTCCGGATTTGCAGGCAGATTTCAGTCAATTGCTCTTCAGGGGGACCACGGGCATCCGCACGGCGGAACCCTTCGCGGCCGGGCTCCAGCCGGTACGTGGGCGTGGTCGGTGGCCGCTGCCCCGTCCTCTAGATGATGCCGGCTTGTCAGCGGGGCGGACTCGCGCCCGGTGCTGTTGGCAAACGCGCCCATGGGCGCCGGCACACTTACTTGACGCCGTTCGGGCTTACAAGTTCACTCCGGGGTCAGATCCCAGTTTTCTCTAATATGGGCGGGGACGGGTGATGCGCGGGCTCGTCGCTGTGTCCACTTGGGCGCGGTCGTATATTAGAGAAAACTGGGATCTGACCCCGGTTTTTGGTGTAGGGTGCGCCATTTATGGGACATGCAGTGGGCGATCAGTTGGCTGACGGGACGGCGGGCACCTATGTGCTGGTGCTGCGCGCCGACCGTTGCGCTGCGCTGCCGGTTGGGCGGTTGGGGACGCTGCAGGTGCGGCGCGGATATTACCTGTACGTGGGCAGTGCGTTGGGGCCGGGCGGTCTGAGGGCGCGTCTCGGCCACCATCTGCGGCACGCGGCGCGGCCGCGCTGGCACATCGATTACTTGCGGGGGATGCTGGCGGTGCGGGAGATCTGGTACACCTGCGACCCGCGCCGGTGGGAATCGGCGTGGGCGCAGGTACTTGCCGGGCTGCCCGGCATGTCGGTGCCCCTGGCCGGGTTCGGGGCCTCCGACTGCCCGGGCGAGAACCATCTGTTCCACAGCCCTCGCCGGCCGGCGCTGGCCCGCTTGAGCGCCTGTGCGGGAGCGGCCGACCGCGGATTCGTGGTACACCGACTGATCGTGTCCGGGGTGACGCCGTGAGTCGGCTCACCCTCGCGGTCACCGTCGAGGACGGGAGCGGCGACACGGCTGCCGGCCTGCTGGCGGCCCGCAGCGGCCTGCCTCGCGGCCGCATCAAGGACGCCATGAACAAAGGTGCGGTGTGGCTGCGCCGGGGGCTCGGCAAGCGTCGGCGGCTGCGCCGGGCGACGGCCGAGCTGCAGGCCGGCGACATTCTGGAGCTCTTCTACGACGAACAGCTGCTGTCCCAGCGCCCCCCGCCGGCCCGCTGCCTGAAGGACGGGCGGCACTACAGCGTCTGGTACAAGCCTGCCGGGCTGCTCACTCAGGGGACCGATTTCGGCGACCACTGCAGCCTGCAGCGCCAGGCCGAACAGCAGTTCGGCGCGACCCACGGCGTCTTCATCGTTCATCGCCTGGACCGGGAAGCCGCCGGTCTGCTGCTGCTGGCTCACGACCGGGTGGCGGCCGGCAAGCTGTCGGCGCTGTTTCGCGACAACCGCATCGTCAAACGCTATCGCGTGCAGGTGCTGGGCGATCTGGCGGCCCGCGGGCCGGCGGGGACCATCGAGCTGCCCCTGGACGGCAAGCCCGCCCACACCGAATACCGCGTGACCGGCTACGACGGGGCCGGTGGCTTCTCCACTGTCGACGTGCAGATCCGCACCGGTCGGCTGCATCAGATTCGGCGCCACCTGGATGCCATCGGTCATCCGGTGCTGGGGGATCCGCGCTACGGCAGCGGCAACAAGAACGAGGCGGGTCTGCAGCTGACGGCGTACGGGCTGGCGTTCCGCTGTCCGTTCAGTGGCCGCCCGCAGGCGTTCGAGCTGCAGTCGGGTGGGGAGCCGGCCCTGCTGTAGTACGAGTCGCCGGTACCCGGGCGGGTAGGGGAGGCGGGTCGCCTGTCAGCCGCGGCACGGCCCATGGCGGCTTCGGTGAGCTCGCCGTCGGTGTTGCAGTGTCGCAGCTGCATTCCGGTGCTAGATGCTCAGACCGGGGGCGAGCCCGGCATCCCACAGCAGCACGGTGCCGGCCACCATGAAGACCAGCGTTGCGGCGCCCAGCACCATCACCGCGCCGGCGAACCGGGCGGCGGCACGGCCGGACAGGTTCAGCGCCACGGGTACGTTGCGCCACACAAGCCAGCTGCTGCCGGCCAGGGCCGCCAGGCCGACCGCCAGGTGCAACCACAGCCAGGGCACCAGGGCCGCAGGTCCGGCCAGCAGCAGCGGTGCCGCCGTGTCGCAGGTCAGCGCCATGGCCTGCTGCGCGGTGACGGGGATGCGGTAGCTGCGGGCGAGCCAGTGCACCGCCCGCGCCGTCATCCGCACGCCGCCGATCAGCAGCAGGTAGTACGCCAGCGCTGTCATCAACGCCCGCACCGGACTCATGAACAGGGTATCGCCCGGCCCGGAGCGCCAGTGGGCCAGTACCGCGCCCAGGCCTGTGCAGACAGCGGGCACTGCGGCCAGTATCCGCAGCCGGCGCGGTCCGCGGCAACCGGGCCCGTTGCGCAGGGCCGCCGTTGCCCGTGCCGGAGGGGCTGCCGCCCACGACGGATTCCTGTTGTGCACGGTCAAGGTGGGACGGCTCCTGTCGGCCGGGGATCGCTGCCGCATCCGGCGGTGAAACCGCCGGCGGATCCGCGGCCGCCATGGACCGGCGGATCCGCACCGGTCGGCGTACAAGGCTCGGTCACGGCGTCGCAGTACACTTAGAGAACCTGCGATCGGCCCGCAGGTTCCCTGATGGGCGGGATTTGCGCGTCCGGATCGGGTGACGGCATCGTGGCCGTCGGTCGCTCCGATGTCCCCGGGGACCGGGCGCTGCAATGCGCTGGCGGATCAACCGCCGGGCCCGGCGGGAGGCGATCATGTCCCAGAGCATGGTGGAAGCGGCGCTCGCATACCGGTCACGCGGCTGGTCGGTGGTGCCTGTCCGGCCCGCCGACAAACGTCCGGCCGTGCCCTGGCAGGCCTATCAGGAACAGCGGGCGCACGAAGATGAGATCCGCGGCTGGTTCAAACGCTGGCCCGATGCCAACCTGGCTATCGTGACCGGTCGGCTGTCCGGGCTGGTGGTGTTGGACGTGGACCCGGGCCATGGCGGCGATGGCAGCCTCGAGCGCCTGATCAGCGAGCATGGCAGCCTGCCGGTCACCGTGCAGGCGTGCACCGGCGGGGGCGGCAGGCACCTGTACTTTCGCCACCCCGGGGGCGTGGTCCACAACCAGGTGGGACTGGCCCCCGGGATCGACCTGCGCGGCGACGGCGGCCTGGTGGTCGCGCCGCCCTCCCTGCACCGCAGCGGGCGCCGCTACCGCTGGGTGCGGGGCTGCTCGCCGGCGGCCGCCGAGCCGGCACCGCTGCCCCCATGGCTGCTGGCCGTGGCCCGCAAAGGGGCCGGCCGCGGCCACAGCCGCGAACACTGGCGGCGACTGACCCGCCAGGGGGTGGGCGAGGGCGAACGCAACGCCACGGTGGCTTCCCTGGCCGGACACCTGCTGTGGCGCGGCGTCGACCCGGAGGTGGTGCTGGAGCTGCTGTTGTGCTGGAACGCCCGGCGCTGCCGCCCGCCCCTGGCGGACGAGGAGGTGGCGCGTACGGTGGACAGTGTCGTGCGCCTGCACCGCGAATCGAACGGCGCCGAGCCCTGAACCAGGGCGCCGCTTCGGCGCTGTCCGGGCCGGCAGTAGGTTGGGCTGAGCAGCGCAAAGCCCAACGGACCGTGTCGGCACAGCCCCCCGGTTGCCGGACTGCGGAGGTGGGTGCGGAGCAGGTGCGGATGCGCAACGTGGGCGCAAAGCCCGTCGGCTTGGGTGGTTGGTTGATGTTGGGCTTCGCGTTGCTCAGCCCAGCCTATCTGTCTCAGCCCAACGTACCTGGCTCAGCCCAAGCGACCTGACGGTGAAGCTGGGCGCCCGGCCTGTCAGCCTCCGCGGCGGGAATGCGGGTCGGCGCGGGCCGGCTTGTCGGGCCACTCGCAGGCCTCGTACAGGGTGCATTCCGGACAATGGGGCTGACGGGCCGTGCACACCTGCCGCCCGTGCAGAATGAGCGCCAGGGTGAAGGGCGTCCGGCGGGCAGCGGGAATCTGCGCCGTCAGGTCCTGCTCGATGCGGTCCGGGCCCGTTTGGGCGCTCAGGCCCAGCCGCCGGGCGACGCGGGCCACGTGGGTGTCGACGGCGATGGCCGGCTGGCCGAACGCCACGCCCCGCACCAGGTTGGCGGTCTTGCGCCCCACCCCGGGCAGGGTGGTGAGCGCTTCCACGGTGCGCGGCACCCGGCCGCCGAAATCCGCTACCAGCGCGCGGCAGCAGTTCACCAGCGTGCGCGCCTTGTTGCGGTAGAAGCCGGTGGGCCGGATGGCCTGTTCGAGCTCGGCCGGGTCGGCCGCGGCGTAGTCGCGGGCGCTGCGGTAGCGCTTGAACAGGTCGCGGGTCACCTCGTTGACCCGGGCGTCGGTGCACTGGGCCGACAGCAGGGTGGCCACCAGCAGCTGCAGGGCACTGCGGTGGCGCAGGGCGATCCGCGCATCGGGATAGGTCTTGAGCAGCAGGCGGGTTATCTTGGCGGCATCTGCCATTGCGGCATGTCCCGAGACGATCTGGCGCAGGACTATAGCAGACGCCTCCAACCCCTTGCCCCGACGGGCGAAAACGAAGCGGCTGCCGGGTGTAGCGTAGGTTGCGAAACGTGAACCGGACAACGAACTGGGCTAGATTTGCGTGACAGAATCCAACAAGACAGCGTGACAGGAGGGCCGTGACATGGCCAGGGGATGCGAAGGTTGGTCCGTTCGGCTGCGCCGGCGAGCGGCCTGTTCACTGATGGCGGCTGCAGGCCTTGCGGCGGCCCAGGCCGCCGGCGCTGCGGCGCTGGAAGTGCGTGTGCATGACGATGCCAGCAAGCAGCCCCTGCAGGGTGTCGCGATCTGCCTGGGAACGCCGGCCGACCTGCGCCAGATGGGCGCCTACATCACCGGGTCGGACGGCCAGGTGACCTATCAGGACCTGCTGACCGCGCCGCTGGTGCTGACCGTCTCCAAGCCGGGTTACCGGGGCGAGCGAATCCACGTCAGTGCATCCGCCTCCAGCCGGACGCTGATGATCCCGCTGTCCACCGGCGGTGGCGGACCGGTGTGCCACGGACCGCTTACCGCCGCCGCGTCCGGGGGAGAGGGCGGTGTGGCGATCCGCAACTTTCGCCTGGATCGGGGTGCCGCCACCGCCACCAGCCGCACGGTGGTGCTGGATTTCGCCGCTTCCGGCGAGCCCAACGAGTACCGGGTCAGTGAAAACGCCGACTTCAGGGACGCCCGATGGCAGTCCTATGGGGGCCGCACGCCCCACTTTCGCCTCAGCGCCGGCGCCGGTCGCAAGACCGTCTACCTGCAGGTGCGCCGTTTCCGTACGGTGGGCGATTCCCATCTGGAAATCACTTCCGGCGTGGCCCGCGACAGCATCGTGTTGAGCGGCGGCTAGTCGGCCCGAGGCGGCCGAGGGTCAGGGGGCGCCTGTGATGACCCATGCGGACGCCGGCCGGCGCCTTGCGGCCCGGTCCGCCGGGGCTATACTCGCCTTAGATCCCGCGCGCATGCCCATGTGCCGTAAGGACCGTCCCAGGCGATGCCCAGCTACCGAACCGAAGACATCCGCAATATCGCCCTGGTCGGACACGCCGGCGCCGGCAAGACGAGCCTGACCGAGGCCCTGCTGTATCGGGCCGGTGCGGTGGCCAGTGCCGGCAGCGTGGAACGGGGCGACACGGTCAGCGACTTCGATCCCCTCGAACAACGGCACCATCACTCCCTGAACCCGACGCTGGCGGCGTTGGACCATCAGGGCCGCCACATCAACCTCATCGACACGCCCGGCTACGCCGACTTCCTGGGGCCCACCCTGGGTGCGCTCAGCGCCGTCGACACCGTGATGGTGGTGATCAATGCCCAGGCCGGCATCGAACCCATGACCCGGCGCATGATGGGCGTAGCGGCCGAACAGCGCCTGTGCCGCATGATCGTGGTCAACAAGATCGACGCCGAACCCGATGCCCTGGCCGGGCTGCTGGAGGAGCTGCGCGCCACCTTCGGCTCCGAATGTCTTGCCCTCAATCTGCCGGACCGCCATGCCAGCCGGGTGGTCGACTGCCTGAGCCGGGAGGCGGGCAGCGCCGATTTCGCGTCGGTGGCCGAGGCACATACGCGGCTGCTGGACCAGGTGGTGGAAGTGGACGAGACGCTCATGGAGCGCTATCTGGAATCCGGTAGCATCGGTCCCGGCGAGCTGCATACGCCCTTCGAGCAGGCCCTGCGCGACGGGCACCTGATCCCCGTGCTGTTCGCTTCGGCCCGTGCGGGTACCGGCGTGCCGGAACTGCTCGATGTGTTGAGCCAATGGGCGCCCAGCCCCCTGGAGGCCAATCCACGCCCTTTCGTGGACGGCGCCGAAGGCGACGGGCAGCCGCTTACCCCGGCGCAGGCCGCCGACCAACCCCTGCTGGCGCGGGTGTTCAAGCTGGAGTTCGATCCGTTCGCGGGCAGGCTGGGCGTGTTCCGCGTCTACCAGGGCACGGTGCGCAAGGGCGATCAGGTATTGATCGACGATGGCGGCAAGTCGTTCAAGGTCGGGCACCTGTTCCGCATGCAGGGCAAGGAACACCTGGAGGTGGACGAGGCCATTCCCGGAGACCTGTGCGCGGTGGCCAAGGTCGAGGAACTGCACTACGACGCCATTCTGCACGCCAGTCACGACGCCGACCGCGTGCACGCGGGTGCGGTGCGCTTTCCCGATCCCCTGGTGGGTCTGGCGTTGGTGCCCAAGAGCCGCGGTGACGAGCAGAAGATCTCGGACATCCTCGGGCGCCTGGCGGCGGAGGATCCCTGCCTGCGCGTGGAACACGACATGACCGCCAACGAGACGGTGCTGCGCGGGTTGGGCGACCTGCATCTGCGGGTGGCCCTGGAAAGGATGGACGAGCGCTACCACGTGCAGGTGGATACCCATCCGCCCAGCGTGCCATATCGGGAAACCATCTCGCGGCCTGCCAGCGGCCATTTCCGGCACAAGAAGCAGACCGGCGGCGCCGGGCAGTTCGGGGAGGTGCATCTGGAAGTGGAGCCCCTGGAGCCGGGATCCGGTTTCCAGTTCGTCAACCGCATCACCGGCGGGGTCATCCCCGGCCAGTTCATCCCCGCCGTCGAGAAGGGCATACGCCAGGTGCTGGGGTCCGGGGCGGTGGCCGGTTATCCCATGCAGGACCTGCGCGCCATCGTCACCGACGGCAAGCACCATCCGGTGGATTCCAAGGAGATCGCCTTCGTCATCGCCGGGCGCAAGGCGTTTCTGGATGCGGTGGCCAAGGCGGCGCCGGTGGTGCTCGAGCCCTACGTTGATGTGGAAGTGACTGTGCCTGGCGCCGTCGTGGGGGACGTGACCGCGGACCTCTCCGCGCGCCGGGCGCGCATCAACGGCTCCGA
The DNA here is from genome assembly GCA_963830105.1 of uncultured Gammaproteobacteria bacterium. Lineage (GTDB taxonomy): Bacteria > Pseudomonadota > Gammaproteobacteria > DATFLG01 > DATFLG01 > DATFML01. Next base: position 413,683 of record CAWHLH010000009.1, on the reverse strand, counting down.
GACCCACGGCCGCGGCCAGATGACCATCAGCGCCCAGGCGCCCCTGGCCGAGCTGGACGGCTATGCCTCGCGTCTGAAGTCCCTCAGCGGCGGCGAGGGTGGCTGGTCTTTGCAGTTCTCCCACTACGAGCCCGCGCCGCCCGCCGTTCAAAAGGCCCTCTGCGCCCAATACCGGCCTGCCAAGGAGGCCTGACGGCGTCGGCCCGGCCCATGGTATAAGCGCCCTGTTGCACCATGGGCAGAACCGGCACCGGCGCATGATTCCGCTGCACGACGCCAAGCCCACCGAACTCAAGCCCTACCTCACGGTGGCCATCATCGCGCTGTGCGTGCTGGTGTTTCTCTGGGAGCTGTCGCTGGGCCGGGCGCAACAGGTGGTGGTGTTGCGCCTGGGAGCGATCCCGGCGGTGTTGCTGCAGTACGGGCAGCTGCCGCCGGAACTCGCGTTGGTCCCGCCCCCAGCCACCGTTTTCACGTCCATGTTTCTCCACGGCGGCTGGCTGCACCTGCTGGGCAACATGCTGTACCTGTGGATATTCGGCAACAACGTGGAGGACGCCATGGGGCACGGGCGCTTCCTCGTGTTCCATCTGCTGTGCGGGGCCGGCGCGGTGTTCGCCCAGGCATTGCCCGACCCCCGGTCGTTGGTACCCATGATCGGCGCCATCTCCGGGGTGCTGGGCGCCTATCTGCTGCTGTACCCCCATGCCCGGGTGCTGGTGGTGATTCCCATCGTGTTCTCTGCCTACATGATCCAGCTGAAGGCGGGATGGGTGTTGGGATTCTGGTGCCTCATGCAGCTGATCAGCGCTCTGGGAGCGCCGGCCGGCGAGGGCGGCGTGGCCTTCGGTGCCCATCTGGGCGGCTTCGCGGCGGGCATGGCCCTGGTGGCTTGCTTCAGGCGCCGGGGGGTGAGGTTGCTGCACCCGCCGCGGCGCACTTCCGGGCGCTGGTGAAAGACCACCCCCGCAGCGCGGCCGTCGCCGGGCGCTCAGCGCGGTTTGTGCATCCAGGTGGTCCAGCCCGCGGAGCTGTAGCGTTCGTTGATCTGCTCGGCGAATTCCCTGGCGTAGCGGGTGACTTCGTCCAGGGTGCCCCGCCGACGCCCTGTGATGGTCGAGCCCATCGTTTCCAGTACGTAGCGGTGCCACAAATCGTCGCCGCACTCGTGGGCCGGCACGGCCTCCACTGCGGTGACGGTGTAGCGGGCATCGACCAGTGAGGCCGCTCCGGCGTACGACCGGGTTGCGGGACGGATTTCTGGCTTGTGCAGGTAAGTCATGCTGCGGTCTCCTTTCCAGGGTTGTATCCAGGGTGCCGGACGGCGCCCATGGCTTTACCCTTGCTCCCATGTGGATACGTGCATGCTTCCGCCGTCAGAGGTGAGAACCCCGACAGCGCGCAGCAGTGCAACGCACCATACCGAATATCGACACTACCGACCCTCCGCGGGTTCCGGCCGGTGCCGTCTTCCACCACTGCTAAGATACCATGAGTCAGGCTGCGATACGGTGACGGTTTTACGACATCGTCGGGTCTGCGTGCGCATCCTGAAGCTGCCTGCCGCAGGCCGGGAATGGGACGGGCACCATCATCGAAGAGCACCGGCACCACGCCATAGACCACATCGCACTGTAGAGGGACCTAGCCATGGCAGACAGCTATCTCGAACCCGAGCTGCAACGCATCATCCATGCCCGCCACCACGATCCGTTCGCGGTCCTGGGCCGGCATGTGGTCGGCGACCGACTGCGCCTGCGGGCCTATGTCCCCCAGGCCACCGAGGTGACCGTCGCCGATGGCGAACTGCCCATGCACCGGGTCGGTGACAGCGATCTGTTCGAATGGCAGGGTGCGCTCGACGCCGTGCCGGACCACTACCGGCTGATCTGGCGCGACACCGAGCACCGCGAGCACCTGGCCCATGATCCCTACACGTTCGCGCCCCAGCTGTCGGATTTCGACCTGCATCTGTTCGCCGAAGGCCGCCACTGGCATGCCTACCGCTTCATGGGAGCCCATCCCCATGAGGTCGACGGCATCGCAGGGGTGCTGTTCGCCGTCTGGGCACCCAACGCCGAACGGGTGAGCGTGGTGGGCGATTTCAATGCCTGGGACGGGCGCCGTCATCCCCTGCGGGTGCGGGGCGCCAACGGTGTGTGGGAACTGTTCGTCCCCGATCTGGCGCCGGGTACGTTGTACAAGTTCGAGATCCGCAACCGGGACACGGGTACGGTGTCGTTGAAAGCCGATCCCTACGGACAGCGTTGCGAACTGCGTCCGAGCACCGCATCGATGGTCGCTGCCAGCGACTACCGCTGGGACGACCGGCAGTGGCTGGCCGAGCGCCAAGGCCGGGACTGGCGGCACGCACCCATGTCCATCTACGAAGTGCATCTGGGCTCCTGGCAGCGGGGTCCGGAGGGCGAGTTTCTCAACTACCGGGAGCTGGCCCGGCGGCTGGTGGCGTACGTCAAGGACATGGGTTTCAGTCACATCGAGTTGCTGCCGGTGACCGAGCATCCCTACGATCCGTCCTGGGGCTACCAGACCACTGGGCTACTACGCGCCCACCAGCCGTTACGGCTCTCCCGATGACTTTCGCTATTTCGTCGACTACTGCCACCAGAACGGCATCGGCGTGATTCTGGACTGGGTGCCGGCTCACTTCCCCAAGGACGCCCATGGGCTGGCCCGTTTCGACGGCAGCGCGGTGTACGAGCACGCCGATCCGCGCCGCGGCGAGCACCTCGACTGGGGATCGCTGATCTTCAACTACGGCCGCAACGAGGTGAAGAACTTCCTGCTATCCAGTGCCCTGTACTGGATCGAGGAGTTCCACATCGACGGCATGCGCCTGGACGCCGTGGCCTCCATGCTGTACCTGGACTACTCGCGCAGCGACTGGCTTCCCAACCAGTACGGCGGACGGGAAAACCTGGAGGCCATCGCCTTTCTGCGCGAGCTCAACACGGTGGTTCACGAGCCAGCATCCCGGCGTGTTGATGATGGCCGAGGAGTCCACCTCCTGGCCGCAGGTGACGCGCCCCATCCCTGTGGGCGGGCTGGGTTTCGATCTCAAATGGAACATGGGATGGATGAACGACACGCTGAGCTACATGTCCCACGAGCCGGTCCACCGGCGCTACTACCATGACATGCTCACCTTCAGCATGCTCTATGCATTTACCGAGAATTTCCTGCTGCCTTTCTCCCACGATGAGGTGGTGCACGGCAAACAGTCCATGCTGCACAAGATGCCCGGCGACGAGTGGCAGAAGTTCGCCAATCTGCGCGTCCTGTACACCTACATGTTCGCCCACCCGGGCAAGAAGCTGCTGTTCATGGGTACCGAGTTCGGTCAGGGGCTGGAATGGAACAGCGCCCAGGTGCTGGACTGGTATGTGCTGGACTACCCGGTGCATGAGGGTGTGCGGCGCCTTGTCAAAGACCTGAACGCCCTCTATCACGCCAGTCCGGCGCTGTACGAGCACGAGTTCGACTGGCAGGGGTTCGAATGGATCGACTGTCACGACGCGGATCAGTCGATCCTTAGCTTTCTGCGCAAGGGGGAAAGCGAGCAGTTGCTGGTGGTGGTCAACTTCACGCCCGTGCCGCGGGAGCGCTACCGCATCGGCGTGCCGCAGCCCGGTGCGTACCGGGAGGTGTTCAATTCCGATTCGGCTTACTACGGCGGCAGCAATGCGGGCAACGGCGGCAGCTGGCCGGTGGCCGAGGCGGTGCCGTGGATGAACCGGCCCTATTCCATCGAGCTGACGGTGCCGCCGTTGGCGGGCATCGTACTGAAACCGCAGGGTCCGGGCTGAGCGCCTGTCCCGCAGCGCGCCGCGAGACGCGCGATCTATACTTCAAGTAACGGGGCGCGGGACAATGTCGGGAGCATGCTCATGACGCGGCAGCAACAGATCGAGGAGCTGGAGGGTCGCCTGGCCCAGTGGCGCGCGCGCATCCGGCAGGTGGAGAGCGACCAGAGTCACGCTGACGCCGTCGGGCGCCGGGCATTCGAGGCCGAGCTGAAGGCCCTCAAAGAACACGTCAGCGGCGCCGATGGCCAGCTGGGTCAGCTGCGCTTGAGCAAGGCCGAGTCATGGGAAGAAGAAACCCTGCTCACCGGCATCAACCGGACCATGGACGAAATCGGACAGCGTCTGGACCGCCTGTTTCGTGGCGGCGAGGGCAGGTCGTGACGGCGGGCGGCGGGCGGCCGCAATCGCAAGGCCGTTTTCCGTGGAGCGCGGCGACGGGCGTTATGGGCATTGTGTCGGGACGACGGTCGGGACGCGCGGCCGCCGTGGCGCTGGCGGTGGGGCTGGGCGGCTGTGCGCCCTACGTGGTCAGCAATCCCGCTTCGCCGTACTCGGTGGTGCCGGTCGGCAGTGTCCTGGTGCTGCACCAGGACGTGACCATCCCCCCCGGACATGCGCGCGCCTACTTTCAGCGTGGCAAGCTGGTGACTTCAACCAACGAGTACGTACCCCAGTGCCAACTGGAGGTCCGGGACGTGCGTCAGGCGCCCCAGACCGTGCGCGCCGGCCGTTTCGTTGTGAGCAGGCTTTCCCAGGATGTGCGCGCCGTGGCCGACTCCGGCGACTTCCGGTTGGTACGGGTGCGAAGCGGTGACGACAGCGGCGGGCCCAGCATGGAGATGGTGGCCTGGAAACTGTGGCTGCAGTCCAGGACCCAACCGAATGTCATGTGGCTGCTCTGCGGCGGTGCCTTCGACGACCCGTACCGGGCCAAGCCGCCCGGTGTGGACGATATCCGCAACGCGCTGGGAAAGATCGCGACCATCGAGATGCACCGTTGATGCACGGCGGCTGCCGGGCGCGATTGCGGCGGCGAATGGTGACCTCACATCGCCGGCGTGGTCCGTGCAAACAGGGGGCGGCGTCCGGGCGCCGCGGTGTTTCAGCTGTTGCGATGCCAGACAAGTTCACCGTCGCGGTACACCTCGCGCACCCGATGCAGCGGCACATTGTGCAGTGCCCCTTCGGCGTCCAGCAGATGGAAGGCGAAATGATCGCCAAGCTCGAACCATACCTGCGCCAACGGGACCCGCAGGATGCGGTCCTCCACCCGGTCGTCGTAGCCGACGGTGAAGCGCGGGGCACCGTATTGCGGGTCCCAACGGATGCGGTCGAGCAACTGCCGGATGGGGATCACGCGGTTGCCCCGGACGGCGAATTCACGTGGAGGACAGACGGGATTCCCGGTGGCGGTCCGCGTCGAACAGCTTGAGCTCCCAGCGTCCGCGGTTGACGTCGTGGCGCAGGATGTAGATGCCGCCGTCATCGGCGCGCACTTTGAAGTAGGCATGGGCGGGGTCGAGCCAGCGGTCCAGGATCTCCACCACGTCCAGTTCCCGTGGGCCCAAAGCGAAATGCGCCGGCGCCGACTCGCCGGTTTCGCCGGTGCGGCAGGCGACGTGAATGACCGGACGGCGCGCGCTCATGCCCCTCGTTCCGTCCCGCGACAGGCTGCGCTCCCGCCGGTCATCGGGTGATGGCGATGCGCGGTTCGCTGATCCGGGCGGTCTTGCGGCCAGGGCATTTGCCGGGCTTGCCGGCGCCGAACACGAAGCCGCCCTTGCGCCCGCGGGCCGGGGCCCGGGTCACCTGAGACGGGCCGCCGTGCAGGGAGCGCGGCAGGTGGCGCAAATCGGCCTCCATGTCCCGGTGCGGCTGGTCGAGCGGCTCGGCCACCGACCTGGGCCCGTGCTGCAGCAGTCCGGCCAGATCCTTGCGAAACATCGTTTGCCGGCGTTGGTGGCTTCAATGGCGGTCGCCCCTCCTGCGTGCGTCGGCTGGAATGTTGCCCCTGCATGCGGCCCATCGGGGCGTACCTGTCCCGGCGCCGGCTGCCGGGTTGCCGCACGCGGCAGGCCCCCGGTCCCGGCTACCTATACGTCCAGTATAGGAAATGGCAGAAGCCGGCACGGAGTCGTTGGTGATCGAGATCGACGCAGCCCTGGGCGAAGGCGGCGGACAGGTGCCGCGCAGCGCCATCACTCTGTCGTTGCTCACGGGTACCGCGGTGGCGCTGTACAACGTGAGGGCCAACCGGTCCCCGCCGGGACTGCGGCCCCAGCATCCGCCGGCGGTCGCCGCGGCCGCGCGGGTGGGCGGGGCGCCGGTGAGCGGTCTGCGGGTGGGTTCCCGTGCGCTGCGTTTCGAACCGGGAACGGTGCGGCCGGGCGAGTATTTCTTCGATATCGGTACGGCCGGCGCCACCGCCCTGTATCTGCCGCTGATGTGGGCCTGCGCGCCCTCCACGGCGGCCGTCGCCGGCGGGTACCCATGTGCCGTTCAGTCCTTGTTATCACTATCTGGACATGCCGTGGCGGCCGTTCCTCGCGCGCCTCGGGCTGCGGCTCTCGCTGACCATGGAACGGGCCGGTTTCCATGATCTGGCGCTGGTGCCCGAAGCCGAGCTGGGGGCCGTCTTCCCGGACTGCGTCCCCGGAGCGGTGCCGGCGGCAGGACCGGCCTACGGGGTGGAAACGGCGCTGGATGAGGCACTTGCCGGGCTGGCGAATGTGTATTTCGAGGGCGCCGATCACCGTCACCTGGCGCATGTGGGCGGCGATGCCTTTCGCACCCTGCTGGCCGGCGCTCGCCTGGGGCGGTTCAGTCCCCCCGGCCATCAGCAGGGAAACGGATAACTCATTGTTATTGCAATATTACTAGTGCGGTATAGGCGCGCCGGTGCCGTGCTATGATTGCAACAGGCGCCGCCACCTCCCCGTTGCCCGGGCGGTACCATGGCGTGGAATTCCCCGGCGCTGACCGTTGCCGGGAGACGATTGTCCGACCGGACAGGGAAGGCCGGCAGCGGGGCCCCGGCACGAGGCTGGTCCGTATCGCAACAGGAGGAGGTGCCCCGACCGGGCGCCGTTTCGCCAGCCATGCAGACATTTCAAAAGGACACCAGTCCGCCCCTGGATCATCTGCCGTCGTACCGGGTGCGGGTGAGTGCCAAGGCGAAGCGCGCCCAGTTGCAGGTCTCCATGAACGGGCAGGTGGAAGTGGTCATTCCCCGGCGCTTCAATCCGGCCCATGTCCCGGCCTTCGTCGCCGAACACCACCGCTGGCTGGAGCGCACCCTGGCGCGGCTGAAGCGCCAGCGCGGCGACTGTCCCGAGCTTTACGATCCCATCCCGAGCCAGATCTTCCTGCGCGCCATCGACGAACGCTGGGACGTGCAGCGTGAGCTCGGCGATTGCCGCCGCGTCGGGCTCGTCGAGTCGCCGCGCAGCGCCGTCCTGAATGTGCGTGCGCCCAACCAGGCGGCATGCCGCGGGGCGCTGCACCAGTGGCTCACTCTGAGAGCCAAGAACCGTCTGGTGCCCTGGGTGCGCTCACTGAGTGCGGAGTTGGGGCTGCCGTGCAACCGGATCACAGTGCGTGCCCAGAAAACGCGCTGGGGCAGCTGTTCGACGCGTCGCAACATCAACATAAACCGCAATCTGCTGTTTCTGTCGCCTGCGGTGGTGCGTTATCTGTTCGTCCACGAGCTCTGTCACACCGTCCATCTGAACCATTCGCGGCACTACTGGATGCTGGTGGAACGCTTCGAACCCGACTACCGTCACCTGGACGCCGAACTGACCCGTGCGGGGCGCTACGTGCCGCTGTGGGCCTGCCCCGATTAAACTCAGCTCCGCCGCCGTGTCCGGGACCGCGAGGCAAACTCCTGTATAATTCCGCGCCTGGCGCGCCAGATCCGTTTCTGTGGCGTTGATTCGGGCTTCACAATAGGACCCCTACCGCCTTGTACCGTATCAGCGAACGACGCCTCGCCGCGGTGATCAACTCCGGCAACAAAGGCCTTCTCAAGGGCAGCAACATCGGCCTGGAGAAGGAGAGCCTGCGCGTCTCGCCGGAGGGCAACATTGCCCAGACGCCCCATCCCCTGGCGCTGGGGGCCGCGTTGACTCACCCGTATATCACCACCGACTATTCCGAAGCGCTGGTGGAGTTCATCACCCCGCCGTTCAGCGACCTGCGCCGTTCCCTGGCCTTCCTGCGCGATACCCAGAAATTCGTATACGACAGTCTGGTGGACGAGATTCTGTGGGCCACCAGCATGCCCTGCGTGGTGGCCGGCGAGACCAGCATTCCCATCGCCCGGTACGGCACATCCAACGCCGGCATGATGAAGACCGTCTATCGGCGTGGACTCGGCCATCGCTACGGCCGTGTCATGCAGGTGATCGCCGGCGTGCACTTCAACTTCTCGTTCCCGGAGGCCTTCTGGCCCGCGTTCCAGGCGCTGGAAGGCGATAGGCGGCCGTTCAAGGACTTCGTCTCCGATGCCTACTTTGGGATGATCCGCAACCTGCAGCGGGTGGGCTGGCTGATACCGTATCTGTTCGGGGCGTCGCCGGCGGTGTGCAAGTCGTTCCTGGGCGGACGACCCACCACGCTGCACGAATTCAACGAGAGTACCTACTACGAGCCCTTCGGCACGTCGCTGCGCATGGGCGATATCGGCTACCAGAACAACAAAGAACACGAGGTTGGCATCAAGGCCAACTACGACAGTCTGGATGCCTACGTGGACAGCCTGAGCTGCGCGATCACCACGCCCTACCCCGGCTACGAGAAGATCGGTGTGGTGGTGGACGGCGAATACCGGCAGCTGAACGCCAACATCCTGCAGATCGAAAACGAATACTACAGCACCGTGCGGCCCAAGCAGGTGCTGGACGGCAACGAAAAGCCCACCCTCGCGCTCAAGCGCCGCGGTGTGCGCTACATCGAGCTGCGTTCGCTGGACGTGAATGCCTTCGACCCGTTGGGCATCAACGAAGACCAGATTCGCTTTCTGGAAGCCCTGGCGGGTTTCTGCCTGTTCCACGACAGCCCCCGCATCAACGAGGCGGAGCGCCGTGCCATCGACTACAACGAGATCGCGGCGGCGCATCGTGGGCGCGATCCGGCCCTCAGGCTGCGCCGCAACGGCGAGGAGATCGCGTTGCGCGATTGGGCGCTGGAATTGTGCACGGCAATGGAAGGGTTCTGCGAACTGCTGGACGAAGGCGAGCCCAGCCGTCCCTACAGCGGCGCACTGGAGCTGCAGAAGGAGGCGATCCGAGATCCGGACCGCACGCCCTCGGCCCGCATGCTGGCGGAAATGCGCCAGACCCGCGAAGGCTTCTATCACTTCGCCCAGCGCATGTCCCACAAGCATCAGCGCTATTTCGCCAGCCTGCAGATGAGCGACGAGCAGCGTCGTTTCTACGCCGAACTCGCAGAGAACTCGCTTGCCGGACAGCGTGCCGTGGAAGGCAATGACGAGGTGTCGTTCGACGAGTACCTGAACCGCTACTACGCCCAACGCTGAAAACGTTTGTGTCGTTGCGCACACTTGTGGCGCGCACTGCGCGAAAACAAGGCAACCGGGCTGGGTCCGTATTTCATGCTGTAGAGCGTTTGCAGCGGTTGTCGGCAACGCGCTGCTCGGTAGGCCTGACATGCACGGCGCGCACGCATTTCCCGATGCCGGACGGTCTATGTCAATTCAGCGCGCCCTGCGGTCAGAAAATCGACGCGCCTGCAAAATGCTGATTACCCGTGGCATGCGGAAAAGGATCGGGCTACACTCAGGCGGGATGCAAGCTTATGGCTGTCGATTCACCAGGGGTACCTTGGGGGTGTCTCCGAAATCTCAGCTTATGGATTGCACGACAGTAAGCTCAGTAATTCGTCGAGGAAAAGCAATATGGCAACTGGTACTGTGAAGTGGTTCAACGATGCGAAGGGTTTCGGGTTCATCGCTCCGGAAGACGGTGGCGAAGATGTCTTCGTTCATTTTTCCGCGATCCAAGGGGACGGCTTCAAGTCTCTCGCGGAAGGTCAGAGAGTGGACTTCGATGTCGAGCGCGGTCCCAAGGGCCTGCAGGCGAACAACGTAAAGGGATTGTAAAGTCACAATCGATTGCGTGTTGCGACCCCGCCTTCGGGCGGGGTCTTTTTTGCCCCTGTTTGCGGCGTCCGTCCCATGAGTGCGTCACCGCTCGGCGTGTCCCGGCCCCGGGGACGCCGGCGAGGCGCGCCGGCACCTGAGCCCCCGTCCCCCCACTAGTGGTCCATGCGGGACTAGTGCCTCCTGTGCCCGGCCAGCCACTGCCAGATCAGTCCGCTGGGCCTTTCAGTGCCCGTGCGGACGTAATTCAGCCGATTGTAGTTGCGTATGTTCCAGCTCATCAGGCGCTGGGCCTGCGGGCGTCCGCAGAACAGCAGCCGGTCATCGACGCCTACGGCGGTGGTGGAATCGGGGAGCAGCATTTCCTGGCCGTGACGCACCAGAAGCAGCGCGATGCAGGGCAGGGTATCTTCGCGCCGGCGCGGGTCCGCGCATAGCTGGGCGACGGTCACGGCGCTTCCCGAGGCCAACATTTCCATGACCGCGGGCGCATCCTCGGCGGTCATCTGTATGGCCCAGGTGTCGGGTGGCCGTTCCAGAGCGATGCCGCTCATGCGGCTGACCAGCAGGTTGGCCCAGCCCTCGTCCTGGTGGCGGGCCAGGCGTAGAAATTCCGCCAGCATCGGCGTCATCAGCAAAGACAGCACCCGGCGCACGATGATGGCGGCGGGTTGCATGACAATGTCCACCGCCGCTGTCTGGAACAGGGTGCTGTGCTCCCAGTGATTCTGTCGGCCGACGGTGAACAACTCCGGGTTCATGTCACGGGCAGTGACCAGAATGGACAGATTGTTGGCGTCGTCATCGGTACCGGCGATGATGCCGGCGGCTTGCTGCACCTTGGCCTGGCGTAGCGTCACCGCTTCGGTGCCTCTGCCGATCACTGCGTCCGCGGGTGGATCGGTGCCGACCGGATCCGCTTCCACGACGGTGGTCCGGACTCCCTCGAAGTTCAAGCGCCGCTGCACGGCCTTCCCGAACCGTCCAAACCCGCAAAGAATCCAGTGCCCGCGCGGCGGCTTGACGAACTCCTTGAGCGGCGCGTGCTGTTCGCTGGTCAGCCAGTCGTAGATCAGATGCATGCTGGGCGAGTGGAACATCAGGGCGAACCGGTCCGCGAAGGTGTCGAACGGGTTGACGATGTGGTCGGTGCCGAAGGACGCCATGTTGGCCTCGGTGTCCTGACGTTCGGCGCGGCAGGTCACCGGCAGCTGGGGGTTGAGGAGCTTGGCGGTGATGGCTACGGTGAGATTGGCGTGTTCGTCGTTGGTGACGGCCACCACGCCGTGGCAGTAACGATGGCGCAGCCCCGCATCCAGCAGCGCCGCGGCGTCGGCGGCGTCGGCGCACAGACCGGGGACGAGCAGCGGCAGGCCGGCGGTCTCCAGGACCGGAATCCGCTGGGGATCGATGTCGATGACAACGGCCGCGACGTTGCGGCCGGCGAGCTCGCGCACCAGCAGGCTGCCGGTGTCACCGTAGCCGCACACCAGATAGAAGGGGTCGCGGAGCCGGCGCACGGCGCGCACGAACGATGCGCGGCTGACCACCGCCCTGAAGCCGCTGTCCTGGATGTTGGTCAGCAGGGCGCCGATGGCGTACAGCCATGCCACTACGGAGGTGTAGATCGTGGCGGTGGCCCACAGGCGCTGGGCGTCGGTGAACGGGTAGGGGATTTCGCCGAGGCCGATGGTGGAGCCCATGAAGCTCACGAAATAGAAGGCGTGGAAGAAATCCATGTGCCAGGGCCGGCCCTGATTGTCCTGTCCGGGGATCAGCACAAACCCCAACACGGAAACGGCATACACGCAGATCAGCACGATCAGCGGTGCCCGCATGCGGCGCAGCAGCAGGTAGGTGGCATTGGGCATGGGCGCGTCCCTCAGCGCCGGACCATGACGGTTTCCGTGACCAGGATAATCACCGAGGCGAGGTTGGCCAGCAGCGCGCCGCCCGACAGGCCCACGATGTCGCCCATCAGCCGCGGGGTCAGGCCGGCGCCGGCGCCGTAGACTGTGGCCGCCCACACCACGGCGGCCAGGGCCAGCTCCAGGTCGGCGACCAGGCTGGTGGCCAGCAGCACGGCGCCGATATGGGTGCGGTCGCCGAGCTTGAGCACCGTTGCAATGAGGCTCACCGTCAGGGCGGCGAACAGCTCGTAGGCGTTATGGTGGTGGACGTTGTCGAAGCCGCCCAGGAAAAATCCGAAGTTGAGCGTCAGCGCCAGCACAATAAAGAACGCGAAAACGACTTTTTCGAGATTCATGGCACCTCCCCGGCATGCTGTCCCATGGCGCCACGATCACGGCACCATGGGTAAAGCCTAGTCCTTCGGGTCCGCTTTCGGGAAGTGCGGGCGGCGCTGCGGGTCAGCCCAGAGCCTGCGGCGGCACCGCCTCCAGGTGCCATATGTCGGCATTGTACTCGCGCATGGTGCGGTCGGTGGAAAAGCGCCCGCTGCTGGCGGTGTTCTGGATGCTCATGCGGACCCAGCGCTCGGAGTCGCGATAGGCCAGTGCGGCCTGCTCCTGGGCCGTCACGAAGCTGCGGAAATCGGCGGCCACCAGCCAGGGGTCGTGGGGGCTGGTGATGGCCGCGATGATCGGTTCGAAGGCGCCGGGCCGGTCCTCATTGAAGCAACCGCTGGCCAGACGCTGCATCACCGCCTGCAGATCCGGGTCGGCCGCAATGACGGCCGCCGGGTCGTAGCTGCTGCGCCGGGCGGCGACCTGCTGCGCGGTGAGCCCGAACAGGAAGAAATTATCCGCTCCTACCGCTTCGCGAATTTCGATGTTGGCCCCGTCCAGCGTGCCGATGGTCACGGCGCCGTTCATCATGAATTTCATGTTGCCGGTGCCTGAGGCCTCCTTGCCGGCGGTGGATATCTGCTCGGACAGGTCGGTGCCCGGGCAGATCGCCTCCATGGCGGTGACCCGGTAGTTGGGCAGGAAAGCGACCTTCAGCAGATTGCCCACCTCCGGGTCCGCGTTGACCACGCGGGCCACGTCGTTGATCAGTTTGATGATGCACTTCGCGATGGCGTAGCCGGGAGCGGCCTTGCCCCCGATCAGTACGCAACGCCGCGTCCAGCCGCTCAGATCGCCGCGCTTGATGCGGTTGTACAGGTGGATCACATGCAGCACGTTCAGCAGCTGGCGTTTGTATTCGTGGATGCGCTTCACGTGCACGTCGAACAGGGCGTCCGGGTCGAAGTCCACGTTGCATTCTCCCTGCACCAGCGCCGCCAGCCGCACCTTGTTGTCGAGCTTCACCTGTGCCCAGCGTCTGCGGAATTCCGGGTCGTCGGCATGGGGCGCGAGCCGGTGCAGTTCCTCCAGGTCCGTGACCCAGCGATCGCCGATGGTTTCGGCGATCAACTCGCCCAGGCCTGGGTTGCAGCCCGCCAGCCAGCGGCGCTGGGTGACGCCGTTGGTCTTGTTGTTGAACTTGTCCGGCCACAGGTCATAGAAATCCCGGAACAGTCCCTGTTCCAGCAGCTGGGAGTGCAGTTCGGCGACCCCGTTGACGGAAAAGCTGCCGACGATGGCCAGATAGGCCATGCGTATCTGCGGCTCATCGCCTTCTTCGATCAGCGACATGCGCTGCAGGCGATCATTGTCGCCCGGCCAGCGTTCGGCCACTTCGGCCAGAAAGCGGGCATTGATTTCATAGATGATGTCGAGCAGCCGCGGCAGCATCTGGGCGAACAAGCGCGCCGGCCATTTCTCCAGTGCTTCGGGAAGCAGGGTGTGGTTGGTATAGGCCATGGTATGACGCACGATATGCCAGGCCGCATCCCATCCCAGGCCGTGTTCATCCATCAGCAGCCGCATGAGCTCGGGCACTGCGCAGGTCGGGTGGGTATCGTTGAGCTGGAAGCAGTTCTTGTCGGCGAAGGTGCTGAAATCGTCCTCGTGCAGCCGGGTCCAGCGGGCGATCACGTCCTGCAGGCTGGCCGAGGCGAGAAAATACTGCTGACGCAGGCGCAGCTCCTTGCCGTTCTCGCTGGCGTCGTTGGGGTACAACACCATGGTGATATGTTCGGCGGCGTTTTTCGCAGCGACCGACTCGGGGTAGCTGCCTGCGTTGAACTCGCCCAAATCGAATTCGTCGGTGGCCGCTGCCTTCCACAGGCGCAGGGTATTGACCGTCCCGTTGCGGTAGCCGGGCACCGGCACGTCGTAGGGAACCGCCAGCACATCGTGGGTGTCGATCCAGCTTGCCCGCAGGCCGCCGTCGCCGTCGTGGTGGAAGCGGGTGTGTCCGCCGAAGCGCACCCGGCGGGTGTATTCCGGGCGCTCCAGTTCCCAGGGATTGCCGTCGCGCAGCCAGTGGTCGGGCTCTTCGACCTGTTCGCCGTTCTCGATATGCTGACGGAACATGCCGTATTCGTAGCGAATGCCGTAGCCCATGACCGGCAGTTGCAAGGTCGCGCAACTGTCCAGAAAGCACGCGGCCAGTCGGCCCAGGCCGCCATTGCCGAGCCCGGCATCGTGCTCGCTTTCCGCGAGCTCTTCCAGCACCAGGCCCAAGCCGCCGAGCGCTTCGGTGACCGCGTCGGTGGTTCCCAGATTGAGCATGGCGTTGGACAGGGCGCGGCCCATCAGGAATTCCAGCGAGAGGTAGTACGCTCGCTTGCAGTCCCGCTCCTCGTAGGCGTAGCGGGTCGTCTTCCAGCGTTCCATCAGCCGGTCGCGCAGGGTGAGCGCGAGGGCCTCGTAGGGGTAGTGGGTGGAACGGCAGTGTTTGTCGCGCCCGAGAGTGTGGCTGAAATAGCGCCGGAAGTCCGCGGCGAGGCTGGCGACATCCAGGCCCAGCGGCGGGAGTTCGGTCAACGACGCGCTGGGCGCGCTTTCACGAAGGGGGGTTAACGTCATGACTGCAGGGCCTTGTGGTTGCGAGAGCGCAGCGCCCGTGCGGGCGGCCGGTTACTGTCGATTGCCGGGAGCAGAAAACCAAGATGCGATTATACTCCAACCCGCCCTGTTCCCGCCCGGACGGGGATGCCGTCCGCGCCCCGGGGGAATTGTCTTTTGCACCGGTTTTCGTATCTAATCGGCAACCCTGGATGCTGCAAGCCGACTACCGCAACTGAGGAGTGGTTATGTTGAAACCCGGTGATAGCGCGCCCGATTTCGCCCTGCCCGACGCGGATCTGAAATTGGTCGCCCTCGAGGACTTCCTCGGACGCCAGCACGTTGTGCTGTATTTCTATCCCAAGGACGATACGCCGGGCTGTACGGTGGAGGCCATCGACTTCACGGACCGGATAGAACAGTTCGAAGCGCTCGATACCGCGGTGCTGGGGGTCAGCAGGGACAACTGCACCAGCCACGCCGCCTTTCGCGACAAACACGGTCTGGCCGTGCAACTGCTTGCCGATATGGATGGCGAGGCCTGCGAGACCTACGGTGTCTGGCAGGAAAAGGAAAAGAACGGTGTGACGAAGATGGGCATCGTGCGCTCCACCTTCATCATCGACAAGCAGGGCCTGATACGGCATGCCCTCTACGGGGTCAACGCCAAGGACCATGCCGATGCCGTGCTCGCGCTGGTCAAGGAGCTTCAGTGAAGTGCAGCGGCGGCTGCGGAAGCCGACAGCGCCGATCCGGCTTCGCTATTCGGACAGCCAACCGTTCAATGCCTGCACGATCTTGGCGGCCTGGTCGCGGCTCGATATGTTGAACTTGGACTTCTGCTGATATTCGCCGTGGCGCTTCTGATAGCGCCGGATGGTGAACTTGTCGGGTCCGAATTCGCTCTTCTGGCGGTCCAGTTCCTGAAACCGGAACAGTACGGTGGCCCAAGCGCCTTTCGACAGGATGACCTTGTCGAGTTCCTTGACGAGCTGTACGCCATCTTCTTCGTAATTGACGGTCAACTCTTCCGCCTGTGAAGCCATCGTCTTCTCCTGTGTCGTTCTGGTCGCTGTGGGGGCCGGCGCGGCCGCAATTGTATGCGCAGGACGCTAAGGATAGGATAAATGACGCGGGCATGACAGCTGCCAGCCTGCAGCGATCCCACGGAGGATGCAATGAGCGCTCAGCCACATATCCGGAACATGGCGCTGTTCTGCGATTTCGAAAACATTGCCCTGGGCGTTCGCGATGCCAAGTACGCTCAGTTCGATATCGGGAAAGTCCTCGAGCGGCTGCTGCTGAAGGGCAACATCGTTGTCAAGAAGGCCTATTGCGACTGGGAGCGCTACAAGGACTTCAGGGCGGCCATGCACGAAGCCTCATTCGAAATGATCGAGATCCCCCACGTGCGCCAGTCGGGCAAGAACTCGGCGGATATCCGCATGGTGGTGGACGCCCTGGACCTGTGTTACACGAAGTCCCATGTGGACACCTTCGTGATCATCAGCGGCGATTCCGACTTCTCGCCGCTGGTCAGCAAACTGCGCGAGAACAACAAGGTGGTCATCGGCATCGGCGTCAAGAACTCCACGTCGGACCTGCTGATCGCCAACTGCGACGAATTCATCTTCTACGACGACCTGGTGCGTGCCGATGAGACCAAGCGCCGGGCCCGGCGCAAGCCCGCTTCGGCCAAGAAGGCGGCCGAGCGCAAGCCCGCCAAAGGCGAGGACAGCAAGCAGCAGGAAGCGCTGGACCTGGTGCTGGAGACCCTGGAGGCGCTGGCGGCCGAGCGCGGCGAGGAGGAAAAGATCTGGGGCTCCATGGTCAAGCAGGCACTCAAGCGCCGCAAGCCCGGCTTCAATGAGTCGTACTACGGTTTTCGCAGCTTCGGGCAGCTGCTGGAGCAGGCCGAGCAGGGCCAGTTGCTGACCCTGGAGAAGGACGCCAAATCGGGCGGCTACATCATCACCGGTTTTGCCCAGGAGGACTGACCGGCCGCGCCATGGGTCAATGGCGCTGGCGGCGAAGGTCTGCCACGAGCCGGTCCAGTATCTGTTTCAGTTCCCCGTCACGGCCATCGGGAGCGCGCTCCACCAAGGCGGCCGACAGCTGGCCTTGCGCTTCGCCGGCGTCGGTCATCAGGGTCAGCAGGTACTTGTCTGCGGGTACGCCCTGGAGTTCCAGTTCGGGGTCCGGCTGCCAGTCGATGCGGCCCAGGGGCACATTCTCGGCCCAAGCCAATTCCTGCGCTGCGGCGTCGATGGACTGCTTGCCCTTGATCCTTGTCTGTAACGGGCTGTTGGCTGGCATATGCGCTGTCTCCTGTGCCCCGATGATTCTGCCGGTCCTGCATCAACTATAGTATAGGGGCGGTTCTTGCGGCGGTTGCCCGCGCTCCGCTGCTGCGGCGATGCCCTGTTTCGGTGCCTTGGGACGCTGCGCGCACAGCGGCTGGAATTGCGGTGGCGCCCGTCAGGGGAAGCCGCTAGACTGCCATTGCGGTGGTTGACCGCAGTCACTGCCGCCGGTGCGCCGCCGCAAACTTGTGTTGTCATGATCGGTGCATAAACACAGTTGGTAACCCTGTTCGAGGTTTCTTGTAATGGCAATCGGTACTGTTAAGTGGTTCAACGAGACTAAGGGATACGGCTTCATCACGCCTGACGATGGCGGTGACGACGTGTTCGTACATCACAGCGGGATCGCGGGCTCGGGTTTCAAAACCCTGGCCGAGGGACAGAAGGTCAGCTTCGAGGTCGAACGCGGACCCAAAGGACTGCAGGCCGTTCAAGTGCAGCCCGCCTGAAGTCGGCGAATCGCGATCTGAGCGCAAACCCCGCTGCAAGGCGGGGTTTTTTTTGCCCTAGTGGTCCATGCGGGAAATCTAGCGGGGATGCCGAACCGTCGCGCCGGTGCCCTGCAGCAGGGGCGTCAGATGGGGCCACAGGTTGTCCAGTATGAGAGGCTGGCCGGCTTCGTTGGGGTGGATCCCGTCGGCCTGCATGAGGGCCGGCTTGTCATCCACTCCGGCAAGCAATTGGGGCACATAGGCCGGCCGGTAGTGCTGGGCCAGTTGCTGGAAGACTGCGCGGAAGCGCTGATTGTAGGCAGGCCCGTAGTTCGGCGGCAGCCGCACGCCCGCCAGCACCACCTTGGCGCCGGCGTGCCGGGCGTCTTCGATGGCGCGCGCCAGGTTTGCCCGCATCTGCGGGAGCGTGAGCCCCTGCAGTCCGTCGTTGCCGCCCAGGGCGATGATCACGATGTGCGGTCGATAGTCCGCGAGCGCCGCAGGCAGGCGGGCGATGCCGCTGCGGGTGGTGTCGCCGCTGATGCTGGCATTGACCACCCGGTAGTCGTAGTGATCCCGCTGCAGGCGCTCGTCGAGCAGCGCTACCCAGCCCTTGCCGGTGGCGACCCCGTAGCCCGCGCTCAGGCTGTCGCCCAGCACCAGTATGGCCGGTTTGGCGGCCCACGCGGCGGGCGCCCATAATAGTGCGGTGAGCATCAGGAGTCGTATGAACATCTCGGGTAGCCACAGTGCCATCGTGCAGGCCGAACACCTGAGCAAGCGGGTGGCGACGGCCGAAGGGTCCCTCGTCATCCTCGATGATATCAGCTTCGAGGTCCCCTCGGGCGCGGTGCTGGGCATACTCGGCGCGTCCGGTTCGGGCAAGTCCACGCTGCTCGGCCTGCTGGCCGGCCTGGACGAGCCGAGTGGCGGCAGGGTGATCCTGGACGGAACGGACCTCAGTAGCCTGGATGAAGACGGTCGCGCCAAGCAGCGCGCCGGGCGGGTCGGATTCGTGTTCCAGTCCTTCCAGCTGCTGCGCGGGCTCACGGCTCTGGAGAACGTCATGCTGCCCCTGGAGCTGGCGGGGGAGGCCCATGCGCGCCAACTGGCGATGGAAGTGCTGGAGCGGGTGGACCTCTCCGGGCGCGCCGGACACTACCCCGGCCAGCTGTCCGGCGGCGAGCAGCAGCGCTGCGCGATCGCGCGGGCGTTTGCGCCGCGGCCGCGGCTGTTGTTCGCCGACGAACCCACCGGCAATCTGGACAGCCGTACGGGCGAGCGGGTGATAGACCTGCTGCTGGCCCTGAATCGCGAGCAGGGCACCACGCTGGTGCTGGTCACCCATGATGCGGCGCTGGCGGCGCGCTGCGACAGCCATCTGGAGCTCGAACAAGGGCGTCTGCTCGCGCCCGAGCCGGCGGCTGCCGGCCCTGGTGTCTCCTAGTGTCAACAGGCCCTAACCTGCTGCGTCTTTCGCTACGCATGCTGGTGCGGGACTGGCGTGCCGGCGAGTTGCGGGTGCTGGCCGCAGCGCTGGTGGTGGCGGTGGCCAGCGTGTCATCGGTGGGTTTTTTCACCGACCGGGTGCGCCAGGGCATGGACCGCCAGGCGTCCGAGTTGCTGGGCGGCGACCTGGTGCTGGAATCCAGCGCACCTGTTGGGCCGGCGGTGGTGCAGCGGGCACGAGGTCTGGGGTTGCGCAGCGCGCAGACCTTGAGTTTTCGCAGCGTGGTACTGGCCGGGGACACCACCCAGCTGGTGGAGGTCAAGGCCGTGGGTCCCGGTTATCCCCTGCAGGGGCGCCTGAAGGTCAGCGCGACCGCCTACGGGGCGGCGGTGCCCACGTCGGCCGTTCCCGCGCCCGGCACGGTCTGGGTGGCGCCCCGTCTGCTGGCCTTGCTGCACCTGGCGGTGGGCGAACGCCTGGGCCTGGGCGCGAAATCGTTTACCGTTGCCCGGGTGGTGGCCTACGAGCCGGACCGCGGCGGCGATCTGTTCAACATCGCCCCGCGGGTACTCATGAACAGCGCCGATGTGCCCGCCACCGGGCTGGTCCAGCCGGGCAGCCGGGTGAGGTATCGCCTGCTGGCCGCCGGGCCGCCGGCGGCCGTGGCGAGCTTCAAGCGCTGGCTTGCGCCCAGGCTGCACCCCGGCGAGCGCCTGCTCGGGGTCCGGGACGGGCGTCCGGAGTTGCGGTTTGCGCTGGAGCGGGCGCACCAGTTTCTGGGTCTGGCCGCCCTGGTCAGCGTGGTGCTCGCCGGCGTGGCGGTGGCGACCGCCACCCGGCGCTATGTGAGCCGACATCTGGATTCCAGTGCCGTCATGCGCTGCCTGGGGGCGACCCAGCGGACCATTACCGGCGTGTTCGCCTTGACCCTGCTGTGGCTGGGCCTGCTGGCCGGTGCCGCCGGTTGTGCCGTCGGCTACGGTGCCCAGGCGGGGCTGGAGGCCTTGCTGGGGCGGCTGCTGCTGGGCGAGTTGCCGGCCCCGGGCCCGCGGCCGGTGGTCTTCGCCATGGCCACCGGTCTGGTCACTCTGCTGGGCTTCGCCCTGCCCACTCTGCTGATGCTGCGCGACGTGCCGCCGGGGCGGGTGCTGCGCCGGGAGCTGGGCCCGTTGCCGCCGCGCAGCTGGCTGCTCTACGGAGCGATCGCCGTGGCGGTGGCGATGCTCATGGTGTGGCAGGTGGGCGATGTCCGGCTGGCCGCCTATCTGCTGGGCGGGACCGCTCTGACCTTCGGACTGCTGGGTGGCGGTGCGGCGGCGCTGGTGTGGGTGCTCGCGGGCATACGCAGGCGCGTGGGTGTGGCCTGGCGCTTCGGACTGGGTAATGTGGTGCGCCGTGCCCGGGCCAGCGTCGCCCAGATCCTGGCCCTCGGGCTGGCCATCATGGTGCTCCTGCTGTTGTCGCTGGTGCGGGTGGATCTGCTGCACAGCTGGCGACAGAGCCTGCCGCCCGATGCGCCCAACCATTTTCTGATCAATATCCAGTCCGCCCAGGTGCCGGCGGTGAAGGCGTTCTTCGCCGCCCGTGGCCTGGCGTCCCCGGCGCTGTATCCCATGGTGCGCGGCCGGTTGGTGGCCATCAACGGCCGGGCGGTGGGTCCTGACGATTACCGCAATCCCCGCGCGAAGCGGCTCATCGAGCGGGACTTCAATCTGTCCTGGGCGAGCAGTCTGCAGACCGGCAACCGCATCGTGGCCGGACGCTGGTGGACCGGTACCGGGGTCGGCAAGCCGTGGCTGTCCATGGAGGAGGGGATTGCCCACACCCTGGGCGTGCATCTGGGCGACCGGTTGACCTACCGGGTGGCGGGCCGCGACCTGCAGGTCAGTGTCGCCAGCCTGCGGTCGGTGGCCTGGGATACCTTCCGGGTCAATTTCTTCGCGGTGCTTCCGCCCGGCGTGCTGGACGACTATCCGGCCACCTGGGTGACCAGCTTTCATCTGCCGGCGGACCGCGACGCCGTGCTGGCGGCGCTGGTCAAACGCTTCCCCAACGTCACCGACATCGATGTGGCCGCCCTCATGCAGCGGGTGCGCACCATTATCGAACGGGTGGCCCTGGGGGTGCAGTATGTGTTCGGGTTCACCCTGATCGCCGGGCTGGTGGTGCTGTTCGCGGCCATCCAGTCCAGCCAGGACGAACGGCGCTACGAGTGCGCCGTGCTCAAGACCCTGGGCGTCAGCCGTCGCCAGCTGCAGAAGGGATTGATCGCCGAATTCATGCTGCTCGGCTGCCTGGCCGGGCTGCTGGCCGGCCTGGGGGCGACCCTGGCGGGCTGGCTGCTGGCCACCGAAGTGTTTCACATCGACTACCGGGTCGACGTGCGAGTCTGGGTGGTCGGCATGGTCTGCGGCGCCGCCGGGGTGGCGCTGGCCGGTCTGCTGGGCACACGGCGGGTGCTGGCGGAGCCGCCGCTGGCCACCCTGCGCCAGCCCTGACCCGCTCGCAATACGCTTGCCGCGCGGCTTGGTCGTGGCGATACTGCGGCCATGAAACGATGGATGGACTCAGGGCGGGTGGTCGTCCTGCTGCTGGCTTTGCTGGGCGCCGCAGGCTGCGCGCAGTTTGGCGTGCGGCCCGATCCGCCGCGGGTGACGCTGGTCGGTTTGCAGCTGGTGGACATGGGGCTGTTCGAGCAGCACTACCGGTTGCGGCTGCGGCTGCAGAATCCCAACGATTTTCCGCTGTCCGTCGCGGGCATGCAGTATGCGTTGGCCATCAACCACCAGCCGTTCGCCACCGGCGTGTCCGATGAGCGCATCGATGTGAAACCCTACGGCTCGGTGGTGGTGGAGGCGGACGTGTTCAGCAGTCTTGGCAGTGTGCTCGCTCAGCTGCGCCGGCTGGAGCAGGGGCGCCTGGAGCGTCTGCACTACCGCCTGAGCGGCAAGGTGGCTCTCGCCGGCCGCCGCGGAAAGCTGCCGTTCGAGTTCCAGGGTGAGGTCCCGCTGCAGGCGCCGGAGCGTGTGCCCGACTCCCCGGGGGGGTACTAGTGGTCCATGCGGGAAATAGTGTGTCTCTCAGCCGGTCCACAAGCCCCGTCGGCAAACTAGCCGGGGTGCTGGCGGCCGCTAACGGACATCGACCGACACGCACTTGCGTGTCCCCAGCGGCCGATGGGTGCGACTGACCACAGCCACGCAGATCCGGTGATGGCCCGGCGCCAGGGTTTCCATCGTGTAGGTACCTTTGCTGGGGTGCATGATACCCACCTCCACGCCATCGATGATCACGTGCACATATTCGCCTTGCTGTGCGTCGTCGACGGCGTAGCGCAATACGTTCTGATCCCGGGCCTGGAGGGTTGCGCCGGAGGCGGGCGCCAGGATGTGGACGGTGGGCGGTGCGGCGGCCGGTGTCTGCAATGGATAGCACACAGTCATGGCCGCGAGGAGCAGGGCGGCATGGCGTGGCCGGGGTAGCCGGTGCATCGCGGGCCTCCTATGGACAAAGCATTACGTCAGGTATTTTCGTACTTTAACACAGGCCCGCAGGCGCCCGTCCAAGCCCTTGGGTTAAACTGGCCGGACAGTCATGACGGATTGCGGGCGGCGAAACAGTGGGAGGAGCACGGAAAAGGCGCACCAGCAGCGCCCACGGCGGACTGTTCCGGCGTCTGCGCCTGGCCCTACTGGTGCTGCTGCTGGTGGCAGTGGCGGGCGACGCCTGGTTGACGCGCGAGCGCACCACCGACTGGAATCGGCCCCTGTGGGTCACCGTGTATCCCATCAACGGCGATGGCAGTGCGGTCAGCGCAGCCTATCTTGCCGGCCTGCAGCGCGATACCTTCGAACCCGTGCAGGCCTTTCTGGCGCGCCAGGGGCGTCGTTACGGGCTGACACTGCGCCAGCCGGTGGAAGTGCGTCTGGGTCCGCAGCTGCATGAACACCCCCCGTCGACGCCCGCCAATGCCAACCCGCTCGCCGTTATCTGGTGGAGCCTGCGCATGCGCTACTGGGCGTTCCGGGTGGTGCGCGCGGCGGGCGGCCCGCCCTACGATGTGCGCATGTTCGCCAGCTACTACGATCCCGCCACCCACCCGCGCCTGGCCCATTCGGTGGGGCTGGAGAAGGGCCTGATCGGTATCGCGAATCTGTTCGCGTCCGCGTCCATGACGGGCGAGAACAATGTCATCATCACCCATGAATTGATGCACACCGTCGGCGCCACCGACAAGTACGATCCGGTGACCGATCAGCCGCGCTATCCGCAGGGCTATGCCGATCCGCAGCGGGTCCCCCGTTATCCTCAGGTGCGGGCGGAAATCATGGGGGGCCGCATTCCGCTGTCCCCGACACGTGCGCAAATCCCCGCGTCGCTGGCGCAGGTGGTCATCGGCCCGGTCACTGCGCGGGAAATCCACTGGGCCCATTGAGCCGGCGCGTGGCGCCGTCGCGGCCATGACAGCGAGGTGAGTATGCGAACATTCAAGTACCTTGTCCTGGGGCTGGTCGTTGGAACGGCCGTCGGTCTGTGGCTGGGAGTCAACCTGGGCAAGGGCAAGCCCCTGCTCAGCAATCCGTTCGCCGAACCAACCCTGCGCGAGAGCCTGCAGAAGTCGGGCGAGCAGCTCAAGGAGAAGGGCCAACAGATGATCGAGCAGGGCAAAGACGCCGTGCAGGAGCAGATGAACAAGTGAACGGCCGGTCCGATTGAGCCATGACGATTCTGCTTGCCATGGTGCTGGGGGCCCTGGGTGTGTGGTTCTGGATGGACAGTCTGCGCGCCCGCGAGCGTGCCCTGCATGTCTGTGGCGGCGCCTGTCGTCGCCTTGACGTGCAACTGCTGGATGAAACCGTGGCGCTGTGCGGGCTGGGTGTCGGGCGCGGCGAGCGCGGCTACCTGCAGCTGCGGCGGCGTTACCATTTCGAGTTCAGCAGCGACGGCAGGGACCGTTGGCAGGGTCGGGTGGTGCTGCTGGGCACGGCGGTGCAGAGTGTACAGATGGACTACCCGGACGGATCGACCACCATCGTCGAGACCGGCAACGTGCGCCAGCTGCGCTGAGCGGGTTGTCAGGCATCCAGATCCGGGATCAGCTGGCTCTCCAGGCGGGCGATCATGTCCTTCAGGAGCAGCTTGCGCTTCTTCAGACGGCGCAGCTGGAGCTGGTCCACGGTGGGGTCGTCCGCCAGTCGTGTGATCACCTCGTCCAGGTCACGATGTTCGGTGCGCAGGTCGCGCAGCTGACGCTTGAGGTCGTGGATGTCGACTGAGTCCATAAGGATGCTCTCGGGTATACGCGCCCAAAGATACCACAGCCGGCCAGTGGTTCAGCGAACTGCCTGTGACGCTCGTAAAAGCCGGTGTCATGCAGTACGATTTCGGCGCCCGTAACCACGCCGGCGCCGCAGCGCACATTCCTTTGACATGCCTATTGTAACCCTCGACAAGGTCTCCCTGAGCTACGGCCATCATGCGCTGCTGGACAGCGCGGAACTGCAGATCGAACCCGGCGAACGCATCTGTCTGGTGGGCCGCAATGGCGCCGGCAAGTCGACCCTGATGAGAGTGGTGAGCGGGGAAATCACTCCCGAGGCAGGCACGGTGTGGCGTGCGCCCACCCTGCGGATCGGCCATCTCGAGCAGGAGGTGCCTGCCGACCACGGTCAAAGCGTGTTCGACATGGTTGCCGAGGGTCTGGAGGCGCTGGGCCGGACCGTCGCCGAGTACCACCACACCGCCGCGCAGTTGGCCCAGGCGCCGGACGAAGCGCTGGTGCAGCGCCTTGCCGCCCTGCAGCATGAACTGGAGGCAGGTGACGGCTGGCGTCTGGAGCAACGGGTGGAAACCGTGTTGTCACGTCTGGAGCTGCCTGCCGAGCAGCCCATGGCGTCCCTGTCGGGCGGACAGCGGCGGCGGGTGCTGCTGGCACGCGCGCTGGTGCGCGAGCCCGACCTGCTGCTGCTGGACGAGCCCACCAATCACCTGGATATCGATGCCATCACCTGGCTGGAGGAGTTCATTCTCGGCTACGACGGCACGCTGCTGTTCATCACCCACGACCGGGCGTTCCTGCGACGCCTGGCGACCCGCATTCTGGAACTGGACCGGGGTCGCCTGACCTCCTGGCCCGGGGACTACGACCGCTACCTGCAGCGCAAGGAGGCGATGCTGGGGTCCGAAGCCGAGCAGGCAGCCAAGTTCGACAAGAAACTGGCTCAGGAGGAGGCGTGGATCCGCCAGGGCATCAAGGCGCGGCGCACCCGCAACGAAGGCCGCGTGCGGGCGCTGCAGGCGCTGCGCCGCGAACGGGCTGAACGGCGCACGCGGGAAGGCAGCGTCAGCCTCAATCTGGAGCGGGGCGAGCTGTCCGGCAAGCTGGTGGCCGAGGTGGAACACGCCACCGTGAGCTACGGGGAGCGGGTTCTGGTCCGGGATTTCTCCACCCGCATCGTGCGCGGCGACCGCATCGGCATCGTCGGGCCCAACGGCGTCGGCAAGACCACTCTGCTGAAGCTGCTGGTGGGCGAACTCGCCCCGGACAGCGGTTCGGTCCGACTGGGCACCCGGCTGCAGCTGGCGTACTTCGACCAGCAGCGCGCAGTGCTCGACCTGGAACGCACGGTGCTCGACAACCTGAATCAAGGCCGGGACACGGTGACCGTCAACGGGCGCAGCAAGCATGTGATGGCCTACCTGCAGGACTTTCTGTTCGCCCCGGAACGGGCTCGCTCGCCGGTGAAATCCCTGTCCGGCGGCGAGCGCAATCGGCTGCTGCTGGCGCGCCTGTTCGCCCAGCCCGCCAACCTGCTGGTGATGGACGAGCCCACCAACGACCTGGACGTGGAGACCCTGGAGCTGCTCGAGGAACTGCTGACGGGCTACGACGGCACGCTGCTGCTGGTGAGCCACGACCGGGAGTTTCTCGACAATGTGGTGACCAGCACCCTGGTGTTCGAGGGCAACGGGCGGATCGGTGAATACGTGGGCGGCTATCAGGACTGGCTGCGTCAGCGGCCCCGGCCGGCGGTCCGTCCTGCCGCTCAGGTTCCCGCGCCGGCGGTGGAAAAACCGCCCGCCGCGCCCGCCGCTGGCAAGCCCCGCAAGCTCAGTTACAAGGACCAGCGCGAGCTTGACGGGCTGCCTGCCCGCATCGAGGCCCTGGAGGCCGAGCAGCAGGAACTGCAGGTGCGCACCAGCGAAGCGGGCTTCTACCAGCAGGACAATGCGGCCGTCGCCGCGACTCTGGATCGCCTGCAGACGGTGGCCAGCGAACTCGAGCAGGCCTACGCCCGGTGGGAGGCCCTGGAGGCGTAGCGTGCCTGGATGTTCCCGAACCGACCCGCGGCCGGCGCGCGCTCAGAACAATTCCACCTCCATCTCGCGGTACACGAAGTTGGCGTTGGCGCGCTGGTTGAGGTCGTAGAGGGGAACCTTCCGCCAGTCCGGAAAGTCCGCCTGTTCCACCGCCGTCTGCAGACCCACACCGTGGCGGATCGCCCGGGCCATGGTCTCGCGCAGGCGCTGAATATAGGCGTGGGTGCGGCTGACCATGGGGAAAGGCCGTGTCTGGGCGCTGCCGTGACCGGGCACCATCAGGAGCACGTCGGAGAAGTTCTTAAGCAGCCACTCCTCGCCCCGCAGGGCCAGGGCGGAATCGCCATCGCCCATGTAGGTGACCCGCTGATTGAAGGCCAGATCCGAAATCCACAGGATGTTCTCCGGCAACTGGTGGATCACCAGGTCGCCATGGGAATGATGGTTGCCGGTGTTGTAGATGTCGAAGCGGTGGTCCCCCACTCTCAGGCTGGTCTTGTCGTACAGCGCACCATCCACCAGCCGGTCGGGCCGCACGGGGGCGAATCCGGCCATGTCCGGGGCGATGAACGAGCGCCGGTACCGCACCGAGCGGTCCATCTGGGTGGAGTTCAGGTACTCAAGGGCGCCTCGGT
This sequence comes from uncultured Gammaproteobacteria bacterium, assembly GCA_963830105.1. Lineage (GTDB taxonomy): Bacteria > Pseudomonadota > Gammaproteobacteria > DATFLG01 > DATFLG01 > DATFML01. The sequence continues at coordinate 386,680 of CAWHLH010000009.1, read as the reverse complement.
GCGCAATGACGGCGACGCCGCCCAGGCGCCGGAACGCGATGGCCCCATAGCTGTGGTCGGGGTGGTTGTGGGTGAGGATCAGATGGGTGACGGGTCGGTCGGTGAGCGAGCGGATGGTGGCGATCATCCGCTCGCCCAGCTTGGGGGTTCCCAGTGCGTCGATGGCGACCACCCCACGGTCGGTCACCACGAAACCGGCATTGCCATTGAAGCCGCGGTTGCGCGCGTCCACCTCGGCGATATTGCCGTAGAACATGTAGGTGTTGGGCGCGATGCGGTAGCAGGGCAGCGGGTCGCTGGCCCGGTCCGAGTTCTTCAACACGATAGTGGGGACGTCATCGGAGTCAACGGCACCGGCCGGCAGGTGGGATTGCATCCTGACAGCACCGGTGGCCAGCGGCGACGACAGCGCCATATCCGCGGCCCCGGCTACGCCGATGCCCAGCACGAAAGCGGCGAGTGTCCGCGTGACTATTCGCGGTGCCATCGGCCTGTCCCTGTTTCCTCTGCGTACGGTTGTCGCCACACACTACCAACTCTAGCAGCCGCTCCAGCGAAATACCCTGCCGTGTGCCATGGGTACGGACCCCGTCGTTTCTTCTGGCATGGGGCTGGCGGAGTATCCGCGCGCAAAGCCGAGCGGGGCGGCACCCGGGCAAGCGTCCCGCCCCAGGGGGCGTCGTGCGGGCGAGACGGTCGGCGCCGGCAGCTCGTTGCGCGGCCGGAGGCCTGCTGCCAGGATCTGCCCGGGCGCGCTAGAATCAACGTGCGTCCTGTGCCGTCAACCCTGTTGGCACAACGGTGCGAGAGCAGAGCCAGAACCAATGAAAGGGGTACCCATGGATCACGCCCTGGCGGAGGCGCTGGAAGCGCGACTCGGCAGGGTGCACCTGCGCCTGCGGCTGGGCATCGAATCCGACCACGAAGCGCAGGTCTTCGGTCAGGGGCGCAATTTCTTCCATATCGAGAACTGGTATTCCGCCCACTCCCTGATCCGCAACGTGTTGCGCGTCGCGCTGCTGTACCGCCGCGGCCGGCGCAACGCCCGCCACATCGGATTGCGCCGCAACGAATTGCGGTTGCCCGCTCTGCCGCCGGCCTTCGACGGCTTTACCCTGCTGCATATTTCCGACCTGCATTTGGACATGAGTGCCGACATGCCGGATGCGCTGATTCGGACGGTGCAGGATCTGGACTACGATGTTTGCGTGCTGACTGGCGATTTTCGCGCCCGGACCTTCGGTCCCCACGCCGCCGCGCTCGAGGGTCTGGCGCGGGTGCGCGAGGCGCTGAGCGGCCCGGTCTATGGCGTGCTGGGCAACCACGACACCATTCGCATGGTGCCCGGGATGGAGCGCCTGGGGGTGCGGATGCTGATGAACGAATCGGTGGTTCTGGCGAGGGACGCCAGCGCGATTCATCTGGTCGGCATCGACGATCCCCACTACTATCGGGCCGACAACCTGGAGAAGGCGCTGGCGGATGTGCCCCACGATGCAGTGTCCGTGCTGCTGGCGCATTCACCGGAAGTCTATCGCCATGCGGCCCATGCCGGGATCGATGCCATGTTGTGCGGCCACACCCACGGTGGGCAGATTTGCCTGCCCGGCGGCCGGCCCGTGATGTGCAATGCGCGCTGCCCGCGTGCCTTGTGTGCAGGCCCCTGGCGTTATCACGATCTGTTGGGCTATACGAGCGCCGGGTCCGGCGTCTCGGTGGTGGACGTGCGCCTGAACTGTCCGCCGGAAGTGGCACTGCACCGTCTGCGTGCCGGCTGACGCGAGCAGGGCGCCGGTGGACCCTCAATAGGGGCGGTCGCGGATATTCAGTTGGAACAGCAGGCGGGAAAGCACCAGTTCGGAGACGGTAAAGCCCAGCACGACCGCCGCGATTTCCAGGGCACCAAGGGTGAGGGGCGCCTGTAGGGCCAAGGCCGGCAACAGCGCTTCGGGTACCTGGTCCAGGCCGAGGCACCGACCGCTGACGGGGATGTCCAGCCGCCGCTTGATGAAGCTTGCCAGGGCGTCGCCCAGCATGGCGAAAAATGCCACCGTTACGCCCTCCCGGGCGGGCAGACCCAGCAGCATGGCCGCCGGTGGAGAGATCAGCAGGGCCGCCGCCACCCCCCGTACCGTCTTGGAGGGGCCCAGCAGAGGCCGACCATCGACGAACGTCAGATCGCCATCCAACGGCACAGCCAGCGTCGCACCGAGCAGCTTGCGGACCATGATCGGGGCACCGTTGGCGACGATCAGCACCAGCACCAGTTGAACGGCGTGCATGGGACAGGCTCCCGGACAGGGTCGGATGGTACTAGTGGTCCATGCGGGAAATAGTATGTCACTCAGAGCCCCGCTAATGGGTCAAGGCAAGGCGCGGTACGCAGGGGATGGCGGGCCCTTTCCAAGCAGCGCAACGCGGCATTGGCCCATTAGCGGGGCTCCCTTCGGGCCGCTCCACAAGCCCCCTCGGCCGCGTTGCACTCGCTTGAATTGGCGACGGCCAGTCCTGCGCTCGTGCGCCTTGCCGATGGGGCTTGTGGACTGGCTGAGAGTCACACTATTTCCCGCATGGACCCCTAGTGTAGAGCGTGTCCCTTGATGCCGCTCAGGGAGCCTGCCCGAGTCATCGTGTCGCTCGCGCCGATGACCCGGACGCTCCTTACGGTTTCATGGCTTGCGGGGGCGGCGTTTTCCGACGGTCAGCGCGGCGTCGATTTCCCTTTCCGCTTCCAGCCAATCGTGGCTGGGATCGCCCCCGGCAAAGCCGCGTTTTTCGGCTCGCAGGTAGGCAGCTTCCGCGATCAGTCGATGGCGTTCCTCGGAGGTGATTGGAGGGGCGGCCTGATCCTTCGGTGCCGGTTTGCCGGTGCCCGCAGTGCCGGTCGCGGTTTGTTTGGACGGTGCCGCAGTCTTCTTCCCAGCGGCGGTCTTGGCGGGTCCTTGCGCCTTCTTCTGAGTTTTTGCCTTGGGGGCGGCCTTTGCTGCAGGTTTCTTGGGAGCGGTCTTCTTGGTCTTGCCGGTTTCGTTGCGGGTGCTGCCTTCCGTCGTGTTGGCCATGCTGGGTCCCTCGTTGAAACGCGTTTGCGCATTGCTGTCGCGCGTGCGGGATGACGCGCAACTGGCTACAAATATGGGAGCAGTTGCCCGCTTTGTCCAGTGAACCATGGCACGTTTCCGGCATCGGTCGGCGGCTGTGATTCCAGTGGCGTCCGATTGCACCGGGGTGGGTCGCGGCGACGGTCTCATGGGACGTTTTGGGGCGTGTCCGCGCTACAATTTCGTGCGTCGAGTCGGGTTTTGCCGTGGCGCCTGTTCCAGGGCGTGGCGATTCGACGCGGGGAACCCGTCATGCAGGACTGGAACGTTGTGGTCACAGCGCGGGACAGACGCTTCCGGGAGGTGCTGGCGGCGCTCGAACCGCTGGGCGAAGTTGCGGGCACGGACTTCTTCAACGTGCTGGTGGTGAAAGCGCCGGCAGGCCGCCGATTGTTGGAGGATCTGCGGAGGCAAATGGCCCGCGACCGTGTCGTGGGTGCCGCGATCGCCCATGTCGTCGTGGTGGAGGATGCCTTCCTCTTCCAGTCACGGGAGCAGTTCGAAGCCAGTGCGCCGGCGCTGCTGTTGAAGCGGCTGGCTGTGCTGGCGGGCCACAGTTTCCATGTGCGCATCCATCGACGCGGTTTCAAGGGCAGGCTGTCCAGCCAGATCAAGGAGCGCCGTCTCGCCCAGTTCGTGCAGGATCCACTCAAGGCGCGGGGTGACCACACGCCGGTTCGGCTCGAGGACTCCGGCTACACGGTGCTCCTGGAGATCGTGGGGCAGCGTGCCGGTCCGGTGTTGTGGTCACGCACGGACCGCGCCCGTTACCCGTTTGTATCGGCGGACTGACGGCCCGGCCGGTGAAGTGACGGCAGGGCGAAAGGCTTCGGTGCGGCCATTGCCGGGGCTGCGCCGTGCCGCCGGGTGGGGGCGTTCCCCATCATGATCGAGCGGCCCGGCATTCGATCATTTGCCGGTTTCGTACCGTCACCGATGTTCCGCCAGCTGCTCGATGATGTGCTGCGGCTGATCAGGGCCAGTTAACACGATTTGGCGCGCCGCCGCCGGTGAATTCAGGGGGCGACTGGGGCGGAATCTCGGGCGGCTGGCCGGGCGGCGCTTCGGGCGGCGGCTCGGCAGGCGTCTCCGGCGGCCCTTGCGGTTCAATGCCGGGCGGCACTTCGGGTTGGGGTTCTTCCGGCGGACTCGCCGGCGGAATTTCCGGTTCGCCGGCCATTTGCGGCGGTGCGCACCGATCGGTCGCGGGCATGGGTTGGTCTCCCAGGTTCGGCAACGGCGGCTGGACCCGGTGCGAGTCCTGCTGTGTTCTGATGAGTGTACTGGGCGCGCGCACTTCCGGAATACCGTTGTCCCGTCTGCACGCCTCTCAACGCCCTTGGTAGGTCAGGCAGCTGACACGTTTGCCGGCGTGGCCGACGCTGATGGCCTCCGCCACACACTCGAAGTCCTGGTTGTGCAGGCACCCGCTGACCTTGCAGGCACCGACTCCTGCACCGTGCTGTGTTTCGTGAGTGTGCCTCAGGGCACCGAGAAACGTATCGCATCCGGGGTGGACACCGTCACCCACGGTAATGGCGCGGGCGTGACAGCGGGCGTTCACGTTGTACGCGCAGGCATTGACGGAGCATTCCGTCACCGGAGGCATGTCGATAATCATCTTCATGGGCATTTCCCTTGCTTGACGGGTGGCCCGACCACGGGCCAGTAGGCTGAGGCTAGCTGCCTGCCGGAGTCTGTCAAGCGTGCGGGTGGGACTGCGCTGACGGCGCCGCGGCCTTTGCGGTGCGTCGCGGTCAATGTGTCGCCGGCGGGCGGGATGGCAGGCGGTCACAAATCTTTCACCCCATCGTCATACGGACTTAACGGCCTCGTCGCATCGTACGAAAAACCCAACTCTGAGGCCTGACCTGTGAGCGAGGCCCGCGCTCTGTTTCAACGCATGGACGAGTACGAGTTCGCCCTGTGCATGCTCTGCAATCGCGCCTGTCATCGGCCGCGCGTCGAACGGATATTCGCCCTGGTCAGCAGGCTGGGGGACGGCCTGTTCTGGTACGCGGTGATGGCGGTATTGCCGGTCCTGTACGGCCGCCCGGGTGTTGTCGCAAGCGCTCACATGGCCGTTGCCGGAGGGCTGGGGGTGACGATCTACAAGCTTCTCAAAGCCAGGCTGGTCCGCCAGCGTCCGTTCGTCACCCACGGGGCCATCCGCAAGGGCACCGCTCCGCTGGACTGGTACAGCTTCCCGTCGGGTCATACCCTGCACGCTGTCGCCTTCTGCGCCGTCGCGGTCGCCCATTTCGCTTTGCTGGCATGGGTGCTGGTGCCGTTCGCCCTGGCGGTGGCGCTGTCGCGGGTGGTGCTGGGTCTGCACTACCCGACAGACGTGCTGGCCGGCGGTGCCATCGGCGCGCTGCTGGCCGGTCTCGTGCTGCTGGTCTGAAGCTTTCCAACGTCCGGCCATTGCGCGGAGCCTGCCTTGCGGATACTGATGATCTCCGATGTGTACTTTCCCAGAGTCAACGGCGTTTCAACTTCCATCCAGACGTTTCGGCGGGCCTTCGAGGCCCGCGGGCACACTGTCTCCCTGATCGCGCCGGACTACGGACAGGCTGTCGATGCCGGGGAAGAGGTGCTGCGCATCCCGGCCCGCCAGGTGCCGATGGATCCGGAGGACTTCATGATGAAACGGGGGCCTATCCGCCGTTTGACCGCCATGCTGCGGGAACGCGACTTCGACCTGCTGCACATACAGACGCCGTTCGTGGCGCACTATGCCGGTACGGCGATCGCTCGCCGACTGGGGATACCTCGGGTGGAAACCTATCACACTTTCTTTCAGGAATACCTGTACCACTATGTGCCGTTCCTGCCGCGCAGCTGGATGCGCGAAGCGGCCCGCAAGTTTTCCAAGTGGCAGTGCAACGGTGTGGACGCCGTGGTGGTGCCTTCCTCGGCCATGCTGGCTGTGCTGCGCGGCTACGGCGTGCGCAGCCCCATCCAGGTCATTCCCACCGGCCTTGGCGCCGACCGCTATCGGCCCGGTGACGGGACGCGCTTTCGCGAGCGCGTCGGCATAGCCGCCGAGCGTCCCACGCTGGTGCACGTGGGAAGGGTCGCGTTCGAGAAGAACATCGGATTTCTGCTGCGGATGCTCGTGCGGGTGCGCGAAACGGTGCCCGGCGTGCTGCTGGTGATTGCCGGGGAAGGCCCGGCCCGGCGCCAGCTGCAGCGGGAAGCGGCCAGCCTGGGGCTTGCGGAGCACGTGCTGTTCGTGGGCTACCTGACCCGCGACGCCAGTCTTTCGGACTGCTACCGTGCCGCCGATGCCTTCGTGTTCGCCTCCAACACCGAAACCCAGGGCCTGGTGCTGATCGAAGCCATGGCCCAGGGGGTCCCGGTGGTCTCGACGGCGGTGCGCGGCACCAAGGATATTCTGGACGCTGGCCGCGGCGCCCTGGTGGCCGACGAACAGGTGGAGGATTTTGCCGCCAAGGTGGTTGCCGTGCTGGGCGACGCCAGTCTGCGCACCGAACTTGGCGGGCAGGCCCGGGCTTATGCGCGGGAATGGTCGGAAGACGCCTTTGCCGAGCGCATGCTCGGGTTCTACCGTGACGTGATTCACAATGCCTAGTCGCGCTGCCTGGACCTGTGGGCCTCGCCGTCGCACAATCGGTCCATGAATGAGTCGGCCGGTCTGCTGCTGGTGATTGCCCTGGGTCTGGCCGGTCTGGTGCTGTTGCTGCTGGGGGTGGGTCGGTTGTGGCGCCGCCGCCTGCTGACGGGCGGCGGTCTGAGCCTGGGCGGTGCCGCGCTGCTGGCGCTGGCACTGTTGGTGGGTACCGCCGGCGCCGAGCTCTACACCTACCATCGGCTCACCATGGAGCGTCCCGTGGCGGTGTTGCGCTTCAGCCGCATCGGGCCGCATCACTACCGGGTGTTGCTTGCCCAGAGCAACGCGCCGGGGCGCCGCTTCGAACTGTACGGCGATCAGTGGGAGCTCGATGCCAGGGTGCTGAAATGGCGGGGTCTGGCGGTGCTGTTGGGCATGGATCCGGTCTATCGGCTGGAACGGCTCAGTGGGCGCTACCAGGCCCTGGCCGGGGAGCGCAACGGGCCGCGTTCGGTCTACGAACTGGCTTCGGCGCGGGGTCCGGATCTGTGGCTGCTGGCGGACCGCTATCGCGGCTGGATTCCCTGGGTGGACACGGTATATGGCAGCGCCACCTACATGCCGATGGCCGACCAGGCCGTCTATGACGTGCGCATCACCACTGGCGGGCTGATCGCGAGACCTGCGAACATGCCGGCCCGTGAGGCGCTCGCCGCCTGGCGCTGATCGCGGTCGGCGGGCAGGGACGCGGAGCAGGGTCGGAGCGGCGGGGCAGGCAGGCCGTCCGCCACGATCCATCATGGTTGCAGGGTGGCACGAGATCGCGATCGCCGTGGAACAGCATCTGACCTTCGTACTGGTTCTGATCGGCGCGCTGGGTATCTTTGCCCAGTGGTTGGCCTGGCGTCTGCACGTGCCGGCCATCGTGCTGCTGACCCTCGCCGGCCTGATCGCCGGACCGCTGGCGGGCTGGGTACGCCCCAACAGCGATCTGGGCGAGCTGCTCCATCCGATCATCAAAGTGGGCGTGGCCATCATCCTGTTCGAGGGCGGGCTGAGCCTTCACCTGCACGAGCTCAAGCAGGCGGCGACCGGGGTCTGGCGTCTGGTATCCCTGGGGGTGGTGTGCAGCTGGGGATTGGGCAGTGCGGCGGCCCATTATCTGGGCGCTCTGTCCTGGCCGGTGGCACTGGTGTTCGGCGCTATCACCGTGGTGACCGGTCCGACCGTGATTCTGCCCCTGCTGCGCCAGGCCCGGCTGCGCCGGCGCCCGGCTTCCTACCTGAAGTGGGAAGGCATCATCAACGATCCCATTGGTGTGCTGCTGGCGGTGCTCACCGTCCAGTACTTCCTCCTCAGCGGGCCGGTCAGCGTGGGCGACATGGTATGGCGCCTGGGTGTGGGGCTGGCGGCGGCGGGCGGCCTGGGTGTGGCCATCGGCTATGGCCTTGGGGAAATCTATCGCCGGGGTTTCGTGCCGGAGTATCTCAAAGGCCCCGGCGCCCTGGTGGTTGCGCTGGTGGTCTACTACCTCGCCAACCTGGTGCAGGACGAAGCCGGACTGGTGTCAACCACGGTGTTGGGTATCGTGCTCGGCAACATGCGCCTGCCCGGCATCGGCGAAATGCGCCGCTTCAAGGAATACATCGCCATCGTGCTGGTGTCGTCGGTGTTCATCATCCTGACCGCGGAGCTCGATCCGGCCATCCTGCTGCGCCTGGACTGGCACAGCGCCGCGCTGCTGCTGACGATGTTGCTGGTGGTCAGGCCGGTGAGTGTGCTGGTGGCCACTGCACGCACCGACGTGCCCTGGCAGGAACGCGCGTTGCTGGCCTGGATTGCCCCCCGCGGAATCGTGGCGGCCGCCATGGCCGGCGTGTTCGCGCCGGCGTTGGAAGCGCGCGGCTTTGGCGGGGCGGATCTGCTGCTGCCGCTGATATTCACCCTGATCCTGACCACGGTGGTGCTGCACGGGTTCAGCATCGGCTGGCTGGCGCGGCGCCTCGGGCTGAGCGCGGTGGGTCCCAACGGGGTGCTCATCGTGGGCGCCTCTTCCTGGACCGTGGGTCTGGCGCAGGCACTCAAGGACCTGAAGATCCCCGTGCTGATCGCCGACAGTTCCTGGCACCGGCTGCGGCGCGCCCGTCTGGCTGCCATTCCCGTCTACTTCGGCGAGGTGCTGTCCGAAAGCTCAGAGGAAACGCTGGAGCTGAACGAAATGGGATATCTGCTGGCGGCCACCGACAACGACGCCTACAACTCCCTGGTTTGCGGGCATTTCGCCAATCAGCTAGGCCGTAACCGGGTATTTCAGGTGCCGGTCGCACCGGAGGAAGCCGAGTTGCGGCGTCTGCCGCGTGCGGTGCGCGGGTTGATCGCACCATCCGAAACCATGCGCTACGAGGACTTGCTGGTGAACTGGTACCGGGGGTGGACGTTTCAGAAGGCCACCCTCACCGACGAATTCACCTACCAGGATTTCCTGGCTGCCAGGCCTGCTGAACAGTCGCTGCCCGTGCTCGCGCTGGGCGAGGGCCGCAAGGTGCGCTTCAATTCCCACGAACAACCGATCAATCCCAAACCGGGTGATACGGTGGTCTGGTTCGGCATCAAGGGCGACAAAGTCAAACCGACGCGTGCCGCCGCCGACGAGGAGGCGGTGGCTGCGGCCGAAGCGACCCGCCCCGGGGCCTGAGTCGGTTGGCGGACCGGACGCTGCCTGCGGCACCCTCCGGCCCTGGCCTGCCTGTCATTCGGAGCCGCACGGCGGCATCGCGCCGCGCTGTTCAATGCCGCGCAGCAGGCTGCCGATAGTCATGGGGAGGTCATGTGCTCGGACGGCGTGTGCTGCGCGCGGCGGTTTTGTGGCAGTGATCACATCCTGACAGGACCCGAGCGGGCCAAAATGACAGCACACCGAATCAGGAGTGACAGGTAATGATTATCGGTACCCGCGGCACCTATTCGCGCGAGACATGGTTCGATCAGTGCTTCCGCTATCTCGGCCGGACCGCCCGCAGCTATCAGCGCGCCTACGGCGCCTGGGTCTGGCCGCTGCTGTTTCTGGTGCTTGCCCTTGCCCTCTACCTGACGGGCGGGACTTTTGCCTACCAGCTCACCGGCGAGGCGCTCGCTCCGATCGGTGCCGCGCCGGCTGGAGGACCGCTTGCCGAGCTCGGCGCCGCTGCGCTGGCGTTCGCGGCCGCGCAGCACTTCGTGCGGGTCGGGCTGCAGGCCTTGCCGGCCGACAGCCGTGCATGGTGGGACTCTCCCGTGGCCCAGGACCGGCTGGCCGGCGGCATCATGTTGGCCGTGGTGGCGGGGGTGCTGGTGCCGGTGGCGGCGGCGGCGGCGTTCGCCGCCCGGCCGCAGCTCGGTGGCTTGTTCGTCGCGGCCCTGTTCAGCGTGCTGGCCTCGACCGTGAGCCTGCACCGGTTGTACGCCCGGCGTGCGCGGGCCAATAGGGCCGAACCGCCAGCGGCTTCACCCGCGGTCGTCAGCGCGGTGCCGCCGGCGGTGCAGGAGCCCCATCCGGCAGAGCCGGCGCGGGAGTCCGCTGACGGTGCAGCGGTGCGGCAGGACCGGGAAGATCCGCAGGCGTTTCTTGCCCGCTTGCGGGCTGCGGGCCTCAACGTGCGGGTGGCCAGGGCTGTGTATCTGGCCGGATTGCGCAGCGAGCAGCAATTGCGCGATGCTGATGACGACGCACTGCTTGCCATCGCCGGGGTCGGTCCCGCCACCGTGACCAAGCTGCGCCGTTATCTGGCGAAGGCCGCCTGACGTGGCGTCGTTCCCGCCCGGCGGCGCATCGGCTGTCAGCGCTTACCGTTTGGTGACAGCAGCGCCATGGCGGCATTGAGGGTCTGCAGGCGGGCGGTGTCGCCGCCGCGATCCGGGTGGTGCGCCATGGCAAGCCGCCGGTAAGCTCGCTTGATCTGCCGGTCGTCCACCGGATCGCTCAGGCCCAGCACGGCCAGGGCCTCCCGGCGCTGTTCGTTCCTTCCCAGCCCCGACCAGAACTCCCCCAGCATCCGGCGCACCTCTCGGTCGGTGGTGTCCGCCAGATTGTTCATGTCCAGGTAGTACTCACGCAGCGGGTCTGGGTCGTCCATGCCGGTTCCGGCTGTGGCTTCGCCATCCCATAGCCGGATGCACAGGGGCGTGATCTGCAGTCGTCCGCGGCGCGCGCGGCACAGACGTTCCTGCAGCCGGTACAGATTATGAAAGAGCAGAAAGTGGGCCCGAAACAGGGCCAGCGGCGTGTGGAAAACGGCGTCCTCGAATCGTCCATCCCCCCGGTTCGCCAGGGTCTTGAACAGTTCGTGCTCGCTCGTCCCCCGTGGGTGGGAACGCAGCACGGCGAGCAGAACGTCGCTGAAGTCGTCGCCGCTGTCGGCTGTCATATCGGGGTATCGGGTTAGGCCGTGTACCGCAGCGTAACGGATCGCTGTCCGGTTTTCAGCCTGCGCTTCCTGCCGCGCGTCGGCGCTGTGCCGGATCCTGCCGGTAGAACGCCGCCAATTGGGCGTACACCTGGGGGCGTACGCCCGCCAGCAGCGCCGGGGCGGCAAAGAAGCATTCGCTCATCACGGCAAAGAACTCCGCCGGGCTCTCGGCCCCGTAGGGATCGAAGGGTTGGGGGTTGGCGCGCTGCACATCGCGCACCAGTTCCTCGTATGCCGCTGACATGGCCGCCGCCCACCGTGCCGTGCGCATGGTCCGGTGCAGGGGCGGCAGCCCGTTGGCGTGGCCGGTGAGCATGTCCAGCTTGTGGGCCATTTCATGAATCACCACATTGGTGCCTGCGCCAAACGGCTCGGCGCCCGGCGTGGCGTCGGCCAACGACAGCACGACCGGCCCGTGTTCCCAGGCTTCTCCGGTCAGCACCCGTTGCGAAGCGTGTACCACGCCTGCCGTATCCATGTCCGCATGGCGTGCGATGAACGCATCCCGATAGCAGATGATGGAATACCAACCGCGATAGTAGTCGAAGTCGAGGTTGAGAATGGGCAGGCAGGCCTGTGCCGCGATCGTGGTCTGCATGGCGTCGGTAAGCGTCAGGCCGTGGGCGCCATAGAACTGCTTTTCGTGCACAAACAGCGTGACCTGAAAACGCAGCCGGTCCAGCTCTCCCTGCGACAGGCCGTCCAGGATCGGCAGCGTCGCCGTCACCTGCCGCCACAGATTCGATGCCAGCGCGTGGCGGCGTACGATCCGTCGGCGCTGCCATTGCTTCAGACGTCTCAGCATGGGGGTCCAGGGCAGGTGCGGGCGAGGGCTATGGTCCGGTTGGTCGCCGCCGTGTCACGAGCGATATCCGCGCCCGTTCTTGAAACATTGTGCGCCGGGTTTCGCCGGGCGGCAAAGGCAGCCTGCGCAGCGTGGCCATGCCGCGATTTTGCCTGTTGCTGTCGCCTCTGTGCGACGTTTTTTCCGGGCGGAAAAAACCATTGCGATGGGCTAAGATTGTGGCGTAGTCTCAAAAACGGGTTCGTATCCCCCACCTTCCAGAACGCAACGAACGGCCTGACAGCGATTGTCTGTGCTGGAGTCCGGTCTATGGAGACAGTGAGGAGGCGAGCTTAGGGACGGCTTGGGGGCATCGGCGGTTCGTTGCCGCGCAGGAGCGCGGGTCGTTGTCCTGCTGGCCACAGTGTTTCCCCGGGGAATGTGCGTGCAAGACGCCTCTGGGTTTCGAATCAGACTAGAGACAGCAACGATGAAATCCATCTATGTTGGCAACCTGCCGTTCAGCGCCTCCGATGAGGACATACGGGCGCTGTTCAGCCAGTACGGCACGGTGCATTTGGTCAAGCTGGTCATGGACCGCGATACCGGACGGCCGCGGGGCTTTGGATTCGTGGAGATGGAATCCAGCGACGCGGCCAACGCGATAGAACGGCTGAACGGTACGGAGTTCGGCGGCCGCACGTTGCGCGTCAACGAAGCGCGCGAACGCACCGAGCGCGCACCGAGGCGCTCGCGCCCGGCATACTGATCTGCGGCCGTACGCCGACGGATCGGTCGGCGCCGGCGCCTCCCGCCTGTCGGAGGCTGTTGCAAAGCCCTGCCTCGGCAAGCAAGGGGCGGACGGCGTTCGCCGCGGCAAACGCCCGACAGCGCCGCTGTTCACATGGCCCCGTCGCCGGGTGTTTCCGGGTCTACGTCCCGATAGTTGGCCGGCGTGAAGCGCGGCGTGCACACCGCGTAGAAGATCAGGTCAGCGTCTCCTACATTGGTGATCTGTTGGGGGACATCGGGCGGGATTATGACCACATCGCCAGGACCCACCGCGGTGGGTGCCAGCGAGCCCACCTGCACCACTCCCTGTCCACGGATGATCAGATAGCGTTCCTGTGTGCCGAGCAACAGGTGTCGGCGGGTCTTGACGCCCGGGCGCACGCGGGCGCGGGCGATGGATGCCTGCGGGTCATCGGGATCGTTCCAGCTCTCCAGAATGGCGCAGCGTTCTTCGGTTTCGAACTCCGCATCGGAGTCCGGCCGTACGATGCGTGGGCCCACGGGCTGCCCTCCCCAGGCTGAGATTCAAGTCCAGGGCGTACTGTCGCGATCGGCGAGCCGGTTGTAAAGGGCTTCCTGTGCCCTCGTTACCGGCGCGGTGGCCGGCCAGGACGGTCGCCGGTGGCGAGGGAATCGCGCAGGGCATTGAGCTCCCGGGCTCGATGCAGCAGGGCGGCATCGCCGTGCAGCGCTTCCAGCTCGGTATGGTCTTGGCACTGCCTTTGGGTCGCGGCGGCCTCCTTGTCGGAGCGGCTGCGGGAAGCTATTGCATTGAACATGGGCGTATCCCGGATGCGGCATGTCCGCCCATTCCAGCACATGGATGTAACAGCAAGATGACGCGGTCAGCGGGATTGGCGGGCCGATTCCCGTGCCGACCAGCGTTCGTGCAGTGCCGGGAGATTCTCGCTGTGGGTGAGAACGATCACCTCGTCGCCGTCCTGCAGCTTGGCGTCTTCCTCGGGCAGCGTGAACTTGTTGTTGCGGTACAGGCAGATCACGCGGCTGGTGTCCGGAAGGCCGAGTTCACTGACCGCACCCAGATCGTCGCCGTGGGCGACGAACGAGAAGACGCGGGCTTCGTCCTTCACCATGGTCGACAGTTCCAGAGGGTCCTGCCCCGCCACCATGTCGGCGAGAAAGCGTCCGATGGTACGGGCCGGAATGATGGTGTCCTCCAGCCCCAGCTCGATGCAGATATGTTCGAATGCCGGGTCTTCGATCTTGGTCACCACCCGCGCAAAGCCCAGCGAACGGCCCACCAGGCTGGCGATGATGTTGGCCTGGTCGCTGCCGGTCAGGCAGAACAGGAAATCAGTGTGTTGGGGGTCGGTTTCCCTGAGGATGGCAGGTTTGCTGCCGTCGCCGTGTACGAAGCCGGCGTCGAGTTCCTCCGTCAGCCCGTCGATCAGCTCCTTGTCCCTTTCGATGATCACCACTTCGACGCCGCGCTTGAGCAGCACGCGGGCGGTGATCACGGTCAGGGAGTTGGCACCAATGAATACGGCCCTCATGACGATTCGGTCCTCCGTCCGTACCAGGTTCCGGGAAACAACAGGATCAGCAGAGCGACGATCTCCAGCCGGCCGAACAACATGTCCGCCATCAGGACCAGTTTCAGTCCGGCAGGCAGGTGCGGCCCTGCGATGCCGGCGGAAAGTCCTACGGTGGCGGTCGCTGACACGACTTCGAACAGGCCGTCAATGGGAGCATAGCCCATCGCGACGAACGGCAGCCATGACAGTGCGACCACGGCGGCGAACAACACGATCAGCAGCAATGCCCGGGTGATGTCGTCCGGTTCGAGTGTCTGCCCGCCCAGGCGCGGCGGCGCCACCGCATGCGCGGGCATGGCGGCGCGTGTGAGCGTGTACCGGATCAGCCGCAGGAACACCAGCAAGCGGAGCAGTTTGAAGCCGCCCGCCGTGGAGCCTACGCTGCCGCCCACCGCCATGGAAAGCAACAGCACCGCCTTGGCATCCGCTGTCAGATGGCTTACGGGCAGCGCGGCGAAACCGGTGGTGCTCTGGGCCGATGCGCCCAGCAACAGCCCCTGCATCAGGGCCTCGCCGGTCGGCATGCCCGACTGCTGATGCAGGATGAGCGTTACCAGTCCGCCGGTGATCAGACAGCCCAGAAGCAGCGCGCGCAGCTCCAGGTCGCGAAGCGGTTCGCGCCAGTTGCGCCAGCTGCGGTAGTACAGCGGCAGGGATACCGCCCCTGCCAGTGCCAGCACCATGAGTACGCCGCGCGCCGGAACGGACAGGGCCGCCATGCTGTCGTTGAACGTGGAAAACCCGCCCGTGGAGACGGCGGCGAAGGTTTGTGCCACGGCCGCGAACGGCGCCAGTCCGGCAGCCAGCAGGGCCAGCACGCCGGCGGCGGTGAGCAGCAGATACACGGTCAGCACCTGGCGCGCATGAGCGCGGGTGTTGGCCACTGTGTTTTCGGTGCCGGTGGCCTGCAGCAACCGACGCGTAGCTAGCTGATGACCCATCAGCAGCGCCACCGACAGCACGACGATGCCCAGACCGCCGTACCACTGCATCCAGGCACGCAGGAACAGAAACCCGCGGGGCTTGTCGGCAACGCCGGCAAGGGTGGTAAGGCCGGTGGTGGTGATGCCCGACACGGCTTCGAACCAGCCATCCAGGAACGACATGCCCGCGTCCATCATGGGATAGGCCATGAGCAGCGGCGCGAGTACGAACGCAAGGGCGGTGACGGTCAGCGCTTCGTTGGTCTGCAGCCGCTCGGGGGCGGGCAGCCGGGCAAGCGGGGTGCCTGCTGCAATCAGAAACGCGATGACCGGCACGAAGCGCAGAGCGAGGGAGTATTCCCCGTACCCGGCCGCCACTGCCAGCGGGGGCAGCGTCAACAGGGCCAGCATGAGCGCCAGCTGACCGAGATATTTGCCGACTACCGGCAGGCGCACGGCATAGGATAGCGCGGCGGTCGGGCCCTGATGGGTCATGACTAGGTCGCGTCCGCCACGGCTGGAAGTTGGCCATGGCTCACGCCGTCAACGCGGCTCGCGTAGCTGCTGGAACGCCGTGGTGCGGCGCCGGACCACGGCGGCGGGTACGGGACTGCGCCCGTTGCAGGGTCGAGCGCTGCGCCACCACCGCTCAAAGGCCATTCTCCGGCATATCCGGTGCGTGGCGCGGGCCTCGCACAGCCGGCGACAACAGTCGGCTGCATGGACCACTAGCCGCCCAGCTGATGGGTAACGAACATGCCATACAGGGTGAGCAGAATCTCTATCACGATCAGAATGACGATATACCATTCCACTCGCAGGCTGCGCTTGGTCTGCAGCAATTCCAGCAGTGTCTCGGCAGTGCGCGCGATGACGTCCAGTTTGGCATCCAAAGAGCGATGCCGCTCGTGCAACTCGTATTCGTCTTCCAGCCGCAGGTACAGACGCTCGAGTTCCGGGCGCTCCCAGAGCAATTCGGGTTTGCCGACGACCTCCACCCGTCCCACCATCTTGTGCTGGACCAGCAGCACGTCGCCGATCTGGCGCAGCAGTTCCTTGGACTGGTGCCCGCCGCGCCCGTGGCGCTGCAGCCCGGCCGCCAACGGTTCGATGCGATCGAAGACTCCGGCGATGCGTGCCTCGTAATGGGCCAGAACCACGCTCTTGGCCAGGATGTCGGCGACCACCTGCAGGCGCTCGACACTGGGGTCATGCAGCCAGATGGTGCCGTTGCCGTCCACCCGCTCGGCACTGTCCGGGTCGATGCCGATCTCGGCATCCTCGTTTTCGGCGTTCTCGAACGACTCCGTGATCAACGCCTGCAGGGAGCGGATGAACGTCAGCTCTTCCATGGGCTGCAGTCCGAAGGTGACAACCGCGCCGTAGCGGAACACGACGGCGCAGCCCTGTTCGCCCGCCTGGACCGTGAGCGGGGCGGTACCCAGTCGATGGATGTTTTCCAGGGCCCGCACGTCGATGCGTTCGCCCAGAAACACGGCCCGGGCCCGCAGTTGGGTTTTTCCCGAAAACAGGGGTGTACTCATATCTGTCTGGGATTCTGCCCCAAAGGCGCGGGCAAGAAAAGCGATGCCGGTGCACCGGGGTCCGCGCGGCGGGTTTCCGGCGTGCTAGGTTTTCCAGAAGGGGAGCGGCGGGCATATCGTTTGTGCAGGCCGCGCACCCACAGCAGAGCGCCATGTCCATAGGCGAAGTGTGTAACCGGGAGGTTGTGGTCACCGCGCCCGACACCGCGATCGCGGTGGCCGCCCGCCTGATGCGCGAGCACCATGTGGGCGATCTGGTGGTGGTGGAGGACCCTGCCGGAGCACCGGTGCCCGTGGGCATCGTCACCGATCGGGACCTGGTGGTCGAGGTGCTCGCGCCGGAGGTGGCCCCCGAGTCGGTGACCGTGAGGGATGTGATGAGCGTCAGTTGCTGACAGCCGGGGCGCAGGACGGCTTGTGGGAGGCGCTGCAGCGCATGCGGGCACGGGGTGTCCGGCGGATGCCGGTGGTGGACGAGCGGGGCGTGCTGGTGGGCATGGTCACGGTGGACGATCTGCTCGATCTGCGGGCAGGGGGCTGGCCGACATGGTCAAGCTGGTGGGCCGTGAGCGTGAACGCGAACAGGCCAACCGGCGGTGACCGGCCTCAGGCCCAGGCTCGGCGCAGCGCCTGGCAGTCCATGATCAGTGCGGAAAGGGCCTGCAGGTGCTGGCGCACCGAGAAGCGGCGCGAAACCAGTTGTCTGCCGGCTTCTCCCAGCCGGCGGCGATAGTCAGGGTTCGACACCAGCAGCTCGAACGCGTCCGACAGGCCTTGGTGGTCGTTGGGGGCCACCAGCAGCCCCGTCTCACCGTGCTCGATGCAGCAGCGCATGCCCCCGGCGTCGGAGGCAAGCACCGCCGCACCGTGGCGCAGCGCTTCGGTAGCCACGTCGCACAGGGGGTCGGCCCACAAGGACGGCACCACCACCAGATCGGCGTCGCTGTACAGGTTGCCCAGATCCTGGCGTCCCAGGCGGCCCAGGTGATGGATTTCCAGAAACGGATTGTGCAGTTCAGCCTCACGCGCCGCCTGCAGGCATTTCCACCAGTAGCCGGAATCGCGTACTGCACCGGCGATCTTGAACGCGATGTTCTCATCGCTCTGGGTACGCGCCAGTGCCTCGATGGCGACGTGCAGACCCTGCTCGTGACGGATCTCACCGCTGAACACGACGGTCACCGGATCCCCGTTGCCGGGGGCCTGACGCCCGGCCAGGGAGTAGGGCAGCTGCCGGGGCAGCACATGGATGCGCCCACCCACGTCGGGCAGATTACGGGCAATGCTGTCGCGCATGAACTCGCTGACCACCACCAGGGCGTCCACGCGGCGCGCGGCCTGCAGAAGTTGGAGGCGCTGCGTCAGGTCGGCGGCGTCGTAACCCGGGTCCTCCTGCTGTGCGCGGCAGCGGCCGGTGCGCGCATGCCATAGGCAGTCTTCGGACAGCGCCTGGTCGCACACCGGCTTGCGCACCCCTTCCCAGGCCCGCAGCCCGGTCAGGCAGGTCAGGGAATGATCATGGACATACCACAGCAGCACGTAGCGCCGGTCGTTGGCGTCCAGCTGTCTGATGATGTCGCAGTCGTGCACCCGGTGGACGTACACCACATGGGGGTCGATTTCCCGCAGCGCGGCGGCGAGTTCGGCGGCGGCATCATCGTCCCAGGCGCCGGGATCGCCCAGTGGTGCGATCGACCGGTGCGAGCTCAGCCCGTCCGGCAGCGCGCCGTCGCGCCGCCCGTAGATCAGGTGCGACTCGACGGTCATGGGCAGCAGGGATTTGGTGACGCTGTCGATGTACTGCTCGGCCGGTCCATTGAGGCCGCCCACATCGGTGATGTGCACGATGCGCTGGGCATGCTGAAAAAGACCGGTGGCGGTGCGGTTTCGGAACAGGATTGCTGACAGTGCGCGGGCCATCATGGCGGGACCTCCTTGCCTGAGCGCACCATAGCAATGAGTTGTTGCAGCTTTGTGACGTAAAGCCTCCCGTTGGGCAGGGCAGTGCGCGCTGGTCAGACCAGCAGCCGCCGCCGGGCCAGAATCACCGCCAGGTAGTAGCCGCCCAGGGCGTAGGCGGCCAACACCGCCACATGCAGCAACGGCTGGTGCACGGTGCCGCCCGCTATCAGTGGACGCACCAGTTCCACGGCGTGTGTCAGGGGCAGAATCTGCACGAAACCCTGCACGGCGGGCGGCAGGGTGGTGATGGGGTAGAACACGCCGCACAGCATGAACATGGGCGTGACCGCCAATGCGAAGTAGTAGTTGAAGAAATCGTAGCCCGGGGACAGGGCGCTCATGACGATCGCCGGTCCGGCGAAGCACAGGCCGGTGAGGAAGATCACCGGCAGGGCAAGCAGCGCGCTCCAGCTGCCGATGGCCCCCAGCGCCGCCGCCACCGCCAGTATGGCCAGCCCGCTGATCAGGCTCTTGGTGGCGCACCACAGGGTTTCGCCGGCGAGAATGTCGTCCAGATCCACCGGTGTGGTGAGGATGGCGTCATAGGTCTTCTGGGGCACCATGCGCGTGTATACCGAGTACATGCCCTCGAAGGTGGCCGTGGTCATGGCGGAGGAGGCGACGATGCCGGAGGCCAGGAAAGTCAGGTAGGGCATGCCGGACATGTCGTGGATGAAGAAACCCAGGCCGTAACCCAGCCCCAGCAGGTAGAGCACCGGTTCGCCGAAATTCATCACCAGGGCGGGTCCGAGCAGTTTGCGCCACACCAGAATGTCGCGGCGCCACACGGTCAGCGCCTGGCGACGCAGGCGGGGAATGCGATTGTCCAGCATGGGCTACTCGCGCAGATCGTGGCCGGTGAGCTTCAGAAAGACGTCCTCCAGGTTGGCCGGGCGGTGCAGATAGGTCAGTTCGTGGTTTGCACGCAGATGGTCGATGACCGGGTCCGCGTTGTGCGTGTAGCAGTAGATGGTGTCGCCCACCGTATCCATCCGGCAGCCGTCGTGGCCTGAGAGGGCGGCCGCCACTGCATGGTCTTCGCAGCGGATCTCCAGCACCTGCGGCTCCACATGGCGCGCCACCAGCTCGGCGGGACTGCCCCGGTCCAGGATCAGGCCGGCGTCCATGACCACCAGTTCGTCGCACAGCCGTTCGGCCTCCTCCATGTAGTGCGTGGTCAGCAGCAACGTCTTGCCCCGGCGGACCAACGCCCGCAGTCGCTGCCAGATCATGTGGCGCACCTGGGGGTCCAGACCGCTGGTGGGTTCGTCCAGCACCACCAGTTCGGGGTCATTGATGAGCGCGCGGGCGATGATCAGCCGGCGCTTCATGCCGCCGGACAGGGACTCGGTCTTGGCGCGGGCGCGGTCGGTCAGGCCCACGAAAGCCAACAGCTCGTCGGCGCGTGCGGCCAGCTGCGCGCGCGGCATGCCGAAGTAGGAACCGTACACCAGCAGGTTCTCCGCCACCGTAAAATCGGGATCCAGATTGTCGGTCTGGGGTACCACGCCAATGCGGGCCCGTACCTTTCGCCCCTGGGCGGGCATGGGTTGCCCGAACACGGTCAGCGCACCGCCGCTGGGCGGCGACAGACCGAGGATCATGCGCAGGGTGGTGGTCTTGCCGGCACCGTTGGGACCCAGAAAGCCGAAGCAGCGTCCGGCGGGCACCGTAAAGTCTATGTTGCGTACCACCGGCCGGTCGCCGAAGCGCTTGCTCAGGCCGCGGGCTGCGATGATGTTGGCCATGGAAGAGTCCCTGCTGGATGCGGTCCTATTCTACGCGGGCATTGCCGTCGGCACAGCCCGGCATCGGGGCTGGCGCCGGCGCGCCGCCCGCGCATACCATGGTCGCCGTGTCGCGACCTACGGGAGGCAGCTGATGAGCGCACAGCCGTATTCCATCCATGCCCTGGAACTGGGACCCATGGAAAACTTCATCTACCTGATCCACGACCACGCCACCGACCGGGCGGCGGTGGTGGATCCGGCCTGGGAGGTGCCCGAGGTGCTGGCTCTGGCCGACCGTCTGGGGGTACGCATCACCGACATCCTGCTGACCCACAGCCATCACGACCACATCAACGGCATCGAGGAGGTGCTGGCGCGCCATGATGCCCAGCTGCATCTGGCGAAGGCCGAGGCGCGTTTCTGGGGGCATCATCTGGATCTGCCCACCCTGCACCACGGCGGCGACGGGATTGCGGTGGGCGAGACCGAGATCCAGCTGCTGCACACGCCCGGCCATACGCCCGGCTCGGCCTGCTATCGGCTCGGCGACGACCTGATCACCGGCGATACCCTGTTCGTGTTCGGCTGCGGGCGCTGCGACCTGCGCGGCGGCGATCCGGAGCAGATGTACGAGACCCTGAAGGACCTCGCCCGCGACCTGCCCCCCGACACCGTGATCCACCCCGGGCACAACTACGCCGACCGCGCCACCTCCACCGTTGCCGAGCAGATCGAGGGCAACCCGTTCCTGCATTTCGAGCGCCCGGACCGGTTCGTGGAGTACCGCATGCACTATCACGACCGGCACCGCCACAGTCCCTACCATGCGGTCGCCCGCGGCCAGGAAATGCCCTGACACGCCATGGGTCGGCTGTCCCATGTGATGGGCTTCGACGACGGCCCGTTCGAGCGGACCCACCGGGGCGATGTCTGGGTCGTCGGCACGGTGTTCGCCGGCGTTCGCCTGGAAGGGGTGCTGACCGCCAAGGTGCGTCGGGACGGGATCAACAGTACCCAGGTGCTCGCCGAACTGGTCGGCGGCTCACGCTTTGCCCGCCACCTGCAGGCGGTGCTGGTGCAGGGCATCGCCTTGGCAGGCTTCAACGTGATCGACCTGCAGGCCCTGCACACGGCACTGGGGGTGCCGGTGATGGCGGTGGCCCGCCGGCTGCCCGACCTGCCGGCCATACGGCGCGCGCTGCTCACCCGGGTGCCGGGCGGCGCCCGCAAATGGGCGTTGATCGAAAAGGCCGGGCCCATGGAAGCGGCGGCCGGGGTGTACGTGCAGCGGGTGGGCATCTCCCTGCCGGCCGCCCAGGCGCTGGTGCGTCGTCTGGCGGTGAACAGCGCGCTGCCCGAGCCCCTGCGGACCGCCCACTTGATCGCCGGTGGCCTGGTCACCGGGGAGAGCCGGCACCGTCCGTAGCCTTGCCGGCGACGTGCGGCGCCGTCGGGCGGTTCAGTCCGCCACGCCCGTCTTGATGGCGGCCCGCCGCCGGCTGCCCATCCACAGCCACACCAGCCCGCCCGGCAGACTGGCCACCAGTACCGCCAGCCCCACCAGCACCGACAGCACCACCGCCCGTTGCAGGTCCACCCCGAGCTGACTGAGATAAAACGCCATCAGCCCTTCCCGCACGCCCCAGCCGGCCAGGGAGATGGGGATCACGGCGATCAGGCTGACCACCGGCCAGACGACCCAGATGGCGGTCTGGTCCAGGTGCAGGTCCAGGGAACGGCTCACCGACCAGAACACGGCGATAAACAACACCTGCACCACCAGCGACAGGGCCGCTACCCGCAGCAGGTCCGGTCCGCGGCGAAACACGGCCCGTAGCGCGATGCGCGCCTGCAGCACCTTTTCGCCCGCCGCTCGCAGCCGGCCGGACAACGCCCGGTCCACCGGTACATTGAGCAGCACTGCCAGGCCACCGAAATAGCCCAATGCAATGACCGCCAGCACGGTGCCCAGATGGGAAATCATGGCAACTTCCCGTCCCAGCACCACGTAGCCGGTGAGCACCAGGGCCACCAGCGCGCCCATGCCCAACAGGCGATCACCCAGTACCGCGGCAGTGGCCAGGGTCAGACTCCCCGCCTGGCGGCCGCTGTAGAAGGCACGCGCGGTATCGCCTGACAGAGAGCCGGGCAGCACCTGGTTGAAGAATGCCCCGACCAGATTGAGGGCCAGCAACTCGCGCAGCGCGATGGGGTGTTCCAGGCTGCGCATGATCGACCGCCAGCGCAGCGCGGCCACGGCCAGGCTGAGCAGGTACAGCCCGCTCGCGAGCAGAAACCAGGCGGGGTCGGCCGTGATCAGGGTCTGGCTCAGGGACTGCCAGTTCAGCCGCCCGGCGAGCCAACCCAGCAGACCGACGGTGATGATCGCCTGCACGATCAGCTTGCCGTGGTGCCTGCCGCTCATGGCGAGACGTCCGATCGGGCAGTGCGCATGGCAGCCGGCGGTTGCCGCGGGCGTTGTGCGGCTGGGGCGGAAACGGCCCCCCGTGGTGGTACCATGATCGGCGAGGCGGCGCCGTCATTGCCGGCGCCGCCCGGGCCGTGGATATTCGATGGACTCATGATGGCGATGTTCAAGAATTGGCTGTCGCTGGCGCTGCTGCTGGCGATATCAACGTCGGTGGCCGATGCCGCCGCGCTGCCCGGGTGGGTGGCTCACGGCGAGCGCCTGTCCTACAAAGTCTACCTGTGGGGATTTGCGGCCGGCGGCGCCGAGTTCTACTACGCGCCCGGCAGGGGCCCGCAGCAGCACGAGTATCGCATCATCGCGCGGTTGTGGACAGCGGGAGGCATGGCCCGTCTGTTCCGGGTTCGCGACCGGGTGCAGGTGGAAGGCGAACAGGATCTTGCCGCGCACCGGTTGTTTCTGACCCGCAGGTTTCACCAGCGGCTGCACGAGGGTCACTACCGGGCCAACCGGACAGTGACCTACGACCGCCGCCGGGACGCGGTGACGTTCGTGAACCGGCGGGCGCCCGCCAGCAAGCCGGAAACCGCCAAGCTGCTGGCGGGTATGCGCGATATGTTCTCGGCGCTCTACTACCTGCGGGCTACGGTGGGTGATGCCCAGGTGGGCCGCAGCTTTACGGTCCCGATACACGATCTGACCCGCTCCTACCGGTTGAAGGTGGAGGTGGTGCGGCGCGAGCGGCTGAACACGGCCCTTGGCCCGGTGCAGACGCTGCTGGTGCGTCCGCAGGCACAGGCGCTGGAGCCGCACGGGGCTGCCGATGCGGACCGTTCCCGGCTGCGCATCTGGGTCACCGACGACCAGCGCCGGTTGCCGGTGCGGCTGCAGATGGCGCTGTCCGTCGGCTCGTTCACGGCCGATCTGACCAGCGCCGGGCCCGCGGATTCACCCTCCCATGCACCGTCCGACCTGCCCGCCGTCGGCCCTGTCGGTGCGCCGCCGCAGGCCTCGCGCCCGCCGGCGGACGGCTCCTGAGTCGTCTGCGGGCGGCAATTTCTCTGCTTGACGTACGTCAATGCCACCGGCCTTGCCTGTGCCATACTCAGCCTGAAGGCCAGGGAAGCGCCCATCACAGGGTGCGGAAGAACACCCAACATCCAATATGGGAGGTTCTCCATGCAGTTGCCGTTACAGATTACCTTTCGTGATATTCCCCCGTCGGATGCCGTTGAAGCGCGTGTGCGGCAGATGGCCGAAAAACTCGATCGTATGCACGAACGCATCATGAGCTGCAGGGTGATCATCGAAGCCCCTCATCAACATCACCACAAGGGAAAGCATTACCACGTACGTGTGGAGCTCACTGTTCCGGATGGCGAAGTGGTGGCCAGCCGGGAGGCCCATGAGCGACGCTCCCACGAAGACGCCTATGTCGCCATCCGGGACGCGTTCAACGCGGCCCAGCGCCAGCTCCAGGACTATGCGCGGCGCCGGCGAGGGGCCGTCAAGTACCACGAAGCCCCGCCTCACGGCCGGGTGCTGGAGCTGTATCCGGAAATGGACTACGGAAAGATCCGCACCCCCGACGGCCGGGATGTCTATTTCCATCGCAACAGCGTGCTGGATGGCGATTTCGGCGCCCTGGAGGTGGGTGCCGCGGTGAGGTTCGCCGAGGAAATGGGCGATCAGGGCCCGCAGGCCAGTACCGTCCACCCGGTGGGCAAGCATCGGCCGGCGACCTGAACGGTTGCCGCGCACAGGCAAGGCGCAGGGAGCCTTTGGCATGGGGTACCGCTGGTCCGGCGCCACGGTGGTTGCCGGTGGCCCTGTGTAGAGGCTCGGTTGCCGCCGCCCGGGCGGCGGCCGGTTCCTTTTCAACCGTCGGGCCGTGCGCCGCGTTCGTCGGGGTGCCCCGGGTAGGGGGCTCGCCGGACGCGGCCGCGTCCCGCACCAGTCAACCCACCGGGGTATAGGTGCGCCGGACGTAATCGTCCACGATCTGCTGGAAATCCGCCGCTATCTGGTCCCCTTTTAGGGTGACCGTCTTCTCGCCGTCCACGTACACCGGGGCTACCGGCCGCTCGCCGGTGCCCGGCAGACTGATGCCGATGTTGGCGTGCTTGCTTTCTCCCGGGCCGTTCACGACACAGCCCATCACGGCGACGGTCATGTCTTCCACCCCCGGGAACTGGGTGCGCCAGACCGGCATCTGATGGCGCAGGTAGCTCTGGATGTCCTGGGCCAGTTGCTGGAAATAATCGCTGGAGGTGCGTCCGCAGCCGGGACAGGCGACCACCATGGGCGTGAACGAGCGCAGGCCCATGGACTGCAGGATCTCCTGGGCCACCACGACTTCCTGGCAGCGGTCTCCGCCGGGTTCGGGGGTGAGGGAAATGCGAATGGTGTCGCCGATTCCCTCCTGCAGCAACACCGCCAGGGCGGCGGTGGACGCGACGATGCCCTTTGAGCCCATGCCGGCCTCGGTCAGCCCCAGGTGCAGGGGGTAGTCGCAGCGCTGGGCCAGGTCCCGATAGACGGAAATCAGGTCCTGCACGCCGCTCATCTTGCAGGACAGCACGATGCGGTCATGGCCGAGGCCCAGTTCTTCGGCCCGCCGGGCGCTGTCCAGGGCCGAGCGGATGAGCGCTTCGTGCATGACTTCGGTGGATTCGCGCGGTTGGCTCTGGTGCGCGTTGTCGTCCATCAGTCGGGCCAGCAGGTCCTGATCCAGGCTGCCCCAGTTGACGCCGATCCGGACCGGCTTCCCGTGCCTGCAGGCGATGTCCACCATGGTGGCGAACTGCTCGTCGCGCTTGCGCCCACGGCCCACGTTGCCCGGGTTGATGCGGTACTTGTCCAGGGCGGCGGCGCAGTCGGGATACTTGGTCAGCAACTTGTGCCCGTTGAAGTGGAAGTCGCCCACCAGCGGCACCGCGACGCCCATGGCAGCGAGCCGCTCGCGGACCTCGGGTACCGCGCGGGCCGCCTCTTCGCTGTTCACGGTGATGCGAACCAGCTCCGAGCCGGCCTTGGCGAGTTGGGAGACCTGGACGGCGGTGGCTACCGCGTCGGCGGTGTCGGTGTTGGTCATGGACTGCACCACCACCGGGGCATCGCCACCGAGGCTGACGGATCCGACGGTGACCGCCGTGCGGCGGCGTATGGGGGGAGAGGAGATGCTCATGGTGCCGTTGCGTCCTGGGTCGGGTTGTGGGGCTTCAGCATTGGCCTGCGGCTACCGCTATTGTAGGAGCCCAGCAGGGCAATCCTGTCGGTGCTGCGGCACGCACAGATGCCTCGGACGGACTCCTGGGGATCGGGCCGAGGGGCCGGATGCAAAACCTTAAATTTATTGGGTATAGTACCGATAGCCCCTGTAGGGTGCATAACCATAGCAAAAAATCAGGCGGCCTCCGACCGGGAAGGGCCGGCCCGTCAACCGGCTACCCTTGGAGGACGTGCCTATGAGTCGTGCGGCCGATTCCACATTCTATCTCAACCTCCTGCGCGCTTACTTGGACAGTGCAAACGATGCCATATTCGTCCTGTGCGACGAAATGAAGTTTCTGCTTTGCAACCGGCTGACCACCCAATGGCTGGGGGCGGGCGAGAGTACCCTGACGGCCCACAACCAACGCATTCCCATCACTGAGTTCTTCGGGGACAGCGACACCGGCGCTTTGTTTTCCGCCGAGTTCGGCCGCGCCCTTGCCGGCAGCGCCCGGCGCTTCGAATGCTTTCTGCGCCCCGACGGCGAACGTAGCCGCTGGGTCGAGATAGGACTCACGCGGGTCGACGTGGAAGCCGGCCTGATGGTCATGGCAGTGGCCCGGGACATCACCGAGCAGAGGGCCCAGCGGGCGGTGCTGGAACACCAGCTGGCTCATGACCGGCTCACGGATCTGCCCAATCGAGAAGAGTTGCGCCGCACGTTGGCAACGATGACCAAACCGGACCGGGACGCCCCGTTCGCGCTTTGCGTGCTGGATATCGACCACTTCAAGGACATCAACGACAGCCTGGGCTATGGCGCAGGTGATGTGCTGCTGCGGGACGTCGCCGAGCGCCTGCGCTCGGATCTGCCGCTGGTGCACCGCACCGCCCGTTTGAGCGGCAACGCCTTCGCCGTGGTGCTGCCGGATATCGGCGCCACCGAGGCTCCGGCTGCGGTAGCAAGGATCACCGACACCCTCCAGTGCCCCTTCTGGCTGGACAGCCCGGCGAAGGCGGAGCCGGAAACAGGGGGCTTGGTCCTGCATCTGGAGGCGAGCGTGGGCTACGCGGTCTACCCACAGGACGGTCGTGATCCGGAGTCCTTGCTGCGCCGGGCGGAACTGGCCATGTATGTCGCCAAAGAGCACCACGGTTCGGTACGCGGCTATGAGCCGGCCATGGAGCTGGGATCGGTCGACCAGCTCACCTTGCTCAGTGATCTGCACGCGGGTATCGACCGCGACGAACTGATTCTGCACTACCAGCCGCAGGTGTGGCTGGACAGCGGTCGTGTTCGCGGCGTCGAGGCGCTGGTGCGCTGGCAGCATCCCCGTGCCGGGCTGCTCCATCCCGGCCGGTTCATCCCGCTGGCCGAACGCTCCGGTCTCATCGACCGCATCACCTTCTCAGTGCTGCGCCAGGGGCTGCGCCAGCTGCAGCGCTGGCTGGACGGCGGCCTGGATCTGACCCTGTCGGTGAACCTGTCGGCACGCAACCTGGGACTTGCAGACCTCGCGGAGCGGGTCGGGGCGTTGCTGGACGAGTACCCCGATGCCCGCAATCGGCTGGTTCTGGAGATTACCGAAAGCGCCATGATGGCCGACGCCCTGCGGGCGGCCCGCCAGGTGGAGGCCCTGCGTGCGCTGGGCCTGCAGGTGTCCATCGACGATTTCGGTGTGGGCTACACTTCGCTGGGGGCGCTGAAGGATCTGCCGGTGAACGAAATCAAGATCGACCGTTCCTTCGTCATGGGCATGGACCGCAGCAACAGCGACGCCATGATTGTCAGCACCACCGTGGACTTGGCCCGCAATTTCGGTTTCGCGGTGGTCGCGGAGGGGGTGGAGAATGCCCACACCCTGCAGTTGCTGCGCAGTCTTGGCTGCCGCCTGGCCCAGGGCTACTACATCTGCCGGCCGGCCCCGGCGGCCGATCTGGAGCCCTGGCTGCAGGCCCAGTCCGCGACGGCTTGAGATTGTCCTCGCCGATGCGCTGCCACGGCAGGCGCGAGGGCGCCGTGCCCCGAGTCGACAGCGGTCCGGTCGGGAGCGTTGACAGTCGCTTTGCATAGGTCTATATTCCAACTTAGTTGGATAACTAACTTGATTCCTATGGCCCGTCGCAGCGATAAACGTGAACGCCTTGTCTCCGCAGCCAAGGCACTGATTCACAAGCAGGGTTTCAACCACACCACCTTGGCCGACATTGCCGAGCAGGCCGGTGTGCCCCTGGGTAACGTGTACTACTATTTTCGCACCAAGGAAGATCTGGCGGCCGCGGTGATCGATGAACGGGCCGATGAGTTCCGGCGCCTGTTCGAGCGTTGGGACCGGGAGCAGACCGATCCCCGCGCCCGCCTGTTGGCGTACGTCGACCTGGTGGGACAGATCCGACAGACTCTGGCCAGCGCCGGGTGTCCGGTCGGCGGGCTGTGCGAGGAGCTGGACCGGCTCCAATCCACCCTGTCCGGCAAGGCAAACGGGATTCTCCGCTTTCACCTGGACTGGGCGACCGAGCAGTTTCGTCAGCTGGGCAAGGGCGAACAGGCGGCGGACCTGGCGCTGCACTTCGTGTCCGGCGTTCAGGGCATGAGCCTGCTGGCCCATGCCTTTGGGGATGCGGGCATCGTGGATCGCGAAGTGCGCAACCTGCGTGGTTGGCTGCAAACGGTGTAATTTTTTCCACCAACGAGTTAGTTAGACATCTAACTCGTAATGCCCGGTAGCGCAACACGGGCGGCATTCAAGACAGCCGCCCTTGCCCTTCCCTAACGACGATCAGGAGAGAATGATGACCGACCTGCACCAGGAACTCGATGCCCGGGGGTTGAACTGCCCATTGCCGATCCTGCGGGCCAAGAAGGCGATCACCGGCCTCGCTGCCGGCGAGGTGTTGAAAGTCATGGCCACCGATCCCGGGGCGGTCAAGGATCTCGAGGCGTTCTGCCGCCAGACCGGCAACACGCTGGTTTCCAGCGACACCGTCGGCGGCGAGTTCACATTCCTCATCCGCAAGGGCTGAGCGTCGCCCCGGGCACGGGCGCAGCAGAGGACACAAGGCATGGAGACATTCCGCGCATTTCGCATTCACAGCGACGACAGCCACATTCACACATCGATTGATGCGCTGACTGTGGACGATCTGTCCGCCGGCGAGGTGGTCATCAAGGCGGCCTATTCCGGCGTGAACTACAAGGACGCCCTGGCGGCCACCGGGCGCATGCCCATCGTGCGGCAGTTTCCCCTGGTGGGCGGCATCGATGTGGCCGGCACGGTGGTCCACTCGGTCGACCCCAGGGTGCGCGAAGGGCAGGCGGTGGTGGCGACCGGCGGGGGGTTGAGCGAAACCCGGGACGGCGGCTACGCCGAATATGCCCGCGTGCCCATCGACGCCACGGTGGCGCTGCCGGACGGCATCAGCCTGTTCGAGGCGGCGGCCATCGGTACCGCCGGGTTCACGGCAGCGCTGGCCGTGCACCGGATGGAGAACAACGGCCAGCGCCCCGAGCAGGGGCCGATCCTGGTGACCGGCGCCAGCGGCGGCGTGGGCAGTTTCGCTACCGACCTGTTGAGCGGCCGGGGCTATGAGGTGGTTGCCTTGACCGGCAAACCGTCGGTCGAGGACTACCTGGCCGGCCTGGGGGCGGACCGGATCCTCGACCGGCACCGGCTGGACATGGGCCGCCACCCCCTGGAGCACGCTGAGTGGGGCGGCGCGGTGGACAGCGTCGGCGGCGAACTGCTGGCCTGGATCACCCGTACGGTGCGCCCCTGGGGCAGCATCGCCAGCATCGGACTGGCTGGGGGGATGGAGCTGCACACGACGGTCTTGCCCTTCATTCTGCGCGGTGTCAGCCTGCTCGGGATCGAATCGCCGCACTGCCCGCGTTCGCTACGTGAGCAGGTATGGCAGCGGCTGGCGACCGACCTGCGGCCACGGCACCTTGATGCCATCGTCACTCGTACCGTCACGCTGGACGGGCTGGCGGAGGTGTTCGACCCCCTGCTGGAGGGGACGCTGATCGGCCGGGTGGTTGTGGAGCTCGGCGCCGATGGGGGCTGAAGAGGGGTCAGCCCGCCCCTGGCGCTGTGCCGGCCACCGGGTGGTTCGGATCGCGTATCCACTCGCTCCATGAGCCGGCATACAGCCGTGCGCCCTGCCAGCCGGCCATTTCCAGCGCCAGCAGCGTGTGGCAGGCGGTGACGCCCGAGCCGCACATGGCGACGACGTGGTCGGATGGCGTCGTGCCCAGGACGGCGCCGTACAGCGCCTGCAGCTGCGCGGCCGAACGGAAACAGCCCTGGGCGTCCAGGTTGCGGCCGTAGGGGATGTTGAGCGCCCCCGGTACATGGCCGGCGACTGCATCGATGGGTTCGTGCTCGCCGCGGAAGCGTTCCGCCCCCCGGGCATCCACCAAACGGCATTCGTCGGCGCTCAGCGCCTCGGCCAACGCTTCGGTGCCGATCGTGCCTTGGGCGTCGGGACGGGCGGTGAATGTCCGCGGCGTGCGCGCGCTCACCCGCTCGGTGGTGGGACGGCCCTGCTGCCGCCACCGCTCTAAGCCGCCGTCCAATAATGCCACGCGTTCATGCCCGAGCCAGCGCAGCAGCCACCACAGGCGGGCCGCGATGGCGCCGCCGGCATCGTCGTAGACCACCACCTGGGTCCCTTCATCCACCCCCCAGCTGCCGAGCCGCCGCGCCAACTCGCGGGGATCGGGCAGCGGATGGCGGCCACTGGCAGCGGTGACCGGCCCGGACAGATCCCGGTCCAGATCCGCGTACAGGGCCCCCGGGATATGGGCGCGGCCATAGGCGCGCCGGCCGGCGACCGGGTCCGTCAGCTCGAAGCGGCAGTCGAACACGGCCCAGTGCGGGTCGTCCAGGTGCTGGGCCAGTGCCGTGGTGGTAGCCAGGGTGCTGTAGGTCATGGGGGTTCGGGTTGATGGCATTGCACTGTGGGCAGAATAATAACGCCCGGCCCGGTGGGCTGCACAGGGGTGGCCATGATTCATCTGGGAGTCGATCTGGGGGGTACCAAGATAGAGCTCATCGCCCTCGACGGCGAGGGGCGTGAAGTGTTGCGCCGTCGGGTGCCCACGCCGCAGGGCGACTACACGGCGACCCTGCGGTCGTTGACCGGGCTGGTGCAGGCCGCCGAGGCGCAGCTCGGTCCGGCGGACACGGTGGGCATCGGCACGCCGGGCGCGCTGTCCCGGGTTGACGGGCGGCTGAAGAATTCCAATTCCGTGTGCCTGAATGGCCGCCCGCTGCAGGCGGACCTGGAGCGCTGCCTGGGCCGGCCGCTGCGGATAGCCAACGATGCCAACTGCTTCGCCCTGTCCGAAGCCACTGACGGCGCCGCGGCGGGGCTGGCGGTGGTATTCGGCGTGATTCTCGGCACCGGTACCGGCGGCGGCATCGTACTGGACGGTCGGGTGCTCACCGGCGCCAATGCCATCGCCGGCGAGTGGGGCCACAATCCACTGCCCTGGCCCCTGGAGGCCGAGCGCCCCGGGCCCGCCTGCTACTGCGGAAGGTCCGGCTGCATCGAGACCTTCCTGTCCGGACCGGGTATGGCCGGGGATCATCGGCGCCGTACCGGCGTCGACCTGGAGCCGGCGGACATAGTCCAGGGGGCCGCCGCCGGCGACGGCGACTGTGAGGCCACGCTGGACCGCTACGAGGACCGGCTGGCCCGCGCCCTGGCTCATGTCATCAACATTCTCGATCCGGATGCCATCGTGCTGGGGGGCGGGATGTCCAATATCGCCCGTCTGTACCGCAATGTGCCCGGACGCTGGGGGCAATACATCTTTTCGGATCGGGTGGACACCCGGCTGCTGGCGCCGCGCTACGGGGACGCCAGCGGCGTGCGCGGTGCGGCATGGTTGTGGCCCTAGAGGTGCCAGTGCATCGCCAGCCAGTACACCCCCAGGTTGAGTGCGGTCAGCGGAATGCCCAGGCGTGCGAACTCCACGAACGAGACCAGCACGCCGGCGCGGCGCTCGGCCTGCTGCACGATGATGATGTTGCTGGCGGCGCCCAGCAGCAGCAGGTTACCTGCGATGGTGCTGCCGGCCGCCAGGGCCATGAGGGCCGGCACGCTGGCCTGGTGGTGCGCCAGCACTGGCAGGTACAAGGCCACCATCGGCACGTTTGAAATCAGCTGGCTGACCAGGGCGCTGACTGCCAGCACGGCGGGCGGCCAGGTCGGATCCAGGCCCAGTCGGGCAAGCTGGGCCTGGATGAAACCCGTGTCCCAAACCGCCCCCATGAGCACGAACAGGGCCGCGAAGAAAACCAGCGTGCGCCAGTCGATTCCGCGCACCAGTTCCAGCCGGCGCGGGCTGAACGCCAGCAGCGGCGTGGCGGCCGCCAGTGCCAGCGCGCTGAGCGGCGGACTTGCCGCCGGAAGCAGCCTCACGGTGACGGCCTTCGCGGCGATCAGCGCCGCCAGCAGGACGACACAGATGCCGGCCAGGCGGGCCAGCGCCGGGTCGTCCACGGGCTGGACCGTGTGCACCAGGCGCGTGGCATGAAACTCCCGGCGAAAGCTGATGCGCAGCACGCCGTAGGCGACGCCGAGATTGACCAGGGTGGGAAGCAGCAGGTGGCTCGCGAATGCCGCAAACGGCGCGGCGAGCCCGCTGTGAATCGCGATCAGCAGGTTCTGAGGGTTGCCCACCGGGCTGGCGACGCTGCCGATGGTGATGGCGAAGGCCAGGGTCAACAACAGCAGCTTGGGGTCGATGTGGTGGCGGCGTGCCAGGCCCAGGGCCACCGGCGTCGCGATGATGGCCAGGGTGTCGTTCATCAACAGGGCCGAGGCCGCCGCGGCGCCGACCAGCAGGCGCCATACCAGGCCGTGGGTGGAACGGGCGCCCCGGAAGAGCCGGTGGGCCAGCACGGCCAGCCAGCCGCTGGTCTCCAGGGCGTGGCCGATCAGGAACACACCGAACAGAAACAGCATGACCTGCCAGTCGATGGCGTGGGCCGCTGCCGGCAGGCTGATCCAGCCGCCGGCCAGGACCACAACGGCGCCCGCCGCCATGCCCTGCCAGATGGCGATGCGCACCGGCCCCACCTCGCGCACGGCGATGAGCAGCAGCACTCCCAGCAAGGTCACAACGGGTGCGGGCATGGTCGGCGACGGCACGACGTGAGGGACGAAGTGCGGGCACTATACTTTCGCCCACGGCTTTGCGAAAATACTTGAGTATATTACTGGGGTATTTTCGGGTTAATGCGCGGGTGCGTCAGCGCGCCGCCGCCCGGTTGCCGATCGCAAGGAGCGGATTGCAAAGGATGACAAGCCCACCGAGTTTCGTCCCGCTGCCGGAAGTGTTCTCCATGTACCGGGGCGGCGAGCTGCACCAGGCCCGCATCGCCTATGAAACCTGGGGCCGGCTCAACCCGCAGCGGGACAATGCCGTGCTGCTGTTTACCGGTCTTTCCCCGACTGCCCACGCCGCCTCCAATCCGTCCGATCCCAGCCCGGGCTGGTGGGAGTACATGATCGGACCCGGGCGGCCGATCGATACGGACCGCTATTACGTCATCTGTGTGAATTCCCTCGGCAGCTGCTTCGGCTCCACCGGCCCCGCATCCCCGGATCCGCGCACCGGCGAGCGCTATGGCCTGGATTTTCCCGAGCTGGCTGTGGAGGACATCGCGCGGGCCGGCCACCAGGTGATCGAGGCGCTGGGACTGGAGCGTCTGCACGCCGTGATGGGCGCTTCCCTGGGGGGCATGAGCGCGCTGGCCTACGGGGTGCTGTACGGCGAGCGCGTGGCACAACTGGTGGTGCTTTGCTCGGCGCCCCGTGCGACACCCTTCGCCATCGCCATGCGCTCCCTGCAGCGGGAAATCATCCGTTCCGATCCTGCCTGGAAGGGCGGGCGCTATGGGCCATCCGAACAGCCCCTGGAAGGCATGCGCATGGCACGCAAGCTCGGGCTGATGTCTTACCGTTCGGCGGCCGAATGGGAACAACGTTTCGCCCGCGAGCGGGTGGCAGCGGAGTCCGGCTCGCCGGAACCGTTCGGCGTGGAATTTCAGGTCGAATCCTATCTGGATGCCAATGCCCGCAGGTTCGTCGGCCATTTCGACGCCAACTGCTACCTGTACCTGTCCCGCGCCATGGACTGGTTCGACCTGGCCGAGCATGGCGGCTCGCTGGACAGCGCGCTGCAGCGCATCGGCGCCGCCCGCTGCCTGGTGGTCGGCGTGGAAAGCGACTTCCTGTTTCCGCTGCACCAGCAGCAGGATCTTGCCGCCCGGCTGCGACGCCTCGGGCACAACGTGGAGTTTGCCGTGCTGGCGTCCATTCAGGGGCACGACTCCTTTCTCGTGGACCAGGAACGCTTTGCCGCCGTGATCGGGGATTTCTTCGCCGCCGGCGCCGTGGCGTCCGGGCGCGACGGACGCACGGCCACCGCCTGACCCACGCCGCGCCGCCGGCACCCGTGTTGTGCCATGCAACCGACGGGTCTAAAATCGCCCCCCTTGCAGAGCGACCGCGGGCAGCGAGGGTGGTCTCGAGGTGGAAGGGAACAACGCGGAAGGCCGCGAGCGGGCTCACGAGCTGATCCGGGCAGGCCGCCTGCTCTACGGCAGGGGTTGGGTGCCGGCCACCAGCGGCAATTTTTCCGCGCGGCTGAGCGATGGGCGCATCGCCATCACCGTCTCCGGACGCCACAAGGGCGAGTTGGAAGAACGCGATATCATGACCGTGCACCCGGACGGTCGCGCGACCGAGGCGGGGTTGACCCCGTCGGCCGAGACCCTGCTGCACGTCGGGCTGTATCGGCGCTTTCCCGACGCCGGTGCGGTGCTCCACCCCCATTCGGTGAACGCGACGCTGATTTCCCGCCTGTTCCCGGAACAGGTCGAGCTGGCCGGCTACGAGCTGCTCAAGGCTTTCAGCGGCGTTACCACCCACGATACCCGGCTGGTGGTGCCGGTCTTCCCCAACGATCAGGATATCCGCCGGTTGGCCGATCAGGTGGAAGCCTATCTCGACGCACATTCGCCGGTTTACGGCTATCTGATTGCCGGGCACGGGTTGTACGTCTGGGGCAATACCGTCTCGGAGGCGTTGCGCCACGCCGAGGCGTTCGATTTTCTGTTCGAATGTGAATTGCGCATGCAAGGATTGGAGAGACGATGAGTGCATTGACCATCTATGAGGAGCTCGGCGCGCAGCCCGTTTCGACGGTGACCGATTTGGAATCCATTGTCCGCGAGCTGCAAGGCATCGGCGTGCGTTTCGAGCGCTGGGCGGCGGACCGCGAACTCGACGAGCTGACCACCCAGGACGAAGTCATCGACGCCTACAACGAGCAGGTGGACCGGTTGATGCAGGAGTACGGTTTCGAGACCGTGGACGTGGTCAGCGTGCGGCCCGATCATCCCGACAGGGAATCGCTGCGCAAGAAGTTTCTCGACGAGCACACCCATGCCGACTACGAGGTGCGCTTCTTCGTGGACGGCCAGGGGCTGTTCTATCTGCGTGCCGGCGACAGGGTCTATGCGGTATTGTGCGAGAAGGGCGATCTGATCAGCGTGCCGGCCAACACCCGGCACTGGTTCGACATGGGCGAGCATCCCAGTTTCAAGTGCATCCGGCTGTTTACCACCCCGGATGGCTGGGTCGCCGACTTCACCGGCAGCGATATCGCCCGGCAGCTGCCCGACTTCGACCAGTTCGTGGCCAACTACGGATGATCCGAGCGGTCCTCACCGATATCGAGGGCACCACATCCTCCCTGTCCTTCGTCAAGGACGTGCTGTTCCCCTATGCCCGTCGGCACATGGCCGATTTCATCCATGCCCACGGCGACGAACCGGCGGTGCGCAGCGCGCTGGACAGCGCCAACGAGGCTGCCGGCGACGGCCTGGATGACGAGCAGCTCATCGCCCGTCTGATCGGCTGGATCGACGAGGACCGCAAAGTCACGCCGCTCAAGACCCTGCAGGGCCTGATCTGGGAGGACGGCTACCGCCAGGGCGCCTTCAGGGGTCATATCTACGAGGATGCGGTGCGCAATCTGCGCCTTTGGGAGGCCAGCGGCGTCCGCCTGTACGTGTTTTCTTCCGGGTCGGTGATGGCCCAGACCCTGCTGTTCGGGCATACCGAGTACGGCGATCTCAATCCGCTGTTTTCGGGCTACTTCGACACCCATATCGGTGCCAAGCGCGAGCCCGAGGCCTATCGCGCCATTGCCGCCGAGATCGGGCTGGAGCCCGGCGAAATTCTGTTTCTCTCGGACGTGGAGCAGGAACTCGATGCGGCCTACAGTGCGGGTATGCAGACTGTATGGCTGGTGCGCGATGGCGAACCTGATCCCCATGCCGGTCACACACAGGTGTGCGATTTCGATGCCATTGCGGTCTAGCGGGATGTTGAAGCAGACCGTCTCGGGCGACAGGCGCCCGGTCGGCTGCTTTTCAATTGTCATGTGAGTGCTTGTGCGCTGAGAGATGCGACCATGAACAGAAACAAATCCTATCCGGGCATCGACAACGATGAGTTCGGCGGTATGACCGATATCGGCAAGCTGATTCGCGATGCCTGGGTGTTCGGACTGCTGCCGGAGACCGAGACCTGCGCGGGCTGGAACCATGATCGTCTCGAGCAGCTATACGGCGAGGTACACGAGGCCTGGGCGCCTTACGGCCACCTGGTCAGCAGATTGCCGCCCGATCTGCGCGAGCGCCATACCCGCATCTATGACGAGGCCGTCCGTCGGGCCCGCGAGCTGGGCTGGTCCGTCGAGCTGGGTGACGACGACTGAGGGTTTGCGGTCCGGGCTCGGCCGGGTTCAGGGTGTGTGGCTCTGACCTTCGAGCAGGTCGTGGAACTCGTCCGGGATAGCGCCGCCCTCGATCAGATCGGCCAGCAGCCGGCTGCCGACCACCACCGGCGCGAATACCAGATCGGCGCGTGCCAGCTTCAGTCTGCGTATGGAGCGGGCGGAGCCGGCCACCGCCAACACCCGCACCGCGGCATTCAAGTCCTTGGCCGCCAGTGCTATGAATGCGTTGTCGCCGTCGTCGTCGCGGGCCGCGATCACCATGCGCGCCTTGTCTATGCCGGCTTCCAGGAGCACCGCATCTTCGCTGGAGTCGCCCGTCACCGCCGCCTTGTCCGGCATGGGCGGCACGGCTCCCGCCGCCACTACCTGTACAAATGGCACGCCGCGTTCGGTAAGCTCGCGCGCTGTGTTGCAGGCGATGGGGCCCTCGCCCACCAGAATCACATGGTCATGGGGTTTCATGGTGCGTCCCTTGGGAGTGAAAATGCGGGCCAGCTCGCCGGAAATCACCGGGCCGAGGCTGGAGGCGATCGCGGTCGCGAAAATGCTCAGGCCCGCCACCAGCAGGGAGACCACGAACATGCGCGCTTCGCCACTGACCGGCACGATGTCGCCGTAGCCCACCGTCGACAGGCTGACAATGGTGAAATACAGGCCGCTCTGCAGGTCCGTGATTCGGGGTCGGAAGCCGCTGCCCAGCAGATAGGCGCCGACGCTGCCGTAGGCCAGGATGGCCAGAATGCTCACCGTGGAGATCAGGTAGTTGGCCAACACGGTCCGATGGGTGAAGTGATTGCGCAGCGCCAGCATGGCCAGCAGCAGCACGCCGGGCACCAGCAGGCTCGGCCCCCACTGGTGGCGTACCGCGTTGACGCCCACGGTCACGATCAGCAGCAGCACGCCGAACGCCCAGGCGGTATGCAGGCGCCAGACCAGGCCTATGCCCACCACCACCAGGGTGATGCCCAGAATGACTTGGGTCGTGCTGCCCAGGGCCGACAGGGCCTGGCCGACGCCGTTGAAGGTTGCCACCGTGTTCAGCGCCGTCAGGTGGTAGCGCAGCCCGCCCATGATGTTCAGTGCGCCGCTCAGCACCAAGGCGGCGGCCAGCGGCCATTGGGGCCACAGCGCCCATACCGTATGAGACAGCTGTCGCCATCGGCGCCGCGACGGTGGCCGCAGTTCGTCGTTACCCACTGACCGCTCTCCGTTGCATTCCCGGGGCACGGCATCGTTAGGTCGTCGCCCGCACCGCTGAGGCGGGATCGGTGGTGGAACCCTGGGGTTGAACCCGATTGGACAATGGCTGGTCCAATGGGTGCCGGTGGACAGGCGAATTTTTCCGCGCCCGCCGTGCGACATCCGACTCCGACAAGCAGTGCCACCAGGGGTAGACGGGGTTTTCGCGGCTCCGAGACTGGGACGCTTGGTCGCCTCCCCCCGTCGAGGAACACTGTCATGCAACGGATTACCCAATGGCTCTCCCATTTCGGGCTCGCCCTGCTGCCACTGATGCCCGGGCTGGTGCTGCTGATCGGCGGTGGGCTGTTCATCTTCCTGGCCACCCGGCTGTTGGGACGGACGCTGCGGCGCAGCCATCTGCCCCTGTCCATGGATACCAGGCTGCTCATCCGCCGCGGCAGCGCGTCGGCGCTATGGGTGGTACTGATTCTGCTGGTGCTACGCAACTGGGGCGTCAATGTCGACGGCATCTGGACCATGCTGGCCAGCATCCTGGCAGTGATCGGCGTGGGCCTGCTGGCCGTGTGGACCATGGTCAGCAATATCACCGCCAGTTTCTTCATCTGGATCTGGCGTCCTTATCATCTCGGAGAGCATATCGAGATCCTGCCCGACGGCCTCAAGGGGCGGGCGGTCGACCGCAGCCTGATGTTCACCGAAATCGAGGAGGAGGACGGCAGTACCCTGATGGTGCCGAACAACCTGATCTTCCAGCGCATCATCCGGCGGGGGGCGGACGGCAGGCGACATGCCGTGGATGACTTACAGGCCGTTGAGCCAAAACCCCTGAAGAAGGACGAGAATGCAGCGGGGGGCGAGGCTGGTAAGCTGTAGCAGGTCGTCGCCGAACATCCTGTCCGCCGGGCCGGCTGCGAGGCGGCGCCCGGGAAGCCGGCATGCCGGTCACATTTCAGCCAAGGGGAGGCACCATGGACCAGATCGTACCTCTGCTTCAGAAGGTGGATTGGCAGAGCATCCTGTTTGCGGCGCTGCGCATTGCGGTCATTGTGATCGTCGCGCGGCTGGCGATTACGGGTCTGATGGTGGCGCTGGGGCGCCTGGAGGCCCATCTGGTGCACAGCGGCGAAGCCGAAGGGGAAGTGCCTTCGGAGTCCTCCAAACGGGCCGGTACGCTGGTGAAACTGCTGCGCAAGGGGGTGATCATCCTGGTCTGGCTGGTCACCGCCCTGGTGGCGCTGGGGCAGATGGGCGTGCAGATCGGCCCGTTGGTCGCCGGCGCCGGCATTGCCGGCGTGGCGGTGGGTTTCGGTGCCCAGAACCTGGTGCGCGACGTGATTTCCGGCTTCTTCCTGATCCTGGAAAATCAGGTGCGGGTCGGCGATGTGGCGGTCGTCAACGGCACCGGCGGGCTGGTGGAGCAGGTCAATTTCCGCACCCTGGTATTGCGGGATCTGTCGGGCACCGTGCACGTGTTCCCCAACGGCCTCGTTACCACGTTGGCCAACATGACCCGGGACTGGTCCGGTTATGTGCTCGATGTGGGCGTCGCCTACAAGGAGGATGTGGATCAGGTGATGGACATCATGCGCAAGGTCGGAGCGCAGCTGCGCTCCGACGCCGTGTTCGGACCGAACATCGTGGAGGATGTCGAAGTGTTCGGTCTGGACCGCTTCGCGGACTCGGCGGTGATGATCAAGGGCCGGATCAAGACCAGGCCCATCAAGCAATGGGAGGTGGGCCGCGAGTACAACCGGCGGCTGAAGCAGGCCTTCGATTCGGCCGGTATCGAAATTCCGTTCCCGCACCGTTCCCTGTATTTCGGCGAGGCCAGCAAACCGTTCGCCGCCGAGCTGCTGCAGAACGCGGCCGGCGAGGTGTCCTCCGGTGGTCAGCGGCCAAGTCAGTGAGGTCGCCCCCGCCCCGTGTATTCGCACCGGGCAGGAGACCTGTCACGATGCCGACGGAGGCGGGCTCGACTGCCCTGGCAGCGGACAGGACGGGGAGTTTCGTGCCGGCAGGTGCTGGCCGCAGCCGCGCTTCGAGGTTGCCGGCGACCTGGTCCGTGATCGTCTGACCTCCCTGGCCTGGCCCCGCCAGGCCAGTCTGTCCGAGTTTCCGCTGAACTGGGCCGAAGCGCTGGAGTTCGTCGCAGGGCTGAACCGCACAGGGGCTTTCGGGTACGAGGACTGGCGCCTTCCCAACCGGCGGGAGCTGCGCAGTCTGATCGACCACCAAAGCGCGCGCCCCGCGCTGTCGCACGGTCACCCGTTCGAGGAC
Source organism: uncultured Gammaproteobacteria bacterium (assembly GCA_963830105.1). Classification (GTDB taxonomy): domain Bacteria; phylum Pseudomonadota; class Gammaproteobacteria; order DATFLG01; family DATFLG01; genus DATFML01. Next base: position 346,329 of record CAWHLH010000009.1, on the reverse strand, counting down.
GTGTTTCAGGGCTGGTACTGGACCTCGACCACCGCGGTCATCAGTCCCGCTCATGCGTGGTACGTGGATCTCGGCGGCGGACGCATGTTCTACGGCGGCAAGGACCAGTCGTTCATGGTGTGGCCAGTGCGTGGACCCTGCGCCTTGGCGCGCAGCGGTCAATTGGACTGCTATGACGGCGCCGGGCACGGAATCGACTGCGCAGGCAGCGGCCAGGACGGGCAGCTGACCGTCGGGGTAGCCTGGCCCGCGCCCCGTTTCCAGGTACTGGACGAGGGCATCCTGGATCGACTCACGGGCCTGCGCTGGCACCGCAGTGCAGATCTGGCCGGCGGGCCCGTTGACTGGTTGGGCGCGCTGGCTGCCGTGGACGCCATCAATCGGCGCAGTGCATACCGGTGGGGTCTGCCGAACATCAATGAGCTGGAGTCGCTGGTCGACTGCGGCCGATATGCGCCGGCGTTACCCGCCGCTCATCCTTTTCGCGATACGCGTGATACCTACTGGTCGTCGACCACCAGCGCGTATGAGCCGGACTGGGCATGGGCGCTTTACCTGGACAAAGGTGCGGTCGGCGTGGGCCAGAAACGCGAGGGGCGTTTCTTCGCCTGGGCTGTCGCCCGTTCAGGGGTCGTTGCAGGGCGCGCCGATCTATCCAATGGGGCATGAATCGCAGGGGTTTGTCAGGCTTGCAGCCGAGCCTCGTCGCCTATACTTGCAGTGAAGTGACTGAACGACTCATGGAACTGTATAAGCAAGGAGTTTGCCATGTTGCACATGACGTACACCATCGACCCGATGACCGGTCGCGAAGTCAGTAACCCGCTGGGGCACCCGTTTCTGGATGATGGTGGGGAGGACTGGGAACTGCGCGTGTATTTCGAGTCGGACGAGAGCAAGCGCCGCTTCGACAGCATTCCGGTGGAGCATCCTACCCAGGAATTGCATCACGTTAACCTCGACAATCCTACCGAAGAGATCATTTCCTGACTTGCGCGCAAGGGCGCTGGACGTCAAGCCTGGTCGGACCCTCGCCGGCGTTCCCCCGGGGGGCGCGCATCGCCGGGCCCACGGCCGTTGGTGCAACGCCTGCCGCACCAGTGGCTGATCAAGCCGTCGAGCGACTGTGTGTCCCGGGGTGGGTGAGGGTGATCAGAAACTGATGAAAAAAGGGAGCGCCATGAATGCCACCCCGATGCCCACAGTGAGCAGCACGCCGGAGACGAAATAGGTATACACACACAAGCCGGCGCCGGCCAGCATCGACCCGAAGCGCTGCTGGCGTTTGCCGTAGGTGAAATAGCCCAGCCCGATGGAGCTGAACAGCAGGGAGAGCAGAAGACTGCTGGTATTCATGGCTGCCTCGATCTGGGGGCGGTGCCCGCCGCCCGGTCCGTACAGGTATGTCTATCGCCTATAGCGTTCGGTTCCCTCGGAAACTGAAAGCCCGCGATGCATGGGACACCCGCCTTGGCGCCGCAAGTGCCTGCGTGCGCGTTGACTCAACGGAAAATTCACAAGTCATCGTCTGCCGGGACCGGTCGGTAGTCCGGGGGGATGCTGCCGGTGCGGCGTCCTCGGTCAGCCGCTACGCGTCAGGTAGACGGTGACTTCCTCTCGGTCGTGATAGAGTTGCTTGCAGGCCAGCCGGTAGCGCACGCCGGCGCTGCGAAGATCATCCTCGACGGCCGTCAGGCAGCGCTGGAGCTGTCGATAGCGCTGCTTCATGGGCAGTTTGAGGTTAAAGACGGCATGCCGGCACCAACCGTTGCCGATCCAGCGTGCCGCGAGGCTGGCGACGGCCATGGGTTTTTCCACCATGTCGCACACCATCCAATCCACCGTTGCGTCCGGCTGGAAACCGAAACCGTCGGCCTGCCGGTGCTCCACCAGCCCGGAGTCCATCAAGGCCGGGTCCATGGCGCCGTTGTCCACGGCGATGACGCGCAAGTGGCGGCGCACCAGTTGCCAGGTCCAGCCCCCGGGCGCCGCGCCCAGGTCCACCGCCCGCATGCCCGGCTGCAGGTGCCGGTCCCGTTCGGCGGGCGAAAGCAGCTGCAACAGGGCTTCGTCCAGTTTCAGGGTGGCCCGGCTGGGCGCTTCGCGCGGCAGCTTGAGGCGCGGGATGCCCATGGCCCAGGGCGAGCTGTTGGCAATGGACGCGTAGCCCACGCTGGCATCCGTGCCGCCCAGCAGGCACACATGGATCCGGATGTCGCCATCGGCGGCCAGCCGACCGGCTTTGCGCAGAGCCCCCGTAAGGGGGCCGCGCAGGGCTCTGCACAAGGGCGACAATGACTTGCCTTCGTTGGTGTCGGGATGTTCCAGGAACAGATCGGCGGCGGCCCCGGGGAGCCCGGCAAGCCCCTCCATCAGAGCCGTTACCCGGTCCTGGGCCGGCAGAGCGTGGTTGCGTTCCAGCACCACGAACCACTGGCGGGCGAACACCAGCGTGTCGAACCGCAGGTCCTGCTGCAGCCGCTGCGCCTCATCCAGGCCGATACCCTCGTAGGACACGAAGGCGCTCCGGGGCTGAGCACGGCAGTAGCCGGTGATGCCGACAGCCGCGCCGCGATGCTGAATCTCGGCGGCGCATTCCTTCTCGAATCCCGGGCGGCAGTGCAGGAACAGGCCGCTCATGGGGAGCTGGGCGGAGACAACGGCGCACGGCGCGGTTCGCCGGGCGGTGCCGTAATGACCGGCGGCGTCAACCGCAGCTCGGCCAGCACGCCGCCGTCGACGGTCGCGAGTTCCAGTGCCGCACCCTCGCGCGGCAGCAGGGACCTGACCAGTGTCAAGCCCGTGCCCAGCCGGGCGCCGCTGCGGATGTCCAGGCCAGCCGGCAGTACGCTGTCGGCATTGTAGATCCTGACCCGGGCTGCGTTGCCGGCTGCATCCAGCCGCAGCTGGACAGCGGCATGCGGGTCGCCGCGTCCGCTGTGCCTGATGGCGTTCAGCAGCAGTTCGTTGAGGATCAGCGCGACTGGGACGGCTTCGTGTTCCGTGATGCGCACCGGGCACACGACAGCCATATCGACCACCGGCCGCACGGCGGCCTCCAACAGGGTCCGCGCGCTGTCGGCAATGGCTTCCACCAGCTCGCAGAGCAGCACCTGCTCCGAATCGTTCTTGCCCAGCAGGCCGTGCACGGCGGCGATCGACTGCACCTGGCTGATCGCCTGGTCTATGGGTGCCGCCAGCTCCGGGCGGGCGGTGGCCTGCCCGCGCAACAGCCCGGTGATGCCTTGCAGGTGATTCTTGATCCGGTGATGGACCTCGTTGACCAGCGTCCTGCGCAGGGCTCCGTTCCCGCTCCAGCCGTTCGGCCTCTTCGTGTTTGCGTGCGGTGATGTCGGTGACGATTGCGAAGCTGCCCTGAAACCTGCCGTCTTCTGCGAACAGCCGCTGCGGGGCGACAATCGCGTGAATCGAACGCCCGCTATTGTGCAGGAACGTGGTCTCGTAGTGTTCGGCGAGGCCGCGGCGCCGTTCGGCGCTTTGCTGGTCGAAGACGCGCTTGCCGGCCCAGTCGTGGATATCGCTTGCAGGTCTGCCGAGCAGTTCCTCCAGCGGGTAGCCGAGCATTTGGCAGAACCGCTCGTTGGCGTAGGTGATCCGGCCTTGAGCGTCCTTGACGGTCAGGCCGTCGGTCATGGTTTCCACCAGCAGCCGGTAGCGGGTCTCGCTGTCGCGCAGGGCGGTCTCGGCCGTCCTGCGCTGCGTGATGTCCTCTATCATACCCAGCGCGCATTCGACGCCGCCGTCACTCCCGCGGATGACCCACGCGGTGAGCTGGCCCCAAAGCACGCCGCCGTCGCGGCGTATGTAGCGCTTCTGCATTTGGAATGAGCATGAACGGTCTGCGAACAGCGCTTCTACCAGCGGCTTTTCCCGGACCCAGTCGGCCGCATCGGTGATGTCGACGAGGCTGAGCCGGCTGATCTGCGCGGGGCTGTAGTCCAGCATGTCCTGCAGTGTCGTGTTGGTCTCCACAATGTGCTGGTCCGGGGACACCACGGCGATGCCGACCGGTCCTTCGTCGAAGGCTTTGCCGTACAACGGCTTGTATTCCACTATCGGCTGTCTCCGTGGCATCGATGGGTGTTCGGGTCGTCGCCGGTTCGGCGAGCCCCTTATCTTCTCACGGCTGCCGACCACTGCAACCGCAGCGGGGCGGTGGTGCTGGCGCTTGACAGTTTTGTGCCCGTTCCCACGGTTGGCGACGCCATGCCTGAATCGCTCCGCGCCCGGTCAGGACCCGGGTTGGGGTATCTTCACGCGGGGCCGCTCGGACATGGGGAGCGGCCACCAGAAGCGCTCGCGCTGCATTTGCTGCGCAAGCGCGTGATCGGGCGGCCCGGCCCACGGGTGTTGGGATCGGGGCCGAGTGAATGACGCCAAGTGATCGGCGTGGTTCGTTGGGCTTCGCTGCGCTCAGCTCAATCTACGGTATGTCCGCAGGCCCAAAGGAACCCGGTAGGTTGGCTGAGCGCAGCGAAGCCCGATACCACAGGCCTGTGTTGGACCTGCATTCGAGCCTCGCCGCCCGCTGAATCCGCCACCATTCGTTGCGCCGCCCGCCGGGTTGGACCCGTGAGGTGTGTTGCTGCGGGGCGTGTGTCGGGCTTCGCCTTGCGCAGCCCACAACCTATCGCTCTAACGGGGCTTATCCCCGTCGTGCTCCGTACAGGCGCCTGCAACGTGTGCAACGGGCGAAGTCGGTTCCTTGGCGCGGAACGGCTCCGTCGTGGGCGATCGTGCCTCAAGGAGAGCGCTGGCCGGCCGATTACACCCGGAGCGTCAAGTGCGCGTTAGGCGTACTATTTCGGGATCGGATGCAGACGATCCGTTGGGCGGACCGTTTGGCGGAACCGGGTGCGGGCAGCAGAGCGCAGCATGCCTTTGGGTGGCTTTCAGGGGATTGGCAATGAGCGGATCAACGGTTTTTCTGGTGGTGGTGGGCGTGCTGTTGGTGCTGGGGATCGGTTATGGCGTCGTACTTTACAATCGTCTGGTTGCGCTCAAGCACAACGTCTCCCAGGCCTGGGCCAACATCGACGTACTGCTCAAGCAGCGCCATGACGAGTTGCCCAAGCTGGTGGAGGTCTGCAAACAGTACATGGAGTACGAACAGGAAACCCTGTCCCGGGTCATGCGGGCCCGCGCCCAGGTGGCCTCGGCCCGCGAACGCCAGGACGTGGGCGCCCTGGGCGGCGCCGAGACCCAGCTCAGGCTGGGGTTGGGACAACTGTTCGCCGTGGCCGAGGCCTATCCGGATCTCAAGGCCAACAGCAACTTCCAGCACCTTTCGGACCGCGTTACCGCGCTGGAGAACAGCATTGCCGACCGGCGCGAGTACTACAACGCCAGTGTCAACCTCAACAACATCCGCATCGAGCAGTTCCCGGACATTGTCATTGCCCGGCGCTACGGCTTCAAGCCCTTCGGGCTGCTGGAGTTCTCCGAGCAGGAGACCGCGGATGTGGATCTGAAGGGACTGTTCGCCGGTTGATCGCGCGTTCGAGGACGAGACGCCTGCGCAAGGTGACGTGACCATGCCCGGAGGCGGACCTGCCGGCTTCGTGCGCGGACTGGATGCAGCGGAGTTCGCGCTGCTGTTGGCCGTGCTGACTGTCCTCGCGCTGGCGGCGTTCTTCTTCATCTGGCGCAACCTGCGCCGCGCCCGCATCATCGAGGATACGCCCACCGCGCGGGTGCGTTCGGCAGCCCAGGGCTACGTGGAGCTGGAAGGCAGCGCGCGTTTGCTGGACGGGCCGTCGATACGCGCGCCGCTCACCGGGGCGGAATGTCTGTGGTGGCGCTTCAAGGTGGAGCGGCGCGAGTCGGCCGTGGACAGCCGCGGCCGGCGGTTCACCTCCTGGACCACCCTTCACAGCGGCGAGAGCGACGATCTGTTCCTGTTCGATGACGGCACCGGGACCTGTGTGGTGGACCCGCACGGCGCCGACGTGGTGCCCGGCGTCCGCCAGGTCTGGTACGGCAGCAGCGAATGGCCGCGCCTCGGCCCGCGTACCGGCACCGGCCTGCTGGGCGCCATCGGCGGGAGCTATCGGTATACCGAGGAGCGCCTCATGCCGGGGAAGCTGTACGCACTCGGATGGTTCCGCACACTGGCCAATGCCGACCTGCCCCTCGGCGAGGAAGTCTCGGCGTTGCTGCGTCAATGGAAGCTCGACGGGCGGCGCCTGCTGCGTCGCTTCGACGCCAATGGGGACGGCGCCATCGATGCCGAAGAGTGGGAAGCTGCACGCGCGGCGGCCCTCGATCAGATACAGGCCGAACGTCGGGAAGAAGCCCGCGAACCGGCCACCAATACCCTGGTCAAACCCGAGGAAAGCCGCTACCCATTCATTCTGGCCGGCACTCCTCAGGGCGAGCTGACCCGCCGTTACCGGCTGCGGGCGGCGGCGGCACTGACGGTGCAGGCGCTGGCGATCGTGCTGCTGCTGTGGGCCATTGCGGTTCGCCACGGTTGAGGCGGCGTCGCGTGTCCCGCGGCTTCAGCGTTGATAGGTCCCCATCAGCTGCGCCTCGCCGATGACATGCCCCTCGATGGCCTGCTGCAGCCGCCCGGCGTTCGGGTGGCCCAGGTCCGGCAGCTGGGTATCCAGGGCGTAGAGCTTGCAGAAGTACCGATGGCGTCCGATGGGCGGACAGGGGCCGCCATAGCCGGTGCGTTTCCAGCTGTTGGTTCCCTCGCGGGTGCCGGTCGGCAGCTCGCTGGGGGTTACGGCTTCCGGCAACCCGTTGGTGCCGGGGGGGATGTCGTACAGCACCCAGTGCACCCAGGTCATCTTGGGCGCATTCGGGTCCGGCGCGTCCGGGTCGTCCACGATCAGCGCCAGGGCCTTGGTGCCGGCCGGCAGGCCGGACCACTGCAGGGGCAGCGACACGTCCGCGCCGTCGCAGGTGTAGCGGGTCGGGATTGCGCCGTGGTCCTCGAAGGCGCCGGACGTCAGGGTCAGTGTCATGGTTTTACCTCCCTGGTGAACTTCATCGGCGCCGCTGATCCCCGATATCAGCAGCGACAACAATGCGGGGAACAGGACAAGGTGGCTCAGTCGAGTGGGCATCGGCGCGTCTCCTGTCCGCGAGTATGGCGCGTAGCTGTGGTCTTGCACTGCGGCGCGCGAACGGATTGGCTTCGCCGCCTGCACCAAGCATAGCGGGTCGCGCGGCGGGCCGTTCCGACATTGCGCTGCGGGTCGCTGTCGCCGGCGCGGATTCATTCGCTGCGAAGGGCCTGCACCGGTTCTAGGGCGGCGGCACGGCGTGCCGGCAGCACGCCGGCGAGCAAGCCGATGAGCATGGACAGGCACACTGCCAGCGCGGCGTAGGAAACCGGCGTGTGGACCGGCAGGGCGGGCACTGCCAGATGCAGCAGTTGGGCGCCGCCTACGCCGATCGCCAGTCCGGTCAGTCCGCCGAGGGTGGCCAGACCGATGGCTTCGCCCAGGAACAGGGTAAGGACCTGTCCCCGGTTGGCGCCCAGGGCGCGCAGCAGCCCGATCTCCGCGGTCCGTTCGGTGACGGCAATGGTCATGATGGTGAGGATCCCGACGCCGCCCACCAGCAGTGATATGCCCCCCAGCAGACCCACTGCCAGAGTCAGCACGTTCAGCACCGAACCCAGCACGTCGAGCATCTGCTGCTGGGTGGTGATGGTGAAGTCGTCGCTGCCGTGGCGCGCGCTCAGGATGCGCCGGATGCCCGCGACCACTTCGGGGACCGGTGCGCCCTCGGTGTACAGCACGTCCACCTCCATGAGGCTGTCGCGGTTGAACAGCTCCAGGGCGCGCGCGGCGGGAATGTAGACGGTATCGTCGAGATCGAAGCCCAGCACGGTGCCTTTGGGATCCATGGTGCCGATCACGACGAAGCGGTAGCCGCCCACGCGAATGCGGGCACCGAGGGGATTGGATTCGCCGAACAGCTCCTGGCGCAGCTTGCTGCCCAGCACGGCGAAGGCCCGCGGTGCATCAGGATCGTCCAGGGGAAGGAAACGCCCGCTTGCCACCCGGAAGGTGAAGGCGTGGGGGAACTGGGGGCCCACGCCATAGACGGTGGTGCGTCGGCTGCGTCCGGCACCTTCCACTTGCGCGTTGCCCTGCAGCACCGGTACGACGGCCTGCACGTGCGGCGCCCGGCGCAGGGCTTCGGCGTCGGCGATGGTCAACGGGCGCACCGTGCCGAATACGCCCACCGACGCCCCGTGGGTCGTCGCCTTGCCCGGGTTGATGCCGATCAGATTGGTGCCGAACTGGGTGAATTCGGCCAGTACATAGCGGTGTATGCCGGCGCCGATGGAGGTGAGCAGCACCACCGCTGCGATGCCCACCGCGATGCCCGAGCCGGTGAGCAGGCTGCGTGCCCGTTGGGCGGTGATGGAGCGGGCGGTCAGCCGGATGAGATCGCGGGTCAGCATGGTCGACGGTTCCGGTACCGCCGTGCCGCGACGCCGGCGGGGTCAGCGACTGCTGCGCTGCCACCGTGATCGCCCCGGCGCTTCCCTGGCGGCCGTTGGCGGCGATCGCAAGTGAGCGTGGCGGGCATCGGTGCTGGCCTAATGCTGTGCCAGGGCCTGGACCGGATCAAGGCGCGCGGCGCGCCGTGCCGGCAGTACGCCGAACAGCAGACCGGTGCCCACCGCCACTCCGAGACCCGCACCCACCGCCCACAAGGGCGCTCTTGCGGGCAGCATGGGGTACAGATGGGCAAGCAGCAGGCTGCCGCCTTCCCCCACCAGTACCCCCAGCAGCGCCCCTAACAGCGACAGCATGGCAGCCTCGGCGAGAAACAGCATCTGGATCTGGCGTGCCGGCGCGCCCAGTGCTTTGAGCAGACCGATTTCGGCCGTGCGTTGGGAGACGGCCACCAGCATCACGTTCATGACCAGGATGCCGGCCACCGCCAGGCTGATGCCGCCGATGCCCGCGACGGTAAGGGTAAGGGCCCGGAAGATCTTGTCGAAGGTGGCCAGCACCGCATCCTGGGTGACCACGGTGACATCCTCCTCTCCCTGATGGCGTGCTTTGAGGGTGCGCACCACGAACTGCTTGGCGCGCCCCATGGCCTCGCGGGTGTTGGCCTCCACCAGGATCCGGAACAGGCTGGGAGCATTGAACAGCATCTGCGCCGAGGCCACCGGGATGATCACCAGCTCCTCGATGTCCACGCCGATGGAACGTCCTTCGGAGGCCAGTATGCCGATCACCCGGAAACGCCGGTCGCCGATGCGCACCCATTCGCCCAGGGCCCGGTGGGCGCCGAACAGCTCGTCGCGCACTTTGACCCCCAGCACGCATACCGGGGTCGCCCGCTGGGGGTCTCCCGGCGGCAGGAAATGGCCCTGGGCCAGGGTCAAGTGGCGCACGGGCTCCAGCTCGGCGGTGGAGCCCATGATCGGCACGTCCCGCTCCCGCCCGCCCCAGGACACCGCCGCCGAGCCCACCACGAGGGGCGCCACCCGCCGCACCAGACGGCTGCGCCGTAGCGCCAGCGCGTCGTCCAGGGTCAGATCCCGGGGCGTGGCGGCCATGCCCATGGGCAGTCCGCCGCCGGTGGTCTCCGAACGCCCCGGCAGCACGATCAGCAGGTTGGTGCCCAGGGAGGCGAACTGGCCGGTGACATAGTTGCGGGCCCCGTCGCCCAGGGCGGTCAGCACCACCACCGCCGCCACCCCGATGGCCATGGCCAGCATCATCAGCAGGCTGCGGGTGCGATAGCCGCGCACCGCGCCGAAGGCGAACGCCAGGGCGTCCTCAGCCTTCATGGTGACCGGCGCCGCGCTGATCGGCCACGATGCGTCCGTCCACCATGCGGATGCGGCGGTGGGCGCGGCTGCCGAGTTCCGGATCGTGGGTGACGATGACCAGGGTGATGCCGTTCTCGTGCAGGGCTTCCAGCACTTCGATGATATCCAGGCCGGAGGCCCGGTCCAGGTTGCCGGTGGGTTCGTCGGTGAGCAGCAGCGCCGGTTCCAGGATGGTGGCGCGGGCGATGGCCACCCGCTGGCGCTGTCCGCCCGACAGTTGGTCGGGCCGATGGTGGGCGCGGTCGGAAAGCCCTACCGCGGCCAGCACCCGATCCACCCGCCGGCGGCGCTCGGGCGGTTCGACGCCCTCCAGCACCAGCGGCAGTTCCACGTTTTCCGCTGCCGTCATGCGGGGAATGAGGTGGAAGAACTGGAACACGAAGCCGATCTGGTTGCGCCGCACGCGGGCCTGCTCGGCATCGGTCAGCCCGGTGACGTCCCGTCCCTCCAGCAGGTAGCGGCCGGCGTCCGGGCGGTCCAGCAGACCCAGAATATTGAGCAGGGTGGACTTGCCGGACCCCGACGGTCCCATGATGGAGAGGTACTCGCCATGCTCGATCTCCAGGTCGATGCCGTCCAGGGCGTGCACCGCCTGATCGCCCACCTGGAAGACACGCTGCACCTGCTCGAGCCGGATCATGGCTGCTGATCGGGTGCCGGGTTTTCGGGCTTGCCGTAGGCGCCGGCTTTGACGCCCTCGCGGTCCACCGAGGTCACCACCTGTTCGCCGGCCTTGAGGCCCGATACCACCTCCGTGTATTGCCAGTTGGACAGGCCGGCCTTGATCTCCTTGGCCTGAATGCGCCGGCTGGCCGGGTCGAACACCAGCACGCGATGGCCTTCCAGCACCGCTTCGGTAGGCACCCGCAGCACGTTCTTGTGGGTGGCCAGCACCACTTCGGCATCGGCACTGTAGCCCGGCAGCAGGCGCTGCTCCTGGTCCGGGTGCAGAAAATCCACTTCGATGTCCACGGTGCGGGCCTGTTTCTCCACGTCCGTCACGTACGGCGCGATGCGGCGCACGCGACCGGGAAACGTCCGGTTGGGGAAGGCGTCCAGACTGATGCGGGCCTCCAGGCCCGGCCGGATCAGGGGCGCATCCACTTCGTCGATGGGGGCGCTGACGTACAGGCAGCTGGTGTCGATGACATCCACGGCGGGCGGGGTGGGGATGCCGATGGGCGAGGGGGTCACGAACTCCCCCAGTTCCCCGTTGATCTGGGCGATGGTGCCGGCGAACGGGGCGCGCAGTATGGTGCGGTCCAGGTTCGCCTGGGCCACCTGGATGCGCGCGGCGCTGACCTGCGCCTGGGCCTGCGCTGCCTGGCAGCCGGCGCGGCGGGCTTTGGCGTCGCCCTGGGCGGCGTCCACCGCCTCTTCCGAGGCCAGTCCCCTGGGCTTGAGTTGTTCCAGCCGGCGTGCCTTGCGGGCAGACACATCGGCGGCGGTGCAGGCCTCCACCGCCTGGGCCTGTGCCGCCGACGCCTCGCTCCTGGCGAGGCTGAGCTGGGCGGAGAGGTCGTCGTTCCACAACTCCAGCAGCACCTGCCCGCCCTTGACCTTGTCGCCCTCGTGGACCGGCAACTGCTCGATCTGGCCGCCCATGGCCGGCGACAGCTTGGCCCGCCGGCAGGCCTTGATCGTGCCTGCACGGGTGTTTGCCACGGTGGACTCCACCGTGCCGCGCCCGACGGGCTGGACCACGATGGAAACGGGTTTGGGCCGGGTCCAGTACCACAGCCCGGCGCCGACCGCGAGGGCGATCAGTGCGAGTATCAGGATACGGCGTACGGATCTTGTCATCGTTCGGCTCGCGTTGGCTTGGCACCCTCAGGTGCCGCGACCCTGACATTATCCCGCCCGTCGGCGCAGCAAATGCTGAGGCAGATCAGTTTTCGGTCCGCTCCGCGGTGGGGATGGCGCGCCATCGACGCTGTCGGTCGAGGCGTGTTCAGGCGGCCGGCAGTCGTACCCGGAATGCCACGCCATGGTGCCCGGGGCTGTTGGCGGCCTCCACATCGCCGCCGTGGAACTGGGCGATCAGCCGAACGATGTAAAGGCCCAGCCCCAGGTGGGGCTCGCCACTGACCCCGCTGCGTACCGAGACCAGCGATTCGAACAGCTGCCCGCCCATCTCTTCGGGCAGCGGCGGCCCTTCGTTCTCCACGCTCAACAGCACGTCCCGCGCTGCCATGCTCAGGATGACGACCACCGGCCGTTCGGCGGGGCTGAAATCCATGGCGTTGGCGATCAGCTTGTCGAGCAGCTGGGCGATCAGATCGGGCACGCCGGCCACCATCACCGCACCGGTGGGCAGGTGCGCATCCAGCGGGTGCCCCGCATAGGCGTCGCGGTAGCCGGCGATGCAGCCGGCCACCAGCGCCGCCAGATCGAAAGTCTCCCGCTCGGCCTGCTGCAGGGCCTGTTCCAGGCGGGTCGCCTCGCTGAGGCGGGTCAGGATGGCGTTCAGCCGCTGCAGTCCGTCCCGGGCCCGTCCGGTATAGACCCGCGCATCATCGGGCAGGGTGGTCTGTTCCAGGTTGTCCAGGGAGGATTTCACCACCACCAGCGGCGTGCGCAACTCGTGGGAGAGTTTGCCGGACATGCCTTCCAGATAGCGCGTGTACTCGGCCAGGCGCTGCAGCATGCCGCCCACGCTGCGCGCCAGGTCGCCCACTTCGTCGCCGGCATGGCGGCCCGACACGGCGGTGCTGCGCACCCGCCCGTCGCTGCCGATGGCCTGCTCGGTATCGTTGCGCAGCCGGCGGATGCGCGCCGACAGCCGCGAGGCGAACGCCAGCAGGGCCAGGGTGGCGGCGGCGAATACCACCAGGGTGAGGTTGAACAGACTCTCCATGGCACGGTTGCGCACCGTCAGGATGGCATTGCCGGTCTGTTCGGCCACCACGGCGCCGGCAATGGCGCTGCCGTCATGGATGGGATAGGCGGCCGACAGGATGGCGGCCTGCCCGTCCGGGGTGTGGCGCCAGCGGATGGCGGGGCGCCCGGCGAGGGCGGTGCGCACATCCACCCCCTGCAGCCGGGAGGCGCCGGCCAGGGCATCGTCGAAATCGTCGCTGGGTTGCCTGAGGATCAGGCCATAGATCAGGTCCTGCAGGCCGGACAACATGCCCGTGCGGTCAACGTTTTCGGTGTCCAGGGTCTGATCGTCGGGCGGCCGCAGGCTGCCGGTGAGAGCCAGCACGCGGCCCTGGCGGTTGAGCACCCACAGCCTGGCGTTGGCCCGTCCCAGACCATGGAGAATGGCCTGGATGCGCGGCGAAGGGGTCATGACCGTTCCCAGGTCCGCCAGTCGGCGCGTGCCGGCGGTGCCGATCACTTCGCGCACCCGCCGGGTCACCGGATCGTCCACGTCGGCGATGGCGAAGGCCAGCTTGTCGCCGACCATGCTGAGCGGCATGCGCAGTTCGATGGTGTAGCCGCCGGGGGCTTCCTGCCATTCACCCTGGATGCGCACCTCGGGTCGGGCATCGGTGCCGGACGGGTCGGCGTCGGTCACCGCATAAGCATTCACCCAGCCCGGCGCGCGGGTGGTGAGCAGATAGCGATGGAACGCGCCCTGGGGATCCTGCAGGGCGATGATCAGGTGGTCGGACTGATCCAGCCGCAGACTGTTGGGTGCCCGATAGACGATATGGGGGTCCTTGACCAGAAACAGCGCATACAGGTAGTTGCCGCGAATGCCCACCAGGTTTCGGAACGAAAATCCGTCGGCGCCCGCGGGGGCGGTACCCGACAGACGGTGGTCGGGGCCGTAGGTGATGGCGCGGCCCAGGTACTCAGACCAGTCCTCGTCGTAGCCGTCCAGCTGGATGGGGTTGTGCAGGGGATAGGCGTACAGGTCCCGGTCCTCGCGCAGGGCCCCCAGCAGATCCACCTGCGGCTCCATCAGCTTGGGCCGGTCGTCGAGCACCGTGGCCACCGCCCGCGCCGTGCCCATCAGAGTGGCTTCCTGACCCTGGCGCAGAAACCCTTCCATGGCCCGCACGTAGCGGTATCCCACCCACGGTATCGCCAGCAGGGCAAGGGCCACCAGCAGCAGCTTGGTGCGCAGCCTCAGCCGCGGCGAAGTCACGGTGTCGCTGTCCAGCGATAGCCCATGCCGTAGACGGTTTCGATGCAGTTGGGGTCGGCGCCGGCGGCGGCCAGTTTGCGCCGGATGCGCTTGATGTGAGAGGTGATGGTGGCATTGTCCACCACGGTATCGGCATCGCCCATCAACTGGTCCCGGGAGCGCACATGGCCCGGATGGCGGGCCAGGGCGTGCACGATCCAGAACTCGGTGACGGTGAGCTCCACCAGGCGCTCGTCCCAGTGCACGGACAGCCGCTGCACATCCAGCCGCAGGGGACCGACATGAATCAGATCCTCCGCCAGCGGTGTGGATCCGAGGGCATCGGTGCGCCGGAACAGCGCCGCCACCCGCGCGCTCAGCAGGGGCAGGCTGATGTCCTTGGTCAGGTAGTCGTCGGCGCCCAGGCGAAGGCCCGATATGACATCGAGGTCATGGTCCCGGGCGGTCAGGAAGATGATGGGCACGGTGGGCGACAGGGCGCGCAGTTCCCGGCACAGGTCGAAACCCCCTTCCGGGTCGCCGCCCAGGCCGATGTCCAGAATGGCCAGGTCCGGCAGGCGCTGGCGGAAGGCGGCCAGCGCGTCTGGGCGCGAGGCGTAGCCCAGCACGGCATAGCCCTGGCGGCGCAGGACATCGACGTAGTTCTCGCGGATGGCGGGTTCGTCTTCGACGATGGCGATACGACGGCTCATGGCGGGTCCCGGTTCAGTTCCATCTTTTTGCCACAATTCATCGTCACATTGCCAGATTGCCGTAACCGCCGTGCCAGGGCGGGGCGTTGTAATTCCTTCCGTACGCCAAACCACGGGTGCTTGTCCGTGGCCACAGTCACAGGAGGAATCACCGATGCAACGCTACGCCCGCACTATTGTACTGACCGCCATTGTGTCCACCGCGGCTCTCGCCCAGCCGGCCTTTGCCGGCGCTGGGGCTGGCCAACCCAGCGAAGCCCTGGGCTTTGGCGGCGGCGCCGCCTTCGGCGCCCTGGTGGCGGGGCCGCCCGGTGCGATTCTCGGCGCCATCGGCGGCGGTCTGTTGGCCCGCTCCCGGCAGCTGGTACGAACCCACAGCCACGATACACAGGCTCTCGGCGATGCCCAAGGGCGGATTGCGGAGCTGCGCAGCCGGCTGGCCAAGCGCAACCTGCAGGCGGTGACCAGTCACACCGTGGTGGAGCACGAGTCCGACGGAGCGGCGGCGACCGCCGTCGCCCAGGGCTTCGCGCTGATGGTCCCGTTCCGCACCGACAGTGCGGCCCTCGAACCCCAGTTCCACCGCCAGCTGCAGCGCCTGGCCGGCGCTCTGAAGATGTTTCCCCGGCTGCAGGTGCAATTGGCCGGCTATGCCGATCCTCGGGGCAGCGACGCCCATAACCTGGCACTGTCCGAACGGCGCATTGCGGCGGTGCGCGAGCTGCTGGTGGGCAGCGGCGTACCCGCCGCCCGCATCCGGCAGAGCGCCTACGGCGAGCGCGATCCGGCCTCCAAGGGCCGAGACAGCGAGTCGCTGTTCTTCGACCGGCGCGTGCGCATCACCTTCAGCCTGAACGGCAACCCGGTATGAGCGCCGTGACCGGGCCGGTCGGGGCGCTCTGGCAATGGGATCCCGAAGAACCCCTCGGCTGGCCGCTGCCGTCGGACCCTGAGGACGACTGGTTCAACGCCGGCGACGGGCTGTGTCCCCGGTCGGCCGAACAGGAGGGCGCCCCCCATGGCCGCAGCGACTGATGGGCCGGGCCCCGGCAGCTGGCTGCTGCGCGCAACCGGCTGGGCGGCGCTGGCCGGACTCGGCGCCGCTGTCACGCTGGCCGCTATGGTGCTGCTGATGCGAGCGGCCGTTGCCGGGATCGTGCTGGCCGGCGCCAGCGGTCGCACCATGGTTTTCGGCCCGGGTCACCTGGACGGCACCGCGGCGCCGGGATCGGCGGCGGTGAGCGTGTTGAGCGGGCATCGGGACGCCCATTTTGAGTTTCTGGCACGGATGCGGGCCGGAGAACGGAGCCGCGTGCAAAGTCCCGACGGACGCTGGCATTGGTTCCGGGCGTTGGCCCCCCGGATCATGGACGCCCGCGAAGCCGGTCAGGGGGAGTCCGCCTTGTCCGCTGAGCCGTCGTTGTCCAGGTGCGCCTGATGGAGTCGGACGGGGGTGCCGACCCGGCGGCCCACGCGCAGGTTCAGCATTTCCACGAACACCGAAAACGCCATGGCGAAATAGAGGTAGCCCTTGGGGATGTCGAAATCCAGGCCCTCGGCAACCAGCGCAATGCCGATCATCAGCAGAAAGCTCAGGGCCAGCATCTTGACCGTGGGATGGCGGTCGATGAAGCGGCTGACCGGGCCCGCGAACCACATCATGATGAGCACGGCGATGACGATGGCGGTGGCCATGACCGCAATGTCCCGGGCCATGCCGATGGCGGTGATCACCGAGTCCAATGAAAACACGATGTCCAGGATCATGATCTGAACGATAGTCCCGGCGAACGACGCCGCACCGGATGTGCGAGTGGGCTGCTCGCTGCCTTCCAGTGCCTGGTGGATTTCCAGGGTGCTCTTGGCGAGCAGAAACAGGCCCCCCGCGATCAGCACCAGATCCCGTATCGAAACCGCCCGGTCCAGCACTGAAAACAGCGGCACGGCCAGCCGTGCCAGCCATGCCAGGGACACCAGCAAGGCCAGTCGGGTGAGCATGGCAGCCGCCAGGCCGACGGTACGCGCCCGAGGCCGCTGGTGCCGGGGGAGGCGTCCGGTGAGAATGGACAGGAAGATGATATTGTCGATGCCCAGCACGATTTCCAGCACGGTCAGTGTCAACAGCGCCGCCCATGCCTGAGGGTCGGTGATCCAGTCCATACTCGCTAACCGCTCGCAAGTGCGTTTCGGCCGCCCGGGGCGCCCAGGGAAAATGCGGGCCAAACCGGTGTCTGCTACAGTGCTCGCCGCGCCATGTCGGCGCCGCACGGCCGCCGTGAGTGCATGGGTTTGGTCCATGTCGGCCGCCGCATACTACCCCGGGGTCCCCACACGATGAAACATCTGGGTAAACGCTTTCTCGCCGGGCTGGGCACAGTTCTGCCCGTGGTGCTCACCGCCTACCTTCTGTATTGGTTCGCCTCCTCGGCCGAAGCGCTGCTGGGGGGGTTGATCAGGCTGGTGCTGCCCGCGCGCTACTACTGGCCAGGGATGGGTTTGGCGGTCGGTATCGGGATTGTGTTTCTGGTGGGCATACTGATGCAGGCGTTGGTAGTGCGCACCGTGTTTGCCTGGGCCGAGCGGCTCGTCTATCGGATGCCGCTGGTGAAGACCGTCTACGGTGCCATCCGGGACTTCATCGGTTTCGTGTCCCAGGGCGGCGACCGCGGCTTCCGGCAGGTGGTGGCCGTGCGTATGGGGAACACTGAATTGAAAATGATCGGTTTCGTGACCCGCGGCGAGCTGGCCGATCTGCCGCCGGCGCTGGGCGGCTCCGAGGCCATTGCCGTCTATCTGCCCATGAGCTATCAGATCGGGGGCCATACCGTCATGGTGCCCCGCGCCGCGGTCGAACCTCTGGACATGTCCCTGGAGGCCGCCATGCGTCTTGTGCTGACAGCCGGCATCGCCAGCAGCGAGCACGGCGCTCAGCCGCGGCCGCGACCGGATTCATCGTCGTAGCGGGAATCGGTATTGTTGTCCGAACGATTTAACCCGCCTCCTTTCCGCTCGCGGACGGACCTGTTTTTCGCGCTGTCCTGACGGCTGCCGACTGTGCCGCGGGCCGCCGAGTGGCGGCGCATTTGCGCGCCAGGTGATTGATATTCCGTGTGGCAACCATGATCCCCTGGCTTGACCTGGCAAATCCGTCCAATCTCGCCTCGGCCTTGGTTAGAATGGAACCGGGCTGAGTTTCGGTAGGAGACATGGGGCAGTTTCGTCGCAGAGCATGGGGGATGTTGGCCGCTGCGCTGGCAATGCTGGCGATTTCCGGCTGTGGTGGCGATCCTCCGGCCGATCCGGTTCTGCACAAGATCAAGGCGCGCGGGCAATTGGTGGTATTGACCCGCAACGCCCCGACCACCTACTACGAAGGCAACGACGGGCGCCTGGCGGGCATGGAGCACGATATGGCGGTGTCGTTCGCCAAATCGCTGGGCGTGGCGGTGCGCTTCAAGGTGCTGGACAGCGTTGCGGACATCCTGTCGGCGCTGAAGAAAGGGGAAGGCGACCTGGCGGCGGCCGGCCTGACGCGGACCATCGGCCGCGCGGGCAAGTTCCGGTTCGGCCCCACCTACCAGCAGGTGCGCGAACAGGTGATCTGCCGGCGGGGCGGGCGCCAGCCGAAGTCGGTGGCCGGGCTGCCGGGGCTGAAGCTGGTGGTCGCCGCAGAAAGCAGCTATGTGGAACGGCTTGCCAACCTGAAGACCCGCTACCCCAAGCTGAGCTGGCAGGTGAGCAGGGATGACGACACCGAGCAGCTGCTCGAAGACGTCTGGAAGCGGCAGATCGACTGCACGGTGGCCGATTCGGAAATCGTCGCCATCAACCGGCGCTACTATCCCGAGCTGACCATCGCCTTCGACCTGGGCCAGCCCCAGCCCCTGGCGTGGGTTCTGCCCCGGGATGCAGGGGGCCTGCAGCGGGCGGTGGAGCACTGGTTCGCCAAGTTCAGGAAATCCGGCCGGCTGGCGGCGCTCAAGACCCGCTATTACGGCTACGTGCGCATCTTCGACTATGTGGACACGGTCACCTACGTCCGGCGTATCCGCAAGCGGCTTCCTCGCTACGAGGCCCTGTTCAAGCAGGTTGCCAGCAAGACCGGAATCAACTGGACCCTGCTGGCGGCCCAGTCCTATCAGGAGTCCCACTGGAATCCGCGTGCACGCAGTCCGACCGGGGTGTTGGGGATGATGATGCTGACCCGCAGCACCGCGAGCCAGCTCGGTGTCAGCCACCGGCTCAACCCGGCCCAGAGTATCCGCGGCGGTGCTCGCTATCTTGCCGAGCTGCGTGAGCGTCTGCCGGCCGATCTCCATGAACCCTTGCGTACTTGGCTGGCGCTGGCGGCCTACAACCTCGGTTTGGGGCATATACAGGACGCCCTCAAGCTAGATACCAGGCTGCACGACAAGGATCCGGCCACCTGGGGCAGCATATCCAAGGTGCTGCCCCTGCTCGCCAAACACAGGTACTACCACCACCTGGAGCACGGTTACGCGCGAGGCAACGAGGCAGTGCGGTATGTCAACCGGATCCGCTATTACCAGGACATTCTGCACCGGAAGGTCCAGGGGGGCGGCTGAGGTGAAGCGGTTTCCCGGCGTCCCGGCCGCAAGTGCCCCCGCCACCATCATCCACGTGGATATGGATGCGTTCTACGCATCCGTGGAGGTTCGCGACCGGCCGGAGCTCGCGGGGCGGCCGGTGATCGTGGGCGGTACCCCTGAGGGACGCGGTGTGGTGGCCGCCGCCAACTATGAGGCCCGCCGGTATGGCGTGCACAGCGCCATGCCGGCGGCGACGGCCCGGCGGCTGTGTCCCCAGGCGGTGGTGTTGCCTGTCCGCATGGCCCACTATGCGGCGGTATCGCGTCACATACGGGACATTTTCCGGCGCTATACGCCGCTCGTCGAGCCGCTCTCCCTTGATGAGGCGTTCCTGGACGTGGCAGCCAGCGCACGCCTGTTCGGCCCGGTGGCGGGTATCGGGCGACGCATAAAGCAGGACATAGCCGTCGAACTGGGTCTGGTCGCATCGGTGGGGGTGGCAACCAACAAGTTCCTCGCCAAGATCGCCAGCGATCTGGACAAGCCCGGCGGCTTCGTGGTGGTCGAGTCGGGGCAGGAGCAGGCATTTCTGGACCCGCTGCCGGTGGGGCGCCTGTGGGGCGTGGGCAAGGTGGCATCCCGGGCATTCGCCCGCCTGGGAATAGCAACCATTGGCCAGCTGCGGCGCTTTCCGCCGGCGCTGCTGGAGGAGCATTTCGGAAAGTCGGGCGCGCAGCTTTGGAGTCTTGCCCATGGCATCGACCGCCGTCCGGTGGTGGCGGAGCAGGAAGCCAAATCCATTTCCCATGAAACCACTTTCGCTGCCGACATCGAGGATGCGCTCATTCTACGGGGCTGGCTGCTGGAGCTGACCGCCCAGGTGGCACAACGTCTGCGCCGCGCCGGCCTGAAGGCGCGCACCGTCCAGATCAAGGTGCGTTTTGCGGATTTCCAGACTGTCACCCGCGCCTGCACCCTGCCGTTAGCCACTGATATCACGGCGGAACTGAACCGCGCGGCGGTGGATCTCCTCACCAACCGCCTGCCGCGCCGGCATCCACCGGTGCGGCTGTTGGGTATGGGGGTCAGCGGTTTTACCGGCGAACTGCCCCAGGGCGAGCTGTTCAGCGACGGTGTGCGCGACAAGCACAGTCGACTGGATCGGGTGGCGGACCGTATCGAGGAGCGGTTCGGTGCCGGCGCCGTGTGGCGCGGCGGGCGCCGGCAGGACTGACCCTTCGGTGTCGGCTCAAATGGAGTCGCGGCGAATCTACGGCATTGACTTCACCAGCGCGCCGGGGCGGCGCAAGCCGATCGTCTGCGCCGTCTGCGAGCTTCGCGAGCGGCGTCTGCGACTGGTCGGACTGGAACGCTGGGCGGCGCTGGAAGACTTTGAGTCGTTTCTTTGGCGGCCGGGACGGTGGCTTGCAGGCCTGGATTTTCCCTTCGGGCTGCCGGGGGAATTCGTGTCCGCCGCCGGCGCACCCAGTGCTTGGGAGGGTTACGTGGAGCGCTTCGCGGCCCTCGGCAGACGCGGGTTTCGTGCCGCTGTGGCGGCGTTCAAGAGCGCCCGGCCTGCCGGGCGCAAGGATTTGAAACGGACGACAGATCGGCTGGCTGCGGCGGCGAGTCCCCTGAATGTCACCCGCCCGCCCGTCGGTTTGATGTTCCTCGAAGGGGCTGCCCGGTTGCGCCAATCCGCTGTCAGCGTCCTGCCTTGCCGCCCGCGGCCCGGCGCCGCAGCGGCGGTCGTGGAAGTCTACCCGGCGCTGGCGGCGCGGGCGCTGATCGGGCGCCGGCCCTACAAGGGCGGGCGGGTACGGTGGCGGTGGAACAGGCCGAGGCGCGGCGCGCGCTGCTTGCCGCTCTGTCCGGCGATGCGATGGTGCGCCATTACGGTGTCAGACTGGCTCGCCTGGACGCCGCATGGGCACGGGAACTCGCTGCAGATCACCGAGGGTGACGGGGTGGACGCCCTCATCTGTGCCGTGCAGGCTGCCTGGGGGTATCGGTGCCCAGGCGGCCGCTTCGGGATACCGCTCCAATGCAATGCAAACGAGGGCTGGATCGTCGATCCGGCGGTCGCCTTGCCGGGAGCTGTCTGAAGCCCCTCAGCCGTGCCTGAACAGTGTTGCACTATACTTTCTGAGCAGTGCGGCGGCTGCCGCAAGGAGGTGCAGCATGGCGATCGCGGCGAGATTGGCGGAGTATCTGCAGCGGCACGATATCGGCTATGACGTGGTGGCTCATCCCCACAGCCGTTCGAGCCTGGAGACGGCGCAGCGCGCCCATGTGCCCGGCAACCGGCTCGCCAAGACGGTCGTGCTGGAGGACGACGAAGGCTTTCTGCTGGCGGTGCTGCCTGCCAGCCATCGACTGGATCTGGGCGAGCTTCACCGTCAGCTCAACCGCAGCCTGGGTCTGGCTACCGAGCAAGAGCTGGAATTGGTGTTCGAGGATTGCGAAGTGGGCGCCATTCCGCCGGCAGGAGCGGCGTACGGGCTGGAGGCTGTCGTGGATGACAGCCTGGCGGAGCAGCCGGACGTCTATGTCGAAGCGGGCGACCACGAACGTCTGCTCCATCTGAGTGCGGAAAGTTTCGCGGCGCTGGTCGAAGGTGCACAGCACCGCCATTTCAGCCGGCATATGTGAACCGCCGCCGCCACGGGTGGGCGGCCTCTGCGGAGCGTGTTTGCCCCGTCGGAAGGACGGTCAGACCCGCAGCGCGTCCGTGCTCCAGCCAACCCCGCCGAGGGTGGCCTCCGGCTGCCGGCGGTGAACGGCCTCCTCGATGCTTGCAACCCGTCCGCGGGGGACATCCGCCATGACCACCAGCTCGCCGTGGGCCATGGCGTCGCGGAACTCGTCCAGATGGGTGTTGGGTACATGGGTGAACAGCACGCCGGCGATGACGCTGGCGACCATCACCGCGCCCGGCACCACTGTCCACAGGGTCGCGCCCCGGGTGATCAGCAGGCCGACAAGGACCGCCGCCGCCACCGCGAACAGGGCCAGATTGCCGTTCCAGAGCGTCCGCTCCACGGTATGACCGCGATCGTGCTGTTGCTCGGATGTGGCCGCGGGCAGTCCATCAAGCGTCTTGCGCGCCCGCGCCAGCACATGGATATGGGTCTCATCGAGACCCGCCTGCTGCAGTTCGTCCACCAGCCGGCGGGCGTCGGCCGGATTGGCGACCACAAAGTACAGTCGACGGTTCATGGGATACCTCCCGACACGCCGGGCGTCGTGCCACCCGGCTGCGACCATCCAATGTCGCGTTAACAGGCCCTGTGTGGAGGTATAGACGTTGGGCGCGCCGCTGCAACGCCGTAAATCGGGCGGGTTTGCCGCTCGGCGGCCGCGGGCCTCAGGCGCCGGCCGGGCGGCGGCCGATGGAGTAGTAGGTGATCCCCATGCCCGCCAGCAGTGCCGGATCGTAGAGATTGCGGCCGTCGAAGATGACCGGTGCCTTCAATGCGGCCCGTATGCGTTCGAAGTCGGGGCTTCGGTAGACCGTCCATTCGGTGATCACCGCGAGGGCGTCCGCCCCTTCGAGCGCATCCTCCGGCGTCTCACACAGCGTCAGGTCGCTGCGGTCGCCGTACAATCGCCGGGCTTCATCCATCGCGACCGGATCATGGGCGCGGACGCTGGCGCCTGCCGCCCACAGGGCTTCCATCAGCACCCGGCTGGATGCCTCGCGCATGTCGTCGGTGTTGGGCTTGAATGCCAGGCCCCAAAGGGCCACTGTGCGGCCCTTGAGGTCATCCCCGAAATGAGCGGTGATCTTGCGGAAAATCACGTGCTTTTGTTCGTCGTTGACGCTTTCCACGGCACGCAGCAGCGCCGGTGCGTAGCCGTGCTGGGATGCGGTGCGTTCCAGCGCACGCACGTCCTTGGGGAAACAGGAGCCGCCGTAGCCGGCGCCCGGGTAGATGAACTGGTAGCCGATGCGCGGGTCCGAGCCGATGCCCACCCGAATCTTCTCGATGTCCGCGCCGAGACGCTCGGCTACATTGGCCAGCTCATTCATGAAGCTGATCTTGGTGGCCAGCATGGCGTTGGCCGCATACTTGGTCAGCTCCGCCGAGCGTATGTCCATGGCCAGCAGGCGGTCATGGCTGCGGTTGAAGGGCGCGTACAGGGCACGCAGCAATTCCGTGGTGCGGGGATTGTCGGTGCCGACCACAATGCGGTCCGGTCGCATGAAGTCCTCGATGGCGGCCCCTTCCTTGAGGAACTCGGGGTTGGAGACCACGTCGAATTCCAGCTGCAGGCCGCGCCGATCCAGCATTTCCTGCAGGGCGCCGCGGACCCGGTCGGCCGTACCCACCGGTACCGTGGATTTGTTGATGACGACCCGATAATCGGTGACATGCTCGCCAATGCTGCGGGCGACCGCCAGCACATGCTGCAGGTCCGCCGAACCATCCTCATCCGGCGGCGTACCCACGGCGATGAACTGAAACAGCCCATGCGCCACGCCTTCCGCCGGGTCCAGGGTGAAGGCCAGCCGGCCGGCCTTGCGGTTCGCTTCCACCATGTCGTCCAGGCCGGGTTCGTAGATGGGCACCTCGCCGCGGTTGAGCATGTCGATCTTGCGCGGGTCGACGTCCACGCACAGCACGTCGTTGCCGACCTGCGCGAGGCAGGCCCCGGTGACCAGGCCGACGTAGCCGGAGCCGTAAATGGTGACTTTCATTGTGGTAGCACCTGTGAAAAAATACTCTGTTCCCGGGTTGCCGCCCAAGCCAGGGGCCGGCAAGCGTGTCTGCCGAATCCCATCATCCCTGGGGGCGGCGGCGCTCCGCCGCGGCGAGCACCCCTCGATGCCGGCGACGGCTGAGCATGCTAACAGAGGCGGCCATGGCGGTCATGCGGGAATGGTGCTTGCGGGCAGTTGCGCGGTCGCCCTTCGGAGGGGGAGGGAGCCAGCCGCCGCCGCCGGAGGAAAAAACGACCATGCACAAGGAGGTTACGGGTGTTGACACCCGTTGGATTGTACCTCAAAATACGCCGCTTACGCTCGCGGAGGGGTTCCCGAGTGGCCAAAGGGATCAGACTGTAAATCTGACGGCTCAGCCTTCGGAGGTTCGAATCCTCCCCCCTCCACCAGATCGAATTATTTCGGGGCGCGGCAGCGAGCCGACGGCCTCTTTTGCCTTGTGGCGGGCTTTCAGTCCTGGCGGGTGTAGTTCAATGGTAGAACCTCAGCCTTCCAAGCTGATGGTGTGGGTTCGATTCCCATCACCCGCTCCAATTATCGATGGTATCGGGCGGTCGTCGCGGGCTGCCGAAGTTGGTTGTTCGGCCCACATAGCTCAGTCGGTAGAGCACTTCCTTGGTAAGGAAGAGGTCACCGGTTCAAATCCGGTTGTGGGCTCCATTTTCTTGGCTGGTGGACGGAGCATCCCCCGCCAGGTCGCGTGTAGTCCGGGTGGCGCCGTCTCACCTAGTGCTTCGAACCCGGCGTATCGGATTCTGAATCACAGACTCAACTGATTGGGGAGATCATCCAGATGTCCAAGGGAAAATTTGAACGTACGAAGCCGCATGTAAACGTGGGGACGATTGGTCACGTGGACCATGGGAAGACGACGCTGACGGCGGCGCTGACGAAGGTGGCGGCGGAGGCATCGGGCGGGGAGTTCAAGGCGTTCGATCAGATTGACAATGCGCCGGAAGAGCGTGCGCGCGGGATTACGATTGCGACGGCGCACGTGGAGTACGAGACGGCGAACCGTCACTACGCGCACGTGGACTGCCCGGGTCACGCGGACTATGTGAAGAACATGATCACGGGTGCGGCGCAGATGGACGGAGCGATACTGGTGGTGTCGGCGGCGGACGGACCGATGCCGCAGACGCGCGAGCACATTTTGCTGGCGCGTCAGGTGGGTGTGCCGTTCATTGTGGTGTACATGAACAAAGCGGACATGGTGGACGACGCGGAGCTGCTGGAGCTGGTGGAGATGGAAGTCCGCGAGCTGCTGTCGAGTTACGAGTTTCCGGGAGACGACACGCCGATCATTGTGGGCAGTGCGCTGAAGGCGCTGGAAGGTGACAGCTCGGAGATTGGTGTGCCGTCGATCGAGAAGCTGGTGGAGGCGATGGACGAGTACATTCCGGAGCCGGAGCGACCGGTGGACCAGCCGTTTTTGATGCCGATCGAGGATGTGTTTTCGATTTCCGGTCGTGGCACGGTGGTGACGGGTCGAGTGGAGCGCGGCATGGTGAAGGTGGGCGAAGAGGTTGAGATTGTGGGTATCCACGATACGACGAAGACGACGTGCACGGGCGTTGAGATGTTCCGCAAGCTGCTGGACGAGGGTCGTGCGGGGGACAACGTGGGTGTGCTGCTGCGCGGTACGAAGCGAGATGAAGTGGAGCGTGGTCAGGTGCTGGCCAAGCCGGGTTCGATCACGCCGCACACGAAGTTTGAGGCGGAGGTGTATGTGCTGTCGAAGGAAGAAGGTGGGCGTCACACGCCGTTTTTCAATGGTTACCGTCCGCAGTTTTATTTTCGGACGACGGACGTGACGGGTGCGGTGGAGTTTCCGGAGGGCGTGGAGATGGTGATGCCTGGAGACAACGTGAAGATGACGGTGACGTTGATTGCGCCGATTGCGATGGAAGAAGGGCTTCGGTTTGCGATTCGCGAAGGCGGCCGTACGGTCGGCGCCGGCGTGGTGGCAAAGATCATCGAGTAAGGCGGGTAGCGTGCAGACGCAGCACCGTTGCGTCTGCACAGTATTGATAGGCCAGTAGCTCAATTGGCAGAGCGGCGGTCTCCAAAACCGCAGGTTGGGGGTTCGATTCCCTCCTGGCCTGCCATTTCGAAGGTGCCGTGCGGCGTAGACGGCGACTTGCCGGTCGAGCGCCGTTCGGGACTGGATCGATTATGAATGCAAGAGTGGATACCCGGGGCTCGAAGCTGGACTCCGTCAAGCTGGTAGTTGCGCTTGTGCTGCTGGCAGCCGGCTTAGGCGCGTTTTACTACTTCGCCGACCAGGTGTTGGTGGTGCGTGTCATTGGGCTGCTGGCGGTAGCGGGCGTGTCGGTGCTGATTTCGTCGCAGACGGCTACCGGGCGCCGCACCTGGCGTTTCATACAGGATGCCCGCAACGAGGTTCGCAAAGTGGTGTGGCCGACGCGGGCCGAAACGACCCAGACGACTCTGGTGGTCGTAGTGATGGTCATCGCAATGGGTATCTTGCTTTGGCTCTTGGATATGTTCTTGCTTTGGGCGGTCCGCCTGGTGACCGGCCATGGAGGCTGAATCCGTGGCGAAGCGATGGTACGTAGTGCATGCCTATTCCGGTTTCGAGAATCAGGTGAAACGTTCCCTTGAGGAGCGCGTCGTTCGCAGCGGAATGGAAGAGATGTTCGGCGAGATCCTGGTGCCCACTGAAGAAGTGGTGGAAATGCGGGACGGCCAGAAGCGCAAGAGCGAGCGCAAGTTCTTTCCGGGTTATGTGCTTGTGCAGATGGAGATGAACGACGACACCTGGCACCTGGTCAAGGATGTGCCAAGGTGATGGGTTTCATCGGCGGCAGCAGCGACCGGCCGGCGCCGATCTCCGACAAGGAAGCCGAGGCGATTCTGCATCGCATTCAGGAAGGGGTGGAAAAGCCGCGGCCCAAGGTGCTGTTCGAGCCCGGCGAGGTGGTGCGGGTCATCGACGGGCCTTTCAACGACTTCAATGGGGTCGTGGAAGAGGTCAACTACGAGAAGAGCCGGCTGCGGGTGGCGGTGTTGATCTTCGGCCGCTCGACGCCGGTGGAGCTCGAGTTCAGTCAGGTGGAAAAGGGCTGAGCGGTAACGCAGAGCGCAGACTGAAGGACGGAGTGCGTACCAGATTCTGCACGCGGCATCTTGCATTCTGAATTGATTTGCACCGGGGAGCCGCAAGGCGCTTGTACCCACAGGAGTTGAGTGATGGCTAAGAAGATTCAGGCTTATATCAAGCTGCAGGTCGCGGCCGGACAGGCCAATCCCAGCCCGCCCGTGGGTCCCGCCCTGGGTCAGCATGGCGTGAACATCATGGAGTTCTGCAAGGCGTTCAACGCCCAGACCCAGAGCCTCGAGCAGGGGCTGCCGATGCCGGTGGTGATCACGGTTTACACCGACCGCAGCTTCACTTTCGTCACCAAGACGCCGCCCGCTTCGGTGCTGCTCAGAAAGGCCGCGGGCATTGCCAAGGGCAGCGCCACGCCCAACAGCAACAAAGTCGGCAAGGTGACCCGCGAACAGCTCGAGGAGATCGCCAAGACCAAGGAGCCGGATCTGACGGCGGCCGATCTGGATGCAGCGGTGCGGACCATCGCCGGCAGCGCCCGCAGTATGGGTCTGGAAGTGGAGGGCGTCTGAGTCATGGCGAAACAAACCAAGCGCATGCAGTGCCATCCAGGAAAAGCTCGAGGCCGGCAAGCTGTACGCGGTCGATGAGGCCTTCGGTCTGCTGAAGGAAACTGGCCAGCGCAAAGTTCGACGAAGTCGGTCGATGTCAGCGTCAATCTCGGCGTCGACCCGCGCAAGTCCGATCAGGTCGTGCGCGGCTCCACCGTGCTGCCTAACGGTACCGGCAAGACCGTCCGCGTGGCCGTGTTCGCCCAGGGCGCCAACGCCGACGCGGCACGGGAAGCCGGCGCCGATATCGTCGGTTTCGAGGATCTGGCCGAGTCCATCAAGGGCGGCAACCTGGATTTCGACGTGGTCATAGCCTCTCCCGATGCCATGCGGGTGGTGGGTCAGCTTGGGCAGATTCTGGGCCCGCGCGGCCTCATGCCGAACCCCAAGGTGGGCACGGTCGCCACCGATGTCGCTGCGGCGGTCAGGAACGCGAAGGCGGGCCAGGTGCGTTACCGCACAGACAAAGCCGGTATCATCCACTGCACCATTGGCAAGGTGGATTTCGAGGTGAATGCCTTGCGGGAAAACCTGCAGGCCCTGCTGAACGACCTTCAGAAGATGAAGCCGTCGGCGGCCAAGGGTGTCTACATGAAGAAGGTGACGGTCTCCACCACCATGGGACCGGGTGTTCCGCTGGATCAGGCCTCGTTGGCCGGTTAGCGGGATCGGGCGTCACGCCCGGTCTGGAATTCAAGACTTTGGGGCAGCGGCACCGTTGCAGGTGCCGGTTGCCGTCAAAGACCGCAGGTGCCGTCCGGTTGGGCGGCTTAATTGCCTGCGTAGACGGTGTGCAGCCCAGACAGGATTCGTCTTGTCCGCGGCCACCGTAGGGCGGGTGTTCCGGTTTCGCAAGGGACGGGGCGCCCGGTGTACCGAAACTGGATGCGTGCGCGACGGTTCGTCCCGCAGCATCACAGGAGGTCACAGATGGCACTTACTCTCGAAGAGAAAAAGGCTGTCGTCGCCGAGGTAGCGGAGGTGGCCGGTTCGGCCCTCTCCGCCGTGGCCGCGGAATACCGCGGATTGACGGTCGGGCAGATGACCTCGCTGCGCTTGAAAGCGCGCGAAGGCGGGGTTTATCTGCGGGTCGTCAAGAACACTTTGGCACGCAGGGCTTTGACAGGCACCGAGTTCGAATGCATGAACGAGGCGCTCGAAGGCCCGCTGGTCCTGGCGTTTTCCCAGGAAGATCCGGGCGCAGCAGCCCGGGTCATCAAGGATTTCGCCAAGGAGCACGAGAAGCTGGCAGTCAAGCTGGTATCGGTCGGAGGGCAGTTACTGCCGGCCGGCGATATCGAGCGGCTCGCCAAGCTGCCGACCCGCGAGCAGGCCATCAGCCTATTGATGGCCACGATGCAGGCTCCGGTGGCCAAGTTCGTGCGCACCCTCAACGAGGTGCCTGGCAAGCTGGTGCGTACGGTTGCGGCGATCCGCGACCAGAAGCAGGCAGCCTGACGCGTTTGATATTCAATCGCCCGTCATCGACAGTCCGCGGGCAGACGATAGGAGATTTCAGTCATGGCAGTATCGAAAGAAGATATCCTGGAAACCGTTTCCAACATGACCGTGATGGAGGTTGTCGATCTGATCTCCGCCATGGAAGAGAAGTTCGGTGTGTCCGCCGCCGCCGCCGTGGCCGCAGCTCCGGCTGCCGCCGGTGGTGGTGATGCGGCTGCCGCCGAGGAACAGACCGAGTTCAACGTCGTGATGACCAGCTTCGGTTCCAACAAGGTGTCCGTCATCAAGGTGGTGCGTGCACTGACCGGCCTGGGGCTGAAGGAAGCCAAGGATATGGTGGAAGGCGTTCCCTCGACGGTGAAGGAAGGTGTCTCCAAGGATGAAGCAGCGGACGTCAAGAAGCAGTTGGAAGAGGCGGGTGCGGCCGTCGAGGTCAAATAGGATCAGGTTGCTATTGGCGTCACAACAGGCGGCGCCTCCGGTACTTAGCGTTACCGGAGGCGCCCGCCGGATCGATCGTTGGAATTGGCTGGTGGCGTAGTTTCGCCGCCGGCCTTTTCCCGTTTCCAGCGCGGCGACTCCGCGCAGGGGCGGGTAAAGTGTCCCCTTGGGGGCGTTTACGTAGCGTCATGGACGGATTCCGTTCCGTCCTGACTCCGAATTAGTGAGGAACACCGATGGGCTACAGCTTCACCGAGAAGAAACGCATTCGCAAGGATTTCGGCAAGCGCCCCAGCATTCTGGAGGTGCCCTATCTGCTGGCGATCCAGCTCGACTCGTACCGGGAATTCCTCCAGGAGGATCTGACCCCCGGGCAACGGGCGGAGAGGGGCCTGCATGCTGCGTTCAAGTCGGTGTTCCCGATCACCAGCTATTCGGGAAACGCCGCCCTCGAATATGTGAGCTATCGTCTCGGCGAGCCCGCGTTCGACGTCAAGGAATGTCAGATGCGGGGCCTGACCTATGCGGCGCCGCTGCGCTGCCTGGTGCGCCTGGTGATCTATGACAAGGAGGCCGGCGGCGACACGCCGACGGTCAAGGACATCAAGGAGCAGGAAGTCTACATGGGCGAGCTGCCCCTGATGACCGAGAACGGCACGTTCGTGATCAACGGCACCGAGCGGGTCATCGTGTCCCAGTTGCACCGTTCGCCGGGTGTGTTCTTCGATCACGACAAGGGCAAGACCCACTCGTCAGGCAAGCTGCTGTTCTCTGCGCGGGTGATTCCTTACCGCGGGTCCTGGTTGGACTTTGAGTTCGACCCGAAGGACGGCATCTTCGTGCGTATCGACCGACGTCGCAAGCTGCCGGCCACCGTTCTGCTGCGTGCGATCGGCTTCGATACCGAGCAGATGCTGGACATGTTTTTCGACACCAACAGCTTCCACATCGGCAAGGACGAAATCAAGCTGGATCTGGTGCCCGAGCGCCTGCGCGGCGAGACGGCCACCTTCGACCTGAAGGTCAAGGGCAAGCTGATCGTCGAAGAGGGTCGCCGCATCACGCCTCGCCACATCCGGGAACTGGACAAGGCGGGCGTGAAGAGCCTTGTGGTGCCGGTCGACTACCTGGTCGGCAAGACCTTGGCCCACAGCGTGGTGGATACCGATACGGGCGAGGTGGTTGCCAACGCCAATGACGAACTGACCGTCGATCTGATCGAGGCGCTGCGCAAGGCCGGCGTGAAGGAGATCCGCACCCTCTACACCAACGACCTGGATCGTGGGCCCTACGTTTCCAACACCCTGCGTATCGATTCAACACGCAGCGAGCTGGAGGCTCAGGTCGAGATTTATCGCATGATGCGCCCCGGCGAGCCGCCCACCAAGGAAGCCGCCCAGAACCTGTTCCAGAACCTGTTCTTCACGGCCGATCGCTATGATCTCTCGCCGGTGGGCCGCATGAAGTTCAATCGCCGTGTCGGCCGCGATGAAATCACCGGTCCCGGGACGCTGTCCAACGACGACATCATCGATGTGCTGCGGGTGCTTATCGACATCCGTAACGGCAACGGTTTCGTGGACGACATCGACCACCTGGGCAACCGGCGCATCCGATGCGTGGGCGAGATGGCGGAGAACGTGTTCCGGGTCGGCCTGGTGCGTGTGGAGCGCGCCGTGCGCGAGCGCCTGAGCCTGGCCGAAAGCGAAGGCCTGATGCCCCAGGAGCTGATCAATGCCAAACCGGTGGCGGCGGCGATCAAGGAGTTTTTCGGCTCCAGCCAGTTGTCCCAGTTCATGGACCAGAACAACCCGCTGTCGGAGGTGACCCACAAGCGCCGCGTTTCCGCGCTGGGCCCGGGCGGTCTGACCCGTGAGCGTGCCGGCTTCGAAGTGCGTGACGTGCATCCGACCCACTACGGTCGGGTGTGTCCGATCGAGACCCCTGAAGGTCCCAACATCGGGCTCATCAACTCGCTGTCGGTGTATGCGCGTACCAACGAATACGGGTTCCTGGAGACCCCCTACCGCAAGGTGGTCGACAGCCAGGTGACCGACCAGGTGGACTACCTGTCCGCCATCGAGGAAGGCCAGTACGTTATCGCCCAGGCCAATGCCACCCTGGACGGCAAGGGCCGGCTGGTCGATGATCTGGTGTCCTGTCGTCACCAGAACGAATTCGCCATGTCCACGCCGGACAAGGTGAATTACATGGACGTGTCGCCCAAGCAGATCGTGTCGGTGGCCGCCGCGCTGATTCCCTTCCTGGAGCACGACGACGCTAACCGCGCCCTGATGGGTTCCAACATGCAGCGCCAGGCGGTGCCGACCCTGCGTACCGAAAAGCCGCTGGTGGGCACCGGTATCGAGCGCACGGTGGCCATCGACTCCGGTGTGGCAGTGACGACGCGCCGCGGCGGTGTGGTCGACTCCGTGGACGCCGCGCGCATCGTGGTGCGGGTCAACGACGAGGAGACCGAAGCCGGCGAACCGGGCGTGGACATCTACAACCTGACGAAGTACACCCGATCGAACCAGAACACCTGCATCAACCAGAAACCGCTGGTCAATCCCGGCGATGTGCTGGCGCGCGGGGATGTGCTGGCCGACGGTCCCAGTACCGATCTGGGCGAGCTGGCCCTGGGGCAGAACCTGCTGGTGGCGTTCATGCCCTGGAACGGCTACAACTTCGAGGACTCCATCCTGATCTCCGAGCGGGTGGTGCAGGAGGATCGTTTCACCACCATCCACATCGAGGAGCTGACCTGCGTCGCCCGCGATACCAAGCTCGGGCCGGAGGAAATCACCGGCGACATCCCGAACGTGGGCGAGGGCGCTCTGGCCAAGCTCGACGAATCCGGCATCGTGTACATCGGCGCCGAGGTGAAGCCGGGCGACATCCTGGTGGGCAAGGTAACGCCCAAGGGCGAGACCCAGCTGACTCCGGAAGAGAAACTGCTGCGGGCCATATTCGGCGAGAAGGCATCGGACGTTAAGGACACGTCCCTGCGTGTGCCTTCCGGCATGGACGGCACGGTCATCGACGTGCAGGTGTTCACCCGTGACGGTGTGGAGAAGGACAAGCGCGCCCTGCAGATCGAAGAGGAGCAGCTGGCCGGCGTGAAGAAGGACCTTTACGACCAGATGCGGATCATGGAGGACGACATCTACCACCGGCTCGAACGTCTGCTGGTGGGCAAGGTCGCCGACGGCGGGCCCATGAAGCTGGCGGCCGGCACCAAGATCGCCAAGAGCTATCTCACGGAAGTGCCTCGCGAGAAGTGGTTCGAGATCCGTCTGCGCAGCGAGGAAACCAATCAGCAGCTGGAGCGCACCGCCGAACAGCTGAAGGGTTTGCGTGCCGAGTTCGACAAGCGGCTGGAGGAAAAGCGCGCCAAGATTACCGTTGGCGACGACCTGGCGCCGGGCGTGTTGAAGATGGTCAAGGTCTACCTGGCCGTCAAGCGTCGTGTGCAGCCCGGCGACAAGATGGCGGGTCGGCACGGCAACAAGGGCGTTATTTCCAGCATTGTGCCTGTCGAGGACATGCCTTTTTCGGCCGATGGCACGCCTGTGGATATCGTCCTGAACCCGCTCGGCGTGCCTTCACGCATGAATGTGGGGCAGGTGCTGGAAACCCATCTGGGTTGGGCCGCCAAGGGCCTGGGGTTGAAGATCGGCCGTATGCTGGAGGCTCAGACGAAAGCGTCCGAACTGCGCAGCTTCCTGGAGGCGATCTACAACGCCAGCGGCACGAAGGAGGATCTGCAGTCTCTCGGCGACGAGGAGATTCTGGCCCTGTCGCGCAATCTGACCAGCGGTGTTCCGATGGCGACTCCGGTTTTCGACGGCGCGGACGAGGACGAGATCAAGCACATGCTCAAGCTGGCTGATCTGCCCGAAAGCGGCCAGACCATCCTGCACGACGGACGCACCGGTGAGGCCTTCGACAGGCCGGTGACGGTCGGTTACATGTACATGCTGAAACTCAACCATCTGGTCGACGACAAGATGCATGCCCGCTCGACCGGCCCCTACAGTCTGGTCACCCAGCAGCCGTTGGGCGGCAAGGCTCAGTTCGGCGGCCAACGCTTCGGCGAGATGGAAGTGTGGGCGCTGGAGGCCTACGGCGCCGCCTACACGCTGCAGGAGATGCTTACGGTCAAGTCGGACGATGTCAACGGGCGCACCAAGATGTACAAGAACATCGTCGATGGCGATCACCGCATGGAGGCCGGTATGCCCGAGTCCTTCAATGTGCTGGTCAAGGAAATCCGTTCCCTGGGCATCAATCTGGAGCTGGAGCAGGACTGAATCAGGAGCGAAGTGCTCGGTAATTAGCATGCGCGGCTGAGACCGCTCCTACAGTCTATACGGGAGTCATGATGAAAGACTTACTCAATCTCTTGAAACCGCAGGGCCAGGTCGACGACTTCGACGCGATCCGCATTGCGCTGGCATCCCCCGACATGATTCGGTCATGGTCCTATGGCGAGGTCAAGAAGCCCGAGACCATCAATTACCGGACCTTCAAGCCTGAGCGCGACGGCCTGTTCTGCGCCAAGATCTTCGGCCCGGTAAAGGATTACGAATGCCTGTGCGGGAAGTACAAGCGACTCAAGCACCGCGGCGTGGTGTGCGAGAAGTGCGGGGTGGAGGTGACCCTGGCAAAGGTGCGTCGCGAGCGCATGGGACATATCGAGCTGGCCAGCCCCACCGCCCACATCTGGTTCCTGAAGTCGCTGCCCTCGCGCATCGGTCTGCTGCTCGACATGACCCTGCGCGACATCGAGCGGGTTCTTTATTTCGAAGCTTTTGTGGTGGTCGATCCGGGTATGACCCAGCTGGAGCGTGGGCAACTGCTCTCCGACGAAGCGTACCTGGAGGCGATCGAAGAGAACGGCGACGAGTTCGACGCGCGTATGGGCGCCGAAGCCGTGCATCAGTTGCTGAGCACGCTTGAACTGCCGTCAGAGGCAGTACGGCTGCGCGAGGAAATCGCCGGCACCAATTCGGAAACCAAGCTCAAGCGGCTGGCCAAGCGCCTCAAGCTGGTGGAGTCATTCCTGGAGTCGGGGAACAAGCCGGAGTGGATGGTGCTGACCGTCCTGCCGGTGCTGCCACCGGAGCTGCGCCCCCTGGTGCCGCTGGACGGTGGACGTTTCGCCACCTCCGATCTGAATGACCTGTACCGGCGTGTCATAAACCGCAACAACCGTCTCAAGCGTCTGTTGGAACTCAACGCGCCGGACATCATCGTTCGCAACGAAAAGCGCATGTTGCAGGAAGCCGTCGACGCGCTGCTCGACAACGGCCGACGCGGACGCGCCATCACCGGCACCAACAAGCGTCCCCTCAAGTCCCTGGCCGACATGATCAAGGGCAAACAGGGTCGCTTCCGGCAGAACCTGCTGGGCAAGCGCGTGGACTACTCCGGGCGCTCGGTGATCGTGGTGGGTCCCACACTCAAGCTGCATCAATGCGGTCTGCCCAAACGCATGGCTCTGGAGCTGTTCAAGCCGTTCATCTTCAGCAAGCTGCAGCGTCGGGGGCTGGCCACCACCATCAAGGCGGCCAAGAAGATGGTCGAGCGCGAGGGTGGCGAGGTGTGGGATATCCTCGAAGAGGTGATTCGCGAGCATCCGGTGATGCTGAACCGCGCTCCGACCCTGCACCGTCTTGGCATCCAGGCTTTTGAACCGGTGCTCATCGAGGGCAAGGCCATCCAGCTGCACCCGCTGGTGTGCGCCGCGTTCAACGCGGACTTCGACGGCGACCAGATGGCGGTGCACGTGCCGCTGTCCCTGGAGGCCCAGTTGGAAGCCCGGGCGCTGATGATGTCCACCAACAACATTCTGTCGCCCGCCAACGGCGAGCCCATCATCGTACCGTCCCAGGACGTGGTGTTGGGTCTGTACTACATGACCCGCGAGCGTATCAATGCGAAGGGCGAGGGTGCGGCATTCGCCGACATCAAGGAGGTGCACCGGGCCTACGAGGGCCGTGCCGCCGATCTGCAGGCCCGGGTCAAGGTGCGCATCAATGACGTGGTGTTCGACGAAAGCGGCGAGCTGCAGACCACTCGGCGCACAGTGGACACCACCGTGGGTCGCGCCCTGCTGTTCGAGATCGTCCCGCCCGGCCTGTCCTTCGACATGATCAACCGGGATATGACCAAGAAGGCGATTTCC
The DNA here is from genome assembly GCA_963830105.1 of uncultured Gammaproteobacteria bacterium. GTDB lineage: Bacteria > Pseudomonadota > Gammaproteobacteria > DATFLG01 > DATFLG01 > DATFML01. The sequence continues at coordinate 310,654 of CAWHLH010000009.1, read as the reverse complement.
GGGCTGATCAACGCCTGCTATCGCGTTGTTGGCCTGAAAGAGACGGTGGTGTTCGCCGACCAGCTGATGTACACCGGCTTCGCCTATGCGACCCGGGCCGCAGTGTCCTTCGGCATCAACGACATGGTGATACCGGAACAGAAGGCGGACATCCTGGCCAAGGCCGAGACCGAGGTGAAGGAGATCGAACATCAGTACACCTCCGGTCTGGTGACCAACGGCGAGCGCTACAACAAGGTGGTGGATATCTGGTCGCGTACCAACGATCAGGTGGCCAAGGCGATGATGGACAAGCTGGGCACCGAGGAGATTACGGATGCCGATGGCAAGCTGGCTCGTCAGACGTCCTTCAACTCCATTTACATGATGGCTGACTCCGGTGCCCGTGGTTCGGCAGCCCAGATTCGCCAGTTGGCGGGTATGCGCGGCCTGATGGCCAAGCCGGACGGGTCCATCATCGAGACCCCCATCACAGCGAACTTCCGCGAAGGGCTGGACGTTCTGCAGTACTTCATCTCTACCCACGGCGCCCGCAAGGGTCTGGCCGATACGGCGCTGAAGACCGCCAACTCCGGGTACCTGACCCGCCGGCTGGTGGACGTCGCGCAGGATCTGGTCGTGACCGGGAAGGACTGTGGTACCTCCGGCGGGCTGACCATGACGCCGCTGGTTGAAGGCGGCGACGTGGTGGAGCCGCTGCGCGAACGGGTGCTCGGCCGAGTGGTTGCCGTCGATACCCTGGTGCCCGGTTCCACCGAGGTGGCAGTGGCCGCCGGGACCCTGCTGGACGAGCGCTGGGTGGACAAGCTCGAGGAAATGGGTGTGGACGAGATCATAGTCCGTTCACCCATCACCTGCGAAACCCGCTACGGGGTGTGTGCCCAGTGCTACGGCCGCGACCTCGCCCGCGGGCATCGGGTGAACAGCGGGGAGGCGGTGGGCGTCATCGCCGCCCAGAGTATCGGCGAGCCCGGCACCCAGCTGACCATGCGTACGTTCCATATCGGCGGCGCGGCCAGTCGTGCGGCCACCGTGAACAACGTGCAGGTCAAGAGCAAGGGCACCATCAAGCTGCACAACATCAAGACGGTGGTGGATCGCAACAACAACCTGGTGGCGGTTTCCCGCTCCGGGGAAATCGGCGTGGTGGACGAGTTCAACCGTGAGCGTGAACGCTACAAGATCCCCTACGGTGCGGTGATCAGCACCAGCGACGGGGACGCCGTCGACCCTGGCCAAGTGGTGGCGAACTGGGATCCGCACACCCATCCGATCGTCACGGAGGTGGCCGGCCACGTGCGCTTCAGCGACTTTATGGAAGGCGTGTCCGTGCAGCGCCAGCTCGATGAGGTCACCGGCCTGTCCAGCCTGGTGGTGACTGATCCCAAGCAGCGCGGCAGCGCGGGCAAGGATCTGCGCCCGATGGTCAAGCTGATCGACGAGCACGGCGAAGAGGCCAAGCTTGCCGGCACCGACCTGCCTGCCCAGTACTTCCTGCCCGCCGGCGCCATCGTGGGCCTGGAGGACGGCGCCCAGGTGCAGGTCGGTGACGTCCTGGCCCGTATCCCCCAGGAGTCCTCCAAGACCCGTGACATCACCGGCGGTCTGCCGCGGGTCGCCGACCTGTTCGAGGCGCGCAAGCCCAAGGATCCGGCAATCCTGGCGGAACGCTCCGGCACCGTCGGTTTCGGCAAGGACACCAAGGGCAAGCAGCGTCTGATCATTACCGATGCGGACGGCGACCAGCACGAAGAGCTGATTCCCAAGTGGCGGCATGTGACTGTGTTCGAAGGCGAGCACATGGAAAAGGGCGAGACCCTGGTGGACGGGGAGCCCAACCCCCACGACATCCTGCGGCTGCTCGGGGTGGCCGCCATGGCCGAGTACCTGGTCAAGGAAATCCAGGACGTCTACCGGCTCCAGGGCGTGAAGATCAACGACAAGCACATCGAGGTGATTATTCGCCAGATGCTGCGCAAGGTGGAGATCAGCAGCCCGGGCGATACAAGGCTTCTCAAGGGCGAGCAGCTCGAAAAGGCCCGCGTTCTGGACGAAAACGAGATCGCGATCGCCGCCGGCAAGACCCCGGCGACCACCGAGCCGCTGCTGCTCGGGATCACCAAGGCGTCTCTGGCCACCGAATCGTTCATCTCGGCGGCTTCGTTCCAGGAGACCACCCGGGTGCTCACGGAGGCCGCCGTGCGTGGCCTGCGGGACGATCTGCGGGGACTCAAGGAGAACGTCATTGTCGGGCGCCTGATTCCGGCAGGGACCGGTCTGGCCTACCACAGCGAGCGCCGTCGCCGGCGCGAAGTGGCCGAGGAGCCGACGCCGTTCGAGGTGCCGGCCGCCGAGTCCCAGGCGGGTTCCGAGGAAGCGCCGTCCGGCGAGATGGCGGAAAAGAGTTAACGCTTGACAGGGATTTAGGGCCTACCTACAATTGTCGGTCTTCGACAGGCCGGACCCATGCCGGCCTGTCGTTTGTTTTCAGGTGCCCCGATTCTTCGGGGCAAATTCCGGGTGGAGTACAGTCTTCATGGCCACAGTCAATCAGCTGGTCCGCAAGCCGCGGCAGCGGAAGAAAGCGAAGAGCAAGGTTCCTGCGTTGGAAGCGTGTCCGCAGAAGCGTGGTGTCTGCACCCGCGTGTACACGACCACCCCCAAGAAACCGAACTCCGCGCTCCGTAAGGTTGCCCGCGTGCGCCTGACCAACGGCTACGAAGTCAGTACCTATATCGGCGGCGAGGGCCACAACCTGCAGGAACATTCGGTTGTGCTGATTCGCGGCGGCCGTGTCAAGGATTTGCCGGGTGTGCGCTACCACACCGTGCGCGGCAGCCTGGACGCATCCGGCGTCGAAAAGCGGCGTCAGGGGCGTTCGAAGTACGGCGCCAAGCGCCCGAAATCCTAATTCCTTGTGTAACGTACATATAGCTTGATTGGATAGCAGCCATGCCGAGAAGAAGACTTGTTGCCCGTCGGGAGATTCTCCCGGATCCCAAGCACGGCAGTGAAATGCTGGCCAAGTTCATGAACATGGTCATGCGTTCGGGCAAGAAGTCCGTCGCCGAAGGGATCGTGTATGGTGCCCTGGATCAGATCGCGAGTCGCGGTAAGCCGGATCCGATGGAAGTGCTGAGCAAGGCGCTGGATAATGTGCGCCCCATGGTAGAGGTCAAGTCCCGTCGTGTCGGCGGCGCAACCTACCAGGTTCCGGTCGAGGTGCGCGCCATGCGTCGCACCGCGCTGGCCATGCGCTGGATGATAGATGCCGCCCGCAAGCGCAGCGAGAAGTCCATGCCCATGCGGTTGGCGGGCGAAATCATGGACGCTGCCGAAAGTCGCGGGGCGGCTGTGAAGAAGCGTGAAGACACGCACCGCATGGCGGAAGCCAACAAGGCGTTCTCGCACTACCGCTGGTAGCGCACGAGTCAGCCAAACGTTGAACGAAAGCATTTAAGGATTATTGGTCGTGGCACGCAAAACCCCTATCGAGCGCTATCGCAATATCGGCATCATGGCCCACATCGATGCCGGTAAGACGACGACGACGGAGCGCGTCCTGTTCTACACCGGCGTGTCCCACAAGATGGGCGAGGTGCACGAAGGCGCCGCTGTGATGGACTGGATGGAGCAGGAGCAGGAACGCGGCATCACCATCACTTCGGCCGCAACCACCTGCTTCTGGCAAGGCATGGACAAGCAGTTCCCGGAGCATCGCGTCAACATCATCGACACCCCCGGGCACGTGGATTTCACCATTGAGGTGGAGCGTTCGCTGCGTGTGCTGGACGGCGCCTGCGCGGTATTCTGCGCGGTCGGCGGGGTGGAGCCCCAGTCCGAGACGGTATGGCGCCAGGCCAATAAATATGGCGTGCCCCGCATGGCATTCGTCAACAAGATGGACCGGGCCGGCGCTGACTTCCTGCGCGTGGTCGAGCAGATCAAGGCGCGCCTGGGCGCCAACCCGGTGCCGGTGCAGCTTCCCATCGGTGCCGAGGACAACTTCCAGGGCGTGGTGGACTTGGTGCGCATGAAGGCCATCTACTGGAACGAGGCCGACATGGGCGTGACCTACGAGGAGCGTGACATCCCGGCCGACATGGTGGATGTGTGCCAGGAATGGCGCGAGCACATGCTGGAAGCCGCTGCCGAGGCCTCCGAAGAGTTGATGGAAAAGTATTTGGAAGAGAGCGACCTCGGCGAAGAGGAGATTCGCAAGGGGCTGCGCGTTCGGACCCTGGCCAATGAAATCGTGCCGGCGCTTTGCGGTTCGGCGTTCAAGAACAAGGGCGTGCAGGCTATGTTGGACGGGGCCATCTACTACATGCCCTCGCCGGTGGATGTGCCTGCCATTCGCGGTCATCTGGATGATGCGGCCGAGACCGAGGCCGAGCGCCATTCGTCGGATGACGAGCCGTTTGCCGCGCTGGCCTTCAAGATCGCCACTGATCCCTTCGTGGGTACGCTCACCTTCTTCCGGGTCTACTCGGGCGTCCTCAACTCGGGCGATACCGTGTTCAACTCGGTCAAGGGGAAAAAGGAGCGCATTGGCCGCATCCTGCAGATGCATTCCAATACCCGCAACGAAATCAAGGAAGTGCGTGCCGGGGATATCGCGGCGGCGGTGGGCCTGAAGGATGTCACCACCGGGGAGACCCTGTGCGCCCTCAATAACGTCATTGTCCTGGAGCGCATGGAGTTCCCCGAGCCGGTGATTTCGGTGGCGGTGGAACCCAAGACCAAGGCCGACCAGGAGAAGATGGGCATCGCCCTGCAGAAACTGGCGCAGGAAGACCCGTCCTTTAGGGTCCGCACCGATGAAGAATCCGGGCAGACCATCATTTCGGGTATGGGTGAACTGCACCTGGACATCATCGTCGACCGCATGAAGCGTGAGTTCAAGGTCGAGGCGAATGTGGGTGCGCCGCAGGTGGCGTATCGCGAGACCATTCGCAAGAAGATCGAGCAGGAAGGCAAGTTCGTGCGCCAGTCCGGCGGCCGCGGTCAATACGGCCATGTGTATCTGCGCATCGAGCCGCTGGAGCCGGGTACGGGTTACGAATTCGAGAACGCGATTGTCGGCGGTGTCGTCCCTCGGGAGTACATCCCGGCTGTGGACAAGGGCATTCAAGAGCAGCTGCAGAACGGTGTTATCGCCGGTTACCCGGTGGTCGACGTCAAGGTTACTTTGTACGACGGGTCGTACCACGACGTGGATTCCAGCGAAATGGCGTTCAAGATTGCAGGCTCCATGGCTTTCAAGGAAGGCGCTTCGAAGGCAAGTCCGGTGCTGCTCGAGCCGATCATGAAGGTCGAGGTCGTTACGCCTGAGGAATACATGGGTGACGTGATGGGCGACCTGAATCGCCGGCGTGGCATCCTGCAAGGCATGGACGACGGCGTGGCCGGCAAGGTCATCCGCGCGGAAGTGCCGTTGGCCGAGATGTTCGGCTATGCGACTGCCCTGCGGTCGGCGACCCAGGGGCGCGCGAATTACTCCATGGAGTTCACCAAGTACGCGGAAGCGCCGGCCAATGTTGCCGAAGCGGTGATCAAGAAGGCGTCCTGAGCCTGTCGGTCTTTGGGAAGTCATATAGAACAACGAGGTAACAGTCGTGTCCAAGGGAAAGTTTGAACGTACGAAGCCGCATGTAAACGTGGGTACGATTGGTCACGTGGACCATGGGAAGACGACGCTGACGGCGGCGCTGACGAAGGTGGCGGCGGAGGCATCGGGCGGGGAGTTCAAGGCGTACGATCAGATTGACAATGCGCCGGAAGAGCGTGCGCGCGGCATTACGATTGCGACGGCGCACGTGGAGTACGAGACGGCGAACCGTCACTACGCGCACGTGGACTGCCCGGGTCACGCGGATTATGTGAAGAACATGATCACGGGTGCGGCGCAGATGGACGGAGCGATACTGGTGGTGTCGGCGGCGGACGGACCGATGCCGCAGACGCGCGAGCACATTTTGCTGGCCCGTCAGGTGGGTGTGCCGTTCATTGTGGTGTACATGAACAAAGCGGACATGGTGGACGACGCGGAGCTGCTGGAGCTGGTGGAGATGGAAGTCCGCGAGCTGCTGTCGAGTTACGAGTTTCCGGGCGACGACATTCCGATCATTGTGGGCAGTGCGCTGAAGGCGCTGGAAGGTGACAGCTCGGAGATTGGTGTGCCGTCGATCGTGAAGCTGATGGAGGCGATGGACGAGTACATACCGGTGCCGGAGCGACCGGTGGACCTGCCGTTTTTGATGCCGATCGAGGATGTGTTTTCGATTTCCGGTCGTGGGACGGTGGTGACCGGTCGAGTGGAGCGCGGCAAGGTGAAGGTTGGCGAAGAGGTTGAGATCGTGGGTATTCACGATACGACCAAGACGACCTGCACGGGCGTTGAGATGTTCCGCAAGCTGCTGGACGAGGGTGTTGCGGGGGACAACGTGGGCGTGCTGCTGCGCGGTACCAAGCGTGATGAGGTGGAGCGTGGTCAGGTTCTGGCCAAGCCGGGTTCGATCACGCCGCACACGAAGTTTGAGGCGGAGGTGTATGTGCTGTCCAAGGAAGAGGGAGGGCGCCACACGCCGTTTTTCAATGGTTACCGTCCGCAGTTTTATTTCCGGACGACGGACGTGACCGGTGCGTGCGATCTTCCGGAGGGCGTGGAGATGGTGATGCCTGGCGACAACGTGAAGATGACGGTGTCGTTGATAGCGCCGATTGCGATGGAAGAAGGGCTTCGGTTTGCGATTCGCGAAGGCGGCCGTACGGTGGGCGCCGGCGTGGTGGCAAAGATCATCGAGTAAGGCGGGTAGCGTGCAGACGCAACTCCAGTGGGTCGGCACCGTCAATTGAATGAGAGCAGAAATGGCAAACCAGCGCATCAGGATCCGGCTTAAAGCCTTCGACCACCGGCTGATCGACCAGTCGGCCCGCGAGATTGTGGACACGGCGCGGCGTACGGGCGCCCAAGTGCGCGGGCCGATCCCGCTGCCCACCAAGATGGAGCGCTTCACCGTGCTGATCTCGCCCCATGTGAACAAGGATGCGCGCGATCAATACGAGATTCGTACGCACAAACGACTGATGGATATTGTGGATCCCACCGACAAGACGGTCGACGCGCTGATGAAGCTCGACCTTGCCGCTGGCGTGGATGTACAAATCAAACTGAACTGATGAGGCTGGTACGGTCGTCCGGTGCGGGGGCATCGCTTCCGCTTCCGAACGCGTCGAGCTGAGAATACCGGGGTTGATAAGATGGCAATCGGGTTGGTAGGTCGTAAAGCGGGGATGACCCGGGTGTTTACGGAAGCGGGCGAGTCTGTGCCTGTCACCGTGATCCAGGTTGAACCCAACCGCATTACCCATGTGAAGACCGCTGCCAGCGACGGCTATCGGGCTCTGCAAGTGACCACCGGTAGCCGGCGTGCTTCGCGGGTGACCAAGCCGATGGCCGGGAATTTCGCCAAGGCTGGAACAGAGGCCGGGCGCGGCCTTTGGGAATTCCGACTGGAAGACGGCGACAGCGACGACTGGACCGCCGGCGGCGAGTTGAAGGTGGACCTGTTCGAGGCCGGCCAGAAGGTCGACGTCATCGGCACCAGCATCGGCAAGGGTTTTGCCGGTGGGGTCAAACGCCACAACTTCCGGATGCAGGACGCCACCCACGGCAATTCGCTGTCCCATCGCGCCCCCGGCTCGATCGGGCAGAACCAGTCGCCGGGCCGGGTGTTCAAAGGCAAGAAGATGGCCGGGCAGATGGGTAACCACCGGGTAACGACGCAGAACCTCGACGTTGTGCGGGTGGATGCGGAACGCAATCTGATTTTGGTGCGGGGCGCGGTGCCCGGCTCCAAGGGCGCCGACGTGATCGTGCGTCCCGCTGTAAAGGCTCGGTAGGAGGCGGATGATGGAATTGCAGGTACAGGGCAAGTCCGGTGCGGTCGAGGTTTCCGACGCCGCCTTCGCGGGCCCGTTCAACGAGGGTTTGGTGCACCAGGTGGTGGTTGCCTACCTCGCCGGCGCCCGCGCGGGCACCCGTGCCCAGAAGACGCGTTCGGACGTCAGCGGCGGCGGCACCAAGCCGTGGCGCCAGAAAGGGACCGGCCGGGCGCGTGCCGGGTCGATTCGCAGTCCCCTGTGGCGCGGTGGTGGTGTGACCTTTGCGGCCCGTCCGCAGGATCACTCCCAGAAGGTCAACAAGAAGATGTATCGCGCCGCCATGCGGTCGATCCTGTCCGAGCTGGTCCGCCAGGACCGTCTGGTGGTGGTTGAAGGTCTTGCGGTTGCCGCTGCGAAGACCCGCGAACTGACTTCCCAGCTCAAGGATCTGGGCCTGGACGATGTGCTGATAGTGCACGACAGTCCGGATGACAACCTTTACCTGGCCGCCCGGAATCTTCCCAAGGTAGCCGTGTGCGATGCCGCGGGCATCGACCCGGTCAGTCTGGTGGGCGCGGAGAAGGTGCTGATGACCGTGGCGGCAGTGCGGCAGTTTGAGGAGCGACTCGGATGAGCCAGGAACGCCTGATGAAAGTGCTGATCGGTCCGGTGGTCTCTGAAAAGAGCAGCCGTGTAGCGGACCGGCACAACCAGTTTGTTTTCAAAGTATTGCCTGGGGCCAGCAAGACCGAAATCCAGGGCGCCGTTGAGCTGTTGTTCGACGTCAAGGTTGCCAAGGTGAGCACCAACAACGTCAAGGGCAAGACCAAGCGGTTCGGCCAGACCATCGGTCGTCGCTCGGATTGGAAGAAAGCATATGTGACCCTCGCGGAAGGTCACGATATCGAGTTCATGGGCGCCGACTGACAGGTGCGCCTGGCGGACCCCGCTTGGGCAAAGTGAAGCTGGAAGGTTTGATCAATGTCAATCGTTAAAACCAAACCGACATCGGCCGGGCGGCGCTTCGTCGTTAAGGTAGTGACTCCCGACCTGTACAAAGGTGCGCCTTACGCGCCGCTGGTCGCCAAAAAGACCAAGAGCGGCGGGCGCAACAACCAGGGCCGCATTACCACCCGGCATCGCGGTGGCGGGCACAAGCAGCGCTATCGCATCGTGGATTTCAAACGCGACAAGGATGGTGTTCAGGGGCGGATCGAGCGTATCGAATACGATCCCAACCGCAGCGCCCGGCTGGCCTTGGTCCTGTACGCGGACGGCGAGCGTCGCTACATACTGGCTCCCAAGGGTGCGCAGGCCGGCGGGCAGGTGCAGTCGGGCCTTGATGCGCCGATCAAGCCGGGCAACACCCTCCCGCTGCGCAATATTCCGGTGGGTACGCTGGTGCACTGTGTGGAGATGTATCCGGGCAAGGGCGGTCAGTTGGCCCGCAGTGCCGGCAGCAGCGTGCAACTGGTGGCCCGTGAAGGCGAACACGCTACGCTGCGCTTGCGCTCCGGCGAAATGCGTCGGGTGCGCGCCGAGTGCCGGGCGACGATCGGTGAAGTCGGCAATGCCGAACACAGCCTGCGTTCTCTGGGCAAGGCCGGCGCCAAGCGCTGGCGGGGTGTCCGCCCGACGGTCCGCGGCGTCGCCATGAACCCGGTCGATCATCCCCACGGTGGTGGCGAAGGTCGCACTTCGGGGGGGCGGCATCCGGTCAGTCCGTGGGGTATGCCTACCAAGGGATACAAAACGCGGACCAACAAGCGAACCGACCGCATGATCGTGCGGCGGCGCAGCAAGAAATAGGGTTGAGAGGTCTTAACCGTGCCACGTTCAGTCAAGAAAGGGCCGTTTGTCGACATTCACCTGGCGAAGAAGGTGGAAGAGGCAGTAGCCAGTAACAGCCGGAAGCCCATCAAGACCTGGTCGCGCCGTTCCATGGTGCTGCCGGATATGGTCGGGTTGACCATCGCCGTTCACAACGGGCGCCAGCATGTGCCCGTGCTGATCAGTGAGAACATGGTTGGCCACAAACTCGGTGAATTCGCCGCGACCCGGACGTTCAAGGGTCACGCGGCCAACCGGAAGTCCAGGTAGGGGAGACGGGACGATGGAAGCGAATGCAAAATTGCGCTATGCCCATATCTCCGCACAGAAGTGCCGCCTGGTTGCCGATCAAATCCGCGGCCTGCCGGTGGAGCGCGCTCTGCAGACATTGACGTTCAGCCCCAAGAAGGCCGCGCATCTGGTGCGCAAGGTGCTGGAGTCGGCAATCGCTAATGCCGAGCACAACGAAGGCGCGGATGTGGACGAACTGAAAGTGTCGGCCGTGTGTGTCGACGAGGGTCCCACCCAGAAGCGTTTTCGCGCACGGGCCAAGGGGCGGGCGAACCGCATTCTGAAGCGGACCAGCCATATCACCGTAACGGTCGCGGAAAAGTAGTCGGCGACCGGGCGTCGGAATACAAGCGAGAGAGTTCGTAATGGGCCAAAAAGTACATCCAACAGGTATTCGCCTTGGAATTGTCAAGGACTGGACCTCGAAGTGGTACGCGAATTCCAAAGATTTCGCCGACTACCTGAATAGGGACCTGGAGATCCGCAACTTCCTCAAGAAGCGGTTGGCTGCAGCGAACGTGAGCCGCATCCAGATCGAACGGCCGGCCAAGAATGCGGTGATCACCATTCACACCGCCCGGCCTGGTATCGTGATCGGCAAGAAGGGAGAGGATATCGAGGCATTGCGCAAGGAAGTGTCCAGAATGCTCGGTATTCCGGTGCATATCAACATTTCCGAGATCCGCAAGCCGGAATTGGATGCCCAGTTGGTAGCGGAAAGCGTGGCACAGCAGCTGGAACGGCGTATCATGTTCCGCCGCGCCATGAAACGCGCAGTGAGCAACGCGATGCGCCTGGGTGGCCAGGGCATCCGGATCAACGTAGCGGGTCGGCTGAATGGTGCGGAAATCGCGCGCAGCGAGTGGTATCGCGAGGGCCGTGTTCCGTTGCATACCCTGCGTGCGGATATCGACTACGGGTTTGCCGAGGCCAAGACCACCTATGGCGTCATCGGTGTCAAAGTGTGGGTGTTCAAGGGAGAAATTCTGGACACCACGGAACAGGAAGAGCCGGAGACCGGCAAGAAAGCGGCGGCCAGCTGATCGGAGTGTTTCACCATGTTGCAGCCCAAGAGAACCAAATTCCGCAAGCAGCACAAAGGCCGCAATCGGGGCTTTGCCACCACCGGCAGCAAAGTAAGCTTCGGTGAATTTGGCCTGAAGGCCACCACACGTGGCCGGGTCACCGCGCGCCAGATCGAGGCGGCACGCCGTGCGATCACCCGCCATGTGAAGCGTGGCGGCAAGCTGTGGATCCGCATGTTTCCGGACGTGCCCGTTACCAAGAAGCCTCTTGAGGTACGTATGGGTAGCGGTAAGGGCGGCGTCGAATATTGGGTGGCAAAGATCCAGCCAGGTTCCGTGCTCTACGAGATCGAGGGCGTGAGCGAAGAGATAGCCCGGGAGGCTTTCCGGCTAGCGGCGGCCAAGCTGCCGGTGCAGACGATATTCGTTAATCGGACGGTGATGTGATGAACACGAACGAGCTGCTAGCAAAGTCGGCAGACGAGCTCCGCGAAGAGCTGCATGGCCTGTTGCGGGAGCAATTCAATCTGCGGATGCAGAAGGCAACGGGCCAGCTCTCGCGTCCGGATCAGGTCAAAAAAGTGCGTCGCAATATCGCGCGCGTGAAGACGGTTTTGAACCAGAAGGTCAATGCAGGTGGCGCATCATGAGTGAGGAAAAGAAGGTTGCACGTACGCTCACCGGCCGCGTCGTCAGCGACAAGATGGACAAGACTGTGACCGTGCTCATCGAGCGGCGTGAGCGTCATCCGCTCTACGGCAAATACGTGCGCCGCTCCAGCAAACTGCATGTTCACGACGCGGCCAACGAATGCCACTCGGGCGACCTGGTGGAAATCGAACAGGGCCGGCCGGTTTCCAAGACGAAGGCCTGGAAGCTGGTAAGGGTCGTGGAGCGCGCTGGCTGAGCCGCGGTGTTGCGACTCGCATGAGTAGTCAAGAACATTTCGAGCCGGGAATAACGTCATGATTCAGATGCAAACAATGTTGGACGCCGCCGATAACAGCGGCGCGCGCCGGCTCCAGTGCATCAAGGTGCTGGGTGGATCGCACCGCAGGTATGCCAAGATCGGCGACATTATCAAAGTCAGCGTGAAAGAAGCGATTCCGCGCGGCAAGGTCAAGAAGGGCGAGGTCTACAACGCCGTGGTGGTGCGTACCGCCAAAGGCGTACGCCGTCCGGACGGTTCGCTGATCCGATTTGACGGCAATGCCGCTGTATTGCTGAACAATCAGCTGCAGCCCATTGGAACTCGCATTTTCGGGCCGGTCACCCGTGAACTGCGCGGCGAGCGCTTCATGAAGATCATCTCGCTGGCGCCGGAAGTCCTCTGAGGGTTTTGGATCATGCAAAGGATAAAGAAGGGCGACGAGGTGATCGTGATCGCCGGGCGTGACAAGGGCAAGCGCGGCGCCGTGCTGCATGTGCTCGACAACGACCGGGTGGTCGTGGAAAACGCCAATATCGTCAAGCGTCACACCAAGCCGAATCCGAATCGCGGCATACAGGGCGGCATCATCGAGCAGGAGGCGCCCATCCAGGCCTCAAACGTGATGCTGTACAACCCTCAGACCAAGAAGGGCGATCGCGTAGGGGTTCGTGTGCTCGAGGACAAGCGAAGGGTGCGTTATTTCAAGTCCACGAACGAAGTCGTGGACATCTGACCGGCGGGTTTCAACGATGGCAAGACTGCAGGAACACTATCGCGCGAATGTGATCAAGCAGCTCACCGAGCAGTTTGGCTACAAGAACGTCATGGAGGTGCCCCGCATCACCAAGATCACCCTCAATATGGGTGTCGGTGAGGCGGTGGCGGACAAGAAAATCATCGAGCACGCTGTGGGCGATATGACCAGGATGAGCGGGCAGAAGCCGCTGGTGACGTACGCCCGGAAGTCGGTCGCAGGGTTCAAGATCCGCGAAGGCTGGCCCATCGGGTGCAAGGTCACTTTGCGCCGGGAGCGGATGTACGAGTTCCTGGACCGTCTGATCAGCGTTGCCCTGCCCCGGGTTAGAGACTTTCGGGGTCTGAATCCCCGTTCGTTCGACGGCCGTGGCAACTACAGCATGGGCGTGCGAGAACAGATTATTTTCCCTGAGATCGACTACGACAAGGTCGATACGCTGCGTGGAATGGATATCACCATTACCACCAATGCGAAGTCGGATGACGAAGCCCGCGCGCTTCTGGCGGCGTTCAGTTTCCCGTTCCGGGGTTGAGGAGTAAGGATTATGGCGAAGACATCGATGATCGCTCGCGAGCGCAAGAGGGCAAAGACTGTTGAACAGTATGCCGCCAAGCGTGCCGCGTTGAAGGCGAAAATCAGGAACCCTGATACCCCGGATCAGGAACGCGAGCAGGCCCAGTTGCAGTTGCAGAAGCTGCCCCGTGACGCAAGCCCGGTGCGCAAGCAGCGCCGCTGCCGGGTGACCGGTCGTCCACATGCCGTCTACCGCAAGTTCGGACTGTGCCGCAACAAGTTGCGTGAAGCGGCGATGCGCGGTGACATTCCTGGACTGGTCAAGGCCAGCTGGTAGTACCGCGGCGAGTTTTTCTGGAGAACCATAGAGATGATGACTGACCCGATTGCTGATCTGCTCACCCGTATCCGGAACGGGCAGTCGGCCGGCAAGGTTGAGGTTGCGATGCCGGCGTCGAATCTGAAGAAGGCGATAGCGAGCGTCCTCAAAGACGAAGGCTACATCGGCGGCTTTGACGTACAGGATGTCGACGGAAAGCCAACCCTTACCGTCGCCCTCAAATACCATCAGGGCCGCCCTGTGATCGATGAAATACAGCGTGTCAGCCGTCCCGGCCTGCGTATTTACAAAGGCAAGGATGAACTGCCCACGGTGCTAAGCGGTCTGGGTGTGGCGATTATTTCGACCTCCAAGGGCGTGATGAGCGACCGTCAGGCTCGCGCCGCAGGTGAAGGCGGCGAAGTACTGTGCGTTGTGTCGTAATCAGGATTGAGCCATGTCTAGAGTAGCCAAGAAACCGATCCAGATCCCCTCCGGCGTAGAAGTGTCCGTCGACGGACAGGCCGTCACCGTGAAGGGCCCCAAGGGTACGCTGGTGCACGAGGTGCACGAGTCGGTCAGCCTGCAGCGCGAGGACAATGTACTGAATTTCGAGCCACGCGTTGCCAGCCCGCGCGGCTGGGCGTTTGCCGGTACTACCCGGGCGCTGATCAACAACATGGTCGCCGGCGTGAGCACCGGGTTCGAGCGCAAGCTGGAACTCGTGGGCGTCGGCTATAGGGCGCAGACCCAGGGCAAGACGTTGAATCTCACCCTGGGCTATTCGCACCCGATCAATTTCGATATTCCCGAAGGTATCACCATCGAGACGCCCAGCCAGACCGAGGTGGTGGTACGGGGCACCGACAAGCAGCAGGTGGGTCAGGTGGCTGCGAAGATCAGGGCGTTCCGCGCACCCGAGCCCTACAAGGGCAAGGGTGTAAAATATTCCGATGAAGTGATTATTCGGAAAGAGGCGAAGAAGAAGTAACTGTCGCCGGATACTGAGGCCACGTTTCAAGGTAGTCGAGCATGGACAAGAAGACAGCACGTATTCGGCGCGCCCGGCGCGCCCGGGCCACAATCCGCGAATTGGGCGCCTGTCGTCTCTGTGTGCATCGCACACCGCGTCACATCTACGCGCAGGTCATCGCGCCCGATGGCGGCAAGGTGCTGGCGAGTGCCTCCACGGTAGAACGCCAGCTTCGCGAACAGGTCGGAACGACCGGCAATGCTGACGCCGCTGCGGCTGTCGGCAAGGCGATCGCCGAGAAGGCGAAGGCGGCCGGCATCAGCAAAGTGGCATTCGATCGGTCCGGTTTCAAATATCATGGCCGCGTGAAGGCGCTGGCAGATGCCGCCCGCGAAGGCGGCTTGGAATTCTGAGGGTGAACCATGGCGAATCATGACGCACAGTCGCAGGGCGACGGTCTGCAGGAAAAGCTGATCGGCATCAACCGCGTGGCCAAGGTGGTCAAGGGCGGCCGCCAGTTTGGCTTTTCTGCCCTTACCGTCGTGGGTGACGGAAACGGCCGGGTCGGGTTTGGTCAGGGCAAAGCTCGCGAGGTGCCGGTGGCCATCCAGAAAGCGATGGAGAGCGCCCGCAAGAACATGCGTACCATTCATCTCAATGGCGGTACCCTCCAGTACGCCGTGACCGGACGGCACGGTGCGGGCAAAGTGTTCATGCAGCCTGCTTCGGAAGGTACGGGTATCATCGCCGGCGGTGCGATGCGTGCTGTATTCGAGGTTCTTGGCATCAAGGACGTGCTCGCCAAATGCATCGGGACGAACAATCCGATTAATGTGGTACGGGCGACCATGGACGGGCTGGAGCAGATCTGTTCCCCGGAAGACATTGCCTCCAAGCGCGGCAAGCGCGTGGAAGAGATTCAGGGGTAAGTCATGGCTGATGACAAAAAATTGAAGGTGACTTTGGTTCGCAGTGTCCATGGGCGCTTGCGCAACCACAAGGCATGCGTGCAGGGCCTGGGCTTGCGGCGAATCAGGCACTCGGTGCTGGTAATCGATACGCCCGCTAATCGGGGGATGATCAATAAAGTCTCCTACATGCTGAAGGTAGAGGAGGTCTGAGCATGCGTCTCAATTCGCTCAAGTCCGCGCAGGGCAGCAGGCAGACGCCAAAGCGCGTCGGGCGCGGTATCGGTTCGGGCCTCGGCAAGACAGGTGGACGTGGCCACAAGGGCCAGACGTCGCGTTCCGGCGGCTACCACAAGGTCGGCTTCGAAGGCGGCCAGATGCCGTTGCAGCGCCGCTTGCCGAAGATGGGGTTCAAATCGCGCGTGGGTCGTACTCGTGCGGAAGTGCGCCTGCATGAACTGACCAAGGTCGAAGGCGACGTCATCGACCTGGCGGCCCTGAAGGCGGCCAATATCGTTCCCGTGTACGCCCAACTGGCCAAAGTGATCGCGTCCGGGGAGTTGACCAAGGCAGTCACGTTGCGTGGCGTTTCCGTGACCAAGGGCGCACGTGCCGCTATCGAAGCTGCTGGTGGCAAGGTAGAGGACTGAGTTGGCTACTACCGGCTCAAGCCTCACCGGCGCCGTCGGGGAGATCGGCAAACTCAAGGAACTGCGCCAGCGGTTGCTGTTCCTCGTGGGCGCGTTGGTGGTGTTCCGCGTCGGTTCCTTCATACCGATCCCGGGCATCGACCCCAACGTCCTTGCGCAGCTGGTGAGTCAGCAGAAGGGTACGATCCTGGACATGTTCAACATGTTCTCAGGCGGTGCCCTCAAGCGGCTGTCGATCTTCGCGCTGGGGATCATGCCCTACATTTCGGCGTCCATCATCATGCAGCTGATGGCCGTCGTGCTGCCCAGTCTCGAGCAGTTGAAAAAGGAAGGCGAGGCCGGGCGCCGCAAGATCACGCAGTACACCCGCTATGGTACGGTAGTGCTGGCCCTGTTCCAGGCCACGGGCGTCGCCATGGCACTGCAGGGACAGTCTGTGTCGGGGCATGCACTGGTCTATCAGGCCGGACCAAGCTTTGTGCTGATGGCCGTGGTCACGCTGGTGTGCGGTACCCTGTTCCTGATGTGGCTGGGGGAGCAGGTCACCGAACGCGGGATTGGCAACGGCATTTCCATGATTATTTTTGCAGGCATTGTCGCCGGCCTGCCCTCGGCCATCGGCGGCACGCTGGAACTGGCGCGGACCGGGGAAATGAACGTCCTGACGATTCTCTTCCTGTTCGCGGTAGCGATCGGCGTGACGGCGTTCGTGGTATTCGTCGAGCGCGGTCAGCGCAGGATCACGGTCAACTATGCCAAGCGGCAGCAGGGTCGGCGCATCTACGCAGCGCAGAGTTCCCATCTGCCGTTGAAGCTGAATATGTCCGGGGTGATTCCGCCGATCTTCGCTTCCAGTATCATTCTGTTCCCGGCGACCCTGGGTAACTGGTTCGGCAGCACCAAGGGCATGGGCTGGTTGAAAGACATCACCTCGACGCTGTCGCCGGGGCAGCCGCTCTACGTACTGGTGTATTCGATTGCTATTGTGTTTTTCTGCTTCTTCTATACGGCTTTGGTGTTCAATTCGAAGGAGACTGCAGACAATCTGAAGAAATCCGGCGCCTTCATCCCCGGTATCCGCCCCGGCGAGCAGACAGCCCGCTACGTGGACGGGGTGCTGACGCGGCTCACCATGGCGGGTGCGATCTACGTAACCGCGGTGTGCCTGTTGCCGGAATTCCTGATTGTGTCCTGGAACGTGCCGTTCTATTTCGGCGGTACGTCGCTGCTGATTATCGTGGTGGTTGTGATGGATTTCATGGCGCAGGTGCAGGCGCACCTGATGTCCCACCAATACGAAGGGCTGATGAAAAAGGCCAATCTCAAGAGCCAGGGCAGGGCGGGCCTGCTTCGCTGAGGGGCCCCCGGGCCCGCGTGGAATTTGTCGGACAATAGGTGCTGAAATGAAAGTACGTGCTTCGGTCAAGAAGATTTGCCGCAACTGCAAGATCGTGCGCCGAAAGGGCGTGGTTCGAGTCATTTGTACGGATGCGCGCCACAAACAGCGGCAGGGCTGATGGCGTTCCCGGGTGGCGAGGGCCGTGCCGGCCTTCCCGCCGGGCTGTTGCCAGAGAGGAATCCGGGCCTTTGCCCGGGTTTGCGCTTTCTAGCGTTGATTTCTTGAGACTGCGGCTGTATTCTTAGCGGTTTCCGCTGGCAGTCGTTCGCGTGGTCTAGGAGAGGTAATACATGGCGCGTATCGCAGGCATTAACATCCCGGCGCACAAGCACGCCGTGATCGCTCTGACTTCGATCTTCGGGGTCGGTCGCACCAGCGCTCAGAAGATCTGTGAGGCGACCGGCATCCAGCCGGATCGTAAGGTGAAGGATCTTACCGATCCTGAGCTGGAGACGCTCAGGGCCGAGGTGGCCAAGTACACGGTGGAAGGGGATCTGCGCCGGGTGGTGTCCATGAACATCAAGCGGTTGATGGATCTGGGCTGCTATCGCGGTCTGCGTCACCGTCGCGGCCTCCCGCTTCGCGGTCAGCGTACGCGCACCAATGCCCGTACCCGCAAGGGCCCGCGGCGCCCGATCCGCAAGTAAACCGACCAAGACGAGTGCGGTCGATGGTCCCCGGAAAGCTAACCGCAGGGGCCCGGCCGGCAGACAACAGCTGCTAGGGTTGTAAACCGAGACTATCAAGATGGCAAAAGCTACTGCGCGTACGCGCAAGAAGGTGAAGAAGAACGTGGTCGATGGCGTCGTCCATGTGCACGCGTCCTTCAACAACACCATCATCACGATATCTGACCGCCAGGGCAACGCCCTGTGCTGGGCCACATCCGGCGGCTCCGGGTTCCGGGGGTCGCGCAAGAGCACGCCCTTTGCCGCGCAGGTGGCAGCGGAACGCGCCGCCACCATGGCTCAGGAATACGGCATGAAGAGCGTGGAAGTTCAGGTCAAGGGTCCGGGCCCGGGTCGTGAGTCCGCCGTGCGCGCCCTGAACAATGCCGGTTTTCGGGTCACCAACATCACGGATGTGACCCCGATTCCCCATAACGGGTGCCGTCCGCCCAAAAAGCGTCGCGTGTAAGCAGGGGTCCACATGGCTAAGTTAGTTGGTGCGAAATGCCGCTTGTGCCGCCGCGAAGGGGGCAAGCTGTTTCTCAAGGGTGAGAAGTGCTACACGAGCAAGTGTGCCGTGGAGAACCGCCCGTTCCCTCCCGGCCAGCACGGTCAGCGCCGTCAGCGCCTGTCCGACTATGCAGGGCAGCTGCGCGAGAAGCAGAAGCTGCGCCGCACCTACGGTGTGCTGGAACGCCAGTTCCGCGGGTACTACCAGGAGGCGGCGCGCCGCAAGGGCTCCACGGGCGAGAACCTTCTGCAATTGCTCGAGTGCCGCTTGGACAACGTGGCCTATCGCATGGGATTTGCAGCCTCGCGCTCCGAGGCGCGCCAGCTGGTGGGGCACAATGCCATCACGGTCAACGGCAAGAAGGTGAATATTCCGGCCTATCAGGTCAGCCCCAGCGACGTGATCGCAGTGAATGAGAAGGCCCGCTCGCAGCTGCGGATCCAGGGTGCCCTGGAGCTTGCTCAGCAGCGTGGTTTCGCCGAGTGGCTCGATGTGGACGTCAAGAAGATGGAAGGTGTCTTCAAGACGAAGCCGGAGCGCAGTGATCTTCCGCCGGAGATCAACGAAGCGCTGGTCGTCGAGCTCTACTCCAAGTAAGGCCTACAGCAGAGGGGACTTCCCATGCAAGGCAAGGTTACCGAATTCCTTAAGCCACGGATCGTGGACATTCAGACCATCAGCGCACAGCACGCGCGGGTGGCGATCGAGCCGCTAGAACGCGGATTCGGGCATACTCTGGGCAACGCGCTCCGGCGTATTCTGCTGTCGTCTATGCCGGGCGCCGCCGTAACCAGCGTCGAGATCGAAGGCGTGCTCCATGAGTACTCCACCATCGAGGGTGTGCAGGAAGACGTCATCGATGTGATGCTCAATCTCAAGGGCCTGGCGATTCGTATGCATAGCCGCAGCGAAGCGACCCTGGTGCTGAAGAAGAAAGGGCCCGGCCCGGTGACGGCGGCTGATATCGCGTTGGATCACGACGTGGAGATCATCAACCCGGACCACGTCATTGCCCATTTGACCAAGTCAGGCGAGCTGAACATGAGCTTGAAGGTCGCCCGCGGACGCGGCTATGTTCCTGCCAGCATGCGGGCGAGTGCAGAAGGCGAGGACCGGGTTATCGGCAGCCTGCAGCTCGATGCGTCGTTCAGCCCGGTGCGGCGGGTCAGTTATGCCGTGGAAAGCGCCCGCGTCGAGCAGCGTACGGATCTGGACAAGCTGGTCATCGATATCGAGACCAACGGCACCATCGATCCCGAGGAAGCGATCCGGCGTGCAGCGACGATTCTGCAGGAACAGTTGTCGGTGTTTGTGGACCTGCAGGGCAAGGAAGAAGAGCGGGCAGAGACCAGCGAGGCGGAAATCGACCCAATTCTGCTGCGTCCGGTCGACGATCTGGAGCTTACCGTCCGCTCGGCGAACTGCCTCAAGGCGGAGAGCATTTACTTCATCGGGGACCTGATTCAGCGGACCGAGGTCGAATTGCTGAAGACGCCCAATCTGGGCAAGAAGTCCCTAACTGAAATCAAAGACGTGCTGGCCACCCACGGACTGTCCCTGGGTATGCGCCTGGATAACTGGCCGCCACCGGGGCTCAAGGACAGGGAAAAGGCTTCGGCTTAATCTGGGCAGCAGAGGCGGAAGGCGGGCAGCCGAGACGGCGCTCGGGTCCTTCTGCCGCTCACCGCGCAATCTGAGGTAGGAATCATGCGTCATCGCAACATCGGGCGGCAACTGAGCCGCAACAGCAGTCACCGCAAGGCCATGATGCGTAATATGGCTGCGTCGCTGGTCCATCATGAGGTGATCAAGACCACGTTGCCCAAGGCCAAGGAACTGAGGCGAGTCGCCGAGCCGCTGATCACCATGGCCAAGAGCGATACCGTGCACAAGCGTCGTCTGGCGTTTTCACGGCTACGCGATCGGGATGCGGTGACGAAGCTGTTCAATGACCTCGGGCCTCGCTACAAGGAACGCCCAGGCGGCTATTTGAGAATCCTCAAGATGGGCTTTCGCGCCGGCGACAACGCGCCCATGGCGCTGGTCGAACTGGTAGACAGGCCTGAAGCCGCCGGGGATGAAGCCGCCGACTAGTTGGGAAGCACTGTCGCGAAGAAAAGCCGGGCATCAGCCCGGCTTTTTCGTTTCTGGGGCAGCCATGGGCGGCCTCCATATGTGGACGACGACGCAGGATCCGGTTGCAGAGCGTTGGGGCTAGACTTTGCGGTGTCGGTACCATCAGGTGCTGGAGGGTGGCTCAATGATCGTCTTGCTCACCGATTTTGGACTTGAGGGCCCTTACATCGGCCAGGTGAAGGCCGCGTTGCTGCGTGATGCCCCCGGTATTCCGGTTATCGACCTGTTTTCGGATCTGCCGCCTTTCGATGCGCAGGGTGCGGCCTACCTGCTTGCTGCCTACGCGGACCAGTTTCCGGAAGGAACAGTATTTGTGGGCGTCGTGGACCCCGGGGTCGGGAGCAGCCGCGGGGGCGCTGTGGTGTGCGCCGATGGACGCTGGTATGTGGGGCCGGATAACGGGCTGCTCACTATCGCAGCACGGCGCGCCGCGAACCCTCGATGGTGGGACATCACCTGGCACCCGGCAGGGTGCGCCGCGAGCTTCCACGGTCGTGATGTGTTCGCGCCGATAGCGGCCGGGCTGGCGCGCGGCGAAGCGGTCCCCGGGGTGCTCGCTGATCCGGCACAGTGTGTGGGCGCCGGCTGGCCCGACGACCTGTTCCAGGTCGTCTACCTGGACAGGTTCGGGAATGCCATGACAGGTGCGCGGGCTGAAGGGCTTGCCGACGGTGATGTGGTAGAGGTGGCCGGCCGGACGCTGCCGCATGCCAGCACCTTCTCGGATGTGCCGCGCGGGGAGGGTTTCTGGTACGCCAACGCCAACGGTCTGCTGGAACTCGCGGTCAATCAGGGCCGTGCCGACCGGGATCTGGGCTTGACGTTGGGGACGGCAGTGAGCGTCGTGCGTAAGGGAAGCCGGATGTCCCCTTGAACTGTTGGGCTCCCGCGGCCCGGCCGAACCATTCGAATCCGCAGCGGTGGAGGACAGGTCAGGCCCGAGTCTGCGCTCCATTCAATGCATGGCGGTTCAGTCAGTGGCCTGATCTGCGGGTTCCGAAGCCGAGCGCCCACGCAGCACCGGCTTGAGGTACGTCCCTGTATAGGATTGGGGATATTCCGCCACTTGTTCGGGCGTGCCGGCGACGACAACCGTCCCGCCTTTGTCGCCACCCTCCGGACCGAGATCGACGACCCAATCCGCTGTCTTGATGACATCCAGGTTGTGCTCGATCACGACGATGGTGTTGCCGTGATCGCGCAGGCGTTGCAGCACGGTGAGCAACTGCTCGATGTCCTGGAAATGCAGCCCGGTCGTGGGTTCGTCCAGGATGTACAGCGTGTTGCCCGTGTCCCTCTTTGACAGCTCTCTCGCAAGCTTGACTCGTTGGGCCTCGCCCCCCGACAGGGTGGTCGCATTCTGGCCGAGCTTGACGTAGGACAGGCCGACGTCGATCAATGTCTGCAACTTGCGGGCGACCGCGGGCACCGGACTGAAGAACTCCCGGGCGTCTTCCACGGTCATTTCCAGCACTTCATGGATGTTCTTTCCCTTGTAGCGGATGTCCAGCGTCTCGCGATTGTAGCGTTTCCCTTTGCACACGTCGCAGGGCACGTAGATATCCGGCAGGAAATGCATCTCCACTTTGATGACCCCATCGCCCTGGCAGGCTTCGCAGCGCCCTCCCTTTACGTTGAAGCTGAAGCGGCCGGCCTTGTATCCCCGTGAGCGTGCTTCCTGCGTACCGGCCAACAGTTCCCTGATCGGGGTAAACAGGCCGGTGTAGGTGGCAGGGTTGGATCGTGGTGTACGGCCAATCGGGCTCTGGTCGATGTCCACCACCTTATCCAGGTGTTCAAGCCCATCGATCGCGTCACACGGTACTGTCGATTCCGACGCACCGTTGAGTTGCCGCGCCGCATAGCGATACAACGTGTCGTTGATCAGGGTGGATTTGCCGGAACCGGAGACGCCGGTGACCGCGGTCATGATGCCCACCGGAATGTCGACGTCGATATTCTTGAGGTTGTTCCCGTAGGCGCCGCGCAGGTGAATCGTGCGCTCCGTGTCGGGCGGCGAGCGCTGCCCGGGGACGGCGATGGCCCGCGTGCCGGCCAGGTACTGCCCGGTTACCGATGCTCCATTGGCGATGATGTCCGCAGGCGTTCCTTCGGCCACCACGCGTCCCCCGTGCGCGCCCGCACCGGGACCCATGTCCACGACATGGTCGGCACTGCGTATGGCGTCTTCGTCGTGTTCCACCACGATGACGGTGTTCCCCAGGTCGCGCAGGTAATTGAGCGTATTGAGCAGGCGTTGGTTGTCGCGCTGATGCAACCCGATGGATGGCTCGTCCAGCACGTACATGACACCCACCAGGCCGGCGCCGATCTGGCTGGCCAGGCGAATGCGCTGAGCCTCGCCGCCGGACAGCGTGTCGGCGCTGCGTTCCAGGGACAGGTATTCCAGGCCGACGTTGACCAGAAAGTCCAGCCGTTGGCTGATCTCCTTGACGATCTTTGCAGCGATCTGTCCGCGTCTGCCGGACAGTTCGAGCTGGGCGAAGAATTCCTGAGCATGCCCCACGGGCAAGGCGGTGATCTGCGGCAGAGCCCGGTCGGCCACGAACACGTGCCGTGCCGCAAGATTCAGGCGCGTGCCCTTGCAGTCGGGGCAGGACTGGATGCTCAGGTATTTCGCCAGTTCGTCGCGAACCACGGTCGATTCGGTTTCGCGGTAGCGGCGCTGCATGTTGGGAATGATGCCCTCGAACGGGTGGCGGCGGGTGGTGAAGCCGCCGCGTTCGTTCAGGTACTGGAACTCGATCTGCGTGTCGCCGCTGCCGTACAGGATCGAATTGCGGATCGCGTCGGGCAACTCGTCGAACGGTGTCTCGATGTCGAAGCCATAGTGATCGGCGAGCGAGCTGATCATCTGAAAGTAGTAGGCATTGCGCCTGTCCCAGCCCCGTACCGCGCCGCCGGCGAGGCTGAGCTGAGGGTGCCCGACGACCCGCTGCGGATCGAAGAATTGCTTGACGCCCAATCCGTCGCAGGTGGGGCAGGCGCCCACCGGATTGTTGAACGAAAACAGTCGCGGTTCCAGTTCCGGCAGGGAATAGCCGCATACGGGGCAGGAGAACTTGGCGGAGAACAGCAGTTCCTCGCGGCGGGGTTCGTCCATGTAGGCGATGCGGGCCAGACCGTCGGAGAGGCGCAGCGCCGTTTCGAACGATTCCGCCAGACGCACCGCAACGTCGGGCCGCACCCGCAGTCTGTCTACTACCGCCTCGATGGTGTGCTTGCGTTTGAGATCGAGAGTCGGCAGTTCGTCCAGGTCCACGACCTTGCCATCCACCCGCGCGCGCACGTAACCCTGGGCGCGCAATTCCTCCAGGATGTGCACATGCTCGCCTTTGCGGTCCTGCACCACCGGCGCGAGCAGCATCACGCGTATGCCCTCTTCGAGGGCGAGCACCTGGTCGACCATCTGACTGACCGTCTGGGCTTCCAGTACCGTGCCGTGCTCGGGGCATTGCGGTGTGCCCACGCGCGCAAACAGCAGACGCAGATAGTCGTAGATTTCCGTGACCGTACCCACGGTGGACCGCGGGTTGTGGGAGGTGGATTTCTGCTCGATGGAAATCGCCGGCGACAGGCCGTCGATATGGTCGACATCGGGCTTTTCCATGATCGCGAGGAACTGGCGCGCATAAGCGGACAGCGATTCCACATAGCGGCGCTGGCCCTCGGCATAGATGGTGTCAAATGCGAGTGAAGACTTGCCGGATCCGGAAAGACCGGTGATGACGATCAGCTTGTCCCTCGGCAAATCGAGGTCCACGTTCTGAAGGTTGTGGGTGCGCGCACCTCGAATTCGAATGGTGTCCATGCCGTTTTCCGCCAACAACGTAACCTGCTACTATACGGCGGTCCCGCTGGGTTGATCAAAGGAATTTCGCCTCGTGAAAAAGTCAGCCGAACCCCGTCAAAGCATGAGTCCCATCGAGTACCGCGCAGCCACGTCGCTGGCCGGGATTTTTTCCCTCCGCATGCTGGGGTTGTTCATGATCTACCCCGTGTTCTCCGTGTTCGCGATGAAAGAGCTGCACGGTGCGACGCCGACCACCATCGGTATTGCGCTGGGCGCCTACGGCTTGACGCAGGCGATGTTCCAGATCCCTTTCGGCATGCTCTCCGACAAAGTGGGCCGCAAACCCATGATCGCGCTGGGCCTGGTGATCTTCGCCAGCGGCAGCGCGGTGGCGGCCATGTCGCACACCATTATGGGCGTCATCATCGGTCGGATTCTGCAGGGGGGCGGCGCGGTGGGCTCCACCATTCTGGCGCTGGCCGCCGATCTCACCCGCGAGGAAAACCGTACCAAGGCGATGGCGTTGATCGGTATGACCATCGGTTTTTCGTTTGCATTGGCGGTGGTGTTGGGTCCGATCCTGAACACCTGGATCGGCGTGCCGGGCATTTTCGGCCTGACCGCCGTGCTGGCGCTGGGCGGCATCGCCGTGCTGCAGTTTCTGGTGCCCCGTCCGGTGCACAGCCGGTTCCACCGCGATGCCGAACCGGTGCCGGCGCTTTTCAAGAAGGTGCTCACGGACGGCCAGTTGCTGCGGCTGGATTTCGGGATTCTGGTCCTGCACCTGATACTGACAGCCAGCTTCGTGGCGCTGCCCATGGTCTTGGGCTCGCCGACCGGCGCCGACCTCAAAACCAGTCACCAGTGGTTCCTGTATCTACCGGTGCTGCTGGTGTCGGTCGTCGCCATGGTGCCTTTCATCATCCTGGCCGAGAAGCGCCGCAAGATGAAATCGGTGTTTCTGGGCTCGATTCTGGCGCTGGCCGCCTCCGAGCTGACCCTCATGGAGTGGCACACCAGCCTGGCGGGCATCGCGGTGGCCTTGGTGGTGTTCTTCACGGCCTTCACCCTGATGGAGGCCAGTCTGCCGTCGCTGATCTCGAAGATCGCACCGCCCGACAGCAAGGGCACCGCCATGGGCGTGTATTCGAGCTCCCAGTTCCTGGGCATCTTCATTGGCGGCGCAGTCGGCGGCTGGATGTATGGCCACCACGGCGCCCACGGAGTCTTCGCCTTCACCGGCCTTGCGGCCCTGGTGTGGTTCCTGGTGGCCTGGACCATGAAGAGCCCCCGCTACCTCAACAGCTATCTGATCAATGTCGGTGAGATCGACCCCAAGGAGGCCGAGCGGCTGGCGACCCGCCTGACTCAGGTGCAGGGCGTGGCCGAGGCGGCGGTGGTGCCCGAGGACGGGGTGGCTTATCTGAAGGTGGACGGCCATGCCCTGGACGAGGTGGCCCTGAAGGCGCTGGTCCCCGCGCACGAGCCGGATCCGGTGGGTGTTTGATCGGCACCGGCCCGAGCCCTATGATGGGTTAGGCGGGCGTCAGGCACGCCGGCCCGCATGACAGGGATGTTTCTACAGATACGATTGGGGAGAGAGCAATGGCAAGGGGAGTCAACAAAGTCATCTTGATCGGCAACCTTGGGAAGGACCCCGAGGTGCGGTACCTGCCCAGCGGCAGCGCCGTTGCCAACGTCACATTGGCGACCAGCGAACAGTGGAAGGACAAGCAGAGCGGCGATCAGCAGGAACGCACGGAATGGCACAACGTGGCCTTTTTCGGCCGTCTCGCCGAAATTGTTGGCGAGTATCTGAAGAAAGGATCGCAGGTCTACGTGGAAGGCAGCCTTCGTACACGCAAGTGGCAGGACAAGAACGGCAACGACCGCTACACCACGGAGATTGTCGCCAGCGAGATGCAGATGCTGGGCGGACGCGGCGGCGGGTCGGCAGCGTTCAGCGAGAACCGCCCGGCGTCGAGACCGGCTCCGGCCGGCGAGGGAAGCGGACCGCCTGACGAGTTCGAAGACGATATTCCGTTTTGACGGTCACGCATTGCTGCGTGTCGAAAGGCCAGTCCATGACTGGCCTTTTTTGTGCCTTCATGGACTGCAGGGACCACCGACCTGCGCCAGTGCGCCGGCAGCGGGCCGCAGTGCCAGGGCATGGCAGGCTCGTCCGCTGCGGCGCAGCGCCGCGCGCCACAGGCGCCACTGCCAGGGTCCACCGCCGGCGCCGCGAATCAGTGGTATGCCGGGACCAAGGGCCTTGCCTGGTCGATCCATGGTTGAAGGTTGCAGATTCGGTGTACAATTACGACGTTCGGGTACGCGGAATCCGCTGCCCGGTCGGTAGTGGAGGTCCTGCCTGCGCGCGTCATGTCCCACGAATCACCCCGTCGTCTTGTTCCGTTGTGCGACCGTGTCGGTCGCGATTGTGTCGAGGCGGTAATAGCCCGATTCTACGCGCGTCTGGAGCTTGACCCCCGGTTGGGAGGTTATTTTGCCCCTATCGCCGATATGCAGGTTCATCGGCAACGCATCGTCGATTTCTGGTGGCTGGCCATGGGCGGCCGGTTGCCCGTCCCGCCTGAGATCGACATGGTGGGTATCCATCGTCCCCTGGGTGTGCACCCTGAAGATTTTGTCCGCTGGCTTGAGCTTTTCGACGAAACGCTGCGGGAGCTGTTGCCTGCGCCATTGGCCGAACAGTGGCTCCAAATGGCTGGGGCGGTTGCTGCACGCCTTGCGCCCCAGGTGGTAAACCGCTAGTCGGACCCCGTCCTCCTGCCCAATCAGGTGGGAATTCACCTTCCCGCTCCTTCAAGGACACCGCCGGAAATCCGCCGCTTGTGACAAGTTGCACCAGGTATCTCGATCAACCCGATGATTTTGCGGTTATCTTTTCTGTCAAGTGACAGATAGGGGCGCTAAGTTACTGTCGCGTAAGCAGGATTTATTGTTATCCGGGTCGTATTTCGCTTGACATCGTCGGTCAGGGGTAAATATAGTGGCGCCAAAGTGGGACAAAGTGGAACTTTGTGGAGAATGGAGTAGCCAGAGGGGGCTCGGGTGTTCTTCGGTGGAAACCCAATCAACCTGGACGCGAAGGGCCGCATGGCGCTGCCCACGCGCTTCCGTGAGCCCCTCACGGAGTGCTGCAACGGCCGTCTGACCATGACCGTGCATCACCAGGATCGGTGCCTGCTGCTCTATCCCTATCCCGAGTGGGAGGAAATTCAGCGCAAGCTCACCCGCCTGCCCAATCAGGACAAGAAGACGCGCTGGCTGCAGCGCATGGTGCTGGGGCATGCGGTCGAAGTGGAAATGGACGGTAGCGGACGTGTCGTCATCCCGCCGCGTCTGCGGGCTCATGCCAATCTGGACAAACGGGTGGTGCTCGCCGGATTGGGAAACAAATTCGAGATCTGGAACGAAGAGGTGTGGGATCAGACCCGCGATGAATGGGTCAACGAGGATCACGCGGACATGGATCTGCCCGATGCTCTCGGATCCTTGACGCTCTGAGTTCGATGGTTGAGTCGTATCCCCATAGACCGGTACTTCTGGACGAGGTGCTGGCGGGGCTGAACGTTCAGGCGGATGGACGTTACGTGGATGGAACCTACGGAAGGGGTGGGCACGCCGGTGCGCTTCTCGAACGACTGGGACCCGAAGGCCGGCTGCTGGCCATCGACAAGGATCCCCAAGCGGTTGCGGCGGGCGCCGAGCGGTTCGGCGCAGATCGTCGGTTCCGGGTCGAACGGGGCTCTTTTGCAGCGCTGGAGCAGTTGGTGCGGAGCCTGGGTTGGCAGGACGCGGTGAACGGTGTGCTGTTCGACCTCGGCGTCTCCTCGCCACAGCTCGACGATGCGCGTCGCGGTTTCAGCTTTCTCAGCGAAGGTCCACTGGATATGCGCATGGACCCGGATAGCGGTACGAGTGCGGCGGACTGGTTGGTCCGGGCCTCGGAGCGGGAGATCGCTGATGTGCTGTGGCGCTACGGTGAAGAGCGCTTTTCACGGCGCATTGCCCGGGCCTTGGTCGCCGCTCGAGCCGAGCGCCCGTTGACCACCACGGCGCAGCTGGCGGAGTTGGTCGCCCGCGCCATTCCCGGTCGGGAAAAGCACAAGCATCCGGCGACGCGCAGTTTTCAGGCGATCCGCATCTATATAAACAACGAGCTCGATGACCTGGAGCAGGGGCTGCGCCAGGCCGTGGACGTGCTCAGACCCGGCGGCCGCCTGGCGGTGATCAGTTTTCATTCTCTGGAAGACCGCATAGTGAAGCGTTTCATGCGCCGCGAAGCCCAGGGAGAACCCATCCCGGCGGACCTGCCCATCCGGGGGATGCCCCCTGCCGGTCGGCTGCGGCTGGTCGGCAAGGCCGTCAAACCGGGCGTGGATGAAATAGCGGACAACCCGCGGGCGCGCAGTGCCGTGCTGCGGATTGCGGAGCGTGCGGCATGAAGGGCCAGACCGTCTCGGTCGCGGCGCTGGCGGCGTCGGTGATGGTGTCGGCGTTGAGTGTGGTGTATGCCAAGTACGAGTCGCGCAAGCTGTTCGTGCAGCTGCAGACGCTTCAGAGTCAGCGCGACGAAATGAACGTGGAGTGGGGGCGTTTGCAGCTCGAACAAAGCACTTGGGCGACTCACAGCCGCGTCGAGCGGGTGGCCCGCGACCGCTTGGGCATGGTTACGCCCTCATCCGATTCGGTGGTGATCGTTCGGCCATGAGAGGACGAGACGCCAAAGTCGCATACGCCGGGCGGCGCACGCTCATGCTGGTGCTGCTGGGGACTGCGTTCGCCGCGGTAGTGGCCCGTGACCTGTACCTCCAGGTGATCGAGAAGGACTTTCTCCAGGGCGAGGGCGACGCCCGCCAGCTGCGGGTGGTGGCGATACCCGCCCATCGCGGAATGATCCTGGATCGCGAGGGCGAGCCTCTGGCGATCAGCACCCCGGTGGACTCGGTGTGGGTCAATCCCAAGGAACTGAACCCGGCGCCGCGCTATGTGCCCGCACTGGCCAAGCTGCTCGGCCTGAATATCGGCGATTTGCGCCAGCTGCTGGCCAAGCGGGCGGACAAGGAGTTCGTGTACCTGAAACGCCAGATCGATCCGGCCGTGGCCCATCAGGTCAAAGAACTGGGCGCGCCGGGGGTTTACCTGCAGCGCGAATACAAGCGCTATTACCCGGCCGGCGAGGTTACCGCCCACGTGCTCGGTTTCACCAACATTGACGACGTGGGCCAGGAGGGGCTGGAGCTGAGCTATGACGACTGGCTGCGGGGCGAGCCCGGGGCCAAGCGGGTAATCCAGGACGGGCGTCACCATATCATCGAAGATGTGGACCAGTTGCGGGCCCCCCGTCCTGGCCACAATCTCACGCTGAGCATCGATCGCAGCATTCAATACCTGGCCTACCGGGAGCTGAAGGCGGCGGTGATGGAGCATCACGCCCGCTCCGGGTCGGCGGTGGTGCTGGATCCGAATACCGGCGAAGTGCTGGCAATGGTCAATCAGCCTTCCTATAACCCGAACAACAGGACGCGTATCGATCCGGCAGCCATGCGCAACCGAGCCGTGACCGATGTTTTCGAGCCCGGGTCGACCATGAAGCCGTTTACGATCGCGGCGGCCCTGGAAAGCGGCCACTACCAGCCCCATACGCCTATCGGCACTGCGCCAGGCTTCATCAAGGTCGGCCGCAATATCATCCGTGACGACGCCGACTACGGCATGCTGGACGTTACCGGCGTGATCACCAAATCGAGCAACGTGGGGGCCACCAAGATCGCGCTTTCCATTTCCCCCAAACGGCAGTGGTCCATGCTCACCCGGATGGGTTTCGGGGAGAGGACCGGCAGCGGGTTTCCCGGTGAGGTCAGCGGAACGCTGCCGTTCTATCGCCAATGGCCGGAAATCGAACGGGCCTCTCTCGCATTCGGTTACGGCGTGTCGGTGACGGCCCTGCAACTGGCGCGTGCCTATGCGGTATTGGCCGATGGAGGCATACGCCGTCCGGTCACGTTTCTGAAGCTCGACAAGCCGCCTGCAGGTCATCGAGTGATGACCTCCAGAATCGCCCGTGAGATGCGGGCCATGCTGGAGACGGTGGTTTCCCCTGAAGGCACGGGCGACAAAGCCCGCGTGCCCGGTTACCGGGTGGCCGGCAAGACCGGAACCGTGCACAAGTCCATCGCCGGCGGCTACGCGAAGCATCGCTACATATCGGTGTTCGCGGGGATGGCGCCGGCCAGCGACCCGCGGCTGGTCATGGTGGTGATGATCAACGACCCGCAGGGCGTGTACTACGGCGGGTTGGTCGCTGCTCCGGTATTCGCGCGCGTCATGGCCGGCGCTTTGCGGCTGCTGGATGTTCCGCCGGACGATCTGCCTCTGATCGAGAGCCGCCACGGTGCCAGCGGAGGTCCGGCATGATGACCGCACGGACTCTGCAGTCCGGGCATCGGCTTTCCGATCTGCTGAACGGCCTTGCCCCCGTCGCCGTGGAACAGGATGTGGAAATCACCGGCGTGGCGATCGACAGCCGTCGAATCCGCCCCGGCGATCTGTTCCTGGCGTGTGCCGGTATCCGCACCCATGGACTGGATTATCTCCATGCGGTGGTCGCCGCCGGCGCCGCAGCCGTCGCTTGGGAGCAGGCGCCGGGCGTACAGCCGCCGGCCGGGGCCGACGTTCCCCGGGTCGTGCCGATGGTGGGCGTGGAAAATCTGGGTCGCCGGGCGGGCACCATAGCCGCCCGCTTTTTCGATCATCCGTCGGCCGAGCTGCGGGTGATCGGCGTTACCGGCACCGACGGCAAGACATCCTGCAGCCATTTCATTGCCCAGGCGCTCGATGGCGATACGGTGCCCTGCGGCCTGATCGGCACCTTGGGTTATGGCCGCTACGGTCACCTGGAGAGTGGACTGCATACCACCCCGGATGCGATCACCTTGCAGTCCGAGCTGGCGCGGCTGCGTGATCTGGGTGCGCAGCGAGTGGTGATGGAAGTGTCCTCCCACGCTCTGCACCAGAACCGCATCGATGCGGTGGCCATCGAAACGGCTGTGCTCACCAACCTGGGCCGTGACCACCTGGACTACCACAGCGACCTTTCAGGTTACGCCGAGGCCAAGCGTCGCCTCTTTCGGCACCCGGGGCTTCGCCATGCGGTGCTCAACATCGATGATCCATTCGGCTGCGAGTTGCTGGCGTCCCTGGACGGGAACGTGCAGCCGGTGCTGTACGGCTTTGGAACGCCGCCTGCGACTTCGGGCCTGCAGATGGTGCGGGGCAGTGCGCTGCAGATGGACACCGACGGGCTGCGCATGCAGATCGACGGCTCGTGGGGTAGCGGGCAGCTGAGCAGTGGTCTGCTGGGACGTTTCAATGGCTCCAACCTGCTCGCCGCCGCCGCGGTGCTGCTGGTGTCCGGCATGCCCTTCCAGCAGGTGCTGTCGCGCCTTGCCGCCACGCGTACCGTTGCGGGCCGCATGGAACGGGTGGGCGACGGGCCGGGCCGGCCCCTGGTGGTGGTCGACTACGCCCACACGCCCCAGGCGCTCGAGCATGTGTTGACGGCATTGCGCGCCCATTGCGACGGTGCTCTGTGGTGCGTGTTCGGTGCGGGCGGTGACCGCGATCGGGGCAAACGCCCTCTTATGGGAGAGGCGGCCGAACGCCTGGCGGACCACCTGGTGGTCACCGACGACAATCCACGGCACGAAGATGCCACCCAGATCGTGGTAGACATTCTGGCCGGTCTGCAGGACCCGGACGCGGCCTACGTGGAGCGTGATCGCGCACGCGCCATCGGTCTTGCCATCGGGCAGGCGCGCCCTGGCGATGTGGTTCTGGTGGCCGGAAAGGGTCACGAGACATATCAGCAGATCGGCGATCGGCGGCTGCCATTCAGTGACCGCGAACAGGTGCTCGAGTCTCTCGGGGGGCTGGCGCCATGATCGCAATGCAATTGTCCGAGACGGCAAAGGTGCTGGGCGCACGCCATGTCGGCGCCGACAGCGACTTCCGCGGGGTCAGCACGGACACGCGCACCCTGGAGCGCGGCAATCTCTTCGTGGCTCTGGAGGGACCGCGCTACGACGGGCACGAGTATCTCGAGCAGGCTCGTGCGGGTGGTGCGGCCGGCGCCGCCGTGACCTGCCGCAGTGCGGTGCAGCTGTCCCAGCTGGTGGTTGACGACACCCGGGTTGCCCTGGGCCGGCTGGCCGCTCACTGGCGCTCGCGATTCACCCTGCCGGTGATCGGCATCACCGGCAGCAATGGCAAGACCACGGTCAAGGAAATGACAGCCGCGATCCTGGGCGGCTTCGGAGCCGTGCTCGCCACCCGGGGCAATCTGAACAACGACATTGGCGTACCGCTGACGCTCTTCGGCTTGGATGGCGATCACCGGGCCGCGGTCATTGAAATGGGCGCCAATCATTCCGGGGAGATTGCCTATCTGGCGGATATGGCGTGCCCCACTGTCGGAGTGGTCACGAACGCGGGACCGGCGCACCTGGAAGGTTTCGGGACGCTGGAAGGCGTCGCGCGTGCCAAGGGCGAATTGTTCGGGTCACTCGCAGACGATGGGGTGGCCGTCATCAATGCCGACGACCCCTACGCTTCCCTGTGGCGACAGCTGGCCGGTGGCCGCCGGGTCATCGATTTCGGTCTCGAACAGCCGGCTGCGGTGAGCGCGGACTGGGAGCCCACCGAGCAAGGCAGCCGGCTTGCCCTGCGCTCGCCCTGGGGTGTCGTTGAATTGCAACTGGCCGTGGCCGGTCGCCATAACGTGCTCAACGCGCTGGCGGCTGCGTCCGCCGCTTTGGCGGCGGACGCAACCCTCGATCAGGTGCGAACGGGCCTGCAGGCCGTCCGGGCAGTCAGCGGCCGACTGAGCCTGCGCATCCGACAGGACGGATTGACGATCATCGACGATACCTACAATGCCAATCCCGCTTCCCTGGACGCGGCTCTGCAGGTGTTGGCCCAGCGCAGCGGCGATGCCTGGGTGGTGCTCGGCGACATGGCCGAGCTCGGTGCGGACGCTGCAGGCCTGCACGGCCAGATGGGCGAACGGATCCGGCACGCCGGGGTGTCGCGGCTCTATACGCTGGGCAGTCTGGCCGCCCATGCCGCCGAAGAGTTCGGCGCCGGTGCCGAGGCCTTCCGGTCCATGGAGTCCCTGCTGGCGGCCCTGTCGGCGGCCGCGGTGCCGCCGCTCGCCGTGTTGGTCAAGGGTTCGCGGCGCATGGGCATGGAAAGGGTGGTTGCGGCGCTGCTGTCGGGCTCGGATCCGGCAGAGATGATACCGGAGGGGCATCGCCACTGACGCCATGCTGCTGCTTCTCGCCGAATATCTGACCCGGTACTACAGTGGATTCAACGTATTCCAGTACCTCACGCTGCGCGCCATCCTGGGTGTGCTGACCGCTCTGATCATTTCATTCATCGTCGGTCCGTTCATGATTCGCCGGTTGAGCCAGTATCAGATCGGACAGCAGGTCAGAAGCGACGGCCCCCAGAGTCACCTCACCAAAGCGGGTACGCCGACCATGGGCGGGGCGCTGATCCTGGTGGCAATCGTGGTGACCACGCTGTTGTGGGCCGACCTGCGTGATCGCTACATCTGGGTGGTTCTGCTGGTCACGCTGATGTTCGGCACCATCGGCTGGATCGACGACTACAAGAAACTGGTCAAGCGCAATTCCAAGGGCTTGTCGGCGCGCACCAAGTATACCTGGCAGTCGATGGTGGGGCTGGGCGCCGCCTTGTTTCTGTTTCTGACCGCGCAGACGCCGGCCGAGACGGATTTGATCGTTCCCTTCTTCAAGCAAGTGGCCATCCCCATGGGATGGGGGTACGTGCTGCTGACCTATCTGGTCATCGTGGGCTCGAGCAACGCGGTCAATCTCACCGACGGTCTTGACGGGTTGGCCATCATGCCGACGGTCATGGTGGCGGGCGCGCTGGCGATCTTCGCTTACGCGACGGGGCATGTGGAATTTTCGGCCTACCTCGGTATTCCCCATGTGCGGGAAGTCGGGGAAGTGGTGGTCTTCTGCGGCGCCATCGTTGGTGCCGGTCTCGGTTTTCTGTGGTTCAACACCTACCCCGCCCAGGTATTCATGGGGGACGTGGGAGCGCTTGCGCTGGGAGCGGCGCTGGGCACCGTGGCCGTGCTGGTGCGGCAGGAGCTGGTGTTCTTCCTCATGGGCGGTGTGTTCGTGGTGGAGACGGTATCCGTGATGCTGCAGGTTGCCTCGTTCAAACTCACCGGGCGCCGAATTTTCCGTATGGCGCCGCTGCATCATCATTTCGAGCTCAAGGGCTGGCCGGAGCCCAAGGTGATCGTCCGGTTCTGGATCATCCAGGTGATCCTTGTGCTGGTGGGACTGGCCACTTTGAAGATCCGCTAGAGGGCATCCATATGATTGACGTAAAACGTCAGATGGCAGTCGTAGCTGTGACCCTGGTGCTGATGTCGGTGGTGTTGTACGTAATCTGATGATTGATGGCGATAGTGGCGACGGCGTTGCAGACAATGACGCAATACACTCCGCGAGCGCGTAAGCGTCTGGTGGTCGGTCTGGGCAAGACCGGTCTTTCCTGCGCCCGTTATCTGGCGCAGCAGGGACTGCAGGTGGCCGTCACCGACACGCGGGCCAAGCCGCCCGGCTTGTCCGCCCTGCAGGATGCGCTGCCGGACGTGGCGTTGTTTCTGGGCGGATTCAATCCGGCCGCCTTCGAGAATGCCGAACAGATCGTTGTGAGTCCCGGTGTGTCGCTGAACGAGCCGCTGCTGGTGGCTGCGCGGACGCGCGGGGTGGAAGTGATCGGCGACATCGAATTGTTTGCGCGCGCCGCGACGGCGCCCGTGGTGGCGATCACAGGATCCAATGGCAAAAGCACGGTGACCACACTGGTCGGGGAAATGGCGCGCTGGGCGGGCAAGGACGTGCGGGTGGGCGGCAACTTGGGCACGCCGGCTCTGGATCTGCTCGCTGACAGCGAGCCCGAGCTGTATGTGCTGGAGCTGTCCAGCTTCCAGTTGGAGTCCACGTCCAGCCTGCATCCCTGCGCGGCCGTCGTGCTCAATCTCAGCCCGGATCATCTCGATCGGTACCAGAGCATGTCCGAGTACATGCAGGCCAAGCAGCAGGTCTACAAGGGTGCGCAGGTACAGGTGGTCAACGCCGACGATGCGCTGGCGGCAGGGTTGGCGGATCCGGAACGTCCGTGGGTACGGTTTACCGTGAACGAACCAGCGGGAGACGACTTCGGCATACGTTGCCGCGACGGCGTGGACTGGCTGGTGCGCGGCACTCGCTGGCTCATTCCCACCGCCCAACTGCGATTGGTGGGCAGGCACAATTTCGCCAATGCATTGGCCGCGCTGGCGCTGGGTGAAGCGGCGGGTCTGGAGATTGAGCCCATGCTGGAGGTGCTGCGCGAATTTCCCGGCCTGCCGCATCGTACCCAGTTCATCGCCGAACGCGATGGCATCCGCTGGTACAACGACTCCAAGGGCACGAACCTGGGTGCCACCCTGGCGGCCATCGAGGGCATGCCCGGTCCTGTGGTACTCATCGCCGGTGGCGAGGGCAAGGGTGCCGACTTCTCTCCCCTCAAGGATGTATTGGCGGCGCGCGGCCGGGCGGCCGTCCTGATCGGTCGGGACGCCGCGCTCATTGAAAAGGCGGTGGACAAAGCGGTCCCGTGCATACGTGCCGCGGATATGGACGAGGCGGTTGTCCGGGCCGGCGAACTGGCCAGACCCGGGGATCATGTGCTGCTGTCGCCCGCCTGCGCGAGCTTCGACATGTTCGGCGGCTATGAGGAGCGCGGACGGGTGTTCGAGAACGCGGTGCGGAGGCTGCTGTCATGAATGCCGTGGCCGGGCCGCACAACGCCAGCCGCTCCTGGGGAGGGCTGTGTCCCGTAGGTGTGGATTTGCGGGTGGTGGGTGTGACGCTGGTGCTGTTGGCAGTGGGCCTGGTGATGGTGACTTCCGCTTCCATGACCATAGCGGATCGTCAGACAGGCGATCCGTTCTACTACACGCTGCGCCAGGCGATCTATATGTCGGCCGGATTGGCGCTGGGGCTGGCCGTCATGCGTGTGCGTCTGGTGCACTGGCAGCGGGCCGGCATGGTGGGGCTGTTCCTCGCCCTGGGGCTGCTGCTGGTCGTGCTGGTTCCGGGAGTCGGCCGCAACATCAACGGCAGTACCCGCTGGATCGGACTGGGACCGATCAACTTGCAGGTGTCCGAACCGACCAAGCTGCTGGTGATGATCTATCTGGCCGGCTATCTGGTACGTCGCGGCGAGGAGGTTCGCCAGCAGGCAAGCGGCTTTCTCAAACCGCTGGCGGTGATTGGCATCGCCTGTGTGCTGTTGCTGATGGAGCCGGATTTCGGCGCCGCTGCCGTGTTGCTAGCGACAGCGCTTGCGATGATGTTCCTGGGTGGAGTCCGCTGGTGGCAGTTCGCCTTGCTGGTGGGCGGCGCTGTGCTGGTGCTGGCCATACTGGCGGTGTCTTCTCCCTATCGGATGCAGAGACTGACGACTTTTCTCAATCCCTGGGCCGATCCGTTCAGCAGCGGCTTCCAGCTCACGCAGTCGTTGATCGCTTTCGGCCGCGGAGGGTGGTTCGGCGTCGGCCTGGGCGACAGTATCCAGAAGCTGTTCTACCTGCCGGAGGCGCACACCGATTTCCTGATGGCGGTGCTGGCGGAGGAACTCGGACTGGTCGGCGTGTTCTCGGTGATCGCGCTGTACGCCTATCTGGTGTGGCGGGCGTTCGCCATCGGCGCTGTTGCCGAGCACGTAGGCAATGCCTTTGGCGCCTACCTGTCCTACGGCATCGGCACCTGGCTGGGGTTGCAGAGCTCCATCAATATGGGTGTGAACATGGGGCTGCTGCCCACCAAGGGTCTGACACTGCCGTTGCTGAGTTATGGCGGTAGCAGCCTGATCACCACCTGCATCGCGCTCGCGCTGTTGTTGAGGGTGGACTACGAGTCCCGCTGCAGTGTGCACAGTCTTCCCGGGGGCGCCGGTGCCAGCCGGCGCGGGACCCAGGTGCGGCCCGGGAGGCGTCGATGAACG
This sequence comes from uncultured Gammaproteobacteria bacterium, assembly GCA_963830105.1. Taxonomy (GTDB): domain Bacteria; phylum Pseudomonadota; class Gammaproteobacteria; order DATFLG01; family DATFLG01; genus DATFML01. The sequence continues at coordinate 272,917 of CAWHLH010000009.1, read as the reverse complement.
TCCCGTCGACCACCATCCTGATCATGGCCGGCGGCACCGGCGGCCACGTGTTTCCGGCGCTGGCGGTGGCCGAGCATCTGCGTGCCGACGGCGCGGCGGTCGTCTGGCTGGGTACGCGCCGGGGGCTGGAGGCCGATGTCGTGCCGCGGGTCGGGCTGCCCCTGGAATGGATCCGGGTAGCGGGCCTGCGCGGCAAAGGCTGGGGCCGCAGGTTGAGTGCACCGTTCATGCTGTTGTATGCGCTGGTCCAGGCGCTGGCGGTGCTGCTGCGCGTGCGTCCTCACGCGGTACTGGGGATGGGCGGGTTCGTCACCGGGCCCGGCGGAGTTGCCGCCTGGCTGCTGCGCAGGCCGCTGCTGCTGCACGAACAGAATGCGGTGGCCGGGCTTACCAACCGTCTACTGGTGCCCTTGGCCACCCGGTTGATGGAGGCGTTCCCCGGTGCCCTGCCGGACGCCCGCCAGCCGCTTCTCACCGGCAATCCGGTGCGCGCCGACATCGCCGCGCTGCCCGCACCCGAGCAGCGTTTTGCAGGACGCGAGGGACCGCTGCGCCTGCTGGTGCTCGGTGGCAGCCTCGGTGCCCAGGCACTGAACGATACGGTGCCGGCGGCGCTGCAACGACTGGCTGATAACGAGCGCCCCACGGTCCGGCACCAGTGCGGGCGCCGTCACCTGGATGCGGCCCGCGATGCCTATCGGCGGGCGGGCATGGATGCGCAGGTGGAGCCGTTCATCACCGACATGGCCGAGGCCTACGGGTGGGCGGATCTGGTCGTGTGCCGGGCCGGCGCATTGACGGTTGCCGAGCTGACCGCCGCCGGCCTGGGTGCGATCCTGGTGCCCTATCCCTATGCGGTGGACGACCACCAGACCGCCAACGCCCGCTATCTGGCCGACGCCGGCGCGGCCGTGCTGGTGCCCCAGGGCGAACTGACGCCCGAACATCTGGCGGCACTGCTGGTTGCGCGCGGCAATCGAGACGGTCTGCTTACCATGGCGCGCAATGCCCGCACGCTGGCGCGGCCCGATGCCGCTCGGCAAGTGGCGGACCTGTGCCTGGCTGCGGCACGGGAGGGACGGTCATGAAGCCCGCAGCCCCTATCACCAGCCCCGCCCTGCAGGCTCAGCCCGAGGCCATGCGGCGCATCCACCGTGTCCACTTCGTGGGTATCGGCGGCGCTGGCATGGGCGGCATTGCCGAAGTCATGCTCAACCTCGGCTACCAGGTGAGTGGATCGGATCTGAAGGAAAATGCGGTCACGCGCCGGCTGGCGGATCTCGGCGCCACGATCTGGCCCGGCCACGCAGCCGACCATGTGGCGGGCAGCGATGTGGTGGTGGTGTCTTCCGCGGTCACCACGGGCAACCCGGAGGTACAAGCGGCCCACGCGGGACGCATTCCGGTGGTACCGCGCGCCGAAATGCTGGCCGAGCTCATGCGCTTTCGCTACGGCATAGCGGTCGCCGGTACCCATGGCAAGACCACCACCACCAGTCTGGTGGCGAGTCTGCTAGCCGAGGGCAATCTGGATCCCACCTTCGTGATCGGCGGTCGCCTGAACAGCGCTGCCAGTCATGCGCGACTGGGTGCCGCTCGCTATCTGGTGGCGGAAGCCGACGAGAGCGATGCCTCGTTTTTGTATCTGCAGCCCATGGTGGCGGTGGTGACCAACATCGATGCCGACCACTTGGCCACCTACGAAGGCGACTACCGGAGGCTGCGCCAGACGTTCGTGGAGTTCCTGCACCATCTGCCCTTCTACGGTCTGGCCGTGTTATGCATCGACGATCCGGGGGTGCGCGAGATTCTGCCCCAGGTCACCCGGCCGGTGTGCCGCTACGGACTGGAGTCGGGTGCCGATGTGCGGGCCACCGATCTGCGCCAGCAGGGCCTGCTCATGCATTTCAACGTGCACCGCATCGACCGTGATGCACCGTTGCCGGTGACTCTCAATCTGCCCGGACGGCATAACGTGCTCAATGCGCTGGCGGCGATCGCGGTGGCCAGCGAACTGGGCGTGTCAGACGAGGCCATCCAGCGGGGGCTAACCCAATTTGCGGGTATCGGCCGGCGGTTCCAGGTCTATGGGGAACGGCTGAGTCCCAACGGCAGCGTGCTGCTCATTGACGATTACGGCCATCACCCCAACGAGATTGCCGCCACGTTGGAGGCGGTGCGCAGCGGCTGGCCCGACAGACGACTGGTGGTGGCATTCCAGCCGCACCGCTATACACGTACCCGGGATCTGTTCGAGGACTTCACCCAGGTATTGTCGGGGGCCGATGTGCTGTTGGTGACCGAGGTGTATGCGGCCGGAGAAGCACCGATCAGCGGCGCTGACGGGCGTTCCCTGTGCCGGGCGATTCGTGCGCGCGGCCACGTGGATCCGGTGTTCGTCTCGAGTGCCGCGGAGCTCGACGAAGCATTGGCCGGCGTACTGAATGACGGCGATCTGCTGCTGACGCTGGGAGCAGGCGACATAGGCAGCGTGCCGCCACGGTTGGCGGGGCAGTGGGCGGCGGCGCCTGGGAGGGACCAGTCATGAATCGTACCGGACGGGCTCGGTTGCACATGGGTTGCGGGGAGTCTCTGTACAGTCGCTGGCAGATCTGCCGGACTGCCAGCGAGGGGGCGGCGTCGGATCGGCGCGAAGACGATGCGGGGCGCAAAGCGGGCCGCCCGGCCCGCGTGCGGCGCCGGCAGCGGTGCACGCACTGATGATGGCCGAGCGACTGACCTCGTTGCGGGGCGAGATGCGGCTGAACGAGCCCATGGCGGCCCACACCAGCTGGCGGGTGGGCGGGCCGGCAAGGCGCTACTACCGGCCCGCTGACGTCGACGATCTCGCCGAGTTTCTGAGCGGCCTGCCATCCGAGGAGCCGGTGCTCTGGGTCGGTCTGGGCAGCAATCTGCTGGTGCGCGACGGTGGCATACCCGGCACCGTCATTGCGCCGTTCGGGGGTCTCGGTGCCGTGGAGGCGCTGGATGAAACCACCCTGCGGGTGGAGGCGGGTGTGGCCTGCGCCAAAGTGGCGCGCCAGTGCGCCCGTCGTGGCCTGATAGGCGGGGAATTCCTGGCGGGCATCCCGGGCACCATGGGCGGCGCGCTGGCCATGAACGCCGGCGCGTTCGGCGGCGAGATCTGGGACCGGGTGCTGGCGGTGGAAACCCTGGATCATGCCGGCGTTCGTCATCGCCGCGGGCCTGGCGAATACCGCATTGCCTACCGCTCGGTGCAGGGACCGGCGGGCGAATGGTTCATCGCCGCGCACCTGAAGTTCGAGCCGGGCGACGCGAAGGCGGCCCAGGCCCGCATACGGGAACTTCTGGAACACCGCAACCTTACCCAGCCAACCCAGCAGGCCAGCTGCGGCTCGGTGTTTCGCAATCCCCCGGGTGATCACGCGGCGCGCCTGATCGAAACGGCGGGCCTGAAGGGTGTGTGCGTCGGCGGCGCATGTGTTTCGCAAAAGCACGCCAACTTCATTGTCAACACCGGCGCTGCGCGTGCGGCCGACATCGAGAGTCTGATCGAAGAGGTTCAGGAGACCGTCGAGCGGGTTCACGGGGTACGGTTGCAGCGCGAGGTGCATATCGTCGGCGTGGCGAACGGGCAGCCGTCCGGGAGGCGGTCATGACGTCGACCCTTCGCGCCCGGGTCACCGATCCGGCCGTGTTCGGCAAGGTGGCCGTGCTGATGGGTGGACGTTCCGCCGAACGTGCCGTGTCCCTCAACAGCGGCACGGCAGTATTGAACGCGCTGCTGGCACGAGGCGTGGACGCCCACCCCGTGGACGCGGATCAGCCGGATCTGCTGGGCGAACTCGCGCGCACCGGGTTCGATCGGGCGTTCATCGCATTGCACGGGCGCGGCGGTGAGGACGGGGTCATCCAGGGCGCCCTGGAAGTGCTGGGCCTGCCGTACACGGGCAGCGGCGTTCTGGGATCGGCGCTGAGCATGGACAAGGTACGTACCAAGCGGGTGTGGCAGGGGGCCGGTTTGCCGACGCCGCCCTATGCGGTGCTTCGGGAAAGGGCGGATTTGAGCGCGGCCGAGAGCCTGGGGTTTCCTCTCATGATCAAGCCCGCCCGGGAGGGCTCCAGCATCGGCATGAGCAAGGTCGAACAGACTGCCGGGCTGGAAGCCGCCTGGTTGGCGGCGGCGGGCTACGACCGGGAGGTGCTGGCCGAACGCTGGATCGAAGGTGGCGAGTATACCGCCGCGTTGCTGGGCGCCGATGCCCTGCCGCTGATCCGGTTGGAGACGCCGCGTTCGTTCTACGACTACGAAGCGAAATATCAGGCCGATTCGACGCGCTACCTGTGCCCCTGCGGTCTGGCCGCCGACCGGGAGCGGGAATGCCAGCAGCTGGCCGCAAGCGCCTTTGACGCGCTCGGTGCCGGCGGGTGGGGGCGGGTGGACTTCATGGTGGACAGCGACGGCCAACCCTGGCTGATCGAGGCGAACACCGTGCCGGGCATGACCGACCACAGTCTGGTGCCCATGGCCGCCCGGGCGGCGGGTATCGATTTCGAGCAGTTGGTGTGGCGAATTCTGGAGACCGCCGTAGAGGCGGACGAGATCCGTTGAGTGCAGACGTTTGACGATGGCGCGAACCAAACACAAGCCAGTTAAGCGGCGCAAGCCGTCCCGCTTGGCCAGGATCTGGTCGGGAATCCCCTGGCGTGCGGTGGGCCTTGTGGTCACGGCCGCCCTGTTGTTGGAGTCCGGGTTCTGGGCGGTGCGCTGGCTGCGCAATCCGCACACCCTGCCGCTGCGCACCGTGCGCATCGAAGGCGATCTGCGCCATCTGAGCGCCGGCCAGTTGCAGAAGGTGGTAGCGCCGGTGGCGACAGGCGGTTTCTTCGGCGTGAATGTGGACGCCGTGCGACGGGCGGCCGAGTCGCTGGCGTGGGTGGATCAGGTATCGGTCCGCCGCATGTGGCCCGATACCTTGCAACTGAAGGTCACGGAGCAACGCCCCATTGCCCGCTGGGGCAAGGCTGCGCTGATCAACCCGCGCGGCGTGGTGTTCACTCCGCCGGCCAACACCGTTCCGGCAGGTCTGCCGCAGCTGGAAGGCCCCAAAGGGCTGGAGCCGGCGGTCCTGCAGCAGTATCGCGCCATGACGAAGGCGCTGGCTCCCCTGGGGCTGAAAATTGCGCAGTTGGTCGAAGACCAACGGCGGGCGTGGGATCTGCGGCTTACCGACGGCGTGGAGCTCAAGCTGGGCCGGGCCGACGCCTACCCGCGCTTGCTGCGTTTCGTGCGCATTTATCCGAAGGTGCTGGCCGGACATGTCTCGCGCCTGGTGTCCGTGGATATGCGCTACAGCAATGGCTTCGCGGTGCGCTGGGATCAGCAGGAGTCCGTGCTTGCCGTCCGCAAGGCAGAGGGCTGAATAGGTAATGGCGAAAAAATCCGAAAAGAACATGATCGTCGGCCTGGACATCGGCACCTCCAAGGTGGTGGCGATCGTTGGCGAGATCACCCCGGAGGGCGGCACGGAGGTCATCGGGATCGGGTCCTATCCCTCCCGAGGCCTGAAGAAGGGGGTGGTGGTCAACATCGAGTCCACCGTGCAGTCCATCCAGCGCGCGGTCGAAGAAGCGGAGTTGATGGCCGGGTGCCAGATCCACTCGGTGTATGCGGGCATTGCCGGCAGTCACATTCGCAGCCTCAATTCCCATGGCATCGTGGCCATCCGGGACCGGGAGGTGACGCCGGGGGATGTGGAACGGGTCATCGACGCCGCCCGCGCGGTGGCGATTCCCGCCGACCAGAAGGTGCTCCACATACTGCCCCAGGAATTCATCATCGACCGCCAGGAGGGCATCCGCGAGCCGGTCGGCATGTCGGGCGTGCGCCTGGAGGCCAAGGTCCACCTGGTGACCGGTGCGGTGAGTGCGGCCCAGAACATCATCAAATGCGTGCGCCGCTGCGGCCTGGAGGTCGACGACATCATTCTCGAACAGCTGGCATCCAGCTATTCCGTGCTGACCGAGGACGAGAAGGAACTGGGAGTCTGCCTGGTGGACATCGGTGGCGGCACCACCGATATCGCCGTGTTCACGGAAGGTTCGATCCGCCATACCGCGGTCATACCCATCGCGGGCGATCAGGTGACCAACGACATCGCCGTGGCACTGCGCACGCCAACGCAGCACGCCGAGGAAATCAAGATCAAATACGCCTGCGCTCTGACCCAGTTGGCGAGCGCCGGCGAGACCATCGAGGTGCCCAGCGTCGGGGACCGCAAGCCCAGGCGGCTGGCGCGCCAGACCTTGGCCGAAGTCGTCGAGCCGCGCTACGAGGAACTGCTCACCCTGGTGCAGGCTGAACTGCGTCGCAGCGGCTTCGAGGATCTGATCGCCGCCGGCGTGGTACTGACCGGCGGCAGTTCCAAGATGGAGGGCGTTGTCGACCTTGCTGAAGAGATTTTCCACATGCCGGTACGGCTGGGTTCGCCCCAGTATGTGGCCGGCCTGGTGGATGTAGTGCGCAACCCGATCTATGCCACCGGCGTGGGTCTGCTGCTGTTCGGTCAGCAGAACCGCAACAGCCGCAGTCTGGACATGCCTCTGGGGCGCGGCCTGCGTGGTGTCTGGGAACGGATGAAGGGTTGGTTTCAGGGCAATTTTTGAGTGGAGGAAGGGCTTTGGAGAGACGGATGCATGGCGGTCACGGGGCGCGGGATGCGCAGCCTGGCCGCTGCCGCATCCGCCGACCTTCGGGCCTTTTGACCTGTGGAAGTCAATTGAGGAGGCGCAATCATGTTTGAACTGATGGATGCATACAGCCAGAGTGCTGTGATCAAGGTGATAGGTGTCGGCGGCGGCGGCGGCAATGCGCTGCAGCACATGGTGGATGCCAATATCGAAGGCGTGGATTTCATCTGCGCGAATACCGATGCCCAGGCCCTGCACAACGTGAGCGCACGCACCACCCTGCAGTTGGGGTCCGGGATCACCAAGGGCCTGGGTGCCGGCGCCAATCCCGATATCGGCCGCCAGGCGGCAATGGAGGATCGAGATCGGATTCAAGAAGTTATCGAAGGTTCCGATATGTTGTTCATTACTGCCGGCATGGGCGGCGGCACCGGTACGGGAGCGGCGCCGGTGGTGGCCCAGGTGGCCAAGGAAATGGGCATATTGACGGTGGCCGTGGTCACCAAACCGTTTCCTTTCGAGGGTGGCAAGCGCATGCAGGTGGCGGCCAGCGGCATCAAGGAACTGGGGCAGTATGTGGACTCGCTGATCACGATTCCCAACGAGAAGTTGCTGTCTGTGTTGGGAAAAAACGTGAGTCTGCTGGAGGCGTTCAAGTCCGCCAACAACGTGCTGCTGGGTGCCGTACAGGGCATCGCCGAGCTCATCACCCGCCCGGGACTGATCAATGTGGACTTTGCGGATGTGCGCACCGTGATGTCTGAAATGGGCATGGCCATGATGGGCTCCGGTTCGGCCAGCGGCGAGGACCGCGCCCGGGAGGCTGCCGAAGCGGCTGTCGCCAGTCCGCTGCTGGAGGACGTGAACCTGATGGGTGCACGGGGCATTCTGGTCAACGTTACCGCCGGTATGGATATGTCCATTGGGGAGTTCGAAGAAGTCGGCAACACCGTCAAGGAGTTCGCGTCCGATAACGCGACGGTGGTGGTCGGGACGGTGATCGACCCCGAGATGCGGGACGAGCTGCGGGTTACGGTGGTGGCCACCGGCCTGGGATCGGAGGCAAGGAAGGAGGAACCGGCCCCCGTGAAACTGGTGGAGAAGAACGCGAGCGGCGAAGTGGACTACAACCAGCTCGACCGGCCGACGGTGATTCGCAAGCGCGCCAGCGGTGACCGCTACTCGCCACCCGGTGGCTATGACGACGACATGGAATATCTCGATATTCCGGCGTTTCTGCGCCGCCAGGCGGATTGAAGGCGGAGCATGCTGCGGGGCCGCTCTTGCGCCTCCACGATACGGGCGGTGCCGCAGCGCTTTATGAATTGAAGTGGCATGACGTTTGCCTGGATAATTTGTACCGCCTGATCAGCGGGTTGGAGCGAGTGTATGCTTCCCCGCGACTTTCCAGGGCGGAATCCGTGTGCTACCATGCCCGCGGCTTAATATTTCTGTAACGAACGCAGCACGATTTCTCAAGGGGCCCCAGCCGCCAATGATTCGTCAACGTACGCTGAAGAACATCATCCGAGCCACCGGCGTGGGTCTGCACACCGGCGAAAAGGTCTACCTCACGCTGCGTCCCGCTGCCGTGGATACCGGGATTGTGTTTCGGCGCGTGGACCTGGATCCGCCGGTGGAAATCAGGGCGAGGCCCGAACACGTGGGCGACACTCAGCTGTCCACCACCCTCGTCAAGGACGGCGTGCGAATCTCCACCATCGAGCATCTGTTGTCGGCGTTTGCCGGGCTGGGCATCGATAACGCTTACGTGGACCTGAGTGCGCCCGAAGTGCCGATCATGGACGGCAGTGCCGGTCCGTTCGTGTTTCTGATTCAGTCGGCCGGTATCGAAGAGCAGGGCGCCCCGAAACGGTTCATTCGCATCACCAAGACGGTGCAGGTGGAGGATGGCGACAAGTGGGCGCGTTTCGAGCCATTTGATGGTTTCAAGGTCGGTTTCAGTATTGATTTCGACCATCCGGTGTTTCACAACCACAGCCAGCAGGCGGAAGTGGACTTCTCTACCACTTCCTTTGTGCGCGAAGTGAGTCGCGCGCGGACCTTCGGCTTCATGCGCGACATCGAGCAGCTGCGCGAACGGCGTTTGGGCCTGGGTGGAACACTGGACAATGCGGTGGTCCTCGATGAGTACCGGGTGTTGAACGAGGACGGACTGCGTTACCAGGACGAATTCGTCAAGCACAAGATTCTGGACGCTATCGGCGATCTGTATCTTCTGGGCCACAGCCTGATCGGCGCGTTCCGCGGCCACAAGTCCGGCCATGCGTTGAACAACATGCTCCTGCGCACCTTGATGGCGGACCAGAAGGCCTGGGAACAGGTTACGTTTGATGATGCCGCCAAGGCGCCCATATCCTTCATCCAGCCGGTAAGCGTCTCCTGATCGCAGCGCCCGCAAGCCGGCTGGGGCGTCGATGACCGCAGGTTGGTCCGGGGCAGACGTCTAACGTTCGCCGCGGGTCGCAAGCCGCCGCAATGCCTTCTGCAGTTGGGGATGGTCGATGCCGTCCGCGGCCTGGCGCAGCAACTTGCAGTTTTGGGTAGACAGAATCGGCTGGTTCGGCACTGCCGCTTGCCGCGGCTCGGTTCGCGGGAGTATGCGGACGCGGACTGTGCGCGGGTTCACATCATTGCGTTGCGCGAAGTGCTTAAGTATCTGCGGGGTATAGTAGCGTAGCCGGGCCGCCCAGACGGGGGAATCGGTGGCGAGTACAACGCTGTCCCTGCTCAGGGCCACCACCTGGCAGTGGGGATGCAGGACTGGGGGGAGCTGCCCGTGCAGTTCTCCGGTAAGCCGCAGGCGGCGTTCGGTCTCCGCCCACAAGCGCCCGGCGCCGGTGCGCAGGATCTGAGCCAGCTGAGTCGGCGATCCGTTGGGCATGGTACAGGTCCGACGCGAAAGAAGAACTTATGCACATCATACTCTTTACAAATTCCAGTGGAAGGCCGGGTAGCCTGAACCTGAGCCGCCCGCGCTTCTACCTTCCGTTCCTGGGGTGCCTGCTGCTGTTCGCTGCCGCGCTGGTCTACGGGGGCTATGTGCTGGGCCAATGGCGGTTCGACAGCGGCACCAGTCTCGCCGAACAGGACCTCAAGGCGATGGTTGCCGCCCAGCAGCACGCTGTCGATCAGGCGCGGCATTCCGCCCAGGACCACCTGGACGCGCTGGCACTGCGCCTGGGACAGATGCAGGCGCAGATGCTCAGGCTCGATGCCCTCGGTGAGCAGCTGACCAAAATGGCCAATCTCGATCAGGGCGAGTTCAATTTCAACGAGCCCCCCGCCCAGGGCGGTCCGGTGGATGTTGCGGATCTGAAACCCACCGGGATGCCCGATTTCATCAAGAACCTCGATGAGCTTTCCAGCCAGCTCCAGAGCCGCGAACAGCAGCTCACAGTGCTGGAGTCGCTGTTGATGAACCGCAATCTGCACAAGCAGGTCCAGCCGGCCGGTTGGCCGGTGCACAAGGGGTGGATATCGTCGTACTTCGGCATGCGTACCGACCCCTTCGACGGCAAACGCGAGTTCCACCCCGGCATCGACTTTGCCGGCAAGGAGGGCTCGAAGGTGATGGCGGTCGCGACGGGGGTGGTGACCTGGGCCAGCCACCGCGGCGGCTACGGGAACATGGTGCAGATCAATCACGGCAACGGCGTCTCCACCCGTTATGGACACAACGAGAAGATTCTGGTCAAAGTCGGCCAGAAAGTGGCCAAGGGCCAAGTCATTGCACTGATGGGCTCGACCGGTCGATCTACAGGCCCCCACTGCCACTTCGAAGTCCGAATCAACGGACACGCCGTCAATCCGCTCAAGTACATACGCGCGTCCCGTTGACGCCGTCTCCACCGCCGCCGGCGGTGGATATTCCTCCCGCTTGTGGTGCAAGGCTGCGCAGATCCTGCCAGTTGAGTTATCATGGGCAATCTGCCAATAAACTCAATCCGCCGGCAAATCGATGGTCAATCAACTTCTGCGCAAGGTCTTCGGCAGCCGCAACGAGCGGCTGGTCAAACGCATGTTTCGGGTGGTCCAGCGCATCAATGAGCTGGAAGGCTCACTGGAATCCCTCTCGGACGAACAGTTGCAGGCGCGGACCGATCTGTTCCGCCAGCGTCTGAGCGACGGGGAGAGCCTGGACGATCTGCTGCCGGAGGCCTTTGCCACCGTGCGCGAAGCCGGCAAACGGGTACTCGGCATGCGGCACTTCGACGTCCAGATGGTGGGCGGCATGGTGCTGCACGAAGGCAAAATCGCCGAGATGCGCACCGGCGAAGGCAAGACCCTGGTCGCCACCCTGGCGGCCTATCTGAATGCCCTGCCCGGCAAGGGCGTGCACGTGGTTACGGTCAACGATTATCTGGCCGGGCGCGACGCCGAGTGGATGGGCCAGCTGTACGGCTTCCTTGGCCTGAAGACGGGCGTGATCGTCGCCGGCATGGAACCGGACGCCAAGCGCGACGCCTACAATTCGGACATCACCTACGGCACCAACAACGAGTTCGGCTTCGACTATCTGCGGGACAACATGGCCTTTCGCATCGAAGAGAAGGTGCAGCGCGAGCTCAACTACGCCATCGTCGACGAAGTGGACTCCATCCTGATCGACGAGGCCCGTACGCCGCTCATCATCTCCGGGCCGACCGATGACAACAGCGAGCTGTACACCCGCATCGACAAGCTGATTCCCACCCTGACTCGCCAGGAGAAGGAAGAGGAAGAAGGGGTGGAAAGCACCGGCGACTATTGGGTCGACGAAAAGCAGAAGCAGGTCTATCTCACGGAGCAGGGCCACCAGCACGTGGAGGAACTGCTGACCCGGGCGGGCCTGCTCCAAGAAGGCGAGAGTCTGTACGACGCGGCCAATCTCAGTCTGATGCACCACACCAATGCCGCGCTGCGGGCTCACGCCCTGTATCAGCGCGATGTGGACTACATCGTGCAGGGCAATGAAGTCATCATCGTCGATGAGTTCACCGGCCGCACCATGCCGGGCCGGCGTTGGTCCGAGGGCTTGCATCAGGCCGTGGAAGCGAAGGAAGGGGTCAGGATTCAGAACGAGAACCAGACGCTTGCCTCCATCACGTTCCAGAACTACTTCCGACTGTATGACAAGCTCGCCGGCATGACCGGTACGGCCGACACCGAGGCTTACGAGTTCCAGCAGATCTACGGGCTGGAAGTGGTGGTCATTCCCACCCACCGGCCGATGGTCCGCAAGGATATGGGCGACCTGGTGTTCCTGACCCAGAAAGAGAAATTCGACGCCATCCTGGAGGATATCCAGGACTGCCGCAAACGGGGGCAACCGGCGCTGGTGGGCACCGCGTCCATCGAAGCTTCCGAGTATCTTTCCGATCTTCTCAAGAAAAACGACGTGGCCCATCAGGTGCTGAACGCCAAGCACCATGAGCAGGAGGCGCAGATGGTCTCCCAGGCAGGGCGTCCGGGAACGGTGACCATTGCCACCAATATGGCAGGCCGCGGTACGGACATCGTGCTCGGCGGAAGCCTGAAGGACGAACTGGAAGCCCTGGACGACGGCATCGACGAGCACACCGTTGCACGGGTGCGCGAGCAGTGGCAGCAGCGGCACAACGAGGTGCTGGAAGCCGGCGGTCTGCACATCGTCGGTACCGAGCGTCACGAGTCGCGTCGTATCGACAATCAGCTGCGTGGTCGCTCGGGCCGCCAGGGCGATCCCGGCTCGACCCGCTTCTACCTGTCGCTGGAAGACAATCTGATGCGCATTTTCGCATCGGACCGTGTGTCCACCCTGATGCAGAAGCTGGGCATGAAGGAAGGCGAGGCCATCGAGCATCCCTGGGTGACCAAGGCGATCGAAAACGCCCAGCGCAAAGTGGAAGCCCACAACTTCGACATCCGCAAGAATCTGCTCGAATACGACGACGTTGCCAACGATCAGCGCAAGGTGGTCTATGAGCAGCGGGCCGAGTTGATGGCGACCGACGACATATCGGACACCGTCAACACCATCCGCCGGGACGTGGTCGATGGCGTGATCAGCACCTATCTGCCGCCCGGAAGCCTCGATGAGCAGTGGGACATTCCCGGCCTGGAGGAGGCGCTGGATCGGGAATTCGCGCTGTCGCTGGGCATCGGGGGCTGGCTGGACGCCGATCACTCGCTGCATGAGGAGACCCTGCGCGAGCGGATTCTCGAAGCGGCCGAGCAGACCTATGCGGACAAGGAGCAGCAGGCCGGGTCCGAGGTCATGCGTCACTTCGAAAAAGCCATCATGCTGCAGGTGCTGGACACCGCCTGGAAGGAGCATCTGGCCGCCATGGACTATCTGCGTCAGGGCATCCATCTGCGGGGCTTCGCGCAGCAGGATCCCAAGCAGGCCTACAAGCGCGAGGCATTCGAGATGTTCTCGGACATGCTGGAGCGCATCAAGCACGAAGTGATCGGCGTGCTGTCCAAGGTCCAGGTGCGCGCCGAAGAGGACGTCGAAGCCGTCGAAGAGCAGCGCCGCCGCCGCGCGCCCATGCAGTTCCAGCACGCCGAGGCGAGCGCGCTGGGTCAGCAGGAGGAGGCGCCCGGCGAGGGCGAGGCCGAGACGCACGCGCCTTTCGTGCGGGGGGAACGCAAGGTCGGCCGCAATGAGCCTTGTCCGTGCGGTTCCGGCAAGAAGTACAAGCACTGCCACGGGCAGCTGTCCTGACGGCGGCGGCCCCGCACGGCGGTGAACGGCACGCTGGCTGACGAGGTGAATGGTGGCGGTCGGACTGCAACATCTGCCTGAGCTGCTGCCCGTCGAAGGCGTGCGCCTCGGGACCGCCCGAGCCGGCATCAAGTATGCTGGCCGCCGGGATCTGGTGCTGGTCGAGCTGCGGCCCGGAGCCGCCTGCGCCGCCGTGTTCACCCGCAATGCCTTCTGCGCCGCGCCCGTTCAACTGGCGCGCGAGCACCTGCGGGTATGCGCCCCTCGCTACCTGCTGATCAATACCGGCAATGCCAACGCCGGTACCGGTGCGGTCGGACTGCGCGATGCGCGTACCTGCTGCACTGCCGTGGCCCGCATCGCCGACTGCGGTGCCGAGGAAGTGCTGCCCTTTTCCACCGGCGTCATCGGCGAACCTTTGCCCGTGGCCGCCATCGAGGCAGGCTTACCCGCCGCCTTTGACGCCCTGGATGCCGGCGGCTGGGCCGATGCGGCCCAGGGCATCATGACCACCGACACGGTCCCCAAAGGGATCTCCCGTCAAATCGAGATCGACGGGCACACCGTCACCGTCACGGGCATTGCCAAAGGATCCGGCATGATCCGCCCGGACATGGCCACCATGCTCGCCTTCATCGCCACCGATGCCTCGGTAGCCCCGGACCTGCTGCAGCGCTGTCTGCAGCAGGCGGTGCAGCGGTCGTTCAATCGCGTGACGGTGGACGGCGATACGTCGACCAACGACGCCTGCGTACTGATGGCAACGGGCGGTTCGCCGCTGCCGTCCATGGACCGGGAGGGGCCGGCCTACGAGGCGCTCTGCGAGGCCCTCGCGGAGGTTTGCGAGTACCTGGCCCAGGCATTGATCCGCGATGGCGAGGGCGCCAGCAAGTTCGTGACTGTGGACGTCGCCGGCGGCCGCGACGCCGAGGAGTGCCTCTCCGTCGCCTATACCGTCGCCCACTCGCCGCTGGTCAAGACCGCCCTGTTTGCCAGCGACCCCAACTGGGGGCGCATTCTCGCGGCAGTGGGCCGCGCGGGCCTGCACGAGCTGAACCTGGAACGGGTGGCCATCCATCTGGACGATGTGTGCATCGTGCGTGACGGTGGCCGTGCAGCGGACTATACCGAGGCCCTCGGCCAAGAGGTTATGGGGCGCGAGGAGATAACCATCTTCATCGAGCTCGGTCGGGGCATCGCCCGCGAACGGGTCTGGACCTGCGATCTGTCCTACGATTATGTGCGCATCAATGCGGAGTACCGCACCTAGTGGTCCATGCGGGAACTAGTGTACTGCCCCCAAGAGTGATGCAGTACACCAGCCGCTCGACCGCTCACGCTCCGTGCGGCGGGCTGCCTGGATTTCCCGTGTCGGCAGGGCTCTTCGGCCTCCTGTCCGCGTTCGCCACGCCCATCGCTCCCGCCCTGCCGCGTTCGGCCCGATGACCGCGATGCGCCAGCCGGACCGCTCGGCATCAGCTTCGCCTCCGCCTGTTGACGTGGCCGTGGCTGCAATCGTGAATGCGTGCGGCGAGGTCCTCGTCGCACGCCGCCCCCAACATGTGCACCAGGGGGGGCTGTGGGAGTTTCCGGGCGGCAAGTTCGAGTCCGGGGAGAGCGTGGAACAGGCTTTGACGCGCGAGGTCAGCGAAGAGCTTGGTGTGACCGTCATGTCCGCCCGGCCGCTGATACGAATCGAGCATCGCTACCCCGACAAGTTCGTGCGTCTGCATGTCTGGCGGGTGGATCGTTGGCAAGGCAGTCCCAGCGGGCGGGAAGATCAGCCCTTGCGGTGGCTGGCCGCCGAGGCGCTGGACCCTGAGCAGTTCCCGGCGGCCAATCGAGCCATCATTCGGGCCTTGCAGCTGCCCGAGCGTTACCTGATCACACCGGAACCGAACGGCGATCCAGAGATGTTCATCGAGCGCCTCGCGGGCGCTCTCCGCCGCGGTGTGCGTCTTGTCCAACTGCGCGCCAAATCATGTCCGCAGCGCGATCTGGAGTCGCTCATCGAGCGCGCATTGCCATTGTGCCGCAGCCACGGCGCCAAGCTGCTGGTCAACGCCGATCCGGAATTGGTGCGACTCAGTGGCGCGGATGGGGTCCACCTGGACAGCGCCAGGCTGTTGGCTCTGACAGAACGTCCTCTGGCTTCACAGTATTGGGTGGCCGCTTCCTGTCACAATGCGCGGGAAATCATTCACGCCAATGCTATCGGGGTCGATTTCGTGGTGGTTTCGCCGGTGGCGGCCACCCTGTCCCATCCGCAGGCCCGGCCCATCGGCTGGGAAGGGCTTGCAGCGCTCACGACCATCGCCGCGGTGCCGGTGTACGCGCTCGGTGGTCTGGGCCCCGCCGACCTGTCGGCAGCCCAGTGTCACGGGGCTCAGGGTATTGCCGCCATTCGCAGCCTGTGGGAAGGCCCCGATAAGCCGGGCTCACCATGAATCGAGCATCCAGGGTCGCCGTCTGGTCTGGTGGACTCGGGCTGGCCGCGCTGGCGTTGGTTGCCCTGTGGCTGGGTCGTGGGACCCTCGCTCCCATCCGGAGCGGCCCGGTGAAGGCGTTGACGGTGCAGCCTGGCTGCGATCCGACTGCCGTCGCCTGCGCGGCCAGGGGCGACGACATCCTTCTGCATGTGCGCCTGGGGCCGCCGGTGGTGGTTCTGAAGTCTTTCCCGGTCACGGTCCGGTTGCACCCGTCCACGGCATTTGCAGTGCGCCAGGTGCTGGTGGAGTTCACCATGAAGGGTATGGACATGGGGTTGAACCGTTATCGGCTGGTCTCTGATGGCGGTGCGCGCTGGACCGGCGCGGCGATCCTGCCCGTATGCACCACCGGCCGGACAGACTGGCGGGCCACCGTAGTGGTGATTGGCCCGGCCGGGCAGCGCCAGGCCCGATTTGCCTTCACCGCCGCCCTGCACTGACGACGGGCGTTCAGCCCTCCTGGTCCGGGTGCTCGGGCGTGGAGTCGCCGGGGATGCGGTGCTCTTCCTCGATCCAGGCTCCCAGGTCGATGAGTCGGCACCGCTCGCTGCAAAACGGGCGCCAGGCGTTGGCGGACGTCCACTCCACCGGCTTTCCGCAGGTTGGACAGGAAACCACGGTGGGCGCTCGGCCTGTCATGCAGTGCCTCGTCTGGCTCCGGGAATCGGGCTCCGGCTCCAACCGGGGTGAAACTGACGGTCGACCCCAATTTTGGACGATTCCGGGAACTGCGACCCTGGAACCTGCCCGGGTGATCTGTGCGCAGCGAGGCGAGTGGCAGAATCGTCGTAGGTTGGGGTGCGCAACGCGAAGCCCGACAAACGCCGTACGGACCGTCTGCATCCGAGCGAGGAAGGCCGGGTTTCAGGTCTCTTGAGGCGCATGGCGGTGATGATGTAATCCGAGAGAGCGGAGATGGACCGGTTTTCCGACGCCTAGATAACGCAGCAGGCCATCTCGAAGGTCACGTTTTCCGGGGTCTGGGTGGCCCGCTCCTCCAGGGACCCCATTTGCATGAAGCGGACCGTGAATCGGTGCCGGCCGCCGCTGATTTCGGCGAAATACGGGGCGTTTGACGGCACCGCCACCCGCACCAGCTGGCAGGGAATGTTGGCATCCAGGGCCTTCTGAAAGAAACCGGCCTGAGCATGTTCCTCACGCACCCGGCTGCTGTCGCGGGTCAGATTCAACACCAGGCGCACCGACTGGGCGACGGGGTCGAAGTTCTCCAACCAGGCAGCCACGTCCCGCATACGCTCTTCGGGTGCCTTCTGCAGCCAGAAATGATAGGCCGGCATGTCGAAATCGCAAGTGCCGCCGGGGATGGCGCTGCGCTGCAGCAGGCTGGACAGGAATTCGTTCTGGGCGAGTTCGCGTCCGGCCTGGCCGTTCATGGCGTGCAGGCGGTCGATGAGCTGTTCCAGCTCATCGAGGATCTGGCCCAGCCGGGCCCGGTCCACGTCAGGATTGCGCTCCAGCCGTGCCAGGTTCCCGGTGTGGCGTTCCAGTTCCTTCATGACCTCGGTCTTCAGGTCCCCGCGCCCGAAGATGTGGAGGATTTCCAGTAGGCTGGAAAGCGCAGCCCGGCTGTCCCACGGGCTGGGCCCCGCCAGATGATGCTGTGTCTGACGGAACAGGAATTCGAGCCGCAGGAACGTGCGGACGCGCTCGTTCAGTGGCTGTTCGTAGAAGATCTTGGTGGACACAGACGACGCCATACCGGGTCGGAACGGGATGAAGGCCCATTCTCACTCACAGCAGCCATACAGGCAAATGTCGCCGACTGGCGACTGTGGAAGTTTCTCTCAGTCTGCGCAGCCGGCCGCCACGCGGTAACGTCGATCCAGCGCCGCCACCCGCTCGCGCAGGGCCTGCACGCTGCCGTCGTTCAGGATAACATCGTCGGCCTGCGCCAGACGTGCCCGACGCTGCATCTGAGCCGCCAGAAGGGCGTCGATCTGTTTGCGGTCAAGACCGTCCCGGGCGGCGATCCGCGCGCGCTGCATGTCCTCCGGGGCATCGATCACCAGCACCCGGTCCACCAGATCGCGCTGCCCCGTTTCCAGCAGCAAGGGAATGACCAGTACGCAGTACGGTCCCCGGGCCCGCTCGGCGCGCTCCTCCATCAGCGCCCGGATGCGGGGATGCAGGATGGCTTCCAGGCGCTTGCGGGCTGTCGGATCGGCGAAGACATGGTCCCGCAGGCGGGCCCGGTCGAGGCGGCCGTCCCGGTCCAGGTACTCCCTGCCGAAGGCGGCGACTATCTCCGCCAGGGCCGGGCTGGAGGGCGTCACCAGCTCCCGGGCGATGGCGTCGGCATCGATGACGTCGACCCCGAGGGCCGCAAAGCAGTCGGCTGCAGCACTCTTGCCCGAGCCGACGCCGCCGGTGAGTCCGATCCTGAGCATGGTGCGTACCATAGGGGCTCAGGGGAGCGGGGGGAAGCCCCTTGGGAGGTTCAGAGGCGCGCCCAGTGCAGGTAGGCCTGGGTCAGGTCATGTCCCCACAGCAGGGCGATCCATCCGGCGGCGGCCAGATAGGGACCGAAGGGTATCGGTACCTGCCGGTCCCTGCCCAGGATGGTGATCATTCCAACGCCGACCACCGCGCCCACCAGGGAAGACAGCAGGATGATCGCCGGCAGCTGCTGCCAGCCCATCCAGGCGCCCAGCAGCGCGAGCAGCTTGAAATCCCCGTAGCCCATGCCTTCGCGGCCGGTGACCAGCCGGAACAGCTGATACACCGTCCACAGGGCGAGATAGCCGGCAACCGCACCGATGATAGCGGTGGGGGCGTCCACGAACACGCCCCACAGGCTGAGCAGCAGGCCCAGCCACAGCCACGGCAGGGTGATGACGTCCGGGAGCAACTGGTGGTCGATGTCGATGGCGCTCAGCGGAATCAGCGCCCAGGTGAGTAGCAGGGCGGCGCCGGCGGGCCAGCCGAAGCCGAAATGCCAGGCAATCACGCCCGACAGCAGGGCGGTCAGCAGTTCCACGGCCGGATAGCGTGCCGAGATGTGGCCGCCGCATGCCGAGCAGCGTCCCCTCAGCGCCAGATAGCTCACCACCGGGATGTTCTCCCAGGCCCGGATGCGGTGGCCGCAATGGGGGCAGCGTGAGGCGGGTGTGACCAGGTTGAGGGGCTCCGGGGCGGGCTCGGCGGACGAGTCGCCCAGCAGTTCCCGGCACTGGTCACGCCATTCCCGGTCCAGCATGAGGGGCAGGCGGTGAATGACGACATTCAGAAAGCTGCCGATCACCAGGCCCAGTACCGCACACACGATGGTGAATGCCGCCGGGTTCGCCTGCAGGAGCTGAACAAGGTCCATGGATAAAGGGTACTCAGCGCCCACGGGGCCGGCGGGCCGGCCCCGTGGGCTTGGTCAGACGACGGAACCCAGTTTGAAGATCGGCAGGTACATGGCAATCACCAGGCCGCCGACCAGCACGCCCAGCACGGCCATGATGAGCGGCTCGAGCAGGCTGCTCAGTCCGTCCACGGCATCGTCCACTTCCTGTTCGTAGAAGTCCGCCACCTTGCCGAGCATGCTGTCCAGGGCGCCGGACTCCTCGCCGATGGCCACCATCTGGACGACCATGTTGGGAAATATTCCGGTCTGGGTCATGGTCAACTGCAGCTGTTGGCCGGTGGACACGCCGTCGCGCATCTGCATGACGGCGTCGTGGTAAACAATATTGCCGGTGGCGCCGGCCACCGATTCCATGGCTTCCACCAAGGGCACGCCGGCCGCGAACATGGTGGACAGGGTGCGGGAAAAGCGGGCGATGGCCGCCTTGTTGATGATGGCGCCTACCACCGGCACCTTCAGCGTGGTGCGGTCAAGCGCCCGATTGAAGGCCGGCGAGCGCTTCTTGGCCTGGATGAGCCCCCATACGGCGGCGATCAGCACGCCCAGTATCGCCCACCACCAGGCTCGCACGAAGCGCGACAGGTTCACCACCATCTGGGTGAACGCCGGCAGGTTGGCGCCGAAGCCGTGGAACAGAGATTCGAACTGGGGCACCACGAAGATCAGCAGGATGGCCGTGACGATGATCGCCACCACCACCACCGCCGCCGGGTAGAACAAGGCCTTCTTGATCTTGCTCTTGATGGCCTCGGTCTTTTCCTTGTAGGTGGCGATCTTGTCCAGCAGGGTTTCCAGCACGCCGGCGTGCTCGCCGGCTTCCACCAGATTGCACACCAGATCGTCGAAGTACAGCGGGTACTTGCCCAGGGCCGGCGCCAGCGCCGTGCCGCTCTCCACATCCGCCTTGATGCTGAGAACCAGCTCCCGCATGGAGGGGTTCTCATGGCCCCGGCCGATGATCTCGAACGATTGTACCAGGGGCACGCCGGCGCTCAGCATGGTGGCCAGCTGCCGGGTGAATATGGCGATGTCCTTGGGGATGATCTTCTTTTTCTTTGAACTCGAGAACAGCGCCGATTTCTTCCTGACCTTGAGGGGGTTGATGCCCTGGCGGCGCAGGTCCGCCTTGATCATGTTGGGGCTGGCCCCGCGGGTTTCGCCCTTGACCCGGGTGCCGCGCTTGTCGGTGCCTTCCCAACTGAACAGGTCCTGCTTGAGTGCCTTCTCAGCCATGATGCTATTCCTTCGTAACCCGGTTGATCTCGTCGAGGCTGGTAACGCCCTGTCTGATCTTGTTCAAGCCCGATTCACGCAGGTCGGCGACCCCTTCCTTGGCCGCCTGATCCGCCAGCTGCATGGCATTGCCGCCCTCCATGATGATGCGTCCCATGGCTTCGGAGACGGGCATGACCTGATAGATGCCGACGCGGCCCTTGTAGCCGGCGGTGCAGTGATCGCAGCCCACGGGGCCGTAGACTTTGAGGCTGGCGATCTCCTCGGGCTTGAAGCCTTCCTCGACCAGGGTGTGCTCCGGAATGTCCACCACGGTCTTGCAGTGGCCGCACAGCCGCCGGGCCAGGCGCTGGGCGATGATCAAGTTGACCGCCGTGGCGATGTTGTAGGGCGGTACGCCCATGTTGGCCAGCCGGCTCAGGGTCTGGGGCGCGTCGTTGGTATGCAGGGTGGACAGCACCATGTGACCGGTCTGGGCCGCCTTGATGGCGATTTCGGCGGTTTCCAGATCCCGGATCTCACCGACCATGATGACGTCCGGGTCCTGACGCAGAAAGGCCCGCAGCGCCGAGGCGAAGGTCAGTCCCGCCCTGGGATTCACGTTGACCTGATTGATGCCGCCGAGGTTGATTTCCACCGGGTCTTCGCAGGTGGAGATGTTGCGGTCCGGCGTGTTCAGAATGTTCAGGCCCGTGTACAGCGACACCGTCTTACCGCTGCCGGTGGGGCCGGTGACCAGCACCATGCCGTAGGGCTTGTGCAGGGCGCCCATGAACAGCCCTTTCTGGTCCTCCTCGTACCCGAGGGCATCGATGCCCAGCTTGGCGCTGCTGGGGTCCAGGATACGCAGTACGATCTTCTCGCCGAACAGCGTCGGGCAGGTGTTGACACGAAAGTCGATGGCGCGGTTCTTGGACAGGTGCATCTTGATGCGCCCGTCCTGAGGGACCCGCCGCTCGGCGATGTCCATGCGGCTCATCACCTTCAGGCGGGCGGTGATGCGGTTGGCCAGGGCCAGGGGCGGCGCCGCGACTTCGTGCAGTACGCCGTCCTGGCGGAAGCGTACCCGGAAGCTCTTCTCATAGGGCTCGATATGGATATCGGACGCCCCCTTGTTGATGGCGTCCACCAGGATCTTGTTGACGAACCGCACCACCGGCGTGTCGTCGACGTCGGATTCGGCGACGTCGGCCCCGCCGTTCTCTTCTTCTGCAGCGCTGATGTCGAGATTGTCGAGGTCCGCATCCAGCATATCCGACATGCTGGTGTCGGCGGCGTCCAGCGCCTTGTCGATCACCTTGGCGAGCTTGTCGTCCTCCACCAGCACGGTCTCGGTGGCCACGCCGGTGTGGAATTTGATCTCATCCAGACCCTGCAGGTTGGTGGGGTCCGAAACCGCCACGAACAGCCGGTTGCCCCTCTTGAACAGGGGCAGGGCATGGTGGTGGCGGATCAGCTTTTCGTCCACCATCTTGACCGGCGCCATGTCGATGTCCATGACATCCAGATCGAACAGGGGAACACCGAATTCCTGGGAGGCCGCTGCCGCTATCTGAGAGCTGCCCGCGAGCTTCTTCTCGACCAGGTAGCTCACCAGCGGCTGGCGTTTCTTGAGGGCATGCTCCTGGGCTTCCAGGGCATCGGGTTCGGCCAGCAGCCCGTCCACGACAAGGCGCCGGGCCAGGCCATTGAGCTGCATTCGTGGATTCATTGTCGCCATGATGCGGATTAGTACCTTGCTTGGCTGTTCAATACTGTGATGGACTTCATCGTGCCGTGGACGTCCTCTACGCCGCGAACGCGAATTCAGCAGCCCAAGCGCCCGAACCCGGGCCGCCATGGTTTTACCTACTCAAGTAGAATCGACCGCTGGGGCAATAACTTTATTGTCTGCGGACCGTCGGCAGCTGCTGCTGAGTCAACAGTCATAGTGAACTAATAACATATTGATTTCGATAGGGCCAGCGGCCGTTGTTGCGCGGGTTGCGAAACGGCCCAATGGCAGCGGCCATGATGTTTGTCGGTATGGAGTTCGCCGCCGCGTGCTCGACCGCTTTCGCGCAGGTCGGCCGGGATGCGGCTGGTGGGTATCCCCTTCCTCTGCCGCTGGGTCGGCGCGTTGTTGCGCTGCCTAATATGGCGGCGCAGGATCACTACGTGGGGACCGTTTGCCGATGTCAGCCCAAGGGGAGCGTGATGGGCCCGTCGGGCCTTGGGCTTCTGGGCGGGAGGTTGAGCGGCGCTCTCACGAGCGGGCGGGAACACGCGAAGTGGGGACAGAGGCTGCCCCGGGGACATTGCTTGGCACATTTTGTGCTTTCCGACCCTTGTTTGTCGCGTGTCTGGCGGGCGAAGGCCGTCTCTGATCCGCCCAGCCGCGGGTTTATGGGTCGACCAGGTCGGGCGCTGAGCGAGAACCACGATTAAGTATCCAGGGTGACACGGTGCCGCCCGTATCGGTCCTGCGGGGTTGTGAGTCCTGGGCACACCATCAGGGGATGATCGCGCCAGCATAGGTGTCCTATTGTGTCGGCCTACATGCCATGATCTCTTTCAAGCGGCATCTGCGCCATCGTCTTGTCGGCTTGCGGGCTTGGCGTCCCGGTACGCTGGCTAAAGGCGCGTTGGCGATGACTGTTGGCATGGGGCTGCGCACGGCCGCCCAGGCCGGTGTATTCCTTGTCATTGCGCGCGTGCTCGGTGTCCAGGCTTACGGGGCGTACGCCGCTGTACTGGCCGTGGCGGGCACGCTGGGTACCTTCAGCGGCTTTGGCGTTCCGATGTTGATGCTGCGGGACGTTGCCCGCGATCCGGCATCTTTCCCCGTCGCCTGGGGGCGAACGCTGGCGGCCATCGGTGTCAGCATTCCGACTCTCGCAGGGATCTACGGTGTCCTGGCCTGGGCTATTCTGCCCACCGGCCTGTCTTGGTTTGCAGTAGGACTTATCGGTTTCGCCGAGCTGGCGTTCGGTCCTCTTGCTCTGGCGGGTGTCAATGCTTATCAGGGGCACGAGCGCATCGGGCGCGCCGGGCGGCTGGTGCTTGTTCCCATCCTGGTCCGTCTCCTTGCCGCGCTAGCTCTGTTGCCGTTGGCGCTCTATATCCCTGCCAGCATGCGGCTGGTGGCTTGGAGCACCCTGTATGCTGTCGCGGCGCTGTTTGCCGCGGTATACGCCGTGTGGCTCGTGTATCGCGACTTCGGGCCGCCGATCCGCCCTGAGGCCCGGGAGCTGCGGGCCAGCCTGGGCGAAGGGGTCACCTTTGCCTTTGGGGGCGCTGCGCTGAAACTCTATATGGATATCGACAAGACCATGCTGGCGCGCCTGTCCACCCTGGAGGCGGCCGGCGCCTATTCGGCCGCTTATCGGGTGGTGGACATGGCTTTGCTGCCGGTTAACGCGCTATTGGCAGCGACGCTGCCGAGGTTCTTTCGTGCGGGCGAGTCCGATGTGGGCGCGAGTCTCAGGTATGGCTGGCGCATACTGCCGTTGCCGCTGCTCTATACCGTGTCGATTGCCGCTGCTCTGTATGTGGGTGCCCAGTGGCTGCCCCTTCTTCTGGGTGCAAGCTACCAGCTCGCGGTAAACGCCCTGCAGTGGCTTTGCTGGCTTCCGTTGATCGGATTGGCCAGGTTGCTGTTACAGTTGCTTTTGACCAGTGCGGACAGGCAGCGGGAAGTGGCTGCCGTTCTGGGTCTAGGGGCGGCGCTGAATATCGTGCTTAATCTGGGATTGATCCCTCTTTGGAGCTGGCGCGGAGCGGTGCTTTCGACCTACGCGGCCGAGGTGGTTATGGCGCTGGCGTTTTCGCGGCTCGCCTGGCGCTATGGGCGAAGCTCGTGAGGTGCGGGTCGCCTTGCCGGGTATCGGCCTTGCCGCACGCCGCGCGTGCCTGATCGCCTAGCGGATTCTCGGAATGCCGTGACGATACAGAAGAACCAGTTTCCAGGGCAGCGGGATAAATGGCCGGAAAAAGCACCTTCCAGACACCTTTCGCCGGCTTTGCAGGTGTCTTCTGGTCTGGACAATCTTCTTGCGGTACCGCCAGAGAGCGCCGAAAACGGGCAGGTAGATGTAGGCCAGGATCCGATAATCGACACGCAGCAGGCTGAGTATGGCACCTTCGACCAAAAGAGCCAGCAAGTGCAGAGGCAGGATCAACTGCATGGCGGGAAACGGATAGCAGGTCATCAAGGTGAATGTCTTGTTGCGCTCGCTCAGCGACCGGCGGCGATAGGTGGTCGACAGTCCGCCGCCGACGACCTTGCCTCCGCCGAAGCTTCCGCCCACCCGGTGGTCGTAACCCGACGACGGGAGCACTCGAACGGGGTGGCCGCGGAGGCGGGCGCAGCAGCAGAGCTGCATGTCTTCGGCGAGCGACTGGAACCATGGCGGGAATCCTTCACATTCAATCCAGACGGGTTTCGGCACCCAAAGGCAGGCGCCGATCACCATGGCGACGTCGGTTACCGACGGGTCCAGATTCGGTTTGGGATTGAGAAAAGGGTCCAGGAGCATGCCCCTGTCAATCAGTTCCCCCGTGTCCATGTCGAACTGCGGCAGGCTGAGGATCTCCGGAATGGACGCGGTTTCGGTGCGGGTATACAGGGTGGCCAGCGCATCGGGTCTCAGAGCAGCGTCGTTGTTGAGAAGCAGCAGATAGGGTCCCTGCGCCACATCCGCCATGCGATTGTTGCTTATGCAGAAACCCACATTGGAATCGCTCCGGATTAGGTGCACCGAGGGATAGCGCTCCGCGATGAAGTCGGCCGAACCATCGGTGGAGGCGTCATCATGGACGATCACTTCAAACGAAGGTGGTACGGTCTGGGAGAAAATCGAATCCAGGCACCGTTCGATCACTCCCATCCCGTTGTAGTTGGCAACGCAAATTGAGCAGACTGGATTCGCGTGCGTGTCGAGAGGATCGTTCACTGTGTCTTAAGCCATTCCCATGTCTGTTTGAGCCCTGTAGGGAGATCGGTTTTCGTTTTCCATCCAAAGTCGTCCCGAAGAAGCGAGCAGTCCAGAACGATTCGCCTTACATCGGTGCTGCGCGAAGCGCGGTAGCGACGTTCCAACTTCCGGTCTGCGGTGGACTCGATCAGAGCGCATATCTGATTGATGGAATATCCCTCTCCCGTGCCTACGTTATAGATCGCCAGACGCGGGTCGTTTGTGCTGTGTTCGATAATACGCATGCAGGCGTCCACGAAGTCCTCTATGTAGAGGTAGTCGCGGATCGACTCCCCGTCGCCCCATATTTCGAATGTGTCGCCGGCAAGTACACAGTCAAATACGGTCCGGATGACGCCGAAGCCCTTCTTCCTGGGCTGGCCGGGACCGTAGAAGTTGGACGCCCGGAGGATGGTTACGGATGTGCGCATTCGCCATTGAAAGGCTCGAAGGAATCCCTCGATCGCCAGCTTGCCTGCGCCATAATAGGAAATGGGTCGGGTCGGTTCGTCCTCGCTAACGCGCTCGCGCTCCGGGTTGCCGTACACGGCTCCGCCGGACGATACATAGAGCAGCCTTTTTTCGGGATGAGATTCCAGCGTTTCCAGAAGTTGCAGCGTGGGGCCGATGTTCAGCGTCGCTTCCAGATGCGGGGACCGGGCGGAGCTTCCGGGTGTTGTCTGCGACGCCAGGTGTACGACCGTTTCGCACTCGGCCACCGCCATCTCAAGGGGCTCACGATCGCCTACCGAACCGGTATGCCAGTGCAGGCCTTGATGAGCAGTGCGGTCGGGCCTGGAGCGGGCGAGCACATGGACTTCATATCCGGCGCGCAGCAGGCGGTCCGCCAGGGCCCGGCCCGCGAACCCCGAGCCGCCGATCAGCAATACCGGTTTCATTGTCCCGGATCCTCCGCCACCCGCCGGTAGGCCTGGACATATCGCTCGGCACAGTCGTCCCATGTGCCTATTTCCCGCCCCACCCACTCTTTGGCGGCACGGCCGACTTCCAGGTTGATGTCGGTTGTGGAAAGCTGTTTCAGTGCTGATGCCAGGTCATTTTGAGAGGACACCAGATAGCCCGTTCGGCCGCTTTGAATGACGTCCCGGTGGGCGGCGATGTCCGATGCGATGACCGGTATCCCGCAGGCCATTGCCTCGAGTATTACCTGCGGCCGCCCTTCGCTGTGTTCGCTCAGGGTGACCATTCCCGTTATGTCCGGATACCACTTGCGCATCAGCGTTTCCGGGTCGACCGGACCGTGGTAGTGGACCCACGGTGGCATCTCCACCTGCTCCTGCATCGGACCGAGCAGGTGCAACTGGTCTGAGTCATCGAACAGTCCCTGCCCCCACTCGAACAGCCGTCCCATCTTCCTGGGGGTGACACGCAGTACGACAAGCCATTTGCGGGGCTGCGGCCCGGCAGGATTCCGGGACACCGAATACCATTTCGCATCGACCCCGAAAGGCACGGCCCGTATTTCCGCGAGATCGCCGAATTGGCGCTCCAGTGCCGGCACCATCCAGTGAGCGTTGGGTGCAATGATGCACCGCCGCCGCCCGATAGCCCGGCGCAGAGCAAAGCCCATTCCGGGAAGCGACAGCAGCCGGAAGTCGGTGCCCAGGACGGAAATGACCGCGGGAAGGTCGCTGCCCCACAGTGGCAGGGCATTCTGCAGCCAGTGGACGTGAGCGACTGCGACGTCCGTGTTGCGTCTGTACGCAGCGCGCAGGTAGCGCATCAGCCGGCCGGCGGCCAGGGTGCCGCGCGCCGGGTGTCTGGTCAGCAGATGGGCTATGCCGCCCTGCTCGAGCAGCCGCCGCAGCCAGCGGGCCTCCTGCTCGGACGCCACGCATTTCGCGGCCGCCGGGACCGGGCCGGGAGGGCCCCAGACGCGCAGGTCGATGTCCGTGCGAGCCGACAGCGCCGTGACCATGTCCGCCATGAACCGCCCACGCCAGTCGGTTTCGCTCAGAGGATACGATGTATAGGCGGCGAGCACCTTCATGGTCGCATCGGCCGCGGCGACCACGAGCGGGGGCTTCGCGTGGCGACAGATGGTAACATCGGCACGCTATGAATCGTCCCGGTGCCCGCGCCTCGGGACGTGCCGTAGTTCGGTATTGGCGTACATCAGGTTTGCGATCTGCTCTGAGATAAGACCCATGAGAAAGACCAGTGCGCTGGTCACGAAGAGCAAAGCGCTCATGTTCGTGAAGCGGCCGAACTCCAGGAAGGTCCAAAGGTAGCGTATCAGTCCGAGCAGTGCGAAGACCGCGCTCGCCGGCGCGAAGACTTTCAGCGGTGAGTACAGGGTGCCGATCTTGAAAATGATCAGCACGAACCGCAATCCGTCCCGCAGCGGGCGGATATGGCTGCTTCCGCCGCGGGGGCGGGCGTGAATGGGCAGGTAGTCGATGGCATAGCCCGCGCGAAAGAAGGCCATGGTGCTGGTGGTCGGGTAGGAGAACCCGTTGGGAAGCAGGTACAGGAACTGCCGGAACTTGTCGGCACGCACGGCGCGGAATCCCGACGTCAGGTCCTGCACCTTATGGTTGGTGACCCAGCTCGCCAGACGGTTGTAGAAGGTATTTGCGGCCAATCTTCCGAAAGAGGCCTGGGAGCCGGCGCCGCGAGCGCCCACGACCATGTCGTAGCCTTCGTTGAGACGGGCCACCAGACGTTCCACGTCGGCCGGGTCATGCTGGCCGTCAGCGTCCATGAAGACCAGGACTTCACCGGTTGCGGCGCGGGCTCCCGTCTTGACCGCCGAGCCGTTTCCCATGCTGTAGGGATGGCTCACCACGCGGGCGCCGTGTTCCTCGGCCACCGCTACCGTCCGGTCGGTCGAGCCGTCGTCCACGACTATGCATTCGGCGGCCGGGAACCGACTGCGCAGTTCAGCGAGTACGGCCGCTAGGTTGTGCGCCTCGTCGCGCGCTGGGAGGATAATGCTGAGGCGGTTCCGTTCATCCATATGCCGTATCGCCGCTGGTCGGTTCGCTTATGGGGTCAATCTTGTCAGGGCTCTTGGTCCGTCAAGGACTGTTTGTTCCGTGGTCCCGCTGCGCGGGCAGATGCAGTCGGTACGTTCGCCCCGGGCACCGACGGTCCGCAGCCCGAACGAAACCGGAAGGGGTCGCGGCACAGCGGGAATGTTAACAGAGTGCACGGAGCTTTGGGCAGGTCGTGCAGTGGAATACCGAGGCGAAGTGGCCGCGTGGAAAACCGGGCGATGGGCCCATGGCGCCCGGGGGACGGCGGAGCGAACGGCCCATGTCCCATGCCGGTGCCGTAGGCGGGCGTGCCCGCGGCCCGCAGCGCCAGGGGCCGTTTCCGGACCAGGCGGCTTGTCGAGCACCCCGGGTGCGGGCCGCCCATGTCGGCCCATACCCAGCGAGGAATGTGGGCACAGGAGCACCGGTCAGGGAGAGGGTGGGCGCTTGGATTGAGGTCGGTGCAGCGGCTCGGGACCCCGTGCCAGCGGAGTGGCCTCGGCCTTCGCCAGTCTCTTCCTTAGCCGACTGACAGAGTTGTCCAGACGTCCGTATCGGTTGAGTCTCTCCAGATTTGCGATGTCTTTGCGGGCGGCATCGAAATGGCGCACATATATTTGAACCTTGATGAGGTTGATGCGGTACTGCGGTTGGTCGGGCGCGGCCGCGACCGCTGCGCGCATTACCTGCCGGGTGAGCTTGTAATCGTGGAGCACGTTGAACGTGTAGTTGCTGTAGATTGCGATGACAGCGGCGTTGCTCGGACTGCTTTCGAACGCCGCCTGGAAGATGCGGGTGATGTCCGTGTTGGGGAACTGGCAGTCGGCCATGGCGCAGCGGACCATAGGCGTTCAGAGCGCTGGTGTCCTGGGCCGTGACGGGGTGGCTGGACAGCTTGTGTTCCATGCTTGTCCACCACCGCGGGATCGAGCGGCTTGTGTATTTTGGCATTCAGAATCAGCAGGGCGGATTCGGGAAGGATGCTGGCATTGGGAACCTTGGCGGCATCCTCCAACGCCTTGACGGCGTGCGGGTACATGGGGGAATCAGGACCGGTCACCAGGTTGGCATAAGTTCGCCCCAGATCGTAGGTGGCGCGCGGTGAGTCGGGATGCGCCGCCGCGGAAATGGCCACGTAACGGATGGGATTCGCCCACTGTGCACCCGCAGCCCCAGAATCACCGCATACAGTCCGATGAGACCGACGACCAATCCGCGGCGCGCCAGTAACATGCGGTCTTCCGGGGCTTGCAGCAGTACGGTGCCGAACACGGCCAGCAGCAATCCGAAATCGGGCAGATAGTTGCGGTGTTCGAAGACCAGTTCCAGGTTGAAGACTGTGGCGGTCAGCAGTTGGCCCCCCAGGAACCAGAGGATTCCAAGGCTTACCAGCGGGTGCTTCCTGCGCTGCCAAACGGCCAGGGCCAGCAGAGCGACGATGCCCAGGATCGCCAACAGGGTTCCGGGGGGATGAAGCAGGCCGGTGGAAAATGGGAAGTCGTCATGGTACAGACTCAAGGCGCCGAGGCTGGGCGCCAGGGACCAGGCGATATAGAGCAGAACGACGCGTGGCTCTGTGAGCAGCCGCTCGCCCAGCGTGAAAGGCCGGGTGGAGTGGGTCAGACTGGCCTGTACGCCCGGCCACAGCCAAACTGCGCCGGCGATTCCGGGCGCCACCAGCACCACTAGGTACAGTATATAAAGACGACGGTCCACACTGCCGTTCGCTCGGGCGAAGCCGAACAGCGTCCACTCGATCGCCAGAGCGTAGATCGGCAGCAAGGCGCCGATTTCCTTGGCCAGTACGCTCAAGCCCCCGCAGACAATCATGGCGGTCCACAGCATCCAAAGGCCCGGACGCCCTTCCTGCATGCGCAGGCGACCCCAGACGTAAAGCGCGATGCCGGCCAATACAAAGGTGCCTGAGAGGCTCGCCATGCGCTGCACGACGTACAGCACTGCCGTAAGGTTGATGGGTAGCAGCAGCCAACCGGCGGTGATCGCAAGTGCGGTCCATAGGACCAGCCCGCGGCTCAGTTCGGGGCGGAAGCGCCGTTGGTAGGCGGTGAGAATGAGTGCCACCACCGTGTACAGGAGCAGGCCGTTGAGGGCGTGGATGAAAATGTTGGTGGCCTTCATGGCATACGGGCCAGGCCCCGAGAAATACTCGTTCAGGGCGAAGCTTAGCATGCTGATCGGTCGGTCGAAGGGGCCCGAGCCCGAGGAAAAGGCGGCCGCCATCATGTCGGCGAAGCTCAGGCTGTGGGGATGCAGGGTCGCGTTCTGGACGATGTTGCTGTAGTCATCAAGCAGAAAGCCGCCGTGAACGCCCGGCCAGTAGATCAGCATGGCTGCAACGAGGGAGCCGACCAAGCCGGCGGCAACTGTCAGACGAAGGCGCATATTGGAGCGGGTCTCATGGATGGGGCAGCGGGGATCGCAGCTGTTAGTCGACATCGTAGGTCCGGCAAGGCACCGGTTGCACAGGATTCAGCGGCATAACGCGGGCGCATATTTCGACGGAAGCGTGGCTGTATTGTTGGCCAGGGGCGTTTGAGCTGGTTTGTTGGCGGCGTAGCAGGTCCATTCGATGACACCGTTGTGCGCCCAGGGCTGCAGCAGCAGCGTCTTGCCGTTGGCGCTTGCCCCCATGTTGTCCTTGTAGGTGATCTTAATAAGCCCCTGCGGTCCGACTACTTGGACATTGCTGGTGTTGGTGCCGGAGACAGTCGTTGGCAAGCCATAGCTGCTATTCCCGCCAGTCGGGAACGTGCCCAGGTTACCGTAGGTATCCCAAACGGCGGATTTTGCACCATCGGCCAGGGTCAGCCCCTCGGTGACTTTGGCGCGTATCGTGTAGTCCTGGTACGCCGGGATGGCGATGGCAGCCAGGATACCGATGATCGCTACGACGATCATCAACTCGATTAAGGTGAAGCCCGCGTTCTGCTTTTGCATGGTGGCGTCTTCCTCACGTGTCTCTGTCGCTGAGCAGCGAACCGGATAAGGTATCGCGATGCAGTGCCGAACATGGCGGTAAGCCGCGATGCTGGGCGGTCGGGACGGCGTGCGCCCCCTGCTCCGGCGTCAACCAGCCGGAGCAGGCTTGCTGCGGTCTGCCGTTCTGGCAACAGGTTCGATGCTCGGTCTGTCACAATTCGCGCGGTAGTTTGACCAGTGAATACCCTGTCGGTTGGTGTGATTCGATGCAAGTGTCGGGCCAAACGGTCTCTAGGTGACTTCGTCGATCCGGTTGGGTGGTCGGTCGTTTCACGTCTTTGGCAGCCGTTTCGTAACGCGGCAACATGTGGGTCGACGGGAACTGCAGGGGGAGCCGCCGAAAAAAAACGCCCCGTCATCGACGGGGCGCTTGGTGAGGCTCGCTTGGCCTCCTTGGTGATGTCCAGGGTCAGGCCAAGGCGAGATGCCGGTGAACCCTTAGCGGCAGTTGGCTGGAGCGTATTTGGTGGGCAATGTGCCGGCGCCGGTTGCACCATTGGCAGCATTGCACTTCCAGGAGATGGAGCCAGCGGACGGCGTCGGTACGAGCGTCAGGGTCGTGCTGTTGGCGGTCGGGTTGCCGCCCATGTTTGCTTTATAGGTGATGGTGATGACGCCGCTAGTACCGACCGACACACTGGAAGTGTTGGTGCCGCTAATGGTAGTGGCAAGGCCATAGGAGGCATTGTTGGCGCTTGCAAAAGTACCGTTGGAGGCATAGGTCTCCGCGACGGCAGTCTTGGCGGCGTCGGCCAGGTTCAGGCCTTCAGTGACCTTGGCGCGGATGGTGTAGTCCTGGTAGGCCGGGATGGCGATGGCGGCCAGAATGCCGATGATGGCCACCACGATCATCAGTTCGATAAGCGTAAAACCCTGCTGTGTGCGCTTCATGTGCAACTCCCCTTGTTCATTGATACAGACGGACGCGGTTGAACGATTGGCCGTCCTCCCGGGCCCGGCCCGGAGAACGCTTGGGCCTAACTGAAGCAGGATGCGTGCCAATGACCCGACGCGGCGTCAAACGGCTGTCGGCGACGCCAAAGTGTGACGCAGTTCACAGGTTGGTGGCGGACTGCGTCTGCAAACGGTGAATGGGGGCGCGGAGTTGCCCTTGGGCGGCTGACTCGGAGGGTCACAAGGTGACGCGTTACGTCACTGCAGGTGTGGGCGGACGCTTTCTATCTATTCCAGCCCCAGCTTCTTGAGCCGGTAGCGCAGGGCCCGGAAGGTGATGCCCAGCAGCTTGGCGGCGGCGGTCTTGTTGTAGCGGGTCTGTTCGAGGGCTTTGATGATGGCCTGCTTCTCCAATGTGTCCAGATAGTTCTCCAGAGGAGCCGGTCCTTCAGCTGGGCTTTCGGGTATAGCTGTGGGTTCGGGCTCGGCCTCGGCGTTGGCTGAATCGTTGCCGCTGTCGGGCAGGCGCAGGTCCGTCGCGCGGATGACCGTGCCTTCGCACAGGGTCATGGCCCGCTCCAGTATGTTCTCCAGCTCGCGCACATTGCCGGGAAAGCGGTAGCGCTTGAGGGCCTCCATGGCCGCCGGATCCAGCTCGGGCAGCGGCCCGCCCACTTCCCGGGCCAGGCGATGCGAGGACGTGGTCGGCCAGCATCGGGAATGTCGTCGGCCCGTTCGCGCAGGCTGGGCACGTGCAGCTCGATGACGTTGATGCGGTAGTACAGGTCCTGGCGGAACAGCCCCTCGTCCACCAGCTTGAGCAGGTCCTTGTGGGTGGCGGACAGGATGCGCACGTCGATGGACACTTCCCGCTGGGTGCCGATGGGACGTACGGCTTTTTCCTGGATGGCGCGCAGCAGCTTGACCTGCATGTGCAGGGGCAGTTCGGCGACCTCGTCCAGGAACAGCGTTCCGCCGTGGGCGGCCTGGAAGAGACCGTCCTTGTCGGTTACCGCGCCGGTGAAGCTGCCTTTCTTGTGGCCGAAGAATTCGCTTTCCATCAGATCCGCGGGAATGGCGCCGCAGTTCACCGGCACGAACGGGTTGTCGGCTCTGGGGCCTTTCTCGTGGATGAGGCGGGCCACCAGTTCCTTGCCGGTGCCGGACTCGCCGCTGACGTACACGGGCGCCTGGCTGCGGGCCAGTTTGACGATGGTGGCGCGAATGCCCTGCATGGGCTTGGAGTTGCCGATCAGGGTGTCGCGGCTGCGCCGGTCCCGTTGGGGATAGGTATCCGACAGCTTGAGGGCGGTGGTCACCAGATTGCGCAGTACCTGCAGGTCCACCGGTTTGGAGACGAAGTCGAAGGCGCCGGCCTTCAGGGACTCGACCGCGGAATCCATGTTGCCGTAGGCGGTGATGACCGCCACCGGGAGGTCCGGTTGGTGGGCCTGGATATGCTGGATCAGGTCCAGTCCGCTGCCGTCGGGCAGGCGCATGTCGGTCAGGCAGAGATCGAAGGAGCCGCTTTCCACCAGCTTGCGGGCCTGGGTCAAATCGGCGGCCGCCTGGGTGGAGATATCCATGCGTCCGAGCGTGATCTCCAGCAGCTCGCGGATATCGGCTTCGTCGTCGACGATCAATGCGGTGTAAGAGGCCATCGGCTTAGTGTACCGTCGCGGCGGCCATGGTGCATTCAAGGATCCGCCCGTCGCTTGAAGGCAGAGCCCTTTTCGCCGGGCGCAGCGCGCCTGGCAGATCACGGCACGGGATTGCCGCGGCGTACGGTGCACTCTCATGCCTGCCGAATGGAGCGCCGCCCAGGCGGCCCGGGCGCCGTGTCCTGATCGAGAGGCTGCCCGTGCACCATCCCGGCCACACGCGCCCCCTTGCTGGGTGCCGGAAAATATCGACGACGATGGCGCAGCCCATCAGCGATCTGCACCGATGTCGTTGCTGAATTCGATCCGAAAGCAGCTGCCACCGCCCGGCACCGGCTGATAGCTGAGCCCGGCCTGGTTGCACTCGCACAGCTCCCTCGCGATGTACAACCCGAGACCCGTGCCGCCGGCATGGGTGGTGAAAAACGGTTCGAACATCTGCTGCTCCGCTTCCGCCGCAATGCCGGGTCCGTTGTCGATGACGTCGAGATAGGGGCCGCCCTGGGTGCGATCGCCACCGCCGCCGCGCAGGATCACGTGCGGCTCGCTGTCGGTGCCCCCGTGCTCGAGGGCATTCTTGCACAGGTTCCACAGCACCTGGTGCAGATGGGTGGGGTCGAACTGGATGCGGCTGTCGGCCGGTTCCACCTGCACCTGGAGCCGCCCGGGCGGTACATGTTCGTACTGGCTGAACTCGGTGGCGAAATTCTCCAGCCACGGACCGAGCTCGATGCGCTGGGGCTGTGACGGCTCGCGCCGCGACAGCTGCAGGACATTCTCGACAATGGTGTTCACCCGTTCGCATTGTTCGCGAATGATCTCCACCAGCCGCCGATCGCCGGTCGCCAGGTCGGGGGCCTCGCCCAGCAGTTGGCCGGCATGGCTGATGGCACCCAGGGGATTGCGGATCTCATGGGCGATGCTTGCGGTGAGCCGGCCCAGCGCAGCGAGCTTCAGCTGCTGGGCTCGCTGGGCCACGGTGGCGGTGTCCTCGAGAAAGATCACCGCGCCGGTGCCCGTTGCGGTTCCCAATGGCGTGAAGGCCGGCGCGATTGCCGTACCGCCGGCCGGCGAGCGGAATGGAACCGGCTGGCGGTCGGGCTGGCTGCGCCACGCGGCAAGGCTGTCCGCCAGCTGCGGGGCGAGGGCGGCCAGGGGTTTGGCAGTGGGTCGGCCCGGCATGCCCAGCAGGCGCCAGGCCAGTTCGTTGACCAGTCTTACCCGGCCTTCATGGTCGACCACCACCACCCCGGACTGCAGATGCTGGATGATATAGGCGTTCAAGGCCTCGAGATTGGCCACGTCGATGCCGCGGCGGGCCGCCAGCGCCTCGCTTTCGCGGACCCGTCGGGCCAGCATGTGGGCGAGGCTGGCGGTGGCGAAGAAGGCGGCGCCGAACAGGCCGGCGCGGGTGTAGTCATTGCCTGAAACCGCGGTCCCCGTGATGGAGCCATAGACCTGTTCGGCCAGCACCGCGAGGGTCGCCAAGCCGCGAACAGGTAGGCCAGCCGGCCTGGCAGCAGCAGGCTGCCTGCCGCCACCGTCACCGCCAGCAGCACGCCCAGCCCGCTTTCGAGGCTGCCGCTGGCGTGCATCAGCAAGGTGATGGCGACGATGTCGACCGTGACCGCGCCCAGCACCTGGAAGGGGTAGGTCGGCCAGCGCCAGCGACCGGCGAAACCGGCGCCCAGACTGAAAAACAGATAGGCGAGGACGGTGACGCCGAACAGCGAGCCGTCGCGACTGCCCAGGGCAGTGGCCTGGGGGGCGGCGAAGAAAATGGTGGTCAGCAGGCCGGCGAGAATCAGCCGGTAGAAGGTCAGCAGCCGCAGCGGTTTCCAGGTGAACTCGTCGTCGCGGTCGCTGGTCGGTGCGAACCCGTGCTCCGGGTGTCGGATTGTCATGGGCCGATGGTAACTGATCCCGGCTGGCGTGTTGAGCCGCCTACGGTTGCGAGCTCAGCCGCCGGTGATCCTCGGAGCAGTAGTGCTGCTCCCCGACCGTGAGCGCTTCCGCTTCCGGTACGTACAGGCCGCAATGGTCGCAGCGGACCATCCGGCCGCCGTCGCGGCGCCGCGGCCGCAGCGTTTTCGGTTTGTCCGGCTGTTTGCGCAGCAGGTTGACGATGAACCAGATGGCGAGCAGGAGCAGAATCAGGCGAAGTCCCATAACCGCAAAGTTTCCGGCTTCCCGGGCCGCGGCGCAAGCGCCGCCGCCCGGGCTCACGACGCGCTTTGCGTGCCGCGCCCGTTTACTCCAGAATATGGGGCCCTTCGGACAGACGTACCGCCATGAACCTGCACGAGTTCCAGGCCAAGAGACTTTTCGCCGAGTACGGCATTGCCGTACCCGAAGGGGCGGTTGCGCGCTCACCTGCGGAGGCGTCCCAGGCGGCCCGTGACATCGGTGGCCGGCGCTGGGTGCTCAAGGCCCAGGTCCATGCCGGAGGGCGCGGCAAGGCCGGCGGCGTGACGGTGGTCGATGATGCGCCGGCCTCTGGAACGGGAAGCGCAGCGCCTGCTCGGCAGCCAGTTGGTCACCCACCAGACCGGCCCGCAGGGTCTGCCGGTGCAGGCCCTGCTGGTGGAGCGGCCGGTGGCTGCCGCCCGCGAGCTGTACCTGGGTGTACTGGTGGACCGCAGCCGCGAGCGGGTGGCGGTCATGGCGTCGGCGGAAGGCGGCATGGACATCGAGGACGTGGCGGCGAACCGGCCCCAGGCCATCTTCACCGAGGCGGTCGATCCCGCCGCCGGGCTGCAGGCCTATCAATGCCGCAAACTGGGGTTCGGCGTCGGCCTCGAATCCGGTCAGGTTCAGGCCTTCTCGCGCCTGCTGCAGGGGCTTTACAGACTGTTCACCGAACGGGATGCCAGTCTGGTGGAGATCAATCCCCTGGTGGTCACCGACGACGGCGAACTGCTGGCCCTGGATGCCAAGATCAACCTGGACGACAACGCCCTGTACCGGCACAGCGACCTGGCCGACTGGCGCGATCCCAGCCAGGAGGAGGCCAAGGAGCGGGCGGCTCGCGAGCATGGCCTGAACTACGTCACCCTGGACGGCTCCATCGCCTGCATGGTCAACGGCGCTGGCCTGGCCATGGCGACCATGGATCTGATCAAGCTGCACGGCGGCGAGCCGGCGAATTTTCTCGACGTGGGCGGCGGCGCGACTGCCGACCGGGTCGCCGAGGCCTTCAAGCTGATTCTCTCCGATAGCAACGTCAAGGCCATCCTGGTGAACATCTTCGGGGGTATCGTGCGCTGCGACCTGATCGCCGAGGGCATCATCCAGGCGGTGCGCGACGTGCAGGTGGCGCTGCCGGTGGTGGTGCGCCTGGAAGGGACCAACGTGGACCAGGGCAGAGCCCTGCTGGCCGAATCGGGGCTCAACGTCACCACCGCCGATGACCTGACCGACGCCGCCCGCAAGGCGGTGCAGGCAGCCAACCTCTAACCGGCCGGCGAACCCCCATGAGCATCCTTGTCGACAAGAGCACCCGAGTCATCTGCCAGGGCTTCACCGGCAAGCAGGGGACCTTCCACTCCCAGCAGGCGCTGGCCTACGGCACCCAGCTGGTGGGCGGGGTGACGCCGGGCAAGGGCGGCGGCACGCACCTCGATCTGCCGGTGTTCGACACCGTCCAGGGCGCCGTTGCCGCCACCGGCGCCGATGCGACCATGATCTACGTGCCGGCCCCGTTCGCGGCCGATGCCATCCTGGAGGCGGCCGATGCCGGTATCCGCGTCATCGCGTGCATCACAGAAGGCATTCCAGTGCTGGACATGCTGCGGGTCAAGGCCGCTCTGCGAGGCAGCGAAGCCCGCTTGATCGGGCCCAACTGCCCGGGCGTCATCACTCCCGGCGAATGCAAGATGGGCATCATGCCCGGCGCCATCCACAAGCCGGGCTGCGTCGGCATCGTGTCCCGGTCCGGCACCTTGACCTACGAGGCCGTCTACCAGACGACCCAGTGCGGCCTGGGCCAGAGCACCTGCGTGGGCATCGGCGGCGATCCCATCCACGGCATGGATTTCGTGGACTGCCTGCAGGCGTTCGAGGCCGACTCCCAGACCCGTGGCATCGTGCTGGTGGGGGAGATCGGCGGCAGCGCCGAGGAGGCCGCCGCCGAGTACATCCGCGCCCAGGTGACCAAGCCGGTGGTGGCCTACATTGCCGGGGTCACGGCGCCCGCGGGCAAACGCATGGGCCACGCCGGCGCCATCATCAGCGGCGGTACCGGTACCGCCGCGGCCAAGATCGCCGCCCTGGAGGCTGCCGGCGTGGCGGTGGTGAGATCGCCGGCCGAGATGGGCAGCCGCCTGCACGAGCTGCTGCAGGGTTGAGTGCGGTACTTGCGGATCGCCGTTGCCGGGACGGACGCAGCGCTGCCAACGCCGCCGGATGAGGATTGGCCATGACATCTCGCCTTCGCATCGTGATGGCCCAGCTCAACATGCTGGTGGGCGACATTTCCGGGAACGCGCGGCGCATTGTCGAAGCGTCGGTGCGGGCCCGCGATGAGCTGGGCGCCCACGCCATCGTCTTTCCCGAACTCGCGCTGACCGGCTATCCGCCGGAAGACCTGCTGCTGCGCAGCGGCTTTCACCTCCACGCCCTGGCCGCGCTGGAGCGTATCAAGCGGGATGTGCGCGGCATCCATGTCATCGTCGGCCATCCCCAACGGGCCATGGGCGGGCTGTTCAATGCCGCTTCGGTGATCCGCGACGGACGCATTCTGGCCAGCTACCACAAGCAGCACCTGCCCAACTACAGCGTGTTCGACGAAAAGCGCTATTTCGTTTCCGGCGCCGAGCCCTGCGTGGTGGACATCGAAGGCGTGCCCGTCGGGATCACCATCTGCGAGGACATCTGGATGCCCGGCTCGGCCCAGCAGGCCCGCGACGCCGGCGCCCGGCTGCTGGTGAATCTGAACGCATCGCCGTTCCACGCCGGCAAGGGGCGCGAGCGCGAATGGGTGGTGCGCGAGCGGGTGCAGGAAACCGGCTTGCCGGTGATCTATGTGAATCTGGTCGGCGGCCAGGACGAGTTGGTGTTCGACGGGGAGTCCTTCGTGCTGGACGGCGACGGCAACGTGACCCAGCGCGCGCCGGCCTGTGTGGAAGGTCTGTATCCCGTGGACCTGGAGGTCGGCGAGCGGGTCTGTCCGTTGCCGGGGGAATGCGCACCCATCCTGGACGATGAGGTCAGCATCTACCAGGTGCTGGTATTGGGTGTGCGCGACTACACCCGCAAGAACGGTTTTTCCGGCGCGGTGCTGGGCCTGTCGGGGGGCGTCGACTCGGCTCTTGCCCTGGCCATCGCGGTCGATGCCCTGGGGGCCGATCAGGTGGAAGCGGTCATGATGCCGTCGCGCTATACCGCCGACATGAGCACCGAGGACGCCCGGGAAATGAGCGAGCGCCTTGGTGTGGCTCACCACGCCATTCCGATCGAACCGGCATTCAATGCCTTTCTTGGGATGCTCGAAGCGGAGTTCGCCGGGCGGCCGGTGGATGCCACCGAGGAGAATATCCAGGCCCGCTGCCGGGGTATCGTGCTGATGGCCATCTCCAACAAGACCGGGCGCATACTGCTCAGTACCGGCAACAAGAGTGAGATGTCGGTAGGTTACGCTACGCTCTACGGCGACATGGCGGGCGGCTTTGCGCCCATCAAGGATGTTCCCAAGACGCTCGTGTATCGGCTTGCCCGCCACCGCAACCGGCTCGGCGCGGTGATTCCCGAGCGCATCCTGGAACGTCCCCCGTCAGCCGAACTGGCCGCCGACCAGAAGGACGAGGACAATCTGCCGCCCTATGACGTGCTGGACCCCATTCTGGAGCGCTACGTGGAACGGGATTTCAGCGTCGAGCACATCGTGGCGGACGGATTCGATGATGCCACCGTGCGGGAAGTGGCTCGTATGGTGGACCGCAACGAGTACAAGCGTCGCCAGGCGCCGCCGGGCGTGCGCATCACGCGGCGCGCCTTCGGGCG
This sequence comes from uncultured Gammaproteobacteria bacterium, assembly GCA_963830105.1. Taxonomy (GTDB): domain Bacteria; phylum Pseudomonadota; class Gammaproteobacteria; order DATFLG01; family DATFLG01; genus DATFML01. The sequence continues at coordinate 232,932 of CAWHLH010000009.1, read as the reverse complement.
CGACCGGCGCTACCCGATCACTTCCGGCTACGTGGCGAGCGACTTCATGGACGGTCCTCACAGGGATCCCGGTGCCGGGGGCTGATCGATAATTGCAGTGATATCAGGTATCGTGTTCACAATTTGAGAAGAACCCCGGGGGAAATCGTCCATGAAGAAGATCGAAGCGATCATCAAGCCGTTCAAGCTCGATGACGTGCGCGAAGCGCTGTCCGAAATCGGCATTACCGGGATGACCGCCATCGAGGTCAAGGGTTTTGGCCGCCAGAAAGGCCACACCGAGTTGTATCGCGGCGCCGAGTACGTGGTGGACTTTCTGCCCAAGGTCAAACTGGAAGTGGTGGTCAGCGACGAACAGGTGGACCGCTGCATCGAGTCCATCACCGAAGCGGCCCGTACCGGCAAGATCGGCGACGGCAAGATCTTCGTGACGGCGGTGGAAAAGGTGGTCCGCATCCGCACCGGCGAGGAAGACCTGGCCGCCATCTAGTCGCGCTCCCTGTGCCCGGCGGGCCTTGCGCGACCACCGTCGCTGGGCTGGGTAGAGTGGCCGGTCGGGCTGAGCACAGCGAAGCCCGACAATCACCATCCGGACACATCGAAAGCACTCGCCCCGGAGGGCTCGTATTTCATCGCAATGGGGAGCCGGGGCGGCGACGTCGTGCCCACGAATCGGTATACAGCCGGTTTGCAGCGCCCGGAACCGTCCCGCAGGAAGACACCGGCTCTATGACGTCCCGCCACCTGGCTGTCGCAGGACAGCCTGCGGCGACGCGATAATCAGCGGTATTCGACGATCTGATCCAGGTGGCGGCGCGCGGTGACTTCCGGCAGTTCGGCGGGATAGCCCAGGCTCAACAGCGCCACGGGGATCAGGTCCGGCGCCAGTTTCAGCAGATCGCGGACCCGCCCTTCGTCGAAGTAGCCCACCCAGGTGGAACCCATGCCCGCCGCCACCACGGCAAGCTGGGCGTAGGCGGCTGCAATGGTGGCATCCTGCACGGCATAGAGGGTTTCGCCCCGGTCGCCGAACTGGCGGGCCGAACGCCGGGGATCGGCGCAGAAGACCAGGCAGACCGGCGCCTGGGAGATGAATTCCTGGTCCTCCGCGGCGGTCCGCAGGCCGTCACGCAGGGCCTGGTCCTGCACGGCGACAACGTGGTAGGCCTGCAGGTCGCCTGCGGAAGGCGCGGCGCTGGCCATTTCCAGCACCGCGTGGAGCTTTTCGGCCTCCACCGGCATATCGGCCTGGTACCGGCGGATCGAGTGGCGGCGGCGCACGGTCTCGAAGAAGTCCCACATCGGCTGTTCTCCCGCGGTTGGGCCGGGCGGCTTCAGTCAGCTTTGGCGTTGCCGACGGTTGCCGCTTCCTTTGGGAAATTCAATTCAAGCACACGTTGGGCGTCGCCGGCCAGCTTGGTCAGTTTGAGCTTGCGGTAGGCCTTGACGGCGATCACCAGAGCCGGCGGCACGGAGGTCGTGTGCTCGTAGTTCTTGAGGACATATTCGGCCCGGTTCGCTGCGGCGAGATAGGCGCCGCGGCGCATGTAGAAATCCGCGACATTGATTTCATACTTGGCCATGATGTTGCGCAGGTGGATCATGCGCTGTCTGGCATCGTCCGCGTAGCGGCTGTTGGGGTAGTTCTTGACCACCTTCTGGAAGTCGTAGAACGCCTTGCGGGCGTATTCAGGGTCACGTTCGGACAGATCCCGGGTCAGAAAGCGGTCGATCAGCGAATGGCCGCGGTCGTAGTTGATCAGGCCTTCGAGATAGTAGGCATAGGCCACGTTGGGATGCCTGGGGTTGGTCTTCACGAAGCGCTCGGCGGCGGCGATCGCCGACTCTGGCTCGTCGTACTTGTAGTAGGCGTAGGCGATCTCCAGCTGCGCCTGCTGGGAGTACGGGCCGAAGGGGTAGCGGGCTTCGAGCTTCTCGAAATAGTCGATGGCGGTCTGATAGTTGCCATCGCTGAGCTCGGATTTGGCTTCCGTGTACAGCTTTTGGGCCGACCAGCTCTTGGTTTTGTCGATTTTCCCGGGCAGGAGCGAGCAGCCGCTCAGCAATACCGCGAGAATGAGAAAACAACTCGACAAGCGCATCAGGTTACGATATCCCATCTGCAATTCAACACGTAAAAACGGCCCACTGACGGGCCGGACCGGGCGCAGTATACCGCAATTGAGTCCCCGACGCCGATGACGAAACCGATACAACTTTGCGCACAGATTCCCGACAGCCTCGCCGGGCGGCGCCTTGACCAGGCGCTCGCCGAGCTGTTTTCGGATTATTCACGCAGCCGCCTGCAGCAGTGGACCCGTGCCGGCAAGGTGCGCATCGACGGGCGCCTGGGGCAGGTCAAGGAACGGGTAATCGGCGGCGAGCGGGTCGAGATCGATGCCGAGTTGCAGGCGGAAGTGCCGCCCGCGCCTGAGCCCATTCCTCTGGCCATCCTGTACGAAGACGACGCTCTGCTGGTCATCGACAAGCCGGTGGGTCTGGTCGTGCATCCGGCCGCCGGCAACCGGGATGGGACCCTCCAGAATGCGCTGTTGCATCACGATCCCGAGCTGGCGGCGGTGCCCCGTGCCGGACTGGTGCACCGCTTGGACAAGGACACCAGCGGCGTGCTGGTGGTGGCCCGCACCCTGACGTCCCATAAGCGCCTGGTGGAGCAGCTGCAGGCGCGCGCCTTCGAACGCGAATACGAGGCGGTGGTCTCCGGCGTGCTCACCGCCGGCGGCAGGGTCGATGCACCTATCGGCCGGCATCCGGTGGATCGCAAGCGCATGGCGGTGGTGGCCGGCGGCAAGCCGTCGGTGACCCACTACCGGGTCGCCGAACGCTTCAGGGACCACAGCCGGGTGACGGTGCGCCTGGAGACCGGGCGCACCCATCAGATCCGGGTGCACATGGCTTCCATTCATTATCCCTTGGTGGGCGATCCCGTGTATGGGGGGCGGCTGCGCATCCCGGCCGGCGCCACCGAGGCGCTGGCCGCCACCCTGCGAGCCTTCAGGCGCCAGGCCCTGCATGCGGCCCGGTTGGGGCTGACCCATCCGCTGACCGGTGAAGCCATGGAATGGCGCTCGCCCCTGCCGGCGGACATGGTAGCCTTGCTGGAAGTCCTGCGTGCCGATGCGCAGACCTCCCCTGACGGGACGGCGGGTCCCTGAGAGAGGCTTCCATGGCTCCGCGGCAAGACGACTGGATCACGCCCGACTGGCCCGCGCCGCCTTGGGTCCGGGCCGTGACCACCACCCGGGGCGGGGGTGTCAGCGCATCCCCCTTTGACAGCTGGAACCTGGCCGATCATGTCGGCGACGATCCGTCGGCGGTGCAGATCAACCGTGAGCGGCTTTGCGAGCGCCTGGCGCTGCCGGGCGAGCCCTGCTGGCTGCGCCAGGTCCATGGCGTGCGGGTGGTGCCGGCGCTGGCCGGTCCGCTGCCGGTGCAAGCCGATGCGGCGTGGACCGGCCTGCCGGGCCGGGTGTGCGCAGTGCTCACCGCTGATTGTCTGCCCGTGTTGTTCTGCGACCGCCGGGGCACGCGGGTGGCGGTCGCCCATGCCGGCTGGCGCAGTCTTGCCGCGGGGGTGATCGAGGCGACCCTGAGGGCCCTTGGCGTGGCGCCGGGGGAAATGCTCGTCTGGCTGGGACCGGCCATCGGACCGGCGGCTTTCGAAGTTGGCGCCGAGGTGCGCGGCGCGTTCGTCGGCGCCGATGCCGGTGCGACCGAGGCCTTTCACGCGGGGCGGGAGGGGCGCTGGCATGCCGACCTCTATGGCCTGGCCCGCCGCCGGCTTGCTGCAGCCGGTGTGGTCGATGTCTACGGTGGCGGGCTGTGTACCTGCAGCGATCCGAGGCGTTTCTATTCCTATCGTCGCGACGGCGTCACGGGCAGGATGGCCAGCCTGGTCTGGCTGGACCCCGCGGCCGCCTGAGCGGCTGCTTCCTGCCGTGATCCCGGCCGTTCAGCGGGATGCCGCCGCGCCGGATCGACGGCCACCATTGTGCGATAAAGCTCGACTATGCTGAGCTCAAAGGGGGGTCCAATGGACAAATGGTACATGCTCACCCTGGTCGGCGCAGACCGCCCGGGTATCGTCGCCAAGCTGACAGCTGCCCTCTACGATGGGGGCTGCAACCTGGGCGAGGCCTCCATGATGCGCCTGGGCGGAAATTTCGCCGTCATGCTGATGGTGCAGCCGCAGGACAGCGGCCGGAATCTGCGCGCGCTGGTGGAGCCGGTGGCCGAAAGCCTGGGACTGCATCTGCACGTGGATGCCATCGAGGGACGGCTGCATCAGCACGCCATCCCCGACGTGCGGGTCACGGTGTTCGGCGCGGACCGGGCCGGCATCGTGGCGCAGGTCACCGGTGCGCTCGCCGAAGCGGGTTTCGACATTCTGGATCTGGATTCGGATGTGGCCGGCAGCGCGGCCGAGCCGGTGTACGTCATGCACATCGAAGGCCGGGCCCGCGAGGGCATCGATGCGGCGAGATCGGCGCTGGAGACGGTGTCCCGTAGCGATATCGAGGTCGAGGTGCAGCCCATCGACACCATGATCGGTTGAATCCATGGCGGCCCTCGAAATACTGACTTACCCCGATGAGCGCCTCAAGCAGGTGTCGGTGCCCGTCGAGCGTTTCGACCACGAGCTGCGCGGGTTCGTGGCCGACCTGGAACAGACCCGCCTCAGCGGCCCTGCAGCGGTGGGTATCGCCGCGCCTCAGGTCGGACGCCTGCAGCGCATCGTGATAGTGGATGTCTCCGGCACCCGGCGCAGGAACAATCACAATCACGGTTACATGGTGCTGGTGAATCCGGAAATCGTGGAGTGGGAAGGCTATGCCGTCGGGCGCGAAGGCTGCCTGTCCGTACCCGACTACACGGGCAACGTCATCCGCGCCGAGCGCATCCGGCTGGAGGCCCGCGACCCACGCGGCGAGCGGCAGTTCTACGACATGACGGGGTTCGAGGCCCGCGCCGTCCAGCACGAACTGGACCACCTGGACGGCCTGTTGTTTCTTGACCGGCTGGTGAGCCGGCGCAACGACCTGTTCCGTCGCAAGGTGTATCAGTCCGAGGCGGACAAATCGGACTGACGCCCTGGGCATGGGGCAGGAATGGCTGCATGCCGGGACCGGCGCCGGCCGAGTGCCCGATCCGCCCCCGTCGGCCGGAGTGACATCGTTCCCAATTGGCTGTCCGGGCTTCTTGCGCGGTGCGAGAGACAATACCGCTTGGCGCGCTCGCGAAGGTCGGGCTGAGCGTTGCCGATTGGGCAGAGCGTTGTAGGTTGGGCTGAGCAACGCGAGGCCCAACGCCCCCATGCCGCCAGGTGCCATGCCTTCGACTCAGGAACGGGGATGCCGGTGACCCACCGCCACGCCGCCGTCGCCGGGGCAACAAAGGACCGCCTCAGGCTTGCATGAGCGCTGATGCCGGATAGTGGGGTCCGAGTTGTTGGGCTTCGCTGCACTCAGCCCAACCTACGCAGTCCGTCCGGCCTCTTACGCCGTCCGCAGGTCTCGCAGGTTGGACCGAGCGAGGCGAAGCGCAACAAGCATTTCCTCAGATACCTTCCTTTGGACTTGTCCTGTTCCCGGCGTGCCGCGATCGTGGGCCACTAGCCTGCTCAACAGGTGGGTTCGGAGGCACCCCTGGGGAAGCCGCTTGGCTGTGGCTGCTAATCTTCCAGGACCGGCGCTGGGTGGCCGGTGGCCTCGGGGCGCGCCGGTGGCGGCTTTGGTGGCCGCCGATGGTGGGGGCGGGCGCGGCGATTCCCTGCCCCATGGGGTTGAAAAACGAATGTCCACACCCCATTTGCTGGGTAAGTCCGAATTTTCGTCCCGGAGTGCGAATCATGCGAATGGATAAACTGACCAGCAAATTCCAGATGGCGCTGGCCGACGCCCAGAGTCTGGCCGTGGGCCGGGATCACCAGTTCATCGAGCCGGCACATGTCATGCTTGCCCTGCTGGATCAGGAGGGAGGCACCGTCCGCCATCTGCTGACCCAGGCGGACGCGAACGTGAACGTGCTGCGCTCCCAGCTTGGGGAGGCGTTGGACAGAATGCCCCAGGTGCAGGGCAACGCCGGCGAGGTACATGTCTCCAACGAGCTCAGCCGCCTGCTCAACCAGACCGACAAGCTGGCCCAGCAGCGCAAGGACCAGTACATCTCCAGCGAGCTGTTCGTGCTGGCCGCCGTGGAGGACAAGTCCGCTCTGGGCGAACTGCTGCGCAAGGCCGGCGCCACCAGCGGGCTGATCGAGGAGGCCATCGACAAGATGCGCGGCGGCCAGAAGGTGGACGACCCGAACGCCGAGGATCAGCGCCAGGCACTGGAAAAGTACACCATTGACCTTACCGAGCGCGCCGAGCAGAGCAAGCTCGATCCGGTGATCGGCCGGGACGACGAAATCCGCCGTACCATTCAGGTGCTGCAGCGGCGCACCAAGAACAATCCGGTGCTGATCGGCGAGCCGGGCGTGGGCAAGACCGCCATCGTCGAAGGGCTGGCCCAGCGCATCATCAATGGCGAGGTGCCGGAAGGGCTCAAGCACAAGCGCCTGCTGTCCCTGGACATGGGCTCGCTGATCGCCGGCGCCAAGTTCCGTGGCGAGTTCGAGGAGCGCCTGAAGGGCGTGCTCAACGATCTGGCCAAGCAGGAAGGCCAGGTGATCCTGTTTATCGACGAGATCCACACTATCGTCGGGGCCGGCAAGGCCGAGGGTTCCATGGATGCGGGCAACATGCTCAAGCCCGCCCTGGCGCGCGGCGAGCTGCACTGCATCGGCGCCACCACCCTGGACGAATACCGCAAGTACATTGAAAAGGACGCGGCCCTGGAGCGGCGCTTCCAGAAGGTGCTGGTGGACGAGCCTTCGGTGGAGGACACCATCGCCATCCTGCGCGGGCTGAAGGAACGCTACGAAGTCCATCACGGCGTGGAGATCAACGATCCGGCCATCGTGGCCGCGGCGACCCTCTCGCACCGCTACATCACGGACCGCCAGCTGCCCGACAAGGCCATCGATCTGGTGGACGAGGCGGCGTCCCGTATCCGTATGGAAATCGATTCCAAGCCGGAAGAGATGGATCGCATGGAGCGGCGGCTCATCCAGCTCAAGATCGAGCGCGAGGCCCTGAAGAAGGAAACTGACGAGGCTTCCCGCAAGCGCCTGGACGCGCTGCAGGAAGAGATTGCCCGCCTGGAGCGGGAGTACTCGGACCTGGAGGAAATCTGGAAGTCGGAAAAGGCGGCGGTGCAGGGCACGCATCACATCAAGGAAGAGCTGGACCGGGCCCGTACCGAACTGGAGACCGCCCGCCGGGCCGGCGATCTGGCACGCATGTCGGAGCTGCAGTACGGGCGCATCCCGGAGCTGGAGAAGCAGCTCGATATGGCCTCCCAGGCCGAGATGCACGACATGAAGCTGCTGCGCAACAACGTCTCCGATGAGGAAATCGCCGAGGTGGTGTCCAAGTGGACCGGCATCCCGGTGTCCAAGATGCTGGAAGGCGAACGGGAGAAGCTGCTGCGTATGGAAGAGGCCATCCGCCATCGGGTGGTGGGCCAGGACGAGGCAGTCAAAGCCGTGTCCGACGCCATCCGCCGCTCCCGCGCGGGGCTGTCCGATCCCAACCGCCCCAACGGCTCGTTCCTGTTCCTGGGCCCGACGGGCGTCGGCAAGACCGAGCTCACCAAGGCGCTGGCGGCGTTCCTGTTCGACACCGAAGAGGCCATGGTGCGCATCGACATGTCGGAGTTCATGGAGAAGCATTCCGTGGCTCGGCTGATCGGCGCCCCGCCCGGCTATGTGGGCTACGAGGAAGGCGGCTACCTGACCGAGGCCGTGCGCCGCAAGCCCTATTCCGTGATCCTGCTGGACGAGGTGGAAAAGGCCCATCCGGACGTGTTCAACGTGCTGCTGCAGGTGCTGGACGACGGGCGACTGACGGACGGTCAGGGCCGTACGGTGGATTTTCGCAACACGGTCATCGTGATGACCTCCAACCTGGGCAGCCAGATGATCCAGGAGATGGCCGGCGAAGAGAACTACGGGGCCATGAAGGGTGCCGTGATGGAAATCGTCGGGCAGCACTTCCGACCGGAATTCATCAACCGTGTGGACGAAGTGGTGGTGTTCCATCCCCTGGGGCGCGAACAGATCCGCGCCATCACGGAAATCCAGATCGGCTACCTGCGCCGGCGGCTGCAGGATCGCGACATGGATATCGAGCTCAGCACCGCCGCTCTGGACAAGCTGGGCGAGGCCGGTTTCGATCCGGTCTATGGTGCCCGGCCGCTCAAGCGGGAGATCCAGCAGCAGTTGGAAAATCCCCTGGCGCAGCAGATCCTGTCCGGCCACTTCGGCCCCGGGGCTCTGATCGAGGTGGACGTGCGCGATGGCGAGTTGACCTTCGGCAAGCGCGCACGGGAAGCTTCGGCTGCCTGAGCCGGGACTCAGCAACAAGCGTTTGCAGCCCCGCTTATGCGGGGCTGTCGTTTTTGGGCCAAGCCACATGGTAGGGAGTGTTTTTGTGGTGGCCGTGGCGTGACAAAATGGGCCATGGACGACAGGGATGCCATCGTACGGCCGGACTATCAGGGCGGTTCCATCGTCAATCTGATGAGTTCCATTCACGGTGCCTTGGCAAGCGGTCCGCACGCGTATCCGGCGTTGACCGCCCTTCCGAGCCAGGCGTTGGCCGAAGCGCGCCACATTGTGTTGATTGCCCTCGATGGCCTGGGCTACCACTATCTCAGGGCCCAGGATCCTGCCGGCAGCCTCAACCGTCATCTGCTGGGATCCATGACCTCGGTGTTTCCCTCCACCACGGCGGCGGCCATCACCACGTTCCTCACCGGCACCGCGCCCCAACAGCACGGTCTGACCGGCTGGTTCATGTATCTTCGTGAATTGGGCATGGTGGCGGCCGTCCTGCCGTTCCGGTCCCGCGCCGCGTGGCTGAGCCTGGGCCAGGGCGGCATCGACGCCCGTGAAATCCTGGGCTGCACACCGTTTGCGGACACCCTGTCGGTGAACGCCCATGTAGTGACCCAGCAGCGTATCCTGCACTCCGACTACAGCCGCGCCACCGCCGGCCGGGCCCGCCGCCATGGCTACGGCACCATGGACGGTTTTTTCGATCGGATTGCCGGACTGCTGGAAGGGGCTCGCGAGCCGAGCTTCATCTACGGCTACTGGCCCGAATTCGATGCGCTTTCCCACCAGCACGGCGTCGCCAGCCCGCTGGTCTTTGCCCATTACCAGGAGCTGGATGCCGCCTATGGGCGATTTCTGGAGAGGATTCAGGGCACCGGCGCAGCAATTGTGGTGACTGCCGACCACGGTTTCGTGGACACCACGCCCCCTGACTATGTGGAGCTTGCCGATCACCCGGAGCTGGCCGACTGCCTGGCGTTGCCGTTGTGCGGAGAACCCCGAGCGGCCTACTGCTATGTGAGACCGGAAAAGGTGGCGCACTTCAAAAGCTATGTGCAGGACCGGCTTGCCGATCGCTGCTGGCTCTATCGAAGCGAGGAGCTGTTCCATGGTGGATTCTTCGGCCGCAACACGCCCCATCCCCGCCTGTTGGACCGGATCGGCGACTACGTGCTGCTCATGAAGGATCGCTATGCGATCAAGGACAGCGTGGTCGGCGAAAAGCGCTTCCGGCCGGTGGGTCTGCATGGGGGCGTCAGTGCCGAAGAGATGCTCGTCCCGTTGATTGTGGCCTCGCCCTGACCCGCGAGTCCGCACCCTGGCCCGGGTAGGCGAGGCGGAATTGCCGGTGTCGGTCCGCCGGCCCAGGTGTCGCCAGCCGACATCCCCGTGCGTGTTGGCGGTGACGAAATCGGTCCGGCCCGGGCTCAGATACCGGCGTCGGAAATGACGTCCGCCAGTTCCGTCAGCGCTCCCACCGTCTTGCTTGGCTGCATTTCCCAGGGATCGAAGACCGCGTCGTCGGAACGGCGAACCCAGGCGGCGTGCATGCCGGCTGCCACCGCACCGATTACGTCGAAGGGATTGCTGGAGACCAGCCATGCAGTCCCCGGCGGAGCACCGCTGCAGCGCAGGAAGTGACGGTAGACCGCGGGGTCGGGTTTGTAGCTCCTGATGTCGTCGACGCTGATGATATCCAGGAAATAGCCGTCGATATGGGCGTTGCGGAGCAGGCTCTCCACCGCGTCCCGGCGGCCGTTGGAAAACGCGTACAGCCGGTGGCCGCGGGTTTCCATGGCCGCCAGCCCTTCCTCAACGTCGGCAAAGGCGGGCAGTGTCCGGTATCGGTCCATGAGGGACTGGCGCGCTTCCATGGAGAGGTCCGTGTGAAAAGTCCCGCAACAGTAGGCGAGGGCTTGGCGCGTACACTGGTCGAAATCGACGTAGTTGCGCATCAGGGCGCGTCGGAACGAGTATTCCAGCTGCTTCGCCCGCCACAGGCGCGAGAATTCCGCGGCTTTGGCGCCAACCATGCTCTGAAGTGCGACCTCGACGCCGTTGGTATCGATCAGGGTGCCATAGACGTCGAAAGCGACAGTGACGGTCAATCGAGAGTCCTCCGGGTCGGAAATGGATGCCGGTCCGCCGCGTCGGTGGATGTTGGCCACAGTGTAGCTCGGTTGCCCCCGCAAGGCGGATAGCCGGCCCCGGGAGCGGCGTGGGGTCGGAGGGCTACTCGGTGTCGGGACCGCCTTCGGCGCGGCGCAGATCCGCGTCGAGATCTGCCGGGTGCACCGACCGTCGCACCAGCAGCACGCTCGGCCCGTTCGCGTACAGCGGCGCCTGGTGTGCGACCCAGGCGTCGTCCCCGCCCGCGTCGAACCAGAACACGACGTTGGGGAGGAAGGGGCCCGCCAGCACCGAGAGGAACGGCCCGAGCTTGAAGACGCAGTGCACCCGGACAAACCCCTCGCATCCCCGCGCCGCGGGGATGCGGCCGGTCACCCTCGCTTCGGTGTCGATGAGGCGAATGTTCTTTCCGCACGCCAGTGTCTGGAAGCGCTCCTGTTTGACCTTGCCAGCCACCAGGGGCTGGAGGAACAGGTTGAGCGGCACGTTCAGGACCCTGTCCGGTGTCGGCAATTTCATGCTGCGGGCACCCTGCCCCACGCCGGTACAGGTCGCCACCCCCGTGCGATGGTCTATGGTCATGGCGGCGATCGGTACGCCATGGGCGTTGCGGCTCCAGCTGCGTTCCGTCAACAGGCGCAGGCCCTGGCCGTGGTCCACCGGTTGCATCCAAGCCCGCAGATGGGTGCGTGCACCCGTGTCCAGGTGGATATCGACCTGCAGCAGCACGTCGCCGGCCGCCGTCCGGTTCATACTGAGCCGAGCTTCGCCATCGCGCCTTCCGTTCGTGTCGTAGCTGAACGCCGCGATGCGCCCGAACTGCGTCGGCACCGGCAGGCGCAGCGCGGAGGCTCCATGAACGGCGCCCCCCGCCAGCATGAAAAGCAGGGCTGCGGCCAGCCTGATTCGCTCCATTTCATCTCCGGGACCGAAATGCGTTGTGCAGCCCCGCCGCCGCGCGGATGTGGCGCCCGGCGGCGTGCGATGTTGCAGGCCATGTCCGGCCACAGTAGCAACTGCGTGTGACGGGCCTGTGTCACAGAGGGGCAGTCAGTGCGGTACACCTGCGCGGCACAGGGCGTGGTCCGATGGCCGCATAACGGCGCCGGGGCGGACGGGATACTCACTGGCCTCGCTTGCGCTCTCCCTTGCCGACCCCCAGCAGCACCCGGTCCAGCGCCCGCCAGGGCAGCGCACGCCTGAGCGTGGCGAACAGATAGGTGGGGAAGGTGACGTAGTAGCGAATCTTGGGTCTTGGGCTCTCCAGCGCGTGAATGACCTTATCGAGCACCGCTTTCGGTGGCAGGGTGAAGGGCGCCGCTGCCCCTTCCTTCTTCAGTCGGGCGACCAGCGTCGCATAGGTGTCCCGGTGAACGCTGTTGGCAGTGTCTATGGTGTCCTGGTAGATGGCGTAGCTGTTGGCGCGAAATCGGCTTTCGATGGGGCCGGGTTCGATCAGGCAGACATGGATGCCTGTACCGGTCAGCTCCAGGCGCAGGGTGTCGTACAGCCCCTCCAGGGCAAACTTGCTGGCGTTGTAGGCGCCGCGATAGGGCAGGGCGATCAGCCCGAGGACCGAGCTGTTCTGGATAATGCGTCCGTAGCCCTGGCGGCGCATGACGGGGATGAGTCTGGTGTTGAGTTCGTGGGTGCCGAACACGTTGGTCTCGAACTGGGCCCGCAGCACCTCCCGGCTGAGATCTTCCACCGCTCCCGGCTGGCCGTACCCGGCGTTGTTGAACACCCCGTACAACGTGCCGTCCGTGCGCTCCAGGACCCCGTCGACGGCATCGCGAATGGACGCGGAGTCCGTCAGGTCCAGACGCAGACTCTCCAGGCCCTCGTCGCTGAGGCGTGCCACGTCCTGCGCCTTGCGGGCGGTGGCGAATACGCGGTAACCGCGGGCCTTGAGGCCTTTGGCGGCGGCGTAGCCGATACCGCTGGAACAGCCGGTGAGAAGTACGCTTCTTGGCTCGTGTGCAGGCATGGGCGGTCGCTATGGTTCCACTGATCGGTTAGGGAGGCGGTCGTAATTTACACTTCTCCTGGCAAGGATGTCCGCTCGCTCGGGTGCCGACCATCCCGGTTGACGCTCACCAGGGGGGATTCCGAGGTTGCCGATGCCGAGATGTCTGAGCATCCTTCCGGCCGCTGTCAGTGGATATGCATCGGCGTGTCTCCACAGGCGGCTTCAAGCCAACAGCACGGCCACGATGCCGGTGATGAAAATGCCGTCGAAGGTGCCGGCACCGCCGATCGACGCGACCGGGGCGCCCAGGTGGCGGATATCCTTGAGCCGCATCAGGTCGGCTCCGATGAGTACCCCCAGGGTGCCGCTGATGTACGCCAGCGGCGCGCTCTGCGCGGGGCTGATGAGCGTGGCGGCCAGGGCGGCGCCCAGGGGTGCGATCAGTATGGGCATGCCGACGCCGAGGCCGGGCACCGGGCGGCTGAAGCGGTAACTCAGCGCACTCACCAGCGCCACTCCAAGCACGACATGGGTGGGGGCTATGGGATTGTGGGTGATCAGGTACAGCGAGAAGAACACCGGGATCAGTCCGCCGCCTACATTCACCGCCAGGAGGGTCTTGCCGGTGAAGGGCCTCGGCGGCTGGCGTAACAGACCGCGCAGTTGCGGGGGGATCTGCTCGGGGGAAGGGGTGCTTGCATCCACGGTGGCCAGCGGCAGGTTGATCATGCTGCCGAACAGGGAGGCGAACAGCAGCACGAAGCCTTCGCCCGGCGACAGTCCCAGTTTGTCGAATGCCAGGGTGAGCAGTCCCACCTGCACGAACGCCACCAGCAGGCCGAGCAGCACGACGAAAAGCATCAGGTGGACGGGCGAAAACGGTGACCGCATGGTTCGGTTCCTGGGCTGGGGTTTGCGCCTCCGGCGCCGCAAGTCAGCTGTCTGTGGATTCCCGGGATGCCGCCAGCGCCTGGGTCAGCAGCGGTTGCAACGCAATGGCGTTGCTGGGGTGGCGAATGCTGTCGGTGCTCCACACGGCGGACACGCCCGCCCGCTGCAGGTGTTCGAGGGCGTCGTCCACGAACAGGGCATGGACCACGACGGCCTGCACGTCCGCGGCGCCGCGTTCCCGGGCCTGGCGGGCGGCGCCGGCGAGGGTGCGGCCGGTGCTGGCGATGTCATCCACCAGCACCACCTGACGGCCGGCCAGATCCAGCGGCGGTAGTGCGACTTCCACGTCCCGGTCGCCGCGGCGGTCCTTGTGGGCGATGCCATACTCGCATCCGCAGCTTTGGGCAACCGCCCGGGCCCATTGCTCCGATTCGCTGTCCGGGCCCAGCAGGATGGGTGTGTCGAACTGTCGGGAAATGAAGGTTCCGATCAGGCCTGCCGATGTCAGTGCCAGCGCGCGCTTGGCGGGCACCGCCTGTTCCAGACGCGGTGTGCGGTGCAGGTGCGGGTCCACGGTGATCACTTCGTCGAACTGCCCGGCCAATTGCCGGCCGATGATGAACTGGCTGACCGCTTCGCCGGGGTGGAAGGCCTTGTCCTGACGCATGTAGCACAGGTAGGGCGCCATCAGGGTGAGGGTTTGAACCCCCATGGCGCGGGCGGTGGCGGCGGTCAGGGCGAGCTCCACCAGCTTGTCATTGGGGTAGTCCAGGGAACGGCAGACCACGAGCCGCGGCGGAAGCGTCGGGGGCAGGCACACCAGGCTCTCCCCGTCCGGGAACCGATGTACGTCGGCAATGGCACAGTCCACTCCCAACCCATCCGCCAGCGCCTGGGCCTGTTCGGGATATTCGGGGAAACCGAGTACGGTCGCGTTGCTGGCGTTGTCCATGAGCGATCAACCAAACTCCACGTAGGGTGCCGGTACCTGATCGGGTGCGCCGATGGCGTAGCCGTCGTGCCGGTCGCATTGGGTGCGCGCGAACGCCAGTTCGGCCTTCACCTCCGCGTGCACCCGATAAAGGGGTTCCCCTTTTTCGACCGGTTCGCCCAGCTTCTTGAACAAGTCCACGCCGGCGCCTTTGCCCATGGGAGCGCCTGCCAGGCGGGCGACCCTGGCGAGTTGGTAGTTGTCTATGCCGATGACGACGCCGCTGTTCGGCGCGCTGACTTCGAACTGAAGCGGCCCCGGCACAGAGGTGCGCGTCTGGCGACCCTGGGCCTCGATGATGGCATTCATCTTGGCCAGCGCCCGTCCCGATTCCAGGATGTCCCGCGCGATGGCAAAACCCCTGCCGCCGCGCACATCCGGGTCGAACTCCAGGATCCGGCCGGCCAGATGCAGCGCCTTCTGGCGCAGATCCGCCGGTGCCCCGGGTTCGTTCTGCAACACCTGCATGACGTCGCGCACCTCCAGCACCGGCCCGATGCCCCGTCCCACCGGCTGGCGCCCGTCGGTGATGACCACTTCCAGGTGCAGTCCGGTCTGGTCGCCCACGAACTCGAACAGCTTGCGCAGGGCCAGGGCCTGGCGCATCTGGCGAACCTTGGCGGTGGGGCCCACCGGAATGTCGATCAGCAGGTGCGTGGAGCCGGCGGCCAGCTTCTTGGACAGGATGGAGGCGACCATCTGTCCCTGGGAGTCGATGCCCAGGGGGCGCTCCACGGAGATCAGAATGTCATCCACCGGCGCCAGGTGCGCGGTGCCGCCCCAGGCCAGGCAGCCCCGTTCCTTGCGCACCAGTCGGTGCAGGGCCTTGGGGGTCAATTCCACCTCGGCCAGCAGTTCCATGGTGTCGGCGGTGCCGGCTGGGGAGGTGATGGCGCGGCTGGAGGTCTTGGGGATGAGCATGCCGTGGGCGGCGACGATGGGGACGATGAGCATGGAGGTGCGGTTGCCCGGTACGCCCCCGATGCAGTGCTTGTCCACCACCAGCGGCTCTTCCCAGTCGAGGCGCTCGCCGGTTTCCACCATGGCCCGCGTGAGGTAGAGGATCTCGTCGCGATCCAGCCCGGTCTGGGCGGAGGACACCAGAAACGCGGCCATCTCGGTCTTGGAGTAGCGGGCCTCGTTGATGTCGCGGGTAATGTCGAGAAAGTCCTGCCGGCTGAGCCGTTCGCCGCCCATCTTGCGCCGCACCGCATCCATGGACGCGGGGGGTTCGGCGTGCTCCACCCGCACCAGGCGACCCTCGGGAACGCCGAGTTGGGTGAAGGCCTGTTCGGACAGCCCCAGCTCCTCGGTGCCGACCAGGTTGGGATCGTCCACCACGTTCAGCACCGCCAGGATGCGGCGGCCATCGGTGGTGATCTCTACCTTCGAGAGGGCCTGGAAGCCCTCGGCCCGGTAGGTGGCGCAGTCCCGGTGCAGGAAGGCCACGTTTTCCCGGTAGGTATCGATGCCTACCCGGCGCAGGCGCAGGTGTCCGACCGCACGGTGGCCGGAATCGGACTCGTTCATGGTGGGGCATCCGGCAGGAATTTTTGGCAGTCTATCACTTTGCCGGCGGTTGTCGGGTAACGAGGCGGGCCTTCAGTAAATGCCCCGGCGGCCCGATAGACTTTCGAGCGGGCGGCCGCACGGGTCTTTTGCGTGCGCACCGGCCGCCACAGCGGGAGAAGGAGGCGCCACATGGGCAGCGATGATTGCGGTAGCCGTATGACCGACGGGAACCGGCGGGAATATTTCCGCGTCGACGACAGTGTGGTGCTGGACTACCGGGTCATTTCCGAACAGGAACTGCCCGCTCTGGTGGACGATCTGCGACGCCGTTCGCCGACCCGCTTCACGGCGGCGGCGGAGTTTGCCGCCACCTCCCGTCACATGAACCGGCTGCTGCACAAGATCCGGCGGGTTTCCCCGGACCTGGTGCGCTACCTGGAGGCCGTGGACGGCAAGCTGAACACCCTCGCGCGCTTGTTTCTGCTCGAGGAACTCGACCCGCCCCAGCAAACCGCCCGGGAAGTGAGTCTGAGCGCCGGCGGGATCGGCTTCCGTGCGCGCGGGCCGTTGACGGCCGGGGATCTGGTGGAACTCAAGCTGGTCCTGCTGCCTTCGCACACCGGCGTGCTCACCTTCGGTCGTGTGGTGTACTGCGAGCCCTGTTCCGCAGGGGATGCCGAGTTCCCCCATTTCGTCGCCATCGAATTCGATCAGTTGCGCGAGACAGACCGGGAGTTGCTGGTCCGACATCTGCTTGGGCGCCAGAACGCCGCCCGGGAGCGGCCGTCCGACGGCGATGACTGAGCAATCCCGGTGCCTTTCAGTTCAGAGTGCCGTGGCCCGGACCGGTGTCCGCCGGGCCTGTTCGCGTTCCTCCTGCTGCAGCCGCCACATGCGCGCATAAAGGCCGTCGCGCGCGAGCAGTTCCCGATGGGTGCCCCGTTCGACGATGCGGCCCGCTTCCATCACCAGAATCATGTCGGCGTCGATCACCGTCGATAGCCGATGGGCGATCACCAGGGTGGTATGGTCGGCCGCCACCTGCTGCAGGGCCTCCAGGATCGACTGTTCGGATTGGGAGTCCAGGCTGGAGGTGGCTTCGTCGAAGATCAGGATGCGCGGATTCTTCAGAATGGCCCTGGCGATGGCCACGCGCTGCTTCTCGCCGCCCGACAGCTTCAAGCCCCGTTCGCCGACCACCGTTTCGTAGCCCTGGGGCAGGGTACAGATGAAATCGTGGATATTAGCCAGTCGGGCGGCCTGCTCGATGTCGGCCCGGCCGGCCTCGGGCCGGGCGTAGGCAATGTTGTAGTCCAGGGTGTCGTTGAACAGCACGGTGTCCTGGGGCACGATGCCGATGGCGGCCCGCAGGCTTTGCTGGGTGACGTCGCGCACGTCCTGGCCGTTGACCAGCACCCGGCCGGCGCCCACGTCGTAGAATCGGAACAGCAGGCGGCCCAGGGTCGATTTGCCGGCGCCGCTGGGGCCCACCACCGCGACCTTGTGGCCGGGGCGGATGGTGAAATCCACCTCGTGGAGGATGGGGCGCTGCGGCTCATAGGCGAACGAGACCTCCTGGAAGCGCACTTCGCCGCCGTCGACTTGCAGAGCCGCGGCGCCGGGCCGGTCGCGGATCTCCGGATCGCTTTCCAGCACGTCGAACATGCCCTGCATGTCCGAGAGGGCGTGTTTGAGCTGGCTGTAGACCATGCCCAGGAATCCCAGCGGGATGAACAGTTGCAGCAGAAAGGCGTTGACCAGGACCAGGTCGCCGATGGTCATGGTGCCCTGCACCACGCCGCGTGCGGCCAGCGTCATCATCAGAGTGACGCCGACGGCGATGATCGTGCCCTGCCCGAAATTCAGGGCCGACAGCGACGTCTGGGACTTGATGGCGGCTTCTTCCCAGCCCTGCAGGCTGCGATCGTAACGGCCGAGTTCGTATGCCTCGTTGCCGAAGTACTTGACGGTCTCGTAGTTGATCAGGCTGTCGATGGCCTGGGTGTTGGCGGCCGAATCCATGGCGTTCATGGTCACGCGGTATTTCATGCGCCACTCGGTGACGAAAAAGGTGAACGTGACGTAGCTGACCACCGACACCAGGGCGATCACCACGAACCAGGCGCTGTAGCGGGTCAGCAGGATGCCGCCGATCATCAGCATCTCCACGGCGGTGGGGATGATGTTGAACACCAGATAGTTGAGCAGCGAGCTGACGCTGCGCGTACCCCGTTCGATGTCCCTGGCAATGCCCCCGGTCTTGCGCTCCAGGTGAAAGCGCAGGGACAGGGTATGGAGGTGCTCAAGTACCTTCACCGACACGCTGCGCATGGATCCCTGACGGACCTTGGCGAACACCGAGTCGCGCAGTTCGCTGAACAGGGAATTGGCCAGCCGCAGGCCCCCATAGCCCAGCAGGAAGGCCAGGGGAAGGGCCAGCTGTGCATGCTTGCCCTGGTTGCTGAGGCCGTCGACGATGTCCTTGAGCAGCAGCGGCACGCCCACATTGGCGCCTTTGGCGACGATCAGAAAGCCCAAGGCGAGTATGACCCGGCCCTTGTATTCCCACAGGAACGGCACCAGGGCCCGCAGGGTCTTGAGATCCCGCGCCCGGGCGTCCGGCAGGGTGGTGTGGTGCATGTGCATGGTTCGTGTTTTGCCGGTTCGGTACCGCCGGGCACGCCCGGCCGGCGGCATCATTGTCGAAGACTCCAGGATGTCGTCCGATATTCTCCCATGAAACCCGCCGACCCCGAAAACCGGGCGCCGGCGGACATACGCCGCCATGAGGACCGCCATGACTCGACCAACCGATACCGGTTTGGCCGCCGCACTCGCCGAGGCCCAGCGGCTGCGGGAAGCAGGAGAGGACAGTCACAACATCGCCAAGGCATTGATCTGCTTGGCACACCGCAGCGCTTGCCTTTCGGGGGTACGGGAAGCCGCCGAGCGTTACCGGCATTCGGGGCTGGCTGAACATGAGCACGCCCTGCTGGTCAAAGCCCTGGATCACGCTGCCGCGGAGGAGACGCGGGAGCGGTATGGCGACCGGGAAAACCTGGGTCTGGGCTGATGTCCCCGCCGCGCGGGGCTTGATTTACCGATCGATCGCCCCTATTTTGCTGCCTATATAGTCGGTTTATCAGTCAAAGGGTAGCCATTATGCCGATTTATGAGTATGCCTGTTCCAATTGCGGCCACCATCTGGAAGCGATTCAGAAGATGAGCGATGCCGCGCTGGTGGATTGCCCGCAATGCGGCAAGCCGTCCCTGCAGAAGCAGATCTCCGCGTCGGGCTTTCGCCTGAAGGGTGCCGGCTGGTACGAGACGGACTTCAAGAGCGGCAGCAAGCGCAATGTGGCGGACTCCGATTCCAAGAAATCCGAGCCCAAAGCCGCCTGCGGTGCGGGTGCCTGCCCGGCCTGCGCCGACTGAGCCTTATGGGTCCCGATGCCGGGCGGCGATGCCGCCCGGCTCGCCGGCTCGCGGTCCCGCGCATCCGGTGACCGCTCCGCAAGTTGCGTCCCCCCGCCCCAACCCGTACCATTTCCGCCTTTCCCGGCGCCCCCAGGGCGTACACCCGCTCACCTGAGAGAGACCCGGCCGTATGACCGCCATGCGCAGCCAGTATTGCGGAGACCTGAACGAAACCTTTGTCGGTCAAGAGGTTGTCCTCTGCGGCTGGGTCAATCGCCGGCGTGATCACGGTGGCGTGATCTTCGTGGACCTGCGGGATCGCGAGGGTCTGTTGCAGGTGGTCTTCGACCCCGATCGCCCGGAGATCTTCATGGTCGCCGAGCGGGTGCGCAGCGAATATGTCCTGCAGGTCAGGGGTCGGGTCCGGCGGCGCCCGGAAGGCACCGAGAACTCCCATCTGCCTACCGGTCAGGTGGAGGTGCTGGGCGAACAGTTGACCATCCTGAACGCTGCCGAGACGCCGCCGTTCCAGATTGACGAGGAGGAGGTCAACGAGGAAACCCGCCTGCGCTACCGGTATATCGATCTGCGGCGACCGGAGATGATCGAGCGCTTGCGCCTGCGTTCGCGCATCACCCGCGTGCTGCGCGACTTCCTGGACGGCCAGGGGTTCCTGGACATCGAAACGCCGATGTTGACGCGTGCCACCCCGGAAGGCGCGCGGGACTATCTGGTGCCCAGCCGCACGTACCCGGGCGAGTTCTTTGCCTTGCCCCAGTCGCCCCAGCTGTTCAAGCAGTTGCTGATGATTGCCGGCGTAGACCGCTACTACCAGATCGTGCGCTGCTTCCGGGACGAGGACTTGCGGGCCGACCGCCAGCCGGAATTCACCCAGCTCGATATCGAGACGTCGTTCCTGGACGAAGACACGCTCATGGACCTGATGGAAACCATGATGCGGCAGGTGTTCGCCCAGGCCCTGGAAGTGGCCCTGCCGGAGCCGTTCCCGCGCATGAGCTATTCCGAGGCCATGGACCGCTACGGCTCGGACAAGCCGGACCTGCGTATTGCCCTGGAACTGGTGGACGTGGGCGACCTCATGGAGCGGGTCGACTTCAAGGTTTTCTCCGGTCCCGCCTGCGATCCCAGCGGCCGGGTTGCCGCTCTGCGCCTGCCCGCCGGCGGCGAACTCAGCCGCAAGGAGATCGACGACTACACCAAGTTCGTCGGTATCTACGGCGCCAAGGGTCTGGCCTACATCAAGGTCAATGACCCCGCTCGCGGTCGGGAGGGGCTGCAGTCGCCCATCCTGAAATTCCTCCCCGATGAGGTCGTCGCCGCGATTCTCGAGCGTACCGGTGCCGAAGCCGGCGACCTGATTTTCTTCGGTGCCGACAAGGCCAAGGTGGTCAACGAATCCCTGGGAGCGCTGCGCGTCAAACTGGGTCACGACCGCAACCTGGTGACCCATGGCTGGCGACCCCTGTGGGTGGTGGATTTTCCCATGTTCGAGTGGGACGACAAGGCGAGCCGCTGGGTATCCCTGCACCATCCCTTCACCTCGCCCAAGGAGGATCACCTGCACCTGTTGCAGACCGATCCCGGCGCCTGTCACTCCCGGGCCTACGACATGGTGCTGAACGGTACCGAGGTGGGCGGCGGTTCGATGCGTATCTACCGGCCCGATGTGCAGGCTGAAATCTTCCGGCTGCTGGGTATCGGCGATCAGGAAGCGGCCGACAAGTTCGGTTTCCTCCTGGATGCGCTGAAATTCGGCGCGCCGCCCCACGGCGGCATCGCCTTCGGTCTCGACCGTCTGGTCATGCTGATGGCCGGCGCCGACTCCATCCGCGAGGTGATGGCGTTTCCGAAGACCCAGACCGCGGCCTGTCCGCTTACCCGTGCGCCATCGGCGGCCAACGAGGTCCAGTTGCGCGAGCTTGGGCTGCGGGTGCGCAAGGCTGTGGAGGCCGGCGGCTGACCGGCCAATGCGGCGGGCCTGATGGCCGGTGCCTACAAGCGCCCCGAGTCCGTGCTGGTGGTGGTCTACACGCGCCGGGGGGATGTGCTCATGCTGCAGCGAGTGGCGCCCGCCGATTACTGGCAATCGGTGACCGGCAGTCTGCGGTGGGGCGAATCGCCCGTCGAGGCGGCCTGCCGGGAGCTCGCCGAGGAGACCGGCCTGCAGGCCCACGACACGCTGGTGGACTGCCGGCGCCGCAACACCTTCCCGATTGTGCCTCCCTGGCGCGCCCGCTATGCGCCGGAAGCGGTCACCAACACCGAACATGTGTTCAGTATCGAGTTCCCGCGCCGTCCGCCGATTCGGCTCAATCCGCGCGAGCACTGCGCCTTGCGGTGGCTGCAGCGGGATGCGGCTGCGCGCCTTGCCTCCTCGTATACCAACCGCGACGCCATCATCGAGTGCGTCCCTGCGCTCTGAGGATCGGCGCCAGTGAGCGGCGCAAGGCATTCCGGTCCCGGCGCCTTGCTTCCCCTCCGAGCGGTTCCGCCCCGCGATGACCGGTAACGACGCTGTCCACACCCCGGGGGCCGAGTCCGTGGTGCTGGTGCACGGTCTTTGGATGAACGGGCTGGAATTGATGCTGCTGGGGCGACGCGTGCGGCGTTGCGGGTTTGCGCCCATGCGCTTTCACTACCGTTCACTCGCGTACCCGGTGCCCTACAACGCCGCCCGGTTGGCGCGCTTTGTGGCGGCTCTGGGAGCGTCGACTGTCCATCTGCTGGGACACAGCCTGGGCGGCCTGGTGATCCTGCGGGCGCTGGCGGAGCACCGGGACCTGCCGCCGGGGCGTGTCGTGCTGCTTGGCACGCCGGTGGCCGGCAGCGGCGTGGCCAGGCGGCTGGCCCGAACGACAGCCGGCAGGGTGCTGCTCGGACGAAGCCTGGAGCAGGGCCTTGGCGGCGACGGGGTCGTGAGCGTGGGTGACAGGCAGGTGGGTGTCATTGCCGGTACCGGCGGTGTCGGGGTTGGGAGGCTGGTGGGCGGACTCGCCCAACCCAGCGACGGTACCGTGGCCGTCGCCGAGACCCGTTTGCCGGGGGCGGCACAATGCACGGTGGCGGCGACTCATACCGGCCTGGTGCTGTCGCGGGAGGTGGCCCGCCAGGTGTGCGGGTTTCTGCGCACGGGCCAATTCCGGACAGCAGGCGAAGCCGGCTGACCAAGTCAAGGCGTCGTTGAAAGGCGCCCGCAAACGGCCCGAACTGAAGTTAACGTCTTACGAGTCGATAACCACAAGATCCTTTCCCGCGGCGTTATGCCTGCCCTTCGATCCGCTGCCCGCTGGCGGCAGCGGGCGCTGTTGCGCTCGGTGCCGCTTGCACGTCAATCATGACAACGATGGAGTAGTGTGGATGAAGTTGTTTTCTGCTGTATCCCGTACCGCGATCGCTGCCGCAGCTGCGGTACTGCCGCTGACCGCTCACGCCACCAACGGCATGGACATGGAAGGCTATGGGCCCATTGCCACTGCCATGGGCGGTGCGTCCATGGCCTATGACAATGGCACGGCCGCCATGATGAACAATCCCGCCACCCTGGGTCTGATGGGCCGGGGTTCGCGGCTCGACCTGGCGTTCGGCTTTCTGGGGCCGGATGTCAAAGCCTCGGCGGGCGGTCGCAGCGCGAAGTCCTCGGCGACGGCTTTCTATATGCCGGCGGCAGGCTGGGTACGGCGGGAAGGACGTTGGACCTATGGTATCGGGGTCTATGGCCAGGGCGGCATGGGTACCGACTACCCTGCGGGCAGCTGGCTGCCGGATCCGAGTGCGAGCGCACCCCTGGAAAACCGCACCGAGCTGAGTGTCGGGCGTGTCATTGCGCCGCTCGCCTACCAGGTCAACGACCGGTTGACCGTGGGCGGCAGCGTGGACCTGGTATGGGCCGGTCTGGACTTGCGCATGGCGCTCTCGCCCCACCAGTTCCAGAGCTTGATGGCGGGCAATTCCATGGGCACGGCCGGTGGTAGCCTGGCGCAGAGCTTTGGCGGCTTCCTGCAGGGTGGGGCGCAGCTCAACTATGCGGCGTTCGATTTCTCCAACAACAACCGCTTCACCGGCCGGGCCAGGAGTCTTGGTTACGCCGGCAAGCTGGGTCTGGTCTACCGCGTCAGCCGCAGGTTGACGCTGGGGGCGACCTATCACTCGCCCACCCGTCTCAACGACATGACCACCGACGGTGCGAAACTGATCGCCAGCATGAACATGGGAGGCAATGCCTACACCCTGCCCGTGCAGGGCGACATCAAAGTGCGGGACTTTCAGTGGCCGGCGACCTACGGGCTGGGAATGGCCTATCGGTTCAACAGTCGCTGGATGATGGCCGCGGACGTCAAGTATATCCGCTGGGCCGATACCATGAAGAACTTCAAGATGACCTTTACCGCCAGCCAGGCGGCAGCCAACAATTTCACCCAGTTCGGTCCGGCAGGGGATCTGCGAGGCAAGACTCTCGATGCCTCCCTGCGCCAGGACTGGCGCAACCAGACCGTCTATGAGGTGGGCGCGGCCTACCGGGCGACCGCGGCTCTGACCCTGCGGGGCGGGGTCAACGTCGGAAGCAATCCGGTACCCGACAGCCTGGTCAATCCCTTGTTCCCGGCCATCATCGAGAGCCACGTGACAGCCGGTTTCGGCTATGCGGTCAACGGCGCGCAGTCACTGGATTTTGCGTTGAGCCGGGCATTGCCGACCTCGGTCACCAATTCCAATCCGGACATCTTTTCCACTCCCGTGACCATCGATCATTCCCAGTGGAACTGGCAGTTCCTTTACAGCTGGCGCTTCTGATACCGGCTCCGCCACGGCCGGCTCCCGCTGGCTGTGGCGGTAAATCGTGGCCGTCGGCAGGCCAACTCCGGCGCAGCCAAGCGAGTTGGGAATGGGGCGCCGATGTTGACCCCGGGGGGGTGGCCAGTACCCTGCGGGTCAGCAGTGCGGCGGTTGCGGCAGGACGACCCGGACAGGCGCCTAGGTCTGCCGCAAGGGCGGTGATAAACTGTCAGGCGTTTGTACCGGAATACGAGGCGGTAATGGCTGGACACAGTAAATGGGCGAATATTCAACACCGTAAGAACGCCCAGGACGCCAAGCGGGGCAAGCTCTTCACGCGGTTGATCCGCGAGATCACCGTCGCGGCCCGTCACGGCGGGGCGGATCCCAACACCAATCCGCGCCTGCGGCTGGCCCTCGACAAGGCTCAGGGCAGCAACATGCCCAAGGACACCATGGAACGGGCCGTCAAGCGCGGCGCGGGCGAATTGGATGGGCAGAATTTCGAAGAGCTGCGCTACGAAGGCTACGGCCCGGGCGGCGTCGCGGTTATGGTCGACTGCATGACCGACAACCGCAACCGCACGGTGGCGGAAGTGCGCCACGCCTTCACCAAGTGCGGGGGCAATCTGGGCACCGATGGCTCGGTGGCGTTTCTGTTCAATCAGAGCGGGGTGTTGAGCTATCCGGCAGGCAGCGACGAGGACGCCATCATGGAAGCCGCGTTGGAGGCCGGTGCCCAGGACGTGGTCACCAACGACGACGGCTCTGTCGATCTGCTGACCGACGCTGATGACTTCGTCAGCGTCAAGGAAGCCATGATCGCTGCCGGATTCGAGCCCGAACAGGCCGAGGTCACCATGCGGGCCAGCACGGCAACCTCCCTGGAACTGGACGACGCCGCCAGGATGGTGAAAATGCTGGATATGCTCGAGGACCTGGACGATGTGCAGAACGTCTATTCCAATGCCGACATCGCCGAAGAGATTCTCGCCCAGCTGTAGGGCGGTGCGCGGCGGGGCGGCGTCCTCGGGTGTCAGCGGGCGGTTCGGCCAATGACGCGTATCCTGGGCATCGATCCGGGGTCCCGGGTGACGGGTTACGGAATCATCGACGCCCGGGGCACGGACACCGTACACGTGGCCAGCGGCAGCCTGCAGCTGGGGGGCGACTCTCTGGCGGCGCGACTGGGCGAGATCTTTCAGGAACTGAGTGCCATCGTGACGCACTATCAGCCCCAGGAGATGGCCATCGAGAAGGTCTTCGTGCACCGCAACGTGGACTCGGCCCTCAAGCTGGGCCAGGCCCGCGGTGCGGCGATCTGCGCTGCCTTCAACGGAGCCCTGTCGGTGAGCGAATACAGCCCCAGTGAGATCAAGCTGGCCGTGGTCGGCCGTGGCGGTGCCGCCAAGGCCCAGGTGCAGCATATGGTGCGTGCCCTGTTGGGTCTTCCCGCGCCGCCCCAGGCCGACGAGGCTGATGCCCTGGCGGTGGCGTTGTGCCACAGCCAGTCGCGGCGGCTGCTGGCGCGGCTGCCGGCCGCCCAGGGCGTGCGCCGAGGGCGGCTGCGATGATCGGATTTCTGCGCGGCAAGCTGCTCGCCAAGAGTCCCCCCACCTGCTGCTGGACGTGCATGGGGTGGGCTATGAGGTGGAAGCGCCCATGACGACCTTCTACGACCTGCCGCCGGTGGGCGACGAGGTCACCCTGCATACCCATCTGGTGGTCCGGGAGGATGCCCACACCCTGTACGGATTTACCCGTGCCGCCGACCGTGCCCTGTTCAGGAGTCTGTTGCGGGTCAACGGCGTGGGTGCAAGGCTTGCACTGGCAATCCTGTCGGGCATGGAAGCCGGTGCTTTTGCCCAGTGCGTCCAGACCCGCGATGTGGCGGCGCTGACCCGCCTGCCCGGTGTGGGCAAGAAGACCGCCGAGCGCTTGCTCGTGGAGATGAGAGACCGCCTGCCCGGGGGTGGCAGTGACGGGTCGCTGCCACCCGCTGCGGTGACAGCGGATGGCAGCGCCGATCCGGTTCAGGAGGCGGTGGGCGCCCTGGTCGCTCTCGGCTACAAGCCCCAGGAAGCCAGCCGCATGGTGCGGGCGGTGGCGGGTACCGATCTGAGCGCCGAGCAGATGATCCGTCAGGCGCTGCAGGCGACGGTTCGCTGAGGCCGGGACGGTTATGGAATCGGAACGACTCATCTCCCCGGCCACCGATGCCGACGAGGAACGTCTGGAGCGGGCCATCCGGCCCCAGCGGCTTGCCGATTACGTCGGGCAGGATGCCGTGTGCGAGCAGATGGAGATATTCATCGGTGCCGCACGGGCCCGTGGCGAGGCGCTGGATCATGTGTTGATTTTCGGCCCGCCGGGCCTGGGCAAGACCACCCTGGCGCACATCATAGCCAACGAAATGCAGGCGAATCTGCGCCACACCTCCGGGCCGGTCCTGGAGCGTCCCGGCGACCTGGCGGCTCTGTTGACCAACCTCGAGCCCCACGATGTGCTGTTCGTCGATGAGATTCACCGGCTGAGTCCGGTGGTCGAAGAAATACTGTATCCTGCCATGGAGGACTACCAGCTCGACATCGTCATCGGCGAGGGGCCGGCGGCCAGGTCCATCAAGCTGGATTTGCCGCCGTTTACCCTGGTCGGGGCGACCACGCGGGCCGGCCTGCTGACCTCGCCGCTGCGTGACCGCTTCGGCATTGTGCAGCGCCTGGAGTTCTATTCGGCCACTGACCTCGCTGCGATCCTGCGGCGTTCGGCCCGGATATTGAGCGTCGCCGCCGACGAGCAGGGCGCAGCCGAACTCGCCCGCCGTTCCCGCGGCACGCCCCGCATCGCCAACCGTCTGCTGCGCCGGGTGCGGGACTATGCCCAGGTCAAGGCGGAAGGGGAGATCACGGCGGCGGTGGCTCGGGCGGCGATGACCCTGCTCAATGTGGACGAGCACGGGTTCGACAACATGGACCGCCGGTTGCTTCTTGCCCTGATCGAGAAGTTCGATGGCGGGCCCGTGGGGATCGACAGCCTCGCGGCGGCTATCGGCGAAGAGCGGGGCACCATCGAAGATGTGCTGGAGCCCTATCTGATTCAACAGGGTTTCATGATGCGCACCGCCCGGGGCCGGGTGGCGACCCGCAACGCTTACCTGCATTTCGGGTTGGCGCCGCCCCGTCGGGATGTGACGGTGGAAGATCTGCCGCTGTTCGAGCCGCCCGAACGGTAACCACAGGGAGTCCG
Source organism: uncultured Gammaproteobacteria bacterium (assembly GCA_963830105.1). Lineage (GTDB taxonomy): Bacteria > Pseudomonadota > Gammaproteobacteria > DATFLG01 > DATFLG01 > DATFML01. The sequence goes on along the minus strand of CAWHLH010000009.1, from coordinate 205,524 downwards.
GGGACGCTTTTGCGTCGCAGAACGGTTTGTGGCGAAATAGGAGCCCTGAGCGGATAGCCGCCAGGAACCCGGCTGTGGCCCGAAAGCTCGCACATCCCAAATCCATACTGCGGCTGACCCTGGTTGGTTTTTTCCTGGTTGCCGTGCCTCTGATCGTCGCTCTGGTGAATGCGGCCGTGTCGGTAAATCGGCTCGCCACTCAGAGTCAGCGCGCCGTGTTCCAGGCCGTCAAGGAGACCCAGGACAGCCGCGCACTGGTAGAGGACCTGCTTGCCATGGAGCGCAATGCGCTCCAGTACCAGGTACTCGGTGACCACTCGCTGTTGCAGGCCTATGTGGACAAGCATCAGCGCTTTCAGGAGACCGCGTCGCGTCTGGGTAGTCTGGCGCTGGAGTCATCGCAACGACGCATGTTGGCGGACCTCCAGCACAAGGAGGCCCAGGTCTACTCGGTGCTGACGGCGCAGGGCCGCAAAACGGAGCAGTTCGACCACGCAGTCAGCGAATTTCCCGACCTTTCGGCGGCTGCCCGGGAGATACTGGCGGAAAACAGCCGGCTGATCGATCGGGAGGTGGCTCGCATGGAGGACCGCGCTCAATGGGCGCAGCGCACCCTGGTGTGGCAGGCCGCGGCGCTGGTACCTGCGGCCATCCTGCTCACGCTGTTCTTCACTGCGTTGATCATGCGGCCCATACGCCAGATGGACCGCGCCATTCGACGCCTGGGCGATGGTGAGTTCGGCGCCCCGATCGCGGTTACCGGCCCCCGGGACCTCGAGCAGCTCGGCGAGCGGCTGGAATGGTTGCGGCGTCAACTTCTGCAATTGGAAGAGGAGAAGGCGAAGTTCTTGCGGCACATGTCCCACGAGCTGAAGACGCCACTGACCACCCTCCGAGAAGGCAGCGAACTGTTGGGAGAACAGGTCGTCGGCGCGCTCAACAGCCAACAGCAGGAAGTCACCGGACTGCTGCGCAGCAATGCGCTGCAGCTGCAGCGGCTGATCGAAGACCTGCTGGACTTCAGCGTGGCGACCGGTCCTCGATCCGAGCTGCGGCCGCAGGTTTTGCGCTTCGATGAACTGGTGCGGAGCGTGGTCTCCGATCATCGTCTCGCGCTGCTTTCCCACCGCGTGCGGTTGGATGCCCGCCTGCAGCCGGTGAAGGTGAGCGCCGATCCGGACCGTTTGCGTGTGGTGGTGGACAACCTGTTGTCCAACGCCCTGAAGTACAGTCCGGAGGGCGGCGTGTTGATGGTTTCGCTTGCCGCCGGGGAGGATGATACCGTGGTGCTGGAGGTGACCGATTCCGGCCCCGGAATACCACAGCAGGAGCGTCAGCGCGTGTTCGATGCCTTTTACCAGGGGTCCATTCCGTGCGCCGGTCATGTCAAAGGCACAGGGCTCGGACTTTCCATCGCCCGCGAGTATGTCCAGGCCCACGGCGGAGCGATCGAGGTGGTGGAGCACCCTGCCGGTGGTGCCCGTCTGCGGGTGACCCTGCCGGTGGGGCTGCGCCCGGTGCAGGTGGCATGAGCACTGCGCGTGTTGTCCTGTGGGTGTTGCTCGTCGCGCTGCTGGCCGGCTGTGCGCCGTGGCATGTGCTGGACCGGCGGCCACACGGGCCGACCGATGCCAGCCGGTACGACGAGCAGTGGCTGGCGCAGGTGCAGAAGGTTTACGACTTGCGCGATGCAGACCTGTCCCAGGCCCTCAAGCGCAGGCAGACCGCCGTTGCGGCGGATCCGTCGGCAGCCAACGAGCTGCGCCTGGCGCTGTTGTTTGCTTTCGCCGGTCCGCAGGTGCGCGATGACTCAAAGGCTCTGGATCTGTCCCGCCAGGCCGCCGCCAAGGCGACGCACCGGGACACTTACATTCTCGCCCATCACGTGGAAGCGGTGGTGCGCGAGCGCATCGGCGCACGGCGGGAACGCGAGCGGCTGAATCGGGAAGCCGTTGCCCAGAAAGCGCGTGCCGATGCGCTGCAGGAGAAGCTGAATGCCTTGAAATCCATAGAGGAAAGCCTCAATCGGAGGACCAAGGACCAGGATACGGGTGTTTCGCCATGATTGATTCCAGGCATCGTGTACTGTTGGTTGACGATGACGCCGGATTGCTTCGGTTGCTCTCCATGCGTCTGTCGGCGGCCGGCTATACCGTGAATGCGGCCGAAAGCGCCGAGGAGGCCCTTGGGCAGCTGTCCATGTTCCGTCCCCATGTGGTCATCACCGATCTGCGCATGGACGGCATGGACGGCATGGGCCTGTTCGACGCGATCCAGCAGCGCCGGCCGACGTTGCCGGTGATCATGTTGACGGCTCATGGAACCATCCCGGACGCGGTGACTGCCACCAGTCGAGGGGTCTTCAGCTTTCTCACCAAACCCTTCGACAGCAAGGAACTGCTGGAACACGTGGCGCGGGCCGTCAAGCTGGGTGGTGAGGCCCCCGGGGTTGCCGCCCAGCAGGACGAAGCCTGGTGCAAGGATATCGTCACCCGCAGCCCGTTGATGCAGGACCTGCTGAGTCAGTCCAGGCTGGTGGCGGAGAGCGATGCCAGTGTCTTTATCCATGGCGACAGCGGCACCGGCAAGGAGTTGCTCGCGCTGGCGATCCACCTGGCCAGCACCCGCCATGACAAGCCGTTCGTACCGGTGAACTGCACCGCGATCCCGGAACCTCTGCTGGAGTCGGAACTGTTCGGCCATACGCGGGGTGCGTTCACGGGCGCGACCCGGGATCACAAGGGCCTGTTCCAGGCCGCCCGCGGTGGCACCCTTTTTCTGGACGAAATCGGGGATATGCCGCTGACATTCCAAGCGAAACTTCTGCGTGCGCTGCAGGAGCGCACGGTGCGGCCGGTGGGTGCGACCGAGTCGGTACCGGTGGATGTGCGGGTGCTGTCAGCCAGCCACCGTGACCTGGAGGCGGCCATGGAACGCGGGACTTTCAGGGAAGACCTGTACTATCGCCTGAACGTGGTGGCTCTCGAGGTGCCTTCCCTGGCCGAACGGCGTGAGGATATCCCACTGCTGGCGGCCCATTTCCTGGAACGGCTCAAACATTCGGGCAAGAAGCGGGTGACCGGTTTTTCACCGGATGCCATGGAACTGCTGGTCAGCGCGGCCTGGCCCGGCAACGTGCGCCAACTCTACAACGTGGTCGAGCAGACAGTGGCTTTATCCACGACGCCGGTGATTCCGGCTACTCTGGTCCAGCGGGCTCTGCGCAACAAGGAGGGTGAAATACTGTCCTTTGCCGAAGCCCGGGGGCGCTTCGAACGGGAGTACCTCACCCAGTTGTTGCAGATTACCGACGGCAACGTCACCCAGGCAGCGCGGCTGGCCGGACGCAACCGGACCGAGTTCTACAAGCTGCTGCGCCGTCATCATCTCAGTCCGGCCCTGTTCAAGGAGCCTCGCGCCTGAGCGGTCGTCATCAATTGGCGACAGCAAAGCCTGCGAAATCTCAGATCGTTAGCGTCCCATCGGTCCAGCCTGTCGCTTCCAGGTGACGTTTTGGCCGTTGCCGTGGTCGTGGCCGCAGCAGATGGAGTCTGTTAATACATTGTTTACAAATGGATTGTTTTGGATGGCACAGTGCTTGCATCGTGATCTTCAACTGCCGGCGCGCGATGATCCCCTGCAGGGATCGGCCAGCCCCCAACGGGCGGGACGGACGCGCGACGCGGCGCGATGCGCCGGTCAAGCCGGCGATGGTTTGTTCCCCTCCCCCCGAGGGAACCAAAGCGTGGCCCCTGCATGCCACGCTTTTTTTTTGTGCCGTGCCGGCATCTGGAGGGGCATGGGGGGTTCCCTGGCGCTGGGGACGCTGTCGTTCGTCTGTAGGACAGAGCCGGTGTGGCCGACGGGCGCAGCGCTGGCAGCCGGAGCGCAGCATCCGGTAAGCTATGAGCATCCGTTCGGTGGGCAGGTGTGCGTGCCGCCGGGGAATCGGCAACTGACTCTCCGGATGCCGGAGATGCGAGACCATTGAGTGTGACAGAGTTCCGTTGGCCCGTTCGTGTCTACTACGAGGATACAGACATTGCGGGTGTGGTGTATTACGCCAACTACCTCAAGTTCATGGAGCGCGCGCGCACCGAGTTCCTGCGCAGCCTCGGGTTCGAGCAGGACGCACTCGCCCGTAGCGATGGTGTTCTGTTTGCGGTACGCTCTGCCAACGTCGAGTTCCTGGAACCGGCGCGATTCAACGACTCCCTGACAGTGACGGCGCGGATCGCCGAGCGACGACGCGTCAGTCTGAGTTTCGAGCAGTCCGTGTATCGTACCGATACATCGGAAAGACCCCTGTGCACTGGAATTGTGCGTATCGCCTGCCTGGACAGGGCGTCGCTGCGGCCACGGCCGATTCCCGAGCATATTCTGAAGGAGATCCCCGATGTCGGCTGATTTGTCGCTACTGCATCTGGTACTGGGCGCCAGCCCGGTGGTGCAGATGGTGATGCTGTTGTTGCTGATCGCATCGATCATTTCCTGGACCATGATTTTCAACAAGTGGACGAATCTGAAGACCGCGCGGGTGGACGCGGAAGCGTTCGAGCGGCGCTTCTGGTCCGGCGCGGACCTGGGTGTGTTGTACAAGGAGGTTTCCACGGTGCGTGGGGCGTCCCGCGGTCTGGCGAGCATTTTCGAAGCCGGCTTTCGGGAGTTTGCGCGGCTCCGTAAACAGGAGGGGGTCGGGCCGCTGACCGTCGTGGAAGGGGCCCAGCGCAGCATGCGCGTGGCGCTGTCCCGCGAGATCGATGTCTTGGAGACGCACCTGTCGTTTCTGGCCACGGTTGGGTCCATCAGCCCTTACGTGGGGCTGTTCGGTACCGTATGGGGCATCATGAGCGCCTTCCGGGCCCTTGGTAACGTGCACCAGGCCACTCTGGGGATGGTGGCGCCGGGCATCGCCGAGGCACTGATCGCCACCGCCATGGGGCTGTTCGCGGCGATACCGGCGGTGGTCGGATACAACCGGTACTCCAATGACGTAGAACGCTTGATCAATCGCTACGACAATTTTCTGGAAGAATTTATCTCGATTCTGCAGCGCCAGGCCCATGTGCCGGGCACTGAACGCTGATCGCGATGTCCTTTATCCTGAGTGATCCGGACTGGAACTGACTGAAATGGCACGCCAGCGTATTCGCAGACGGCCGATGTCGGAGATCAATGTCGTTCCGTACATCGACGTGATGCTGGTCATGTTGGTGATCTTCATGATTACCGCGCCCCTGCTTACCCAGGGTGTGCAAGTGAAGTTGCCCCAGGCCTCCGCCAAACCGCTGCCATCCAAGCAGCAGGAGCCGTTGCTGGTCACGGTGGGCCCCAACGGCCAGTTTTACCTGAACGTGGGCAACCATCCCCGCGCCCCGGTCGATGCCGATACCCTCGTGCAGCGTGCGGCCGCGGTGCTGCGGCTGCACCCCGACACCCAGGTGCTGGTAAAGGGGGACCGGCAGGTTCCCTATGGAGACGTGGTCACGGCCATGGCCCTGTTGCAGCGCGCCGGTGCGCCGGGCGTAGGGCTGGTGACCGAGAACCCGCGCAGGGGCCGCTGAACCCGGATGTGGCAAGTATTGCGCGAGCACCCACGGTCCCTGCTGTATGCGCTGCTGGTACATGTGGCCCTGTTGGCGCTGCTGGTCGTCGGAGTCGACTGGAGGCCCAAACCGTCCGCAAGTGCCGGACAGGCCGCCCCGGTGCAGGCAGTCGTCGTTGATCAGGCCAAGGTCGAACAGGAAATGCGGCACCTCAAGCAGGCCCAGTCCGCCAAACAGGATCAGGCGGCCGAGCAGTTGAAGAAGCTCCATGAAGAAGCGGAAAAGGCGCGCCAGGAACGGCTGCAGGAGCAGCACCGTCTGGCTGAAATGGAGCGCAAACGGCGCGACCAGGCGGCGCAGCAGAGGAAGGCCGCTGAGGACGCGGCCAAACTGAAGGCCGAGCAGGCGGCGGAAGCGGCCCGCTTGGAAAAGCTCAAGAAGGATCAGGCGGCGCTGGCGGCCAAGAACAAGGCGGAACGGCAGCACCTGGCTCAACTGCAGGCTGAGCGCAAAGCCGCAGAGGAGGAAACCAAGCGCCAAGCGGCGATGGCCGCCAAGCGCAAGGCCGAAGAGGAGGCCAAGCGCAAGGCCGAAGCGGAAGCCAAACGCCAGGCCGCGGCGGAAGCCAAGCGCAGGGCCGAGGCGGAAGCGAAGCGCAAGGCGGCAGAGGAAGCCAAACGCAAGGCTGAGGAAGAGGCGCAGCGCAAGGCCAAGGCGGCGCTGCAGCAGCAATTGGCCGCCGAACAGCAACGCCTGGCTGCGGAACACCAACGGGCGGTCGGGAGTCAGGTGAAGCAGTACATTACGGCGATTCGGCAAAAGGTGGAGAGCAACTGGATACGCCCGCCGGGTACACCGGACGGACTGTCCTGCGTGGTGAGTGTCAGCCTTATTCCCGGCGGTGATGTGGCTGGTGCCAAGGTCGTCAAGAGCAGCGGAAACCCGGGTTTCGACCGCTCTGCGGTGGCCGCCGTGTACCGGGCGGCGCCGCTGCCCATGCCGTCGGATCCCGATGCCATGAAACAAATGCGGAACTTCAATTTCGAGTTCACGCCCGAGTCATGAGAGGAACGTTTGTGCGTCTAGCATTTTACGCGTGTCTGTTGATGGGCGGTCTGCTGCTGGGGCCGCGGGGCGCGGACGCCGCGCTGACCATTCAGATTACCGGCGGGACGGAGGGGGCTCAGCCCATCGCGGTGGTTCCTTTCGGCTGGTCCGGAGCGCAGAAACTGCCGACGGAGGTAGGCAAAGTCGTTGCCGATGACCTGCGTCGCAGCGGTCGCTTTGCACCGCTGGCCGACAAGGATCTTGTCGCCGATCCCCATACCGGCGATCAGGTGAACTTCCAGAACTGGCGCGTGCTGCGGGTGGACAATCTGGTGGTCGGCAAGGTGCAGGCCACCGGCCCCGACGCCTACACCGTTCAGTTCCAGCTTTTCGACGTGTTCCAGGGGCGGCAGATCATCGGCTACAGCATCCCGGCCCGCGGCGAGGACTTGCGGCGCGTGGCCCATCACATCAGCGATCTGATCTATCATAGCCTGACCGGCGAGCGGGGTGCCTTCAATACCCGCATTGCCTACGTAACGACAGATCGCAAGAGCAAGAATGACACCGATTATGAGCTTCAGGTCGCCGATTCGGACGGCTACAATCCGCAGACGATATTGCGTTCGACCCAGCCCATCATGTCTGCGACATGGTCCCCCGATGGCAAGCAACTGGCCTACGTTTCTTTCGAGCGCCACCGCTCCCAGATCTACATCCAGAATGTCGCTTCCGGTGCCCGGCGTGTGGTGGCGTCCTATCCCGGGATCGACGGTGCGCCCGCTTTCTCACCCGACGGCACACGGTTGGCGATGACGCTCTCCAAGGACGGCAGTCCCGATATTTACATCCTGGACCTGTCCACCGGCCACCTCACCAGACTGACCGACGATCCTTCCATCGATACCGAGGCCGATTGGATGCCCGACGGGAAGAGCGTGGTGTTCACGTCCGATCGTGGCGGTGGTCCCCAGCTCTATCAGATTTCCGCCGCCGGCGGCCCGGCAAAGCGTTTGACCTTCGACGGCAACTACAACGCGGGCGCGAGCGTCTCGCCGGACGGGACGCACATTGCCATGGTCCACGGCGCCGGTGGGAGCTACCAGATCGCCGTGCTTGACCTGAAGACCGGGTTGCTGCAGACGGTCAGCAAGGGCCCGCTGGACGAGTCCCCCAGCTTCGCGCCCAACGGCAGCATGATTCTGTATGCAGCGGAGCACGGCAACCGCGGTGTGCTGTCGACGGTTTCCGAAGACGGGCGTGCCGGGCAGCGGCTGGTGGCCCAGCAAGGCGACGTCAGCGAGCCCGCCTGGTCACCTTTCCGTGCCCAGTAGCCAACACGGTCGGATGGCCCCCAATCTAGGATTTTCACCGGAGGATCGATACATGAAACGTTTGTTCGGGTTCTTGAGTCTGGCTCTGCTGGCGCTGACGCTGAGTGCATGCGGAACAATGGGTGGCAAGCCGGGTCACGAGGCGGCAGTGGTGGACCAGAGTTCCGCGGCCCAGGGCGCCGCTGGCGAGGGTGCGCAGGCGAGCGGTGCCGGCACGGAGGGTGGTTTTCAGGGCAGTCCGATCAACAACCCGGCCAGCCCGCTGTACAAGAAGACGGTGTACTTTGCGTTCGACAGCAGTGCGGTCAACGCGGCCGGCCAGGAACTGGTTGCCGCCCATGCCAAGTACCTGGCGGCCCATCCGAAGTTGCACGTGCGTCTGGAGGGCTATACGGATGAGCGTGGCTCGCCCGAGTACAATATTGCGCTGGGTTGGCGGCGTGCCCAGGCCGTGCGTCAGCTGATGGTTGTGCAGGGCGTAAATGCGGACCAGATCACCATGATCAGCTATGGCGAGGAACATCCGGCGGTCGTGGGTCATGACGAGTCCGCGTGGCGTTACAATCGTCGGGTGGAAATCGTGTACACGGGGCAACAGTGATATGCAACGTTCGTCCTCTATTGCAGCGCTCGCCCTGCTGAGCGGTGTGCTGGCAGTCAGTGGGCCGGCCCGTGCAGCCGATGACCAGTCCTCTCCCGGCGCGGCGGACGCAAGTGGGACGTTGGTCCAGATTGTGACCCGGTTGGATCAGCTGGAGGCGGATTTGCGCCAGCTGCGCGGTCAACTGCAGGTGCAGGAGCACGATCTGCAACAGATGCAGAATCGTCAGCGGGAACTGTACGTGGACCTGGATCGTCGTCTGCGCCGGCTGGAAGTTGGCGGTCCTCAGACAGGGGCCGGAGCGGGTACAGGCCCGACGGCCTCGACGGGCGCTCCGTCCCCGGGCACCGTGCCGGGCGGTAATGGAGCCGCGGGTTCGCAGGCCCCACAGGCGGGTGCGGGCAAGCCGTCCGGTGCGGTAACCGCCGCGGGCGCCGGCGCTTCGAGCGCAGCGGTGCGGGCGGCCTACCAGAAGGCCCTCGATATTCTCAAGGATGGGCAGTACGACCAGGCGGCGACGGCATTCGAAGGGTTCCTGAAGGCCCACCCGGACAGCCAGTATTCGGACAACGCCCAGTACTGGCTGGCGGAGACCTATTACGTCACGCGCAAGTATTCCCAGGCACTGGCGGAATTCCAGAAGGTGCTGAGCAAATACCCCCGCAGCACGAAGGTGCCCGATGCCCAACTCAAGATCGGGTACATCAACTACGAGCAGCAGAACTGGACGGTGGCGCGCCAGGCATTGAACACCGTCCTCAAGGAGGCGCCCGGATCGACCGCGGCGCAACTGGCGCAGGATCGGTTGGACAGGATGAAGCGCGAGGGGCATTGATACAAGCGCTGCCCGTCTCCGCGCACGTGTAGTAAAATTATCCGATGGCTACCGAAAGTCCCGAGTCGGCCTCCTGCGTGCCGCGGGGGCGGCTTCGCGTCACAGAGATATTCCATTCCTTGCAGGGCGAATCGCGCACCGTAGGCTGCCCTACGGTGTTCGTGCGGCTTACCGGTTGCCCGTTGCGATGCGGGTACTGCGACACGGCCTATGCCTTTCACGGCGGGGAGTACATGAGCGTCGCCGCTATACTGGCGCAGGTCGCTCGCTATGTACCCCGGTTCGTCACAGTGACGGGGGGCGAACCCTTGGCCCAGAAGGGCTGCCTCGGCCTGTTGGCCGAATTGTGCGATGCGGGCTATGAAGTGTCGCTCGAGACCAGCGGCGCCCTGGATGTCTCGGCAGTCGACCCGCGCGTAGTCAAGGTAATGGATTTGAAGACACCGGGCTCAGGCGAATGCGAGCGCAACCGGTTCGAGAACCTTGCCCATCTCGGCGAGCGCGACCAGTTGAAGTTCGTGATCTGCGATCGGGCGGATTACGAATGGGCCTGTGCCGAACTCCAGCGCCATGCGCTGGCGTCTCGCTGTGAGGTGCTGTTCTCGCCCTGTCATGGTTCGCTCGCGCCGGCAGAACTGGCGGACTGGATACTGGCCGATCGGCTACCGGTGCGATTCCAGCTCCAGCTCCACAAGCTGCTTTGGGGCGACCTGCCAGGCCACTGAGGCGCGCTCGAGGGAGAAAAGTTGGACGACACAGTTCGCAAAGCCGTGGTGCTGCTCTCGGGAGGCCTGGACTCGGCGACTACCCTGTCACTGGCCAAGGCTGAAGGCTTTGTCTGCCATGCCCTCAGCCTTGATTACGGCCAGCGCCACCACGCAGAGCTGGCGGCGGCACGCCGGGTGGCGCGGGCGGCGGGCGTGGCTGTACACAAGACTATTCCCCTGGATCTGACTGCGATCGGCGGGTCGGCGCTCACCGACGCGGCTATCGCGGTTCCCGATCGTGCCAGCGACGGTATCCCGGTGACCTACGTGCCGGCGCGCAACACGGTTTTTCTCGCGCTGGCCCTGGGCTGGGCGGAGGTGCTGGGGGCATGGGACCTGTTCATTGGGGTCAACGCGGTGGATTATTCCGGTTACCCGGACTGCCGGCCGGAATATATCGAAGCGTTCCAGCGTCTAAGTAACCTGGCTACCCGTGCTGGAGTGGAAGGCGGGCATTTTCGTATTCATGCCCCTCTTATCCATATGACTAAAGCGGAAATTATCCGGGCAGGCGCACGGCTTGGAGTGGACTACGGGTTGACCGTGTCCTGCTACAGCGCCGATGAGCAGGGGCGTGCCTGCGGCGTATGCGACTCCTGTCGCCTGCGCGCGGCAGGTTTTGCGCAGGCAGGTATCGCCGATCCCACTGCCTATCGCTAGCGGTCCGTCCGGGTTGTGCGCGCGCGCCGAGGCATCGGGGGACCGATATCCGAGCCCCGTCACCGCGTTGCCGCACGGTTTGGATGGGATGCCAGGTGGATACGCCAGGTGGCGATGGCGTACCAATGGCCCATAAGTTAAGCTTTGGGCTGCATTAAACGGCCGGCAGGGTGCTCCGACAGCGGCCTTGCCGGCCCACCGAAATACAGTCAACGAGCGGTAACGGCTATGCACCTTACGAGCACGCAAGAAGTACTCCTCTACGGGTTCGGCATCGCGGCGGTCATGGGCGCGGTGGTGAACAAGACCAATTTCTGCACCATGGGCGCAGTCTCCGACTGGGTGAACATGGGGGACACAGGGCGCATCCGCTCGTGGGTGTTCGCCATCGCGCTGGCGATCACCGGGGTCATGCTGCTGGGCATCTTCGGTGTCGTGGACATGAGCAGTACCGCTAGCGGTACCGCCTCGTTTCCGCCCTACCGAACGCCGATGTTCGCCTGGCCGCGCTACGTTGTGGGCGGCCTGCTGTTCGGTATCGGCATGACGCTGGGCAGCGGTTGCGGGAACAAGACCATGGTCCGTATCGGGGGTGGCAACATCAAGTCGTTGCTGGTGTTCCTGATGTTGGCCTTCGGTGCCTACCTGATGATGTACACGAACTTCATGGGTCGGGTGTTCCTGCCCTGGATGCAACCGGCGTTCGTGAGCTTGTCCAGCCACTCGATCGCCGATCAGTCTCTCGGCGCCATGTTCGGCGGCGTGCTGGGGATCAAGTCGGTGGCGACGGTCAACTATGTCGTGGGCGGAATACTGGCCGTGGTGCTGCTCGGCTGGGCCTTCAAGTCCGTCGACTTTCGGTCGCGCTTCGACAACATCCTGGGCGGTGGCGTGGTTGGGTTGGCGGTGGTCGGCGCCTGGTTCGTCACAGCCGGCCCGCTGGGCCAGCGCTGGATGTCGGATGCCGAGTTCATGGACCAGCCGCCTATTCACGTGGGCGCCCAGTCCTACACGTTCGTTTCCCCCAGCGGCGACTTCTTCCATTGGATTGGAGGCGGTTTCCACGTGTCTCTGCTGAGCTTCGGCATGATGGCCGCCGCCGGGGTGGTGGTCGGTTCGCTGGTCTATGCCCTCTTTACCCGCCAGTTCCGCTTCGAGTGGTTCGCTTCCTGGAAGGACGCCTTTCGCCACACCATCGGCGGTTTTCTGATGGGCATAGGCGGCGTGCTGGGAATGGGGTGCACCATCGGCCAAGGCATCACCGGTTTCTCCACCCTGGCGGTCGGCTCCATTTTGACCTTCATGTCGATCATTCTGGGGGCCGCAATCACCATGAAGGTCGAATACTACAAGCTGGTCTACGAAAACGAGGCCAGCTTCGGGGCCGCGTTACTCACTGCATTGGCCGATCTGCGCCTGGTGCCCAACGCCTTGCGCCGCCTGGAAGCGGTCTAAGCGGTCAGCGGGCTTGCCAATCGCGCCGGGTCCGGTATCATCACGGATTCGTTCGCGAGGGCCGTTAGCTCAGTTGGTAGAGCATCCGGCTTTTAACCGGCTGGTCGAAGGTTCGAATCCTTCACGGCCCACCACTATTTCCCTGCCGAGGTCCGGTGTCCGGGGCGCACGCCGGACCCTCCGGCTGCCCGACAGGGAGTTGCGGAATCCCTCGCCAATGCCGGCCCGCCGCCTGAGGCGGCATTAGTTTCTGTGCGGGGTCATGTCGCTGGCGTTCTGCCCCCTCCGTGGGCCAGCTGGCCCCGAATCCGGTACCCGACCTGCTTGTAATCCCATCGTCCTGGAGCGCCGCGGCAGGCCCTTCTGTGGGGACGACCCTGGCCGACGATTTCCATTGGTCAAGGGGATGGGCCGCTGTCCGTTTCGTCCAGCCGTTCCAGATCTAGTCGGTGGGTGGTGCAAGGCGCGCCACTGCAGGCGAAGCGTAGTCGCGGAACGGAGGCACTGGGGGTGGGGCCCGCGGGCGGGTCGCCCCGGGTCGGGCAGCCGCACTGCGCCTGGGCTGGATGCAATGTGCGAAAAGCCGGCGGGCCCCCTTGGGCGGCCCTGCCGCCGGCTTGCATGCCCGGCGGCAGGGGAGGCCTTACAGGGGCACGTAGCCGGGGTTGCCGGTGACGTTCTTGAGCTTCGGCTGGTTGAGGTCCTTGACCCGCACTGTCTTCTCCGAGCGCAGATATTCGGCCACCACGTCCCACACTGGGCGCCCATGCAGGGGTTGATGAACATTTGCCCAGCCAGCCACCGAGTACTGCTTCTTGGGATCGACGGCTTTGCCGTCCAGTTCCATGTTGCTGACCCGATGCCCGATGGTTTGGGTTGGGTCCATGGTGTACTTGAGCCCACCGACACGCACCATGTCGCCGCCCTGCTGGTAATAGGGGTCCTTGTTGAACAGATTGTCCGCGACGTCTTCCATCACGTTCTTGATCTGGGCCCCCGTCATATTGTTCAGCGTGACGGTCGGGTAGGTGATGGCCGTTTGCGTCATCAACTCGTCCATGGTGATGGGTTGGCCGGGCAGTACGCTGATGCCCCACCGGAAACCGGGCGAGAAGGCCACCTGTGCGCCCATGACGTCCATCAATCCATCGCAGATCACCTGGTCGAAGGTGCCGTTGAAGTTGCCGCGGCGGTAGAGCAGGTCGTCGGTGACAGCGAGCTTCTCCTCGAGCTTGGCTTTGTAGGGGGCCCGAACCTTCTCGATATGGGCGGCCATCGCCGGATCCGGCTCCAGCAGATTTGAGAATACCGGCAGTAGCTTGTAGCGATAGCCTCGTATCTTGCCGTGCTGGACGTCCAGATCGAGTACCGAAAGAAACTTGCCGTTGGATCCGGCATTGGTGACCAGGGTCTTGCCGCCCGCGTTCTTCACGACCACCGGTGCAGGGATGGCATCGTGGGTATGTCCGCCCATGATGGCATCTATTCCGCGTACGCGGGTTGCCATCTTGAGGTCCACGTCCATGCCGTTATGGGACAACAGGATGACCACCTGAGCGCCCTCGCTGCGGGCTTTGTCCACCATTTTCTGCATGTGTTCGTCGTGAATCCCGAAGGTCCATTTGGGAATCATGTACCCGGGATTCGCGATCGGGGTATAGGGGAAGGCCTGTCCGATAATGGCGGTGGGCACCCCATTGATCTCTTTGATGACATAAGGATCGAAAATCTGATCGCCCCAGTCCTTGTCGAAGATGTTCTGCGCGACGAAATCGATCTTGCCTTTGAAATCGTTGTTGACGATATGCGTCACGCGTTCCGCACCGTAGGTCATTTCCCAGTGCGGCGTCATGGCGTCCACTCCCAGCAGCAGTTGTGCATCCACCATGTCCTGCCCCTTGGTCCATAGGGCGGTGGCCGAGCCTTGCCAGGTGTCACCGCCGTCAAGGAGCACGCTGCCGGGGCGCTGAGCCCGAAGGTGCTTGACGAGCGTCGCCAAATGCGCAAATCCCCCGAGAGCACCCAAATGTTCTGCCGCTTCCACGTAGTTGAGGTAGGTGAAGGCGTGGGCTTCGGCGCTTCCGGGCTTGATGCCGTAGAACTTGAGGAAATGTTCGCCCACCAGATGGGGAGGGTGGCCTTTCATTTTTCCGACGCCGATGTTGATGTTCGGTTCGCGGAAATACACGGGCAGCAACTGGGCATGACAGTCCGTATAGTGCAGGACCGACACGTTGCCGAAGGACGGCAGCTCGTAGAGATGGCTCGGTGCCTTGAACGGTTTCACGCCCTCGGGTGGTTTCTGGACGGCCGTTCCAGCTTCGACGCCCGGTAGATACATGCCCATCGCACTGGCGGCGGCCAGCATCTGCAGAAACTCTCGGCGGGAAATACTCATCAAACTACCTCCAGGGCATCAGGCCAACCAGTCGCTGACTGGGTTTCGGTCGTCCTCGGAGCCGGTCGGCTCCAACTTCACTCTAAAGCCGCCTGAACGGGCTGCGGCGCAACCAATTAGACGCTGAACGGGGCTGGAATATTCCTGAGAAACGTCGGGCCAGTCGGCAGTCGTTCGGGTAGCCGGGCGCGGCTGATCATTGAAGTTTACCAAAAAAAACCCGACCGGAATGCTCCGGTCGGGTCCGGCGTGACCCCTTCGGGGACCGATTACTCGCGATAGCTCGGAGCATTCACCGGCTGGCCGGTGCTCATATAGGTCACGAAGTATTCCAGATCGCGATACTGGACGCTCTGTTCCTTGAAGGGCTTGAAGCGCACCTGCTTGTTGCAGCCCGCAAACCGCAGTTCCAGGGTGCCCAGGTGCCCCCACTTGGCCCGGTAGACCGGAAAGCCCGTGGGATGGCCGAGCGTCGGGCTGAGGGTGTTCGCCCGGGCCCGATCGCCGGAATGGTAGACGTGGCAGTCCGCGCAGGACATGTTGAGCTGACCGCGCTTGGCGTAGAAGAACTCCTTGCCGCGCTCGTAGGCCGCCAGGGCGGCGGGGCTGCTCGGGGTCTTGACCGCCAGCTTCTTGCCCCGGGATGTGTAGGCCATATAGGCGGATACTTCCGCCAGCGGACCTTTCCCCCATTTATACGCCTGTTCGCCATTCTTCACGCGGCATTCGTTGATCGCCATCTCCAGGGTCACCACTTCGCCGCGTTTGGCGTCGAAGTAGGGATAGTTCTGGCGAATGCCGATGCCGCCACGAGGAAAGCAGCTCGCATAGGTCTTGCCGTTCTTGAACGCGGTATGGAACAGCGTCTTACCCTGCGACAATTGGATGTCGTAGGGCGGGAATTCCATAATGGAGTCCCATTGCTCCCGCTTGTCCTTCGGACCTACCGCATAGGCGCCGTTGGCGAAGTCCGCGAACGGCACATGCGGAAAACGGTGCTTGAAGTACGCCCGGAATCGCTGCAGATCTTGATGCGGTGTGCCCGGCACCATGAGGTCGGGTTGAGCGCTGGCGGAGGGAGCCCCTACCAGGATCCCCAACGCGGCGACGAGAGTCAGGAGTTTTTTCATTAAGGTACCTCCTTCGGGTCTATGTGGCCGCGCCCCGACGCAAAGCGCGGGGCGCGGCAGATGACTAACTGATCTTCGTCTCGATGGAGTCGCTCTCGCCTTTGTTGTCGACCCAGTGCAAGGACAGGCTGTCGCCCTTTTTTGCGCCCTTGAACTTGAACGACAGGTACGGGTTCTTGGAAATGGCCGTACCCCAGAGTGCATCCAGTACGTCGCTGCCATTGTGCTTGCAGGTGACTTCCTGGATGAAGTGCGCCGGAATCATCTTGCCGGTCTTCTTGTCTTTGCGGTTGCCGGTCTCCATCGGATGACTGATCAGTGCCTTGACCGTCGTCACATCGCCACTCAGTCGCGCCCGGATTCTAATGGTGTTGGATGGCATTGCCGTGTGTCCTCTCTGCAAAATCTGTATTTTCGGTATGCGGGTGCCTCGGCTAGCCGCCGCATCCGCCGATGGTGACCTTGACTTCCTTGCTGGCGCTGTAGAGCTTGTCGCCAGCCTTCACCACGGCGATGACCTTGGATGTCTTGCCCATCTTGATGCGGGTGGATACGAACCCCTCGGTGCCGGAGCGCAGGTCCCACTTCGAGGTCAGCGGAGTTGGGTTTTTCTCCACGATAATGCTGACGGAAGTCGGGTTGGCGATGTTGCTGTCCACCGATACCGGCACGACCGCACCGTTTTCGGCGATGTCAGGGGCCCGAAGCTTGATCTGATCGCTGCCGCTCATCTGGTCGGTGTTGAAAAGCGCCTTCAGCGCATCGTCGACGGTCTTGGCCTGGAACGCGCCCTGCGGCCAGGCGGCCAGGACGGTGCGCGGGGTGAGCAGGCCTGCGCCGACGGCGACCGTTACGGCACCAACAGTCAAGGTGCCCTTCAAGAAGGTTCTGCGTTTCATGCTAGTCACGTTCAGTTCTCCTGCTCTGCTAATCCGTTGGTCACAGCGTGTACACGTAATCAACAACCTTGTCGATCTGCTCCCGGGTCAGGATGTGATTCCGACCGAAGGGAGGCATGATCGTGTTCGGGTTGATCTTGGTCGCGTCGTAGATCTGCGCACGTAGCTTCGCCTTGTCGGGGAATCGCTGTTTCATGGCCACCAAGGGCGGGCCGATGTTGCCGGCCAGCTTGCCGTCGTCCATCTTGTGGCAGGCCAGGCAGTTGCCGAGCTTTCGGTTGAAGGCGATTTCCTTGCCTTGTTCGATTACGGATGCCGATGCCTCGCCGGCAGACGCTGTGCCCACTGGCGCGAGCGTCAGGCTGCCTAACAACGCAGCGACTGAAGCGGCGGTGGTAATGATGCTTGCAGGTTGCCGCATCCTTTCCTCCTCATCATGTTGACGTGGTGTGGTTCGCGTTTTACCGCCAAGGTTACTGATGATTGCGGGCTTTCGTATGGTGTCGTCTCGCAACCGCAGAAAACGTTGGATCGAGGACCCCTTCTAAATGTGTGATTACTATAGAACGCGGCATTTGCAGAGTCAAAAACTCCTTAGGAATACGCATATTATCAAACTCTAAAATAGTAAAATGCCCGTTTGCCGCAGCTCGATCGGACTCTCCGTCCGCCTGCTCCAGCGCTCTGACGACGTTATGATCGACAGCATTCTGTGCAGACGTAAAGAGGTGGGGATTTATTCCGTCATGGTCGCACTGATGTGATGCCCGGCGCGGTCCGTGGTGTGTGTGGCGGGTGCGCAGAACTAAAGACTTGGCATGGACCACTAGGGTCCGCCCGACTGGTGCGATGCATTCTTGGCCTTGGCCTTCAGCTCCTTGAGACGCGCCTGGATACGGCTGGAATCATAGAGTTCGATGTCCGGACTGTGCAGTGCCAGCTGCAGTTGTTCGATAGCGCTGGTGGTCTCGCCCTCCATGTCGTAGTACTCCGCCATGGCTTCGTGGCTGCGCGCGATATGTCCGGCCGTGCGGTGGGCTTGCGCCAGCAGTCGATACAGATCCGCCGACGGGTGTTTCTCGGCCGTGGTGAGTGACTGCAGGAACTGTTCGGCAGCATCGGTCTGGCCGGCCTCGAGCAAGGCCCGGGCGTAATAGGTGCCGATGGTCTGGTTGCCCGGATAGATCTTCAGCGCGGACCGGTATTCCTCCAAAGCCCTCTCGGTGGCGCCGGTCTGCATGTCAGCATTGGCCAGCGCGATCCGGTAGGGGATGCGGTCCGGGTCGGACCGGTGCAGCCGTTCCAATATGGCGCGCGCCTGTTGGGGCTGGCCGGCCGCGGTCAGTGCCAAGGCATAACCGTAACGCTGCGCGGTATCAAGCTTGCCGGCAGGGCCGTTCTCGATTCTGTGGTAGTCGCGCAACAGGGTCTGTGGGTCGCTTGCCGCAACGACTTTGAGGCGTTGCTTCATAAGGTGGAAGGTCAGTCGGTCTTTGATGCCGCCCTTTGGGTATTGGTCGGCTCGTGCCTCGGAGTCTGCGATACGAGCGGTTGTGACCGGATGGTCCAGCAGGAATGCCGGCACCCGGTCGCCGTACAGCTGGCTTTGTTTCAGCATGCGCTGAAAGAACGCCGGCATCCCGTGGGGGTCGTAGCCGGCCCGTTCCAAGGTCTGCATGCCAATGTTGTCGGCTTCGCGTTCGTCGTGGCGGGTGAAGTTGATCTGGTATTGGGCGCTGCCCGCCTGCGTGGCGACCAGGGCGGCTTCCCCCAGCTGGCTGTTGTGGGCGCCTACCCCCAGCAAAACCGCAGCCAGCACTGCGGCCGCCGTGGGAAGGCTCAGTTTGCTCGCCGCTTCGTACGCTCGCGCCATGTGGTGTTGGGTGACATGGGAGATTTCATGGGCAAGCACGGCGGCCAGTTCATCTTCGCTCCGGGCGGCGAAAATCAGCCCCGTATGGACCCCGATGAAGCCCCCCGGTGCCGCGAAGGCATTGATCGTAGGGTCTTTGATGATAAAAAAAGTGAACGGAAACGGTTGCGGATCGGCAGCCAGCACCAGTCGATGCCCCAGCGCGCTCAGGTAGTCGTCCACTTCAGGGTCCTTGACCAGGTTCGCGTCCCGGCGGATCTCCTGCATGAATGCTTTACCCAACTGGTATTCCTGGTCGGGACTCAGCTTTGCCGAGTACGAACTGGCGATATCCGGCAGCTTGATCCGGCTCTCCTGGGCAGTGGTCGCCCCGGCGCTGACCAGAGCGGCGCTCAGCAAGGCGATCGTGGAGTACCGGGAGACTTTCATGCGCTGAGCCTAACAGATCTGCGATTACAGCGATCGCGTCGGGAAGAGCGTCAGGGGGGGTGGAGCCAGAGGGAGGCGGCTGGTGGTGCGGGAAAGGTTCTGGCGTGCGGGGGGCTGACATGCCCCCCCCCGCGGCCGAGGTCCATGTCAGTCCGTTTCCGCAGCCGGGCTACTTGCCCATATGGGGCGAGGAAGCATAGGACTGCATCATGGTACGGTCCTTCCAGTTGGCCTCCGCCAGGGTAGCCTCCGGCAGAAAGAAACGATCCTCCTGGCGCACCGGGATGGTTTTGACGATCTTGACGATATCGTCGTAGGCGAGGCGTCGCAGCACCCCTTCTTTGTCGGTCATGCGCGTTACCATGAACATGTCGTACAGCCGGTACACATAGACGTTCATTGGGCGCAGCTTGCCGCTTTCGTCGCGCCACGTGATGGCATAGCGGGTGTCAGGCTCGAAATCGGTCTTTTCCACGTGTTGTCCTCGCTGGCTTCGGTTGACGCCTTGGTAGGGCCCCGCATGCCGGGGCCGGATACCATACCATGAGTTTCAGGCCGCCGTGAATTGCCAGATTCAGCACTATCGCGGGTAAAACCCCACCGTTCTGACCCTTGACAACTCGCGCACCAAACATAATATTACGCGAAGCAGAATATATGAATACACTAATATTCAAACGGGTATTTGGTGTATCCAGGGTCCAGATCACGGAGCGTTTATGTTTGGTATTCGGGAAATCGACAGTCAGGAGCTCGCGCAAAGGTTGCAGGACAAGCCGGACAGCATTCGTCTGGTGGACGTGCGTACACCCGGCGAGATCAACCAGGGCGTGATCCCCGGTGCTCGCAGCACTCCGCTGCACCTGCTTCCGTTGAAGGCCGACGAGCTGGCCGACGACACCGACATTGTTTTCTATTGCCGGACCGGCGCCCGTTCGGCGCAGGCTTGCGCTTTCCTGGCCAGCCGGGGCTATACGCGGGTCTGGAACCTGCGCGGGGGTATCGTCGACTGGGCCCGTAGCGGTCTTCCGATCGGTTCACCGGCAGAGGCGGCGCTGGCCGGTTAGTTGGCGGCAGTGTGGGTGCCGGCGACCACATAAGCGTAATGTTGAATTCTAATGAATGTTGCATTCTAATAGAAAGCTTCCACCCACAATTTAGCGCTAGCTAGAAATACTCACCACACGAGAGGAGTGTTGAGCGATGGCCAATTTCGACGATGAACTGGACGCGTCCGGTCTGAACTGCCCGCTGCCGATTCTGCGTGCCAAGAAGGCGCTGGGCGCCCTGACAAGTGGCAAGGTGCTGCATATCATTGCCACTGATCCCGGTTCTGTGAAGGATTTTGAGGCTTTCTCCAAGCAGACCGGCAACGAACTGCTGGAGTCGAAGGAAGAGGGTGGCAAGTTCCACTTTCTGATCAAGAAGGGCTGATCGGGGCCGACTTGATCCATCCGTAGAGTCCGCTAACGATGTACGCCTTGGCGAGTGAGTGCAGCGACTCTGATCCGTGGGGCTTTTCTGGCGTTCTGCGGAGCCGGGCTGTCAGGCCAAGCGCGGTTTTCCCGGTGTTTCTATGTAATTCGTAAGGTTAGCCTGCCTGGTAAGCGCTATTGCGAGCTTGCCAGGTGGGCCCATTTTCGCGATAATTGTTGAGTAGTTCAGTAAGGTATTCGCGTGAATTTCGTGCTCTGTCTGAGCAGAGGTTGGCTGCGGTACAGGCTACCGCGACGAAAATCGGCAAAGAGGTCCTCTTCATGGCGACATACGCGGAAATGCAGCAGATCTACGACGACATCCGCGGCGACTTCCGTTACGACCACGAACTGAACGGATGTCTCAACTGCGGCATCTGTACGGCGACGTGCCCTTCCGCGCAATTCTACGATTACAGCCCGCGTGAGATCGTGCAGTTGCTTTGGACCGAGAACGTCGAGCAGATCTACGACGCCATGCAGGAGAAGATCTGGGCCTGCGCTCAGTGCATGACCTGCGCCGCACGTTGTCCATTCAAGAATTCCCCAGGCGGTCTCGTGATGATCATGCGCGAGGTTGCCATCAAGCACGGCATGCAGTCGGCCAAGGATGTGCTGCGACCCTTCGGACGGGTGATGCTGAAGCTGATCACCACCGGCAACCAGTTGTCGCCGGACATGATCCAGCCAGACCACTTCCCTGACTGGGGTCCGAACATCCAGAAGGTTGAAGGCGACCTGAAGATTCTACGCAAGGCCATTCCGGTCAAGACCCTCCAGACAGTGGACACGGCTTGGGAGGTGTCTCTCAAGACGTCCGTCGAGATGTACACCATCTGGGAGATGACGGGGGTGCTTAAATCCCTCGAACTCATGGACGAGAACCTGTTCGACGTCATCGAAGACTTTATCGATGAGAAGAAAGAGGACTACGAGGACTGGCTGGAAGAGCAGGAAGAGGACGATGACGATTGATCAGGCTTTGCATATCTGCAGAGTCCGCATACCGAATGTTTAAGGAGGTATGAACGATGAACCCCACAGACAACACTCCCGGCAACCACAACGCGACCGGTGAGGGCGCCGGCAAAGGCACCATGAAGCCCGGATTCCACAACACCGACGGTCAGGGCATCGCCGGTCACGGCTCGTTCTTCCAGGAAACCAACCTGTCGCGGGACGAGGCGGTCAAAGCGACGGAGTGGGTGCGCAAGCACGTGGATCGTCGCACGGTCGACCTCGGCGATCGCATGGACGACATCCGCGAGCACATGTGGGAGTTGGAGAAGGACGGAGAGATCATCGTTCATCGGATCACGGATGAGCACAAGCCGATTGAAGTAAAAACGTTGTTCGGCTGGAACAAGCGCGTCCCCACCACCCAGCTCTGGCACCACAAGTCCTGCGGCCAGTGCGGCAACATTCCGGGTTATCCCACATCGTTGCTCTGGTTCATGAACGAGTTCGGCTACGTGCCGGGTACCGACTATCTGGACGAAACCGATCAGACCTCGTGCACGGCCTGGAACTACCACGGTTCGGGCATCGGCAACGTCGAGTCCCTCGCCGCGGTATTCCTGCGCAATTTCCACCAGGCCTATATTTCCGGCAAGCAGCACGGGTTCAAGGAAGGGCATTTCTTCCCGCTGGTGCACTGCGGCACCTCGTTCGGTAACTACAAGGAAATCCGCAAGTATCTGGTCGAGTCGGCGGAACTGCGCGAAAAGGTCAAAAAAATCCTCGGCAAGCTGGGTCGTCTGGTGGACGGCAAGCTGGTGATACCCGAGGAAATCATCCACTACTCCGAGTGGGTGCACGTGATGCGTCACCGCATTGCGGAGATGCAGAAATACGATCTTTCCAATATTCGGGTGACCAACCACGTCGCGTGCCACTATTACAAAATGGTCCACGAAGACGCGGTGTACGACGAGGACGTGCTGGGCGGCAACCGCACGGCAATCGGCACCTCGGTGGCGCAGGCCCTGGGCGCCCAGGTGATTGACTACTCCACCTGGTACGACTGCTGCGGCTTCGGGTTCCGCCACATTATCTCCGAGCGTGAGTTCACCCGCTCTTTCACCATGAACCGCAAGATCCGTGTCGCCAAGGAAGAGGCGCAGGCCGACGTGATGATCGGTAACGATACCGGCTGCATCACCACCATGGACAAGAACCAGTGGATCGGCAAATCCCACGGTCAGAACTTCCAGGTTCCGATCATGGCGGACGTCCAGTTTGCTGCCCTCGCCTGCGGTGCAGACCCCTTCAAAATCGTTCAGCTGCAGTGGCATGCCTCGCCTTGTGAAGATCTGGTCGAGAAGATGGGTATCAGCTGGGACGATGCCAAGGCCAAGTTCCAGGAATACCTGAAGGAAGTGGAGCAGGGCAATATCGACTACCTTTACAATCCTGAACTCGCATATGGGGGCAGAGCATAAATGCAAGATACGGTGCTTGTAATTGGTGCCGGCCCCGCCGGTCTGTCCGCGGCAGCAGGCGTCGCCGCTGCCGGGCAGAAGGCGGTGCTGGTGGAAAAGGAAGACGTACTGGGCGGCGCCCCTATCCTTTCCGGCTACGCCAAGCTGGTCCCCTCCGGCGAGTGGGCCAAGGATGCGATCGGCCGCATGATTTCGCGCGTCGAACAGGATGACAGCATCGCCATCCACAAGGGCACCAAGGTGACCAAGCTGGAGGGTGACGCGGGCGATTTCACCGCGACACTGAGTGGCGGCGAGACCGTCAAGGCCGGTGCTGTGATCCTCGGCACGGGTTTCACTCACTTCGATTCCATCAACAAGCCGGAATGGGGTTTCGGTACCTACGAGGACGTGCTGACCACCACCCAGATGGAGCAGATGGTGGCCAGCGGCAAGATTCAGTGCCCCTCGGACGGCCGTGTGCCCGAGCGGGTCGCCATCCTGCTGTGCGTAGGGTCCAGGGATCGGCAGATCGGTCGCGAGTGGTGCTCGAAGATCTGCTGCACGGTATCGTCCAACCTGGCAATGGAAATCAAGGAACTGTCCCCCGAGACGGACGTGTTCATCTACTACATGGACATTCGTACGTTCGGTCTATACGAGGACAAGTTCTATTGGAAGTCTCAGGAGGAGTTCAAGACCAAGTACGTCAAGGCTCGTATCGCCGAAGTCACGGCGTCCGGGGACGGCCGTCTGCTGGTCAAGGGTGAGGACACCCTGGTCAAGCGTCCTATCGTGATTCCCTTCGACATCGTGGTTCACGCCATCGGCATGGATCCGAACGAGGAAAACCCAGAGATCTCAAAGGTCTTTGGGGTGGGCCTCGAGAAGCACGGCTTCATCGAACGAGCCGAACACTACACCAATACCTGTGGTACGACTCGTCGGGGTATCTATTCCTGTGGCTCTGCCTACGGACCTGAAACCATCGACGATTCCATTTCGCAGGGCAGTGCGGCCGCCATGCGCGCTATTGCTGATCTGAATGCTGTGGTTCGGAAAGCAAGCTGACCCGAAGAAGGCGGATCTCCGGGACCGGATACAACCGGCTGAGCTGAAGATCGGCCTGGATCCGGAGATCTGCGCGGCGAAGCTCGGGGCGCTCGTCGAACAAATGGCGGAGCGAGGCGGGCCGGACGAGTTCGTCGGCGCTCTGCGCGCGAAGCACGAGCTGTTTGCGCGGGCACTGGAACCGGGCGCACTGGCGGAAATGTCCAGTGAAGGATTCGGGGCGATACTCGAGACGGTGTTTACGGCTCGTCGGCGCCTGCCGCCGGTTGTGCGGGAGATGGACCTCCAGGGGCTGACTGGCGCTGCGCGCGAGCTGCTCTACGGCTCTGTACCGTTGCTCGACCGTATGAACGCCTTCGCCGGGCACTTCGCCGCTGGTGGCGCCAAGGTCAGGCGTGCTGCCTGGGACGTAGGCGCTGAAATGCTCCATTTTCGCGCCCCGGAGCAATACCCGCTGATGACCCGCTGGGTATGGGACCCGAACACGGAAAGCGGCTCGCTGCGGGAATTCCTCAAGGCGAACGATACCCTGAGGGACATTCCCCTGGATGACCGGCCGGAAACCTTCGAAGGTGCGCGCTCCGCGTTGGCCGAGCAGCTTGCCAGCCAGGGTTTCTACCGTGACGTCGTGTACATGGTCGATTTGCTGCTGGCGCAGGCGTATTCGGATTACCTGCGGGCCATGTCCAGCGGAATGAGCATGCTGGCGGCGGACTTCGGCGCCAAGGACGACCCGCTGGAACTGGTTACGAAGATGTTGGGAATCGATCCCGCGCGTCGGAGCGGGCAGTCGCGTTTGAAAGCTGAAGCTGAATAGAGGCGGTTTGGCTCTGGGGGATGGCAAGCGGGCGCGCTGGCGCCGATGCCCATGTCCCTGGCTGGCGCCATGAACGGAGACGACGATGGCAATTCACGAGAAGTCGCTGATCGATCCGGACCGCATCCTGACCCATGACTCGCTGGTCGTGGACGGCGTCGATGTATCGGGTCACTGGAACACGATGATCACCCCGCGCACGCTTACCGACTACGACGACGATTTCGAAAAGACGATCCAGAATTTCGCGGGCGGCGAGAATGTGCATCGTTGCTGGCAGTGCGGATCCTGCACCAATTCCTGCACCATGTACGCACAGAACGTGCAGTTCAACCCGCGTTATTGGATCTACCTGACGCGACTGGGTCTGAAAGACGAGATTCTCAAGGACAAGGAAATCATCTGGCAGTGTGTATCCTGCAACAAATGCACGAACATCTGTCCGAAGGACGTGCGCCCAGAAGGCGTGATGAAGGCCTTGTCCCACTGGATGGAAGAGGAAGGCATCACGGAGAAGAAGCCCTCGACGATCTTCGATGAGGAGTTCGCGGAGCAGGTGTATGAAACCGGGCGCATTGAAGACGCTCATGTGATGATGCACTTTTTCAAGAAGACCAATCAGCCTTTGATGCAGGATTGGCTGGTGGCCTTCGGCCAGCGTATGGCCAAGCACCTGCCTATTTCGCAGCTGATGAAGATGGGTCTGAACTTTGTCTTCACGCCCAAGACCAAGAGCTGGGGCAAGACCGGCGAAGTGCTGCGCGCATACGTCCGCGAACAGAAGGAGGCCAGTCATGGCTAAGGTCGCATATTATCCCGGGTGTGCCCTGGAAGGTTCCGGCGGCCCGTACGACAAGTCGACTCGGGTCCTGGTCAAGGCGCTTGGCCTCGAGATGGAGAACCTGCGGGACTACAACTGTTGCGGGGCGATGGAGGTGAAGAACGTCCATCCCATGCTGCAGACCTATCTGTCGGCGCGCAACCTGGCGATCGCCAGCGAGCAGATGGGGCTGGATGCGGTGATGGCGCCGTGCAACGGCTGCTACCACAACCTGAAGAAGGCCGAGTTCGAGACGGCCACTTCCGAGAAGGCCATGGAAACCGTCCAGGACCTGGCCCGCAAGTCGGATGATCCGGTCTACAAGGGCGACGTCCGGACTTTGCACCTCCTTGAATGGCTGATGGAGGAGTTGGGTCCTGAAGGCATCAAACAGAAGCTCAAGAAGAGCCTGAATGGGCTGAGGATCGCCAATTACTATGGCTGCATGTACACGCGGCCGCGCCAGATTTTCCCCGAAAAGGACCAGGGCCCGGGCTCGGAGTCCAGCTACAAGCCGCATTTCATGGATGATCTGCTGGCCGCGGCGGGCGCTGTCAACGTGGACTATCCGCTTAAGACCGCATGCTGCGGCGGGGCTCACACCCTGTCGGACGCGGACACCTCGACCCAGTTGGTGCTCAACCTTCTCCAGGCGGCCGAGGATTCCGGAGCCGAAGTCATTGCGACCGAATGTCCTACCTGCCATTCTGGCCTGGAGATGCACCAGGTCCGCGCGGAAAAGGAGTTCGGTATCAAGACCAATGTACGGGTCATCTACTTCACTCAGTTGCTCGGGCTGGCCATGGGTCTTTCCGCGCGTAAGCTGGGTGTGCACGAGAACGTCAGCGACTCCATTGGCGTTCTCAAGGACAAGGGCATCATCTAGACGAGACGTCTCGCCGCCGCGGGGTGCCAAGGCGATCCGCGGCGGCGCGTGGTCTTTCCCCCGCGCCGTGGAGGCGCCGGTTGCGTGTCTGACGGCTGACGAACGTTCGCTTCTATGGAATGCAACGGTTGCGAGTTCCATCCGGAACTCTTCTATGACGACGAGTTCCAGATCTGGGTGCGCCGAGAGGGGGACGGGAGCCTGACCGTGGGCATGACGGACATCTCGCAGACGATCGCCGGCAAGATCATCCATGTGCGGGTGCGCCGCCCCGGGACTCGCAGGCCTCCGGGCAAGCCGGTGGCGACCATTGAGAGTGGCAAGTGGGCGGGCCCGATCCCGAATTTCTTCGACTGCGTCATCGAGGAGGGCAACCCGGATGTCCTCGAGACGCCGACGCTTCTGAACAGCGATCCTTACAATGCCTGGGTTGCACGGGTCTCCCCCACCGCCAGTCCGGACGAAGCGCTCGCCAAGTTTTTGACTGGCGATGCCGCCCACGAAGGGTATTGCGAGCGAGCGGTGCGTGAAGACATTCACTGCACACGCAACATCAAGTAGGCGCGCCTATGGATCCCGATCATTACCTCGACAACGAGGACGCTTCGGTCGTCATGATCGTGACGGCCGGCCCGAGTACGCCCCATCGCTGTGCAACCCCGTTTTATCTGGCATCGCTGCTGGCCTCTATGGACGCGGAAGTGAATATGTTCTTCACTATGGAAGGGGTGCGCCTGATGGAGAAGGGCGTAGCGGATAATTTGACGGCGATGGAAGGTGGTAAGAAAATCATTGACTTCATTCGAGATGCCAAGCGCGCTGGGGCTGTTCTGCACGTTTGCCAGCCCGCCTTGCCGGGGTATAGAATCGACGGTCAGGCGGACCTTATCCCTGAAGTGGATCATGTCTCACGAGCGAGCGCGCTCGCGGATTTGATCATGACCTGTGACAAGGTCTTGTCCTTCTGAAATTTCTGTTACGCCGGGTCAACCTGAACGCTGAGGCGGCACACGGCTCGATACGTAGTAAGTACCAGTCCGTTAAGGAGGCAAGAAATGGGTGCCGTACGTGGGTGCAACATACCTGAAGACCTGTATTACAACGTCGATAACAACGTCTGGGCGCGTCCGGAGAGTGACGGCACGGTCACCATCGGTTTGACTTCCTATGCCTGCTCCCTCGCCGGCACCATCGTTTCCTATACACCGAAGAAGGTCGGCAAGGACGTCAAGAAGGACAAGTCGTGCGCCACGGTCGAGTCCGGCAAATGGGTCGGTCCCGCCAAGACGCCGGTGGCTGGCGAGGTAGTCGCGAGCAACGAGGCAGTTGCCGCCAAGCCGGGTCTGATCAATGAAGACCCTTATGGCGAAGGCTGGTTGGTCAAGATCAAGGCCGCGGACTGGAACGGCGAATCCGGGGAACTGAAGACGGGTGCCGATGCGCTGTCGGCACTGGAAGCCAAGATGGAGGCTGAGGGTTTCGGCGGTTGCTGAAGCCTGCAGCGGTTGTATCCGTGAGAGGGGCGGTCGAAGGGCGGCCCCTCTCACGCTTTGGTCTCGTCCGGCATGCGCGATGTTTCGTTGCGGGTGCAGGACCGTCCTCTCGATGGTCCCGGTTGCCTATACTCCGAGGGTAAGGCGTTTCGGAGGTGTCGTTGACCGCATCGAGGGTGTTCAACGGAGCGCTCGGGCGTTCTGTCGCTCCGCCTATCCGAGGTATCCCTATGACCGACTGGTATGAAATCGTCCAGCGGGTGGAGGCGTTGGAAGACGTCACACTGGATCGCGGTTTGATAGGGGACATGCAGGCGCGCTGGCCCGCGCTGCCCTCCCGACAAGACCTGCGCATCAATTTCTACACCCCCACTTTCAAGAGTTTCAGCACCAGCGAGTTGTCATCCTGCGGGAAAAGCGCCTGGCCGGCCGTTTCCATTACTGGCGGCGACTGCAAGCTGCAATGTGACCACTGCAAGGCCAAGATCCTGGAGCCCATGATCCCCGCGCGCACGCCGGAAGACCTGTGGCGGGTGGTGAACGAAATCGTTGCGGACGGCGGACAAGGCATGCTGCTGACCGGCGGGTCCAACCATCGCAATCAGGTGGAGTATGGGCCCTACTGGTCGACGATCCGGCGGATCAAGGACGAGTTTCCGCAGTTCAAGATCGCCAGCCACACGGCGCTCATGGACGAGGACACCGCCCAGTGCATGGCCCAGGCGGGGATCGATGCGGCCATGATGGACGTGATCGGTTCCCAGGAGACCATCACCCAGGTCTACCACCTCAAGCGTACCGTGGATGATTTTGAAGCCACTCTGGAGGCGTTGGTGGCGACCGACATGAAGGTCGTGCCCCATGTCGTCGTGGGTCTGCACTATGGTCACCTGCTTGGAGAATGGAATGCGTTGGAGATGCTCCAGCGCCATCTCCCGGATGCGGTCGTACTGGTGGTGGTCATGCCGTTTTACGCGCCCGCGCATCGTCCGTTCGTGACCCCGGACAGCAGCGCGGTGGGCCGGTTCTTCATGGACACCCGGCACGCGCTGCCGGAAACGCCGCTGCTGCTGGGATGCGCCCGGCCGCCGGGTATGGCCAAGATGCAGATCGATACCTATGCGGTGATGGCGGGCCTGAATGGCATCGCCCACCCGTCGGACGGCCTGGTTGAGTTGGCTGCACGCCTGGAAAGGCGGGTGCAGGTCACGCCGGCCTGCTGTTCCATTGCGGTAGGCGACGAAGTGATGGCCGTCGAAAACGCAACCGGGATCGAACTCGACCTGGAAGCTGTGCTGGAACACGAACGCGCTGTCCGCGGTGTGCGGACACCGGCCAAGGCGACCGGGACTCTGGGCGGCATTCGGGTGGTCGACGCGGACAATCGATCCAGCGGAGGCTGCTGCAGCGCATGAGCGGGCGGGATCCCCTTCGTTGGCGGGTGATCGATACCGGGCTGCGACGCGCGGCGGAGAACATGGCGCTCAACCGTGCCATGCTCGAAGCCCACGAGCAGGGTGCGATCCCGCATACCCTGCGTTTTCTGCGTTTCGAACCGTCGGCGTTGCTCGGATTCCATCAGAACGTGGAGCAGGAACTGCGCCTGGACTACTGCCGTGAGCAGGGGATCGCCGTGCAGCGGCGGATAACGGGCGGCGGAGCCCTGTATTTCGATCAGACCCAGATCGGCTGGGAACTATACCTGGACAAACGCTTTCTGGGCACGGCGGACATGACCGAGATCTCCCGGCGTATCTGCGAGGCGGCCGCCGACGGCATTCGCCGGCTGGGGGTGGATGCCCGTTTCCGGCCGCGCAACGACATCGAAGTGGATGGGCGCAAGATCTCCGGTACCGGCGGCGCCTTCGACGGCGACTCCATTCTGTTCCAGGGCACGCTGCTGGTGGAGTTCGATGTGGAGAAGATGCTGCGGGTGCTGAAGATCCCCGCTGAGAAGCTCTCCGACAAGGCAATCGCATCAGCCCGCGAACGGGTGGCCAACCTGGCGGAACTGCTGGGTGCCGCGCCTGCGCTGTCCGATGTGCAAAAGCAGATGACCGGTGCATTCGCCGATGCATTCGGGGTGGAGTTCGACGAGACCAGGGATTTGAGCGGCGTCGAGCAGACCCTGTACCGCGGCGCGCTTGCGGAGATCGATACGGACGAATGGGTTTTCCAGCACAATCTGCCGGATTGTGATGCGCCGCTGCGGGCCGGCCTGCACCGCGGTCCGGGTGGATTGATGCGGGCCCATGTTGCAGTGGACCAGCCCAGGGGCCGAATCAGGCAGCTGTGGATAACCGGGGATTTCTTCGTCAACCCGCGGCGCATGGTGCCCGACCTGGAAGCGGCGCTGCGCGATACGCCGGTGGATGCACTGCGGGAAAACGTGCAGCGTTTCTTCGAAGCCTATCCGGTGGAGATGCTCATGGTTACGCGTGACGACTTCGTTGCGGTCATCGAAGACGCTCTGAGCCAAAGCGAGCCGGGTATCATTGCCGGGGTCAGTTAAGCCGTAATCATGCCGGACAGCAACGTACAGGAAGTGGATGTTCTGGTCATCGGGCTGGGCCCCGGCGGTGGCAGTGCAGCCTGGAAAGCGGCCGCCGGCGGAGCCCGGGTGCTGGCTGTGGAACGCAACGAACGTGTGGGCGAGCCCGTGCAATGCGCCGAGTTCATTCCCAGTCCCATGGGGGGCTACGCGCAGCACGAGGGTGTCAGGGTGCAGGGCATCAGCGGAATGAAGAGTGTCCTGCCCTCCGGTGCCGTGGTCACTACGGATTTTCCGGGGATCATGATCGACCGGGCGCGCTTCGATCAGGCCATCGCCCGACGCGCTGCCGAGGCCGGTGCCGAACTGTGGACGGGCAGTCGGCTTGTCGGACTCGAGCCGTCCCTGCGGACAGCCGTTATCCGACGCAAGGCCGAGGGTCGGGAGTCGAGGGTGCGCTACCGGTACCTCATTGCTGCCGACGGCCCCCATTCGCCGGTGGCTGCGGCCATGGGGCTGCCCGCCCTGGAGGTGGTTTACACGCGCCAGCATACGGCCGCGCTCAAAGTGCCCTATTCGGATACCGACATCTGGTTGTCCGATGAATTTCCGGGCGGCTACGGCTGGCTGTTCCCCAAAGGCCAGGTGGCCAATGTCGGACTCGGCGCCGACAAGCGCTTTGAGGACAACCTGAAGGTGCCCCTGGAACGGCTGCACGCCCAGCTCGTGCGGGACGGCCTGGTGGAAGCGAACGTGCTGTATCGTACCGGAGGCGCGATTCCGGTGGGCGGGCTGCGCGATCGGCTGGCGGTAGACCGCACCCTGTTCGTGGGCGACGCTGCCGGTCTGACCCATCCTATCACCGGCGCCGGCATCTCCGCAGCGGTGGTTTCCGGCGAGCGGGCGGGGCAGGCCGCGGCCGAGCGCCTCGGGGGCGATGCGGGTGCCCTGGACGATTTCGAAGAAGACGTACGGGATCAGTACGAGGTGACCATCGCGCGTGCCGTGGAGCGACGCCGCTACCTCGCGCAGTTCTGGCGTACGGCGAGAGCCGGGGAAGACGCCGTACAACGACGTGGGTGGATTGCATTCGACGAGTATTTTGCCGCCTAGCGGCGCATCTCGAACAAAAGCTTTGGGGCAGGCTCCGTGTTCTAGGGTCATGTGCCGTTGATACACTGGTGAAGCTGTCGGAGTGTCGCGAAGGCGGGAATTCGCGCACAGTCCGGGTAAAACGATGGAGGAAGGTTCCATGAGTGCTCCTGCAGAACAGGTGGTCGCGCCGCTCCAGTTCTATCGGCCCAACTACCATATCCAGACGCCTGACATGCGTTCGCCGGAATACGTACAGATGTCCACGGCGGCGGCCATCACCCTCGGTTTGGTGCCGGGGACAATGCATCGCACGGCGTGTACCCATTGCCTCAATCTGCTGGTCACCTATCCGGAGGGTTGCAGGGCGAACTGCAGTTATTGCGGGCTCGCCAGGCACCGCGAGGAATCGCGGGATTATGCCGACCGCAATTTCATCCGTGTCGACTGGCCCACCGCCCGTTACGACGAAGTCATCGAGCGGGTGAAGCAGGGTGCGGACAAGGGCCAGTTCCAGCGCATGTGCATTTCCATGATCACTCACCCGAATTCGGACCACGATACGCTGGTGCTGCTGCGCAAGTGGGTGGCTGCGGCGCCCCATGTGCCGGTATCCATTCTATCCAACCCGACCACTATGAAGTACGAGGACCTGGTGACCCTGCGTGACGAGGGTGCCGACATCTTCACGGTGGCTCTGGACGCGGTGACCCCCGAAATCTTCGAGCGCACCCGCGGCAAGACGGTGGACAGTCCGCATACCTGGAAGAAGTACTGGCAGGCCATCGAATGGGCCGCGGAAATTTTCGGGCCCGAGAAGTTCGGTGCCCATCTGATCTGCGGCATGGGCGAGACCGAGCAGGAAATCCTGGATGTCGCCCAGCGCATTCGGGACATGGGAGGGCACAACCACATGTTCGCCTTCTTCCCGGAACAGGGATCCATGATGGAAGACTGGGATCCTGTGTCCCGCGACCAGTGGCGCCGCGTACAGTTGGCCCGGTTCATCATCGACTACGCCGGCGGTCGCATCGACGACATGAAATTCAACGCCGCCGGCCAGGTGGTGGACTACGGTCTGGATCGGCAGGAGTTGGAAGCTTTGATCGCGTCCGGCAAACCGTTCCAGACCTCCGGTTGCCCCGGCAAGGACGACGAAGAAGTGTCGGCCTGCAATCGTCCCTACGGCGATTCCAGTCCCACCGACATTCTGTCTTTCCCGTTTGCCTTGAACGACAAGGACGTGAGCTTCGTGCGTCGCCAACTGGCCGGCGAGGAGGTCGGGACCATGGATCTGGACGACGTCGAATAGCGGCTGCAATTCGACGGACGTGCTCCAAGGGCCCCGGCGGGAATGCGCCGGGGCCTTTTTGTTTCAATGGCCTGGTCAGAAGCTCCAGGTGGCCTGGGCGCTGACTATGTCCACGCTCGAATCGTAGCTTCCGACCACCGTACCACCGCCACCCGGTTGTCCGGCATGGATATCCTGGTGGTCGATAGCCGTACTGCTGATGAATAGATGGGCATAGCCCGCATCCAGGGCCAGTGCGGGACTTGCCTGATAGCGAAAGCCCAGGGCCAGCCACGTGCGGTTGTTGCCGGGTATGCGCGGCGTGCGGTGTTGGGCATCGGGTATTGGAGTTTGGTCGTACGCGATACCGCCGCGCAGCAGCCACCGGCTGTTGTAACGGTAGTTGGCGCCCAGCGAGTAGCGCAGCGTGTTCTTCCAGTTTTCATCGGTGATGCTCGGGCTCTGGCTGGAGGCGTAGTCGACCCGCAGCTGCTGAAAGCGGCTCCAGTGGGTCCAGGTGACGTCGCCCATCAGGGCCCATCTGGAGTCGAGGTCGTGATAGGCACTCACCGACAGGATATCCGGCAGGGTAATCCCGGCATGCACCGCGGTGGGCACGAACACGCCCTTGGCTGTGAAAATCGCCGGCGCGTTGGTGAAACTGGCACTGCCTGTCACGGTGTGCCCGACCTTGGAGCGATAGGCCACGCCGAAGCGGGTGGCGGCGTCCAGTTCATACAGCAGGCCGACATTGAATCCGTAACTCCAGTCGTTGCCGCTGATGGAAGCGGTGCCGTCGCTGTGCTGGGGAACCAAGCCAAACGATGCGCAGGTGGCGCCCGCCGCGCCCGGGCTCTGCCCCGCCTGGATCAACTGGGCCACGCAGGCGCCGCCGTAGTCCACCGCCTGGGTGAGATCGGCTTTGATGTATTGGGCGTCTATGCCGGCTCCGATGGACAGGTGGTGGTCCACCTGATACCCGATGCTGGGGTTGATGTTCACCGTACGCAACTCCGACTTGATGGCCTGGTAGCGCCCCACCCATCCCGCGTCGTATTCGGTCTTCAGGCCGAAGGGTGCATTGACGGCAATGGCGACCACGGTATGGCCGTCAAGGCGGTGGGCGTAGTAGAAGTCGGGCACGGGGATCGTTGAGCCGGCATCGCCGCCACTGCTGCCGGAGACCACGGGCTGGCCCAGCAGGTTCACCGTACCGTTGTTGCTGAACTTCAATTGCGGACGGATGAAATGCACACCGGCCACAAGCTGGTTGGCGGGCAGGCGAGTGAGCCCCGCCGGGTTGAAGAACGTCGTGGTGGCATCCTGGGCGATGGCGGCGCCGCCGGCAAAGGCGTTGCCGAGACTGCTGGCGCTCTGCTCCTGAATGGCGAATCCAGCGCCAAAAACATCCGTGCATATCCCTGCCAACAATAGGGTGGCGGTTAGCTGACGAACGGCTGCAACTGGGCGCATCACTCGCTCCTTGGGCTCTTCGAATAAGG
Source organism: uncultured Gammaproteobacteria bacterium (assembly GCA_963830105.1). Taxonomy (GTDB): domain Bacteria; phylum Pseudomonadota; class Gammaproteobacteria; order DATFLG01; family DATFLG01; genus DATFML01. The sequence continues at coordinate 171,192 of CAWHLH010000009.1, read as the reverse complement.
GAAATGGAAAATCGGCCGCCAAATTGAACCATAGTCGTGATCGATCTGTCAGGTACGGGCGTCCTGGCGTTGCGATAGTACAACGTCAAGGCATCATGGAAGATTCGGCACGATATTTGCTGTGTTTGGCTTTCAGTAGTTAATAACGGCGGTTATGCCAATTAGTTGACAAACGATCGAGTGGTTGACACTCTTTCCGGCGCACCCTTGGGGCGAAATGTCGCTAAAAAACGACAACTTGTATTCGGCGCCCTTATTGCACCCAACACCAGGAGGCTTTGGAGTATGAAACGAATCATCAAGCATTCCGCGGCTGCGCTCGCCGTCGCCGCGGCCATCGCTGCACCAGCAGCCTATGCGACCAACGGCTATTTCATGATGGGCTATGGCGCCAAGGCTCGCGGTATGGGTGGTGCGGGCGTGGCCTTTCCTCAGGACGCCGTGGCCGCCGCGACCAACCCGGCCGGCATGTCATGGGTCGGCAACCGGTCGGACTTCGGTCTCGAACTGTTCAGCCCCAGGCGTTACGGTGAATTCGATAGCACGGGCATCGGGCCGGCGCTCAGCGCCCAGCCGAGCCCGCCGTTCCCCGCCGGACTGGGCGGCGCCGATGTAAAAGTCACCAGCGACTCCAACTACTTCGTGGTTCCCAACGGCGGCTACGTCACCCAGATGGGCAACATGGCGCTGGGCGTTTCAGTGGTCGGTGCAGGCGGTATGAACACCCGCTACAACAGCAATATTTACGATCGCGCCTTCTTCAGCGGGACGGGGTCTGCTGGCCAGATTCCCAACACGAGCACCCTGGGCGTGAATCTTGCGCAGATGCTGATTCTGCCGACAGTGTCATTCAAGGTCGACCAGAACAACAGTATCGGCGCCTCCTTGATTGTGGGCTATCAGCAGTTCCGCGCCTACGGCCTCGGCGATTTTGCCGCCTTTGGCTTTTCGTCCGATGCGACCAACCTCACCAACCGGGGTAATGACAGCGCCTGGGGTTGGGGGTTGAGGGTGGGCTGGCTCGGCAAGATCAACAACCGCCTGAGTCTGGGCGCCACGGCCGCCACCAAGACGTACATGCAGAAATTCAGCAAGTACAAGGGCCTGTTCGCCCAGCAGGGTGAATTCGATATTCCCGCCAACTTTGCCGTGGGACTGGCGTTCAAGGCCGACCCCAAGACGACGGTGGCTTTCGATATCGAACGCATTCTGTACTCTGGCGTGAAGGCCATTGCCAACACCGGCCCGACACCGTCGGAATTCTTCTCCGCCTTCGCCGCGGGTGGCATTGCCGGCAACTATCCAGCGCGCCTGCTGGGTAAGGACGGCGGCTTCGGCTTCGGCTGGCAGGATCAGACGGTGTACAAACTGGGCGTCAACTACGCGTACAACAGCCAGTGGACCTTCCGGGGCGGTCTGAACTACGGCAAGAGCCCGATCCCGCAGGATCAGAATTTCTTCAACATCCTGGCCCCGGGCGTTGTGGAGACGCATCTGACGTTCGGCTTCACTTACAGCCCGAGTCACAACAACGAACTCACCGTGGCCTATATGCACGCCTTCCAGAAGGACCAGAGCCACCGCTACCCGGCGGCTGGCGGCATGTACTATGACACCAAGATCGGCATGCACCAGGACTCCCTGGACGTGAGCTATGCCTGGAAGTTCTGAGGCGGGCCAACATGGCCCATACCGGCTTAACGCCGGATGAGTCGATAGTCTGACGCAAGAGGGACCATGGCGACATGGTCCCTCTTGCGTTTTGTCAGCGGTAAATCATCAGTCGTACGGCCGTGCGAATTACATTAAACTGGCCGGCGAAGTGTACCCACCTGAATCGGAGGAGTGGAGTCAACAATGATCAGACAAATTCTTAAGAAATTTGCGGGACTGTTGGTCGGTGCCGTGGCACTGTTGTCACTGGCCCAAGGTGCGCAGGCGGCCGATCGGCTCAAGCCTTACGTGCTGGCTTCCAACGGGCCCGGCGACATGCAGGCCAAGATCGATGACGTCAAGGCCGCGTTGACCAAGGCCGGCTTCGATATCGTCGGCAACTACGCCCCCTATGACGGCGCGGACATCATCATCTTCACCAATGACGAGTTGAAGAAGGTGGCCGCCATGTCGGACATGGGCGGCTTCGCGGCGCCCCAGCGGGCCTCGGTCACCAAGGTCGGCAACGACATCCAGGTGTCCTACACCAACCCGGTGTACATGGCCAATGCCTACCGCCTGAAGAACGATCTGTCCAGCGTGTCCGATGAGCTGGCCAAGGCCCTGGGTCGCGAGAAGACGTTCGGTTCCGAGCGTGGTCTCACGGCCAGCGATCTGCGCGACTACCATTACACGTTCGGCATGGAGTACTTCGACGATCCCTACCACCTGGCGAAGTACAGCAGCTACGATGCCGCGGTGAAGGCGGTCGAACAGCACCTGAAGACCAACAAGGTCGGCGTGCGCCCCCTGTATCGCATCGATATCCCGGGCAAGCAGGAGACGGTGATCGGCGTGTCCATGAAGGCGCCGCCCAACGGCGACGAGCACATGGACGATGCCTGGCAGATGCATATCGTGGATTTCCAGCCGCTGAAGGAGACCGCCTATCTGCCCTATGAAGTGATGGTGCTCGGCAACAAGGTGGTCGCACTGCACATGCGCTTCCGGATGGCGGTGAATTTCCCCGACCTGAGCATGATGGGCGAGCACAGCTTCTTCAAGCTGATGTCCAGCCCCGCAGCCATCGGCAAAGCGCTCACCATCGCCGTGGGTGGGCAACCCAGCGACTTCTGATTGGGGTTCCGGTTGTAAAGTTGTCGGTTTCGAACCCCCGCTTCGGCGGGGGTTTTATTTTGCGTACCCATCCCCGAGAATTGGTCGGACCCGCGGGTCAACGGTGACGATCATGGCAACCAAATCCATCAAGGTGACCGATCTCGGTACCATCAAGAACGAGCTCAACAAGTACAAGAAAGGCCAGAAGTTCAACATCCCCCAGTTCAACGAGGTGTCCCGTCTTGCGTGGTTGGGAAAGGTGGTCATGCAACCCCTCGATCCCATGGACGCCGAGTGCAGTTCCTACCTGGTGTTCGTGGACTATCCCGATCCTCTCGCGGGACGATTCCTGCCCACCACCGATGAAGAGTTGATTGGCGGCATCCATATCGTGGACGGTCAACAGGGCGAGGCCCTGGCCAGCATCATAGAGCAGGGAGTGCACGAGCGTGCCGCCGCCTACGAGAACCTCGGTCGGCGCGACTTCTATTTTGACTACTTCTACCGGCCCGAGCCGGACGACGAACAGGACGACGGTTGACCGTGACAGACGTCCGTGCGCGCTGGCTGGATCTGGGCACCGTCGATCCGCTGCACCTGCATGCCACCGTTCAAGGTGTGGCCGAAGCTCAGGGCGTCGACGCCGCGCCACTGGCAATCTGGGCGCGCGCCCGCAGGCCCCATGTCTGTCTCGGAGCGAGCCAGGGAGCCGACGCGGAACTGGATCTCGGCGCCTGCCGGCGCGCAGGCATCGACATTGTTCGGCGCCCGCTTGGAGGCGGTACGGTCTGGGTCGACGACGATCAGTGGTGTTTTTTTTTGTCTTGCCGGCAGGGTGCCGGTTCGGTGACCGCTCTCGACTCTTTGCGCGCGCGCTGGCGCCCGCGCGCGCGACGTACCGCAGCTATGGTCTTGGTGTAGAGACGGTTGGCCGGGGCGACCTGTGGCTCGATGGGCGCAAGATCCTCGGCAGTGGCGCAGCCACCATCAACCGCGCGAATGTGCTGGGCGCCAGCTTTCTGCTGTCCTTCCCGGCCAAGCGTTTTGCCGCGCTGCTGCGTTGTCCGTCGGCGGGGTATCGGCGCTGGCTGGAAGAGGAGCTGGACAACGCCATGACGGCGTGGTCGGACCATGCGTCGTCACCGCCGGCCGAAGGTCTGGCCCGCTGCTTCCAGCGCCACGTGGAAGCGGAGTTCGGCTGGAGGCTGCGTCCCGACACCATGACCGATTCGGAACACGAAGCGAGCGCCGCAGCGATCACTGACGTCGAGGATGTGTCGGACGGGCCGCGTCAGCCGTTTGTGCCGGGCGGCGTCAAGTTGAACCACCACTGCTTCCTGCTGGAGGGCAGTGGCGCGATCGGTTGGGCACGCTTGGTGTTGCGCCACGGCAGGATCGGCCGTATCGCACTGTCCCACGCGCAGTTGGCGGAACCGCTGGTGGGCCAACTGCCGAATGCGGAGATTCTGAAGCCGATTCTTGCCGGGCGTGCAGGCTCGGCCGAGGCCGCCGAGTGGGCGGGCTTTATCGAGCGGTTGGCGCGGCCGGCGAGGAGTGGATGGGATGAGTGAGCCGACTATCGAACGTCGTCTGCAGCGGCGGTTTGTATTGATGACCGCCGATACTGATATGGTGCAGCGCCTGCAACGAAAGGTCCCCGCCGGTTGGGAGATGGTGGTGGCCACCGACGTCGACGAACTCGGCGATTGGCACGATTTGCTGCTTTACCGTTTTCTGCTGCTCGACCTGGACGAGGTCGACGCCTTCGACCCCCTGGATGTGATCCGGGTGGTCCGTAGCCAGTATCAGATCAACCTGGCGGTGTTCTGCTTTGGCGGAGAAGAGGACTTGCAGGACGAGATGCGACTGGCGCGGGCGGATCGGTTCTTCAGTCGTGCCGAAATACCCGACAAGCTGACCCAGTTCCTCGACCAGTACGGCTGGGGTGGCTCCTGAGCGCCGACGCGGTTCAGGAAAGACGGGCGGTCCGGGAGACCGCCCGCTGATCAGAGGGCATGCTGCCCGCCGACGTTCAGCCTACCCAGGCATGCTCCATGACATCGATACGGATCTCCTGCCGGAATTGCTCGCTGCCGCTTTCCACCTGCAGGGTCCCCACGCGCACGCCGGCGGTATCGAACTGGAATCGGCACTCGAATGTACCGGGCAGGGATACGCTCTGTTCGCACAACACCTTGCCTTCGACTTCGAAGCGCGCTTGAGCGCTGCCACTGCCCCCGAGCAGTGCCTGCACGCGGAATTCTTCGTTGGGCGTGCGGCGATAGAAGTTCGGGTCCCGGTTGGCGTTGTATTGAAGGTTGTTGACCTTGATGAGTTTAACCAGCTTTTGCATGGGATCTCCCGAGGATCGCTGTGTCCTATACCTGAGCATATTAGTAAAGTATAATATTTTAGCACAGTCCACATCCAACTGAAGCGCTTGGTGCGGGTTTTCATGAGTGATTCCAACGACAGACTGACGGCTGAATTCGAAGCTGTCGACCAGGCCATCGAAGACCTCGAGCAGGCACTGCAGGAACAAGGCGAGCTGGCCGTATCCGAGACAGTGGACCGCACAATGGCGCTCACGCGTCGGCTGCTGACAGCGTACGCCGAGCATCACGGCAAACCCATGCCGGTGAGCGACGATCTGCTGGAGGTGTTCAAGGCCTTCGTGAAAGGCGACCCCAGTTTGAACGCGGTGCGAGACAATCTGCGGGAACTGGTCTACTACCGCAATTGCCTGGACCTGGACCGTGCCGACGCCCTGCCGAAGTCGCCGGAGCGTATGGCTGTGCGCACCGCGCGGCATGTCTACCTCTACCTGCGCTCGCGCAGCGAGCAGGAAAATCTACACTCCTAGACCGGGCCCTGGTCCGGCCCCGTTCGCAGCCGCAGTCGGCTGTGACGGCAACGATTGCACGAGAGGTCTCCGATGAAGAAGCTGCTTGACCGCATCCGCGGCGTGGAACGGGATGTGATTCAGGCGCCGGCCGACGGCGACGCCCCGTTCTACCTGCCCCAGGGCAACGAGGAGGAGGTGTTCCGTGCCGCCTACAGCAAGCGTCTGCCGGTGATGCTCAAGGGCCCGACCGGCTGCGGCAAGACCCGCTTTCTGGAATATGCAGCCCATACCCTGGCCCGGCCGCTGGTGACGGTGTCCTGCCATGAGGACCTCACGTCCTCGGACCTGGTGGGCCGCTTTCTGCTGGAGGGCGAGCAGACTGTATGGCAGGACGGTCCGCTCACCCGTGCAGTGAAGGAGGGGGCGATCTGCTACCTGGATGAAATCGTGGAAGCGCGCACCGATACCACCGTCGTGATCCATCCGCTCACCGATCATCGCCGTCAGCTGCCGCTGGACAAGAAAAGTCAGGTCATCGACGCCCATGAGGATTTCATGCTGGTGATCTCCTACAACCCGGGGTATCAGACGGTGCTCAAGGATCTCAAGCCTTCCACCAAGCAGCGCTTCGTGGCCATGACCTTCGATTATCCGTCCGAGGAGATCGAGCGTCAGATCGTCGCCAAGGAGGCAGGCGCGATGGACGCCGATGTGCTGGAACGTCTAGTGGCGGCCGGCCGCCGGGCCCGCACCCTGAAGGATCATGGCCTGGAGGAAGCCACGTCCACCCGCGCCCTGGTCTATGCCGGCCAGCTCATCAGTGCCGGGCTGGATCCCGTGCAGGCCTGCCGCGCGGCCATGGTCGATCCGGTCACTGACGATCCGGAGCTGGTGGAGGCTCTCATGGAGATCATCGCCGCACATCTGGGTTCCCGCGCTGCGGCCGACTGAGCCCGCGCGCCACCTTCACGATTCCGGATCCGATGACCGAAGCCGAGACCCTGGTCGAAATCGAAGAGATCCTCCAGCATCTGGAGGCCGTCAGCTTCGTTGCCCACCGGGACGCCCAGGCGGCAAGACCCGCCGTGGAACAGCTGGGCCCGGCGGCAGTGCGTGATTGGCTGGAGGCGGTGCGTACGATCTTCTTTCACGACCGGGAGGCGGGCAAGGCCTTCCTGCACAACACGCCGGCGGCCGTGCAGGGTTGCGGCAGCCTGTATCCCTGGGTCGAGCAGGCGCTGGAGTTTACCCGCTGGGTGGGTTCCTTCAAAGCGGTGGAAGGTTTCATGGCGCAGGTGGGTGACGTGTGCCGGGCATGGGGAGAGGGCGGTGAGCGGGAATGGTATCGCCTGGGTGCGCAGTGGTGCGAGCGTGACCTGGAAAGCGGCGTCGCCTACTTTGCCCTGCCGTTCACCGCGCTGGGCGGCAGTGGTAGCGCCGCCGGCCTGCAGGAAGTCATGCAGCCGGCCGAGACGCTATACCACGAACGTCGCCTGCCGCTGCGTATGTATCTGGACGGTGCCCTGCGGGTGCGCGACGTGGTGGGCGGTGCCGGTGTGACCGGCTGGGCCCGCCGCGGCGCCGATATCCTGCAGGCGGGTCGGTCGCGGGGCGAGGCCTACTTCCGCCTGGAAAGCGACGAAAGTCTGAGCGTGTTGATGGAGTCGGTGCCCGGCTACCGCACGCTCCCCCACGGCAGGCTGTTCCAGTTGCTGCTGGCTGCCTGGTTCGGTCAGCCTTATCCCCTCGAAGGTGTACTGTGGCGGCCGGGCGACGGCCGTCCCATGATCGAGACCGACGGACGCAGTCTGTTCGTTCCGCCGGTGTTCGCCGACCGCGAAGAGGCTCTGCTCGCGGTGCTGCACGCGGCAGGCCACCTGGCATTCGGTACCTACGAACGTGCTGCTGTCGAAGCGCTGTTCGTGGATGCCGGTATGGAACACCCGCCCGTCGACGCCGACCAGCGCATCACCTGGCGGCCGTTGTTCACCCGTTACGGCGGCGACATGTTCCGCTTCCAACTGCTGTTCGACATGTGCGAGGACCTGCGGGTCGACGCGCGCATCGGGCGGCAGGTGCCAGGCTACGTGCAGCGTCTGCTGCGACTGGCTGATGGCCACGAGGTGCCGGATGAGCCCGCTGGAACCTATTACCGCCTGGCATTGGAGTCGCTGCGGGGCGCAGCCGACGCAGGCGCATCGGAGCCCGCTCTGCAGCCGCTGTTGGATCCGAATGCCACCATAGTGGACGCGTTTCGTATCGCCAACGAGTTGTTCGACAAGCTGTCCCTTCCGGCGATCGGCATCGAGGCACGGACATTGGCCCATCTTCCGGCACGCGGGTTGAACACCGCGCGGCCGGTCTATCCGCGCGATGACGACGCCCCCGAACACTCGGCCCTCAGCCGTCCCGAACAGGACAGCGTCCTGAAAAAGACCGACCAGAAGCGCCAGAACCGGCAAGTGCCCAAGAATTCCCGGGGCGATCCGGATTTCGACATTCCCCCGGAAGACACCAGCGGCACCGGCGGCCGAGTGGGGGTCGGCATTCCCCAGCCCGCCCGCGTGAGCGCAGTCGGCATCCAGCGCCCGGTCAGCCGCGAGGGCCGGCCCTATCCCGAGTGGGATTACCGGGAGCAGCGCTATCTGACCGATTGGGCATGGGTGCAGGAACAGGCACTGACGGAACGCAGCCCCGAGCGGGCCATGGAGATTCTGGCCCGCAATGCCAGCGCGTTGAAGCGCCTGCGGCGCGCTCTGCAGATGCAGCGCCCCAGCCGGCCGGCTCCTCAGCGCCGCCAGCCGGAAGGCGACGAACTGGATATCGAAGCCACTGTCCAGTACGTCACCGAAAAGCGTGCCGGTCGCTCGCCGCGCCCCTGGGTGTACAAGCGGCGCCGCGAGCAGCAGCGTGATACCGCCGTGCTGCTGCTGGCGGATCTGTCCACCTCCATCATGGCAGAGGCGCGCACGGGCGAGGGCAAGGTGGTGGACCGGCTGCGGGCGGGGCTGATGCTGTTTGCCGATGCCCTGCAGGCGGTCGGCGACCCGTACGCCATCTGCGGGTTCGCGTCCAAGTACCACGACAACGTGTATTTCTACACGATCAAGGGTTTCCATGACCCGCTCACGCCGGATGCGCGGGCCGCCATGGCGGCCGTGTCGGGTCGTCTGGCGAGTCGCATGGGGGCGGCCATCCGCCATGCACTGACGCGCTTCGACAAGATCAGCGCGAGCCGTCGGCTGTTGCTCATTCTCTCGGACGGCCGGCCGGCGGACTACGATGACGGCGGCGACGAGCGCTATCTGCACGAAGATACCCGCATGGCCATGAAAGAGGCCCAGGACGCGGGTGTGCACCCCTTCTGTGTTACCCTCGACAGCGCCGGCAGCGAGTACCTGCCGTCCATCTTCGGTCCCGGCCACTTCATGGTGCTGGACAACGTGGACGATCTGCCCGCGCGCCTGCCCGAGATCTACCTGCGACTGCGACGGTGATGGACATGTCACACCTTGCACAAAGCACACCCGGCGTCGCTGTCCCGCCCCCCCGTTGTCGTGCGCTTGGGCAGGACGCACTGTCTTCCGGGGGCTGTCCATGAGCGTGACGGTCGCGGCGCAAGGGGAAAACGCCGTGGCGCCTGTTCGCAAGGCGGTGTTCATCGGCGCGGCCCGCTATCGGCGACACAGTTACGGGGACAATCACCCCCTGGGCATTCCTCGGGTGTCCCTGACCGTGGATCTGATTCGCAGCTATGGCGCGCTGACCGAAGCCGAATACCGGGTGTCGCGCAAGGCCTCCGTGGCGGAGCTGCGCGGCTTCCACACAGAGCAGTACGTCACTGCCATGCAGCGCTGCGAGGCGATGGGCAAAGTGCTGGACGTGTACCGCCAACGCCACAATTTCGGGAATCTGGAAAATCCCTATTTCCCGGGGTTCTTCGCCGTACCGGCCACGGCTGCCGGCGGAAGCATCCAGGGCGCCGAAGAGGTGCTCAACGGTCACGTGGCTTTCAGTCCGGCCGGCGGCATGCACCATGCCCGCCCGGACCAGGCGCGCGGGTTCTGCTTTCTCAACGACCCGGTACTGGCCATCCAGCGTCTGCGGGCTGAGGGGGTACGGGTTCTGTACCTCGATATCGACGCCCACCACGGCGACGGGGTGGAGCAGGCCTTTCGCGACGACCCGCAGGTGCTCACGGTGTCGCTGCACATGGACACCGGCTATGCCTACCCGTTCGAGGGCGGTGCCGTCACTGATTGGGGTTCTGCCGGCAATGCGGTCAACGTTCCGCTGCCGCGGGGCACCCATGATGCCGAGTACCGGCTGGCGTTCGGCCGACTCTGGCCCGCGGTCATGGAGGCGTTCCGCCCTGACGTGGTGGTGCTTCAGGCCGGAACCGATATGCTGCTGCCGGATCCGCTGGGCAAGTTCCGCATCACCACGCAGTGGTTCCTGGAACTGGTGGAGCAGGTGATCGCCGACGCCCCCGCACACACCGACGGCACGCCCAGGCTGCTGGTGCTGGGGGGCGGCGGTTACCATCCGCTGACCCTGGCGCGCTGCTGGACCGGCGTGTGGGCCCTGCTGTCCGGACGCGAATTGCCGGTGGCGATCCCTGCCGAGGGACAGGCGCTGCTGCGGGCGGTGGACTGGGATCAGGACGAGGATGAAGACTATTTCGAGCGGTTGTTCGTTTCCCGCTACGATCCTTTGGTCGGCGCCGAAATACGCCCCGAGGTCCGACGAACGGTGGACCGACTGCTGGACACGCACCCTCTCTTGCGACCGAACAACTGACTCGAAACTGTTGCCCATGAATGCGCCGGAATTGATCAAAGGCTCTGCCACCGCCGAAGCGACGCGGGCATATGCTGAAAGCCATTCCCACGATACTGCCGAAGGCCATTTCAGCGATTTCCTGAAGACGCGCATCCTGCTGAGTTCCATTGGCGTGGGAACGTTTCCGGGGGAGGCGACGCCGGAAGTGGACGCCAGCATGGCGTTGGTGGTGAGCGGTGCTCTGCAAAACGGCATCAACGTGATCGACACGGCGGCCCACTACCGGTACGGGCGTTCTCTGGCGGCAGTGGGTGCGGGGGTGCGTGACGCGTTGGGTCGCGGCGTCGTGCGCGAGTCGATGTTTCTCGTCTCCAAAGGCGGTTTTCTCACCTTCCGCGGCGGCGTTCCGGAGAATCTGGACAGCTGGTTCGAGCAGGAGATCGTGGCTGGTGGCCTGGGCACCAAGAAGGATCTGGTCAAGGCGCATCTGCTCACGCCCGAGTACATGCGCTATCAGATCGATCTGTCGAGGGCCCTCATGGGCGTGGATACGCTGGACGCGTTTCTGGTGGACCAGCCCGAACTGCACATCCCGGTGATCGGAAAGGAAGCGCTGAACCGCAAACTGCTCGGCGTATTCACCGAACTGGAACGGGCGGTCGCAGAAGGCACCATCCGGTACTACGGAATATCCACCTTCGAAGGTTTCCGGGTGGAAACCGACGCCGGCGTGTTCCAGTCCCTGACTTCCATGCAGGGTCTGGCCGAGAAGGCGGCCCAGGAGGCGACCGGCGACGTACAGGCGCGTCATCATTTCGCACTGGTGCAGATGCCGTTCAATCAGGTCATGCCGGAGGGGTTCACCCGTTTCAACACCGCTACCGGCCGGGGCAATGTGGCCTCGCCGCTGCAGGCCGCCCATCAACTGGGTGTCTACGTTATGGCCAGCCACACGCTGATGAAGGGCCATCTGGCCCGGCAGTCCGCCGACGTCGTGGCGCAGAGCCTGTCCGATCTGGCCAATCCCGCCCAGCGCGCCATCCAGTTCAACCGCTCCACGCCGGGTCTGGGCACGACCCTGGTGGGTATGAGCGATCCCGCCCACCTGGAGGACGCTCTGTGCGTGGCGAGACTCCCGCCCCTGGAACGCAAGACCTACCTGGCAATGTTCCGCAAAGCCGAATGATCGCCTGTCCGGAGGCGCCGTCGTGCCCGCCGGAAGCGCGTTTGCACCACGCTAAAGCATTTCCGTCCCCGGGTCGCTAACGGTCGTAGCAGAGCCCCTGTCACGGGTGGTCAGGGTCGTGCAGGCTCCTCGGGGAACCGATCCGTCGGGGCGCCCTCTCGGCCGGCAACGCCTGCTGCGGTATGCGGAGCTCTTCCTGACATGCGGTGTCGATGCGAAAAAAGGAGCGGTGGCAGGCGCCCGGGGGCGCGTGCCGCAGCGAAAAAAGCCACAATCAAGCAGCATGGAAATGCTGCCCACGGGTGACATATGAAACCGAGTATCTTGCGCAACCTTTTCGTGGCATCGGTGGGCCTGGGCCTGGGAGTGGGGGCCCTGTTTCCGGTCTATGCGGGATATTTCGTGGACTGGCACCCCGGGATGAAGGGGTGGTTCGTCGCCGGCTGCCTGGTGGCCGGTATGGCGGTGGGCGCACTGAACTATTGGTTGGTGAACGTCATTCTGCTCGGCAAGCTGCGGCGGATATCAGAAGTGGCCACCGCCATCAGCCACAATGACATTTCCCACACCTGCACTCTGACAAGCGACGATCTGATCGGCGAGATTGTCATCAGCTTCAATCAGATGGCGGAGAATCTGCGGGACATGATCGGCCAGATCAGCGGAGCCACCACACAATTGGCCTCCGCCGCGGAAGAGACCTCCGCTGTGACCGACGAGGCCAGTCGTGGTGTGCAGCATCAACAGAGCGAGATAGAGCATGTCGCCGCTGCCATGGACCAGATGACGGCCAGTGTTCAGGAAGTGGCACGACACACTGCCAAGGCCGCCGAATCGGCTCAACAGGCCGACGATGAGGCAAAATCCGGCGCCTTCGTGGCCACTGAAGCCATTGGGGGGATCGATACCCTTGTCAACGGCATGGAACGGGCTGTCGGTGTGGTGCAGAAACTGGAGAAGCAGTCCGAGAACATCGGTGTCGTGCTGGACGTGATTCGCGGCATCGCGGAGCAGACCAACTTGCTGGCATTGAACGCGGCTATCGAGGCTGCCCGCGCCGGAGAACAGGGGCGGGGTTTTGCGGTAGTGGCCGACGAGGTTCGTACCCTTGCCAGCCGGACCCAGCATTCCACCCAGGAAATTCAGGAGATGATTGAGGGTCTTCAGGGCGGCGCAGCGGATGCCGCGCGGGTCATGGGTGAAGCGCGCGACAACGCGCAGTCCAGCGCAGACCAGGTGGAAAAGGCCGCCGAGTCTCTCGGGGCCATCGCCGGCTCGGTAGCCGCCATCAACGACATGAATGCCCAGATCGCCAGTGCGGCGGAAGAGCAAAGCGCCGTAGCCGCGGAGATCGGCACCAATGTGGCGAATATCCATCGGGTGACCGAACAGACGGCGGCGGGCGCTCAACAGACCGCCAGCGCCAGCGAGGAACTGTCGCGACTGGCGACTCAGCTGCAGGGGCTGATGGCTCAGTTCAAGATGTAGGCAACGCGCGGCAGGTGCTGCCGGCCGACCAACCTTCAAACCGCCCTGTCGGGCGGTTTTTTTGTGCCCCTCTTGTGCGCCCTCCTGGTCTGTATATTAATATGCACTAATATACGTCGATTTCACAATTGTTCGTTCGTATGATGACCAAGCACAGTTTGGACAGGAGACTGGACATGGTCCCGGCGAGCCGGCTGGTTTTGTTTCCGATAGCGCTGCTGTGGTCTGTGCTGGCGGGTGCCCAGGATACGTCCACGCCGCCGCTTGCGACAGCGACCGCCCAGATGCGCAACGTCGCGCAGCAGCAGGTACTGGACGGTGTCATTGAGGCCGTGAGTCAATCCACCGTCTCGGCGCAGATTTCGGGCCGCATCACCGAGGTCTACTTCGACGTCGACGATTACGTGTCCAAGGGCGCTGTTCTGCTGCGCTTTCGGGATACCGAGCAGCGGGCCCGCCTGAAGCAGTCCCAGGCCAGTCTGAATGAAGCCCAGGCCCGTTTCGTTCAGGCCCAGGCGGATTTCCAGCGTACCCGTGACATCTATCAGAAGCGCCTGGTCGCCAAGGCCAGGCTGGATCAGGCAACCGCCGAGCTGAAATCGGCGCGGGCGCGCCTGGAAGCCGCCAAGGCGAGGGTGAGCGAGGCGCAGGAACAGCTGGATCACACCGTGGTGCGTGCGCCCTACAGCGGCATCGTGATCAAGCGCTCGGTGGAGCCCGGCGAAACCGCCAATGCCGGCCAGCCGCTGATGACCGGCCTGTCCCTGGAGCATTTGCGGGTTGCGGTGCCCGTTCCCCAGCAGTACATCAATGCCGTGCGCCGCATCGGCAAGGCGCAGGTCGTGGAACCGCACCCGGAAGACGGCACGCTCGTCGCCGGCAGATTGACCATCTTCCCGTATGCCGATCCGGCCACCCACACCTTCCGGGTGCGCGTGGACCTGCCCAACGCGCCGCGCGGCCTGTACCCGGGAATGCTTGCCAAGGTCGCTTTCACCACCGGGGACCGCCAGCGCCTGCTGGTGCCCCGGCAGGCGGTCGTGCATCGCAGTGAGGTCACGGCCGTATATGTGCTCGGTACGGACGGCAAGCTCGGTTTTCGGCAGGTGCGTGCCGGGCGCACGCTGGACGACGGCATGACCGAGATCCTGGCGGGGCTCGATGCCGGCGAACGGGTGGCACTGGACCCCATACGTGCCGGTGTGTTGCTCAAGCAGCAATGGGCGGAGCACGGCCAGTGAGCCAGCGTCTGGGCATCTCCGGCGCCATCGCCCGCAAGTTCCTGCACTCGCAGATCACCCCTTTGCTGGCCCTGGTAGGGTTGCTGCTGGGCGTGTTCGCGGTGGCGATCACGCCGCGTGAGGAAGAGCCCCAGATCAATGTCACCTTTGCCAACGTCTTCATCCCCTTTCCCGGCGCGAGCGCATCGGAAGTGGAGCATCTGGTGACGCTGCCCGCCGAGCAGGTGTTGTCGGAAATCGAAGGGGTGAAGCATATCTACTCGGTTTCCCGGCCGGGCATGGCCGTGCTGACCGTCGAGTACAAGGTCGGGGAAGACCGCACCCAGGCCATCGTGCGTCTTTACAATGCCGTGTTTTCCAAGCAGGACTGGCTGCCGCCCAATCTCGGCACTCTGCAGCCCATCATCAAACCCAAGGGCATCGACGACGTGCCGGTGGTGGCAATTACCTTGTGGACCGAGGATCAGCGCCGTGGGGCGGCTGACCTGCTGCGGGTGGGCCACGCCATCGAGGCCGAGCTCAAGCGGGTGCCCGGCACCCGCGATATCTACACCATCGGAGGGCCCGATGAGGTGGTGCAGGTGCTGCTCGATCCCCAGCGTCTGGCCGGTTACGGCATAAGTCTGCGGGATCTGCGCCGCGCGCTGCTGGCCGCCAACGCGAGCCGGGACAGCGGAGATCTGGTGAACGACAACAGCACCGTTCTGGTCCGCACCGGGGAGTTTCTGAGCCGTCCGGATCAGGTGGCGGACCTGGTGGTGGGCGTACACGACGGCGCGCCCGTGTATCTGCGTGATGTGGCGACCGTGCGGGCCGGGCCCGATCAGCCTCATCAGTACGTGAGCTTCGGTACCGGCCCGCAGTCCACAAGCAAGGGCATTGCGGCGCGCGGCGTGTATCCCGCAGTCACCGTCGCGGTGGCCAAGAAACCCGGCACCAACGCGGTGGAGATTGCCGATCAGGTGATCCGCCGCTTCCAGCAGCTGCGGGGCACGTTTGTCCCTGACGGCATCCGTGCCACCGTGACCCGCAACTATGGGGTCACCGCCAACGACAAGGCCCAGACGCTGATCCACAAGCTGATATTCGCCACCTCGCTGGTGGTGCTGCTGGTGTTGTTTGCCCTCGGCTGGCGCGAAGCCTTCATCGTCGGTGCCGCGGTGGTGATCACCCTGATGATCACCCTGTTCGCGTCCTGGGCGTGGGGCTTCACACTCAACCGCGTGTCGCTGTTCGCGCTGATCTTTTCAATCGGCATCCTGGTGGACGATGCCATCGTGGTGGTGGAGAACATCCATCGCCACATGCAGATGGGCGCGCACAGCCTGTCCGAGGCCATACCGCTGGCAGTGGACGAAGTCGGCGGTCCGACCATCCTGGCCACCTTCACGGTGATCGCCGCGCTGTTGCCGATGGCATTCGTGAGCGGGCTGATGGGGCCCTACATGAGTCCGATCCCGATCAACGCCAGCATCGGCATGCTGATTTCCCTCGCAGTGGCATTCGTCGTCACGCCCTGGCTGACCTACCAGGTGCTCAAGCACCGGCCTGCCGGCCAGCACACCCATGGCGATGGCGTGCCGCCACGGCTCTACGGGCTTTTCAAACGCGGCCTGGGGCCGTTCCTCAACGGACGCGGCGGCGCGCCCATGCGCCGCTGGCTGCTGGTCGGGATCGTGGTGTTGATTGTCGGCTCGGTGGCCCTGGCGCTGTTCGAACTGGTCATCCTCAAGATGCTGCCGTTCGACAACAAGTCCGAATTCCAGGTGGTGGTGGACATGCCGGAAGGTAGCAGTCTCGAGCAGACCAACCGGGTGCTGCATGCCCTGGGCGGTTATCTGGCGACCGTGCCGGAGGTGACCGACTACCAGACCTATGCGGGCACCGCGGCCCCGATCAGCTTCAACGGGCTGGTGCGCCAATATTATCTGCGGCGCGGTGCGAACGTGGGCGACATTCAGGTCAATCTGCTCGACAAGCACCACCGTCACCGCGAAAGCCATGAAATCGCATTGGCGGTACGCGGGCCGTTGGACCGGATTGCGCGCCGCTTCCACGCCAACATCAAGATCGTCGAGGTGCCCCCGGGGCCGCCGGTGCTGTCTCCCCTGGTGGCGGAGATCTACGGCCTGAACTATCCGGGGCAGATCGAGGTGGCCAAGGAGGTGCGCAAGGTCTTCGAGACGACGCCGGATATCGTGGACGTGGACGACAGCGTGGAGGCGCCGGCCGCCAAGAAGATCCTGTCCGTCGATCGCAGCCGGGCCGCCTTGCTGGGCGTGCCGCAGTCGGCGGTGGTCGAAGCGGTGGGTGCGGCGTTGGGCGGGGAGGATGCGAGCTATCTGCACCGCCCGACCTACAAGTATCCGATCCCGGTGCGGTTGCAGTTCCCGGTCGCGGACAAGGCGGACCTGGACGCCCTGCTGACCATGGGCGTGCGCAGCCAGACCAGCGGTCGGCTGATCCCGCTGACCGAGATCGTCTCGGTGAGAGACACGTCGCGCGAGCACGCCATCCATCACAAGGATCTGCTGCCGGTGGTGTATGTCACCGGCAACATGGCGGGTCCCGTGGACAGTCCCTTGTACGGGATGTTCCAGATCTACGGCAAGCTGTCCGGATCGGCCATGGACGGTCAGGGTCTGCGCCAGTATCTGGTCAGCCAGCCGGACAATCCGTACCGTTACAGCATCAAGTGGGATGGGGAGTGGCAGATCACCTACGAGACCTTCCGCGACATGGGGATTGCCTACTCGGTCGGGTTGATGTTGATCTACCTGCTGGTGGTGGGCCAGTTCCGTTCCTACCTGGTGCCGTTGATCATCATGGCGCCCATTCCTCTGACCGTGATCGGCGTGTTGCCGGGTCACGCGCTGCTGCACGCACCCTTCACGGCCACATCGATGATCGGCATGATCGCTCTGGCTGGCATCATCGTGCGCAATTCCATCCTGCTGGTGGACTTCATCAACGAGGAACTGGCCGGTGGTACGCCCTTCGAGGAAGCGGTGATCCGCTCGGGCGCGGTGCGCGCCAAGCCCATCGTCCTGACCGGGCTGGCGGCGATGCTGGGCGCCACCTTCATTCTGGACGACCCGATCTTCAGCGGGCTGGCGATCGCGCTGATCTTCGGCATTCTGGTGTCAACGCTGCTGACCTTGGTGGTGATTCCTGTGTTGTACTATGCCGCGCGCTGGAAGAAGTACGCTATGCAAGAAGAGGGTGCCCGTCCCGCCAGCCAATGAGGTGCCCACGCCAACGCGCAGCCGGCGGGCCCGGCCTGTCAGCGGTCGTTGCCCGGCTCATCGGACTCGCGCCTGCGGGCCTTCGCGAGTTCGCGCAGCATGCGTTCCTGGTCGGCGAAGGACGGTATCCGTTTGCCCGTCCCGGACTCGGTGTCCCGGCGCCCTCCGCCTGCCGCCTGATGGCCTCCTTTCTCGCGCTCCTTGGTGCGCACGTACTCCTGAAGCAACGACTCGGGCTCCTCGTCGGTATAGCGGCCGCGATAGCCGGACGGCGGCGTGGCCTTGGTCCCGAGGTACAGGCTCATGCGCAGCTGTTTGTTGATGGCGACCACACGGCGGTCGATCCAGAGCAGGTCGAACAGCGCGAAAACGCCCTCGGCCACCGCGGGGATCAACCAGTATGCCGACTCCAGGGCGATGCCCAGACTGAGGGTCAGTGCGGTCAGGACCACGTAGGCCAGGTTGCCCCAGCGCTCGTGCAGGTAGGCGCGGTGGGCTCCCACCGGGAACAGCAGCCAGAGCAGGTAGGCAACCCGAGGCTTGCGCAGGGTCCGGGCCAGGTGCAGGTTCAGGCTTTGCAGCCCCGCGCCTTCCAGGTCGAATTTCTTCCAGGTATCGCTCATGGTGTCATGATAGCGGCACGGAAGGGGCCGGCCCAACCCGTGAAGCCTTTGGCCCCTGCCGTCCAGGGGTATTAGGTGGATTTTGTATTCATTAAAATTGTTGATAACATAGTCGTCTTCACACAGCCCCGTGGCTTGCGGGCAGTCGGTTGGCGGAGCCCAGCCCCCGTGGGTCGCGTACAGTGCGCAGGACCCGTTTTGCGGCACCCCGCCACGCTCCGATGAGAGAGGCCCATGGCCGACCGCAGATTGCAGGTATTCCATACAGTCGCCCGTTTGCTGAGTTTCACCAAGGCTGCAGAAAGCCTTCACATGACACAGCCGGCAGTGACGTTCCAGGTACGCCAGTTGGAGGAGCATTTCAACACCCGGCTGTTCGACCGCACCCACAACCGAATCAGCCTCACCGAGGCCGGCAAGCGGGTTTACGAGTACGCGGACCGCATCTTCGAGCTGTACTCGGAGATGGAGAACTCCGTGCGGGAGATGACCGGTGAGATCAGCGGCGTGCTGATCATGGGTGCCAGCACCACCATCGCCGAATACATGCTTCCGGCCCTGCTTGGGGACTTCAAGCACAAGTATCCGGAGGTCAACGTGCACCTGAAGGTGTCCAACACCGATGGCATCGTGCATATGGTCGAAAACAACGTCATCGACCTGGGTGTGGTGGAAGCGCCCGTGACCAACAAGAACCTGGTGGTGGAAGTGTGCCGCATGGATCAACTGGTGGCGGTGGTGCCTCCCAAGCATCCGCTGGCCAGGCACCAGACGGTGGGGATCGCCCAGTTGCTGGAATATCCCTACATCTGCCGGGAGGAAGGTTCCGGCACCCGCGAGGTGATCAGCGAGTATTTCCTGTCCTCCGGCGTCAATGTCAGCGATGTGACGGTCTGCATGGAGTTGGGCAGCCCCGAGGCCATCAAGGGCGCCGTGGAAGCCGGTATGGGCGTGTCGATCGTTTCCCGCGCAACTATCCTTAAAGAACTGCAGCTGGGCTCATTGGTGGCGATCAACCTGGACCCGCCCCTTGAACGACCGTTTTCCTTCGTGCACCAGAAGCAGAAGTTCCGCCATCGTGCCATGGACGAGTTGTTGGAATTTGCCCGCGCCTATTGCAAGACCCATCAGGATCTGCCCGCCCAGGCCTGACGCCATCGGGCGAGCCGTTGCTGCGGCCGTGCCACTCCAAACCAGGGGAGCCTCACATGCAAAGTTACTGCGTGGTGCAGCACACCTATTCGGAATTTCTTGGCCTTATCGAGAGACAGCTCGAGAAGCGCGATATCGGATTCAGCTACTTTCGGCCGTTCGTGGGCCAGGCTGTCCCGGGCAGTGTGCTGCAGTTCGATGCCTTGTTTCTGCTGGGCGGCGGCTATCCGACCACGGATCGCGATCGTTGCCCCTGGGTCGACGATGAACTGGAGTTGATCGAAGTGTTCCGCAAGGCCCAGCGCCCGGTGGTCGGTATCGGCTTCGGCGGGCTGTTGGTGGCGGAACAGGCCGGCGGTACGGCTTCACCCGAGCCGTTTCACAACGCCTACTGGACCACGGCCCACATGACAGAGACCGGCAAGGGCGATGCGCTGGCCGAAGCCGTCGACGGCAGTTACGTGCTGGTCATGTACAACGGTTCCGTGGCGTTGCCCGACGACGTCGAGCCGGTACTGGTGGACGACGAGGGCAACTGGCTGGCTATCCGGCCCGATCCTCTGACCTATGGCCTGCTGTTCCGTCCCGAGATGAAACCCGGCATGCTGGAGGATATCGTCATGGAGGCCAAGCGCAAGGTGCCTGCGAACATGACCGAACTGCTGGCGACAGCGCGGGAGCAGTGGGGTAACATGCAGGCGGTGACCGATCAGGTGCTGGTGGCACTGGTCAAGGAACTGGACCTCATGAAGGAACGCCACAAGCCGCCCGTATTCAGCCTCAAGCTGGAGACCTGACCAGGGTAGATTGCGAGAAAGCGTATGGCCTCTCTTGAAGAACGGCTGCTGGGTTTGTTTCGCACACTGGATGCCGGTGACCAGGCGACGCTGATGGCGTTCGCCGAGTTTCTCGGCAGCCGTTCCCCGGGCGTGGCGCGCACACCGCCCGCCGCCGCTGCCCCCGAGCCCCAGCCGGTCCCTGAACCCGAGGCCATTCCGCGCCCTGAAACCGAGTCGGTCGTGGCCGCCGTGAAGCGCCTGTCGCGCACCTACCACATGATCGAGAAACGCCACATGCTCAACGAGACCTCGGCGCTGGTTGCGCAGCATGTCATGCAGGGGCGGGACGCGGTGGAGGTGATCGACGAGCTGGAACTGATCTTTCAACGTCGCTACGAAGAACTGAAGTCCGGCGATTGACGGATCTGCCGCATGGAAATCGTTCAGGCGTGGTTCCGCCGCTACTTTTCCGATCCCCAGGTAGTGATTCTGGCGCTGTTCCTGGTTGCCGGGTTCGCTCTCGTCATCACCTTCGGCAACATGCTGGCACCGGTGCTGGCGGGAGTGGTGATCGCCTATCTGCTGGAAGGCGTTGTGAGCGCGCTGGAGCGCCGTCACGTGCCCCGCATGGCGGCGGTGTTGGTGGTGTTTTTCGCCTTCATGCTTTTCTTTGTGTTCGCCTTGTTCGGTCTGTTGCCCATTCTATCCACCCAGCTGGCCCAACTGCTCCAGCAGCTGCCCAACATGGTCACCAAGGGCCAGCAGGCGCTGCTGCGCCTGCCCGATCTATATCCGAATTTCATCACCGGGCAGCAGGTCGGCGAGATCATGGCCGGCATCCGCGGCGAACTGGCGGCCTGGGGCCAGCACGCATTGTCGGTTTCGGTCGCCTCCGTGGTGGGATTTATCGCCCTGCTGGTCTATGTGGTTCTGGTTCCGGTGCTGGTGTTCTTCTTCTTGAAGGACAAGCACCGCATCATCCACTGGGTCACCCAGTACCTGCCCAAGGAACGGGCCCTGGCCGCGACCGTCTGGAATGACGTCAACGCCCAGATAGGCAACTATGTGCGCGGCAAGGTCTGGGAGATCATCATCGTCGGGGTGGCCTCCTACGCCACCTTCGCCATCATGGGCTTGCAGTACGCGGCGTTGCTGGCGACGTTGGTCGGCTTCTCGGTCATCATTCCCTATATCGGCGCGGCGGTCGTTACCGCGCCGGTGGCGGTCATCGCCTATTTCCAGTGGGGATGGGGTGCGGAATTCGCCTACCTGGTCATCGCCTACGGCATCATCCAGACACTGGACGGCAATATACTGGTGCCCTTGCTGTTCTCTGAAGTGGTGAACCTGCATCCGGTGGCGATCATCGTCGCCGTGCTGGTGTTCGGCGGGGTCTGGGGTTTCTGGGGCGTGTTTTTCGCCATTCCCCTGGCGACGCTGGTCCAGGCGGTGCTGAAGACCTGGCCCCGTGCCCCTGTCGAGCCGCCCGAGGCTGAAGCTCAAGCCCAATCCGCAGCCAACCGTTGAGATTGAAATTCAGAGGCGCCACGGAACACACGGAAAGCACGGAAAGAAGACAATGATGAACGATAAACCGAACAGGTAGCCGCTTTTCTCGGCAACTCCGTAGGGCGCAGCGGTCCGGGATGGGGTGCCTGACTATGTGGGCCGCCGCCGCTCCCTTACCAACCGTTATTTCTTCCGTGCTTTCCGTGTGTTCCGTGGCGCGTTTCTTTAGCAGCTCCGTAGGGCGCAATAAGCGCAGCGCATTGCGCCGGATGCCGATCGTAACAGCCTGTCCGGCGCAATGCCCTTCGGTTATTGCGCCCTACAACGCAACGGTTCGGGATGGGGTGTCTGACTATGTTGGCCGCCTGCCGCACTTTTACCAACCGTTATTTTTTCCGTGCCTTCCGTGGCGCGTTTCTTTAGCAGTTCAGGCACCGGTTCCTCAGAGGATTTCCGAGGCAAAATCCGCCAGCCGGGAGCGCTCGCCGCGCAGCAGGGTGATATGGGCGCTGTGGGCCCAGTCCTTGAAGCGGTCCACCACGTAGGTCAGGCCCGATGTGGTTTCCGTGAGGTAGGGCGTGTCGATCTGCGCCACATTGCCCAGGCAGACCACCTTCGTGCCGGGACCGGCGCGAGTGACCAGCGTCTTCATCTGCTTGGACGTCAGGTTCTGGGCCTCATCCAGGATGAGGTACTTGTTCTGGAATGTGCGTCCGCGCATGAAGTTCAACGACCGGATCTTGATGCGGTTGCGCAGCAGGTCGTTGGTGGCCGCCCGCCCCCAATCGCCGCCCGCTTCGGTCTTGGTGAGCACTTCCAGATTATCCATCAGCGCCCCCATCCAGGGGGTCATCTTCTCTTCCTCGGTGCCCGGGAGAAAACCGATATCCTCGCCCACCGGGACGGTGACGCGGGTCATGATGATTTCCCGGTAGCGGTTTTCCTCGAGGGTCTGGGCCAGGCCTGCAGCCAGCGTCAGCAGCGTCTTGCCGGTGCCGGCCATGCCGACCAGGCTCACGAAATCCACCGACGGATCCATCAACAGGTTGAGGGCGAAGTTCTGCTCGCGGTTGCGCGCGTTGATTCCCCAGACCGTGTGTCGGGGGGTACGGAAGTCCTGCGCCAGTTCCAGCACCGACGCATCGCCGTCGCGGTCCCGCACCAGAGCTTCCAGGCCGCCTTCCTCGGCCAGGTACAGGCACTGGTTGGCGTGCCACTGCTGGGTCAGCGGTCCGGTAACCCGATAGAACGTGCGGCCCTGGTCCTGCCAGGAGTGCAACTGCTTGCTGTGGGTCTCCCAGAAATCCGCAGGCAGTTCCCCCGTGCCGGTGTACAGCAGATTCACGTCTTCCAGCACGCGATCGTTGTAGTAGTCCTCGGCGTGTACGCCGAGAACCGCGGCTTTGATGCGCAGATTGATGTCCTTCGAGACCAGTGTCAGCCGTACATCCGGTCGTTCGATCTGCAGCGCCAGCGCGGTGCCCAGGATGTTGTTGTCCGGTTTGTTGCCGGGCATTCCGTCCGGAAGATCGAAGGGCAGACTGCGGGTCTGGACGAACAGGCGTCCGGCATTGCCGT
The DNA here is from genome assembly GCA_963830105.1 of uncultured Gammaproteobacteria bacterium. Taxonomy (GTDB): domain Bacteria; phylum Pseudomonadota; class Gammaproteobacteria; order DATFLG01; family DATFLG01; genus DATFML01. The sequence goes on along the minus strand of CAWHLH010000009.1, from coordinate 147,992 downwards.
TGCTTTGGACCAGGGGCAGGCCGAGGTCGATGGCCTCCTTGGCGGTGTCGCTCATCAGTTCATCGAGGAAGCGGCTGGCCTGGCGCACGTTGCGCGCGACTTCGGAAACGCCCTTCTTGGCCGCATCGAGTTCCTCGAGAACCACCATGGGCAGGTAGATGTCATGCTCCTGGAAGCGGAACAGCGCACTCGGGTCGTGCATCAGTACATTGGTGTCCAGTACGAACAGACGCTTGTTGTCCGGCTCGTTCGACATGCTTGAGGTTCCTGCTTGGGAAGAGGGGCGCGGACGCCGCGTTTAAAGCGCTTTCAGGGTTTCAAGGACCTCGTCGGCATGCCCGTCGACCTTGACCTTGCGCCATTCCTGGCGCAGCACGCCCTCGGAATCGATGAGGAAAGTGCTGCGCTCGATGCCCATGACCTTCCTGCCGTACATGTTCTTCTCCTTGATGACATCGAACATGCGGCACAGCTTTTCGTCGGCGTCGGAGAGCAGGTCGAACGGGAACCCCTGCTTGGCCTTGAAATTCTCGTGGGACTTGATGGTGTCCCGCGAAACGCCCAGCACCTCCGTCTTGCGGCGCTTGAGTTTGGCGTACTGATCTCGAAAGTCCTGGCCTTCGCGGGTGCATCCCGGGGTGCTGTCCTTGGGGTAGAAATACAGCACCACATTTTTCCCGCGCAGACCGGAAAGCTTGATGGCTTTCCCTCCGGTGGCGGGCAGTTCGAAGTCGGGGACCTTTTTGCCGACGGCGATTTTGCTCATGGTTCAGTCTGGTGGTGATGTCAGTGGCCGATCATCCATGCGACGGTCGTGGCGCTTAGCCTTTGGAGGGCTCGATGACGGCGTCCAGATTCAGCTGGTCGCAATAGTCGAGAAATTCCTCGCGCAGCGCGGAAATATGCTGGCCGGCGGGGATTCCCACCGACATGTGCACCGAAAACATCGGCGTGCCGGTGTGGGCGGCGGCATAACTGCTGGTGAGCAGGTCCTGGATGTTGATGCTGCGCTCGGAAAAGAAATTGGCCAGTTCGTGGACGATGCCGGGATGGTCCATGGCCACCACGTCCACCTCATAGGGCAGCAGGGGCTGTCCGGTTTGCCTGGGCTCGGTGCGCCGGGCGGTAATGGTCATTCCCAACTGCTGTTCCAGCCGCGGCAGTTGCGCTTCCAGTTTGCCGATGGTGCTCCAGTTGCCGGCGACCAGCAACATGATGGCGAATTCACCCCCGAGCACACTCATGCGGCTGTCGGCGATGTTGCAGCCGCTGTCAAGAATGCAGCGCGACAGCTCGTTGACGATGCCGGGTCGGTCTTCACCCAGGGCGGAAATCACGAAATAGTTGCTCATGTCAGGCATTTTGGCTCGGAACGGGGGCATTGTCTGGGTCAAAGTGTACCACTTTGACCGCCCCGCTGGCGCCACTATTGCAGGGTCCAAGTGCAACCGCCGGCGGACCCTCGGCGGCCGGGCGCATGCCAGGGGGCGGGGCGGGGGTGTGCCGGTTGGTTGGCGTGGCGGTCCTACGCCAAGGGCGGGCGCGCTGCGGGTTCGCCGCCCGCGACGGGATTGATGCGCAGCTCACGGACCGCGTCCGGGTCTGCGCGCAGCCGGCGTTGTTGTGCCGGCGAAAGCGGCCCCGGACGAGCACGCAGCGCGGCGTTTGCGCGGGCCTGGAGCGTTGTGGGGGCGCCTTGTCAGGGGCGGGCCGCCAAAGTACCATGTCCGCTTATTTCAGGTCCGCGGAGGCCTTGCATGTTCCAGGGCAGTATGGTGGCGCTGGTCACTCCCATGCGGGAGGGCGGTGCAGTTGACAAGGAAGGCCTCAAGGCCATTGTCGATTGGCACGTCAGCAGCGGCACCGACGCGATTGTCGCCGTCGGCACCTCGGGCGAGTCCGCCACCCTGGACGAGCCTGAGCACTGCGACGTGATTCGCATGGTGGTGGAGTTCGCAGCCGGGCGCATCCCCGTGATCGCGGGCACCGGCGCCAACTCCACCCGCGAAGCCATCGACCTGACCCGTTGCGCCATGGAGGCGGGTGCGGACGCCTGCCTGCTGGTCACGCCGTACTACAACAAACCCACCCAGGAAGGCTTGTATCTGCATCACAAGGCCATCGCCGACGCGGTGCCGGTGCCGCAGATCCTCTACAATGTGCCGGGCCGCACGGCCTGCGATATGTTGCCGGCAACTGTGGAACGGCTCTCCGTGATATCCAACATCGTGGGTATCAAGGAAGCGACCGGCGACCTCGAACGCGGCCGTGAGATTCTCGATCGGTGCGGAGATCGTCTGGATCTGTACAGCGGCGACGACGCCACCGCCATGGAGCTGATGCTTCTGGGCGCCAAGGGCAACATCTCGGTGACGGCCAATGTGGCGCCTGCCGAGATGCACGCTCTGTGCATGGCGGCCATTGCCGGCAATCGCGAAGAGGCCGAGGCCGTCAATGCCCGCCTGGAGGGTCTGCATCGCGCCCTGTTCGTGGAAGCCAATCCCATTCCGGTCAAGTGGGCGCTCTATGAAATGGGCCGTATCCCGCCAGGCATTCGCCTCCCTTTGACCTTTCTTGCACCCCAGTATCACGACACGGTGCGTCGCGCTCTGCAGCAGGCAGGTATTTTGTGACAGGTTCTTTCGGTATGCCCCGGTTTTTCAGGATTTCCCGCGCCATGACTGTGGTGCTGGCCGTCGGCGTGCTTGCCGGCTGCAGCACCATCAGCAACATGCTTCCCGGCGACAAGACGGACTATCAGCACAGTCGCGCCACCAAGGCGCTGGATGTGCCGCCTGATCTGTCCTCTTCGGAGTTGGGGGACAGCATGGTGGTGCCGGGAGCGGAGAGTTCAGGCACGGCAACCTACTCCGAGTATGAACGCGCCGGTTCCGGTGGCGCCAAGGCGGGCGCCGCGGGACAGAGCGACCAGGTGCTGCCGCCCCAGAAGGGCATCAAAGTCGTGCGCGACGGCGACCGCCAGTGGCTGGTGGTGGACGGCACGCCCGATCAGGTGTGGCCCAAGGTGCGTGACTTCTGGCTCCACAACGGCTTCGAACTCACCACCGAAGAGCGACAGATCGGCATCATGCAGACCAATTGGGCCGAGAATCGTGCGGACATCCCCGAGGGGCCGATCCGCAGTTTCCTGACCAAGTACCTGGGGCAGCTCTATTCCTCGCCCACCCGCGACCGGTTCCGGGTGCGGGTGGAACGGGGCACCGATGCCGGTACCACCGACGTCTACCTGACCCACCAGGGCATGCAACAGGTCGAAAGCGGCGGGACGGTGAGCTCGGAAGACCTCACCTGGACGCCGCGGCCGCCGGATCCGGGACTGGATGCCGAGATGACCAAGCGTCTGATGGTCTATCTGGGTGTGGCGAAGGCCCGCGCTTCCGAGTTGACGGCCAAGCCGCAGGTGCAGGCGCCCAAGGCGACCCTCGGCAAGGACGGCCAGGGGCGTACGGTACTGGTGGTAGACGAAGGGTTCCGGCGGGCCTGGGGCAGCGCCGGTATCGTGCTCGATCGGGTGGGATTCATGGTCCAGGACCAGGATCGTTCCAAGGGCGTCTACTACGTGCGTTATGACGATCCTGCCGCGGCGCAAAAGAAGGAGAGCTGGCTGTCCAAGCTCGCGTTCTGGAAGAGCGCGCCCCCCCCGTCCAGCGATCAGTATCAGGTCAAACTGACCGCGCAGGGGGACAAGACCGAAGTGACGGTGCTGGACAAGTCAGGCGCCCGTGACGATTCGGACACGGCCCGGCGCATCCTCAATCTCATGTACGAGCAGTTCAAATGACGCTGACGTCGGCTCGCCGGCGTTCGCTCTGAATCGACATGCGCTTCGCTTCCCTGGGCAGCGGCAGCCGCGGCAATGGGACCCTGGTCGAGGCCGGCGCAACATGCGTGCTGGTGGATTGCGGTTTTTCCGTGGCTGAGGTGGACCGGCGCCTGCAGCGCCTGGGTCGCGATCCGGATGCGCTTGCGGCCATCCTGGTGACCCACGAGCATGGCGACCATATCAGCGGCGTGGGCCGTCTGGCTCGCAGGTACGGCATCCCCGTGTGGATGACTGCCGGAACCCTCGCCGTCTATCGCGATGAGCGAGCCGGGGTGGAGATTTTCAACGGCCATCAGGCCTTTGCCATCGGCGACCTGCAGATTCATCCCTTTCCGGTACCCCATGACGCTCGCGAACCCTGTCAGTTCGTGTTCAGCGACGGCGCCCGCCGTATAGGCGTGTTGACCGACACCGGTGCCCCCACGGACCACATCGTGCGCTGTCTGGACGGCTGCGACGCGCTGCTGCTCGAATGCAATCATGACAGCGACATGCTGGCCGACGGGCACTATCCGCCGGCGCTCAAGGCGCGGGTAGGCGGGCGTTTCGGACATCTCAGCAATGCCCAGGCAGCCGAGCTGATGGGTCGCCTGGACAGCCGATCCCTGCAGCATGTGGCAGCGGCCCATCTGAGCGAAAAGAACAATACCGCCCAGCGGGCCAGGGCCGCCCTCGCCGCCGCACTGGACTGCGAGACAGACTGGATTGCGGTCGCCGACCAGGAGGAGGGGCTCGGCTGGCGCGAGGTCCGCTAGCGGCGTGACCCGCACGGGGTGCCTCGGCTGGTCCGTCCCGGCCAGTTCCAGTATCATCCACCTTCTTCCGATCCACCGGAAAACATCGAGAAAGCCCCATGCTGCACCTGCGCGGATGCCCCGCCCTCTCCGCCTTCCGGACCGCCAAGCTGCTCGAGCAGGCTCGCCGGGTCCTGCCCGCCGTCACGCAGGTCTGCGCCGAGTACGCTCATTTCGTCGAACTCGACCAGAAACTGACGGAAGCCGAACAGCACGTCCTCGAACAGCTGCTCAGCTATGGTCCGCCGCGGCTGCCGTCGCCATCCGGCGGCGATTTGGTGCTGGTGGTGCCGCGTCTGGGCACCATTTCTCCATGGTCCAGCAAGGCCACTGATATTGCCCACAACTGCGGGCTGTCGCGGGTGCGGCGCGTGGAGCGCGGCATTGCCTACTTTGTCAGCGCCGACGGGAGCCGGATCGACACCGCCGCCCGTCAGGCGCTGTTGCCGCTGCTTCACGACCGGATGACCGACAGCGTGCTGAGCGCCTTCGAAGAGGCCGAAGCGTTGTTCGTGCACGCCGAACCCACGCCGCTGGAGACCGTCGATGTGCTGGGCGGTGGCGTCACGGCGCTGGAGCGCGCCAATGACGCACTGGGTCTGGCATTGTCTGCGGACGAAATCGGCTATCTGGTGGACAGCTTCACCTCCCTGGGCCGCAATCCCACGGACGTGGAACTGATGATGTTCGCCCAGGCCAATTCCGAACACTGTCGGCACAAGATCTTCAACGCCAACTGGGTGATCGACGGCAAGCGCCGCGATGAGACTCTGTTCGGCATGATTCGGGCCAGCCATCAGGCCAGCCCCGGCGGCATCCTGTCCGCCTACCATGACAATGCCGCCGTGATGGCCGGCCATCGTGCGCGCCGGTTCTTTCCGGCGTCGGACTCCGGCGTGTACGGCGAGCACGGCGAGGATGTGCACATCCTCATGAAGGTGGAAACCCACAACCATCCCACCGCCATTTCCCCGTTTCCCGGGGCCGCCACCGGTTCCGGCGGGGAGATCCGCGACGAGGGCGCCACCGGGCGCGGTGGCAAGCCCAAGGCGGGGCTGTGCGGGTTTTCGGTATCCAACCTGCGCATTCCCGGCTTCGAGCGCCCCTGGGAGACGGATCACGGCAAGCCGGCGCGCATCGTATCGGCCCTGGACATCATGCTCGACGGGCCTCTCGGGTCGGCCGCCTTCAACAACGAATTCGGTCGTCCCAACCTGTGCGGTTACTTCCGTACCTTCGAGGAACGGGTGCCGGGACCTGACGGTACGCAGCTGCGGGGCTACCACAAGCCGATCATGATCGCCGGCGGGCACGGCAGCATCCGCGCCGGGCATGTGGACAAGCAGGACATTCCGCCCGGCGCCGCCATCGTCGTGCTCGGTGGTCCGGCCATGCTGATCGGGCTGGGCGGCGGTGCCGCTTCGTCCATGTCCAGCGGCGCCAGCAGCGAGGACCTGGATTTCGCCTCCGTGCAGCGCGGCAATCCCGAGATGCAGCGCCGGGCTCAGGAAGTCATTGATCGCTGCTGGGCGCTGGGCGCGGACAACCCCATTCTTTCCGTCCACGATGTGGGCGCCGGCGGGCTGTCCAATGCGGTGCCCGAAATCGTCAATGACAGCGCCCGGGGCGGGCGTTTCGAGCTGCGCACCGTTCCCAACGACGATCCGGGCATGTCGCCCATGCAGATCTGGTGCAACGAGTCCCAGGAGCGCTACGTGCTGGCGGTGGCTGCGGATCGGTTGGTCGCTTTCCAGGCCCTCTGCGAACGCGAGCGCTGCCCGTTTGCGGTGATCGGCGAGGCGACCGAGGACCCCCAGCTGGTGGTGGGCGACGGTCACTTCGACAATACCGCCGTGGACATGCCGCTGGCGCTGCTGTTGGGCAAGCCCCCCAAGATGCTGCGCGAGGTGCGTCATCACTCCTTCCGGCGCCCGGAGTTCAGTACCACCGGGATCGACGTCACCGAGGCCGCCTACCGGGTGCTGCGGCTGCCGGCGGTGGCCGCCAAGACCTTTCTGATCACTATCGGCGACCGTTCGGTCACCGGCCTGGTGACCCGCGACCAGATGGTCGGGCCCTGGCAGGTGCCGGTAGCGGACGCCGCGGTGACCAGCACCGATTACCACGGCTACCTGGGCGAGGCGATGGCCATGGGCGAACGCACGCCGGTGGCGCTGGTGGACGGGCCGGCCTCGGGGCGAATGGCGCTCGGTGAAGCGATCACCAACATCGCCGCCGCCGCCATCGACGATCTCAGTCGGGTGAGTCTGTCAGCCAACTGGATGGCGGCGGCAGGGCATCCCGGCGAGGATGCCGCCCTGTTCGATACGGTACAGGCGGTGGGCGCCGAGCTGTGCCCGGCGTTGGGGATCGCCATCCCGGTGGGCAAGGACTCGCTGTCCATGCGCTCCGTCTGGGAGCAGGACGGCGAGCAACGCGCGGTGACTGCGCCCTTGTCGCTGATCATCTCGGCGTTCGCCCCGGTGAGCGACGTGCGCCGCACCCTCACTCCCGAGTTGCGCACCGACCTGGGCGACAGCGACCTGGTGCTGATCGACCTGGGCAAGGGCCGCAACCGGCTGGCCGGATCGGCGCTCGCCCAGGTGTACAAGCAGGTGGGGCACCACGGGCCGGACCTGGACGACCCCGCCGCCCTGCGGGCGTTCTTTGCGGCGGTGCAGGATCTGAACGGTGCGGGATTGATCCTGGCCTACCATGATCGGTCAGACGGCGGTCTGTTCGCCTGTCTGTGCGAGATGGCTTTTGCCGGACGGACGGGGCTGGCCGTGCCGCTGGACGGGCTGGGCGATGACCCGGCTGGCAGCGCTGTTCACCGAGGAACTGGGCGCCGTGCTGCAGGTGCGCCACGCCGATACCGACACGGTGCTGGAAACCCTGCGCGAGGCCGGCTTGGGGCGGCACTGTCACGTGGTCGGCAGCCCTGCGGACGACGAGCGGATCGTGTTCACCTATGATGGCCGCGAGTTGTTCGCCGAGAGACGTGTCGAGCTGCAGCGGGCCTGGACGGAGACCAGCTACGGCATGCAGGCGCTGCGGGACAATCCCGACTGCGCCAGGCAGGAATTCGACGCGCTGCTCGATGATCAGGACCCGGGGCTGGGCGCAGCACTGACGTTCGACCCGGAGGACGACGTGGCGGCGCCGTTCATCGCTCGCGGGGTGCGGCCGGCGGTGGCGATCCTGCGCGAGCAGGGCGTCAACGGCCAGGTGGAGATGGCGGCGGCGTTTCATCGCGCCGGGTTCGACTGCCACGACGTGCACATGAGCGATATCCTTTCCGGCCGGCTGTCCCTGGACGGCTTTACCGGCCTGGCGGCCTGTGGCGGTTTCTCCTACGGAGACGTGCTGGGTGCCGGCCAGGGTTGGGCCAAGTCAATCCTGTTCAATGCCCGCGCCCGCGACCAGTTTTCCGCCTTCTTCGCCCGCGACGATACGTTCGGACTGGGCGTGTGCAACGGCTGCCAGATGATGGCCGGGCTCACCGAACTGCTGCCCGGCGCCGAGTCGTGGCCGCGCTTCGTGCGCAATGTCTCGGAGCAGTTCGAAGCGCGCACTGCATTGGTGGAGGTGTCGGACTCGCCGTCCATACTGCTGGCCGGCATGGCAGGCTCGCGCATGCCCATCGCAGTGGCGCACGGCGAGGGCCGCGCCCTGTTCGCTGCGCCGGACGGTCCTCAGCGTGCCGAACGGGCCGGTGTGGTGGCGCTGCGGTATGTCGACGGACGCGGCCGCCCCACGGAGGCCTACCCGGCCAATCCCAACGGCTCGCCGGCGGGGATTACAGGGCTGACCACCGACGACGGGCGTTTCACCATCATGATGCCGCACCCGGAGCGGGTGTTCCGGGCAGTGCAGAATTCCTGGCGGCCCGATGCCTGGGGCGAGGACGGCCCGTGGATGCGGATGTTCCGCAACGCCCGGGCGTGGCTGGGGTGAGCGGATAGGGCGGCGGGGCTGCCGCCGTCAGAATGGCAGCTCGGCGTCTTCCGGCCACGGTTCTCCGTATTCCTGCAGCCGTTGTTTCAGGGCTAGTCGTTCGCGGCGTTTCTCGATCGTCCGTCGTATATCGGTCCGTATGGACGCACGCTGCCTGGCGGTCGTGTCCTTCAAGGCTTGTGGCAGGTCGGCGTAACGCTCGGCGTTGCGCTCTTCATCCGGCAACAATTCATCGTCAATCAGCTGGTTTTTCATGGGTCGGTCCCCGTGACAGATTCGTGATACTCGGGCCCGCCGTGCTATGGCAGTATTCTCTGCACAGGATCCGGTATGGCGGCGCCGCTGGCCGTCAGAGCGGCACGGGATGCTAGCGATACGGCGGCACCCGGCAAGGGAATTTTGTTGCCGTTTCCGATCGGCCGGGGCGGGTCAGATCAACCGCCTGGCCGCCGATCGGCGGCGGCCGGTGACGCCCTGGAGGCAACCATGATCATCCGCAAACCGGGCGACATTCATCCGTCCGAAATCACACCCGAACAGGTGTATCGCGAGCGTCGCCGTTTCATGCAGTCGGCGGCCGCGCTGGCAGGCGCGGCCTTTGCTGCCGGGGCTCGGGCTGACCACGTCCGCCGATGCGGCCGTGACGCTGGGTACCGTGACCAAGGGTCCGTTCAGCACCGACGAGGCCAAAACGCCCGTACAAGGACGTGACCACCTACAACAACTTCTACGAATTCGGCACCGGTAAGTCCGATCCGGCGGAGAACGCCCATACCCTCAAGACCGATCCCTGGTCGGTGACCGTGGAAGGTGCGGTGGAAAAGACCGGGACTTTCAGCCTCGAGGATATTCTCAAGCCGCACCCGCTTCAGGAACGCATCTATCGCCACCGCTGCGTGGAGGGCTGGTCCATGGTGATCCCGTGGGTGGGATTTCCTCTGGCGGACCTGATCAAACGTTTCCGCCCCACCTCCAAGGCCAAGTTCGTGGAGTTCATCACCCTGTACGATCCCAAGCAGATGCCGGGGCAGCGCTGGCCCATCCTGAAGTGGCCCTATGTGGAAGGGCTGCGCATGGATGAAGCCATGAATCCGCTGACGCTCATGGCCGTGGGGCTGTACGGCAAGGTGCTGCCCAACCAGAACGGCGCCCCGCTGCGTCTGGTCGTGCCCTGGAAATACGGCTTCAAGAGCATCAAGTCCATCGTTACGATCCGCTTTCGCGAGGACCAGCCGCTCACTGCGTGGCACCGGGCCGCGCCCGACGAATACGGCTTCTATTCCAACGTGAACCCGCACGTGGATCATCCGCGCTGGAGCCAGGCGCGGGAGCGGCGCATCGGCGAGTGGTTCAAGCGGCCGACGCTGATGTTCAACGGCTACGGTGCCCAGGTGGCGGACCTGTACCGTGGTATGGATCTGAAGAAGTATTTTTGAGTTCGACGGAGAATATTCGGTGGCCAACAGCGCTTCACGCAAGGCGATCAAGTCGGTGGTGTTCATCGCCTGCCTGATACCGTTGGGATGGCTTGTCTTCGGCATCGTGACCCAGGGACTGGGGGCCAATCCTGTCAAGGCCATCATCCACGCTACCGGCGAATGGACCCTGCGCTTGCTGCTGCTGACGCTCGCAGCGACCCCCCTGCGTCGTCTGGCCGGTTGGGGCTGGCCGGTCGCGGTGCGGCGCATGCTGGGTTTGTTTGCCTTCTTCTACGGATTGCTGCACCTGTTCACCTACCTGTTGCTGGATCAGTCGTTCGACTGGGCGGCGATCGTGCATGACGTGGTGAAACGTCCGTTCATCACCGTAGGAATGCTGGCCTTCGCACTGATGCTGCCGCTGGCGGCAACCTCCACCAACGCCATGGTCAAGCGTCTCGGCAGGAATTGGAAACGGCTTCATCGCCTCGCGTACCTGATACCGGTGCTGGGTGTGCTGCACTACTACTGGCTGGTCAAGGCCGATGTGCGCGCTCCGCTGTTCTACGGTGTATTGGTTGCCGTGCTGCTTGGCTGGCGCCTGCGCAACTGGTTGGCGGCCCGCCGTCGTGTGACCGCCGGGCGTCCCGTCGAGCACCCAGCTGGCCGGCCGGCATTCTCAAGCGCCCGGCGCTGAATCCGGATGTACCCCGGGGTGCTTGTTGCGAGGGGCGTCCAATCGCGCAACGACTGGACTTGACGAATCGGTGCCCGACTACCCACCCCGGCGCCGCGTCGGCGGCATGCCGGAAATCACCCCAAGGCATCAACTCGCACAGCGGTCGGCTATAGACCTGGGCTTTCCGTTAGGTACTGCCACGCGGGACGGCAAGGCGCGGAACGGGGCTGCTGCTCAGCAGGCGTTAGGGTGTCCGGCTGACGATGACCGGTTGCGGCTATCTGCGGACATTGGATCTGCTGTGGCGGAAAGATAGGAGCGTGGTGCAAAGCGGACATTCAGCGCATCAGTGCTATAGGGAGCTTGCCGGGGGAGCATCTTCAACTTCCTGGGGCAAGCCGAATCTAACAAAGACAAGAAATAACAGTGCCTGAAACCGAGAGCAGGCGCCCCCCTTTGTTCAACCCCGTGGTTTGTCCCCGATTGTACGCAACCAGTGTTGTCGATGGCGATTGGCTATCAAGGAAATTTGTTTGATCAACTAGAAGGAGCGCTAGACCGGGTCTAACCTGTGAACAGGTTCCCGCCGCAAGGCGTCCGGCCGGTGATCAAGAGCCGGTAAGCGAAGGTCTGCAGCGCGGTCGAGGCGCTGCCACGCTTCTCAGACATCGCCAATGCCGAGCGCGACTTTGCGCTGAGGTTCTTCTCCGAGGAAGGCAACTCGGATCTGGTCGGTACCGACGCCCAGGAGTCACGACATTTCTACACAAAACAACCTGACGAGAATTGCAGCCAAGCATCGGAGGACAGGATGGACAAGAAAGCTGACAAGAGCGCGGGCAAGTGCCCCGTCACGCACACGGCCAGCGGAGTGAAGTCGAATCGGGACTGGTGGCCGAACCAGTTGAACCTGAAGCTTCTCCAGCAAAACTGCCCCCAGTCCAATCCCATGGGCGAGTCGTTCAATTACCCCGAGGAGTTCAGGAAACTCGATCTCGCGGCCGTGAAGAAGGACCTTTACGCGCTGATGACGGATTCGCAGGACTGGTGGCCGGCGGACTACGGTCACTATGGGCCGTTCTTCATCCGCATGGCCTGGCACGGCGCGGGCACCTACCGCACCGGCGACGGCCGCGGCGGGGCAGGCTCGGGCCAGCAGCGCTTCGCGCCCCTCAACAGCTGGCCCGACAACGTGAATCTCGACAAGGCGCGCCGGCTGCTTTGGCCCATCAAGCAGAAGTACGGCAACAAGATCTCCTGGGCCGACCTCATGATCCTCGCCGGCAACTGCGCCCTGGAGTCGATGGGACTCAAGACCTTCGGTTTCGGCGGCGGCCGCGAGGACATCTATGAGGCCGAGGAGGACGCCTACTGGGGGTCAGAAACCGAGTGGCTTGGCGACACGCGTCACAGCGGTGAGCGGGACCTCGAGAATCCCCTGGCCGCCGTGCAAATGGGCCTGATCTACGTGAATCCGGAAGGGCCGGGCGGCAAACCGGATCCGGTCGTCTCCGGGCGGGATGTGCGGGAGACGTTCGCGCGCATGGCGATGAACGACTACGAGACCGTAGCGCTTACCGCCGGCGGCCACACCTTCGGCAAATGCCATGGTGCGGGTGATCCGGCGCTGGTCGGGCCTGCGCCCGAGGCCGCCCCCATCGAGCAGCAGGGCCTTGGCTGGAAGAGCAGCTATGGCAGCGGCAAGGGTGGTGACCAGATCGGCAGCGGTCTGGAAGGCGGATGGACGCCGACCCCGACGCAGTGGGACAACAGCTATCTGGACATGCTGTTCGGCAACGAGTGGGAACTGACGAAGAGCCCGGCGGGCGCTTGGCAGTGGACGCCGAAGGAGGCGACCGACACCGATCTCGCGCCGGCCGCCGACGATGCGTCGAAGCGGGTCCCGATCATCATGACCGATGCGGACATGGCGATGCGTGTGGACCCGATCTATGAACCGATCGCGCGGCACTTCCATGAGAACCCGGAGGAGTTCGCCGACGCGTTCGCCCGCGCCTGGTTCAAGCTGACCCACCGCGACATGGGCCCGCGCTCGCGTTATCTCGGCCCGGAGGTCCCGACAGAGGAACTGATCTGGCAGGATCCCGTTCCGGCGGTCGATCACGCGCTGATCGACGCGGCCGACATCGCCGAACTGAAAGCCAAGATCCTGGCCTCGGGGCTCCCCATCCCCGAACTGGTCTCCACCGCCTGGGCCTCAGCCGAAACCTTCCGCGGTTCCGACAAACGCGGCGGAGCGAATGGGGCGCGCATCCGCCTCGCGCCGCAGAAGGACTGGGAAGTCAACCAGCCCGCCCAGCTGGCCAAGGTGCTGCAAACCCTGGAGAGCGTCCGGAAGGACTTCAACGCCGCGCAGTCCGGCGGTAAGAAGGTCGCGCTAGCCGACCTGATCGTTCTTGGCGGTTGCGCAGCCATCGAACAGGCGGCGAACAACGCTGGCCACGACGTGGAAGTGCCCTTCGCGCCGGGGCGCACGGATGCCACGCAGGAACAAACCGATGTGGACGCCTTCGCCGTGCTGGAACCGATTGCGGACGGGTTCCGCAACTACCAGAAGGACAAGTACAGCGTGTCGGCGGAGGAATTGCTGATCGACAAGGCGCAGCTCCTGACGCTGACCGCGCCGGAGATGACGGTGCTCGTCGGCGGCCTGCGCGCGTTGAATGTCAACGTGGGCCAGTCCCAAAACGGCGTCTTCACCAAACGCCCTGGGACACTCAACAACGACTTTTTCGTCAACCTGCTCGACATGGGCACCGAGTGGAAGCCGACCTCGAAAGATGAGGACGAGTTCGAAGGACGCGACCGCGGCACGGGCGAATTGAAGTGGACCGGCACCCGCGTCGATCTCCTCTTCGGTTCCAACTCGCAACTCCGTGCGATTGCAGAGGTCTACGGGCAGGACGATGCGCAAGAGAAGTTCGTGCGGGACTTCGTGGCGGCCTGGAACAAGGTCATGAACGCGGACCGCTTCGACCTCGCCTGACCCTGGCGCATCGGTCTTCACTTCGAAGGCTTCCGGGGCGTAGCCATGACCACCCCGCGTCGGTTGGGCTGACGAAACAAGCCCAACGTCACAGCGGATGTGAATGGATCAATTCGGTGACCTCGAACCAAAGTTGCAGGAACAAAGAAGGAATACGAAGGAATAGGGAACGGAAGGAATGAAGGAATAGGGGACAGACCACGGTTCAGCACCGTTAGGAATGGAGGAAAGAGGAATCGGAAGGAATGGTGAGGATAGGGGACAGACCACGGTTCAGCACCGTTAGTTGTAGCTTGACGGACGCAAACGTCCGCTCTTCGACGTATTCTGTGGAAAAACGGCGGAACGCCGGCACCGCATGTTCCTGCGCGATCATCCATGGAATCGAATATCGCACGCAAATTGGTTCCGTGTGGCCAGCAGCCGCGGCCTAAGGTGACATGCGCGCTCCGGCACTAGGCCCCGCTATGACTAGGCGGGCGTCACGTGCCAGCGGGCGCCAAATGCATCGGCCGCACGCAGAAAGCGACTTTTTCAGCAGAATCCGACGGTGAGCGGTCATTCGCGGAAAATCCGGCGAACGGTAGGTTGGGGGCGCGAAAACTCAGTCGGTTTGAGGGCCCGCTCGCGGCCATGAGCGGCCACCGAGTGTTCGTGTCGCAGTAACCGCTATATGCCTCCGAGCGGCCATCCAGTAAACGCACGTCGTGCAGATCTCTCCCGCTCTTACCGCTTTGGAATGGACTGAGTTGACCACGGCGGAGGCTGGGAGTAGGTTTCAATAAAACGCGCACCCATGCTGCGTAAAGGTCGCGTAAACACCGCACCAACAAACAGGACACCGACGAGCGCAGCAGCTTATTCACCCAGCGGCGCCAGCAGCATTTTCGCTCTTTATGATTACGGAGCTGGATGGCTGATCCGCCTAAATGCGGTATCCGAGTCCACGGGGATGGACAATAAGTAATTGGTGAAATGAAAAGACCCGACATGCTAGGCAGGGGTCGGGTCGGGTTCGGTACAAAAGACCTTATTGTAGTAACGGCTCTCACCCCGGATAACTACAATCCACCTAATAGTACACAACAATAATCAAGCAGGAAAGCCCATGGCAATACATAAGCAATCCCATCAGTCATACACCTTGGGCTTGGATATCGGCATCGCCTCAGTTGGTGCGGCCCTGTTGGGTGAGGAGCGCATTCTCGGTCTTCACGTTCGTACGTTTGACCGTGCAGAAACAGCAGAAAATGCGAGTCACTACAGATCCGCCGCTTCGATCTCCGCCAGTCTCACGCGCTCATCGAGCGCATGCATCGCGTACAGTTCTCCGATAAGTCTGCCGTCGGAGGAACCTGTCCCAAGCCGCAGGGAAATCGCATTGATTATGACGACTTGTGGCCGCCCTGGCGGTAGGTGCCATCGGGTAGTCTATGAGGGCCGGGGTGATGGGCGCCGTGGGATATACCGTGCCAGCGTGCCTTCTACATCCAGTGTCCCAAGCACGAGCGCAGCAGGAAGAAGGGCACGGACCGCACTAGCTCGAACAAACTCACCGGCGGGACTGGCGACAATGCCCGGCTGCTGAGTGTCGCAAGCGACATGGTCGGAATTCCGATATACAGAAATCCGGCGCGCCTTGTGCCAGCACCCACCAAAGGGAACAAATAGCGCGCAACGCACGACACGCTGGGTAATCGGACTCCCAGCAAGCCATTCTCCCACTGCATCCTCCCTGACATATTGGACCCTGACTGGTCTTCACCAGAGCGGGCGCAGCACGCGCCGCAAACCAGTGGCGAATTCGGCAGCCATGGCGCCATTCCTTATGACAATTTCGACAGGGTCTAATGAGATTATTCGATCGCCACCCTCCTGTTACAGCATAGTCGGAATTGAATCAACGCACACGGAGTCGGACCGGATGCCACGTTGTGTAGCCGCCGGTCCGTGACATCCGTCCGGGAAGTACCGCAAGGGCGGATGGTCAGAGGCCCGTGCTCATGAAACCACAAGTGACGGAATCGGTTCAGTCTGAGATCGGATTAATGGGGCCGGCTTGGCCGGCCGGTAGGGATGGATGCTAGGGGCATATCCGAGTCCGAGCGTCCGACTATGTCTCGGGTGAGGGTGAGACTCGACGAAGCGACCGAATGCCTGCGCCCAGCCATTGTGGCAGGAACTCGGGCGGGAGCTATCGAGAACCTACTAATGGCTCTCACCGAGCAAGAAGACCTTATGCTGGGGACAGCAACCGAATTCACCTCTCCAGTCACTGGGCTGGAAGTTGCCTGAATGCCTGTCGAACTTGGATCCTTACTATGGCGAAACGACGGACGGGGTGGTCGCTATTCGGAGCAGTTGGCGTCGAAGTCACTTGCTAGCAGTAGCCTGCGCGCCGAACTTGCTGTCGCTGGGGGGCCTGGTGCGGCGTAGTGCAGCATAGGTTGTCACGACCAACTTTTGTTCTGACCGCTTGTCGCTGCAAAGCGGATGCTTCACTACGGATGCTAAATGGCCGAAATGGGTGGTAAGCAGCAACAGAGTGTTGGGCTTCGCTGGGTTCAGCCTTACCTGCGTGACAGTGGGGACGTGCGCCCGGGTGGTAGGTTGGACTGAGCGCTGTGAAGCGCACGAACGGTGGGTGCGAGCGCCGTTGCGGGGCAACGGGCGCCGGCGCAAGGCTGTAATGGAGTGGTTTGCAATACGTGGCACACCGGTGGCCGTTCGCTGGGAAATGGCCGGATCGTGCGTGCGGGGTCCGCAGGGGCTGGCGACTTCAGGTCGGCCCGTCGAGTGCCGTGCGGCCCGCCCAGTCGCGGGCGAACTGCCAGGCGACCCGTCCGCTGCGCGAGCCCCGGGCCAGTGCCCATCGCAGGGCCGCCGTGCGCACTTCCTCACGGTCGCCGGGCTGGATCTTCATGCGCTTCAACCAGTGGAAGACGATGGCAAGGTATTCGTCCTGGTCGAAGGGATAGAACGACAGCCACAGCCCGAAACGGTCCGACAGGGAAATCTTCTCCTCCACCGCTTCGCCCTGGTGAATTTCGCCGCCCACCATGCGGGCTTCCTGATTGTCGCTCTGCAGTTCGGGGAGCAGATGGCGGCGATTGGAAGTGGCATAGACCAGCACGTTGTCCGGCGCCGCCGTGATGGAGCCGTCCAGCACCGCCTTGAGGGTCTTGTAACTGGGGTCGTCCGCTTCGAAGGACAGATCGTCGCAGAACAACACGAAGCGCTCCGGGCGTCCGTACAGCAGGTCCACGATATCGGCCAGATCCACCAGGTCATGCCGGTCCACTTCGATCAGCCGCAAGCCATGTTTGGCGTGCGCGTTGAGCAGAGCCTTGACCAGCGAGGACTTGCCGGTGCCGCGCGATCCCCACAGCAGGGCGTTGTTGGCCGGCACGCCGGCCACGAACTGGCGCGTGTTGCGGTCCAGTACCCGCTTCTGGTCGTCGATGCCGCGCAAGTCGGTGAGCCGCAGGCGGTGGGGATGAGCCACCGGTTGAAGATAGCCGCGCACGCCCTGGCGGCGCCAGCGGAATGCGACGGCCGCTTTCCAGTCAGGCGAAGCGGGGGCTTGCGGCAGCGCACGGTCGAGGCGCTCCAGCAGGCCATCGGCCCTTTCCAGCAAGCTGTCCAGACGGTCCAAGAAAAGATTCCTCCGGGGGTTACGAGGCCAGCGGGCGGTATTTGATCCGGTGGGGCTGGTCAGCGTCGTTGCCGAGGCGGCGCTTGCGGTGGGCCTCGTAGTCGGCGTAGTTGCCTTCGAACCATTCCACCTGACTGTCGCCCTCGAAAGCAAGGATGTGAGTGGCGATGCGGTCCAGGAACCAGCGGTCATGGGAGATGACCACCGCACAGCCGGGAAATTCGAGCAGCGCCTCTTCGAGAGCCCGCAGGGTTTCCACATCCAGGTCATTGGTCGGTTCGTCCAGCAGCAGCAGGTTGCCGCCGCTGCGCAGCAGCTTCGCCAGATGTACCCGGTTGCGCTCGCCCCCGGAAAGGGCACCGACCCGCTTCTGCTGATCGGGTCCGGTGAAGTTGAAGCGCGAGACATAAGCCCGTGAGTTGATCTCGTATCTGCCGACGGTGATGATGTCCTGTCCGTCGGAGATCTCCTCCCAGACGGTCTTGTCGGCAGCCAGGCTGTCCCTGGACTGGTCAACGTAGGCGAGCTCCACGGTGTCGCCCAGACGGATGCTGCCGGCATCAGGTGCTTCCTGGCCGGCGATCATCCGGAACAGGGTGGTCTTGCCGGCGCCGTTGGGGCCGATGATGCCGACGATGCCGCCCCGCGGCAGGTTGAAGCTCAGGTCGTCCACCAACAGCCGGTCGCCGAAGCCTTTGCGCACATGCTCGGCTTCCACGACCACCTCGCCGAGGCGAGGACCGGGCGGAATGTAAATTTCGCGGGTCTCGTTGCGGGCCTGGTAATCCTGGGAGGCGAGCTCTTCGAAACGGGCCAGCCGGGCCTTGCTCTTGGCGTGGCGGCCCTTGGGGTTGGAGCGCACCCACTCCAGTTCCTCCTTCATGGCACGCTGGCGGGCCGACTGCTGCTTTTCCTCCATCTCAAGGCGCTTTTCCTTCTGCTCCAGCCAGGAGGAGTAGTTGCCCTCCCATGGGATGCCGTGGCCGCGGTCCAGCTCCAGAATCCAGCCGGCGACGTTGTCCAGGAAGTAGCGGTCATGGGTGACGGCCACCACGGTGCCCGGGTAGTCGTGCAGAAAGCGCTCCAGCCAGGCCACGCTTTCCGCGTCCAGGTGGTTGGTGGGCTCATCAAGCAGCAGCATGTCGGGCTGGGACAGCAGCAGCTTGCACAGGGCGACGCGGCGCCGCTCGCCGCCGGAGAGCTTGGTGACGTCGGCATCCCAGGGCGGCAGTCGCAGGGCGTCGGCGGCGATTTCCAGTTTGCGGTCCAGTTCCCACGCGCCGGCAGCATCGATGGCGTCCTGCAGCTTGGCCTGCTCGTCGAGCAGCGCTGTCATCTCGTCGTCTGACATGGGCTCGGCGAACTTCATGCTCACTTCGTTGAACCGGTCGACCAGCGCCTTGGTTTCCCCGATGCCCTCTTCGACGTTGCCGCGCACGTCCTTTTCCGGATCGAGCTGCGGCTCCTGGGGCAGATAACCGACCTTGATCCCCGGTTGTGGACGCGCCTCGCCGTCGTACTCGCGGTCGATGCCGGCCATGATCCTGAGCAGGGATGACTTGCCCGAGCCGTTCAGGCCCAGGACGCCGATCTTGGCGCCCGGAAAGAAGGAGAGCGAGATGTCCTGCAGGATGGTCCGCTTGGGCGGTACCACCTTGCCGACGCGGTTCATGGTGTATACGTACTGCGCCATCGCTATTCGTTCATCGTTGCAGTCAAAGATCCACATTATGTTGGAAGAACGGCTGTGATTCCATGGCCGTTCTGTCAGCGATGCCCGCGGGGACGGCTCGCCGCTGCGGAAACAACCGCTGAGTTCGCATTGATGCGCCCCGTGGCGTGCCGCGATTTGCGTGCGTCGGGCTCGACGGCGCCGCCCGTTCGTCTGTACGGCCGTCCAGCGGCGGTGAGGCGGAGGCGATATCCGTGGGGCGTGGGAGTCCGGAGGGTGTGCAAGGCACCGCGAGCCGACAAGCCAGGAGGACAACGGTATCGGGCCTGGATCGGACATATTGTCCTGGACAGTTAACGAAGACTTAATGGACGAAATCGACAGCGCACCGGCGGTTCCGACTCCGGCTGCGCCAGTTTCCGGTGCTTGGTATGCGAGGTGCCCCGCAGCGTGTGAATGCCTGCCGAACTATGGGGAGGGGCATGGCCGCGCTGCCAGGGGTTTGCGGCTCTCAGCGCATGGGTCTGCGGGTCACCATGGAACCCGGGTGGGGGTGGCGGCTTGCGTGTGGTGGTTCCGCCGCTGCCGTGGGTCGAGTTCACCGTGCTTTGTCCATTGCTGTCCGGTGTCGCAGGACGGTGTTCCTCGCGGCGGCGGAAAGCCATGAGCGGGTCCCGAGCTGCCTGTTGCCGCTACCGTTGCGAACGTCATCGGCTCGATCGGGAGCCGTGTGTCCGGTCCGGGGCGGATTGCATTGCCCGAGCAACGAAACAACAGCGCGTCGAGGGTGTCGAAAAAACATGGGTACAAGCGCGAGAAAAGGTTGCGACAGCCGCGGGGGTGCGGCTTCAGTCGTTGGATCGATCGGGCCGGTATCGCTTTGCGAACGTGCGCAGCCTGCAATAACGCAGTACGATGTTCCCGGGAGTTGCCCGGCTGGTCCCGGGCGTCCCGCAGGTGAGACAGGCATACAATAAATTGGTCAAACAAAGCAGCCGACCGCGGTTCACCGGAGGTAAAATTCATGGCAGGTGAAAAAATCCTGATCGTTGACGACGAGCGGCTGGTCCTGGCGACTCTTGGGGAAGGGCTGCGCCAGGCCGGCTACGACGTGGAGGAAGCAGCTTCGGGAGAGGAGGCGTTGCGACTGATCGAGGACAATGTGCCGGATCTGGCGATCCTCGACATGCGCATGCCGGGAATGTCGGGCGTAGACGTCGCCCGGTGGCTCAAACTGCATGGGGACGTGCCTTTTCTGTTCCTGTCGGCCTATAGCGATGCCGTGGTGGTCGAGCGGGCTGTAGAGGAAGGCGCCTTGGGCTATCTCGTCAAGCCCCTGGACGTTCCCCAGATCGTGCCGTCCATCGAAGCGGCCTTGGCCCGTGCCAGGGAATTTCGCAAGTTGAATGAATCGCGCACCCACCTCAGCACGGCTTTGTCCCAGAGCCGCGAAACCAGTGTCGCCGTGGGGCTTGCCATGGAGCGTTATCGGGTCGGCGAACAGCAGGCGTTCGAAATGTTGCGGGCCACCGCGCGCAGTCATCGCCGCAAGCTCGTCGACGTGGCGCAGGAGATAGTGAGCGCCGCCGAGATCCTCAACCGGCCCTTCGTCGAACAGTCACCCTCGAGCCGCCCCGTGAGCCGCAAGAGCACGCGTGGGGCCGTCCGAGGCTCGAGCAAATAGCATCGGCCTGGTGGTCGTCCTGGCGGCGCTGTCACCAGTTGCCACCGCCGCCGGCGTTGCAATGTCGGGCGATGTGCTCTAAATTCGGTATCAGGTCAATAGAACGTATAACGATGCGCCGCTGTTGTCCGCAGGCTTTGCCTGCGGTGACGGAGCCATGACCTCGCTCCCGCAATGAACGACCTACCCGCAGTCTGAGGCCTTGCCTCGCTGCCCAAGCGTCCCAGACCAATAGCTGGCCCCATGCGGCCCATGTGCGCGACCCCCACGTGGCCGTCGAGAGCCGGCTCGGGCGTCGCGTTCGCGAACGGCGGTCCTCTTTGCAGGCGGATGGAGATTTACTATGCGGTCGATCGACGACGTGGTGCAGCGCGTTGCCGCCGAAATGGGCATCAATGGCGTCGAGATCGACGAACGCAAAGCCTACCTCGAATTTACCCCCGACGAGCAGGCGCTGCTCCGCAGCCTGCACGGCAAGCTGGTTGCGGCGCGACACGGCTTTGTCGAGGAATTCTACGCCCATTTCCTGAGCTTTGACGCCACACGCGCGCTGTTGGATTCGGAGGCCACGCTCGAACGGGTAAAGGACCGGCAACGCGAGTACTTCGACAGCTTGACTCGCGGGGACTACGGTGAGAAGTACGTCACCGACCGGCTGCGGGTGGGCCTCGTCCATCAACGCGTAGGGCTGGAGCCCAAGTGGTATCTGGGCGCCTATCGGAAATACCTCACCGGCTTGCTGCCGGCGATCTGGGACGTCTTCGGCGGCGACTCGGCTCAGGCGCTGGCGGCGTTCCAGGCACTGATGAAAGTGGTGTTCCTCGATATGGGGCTCGCCCTGGAAACCTACTTCCACCTGGACCGCCAGGCGATAGCGGCCCTGAGGGATTATTCGGAGTGTATTGTCTGCAGCGTGCCCGCCGGGTTGGTTGTACTGTCGGATGAACTGCAGGTGCTGTCGGCCAATCGCTTTGTCGACGGGTTGCTGGGAGCCGATCACCAGAGTCTGTCCGGCATGCCTCTCGGCGAACTGTTTGCCGGCTACGACCTGGCGCCGTACGCCAACGAGGTCCTGCAGACCGGGCGCATGGCTTCGGGTATCGGGCTTGCGTGGACCGATCTGCAGGCGGCTCGCCGGCGTTTGGAACTGACCATTTCCCCCATGGTCGGTGTCGCGAACTCGGGTCTGACGCCCGTTGGGGCAAGCCCCATGGACGAGGCGAGTCTGCTTCTCGTGATCGAGGACGTTACCGAGAAGGAAAGCCTGCGTGCGGCTACCCGCCGTGCGGACGCTCACATCCGATCCATTCTCGAGAACGTGGCCGACGGCATCATAACCATCGACGAATACGGCAAAGTGGAATCGTTCAACCGCGCAGCTGAGAGTATGTTCGGCCGTGCAGCCGCGAACGTCGTAGGGCAGAACGTCAAAGTGCTCATGCCGACATCCACCCGCGACCTGCACGATGAATATCTCGCCGAGTTTAGACGCAGCGGCAAGGCCGATTGCCTGGGCGCGATCTCCCGCGAGGTGGAAGGATTGCGTGCCGACGGCACCGTGTTTCCCATGGATTTGCGGGTCAGCGAACTGCCCCTGGAAGACAAACGCCTGTTCATCGGCGTGGTACGCGACGTCAGTCAGCGCAAGCGCACGGAACTGGAACTTACCCAGTTGGCAAGCGCAGTAAAGCAGACAGCGGATATGGTCGTCATTACCGATCGCGAAGGAGTGATCGAATATGCGAATCAGGCGTTCGAGGCGATTGCAGGATACGACCGACTGGAGGCTGTAGGGCAACGCCTGAGCATGATCAAGTCGGGCCGGCACAGCAAACGCTTTTATCGGCGCGTCTGGCAGATGATCCTTGCCGGCGAGGTCTGCCGCGAGGTGTTCGTGAACCGCAAGAAGGACGGCACCATCTACTACGAGGAGAAGACCATCAGTCCGTTGCGTGATGAGCAGGGCATCATCACTCACTTCGTCTCCACCGGACGGGACATTACCGAGCGGATACGCGCCCAGGAACATCTCAACTATCTGGCCCATCACGATGCGCTGACGGAACTGCCCAATCGAACGTTGTTCATGGACCGGTTGCGCCGTGCCATCGGCCGAGCCCGCCGCACGGGGCGTTATCTGGCGGTGCTCTTTTTGGACCTGGACCGCTTCAAGCAGATCAACGATACCCTGGGTCACGAGGTCGGAGACCGGATTCTTCAGGCCATCGCCCGGCGCCTCAGCGACAGTGTCCGGGCCGGGGACACCTTGGCACGGTTGGGCGGCGACGAGTTCGTGCTCCTGGTGGAGGATCTTGCAGACACCGACACCATTGCCCACGTGGTGGAGAAGATCATGGAGGCCATGGCGGCGCCTGTCCTTCTGGAAGAACGGGACTATTTTCTCACGGCCAGCATCGGAGTTGCCGTCTATCCCACCGATGCAGCCGACGGCGGAGCGCTGCTACGGCTCGCCGATGTCGCGATGTACCAGGCGAAGAAGCGCGGGCGCAATCACTACCAGTTTTACCGGGCGGACATGAACGCCCGCGCCCACGAACGCCTTGGCATGGAAAACCGCCTGCGTCGCGCGCTCAGCAACGGTGAATTCGAACTGCACTACCAGCCCAAGCTCGATTTGCGCAGCGGGCGTATAGTCGGGGTGGAGGCCTTGATACGCTGGCAGTCTCCGGAACTGGGGCGGGTCATGCCTGGGGATTTCATCCCCCTGCTGGAGGAAACCGGATTGATTGTGGCTGTCGGACGCTGGGTGCTGCGAGAGGCATGCCGCCAGGCCCGGCAGTGGCAGCTGCAGGGGTTGGATCAGCTGAACGTGGCCTGCAACATCTCCGGGTTCCAGTTCCACAGGGACGACCTGGTGGATGCCGTACAGGTCGCTTTGGAGGAAAGCGGACTGGACGCACAGTGCCTCGAACTGGAACTGACCGAGAGCGTGCTCATGGAGGAGGCGGACAATGCCATAGAGACACTGGCGCGTGTCAAACGCCACGGCGTGGGGCTGTCCATCGACGACTTCGGTACCGGCTATTCCTCACTGGCTTATCTCAAGCGCTTTCCCATCGACTGCCTCAAGATCGACCGTGCGTTTGTAAACGACATTTGCCATGATCCCGACGACGCCAGCATCGTCTCAACGATCCTGGCGATGGCCCAGCGCATGCGTTTGACCGTGGTTGCCGAAGGGGTCGAAACGGTCGAGCAGCTCGCCTACCTGCGTGCGGAGGGATGTGCTCAGATGCAGGGATACCTGCTGAGCCCCCCCGTGGCCGCCAGTGTGATCGTCGATCTGGTGCAGCGCCCCGGTTTGCTGCTGGAATAACTCCCGCCCCCTCTCTCCTGCAGCCCGGCACTTCTTGGCCCGGATTTTGCTGTGTTCTTCCTGTGAGACAGAAAACCGTCGTCGCAAAGCGGCGACTCCTCCAGAGCGAATCCCTGGCCTATGTCCGAGGTTTCCGCTCAGGTTAGTCGGGAGTGCGCCGATACAGTGGCACGTACAGACGGGACCAGCGAGTCGGTCATGGATAACGAGACAGAGCGCGATCAAAGTGCAGTGCCGGAGCCGTCGGGCGAGAGCGCGGTAGTCGGTCTTGGTTCGACCCTGGACATAACGGTGGCCGCGGACATGCACCAACGTCTGCGACGCGTGCTCGAACCGAACAGCGCTGTTTCTCTGGATGCAGGCGAGCTTGAGCGCGTCGATGCGGCGGGCCTGCAGGTGCTTGCCGCTTTCGCCGAGCAGGCGCGTGGCGAACATGTGCGTGTGCAATGGCTGGCCGTCTCGCCGTGCCTGGAAGAGGCTGCCCTTCTCACCGGGCTTGCCGGCTGCCTCGGGTTGTCCTCCGCAGTGGCGTGATCGTGTAGAGAACGAAACAACTTGCCGGCTCCACCCCACCCTTGTGGAGCCTTGATACCGCGACCGATGCGGGCGTGTAGCGCCTGCCGTTTCGCGGGTTCCCATCAGGCCTTGAATCCGCCTGTTTTCCAAAACATTTGACGCTATTCCGGGCGTTCGGCGCGCACTGTCGTTCGTTCCTATGGGTTGCCGCCAACGGGGTTGGCGGACAACGGTGCCGGGCCGCCCTGCAGTCCTCGGGCGCGCGGTAGCCCCACAAGCTATGGCAGAGGAGGGAGTTCAATGCCAACGATACTTGCGGTGGATGATTCGGCGTCGATGCGCCAGATGGTTGCGTTCACGCTCAAAGGCGCCGGTTTCGACGTCGTCGAAGCGGCCGACGGAAACGAGGCTTTGGATCTCGCTAAACGCAAGCCGGTCAACCTGGTGCTCTCCGACGTGAACATGCCCAATATGGACGGCATTACCCTGATTCGTCGGTTGCGGGAAGTACCTGCCTACAAGTACACCCCTATGTTGATGCTGACCACCGAGTCTTCCGGCGACAAGAAACAGGAAGGCAAGGCGGCCGGTGCGACGGGCTGGATAGTCAAGCCGTTCAGCCCCGAGCAGCTGCTGGCCACCATCAAGCGCGTTCTCGGATAAGAGTCCGGCCCATGGCTATCGATATGACCCAGTTCCACCAGACCTTCCTCGAGGAGAGTTTCGAGGGTCTGGATCACATGGAGCAGTCTCTGTTGGCGTTGGGGGACGTACCTGGCGACTCCGACGTCGTGCACGGCATCTTCCGGGCAGCGCATTCCATCAAGGGGGGAAGCGCCACCTTCGGCTTCAAGGCGGTGGCGGAGTTTACACACCTCGTGGAGACGCTGCTCGATCAGCTGCGCAGCGGCGAACGAACCATAGAGCAGCCTCTTGTCGATGTGCTGCTGCGGTCGGTGGACGTCATACGCGGCATGCTCGAAGCCGCACGCGCGGGCGGCGAGCCCAACCTCACCGAGGCGCAGACGCTGCGCACGGAACTCGAGTCCCTGCTGAACCGCTCTCCTGTCGTCGTCGCGCCCAGCACTACCGAAGTCGATGCGGGAGTGCCGCCTGGCGCCTGGCTTGTGCGTTTCCGGCCTCATGCCCATCTCATGCAGCGCGGCAATGACCCGGTGCGTCTGCTGCGCGAACTGGCTTCCATGGGCAAGTTCACCGCCACCGCAGATCTGAGTCGCCTTCCAGCGTTCCACGAAATGGACCCGGAGCAGTGCTACATCGGCTGGGACTTGTCGCTGGCCGGTCCGAGCGAATCGCGGGCGATCATGGATGTTTTCGATTGGGTCGATGGCGACTGCGACATCGATGTGAGGGCCGCGTCCTGCGAAGACCGTTCGACTGATCCGGTCGCGCCCGGAGCGGCTACGCCGGCGCAGGCAGACGCCACCGGTCGTCCGTCCCCGGAACGCCACAAGACGGCGGACGCCGGTTCGATCCGTGTGGGCATCGACAAGGTAGACGCCTTGATCAATATGGTGGGCGAACTGGTGATTACTCAGTCCATGCTGGGCGAACTGGGCGCCGGTCTCGACGATTTCGACAATGCCCGTGCCGATCAGCTGCGGGACGGACTGGCCCAACTGGAGCGCAATACCAGGGAACTGCAGGAAAGCGTGATGCGCATCCGAATGCTGCCGATCAGCTTTGCCTTCAACCGTCTCCCGCGGCTGGTGCACGATCTGAGCACGCGTTTGAACAAGAAGGTGCAGCTGCGGCTTTCCGGGGAACAGACCGAACTGGACAAGACTGTGATGGAGAAGATCGGAGATCCCCTTGTCCATCTGGTACGCAACGCTCTCGATCACGGGGTCGAGGATGTGGAGACGCGTCGGGAGGCCGGTAAAACGCCCACCGCCACCGTCCATCTCAATGCGTTCCACAAGGGCGGCAATATCGTCATTGAAATAAGTGATGACGGACGCGGACTTGATGCCGGAAAGATTCTGGACAAGGCCCGCGAGCGCGGCCTGGTCGGTGCACAGGACAATCCGCCTCAAGAGCAGATCTTCGACCTCATCTTCGAGCCCGGGTTCTCGACCGCAGCGTCAGTCAGCGATGTGTCGGGCCGCGGTGTGGGTATGGATGTGGTGCGTCGCAACATCAAGGAACTGGGCGGCGCGGTGGAGGTGAGCTCGTGTGCCGGCGAGGGGACCACGTTCGTCATTCGACTGCCCCTGACTCTGGCCATCCTCGACGGCCAGCTGGTGCAGGTGACGGGCCAGACCTATGTGGTGCCCCTGGTGTCCATCGTGGAGTCACTGCAGATCAAGCCGGAACTCGTCAACCAGGTGGCCGGCCAGTCGCTGGTCTACAAGCTGCGAGACGAGTACGTGCCCATGATTCGGCTCGCCGAGGTGTTCAATCTGGAACCCGCCGGCGGAGCCGACAACAGCGGTCTGCTGGTGGTGGTCGAGGGCGAAAACCAAAAGATCGGGTTGATGGTCGATGATCTCCTGAGCCAGCAGCAGGTCGTCATCAAGAGTCTGGAGATGAACTACCAGCGCGTACCCGGCGTATCGGGAGCGACCATCCTGGGCGACGGTACGGTGGCCCTGATTCTGGACGTGGGCGCACTGGTGAACATCAGCAAAGGTGGGCGCCGTGGCCGGGCAGGTAACCGCGACGACCGTGTAAAGGCAGCCTAGAGGGGCCAGGCGATGAGCACTGCGCAGCAGTTAGTGGAGCAGGAAATTGCGGGAAACGCGCCCGCTGGAACGGATCAGTACCTCACCTTCATTCTCGCCGATGAGGAATACGGCGTAGATATCCTGCGGGTCCAGGAGATCAAGGGGTGGGGCAAAGTCACCCCGATTCCGAACACGCCGGACTATGTGCAGGGTGTCATCAACCTGCGCGGGACTATCGTGCCTGTGGTGGACTTGCGTCAGCGCTTCGGAATGCCAAAGCTCGACTATGGACCGACCACAGTGGTTATCGTCCTGAAGGTGCTGGGTGACGACCGCGACCGAACCATGGGAATCATTGTGGACGCCGTATCGGATGTTTATGACGTGGAACCTGCTGACATTAAACCGCCACCGGATCTGGGTACGGGCATGGGTGTCGAGTGGGTGCAGGGGTTGGCGACCGTCGAGGAAAAGATGTTGATCATTCTCGACATCGACCAAATGCTCGCCGCTGCCGGCGACGCCACTTTCCCAGCCCCGGAAGGTTCGCCCGCGGCTGGCTGAACCGGACCGCTCAGAGGAGAAAGCAGGCAATGGCAAGGCAAGGCAATGTCGCAGTGGGAGCCGCGTCGCATGTCAGCCGTCCACCGCGGGCCGCAGCGGGGCGGCCGCGGGTGGCGGTCGAACGAGCCAGGACGGTACCGGAGCGGGGCTCGTTCTGGGTGCGGATGTTCTCCGCAATCGCGTGGAACGGC
This sequence comes from uncultured Gammaproteobacteria bacterium, assembly GCA_963830105.1. GTDB lineage: Bacteria > Pseudomonadota > Gammaproteobacteria > DATFLG01 > DATFLG01 > DATFML01. The sequence goes on along the minus strand of CAWHLH010000009.1, from coordinate 119,987 downwards.
TGACGGGATTACGAGGAATCAGATATGACCAAGAAGCAGCAGGCAGGAACCGCCGGAACTGCGGCGGACCACCGCCAGGAGGCTGGCGGGACGACGCGCCAGACCAAAGGGCGGCCCCAGCTCAAGGCACTGGATCGGCGATCCGGAAAAGACCGTAGACATGGGGCGCGAGCCAAAACCGGGCGGCGTCAGTCGGGTGCGACTGCAGACGTCGAGGTGCTCGAAGCGAGCTTCGCGCTGCTGGCGCCCCATGCCGACGAACTGGTGCGCCGTTTCTACGATGAGCTGTTCCGGCGCTATCCCGCAGTGCAACCGCTGTTTGCGGGAACCGATCTGGAGGAGCAACGGCGCAAGCTGTTGGCGGCCCTGAAGCTGGTGGTCAACAATCTGCGCAATCCCCAGGCTCTGTCTCAGGCGCTGAGTACCCTTGGCGCCAAGCACCAGGGATACGGCGCGCTTCCGGAGCACTATCCGGCCGTGGCGCAGACCCTGCTGGATGTCATGGCCGAACTGGCCGGCGCGCACTGGACCGACGAAGTGGCCGGCGCATGGCGCACGGCCCTGAACACGGTGGCGGAATCCATGTTACAGGCATACGACGACAAGAGGACGAACGGCATGGCGGCGAGCAGAGAAGCGGTGGATATAGCGATGACCGGCGGGGCGGACGTGCCGTTGCTTGGAGATCTGGAGGTATTGAAAGACATCCTTGAGCACGCACCCGTCAATGTCATGATTGCCGACGCGGACGAAAACATCGTCTTTCTCAACAAACTCGCCCGCGAGGTGCTGGAGTCTCTGGAGGACGAGCTGGCGCGCTACCTGCCCGGTTTCCGCGCAGAGCAGGTGGTGGGCGGCAGCATCCACCGCTATCACAAGGACCCCGAGCCCATCAAGCGCATCCTGCGTGGGCTGCAGCCGGGAGACGTGCGCGACGGGGAAATCACGCCGGGGCCCTTCGTGTTCGAGCACCAGACCCGGATGCTGACCGACGACGCCGGCCGGCGCATCGGCTATGTCGTGCAGTGGCACGACATCACCGAGAAGCGGGCCCGGGAGGAACAGGCCGCGCGTCTGCAGCGGGCCGTGGACGGCGCCCAGACGGCAATGATGACCATCGACAGAGATCTGATCATTACATACGCCAACCGGGAAACCAGCCAGCTCATGGCCCGCAACGCCGACACGCTCAAGGCGCTGTATCCCGGCTTCGACCCCGATCATCTGGTGGGCACCTGCATCGACATCTTCCACAAGAACCCGGCGCACCAGCGGCGACTGCTGAACGACGCTGGCAATCTGCCCTTCGAAACCGACATTCAGGTGGGTCCGCTGACGTTCCATATCCGGGCCAGCGCCATCCACGATCTGCAGGGGAGCTATGTGGGGAACACGCTGGAATGGGCTGACGTGACCGACCTTCGCCTGAAGGAGCGCGAGGTCAGCCGCCTGCAGTCCGCCATCGATGGGTCGACGTCGAACCTGATGCTGTGCGACGAGGACCTGAACATCACCTACTGCAATCCCGCGGTGGTCGAACTGTTCCGCAACCGCAAGGATGAGCTGCGCAAGGTGTTCCCGGCCCTCGATCCAGAGCGACTGGTCGGGCAGAACATCGACCAGTTCCACAAGAATCCGGCTCACCAACGGGCCCTGCTCAGCGACCCCAGCCGGCTGCCCGTCCGCGCCCAGATGAAGATTCTCGATCTGGAGTTCGAGGTCAATGCCACGATGATCGTGGACAAGGACGGGCGCTACATGGGCAACATGGTGGAGTGGAAGGACATCACCGAGCAGATGGACGCCGAACGCCAGGTGGAGAGTCTGATCACTATGGCGGTGCAGGGGGACCTGGACAGGCGTATCGATACCAGCTCCTACGAGGGCTTCATCAAGGGACTGGGGAACTCCGTCAATGTGCTTCTCGATGCGGTGGTGGAACCCGTCAAGGAATGCACCCGGGTCGTGCAGACCCTGGCTCAAGGCGATCTGACGCAGACCATGACCGGGGAATTTCACGGTCAGTTCGCCGTGCTGCGCGACGCCGTCAATACCTCTGTGGAGAACCTGCAGCAGATGGTTACGGAAATCCGTGAGGCGGCGGGCAACATCACCTCAGCGGCGTCCGAGATCGCCCAGGGCAACGCCGATCTCAGCCAGCGGACCGAGGAACAGGCATCTTCTCTCGAAGAGACCGCCTCCAGCATGGAGGAACTCACCGGCACCGTCCGCCAGAACGCTGAGAATTCGCGGCAGGCCAACCAACTGGCCGCTGGCGCTACCGACCGGGCGGAGAAAGGCGGCGAGGTTGTGGGACGGGCGGTGGAAGCCATGGGGGCCATCAACGCGGCCAGCAAGCAGATCGCCGAGATCATCGGGGTAATCGACGAAATCGCCTTCCAGACCAACCTGTTGGCGCTCAACGCCGCGGTCGAGGCCGCCCGGGCCGGTGAACAGGGACGGGGTTTTGCGGTGGTCGCAGCCGAGGTGCGCAACCTGGCGCAGCGCAGCGCGGGTGCCGCGAAGGAAATCAAGGCCCTGATCCGGGACAGCGTGGAAAAGGTCGAAGACGGCACCCGGCTGGTTGACGAGTCCGGCAAGACCTTGCAGGAGATCGTGAGCGCGGTTCAGCAGGTGAGCGGGATCATTGCCGAAATCGCCTCGGCCAGTCAGGAGCAGTCCACCGGGATAGACCAGGTCAGCAAGGCGGTGATGCAGTTGGACGAAGTCACCCAGCAGAACGCCGCTTTGGTCGAGCAGGCCGCCGCGGCCAGCGAGTCCCTCGACGAGCAGGCCCAGGGTATGACGGAACTGGTGGCGTTCTTCAAGGTGGATGAGAACAGCCCCGTCGACGACGTCCAGGTTGCGAAACCGCCCCGGCGCTCCGCAGCGGAGCGTCCCCGGACCGCAGCGCCCGGGCGTGCCGCCCCGGCGGCCCGCCGGGCTCCGAGTGCGGGCCGCCGTGTGCCGGCAAGTGCCGCCCGCGCGGACGAGGACGAATGGGAAGAGTTCTGAGCGATCGGCACGAATAGCGTGCATCGCGTCCATAGGTCCGCCATGTTTGGGGCACAGGTTCAGGTTGAGGAAATGGGAGGAAGCCCATTGGCAGGAACCGCGCCGGCGGTGGTGCAACGCGAACAGGAGTTCGCGTTCACCGACCGCGACTTCCGCTATATCAGCGCCTTCGCCGCGGACTACGCCGGCATCGTGCTGCCGGACAGCAAACGTGACATGGTCTACAGTCGCCTGACGCGGCGCCTGCGGATCTTGCGATTGCCGAGTTTTGCCGGCTATTGCGATTTGCTGCGCAGTGGGGACTCGGTCGAGCTCAGCCACTTTATCAATGCCCTGACGACCAACCTCACGAGCTTCTTTCGCGAGCCGCACCATTTCGATTATCTGGCAAAGACTCTCGCGCCGCAGCTGCTCGCCCGTCACCAGCACGACCGTCGGCTGCGAGTCTGGTCGGCGGGCTGCTCGAGCGGAGAAGAACCGTACTCCATTGCCATGACCCTGGCGGAGAGCGTGCCCCAGCCCCAGACCTGGGACATCAGGATACTGGCCACTGACCTCGATTCGGAGGTGCTGGAGCGTGCTGCCGCGGGCGTCTACGGCATGGAACGCCTGGGGACGCTGAGCGCGTCACGGCTGGCGCATTGGTTTCGCCGCGGTCGTGGCAGTCAGAGTGGCCGGGCGCGCGTGGTCGACAGCCTCAAGCAGATGATTTGCTTTCGACGTCTGAACCTGATGGACCCCTGGCCCATGCAGGGTCTGTTCGATGCCATTTTCTGCCGCAATGTCGTCATCTATTTCGACAAGTCCACCCAGAGCCGCCTGTTCGAGCGATTCGCTCGCCAGATGCACGATCATGGCCAGCTCTTCGTCGGCCATTCCGAGTCTCTGTACCGTGTTTCCGACCGATTCCAACTCATCGGCAACACCGTCTACCGGAGAACCATTTGATGGGCTCGCTCGCCGGCCCTGGTGAAAGCCTTTCGCCCGGTCTGCCTGGCTTCGAGGCTGTCAACCGCTATTGGGATCGCACCCACAATGCGACGGTCGCCAAAATCCTTCCCGGCGAGTACTACGTGACGACTGCCGACGAGTTGATCGTCACCGTGCTGGGTTCGTGCGTTTCGGCCTGTATCCGGGACCGGGTCTTCGGTATCGGCGGAATGAACCATTTCATGCTGCCCGCGAGGGGCGGCTCCAGTCGGCCGGGCCAGAGTCTGCCGGACGCTGCAGCCCGCTATGGAAACTATGCAATGGAACTGCTGGTCAACACCATCCTGAAAAACGGCGGCAGCCGCAGGAACATGGAAGTGAAGATCTTCGGAGGCGGCCGCGTGCTGGCCCAATTGACCGACGTGGGACGTCGCAACATCGACTTCGTGCGCGAATACATTGAGACCGAGAACCTGGCACTGGTGGCCGAAGATGTCGGCGACCGATTTCCGCGCAAGGTGGTGTATTGCCCCAAGACCGGCCGCGTGCGTGTCAAACGTCTACGGGTCCTGCACAACGACACCGTGCTGAAGCGCGAGAACAACTATCTCAGGGATCTCGAATCCGGACCGGTTGCCGGCGAAATCGAACTCTTCTGAGGCTCTGTCATGAACCGCTATGCTGCAAACATACGGGTCCTGATCGTCGATGATTCGGCGGTGGTGCGTCAACTGCTCACCGTCGTCCTGCAAAGTGACCCTCGGATCGAAGTGGTTGGTGTGGCGGCCGACCCCTTTGTTGCCCGCTCCCGGATCCGGGAACTCGACCCGGACGTCATCACCCTGGATGTGGAGATGCCTCGCATGGACGGCCTGACGTTCCTGCGCAATCTGATGAGGCTGCGGCCGACGCCGGTGGTGATGTTTTCGTCGCTTACCGCCCGTGGTGCGGCAGCCAGCCTGGAAGCGCTTGCCATCGGCGCGGTGGACGTGCTCGCGAAACCCGGCGGCGATCCCGCGGGAGGCATCGAGGCGATGGCCGAGCAACTCATCGAGAAGGTGAAAGCGGCCGCCGGCGCGAACCGCCGCGCGATGGAGCGGATTGCCTCGGGTGTTCGGGCCAACCGGGGTGGCATCCCCTCGGCGGCCACCGTTCCGGCGCCCAGAACGGCGGGTTCCTGTGTGGTTGCCATCGGCGCTTCGACCGGCGGCACCGAAGCCATCAAGGAGGTTCTGCTGGGGCTTCCGGGGACCGCCCCGGTGCTCATCGCCCAGCATATTCCGCCAGGCTTCAGTACCGCTTTTGCCAAGCGGCTGGACGGTCTGTGTGCATTGAACGTGACAGAGGCGCAAGGCGGCGAACGGCTGCAGCCAGGCGAGGTGTACATCGCTCCCGGCGGGCGTCACCTGATCCTGGATGCCGACCGGGAGGGGTATGTCTGCCGTGTTCAGGACACCGACCCGGTGAACAGGCATCGGCCGAGTGTGGACGTGCTGTTCCGTTCGGTGGCGCAAACGGCGGGTCCCAGATCGGTGGCGGCGCTGTTGACCGGCATGGGCGACGACGGGGCACGGGGACTGAAGGTGCTGCGCGAGGCCGGTGCGCAAACCCTGGTACAGGACGAGGCAACCAGCGTCGTCTGGGGTATGCCGGGTCGGGCCTATGAGCTTGGCGCAGCAGGTCAGGTGGTGGCACTTCCCAGGATGGCGGCGGCCATAGCCGCGGCGGTGTCGGGATGCCTGCCGCAACGCGCCCGCGTCAGGGCGGTTCCGGACGAATAGACAGCGGGAACGGGGTGAGCATGAAACGGTGGATCGGCTATCTGTTGGCGACTGTTGGGGCTCTTTCGGCAAGCGCTTATCTCGCGTTTTCGACCGAGCAGCAAGGCGCAGCCATAACGGTGCTTCTGAGCACCGTTGCCTGGTGGCTGGCGGTGCGAGCGGACAGGTCTGACCGGGCGCCGCGTCAAGAGGCTGCGTCCGCCATTGCGGCGCAGTGGGCGGAGGCGCTGCGCCGCCTGCACACCGACCTGGACGAGGCTGTGTCCGCGCCGTCCCTTGAGGCCGAGGAACAGATCGAGCGAGCCGCCGCCATCGTCGCTGATGCCACCGGCACCCTGTCGACAAGCTTTCACTCGCTGACCGACAGGGCGCAAAGGCAGCAAGAGCTTGCCCGGCAGGTTGTGGAGCGCCTCGCCAGCCAGGTGTCGGACGGCGAGGGGGAAAGTCTCGGCATGCAGCAGTTCGTCGACAGGGTTGCCGGTGTGCTCGACTACTACATCAACCTGGTGGTGGATATCAGCAAGCAGAGTGTCGCCACCGTCCATAAGATCGACGACATGGTCGCCCATATGGACGGCATCTTCGCGCTGGTGGCGGATATCAAAATGATCGCCGATCAAACCAATCTGCTCGCCCTCAACGCGGCCATAGAAGCGGCCCGTGCCGGGGATGCCGGGCGGGGTTTTGCGGTTGTTGCCGATGAGGTGCGTAAGCTTTCCCAGCACTCGGCCGGTTTCAATGACCAGATCCGCGAACAGGTGGAACGCGCCAAGCAGACCGTGGCGGAGGCTAGGGAACTGGTCGGCGCGGTCGCGAGCAAGGACATGAATATCGCCATCAATGCAAAAGGCGACGTCGACGAAATGCTGCTGCACATGCGGAGCGTCAACGAGCAGTTGGCGCGGGACATGACCGATCTGTCAGACATGGCCCAAGCCACGCACAAGGACGTGGGCGACGCCGTCCGGGCGCTGCAGTTCGAGGACATCGTGCGGCAGCTTGTAGCCAGCATCAGTGGCCGTGTGGAGGCGATCCGCATGTTGCACCACGAGCTGGCTCGTGGTGTCAACGCCGCTTCGTCTTGCGAGGCTTCGCGGGACGAGACTTTTGCCGCACTCAGCTCCAGTGTGGACAAGTATGTTGCGGGAACGAGCTGCACACCCGACCCGGTCAGTCAGGAGTCCATCAGTACGGGGTCGGTGGAGTTGTTCTGATCATTGCAGTCGTACAGTAACCGACGGAAGGGGAACAGCTATGGGACTTTCCACGCACTTCAACGGGAGTGGAGAGACGGTGGTACGTATTGGCGAACGCTTCGACTTCAGCCTTCACCGCGAGTTTCGGGATGCGTATAGAGAGGCCGAGTCGGGGACGGGCTGTTATGTCGTTGACTTGCAGGATACCGATTACATGGACAGCTCCGCGCTCGGCATGCTGCTGTTGTTGCGTGAACATGCCGGGAAGGTAGGGTCGGTGCGCCTGGTCAACTGCCGTCCGGACGTCAAACGGATACTGGCAATTGCGAATTTCCAGCGGTTGTTTGATATCCAGTAAGCGATCGAAAGCGCCGGTCGTGAATATGGAAGAGATCGTCCGCGAATGGCCGCCCGACGCCTCTGTCGGCGGCGGCCGCACCGTGCTGGTGGTCGATGACGATCACATCAACCGCCGCGTATTGTGTTTCATGCTGGACAGGGAAGGGTACCAGACCATAGAAGCCGAGAACGGCTCGCAAGCGCTGGAGTCCTTCGAGCGGGACGATCCGGACCTGGTGCTCATGGACGTGATGATGCCGGTCATGGACGGCTATGCGGCGACCCGGGCGATCAAGGCCCGCGCCGGCGACCGGTTCGTGCCTGTCCTGTTCTTGACCGCCCTGTCCGACGAAGGCTCTCTGGCGGAATGCGTGGCGTGTGGTGGCGACGATTTCCTGGTCAAGCCGTACAACCGGACCCTGCTGAAGGCCAAAATTCGTGCGCTCGAGCGCAACCGGGCTCTTTACGATCTGGCCAAGACCCAGAACGTACAACTGACCGCCCATAACGAACGCCTGCGTCTGGAGCAGGAAATTGCCGAACAGACCTTCAACAAGCTGCTGGAGTCCGTGCAGCTGGACGCTCCCAACATCCGCTATCTGGTCTCCCCGGTTGCGATCACCAACGGGGATCTGCTGCTGGCGACGCGCACGCCCCAGGGCAGGCAGAGGGTGCTGGTAGGGGACTTTACCGGCCACGGGCTGTCGGCGGCGTTGGGTGCCATGCCGGTGTCGGACGTGTTTCTGAGTATGAGCCGGCGGGGGCGGCCGCTGGAGGATGTTGCGGTAGAACTCAATCGCAAACTGCGCATGCACTTTCCGACCGGCCTGTTCCTCGCCGCCTGCCTGCTGGAAGTGGACGAAGTCAGCGGACAGATCGCTGTCTGGAACGGTGGAATGCCGGACGTGCTGGTGGCCCGCGACGGAGCGGGTGTGTACAGCAGGCTCCGGTCTCAGCACCTACCGTTGGGCGTGGCTGGCGATGAGTTGTTCGAGACAACCATACGCGCCGTGAGCGTGCAGCCGGGGGACCGGGTGCTCGCCTACACCGACGGTGTGCTGGAGGCCCGCAATCCGGACGGGGAAATGTTTGGCGAACAACGCCTCAATGCCTGTGTCACCGAGGCGATGCCGGCCGGCGGCTGGTTCGATGCTCTGCGCGACGACCTTGCGGTGTTCCGGGGGGCCGCAGAGCAGGCCGATGACCTGACCCTGATCGAGATCGACATCGGATCGCGCGACGCCCGGCACGGGCCCGGAGACGGTCTTCAGGGGTCCGTCGACAGTGGCGGCGGTTTCTCGGTGACATATCGGTGGACGCCCGAAATGTTGCGCCGCGGGGACTACCTGCGCACGGTCGATGCAGTGCTTGCAACAATCCCGGGGGTTGCCGCCCATCGGGGTGCGTTGTGCACGGTCGTGGGAGAGTTGATGGCCAACGCCGTGGATCACGGTCTGCTTCGTCTGGAGCCCAGTCTGAAGTGTACGGCGGAGGGTTTCGATCGCTTCTACGAGCTGCGCGAAAATCGACTTGCAGCGTTGGCGTCCGGCTGGGTGTGCCTGGACCTGGAGGTAGGGTTCGGCGCCAACGGGGGATCGGTCAGCGTGGCTGTCGAAGACAGCGGCCCTGGATTTGACGTCACCGCCGGCCGACAGGGGCTGGAGGACCGGCGCGCCTTCGGCGGTCGCGGTATTGCGCTGGTTCGCTCCCTGTGCGTGCGACTGGATTATTCGCCATCGGGCCGGCGTGCCGCGGCGGTCTTTGAATGGGACGACTCCCCGGGCGGTGAAACGGCGTGATTGCTCAATTCCGGCTGCACGGTCGGGTGTGGGAGCGCCAATGGCGGGCGCCTCTGGAAATGCAGGGGAACGGATATCGGTGAGCCGGGCATGAACCAACCACTTCCCGACGCTGCTGAGCAGGTGATTGCGGCCCTTGACGCGGTGCTTCGCGACGCCGGTTCGTCACCGGTGCAGCGTACCGTTCTGCAGGATCTGCTGCGGGTATTGATCAACGGATGCTGGGAAGGCCGGGCCAGCGGCGGGATCTGGCTGACCGCAACGGAAGGCGGGGTGTTGGCGCTGGAGGCGGTGCATGCAGGGGACACCGACCTTCCGGCCGGACCGGTCCGGTTGTCGGCAAGCCGGTCGCCGGAGGCGGCCACCGCAAAGCTGATGACCGTGAACGATGCGGTGCGCGGCAAGGGCCGGTCCGACGGCGGGGAGTCAGTGCGGGGGGGCGCCGCGGTATCGGTGGAACTTGAGGGACGACGGGCCGGATTGCTGCTGGTCGTCCCCTGCGACCCATTTCCGCCCAGCATGGTGCAGATGCGTTGTGCCCGGGCTGCGGCCGGCCGCGTACGGGATCTGCTCGCGGGAGATGGGGGGGCGCCGGGCGGCCCCGGCGCCTCGCGGCCTGCGGCTGAGGAGAGTGGGCCGGCTTCCCACCCGACTGCCGACTGCCGAAAGCGTCCGGAGGACGTCTCGGCACCGGCGAGCGGTGGGCAGCGAACCCAGCGGGAACTGGAGTGGGCGCTTGCCGAGCTGGAGGCGCAACGTTACGCCCTTGACCAGCACGCCATCGTCGCGGTCACCGACCGCCGGGGCCGGATTACCTACGTCAACGACAAGTTCTGCCGCATCAGCCAATACGACCGTGCCGACCTGCTGGGGCGCGACCACCGTATCGTCAACTCCGGGTACCACTCCAAGGACTTTTTCAAGGACCTGTGGCGAACCATAGGGCGGGGTGGCGTTTGGCGGGGCGAGCTGCGCAACCGCCGCCGGGACGGAGAGTACTACTGGGTCGATACCACCATCGTGCCGTTTCTCGGTCGGGACGGAAAGCCTTACCAGTACGTATCCATCCGGGCGGATGTCACCGAACGCAAGCGGGCCGAGGCCAGACAGCGGGTCCGCCGGGAGGCCCAGCAGCGCAAGCAGGGGGCGCTGCTGGCCATGGCACGGCACCCGGCCGTGGCGGAAGGCGACCCGGACGCGTCGTTGCCGGTTATTACCGAACTTGCGGCTACGGCATTGCAGTGCCAACGGGTCAGCGTCTGGCGGCTGGATGTGCACGCCGGTTGGGCCGTCTGCGAAGACCTGTACGACGCCGCCGACGCCGGTCACCGTCGTGGCGAACAACTGCCGGTCGAGCGCTGTCGGCCTTTGTTTTCCTGTTTCGACGAAAACCGCGTCATGGTGGTGGAGGATGTGCAGGTCGACCAGCGCACCCGGGACCTGCTGCCCGACTACTGTTCCGTGCACCGGATCCACGGCCTGATGACCGCGCCTGTGCGGGAAGGCGACCGCACCGTGGGAATCATGTGCTACTCGCAGACCGGCCAGTCGCGGGCCTGGTCCCTGAGCGACCAGGCGTTCGCGGCGTCGGTTGCCGATACGGTGACACTCGTTCTGCAGAACTGGGGTCGGCGGCAGATGGAAACGGCCCTGCGCGAAAGCGAAGCACGCTTCAAACGCATCGCCGAGACCATGTCGGACTGGATATGGGAAACGGATGCCGGCGGGATCCATACCTACTGTTCGGAAAAGGTCCATGATCTGCTCGGCTACAGTGCTGCGGAACTGCTGGGCCGGCGGCGCGCCGAGTTCATGGATCCGGCCGAGGCGCAACGGTTGGCCGGCATTGTCGAGTACGCCGCCCGCTCGCGCCGGTCCGTGCGCGACCTGGAGAACTGGTGCGTGGCCAGAGACGGTACCCGCGTCTGCCTGCGCACCAGTATCGTGCCGTTGTTTTCCCCGGATGGGGCGCTGAGCGGCTACAGCGGCATCGATGCGGACATTACCGAACGCAAACGGGCCGAGGAACAGATGCGTGTCGCCCGGGATGCGGCCGAAGAGGCCTCGCGCCTGAAGTCCCGCTTCATCGCCGGGATCAGTCACGAGATACGGACCCCACTCAACGGATTGGTGGGGATGGTGGAACTGCTGCAGGAGGCCGACGGGGCGGACCGCCGGGAGTACGGCGCCATCGCCAAACAGTGTGGCGACTCACTGATCGCTCTGCTGGACGATGTTCTGGACTTCGCGCGCCTGGAGGCCGGCGGCGGCGCTTCGCAGTGCGATTCGTTCGATGCCGTGGGCGTGCTCGAAAGCGCCATCGATCTGTTTGCCAGCAGTGCTTTCGCAAAGGGGCTGGAGATCGGCGCCTGCGTGGCTCCGGACGTTCCACAGTGCGTGTATGGCGACCCGGGCGCCTTTCGGCAGGTGATGCTCAACCTGCTGGGCAACGCCGTGAAGTTCACCCGCAGCGGTACGGTTCTGGTGCTGGCGACCATGCAGGAGTCGGGCGCGGACGGCGTAAGGCGGCTGCGTATCGAAGTGGAAGATACCGGGTGCGGCATCCCGGAACAGTCACTGCCGCGCCTGTTCGATCCGTTCTACCAGGCGGACGGCTCGACGACCCGCCGTCATGGCGGTGCAGGGCTGGGGTTGGCCATCTGTCGGCAACTGGTGCAGCGCATGGGAGGCGACATCGGTGTCGAATCGGGTATCGGACGCGGCAGTCGGTTCTGGTTCGATCTGGGGCCCGATGCCCTGGCCGTCGACAGCGGCCAGCCGATCGTTCAGCCCGGCAGGCAGAGGCGGGCACTTCTGGTCTTGAACAATGCGGGTGCGGCGCGGGTACTTCGCCGTCAACTTGCCTGGTTGAATGTCGAGGTGCAGGAAGTGCGTGATATGCACTCGTGGTGCAATCGATGGACTCAGGCCTCGGAGCAGGGGCACGGGTTCGACCTGCTGGTGATGGATGAGGCCCTCTGGGATGACGGCGGAGCCGACGGGTGGGCCAAGTTCGACGGGGTGGAGCCGCGCCCGAAAGTGGTGGTCGTGCAGGGGTATCCTGGCGACCGGCGCGCCTGGTCGGCCTCACTCGGCAGTGCCTTAGTGCATGTGGTGCGCCCCGTACGCCCGTCCAGGCTTCGTACGGTTGTTCTCGGACAGGCCGCGTCCGAGGCTGGCGGTGCCGTCGGCGATGACCGCTCGGTCGAGGTGGCGAGTCCCAACCAGTGACGCTGTGTGCCGTGCCCGCGGTTTTCCCGTGCGGGGCACGATGCCTGCCATGCTGGATTCCCGTTTTGGAAGTGTTAACCTCAAGGCGGTCGAGTATTTTGCGCCGTCAGAGTGTCGATATCAGGACCGGCTCGTATGGCAAATTCCGCGGTGTGCGTCTACCTGGGTGAAGCACTGGGGCGCTATGGCTTCGGTCATGGCCATCCGTTTGGCCCGGACCGCATGGGCGTCTTCTGGAAGCGGGCCGTCGAGCTTGGCCTCGACAAGCAGGTATGTGTTTGCGAACCGGTGCAGGCCGATCAGGGGGCTATCGAACGCTTCCACACCAACGCCTATGTCGAGCGGGTGAAACGTCAATCGCTGACCGGCGAGGGCTTCCTGGACGACGGCGATACGCCGGCATTTCCCGGGGTGTTCGAAGCGGCTGCCACCGTCGTGGGCTCCACCCTGGACGGAGTGAACCGGATCATGGACGGGCGCTGCCGGCGGGTCTTCGTCCCCATCGCCGGGCTCCACCACGCCCGCCGCGACGGTGCCGCCGGGTTCTGCGTGTTCAACGACTGCGGGGTGGCGATCGAAACCCTGCGCAGCCAGTTCGGGATTCACCGCGTTGCCTATGTGGATATCGACGCTCACCACGGGGACGGGGTGTACTACGCCTTTGCCGACGATCCGGAGCTGATCGTCGCCGATGTGCACGAGGACGGTCGCTTTCTGTACCCGGGCACCGGCGCGGCGGCGGAAAGCGGTCTTGGTCCTGCCGCCGGCACTAAGCTCAATGTGCCCATGCCGCCCGACGCCGACGACCATGCCTTTCAGCAGGCCTGGGAGCGGGTGGAGGCGTTCATCCTTGAGCGCTCGCCGCAGTTCATTCTGTTCCAGTGCGGTGCCGACAGCCTGGGCGGGGATCCCATCACCCATTTGCGGTATTCCAGCGCGGCCCATGCCCTGGCGGCGCGGCGTCTATGCTCGCTCGCCGACACGTGCTGCGACGGGCGTCTGCTGGCCATGGGCGGAGGCGGCTACGACAGGACCAATCTGGCCCTCGCCTGGACGGCGGTGCTGGAGGCATTCGTCCAACATACCCCCTGAACGGACCCCCGCATCGCCCCGGACAGGCGCCGCTGCGCCGCTCCGCCTGACCCCTTGCCGGCCCATGCATCCTGGAGGCGATTCCGGTATGATACCGGATTCATTTGCAATCCTGACCCACCGTCCCGGCCTGGCCTGGCGGGGAAAAGCAGTGCATGGGGAAGCGCATGTTCAGCAAAGACATGACCATCGATGGTTTCGACGACGAGCTCTGGGCGGCCATGCGGGCCGAGGAGCGGCGCCAGGAGGAACACATCGAGTTGATCGCCTCCGAAAACTACGCCAGCCCCCGGGTCATGGAGGCCCAGGGTTCGGTGCTGACCAACAAGTATGCCGAGGGCTATCCGGGCAAGCGCTATTACGGTGGCTGCGAGTTCGTGGACGTGGCCGAGCGTCTCGCCATCGACCGGGTCAAGGAACTGTTTGGTGCCGACTACGCCAACGTGCAGCCCCATTCGGGCTCGCAGGCGAACGCTGCCGTGTACTTTGCGCTGCTGTCTGCGGGGGACACCATCCTCGGCATGAGCCTGGATGCAGGCGGGCACCTGACCCACGGCGCCAAGGTGAACTTCTCCGGCAAGCTGTTCAACGCGGTGCAGTACGGCATCGACCCCGAGACCGGTGTGGTGGACTATGACCAGGTCGCGGCCCTGGCGCGTGAGCACAAACCCAAGATGATCGTGGCCGGTTTCTCGGCCTACTCCCGGGTGCTGGACTGGCAGCGCTTTCGCGACATTGCGGACGAGGTCGGCGCCTACCTGTTCGTCGATATGGCCCATGTGGCCGGGCTGATTGCCGCGGGTTTGTATCCGAGCCCGGTGCAGATCGCCGATGTCACCACCTCCACCACCCACAAGACCCTGCGCGGGCCCCGCGGCGGGCTGATCCTGGCGCGCTCCAATCCGGAGATCGAAAAGAAGCTCAACTCCATGGTCTTCCCCGGTACCCAGGGCGGTCCGCTGATGCACGTGATCGCCGCCAAGGCGGTCGCCTTCAAGGAGGCGTTGCAGCTGGAGTTCAAGGACTACCAGGCACAGGTGCTGGCCAACGCAAGGGCCATGGTGCAGGTGATCATGGAGCGCGGCTACAACGTGGTATCGGGCGGCACCGACGATCACCTGTTTCTGGTGGATCTGATCGACAAGGGCATTACGGGCAAGGCCGCCGACGCCGCCCTGGGTGCGGCCAACATCACCGTCAACAAGAATGCGGTGCCCAACGATCCCCAGTCGCCGTTCGTGACCAGCGGCATCCGCATCGGTACGCCGGCGGCGACCACCCGCGGCTTCAAGGAAGCGCAAGTGCGCGAACTGGCGGGCTGGATCTGCGACGTGCTGGACGATGTCGAGAACGAAGCCACCATCGCGCAGGTGCGCGAGCATGTGCTGGCGCTGTGCAAGCGCTTTCCCGTCTACGAGCGCAGTGCCCGTTAGCCTCGCGGCGCACGGGCCTGGTCCGCTGCACGCTGCCTGAACGTTGAGCTGAACCATGCGTTGTCCCTTCTGCGGCGCTCAGGACACCAAGGTGATCGATTCGCGGCTTGCCGGCGAAGGTGACCAGGTGCGGCGACGCCGGGAGTGTGTCCAGTGCGGCGACCGGTTTACCACCTATGAGACCGCCGAGCTGGTGATGCCCCGCATCATCAAGCGCGACGGCAGTCGCGAGACGTTCAGCGAGGACAAATTGCGGGCCGGTGTGGTGCGCGCTCTGGAGAAGCGGCCCGTGGATACCGAAAGCGTGGAAGCGTTGATCAGCCGGGTGTGTCACCGGCTGCGCAGCGGCGGGGAACGCGAGGTGCCCTCCGGCCAGCTGGGCGAGTGGGTGATGGCCGAGCTGCGCGATCTGGACCAGGTGGCCTATGTGCGGTTTGCATCGGTGTATCGCAGCTTTCAGGACGTCAACGCGTTTCGCGAGGAGATCGAGCGCCTGGAGAACGAACCCAGCGCCGAGCAGAAGCGTCAGCAGATTCCCCTGCTTCCCGACGGGGCCAAGGACAAGGAGCAGTAAAATGGCTGGGCCGCGTCACGTCCAGGCGTCGGACCGGAACGGGGGCCGATGAGCGGCGCCCGGCGACAGACGGGCAAGGCGTAATGGCAGCCGCCGACGACTATCGGCATATGGCCCGTGCCCTGCAGCTTGCGCGGCGTGGTCTGTACACCACAGACCCGAATCCGCGCGTCGGTTGCGTGCTGGTGCGGGACGGTGAGGTGGTGGGCGAGGGCTGGCACCAGCGGGCCGGCGGGCCCCATGCGGAAGTGCACGCCCTGCAGGAAGCGGGCGAGGAGGCCCGCGGGGCCACCGCCTATGTGACCCTGGAGCCGTGCTGCCACCACGGCCGCACGCCGCCCTGCAGTCGCGCGTTGATCCATGCCGGGGTCTCCCGCGTGGTGGCGGCCATGGAAGACCCCAACCCGCAAGTGGCCGGACAGGGGCTGGCCGAGTTGGCAGAGGCGGGCGTGCAGGTGGAAAGCGGTTTGCTCCGGGAGCAGGCGGAGGCCCTGAACCCCGGGTTCGTGCGGCGCATGCGAACCGGCCGTCCATTCGTGCGCTGCAAACTGGCCATGAGCCTGGACGGCCGTACGGCCATGGAATCGGGCGAAAGCAAATGGATCACCGGGGAGGCGGCGCGGCAGGACGTACAGCGCCTGCGGGCGCGCAGCTCGGCGATCATGACCGGAATCGGTACGGTGTTGGCTGACGATCCGTCCATGACCGTGCGGCTGGATGAGGCCGGCGGTGGCGACGGGGCGCGCCAGCCGCTGCGCGTGGTGCTCGACCCGCACCTGAGCACGCCGCCCACGGCGCGCATGCTCTCGCTGCCAGGGGATACCCTGCTGTTCACCGCTTGCGATGAACCGGATCTGCAGCGCCCGCTGGTGCAGGTCGGCGCGCGGGTGGTGGCGCTGCCGGACGGGCCGGACGCCGTCGACCTGCCGGGGGCGCTTGAGCACCTGGGCCGCCAGCAGGTCAACGAGGTGCTGCTGGAGACCGGCGCCATGCTGAGCGGCGCCATGCTGCGGGCAGGTCTCATCGATGAGCTGGTGGTGTATATGGCGCCCCATCTGATGGGAGACGGCGCCCGCGGGCTGTTTCATCTGCCCGGGCTGCAGGCCATGGACCAGCGCATCGAGCTGGACGTCCGTGACCTGCGGGCGGTGGGCAGGGACTGGCGTATCACGGCGGTGCCCCGTCGATAGTTCGCATGGCGTTGGCGGTCCGTTGTCGCCACGATGAGCAGTCCGGTCCGCCGACCGGAGCCGGGAGAAGGCAGTTGTGTTTACGGGTATCGTACAGGCAGTTGGCCGCATCGCTGCGCTGGATCCGAGGGGCGAGGACCGGCGCGTACGCGTGCAGAGCGAAGCGCTGGATCTTGCCGACGTGGCGCTGGGCGACAGCATTGCCGTCAACGGCGTCTGTCTGACCGCGATCGAGCTGCCCGGCGACGGTTTCTGGGCGGACGTATCCGGCGAGACGCTGCGGCGTACCACGTTCGGGGCGTTCACCGTCGGTACGCCGGTCAATCTGGAGAAGGCGCTCACGCCGACCACACGGCTGGGCGGGCATCTGGTGAGCGGCCATGTGGACGGCGTCGGCACGCTGGTGGAGCGCGCAGCGCAAGGGCGCTCCGAGCGGTTGGTCGTGGAAGCGCCTGCCGCGCTGGCGCGCTACATCGCCGAGAAGGGTTCGATCTGCGTGGACGGTGTCAGCCTGACCGTCAACGCAGTGGATGGGGCGCGCTTTGACCTCAACATCGTCCCGCACACCCTGGCGGCGACCACGCTGGGCGACTGCCGCCCGGGCCGACAGGTCAACCTGGAGGTGGACCTCATCGCCCGCTATCTGGAGCGGCTGCTGTTGGGCGAACGCGCAGCGCAGGCGGGCAGCGGCGGCGTGACACTGGAGTTGCTTGCGCGGCACGGATTCGTGGAACGCTGAGGGCCTGTTACACTAGCGCGGCGAAACACGGTAGGTCCCATGGATATGTCAGCGCTCAGGGCCCCGTGGAGTACTCATGGGACAGGATACCGGATCACCGGTGCAGGTGAAGCATGGCACTGAACTCGATTGAAGAGATTATCGACGACATCGGCGAAGGCAAGATGGTCATCCTGATGGATGACGAGGACCGGGAGAACGAGGGCGACCTGATCATGGCCGCGTCCCTGGTGCGTCCGCGAGGACATCAATTTCATGGCCCGCTACGGCCGCGGCCTGATCTGCCTCACCCTGACCCGCGAGCGCTGTCGCGCAGCTCAAGCTGCCGCTGATGGTCAACGACAACAACGCCAAGCATTCGACCAACTTCACGGTGTCCATCGAGGCGGCCGAAGGCGTGACCACCGGCATCTCGGCCGACGATCGGGCGCCAGACGGTGCGTGCCGCCGTGGCGCCCAATGCGCGGCCCGGACGATATCGTGCAGCCCGGCCACATCTTCCCGCTGATGGCCCAGCCCGGCGGCGTACTGACCCGCGCCGGCCACACCGAGGCGGGCTGCGACCTGACCCGCCTGGCGGGATTGGAGCCGGCGGCGGTCATCGTCGAAATCCTCAACGAGGACGGCACCATGGCGCGGCGTCCGGATCTGGAGGTGTTTGCGGCCGAGCACGGCCTGAAGATCGGGCACCATCGCGGATCTCATCCACTACCGCATCAGCCACGAGCAGACGGTGGAGCGGGTGGCCGAATGCGACCTGCCTACCGAGCATCGGCGAATTCCGGCTGGTGGCCTACCAGGACACCATCGATCGGGAAGTCCATCTGGCGCTGGTGCGCGGCCATATCGATCGCGAGCGGCCGACTCTGGTGCGGGTGCACATGCAGAACTCGTTGTGCGATGTACTGGATGCACGCACCGGCGACTGTGGCTGGCCGTTGCGCAGCGCCCTGGCGCGGGTGGCGGGCGAGGGCGAGGGGGTGGTGTTGGTGCTGCGCAAGACCGAAGACCCCCGCGAGCTGGTGCGCAAGATCCGCTCTTATGGCCTGCAGGAGGCCTCCGAGCCGCAGCGCCGTCCTCAGGGCGGCGAGGAGGATCTGCGCACCTACGGCATCGGCGCGCAGATCCTGGCCGATCTCGGGGTGCGGCGTATGCGGGTGCTGAGCGCGCCCAAGCGCGTGCACGCCATCGCCGGTTTCGGGCTGGAAGTGGTAGAGTACCTGCCCGGCGACTGAATCCGTACCCGTCGCGGGTGGATAGATACAATGACCAACAGGAATACGACGGCATGAGCAATCTGACGGAGTTTTCGGGCGACCTGCAGGTGCGCGATGCGCGTTTCGCGCTGGTGGTGGCGCGCTTCAACAGTTTCGTGGTGGACAGTCTGTTGAGCGGCGCGGTGGATACGCTGACCCGCCACGGGGCCGATCCGCGCGATCTGCACGTGGTGCGCGTCCCCGGTGCCTTTGAAATGCCTCTGGTGGCACAGCGCCTGGCGGCCGCCAAGAGCTACGACGCCATCATCGCCCTGGGTGCGGTTATCCGGGGCGGCACGCCCCACTTCGAATATGTGGCGGGCGAATGCACCAAGGGCCTGGCCAGCGTCATGATGGGACAGGACGTCCCGGTGGCGTTCGGGGTGCTGACCGTGGATACCATCGAGCAGGCCATCGAGCGTGCCGGCACCAAGGCCGGCAACAAAGGCGTGGAAGCCGCGCTGTCCGCGATCGAGATGGTCAGTCTGCTGCGAAACCTGGGGAGCTGATGACCATGGCCGCCGGGGCCGACAGCCGCAGGCCCGCATCGCGGGAGCGTTCCCGCGCCCGGCGCCTGGCGCTGCAGGCGCTGTACCAATGGCAGCTGACCGGCATGGATGCCGCCGAAGTGGAGCGCCAGTTCCACGAACGGGAGGAGTACCGGCAGGTGGACGCCGTCTACTTCCGCGAGTTGGTGCTGGAGTCGGTCGCCCATTGCGCGGAACTCGACGCGCACCTCGGGCCGTTGCTGGACCGGCCCATTCACGAGGTGGATCCGGTGGAACGTGCGATTCTTCGCGTCGGAGCCTATGAGCTGGCCTTTCGGCCCGATATCCCGTATCGGGTGGTGATCAACGAAGCGGTGGAGCTTGCGCGCAAGTTCGGTGCCGAGCAGGGCCATGCCTATATCAACGGTGTGCTGGACCAGGTCGCGCGGGTGCTGCGCGGCGTGGAACATCCCGCCGGAGACGGGTCGGGGCCGGTTCCCGGAGGCCGTTCGGGACGCTGACCGGGTCGTCCGGCTCTCATTGCAAACCGGGGAGCGCAAAGCGGCCATGCCGGTTTCGGAATTCGAGATCATCCAACGCTACTTCTCCCATGCCGGCAGCCGCCGCGACGACGTGGTGCTGGGGGTGGGCGACGATGCGGCGCTGCTGCGGGTGCCGCCCAACACGGAACTGGCGGTCGCCATGGACACCCTGGTGGAAGGGGTGCATTTTCCTGTCGGTACCGATCCGGCTGCCGTCGGGCACAAGGCACTGGCGGTGAATCTCAGCGATCTGGCGGCCATGGGTGCGGAGCCGGCCTGGGCTACCCTGGCGCTCACCCTGCCCGAACCCGACACCGGTTGGCTGGAGGGTTTTGCCCGCGGGTTTGCGGCATTGGCCGAACGCTTTCGGGTGCAGCTGGTGGGCGGCGACACGACCCGCGGGCCCTTGACCGTCACCGTCCAGGCGCATGGTCTGGTGGCGGTCGGGCGCGCCCTGCGTCGCGACGGGGCAAGGCCGGGCGATGAGATCTACGTGACCGGTACGCTCGGCGACGCCGGGCTCGGCCTGCGGCTGATACAGGAGGCCATTGCGGTGCCGGCCATGCATCGGAACTTTCTGGTTGAACGCCTGGAGTATCCGCAGCCGCGGGTGCGGGCCGGCACCGCGTTGTGCGAACTGGCCAGCGCGACTATCGATGTGTCCGACGGCTTGCTCTCGGATCTGGGCCACATTCTCGAACAAAGCGGCGTGGGCGCAACGGTGTGGGTGGACTGGCTGCCCCGTTCGGTCGCGTTTCGCGAGACCCTGGATGGCCGCCCCGGGTTCGAGGCGCAATGGGATCATCTGCCTCTGGCTGGCGGCGACGACTACGAACTGTGCTTCACGGCGGCCCCCGAGCGCCGCGCCGACCTTGAGCGCGCGCTGGCAGCCCTGGACTGCGGTTACCGGAGGGTGGGCGTGATCGAACCGGCGGCCGGCTTGCGCTGTCGACACGACGACGGTTCGCCCTGTGCCGCCGGGGCCGGCGGCTACCGGCATTTCGGCTGAGGCTTTCCGGTGGCCCACTCGATGTCTTCCTCCCGCAACCGAAGTCCCACGTTTGTTTCGCTGCTGCGTCGGCCGGCGCATCTGCTGGCCTTCGGGTTCGGTAGCGGGCTCAGTCCCGCCGGGCCCGGGACGGCCGGGACGGTGTTGGCCGTTCCCCTTTATCTGCTGATCGCCCGCCTGCCGCTTGGGCTGTATGCGGTGCTGGTCGCCACCGGGTTCCTGGCGGGCATCTGGTTGTGCGGAAAAGCGGCCCGGGACCTGGGCGTGCACGACCACCCGGGTATCGTATGGGACGAAATCATCGGTTACCTGCTCACCATGACAGCCATGCCGGTGACGCCCTTGTCCGTGTTGGGCGGCTTTTTCGCCTTCCGTCTGTTCGACATCGCCAAGCCCTGGCCGGTGGGCTGGTCCGACCGCAAGGTGGGCGGCGGCCTGGGCATCATGCTGGACGACGCGCTGGCGGCGGGTTACGCCTGGCTGGCGCTGTGGGCGCTGCTGCACTGGTGGCCGTGAGGCCGGCTGCCTGCCCCCGCGGGCGGCCTCCGACGGAAAAGTCAAAAGCGCCACGGAAGACACGGAAAGCACGGAAAGAAATCAATAGTGGACGATAAATGCAGAACGCTGAGTTGAAGAGTGAGGCAGCATCTTCCAGGATGGAGGGCGCAATAACCGAAGAGCATTGCGCCGCGCGGCAGCTACGGAAAGAACGATGAAACACTGAACGATCGACTGACTTCCTAGGCGCTTTAGCGCACCCATCATTCATCATTTCTCTTTTCCGTGCTTTCCGTGTCTTCCGTGGCGCCTTTGAGTTTTTCTGCTCGTGATATCGGGCGTTCAGTCGCTGAGCACGGGCTGCAGCCAGCGCCGGTAGACGGTGTCGGCGCGTTGCTGGAGCGCGCTGATCCGTGTCGGCAGGTCGGCGGTGATCTGGTCGGGGCTCTGCAGGCTTGGGCTGGGGGCGCTCAGTTCGTCGGCGTAACGGGCGACCCACTCCCGGACGAGTTCCTCCGTCATCTCGATGTGACACTGCAGGGCGAGGATGTTGTCCAGCGCGAAGGCTTGCTCGGCGCAGTGCTCGTTGTGCAGCAGGCGCTGTGCACCCGGCGGCAGCGAAAACGTTTCGCCATGCCAGTGGAAAGCCTCAAAGCGATCGGGGAGGCCGGCCAGCCAATCCGACGCGGCGTCGGTGTCGGCGTGGGCCACCGGGTGCCAGCCGATTTCCCGAACCGGGTTCGGTCCCACGTGGCCGCCCAGGGCTTTGCTGATCAGTTGCCCGCCCAGGCAGTGGCCCAGCACCGGCTTGCCGGCGTCGGCCGCCGCCCGGATCAGCTTCAGTTCCGGTTCTATCCAGGGCAACGGGTCGTTGACGCTCATGGGGCCGCCCATGAAAACCAGTCCGGAGCAGCCGTCAATGGCGGCGGGTATCGGCTGCCCCTGGTCCACTGCAATCAATCGCCAGGGGATGCGGTGGGTGTCGAGGACTTCCGCCAGATAGCCGGGTCCCTCACAATCCACGTGGCGGAAGATCCATAGCGGTTCCATAATGGGGCACTCCAGTTTCTCTGCGCGGGTGCCGACTTTGTAGCATGGGCCGCTGTCTCATAAAAGTGCTGGTACTGCTGGTGGCGCTGCCGATTTGCACGCTGGCGCG
This sequence comes from uncultured Gammaproteobacteria bacterium, assembly GCA_963830105.1. Taxonomy (GTDB): domain Bacteria; phylum Pseudomonadota; class Gammaproteobacteria; order DATFLG01; family DATFLG01; genus DATFML01. The sequence continues at coordinate 97,716 of CAWHLH010000009.1, read as the reverse complement.
GGCGGCCGGCCCCGATATTCAGGTGCTCGCCTTGTTCAGCAATCACGCCGTCTTGATGGTGAACGGTGTGCGCACAACATTGAGGGCCGGGGCACCGGGCCCCGACGGTGTGAAGTTGCTGAGCGCGACCAGCGATCAGGCGGTGTTGGAGGTGAACGGGCGGCGACTGCGGGTGGGGTTGGGCACCGACGTGCGTGCTCCGGCTTCAGGCGGCAACGACAGGTCCGAGGTGCGGGTGTACCGCGGACCGTCCGGCATGTTCACCACGGTAGGCGGCATCAACGGCCTGCCGGTGTCGTTTCTGGTGGATACGGGCGCTTCGCAGGTCGCCATGAATGCGGCGCAGGCCAGCCGCCTGGGGATCGACTTCCGCGTGGTGGGAACGCCGGTGCGGGTGACCACTGCGTCGGGCATTGCCCGGGCGTTCCGTGTCACGCTGGACACGGTCAGAGTCGGGGCGATCGCGCTGCACAACGTCCCCGCCGTGGTCATGCAGGGGGATCAGCCGCCGGCAGTGCTGCTCGGGATGTCGTTCCTGGGGCGTCTGGACATGCGCAACCAGGGTCAATGCCTGGTCCTGCGCCAGCGTTACTGAGGCGGGTCCGGGTCCGCCGTCAGTCGGCCTCTTCCTTGTCGTGAACGATCATGGCGTAGGCGGAGTGGTTGTGAATGGACTCGAAGTTTTCCGACTCCACCGTGTAAGCCGCGATGCGATCGTCCCCGTTCAGACGGGCGGCCACGTCCCGGACCATGTCTTCGACGAACTTCGGGTTGTCGTAGGCGCGCTCGGTGACGTATTTCTCGTCGGGTCGCTTGAGCAGCCCGTAGAGTTCGCAGGATGCCTCTTCCTCGACCAGATCGATCAGTTCCTCGATCCACAGGAAGCCACGGGTACGTACGTTGACCGTCACGTGGGAGCGCTGGTTGTGCGCGCCGTACGCGGAGATCTTCTTGGAGCAGGGGCACAGGCTGGTAACCGGAACCACCACTTTGGTATTCATGTTGGCCTTGCCGTCGCTGAGTTCGCCGATCAGCGTCACCTCATAGTCCATGAGACTTTCCACTCCGGAGACCGGCGCACGCTTGTTGACGAAATACGGGAAGCTCATTTCGATGTGGCCGGCCTTGGCTTCCAGCAATTCGGCCATCTCGTGAAGCATGATCTTGAAGGTCTCGACCGAAATCTCAGTCTCGTGCCGGTTCAGAATTTCCACGAACCGGGACATGTGCGTGCCCTTGAAGTTGTGAGGCAGGTTCACGTACATGTTGAAGTTGGCAACGGTATGCTGTTCGCCGCTGGAACGGTCCTTGACCCGCACCGGATGACGGATATCCTTGACCCCCACCTTGTCGATGGGAATCTGACGGGTATCGGCGCTGCTCTGCACATCCTCGATGGGTGCGACTGCAGGTTCGATGCGCTTGGCCGGTTCGTTCGGGTTCATGATGCTTTTTCCTCTGTGTAACGCACGCAGGCGCGATCGGTTTCCCACAACGTTACGGCGCTTACCCGTACCCGCCCATCGTCCAGGACGTCGGACAGCCCCCGGAACAGGTGGGCGGCGATGTTTTCGGCGGTCGGGTTGATCTGCGTAAACGGTTCCAGCTCGTTCAGGTAGCGGTGGTCCAATCTGCCCACCAGTTCCCGCGCGGTCTGACGAATAACCTTGAAATCCAGTCCCATGCCGGCAGTGTCCAGGTCGCTTGCCACCACTTCGACCTCGACTTTCCAGTTGTGACCGTGCATTCGTGCGCAATCCCCCGGGTAATCCCGCAGGGTGTGCGCGGCGGCGAAATCGGTCAGTACTTTCAGAGTATAACAACCGGCCACGGCGAATTCCCGACTAAAACACTAAGATATTACCCGGCTGCGGGGATTTTGGCAATCATTGCGCCCTGTCGGTCGCGCACAGCCCGCAGTATGCCGGCGCTGTCCAGCCCGCTTTCGCTCAGCAGCTCTTCCCGGCTGCCGTGCTCCAGGAACCGGTCGGCCAGGCCCAGGTGCAGTATGGCGGCTGTCCGCCCGTGGCGGGCCAGGCACTCGCCGACGGCACTGCCGGCGCCGCCCGCGACGGCGTTTTCCTCCACGGTCACCAGCAGCTCGTGGCGGTCGGCCAGGGCCAGGACCTGTTCTTCGTCCAGGGGCTTGATGAAACGCATGTTGACCACCGTCGCATCCAACTGCTCGCCGGCCTCCAGGGCGGGCGCCACCATGCTGCCGAAGGCCAGCAACGCCACGCCCCGTCCCTCGCGCCGGACCTGCGCCCGGCCCACCGGCAGGGACTCCAGGTCATTGCGCACGCTGACGCCCGGGCCTTTGCCGCGGGGGTAGCGCACCGCCGCCGGCGTTCCCAGCCGATAGGCCGTGGTCAGCATCTGGCGGCATTCGTTCTCGTCGGCGGGTGCCATCACCACCATGTTCGGGAGACAGCGCAGATAGCTCAGATCGAAGCTCCCGGCGTGGGTCGGCCCATCGGGTCCCACCAGGCCGCCGCGGTCGATGGCGAACGTGACGGGCAGGTTCTGCAGGGCGATGTCGTGGATGAGCTGGTCGTAGGCCCGCTGCAGGAACGTGGAATAGATAGCCACCACCGGCCGCAGACCGTCGCAGGCCATGCCGGCGGCCAGGGTCAGGCTGTGCTGCTCGGCGATGCCGACGTCGAAGTAGCGGTCCGGGAAGCGCTCCGAGAAGCGCACCAGTCCCGAGCCCTCGCGCATGGCTGGCGTGATGGCGACCAGCTCGCCGTCGGTATCGGCCATGTCGCACACCCAGTCGCTGAACACCTGGGTGTAGGTCGGCCCGCCGCCACCGCCGCCCTCGCTCTTGCCGGTCTTGGGATCGAAGCGGCTGACGCCGTGATAGGCGCAGGGATTGGCCTCGGCGGGCGGGTAGCCTTTGCCCTTGCGGGTCACCACGTGCAGCAGCTGCGGCCCCTTGAGGGCTTTCAAGTTGCGCAGCGTGCGCACCAGGCCTGGCAGGTCGTGGCCGTCCATGGGTCCGATGTAGTTGAAGCCCATCTCCTCGAAGAGGGTGCCGGGCACCACCATGCCCTTGACATGCTCCTCGGCCCGCCGGGCCAGCTCCCACACCGGCGGCATGTTTTTCAGCACCTTTTTGCTGCCTTCGCGCACCGTGGAGTACATGCGCCCGGAGAGCACCCGGGCCAGGTAACTGGACAGTGCGCCCACATTGGGGGAAATGGACATCTCATTGTCGTTGAGCACCACCAGCAGGTTGGCGCTCAGATCGCCGGCATGGTTGAGGGCCTCGAAGGCTTCTCCTGCCGTCATGGCGCCGTCCCCGATAATGGCGACTGCGCGCCGCTCGCTGCCATGACGGGCTGCGGCGATGGCCATGCCGAGGGCGGCGCTGATGGAGGTGCTGGAATGGCCCACCCCGAAAGCGTCGTAGGGGCTTTCGGCGCGCCTGGGAAAGCCCGCCAGTCCGCCGTGTTGGCGGATGGTGTCCATGCGCTCGCGGCGCCCGGTGAGAATCTTGTGAGGGTAGCTCTGATGGCCGACGTCCCACACCAGTCGGTCATCCGGTGTGTTGAACACATAATGCAGTGCGACGGTCAGCTCCACCGTACCCAGTCCCGCCGCCAGATGGCCGCCCGTGCGGCTGACCGAGTCCACCAGAAACGAGCGCAGCTCCCGGGCCAGGGGCTCCAGGTCGGACTCCGCAAGGGTGCGCAGGTCGGCGGGCGAGTTGACGCGGGCTAACAGGGACTGGGCTGTCGGGCTGGTCATTGCAGAAGCGGTTACCTCAAAGTGCGAATTATCGGCGGGTAGGCCGTCACACGCAAGGCGGCCGGACTGTGGGGTCAGCTGGCGCGTTGCACGATATAGGCCGATAGCCAGCGCAGGGGATCGGCCTGGTCGTCGAATTCGGACAGGCTCGCGAGGGCCTCATCGTGCAGTTCCCGGGCGCGCTGGGCGGCGCCATCCACGCCCAGCAGGGCGGGGTAAGTGGGCTTATCGCGGGCCTGGTCGGCGCCGCTTTGCTTGCCCAGGGTCTGGGTGTCGCCCTCCACATCGAGGATGTCGTCCCGGATCTGAAAGGCGAGCCCGATGCACTTGCCGTAGTGGTCGAGCTGCGCCAGGCGGCTTTCGTCCGGGTCGTGGCGGCACAGCGCCCCGAGCATGACGCTGGCGCGGATGAGGGCGCCGGTCTTGTGGATATGCATGTCTTCCAGTTCGGCAATGTCGAGGGACTTGCCGACCGCGTCCAGGTCGATCGCCTGCCCGCCGGCCATGCCGCGGGAACCGGCAGCCAGGGCGAGAGACCCGATCATGCGCACCCGCTGGTCGGCATCCAGCAACCCCTCGCCATGGTGGGCCAGGGTATGGAAGGCGAGCGCCTGCAGTGCGTCTCCGGCCAGCAGCGCGGTGGCTTCTCCGTAGACCTTGTGGCAGGTCGGCTTGCCGCGGCGCAGATCGTCGTCGTCCATGGCGGGCAGGTCATCATGGACCAGCGAGTAGGCGTGGATGAACTCCACGGCGCAGGCCGGTCCGTCCAGCGTGGCTTCCGGGGCGCCCATCGCCTGGCCGCTGGCGTAGACGAGCATGGGTCGTACACGCTTGCCGCCGTCCAGCACGGTGTAGCGCATGGCCTCGTGCAGTTCGGCCGGATGGGTGCCGGCTGCCGGCAGACGGGCGTCCATGGCGTGGTTTACCCGCCTACGGCAGGCTTGCAGGAACGCGTGCAGGGGGCGATCAGGACTGTTCACTGTCAAACGGGGCCACGATCTGCTGGCCGTCCTGGGTCAGCAGGATTTCCACTTTCTGTTCGGCTTCCTGCAGCGCCTGCTGACAGGTGCGGGTGAGCTGAATGCCCCGTTCGAAGTGACCCAGGGACTCTTCGAGGCTGAGGTCGCCCTTTTCCATCTGCTCGACCAGCCCTTCCAGTTCCTTCAGGGCGTTCTCGAAATCGGGTGGGGTGCTGCGCTTCTTGGCCACGTGTTGCAACTCCGGAGGGATGGCCTTACGTTACCGTAGCAGCGGAGGAACGGTCAATTCGTAGAGCTGACCCCGGCACAGGATCCGTGCACCACGACAGCCGTTGACAGATATCCCGTGCTGGAGTAAATTTTTTCCTAATTTAGACTGAGTCTAAATTCAATGGGCTTATGCCCAATCTACAATGCAAGAACGGAGGACGCATCCATGGCTGATCTGAAAGGCAGCAAGACCGAAGACAATCTGAAGGCCGCTTTCGCGGGCGAATCCCAGGCCAACCGCCGGTACCTGTATTTCGCATCCAAGGCCGATGTGGAAGGCTACAACGACGTATCCGCGGTGTTCCGCTCCACGGCCGAAGGCGAGACCGGCCATGCCCACGGCCACCTGGAATACCTGGAAGCAGGTGGGCGATCCGGCCACCGGCCTGCCCATCGGCGGCACGTCGGACAACCTGAAGGCCGCCATCGCCGGCGAGACCCACGAGTACACCGACATGTATCCGGGCATGGCCAAGTCGGCCCGCGAGGAGGGCTTCGACGAAATCGCGGACTGGTTCGAGACTCTGGCCAAGGCGGAGCGCTCCCATGCCAACCGCTTCCAGAAGGCTCTGGACGGTCTGGACAAGTAAGCGATTGCGGTAGCATGTGAAGAAAGAGCGGGGCGGCGCTGCCGGTCCCCCTCTCGATCTCATCGACAACGGAGTGCAGTCCATGTCCGCACCGACAGAAGGTTCGCGGGAAGGGAGCCTGGAGGCCCCCAAGCGCCACGCGCTGGATTGGAAGGAACCCGGAGTTCTATGACGAGGGTGCCCTGTTCGCGGAGCTGGAGCGGGTCTTCGACATCTGTCACGGCTGCCGGCGCTGCTTCAGCCTGTGCAATGCGTTCCCGACGCTGTTCGATGCCATCGACGAGTCCGACACCATGGAGCTGGACGGTGTCGCCAAGGGCGTCTATTGGGACGTGGTCGATCACTGCTATCTGTGCGACATGTGTTTCATGACCAAGTGTCCCTACGTTCCGCCCCATGAGTGGAACGTGGACTTTCCCCATCTGATGCTGCGCGCCAAGGCGGTCAAGTACCGCAAGGGGCAGACCCGGCGCCGCGACCGCATACTGACTTCCACCGACGCCGTCGGCAGGCTTGCCGGCATCCCGGTAGTGGCCCAGACGGTCAATGCGGCCAACCGCAACGGCGCGGCCCGCAAGCTGCTGGACAAGGTGCTGGGCGTACACCCCGGGGCAGTGCTTCCGAGCTACCACAGCAGGTCGCTGCGCAAACGCCTGCAGGGACGCCGGAGCGAGGCCGCCGATGCCGAGGCGGTCGGGCGAGACCACCGGCAAGGTCGCGTTGTTCGCCACCTGCTACGGCAACTACAACGAGCCCGACATCGGCGAGGACCTGGTGGCCGTGTTCGAGCACAACGGCATTCCGGTCACCATGGCGGAGCAGGAACGCTGCTGCGGCATGCCCAAGCTGGAGCTGGGCGATCTGGATGCCGTGCGCGAAGCTCAAAGATGTGAACATTCCGCTGCTGGTGCGGCTGGTCGACGAGGGCTGGGACATCGTGGCGCCGGTGCCTTCCTGCGTGCTGATGTTCAAGCAGGAGCTGCCGCTGATGTTTCCGGACGACGCCGATGTGCTCAAGGTCCGGGACGCACATCTACGATCCTTTCGAATACCTGATGCTGCGCCACAAGGAAGGCAAGCTGCGCACCGATTTCAAGCAAAAGCTCGGCAAGATCGCCTATCACGTGCCCTGCCACCTGCGGGTGCAGAACCTGGGTCACAAGACGCGCGACCTGCTGCAGCTGGTCCCGCAGACCGAGATCCAGACCATCGAGCGCTGTTCCGGACACGACGGAACCTATGCCGTGAAGAGCGAATTTCACGACATCTCGATGAAGATCGCTCGGCCGGTGATCAAGCGTGTGCAGGATGCCGGGGCCGATTACTACACCAGCGACTGTCCGATGGCCGGCCATCAGATCGAGAACGGTCTGGAAGACGGACGTGCGCCGACCCATCCGCTCACCCTGCTGCGCAGGGCCTACGGAATCTGATTGCCGAAAACGGGATGGCCCCGGGCCGGCGCATTCGGGGCCGGGCCGATCCTGGCTCGAGTTCAAGGAGAGTCCGACATGGAAAAACTGACGCGCGAGGCCCTCTACGGTCTTGAGAAATATGCCGAGATTCGGCCGCAATTTCGCAAGCAGGTGATGGACCACAAGAAGAATCGCCAGCTCGGCATCGGGCCGAACGCAACCCTGTATTTCGAAGACCGGCTGACCATGCAGTATCAGGTGCAGGAGATGCTGCGCGCTGAGCGCATCTTCGAGGTCGAGGGTATCGACGATGAGCTGAATGCCTACAACCCGTTGATCCCGGATGGGAACAACTGGAAGGCGACGTTCATGATCGAAGTTCCGGACGAGGATGAGCGCCGGCGGGTGCTGGCCGGACTGTTGGGCGTCGAAGACTGCGTCTGGGTGCAGGTGGCGGGCCATGAGCGGGTTTACGCCATCGCCGATGAAGACATGGAACGGGAAACCGCGGACAAGACTTCATCGGTGCATTTTCTGCGTTTCGACCTGACCGCGGCGATGGCCGCCGCCGCCAAGGAGGGTGCCGCGATCGGCGTCGGCATCGACCACGACGGCTATCGCCACGCGCTGGAGCCGGTTCCCGCAAGCATCCGCGAGTCCCTGGTCGCCGACCTGGATTGACGGGCCGACAGGCAGGCGCGCCAGTCCGTCCGGTGGTCGCATCCGGCCTCCGGGCGAGGTACACTCCCCGCGCATTGAACCCGGTTGAGTGTATGAGGCGCTCCCATGCACACATGGCGTGCTGATAGGTTTGTCATTCTGCGCGGGCTGCTGGCAGCGGCTCTGGCAGTATTCGCGGCGTCGGCCCTTGCCGATGACGGGCAGGGCGCGGCGTCCGGCGTCCGGGACGATGGTGTCGCGCTGCCTGCCTTCCCCCGCTCCTCGGGCCTGTTGCCGGTACCGCTGGATCTGCCTGACTATCCCTTCAAGCTGTCCATCGACCCGGCGGCCCTGAGCGTCGGTCCGCACGGCGTCGTGCGCTACACGGTGGTGCTGACCTCCCATTCCGGTGCCCGCAACGTGTTCTACGAGGGCGTCAACTGCTTCACCGGCCATTACAAGCGCTATGCTTTCGGGACCTCGGACGGGCACTTCGAGCGCCAGTCCGATGCTACGTGGAAGCGCATTTACGAGCGGGGGGGGCAGGACTATCTATATCAGTTCTACAATTTCTTTTTGTGCAATCCGTCGATCGGTCCGCTTCCGCGCCATCAGATTCTGCAGCGCATCATGTACCAGAGCCGCTGATCGGTTCGCCACAAAGACTAGGGTTCCGTAACGTTTCATGAGCAGTGTCTACGACGCATCCGCCATCGAGGTCCTGAGTGGCCTGGACCCGGTTCGCAAACGGCCGGGCATGTACACCGACACCACCCGACCCAACCATCTGGCACAGGAGGTGCTCGACAACAGCGTCGACGAGGCGGTCGCCGGCCACGCCGACCGCATCGAGGTGTGTCTGTTCAAGGACGGTTCCCTGGAAGTGAAGGACAACGGACGCGGAATGCCGGTGGACATACACCCGGATGAAGGCATTCCCGGCGTGGAACTCATCCTGACGCGGCTGCATGCCGGCGGCAAGTTCTCCCAGAAGAACTACCAGTTCTCGGGGGGGCTGCACGGGGTGGGGGTGTCGGTGGTCAATGCCTTGTCAAAGCACCTGGAGGTGTGGGTGAGGCGCGGCGGCAAAGAGCACAACATGGCCTTTGCCGGCGGCGAGAAGGTGTCGGATCTGGAAATCGTGGGCAGTGTCGGCAAGCAGAATACGGGCACCACCGTGCGCTTCTGGCCGGATCCGAAGTATTTCGACTCGCCGCGCTTTTCGGTGCCGCGCCTGAAGCACACGCTGCGCGCGAAGGCAGTGTTGTGCCCGGGCCTGCTGGTGCGGTTTCGCGATGAAGCCAGCGGCGAGGAGATCGAATGGCAGTACGAGGCCGGCTTGCAGGACTATCTGCTGGACGCGCTGCAGGGGATCGATCGCCTGCCGGACGAACCGTTCGTCGGATCCTTCGAGGGCAATCAGGAAGCGGCCGAATGGGCCGTGGTGTGGCTGCCAGAAGGCGGTGAGCCGGTGGCCGAAAGCTATGTCAACCTGATTCCGACTGCCCAGGGAGGCACCCATGTAAACGGGCTGCGGATGGGGCTTACCGAAGCGGTGCGCGAGTTCTGCGAGTTCCGCAATCTGGTGCCGCGCGGCGTGCGGCTGGCGCCGGAAGATGTGTGGGATCGCTGCAGCTATATCCTGTCGGTGAAGCTGGGCGATCCGCAGTTCAGCGGCCAGACCAAGGAGCGGCTGGGCTCGCGCGAATGTGCGCCGTTCGTGTCGGGGGTCGTCAAGGACGCCTTCAGCCTGTGGCTGAATCAGCACACCGAGGCCGGCGAACGCATCGCCTGGCTGGCCATCCACAACGCCCAGAGCCGGTTGCGGGCGGGCAAGAAGGTGGTGCGCAAGAAGGTCACCAGCGGTCCGGCGCTGCCCGGCAAACTGGCCGACTGCACCGCCAGCGACCCGGCGCGTACCGAGCTGTTTCTGGTGGAGGGCGATTCGGCTGGCGGGTCCGCCAAGCAGGCGCGCGACCGGGAATTCCAGGCCGTCATGCCGCTGCGCGGCAAGATTCTCAACACCTGGGAAGTGGATCCCGCCGAGGTGCTCGGCTCCCAGGAGGTGCACGACATCGCCCTTGCCATCGGCGTTGAGCCCGGTTCGGAAGACCTCAAACGGCTGCGCTACGGCAAGGTCTGCATTCTCGCCGATGCCGATTCGGACGGCGCCCACATCGCCACCTTGCTGTGCGCCCTGTTTCTGCGCCATTTTCCGGTGCTGGTGGAGGCCGGTCATGTGTACGTTGCCATGCCGCCCCTGTACCGCATCGACGCCGGCAAGTCGGTCTTCTATGCCCTGGACGATGCCGAACGACAGGGGGTCATGGACCGCATCGCCGCGGAGAAGATCAAAGGCAAGGTCGGCGTGCAGCGCTTCAAGGGATTGGGCGAGATGAATCCCCTGCAGTTGCGCGAGACCACCATCGCCCCCGAAACCCGCCGTCTGGTGCAGCTCACCATCGAGGCGGGCGACCAGACCCATCAGCTGCTCGACATGCTGCTCGGCAAGAAGCGCGCCGGCGACCGGCGGGTGTGGCTCGAGAGCAAGGGCGACCTGGCTGAGGTCTGAGCCGGGGCGTCCTGCCGCGCGGTCGGCAGGATGCTGACATGCGATTCGGCAGTCACGGTTGGTCAGCCGGGCGAGGGTCTAACGCCGCCGCCACCGATTTTCAGGTCGCGGGCCGCACTGGCGTGCCGTGCCGATGATTCGGGCTGCGCCCCGGTCTGCTGCGTGCCTGGCGGACTCGTCTGCGCGTTGCGAAGCGCGCGAAACGACCACCGTTGGTGGGGCCGAGCAACGCGAAGCCCAACAAACACCGTATGTATCACATGCATCCGTACCGACGTGGCGCAGGTTTTCCGCCGCATGAAGGCGATCGGAAGTATGGAGCGGTTTCCCGCCGCCGCCCTTGTGCCTGCTTGCCGGGTAGCAGCACATAAGGACTTGGACGGGCTCACAGCAACTGTTGCCAGGTAGGAATTGCCGTATGGCCAGCAACGAACTGAACTACGAGGGCGTGGAACGCCTGCCCCTGAAGAGCTTCACCGAGAAGGCGTACCTGGATTACTCCATGTACGTCATCCTGGACCGGGCGCTGCCCCATATCGGGGACGGGCTCAAGCCCGTGCAGCGGCGCATCGTGTATGCGATGTCCGAGCTGGGGCTGTCGGCCACCGCCAAGTACAAGAAATCCGCGCGTACCGTCGGCGACGTGCTGGGCAAGTTCCACCCCCACGGAGACACAGCCTGCTACGAAGCCATGGTATTGATGGCGCAGCCGTTCTCTTATCGCTACCCGCTGGTCGACGGACAGGGGAACTGGGGCTCGGCCGACGACCCCAAGTCATTTGCGGCCATGCGCTACACCGAGTCCCGCCTGGCGCCGTTCGCCGAAGTGCTGCTGCGCGAGCTCGCCCAGGGCACGGTGGATTGGGTGCCCAACTTCGACGGGACCCTGGAAGAACCCGCGCTGCTGCCGGCACGGCTGCCCAACGTTCTGCTGAACGGCGCCACCGGCATCGCGGTGGGTATGGCCACCGATATCCCGCCTCACAATATCACCGAGGTGGCCAGCGCGCTGGTGAGGCTGCTGGAGGACCCCAAGGCCACGCTCGCCGATCTCTGCGAGCATATTCAGGGGCCGGATTTTCCGACTGCGGCGGAGATCATCACGCCGCGTGAGGAGATCGTGCGCGCCTACGAAACCGGCTCGGGCAGCGTGCGTATGCGGGCGCGCTACGAGCGCGACAACGGCGACATCGTGATTACGGCGCTGCCCTACCAGGTCTCCGGCGCCAAGGTGCTGGAGCAGATCGCCGCCCAGATGCAGGCCAAGAAGCTGCCCATGGTAGAGGATCTTCGGGACGAGTCGGATCACGAGAATCCGACCCGTCTGGTCATCGTGCCGCGCTCCAGCCGCATCGACGTGGTGCAGTTGATGCTGCACCTGTTCGCCACCACCGATCTGGAGCGCAGCTACCGCATCAATCTGAACATGATCGGCATCGACGGGCGGCCCCGGGTCAAGGACCTGCGCGGTCTGCTGGTGGAATGGCTGGAGTTTCGTACCGACACCGTGCGCCGCCGTCTGGAACACCGTTTGAACAAGGTGCGCGAACGCCTCCATCTGCTGGAAGGGCTGCTGATCGCGTTTCTCAATCTGGATGAAGTGATTGCCATCATCCGCGCCGAAGACGAGCCCAAACCGGTGCTGATGGAGCGCTTCGCGCTCAGCGATGCCCAGGCCAACTACGTACTGGACACGCGGCTGCGCCAGCTGGCGCGGCTCGAAGAGATGAAGATCCGCGGCGAGCAGGAGGAGCTTGCCAGGGAGCGGGACAGCCTCGAGAAGACCCTGGGTTCCCGGCGGCGTCTGCAGACGCTGATCCGCAAGGAAATTGCCGAGGACGCGGAAAAATACGGCGATGCCCGACGCTCGCCGATCGTGGAAAGAACCTCCGCCCAGGCCCTGGACGAGACTGACCTGATACCGAGCGAGCCGGTCACCGTCGTGCTTTCCGACAAGGGTTGGGTGCGCGCAGCCAAGGGCCATGAGGCCGATCCCGTTTCGCTCAGCTACAAGTCCGGGGACGGCTTCTGCTGCGCCGCCCGGGGCCGCAGCAATCAGCTGGCGGTGTTTCTGGATTCCACCGGCAGGGCCTATGCACTGCCTGCCCACAGCCTGCCGTCGGCGCGCGGTCAGGGCGAGCCGCTGACCGGTCGTTTGAGTCCGCCCGACGGAGCGCGCTTCGTGGGTGTGATGGCGGGAGATGCCGACCAACGCTATCTGCTGGCGACCGACGCCGGCTACGGTTTCATTGCCCGGCTCGGGGATCTGTACGCCCGCAACAAAGGCGGCAAAGCGGTACTGTCGCTGCCCAAGGGCGCGCAGGTACTGACGCCGGTACCGGTGGGCGATGCTCAGACCGATCTGATCGCGGTGCTCAGCAACACCGGTCGGCTGCTGGCCTTTCCCGCCGGCGAACTGCCCGCGCTGGCCAAGGGCAAGGGCAACAAGGTCATGGCCGTTCCCGCCGCCAAGGTGGCCGCGCGGGAGGAATACGTGCTGGACCTGGCCTGCGTTCCGCCATCCGGGACGCTTTTGGTGCAGGCCGGCAAGCGCTATCTGAAACTGAAAGGCTCGGAGCTGGACGACTACCTGGGTGAGCGGGGCAATCGGGGTACCCGTCTGCCGCGCGGTTTCCAGAAGGTTGGCGGCCTGGACGTGGAAGGGGGCTGACGCACCGTCGTCACTGCGTCGGAGCCTGTGCTGGTGCCGGAGCTGGTGCTGGTGCCGGAGCTGGTGCTGGTGCCGGAGCTGGTGCTGGTGCCGGAGCTGGTGCTGGTGCCGGAGCTGGTGCTGGTGCCGGAGCTGGTGCTGGTGCTGGTGCCGGAGCTGGTGCTGGTGCCGGAGCTGGTGCCGGACCGGCGGGCGCCTCCCTTGCTCCGGCTTTCAGGCGCTGCAGCCTTTGCAGCACGCGTTCGGCGCGTTCCACCCGGGCCTGCGCATCGGCGTTGCCGGGGTCGAGAGCCAGCGCCGCCTTCCAGGTGTCTCTGGCTGCGGCAATCTTCCCCTTTCGGTACAGCTGCGCCCCGGTGTTTAGCAGTTCCTGCACCTTGGCCGCGATGGCTCGATCCACGGCGGCGGCCAGTGCGCTCACTTCCTTGGAGTCGCCCTTCAGCCTGCGCAACTGATCCAGGGCATCCCGCGCCCCCTGGAGGTCGCCGCGGCCGAGGGCGGCGTGGAGCTTTTCCTGAACCGACTGCTCGCGGTGCTTGAGCTGCGCGCGCTGGGTCGCCTGGCGCTCGCGGGTGACACGCTCGCGGGCCTGAGCATGCTCCCGCTCGCGTGCTGCGTTCCACCGTGCCAGTGCGTCGCGTACCGCTGGCGTGTCGTTGATCTGCCGGGCCGCGTCCAGACACTGAATGGACAGCGTCATGTCTTCGCGTGCGAACGCCTCGCGTCCGCATTCCAGAAGCGGGGTATACAGCGATTGCAGGTCGTTGCCGATGCGCTCGGCGCGCCAGCGGGCCGCGTAGCTGGGCGCCTGCAGGCGGGTGCCCTGGGTGAAGATCTGCCGTTGTGCCAGCAGATAGGCCGCATGAGCCAGCGTCATGCGTTGATCGAGTTCGTGGAGCTTGCGGTCGCGTTCCTCCACAACCTGGGTTTGCAGGGCCTGGAGCTTTTCACTGGGTGGCAGCCTGGCGCGTGCTTCGTCCAGGGTGGCGAGCGCGTCCGCCAGCATCCCCTGGGCGCGCTGTCCGCGGGCTTCTTCGAGCTGCTTGTCTTCGTAGCGCTGTGCCTGCGCCTCGATGTCCCGGCGTTGTGCCTGGGCAGCGGCGTAAGCGGGGGCCGATGGCGGTACGCGATCCAGTGCCTGCAGTGCGCGGGCGTATTGATGTTCGTTGGCCAGTTCGGCGGCGTTGCGGTCGGACACGATCAGTCCCTGGAAGCTGGCGCAAGCGGTGAGGCTCAGCAGCAGCCCGAGCACCACTCCGCGGGCAACGGCGGCGGCGTTCACGCGGTGGTACCGCCGATGATCGAGGCCACCTGGTTCAGGACCAGCTCCTGGTAGTCGGGGAGCAGACCTTCAACACGATAGGTGGTCACCGGATGCTCGATGCCCCGCAGGCGGATGGCCTCGAACCTGTGGGCCACAATGCGCTCACGTATCTGGGGCTGCCGATAGAGCTGCTCGCTGATCACGATCTGGCCCGCCTCCGCCACCGAGCAGAGCCTGGAGGCCAGATTTACCGAGTCGCCGACGACGGTATATTCCATGCGGTCCCGGGCTCCCATGTTGCCGGCCAGCATGGTGCCGCTGTTGATGCCGAAGCGGAATTGGATGGGGAGTTCGCCCTGCAGTTGCCGGCGGCGGTTTTCGTGTTCCACCAGGTGTTGTATGGTCAGCCCGCAGGTGATGGCGTGGAAGCAGTGATCCTCGTCGTGTTCCGGAACGCCGAACACCAGCATGGCCTCGTCGCCGATGAATTTGTCGATCATCCCGCCGTTGCAGGCGCAGGCTGCGGCGATGTGGCTGAAGTAGTGGTTGAGCATATTGGCCACCGTCTCGGGGTTCATCTGCTCGGACATGCTGGTGAAGCCCACGATGTCGGCGAACAGGACCGATGCTTCCACCCGCTGGCCGCCCAGCTGTACCGAGTCCAGGTTGTCCATGACGGCACGCGCAACGCCCGGCGAGAGGTAACGGGACAAGGCCGCCTCCACTTGTTCCTTTTGCAGCATGCTGTCGGCCAGCCGGTTGTAGGCGCCCATCAGCTGGCCGATCTCGTCGTGGCGCCGGTCCGGGAAACGGAAATGGTAGTGGCCTTCGTCGAAGGCCCGGTTGGCATCGATCAGATCGTGGATCGGACGGGACAGCTGTCGGCTGAGCAGGTAGGAGAGCACCATACCGAGCAGGATCATGACGCAGGTCGCGATGACGATGGTGCGCACCGTGTCGCGTCGGAATTCGTTCATGGTCGAGCGGTTGAAGGTCACCACCGCATAACCGGCAACGACATGCTGAAAACTGATCGGCGCGGCAAACGACGCCACCGGTATGGATCGCCCTGAATCCTGCGGTGTGGCGGTCCACTCCAGGTCCTTCATGATCCGCTGGCGGCGCTGCTCGGGCGTTCCCGCCAGGGGGGCATCGGTCTGGAAGGGAGTGATGCCGGCGCGGGCCACCACCTGGCCTTTGATGGACATGATTGCGGTGCCCAGCACGGTCTGTCCGGAGACCAGGTTGGTGGCGAGGACCTCCAGGGCCAGGCGGTCGTCGGCGAGCAGCGGTTCGGCCGCCGAGCGTGCCACCTGGGCAGCCAGGGACCGCCCCATATCGTCCATCTGCCGGCGCAGAATCTGCTTCTGGTGATACAGCACGGCGGTACCCAGCAGCCCCATGCAGATCACCACCAGCATGGTGATCGCCAGCGACAACTGATACACGATGGGCAGCCGGGTGGGACTGTGGCGGCGCGCCCACGTCGCAACACGGCCCAGCCGGGAGGGATCGGGCGGCGACGGGGCGCGAACGATGGGCTTGGTGCCGGTGGACTGCTGCACCATATGATGCTTTCCTGAGATTCTGCCTGATCCGCGGGCGTCCGGGCTGCCTGCGGGTTGCCCGCTAAGCTTACCGCAACGGGCAGCGCTTTGACATCCGCGGGCCGGTGCCCCCGTTTCCGCGCCAGCTGATGTCCCGGCAAAACCAAAAAAGCGCCACGGAATCCACGGAAAGCAGGCAATGATGAAGGGCGAACGATGGCCTCTTGAACTGAACAGGCAGGTGTTTTCCAAGTCGAGCATTCATCATTCAGTGCTCATCATTTACAATGGTACTTTTCCCTGGGAAGGATGTGCTATGCCGCTGATTCGACCGTTCCCCGGCCTGCGGCCTGCGGCCGGACGGGCCGCAGAGGTGGCCGCGCCGCCTTACGATGTGCTGAACAGCACCGAAGCGCGGGCACGGGCCGCCGGCCGCCCCTGGAGCTTTCTGCACATATCCAAGCCCGAGATCGACCTCCCCGAGGGCACGGACCCCCATGCCGACGCCGTCTATGCGAAGGCGGCCGAGAACCTGGGCCACATGATCGCCGAGGGGGTGCTGGTGCGGGACCCCGGTCCCTGCTACTACGTATACCGTCTGCGCATGGGAGAACATGTGCAGACCGGTCTGGTGGCCGCGGCATCGGTGGCGGAGTATGACAGCAACCGTATCCGCAAGCATGAATTCACCCGCCCGGACAAGGAAGACGACCGCGTCCGGCAGATCGATGCCCTCAATGCCCAGACCGGTCCGGTGCTGCTGGCCTATCGGGCTGATGAGGCCGTCGATGCCCGGCTGGCCTCGGTTGCCGGGGCCGACCCGGACGTGGATATCGTCGCCGATGACGGCATCGGCCATCAGCTATGGGTGGTCCGCGACGCCGATGTCGTTGCCGAACTCGATCGGCGGTTCGACGCCATGGCGGCCCTGTACATTGCAGACGGACACCACCGTTCGGCAGCCGCCTCCCGGGTGGCCGCCGCCCGCAAGGCCGCCAATCCACAGCATGCCGGCGAGGAGAGCTACAACTATTTCCTGGCGGTGATGTTTCCCCACGACCAGATGCAGATCCTGGACTACAATCGCGTGGTCCGGGACCTGAATGGCTTGACCGAAGCCGAGTTCCTGGACCGCCTGGCTGAGCGCTTCGACGTCCAGGCGGCGGACGGTGCGGTGCATCCAGGCCGCTCCGGCGAATTCGGCCTGTATCTGGGGGGTAACTGGCATCGCCTTGCCGTCCACCCGTCGCGGGTGCCGGCCGACGACCCGGTGGCCAGCCTGGATGTCAGCCTGCTGGCTGACAATCTGCTGGCACCGGTGCTGGGTATCACGGACCCGCGGCGCGATCCGCGCATCGATTTTGTGGGCGGTATTCGCGGGCTGGCGGAGCTGGAAAAGCGGGTCGACAGCGGCGAGATGGCTGCCGCCTTCGCCATGTACCCGACCCGGATGGAGGAGTTGATGGCGGTCGCCGACGCTCAGCAGGTGATGCCGCCCAAGTCCACCTGGTTCGAGCCCAAGCTGGCCGACGGGCTGGTATCCCACGTCCTCGACTGAAGTGCTGTGCCGGCGGGCCGGGTTGCTTTCCGGACCGCCCGCCGGTCAGACCGTCTCTTCCGAGAAGTCGTAGGCGAGCTCGGCGTCGGGTTCCTGCAGGAAATAGCCCTGGATGTACTGCACGCCATGCTGCCACAGCACCGAAAGACTGCTGGCGTCTTCCACGAACTCGGCGATCACCGGCTTGTTCAGGGAGCGGGCCGTTTCCACGATGGATTTGACCACTGCCTGGTTGTCGGCGTTGGTCGCCAGGTTGTGGATGAACGAGCCGTCGATTTTCAGATAGCTGACCGGCAGGTGCTTGAGCAACTGGAATGAGTTCGGCCCCTTGCCGAAGTGCTCCAGGGCCGTTCCGCAGTGTAGGGACTCCATGGCTTTGACAAAGGCCTTTGCGCTTTTCAGTTGCTCGACCGCCGTCTGTTCGGCGAACTCGAAGGTGATGGCATCGCCGGCCAGTCTGGCCTGCTGAAGCTGCTGGTTCACCCACACGGGGAAGTTCGGGTCCTCGATGGTGGGCTGCGACACCTTGATGAAGAACGTGGTGTCCACGCCCTGGCGGCGTCGTTCCGATAGCATCTCGACGGCCTGCTCCACCACCCAGCGGTCGATGGTCGCGATCTGACCGGTCTGCTCGGCAACGCTGATGAACTGCCCGGGCATGATGTCTTCGCCCTGGCTGTCCCTCATGCGCAGCAGCACCTCGTATTTTTCGTTGCTGTCGCCCTGCAGGCTCACGATAGGCTGGTACACGAGTCGGAAACGGCCTTCGCTCAGGGCGTCCTGAATCAGCTGATTCCACTGCTGGTCACGTTCCTTGCCCAACTGCTCGTCAACCACGGGGTTGTGCATATGGGTGCGGTTCCCGCCGGCGGAGCGGGCCACTTCGCAGGCCAGGTCCGCCCGCGAGAGAATTTCCTGGGCTCCCGGCGCGCTTTCCGTGATCGCGCTGATCCCGACGCTGCAGGTCAGTGCGATCGAACGCCCTTCCACGTCGATGATCTGCTCTTCCACACTGTGGCGTAAAGCGTCGGCCATCGACTGGGCGGTTTCCATGGATTGCTCCCGGATCAGCACGGTGAAGGCGTTGTCCCCGAAACGGGCGGCGATGTTCTGCTCGCCCATCTGATCCTTCAGCAGCTGGGCAACGTCACTGATCACCAGGTCGCTGCCGGCTATGCCGACCGTCTCCTTGATGGACTTGAAGTTGTCCAGTGCGATGTACAGCATCGCGCTGCTTCCGGAGCCCGACTGGGCGTCGGTCACAGCCAGCTGCAGTTCCTCCATGAAATACTGGCGGTTGTACAGCCCGGTCACCAGGTCCTGCTTGCTCAGGTACTTGAGTTTCTGCTCCAGCGCCTTGCTGTCGGACTGGTCCCGGAGAACGATCTGTGTGCAGGGCTCGCCTTCGACGGTCGCGTCGGTAAACTCCATGATCACATTGAAATGTGATCCCTCAGGGCGCAGCCCGCGAATTTCCAGCTTGTGGTCATCCGCGGTGGCCTTCGCGTAACTGCGCAGGAATTCTTTGAACTTGCCGTGGTCGTCAGGTGCCACCATGTCCATGATGGGCGTGCCTTCGATCTCCTCGGGGTCATCGAAGCCGAACATTTCCAGATAGGAGCGGTTGGCGTAGATGTGCATGCCCTCGTGGACGTAGGCGATGGCATCGCGCGAGCTGTCCAGCAGGGTGCGGCAGCGCTTCTCGCTTTCCTGAAAGCTCGCTTCGTACCGCTTCAGTTTTCTATGACAGGCGACTGCCTGCAGTTCGCGGGCCACCACCAACTGCAGGTGCTCGGGGTAGTCGAAGGCAACCAGGTCGGCAGCGCCGGTTCGCAGGGCGTTGACCACCGTGGATGCGTCGGTGGCCTCTCCCACTGCGACCAGAGGTACGCCCGGGGCATGCTGGGCCAGTGTTTCGGCCGTCTGCTCCAAGCTCATGCTTTCCAGTCCGGTTGCGCACAGTACCAGGTCCGGGTGCTGGGCGAGGGCCTGTTCCAGGTCTTCGGCGTCCTCTACGTGCACCAGCCGCAGTATGTGACCGGCGTTGCGCAACACGTTGGCCAGCGCTTCGGCGTCGTTGCGGGACTCCTCTACCACTACCAGGTGAAGTGTCTGATCCTTGTCCACTGAGTACCTCAATGACCGGTTCGGGGCTGGTGTCAGGGTGGTCCCCAGCAGCCCAGGTTAGCTCTCCTACTGGGTATAGCGGCGGGGCGCGGCGATTTTTGAATCTTGCCGGCCGCGGTTTCCCGCTGCGTCCGCGTGGATGTGGGGGGTCGCACGGGCTCCAGGAGGGCAGTTGTAGCGGATTCCGTAGTGGTTTGCCACCGGGACGATTCCTGCTAGCATCGAAGTGAAGAATGCCGGCTCGCCCCGATGCGGGCTGGGCGGCCGGCGCCAAGTCCGGCCTGACGGGAGAAGCGCCATGCATGAAATAGTGGTCAGAGCCGAGACACGTGATGATCTGCGTGCGATCGATGTGGTCAATCTGAGTGCTTTCCAGGGGGAAGAAGAGGCGCGTCTGATCAGTGCCTTACGTGCTTCCAAGGATTTCAATCCCGAACTGTCCCTGGTTGCCGAGCTCAATGGCCGCATTGTCGGGCACCTGTTGCTGTCCCCGGTACGCATGCGCCGCAACGGACAGATCCTCAACGTGCTGGCTCTGGGCCCGATGTCGGTGGTGCCATCGCAGTCCCACCGAGGCATCGGATCGGCGCTGATGGAGGCGGCCATCTCACGGGCCAGGGAACTTGGCTACGGCGCCATCGTGGTCGCAGGGCGGCCGGATTACTACCAGCGCCTGGGATTCAGCCCCGCCTCCCGATGGGCGTTGTACTGCAACATCGACGTGCCCGATGAAGCGCTGACGGCCATGGAACTGGAGCCGGGTCTACTGACCAAGGGCGGCGAGGTCCAGTATCCGGCGCCGTTTGCGGAACTGTTCTAGGGCCGTGCCGTCGGAGTTGCCCCGGGGCGCGTGACCTGGCGCGCCCGCATGGACCACTAGATCGACTCCCAGATAGCGTCGAAGTCCGGATCGTTGGCACCGCTGCGCGCTCCCGTCCGGGCCTGCCGGGCTTCCAGGGGGGAGAAGTGGAACTGGGCAAAGGTGCCGGTGTTTTCGACCAGCTTGGTCAGCCGCACACGGGTTTCCTTGCCGTGGCTATAGACAGTCACGGTGTCGTCGACCCGGTAGGGCAGGGCGGGGGTCAGCAGCGTGGCCGGCTGGCCGATGGCGCGGATCTCCGGCAGCAGGAGGCTGCGCACATAGCCCGGTGAGCGGCCCCTGCGCTTGCCGGCTTTGAGCCCGATGGCGACGGCGCCCGGGGACAGCATCTGTACTCCCAGCTCCAGCCCGTGGCCCTCGATCCACTTCATCCATCGTATGACGCCGAGTCCCCAGTGAAACTGGTCCGGGTCGGTCTGTTCGCGTACCCCGATCAGTTCGCCGACCTGGGCGCCGGAAGTGTCGTCGTTGTCCCAGAGCAGGCAGTAACCGCCGGCACTCACGTTGACCATTTTCCACGGCTGGGCCTCGTAGTGAACCGCCGTGTCCTGCGCATCCTCCCGCGCTTCGGCGGCAGCTACGAGCCCTGTCGCTGTCGATCCTGCGTCGCCATCATCGTGCTGATGCAGATCCCACACGTCCGGCGACTGCCCCCGTTCGTTGGCCGGCGCCTCGGCCGCAAAATGGGCGCGCTGGTCGAAAACGGGATACGCGCTGTCGCCGCCGATGTCGTGGTCGCTTTCCGCGTCGCTGTCGGTGGGGCTGAACAGCATTTCCCCGCTGAGGAAGAAGTGGGCGGCACTCAGCCCCACCGCGGCCATCACCGAGGAATGTTTGCTCGAGCGGCTATAACGCCGTTTCGGCATCACTCCCCAGGCGAGCATCAGGCGGCGCAGCACACTTTCAGGAAGCCTCTCCGGTGCGCCCTGAGGGCTGCTGCGCGGGGCGGAAAGCTGCTCCCGCACCACGCCCGCCAGCTCCGCTGTGTCCAGCAGGCGGCAATTGGAGGTGTCTTCCGGTTTGTGCTGCAGAACCAGATAGCTGGGCGGACTGTCGGTTTCCAGGTTGACCATGAACACGCCGCTGGGATTGGCCGGCTCGGCAAAATTCAACAATCGGGCGTGGGGCGCCCAGCGTTCGAGCGACCGGTGCACCTGCTCGACCTCGCCCTGGCGCAGACGGTAGGGGCAGGTCAGGGCCAGCAATGCCGCTTCCTTGTAGGCGTCGGTGACGGTGCTGGCCTTCACCTCTTCGTAACGCTCGTCCTTGATGGCCATGCGATCCACATTGTGGTCGACGGCCAGCCGCAGCAGGCGGTGAAGCTCGCCCCATACGTTGTCCGGAAAGGGCGCATAGACCTGGTAGGCATTGAGCAGTACCGCGCCGAAACAGCGCATGGAGCGATGGACGGCGGTGCCCAGGGCGCGGGTGTCTCTGCGCAGCCGTCCCTTGCGGCTTTCGTCGTGGGCAACGATTGCATAGCCCAGGGCCGACTGGCGGCGCAGCTCCTGTGCCAGGCGGGCAACGGTACGGCTCTTGTCCGGCAGCGGGAAGGAGCGACCCACATAATGCTTCTTCATCGCGTCGCTGACGTACCCCAGGATCGGCCGTACCGATTCGAGAAACTTGAGGCGTTGCGAGGGGGTGATGTCCAGTCCATTGACCTCGCACAGGGCCTTGTAGAGCTGGCGGGTCGTTTCCCCGACATTGGCCATCGGGAGAGTGGCGAGCCATGCTTCCACCCGCGCCGGGCGTGTGTCGAAGGCGCCCTGGGCAGGGGATTTGCGTTCCGGTAGTGTCAGTTGGTTCATGGGCGCGGCTCTGGACCGGTCTTATTATTTGGCGGCATAAGGGCTTCTCCGCAGCGCTACCTTGACCGCCGTGCAACGGGGGGCAAGGTGGCGCCCTTTGTAAGGTAACAATTTTACCGGCAATTCGACAACCTTAATTGATGCAAAGGCCTAGCGCCGGGTTTCCGGTCCCAGGGCCGTTTTGCCCGGCGCCCCGGCCTCTTCGCGCACCAGTCGGGGTACCAGGTATCCGGGCAGTCGCCCGTGCAGCTGGTCCATCAGCGCAAGTGCACGCCGGTCGTCCACCTCGAAATGGGCACCGCCGGCCACCCTGTCGAGCTGATGCAGGTAGTAGGGCAGTATGCCGGCATCGTGGAGCACCTCGCTGAGGGTCATAAGAATGTCGGCCGCATCGTTCACTCCCTTGAGTAATACCGACTGGTTGAGCAGGGTCGCGCCGGCGGCGGCGAGATCCGCCATCGCTGCACGCACCGATTCGTCGATTTCGTTGGGGTGGTTGGCATGGACGACCACAACCGTCCGCAGGCGGGTGGACCCCAGCCAGTCCAGCAGGTTCCCGTCGACCCGTTCCGGGAGCACGATCGGGGTGCGCGAGTGGATCCGCAGGCGGCGTAGATGGGGGATGGCCGAGAGATTCTCGACCAGCACCGACAGCCGGCTGTCGGCCAGAGCCAGCGGATCGCCCCCGCTCAGGATGACCTCCGAGACCTCCGGGTGGGCGCGCAGGTAGTCCAGGGCCCGGGACCAGTCGCCGGCGCCCGCATTGGCCTGGCCGTAGGGGAAGTGGCGGCGAAAACAATAGCGGCAGTGCACGGCGCATGCCCCGGTCGCTGTGAGCAGTACGCGCCCGTGGTACTTGTGCAGCACGCCGGGTACCGCCATGGCGGCGCCTTCGTCCAGTGGATCGGGCCCATAGCCCGGTGCGGCCAGGGTTTCCGCTTCGATCGGCAGTACCTGGCGCAACAGCGGATCGTGCAGGTCTTCGCGGCGCATGCGGGCGGCGAAGCCGC
The DNA here is from genome assembly GCA_963830105.1 of uncultured Gammaproteobacteria bacterium. Lineage (GTDB taxonomy): Bacteria > Pseudomonadota > Gammaproteobacteria > DATFLG01 > DATFLG01 > DATFML01. The sequence continues at coordinate 74,611 of CAWHLH010000009.1, read as the reverse complement.
GCGGTACACGCACGGGGAACTGACGGGCGGCTTGCTGCACGGCGGGACTGACCCGGTCTTCCAGACCAAGGGCCTGCAGCAGCTCCCCGGCGGTGCGGTAGGCCTGCGCCAACGCCTGCTGCCACGGGGTGCGGTCCCCAGGGAAGGCCGTTCGCGGTATCATAGGGGCTTTGATCACGTCACCACTGACTCCTGCGCGACATCTGGAAGGTACTCGATGGCTACCTATAGCACGAATGAATTCAAGAGCGGTTTGAAGATCATGATGGACGGAGATCCGTGCGCCATCATTGAAAACGAGTTCGTCAAGCCGGGCAAGGGCCAGGCATTCAACCGCGTCAAGATCCGTAACCTGAAGACCGGCCGGGTGATCGACCGAACCTTCAAGTCCGGCGAGTCAGTCGAAGGTGCGGATGTGGTCGACACCGAAATGCAGTACCTGTATGCCGACGGCGAGTTCTGGCACTTCATGACCCCGGACACCTTCGAACAGTTTGCCGCCGACAAGACCGCGGTGGGTGAAGCGGTGAAGTGGCTCAAGGAACAGGACATGTGCCAGGTCACTCTGTGGAACGGTGCGCCGCTCAGTGTCACCCCGCCCAATCACGTGGTGCTCACGGTCACGGAGACCGATCCGGGGGTACGTGGCGACACATCAGGTGGCGGTGGCAAGCCGGCGACCCTGGAGAGCGGTGCGGTGGTGCGGGTCCCGCTGTTCATCGACGTCGGCGAGCTGATCAAGGTCGATACGCGCACCGGGGAGTACATTTCGCGGGTCAAGGAATAGCGCCGTCGCGGCCGCCCCGGCGGCTTGCCGATCCCGCATCACGGTGCCCAGCTCCCATAGCCCAGACTGGCGGCCCACCGCCGACCTCAGCCATCTGCGACGGCGCGCCGAGGCGCTGGCCGCGATCCGGCACTTCTTTCGCCAGCGCGGCGTGCTGGAAGTCGATACTCCGGTGCTGTCCGGCGCGGCCGCCACCGATCCGGCGCTGGCGAGCCTGGAGACGCGCTACACGGGGCCCGGGGCCGCCCACGGACGGGCCCTGTATCTGCATACCTCGCCGGAGCTGGCCATGAAGCGGCTGCTGGCGGCGGGCAGCGGTCCCATCTATCAGCTGTGCAAGGTGTTTCGTGACGGCGAGCGGGGTCGGCGCCACAATCCCGAGTTCACGCTGCTGGAGTGGTATCGGACCGGGTTTGATCACCATCAGCTCATGGACGAGGTGGAGGCGCTGCTGTCAGCGGCCCTGGAACGTCCCCTGCCCGCCGCCTCCCGCTGGACCTATCGCGACCTGTTCGTCGCCCTTGCAGGCATCGATCCTCTCACCGCCGACGGTGCGGCGCTGGCCGCCTGCGCGCGTCGCCATGCAGTCGCCTGTCCGGCCCACATGACCGAGGCAGATCGCGACCCATGGCTGGACCTGCTGCTGACCCACGTGGTGGAACCGCAGCTGGGACCGGGACCGGTGTTCGTCTACGACTATCCCGCGAGCCAGGCGGCGCTGGCCCGTCTGCGCTCCGGCTCACCGCCGGTCGCCGAGCGCTTTGAACTCTATTTCGACGGCGTCGAGCTCGCCAACGGCTTTCACGAACTGGCCGATGCCGCCGAGCAGCGTCGGCGTCTGGACCATGAGCTGGAACGCCGCCGTGGCGCCGGCTTGCCCGGGCCTCCCGTCGATGCGCGTTTTCTTGCCGCCCTGGAACACGGACTGCCGGACTGCTCCGGCGTGGCGCTGGGCGTGGACCGGCTGGTGATGTGCGCAGTGGGGGCGACGGACATCGATCAGGTGATCGCCTTCCCGGTTGAGCGTGCATGAGGGAGGGCCGCCGCGTCCGTGTTGCAACCGCAGCGCCGAACCGGGAAACTCTAGGCGCATGAAACAACCGCAAAATGCGCGGGTTGAAGAAGGCGCCGAATTGCAGGTTATCGGTGCCGACGGCTTGCGTTGCCGCGGCTCATGGACGGTGCAGACAATCGGGGCATTGGAGCGCCGGCTGTTGAATCTTCCCTGGCCCGCGGCGGCGACCCTTAACCTGGACGGATCGGCCATAGGCGTTCTGGACACCGCCGGCGCGTGGCTGCTGGTCCGCACCCGACGGGAACTGGAGGCGCGCGGCAAGACCGTGCTGCTGATCGGTTTCGGCGAGCGTCACCAGGCGATGATCGACATGGTGGCGCAGACCGGCCCCGAGGAGCTCCCGGCCCGCCCCCACCTCCCGGGTCCGCTGGAGGGTCTGGGACGGCTTACGGTGAACGCCCTGGCGGGTATGGTCAGGCTGCTGTCGTTTCTGGGCGAGTGCGTCTTTCATCTCGCCGGCAGTCTGGTCCAGCCCTGGCGCATTCGGTGGCGCGCGGTGGCGGCGGACATGCGCACTGCCGGGGTGAACGCGCTGCCTATCGCCGGGCTGTTGTCCTTTCTGATGGGTATCGTGATCGCCTATCAGGGCGCCGCGCAGCTGCAGCTGTACGGGGCCAGCATCTATGTGGCGGATCTGGTGGGTCTGTCCATGCTGCGGGAGCTGGCACCCATGTTGACGGCAATCATCGTGGCCGGCCGCACGGGATCGGCTTACGCGGCACAGATCGGCACCATGCAGGTCACCGAAGAGGTCTCGGCCCTGCGCACCATCGGCATCCCGCCCATCGACCAGCTGGTGCTTCCCAAGATGCTGTCGTTGATCGTGGCGTTGCCGCTGCTGTCGGTGTTCGCCGACATGATGGGTGTTCTCGGCGGCATGCTCATGGTCAAGCTCAAACTCGGCATCGGCGCGATCGCCTACCTGGACCGGCTGCAGCATGCGGTGACCGTGCGGTCCTTCCTGCTGGGCATCGGCAAGACACCCGTGTTTGCCGTTATCATCGCGGTCATCGGCTCCTACCAGGGATTTCGAGTGCAGGGCGGTGCAGAGAGCGTCGGCTACCACACCACCATGGCCGTAGTGCAGTCCATCTTTCTGGTGATCATGATCGATGCGTTGTTCTCGATCCTGTTCAGCTGGGTTGGCGTCTGAGCGTGGCCGCCATGGCTGAAACGGACCAGGATGGCGACTCGGTGATCGAGGTTCGGGGACTGTCCACCCGCTTCGGTACGGCGGTGGTGCACCGCAATATCGATCTGACAGTGCGTCGCGGGGAGATCCTCGCCCTGGTGGGCGGTAGCGGCAGCGGCAAGACGACCCTGCTGCAGGAGATCGTCATGCTGCACAGGCCCAGCTCCGGTTCGATCCGGATGTTCGGCCAGGAAGTGGTGGACATCGCAGCGCGCCAGGGTCAGCGGCTGCGGCGGCGCTTCGGTGTGCTCTTTCAGCGTGGTGCGCTGTTCAGCTCGCTGACGGTGCTGGAGAATGTGAGCGTGGTGCTGCAGGAGCATACCCGCCTGGGGCCGCGCCTGATCGAGGAGCTCGCCGCCCTCAAAGTGGCCCAGAGCGGTCTGCCGCCGGCTGCGGCGGCCAAGTATCCCAACGAGCTCAGCGGCGGCATGATCAAGCGCGCCGGGCTGGCCCGCGCCATGGCCCTCGATCCGGAGCTGTTGTTCCTGGACGAGCCGACCTCCGGACTCGATCCGAGCAGCGCCGGCGCCTTCGATGAGCTGGTGCTGCGCTTGAAAGAATGGCTCGGCTTGACGATTATGATGGTCACCCACGACCTCGACTCCCTGTGGCGGGTTGCTGACCGGGTCGCCGTTCTGGGCGAGGGACAGTTGCTGGCGATAGGCAGCATGGAGGAGTTGTCAGAGGTCGAGCACCCGCGGGTGCGCGAATATTTCGAAGGCCCGCGCGCACGCGCGGCGCGGGACTCGCAATGGAATCCAGAGTAAGTTACACCGTCATCGGACTGTTCGTGCTGGTTTTCGGGGCCGCCGGCGTGGTGCTGGGCGTGTGGCTGGCCTTCGGCGACCTGGGTCAGAACTACCGCACCTATCTCGTCTACATGAAGGAGTCTGTGGCCGGCCTGTATGTGGATGCGCCGGTCAAGTACAAGGGCGTGGAGGTGGGCAAGGTCAACGACATCGAAATCAGTCCCAGGGATCCTCAGGAAGTGCGCCTGACTCTGGAGATCCAGGTCAAAGTGCCTATCAAGGAAGACACCGTGGCCATCCTGTCGGTGCAGGGGCTGACCGGTATTGCGTTCGTCGATCTCACCGGCGGCAGTAGCGGCTCCCGGCCCCTCGAAGCCACGCCCAGCGAGCCGTACCCGGTGATCAGGAGCGGGCCGTCGCTGTTCGTGCGCCTGGACAAGGCGGTATCGGAGATGCTCACCAATGTGAACGCCCTGGCCATGGACGCCCACCAGCTGCTCAACTCCAGGACCCGCGAATCCATTGAGCAGGCACTGGCGCATATCGCCACGCTGACGGCGCAGGTCGCCAAGCACGACAAGAGCATCGGCACCGCCCTGGACAGTACCGCGAAGACCATGCAGAACACCGCCAAAGCCAGCGCTGCCCTGCCCGATCTGGTGGAGCAGATGCACCACAGCGTGGAGGCGCTGAACTCCATGGCGCAGAGCATCAGCCAGACCAGCGAGGCGGTGCGGGGTGCGGTCAAGAACGGGGCCGGGGAGTTGCAGACCTTCGGCCGTCAGACGCTGCCGCAGGTCAACGACCTGCTTGGCCAACTGCAACAATTGACCGGGAGCCTTCAGCAACTGAGCCACAAGCTCCAGGAGCAGCCGCAGGTGCTGATCTACGGCAACCGACCTACCGCACCGGGACCGGGAGAGTAGCATGGCGCAGGCGTCTGGCTGGGGTGGCGGAACGATCCTCTCTGCAAGGGGCCTGCGGCTGCTGGGACTGGCGACCCTGACCCTTGGCGCGCTGACCGCGTGTTCGGTGCTTCCCCAGCCCAAGCCCACCAACCTCAGCCGGTACCAGCTCGAATACCATGCCGCTCCCGGCCCGGTGACCGCCAACCCGGCCGGCCCCGTGCTGCTGGTGGCGGTGCCGCAGGTTGCCGCGGCTTTCAATACCTCGCGCATGGCCTATGTCACGCGCCGCTATGGCATCCAGTATTTTGCCCGCAGCCAGTGGGTGGACACGCCGGCCAACATGCTGGCGCCCTTGATGGTCAGCGCCTTGGAATCCAGCGGGCGTTTTGGTGCCGTCATGCGGCAGCCCGCCACCATGCCGGTCCGCCTGCGCCTGGACACGATGCTCATCCGGTTGCAGCAGGATTTCACCGTTCAGCCCAGCCGGGTGGAATTGACGTTGCGGGCCCGGCTGACCGATCTTGCCGGGCAGCGCGTGCTGGCGACCCGCGTGTTCGCGGTGAGTCAGCCGGCGGCCAAGGATGATCCCTATGGCGGTGTGGCGGCGGCGAACGAGGCGGTGCAGACGCTGCTCAAGGAGTTGACCCGCTTCTGTGTGGTCCACGCCCAAGAGCGTGGGCGCTGATGGCCGCGATGCTGATCCGGGTGCGCTGAACCATGTTGTCCAATATCCGTATTGTGTTGGTGAACACCACGCACCCGGGCAACATCGGTGCGGCGGCGCGGGCCATGAAGACCATGTGCCTGGACCAGCTGTACCTGGTCAGCCCCAAGAGCTACCCGAGCGCCGAGGCGACCGCCCGCGCCTCCGGCGCCGACGATCTGCTGGGCCGGGCTCGGGTGTGCGTCGACCTGGACGAGGCGTTGGTCGATTGCTCCCTGGTGGCCGGTGCCAGCGCGCGCTCGCGGGCCATCCCGTGGCCCCAGGTCGGTCCCCGGGCCTGTGCGCGTCAGCTCGCCGCGCGCAGCGAGTCGGGGCCGGTGGCGCTGGTGTTCGGCCGCGAGCAGTCCGGCCTGAGCAACGAGGAATTGGATCGCTGCCAGCTGCTGGTGCAGATTCCGAGCAATCCGGAGTACGGGTCCCTGAATCTGGCGGCCGCCGTGCAGGTGCTGGCCTATGAACTGCTGCAGGCGCATGTCGAGGCCGGCGAAAGGCCGGCGGCGGCGCCCGTGGATCATCCGCCGGCCACGGCGGATGAACTGGACGGCTTCTACCGGCACCTGGAACGCACCTTGGTGGCCCTGGAATTTCTCGACCCGGACAACCCCCGTCACTTGATGCGCCGCCTGCGACGGCTCTACCATCGTGCCGCGCTGGATCGCAACGAACTCAATATCCTGCGCGGCATGTTGACCGCCATCGACAAGAAGAGCGGCGGCCGCTGAGCAGGTTGCGGCCAACTGCGGACTTGCGGTCCATGACAGCTGGTCAATACCCCAGTATAATGCTAAAGATTATGCCGACTGTGCTTGCGGGCGGCTTAAATTGCGTGAAAACAAGGCGTTAAGCCTTAGGTGTCCATGTTCGAGCATTTGCGTGAAGATATTCGGTGCGTGTTCGATCGCGATCCGGCGGCCCGCAACACTTTCGAAGTGTTGACCACCTACCCGGGTCTGCACGCCGTGCTGCTGCACCGGATCAGCCACCGGCTGTGGAACGCCGGCCTGCGGTGGCTGGCGCGATTTCTGTCGGCCCTGGCCCGCTGGTTCACGGGTATTGAGATCCATCCCGGTGCGCGCCTGGGGCGACGGCTCTTCATTGACCATGGCATGGGCGTAGTGATCGGCGAAACGGCCGAAATCGGTGATGACTGCACCCTGTATCACGGCGTCACCCTGGGCGGGACCACGTGGGAGAAGGGCAAACGCCATCCCACCCTGGGCAACGACGTAGTCATAGGTGCCGGCGCCAAGGTGCTGGGTCCGGTCACTATCGCTGACGGCGTGCGTATCGGTTCCAACTCGGTGGTGCTGAAGGATGTGCCGGCAGGGGCGACGGTGGTCGGCGTGCCCGGCCACGTGGTCAACCGTCGTGGCGAGCAGGATCAGCGGCGAGCGGACATTGCCCGCAAGATGGGCTTCGATGCCTACGGCACCACCCGGGATATGCCGGATCCGGTTGCTCATGCGGTGAACTGCATGCTCGACCACATCCATGTTATGGATCAACGCCTTGAAGAAATGTGTGGGGCGATCAAAGTCCTGGGTGCGGAAGTCGGGGAGCAGGAACTGCCGGACCTGGGGTCGTGCGAGCTCAATTCGGCGGCTTCCATCGAAGCGGTGGACGAAGGCGGCAGCGAGTCCGAGATCCCATCCACTGACGGCAAGAATTCTTGACTGTTTTACTGGGTTATGGCATCTTTAGTTAAAATATTCAGTGGGTAGTGACTAGCGCATGAAGTTGACCACGAAAGGCCGCTACGCGGTAACAGCGATGCTGGATCTGGCGTTCCATTGCCAGGATGGTCCGGTGTCTCTGGCGGACATCGCCCGGCGCCAGGGTATCTCCCTGTCGTATCTGGAACAGCTGTTTACGCGCTTGCGCAAGGACGGGCTGGTGACAAGCACCCGGGGACCGGGTGGAGGCTACTCGATGAGTCGGCCGGCGGATAGTATCGCGGTCGCCCAGGTGATCAGCGCGGTGGACGAGAACGTCGACACCACCCGTTGTGGGGGGCTGTCCAACTGTCAGAACGAGCAACAGTGTCTGACCCATGATTTATGGACGGACCTGAGCCGCCAGATCTACAACTTCTTGAACGACATTACCCTCGGGCAGCTCATGCGGCGCAGCGGCGTGCAAGAGGTCGCATTGCGTCAGGATTCCAGCATGAAGCCGGCGGGTCTGGATCATCTCGATACAGCCAGCTCCGGCGCGTAGCCGCCTGCAGCCGCCGCCGGGGTAGGTACAACCCCCCCCGCGGGCGGCTGTCTCCGAACGACAGCTTTGACGGTCCTGGGGGCCTGTCCAAGGCATGGGTGCGTAGCGAGGCCGCTGGGATTTCGGGCGCAGTCGCAGGTTGGGCTGGGCGGCGCGAAGCCCAGCAATTGACTGCGCACACGAACCGGCACGACAGCCGAACCGAAAGAACACGGCCGCACGGGTACCCGCGGGCCGGGCAGTAGCGACATGATGGCTTGGGCCGGCTCCTGAGGACCGGCGCGGTTATTGGGTTTGAGATTGCGAACTGGTGATGAACGAAATGAGCGTACAGGTACCGATCTATCTGGATTATTCGGCGACGACGCCGGTGGACGACCGTGTGGCGGAGACGATGTGCGGTTATCTGAGCCGCCGGGGTGTGTTTGGGAACCCGGCGTCGCGTTCGCACGTATTTGGCTGGCAGGCCGAAGAGGCGGTGGAGCGGGCGCGGTCGGATGTAGCGGCGCTGGTGGGTGCCGATCCGAAGGAGATCATCTGGACGAGCGGAGCGACCGAGTCGGACAATCTGGCGATCAAGGGTGCGGCGCATTTTTACCAGAAGAAGGGCCGTCATCTGGTGACGGTGAAGACCGAGCACAAGGCGGTGCTGGACACGATGCGCCAGCTCGAGCGCGAAGGGTTCGAGGTGACGTACCTGGAGCCGGAGTCGGACGGGCTGCTGGATCTGGGCAAGTTCGAGGCGGCGCTGCGCGAGGACACGATTGTGGCCTCGGTGATGCATGTGAACAACGAGATCGGGGTGGTGCAGGACATTGGCGCGATCGGAGAGATCTGCCGTTCCCGGGGGGTGGTGTTCCACGTGGACGGGGCGCAGTCGGCGGGCAAGGAGCCGATCGACCTGTCGAGCCTGCCGGTGGATTTGATGTCGTTTTCGGGCCACAAGGTGTACGGGCCGAAGGGGATCGGAGCGCTGTACGTGCAGCGCAAGCCGCGGGTGCGTCTGGAGGCGCAGATGCACGGCGGGGGTCACGAGCGGGGCTTGCGCTCGGGGACGCTGGCGCCCCACCAGATTGTGGGGATGGGCGAGGCGTTTCGGATCGCGCGCGAGGAGATGGCCGAGGAGGCCGTGCGGGTACGGGGATTGCGTGACCGGCTGTGGGCGGGTCTGTCGCAGATCGACGAGGTGTACCTGAACGGGGATCTGGAGCGCCGTGTGGCGGGCAATCTGAACGTGAGTTTCAATTTTGTGGAAGGCGAGTCGCTGATCATGGCGCTGCGGGATATCGCGGTGTCGTCGGGTTCGGCGTGCACCTCGGCGAGTCTGGAGCCGTCGTACGTGCTGCGGGCGCTGGGACGCAACGACGAGCTGGCGCACAGTTCGATCCGCTTTTCGATGGGCCGGTACACGACGGCCGAGGAGGTCGACTACGCGGTGGAGCTGATCAAGGAGAAGGTGGCGAAGCTGCGGGAGATGTCGCCGCTGTGGGAGATGTACCAGGACGGAGTGGACCTGGCGAGCGTGCAGTGGGCGGCGCACTGAATCGGCAACAGAGAAGGACCCGTTTCAAAAGAGTGGATCGGCCGTCAAGGCAAGGCGCGGATCGCGCGAGGAGCGGAGTTTACGCGGGTAAATGAGCACCGCAGCGCGGTGCGCAACGCAGGATTGGCGGGCGAGACGCCTTTTGAAATGGGTTCAAGGTATTGAGGAGAGCGAGAGATGGCATACAGTGACAAGGTGTTGGACCACTATGAGAACCCGCGCAACGTGGGCTCGTTCGACAAGGGCGACGGTCATGTGGGCACGGGGATGGTGGGTGCGCCGGCCTGCGGTGACGTGATGAAGCTGCAGATCAAGGTCAACGAGCAGGGTGTGATCGAGGATGCGCGGTTCAAGACCTACGGCTGTGGTTCGGCGATCGCCTCGAGCTCGCTGCTGACCGAGTGGGTGAAGGGCAAGACGCTGGACGAGGCCGGTCAGATCAAGAACACGGACATTGCCGAGGAGCTGGCGCTGCCGCCGGTGAAGATCCACTGCTCGGTGCTGGCCGAGGACGCCATCAAGGCCGCCATCGCCGACTACCAGACCAAAACCGGCACAAGCGACGTGGCCGCGAAGAGTGCCTGATCCGTTGTCTGATTGGAAATGAGGTGAAGCCATGGCAATTACGCTGACGGAAGCCGCTGCAAGGCAGATTGGCAGCTCGCTGGAAAAACGCGGCCAGGGCGTCGGTTTGCGGCTCGGTGTACGCACCTCCGGTTGCTCCGGCATGGCCTATGTGCTGGAATTTGCCGATGCGGTTGGGCCCGATGACATGGTGTTCGAGGACCACGGGGTGAAGGTGGTGGTGGACCCCAAGAGTATGGTCTACCTCGACGGTACGGAGCTGGACTTCGCCCGCGAGGGACTGAACGAGGGGTTCAAGTTCAACAACCCCAACGTCAAGGACAGCTGCGGCTGCGGCGAAAGCTTCAACGTATAAGACAGGCAGTTCCACGGGCCGGGTCAGACGTGCGGCATCGCGCCGCGCGCTCCCGGTCCTGTATCGCGTGTGAGACATCATGTCCCCGGAACAGGCCAAGACCCATTTCGAGCTGTTCGCCCTGCCGGTGGCCTACCAAGTGGACGGGGAGGCGCTGAACGCCCGCTATCGGGAACTGCAGCGCACCATGCATCCGGACCGGTTCGCCAATGCGCCGGACCGGGAACGGCGGTTGGCCATGGAACAGGCTGCGCAGCTCAACGAGGCGTTCCGGGTGCTCCGTGACCCCCTGGCGCGGGCGCGTTATCTGCTGGAGCTGCGCGGGCACCGGTTCGACGACGAACACAGCACCACCCGCGACCCGCAGTTCCTGATGGAGCAGATGGAACTGCGCGAGGCGCTGGCGGAAGTGCGCGACAGTGCCGATCCCCTGGGCCGGGTGGGCGAACTGACCGATCAGATTGCGGCGCGCCTGAATGCCATGAGCGCCCGGCTCGGTGAACTGTTCGAACAGACTGCCGCCGAGGCGCAGCAGGATGCCGTCCAGACCGTGCTTCGCATGCAGTTCTTTCGGCGTCTGGAGGACGAGGCCCGCAATCTGGAGGCCGATCTCGAGGATGAGCTCGACGCGCCCTGAGTGCCGCTAAGGCGCCAGGGATACCGCTTCCCACAATTGACTGAATTATGGCTTTACTGCAGATATCCGAACCGGGGCGCTCAACGGCTCCCCACCAGCACCGTCTGGCCGCCGGCATCGACCTGGGCACCACGAACTCCCTGGTCGCAGCCGTGCGCAGCGGCGTGCCCGATACGCTGCCCGACGCCGAAGGCGTCCACCTGCTGCCGTCGGTGGTGCGCTATCGGGGCGATGGCGTACCCATGGTGGGGCACGACGCGAAGGCGCTCGCCGCCCAGGACCCCCTCAACACCGTCGCATCGGTCAAGCGGCTGATGGGTCGCGGCATCGCCGACGTCAAGGTCCTGGGGACCCGGCTTCCCTATGAGTTCGTCGGCCACGAGCAGGGCATGCCGCGCATCCGGACGGCTGCGGGCGACGTCAGTCCGGTGGAAGTGTCCGCCGAGATCCTCAAGGCGCTGCGCGACCGGGCCGAGCAGACCCTCGGTGGCGAGCTGACCGGCGTGGTGATTACCGTGCCCGCCTATTTCGACGATGCCCAGCGCCAGGCCACCAAGGACGCCGGCACCCTGGCCGGACTCAACGTCCTGCGCCTGCTCAACGAACCGACCGCCGCGGCGGTCGCCTACGGCCTGGACCGCGCCGCGGAGGGCGTGATCGCGGTCTACGACCTGGGCGGCGGTACCTTCGACATTTCCATCCTGCGGCTGAACCAGGGTGTGTTCGAGGTGCTCGCGACCGCCGGCGATTCAGCACTGGGCGGTGATGACATGGATCGGGTCATCGCCCGCTGGATCATGGACCAGGCCGGTATCAGCGACGACGCCGACCATGCCCAGCTGCGCCGTTTGTTGCGCGATGCCTGTGCCGCCAAGGAGGCCCTGACCAGTGCCGAGTGCGTACCCTTGAAGCTCGAACTGATGGACGGCAGCCACTGGCAAGGCGAGCTCTCGCGCAGCCAGTTCGACAGCCTTGTCGAGCCCCTGATCCGCAAGACCCTCAGCCCTTGCCGCCGTGCGTTGCGCGACGCCGGCCTGACCGCCGGGGATATCGGCGAGGTGGTGATGGTCGGAGGTTCCACCCGGGTGCCCCGGGTGCGCGAACTGGTGGGCGGGTTCTTCGGTCGCGATCCGCTGGTGGACATTGATCCCGACAAGGTGGTGGCCGTGGGCGCCGCCATCCAGGCCGACATCCTGGCGGGCAACAAGCCCGAGGACGACATGCTGCTGTTGGACGTCATCCCGCTGTCCCTGGGGCTGGAGACCATGGGCGGGCTGGTGGAGAAGATCGTCGCCCGCAACACCACCATCCCGGTGGCCAGGGCGCAGGAATTCACCACCTTCAAGGACGGCCAGACCGCCATGGCCCTGCATGTGGTGCAGGGCGAGCGCGAGACCGTGGAGGCCTGTCGTTCCCTGGCGCGCTTCGAGCTGCGCGGCATTCCCGCCATGGTCGCCGGGGCGGCCCGCATCCGGGTGACCTTCCAGGTGGATGCCGACGGGCTGCTCAACGTCGCCGCCCAGGAACAGACCAGTGGGGTGCACAGCAGTATCGCCGTCAAGCCTTCCTACGGGCTCAGCGACGGGGAAATCGAGTCCATGCTCAGGGACTCCATCAGTCATGCCGAAGACGACATGGACATGCGTCGGTTGAGGGAGCAGAAGGTGGAGGGCGAACGGGTCCTTGAGGCCATCCGGGCGGCGCTGGCCGCCGATGGCGACGAACTGCTCGACGCGGCCGAGCGGGCCCGCATCGACGCCGCGACGGATGCGCTGGCACAGGCCTGCGACGGCAGCGATCCCCGCGCCATCAAGGGGGCCATTGCGGACCTGGAGAAGACCAGTGCCGACTATGTGGCGCGCCGTATGGATGCCGGCATCCGCAAGGCCATGGCCGGTCACAACGTGGAAGAATTCAAATAAGGCGCCCCGGCGCCTGCGCCATTGCAGAGAGTCCAACATGCCCCGTATCACCATACTGCCCCACGCGGAGATCTGCCCGGAAGGCCTCGTCATCGATGTCGAACCGGGAACCACCATCTGCGATGCCGCGCTGAGTCGAGGCATCCAGATCGAGCATGCCTGCGAGAAGTCCTGTGCCTGCACGACCTGCCATGTCTACGTTCGCGAGGGTTTCGACTCCTTGAACGAGCCCGAGGAGACCGAGGAGGACATGCTGGACAAGGCCTGGGGGCTGGACCCGGATTCGCGCCTGAGCTGCCAGGCACTGGTGGCCGACGCGGATCTGGTGGTCGAGATTCCCAAGTACACCATCAACATGGTCAGCGAACAGCATTGACGCTGCGCGCAGAGCGTATGACGCGGTGTCGGAGGAGACGTTCATGGGACTGAAATGGACCGATATCCAGGATATCGCCATCGAACTGGACGAAACGCACCCGGATGCGGACCCCAGGTACGTGCGATTCACAGACCTGCACAGTTGGGTCTGCGCGCTGGAAGGTTTCGATGACGATCCGGAGCGTTCCGGCGAGAAGCTCCTGGAGGCCATCCAAATGGCCTGGATCGAGGAACGCAGTTGACCCGATCCCGGTCTTCTGTGTGAATCCGCCCGGACCCTCAATGACTTGCGGCCCAATTGTCCGGCGTCGTTCCCGGCATCGGACAGCGGTCGCGCCCTGACCGGCCGAGCCGTCCGTCGGACTTCCTGGGACGGCGCGGCGTCAGCCCAGGCAGGGTCCAGGGTCCTTCAGAACCCCCCGCAGGCCGCTCGCGGCTCTCCCTCACTCCTTTGGCGCGTTGCCTGACCGTAGCAGTGGCGGTACACTAATTCATTGTTTTTCTCGCGCCGAAACCCGCGGTCCGTCGCGGGTTTACGTTATCCTGAATCTTAAGAGCATGGAGTCCATTCATGGCAGTTGAACGCACCTTGTCCATCATCAAGCCGGACGGTATCGCCAAGAACATCATCGGGGAGATCTACAGCCGTTTCGAAAGGGGCGGGCTGCACGTCGTCGCCGCCAGGATGCTGCACCTCACCAAGGAGCAGGCCCAGCAGTTCTACGCTGTGCACAAAGAGCGTCCCTTCTACGGCGACCTGGTTGCGTTCATGACCTCCGGGCCGGTGATGGTCCAGGTGCTGGAAGGCGAAAGCGCCATCGCCCGCAACCGCGAGTTCATGGGGGCGACCAACCCCAAGGAGGCCGCTCCCGGTACGATCCGGGCGGATTTCGCCGAGACGGTCGACGAGAACGTCGTACACGGCTCCGACGGTCCGGATACCGCGAAGGCGGAGATCGATTTCTTCTTCAAGCCCGAAGAGGTTTGCCCCAGGACCCGGTAGTCACAAGGTCCGGGCCGCGCGCCGGGCGCGCGGCCTCGGGGTGAGGGTAGCGCTGTGGATATACAAAGCAAGGTCAACCTACTGGAACTCGACCACGCCGGGTTGCAGGCGCTGTTCGCCGAAATGGGCGAGAAGCCGTTTCGCGCCTCCCAACTGTTGAAGTGGATCTACCAGCAGGGTGTGGACGACTTCGAGGCCATGACCAATCTGGGCAAAGGCCTGCGTGCGCGCCTGTCCGAGATGGCCGAGGTGCGTTTGCCCGAGGTCGCCCTGGACCGCGACTCCGAGGACGGATCCCGCAAGTGGCTGCTGCGGCTCGATGACGGCAACTGCATCGAAGCGGTGTTCATCCCTGAAAAGGAGCGCGGCACGCTGTGCGTGTCGTCCCAGGTCGGCTGCGGGCTTGATTGTTCGTTCTGCGCCACCGGCAAGCAGGGCTTCAACCGCAACCTCACCACCGCGGAGATCATCAGTCAGGTGCTGGTGGCGGTGCGTACCCTGGGGCGTGCCGCCGGTGACCGTCGTGCGGTGACCAATGTGGTGCTGATGGGCATGGGCGAGCCGCTGCTGAATTTCGAGGCGGTACTGCCGGCGCTGCGACTCATGCTGGACGACCTGGCGTTCGGCCTGTCCAAGCGCCGCGTCACCCTCAGTACCTCCGGTGTGGTTCCGCAGATCGATCGGCTGCGGGAAGTCTGCGACGTGAGTCTGGCGGTGTCGCTGCATGCCCCCAACGACACGCTGCGGAACGATCTGGTGCCGCTCAATCGAAAGTACCCCATCAGGGAACTGCTCGATGCGTGCCGACGTTACGTCAGCGGTGAAGGGCGTCGGCGCATCACGTTCGAGTACGTGATGCTCGACGGGGTGAACGACAGCGATGAGCATGCCCGCCAGCTCATTCGGATTCTGCGTGGTGTTCCGTCCAAGGTGAATCTCATTCCCTTCAACCCGTTTCCCAACACCCATTATCGGCGCAGTGCCCCGGAACGCATCGATCGGTTCCGCGAATTGCTGCAGGAAGCGGGCTACACCACCATCACGCGCAGGACGCGCGGGGATGACATCGACGCGGCCTGCGGCCAGTTGGCTGGCCAGTTCCAGGACCGTACGCGGCGTCGGGCCCGTCACCAGCGTCCGTCTCAGGATCAGGAGGTCCGTGCATGAAGCGAATGCTGGGTTGGTTTCTCACCGCCGTACTGGCGGTGGCTGTGGCCGGTTGCGGTGCGGACAGCAGGAACGTGCGCCCCACCGCCAGCTCTGACGACAACGGGCAGTCAGCAGCGCAAATCAACACTCAGCTCGGTATCGCCTATCTCCAGGAGGGGCGCAAGGACCTTGCGTTGCAGCAGCTGAACAAAGCGCTCCAGCAGAATCCGGACCTGCCGGATGCCCACAACGCGCTAGGGGTGGTGTACGAGCAGCTTGGCGAGATCAAGGAGGCCGAGCAGCATTACCGGCGGGCCATCGAACTCGACCCCAAAGACTCCAGCGCCCAGAACAATTACGGTCAACTGTTGTGCCGGGCCGGACGCTACGAAGAGGCCGAACGGCATTTTCTGGACGCGGCCAAGAACCCGCTCTACAAGCGGGCTGCGATGGCCTATACCAATGCGGCTCTTTGTCTGCCGGGTAACGCACCGCCCGCCAAGGCCGAACGGTATCTGAACGCTGCGCTGGCCTCGAATCCGCTGTACCCGGCAGCGCTGATCGAAATGGCCACGCTCAAGCACAACCAGGGCCACAACAAGGAGGCGCTCAAGTTTCTCGAGCGCTACAAAGCCGCGGCCGGCGTCAGCCCAGCCATGCTCTTGTTGGGCGTGAAGATTCAGCGCGCGCTGGGCGACACGGTCGGCGAGATGCACTATGCGTCGTTGCTGAACAGCCGTTACCCCAATTCGCCGCAGGTAACGGAGTTGCAGAAGCTGAATAGCCAATGACCAAGATTCCGGATACTGAAGCGGAAACCGGCGCGGACGTCACCATCGCTCCCGGTGGGCCGGGGCCGCGGTTGCGGGCCTCCCGCGAGGCCCGCAACCTTAGTGTCGCGGAAGTGTCCAGTCGGTTGCGCCTGGACGCGCCCACCCTGTCCGCCCTGGAGAACAACGATTTCCAGGGATTGCCGGCGCCCATATTCGTGCGCGGCTACCTGCGCAACTATGCCCGTCTGCTGGGCATGGACGAGTCCGAGGTGGTGGCCGAATACGACGCCCAGGGCGTTCCCGAGCCGCGACCCACCCTCAATGCCATATCACGCGGGCGCATCGGAGCAGGCAGCTTTCCCTGGCGGCTGGTGGGTTGGGCCTTGCTGCTGGCGCTGGCCGCGGCCGGTGTGGTGATGTACGGGCCCCAAATGGGCAAATTGTGGTCTGCCGCCAACAAGACGGAGGCGCCCGCCGGCTCGCTGACGCTGCCCGGCGCGGAACCCGAAGGCCAAGGGCCTGAGAAGGCGGTACCAGCGCAACCGGCGGCGCCTGCGCAGCCGCCGCCCGCGGAGCCGGCAGACTCCGCGAGCCCGCCGCCTGCCGTCGCGCCCGAATCGTCGACCGGCCCGGCTGAAGCGCCTTCCGCCGCTTCGGGCCAGGGGACCGCACCGGCCGCTTCCGACCAGGCGGTGACTTCCGGCGAGCCGGCGCCCTCCGCCGGTCAGGCGGAGGGCGCGACAGGTGGGCAAGCCGAAGCGCAGGGCGATACCCTGACCCTGAAATTTCAGGGTGACTGCTGGACCGAGGTGCGCGATGCCACCGGCAAACGGCTGCTGTTCGGATTGATCCGCGGCGGAGAACAGAAAAGCCTGGGAGGCCGGCCGCCGTTTTCCGTGGTCCTGGGCAACTCCCAGGCCGTGAGCATTACCTACGATGGAAAGTCATTCGATCAGTCGCGGTACAATCAAGGCAATGTCGCCCGCTTCCAGGTGGGCGAAGCCCCCCATGGTCAGTGAAGCGGGGTCGCACGGCGGCGCTGCGCCATAATGCCGCCGGCGGGCTCCCGACCAAACGAGCGTTCTCCATGCGGTCCTCTGCAACGAAAGCCCTATAGTCATGTCGAAGGTGATCCAAGCCATCCGGGGGATGAACGATATCCTGCCGGAACAGTCCTCTGCCTGGCAGCATATCGAAGGTACCGCCCGTGGGTTGCTGCAGTCCTATGGGTATCGGGAGATCCGTCTTCCTCTGCTGGAGAAGACCGAGCTGTTCAAGCGCTCCATCGGCGAGGTGACCGACATCGTCGAGAAGGAGATGTATACCTTCGAGGACCGCAACGGAGACAGCCTCACGCTGCGCCCGGAAGGTACCGCCGGCTGCGTTCGCGCCGGTATCGAGCACGGGCTGCTGCACAATCAGGTCCAGCGCCTGTGGTATCTCGGTCCCATGTTTCGTCACGAGCGGCCCCAGAAGGGCCGCTACCGGCAGTTCCACCAGATCGGCGTCGAGACCTTCGGTATGGAAGGGCCGGACGTGGATGCCGAGCTGATATTGCTGACTGCGCGGCTCTGGCGTGCGCTGGGGGTGCAGGATGTGACCCTGCAGCTCAACTCCCTGGGCACCCTCGAAGCGCGCACGGCGTATCGCCAGGTGCTGGTGGAGTACCTGAGCGCGCACATGGACCAGCTGGACGAGGACAGCAAGCGGCGTCTGCACACCAATCCGCTGCGTATCCTGGACAGCAAGAACCCGCAGATGCAGGCGCTGATCGACGCGGCCCCGCAACTGGCGCAGCACCTGGACGAGAATTCCCGGGCCCATTTCGAAGCGCTGCGCGCCATCCTGGACGAAGCCGGCGTGGCCTATGAGATCAATCCGCGACTGGTGCGCGGGCTCGACTACTACGGCAAGACGGTGTTCGAGTGGGTCACCGACCGGCTCGGTGCCCAGGGCACCGTGTGCGCCGGGGGCCGCTACGATGGCCTGGTGGATTTCCTGGGCGGACGTGCGACGCCGGCGGTGGGCTTTGCCATCGGACTGGAGCGGCTGGTCGCCCTGCTGGAGGAACTCGGCGTGACGCCGCCCGTGCGCGACCCCCATGCCTATCTGGTGCTGATGGGCGAGGCCGCCCAGCGCCGGGGGCTTGCACTGGCCGAGTCTCTGCGCGACGCTCTGCCGGGCCTGCGGCTGCAGGCCCACTGCGGCGGAGGCAGTTTCAAGAGTCAGTTCAAGCGGGCAGACCGCAGCGGCGCCACCCTGGCGCTGGTGCTGGGTGACGACGAGCTCAGCCGCGGCCAGGTGACCGTCAAGCCGCTGCGCGTTGTCGGCGAGCAGGAAGTTCTCGCCCAGGAGCAGCTCGTCGCTCGCTTGCGGGCGTTGGTCGCGGTTGAATGACAACGGCGGCCGGCGCACGGATCGTCGTACCGAATTGAAATAACAGGAGCGCAATGTGGACGTCTACGCAACCGACGAAGAGAAGGTCGAAGCCATACGCAAATGGTGGACGGAGAACGGGACCACCCTGATCACCGGGGTGCTGCTCGGGCTCGCCCTCCTGTTCGGCGCCAAGGCCTGGTTTGCGTACCAGCACAAGCAGTCGGACCAGGCGTCCAACGTCTATGTCCAGGTCATGGACGCGCTGGCGAGCAACAACTCCCAGGCGGCCATGGAAGCGGGCGAGGTGTTGACCACCAAGTACAGCTCCAGCGCCTACGCTGTGCTGGCCACCATGGCCCTTGCCAAGTTCAAGCTCGAACAGGGCCAGAACAAGGCGGCCCAGGCAGAGCTGCAGTGGGCGCTGCAGCACGCCGATCAGCACGGCGTCAAACAGATCGTGCGCCTGCGCCTGGCGCGTGTGATGGTGGCCGAGAAGGACTATGCCGGCGCCGCCGGCATGTTGGACGAGATGAAGGAGCCGGGCACCTTCAAGGCCGAATACGAGGAAGTGCGCGGCGATCTCGCCATGGCCCGGAACAAGCCCGACGAGGCCCGCAAGGCCTACGAGCAGGCGCTCGCCGCGCTGCCGCCCGATGCGCCGGAGCGCGGCCTGTTCCAGGCCAAGCGCGACGATGCGGTCCGCAGCCAGGCGGCGGAGCCCAAGTCGTGAGGCGTTTTGGATTGATACTGGTTATTGCCTCGTCCTGTCTGCTGGGCGGCTGCTCTACCATCAGCGGCTGGTTCGGTGGCGGGTCCAGCGGCCCGCCGCCGGCACCGTTGGTGGAGCTGCATACCCACGTGCAGCTTAAGACCATCTGGACCACGAGCCTGGGTGACGGCGCCGGCGGGCAGTATGTGCAGCTGGTGCCGGCCGTGGACGGCAGCCGTCTGTATGCCGCCGCCCGCGACGGTCGGGTTGCCGCCTTCGATACCAAGACCGGCAAGCGCCTGTGGGACGCCGACACCAAGGCGCATATCTCCGGCGGCATCGGTTTGGGTGACGGCATGGTGCTGGTGGGTACCAACGAGGCCGGGATCATCGCGCTGGACGAAAAGACCGGCAAGCGGCTTTGGCAAGCGACGGTCTCCAGCGAAGTGCTGTCGGCACCGCAGGCGAAGTCCGGCGTGGTGGTGGCCCAGACCGTGGATGGCACTGTGGTGGGCCTGAGCGCCAAGGACGGTCACGAACTGTGGGTGTACGACCGCAGCGTGCCGGTGCTCAGTCTGCGCGGTACGGCCACGCCGACCTTCTTCGAGGGCGCCGTGCTGGTCGGTTTCGCCAGCGGCAAGATGGTGGCGCTGAATCTGAAAAACGGCGAACTGATCTGGGCCACCACCGTCGCCGAGCCGACCGGGCGCTCTGAGCTGGCGCGCATGGTGGACATCGACAGCGCCCCCAAGGTGGTCGGCAGTGTGGTCTACGCCGTCACGTACCAGGGGCGGGTGGCGGCCTTCAATGTCGCCAACGGCAATCCCATCTGGGCCCGCAAGATGTCGTCCTATGCCGGGCTGTCCGTGGACGGCGGCGCGGTGTACGTGACCGATGCGGACAGCGATGTATGGGCGCTGGACCGCACCTCGGGTGCTTCGATCTGGAAGCAGGACAAGCTGCACAACCGGGCGCTGACGGCGCCCACGGCCTTCGGCTCCTATCTGGCGGTGGGCGATTTCGAGGGTTATCTGCACCTGCTGTCCAAATCGGACGGCTCGCTGCAGGCGCGCATTCGGGTGGGCAAGTCGGGCATATTGGCCGCCCCGGTGGTGGTGGGCGACACCCTCTATGTCTATGGCGAAGGCGGTACGCTCTCCGCTTGTCGAGTGACGGGAGGCTGACGCCGGTCGCATCGGTTCACCGCAGCGGCCTGCGGCGGTGTATCCTAGGGGTCCCGTTGTACCCTATGGCCCTGTTGCGAGTCTGCAGTCATGCTTCCCGTTATCGCCCTGGTCGGACGGCCGAACGTCGGCAAGTCGACCCTGTTCAACCGTCTCACCCGATCCCGTGACGCCCTGGTGGCTGATTTTCCCGGCCTGACCCGCGACCGGCAGTATGGCGAGGGTCGGTTGGGCGGGCGGCCCTATCTGGCGGTGGACACCGGCGGCCTGAGCGCCCAGTCCGACGGGCTGGACGGACTGATGGCGCGCCAGGCCTGGCAGGCCGTCGAGGAAGCTGACTGCATCCTGTTTCTGGTCGATGCCCGCCAGGGGGTGACCGCCGCCGACGAGGCGGTGGCCGACCGGCTGCGCCGCACCGGTAAAGCCGTATTCCTGGTAGTGAACAAGACCGACGGTCTGGACGCCCCGGTGGCGACCGCCGACTTTCACAGCCTGGGCATGGGTGCGCCCATCGCCGTTTCCGCCAGCCAGGGCCACGGCATCAGTCGCCTGATGGATACGGCGCTGGGCGCGCTGCCCGACGCCGGAGGAATCCGAAGCGCCGGTCTCGGACCAGGAAGCCGGCATCAAAGTGGCGGTGATCGGTCGTCCCAACGTGGGCAAGTCCACCCTGGTCAACCGGCTGCTGGGCGAGGAGCGGGTGCTGGCCTACGACCAGCCCGGTACCACCCGCGACAGCATCTTCATCCCCTTCGAGCGGGACGGCGTGCGCTATACGCTGATCGACACCGCCGGCGTGCGCCGTCGCGCGCGGGTCAACGAGGCGGTGGAGAAGTTCAGCGTCATCAAGACACTCCAGGCTATCGAGGCGGCCAACGTCGTGGTGCTGGTGCTCGACGCCCGCGAAGGCGTGGCCGAGCAGGACGCCACCTGGTCGGCCAGGCGATAGAGCAGGGCCGCGCGCTGGTGGTCGCAGTCAACAAGTGGGACGGGCTGTCGTCCGAACAACGGGACCGGGTGCGGCGCGAACTCGACATCAAACTGCCGTTCCTGGGCTTCGCCGAGCTGTACTTCATCTCCGCCCTGCACGGCACTGCGGTGGGCACGCCTGTTCGACGCCGTCGGCGCGCCTATGACAGTGCGGTGCGCAAGATTGCCGCACGCCGGAACTGACCCGCATCCTGGAGTACGCGGTCAGCGCCCACCAGCCGCCGCTGGTGCACGGCAGGCGCATCAAGCTGCGCTACGCCCATCAGGGCGGGCAGAATCCGCCGCGTCATCGTGATCCACGGCAACCAGACCGACGGGTACCCGAAGGCGTACCGCCGTTACCTCATCAACACCTTCCGCAAGACTCTGCGGCTGGTGGGGACGCCGCTGCGCCTGGAGTTCAAGACCGGCGCCAATCCCTTCAAGGGCCGCAAGAACGTCCTCACCCCGGGTCAGCAGCGGCGGCGCAAGCGGCTGCTGCGCCATGTGAAGAAATAGCGCCGTATCCCGCCCACCGGCGACGTCCCGCAGGGTTGCGGACGTCGGTGCTATTCTTGGGGTCATGGACCGCGCCCTGGCCACCGAAATTTCCCGCCACGTGTGGGAAACCAAATACCGCGCCAGACACGGGGAGCAGGTCCTCGACCGGAGGGTGGAGGACACCTGGCACCGCGTGGCGCGCGCCCTCGCCGCCGTCGAACCGGGCAACCGCCAGGTCTGGGAACAGCGCTTCTACTCCATCCTCGATGATTTCCGGTTTCTGCCCGGCGGTCGCATACTCGCCGGCGCGGGCACCGACCGGCGTATCACCCTGTTCAATTGCTTCGTGATGGGGCGTATCGAGGATTCCATGGACGGCATCTTCGACGCCCTCAAGGAAGGCGCTCTGACCATGCAGCAGGGCGGCGGCGTGGGCTACGATTTCTCCACCCTGCGCCCGCGGGGCGAGCCGGCCCACAGCGTCGGGACCGTCGCCTCGGGGCCGGTCTCGTTCATGGCCATCTGGGACGCCATGTGCGACACGCTGCTGTCCACCGGCGCCCGTCGCGGCGCCATGATGGCCACGCTGCGCTGCGATCACCCCGACATCCTGGAATTCGTGGAGGCCAAACGCAAGGCGGGCTTCCTGCGCCACTTCAACCTGTCCGTGCAGGTGACGGACTGCTTCATGGAAGCGGTGCGCGACGATCGGGAATGGTTGCTGGTGTATCCCGAATCCCAACTGGAAGGGATCGGCGTCGAGCAGGTGGAACGGCGCTGGCCGGGCCATGACGGGCCGGTGCCCTGTCGGGTGCTCAGAAAGATGCGGGCCCGGGAGCTGTGGGGCCGCATCATGCGCGGCACCTATGAGCATGCCGAGCCCGGGGTGCTGTTCGTCGACCGCATCAACCACCTCAACAACCTCTGGTATCGCGAGCACATCACCGCCACCAATCCCTGCGGTGAAATTCCCCTGCCGCCCTACGGCGCCTGTGACCTCGGCTCCATCAATCTGACGCGGTTCGTGCGCGAGCCGTTCACCGAGCGCGCCAGGCTGGATATGGACGGCATCGCCCATACGGCTGGCATAGCGGTACGGCTGCTGGACAACGTGATCGATGCGTCACGCTTTCCGCTGCCCCGCCAGAAGGAGCAGGCCCACGGCAGCCGCCGCATCGGTCTTGGGATCACGGGGCTGGCCGACGCGCTGATCATGCTCGGCCATGACTACCGCTGCGACGCCGCGCGGTCCCTGGCCGGCCAGACGATGGAGCGCATCTGTGACAGCGCCTATCGCATGTCCATCGAACTGGCCCGCGAGAAGGGCGCGTTTCCCTACTTCCAGCTAGAGCACTATCTGGAGGGTGCGTTCGTAAAGGGATTGCCCACCGATATCCGCGAAGGAATCGCCGAGGCTGGCATCCGCAACAGCCACCTGCTCGCCATCGCCCCCACCGGCACGGTCAGCCTGCTGGCCGACAACGTCTCCAGCGGCATCGAGCCGGTGTTCGAGTTCTCGCAGCGACGCAAGGTGATCGGGTTGGACGGCGAGTACCGCGAGTTCGCGTTGGAGGATTATGCGTTCGCGCAATGGCGCCGTCTGAACGGGCCGGACGCTGCGCTGCCCGCCACCTTCGTCGGCGCCGCAGCGCTGGACCCCTCCGACCATCTGGCCATGCAGGCCGCCCTGCAGCCCCACGTGGACAACTCCATTTCCAAGACCATCAACATCCCCGAAGAGCTGCCCTTCGAACGGTTCAAGGCCGTCTACATGGACGCCTATCTGCATGGCCTGAAAGGCTGCACCACCTTCCGCCCCAACCCGGTCACCGGCGCCATCCTGGAAGCGGCCGACCCGCGCGCCGGCGGCGTGCATTGCTGCAGCATCGAACGCGAGGCCGACTGATCGCGCCTATACTGGGGAATGCCCATCGGGTTGCACGGGCAACGGGAGCCTGGCGCCCGGGGACCCTGCGGGTTCCGTTGGGCGGCGGGCGACCGGAGCGATCCACACAGGGAGGCAGGAGGCACATCATGAAAGGGACATTGATTTTGCTGGCAGCCGGCGCATTGGGGGCGGGCGTCGCCTGGGCCGACACGGTGACCATCGATATGCATCGGGTCGACGGATCGGGCGTGGGCGCGTCCGTCGGCACCGTGACTGCCGCCGACAGTCAATACGGGCTGTTGATCACGCCCAATCTGCATGGATTGACGGCGGGTCTGCACGGCTTCCACGTGCATCAGAACCCTGCCTGCGGTCCGGGCGAGAAGGATGGCAAGCCGGTGGCTGGGCTGGCGGCCGGCGGGCATTTCGATCCGGCCGCCACTGCACGTCATGAAGGCCCCTATGGAGAAGGCCACCTGGGCGATCTGCCGGTGCTTTACGTCGACGCCGGCGGCACGGCGGATGTGCCGGTACTGGCGCCGCGTCTGAAGGTTGCCGACCTCAAGGGGCATTCCCTGATGATCCACGCGGGCGGCGACAACTACTCCGATACACCCGCCAGTCTTGGCGGCGGCGGCGCGCGGGTGGCCTGCGGCGTAGTGGACTAGTGGGGTAGGTTGGGCTGAGCAACGCGAAGCCCGAGAAGCACGCACCCCGTGCATCCGAGCTGTCGACGGCATGACGGCAGCCAGGGCTGCGCGCGGCTTAGCCCGACCTGCGGGGCGGCGGCAATGACGCAATAACCGAAGGGCATTGCGCCGACAACCGTCGTTTGAGTTGGCCGCAAGGACCACTAGATTCCCCGAAGCTGTACGCCGTCGTTGAGCCACGCCGCCCACTGGGCATGTACGGACACGTCCACGCCCGCTTCCCGTGCGCGGGTCTGAAGCAGCGTCTGAATGTCCTGCAGCAGGTCGGAATCCATAAGCTCGAAATCCTCCTGCAGCTGATTGTGCAGATGCCGATAGACCCGCTTCAGGTCGTCCAGGGAATATTGATCGAGCGTTTTCATGTTTACCTCCAAGAAATAAAAAGCGCCACGGAAAGCACGGAAAGCACGGACATAAGAACTTGTGAACAGCTGGCTGATACGGAGACCTCAACGGCCATGCGTACGCGATAGCACAGGATGGATCACCACACTTCGATCCTTATTGTTTTTTCCGTGTCTTCCGTGTCTTCCGTGTTTTCCGTGGCGCTTTTGGTTTTCAGCTTTCACCGCGCGGCCACCGGCGGGTTGGGCACGAACAGCGCCGGGTCCACGCGGGCGTCGTTGAGGCTCACCCCCCAGTGCAGGTGAGGGCCGGTGGCGCGGCCGGTCTGGCCGACGGTGCCGATCACCTGGCCGGCCTTCACATGTTCTCCCATATGCACCTTGATGCGTTGGATATGGGCGTACAGGGTGATGAGTCCCTGGCCGTGGTCGATGACCACCATGTTGCCGTCGAAGAAGAAGTCGCCGGTGAGCACCACGGTGCCGGCGGCCGGCGCGTGGATGGGGGTGCCCGCCGGTACCGCAATGTCCCAGCCGCTGTGGGGGGCGCGCGGCTCGCCGTTGAAGTAGCGGCGCAGGCCGAAGGTGCTGCTGAGCGGCCCGTGCACCGGCATGGCCAGGCGCACCGGCACGTCGGCGCGGGCCGTCCAATGACTCACTGCCTTCTTGATACGGACCCGATCCCGACGGATGCGTTTGAGCTCGGCCGGGGTGGGATTGACCATATGCCGGTTCTTGATGGTGATGTGCTGGCTGGGATAGGTCTTGTCGGTGACATCGAAGCGCAGCGCCTGGCGGCCATTGAGCCGCAGGGTTTGCTGGCCCGGTTTCGTCGACAGGGGAATGCCCACCACCGCGTACCAGGTGCCCTGGTGTTTGACCACCATCACCGGGCGGCCCTGGTATCGGGCCTCGGGGGGCGTGGACTGGGCGGGCAGGGCCAGTACCGCCACGCCGCCGGGCACCGGCTCGTTGCGGGGCAGGGGTTGGGCCAGGGCGGCGCCGGCGGTCAGCCACAGCGCGGCGGTGGCGACCAGTGTAAGCAGGCGCTTGCGCCGGGTGCGGTGGACGTCTCCGGCTTTCATCAATTTTCCTCGTGGGTCTCGTCGACCGTGCAGACCAGATGGCCGCGGGCCAGCCGGGCGTGGACCCGCTCGCCGACCCCGGCGGAGCGGGCATCGCGCAGCACCGTCTGATCCGTTGCCCGCGACACGATGGCATAGCCCCGGTCCAGGGTGGCCAGCGGGCTGACGGCGTCCAGGGCACGGGTCACGGAACCGAGCCGGCGCCCGCCCCGCTCCAGTATCAAGGTCATGGCGGCGACCAGCCGGCGGTTGAGTTGGTCGCGGTGCGCCTGCAGCCGCTGCAGGCGGTGCACCGGTGCGTGGCGATGCAGGCGGGCGGCCAGCTCGCCCAGCCCGGCGCGGCGCTGGCGCAGCTCCGCGCGCCAGGCCAGCCGCAGGCGCTGCTCCAGTTCGTCCAGGCGCTGGCTCTGCTGGCGCAGGCGCTGGCCCGGGTGCTGCTGGTCCAGGCGCTTGGCCAGCCACTGCACCCGCTGCGCCAGTTCCTGCAGGTGGCGCTGCAGGCGCTGCAGCAGGCGGGCATCCAGGGCCCGCAGCTGGGCCAGCCATTCGGCCTGGTCGGGACTGACCAGCTCGGCGGCGGCCGACGGCGTCGGCGCGCGCCGGTCGGCGACGAAGTCGGCGATGGTGAAGTCGATTTCATGGCCCACCCCGCTGACCACCGGGACGGCGCTGTCGTGGATGGCGCGGGCCACCAGTTCCTCGTTGAAAGCCCACAGGTCCTCCAGGGAGCCTCCGCCCCGGGTCACGATGAGCACATCGCAGTCGGCGCGCTCGGAGGCGCGGCGCACCGCGGCGGCGATCTGGGGCGCCGCATCGGAGCCCTGGACCGGCACCGGGTAGATCAGCACCGGCAGGGCCGGGAAACGGCGGCGCAGCACGCTGAGGATATCCCGGATGGCGGCGCCGGTGGGGGAGGTGACCACGCCGACGCGCCGGGGCAGGGTGGGGATGGGCCGCTTGCGGGCTTCTTCGAACAGCCCCTCCTTGGAAAGGCGCTGCTTGAGGGCGTCGAAGGCGCGCAGCAAGGCGCCGTCGCCGGCTTCCTCCATGTGCTCGATGATGAGCTGGAAGTCGCCCCGGGGCTCGTACAGGCTGACCCGCGCCCGAACCAGCACCTGCATGCCGTTCTGGGGCGTGAACCCCAGGAACTGGCAGCGGTTGCGGAACATGGCGCAGCGCACCTGGGCCTGGGCGTCCTTCAGGGTGAGGTACAGGTGACCGGAAGCGGGGCGGGCGACATTGGACAGCTCGCCTTCCACCCACAGCAGCGGAAAGCCGCCTTCCAGCGCGGCGCGCACTTCGCGGTTCAGGCGCCCGACGGAGTATACGTCGCGCTGGGGCAGTGAGACCGTCGATGGCTGCATGACAGGGGATCTTAGCCCATGGCCGGGCGGGGCGAAACCGGCGCCGCCCCCGCGCCGGCCCGATCCTGGCCAAAGACGCGGCGCCGGTGCGGTTTACCCTTTGGCGCCCACGCCATATAATGCGTTTTTGGCAACGCTGGCACGGTATTTCCTTATGCGCATCGTTGAGGAAGCCCTCACTTTCGACGACGTTCTCCTCCTTCCGGCCCTCTCCCGCGTGCTGCCCCGCGACGTCCGGCTAGACACCCAACTGACCCGAGAAATCCGGCTGCACATGCCGATCATTTCGGCGGCTATGGATACCGTGACCGAGTCGCGGCTGGCCATCACCCTGGCCCAGGAAGGCGGCATCGGCATCGTCCACAAGAACATGACCCCGGACGCCCAGGCCGGCGAGGTGCGGCGGGTCAAGAAATTCGAGAGCGGCGTCATCAAGGACCCCATTACGGTGCCGCCGACCACCAGTATCCGCGACGTCATGGACCTCACCCGCGCCCACAACATCTCCGGCGTGCCGGTGGTGGACGGCGAGAAGCTGGTCGGTATCGTCACCAGCCGCGACCTGCGCTTCGAGACCCATTTCGACAGCCCTGTGTCCAGCATCATGACCCCCAGGGAACGCCTGGTAACGGTCCGCGAGGGCGCCGAGCGCGACGAGATCCTGGCCCTGCTGCACCGCCACCGCATCGAGAAGGTGCTGGTGGTGAACGACAATTTCCAGTTGCGCGGCCTGGTCACCGTCAAGGACATCCAGAAGTCCAAGGACTACCCCAATGCCTGCAAGGACGAGCAGGGTCGCCTGCGGGTGGGCGCCGCCGTTGGCACCGGCGAGGGCACCGAGGACCGTGTCGAGGTGCTGGTCGGCGCCGGCGTGGACGTGATCGTGGTCGACACCGCCCACGGCCATTCCCAGGGCGTGCTGGATCGGGTGCGCTGGGTCAAGGAGCACTATCCGGACGTGCAGGTGATCGGCGGCAACATCGCCACCGCCGCCGCCGCCCGGGCGCTGGCCGATGCCGGCGCGGACGCGGTCAAAGTGGGTATCGGGCCGGGCTCCATCTGCACCACGCGCATCGTCGCCGGCGTGGGCGTGCCCCAGATTACCGCCGTGGCCAACGTGGCGGCAGAGCTGCAGGGTACCGGCATTCCGTTGATCGCCGACGGCGGCATCCGTTACTCCGGCGACATGGCCAAGGCCATCGCCGCCGGCGCCCATTCGGTGATGATCGGCGGCCTGTTCGCCGGCACCGAAGAGGCTCCCGGCGAGGTGGAGCTCTACCAGGGCCGTTCCTACAAGTCCTACCGCGGCATGGGTTCCCTGGGCGCCATGCAGAAGGGCTCGTCGGACCGCTACTTCCAGGAAGGGGCCACCGACCTGGACAAGCTGGTGCCCGAGGGCATCGAAGGCCGGGTGCCCTACAAGGGCACGGTGGTCAGCATCCTGTACCAACTCATCGGCGGGCTGCGGGCCAGCATGGGCTACACCGGCTCCCAGATATCGACGACATGCGCACCAAGCCCGAATTCGTGCGCATCACCAGCGCCGGCGTGCGTGAGAGCCATGTGCACGACGTCACCATCACCAAGGAAGCGCCCAACTACCGCGTCGATTGACGCGGTGCGGTCCCCGGCCCCCGGTTCCTTGATGTTCCAGCGAGCGTCTGCATGAAATCATCTGCCCACCCGTCCCACGCCCCCGAAGGGGGCGACATCCATGCCCATCGCATTCTGATCCTCGACTTCGGCTCCCAGTACACCCAGCTGATCGCGCGGCGCGTGCGCGAGGCCGGGGTGTACTGCGAAATCCATCCCTACGACATGAACGAGCAGGCCATGAGGGTGTTCCATCCCCGCGGCATCATCCTCTCCGGCGGACCCGAGTCGGTGACCGCCGCCGAAGGCCCGCGCGCCCCGGAGCTGGTGTTCGAGCTGGGCGTGCCGGTGCTGGGCATCTGCTACGGCATGCAGACCATGGCCGCCCAGCTGGGCGGGCAGGTGGAGACCTGGCCCCACAAGGAGTTCGGCTACGCCCAGGTGCGCGCCCGCGGCCACTCAAGGCTGCTGCGGGACATCGAGGACCACGCCAGCCCGGAAGGCTACGGCCTGCTGGACGTGTGGATGAGCCACGGCGACCGGGTGGCGGCCCTGCCCGAGGGCTTCAAGGCCATCGCCAGCACCGACAGCGCACCTCTGGCCGGCATCGCCGACGACCAGCGCGGCTTCTACGGCCTGCAGTTCCACCCCGAGGTCACCCACACCCAGCAGGGCAGGCGCATCCTGGAGCGCTTCGTGCACGAGATCTGCGGCTGCGAGGCCCTGTGGACCGCCGGCAACATCATCGACGACCACCTGGTGCGCATCCGCGAGCAGGTGGGCGACGAGCAGGTGGTGCTGGGCCTGTCCGGCGGCGTGGACTCCTCGGTGGTGGCCGCCCTGCTGCACCGGGCCATCGGCGACCAGCTCACCTGCGTGTTCGTGGACAACGGCCTGCTGCGCCTGGACGAGGGCGATCAGGTGATGGCCACCTTCGCCCGCCATATGGGCGTGAAGGTGCTGCGCGTGGACGCCGAGGCCCGTTTCCTGGCCGCGCTGGAAGGGGTGGCCGACCCGGAGCGCAAGCGCAAGATCATCGGCAACCTGTTCATCGAGGTCTTCGACGAGCAGGCCGGCAAGCTCACCAATGCGCGCTGGCTGGCCCAGGGCACGATCTACCCGGACGTGATCGAGTCCGCCGGCGCCGGTACCGGCAAGGCCCACGTCATCAAGTCCCACCACAACGTGGGCGGGCTGCCCGAGAAGATGAACCTCAAGCTGGTCGAACCCCTGCGCGAGCTGTTCAAGGACGAGGTGCGCAAGATCGGCGTGGAACTGGGCCTGCCCGCGGAGATGGTCTACCGCCATCCCTTCCCCGGCCCCGGCCTGGGCGTGCGCATTCTGGGCGAGGTGCGCAAGGAATACGCCGACCTGCTGCGCCGCGCCGACGCCATCTTCATCGACGAGCTGCGCAACCACGAGCTGTACGACAAGGTCAGCCAGGCGTTCGCCGTGTTCCTGCCGGTCAAGTCCGTGGGTGTCACCGGCGACGGGCGGCGCTACGACTACGTGGTGGCCCTGCGCGCCGTGGAAACCATCGACTTCATGACCGCGCGCTGGGCGCACCTGCCCTACGAGTTCCTCGATCATGTCTCCCGGCGCATCATCAACGAGATCGAAGGCATCTCGCGGGTGACCTACGATATTTCGGGCAAGCCGCCGGCGACGATCGAGTGGGAGTGACGAATCAACGCAGAATGCGGAATGATGAATGATGCACTGAATAGGTGGCGTCTTTTTCAGTTCAGTGCATTATTCAGCGTTTATCGCCGCCACCCGGCCGGGCCATCCAAGAGACTTCGATCAAGCCGCGGTGGTCGATTGCGCGGCAGGAATCCAATGACGAATGCAGAGTGATCCCCGGCGAACTCAAAGGAACCGGCTTTTCAGTTCATCATTCATCTTTCCTGGTTCATCGTTGCTCCCATGTCCCCATTCCTCAGCAATGATCCTGCGCCCACCGACGAAACCTGGATCCGCCATGCCCTGACACTCGCCCAACGGGCCGCCGACGCGGGCGAGGTCCCGGTCGGCGCCGTGGTGGTGAAGGACGGTCTGCTGCTCGGTGAGGGCTGGAACCGTCCCATTTCCGGGCACGACGCCAGCGCCCATGCGGAGATCGTGGCCCTGCGGGACGCGGGAGAGCGGGCCGGCAACTACCGTCTTCCCGGTACCACGCTCTATGTGACTCTGGAGCCGTGCATGATGTGCGCCGGTGCGCTGGTGCATGCCCGTGTCGAGCGGGTGGTGTTCGGGGCTTTCGATCCCAAGTCCGGTGCGGTGGGCAGCGTCTGGAACGCCCTGGATGCGCCGGGCCTCAATCACCGGGTGCAGTGGCAGGGCGGGGTGCTGGCTCCGGAATGCGGCGCCCTGTTGCAGGGGTTCTTCGCGGCGCGGCGCTAGCCGACTACAGCACCGGCGAGTCGATGGACAGAGCCGGCAGCTTCTCCGGTTTCGAGGGCCGGTGCGGATTGGTGAACCACACCAGGATGTCGTAGTAGCTGCGGATGTTCTCCACGTACTGCACGGGCTCGCGGCCGCGGGCATAGCCGTGCACCGTGTGCCGGTAGTATTTCTTCTGGCTGAGCAGCGGCAGGTACTTCTTCACGTCCACCCACTTGTCCGGATCGCCGCCCTGGCGCTCGGTGAGCACGCGGGCGTCCTCCAGATGGCCGAAGCCGATGTTGTAGGCCGCCAGCGCCAGCCAGGTGCGGTCCGGCTCCTGAATGCGTTCGGGAATCCGGTTCTTGATGATGGAGAAGTAGCGCGCTCCGCCCAGTATGCTCTGCTCCGGGTCGGTGCGGTTGTCCAGCCCCAGATAGGCCATGGTCCTGCGGGTCAGCATCATGATGCCGCGCACGCCGGTGGGCGAGATGGCCTTGGGATTCCAGTGGGACTCCTGGTATCCGATGGCCGCCAGCAGGCGCCAGTCCAGCCCGGTCTGCTCGGCCGCCGCCTTGAACAGCGGCTCATAGGCCGGCAGCCGTTCGTGGATATGGGCGATGTAGCGCACCGTGCCTACGTAGTCGAAGTCCTGCACATGCCCGAAGTTGCGCTCCACCGCCTGCTCGAGTCGGTGGTCCTCGCGGATCTTGGCGAAAAAACGCACCGCTGCCCGGTAGAGGCTGTCGTCCGGCCCCGACGGGAAGGCCCAGGCCAGGTTTCTGGGCTTGCTCACATCGAAGGCCACATGCAGCTCGGGGTAGTACTGCTGGTTGATGGCGACCATGTTGGAATCGGCCACCGTGTAGTCGATGAGCTGCTGGTAGACCAGATAGAGGAGCTGGTCGCTATCGGCATTCGGGTTGGTGTGAAAGCTCAGCAGGGGATGGGTTGCCTTCAGGCGGCGCAGCAGAGCCGCATTGCTGCTGCCGGCCACCACCTCCAGGTGTCCGTCGAGCTCGTCCAGGCTGGACGGCGGCCGGGTCCCTACCCGGTAGATCAGCTGCGGCGTGACCTGGTAGTAGCTGGGCCCGAAGCGTATCTTGGTGGCTCGCTGGCTCGTCACCGCCAGCCCGGCCGCGGCGAGGTCGGCCTTGCCGCCGATGACCATGGGCAGGATGTCGGAGACGTTGTCCGCCACCTTGATTTTCAGACTGACGCCCAGGTAGTCGGCGAACATCTTCGCCAGGTCGTACTCGAACCCCGCCGGGCCGTTGGGCCCTTCGTAGTAGGTGGTCGGCCCGTTGCGGGTCACCACCACCAGTTCCCCCGAGCGCTTGACCTGCTGGAGTTGGGTGGTGGGGCCGCCGCAGCCCGACAGGGCGAGGGCCAACAGAGCGAGTAGGGCGATGCGAGCCATGCGATGGGAAGGTATCCAGTCCGGCTTCTACCTATAGCGGTCCGATACCGGGATTTGTTTAGAACTCCCCGGTCTCATCGGGTAGAATACCGGAGCCGGCAAGGCCTTGCGCTCAGTTTGTGCCAAGCCCCCTCCGGAGAGGTGCCTGAGTGGTCGAAAGGGCTCGACTCGAAATCGAGTGACCCTTCGGGGTCCGTGGGTTCGAATCCCACCCTCTCCGCCAATTTCCGGTCGAATGCTAACTCACCGATGCACCGTCGTTTTGTGACGCGCGTACCGGGATTCGAGCCCACGGATTCAACTGGCCGGTTCGATGGCCCCGCGCAGCGGGGACGAACGCCATAGGCGGCCCCGAAGGGGCGAGGCCCGACAGGCCCAGTGGTCCCACCTTCTCCGCCATAATGCTCTACGTAGTTGATTGAATAATAAGTGGTTGACTATTCAGTCACTAGACATATCTGACTGGTACACCGACGGGGTACACCCGGATGTCAGATATGAGCCAACAAACCCATCTGTTCAAACGCAATTCGACCTACTACTTTCGCGCCAAGGTGCCGATCGATCTGCAACGGCATTTGGGCAAGCGCGAAGAAAAGTGCTCCCTCAAGACTAAAGATCGCCGTGAGGCGAGGCGCCTGGCGCGCCAAGCATCGGCGGATTTCGACCGCCGCTGTCAGCAACTACGAGACGAACTTCGAGCCCGTCAAGCCAGCAAGACAACTTCCCGGGTCGTCGATGATGACCTGATCCAGGAGGTCTGTGCGCTGTGGCGTCACCACGCCCTGGCGGGCGACGAGTAGGGCCGTCAGGAACGCTGGTTCAGCGACGAGTTGGACAAGCGCGCCGAAGAGCGGAGAGCCACTCGTGAGCTGCTTCGGGACACAATGCTGCAGGTCTTCATGCCGCATCCGCGAGTGCAAGTCGCCAATTACTTCAAGTTTACCGATCGCAGTTTCATGGGGTGGGTGGATGTGCACGGACAACCCAAGGTCCCTTATTGGGTGTTCAAGCTGTATGCGCGAAATACGGGGGATGTTCGGATCAAATCTAGCATGACTCCGCCTCGAACCTACAGTGTGCCGCAACTGGGGATTATGGAGCCGGAGTCGAATGTCCCGGAGCTTACCCAAATTGTCACCCGCAATTCCAAAACCGGCCGGTTGTATATCAATTTGGTCAATCGCAGCATGAAACGGCAATACACCGTGAATCTTCAGATCAAAGGTTGCAGTCCGGCCGCAAAAGGAGAGGTGTTGGAAGTGACCGGAAAAGAACCCACCGCCAACAATGGGCCCGATATTCCGCCGGAATGGCGGCGGCTTTGGCGTGCTGAATATGAACCGTACACCACAGCAAAACCCCATAGTATTCGCATACGTTCCAAAGCATGGAAAGCAGGCCAACCTTTAATTATTCCGCCATTTTCGATGCTGACGCTTTTGCTGGACTCGGCGGCTGAACCGCGAAGGCGTTCCCGTGGCGTGCTGTACCGTGGAGCGGCTCATGCGCCGCCTGGGCTTGCAGGGCGCGCGCCGTGGCAAGGCGGAAGCGGAGGCAAACTACAATAAATATGTTGACTCACCGTTGTCACGCGCCGGGATAGCACGGCAACCGTTGTTGACGTAGATTGGTCCCGATGATTGAGTTCAATCGCTTTCCCCCACGTCACGGAACTGCTAATTCACGACGCCAAGCAGTTGCATGCAGACGGCATCGAGCGGATATTGGGCGTCGGCGTCGAGACCGGCGCGGAGGCCAGGATCGTGTCGAAATGGGTCTGGGCCATGGCGGACCGGATGGCGGTGGACGGTCCATCCAATATCCCGGTCATGGAACGCGTTGACATCAGCGACATGCTTCCCGACGTGGGCTATAAGGGGGCTTGTATCCGAGCAAGTTCGGTTACGGCAATGTCTGGGAAAGGGCATGTGCCGAATCGTAGAGTGCGTGCGGACGTGGGACGGATTGCAGAGGGAGACACGATGACAGAAGGACTGCGGGTCATTGTCCATGGTGCTTTTTGTCATGCGGACTGCAGAGGTGGCAATGAAGAAGCTCAAGAATGAAGCCGAACTGGTCAAAGCGGCGATAGTGGCGGGTGTCGAGTATGCCGAGGCGCGAGGCGCGGCGGTGTTCGAACCGACCGACTCCGTGACCGACAAGATCATGTACATCTACCGGCTGTTGGTACACGACAAAGTGATTCAGCCATTGCCGGAAGATCAGGTCTCACAACAATCCATGAGGCATAAGCTGGCCATCTGGTACGCAAAGCAGCTACCGAAGGGTCATCCTCTCTTATAGAGATGAAGCGGGGCGGACCCGGGGGATTCAACCCCGGGAGCTCTCCGCCATCGCTACCGGTCGATTCTTCCCGCGTTGACCCGGGCCGGCGACGGCGCTGTTGCCATCGTTGCTACGGCGCGGCAAGCGGGCTCGGTACTGGCGTGTCTTGAGGGAAACAGAAGATATTGTCGTGGTGTGGCAATTCGCCCGGGCCAGGGATCGGAACCAGATGGGATGGCCGTGCCTTGCCGCGCTTGAGCGCAAAGCACCTGTACTTGTTGTCGCTAGCCAGGAGAGTGTACAGGTCCGCAACCGTTCCACCTTCGAGAGGATGGAGTTCGCTGCATTCGACGCACAGTATCGGCGCATCGGGACGGGAGAGCGTCGCACTGGCGCCCCGCAAGACTTCCAGCTCCCAGCCTTCCACATCTATCTTGATGAGGCGGATAGGTCTGCGGATCTCCTCGGAAACGAAGTCATCAAGCGGCATGATCTTCGCGATAGCAGCAGGCGGAGCTCCCTCGTTTGAGACAAGCGAACTGCTGCCTCGATTGATTTCCGGATGGGCGAACAGGGGCAAAGTATTGGACTGTGATCCCAGCGCGGTTGAGTACGCGCGAACCTGTTGTGCCCGGTTCAACTCGATGTTGGACTCGATCTGGGAGAAGATGTCCGGCATCGGCTCAAAGCTGAACACTTGGCCGGTTTCGCCGACAAGACGGGCGGCATGCAAGGTCATCAGCCCAATGTTCGCGCCGACATCGAGAGCCACATCGCCGGGGCGTAGCAGCGCGGAGAAGACTGCGAGCGTTCCTTCTTCGTAGGTCCCGGTCAGATAGATGCTGCGTTCCACCCCCTTGCCTATGCCGGGTTGGACGATGAGCCTGAAACCGTGGTTTGTTGTACAAACGACCGGCGTCATCGGCAGACGTGCCGCCAGATTCTCTACGATGCGTTCCTCGATTGCAGTGCGAGCACGTGAAAACCGCCAGGATCCTGGGAACTGGCGTCCGAGCAGGCGTAGAACGCCAAGGGCGCACTCTCTGGACAGCTTGGTGCGCGGTGTTTCCGCGTACGCCCCGACTGGTTTCATCCCCAAACCTTGCCGACCGGCTGACTGAGGCACCTGATCGTCCATTCTTGGACCTCTTGCGGCGCAGTGCCGGATGCTGAACAAACGAAACGCCGATTGTTCATGGCGCTTTGCCCGATAGCTGCGCAGTGAACTATGGGCGCCACGGCCCGATTGTCCTTGGAAGCATAGTTCAGGGGATGGACTCCGCCAATGGGCGTGGCAACCGGGCATCGCGCGCGGGGTCTGCGGCCCCCTGAACGGAGCGTCAGTGCGGTTGATCCGAGAGGCACTTGGACCCCTTGAGCGCCGCCGGCGGCCGTTGACGTGGGAGGCGCCCGGACGGACCATGGCGCCAGGAGGGTGGCGGAATGGACGGACCCGGACGCGGAACGGGCAGGCGGTTCGTGGAGCGGCTTGCCGGTGCGCTTCGCATCGAGCCCCATGAGGCCGGACCGGTGCTACTGGCCTTTGCCTACTTTTTCTGCCTGCTGTGCGCCTATTACATTCTCCGGCCCATCCGCGACGAGATGGGCATCCAGGGGGGAGTGCGCAATCTGCAGTGGGTGTTCACCGCCACCTTCGTGGCGATGCTGCTGGCGGTGCCCGTGTTCGGCTGGGCGGTGGCCCGCTTTCCGCGCCGCCGCCTGGTGCCCCTCGTGTACTACTTCTTCATCGCCAACCTGCTGGTATTTTTCGTGCTGTTCAAGGTCCAGGTGGCCGGCCCCTGGGTGGCGCGGGCGTTCTTCGTGTGGGTGAGCGTGTTCAACCTGTTCGTGGTGTCGGTGTTCTGGAGCTTCATGACGGACCTGTTCACCAACGCCCAGGCACGGCGCCTGTTCGGATTGATCGCGGCCGGCGGGAGTTTCGGCGCCATCGTGGGTCCCGCGCTTACCGCGGCCCTGGCGGAGCGCCTCGGCCCCACCAACCTGCTCCCGGTTTCGGTGGCCCTGCTGTGCGCGGCGGTGATCTGTGTGCACGCGCTGGTGTACGTCGGCCGGCGCAGCCTGGACAACGCCATGGGAGGTTCCGGCGGCGACGATGAGCCCATCCACGGCGGTGTCTTCGCCGGTGCGGTGCGGGTGGTGCGCTCCCCCTACCTGCTGGGCATCGGTGCCTTCACGGTGCTCTACACCACCCTGTCCACCTTCCTGTATTTCGAGCAGGCGCATATCGTGTCCCGGGCGTTTACGGACGCGGGCGAGCGCACGACGCTGTTCGCTACCATCGACCTGGCGGTCAACCTGCTCACGGTGCTCACCCAGCTGTTGGTTGTCGCTCGACTGGTGGAACGCTTCGGCCTGGCTACCGCCCTGGCGCTCATTCCCCTGGGCGCAGCGGCCGGCTTTGCGGTGCTCGGGCTGTACCCCACGCTCGCGGTACTGGTGGTGTTTCAGGTGGTCCGGCGCGCGGGCAATTACGCGCTGACCCGTCCCGCGCGGGAAATGCTCTACACAGTGGTGCCCCGGGAAGACAAGTACAAGTCCAAGAATTTCAACGATACGGTGATCTACCGCGGCGGCGATGCCGTGAGCGGCTGGGCCTTCGCACTGCTCAGCGCCGCCGGACTGGGCTTGGCGGCACTGGCCTGGCTGGCGGTGCCTGTCGCGCTGCTGTGGGCGGCGCTGGGTGTGGCATTGGCCCGTCACCAGGAAGTCCTGCGCCGCCGCAGCCTGCAACCGGCCCCGGCCCCGCGGACCGCGCACTACGGGGTGCGCCCCTGAAAGGAGGTCGTCATGTCCAAGATGGAAGACACTGTACAGCGGTTCCTGTCCCTGGCTCTGTCGCGCCGGGACCTGCTCCGGACCACGGCCGCCGCCGCCCTGGCGGGGATGGTGCCGGGGGCCCGGGGCGCTGCAGCCGGGTCCATGCGCCTGCGCGCCATTCCCTCCACCGGCGAGCGGATCCCCGTGATGGGCCTGGGCACCTCGGACGCTTTCGAAACCAGCGCGGGGGCGGCGTTGGCGCCGCAGCGGGAGGTGCTGGAGCGTTTCTACGCCCTGGGCGGGCGACTGGTCGATACCTCGCCCACCTATGGCAACGCGGAAGCGGTGGTGGGGCGCCTGGCCGCGGAGCTGGACCTGACCGATCGGCTGTTCCTGGCCACCAAGGTGCACGAGGTGGGGCGCCAGGCGGGTATTGCCCAGATGGAAGCCTCCCGGCGGCACCTGGGGCGGCGCCGGCTGGATCTGCTGCAGGTGCACAATCTCATTGACGTGGACACCCAACTGGCGACGCTGCGCCGTTGGAAGGAGCAGGGCCTGGTGCGCTACATCGGTATCACCCATTACCGCGTAGAGGCGTTCGACGATCTGGAGCGCTGGATGCGTGCGGTGTCCCTCGATTTCGTGCAGTTCAACTATTCGGTGGCCACGCCCGATGCCGAACGACGCCTGCTGCCCCTGGCCCGGGAGCGGGGCATTGCCGTGCTGGTGAACCGCGCTTTCGAGGACGGCTACCTGTTCCGCGCCACCCGCGGACGGGCGCTGCCGCCCTGGGCGGCGGAATTCGACTGCACCAGCTGGGCCCAGTTCTTCCTCAAGTATGTGCTCTCCGATGAGGCGGTGACCTGCGTCATTCCCGCCACCAGCAAGCCGCGGCATCTGGTGGACAACATGGCGGCCGGCGTCGGACGACTGCCCGATGCCGCCACCCGTGCCCGCATGCGCGCGCTCATCCGCGACAGCGTTTGAGAGTAACGCCGCCAACCTCAGCATGACCCTGTCGATCTGCGCGTGAATGCCGCCGCATACCTGCATTTGACCAACTGCGTCGAAGTCGCTCTTGCCGACACCGATGGCGGCCTTCCTGCCGCGACCTTCGGACCGCTGACCATGTGCGGAATCGCACTTTGGGCGCCGGGCGGTGTCTACACAGGGGGCGGCATCGCCCGGAACTCCAGGCCAGCGATCGACAAGCAGCGCACGCTGGACGAATTCCTGCCGCGAGTGCCGGCCAACGCGTGCTTCACAGCCTCAACGAAGCTATACACCTTGCCATCCCGGCTGAGTGGGGGCGTCTGCCGGACCCCAACGGCGCCATTCGCTCCTCACGCCAGAGGATGGCATACCGACCGACATAGGTGCGCAATGCCCAAGCCAATCACCTGCCCAGGCTGTCACAAACCCATTGCTGCCGACGCCGCTGCCTGCCCGGCTTGCGGCCGGCCGGCGCCGGACGGTGGAGGGTCCGCACCCAGGCATCTCAGGCTGTGGGAGAAGGTCGGTCTCGGCGCGATCGGCGCCGGGGTCGTGGGGGGCGCGCTGGCGCTCATTGTGTCGGGCGGACGCATTCAGCAGACAGAGGTGACGGCGCCCGCCCCCGCCGGCTGGACGCCGCATAGCGGTGAAACCGTGCAGCTCAAGGCGGACGCCATCTCCTGTCCCCAAAGCGAGCTCTTTGACGCGCTGCACGGGAAACTGGCTGCCCTGCAAAGGAAAGCGCGCCACCAGGCCGAGGACAGTACCGGGCCTCACGCGGGAGTTGATGGATGTTTCGCCCATGGACCGTCCCCCGGTTCCGTAAAGGTGCTCAAGCTTTCCGTCACGCAACTGGGTCTGCCGGTGGCGAAGATTCGTGGGCAAAGCGGGGCGGTGTGGTGGGTACGCCGCCAGACGCTCGCCAAGCCCCAGCCGGAAGCGGCCAAACCGCAATCCCCGAGCGGATCGCAGGCGGCGGCTTCCCGGAGGTCTCTGCGGATAGCGACCCAGGGTCGGAGGGCGGACTGAGATCAAAGCGGGCGCAGGTCGGCCTGATTCCCTCGTGGTTGGTTCAAGCCGCCACACTCATCGATCCGGATTTCGTGATTCCGGGGCAACGGGGACGATTCGGCGCGAGGCTGGAGGCGCGGCACGCTTGCGGTGGTCGGTTGTTGGGCGGGATATGGCTTGAACGCCCGTTGTACAACCAGGCAATGAAAGGAACTGTGCGCCTTCGCGCGACGCCGCGGGTCCCGGGGTATTTCGGGACACGAGTATCGTGCGGAGGGGTTGGGCTTCCCTGCGCTAGGCGCAGCTCGCACTCTGCGACGTTCGGTCAGCAGCATCAGGGTCAGGCAGGGATCGGCTGTGCTATGGTAATGCGTCGCACAGCGTCCGCAGCCCCCGGAAGGGAGCGACATGGCCGAACCCGACAGCGAGATCTTCCACGGCCGCACCGCCGCCAATCGCATTGCCACGCTGTTCGCCGCCACCCGTCCCGCCTTTCTCACCGCCTCGCTGCTGCCGGTTCTGGCCGCTCTGGCAATGGCTTGGGGTGGGCAGGGGGACCTGCATGTCGGCGCGGCTCTGCTGACCCTGCTCAACGTCGCCCTGATCCATTCGGGCGCGAACGTGATCAACGACTACTTCGACGCCCGCAACGGCACCGATGCCGTCAACCATGGTCGGCTGTTCCCCTTCTCGGGCGGCAGCCGTTTCATCCAGAACGGTGTCCTCAGTGTGGGCGAAACGGGCTGGCTCGGCGCCGGGCTGTTGGCGGCCGGCGCTTTACTCGGACTGGGTCTGGCCTGGTGGGCCGGCCCGTTTGTCCTGGCCATCGGCCTGCTCGGGGGAGCGCTGGCGATCGTCTATTCCGCGCCGCCCTGCCTCGCCTGCCGAGGGCTGGGCGACTTCGTGGTCGCCGTCTGCTTCGGCGTGCTGCCGGTGACCGGCACGGTCTACATCCAACTGGGCAGCGTGCCGGAAACGGCGGTCTGGACAGGGGGCGGTGTCGGCTGTTTCGTCGCCGCCATCTTATGGGTCAACTCCATTCCCGATATCGACGCGGACCGCCGGGCCGGCAAGTTCACCGTGCCCGCCCGTCTGGGCGCCCGGCGCGCTGCCTACGGGCTGCCGCTGCTGTTTCTGCTGGGTTTCTGTCTGTTGGTAGCGGGCTCCCTGCCAGAAGGGGCCTATCTGGCCCTGTTTGCGGCGGTGCCGGCGGCTTTCGCCACCCGGGCCCTGCTTCGCGGCCGGCTGATGCCGGCGATCCCGCTGACTTTGGCGACCCACGCCAGCGTGTGCATTTTGCTGACCTTGGGTTTCCTCAGTCCGTTGCTGCATTGATGGACGGCCCCCGGGATTGTCTGCACTCTGTGGCCGCTTGTCGCAACTGGCTGTTGTCAGGCCGCCATGCCGTGCCTTCTACCGGTCCCTGGGGCCAAACCGGAGAGCGTCGTGCGATCGCCGGATCATGGGATCAAGCACCCCTCACAGCCAAAGTGGAGCCGGCCGGCCCGGGATAGCGGCTGGAAGAGCGACGGACCGCCCGTTCCTCTGCCGGGTTGATGGCGCCGGCGACTGCAGACGTCCTCTCCACCGCCCGATGCCCATTGACGGCTTGCGGATTCGACGGATGCGCGACGGCAATGCCATTGTCGCTGACTTTGCAATGGGCGTAATATCCCGATTGTCAACGAGTCAGGTAGCAGCAGACTCGCGGCCGGGGTCATGGGGCGCGGCTGGTGCGGAGCAGGTCGTGTCATCTATTTCGGTCATCATTCCGACACTCAATCGTCCGTCTCTGTTGGCGGAGGCCGTCGACAGTGCGCTGAACCAGTCCCGGATGCCGGAGGAAATCATCGTCGTGGACGATGGTTCCGTGCCGCCCGTCGATGGCGATGATCTGGTTGCCCGTTTTGGTGACACGGTCAGAGTCATCCGCAACGAGGTTTCGCAAGGGCTGGCGTGGGCGCGCAACCAGGGGGCCGAGGCAGCCAGAGGCGATTACCTGGTGCACCTGGACGACGACGACCTTTATGCACCGGAGCTGCTGGCCGAATGTGCGAGTCTGCTCGACGAGGATCCACAACTGGAACTGGTTTTCATCGGTGTGGAGGGGTTCGGCAGGAGCGCCGAGCATTTCAACCGGGTCCATCCTGCAGGGACCGCCAAAGTCATCGAGCAGGGCGGGGGAAGGCCATGGCGCGACACGGTCTATGTGTTCGGCGACCGTCTCATTCATGGTCTGCTCAATCGGGTGCCCATGCCGTTCCAGCGGGTGATGGCAAGGCGGACGGTGTGGCAGGCGGTTACCCGCCTCAGGTACAGGAGTTATCAGCGAACGTTTGCCTTGGCGTCGGAACAGCAGGCCAGGGAAATGATTCGCGGGACTTTGCGCGACTCCGAGTGGGCCCTGTATGCGGGCCTGACCTGCCGGAAGACGGCCCTGTTGAACAAGCCTCTTTACCGCCAGCGATGCGAGGCGCAGGGCAGGAGCTCCAAGCCGGAGATGCGGCAGAAGCATCTTCAGCAGAGCGTGATCATCAAGTCGGCATTGAACGACCTGGCTCAGGGCGACGAGCAGTTCCGGGGGCTCAGAAAGCCTATCAGGGAAAGTCTTTCGAAAGCCTATTTCGATGCCGCCTACGAGTGCATGCATGAGCGGCTCTATCGGCCCTCGTTCCGCTATTTGTGGCATACCGCCCGGCTGGGGCCGCGGCTCGTGCATATCAAATTGTTCGCAAAGCTTGCGCTGAACTACTTTTCCCGTTAATTGCAGCGCCGCGGGCACGAACCGTTCCAGCCGTGTAAAACTCCGAAGTTGTACCGTTCGGTTCTGCACCGGACGGTGCCCCGCGCGGAACGCCGCCCTTCTCGCCGTGCCGTTCGGGCCACGGTCGGAGCGCTTCGGTGGTCGCGTCCCCGGGGAGTGGCGCTGTGGCGGGCGCCGGAAGACTGTCAGGACATGCCGATCAAACGTTCTTCCAGACACCGCCCCCAGTAGCTGTCCGGCGCCGCGCGCCACACCCGGTGGTGGAGCCAGACCAGTGACTCGCGGTCCTGGGCCAGATGGACCAGTTCCCGCCGTTCGAGACTCGAAGGCCCATGCTGCAGGCACTGTTCGCGCAGCGCCTGGATATATTCCCGCCTTGCCCCCTGTCTCTGGGGGCGGCCGAGTGCGGCATGCACGGCGTTCAGTTGCGGGTCGATGACGGCGCGCTCGAAGGCAGTCAAGCGGGGATAGCCTCCAGGGCCGATGCCGGGGCCGTGCAGGTTTTCGAGCAGCGGCGAGCCTTCGCGTTCCTCCGGCACCGTCAACAGTCCCAGACGGCGCAACCGCTGGCCGGTGCGCACACGGCTGAGCAGTACGGTGGTCGGCGCGGCCAGCGCCAACGGCAGGGACACCGGCAGGGTCCACAGGAAGAACAGGGGCTTGAGCCAGAATGCGAATGCTGCCCACAGCACTGCAATCACGCTGCCCGGGCCCTGGGTGACCAGGGCGGCGGACCATGGGATTTCGGCGCTGCGGTTCTGTCCGGCCCAGTGCAGCGATATGTTCAGCAGGGCGCCCGCGACGAAACGGCTGTGCGCGAGCATGCGGATGGGCGCCAGCAACGAAGAGACCACCGTCTCGGTGACAGCGCTCGCCAAGGCCCCGGGCAGTCCGCCGAACCCCCGGGTTTGTCGGCTGAGCGCCATATCGGTCAGCGCCA
Organism: uncultured Gammaproteobacteria bacterium; assembly: GCA_963830105.1. Lineage (GTDB taxonomy): Bacteria > Pseudomonadota > Gammaproteobacteria > DATFLG01 > DATFLG01 > DATFML01. The sequence goes on along the minus strand of CAWHLH010000009.1, from coordinate 31,311 downwards.
GCAGTTTGGGTACGAACAGCAGTGCGACCGTGCTGCCCGCCAGCCTCAGCGCCCATTCCGGGTGCCATTGGGGCCACAGGGGGAACAGCTGGTGTCCTGACGGAAAATAATTGATGGGCCACAGCACGAAGCGGGTGGTCTCGATGCTGACCAGCACCAGAAAGGCCAGCCACAGCGGCGAAGAAAAATAGGACATGATGCCGTTGAGAAATGCCATGCGATGGGCGAATCGAATACGCCGGCCGAACAACAGCAGCCAAAGGTGCTGCAGGTTGCCTTTGGCCCAGCGCCGGTCGCGGGCCAGTTCATCCACCAGACTGGGCGGAGATTCCTCGTAGCTTCCGCCCAGGGCGGTTTCCATCCAGACTTCGTAGCCGGCCCGGCCCATGTATGCGGCTTCGATGAAGTCATGACTGAGTGCGGGCCCTTTGAATACGCCGAATCCTCGCAGCGCTCTGAGCCCGCAATGGCGCATGAACGGCTGCACGCGGATCATCGCGTTGTGGCCCCAGAATGCCGCTTCGCCCAGCTGCAGGGCCGCCAGGCCGGCGCCGAGCAGGGTGCCATAGGCGCGGTTGGCGAACTGCTGGACCCGGGCGAACGTGGAGCGGGCGTTGATGATCGCCGGGTTGGTCTGCAGGATTCCCACCTGCGGTTCGCGTTCCATGAGCTGGACCATCCGCACCAGCGTCTCGCCGCTCACCAGGCTGTCCGCGTCAAGTACCGCCATGTATTGGTAGCGTCGGCCCCAGCGGCGCAGAAAGTCGGCGATGTTGCCGCTCTTGTAGCGCAGGTTCACCGGCCGGCGCCGATAGAAGAGGCGCCCGGCGGCGCCCAGCTCGGCGCACAGGTGGTACCAGGCGGCCTGTTCGGCAAGCACCATGTCCGCGTCGCGGCTGTCGGAGAGAATGAAGAAGTCGAAATGCTCGAGGCGGCCGGTGCGTTCCACGGAGCGGTAGACAGCGCGGACTCCCTGCAGGCTGCGTTCCACCGGTTCGTGATAGATCGGCATCACCACGGCGGTACGTGCCAGGGGCGTGGCCGCCAGCTCGGCCGCGCTGTGGCGGCGCAGCAGCGACAGGCGGTCGCCGCCCAGACGCCGAACGATGAAGCCGAACGCCGCGGTCCAGAAGCCCACTGACACCCACGCGAACAGCAGCGCGAACAAGCCGGCAATGCCCTTTTCCACCCCCGTCCCGCCGTGGTAGGGCAGCACGGCGATCATGTAGTAGGTTCCGGTCAGCGTCTGGGCGACAACCAACGCCATCAGTGTGGCGCGGCGCAGGTAGGCGGCGCGGTGCCAGGCCACGGCCGGGCCGGCGCTGCCACGGGATCGGTTTACCTCGCTCGGCATGGTGAGCCCCGTCAGTCCGGGTCGTAGCCGATGCTGCTGCGGACGATGGGCGGGCAGGCAGAGGGGACTTCAGTGGGCGGGACCGGCAGGCGCGTGGCAAGCCGGTCCATGGTGCGCGCTACCAGCAAAGGGGTGCCGTCCTCGTCGAGTGCGTCCTGCACGATCCTGAGGACCGTGCGACTGACCTCCGTGTCGGGATCGGTTCCGGCCAGCTGCAGGTATGCCATCGATCGTTCCAGCGCCTGCTCTGCGGGGGTGCGTCTCATGAGCCACCGCCGGTTTTGAGAACGTCGTTGTCGGCGGGCAATGAGTAGTTCCAGGTTTCGGTGAGCGTCCGGTCGCCCTCGCTGAGAAACGCCCGCAGGGCGAGCGGCTTGCCGTCGGCCGGCTTGGCCAGAATCGACAGCCGCCAGCGGTGCAGGGGCGCGAGGTATTCCACGTAATGCTCCAGCACCTCGCCGCCCTGCTGCGCGCTGACCGTGCCCACCACGGACGCCTTGGGCGAGAGTCGGTCCAGCGGCTTGCCGGCGAAATCGACGATGACCCGGTAGGCGCCCTTGACGTTGCCGCCGCCGATCCTGTTTCCGTCGCCCACGAAGGTGTTCACCGCATGCCCCATGGGCTCGCTGCTGACATCGCTGTCGCCGAATCGCACGCTATAGGACAAGTCCAGTGGCTGGCCGCTCGGAGGCGTCTGGTCCGGACTCCAGAAGGCCACCATGTTGTCGTTGGTTTCCTGGGCGGACGGGAGTTCGACCAATACCACGTGACCCTTGCCCCAGTCCCCGTCCGTTTCCACCCAGGCGCTGGGGCGCTGGTCGTAGCGGGCTCCGAGATCCTGGTAATCGTGAAACTCCGTGTGCCGCTGAAGCAGGCCGAAACCTTTGACGTTGGAGGTCTCGAAGTAGTTCGCCTGCAGTGTCTTTGGGTTGACCAGGGGGCGCCAGAGCCACTCGCCGCTGCCGCCGTTGTGAATGAGCAGCCCGTCGGAATCGTGCACCTGCGGGCGCCATTCGCCGGGCGGTCTGGGGGTGTTCTCGCCGTAGTAGAACATGCTGGTCAGGGGGGCGATGCCAAGCAGCTTGATCGGATCGCGAGCGAACAGCGCAGCCCGCACGCGGACCACCGTCGAGCGACCCGGATACACGGCGAATTGGTAGGCGCCGGTCACGCTCTTGCCGTTGAGCAGTGCGTAAAAGGTCATCGCATGGGCGTCGGGCGCGGGCCTTTCCAGCCAGTATTCGACGAACGACGGAAACTGCTCGCCGGAAGCCAGCCCGGTGTCGACGGCGATTCCCCGGGCGGAAATTCCGAAGGTATTATCCCTGCCGACGCCGCGGAAGTAGCTCGCGCCGGCAAAGACCAGAAACTGGTTCTGGACGCCCGCTTTGCGTAATGGGTAGGTCAGTTTGAAGCCTGCGAACCCGAGATCGGCGGGGATGCGCCTGGCCAGGTCCGGATCGGCGTAGCTGAAATCATCCTTGTGGTAGGGCACCGGATGTACGCCGGACCTGTTCACTACGTGCATTTTCACCGCGTGGGTGTAGTAGAGACCCGGGGATACCAGCATGACCTGGAAGCGCGAGCCTGTGGCTTGCCACAGGCTCTTTTTCGGTTTGAACCGGATGCCCTGGTAGTCATTGAAGCTCAAGTCCCGCAGGAACTTGGGGACCGGCTGAGGGGCCTGATACGGCTTCTGGGCCAGCGCCTTGGCCCTGGCGATCACGTCCTTGAACCCAAAGTCGGCGGCTGACGCCGATACTGACAAAACGGCTCCCAGCACGGCGATGACGAGCGACACCCTGCGCATTTCTTACCACTCCATTTTTTGGTTGCCAAGCATAGCGCAGGCGCGAGGCTGGTTCCATTTTATGAACCGCGGTCGGAGCTTAGGATGCGGCTCAGGTCGCTGCCGAGCGAGGGGGCGGGGCCGTGCGTGCGCGTTGGGCGTGCACTGTCCGCATCGCCGTCGCGTGCGGTGCCTCGCGCGGCCGGCGGCGGACGGGCTGCCGCGTCCCGCTCAGGGTGGCGCGTGCCGGCTAGTCCGTGTCGCGACCGTAGCGGATCCTGACGCTCGCGAGCACCTGCCAGTCGGCGGCACCCACATCCGCGGATGTCCACCGATGGCGTCCCGCCAGATCCACGATGATGGCGGGGCGCTTTCCGTGGCGCTGCGTGGCGTGCCACACGAAGTGGCCGTTGAGGGTCCGTTGCCAGCTCTCGGCCAGGTCCTGGCCCGGGTCGAACCGGTCCACTTCGGCGTTCAGATGCAGGGCGGCCCTGCCCCCCAGCAGCGGCAGCCGGGCGTTTACGGTTCCGGATGCGGTCTGGCTGAGGTCGGTCTGGCTCTGGATCGACTGCACAGCATACGCCGGAGCCAGTTGAATACCGGCGCCCGGCGAGAGGTGCATGCCCACCTCATAGCGGTGGGTGAAGGTCTGCTCGCCGGCAACCCGGTCGGCGGTGGCGGTCCAGCTTGTGTTGAGATGCCAGGCGAGCGGAGCGAGGGTATGGAACTTCATGCTGAGGTCGCCGCCCGTGAGGACGCTGTCCCTGGCGGCGACGTTGTCCTGGTCGGCCCCGGCTGTCTGCCAGCGCTGGCGCTGAAAATGCAGAGCCAGTACCGGCCGGCCGAGCCAGCCCAGGCCCGCCACCCTGTGGGTCGGCGTGTACTGCAGGCGGCTTTCCCAGGTTTGCAGGTGTGTGGGGAGGGTGCTGTCCAGGGTATCGACGTTTTCCGTTGCGCGCGTGCAGGCCAGGGCAAGTTTGAGATTGCCGCGGCGGCGGCTCGCGTTCGCCTGCCAGAGGCTCACATTCTTAGCCACCCCGGGGTTGCGGGGCGTCCACAGGCCCGCGCCGATGCGGGCGTGATGCATTTCGATGTGCCAGCCCTCGTCGAGACGCGGCCCGGCGGGTGTCAGGTAGGCAACCCCTATGTCGTATGCCTGGCCAGTGCCGAGTCCCGCCGTGGCGGCGGTGCCGTCGTCGGTACGCACGTACTGGCCGCGCACCCGCAACCTGCTGTCCAGCAACAGGCTGTCGGAGGTGACTGCCCAGGTGCGGCCCAGCAGTCGCGGCCCCTGCTGTCCGGCCTGGCCGTAGCGGTTCGGCGCCGCGGGGCCGTACAGGGAGGCCCCGACCACGGTCAGGCGCTCCGGGCGGCCGGGCAGGGGAGCGAGGCTGGCGCTCGCACCACGCACGTACGGTGCGTGCCGGCCGCCGTCGGCGCTGTCGCTCAGTCCCGGCGCTGCCGCGTTGAAGGACCGGACGCGCAGACCGCCGCCGCCGGGGTCCGGACTGCCGGCAATGGGCACGGTGAGCAGACTGCCTGCCAGGGGCGAATGGCGCAGGGTGGCTGTTTCGCCCGTTGTTCGGCGCTGGCTGATGGATTGCGCCGGGGCGAGCGTGGGCAGACTGGATGTCAGCGACAGGCGCCCGCTGTAGACAGGTTCCGGCGTCGCCGGCAGGTTCGCCCCCACGTCAGGGGGTGGCACTTCCAGCCGCAGCGCCGGTGCGGCCGTTGCCGCCGGGCCGAAGCCCAGCAGCGTACAGGAGATCAGCAGTCTGATGTCTTGAGTGCAGGCCATCTGGGCGCCTTGGGTTTGCGCTCGGGAGACATGCATGGGTGCGCTTCAGGCAGACCTGCGCATCGGTGCTGCCGGTGGCTTGTGTCCATGGCAGCCTGTGCCCCCCGAGGGCGGTACTCGTCCGATTCCCGTCGTCCGTGACCGTTGGAAATTTGTCGTCACCTAGAGCGCCGGTCTTTGTGTCTCTTTCGATGCCGTGCGCCCGGAGCCCGCAACTCCTTTGAACATGAATGGGTTAGCCGTCCGCGCCCGGTGCGGCAATCGACGGTTGGCGCAATGGGGGTACGGGTCAGCAGGAAAGATGCAATCGCCGTGCCTTGCCCTCCAGAGGCCGAAACGGCGCTGACCGCTTCGTGCTGTTCGGCCGTCGGGTTCCGGGCGCTCGGGCTCGACTTGCGGCTGGCGGCAAGTGACGGCCTCCGGTTGCCGTCGCTGGCGGCCTTGCCGGTTGCCGGCGGTGCTCGGTCGTGCGCTCAGGTTGTGGACTCCCGGTCTGCCCCCGGGCCTCGTGCGGGCCCTTCGCATAACGTTGACCAAAACCGGGGTCAGATCCCAGTTTTCTCTAATATTCGGTCGAGCTTGGTCGCCCGCTTCGCGGACACGTACGCCGACATACCGGGCTTTGCTCGGATTGGAGGCGAGGTAACGCCCACCTGGGCCGGCCAGGAACGACCCAGGGTGTGGTTGGCCGGCCTGGACGAACGGCCAATCGGTCGCACGGGTCGGTTGTCGTTGCCGCCGGCGGTGTTGCGCAGTGGTTGGAGCGACAGTGGTGGAATATTAGCAAAAACTGGGATCTGACCCCGATTGGGTCAGGTGTCGTTGCGGGGCTGAACACGGTGGACCAGGAAATAGGTAAGGCTGACCGCAACCACCGCTGCGATGACCAGGGCATAGGTCCAGGCCCAGGTTTCCAGGTGGCCCGCGCTTTCCACCGGGATGATGATGAGCTGGCGCAGCAGGGTGATCAGGGCGGCTTCGATGAACACCGTGACACCGAGCTGTCCGGTGCGCATGTAGCGCACCTCCGCTGAGATGAGCGACGAAAGCACCCACAGGATGAACAGGTTGCCCAGGGCGCTCAGGAAGCCCTTGGAAACCGCGCCGGATGTCACTGTGTGCACCACGTCCGCGGCGAACTGCCAGATCAGAAACAGGCTCGCCACCAGCAGTGCAAGCGCGATGAATACGTGCAGCAGGCGATTGGCTCCCGCCATCGCGGACTCGAACCAGTGCAGTTGCATACCACCTCTTCCGGTTGGGTTGGGCTCAGTTGGCATTCTAGCGCCTGGCGCCACAGCGCCGTCAAAAGCGCGGGGGGTGGTTGGCGACTTTGCAGGGTGCCGGACGCCCGGCGCGCCGCTGGGCGGTTGGGCCCCCTGCGGGGCGCACAGTCTCCAGGTGGCGGGGACTGGGGGCCGCGTGCCATGGGGAACAAAGGACTTGACCGGCTCGTTTCACCAACTTATTATGACATGTAGCAACAGGCTATACGGGGATATGTCATCAATGACCAAGAAAGGCAGCCGCAAAACGGGCTCTCTCAAGCTGGTGTCGCCAGTGCCTCTTTACGGGCAGATCAAGGACATGCTGCGCAAGAAGATTCTCGACGGCAGCTATCCGCCCCACAGCAAACTGCCCTCGGAAAGCGAGCTGATGGCCCAGTTCGACGTCAGCCGCATCACGGCGCGCCAGGCGATCCGCGACCTGCAGAAAGAGGGATTGGTGTTCACCATCCAGGGCAAGGGCAGCTTCGTCACCAAGCCCAAGGCGGTGCAGGACCTGGCGCGGCTGGAGGGCTTCGGCGAAGCCATGAACAGCAAGGGCTACGAGACCTATTCCCGGCTGGTGAGCGCCAGGGAGGTGGCGGCCAGTGCCGACGTGGCCCGCGCCCTGAAGCTGGAGCGCGGCGCACCGGTGGTGGAGACCGAGCGGGTCCGCTATCTGAACCGGGCGCCCATATCCCTGGACGTGAGTTTCTTTCCGCCGGAAATCGGCAACCGGCTGCTGGAGGAGGATCTGGAGACCCGCGACATCTTCGAGATTCTGGAGAACGACTATGCGTTGCCCCTCGGCGCGGCGGATGTGGTCATCGACGCCACCATCGCCGAGGACAAGATCGCAGGCCTGCTGAGCGTCGAAGCGGGCTCGCCAATACTAAGAATAGAACGACTGACCTTCACGAGAGACGAGAGACCGATCGATTACGAGTACCTGTACTACATCGGCGATGCCTACCAGTACCGGCTGCGGGTGGAACGCCGCTAACCAATCGTGAGGTCGAGCATGAACAGTCAATCAGTGCCAACTGATGTCTTCGATACGGACGTGCTGGTCATCGGGGGCGGCACCGCCGGTCCCATGGCGGCGGTCAGCTGCAAGGAAGCCAATCCCGATCTGCGCGTCACCCTGCTGGAGAAAGCCAACGTCAAGCGCAGCGGCGCCATCAGCATGGGAATGGACGGACTGAACAACGCCATCATCCCCGGACATGCGACTCCGGAGCAGTACGTCAAGGAGATCACCGTCGCCAACGACGGCATCGTCAACCAGAAGACGGTGATGGCCTACGCGACCCGCAGCTTCGACATGATCAACAAGCTCGACGGCTGGGGCGTGAAGTTCGAGAAGGACGAGACCGGCGACTACAGCGTGAAGAAGGTCCACCACATGGGCACCTACGTGCTGCCCATGCCGGAGGGCCATCACATGAAGAAGATCCTCTACCGCCAGCTGCGTCGCAAGCGGGTGAACGTCGTCAACCGCTACGTGGTGACGCGCCTGCTCAAGAGCGCCGACGGACGCATCGCCGGGGCCATGATGGTCAACAGCCGTACGGCCGAGATCGCCATCATCCGGGCCAAGGCCGTGATCCTCGCCACCGGCGCGGCGGGAAGGCTGGGGCTGCCGGCCTCCGGTTACCTGTTCGGCACCTATGAGAATCCCACCAACGCAGGCGACGGCTACAGCATGGCCTACCAGGCGGGCGCCGAGCTGTCGGGTATCGAGTGTTTCCAGATCAATCCGCTGATCAAGGACTACAACGGTCCGGCCTGCGCCTACGTGACCGGTCCCCTGGGCGGTTACACGGCCAATTCGCAGGGCGACCGGTTCATCGAGTGCGACTACTGGAGCGGCCAGATGATGCTGGAGTTCTACCGCGAGCTGGAGGGCGGCAAGGGTCCGGTGTTTCTCAAGCTCGACCATCTCGCCGAGGAAACCATCCAGGAAATCGAGACCATTCTGCACAGCAACGAACGGCCCAGCCGGGGCCGCTTCCACGAGCGACGGGGCACCGACTATCGCAGTCGGATGGTGGAGATGCACATCTCCGAGATCGGTCTGTGCAGCGGTCACAGCGCTTCCGGGGTGTGGGTGGACGAGCATGCGCGCACCACGGTCCCGGGCCTGTATGCGGCCGGCGACCTGGCGTGCGTGCCCCACAACTACATGCTGGGCGCCTTCGTGTACGGCGCGATCGCGGGCGAGGACGCCGCCGAGTACTGCGCCCGCGTCGACATGCCGGAACTGGACAGCGACCAGATCGCCGCCGAGACCGCCCGCGTGCGTGCGCCGCTGCTGCGCGAGGACGGTATCACTCCCTACCAGATGGAATACAAGCTGCGGCGCATGGTGAACGACTACCTGCAACCGCCGAAGGTCACCACCAAGATGGAAATCGGTCTGCAGCGCTTTCAGGAGGTGCGCGAGGACCTGGCGCTGCTCTCGGCCAGCGACCCCCATGACCTCATGCGGGCCATGGAGGTGCACGCCATCCTGGATTGTGCGGAAATGGCCGCGCGGGCTTCCCTGTACCGCACCGAAAGCCGCTGGGGGCTGTACCACTATCGGGTGGACTATCCGGATCGCAACCAGGATGACTGGTTCTGCCACGTGCAGCTCAAGCAGGACGCCGACGGCACCATGCGCTGCTTCAAGCGCGCCATCGACCCCTACCTGGTGGAGCCCGATGCGGGCGAAACCCAGGCCTACGACAATCTCCGGATCGCCGCCGGCGCCGCCCAATAGGAGTCCGTGCCATGCCATTAGCCGAGACCAGAACCAGCGTCCCCGTGACGGTGGATGCCGAAAAGTGCATAGCCGACAAGGGCTGCACGGTGTGCGTGGATGTCTGTCCCCTGGACGTGCTTGCCATCGACAGCGTCGACGGCAAGGCCTACATGAAATACGACGAATGCTGGTACTGCACCCCTTGCGAGGCGGACTGTCCGACCGGGGCGGTGACGGTGACCATTCCGTATCTGCTGCGCTGAGGGGGTACCTGCATATGAACAGTCTTTTCGAGGAAGTGCCCGACCTGGACGAGATCCGCACACGGCTGGCGAGCGAGGACGGCACGGTGCGGCGCATGGCGGTGATGCGCATCGGCGAGACCGCGGAACCCGAAGCGGTGGGCCTGCTGGTGCAGGCCCTGGGCGACGCCGACTCCTCAGTGCGTGCCGAGGCGGCCCGGGTGCTGGACGAATTCGATGCCGTGGAAGGGCTGGAGGGCCTGGTGGAGGCCTTGTCCGATCCGAACGAGGCCGTACGGCTGGCGGCCGCCGAGACCCTGGCGGAGAACAGGTCCCCCGAGGCCGGTCCGATGCTGCTGCGCGGACTGGAAAGCGACGAGCCGTTCGTGAAGGCTGCGGTGCTGCGGGCGATCAAGCCGCTGCGGGTGGCGGCGGCCCTCGGCCCCGCCATGGATGCGGTGGGCAGCGCCGATGCCCGGGTGCGCAGGGAGGCGGTGGGCGTGCTGGCCTATCTGAAGGCGGAAACCGTGCTGCCCGCGCTGCTGGATGTGGCCAGAAACGATGCCGAAGCCGAGGTGCGGCGGGCCGCCGTGGGCGCCCTGGTATTCGCCGATGGAGAACTGGTGCGCCCGGCGCTGGTGCAGGCGCTGGGTGACGAGGACTGGCAGGTGCGCGAGGAAGCGGCCCGGGTGCTGGGCAAGCTGCGGGTCGAAGGCAGCGTGGCGGCGCTGATGGATGCCATGGATGACGAGTACTGGCAGGTGCGCCAGAAGGCTGCCTGCAGCCTGGGCCAGGTGGGCGACAGCCGGGCGGTGCCGGTGCTGGGTGCCGCCTTGTCCCACGGGATCAGCAACCTTCGCAAGGAGGCGGTGGCCGCGCTGGGAGAGATCGGCGACGGTTCGGCGAAACCCTTTCTGCAAGTGGCGCTCGCCGACGAGGACCCGGACGTGCGCAAGCTGGCGGCGTGGGCGATGGACCGGTTGCGCTGAACGGCTGACCATGGGCATCGCCCCCGGGCAGTCATGGGGCGTGAACAGATCTGGACATGAGGAGTCACCGCGATGACTTATGTGGTAAGCGAAGGGTGCATCCGCTGCAAGTATACCGATTGCGTCGATGTGTGCCCGGTGGACTGTTTTCACGAGGGACCGAACTTTCTGGTGATCGATCCCGTCGAATGCATCGATTGTTCGTTGTGCGTACCGGAGTGCCCGGTGGGCGCCATCTATCCGGAAGATGAGCTGCCTGACAAGTTCAGGGAATACGTGGTGCTCAATGCGGAACTGGCTGCCAACTGGCCGGTCATCAGCGCGCACCAGCCGCCGCTGCCCGATGCCGAGGAGTGGGCCGAGCGCGAGGACAAGCGGGCTTATCTTGCCCTGTCCGGCTGATCCCCAACTTATTATGACAGGTTATGTTGAGATGGCGTCGGAGCCGACGCCCGGTGCTCGACGTTGCCGGAAGGACAATGCCCATGACGCCAACACTAGAGCTGAATCTGGACGATTTCTCCTATGCCGACCTGTATGTGCCGGAACGGCTGCCGCGACTGGACCAGGCTTTCCTGGATCATCTGACAGCACAGGACCCCGCGCTTGCGCAACGGTTCCGTACCTACCGGGCCGGCGAGGGTGGCGATGGCAGACAGACCTCGGAGTTGCTGATCGACGCGGCACGCCACCTGGAAGACTTTCTGGTGGAGGTTTTCGGCGTGCAGCCCCAGCGCGACGCGTTGGCGGCAAGCGTGCTCGGGGACGCGGCGATTCACGCTTTCAAGGATCGGTTCGTGAAGAAGTGCCTTGCCGGCAGCAGCGCGCCGGCGGGGTCCGGGTTCGTCGCGCTGGACCGGCGGCTTGATGAACGTGTCGGTGTTACGCCCACGAGCGATGACCGGGAACTGGCAGTCGCGCGCTTCTGGCAGCAGGCGGACAGCGCGGGCGATGCGTCCGATCTGCAGTTGCTCGGCGACTGGGTTCGCGCCGCCGCCGGGGACGAAGCGGGCAGGGAGGCCACCCGGACCTGGGTGAGTCTGCAGGTGCCCAGACGCAAGGATTTCAACCGTCTGGTGGCGGTGCAGGCGCCCGTCGACGCGACCGGTATCGGCATGGAAGGGCCGGATGGGCGAGGCCGTCAGCGCGACGGCTTCGGACTGACCGACCCGCGCTGCAGTCGGCGCGAGGCGCTCGACCAGGTGCACTACTGCAAGTACTGCCACAGCCACGAAGGCGACTTCTGTTCGCGCGGATTTCCCGGCAAGGGCGCCGAGGGCGTGCGCAGCAACCCCCTGGGCGTGAAGCTCGGCGGCTGCCCGCTCAACGAAAAGATCTCCGAGGCCAATGTCCTCGAGCGGGACGGCCGTTCGCTGGCGGCGCTGGCGGTCATCATGATCGACAATCCGCTGGTGCCGGCCACCGGCCACCGGATCTGCAACGACTGCATGACAAGCTGCATCTACCAGAAGCAGGAGCCGGTCAACATCCCCCAGATCGAAACCCGCATCCTCAACGATGTGCTGGAGTTGCCGTGGGGCTATGAGATCTACTATTGCCTGACGCGCTGGAATCCACTCAATCGGGAACACCCTTATGCGCGGCCCTACCACGGCCTGAGTGTGTTGTGCGTCGGTACCGGGCCGGCGGGGTTCAATCTGACCCACCACCTGCTGCAGGCGGGCTTCGGCGTGGTCGCGGTCGACGGCCTGAAGATCGAGCCGCTGGCCGAACAGTGGACCGGCACCGCGGATCGGCTGCCCGAACCCATCGAACGCATCGAGCAGCTGCAGGAGTCCCTGGACCGGCGGGTCATGACCGGCTTCGGCGGCGTTGCCGAATACGGGATCACCGTGCGCTGGGACAAGAACTTTCTGAAGATCGTGTATCTGACGCTGGCCCGACAGCGCCGATTCCGGGTCTATGGGGGCATCCGCTTCGGCGGCACCCTGACCATCGACGATGCCTGGGGCTACGGCTTCGATCATATCGCACTGGCGACGGGCGCCGGCCGCCCGACCATCGTCCCCGTGAAGAACAACCTGGCCCGCGGCATCCGCCAGGCCAGCGATTTTCTCATGGCCCTGCAGCTGACCGGGGCCGCGAAAAGCTCCAGCCTGGCCAACCTGCAGGTGCGGCTGCCGGCGCTGGTCGTCGGTGGCGGACTGACCGCCATCGACACCGCCACCGAAGTGCAGGCCTACTACATCCGCCAGGTGGAAAAGCTGCTGAAGCGCTATGAGACGCTGGGCGCCGAGGCGGTGCAGGGGCTGCTCGGCCACCGGGAACAGGCCATCCTGGAAGAGTACATCGATCACGGCCGACAGGTGCGGGCCGAACGCGAGCGTGCCGCCGGCACCGGCGAGGCTCCGGATTTCACCCGTCTCATCCGCCGCTGGGGCGGCGTCACGGTGGCCTACCGGCGGCGCATGACCGATTCGCCCGCGTATCTGCGCAATCACGAGGAAATCGAAAAAGCCCTGCAGGAAGGCATCTACTACGCCGAATGCCTCAGTCCGAGCGAAGCGTTGCTGGACGAGAACGGACATGTCAGTGCCATGCGCTTCGATCGCACGTCAGACGCCGAGCCACGCCAGGACGCCGTGGTGCTGCCGGCCCGCTCGGTGTTCATGGCTGCCGGCAGCGTACCCAACACCGCCTACGAGCGCGAGCATCCCGGAACGTTCGAGATGGCGGGCCGCTACTATGCCGCCTACTCCAGTGGGGGTGACAGGCGTTGACGACGGGAATACCGCGGGTTTCTTCACGTCCTACCGAAATGGCAGCCGGCGGATCAGTTTCTTCGGCGACAATCATCCCCGCTACAGCGGCAGCGTGGTACGCGCCATGGCCTCCGGCAGGGACGGCGCCGGCGAGATCGTGGCCCTGTTCAGGTCGCGCATCGAGGCCGCCGGCGGCGTCACCTCGCAGTTGAACGGGCACCGTTGGGACGAACTGGTTCGTCAGCTGGACGACCGGCTGCAGCCACGCGTCGTTTCCCTGCAGCGCCTGGGCGGCCACCTCATGAGCATCACCGTGCGGGCACCGCAGGCCACCCGCAACTGGAAGCCGGGCCAGGTCTATCGGCTGCAGAATTTCGAGACGCTGGCCGAGCACCGCACCGACACCCTGCTGCAGATGGAAGGCATGGCGGTGGACGGCGTTCAGGTCGATCCCGCACGGGGCGAAGTCACGCTGCTGGTCAACGAAGTGGGCGCCTCCAGCCGCATTGCAGCCCGTCTGCGTCCGGGCGAGCCGGTGGTGCTCATGGGGCCGACCGGCACCGGCCTGCCCATGCCGGCGAACAAGACGGTTACGGTCATCGGCGGACACTCGGCCGTCACCAGCATGATCGACGGCAGTCATGCGTGGCGTGCGGCAGGCAACCGTACCATGCTGGTCGCGCACTTTCCGGACCGGGAACGGGCCCAGGCCATGCAGGACCTGGTCGAGGCTGCGGCCGACCAGGTCGTGTGGGTGCTGGACAGCGGGCCCGCGCTGGAAAGCGTGCGTCCACAGGATGCCTGCTTCACCGGCGGTTTCGAGGCCTATTTCGAGCGGATCGCCGAACTGTCCGGTGCTGCCGGTGCGTGGCTCAGGGACAGCGACGAGTTGATCATATCGGACAAGCCGGAAACCATGGGCGGCATCGTGGGCGCTCTCAAGTCAGCCCTGGCCGGGCTGCTCAAGCCTGGGGTGCGGGGCACGGCGGTGGTGAACAGTCCCATGCAGTGCATGCTGAAGGAAGTCTGCGCCCAGTGCCTGTGTCAGCATCACGGGGCGGAAGGTGCCGACTCCTCCAAGGTCGTGTTCTCGTGCTTCAACCAGCACCAGCCCCTGTTCGAAGTGGACTTCGACAACCTGCGGGCAAGGCAGGGCCAGAACAGCGTCCAGGAAAAGGTCAGCGCCCTGTGGCTCACCCATGTCCTGGAGACCACCGACCCGCCCAAAAACCCGGGTCAGCCCCCGGTTGTCGCGAATATGAGCTGACCGCAGGTGGTGCGCAGGGATGCGTGCCGGCCGGCAACTCTCAGGCACCCGACAAGGCGTTCGTCAGTGGCGTCTCGGGCCGGGTTAGAATCCGGGCACTGTGCCTGGGCATCTCCAAAGTCACGATGGATCGTGGCATCACTGCCTTCCAGCATTTGCAGTAGGGCTGTCAGAGCGCGATTGCCAGGACCAGGCGAAACCATCCGACAACGTCCTCTCCAGGTTTGGACCCGGGCTCGTTAAAAGGCTGTTACCTTGGCAAATGGCAGCTACGTCCTTACACCCGCGCTGCGGCTGCTGAATAACCAGCAGGTCGGTCAACTCGCGGGAACGGCCTCCAACAGTTTCATGACCGGCGGTACCTCCATTGCGGCGAACAGCTGCAGCCCAGCGGTATATGTCTACAGTGGAGCCAACGTGACCCCGGTTGACATCGATCCAACCTCTTCGGTACAGCCTGTCACTACGGCATCCCTTGCGCTCAACAAGGCGACGGGTAACAACGATTATAAGGCTGCGCTCCTGGCGCCGGGCGATTACACCCTTGCGGTGACATGTGCAGCGAACGACGATCCGAGCACAGCGGATACGCTTGCCTTCTCGACGGCAAAGAACGCCACTGTGACGGCCAAGGCGACAACGGCAGTCGATTTTCCCTGACGGCGGGGACGCCGATGTCGGCGGGCCGCGGTCCGCTTGCCGTTATGCCGTTATGCCGTTATGCCGTTATGCCGTTATGCCGTTTATTATTATCTCAGTGTTCCAGCGATCGCACGTCCGGGGTCGCCGGTAGATGATTGTTCACTGATCGCCTGCTGCGTGACTTCGTTGCCCGGCAGCAACACTCTCACCTTTCAGCCGCTTTGGCTGTTTTTCGCCAGTTGGCAGACACCCAAGCAGTAGGCGTCCACTGTCCGGGCCGACTCGGCGGTTACCGTCCGCGCGTTCCCGGAAAGAAAAACGGGCGCCCGAAGGCGCCCGTGCACGGGGTGGCGTGGTCTGGCGGAAAATCAGACCCCGGAGCGGCGCCGTGCGACGCCCACCAACCCCACCAGGCCGGAACCGAACAACCACAGCGCCGCCGGAATGGGAACCGGTGCGGGACCACCGAAATAACCGGTCAGGCCGTTGCCGAGATTGGCAACGTGGGCGACAAATGCCACATTTTGCTCGCCGGCAGCCCCGGTGGAGTTCGCGAAGAAGTTGAGGGGTGTAACGGCAGAGGACACGCCGGCAATGTCGAATGTCAACTGCGAGACGCGATAGTTGTTGCCGTGGTCCGCATTGAGGTTGAACTGGAAGATGCCGAACCCGTCATCGCGGCCGCTTCCGCTGGCTGTCCAACCCGTTGGCGGCTGGATCTGGCTCGTCGTTATGCTGGTGCCTGTCGTATTGAACCCGAAACCCATCAGAAGGGCGCCGGAAATTGGCGATTGCGGAGTCACCGTGAACTGGATCTCGGAACTGGTCGGTTTGGAGATATCGACTTTGATGTAAGGTACGCCATCCGAATATCCCGAGGCGGTCAGGTTTGTCTGGTTCAGGTAGTAGGTCTCCGCCTGAGCGCTGGTTGCCGCTGCCAGAGTAAAGAAACCGGCTGCCAAGATTCCTGCGTACGTTCTCATTATTACGGTCCTTTGTGCTGAATGTGATGCGTAAGTGAGGTCTTTCTATCCAGTTCCGCTTGGCAGTTCACAGCAGGAAATATGCCATTTTATAAAATAATAATATAAACAATACCTTAGTTGGTCGCCTTTTGTTCCCTTGTGACTGCGTGCCCTGAAAAGTGTAAGGAATAGCGACATACCAATCGGATCGGAAGTTGATAAAAAACTCTGTAAAACAATCATGTAGTGAGTTTTTTTGTGCGAATGTTTCCGAAAATCTCACGCAGGGAAGGGGTTGAATGGCGTAAATAAATACGACATCGGGCTTTGCGCGACCAGTCGTTATGGTGGGGGCAAGCCGAGAACTTTTGAGCAACGAGGTACATCGGCAAAAAAGACATTGGTGACTCAACGCGTCATTAGCGCAGAAATCGGGGACATGGATTTGCGCGGCGCAAGACCGCACCGCGGTCCCACGGCGACAAGCGGACGCACGATTTGTATAGGACCGGCGACTGCTCGGGGTCGTGAGAGCCGCGAGGTGTTGAGCTTCGCTGTGCCTATCCAACCTACAGTTTCGTACCGACCCCCGGCTGTTCATCGTGCGGATCGCCCTCGATATCGTTTCGCTGGCCGTGCCGTTCCCGTCGACGACCCGGGGCCGATAGCGCCCGCACCCACCCATCGGCCAGCCCGGCGTTAGCCGGGCGCTGAAGTCCCTCGGCACGGAAACTGTGCGTGCGATGGCCCCTGCACACCAAAGTGGGGCGTGGCGAAGGCCGGGTTGGCCGTGCCATATTCATTGAAAATAATTAATATATCAATCGCCTGTCGTTGTCTTTTAACCCGGTCTAAGTATGGCACGCGTCCTGCTTAACCAAGATGACCTGTCCTGTTATGACAAGTTGAGTCCAGAAGGGCAGGCGCGGTTAACGGGCCATGAGGCGTTGGGTGTTGTTTCAGATTTCGGAGGGTCATGTCATGCGAATGGATACGATGCGCAAGCTGTCTGCATCTTTGATCGGACTTGTCGCGGGACTTGCCGTGGCGATGCCGTCCTATGGGAAAACCATCACCATCAGTATCGGCATCCAGAACATGTGTACCGATACGTACCAGGGGGGCACCATCATAAGGGGGCTGCATCTGCTGCCCAAATTCCTGCCCCATGACGGCAAGTACAAAGATGTGAAGTACAAGATCGTCTGGCGCAACTATATGTCGGGCGGTCCTATCACCAACATGATGATCGGCAACAAGCTCGACTTCGGGGTCATGGGCGACTATCCGCTGGTGGTCAACGGCGCCAAATTCCAGCAGACCCGCAACGAGCGCTCCCTGATGATTTCCTTTACCGCGTATAACCTCGACGGCGCGGGCAACGGAATCGTCGTCCCCACCAAGTCGGACATCTACAGCGTCGACCAGCTCAAGGGCAAGACGGTTTCCGTGCCGGTGGGCAGCGCGGCCTGGGGCATGCTGTTCAACATGATGAAGCAGAAGCACATCGAGCCCACCGCGTTCCACATGATCAATCAGGGACCCATGGTCGGTATCGCGGCCATCCACAACGACAAGGTCGATGCGCACGCGGACTTCTGCCCGATGTCGGAGCTGATGGAATACAACGGCACCGGTAGGATGATCTACAACGGCGCCCAGGCGGGTGTGCCCTATCTGCATGGCGTGGTGGTGCGCAAGGCGTTCGCGGAAAAGTACCCGGAGATCGTCGTCGGCTACCTGGAGGCGTTGATCAAAGCCGGCGAGTGGGTGCAGAAGGATCCCCAGCACGCCAGTGCCATGATCGCCAAATGGACCATGATTCCCAAGGAGGTGCTGTACCTGTATTTCAGCAAGGGCGGCTACCTGACGCCGGATCCCACCTTCAAGAAGCAGTTCGTGAAGACGCTGGCCTACGACCATCACATCCTGATGAAGTACGCCAAGATGCCGCCGTTGGACTTCAAGCCCTGGGTCGCCCCCACCTATCTGAAAGCGGCTTACAAGAAACTCGGCATGAACTATGAGGCGCAGCTGCATTCCCTGCACAAGCCCTCCCAGAACATCGGCATGCCGGATGAAATGTGGGTGGAGGGCGAGCCCATGAAGACTTACGGGTCGGTCAAGGCGCTGCTGAAGGCGTACAAGAGTATGAAGGGGGATGACAAGACCATTGACGCCACCTACGTCTATGACCAGAAGACCGGTCTGAAGCTGTTCGGCAAGGATGCCTTCTATGTGGTGGGCAAAGGCAGCCCGGTCGGTACCTTCATGCTCAAGAAGGAGGCGGAGAAGTATGCGACCAGCCATGGCGGCCAGGTGATGACGTTCGCCCAGGCTACCAGCGCCAAAGAAGTGGTCGCATCCAACCTCTGACGTTGCGCAGCGGCGACGTCCGATGGGTTTTCACGTTCAGCTGTTACACGCCCGGGGAGGCGGTGGCGATACCGCCGTCGCCTCCCCCCAATGCGGTCCAGGGGTGGTGCCATGAGCGGCAATACACAGGTGCAGGGGCAGACGAGTCCTCTGTTGCGTCAGATCCTGGAGATGGACAGATCGTTACTTGCCGAGCGGCTCAAACGCCGTTCCGTACAGGTACTTTCGCTGCTGTGCGGCATTCTGGCATGGCAGGTTCTGACCACCGAAGGGGTGCAGTTCATCCTCAACTTCAACAATCTTCCCACGCCGGTGCAGGTGGGTGACCAGTTCCTGGTGCTGATCCACTCGCACACTTTCTATCTCGATCTGGCCATCAGTCTGAGGCGTATCGGCATCTCGTTCGCGCTGGCGGCTGGGATCGGCATGTCGGCCGGCGTGGCCATGGGGCGCTCGCGCCTCGCGCGCGACATCCTGCTGCCGTACATCGAGCTCCTGCGCCCGATCCCGGCGGTGGCCTGGATACCGCTGTCGATCATCATGTGGCCCACCAACGAGGCCAGCATCATCTTCATCACGTTTCTCGGCGCCGTATTTCCCATCGCCATAAATACCATGCAAGGGGTCCAGCAGACGCCCGAAGTGTTGGTCCGCGCCGCCGCAACGCTGGGGGCAAAGCGTTTTTCCATCCTGAGGCACGTGGTGCTGCCATCGGCCCTGCCGAGCATCTCCACCGGCCTGGCAGTGGGCATGGGCGTGTCCTGGTTTTCGTTGCTGGCGGGCGAAATCATCAGCGGCCAGTACGGCATCGGCTATTTCACCTGGGAGTCCTACGAACTGATCCGCTATCCGGATGTAGTGGTCGGCATGATCACCATCGGGTTGCTGGGAACCCTCTCGACCAGCCTGGTCAGGGCGCTGGCAAGGTGGCTGCTGCGCTGGGCGCCGCCCGAGCAGCGTTGATACGGACTTTGCGCAACGCAGAACCCGATACGGTGTCCGGCCGCGGGCCGCACACCAGGAGGCAACGATGGATATCCTCTCCAAATCCGTAATACCGCTCAAGAACAAGAGCCCCTCCGCTACCAAACTAACCGGTCGCTTCTTTCAGGCCCCCATTGACCTGGAGGGCGTGTCGGTGGCGTTTGGCGCTGCTGCGAATCAGAAGATCATTCTCGATTCCATGACCGCCCACATCGAGCCCGGCGAATTCGTGGCGCTGCTGGGTCCGAGCGGCTGCGGGAAATCCACGGTCCTGAACCTGGTCGCCGGTTACCTGAAGCCGACCAGCGGCGCGGTGGTCGTCAACGGCAGTCCGGTGGATGGACCCGACCCGCAACGGGGCATGGTCTTCCAGCAGCACTCGCTGTTCCCGTGGAAGACAGTGCAGGAGAACGTGGAATTCGGCCCGCGCATGGCGGGCGAGCCCAAGACCATCGCCGAAAGCACGGCGCGTACCTTTCTGGGCATGGTGGGCCTGGGTAAATTCGCCAACCACTATCCGTCCCAGCTGTCCGGCGGTATGCAGCACCGGGTGGAGATTGCCCGGGCACTGGCGAACTATCCGGGCGTGCTGCTGATGGACGAGCCGTTCGGTGCCCTGGATGCGCAAACCCGGCTGGTGATGCAGGACGGCCTGCTGAAGTTGTGGGAGCAATTCAAGCCGACCGTATTGTTCGTCACCCACGACATCGACGAAGCCGTGCTGCTGGCCGATCGCATACTGATCATGGGCGTGTCCCCGGGCAGGGTCATAGCCGAGCTCGACGTGACGATCGAACGGCCGCGGAACGTCCGCGCCATCACCGATCAGCGTTTCGCGCGGCTGAAGGCGCAGTGCCTGGAGCTGCTGGAGCATGAAAGCCGCAAGGCCTTTGGCGCCGACGACAGCGAGGAAGCCGAGGCGGGCGTTGCGTAAACCGCCGCCGTGCCGCGTTCGTCAGGGCGTGGCGGCTGTGGCGCACTGGCGGCGCCAGTGGCTGAGAACGCCTGACAACAACGCTGCGCTGGAGAGGTTCCGATGCCGTTTCGTTACCGCGGCCCGTTCCTGAAAGCCGTCGGGCTCGCCTTTTCACTGAACTGCTGTTGGCCTTGTTTCAGCCTGTGCGAGCCTGTGCCACCTGCGGCTGTACATTGAGCACCGACGCCGCCATGGGCTATTCCACCCGTGCGGGCTGGCGGGTCAATCTCAAATATGACTACATCCACCAGGATCAACTCCGTCACGGTACCGGTACGGCTTCGGCGGTGCCCATCGGCAATGAACTGGAGCACAAGACCACCAGCCACTACGTGACCGCAGGCGTCACCTACGCGCCCAACCGCAAGTGGATGTCGGTCTGCAGCTTCCCTATGTCATTCGCGATCATACGACCTACGGAGTCTACGACCCGGCTGTGCCGCTGCAATCGCCACCGGCACACCTTTTGGGCGACGTGCAATAGGGGGTCAGATCCCAGTTTTCGCTAATATTCGATCCCGGGAACAGGCCGTAGGCGATCGAGGCGGACGGCAACGCCGCCTCGACTGACCGGGCGCACTTGTTCAAAAAGCGGTTTCCACTGCAGGCGCGACCGTGGACCCGGGCGGCGGCGTGCCAGCAGCGGGAGTGCGAACTCGCCCGCTGAGGGCAGCAGCGCCACACGGTGCTGACCCTTTGGCTATAGGCTGGCGGCATCATCCCTGCGCAGGGCGTGTCTATCCTCGGCCCGGCGGCGGTGGTTCGCCGATGGCATGGCATCGCCCAACGTCCCGTATATTAGAGAAAACTGGGATCTGACCCCGGGTTGGGGCGGGGCGGGGCGGTTACTTCGCTGGTGGCGTTGACCGGTTGTGCCACCAGCGGGCCGCGCGGTCGTGCAATCGATAAGCGGCGCGCACGGGCAGCGGCAGCCGCCGGGAACTGGTCCTGACCGGGTAGCCGTTTCTGGCCAGTGTGTCGCCGGCCTCGCTTTCGAAGACCCGCACTTGCCACCGGCTCATGCGGGTGCGCCATTTGCCGGCATTGTCCTTCTGGACGGGTTTCTGAAGCAGCGGCGTCTTGCCGGCCTCCCCGGACTTCTTGAATTCGATCAAATCGTCCGTATAGGCTTCGCCGAGGAATTCGCAAATCTTCTTCAACGCGGCCGCCTGATCCTGCAGGACATCCTCGTATCGCAGCTCCATGTACACGTCGTCCCCCAGCGGGGCGCCGGTTTGCTGGCCCACATCCACGTACGGCTGCCAGTACTGCGCGGCCATATAGGTGTTGTAGGTGCCGAAGTCCCGCCGCCGGCCGAAAAGGGACAGGGCGACATCCCGCCCGTCACGGATCAAATGGATGATCTGTGCGTCGGGGAACCAGTCCAGCAGTTTCGGAATATGCAGCACGTAGTAGGGCGTCTTGTCGCCCCAGCGGGCCTTGCCTTCGCCCCGGGCATTCTTCTCGAACAAGCCGGAGATGATGCCGTTCATGGTCCTCCGGCCCTGCTGATGCAGCTCCCGGGCAAGCGAATCGATCTCGAAGCGCATGCCGTGCAGATCGGTGTCCAGAAAATCGGCGCTGCGCCCGTACATTTCCGCCAGCACGGCCCGCACGTTCTCTATGTCGGACAGATCGCCGAATGCATCCACAGCCTTGTACAGAGGCACGATGAAATGCGATTCGCCGGTGGGCAGGGAAATCGCCGGATGGGATCGAAGCATGTATTGCAGCAGCGTCGTGCCCGAACGGGGCGCCCCGACGATGAATATCGGTCCGTTGCGTTTGTGCGTCATTATCGTGCTGCTGCCGGGTAACCGCTGATGGCGCCGATTTTACCTGAAAAGGGGTCGGTGGACCCGGACGCAGGCCGGCACGGGACGGACGGATAAGCGCGCCGGGCGGATGCCATGGGTTTGCCGGCCACGGGTGGAACCGGCTGCGTACGTCAGCCGGTTCCACCCGTGGCGGCTGCTGGCGGTCTCAATCGATCGACGGGATGCGCCGTCCAGCCCCCGGCAGTGTACAGGTTCGGCCCAGGTCAGCGTCAGCCCTTGAAATAGAGCAGTGCGTCGTCCTCGATCCGTTTCCACCACGCACCTTCCTTGATATCGCCCAGAGCGACGAGCGGGGCCTGGGCCAGCACTTTGCCGTCCAGCGACAGGGTGATGGTCCCGTAGCTTGTGCCCTGTTTGATCGGTGCCATGATATGTTTGTCCACTTTGACTACCGGCTTGATCTGCGCGTAGTGGCCGCGGGCCACGGTGACCTTGATGTCGCGCGCGGGACCCAGCGATACGGTGTCGCTGGCACCCTTCCACACCTTCGCCTGGATGATCGCCTTGTCGGCCTGGTACACGGTGTGTGTCTTGTAGAACCGGAAGCCCCAGTTCAGCAGCGCTTCGCTTTGCGCCACCCGCGCGTTTTCGCTGTCGGTGCCCATGACCACCGAGATCAACCGCATGTCGCCGCGCTTGGCGGATGCGGTCAGGCAGTAGCCGGCGGCCTTGGTGTAGCCGGTCTTGAGACCGTCCACCGATGAGTCGCGCCACAGCAGCTTGTTGCGGTTGTACTGGGTGATGTGGTTGTAGGTCAGGTGGCCCAGCTTGAAGTAGTGGTAGTACTGGGGGAAATCGCGCAGCAGGTCGCGGGTCAACAGCGCCAGATCGTAGGGCGTGCTGTAGTGGTTGGCGATCGGCAGTCCGTCCACGTCGGAGTAGTGGGTATCCTTCATTCCGAGCTGTTTGGCCGTGGAGTTCATGAACTCCACGAAGGCACCGGTGGTTCCGGCAACGTGCTGCGCCAACGTCACGGTCGCATCGTTGCCCGAGTCCACGATCATGCCCTCGATGAGCTTGTTGACGGGAACCTTGGTTCCCACCTGAAGGAACATGCGCGAACCGCCGGTCCGCCATGCCTTCTTGCTGATGGTCACCTTGTCGTCGAGGTGAATCCGGCCGGCGTTCAGCTCGCGGAACACGATATAGGCCACCATCAGTTTGGTGAGACTGGCCGGCACTTCGTGCTTGTGCGCATTGTGGGCGGCCAGCACCTGCCAGGTGGAGTAATCCATCAGCACATAGGCATGGGCCGGAATCTGGGGGGGCGACGGGACCGGGATCGCCGGTGCCGGCGCGGATGCGGGACTCTGGGCGTGGACGGCGGGCACCAGTGCCAGTGCGAGCGAAAGTGCGGCCGGCAGTGGGCGAAACTTTGAAAAGTGCATCACTAGCGGTTGCCTCTGTTGAGAACCGTAGGTTCGGTTTGCGGGTGTTGAGTGCTGTCGGGACCGTGTACGGGCTGCGTGTGGATGCCCTGGTCGTAGGGCACCGGTTCTTGCAGGCGCGGACCGCAGTCGCCGGAGACGCCCGCGCCGATGGCGGAGGTGGGCGCATAAAGCGAGTCGTTCATCGTTTCCGGACCGCGCGCTGGGGCGTACCGCAGGTATGTGCCGTGCCCGTCGGCGACCGTCCAGCGACCATTTCGCCCGACGAACGGCGCCGGGCGACAGCCAGGGCAACGGTGTCTGTGCGAAGCATGCGCTGCGTGAGCGCGGGTCCCGCGGGTTGGAACGATAATCCGTCTGTCCGGGCACGAGCCGTGGCAATTGTGCAAGTTGGCAACAACGCCGAGGTCGTTGCCGGCACAGTGCCGTCGGTGCCAGTCAAGGACGGTATGCCCCGGGCCTGTCTGCTGGAGTCGCGTCCCAAGTCGATCCCGTGCTGCCGAATAGTACATGGTACCGGCGTCAGAGCGCCACATCGGGCACCGGCGGTTTTCCGTTAGGCAGATCCGATGGGGAACGGTTCCCGCCGATTTGCGGGTGTGTGCAGGCGTTCACAATCCCGGGAGCGGGTGGCCAGTGTTGCCGGCGATGTTAAGCGGGTGGTGGCAAGTTTCGCAGCCGGGTGTAGGCCAGGGCGAGCGCATGCTCGTCGCCGACGTTGCCCGGAAAGATCACCACCGGCAGCTGGGGAAACCGGGGGTGGTCGGACGGACAGCGCACTACCGAGACTCCCGGCAGGATCTGTCCGAGCACCCGGCAGCTGGTCAGGGCCAGGCCGGTGCTCAAGGCATCGTTGGAGGTGATGCCGCCCTTGGTGATCAGAAACCCCAGATCGGGCGGCAGCGACTGCACCAGGGCATTGAAAAATCCGGAAATTGTCTTCCCGAATGCCAGTCGCTCATTGCCCGAGGCAAACTGCTTCTCCGTCCGGGAGGTGTAGACCACGGGTGTGTTGCCCAGGCGCTGTGCCGCCGCCACCTGGGCGAGTACGGATGCCAGCACGGTCTCGTGCTCGGCGCCGAGCTGGTCCACCTTCACTTCGATGGCGGTGGTGCCCGGCATGGCCAGCAGTTCCATGAGCTGGCGGGTGGTGGTGGGCACATGGGAGCCGACGATGACCGCACCCGGCCGGCCATCCCGTACATAGCGGGCCATGGCCTCGGCCGGCACCGGCTGGGGCGGCAGGCCGGCCAGCGAGGTGAGCAGACTGGCGGCGCTGCGGAACAGGAAACGCTTGCCCTGGGCGGCGGCGGTCTTGACCTGTTCGCAGAAGCGGTCCAGGTCCGCCTGGCGTTCGGCATCCACGACGCAGCAGGTGTTGTTGTGCAGGCCCATCAGGCGCTCCCGGCTGTCGCCCCGGACATCGGCCAGCAGGAAGCGCTCGACCCGCTCGGCCGGTATGCGCCCTGCGGTTTTTTCTTCCACGTAGGCGGGCAGGTAGCTGTGGGCATAACCGAACACCGAGTCCTTCGCGAACTCGGTCTCGTGCACAGGCATCTCGCGCCCGCCGCGTATCAGGTAGTGGACGCTGTCACGGGTGACACGGCCGCCTTCGAAGAACGCCGGCACCAGGAAGTGGGCATCGAACGGTCCCAGTTCCTGCGCGATGATGTCGGTTTCCAGCGGATAGTGGCCGCGCAGGGTGGAGTCCGAGCGGCTGACCAGGATCACGTTCAGGCCCGGTCTTGCCGCCAGCACGGCATGCAGATTGCGGCACACCTCACGGGTGGTCGCTGCGGCCTGGGCGGCGTCCATGCTGCGGGTATTGGTCAGAACGAAGGCCAGGGGCGAGTCATCCTCGATGGCGTCGGCGAGCGTGTCCACGTCCCACCGGGTCAGCAGCAGGCAGCTGTGCACTGTCTGGGACCCGGTGGGATCGTCGTCCAGCACGACGATTTTGACGTCGTTCACCGCTACGCTCCCAGGTGGCGCTCGACGCGGGCGACGATATCGTCGGCGCTCAGGCCGTTGTAGGCCATCACCTCCGCGGCCGACGCCGTAGTCTCCCCGCGCTTCCAGGTCAGCAGATCCCGATGGGCGGCGCGGCTGCGCAGCAGCACCGGCTCCAGCGGCCCGCCGGGGCCACCGCTGACGCCCACCAGCAGATCGGCATCGAACAGCTCATGGAAGCGCGCGTCTTCCATGAAGACGCCATCCGGCTCGGCGACCGTATCCCAGGCCACGTCCTCGGGCCGGTAGAGCCGGCGCGGATTGACGACGGCGTTGATGCGCACGCCGTAGCCGGCCTGCTCGAGGCGGTCCCTGGCTTCGAACACAGGCAGCAGCACCATGTCGCCGGTGACGGCGAACACCACCGTGGGTCCGGTGCCGGCTGCGCTCTGGTAGAGCGTGACAGCCCCGTGCTCCAGGGCGTCGCGGCTCTGCGCGATGCTGGTATACACCGGCAGGGGACTCTTGGAGCCGATGATGGCGACGCCCTTGTTGCGGCTGTTGACGGCCCATTCAAAGGCCGCCTGGATCATGTTGGCGTCGCAGGGAAACAGCGGATAGAAGTTGCCGTTGCGCATCATGGCCGCGAAATAGTTTTCGATCTCCGGGCGCTGATGGGTCCAGCCGTTGCGGCCCTGTTCCAGGGCGCCGGCCGTGAACATGCAGACCACGGACGGCGTTTTGCGGCGCAGCTCGGCCATGGCCTGGGTCACCGTCTGCACGATGGGCATGCCGTTGATGGCGAAGCTTTCATAGGACAGCCACAGGGACCGTGCGCCGAACAGCGCCAGCCCCGCGGCGAGGCCCGCGCAGGCGTCCTCGCTGAGGGGCTCGTAGACCTGTCCGCCCGGTCCCTGGTGGTACAGCGCATCCTCGGTGGGATGGCGGATCTGCAGGGCCTGATTGATGTTGGCCATGCCGGAGGCTTCGTTGCCGTCCGCGTTGGTCACCACGAAGCGCGGATCCTGGCGTCCCACCGCCGCCGCCAGCGCGCCCATGGCGGTGGACGGCACCTGGCGGTCGCCTCCCACCGGGAAGTTGGTGACCGGCAGCGCGTCCAGAGGTGCCAGTTCCAGCACCGATTCGGTGACCGAGGTCTGCGCCGCCGGGCCGCCGCCGGCACGCTCGAAGTTGGTGCGCACCAGCGCCCAGGCCTCGGGGGCCAGGGCGCGGGTTTTGAGCGCTTCCACCATGTGGGGTTTGTCCAGGGTGTCGGCGGGGTGCAGGTTGTGGGACTTGGAACCGGTGGTGTGCACGCCGGCGCCCTTCATCTGCTTGATGATGAACGCCGTGAGGGTGCCGCCCAGGGCCGAGCGGGCGGCCCGGTCCACACCGGCCAGCACGGCGCCGGCAAACTCGAGGCGACGCTGGAAGGAAAAGCGCGCGCTGTCCACGTACGGCCCCGCCTGATCGCCGTCGTCGAAGTCCTTCGCGTCCACCAGGATCACTTCCTTGAATCCGTGGCCCTTCCAATAGGCCACCATCTGCTCGTTGCTCATGGTGGACACCATGGAGTGGTGTTCCTGGCTGTAGCCGTTCCACACCAGCACCGGCAGGAAGTTGGAAGCCCGCGGGTAGGCGGTGGCGAAATGCATCATGGACGAGAGCACATAGGGCTCGCCCATGCCCCCGTCACCCAGGGTAAAGGGGAACAGGGTGCCGGGATGCAGCAGGGCGCCGGCCATGGCGAAGTGCTGGCCCTGGCCCAGGGGGCCGGCCGGGGACAGGATGCCGGGAATGGCGCCGGACAGGTGACCCAGCAGACCGCCTCGCTCGCGGAAACGTTCGCCCAGCTCGGACACCGTGTGGATGCCCATGGCTTCCAGGGAGCGGTCCAGGAACATGGCGCTGTAGAAGCCGGGGGCATGGTGGCCCACCTCGGTCACGATGTTGGTGTGCCCCAGCATGACCAGTGCGGCGTATGCCTCGGCGCTGCTGGCGAAGCCCCCGGGATGCCCCGAGGCCTTGGTGCCGGTGACCTGCAGGGTCAGGTAGCGTAGCGCATCGGCGGCCAGCAGGGTCTGGTGCACCGCGGCGGGGTCGCCGGGATCGGCGATGGCAACCTGGCCGGGGCCGATGACCGGCTGGGCGCAGTCCCGGGCGCCGGGCCAGGGCGCACCGAAGTGCTGGATGCCCGCGGTGAAGGCGGGGGCGGACGATTCGTGGGCGTTCGGGGCTGTGTTCATGGGACACCTCCTGGCCGCACAGGGAAAGCGGCGAGCGTGCTATCCACCGTAAGAGTCTCGTGAGTATTTTACAAGACGGTATCGATTTCATATTATGAAAAAATGAAAACCAAACCTGGAAATGCCGTGCAGCTCATCGGGCGGGTGGCCCGGCTGTTCGATGCGCTGGCTGCCTACGATGAGCCCGTGAGCCTCAAGGTGCTGTCCGCCGACACGGAACTGCACCCGTCCACAGCCCACCGCATTCTGGCGGCGCTGGCGATCGAGGGCCTCGTGGAACGGGATGCCCGGGGCCGCTACCGGCTGGGCTACAAGCTGATCCAGTTGGGCGGCCGACGGCGCGGCGATGCCACCCTGGAGCAGGTGGCGCGCCCGGTCATGGATGCCCTGCGTGACGAGGTCGGCGAGACCGTGAACCTGACCGTTCGCGAAGGGGACGATGTGGTGTACGTTGCCCGCTCCACGGTCGCCAACCGCATCATGCGGGTGGAGCAGGTGATCGGCAGCCGCGCGCCGCTGCATGTAACCGCCGTCGGCAAGCTGATTCTGGGGGAACTGCCCGCCGAGGCGTGCCGGGCCTACGCGGGGCGCACCCACCTGTCCCGCTTCACCCCCAACACCATCGTCGATCCCGAGCGGTTGATCGCGGAAGTGCAGCACTGCCACGGGCTGGGTTACGCCTTCGACAATGAGGAGGCCGAACTGGGCGTGGGGTGTATCGGTGTGCTGGTCCGAGACGGGGACGGTACTGCGGTGGCGGGCCTGTCCGTGTCGGCGCCGATGGACCGGCGTCGCGACGACTGGGTTCCCCGGGTGGTCGCGGCGGGCCGGGACATCTCCGCGCGGCTCGGCTATCGGGAGCAGTCCGCAGTCGGGGCCGGTGACTCCTGAAGGCGCCGCTTGGTTCGGCGTGGACGGACCGTTCTGCCGGTACGGAACGCGATTGCCCGCTCAGCCCGGCGGGGCATCCGCAGGGGCGGACGAATAAAGATTCACGAAGCCTCACCGGCTCCGCGCCGGTGGCGCGCAGCGGTGAGGCGTTGTTGTGCGAAGTCCTGCTGCGCCGGTCAGCCCTCGGGCCCCACGTGCACCGGGATGGTGAACTGCGCCATCACCCAGCCGTACATTCCATCGGGCAGTCGCACGTAGTACCAGCCGGGCGCATCGCCAAACACCGGCAGGCTGACGCCCTGCTCGGCGCGCGCCACCACGGTGAAGTCCATGCCGGGCCCGGAACGCACGTTCAGCATTGCAGCCTGCACCACCACCCGCTGGGCGCCGGTAACGACCATATGCGGTGCCGGTTGGGGCGCCGTGACCACCACGTAGCCCTGCGGCGCATGCCGGTAGTACACACCCCCGGCGAGAAAATACCCCACGCCGCCGATGTGGAGGGAAATTGCGCCGATGGGCAGGGTGGCCATCACGACGCCGATGGGCGGAGCCACCAGCACGAAGCCGGTGGGTCGTTGGACGTAGTAGCGGCCGCCGTGTTCGTAGTAATGCCGGTCGCCGATACGTACGGTGACATGGCCGCGGGGCAGCGATTTGATGGGGGCGGCCGGGGGGCGGGCGACCACGTAGCGGTTCCGGCGCCATTCGTAGCGGTTGCGCTCGGTGCGCTGGCGTTGCTGTTGCGCGCCCGGGCGCTGGCGCTGCATGTCGTGGCGGTCGCTTTGCTGCGCTTCATGGCGGCCCGGCGGTTGGGCGATGGCCGGCAATGGAGCGAGTGCCACCGTCGCCGCAATCAGTCCGTTCACGAATGCTGTCCTGGCAGCTGCCTTCGGCTTCAATGATCTTCTCATTGGCTGTTTCTCCCTTGTTGATACCGCTAAGTTAGTACAACCCCCGTTGCGGCGCTATCGCCTTTACAGACCCTTACACAGGCGCGCGCACTGACGCGCACGCCGGCATAGGGCACAATGGGACTGTGAATCACGACCACTCAACAGCCGCCCCGACGCCGGCTTCGGCGGGCCCCGCCCAGGTGCTCGCCCGGGTCATGGGCCTACTGCTGCGCGGTTACCAGAACGCTGCCGACCATGACGCTCAGGGTGCCCGCGCACAGCGGCTTGCCGAACTGCGCCTGGCGGACACCGCGCTGCGGGACCTGCAGGAACCGGCGCGGTGGGCCGCGCGTCCGCTGCAGGTGGTGGTGATGGGGCCGACCCAGGTGGGCAAGAGCACGGTGGTCAACCTGCTGCTCGGCCAGTCCATGGCCGCGGTCAGCCCGTTGGCGGGCTTCACGGTGCACCCCCATGGCTTCGCCGCCGGTGTCGGGCAGGCGGAACCGACCTGGCTGGAACCTTTCTTCGCCGGCTGGTCGCGTTGCCCGGAGCAGGACCGGTCCCGCGAACGGCTGGATTGCTATGGATTCACCGTGGTGGCCGGCGACGCCGCCATCGGCCAGCCGGCAGTGATATGGGACACGCCGGACTTTGATTCCCTGAAGGCCCACAGCTATCAGCGCGGCGTGCTGGAAACTGCCGCGCTGGCCGACGTGCTGGTGCTGGTGGTGAGCAAGGAAAAGTATGCCGATCTGTCGGTGTGGAACAGTCTGCAGCTGCTGCAACCCCTCCAACGCCCGCTGGTGGTGTGTCTGAACAAGATCACCGAGGACGCGCGGGCGCCGATCCAGCAGGCGCTGCGCCAGCGCCTTGACGAGACGGCCGGGCGCGAAACGCCCGTGGAAGTGGTGACACTTCCCCATGATCCCGCTATTGCCGCTCTGACCGGCGCCGCCCGTGCGGCCGCGGTGGCCCAGCTGCACGAGGCGGTGGTCCGCGCACTGGCCGGCGTCGACCGGGCCGGTCGCGCCGCCGGCGTCAGGCGCCTGCTGCAGTGTCACTGGACGCAGTGGACCACGCCGGTGGTCGGCGAGCTGGCCGCGGCCCGCTCCTGGCGGCAGGCCGTCGACGCGGGGATCGAACAGGTTCTCAGCGCCTACCGGGAGGAATTCCTGGATCACCCGCAACGTTTCGACACCTTCCGCCGCGCCGTGCTGGAGTTGCTCACGCTGCTCGAGCTACCCGGTTTCGCGCGCGCCCTCACGCGCTTGCGTCATGCGCTCACCTGGCCGGCGCGGCAGCTGTTCAACGCCCGTGGAGCGCGGGCCTTGGGACGGCGCGTCAAGGGTCAGTCCGTGCATGACCTGCCGGGCGAAGAACGGGTCTTACGGGACCTGTTGGAGGCGTTGCGGGTGACGCTGGCGCGGGACGCCCTGCGGCACAGCGCACCCGACGCAGCGGGCGCCGCCTTCTGGCAGGCGATCAGCGAACGTCTTGCGCAATGCGATGCCGATCTTGACCGGCGTTTCGCGGAGGCGGTGCACCGGTATCATGCGGCTTTTCAGCCCCAAGTGCAGGCGGCCGCTCAGGAGCTGTACCAGCGCCTTCAGGACAGGCCGGCATTGCTCAACACCTTGCGGGCGGCGCGCGTCACCGCCGACGCGGCGGCCGTCGCGCTGGCCGTCAAGACCGCCGGTCTGGGGCTGAACGATTTGCTGTTCGCACCGGCCATGGTATCGCTCACTTCCCTGCTGACCGAAGGCGCTCTGGGCACCTACATGACGCAGGTCGCCAGTCGCCTGAAACAGCGCCAGTACGAGGCTGTCGAGCAAGAGGTGCTGCGCGGTCCGGTGCGCGGTGCGCTGCACGGGCTCGCCGACGCGCTGAGCGCACCCGGCTTGTTCGGCGTCTCGGAAGCGGAGTACGAAGGCGCGCAACAGGCGCTGGAGCATTGGGGCCATGGCTGAGCCGCTCACCCACTTGCAG